>JADBKR010000001.1 GCA_014896295.1 Limnochordaceae bacterium
CCTCTGCGGACCTCGTTCACTACCCTTGCCGCTCGGATGCCCGGACGCCCGCAGGCCCGCTCCTGAAAAAGGGCCCGACTTACCGGGCCTCAAAGGCTCCCACCGGGAGCCGGTCGGGAGCCTCCCGGGGCGCGATGCATCGGGGAGGCTCCCCACCCGCTTCTACCCCTTATACCTTGCCGTATAGCAAGAAGGCGATCAACAAACCATAAATGGCAAGCGCCTCGGTGAACGCGAGGCCCAAGATCATGACCCCCCGGGCGTCACCCAACGCCTCCGGCTGGCGCCAAGCCGCGTCGATGGTAGCGGAGACGATCTGCCCCTGCGCGAGCGCGGCCCCAAGGGCCGGTAGAGCGATAGCAATGGCCACAGCCAGTGCGGTCACCCGTTTCCCTCCTTTCGCCTGGCCCCGTTGCGGAGCGCATGATCCCTCCCGGTGGGAGGAAATGGTCGAACCGGCCCGATACCTGCCTCACGGCGCATATGCATCGCCTACTCCGCCTCTCCGGTGGCACCGGCGATGTAGACGCCGGTCAACATGGTGAAGATGAAAGCCTGCAGCAAGCCGAAGAGGACGAAGAGGACCATGAACGGGACCGGGACGATGTACGGCAGAAACGAGAGCATCACCAGCAGTACCGAATCCTCGCCGAAGATGTTGCCAAAAAGACGGAGGGCCAGCGAAAGAGGTCGGATCAGCTCCTCGACGATATTGAGCGGCAACATAAATGGAGAGGGTTCGATGAAATGCCTCAGGTAACGGAAGCCGTGGGTGACGAAACCCGACACATGGGTGGCCACGAACGAGACGAGGGCCAGCGCCGCGGTCACGCTCAGGGTACTGGTGGGCGTCTTGAACCCCGGCACCAGGTTGGCCCCCGGCAGGAGCTCGGAATAGTTCGAGGCGAGGATGAAGACGAACAGGCTGGCCAGGAAGGGGAAATAGCGGCGTGCCTTCTCCCTGCTTCCGAGTGCCGGCACGAGCACTCCGTTCATGATCAGCTCCGCGCCGAGCTCCACCGCGTTCTGCCCGCCTCGCGGCACCATCTCCATCCGGCGCGTGGCGAGGATGACAGCGATCAGGACGAGCAGCATCAGACCCCACTCGGTGATGATCTGCCCGGTGACGTCGAGGCCGAAAACTTGGAAGAAGACCGGGTTGGCCTCATGCCCGATCTCGGGAACCCCCGCCGCCAAGATGATTCCGCTCATGGAGCGAGCATCGCCTCCCGCCTCGTCGCCCGGCGGGCCAGGCGCCAGAGCCCCAGGGCGCTACCGGCCAACAGGCCCGCGGCCACCGCCACAAGCGACCACCTCTCGCCTTCCGTCAGAAGCCAGGCCACCAGCAGGAAGAGGGCGTCCACCGTGAACCGTGCGGCAAACCCCCCAAAGACCCAGCGGAGATCCCGTCCGCCCCCCGAAGCCGCTCGTCGCAGGGCGTACCAGAGAATGCCGCTGTTCAACCAACCGCCGGCGAGCCCTGCCAAACCCGCCCAGAAGGGTGCTGGAATCAATCGGCGCCCGTTTCCTTCCTGGGGCTCTCCGGGGGTTTCTCCCCCCGGCCACCCTCCTGCTTCTGGCTGTCCCGCGGTTTCCCTGCGGGCGGGCGACGGCCTCCGGTCTCCCGGAGAACGTCCTTGACCACCATCTGCAACGATCCGCCCACGGCCAGCAGGACCAGGACCGCGAGGAAGAGGGGAGATGTATGGAACCTGGCATCCAGCCAGGTACCGCCGGCATACGCAGCCCACACCGCGACGCCCACGGTGATGGCGTCCGAGAGCGCCATCGCCAGCAGGCGGTTCGGTGGGTTCCTGCGATTGGCCACCGGCATCTCCTTCAACCGGCCACCCGGAGCGGTTCGCTCCCCGCTCCCCGGACGCCCGTGCCCGGCCTTGTGAACCACGTAGCAAGGTTGACCGGGCCCGAGCCGCGGGTGGCGATTCACGCGGTCAGTATACCTGAAAAGGCTGACCGGGGCCAGGGCCGCGCGCTGGGCCGCTTTCCAGCTTCGCCCGGCGCGGAGCGGACCGGCCGGCGGGGAGGCGTGGCGGGGGCGCCGCCCCACGCCCCTCCCCGGCTCCGCGGCGTCAGGGCGCCTGCAGCTTGAGAGCGAGCGGATTCTGCGGATAGAGCTGCGGGTAGTAGACAGCGTCCCGCGGCACCTTGCCGCCAGGGAAGGTGTAGTCCTTCGCCTTGTTCGGGAAGGAGGGCCGCGGCTGGGCGTCGATGAAGGCGGCGATCTGCTGGGCTTCCTCGTCGCTCAGCGACCCGGGCTCGGAGTAGGGCATGGCGTAGCGGATGAATCCGGCCAGCGTGTAGACCCGGGCGAGCCCGGCGCCGTCGTTCCACGAGCCGGGTCCCCAGAGCGGGCCCGGTTTCAGGCCCGCCGCCATTTCCACACCCTGGCCGTCCCGGCCGTGGCAGGCGGCGCATTTCTCGGCGTACAGCTTCTGCCCCAGCTTCGGGTCCAGCCGGTCGACCGGGATCTGCCGCTCCCTGGGGATGACGTTCTGGTGGCGCCACGCGGGGCTCTCGCCGACGGGCAGGCCGTGGGAGATCCAGCTGAGGTAGGTGGCCACGGCGATCACGGGCTCCGAGTCGGCCGTGGCACGCTTGGGTGCGTTGGCGCCGTTCTCGCTGCGCAGGAAGCAGCTGACGATCCGGTCTTCCAGGCTGATGACGCGCCCGCTGTTCCCGCTCACGTCGGGAAAGGCTGCGGCCACGCCCACCAGCGGGATGGCCTTGTCCTTCTGCCCGCCGTTCATGTGGCAGTTGGTGCACGACATGTCGTTGTGAACATACTCGGGCGCGTACTTGGGGGTGTCCATGAAGATGCGGTACCCGTCCAGGATCTGGCTGGCCAGCTTCGGAGGCAGCTTCGCCTTGGTGGGATCCATGGGAAGTTGCTGCCAGGTGTCGATGGCGGCCTTGGCCGTCACCAGGCGCCCGCCGGCCGTCCGTTGCTGGACGGGCTGCGGACTCTTCTGCGCGGCCGGCGCCGATCCACCGGTGGAACAGGCGGAGATGACGAGCGCAGGCAACACAAGAGCAAGGAAGGGGAAGGGGCGAGAGCGCTTCCTGGGCGCGGTCGTGCCCGGGGTGGCCGGAAGCCAGCGCATGGGCCGACACCTCCGATGTGAGATGCGACCTCCCGAGCAGCTTCTGGCTTCAGGAGGCCCAGTTCTCACATCTTATTCAATCGTTGCTTTGAATTCTCCTTCCCCGCGGGTGGCTTGCGCCCCCATGCCGACGCGCTCTCCCAGCCCGCCGCTATCACGACCCTGTCCGGAAGTCGGCCGGCCGCTCCGTGGTCCCCAAGAGCTTCCACTCCACGCGCCTGGGCGATCCGCTCCGCCGCACGCCCGTCCCCGAAGGGGTTGGACGCCTCCGCCGACCGGCGCCAGGCCTCCGGGTCGGCCAGCAGGCGGTCGAGGACTCGCCGGATGCCGGGGTAGTCGTTCCCGGCTAGGTGGACGGTGCCCGCCTCCACCCCCTCGGGGCGCTCGCTGACCTGGCGCGCAAGGACCACCGGCGTGTGGAGCGACGGGGCT
>JADBKR010000002.1 GCA_014896295.1 Limnochordaceae bacterium
CTCGCTCTGTTTCCCTGGTAGTGGGATTCGACATCGCCTTTGCTCACCCTCGTCGCACCCGTTACAGCGGCCTTCTCCATGCGCTGATCCCCACGGTAAAATGCCGGCATGGTACGTAGGCCGCGACGCGTTCGTTCCCCGGACCAACTTGTGGCCACGCCATGGCGCGTCCAGGGGTGCGCGCCGAATCAATGGCCGGCCCCCTACAAAGGTGGCCGGCATGCAGGATCCGGCGCCGACGAGAGGGCGGTGACCACGAGAGCCGCGGTGGGGCCTGCCACATTCGCAGGCCTGGTACCCCCCGACCAGACCCCGCTTTCGACCTAACGGGGCACCGCGTTGCGAAGCAGGAAAGCCGCCATGCGCCTGCGGATCGGTGCCCATGCGGGATGGTCCTCAGGTCCGGCCCGGGCGACCGCAAACACCGGTGCGTGCACTGAGCGCGCGACCTCGGCAAGGGTAAGCCCTCGCTCCTGACGGCGAGTCGTGAGCGGTGCATGCCGACGTCTCACGCCGGGCACGTTCGAGCAGTTCTCAGCGACTCCTCCCCGGTCGCCGAGAGCGGCTGCCGGGCTAACGCGGTTGGTGTGGCCGGCCGATCTAGGGAGGCACCTCAGCGAAAACCGTGGCGCCACCTCGTTTGCCGGGACCGTCGCAAATCGGCACGACACCGTCGCGCCCGTCAGCTCCAGCCGGCAGCGTGCCAGCTCGCGATACATTCGGGGCCGGACAGCGGTGGATTTTCGAGAGGTGGCCGGCTCCACCCTCGGCCGCTCTCTTGCCAGCTCCACTCGCGACTCCTCAGGACTCAGCCCAGCGACCACGGATTGAGAAGTTCGTCCGAAAGCGTGCTGACGCGCTTCTGAGCTTGTCAGGCGACACCCGACGCCCCGGAAACACCGCATCGCGACGGAGCCAGACGGCGCGCAGTTCGCGTGATGTTCGCGCGCCCCTCCGACCTCCCGCGACTCCTGGAGGCCGGCGCGCCTGGGATACACCTTCCGGGCGCGCGCCGCCTTACCGGCGGCCGAGCGGCCCAGGAAGACGGTGACGCGGTACTGGCCGGAGGGGAGGTGCTCGATATGTACGGCTACCGCTTCGGCCGCTTAAAGACGAACTCTTGATCGCCATCAATGGTGCCAATGACGGCAACAAGTTCCCAACCGGCTTCCCCGAGATGGTTCAGCCGACTTTCGAGCATGCGGGCTTCATAGGCAAACGGAAGGCCGATGTCCTCTTCGACGACGGGTTGCATCGTGACATCGGAGACTGCGATAGCGAACTCTGCACGGGTAGCGATCACGAGGTACTCCCACTTCGGGCCGTAGCCTGAGCGCTGCGCTGGGCCAAGCCCGAAGAATGGGGACGCCGCAAGCGCAGTCCCTATGCCCAAGATCAGCACAACGCCAAGGCCGAGCCCGATCAGCTTCTTGGACATAGCAATGCCTCCTAACGGTAGCCGCAAGGAATGATGGACTATGGCCAAGAGTGAAAGCATTGCTGATTGGCAACCCTTGTCCACAGCCCGCCGCGTGGCGTGCTCTCTACCTTCAGATCATAGGCAGCCCAGCGGTACCAGGGACCCCAACCTCGCTCCAGAACAGGCGCTCGGCACGTTTGGCATGGTCATCCACCCTTCCGCAGGGAGAATACCCCAGCCTCCCGAACCTTCCTGGCGGGGGGGCGACGATGAAGCTTGCCGACTTACGCCTGAGAAGGATGGAGCGGGGGCTGACCCTACAGGAGGTGGCTGCGAAGACGGACCTCCCCGTGTGGGTGCTAGCGAGGGCGGAGGTCACACCTGCATCACATCGCCCGTCGTGCCGAGCACGGGTTAGGATAGCTGTATTCCTTCTGTCCGTCCCGTGGGTTGGACAGGGCGCTGGCCGGGCAGCGCATCATACGGTCTAATGCGGCTCTGACGGCCGGGCACCCCTTGCGGTTTGCTCAGACTCCACCATAGCTTCGCAGCGCGCGGTACACGTAGGCAACAAGGGGTGACGCCCCCCGCTCTCCGGTCATGGCACTACGACGAAGCCGCCGGACAACAGGTCGCCGGAGTATTGAGAGAGCTCCATCGAGAGTCGTCCCGAAGCGGGGCCAAGTGTCGAGTTCGGGCTAACTCCTGTGTCCACATCACCGGACCGGTGTGTCGGCAATCAGTCGGTACATGCTCGCGCGTGCATCCGCCAGGATATAGGCAGCACGCTCTTGGAGCCCTGCCGCTTGCTTTCGCAATTCGGTAGCACGTTGTCTTGCATCGTCCATCAGCCTAGCTATCGCTTCCTGGGTCTCGTCGGAAGGGACAGGCACTTGGACACTTGCCAGGTGCTCGATGTTCAACTCGGTTTGGCCTGTTGACCCGGACACATAGCGCAGCATCTGAATCTGCCCATACTCGCTACGCAAGAACTCAACGAGGTATCGAGCGTTGATGCCGTCCTTGACTCGGCAGATAGCAACATGATTGTCGCATATGGCGGGCTCGTCGTATGGGTATATGTCTACCCTGCCTATGGTCCCCTCACCAGTGGACGTGACCAACACATCACCTTTCCGTACGATTCCTCGCTCGCTTTCTTTCCACGTTTCTTCCGTATCTGGAGCATAATCCGTATCGGGGTCTATACCCTGCCCTGTGACATTGCGCAGCTTGATAACTGGAATACCCTCTGCTGACTCCTCGGATGGCTTCTTTCCCCTGACCGGATACCCCTCCTGACAGAGAGACTGAAGAGAGCGGAGCTCAACGGGCATTTTACGCAACGCTTGCATCACGCGGTAGTACGCAGGATGGAAAAACGTGTAGCTAAAGCGCCCGGTGAGCCGCGGGCGGCGTACTACGTAGCATAAGCGGTCATACAGTAGGCTTGTCCGGTTTACCTCGGGCTCCAACCACGGTCCAGAGGAGCCATCTGCTTCACGAACGAACTGCACCGTCTCCTCTTCGACCATTTCCAGTTCCAGCTCATCCCACTCTCCAGCTTCGAACTTCCGAAACTGATCCCGGATAGATAGCAGGTCGTTTTCCTCAACAGGTTTCCCGGATGGGCTAATGCCGATGTATTCCGCCCTCGCAAAGAATACGTCGCCCTGCTCTGAGAGGATCGGGTTACCAGGGTCCTTCTTTACCGCGTACATGATACTGGTGCAAGCTGCCCCTTCACTCATCTTAAAGGCATCTTGAGGCAGCCTGATGATTGCCTTTACTATACAATGCTCAGTAATATAGTCACGTACGTCTTGATCTTGTTTGTTCGACAGGATGCCCTCGGGTAGGACAATCACCATCCGGCCACCCGGCCTCAGAAGCCGAATGCACCGTTCGATTAATAGAATCTCCCTCTTTTGGGTCTTTCGCCCCCTACCGAGTTGATAGTAGCCGAGGATGCGGTCCGTGGAGTCCACCGCTCCAAACGGGGGATTGGTGAGGACAAGATCAAAGATTCCTTCTTCTACAGCTGGTGCCGACGGATAGACCATTCTTCTTTGTGATACTTTTTGTCGTACCTCCTCTAGGTCAAGAGCATTGGCGTGGTACACGCCTGCATGACCATCACCATGGATGATCATATTCATCTTGCATGTACGCGCGGCCCTTGGTTCCCAGTCAATTCCGACAAGGCATTGGTTTGCAAGCTCCCGACGTAAGCGCTCTTTCTCTTTGGAAGAGAGCTCCGAAGTCTCGATTTTGTTGCTAACCACATCATACGTCCGGATAAGAAACCCGCCTGTTCCGCAAGCCGGGTCAATCACCTTTTCCCCTATTGCCGGATCTGCTAGGTCAACCATGAACCGTACGACCTCGCGAGGTGTAAAGTACTGCCCCAGGCCGCCTCCACGATACGTTGCGGCCAGGAACTCCTCGAAGGCCACTCCCTTGACATCAAGGTCCGTCAGTGTCAGACTGCGATTCTCAAGAATGGCAACGATCTTATCGATCGCTTCCGCTGGAAGTTCGATACCATCGGAGCCCTGTTGATCTGCGAACACCTCGCGATACCGGTCCGATGATATTGTGTCTCGCCAGAGGTTTTGGATAATCTCTACTCCCTGCTCTCGCATCTC
Source organism: Limnochordaceae bacterium (assembly GCA_014896295.1). Taxonomy (GTDB): domain Bacteria; phylum Bacillota; class Limnochordia; order Limnochordales; family Geochordaceae; genus Carboxydichorda; species Carboxydichorda subterranea. The sequence continues at coordinate 4,069 of JADBKR010000002.1, forward strand.
CTTCACTACTTGCGTTGTGAAACGGTTGACGCTGCGGCGTCCTTCCTCAACTTCGCGCTCCTCGTACATTTTGCAGAACAGCACCTTGGAAAGCTCATCAAAAGCCTTCGTCGGATCGTACCCCTTAAGATTACGAATAACGTCGTGGCAACGACGCATAAGCCGAGATAACTCTCTTGCACTCTCGATTGCAAATAAGGTCCTGGTAGCCTGACGAACCAGAACCGCGCGCTGGCGTGCCGTTACCCGCCGGCGCTGCTGATCCCCTAGTAATCCGTCATACGTCGGGAGCCCGGGAAGTTGCTGTTTTGTGATTGAGTCATAGACTGCCCACGTACCGTTACACAGCGCCGAATATGGAGCGATATCACCCAAGAGTCGGGCATACGATATGACTTGCTCTTTGTCGTTATCGTTGAGGTATTGACGAGGATTTTTGGCATCGATGACGATAACCGGAACATCTCGAATGAAGACAACGAGGTCGGCAAAGAGGGTTTTCTTCTCGCGACCCTGGTGTGCGATGATCGGGTGAGTGAACCTGATGGTGACATGCTTCCCGGGGTCAGTCTCGTTGTAGCCGAGACGCGCCAACTCTGGCAATATCACCTTCGCTACCACGTCTTGTTCAGAATACAACTCCGGCGGCCGGGCTGCCACGCGGGTGTCGCCTCCCTCCTCGGACAGATAACGTGGTATCACCTGGCCTCGTACGTGTAGGCAGTTCCTATCCAGATAGTCGCTGTATCGCTCCCATGACGGCAACGAAATCGTGTTCGCCTATGCGCACGATGGGCAGCCTCAAGTGCAATCCCCAGTTCCTCTTGTCCTTAATGAAGTCTAGGCCCGAAAGCAAAGGCTCTATCGGCACGGGCGGTTCAAGTTTGGTGACATCGCGGAATTTGACTTGGTACCGTAAAAACGTGAGACCCAAGCTTCTTAGAACCTGCCCCTCCGCGTGGCCAATACCGGTAACGCCGCTTCCAAGCGTCGCCCTCGCCACGAAGTACCGTCGCTTCGGGCCAGCCAGGTAAATCAGTACCTGGTCTCTTTCTGCGAGTCTCCGCAGGTGTGGTGCGGCAGCGGCAAACGCCCAGAAGCCCTTGGCGAGTAGAGTCTCAGCAATTCTGGTAGCAGATGTACCCATTATGTCATTGGCCACAAAGATAAAACGACCACCTGACTGCTCTTGGCTCATCATCGCCTTCATCCCATCTATTAGCAATACTGGAAGACCCTGGCGCCGGCTACCCAGCAGCTAGCCCGGCGTTTCTTTTCGTGCTTGGCCAACAAGCACCTACCGCCACTAGACAACATGTCCGACCGCGCTCCAGACTGACCCACCCGCTACGGACAGGAGTCCTCCCCATGCCTCTCGACCGTAGCGTCTGTCAGTCGAGCTCGGTGATGCTCGGCGAGATGGCGGGTTACAAGGCGCTCGGCGCTGTCCCCGAGAGGCGGGATCCTGCCAAACGGGGCACCGGTCACAGCGACCAGCGGCCCCCGACGTACCAACCCCTGTCGGATCCATGCTCGACCCGCCCGGCGCTCAACGGCCCGGGCGCACGAGCGGGATCAGGAGTTTTCCCTCGATGGATGTCGCATCCGCCAGGGCACCTGTCCTGCTCGCACGGAAACGCCCCTCTGAGCCGCGTTCGGCCGTCTCACAAACGCCCGTTCTCGGGGCGTTTCCGCCCGTGTGGCCGCCGGCGGGGGAGGGACGGCTCACACGAGTACCAGGCGTGAGCGGCGTCGCAAACCCTATAACGGCGCGTCTTCCACGAGAGCTACTGCAGTTCTACTGCAACGCCACTTGACCCCGTACAAGGTACGGGCGTACCCTTGTACCGAGAGAGGGGACCTGGAGGCGATGGAGGAGAACCGGCAGTTGAAGGTCGATGTTCCGGCGTCGATGCACGAGTGGCTGAAGATCGCCGCGGTGCGGCGCCGCACCACCCTGCGGGCCATCGTGATGCAGGCGCTGCGGGAGTTCATCGAGCGGGAGGAGGCCGGGGCGCGTGGGTCGGCGCGGTAACGGCGAGGGCACAATCTATCGCCGGAAGGACGGGATGTGGGCGGCGCAGATCGTGGTCGGGCGCAAGCCTGATGGCCGCCTCGACAGGCGCTCCGTGTACGGCAAGACCCGGGCCGAGGTGGCTGAGAAGCTGGCGAAGCTGCAAACGGCCCGGAGCATGGGGAGCGTCCCGAAGCCGACGAAGCTGAGCGTGGCGGAGTACCTGGACGCGTGGATCGAAAACCACAAGCGTTTTGGCGGACGTGGCGGCCACGGGCTACGGCCCAACACCTACCTGGGTTACAAGGAAGCTATCGACAAGCACATCAAGCCCGTCATCGGCACCATGCGACTAACAGCGGTCGCGCCGGAGCACCTGGAGGCCATATACCGCGGGATGCTGGACAAGAAGCTGTCCGTCCGCATGGCCGAGATCGCCCACGTCACCCTGCACAAAGCCTTCAAGGATGCGGTGACGAAGGGGCTGCTCCCCGCCAACCCGTGCGACCGGGTGCCGAGTCCGCCGCGCACCCGCTACCGGGCGTCCGACCGCCCGCGGCTCGCATGGGAGCAGGTGCCCAAGGTGCTCGATGCGGTGCGCGACACCCGTTACTACCTGCCGATCCTGCTGGCAATGGCGGCGGGGCTCCGGAGGGGCGAGGTGCTGGGGCTGACATGGGAGCACGTGGACTTCTCGAACGGCAAGCTCTATGTCCGCCAGCAGTGGAACCGCAAGGACGACGGGACCTGGGGCCTCGTCCCCGTGAAGACGAAGGCTTCCGTCCGGGACGTGCCGATTCCGCAAGACGTGGCCGACGCGCTGGCCGCGCACCAGGTGACGCAGCGGGCGCAGTTCGGCAACCGATGGAGCCCGGCGACACTGGTCTTCGACAGGGGCGACGGGAAGCCCATCAACCCTGCTGACCTCGACCATGCCTGGGCCGACATCCGTGAGAAGCTGAAGTTGCCGGAGGACCTGCACCTTCACGACCTTCGCGGCAGTTTCGCCACATGGCACGCCCAACGGAAGACCGACCTGAAGACCGTCTCGGAGATGCTGGGGCATGCCGACGTGAAGGTGACCCTCGAACTCTACCAGTCGGTGACCGAGACAATGCGAAAAGAAGCGGCCCAGGCGATCGAGGGGATTACGAAGCTCCGACCGCTGGAGCCGCCCTCCACCGCCTGAGCCGTCGCTGCACCCTGTCCACGGAGGAGGCCCGGTCACTGCCGGGCCTTCTCTGTTTCCAGTTCCCGTTGCAGTAAAATTGCAGTAGTCGGAGCTGCGTCAAGGTACTTGGGCCTTTGTTCCAGGAGTCCGAACCCTTGTCACTGTTGGTGCCGGCGGCGGGAGTCGAACCCGCATGGGGGGTCACCCCACTCGATTTTGAGTCGAGCGCGTATGCCATTCCGCCACGCCGGCACACGACGGGAAGCGAGCCCATGATACCAACGGTCGCCGGCAGCCGTCAACCGCCCGCGTTGCCCCCGGGCGGTTCTTCGTCGGCGGCAGCCGTTTCGAGGAACGTGGCAAATGCCAGGAGCTCACCTCTGGCCCGCTCGAAGGCACCCTGTGCGGCATCCGCGAGTTCGCGAATCCGGTCCGGTCGCAACCGAGTCGTGTAGAGTGCACGCACCACGTGCCGAAAGCCCAGGTACTCTTCGAGCGCAGCCGCGGTCTCCCCGGTGAGCACTGCCGGCCGGACCCCTCTGACAGCGAGCCGCATCTGCCTGAGAAGCTCACGATGCCAATGGGGTCCGGTCGGGACCGATCCGTCTACCTCTCTTGCGATCGCTTCGAAAACCCGCTCCAGCCCGGAGTAAAACCCGTGCAGATTGAGCGCCGCACCATCGAGGTAGGGGTCCGGGTCGGACGAGCCAACGGCGACCGCCACGTATCGCTGCGCACGGCCGACCAGCGGCGCCAATTCCTCGAGTTCCTGGCGAATACGCTCCGCGAGCACCGCATAGCGACCGATCATAGCTCTACCCCGTTCTTCTCGATGGAGTGCAGTAGCCCTCCGGAGCAGCTCTCCCCGTCGACGAGATCGATGGGAATCTCGGGGTCCATCTCGGCCACTTCGGCCACCGCCCGAAAATAGGCCGCACCCGGAAGGCCCCAGACCGCGATGTCGACGTCGGACCCGAGCCCGAAACGGCCTTCCTCGACCAAGGAGCCGAAAGCGACGACCCGCGCCGCCCGGTACTTCGTACGCAGGAGCTGCGCGGCCCGACGGGCCAGATCCCACGCCCTGCGATGCCGCTGCTCGGCGCGCCGCGCCTTGCCGCGCTCGCGCTCCAGAGCCGTCGCTCGATAGCGTGCAATCTCTTCAGGCGTGAGATCCCGCGCCAGTTTTGGCATGAGAGCCGGCCGACCACCTTACCTCCGGGCCAGTATAGCATGCTTCTCCGGGTGGTCTTCGACCCCCCTTCGGGGTCTGGCTCAGCTCGACAGCACCCGCCACAGGTCGTCGACGGGCGGAGCGGTGATGGGTTGCACCTCGCCGCTTACCCGCACGACGCGGACACCCTCCGCCACCGGAAGCACCCGCCCGATCACGGCGGCCTCCAGGCCCTCGTCGCGCAGCCCCTGCACCACCGCCCCGTGCGTCGGGAGCAGCGGCCAGCATCGCCCCCGACGAGATCAGCCGCAGCGGGTCGATGCCGAAGCGCCGGCACACCTGCCGGGTCTCCTCCCGCACGGGCACGGCCGCTTCCCAGATCTCCACCCCGCACCCGGAGGCCTGGGCCATCTCCCACACCGCCCCCAGGAGCCCGCCCTCCGTCACGTCATGCATGGCGCTCGCACCCAACCGGGCCGCCACCCGCCCGTCGCGGACCGCGCTGACCTCCGAGAAGAAGCCCCTGGCCCTTTCCAGCCGCTCCGGCCCCGAGCGTCGCCAGCAGCTCTTCCGTCCGATCGGTGGCCAGAATGGCCGTGCCCTCGAGCCCCACGGGCTTGGTCACCAGCAGCCCGTGCCCGGGCCGGGCGCCTGCCGAGGTGACCAGGTGCTCCCGTTCCACGACGCCGATGGCCGTCAGGACGATGATCGGCGCACCGACCTTGCTCGTGACCTCGGTATGGCCGCCCATGACCTCGATGCCGAGCTCCTCGGCCGCGTCGGCCACCTGCCCCATGATGGCCGCAATATCCGCCTCGGTCGTGCCGTCGGGGAGCAGCAGCACGATCTGGACGCCAAGCGGATCCGCCCCCATGGCGGCCACGTCGTTGCATGCCACGTGGACGCCGAGCCGGCCCATCTCCGCCGACGCGCCCGTGATCGGATCGCTCGACACCACCAGCAGGCGGCCCCCCAGGTCGGCCACCGCCGAGTCTTCACCGAGGCGGGCATGCACCAGCACCTCGGGACGCATTCGCCCGAGCCGGCTCAAGACCAGCTCCCGCAGCTTCTCCGGGGGCAGCTTGCCCGCCTTGACCGGCGGTCCGCGCCGCTTCGTCACCGTTCGGGCAGCCCCCCATCCCGGCGCATCCGCTCGAGCGCCCGGTCGAAGGCCTGTGCCGTCGCCTCGAGGTCCGAGAGGGTGTGGGCCGTGGACAAGAACCCGCCATTTCGCATCAGGTCGACCCCCTCGAGCAGCATGGCCCGGCGCAGCCGCTGCACCAGCCCCTGGGCCGCAAGCTCCGCGCCGGCGCCCGCCGTGGTCAGCGGCCACCACGAGCCGTCGGCCTGCCGCTCTCCCTCTGTGCCGAGGGCGACGTGAAACCACGACGAGAGGCCGTACACGAACCCCTTGACCCGCCTGCGCTCCAGCACCTCGTTGAGGGCCGCCACCAGACGGGCGTTGAGTTGGGCCGCCTGGCGGGTCGGCACGCCCGTCTGCACCTGGCGCAGCATGGCAATCCCGGCGGCCGCGGAGAGCGGGTTGGCGTTGAAGGTCCCGAGGTGGGCCACCTTACGGGCGTCTCGCCCCGGGTCCCCCGTGAAGGCCAGCAGGTCGACGATCTCGGCCCGACCGCCGACCGCGCCGCCCGGCAGCCCGCCGCACAGGATCTTGCCGAGGCAGACGAGGTCCGGCCGTATCCCGTAGTACTGCTGCGCCCCGCCCGGCGCCATCCGGAAGCCCGTGACGACTTCGTCGAAGATGAGCACGACGCCGTAGCGCTCGGTGAGATCCCGCACGTCGTGCAAGAACTGCGCCCGGACCGGGAGCTCCCCCCACGCCCCGCCGCCGGGCTCGATGATGACCCCGGCCACGTCGGGATGCGAACGGAGCGCCTCCTCCAGCACCCGCGGCTCATTGGGCGGCACGACCAGCGCCGCCTCCATGACCTCCTCGGGGATGCCCGCCGGGCGAACCGCTCCCCCTGCGGCGGCAGTATCGTGCCACCCGTGGAAGTGCCCCTGGAACTTCACGATGCGGGTCCGCCCCGTGTAGGCGCGGGCCAGCCGCATCGCCAGCTGCGTTGCCTCGGTGCCCGAGTTGGTGAAGCGTATCCGCTCGACCGCCGGCATGAGCGCCTGCACGAGCTCCGCCCACTCCACCTCGAGAGGATGGCTCGCCCCCAGGTGGGTGCCCCGGGCTACCTGGGCCGTCACCGCCTCCACGAGCGTGGGATGGGCGTGCCCCAACAAGAGCGCCCCGTGGCCCATCCAGTAATCGATCAACTCGTGGCCGTCCACGTCCCACTTGTGGGCGCCCGCGGCACGGGCCGCGTAAACGGGGAACGGCTCCAGGTAGCGGGCATCGTGGGTCAGCCCCGAAGGAAAAAGCCGCTGCGCCCTTCCAAAGAGCGCAGCGCTACCCGAAAAACGAGCTCGGTACTCCTCCTCTTGCAAGCCGACGACCCCTCCGTGGTCGGGCAAGGCCCGGCCCTGCGGCCTGAGCCCCCCTACATCGCTTCGGCCAGGGGCACGTATGGCAGGTCGTGCGCTCTGGCCACGGCTTCGTACGTTACGCTGCCCTCGAGCAGATTGACACCCAGCGCAAGAGGCCGGCTCGCCCGGACCGCCTCTTTCCAACCCTTGTCCGCCAGCTCCAGCACGTACGGCAGCGTGCAGTTGGTCAGCGCATAGGTCGAGGTGCGGGGCACGGCGCCGGGGATGTTGGCAACGGCGTAGTGGACGACCCCGTGTTTCACGAAGACCGGGTCATCGTGGGTCGTGGCGCGGTCCACCGTCTCGATGCACCCGCCCTGGTCGACCGCCACGTCCACGATGACGCTGCCCTCTTTCATGGCCCGCACCATCTCTTCGGTCACGAGGCGCGGCGCCCTCGCCCCCGGGATCAGCACCGCCCCGATGACCAGGTCGGCGTACCGCACGGCCCGGTCGATGTTGTAACGGTTGGAGACCACCGTGATGAGGTTGCCCTGGAGCACCTCCTCCAGAAACCGAAGGCGCGACACGTTGGAGTCGATCACCGTCACGTGGGCTCCCATGCCAAGGGCGATGCGGGCCGCGTTGAACCCCACGGTCCCCCCGCCGAGGATGACCACCTCGGCCCCGGGCACGCCCGGCACTCCGCCCAGCAGGATGCCCCGCCCCCCGTGCACCTTCTCGAGGAACTGCGCACCGACCTGGACGGACATGCGCCCTGCCACCTCGCTCATCGGCGTCAACAGGGGCAGCGAACCGTCCGGCAGCTGGATGGTCTCGTACGCGATGCCCACGATCCCGCGCTCGACGAGGGCCACCGTCAGCGCCCGGTCGGCCGCCAGATGCAGGTAGGTGAAGACCACCTGGCCGCGCCGCAACAGGGGGTACTCCGAAGGCTGCGGCTCCTTGACCTTGAGGATGAGGTCGGCCTCGGCGTAGATCTCCTCTGCCTCCTTGCGCAGGATGGCACCCGCCGAGAGGAACTCCTCGTCGAGAATCCCGCTGCCTCTCCCCGCGCCCTCCTCGACGAGGACCCGGTGGCCTCGCCGGGTGAGCTCCTCCACCCCGGCCGGGACGATGGCGACCCGGTTCTCGCCCGGTTTGATCTCCCTGGGAACGCCGATGATCACCGCCGACCCACCCCTCCCCCTGCCATGCTCGCCCCCAACTCTTGTCACGAACCGGTCACGGCACCTCGTGCACCTGGATCAAGTTGGTCGAACCCGGCATGTCGGTCTTCACGCCGGCCGCCACCGCCACCCGGTCGCCTCGCCGTACGTATCCGGTCCGCAAAGCGGCCGTGATGGCCAGGTCCAGCATCTCGTCGATGGTCCGGGCGCGCGGGACCACGACGGGGAAGACTCCCCACACCACTGCGAGCTGCCGGGCCACTTCCGGCCGCGGCGTGGCCGCAATGATGGGAGCCCGGGGCCGGAAGCTCGCCACCATCCGGGCGGTGGCGCCGGACTGCGTCGAACAGAGAATGGCCGTTGCGCCCACCTCCGCGGCGATGTGGCACGCAGCCCGGCTGATCGCCCTCGCCACCTTCCCGGGTCGCTCCGGGGCCGCGATCGCGCCGGGCGCCACGACGGCCTTGTGGTCGTCGAGGGCCTGCTCCGCCGACAGAGCGATCCGGTGCAGCATGCCGATCGCTTCTACGGGGTACTCGCCCACCGCCGTCTCGCCCGACAGCATGACCGCGTCCGTCCCGTCCAGGATGGCGTTGGCCACGTCCGTCACCTCGGCTCGGGTGGGCGTGGGGCTGTGCACCATGGACTCCAGCATCTGGGTGGCGGTGATGACCGGCTTGCCGGCCGCGTTGCACCGGCGGATGATCGCCTTTTGCGCGACGGGGACTTCCTCCAGGGAGATGTCCACCCCGAGGTCGCCTCTCGCCACCATCACTCCGTCCGCTGCCGCCACGATCTCGTCGAGGTTGTCCAGTCCCTCGGCGCTCTCGATCTTGGCGATGACGGGCACGTGCTCCGCACCGGCTTTCGCCAGTGCCTCCCGCACCGCCTCGACGTGAGCGCCACGGCGGACGAAGCTTGCCGCCACCAGGTCGACGCCCATCTCCGCCGCCCACTCCAGGTGGCGTCGGTCGGTCTCCGTGAGGGCGGGAAGATCGACCCGTACGCCCGGCAACGCCACCCCCTTGCGGGAGCGCAAGCTGCCGCTCGTCTGAGCGACGCACGTGACCCGTTCGCCCTCGACCGCCTCCACCGTGAGTCGCACGACCCCGTCGTCCAGGTAGATGAGGCCGCCCGGGCGCACCGATCGGGCGAGCCCGGGGTAAACCACGGGTATCGCGCCGGGATCGGCCGGGCTCGAGGGCGTCTCCACCCCTTGGAGGACCAGCCGTTCGCCCTTGCGGAACGTGCGGGGGGCTTCGAACTCCCCGAGCCGGATCTTGGGCCCCTGGATGTCCAGCATGACCGCCAGGGGCCTCAGCCGCTGGGCGCTCAGGCGACGCAACCGCTCGAGTCGCCGGGCGTGCTCATCGAGCGTTCCGTGGGAAAGGTTGAGCCGGGCCACGTCCATGCCCGCATCGAGCATCGCGGTGACGACCGTCTCGTCCTCGGAAGCGGGGCCGATGGTGCAGACCAGCTTGGTGTGGCGAAAGGGTGGCACAGGTCGTATGGCTCCTCCTGCAAAGCCCGCCTGCTCTCAGCGGGCTTGCTCCGACGACTCCCCTGCATCCTGCGCCGGCGCGGCTCCCCTGCGGCCCCCGCGCCGGCCCCGCTGGCTGGAACGTTCCTCCTGCGGATCCCCGCCCCCGGCCGCACCGCCCTCCGCCGGTCCGGCACCGCCGCGCTCCGGCGAGGCAAAGCCCGGGGCCCCCCGGCCTCCCCCGATGAGGTGACGGCGACCGGCTCGCGACGTGGCTCCTGCTGCCTCGCTTCCGCCGGAGCACTTGCGGGCTCGGGCTGCTCGGTGGCACCCCAGACCCCCATGTTGCGATACCGGCGGAACCGTTGCTCCACCAGCGCGTCGACGCTCAGGCGGCCCAGCTCTTCGAGCGCCTCCCGGAGCACGGAGCGGATCGCCTCCGCGGTCCGGGCCCGGTCCCGGTGCGCGCCCCCCGGAGGCTCCGGTATGACGCCGTCGATCACCCCGAACCTCAACAGATCCTGCGCCGTCAGCTTGAGAATCGCCGCCGCCTCGGCCGCCCTGCTCGAATCCCGCCAGAGGATCGTCGCGCACATTTCCGGGGAAATGACCGAGTACCACGCGTGCTCCAGCATGTAGACCCGGTCTCCCACGCCCAATGGCCAGCGCTCCGCCGCTACCGCCCTCGCCGGTCACGATGACGACGATGGGGGTGCGCAGGGCCGCCATCGCCATGATGTTCTCGGCGATGGCCACGCCCTGACCGCGCTGCTCCGCCTCGATCCCCGGGAAAGCGCCCACCACGTCGACGAACGAGATGATGGGCCGGCCAAACTTCTCCGCCTGCTTCATCAGGCGCAGCGCCTTGCGGTACCCCTCCGGATGGGGCAGCCCGAAGTTGCGCTGCAGGTTTTCCTTGGTGTCGCGCCCTTTCTGCGTGCCGATGAGCGTGACCGGGCGGCCGTCGAAACGCGCCACGCCCCCGACGAGCGCGCCGTCGTCGCCGGCCTTGCGGTCGCCGTGCAGCTCCACGAAATCCTCGAAAAGGAGGGCCACGTAGTCGAGAAAGGTGGGGCGCCCGCTGTGGCGGGCCATCATGACGCGCTGCCACGGCGTCAGGTTGCGGTAAATCTCCTCGCGCAGACGCTGGGCACGCCGCTCCAGGAACGCGATCTCCTGGTGGAGCTCCATCCCGCGCTCGCTGCTGAACGCCTTCAGCTCGGCAAGTCGCCTCTCGAGCTCGACCAGCGGCCGCTCCCACTCGAACACGCCGTTACTGGGCATGGCGCCGCTCCTTCCGGGGCGCGTGCAGCGCGAGAAGACGCGCCAGCGTCGGCTTCATCTGGCGGCGATCCACGATCATGTCGATCATGCCGTTTCGGAGCGCGAACTCCGACGACTGGAACCCCGGCGGCAGCTTCTGCCGGATCGTCTCCTCGACCACCCGGGGCCCCGCAAACCCGATGAGCGCCCCCGGCTCGGCCACGATGATGTCGGCCAGGGAGGCGAAGCTCGCGTAGATCCCGCCCATCGTGGGATCGGTCAGAACGGAGATGTACAGTAGCCCCGCCTCGGAATGTTGGGCGACCGCCTGGCTCGTCTTGACCATCTGCATGAGGGAGAGAATCCCTTCATGCATCCGGGCCCCGCCGCCGCCCGCCGAGAAGAGGACCACCGGCAGCCCCAGCTGCACCGCCCGCTCGAAGCCCCGCGCGATCCGCTCCCCTACGACCGAGCCCATGCTCCCGCCCATGAAGCCGAAGTCGATGGCCCCTACGACGGCGGGCCACTCCCCGATGGTGCCCTGCCCGAGCACCGCTGCCTCGTCCAGCCCCGTGGCCTGGCGGGAGCGGGTCAGCTTCTCCTCGTATCCCGGAAACCCCAGGGGGTTGACGCTCCGGATGTCCCGGTCGAAGGGCACGAACTGCTCGGGAGCGTCCAGCACCTGCCTCGAGGCGCTCCCATGCGCCGATGCGGAAATGGTAGCCGCAGCGCGGGCAGACGCGGAAATGCTTGACCAGCTCTTTGCTGTACAAGATGGCGCCGCACCCGCTGCACTTGGTCCAGAGCCCGTCGGGCGCCTCGCGCTTGACGGGCATGGTGGCCGGCGGCTTGACCGTGACGTAGCGTGGTTTACCCCGGAACAGGTCTTTCAGCATCCACTGAGCTCCACTTTATTGGGCAAGCGAACGCGTCAGGAGCTCGCTGGCGTCGCGCGCCTCGGAACTCGGCACCAGGAGCTCGATGCTGCCCGTTTCCTCACCTTTCGAGCCTCCGGCCGGCCGCATCGTCACCAGGAAACCCTCTCTGCGGAGCAAATCCCGCATCATCCTGGCAACGGGTCGGTTGGGCGCAATGTAGACGACCACCCAACCCATGGGAGCCAGCCCCCCTCGGCAGACCCGGATCTACCGACCAGACTCCACCCGCCCATGCCGGGACCAGATCTCCGCCCGCCCGCGGATCTTGATGGCCGAGGTGTGGACCGTGAACTGGGCAATCATGACCTCGCCCCGATCCAGCTTCTCCGTGTGATGAAAACGCGTGTCGGGGCCGCGGGTCAGGCCCATGACCGTCACGCCATCCTCCAGCGCCTTGATGATCACGAAGTCGCCCAGCACCACTTCGGCTCCTGTCGGGAGTTCCCCTCCCGGCGTGGCTCTGACCTCCGGACCGGGTGTCACCGCCACGCCACCTCCTCTTGTCGCTCCTCGTCGCGTCTGCCCGTCCTACCCGCCCCCGCCCGCCGGCACTACTACGACGCCGCCTTGCCCTCGCCCTCGCTGCCGGCCGCGGCGTCGGCCAGCGTCTGGCGCCGATGGGCGATACGGGCAGCGGCCGCCGCCGCCACCCCCGCCACCAGGTCGTCCAGGAACGTGTGGACGCCCCCGTCCGCATGGCGGTTGAGCTGGCCGATGATGCCCAGCTTTCGCTTGTCCAGGTACCCGAAGCTCGTCAGCCCTACCGATCCATACAGATTGGTGATCGCCAGGGCCAACACCTCGTCTATGCCGTAAAGGGGGCTATCCTCCCTCACGGCGCTACGCAGCGGCTCGGGCAGATGCCCCTGCTCGGCCAGGACGTCGAGCGCAATACCGGTCAGGATGGCGAACTGCGCCTCTCGCTTGTCGACCACCCGCCGGACGCTCGCCAGGCACTCTTCGAGCGTCAGGTCGGGAAACCGGCCGCCCAGGAGCTCCTGCACCACCCGAGCGATATCCTCGAGCTCCACGCCCCTGGCCCTCAACCACTCGATGACCTGCTCTCTCAACGACCCGCCCCCTGGCCGGCGGCCACCGCAAGATGCTCCCTCCCGGCAATGCCGCCCCCCTCGGCGGCCGGCCCGGTGCCCCCGCCCTCATCGCCCGCGCCCTCGAGCAGCTGCGGCGGCCGGCCGGTGATCCCGGCAATCGCCGCGATCAACTCCGGCACCGGATCCACCCACAGCGTCCGGGTCACCGCAGCGAGCTGGCGCCGGCTGCCGCTCGCCACCTCGATGACGACCGGCGTCTGGCCAGGATGCTCGCGCAGCGCCTCGGCCACCCGCTCCACCAGCTGCTCCGTGGACCGCCGCCCGCTCTCCGGCTCACGCCCTAATGGTATCACCAGCAGCCGGTCGAGGGGCATGGCCCTGTCTCCGATGATCTTGATCGACCCATCGTCGTCCTGGCTGATGGTGCCCCATACCAGCGCCGGCATCCCGGCCTGCACGTCGGCGAACTGATCCATGCTGCGAGGGAAGACGAGCACCTCGACACTTCCTGTCTCGTCTTCCAGCAACACCCGGCGCATCGTGCTCCCCGATCGGGTGCTGACCCGCCGGTCCGACTGCAGCAGGCCGGCCACCGCCACGCCCGCGCCCTCCTGGGCCAGTTCGCCGAGGTCGGCCATCGGGCTCGAGCGGAAACGGGCCAGGCGCCGGCGCCACTGCTGCGCAGGATGGCCGGAGAGGTAGAAGCCCAGCACCTCGCGTTCCCAGGCGAGCCGCTCCGGCACCGGAGCCTCGGGCACCAGGGGCAAGAGATCGGCGCCGAAGCCCGGCCCGCCGCCGGCGCCCGCTCCGCTCTCGGCGAACAGGTCCAGCGACGCCTGGTCCACCTGGGCGGCCGCCGACGACCGGCGCGCCTGGCAGTACTCCCACGCATCCTTCAGGCCGGCCAGCAAGGCGTTGCGGTTGCCGAACGCATCCAGCGCGCCCGCCTTGATGAGGCTCTCGACGACGCGCTGGTTGAAGGCGCCGGGGGAGGACGCCTCCTGCAGGGTGCGGCCGCAGAAGTCGCGCAGCCCCTTGAACGGCCCGCCCTGCTTCCTCGCCCGGAGGATGGCCTCTACCGCCGGCTGCCCCACGTGCTTGACCGCCAGCAGGCCGAAGCGAATGGCGCCGCCCTCCGGCCAGAACTCGCCCCGGCTGTCGTTGACCGAAGGGGGGAGGATGGGCACGCCGGCCTCCCGGGCAGCGTCCAAATACAGCTTGACCTTGTCGCTGTTGCCCGCCACGCTGGTCAACAGCGCCGCCATGAACTCCACCGGGTAGTGGGCCTTGAGATACGCCGTCTGGTAGCTGATGAGCGCATAAGCCGCCGAGTGGGCCACGTTGAAAGCGTACTGCGCGAACCGTTCGATTTCGGCAAAGAGTTCCTCGGCCAGGGAGCGCTCGTACCCCTTGCCGACCATCCCCTCGATGAACCGCTGCTTTTCCCGGGCCATCTCCTCGGGCTTCTTCTTGCCCATCGCCTTGCGCAGCACGTCCGCCTGCCCCGGCGTGTAGCCGGCCAGCTGCGTGGCGATGCGCATGACTTGCTCCTGATAGACGATGATCCCGTAGGTCTCCCGCAGGATCGGCTCGAGCGCCGGGTGCGCGTACCGGATCTCCTGCCGGCCGTGCCGGCGCGCGATGAAGTCCCCCAAAAACTGCAGAGGCCCCGGGCGTCCCAGGGCCAGCGCTGCCACGAGATCGCTGAACTTGTCGGGCTGAAGGTCCCGCATGACGCCCTTGAACAGGCGGCTTTCGAGCTGGAAGACGCCCTCCGTCTCCCCCTTGCTCAGCATGGCGTACACCGCCGGATCGTCGAGCGGGAGGTTGTCGACGTCGAGGCGCTTGCCGTGCTGGCGCTCGATGAGGTCCACGGCCGCCCGGATGACGGTCAGGTTACGCAGCCCCAGGAAGTCCATCTTGAGCAGGCCCAGCTCTTCCAGGTGCTCCATGGGGAACTGCGTCACCGCCGCCCCGTCGCTCGTGCGGGCAAGCGGCACCATGTCGGCCAGGGGCCGCGGCGCAATCACCACGCCGGCCGCGTGCATCGAGAGATGGCGCGGGAAACCCTCCACCTGGCGGGCCAGGTCGATGAGGCGCCGCACCGTCGCGTCGGACTCGTAGCGCTGCCGCAGCTCTTCAGACTCGGCGAGCGCCTGCTCGAGGGTCACCCCCGGGCCGGACGGCACCAGCTTGGCCAGCCGGTCCACCTCCGCGTACGGGATCTGCAGCACCCGGCCCACGTCGCGGATGGACGCCCGGGCCGCCATCGTCCCGAAGGTGGCGATCTGCGCCACCCGGTCCTTGCCGTAGCGGCGCACCACGTACTCGATGACCTCGTCCCGGCGGTCGTCGGCGAAGTCGATGTCGATGTCGGGCATGGAGACCCGCTCCGGGTTGAGGAACCGCTCGAAGATCATGCCGTGGTGCAGCGGGTTGATGTTGGTGATGCCGAGGCAGTACCCCACCAGGCTGCCGGCCGCCGACCCTCGCCCCGGGCCGACGGGGATGCCGCTCCTTCTCGCGTAGTTGACGAAGTCCTGCACGATGAGGAAGTAGCCGGCGAAGCCCGTCTGCTGGATGATGCCCAGCTCGTAGTCGAGGCGCTGGCGCACCTCGTCGTCCATCTCGCCGAAACGGCGACGGGCCCCCTCGTACGCAAGCTGGCGCAGGTACTCGTCGGCGCTCTCCCCGTGCGGCGTCTCGAAAGCCGGCAGCTCCGGGCGGCCCAGCTTGAGCTCCACGTTGCACCGCTCGGCCACCTCGAGCGTCCGATCGCACGCCTCGGGGACATCGGCGAAGAGCTGCCGCATCTCGTCGGGGCTGCGGAAGTAGAACTGGTCGGTGGCGAAGCGCAGCCGATTGGGATCGCTCAAGTACTTGCCGGTCTGGATACAGAGCAAGACGTCGTGGAAGGCCGCGTCCTCCCGGCGCAGGTAGTGCGTGTCGTTGGTGGCGATCACCGGCAACTTCCACTCCCGGGCCATGGCCACCAGGCGCGCGTTGAGCCCCTCCTGGCCGTCGACGCCGTTTCGTTGCAGCTCCACGTAGAAGTGGTCGCGGCCGAAGATGTCGAGATAGCGGCCCAGAGCTGCCCGAGCGCCCTCTTCGTCCCCCTCGAGCAAGAGCGCGCTCACCTCGGCCGACATGCACCCGGTGGTACCGATGAGGCCCCGAGAGTGCGCGGCGAGCACCTCGTGATCGATGCGCGGCTTGTAGTAGAAGCCCTCCAGGAAGCCGATGGTGGAGAGCTTCATCAGATTGCGCAGGCCTTCTTCGTTCTCAGCCAGCACCAGCAGGTGGTGTGCGGCGTCGCCGGGCCCGCCGCTCTTGTCGTGGCGGCTCTTGGGTGCCAGATACAGCTCCGCACCCAGGATCGGCTTGATGCCGGCGGCTTTCGCGGCCTTGTAAAACTCCACGAGGCCGTACAGCGCGCCGTGATCCGTGACGGCAACGGCCGGCATCCCGAAAGAGACGGCCTGCTTGACCAATTCGTCGACGCGGCACGCCCCGTCGAGCAAGCTGTACTGCGTGTGGTTGTGAAGGTGCACGAAAGTGCCGGATGCCATCGGTGCGTTCCCATCCTGCCCGTCGATCTCGGCGCATACAGATGGAGCCAGCCATGACAGGCGACGCACGCCAAACCCTACATCAGGTCGTCACCGCGCTCTTCCTGGCGCTGGGGGTCGTCATCGGCGGCAGCCTCGTGGGCGGCTTGAGCGCGCTCGCCACCGGACGCCCGCCCATTGCCACCATACAGGAGCTTGCCAGGACGATCAAGCTGTGGGCCATCGTGGTAGCCATCGGGGGCTCCTTTCCCACCATCCAGGCCATCGAATCCGGCCTCTTCTCGGGACAACCTGGCGTCTTGATGCGCCAGGTGGTCGTGATCCTGGCGAGCCTGGCAGGAGCCCAGCTCGGCCAGTGGATCGTGGTCACCGTGACGGGCGGATGAGGGGCTCGAGCCGGCGAGAGGGCGTCGAGGACCGTGAGCGGTAGCGCCCGGTGGGTCCGCTTCCACGTGGTCTCCTGGAGGCGTCTTTTGGCGTGGCTCGCCGTCTTCGCGCTGGGGACGACGGCGGGGTCCACGTGGGCCACGGTGCGCATCGGCCACCAGGTCGACGCACTGGCGCGCCAGCGGGACCTCCTCGAACAGCGCGCCGCGGACCTCGAGGCCCGCATGGAGAAGCTCCAGCAAAGCCTCTCCGAACGCCGCCTCCGCCCTCTGCGGAGCATCGAGGTGAAGCTGGCGGGCCTCGACCCGGCGGACGAACTCACGCTCGTCCGGGAGATTCGCAAGCTGCTACAGGGCCTGATAGGCCGGCCCGTCGACCAGGTCGACCCGGCCCTGGTGGCGCAGATCCTCGACGGGCGCCTCGTGAGCGCGGGCGGCCGCGCCGTGAGCCTGGCCCTGCGCCAGGTCTGGGTCACCGACAGCTTGACGGTCTGGGTCGACGTGCGGGCCGCCCTGCCGCGGTGAACGGCCGCCCGAGCCTCGGAAGCCTAAGGCGAGCCGGCGAGTTCTTGGGTGATGGGCTCGAAGTCGACGGCCGCATACCCCAGCCGGCGGGCCAGTTCGTCGCCGGTGTCCCGCTGCCCGGAGGCCCATAGTTCCCGCAGGAAGTCGCCGGCCTCCCGCCGGGTGAACCAGGCGCGGCCGAAGCGGCTTACGAGCCGTTCTCGCAGCATGACCTCGAGCGCCCAGGCGCGCAGGTACTCGGCCACGTAAAACCCCGCATCCACGTCGGCCAGGTAGTCGACCCTCCCGTACTGGATGCCCGTGGCCTCGGTCAGGATCGAGTCGTAGCGCCCCGGCATGGGACCGAGCGAAGGCGACTGGTGGAGCTCGAGCTCGTAGAGGAGCTTGGCGGCGTACCGGCGCAGGAAGTAGAGCCGGTCGAGGCGCGTGAAGGCCGTGTACGCCGCGATCTGGGCGGGGGACGCCCCCAGCACCTTCTCCAGCCACTCCGGGTTGGTCGTGAGGTACTCGAAGAGGAAGGCGAAGCACTCGGTCACCGAATTGTCGCCGAGGTACCGGTACTCCGCCGGGAGATCGGCCCGGGTATGGGCGAAGTGCTCCATGTGCCCGGCCTCGTGGAGCAGGGCGTGGTAGTCGTCCTGGCCTCCTTGCGGCAGGATCACCAGACGCACGTCGGCCGGCACCCGCACCGGCGCGCAAAAGGCCCGGGGCGACTTTTGAGGGCGGGGCTCGGTATCGAGGTGCACGTTGGGCTGAGAGCCCAGCGCGATCCCGAGGCCCGCCAGGGTTTGCTCGAGCGCCGGGACCAGCCGCTCCTTGGGAAACATCGGGTCGAACGCCGTGGCCCGCAGCATCCAGGCCACGTCGTGCTTGCGGGCGACGCCGAAGCCGACCCCGGCCCGCTCTTCGAGGGCCGGCTCGAAGTGCGTGCGGTAGGCTTGCTCCGTCCGGGAGAGGAACCGGGTCATCGTTCGCCCGAGGGCTGCAAAGTCGATGCGCTTGAGCTCCTGGTACATGGCCAGGGAGGTGAGGTACCCCAGGGAACGTACCAGCTCCCGGTGCCGCTCCCATATCGCCTCCCTGTCGGGATTGAGCTCCGCCACGAACGCCTGGCGAGCCTCGTACAGCCGGTCGCGCCGGGCCCGGTCCGGTTCGTTGGCCAGCCGCACGGAGACCGTCCGAAAGGGCAGCTCCTCGCCGTCGAAACGAATCACGCCCTGGGTCTCCCTGGTGACGAGGGCGTCGACCATCTCCTTGACGGCGCCCTCGAGATAGCCTGCCACCAGGAAATCCAGAAGGTAGCGCCACCGACGCTGCCGCTCCGCGTCATTGGGCTGCTGCAGGGCCTTGCGCACCCGCTCCACCGTGGCGACGTCGAACAGATGGGCGAATCGTTCGTAAATCGGGCTCAGCTGCAGCTCCGGCTTGAGGCCGGCCCCGTTTTGGTAGTACTCTTCGGTGGTCTCGCCGAGGAACGTCTCGACATCCCCGGACAGCGCGTCCAGAGACGGTTGGCCTTCGTCAAACGCTGCCATGCGCGGCATCGCCCTCCCCGCCGCTACGAATGGCGGGCCGGGAGTGGCCTTTCGAAGACGGCGCGCCAGTCTTCGGCGACTCCGCCGTCCGGCACGCGCGTACCCGGCTCCCGCCGGATCCGGCCCCCGAGCGCTGCTACCTTCGCCTCGAGTGCTTCGTACCCTCTGTCGATCATTTCGGCGTTTTCGATGCGCGTCTCGCCCTCGGCGGCGAGCGCCGCCAGGAGCAGCGCAGCCCCACCCCGCAGGTCCGTCGCCTCGACGCGGGCCCCGGTGAGGCGAGGCACGCCCCGGATGATGGCCGTGTCCCTCTCGACCCGGACGTCCGCGCCCATCCGGCGCAGCTCGTCGACGTAGCGAAACCGATCGAAGATGGTCTCCCGCACCATGCTCGTCCCGTCGGCGATGGTCAGGAGGGCCGCGAAAGGCTGTTGGAGGTCGGTCGGAAAGCCCGGATAGGGCGCCGTCTCCAGGTCGACGGCATGAGGGCGCGCCAAACCGGGCGGAGTGGACAGCGCCACCATGTCCGGCGTCTGGCGGATCAGGTAGCCGGCCTCCTTGAGCTTGGCCAGGGGCATGTGCAGGTGCTCGGCGAGCGCCCCGTGAACCGCCACCTCACCCCCGGTGATGGCCCCGGCGACCAGCCACGTGGCGATCTCGATGCGGTCCGGGATGATGGCGTAGCGGCACCCGTGGAGCCCCTCGACGCCCTCGATCCGGACGATGGGAGTCCCCGCCCCCCGGATCCGGGCGCCCATGAGGTTGAGCAGCGAGGCGACGTCGACCACTTCGGGCTCGAGCGCGGCGTTTTCCAGCGTCGTCGTGCCCCGGGCGAGCGACGCCGTCATCATCAACTGGATGGTCGTCCCCACGCTGGGCCGGCTCAACTGGATGCTCGCGCCTGCCAATCCAGACGGCGCGAGCGCTCGCATGCTGCCGCCCTCGATCTGGATGGCCGCTCCCATCGCTTCGAAGCCGCGCAGATGGTAGTCGACCGGGCGGGAACCGAGCGCACAGCCGCCGGGCAGGGGTACCGTGGCCTCTTTGGCCCTGGCCAGCAAGAGGCCCGCTACGTAGAAGGATGCCCGCATCCGGCGTACCAGCGTGTAGGGGGCCTCCGTCGAGCGAAGCTCCCCGCCGTACACCGTGACTCCCCCGGGCTCCGGCCCGATTTCGACGCGGACGCCCAGGCTGCGCAGCAACTGGATCATGGTCGCCACGTCCGCGTCGGTAGGCACGTGCTCGAGGTGGACGGGCCCACCATCGGCCAGCGCCGCTGCGACCAAAGCGGGCAACGCGCTGTTCTTGGCGCCGCTGGCCGTGAGTTGTCCCGAAAGGCGTACGCCGCCTTCAACGATGAGATCCGTCACGTCCTACTATGATTGGCTCCTTTTCGCCGGATGCCTGCTTGCCGGCCGTGTCCCACCCCAATATTCGGAGCCCGGAGAGGCCGGTCCGGCCGCCGGAGGAAGAGCGGCAAGCGTTGCCAGCAACTTCCTGGATCCGGCGGCCGCCGGTCGCGGCACTCTAGGGTCGTCAGCGGGCGCCCCAATGGATCTGGTACACCCAGTTGTGCCCGTTGTTGTTGTCCCAGTGGTTGGCGGAATCGCGGAAGCAGAACTCGAGGGTACCGAACCCCTTGGCCTCGAGGTGTGCCTCCCAAAGGGGCGTCTGCCCGATCCAGCCGACCTTCTGCATGGGCACGTCGTGCACGTCAGACCATCGCCCCGGGCCGAACCCGTAGTGCAAGAAGACCTGATCGGCACCGTGGCGGGCCAGCAGTCCGGAGTACCAGATGGTGACGTCCTGGCCGGAGGTTACCGGAGTGGGCTTGACGTAGACGCCGTCGTCCACCTCGCCGAAAGGACGCTCCCGCTCCTCGGCAACGGCCGAAGCCGCCTCATGGCCTTCGCTTGCGCCGATCAGGCCGTACTCCTCGTCGCCGGGCCGACCGGCAGGCGTGGCCTCTCTCGTGGAGGTGCCCGTGAAGGCGCGCCGTAGCGACTGCAGCAGACCGGCCACTCCACCACCTCCCTTCTCTAGGCCTTGCGCTCGCTCCGAGGGTAGAGTGCGCGGCCCGGCCGTCCGCCATGGGGTAAGTCGCAGGGTCCGTGACCATTCGGTAGCCGCCCAGGCAAGGGTGGCACATCGATCCAGCCCCGCCGGTCGTTGCTCGCCGTTGCCTTGACCCACGGCGGGACGGATGCTAGAATGCGTTCGGCCCTTCTCCCCGCTGGGGGATGGTGTAACGGCAACACGCGTGGCTCTGGACCACGTAATCCAGGTTCGAATCCTGGTCCCCCAGCCAATGCGAGGACTTCCAGACCCGGCCACGAGCGGAGGTCGTCCGCCGTGCAATCACGGAGCGTCGCGCTACACACCCGTGTTCCATCCCGCCCGCCCGGTCGTCTTGCTACACGCGTTCCCCCTCCATGCCGGGATGTGGCAACCTCAGATGCAGGCGTTGGCGGAGCGGGGCTTCTCTGCGGTGGCCGTGGACCTGCCCGGCTTCGGCTCGAGCCCGCTCCGGGACGAGCAGGACCTGGACGGCTTCGCCGCGCGCGTGCTGGAGGTGCTGGACGGGCTACAGGTGGAGCGCGCCGCTTTCGTCGGGCTCAGCATGGGCGGTTACGTCCTGTTTCGCTTGTGGCAACAGGCCCCTCACCGCATCGGGGCCCTGGTGCTCGCCGACACCCGGGCCGAGGCGGACAGCCCCGAGGCTCGGGAGCGCCGGTACGCCCAGGCATCTCAGGTGGCGGTCCTCGGGGTGGAGGCCATCCTGGAGGGGTTCGTGGCCGGCGCTCTGGGACGGGCGACTCTGGATGGCCGTCCCGGAGTGGTCGAGACCGTGAGACGGCTCGTGCGGGAGGCGCGGCCGGCCGGGGTCGTCAACGCCCTTCGGGCCATGGCGGTGCGCCCCGACTCCACGCCCCTGCTGCCCCGGATCACCGTACCCACCCTGGTCGTGGTAGGCGAGCAAGACGGCCTCACCCCGCCCGACGTGGCCCGCCGCATGGCGGCCGCCGTTCCCGGCGCGACGCTTTCGGTGGTGCCGGAAGCAGGGCACCTCTCCAGTTTGGAAGCGCCCGGCACCTTCAACCGGCAGCTGCTGGACTTCCTGGAAACGAGCGGCTTCTGGAGGGCCTGACCGGACAACAGGCCGCGTCCGCCGTCGCCGCAGCGCTCAGGCCACCACCCTGGCCACGAGCTCGCCCGTGCGCTCCGTCGTAAACCCGCCGGCCAGCTCGAGCTGGCGCCGCAGCGCCCGCAGGCTCAGGGTCGCCAGGAGCTGGCGGACCGGCTCCAGGGTCAACCACTCGTCGGGGATGGCGACGTCGAAGCGGGCCTCCTGCAGCGGCACGAAGTCGAGGGCATAGGCGGCGGCCACCGCCGCGGGCACGACGCCGGCGTCGGCCGCGCCTCGAGCCACCTCCCGGGCCACCTCCTGATGGGAGAAGACGACGCGGTCGAGGCCCTGCACGGTTTCACCGGGCACGCCCGCCGTGCGCAGCGCCTCTTCCAGAAGCGCTCGCGCTCCCGCACCCCTTTCCCGGTTGACCACGCGGACCCCGGGCCGTGCCAGATCCGCGGCCCCCCGCAGCCCCTTGGGGTTGCCGGGCCAAACCGCCAGCCCCTCCCTCCAGGTCCCGAGGTGGATGAGCGAGACGGCCCGCCCCGGCAAAGCGCGGCGGACGAACGACACGTTGTACTCGCCCGTCGCCGGGTCCCGCAGATGCACTCCCGCCACGTGCACGAGGCGTTTGGCGAGCAACTCGAGCGCCTGAGTGCTGTTGGCGTGCAGCCACTGTACCCGGAGGCCCGGGTGCCGCCGCTCGGCCTCCCTCGCCCACAGACCCAGGGCAGGCGAACACCCTGCGATGACGACCCCGCGCTCCAGGTCCTCCACGTCGCCGCCGACCAGGCGCACGGCGACCCGACCCTCGTCACCCGCCTCCTCTCCCTCCTCGACCAGGCCGTCCACCGGCACGACCTCCGTGCGGAAGGCGCGCTCGCCCCCCAGGGGATAAGCCACCCAGCGCCCTCCTACCCGGGCCAGGCTCACGCGGCCCGAAGCAGGCCGCGCCGGGGGCAGGGCCATGACGGCCTGTACCCGTGGCACTTCGTCGTCGAGCCAGAAGAGATCCTCGACCCCGGCGCCCAGCACTCGGGCGATCCGCATGGCCACGGCCACCGACGGCTGGTAGAGCCCGGCTTCGATGCCCCCGATGGTCTGCCGCGTCACCCCGGCCGCCCGGGCCAGCTCCTGCTGGCTGAGGCCCAAGCGGACACGGGCCTCGCGTACCCCGTTGCGAAGTGGCCTGGAGCCCTTCATCGCGCTGGCGCCTCCCGCGTGTCAAACAGGCTTGCGCACGGCGGGTCCATTGTACCGCTCACCGCCTGCGCCTCCCTGCCCGATGACGTCACCGTCTTGACGCTCCTGGAGGGTCGTGGTAGAGAGAAGGCGGCGCCGACGGGTGCAACCGCCAGAGGAGGACTTCCGTGACGTTACGCAGCCTCATTGCCCGCGAGCTTCACCAGGCCGTCCAACGACTCCTGACCCAGTCCGGCCTCCAGTGGCCCGATGGCCTCGAGCTCCTCGTCGAGCAACCCGCCCGCGTCGAGCATGGCGACTACACGAGCAACGTGGCGCTTCAGCTCGCCCGCCACCTGCGAAAGCCTCCGATCCAGATCGCTACGCAGCTGGCCGGCGAGTTGCGGGGTTTGCCGATGGCTTCCAAGGTGGAGGCGGCGCCGCCGGGCTTCGTCAACATCTGGCTCGACTGGCGCTGGTGGGCGTCCCACGGCATGACGCGTTGGGATCCGCCCAAAGAGCGCGCCGCCGAGAAGGTCGTGGTCGAGCACACCTCCATCAACCCCAACAAGGCAGCCCACGTCGGGCACCTTCGCAACGCCTGCATCGGAGATACCCTCGCCCGGTTGCTGCGCCGCGTCGGCTACCGGGTGGAAGTGCACAACTACATCGACGATCTGGGCAACCAGGTGGCCGACACGGTCGTGGGGCTCCTGCACGTCCCGGTGAAAGGCCAGTACACCCGCTTCGGGGACTTCTGCTGGGACGTCTACGCCCGGGTCAGCCAGGCGTACGAGCGGGACGAAGGCCTCAAGGCCCGGCGGGCGGAGGTACTGCACGCGCTCGAGGCGGGAGACAACAACACGGCGTGGTTGGGCAGGCTCGTGGCCGAACACATCGTGCAGGAGCACGTGGCCGAGATGGGCGCGTTCGGCATCACGTACAATCTGCTGGTCTGGGAGAGCGACATCGTCCGGGAAGGTTTCTGGGCGGCGGCGTTCGAGAAGCTCAAGCAGTCGCCCCTGTTCGTCAAGGAGACCCAGGGACGCCTTGCCGGGTGCTGGGTGCTCAAGCAGCCCCAGCAGGAGCAAGAAGGCCCGGCCGAGGCCGCCGCCGGCCGGGAGGAAGAGGCCGACGACGAGCACCTGGCCGACAAGGTGCTGGTGCGTTCCAACGGGGTGCTCACGTACACCGCCAAGGACATCGCCTACCACCTCTGGAAGTTCGGCCTGTTGGGCAAGGAGTTCCGGTACCGGCGGTTCGCCCAAGGCCTTTGGACCACCGCGCCCGACGGCACCGGCCGGCCGTTCGCCAGGGCCAGGCGCGTGCTCAACGTCATCGACCGGCGCCAGGAGTACCCGCAGGCCATGGTACGTCTGGCGCTGCAGGCGCTCGGGTTTCAGGAGGCCGCAGGGGCGCTGCACCACGTCTCGTACGGCGTGGTGAGCTTGAGCCCGGCCACGGCCGGCCGGCTGGGCATGGACACCTCGGAAGGACGCTCGTCGTACCCCATGTCGGGGCGGCAGGGGATCGGCATCAAGATCCGGGACCTCCTCGACCTCATGGAGGCGTCCATCGACCGGGAGCGCTCGCGGCGGGCAGGGCTGTCGAGCCGGGCGATTGCGGCGGGCGCCATCCGCTACTTCTTGCTGCGCTACAACCTCGGGACCGAGATCGTCTTCGACATGGACAGCGCCCTCGACGTGCACGGCAATACGGGGCCCTACTTGATGTACGCGCACGCCCGGGCGGCGGGAATCTTGCGCAAGGCCGGGCTGGAGAGCCAGGCGATGCCGCCGGCGCCGCGCCAGATGCCGGAGGTCTCCGAGGTGGAGCGGGCGCTCTTGCGCCACCTGGCCGACTGGCCGGACACGCTCGAGGCGGCGGCGGAGGGGTTCAACCCGACGCTGGTGACGGGGTACGCTTACGAGCTGGCGCAGCGTTTCACCGACTTTTACGAAAACTTGCCGGTGCTCAAGGCGCCGGAGGGCGAGCGGCCGTTCCGGATCTGGCTCGTAGCGCTCTCCCGAGCCGTGCTGGCCGACGCCCTGGGCGTGCTGGGGCTGCCGGCGCCCGAGCGTATGTGAGCGTATACCCCTTGGAAACGGCAAACGATGCGTTCAGTGGGTGGGCATCCGGTGCGGCTCCTCGATCGAATCCTCGACGAACTCCACCCGAGGCCGGTCACCTCCGACGAACTGCTGTACGAGCACATGCCGTCCCAGTCGTTCCGATCGCTGCCCATTCTCTACGTACCGTTCAATCCGGATGACCGCAGCCACTGGGCGGACAGGGGCGCCGTCCTCGATTTCGCTGCGGTCATCGGAGGCGGCCACATCCTGGACTTCGGGCCCGGAGACGGCTGGCCTTCGTTGCTCGTGGCGCCCTTCGTCCGGGGCGTGGTCGGCGTGGATGCCTCCCGGCGCCGGGTGGCCGTCTGCCGGGCAAACGCCCGCCGCCTCGGGATCGCTAACGCGCAGTTCGTTCACGTGCCGGCGGGAGCGGCGCTCCCGTTCTCGGACGCCAGCTTCGACGGTGCCACGGCCGCCTCGTCCATCGAGCAGTCTCCCAATCCACAGGCCGTCCTGCGAGAGCTTTACCGGGTGCTGCGCCCCGGGGGGAGGCTCCGCATCTATTATGAAGCGCTCCACCGCTATCGAGGTGGACGGGAGCGCGAGCTTTACGTATGGGCCCCTTCAGAGCGGGTGACCCACGTGGTGCTCTACGATCGCCAGATCGAGCGTGAGACGGTGGTGCACCTCGGCCTGCGGCTCCAGGCTCCCTCTGAAGAGGTTCTCCACATGCTGCTCTCCGGCACTCGAAGTGGAGCGCTCACCATTCCGGCCTCCGGCACCACCTTGCCTGCGGATCTCCTCACGGAGGAAGGGTGGAAACGCATTCGAGGGCTCGTCGCCGAGGCGGTTACCTGTACCCTGGTGCAGCCCGGGTGCCGGACGCTCTGCAGATGGCTCGCGGAGGTTGGGTTTCACGGCGTGACTGCCACGCACGGCGGAAGGACGTTTGCCGCCCGGGTGTTCGACGAACTTTCACCTGCCTCCCGCCCCCGCACGCTCCCGGACATCGACGCGTTCCTCGGCCCGGCCGTACGTGCCGTGGTCCGCATGGAAGCCCCCGAACATCTCCAGGCACCCATCACGGCGATCAAATGAGACGGCTGCCCAAACTGGCCACCGGGGATTTGCAGGGTCGTGCCTACGTCTACAGCGCGCGGATCGCCCGCGAGCAGGCCGCCCGGCGCAGCCTCCGAGAGTGGATCCAGCGCTACTGGGGTGGGGCCGTGGTGCCCGCGGTGAGCATGCTGCTCGGGGGCGAGAAGCTCCGGCGAGAGGACGTGGAGGCGCTGCGCGAGCTGGTCGAACGCCTGGCTCCCGAGGAGGGTACGCCGCATGACGACCGCTGAGGCTTCCACGCTGCTGCTCTGGGTCGGGTCGTTCACCTGGCTCCTGGCCGACACTTTGCTGGTCGTCGGGGTGGTGGGCCCTTTCAGCCGTCCGAGGACGCGCCAGGTATGGCTGCTGACCCCTCTTACCTTCGCGGTGTTGTCTCCCCTGCTTACGGCCGTGAGGTGGGTTCCTCGGTCGGTGGCGTCCTGGCTCGCGTTCCTGGCCGAAAGCCCAACAGGCCGCGGAATACGCCGTGAAGGCTCTACTCCGGGCGGTCGGAGACCCGGCGGTGGGCCGCTCCCTGGTCAAGCTGACCGAGACGCTCGAGGCCCGTGCCGGCATCCCCGTTCCCGAGGAACTCCGCCAGGCAGCGCGAACGCTCGACAGGCACTATATCCCGCCACGTTACCCGGACGCTTACCCCAGCGGAATGCCGTACGAGTTCTACGATCAGCCGACGGCCTGCGAAGCCCTCGAGAACGCCAGGCGGATCGCCGCGTTCGTCCGTGACCAGGCTCTGGCGCTGGGGATACCGCCCGCCGATCACCCCTCCAGCCACGGGACGGAGTCGAGCCCGCCGCCCGGGTCAGGGCAGACAGCGGAAGGAACGCCATGAACGGTGCCGCGACGGTGCATCCGGCGCTGCGGCGGCGCATCGAGGAGCAGGAGCGCCTGCTCGAGGTCGCCCGGCATTATGCCTGCAAGTTGGCCGAGACCCTGGCAGTGCGATGGGCGGTCGTGGCAGGGTCAGTGGCGCGCGGAGACTTCCACGACGGCTCCGACATCGACGTGCTGGTGGTGAGTGACGCTTTACCATCGGAGCCCCTGAGGCGCGCGAAGGTGCTGTTTGAGGTCGCCGAGGGCGGAGTGGAGCCCAAAGGCCTGACACTGGCAGAGGTGAAGCGCGAGATCCACCGGCGCAATCCTCTCGTGCTCGAGGCCCTTGCCAGCGGTATGGTGGTCTATCCGCAGGGAACCTCGCTCGATGAGTTTCGCCGCGACGTGGGGGCGCCCTCGGCCGACGACGCGTGAGGCGAACTGGGCCAGGCGTCGCAGCCTCGCAGAAAGGCACGCTGACTGGAGAGGCGCGCCTGGCCGGCAGCCGTTGGTCCATGGACGTTATGCCGTTATGCCGTCACCCTGGCTCGTAGAGGGTGACGCTTGTGGCCAAAAAGATTACGGCGTATGTCGACGAAGCACTCCACCGCCGCTTCAAGGCGGCGGCAAGCTTGCGGGGGCCGTCGTTGTCTGACTTCATGCTGGAGGCAGCTCGCCGCGTTCTAGAAGCCCCTGACCGCCGGCGGGCGGCCACCCAAATGGACCGGGTGCGCAGCCGTATCCAGGCGACGTTCACGCCCGAAGAGCTCGAACTTGAGATGCCCCAACCGGGCCACCACTTCTCGCACGGTGACCCCTTGCGGGCGGGTGACGGGGCCTAAGCTGGCCAGGGAGGGCCACAGGTGGAAAAACTTGGAGCCTGGCACCCCCACCCGGATTCGAACCGGGGTCTCATGGCTGAGAACCATGTATCCTAGGCCGCTAGACGATGGGGGCACCGCAGGGCCGGACGCGATTATAGCATGGTCCTGGTATAAGGGAAAGAGGGGGTGCAACGGCGTGCAAGCATGGCTCGTCGAACGGGAGGATGCCGCCACCCGGATGCAGTTTCGGGTGCGCCGTGTCCTCCATCGGGAACGGTCCCCATACCAGACCATCAGCGTGGTGGAGCTCGAGAGCATGGGCCGCGCGCTGGTCCTCGACGACGCCATCCAGGTGACGGAACGAGACGCCTTCGTCTACCACGAGATGCTCGTGCACGTCCCGGCGTGCGCGCATCCTCGTCCCCGGCGGGTGCTGGTCGTCGGGGGTGGTGACGGCGGGACCTTGCTCGAGCTGGCCCGACACCCGGAGGTCGAGCGTATCGACCTCGTGGAGATCGACCGGCGGGTCGTCGAGGTCTCCCGGCGGTTCCTGCCGTGGGCCGAGGCCGCCTTCTCCGATCCCCGCCTCACCCTCTACTACGCGGACGGGGCTCGGTTCCTGGAGCGGCCTCCGTCCCGCTTCGACCTGATCCTGGTCGACGCGCCCGACCCCGTCGGCCCGGGCGAGACCCTCTTCGGAGATGCGTTCTACGAGGCAGCGCTGCGGGCGCTCCAGCCTGGCGGGATGCTGGTCACGCAGTCCGGTTCCATATGGTTCCAGAGCCCTTTGCTGGCGGCCATCAACCGGCGGCTGGCAAGGTGGTTCGGCCGGGTCCACACCTACCTGGCAAGCGTGCCCACCTACTCCATCGGGCCGTGGAGCTTCACGGTAGGCTCGAGTGGCCCGGACCCGCGGGCGGTCGACGCCGCCAGGGCGCGCCGCCTGGCCACCCGGTACTATACCGCGGAGGTGCACCGGGCTGCGTTCGTGTTGCCTCGCTTCGTGCAACAGCAGCTGGACGAGGCGATCCGGGCCACGCCCCGCCCGCTGCGCGCCGCCGGCACCGGCGCTTGACCGCCGTGACAGGCCCTGCCGGGCTATAGCAGCGCTGCGGCACCGGCCGCCACCAGGGCTCCGCACGCTGCCCCCAGGGCGTTGACCCCGTCGTTGTCGAGCCACGCAAGGCCGCCGTGGTACTCGACCGGCCCGGAGCACGTGAGCAGGTGGCGCCGGGGCACCTCCACCGGCCGTCCGCACCGGCGGCACTCGAAGCGGGCCTGCAGGGTGGCTCCAAGCCAGCTGTCGACGAACAGCCCCACGACGCCGCCCACCAGCACCGCCGCCGCGACGGCGGCTCCGCCGAATGCGGCGCCTGCCAGCGTGGCGATGACGAGCGCCCCTGCCAGCCCCGCGGCCGTGCCGGGACCGGAGACCGCCCCGGACGTGCCCGGCGCCACCACCCGGCCCCCTATGAGCAGCCTCGGCCGGGCTCCGCTCAACACCCCGATCTCGCTGGCCCAGGTGTCGGCCGTCATGGCGGCCAGGCTCCCGGCCGCCAGCAGGTCCCAGATGGTGACCCCGGCGCCGGAGCCCGCGGCAGCGCCCACGCGCCACCCTGCAGCGCCAAAGGCCAGCCGCATGAGCCCGGCAAGGGTCGCCACGCCCCCGTTGGCCAACACCTGGGCGGCATCCCGGCCCACCGCGGGCCGGCCGGCGCGCCCTCTGCGCCAGGCCGTCAGCGCGGAGCCGGAGACGAAGAAAGCGAGCAAGATGAGCGCCCACGCAAGGCCGCCGGCTGCGAGCATCACCGCCCCGACCACCGCCGCGGCCACGGCCCCCGAGCGGGACAGCGCCCGCGCCCGAAACCCGGCAGCCGCCACGGCCGGCCCCAGGATGATGCCGGCTACCGGCCAGACGGGCCCGGCAGGGTCGGCGGGCATCATGCCCGCATCACGCCCGCATCAAGCCCGGGGCGTCCCCGCGGGCTGGAGCGCCCCCTGAGCCCACTGCGCCGCCCGCCGCAGCCGCTCGACGCTCGCCTGCCGGCCCACCAGCGCCAGCACCTCGAACATCCCCGGGCTCACGTCTTTACCCGTCACCGCCACCCGCACCGGCTGCAGCACGTCGCCGAGCTTGAGCCCTCGCTGCTCCACGAGGCGGGTGAAGTACCCCTCCAGAGCGCCCTCGTCGAACGGCTCCAGCCCCTCGAGCCCGGCCGCCACCTCGTCCAAGAGCGCCGGCACGCCCGGCTTGAGCAGGTGCTTGCGGGCCGCCTTCTCGTCGTACGCCGCGGGCGGCTCGAAGTAGTAACGCACCCACTCCGGCACGTCGGCCAGGTGGCGCAGGCGGCTCTGGGAGAGTGCGAGAGCCTTGTGCAGCGTGCGCTCGGCCGCCTCGCCGCCCCGCTCGATGCGCTGCACGAGGCCGGCCTTTTCCAGGAAGGGCCGGCTGCGCCGGGCGAGCTCGTCGACGGGGAGCTGGCGCACGTAGTAGCCGTTCATCCACTCGAGCTTCTGGATGTCGAAGACGGCCGGGTTCTTCGAGACCCGTTCCAGCGAAAACTTCTCGATCAGCTCCGGGATGGAGAAGATCTGCTGCTCGGCGTCGTAGCCCCAGCCCAACAGCGCCAGGTAGTTGAGGATCGCCTCCGGCAAGTACCCCATCTCCCGGAACGCATCCACCGACTGCGCGCCGTGGCGCTTGGAGAGCTTCGACCGGTCGGGAGCCAGCAAGATGGACAGGTGCGCGAACGCCGGCGGCTCGACCCCGAGCGCCCGGTACACCTGCACCTGGCGGGGCGTGTTGGAGAGGTGCTCGTCGCCCCGGATGACGTGGGTGATGTGCATCTCGAGGTCGTCGACCACCACGGCGAAGTTGTACGTCGGCAGCCCGTCCGACTTCATGATGACGAAGTCGTCCAGCAGCGCGTTTTCGAAGCGCACCTCGCCGCGCACCAGGTCGTGGACGACGGTTTCGCCCTCGTCGTCCATGAGGAAGCGCAGCGCCTCGGGGCGGCCCTCCTCCTTGAGGCGGCGCCGCTCTGCCTCGCTCAGGTGCAGGCAGTGCCGGTCGTACTTGGGCGCCTCGCCGCGCCGCAGCGCCTCCTGGCGGCGCGCCTGCAGCTCCTCCGGTGTGCAGTAACACGGATAAGCCCGGCCCATCTCGACGAGGCGGCGGGCGTAGGCCCGGTAGAGCTCCTGGCGCTGGGTCTGGCGGTAGGGCCCGTAGGGCCCCCCCACGTCGGGGCCCTCGTCCCAGTCGAGCCCCAGCCAGCGCAGGCCGTCGATCATGGCCCGGGCCGACTCCTCCGTCGAGCGGGCCTGGTCCGTATCTTCCAGCCGCAGCACGAAGCGCCCCCCGTGGTGGCGGGCGAACAGCCAGTTGTACAGGGCCGTGCGCACGCCGCCGACGTGGGGATAGCCGGTGGGGCTGGGCGCGTAGCGCACCCGCACCGCGCTGGAAGCCCTGGCGTCGTTCACGACGATGGCACCCTCCGTTCTGACGGGCGGGCCGGGGGCACGGCGGCTGCTCGGGCGAGCGAACTCTCGTACGGCGGCCGCAGGACGCCCCGGTCCGTGACGATGGCGGTGATGAGACGGGCCGGCGTCACGTCGAACGCCGGGTGCAGGGCGCGCGCCTGCGGCGGCGCGACGGGGATGCCGGCCAGATGGGTCACTTCCTCGGGCGAACGCTCCTCGATGGGGATGGCGGCGCCGGACGACACGGAGAGGTCCACCGTCGAGTACGGCGCCGCCACGTAAAACGGGATGCCGTGCGCGGCGGCGAGGACGGCGAGCGCGTACGTGCCGACCTTGTTGGCAGTGTCCCCGTTGGCCGCGATCCGGTCGGCACCCACCACGACCGCCTGGACGAACCCTTGCTGCATCACGTATCCGGCCATGTTGTCCGTGATCAGCGTCACGTCGAGGCCGTCTCGGATGAGCTCCCAGGCGGTCAGGCGCGCACCCTGGAGGTAAGGGCGGGTCTCGGTGGCGTAGATGCGCAGGCTGTGCCCGCGGGCCACCGCCCGCCGCAGGATCCCTGCCGCGGTGCCGATGCCGGCCGTCGCCAGGGCGCCCGTGTTGCAGTGGGTCAGGACGCCCCCATGCTCGGGCATGAGAGGGGCGCCGGCCTCCCCGATGGCCCAGCAGCTCGCCTCGTCCTCGGATGCGATGGCCCGGGCCTCCTCTTCGGCGATGCGGGCCAGGACATCCGGCGCAACGGCCGTGGCGGCGGCAGCGGCGGCCCCCCGGCTGCCGGCAGGCTCCGGCGAGAGGGCCTCTCGCAGGCGGCGCATCACCCGCTCGACGGCCCACGCCAGGTTGACGGCGGTGGGACGCGCCGCCTTCAGGGTACCCGCCGCCTGCTCGAGCGACGACACGAGCCGGTCGCCTGAAGGGGCGCCGTCCGGAAAAGCGCCACCTGCCGCCTCTTTCGCCGCAAGGGCGACGCCGTAGGCGGCAGCCACCCCGATCAGGGGCGCTCCCCGCACGATCATGGAGCGGATGGCGGATGCAACCTCACCGGCCGACCCGCAGCGGACCCAGACCTCTTCGGCCGGCAGCCGGCGCTGGTCGAGCAACCAAAGCGACGATCCATCCCAGCGGTAGGCACGCACCAACGGAAGCCCTGACCTCCTGCGCCCCAGTCTACCACACCGGGGGCCGGCCGTCGGCCCGGATGCGGCTGCACGGGCACGCCCGGGCCTCGGGCAGGGAGGTCAGGGCCTCCAGCATCAGGCGCAGGACGTCCGCGCGCCTCCGGCCCATCACGTCGCCCACCTCGGCGTGCGAGAGCTCCCTTTGGGCGATGCCGGCCCCGAGGTTGGTCACCACGGCGACCACGGCCATGCACATCCCGGCCTCCCGGGCCAGGATCGCCTCGGGCATGCCCGTCATGCCCACCACGTCGCCTCCGAGCAGGGCGAGGGTGCGCACCTCGGCAGCCGTCTCGTAGCGAGGCCCCTCGAGCACGGCGTACGTGCCCGCCGGCTCCACCGAAAGTCCCTGCCGCCCGGCGGCCCGCAGGAGCGCCTCCCGCACCTCCGGGCAGTAGGGCTCCGTGAAGTCGGTGTGCACCACGGCCTCGTCGTAAAAGGTGCCCGGCCTCGAGCGGGTGAAGTCCAGCACCTGATCGGGGATGAGCAGCGTGCCGGGAGCAAGGGTGGCCCGGAGCGACCCCACGGCGGCCGTCGCCACGATGCGCTCGACCCCGGCCCGGGCCAGGGCCGCGAAGTTGGCCCGGTAGTCGATGCGGTGCGGCGGCACCCCATGCGCGGCGCCGTGCCTCGGCAGAAACGCTACCACGGTGCCCGGATCTCCCCCGACGCGGTAAAACGACAGGGCCACCTGCCCGAACCGCGTGACCACGCGCTCGACGGCCACCGGAGCACCGAGGAGCCCCGGATCGTCGAACCCCGTGCCCCCCACGACGGCGAGCCTGGCTCGCATCGCGGCCTCGCCCCCTTCGGCTGCCGAAGGAGGGCTTTTCGTGGCCGCATGGCGGCCTTCCTGCCCTGGCCGCCTCGGGGCGGGCGCCAGGCTAGAGGAGCCGCCGCTCGGGTTGGGTGTCTGGTCGACTTCCGGTGGGTGCGCACCCCACCATCCCCTTCCGGCGGGCCGGGAGTGGCCCGTGCTCATAGGCTGCTCCGGGCAGGAGCTTCGTAGGCGCCGGCCGCCACGGAGGGTCCCGTGAAGCAGGAAGGGGACCCTCCGCGTCGTATCTCTAAAACGGTTTCTCAATGCTTGATCCGGTCGTATCGCGCAATATGGACACCGAAGCCAGGCGCTCTCGGGCCTCTGTCCACAAACGTTTAAGCTCCACGGGTGCCCGGCGCGTGACGTTACGCGACGTAGCGGCCTACGTGGGGCTGTCGGTCGCGGCCGTCTCCCGGGCGCTCAACGGGCACCCGGACGTGAGCGAGGCGACCCGCCGGCGCATCCTTCGAGCGGCCCGCCGGCTCGGCTACCAGCCCAACGCCGCCGCCAAGACGCTGGTCACCCGGCGGAGCCACCTCATTGGCGTCTACTTTCTGCCCGGGGCGACACCCTCCCGGTTTTCGGAGCCTTTCGTCTCTCAGGTCGTGGACGGCCTGCTCGAGGGCCTCTCCCGGGCGGGATACGACCTGCTCTTCTTCGGCGCCGGCACCGCAGACGGAGCGCCCTCGTTCCTGGAGCTCGCCTCCCGCCGGGAGGTGGATGGCGCCGTCTTTCTCGGCCTGCGGACCGACGACCCCCGATGGGAGGAGCTCCGCCGCTTCCCCATCCCCTCGGTGAGCCTGGACGTGCCCATCCCCGCCTCCCGCGCGGTCTGCGTCGGGAGCGACCATCTGCAAGGAAGCGCGGCCGTCGCCGAGCACCTGCTCTCCCTCGGGCACACCGCCATCGCCATGATCAACGGCCACACGGCGGCGCCCGTGAGCTGGGAGCGCCTCACCGGCTTTTCGGCCCGCTTGCAGCAGGTCGGGGTGCACCTGCGGCCCGAGTGGGTCGTCTCCGGCGACTTCACCGAGGAGGGCGGCTACCAGGCGGCGAGACGGCTGCTCTCGTCAGCCGTGCGTCCGACCGCCATCTTCGCGGCGTCGGACCTGATGGCCCTCGGGGCCCTGAGGGCGGCTCGAGAGCTGGGGGTGCGGGTGCCGGAGGAGCTCAGCATCGCCGGCTACGACGACATCGACGATGCGGCTCGGGCGGTACCGGCGCTCACGACCGTGCACCAGGATCGCCGGGCGATCGGCATGACGGCCGCTTCGGCGGCGGTCCAGCTCATCGAAGCGCCGGATCATCCCCCGCGTCGCGGCTTCTCTTGCGGCCGGAGCTGGTCGTACGGGAGTCGACCGGGCCGGCTCGCTCGCAGGGAAGGGGGTGACGGGCCCGCCGGGCGGAGGAGCGACGGGTAGGGAGAGGGACCGGCGGGCAGGCAGAGGGATCGGCTCGCAGGTGAGGCCAACCGGTCTCCGATGGTGGCAGGCGTAGACGGGAGCGATGGCAACGGCATCGGAAAGGAGTGGCTGTCGCGTGCGCAGGAGCATCGGGTCGCGTCTCGTCCTGGCGTGGATCGTGGTCGCGCTGCTGGCCTCCCCCACCCTGGCCGCTACCGTGGTGCGGGTTTCCGGGTGGGGCGGCACGGACATCGCCATCGTCGAGGAGCTCATCAGCCGCTTCGTCAAGCCGGTCGTGGAGAAGGAAGGCATCGAGGTCAAGTACGAGCCCATCGCGGAGGACTTCGCGGGCTTCCTCACCAACAGCCTCTCGGCGGGCACGGCCCCGGATCTCTTCTACATGGACATCTTCTGGGCCGAGCCACTGATCGCGGCAGGCCGCATCGAGCCTCTCGACGACTACCTCGCCCGCTCCAAGGTGCTCCACAAGCAGGACATCCTGCCCAATTTGCTCCAGGCGTTCACGTACAAGGGCAAGGTGTACGGCATCCCCAAAGACTTCAACACCCTCGCGCTGTTCTACAACAAGGATCTCTTCGATGACGCCGGGGTCGCTTACCCGGACGAGACGGACACCTGGGACACGCTGGTCGCCAAGTTGCGCAAGCTGAGCCGGCCGCAGGAGGGGATCTACGGCGTGGCGGCAACGCCGGAGTTCGCGAGGTTTGGCGCGTTCGCGCTACGCGGCCGGTTTCAAGTTGTTCGACGAGAAGGGCAGGAGCGACCTCTCCCAGCCCGGGTTCGTGGAGGCGTTCCGCTGGTACACCGGCCTGGTACGCGACAAGGTGGGCGTGCTCCCGGCCGACCTCGGCCAGGGCTGGGGCGGTGGGGCCCTGGCCACCGAGAAGGTAGGGGCCGCCTTTGAAGGGCGCCTGGATCCTCGGCTTCCTCAGGGATCAGGCTCCCAACCTGCGGTATGGAGCCACGCTGCTTCCCAAGCACCCCACGACCAAGCAGCGGGGCAACTTCATCTACACCGTCTCGTGGTCCATCAACGCCGCATCCAAGGTGAAGCAGGCCGCGTTCAAGGTGCTCGAGGCCCTCACCAGCCCTGAGGCGCAGCAGTGGGTCCTGCGGCGTGGCCTCGGCCCTGCCGAGCCGTGCGGCGCTGCTCGACGACCCGTACTTCCAGCAAAAGAGCCCGGAGGCCGAGGCCAACCTCATCGTCTTCCGGGGAGCCTCGGACGGCAACGTGCAGCCGTTCAAGTTCGGCAAGTACGGGGATGCCTGGATGCGGCCGGTCAACGAGGCGCTGTCGGGCGTCATGACGGGCGAGCTGACGGTGGAGAAGGCGCTCCAGCAGGCGCAAAAGGCGCTGGACGAGGTCACGAGCCGCTAGCCCGGGATCCGCCCCGCTCACGGGGGAGCCGGGGAGCGGCCGGTGTGGCCCGTAGGGGCTTCGCAGGGCGCACGCCCCGGCTCCCTCCACCCGTCATGGCGATGGGTACCGGCAAAACGGCAGGAGGTGAGCAGATTGGCGGCACGAGCGGCGCCGGCCGGCCGGCGGGGGGCGCTTCGCCGGCCGCTGTTGACGGAGCGGGCACAGGAGGCTTTGACCGCTTACGCCTTCCTCGCTCCCTTCCTCTTCGGGCTCGTGGTCTTCTTCGCTTACGCGTTCGTCCGGACGGTCTACTTCAGCTTCACCCGTTACGACCTCTTCCACCCGCCGCAGTGGGTGGGGTTGGACAACTACCTGGCCATCTTCCAGGAGCCGCGCTTTCTCACGGCGCTTGCCAACTCGCTCACGTTCGCCGCCGTCGTGACCACGGCCCAGACCGTCTTCGCCCTCATGCTGGCCCTGGTGCTCAACCAGAAGCTGAAGGGCATCACCTTCTTCCGGGCCGCCTATTACATGCCGAGCGTGACCTCCAGCATCGTCATCACGCTCATCTTCATCTGGCTCTTCCAGCGAACGGGGGTCATGAACTACCTCCTCACCCTGGCGGCGACGTACTGGCAGATGCTGCTGGCGTTCTTGGCCCTCACGGCCCTGGTGCAGGCGGGACTCGTCATTGCCGAGCGGCGGCGCCATCTCCCTGCCTCGGTGCTCGAGCCGAGCCTGCTCGTCGTCGCCATGATGGTGGCCGCCGCAGCGACGGCCGGGCTGGCCGCCGCGGGGGTCGTGCGGGCGGCTCCCCAACAGGAGCCGGTCATCATCACCTGGCTCAACACCCGCCGGCGCTTTCCCGACTGGGGCGCGCCCATCCCGCTGGAAGCCATCATGATGCTCAATACGTGGACGACGGCGCCGACCTTCATGCTGCTCTACCTGGCGGGGCTGCAGGATATCCCCAGGGAGCTCTATGAGGCGGCCTCGGTGGACGGCGCCACGCCCTGGCAGCAGTTCCGGCACATCACCGTGCCGCAGCTGCGCCACGTGAGCTTCCTGGTGGTCACGCTGGGGCTCATCGGGACGCTCCAGATGTTCGACCAGGTGGCCATCATCGGCGACCAGGCGCCGCTCGAGTCCGTCATCACCCTGGCCTACTACGTGTACAACAACGTCTTCCCGGGAGGGGCGCTTCCGCGGATCGGCGCAGCCTCCGCAGGGGCGGTCATCCTGGCGGTGCTCACGCTGGTCGTGGTGCTGATCCAGCGAAAGGTGGTGGAGCGCTGACCATGCCGTCGCCCGATGCAGCCGCCCTGGCCCGCCGCCGCTGGGCCCGAGCCGGAGCGGTCTACCTGCTGCTTCTCGCCTTTTCGCTCCTTTTCATCGGGCCCTTCCTCTTTGCCGTGCTCTCCAGCCTCAAGGACAACCCCACCGAATGGCCGCCGCGGCTCGACCCGCCCCAGCTCGAGCCGCGCAACTGGGCTGCGGCCTATCGCCTGGGCAAGCTCGGCGGAGGCAGCGGGTGGTTTGGCGCCTTCGCACCCGGCGCCGTCGTGCCGTTCGAAGTGACCTATCGCGTAACGCCCGAGGCGGCCGCACGAGGTATCACGGCGCCGGATGTCCGCGTGCCCCGCCGGGTGCCGGGAGCGGGAGCGGGGGCGGTGAGGTTGGGGCCGTTCGCCTCCGACTTTGCCGAGGTGAGCCTGCCCGAGGTGGCTTCGCGGCTGGTGCACACCGACGGCAGCGTGGTGGTCACGTGGCGCTTCACGGTCCGGCCACACGGGCGACCAGACCGTGGACCGGCTGCCGCTCGACGTGCTGGTGCCGCGGGGGTACGAGTTCGTCGGGGCCACGCTTTCGCCCAACCGGGTGGAGCGCTTGGGGCGGGTGCAGAGCTGGAACAGCATCACGCCGGGCGTGATCCCGTACGTGCTCTACAACTACACCCGGGTCTTCCGGGAAAATTACAGCCGCACCACGGGCAAGAACCTCTTCCTCACCTGGATCGGCAACTCCCTCTGGATCGCCGTGGTCAAGGTGCTCACGACGCTTGCGTTCGCGTCGCTCGCCGGGTACGCGCTGGCCCGCCTGCGCTTCCCCGGGCGGCAGGCCGTCTTCCTGGTCATGCTCTTCTCGATGATGGTACCGGGGCAGGTGACCTTCATCTCCAACTACCTGGTGCTGCGGGACGGGATCTTCGGGCTGTCGAGGCTGTGGGGGATGCCGACGCTGCTCAACAGCTTCACGGGGCTGATCCTGTCCGGGCTCGTCGGGGCGAGCGCCGTGTTCATCATGAAGCAGTTCTTCGAGTCGCTGCCCAGGGAACTCGACGAGGCAGCGCGCATCGACGGCGCAAGCCCGCTCGTGACGTTCTACCGGGTGGTGCTGCCGCTCGCAAGGCCTGCGCTCGGGGCGCTCACCATCCTGACGTTCCAGGGGGTGTGGAACGAGTTCTTCTGGCCCCTGGTCGTGCTCACATCGCCCCAGGACAAGTTCACGCTGCCGGTGGGGCTCCTCATGTTCCGGCGGACGTACGGGGTGGCCTTCGACTGGGGGCCGCTCCTGGCCGGGGCGGTGGTCTCGGCGCTGCCGATCGTGGTGCTCTTCGTGGTCTTCCAGCGCTACTTCGTGGAGGGCATCTCGTTCAGCGGGTTGAAGGGGTAGTCCGGCCGTCGGTCACGCCCCTCCTTGCGGCGCCGGCGGCAACGCTCGGCGGCCCTCCGGCGCTGCCCGGCCGTCGCCGCCCGCCCTGCGCCGGCCCCCGAGTGGCGTCAGCGATCCCGCCCCGCCGCCCGGCACTCGGGGCAGTAGCCGGTGAAGTGGAGCGAATGGTCGACCACCCGGAAGCCCGTCTCCGCCTCGATCCGCCGCTCGAGCGGCTCGAGGAGGTCCTCCTTGAACTCGAAGATCCGGCCGCAGCCGAGGCAGATCAGGTGGTGGTGGTAGTGCCCCTTTTCGAGCCCGAACTCGAACCGGTCCTCCTCTTCGCCCACGTTGAGCCGGTTGGCGACGCCCGCCTGCTCCAGCAGCGGCAGCGTCCGGTAGACGGTGGCGAGCCCCAGGTCCGGGTGCGCCCGGCGGGCGTTCTCGTACAGCTCGAGCGCGCTGAAGTGGCGGTCCGGGTGCGCCGCCAGCACCTCCACCACCGCCAGCCGTTGCGGCGTCACCCGCACCCCCGATGCCTCGAGCCTGCGCCGGGCAGCCTGCACCCGCCCCTCCGCTCCGGAGCCCCCGGGCGTCTGCCCGTGGCGCCGTCGCGGCAGCCGCGCCGCCCCGGTGCCTCCCGGCTGCGCTCGAGCAGGGTCACGAGGAGGAAGTCCCAGGCTCTCCCAGCTCCCGCCTCATCAACTCGCCGACCGTCTTGGGGTTGGCCTTGCCTTTCGAGAGCTTCATGACCTGGCCCACCAGGAACCCGGCCGCCTGCGCCTTGCCCGCGCGGTAAGAAGCCACCGCGTCAGGATTGGCCTCGATGGCCTGCCGCACCCAGGCGAGCAGCTGCGCTTCGTCGCCGACCTGCTCCAGGCCCCGGGCCCGCACGATCTCCTCGGGAGCGCGGCCGCTCTTGAAACTCTCCTCCAGCACCTCTTTCCCGACGTTGGCGGAGATCCGCCCGGCCGAGACCAGACGCAGCACCTCGACGAGGTGCTCCACCCACTCGGGGCGCCCGGCGAGCACCCCCGGCTCCTCGCCGGAGGCGCCCAGGATCCGCAGCACCTCGCCCATCACCCAGTTGCTCACGGTCTTGCCGTCTTTCCAGCGCGACGCCGCCTGCTCGAAGAAGCCGGCCAGCGCCGGGTGCTGGCAGATGACCCAGGCGTCGTAGGCGGGCAGCTGCCACTGCTCCATGAGCCGCCGGCGCCGGGCCGCGGGGAGCTCCGGCAGGCTCTGGCGCACCCGCTCCACGTACGCTTCGTCCAGCGCCAGCGGCGGGATGTCCGGCTCGGGGAAGTAGCGGTAGTCCTGCACCGTCTCTTTGCTGCGCATGGGGATGGTGGTGCCGCTCGCCTCGTCCCATCCCCGGGTCTCCTGGACGATCCGGCCCCCGTCCTCCAGGACGGCCGCTTGCCGGTAAGCTTCGTAGCGCAGCGCCCGCTCGACGGCCCGCAGCGAGTTGATGTTTTTCACCTCGGTCTTGGTGCCGAGGCGAGTCTCGCCGGGCCGGCGCAGCGAGATGTTGGCGTCGCAGCGGAGCGACCCTTCTTCCATCTTGACGTCGGAGACGCCGAGGTACTGCATGACGCTGCGCAGCTCCTCGAGGAAAAGGCGCGCCTCCTCGGGCGTGCGCAGGTCGGGTTGGGTCACGATCTCGATGAGGGGCACGCCGCTCCGGTTGTAGTCGACCAGCGAGTAGCGGCTCCCGGCGATGGTGGCCGTCGAGTGCACCAGCTTGCCGGTCTCCTCCTCCAGGTGCACCCGGATGATGCCGACGCGCCGCGTCCTCCCCCCGACCTCCACCTCGAGGTAGCCGTCCCGGCACAGCGGCAGGTCGTACTGCGAGATCTGGTACGCCTTGGGCAGGTCGGGATAGAAGTAGTTTTTGCGGTCGAACTTGGCGTACGGCGCGATCCGGCAGTGGAGCGCCAGCCCCGCCCGCACCGCGTACTCCACCGCCTTTTCGTTGAGCACCGGCAGGCTCCCGGGAAGCCCCAGGCAGACGGGGCAAACCTGCGTGTTGGGCGGCGCTCCGAAGCGCGTGCTGCACCCGCAGTAGATCTTGGACTCGGTCGCGAGCTCCACGTGGATCTCGAGGCCGATGACCGCCTCCCACCCCGGCGGCACGCTCGGGGCGGCCTGCGCCTGCGCCGTCGCCTGGGCCGGCATCTGGGCCTTCATCGTGCATCCCCCACCGCTACCCGGGGCCTTGCTCCCCGTACGCCGCTGGTCTCTTCCACCGCCCGGGCGACGCGCAGGATCTGCGGCTCCCCGAAAGCGGGCCCGATCACCTGCAGCCCGATGGGCAGGCCCTGCGACGAGAAGCCGCACGGCACCGAGACGCCCGGCAGCCCCGCCA
Source organism: Limnochordaceae bacterium (assembly GCA_014896295.1). Classification (GTDB taxonomy): domain Bacteria; phylum Bacillota; class Limnochordia; order Limnochordales; family Geochordaceae; genus Carboxydichorda; species Carboxydichorda subterranea. The sequence continues at coordinate 45,218 of JADBKR010000002.1, forward strand.
GGTTGACGCTGAGCGTGTAGATGTCGGTCAGGTACATCTGCAGGGGGTCCTCCACCTTCTCCCCCATGCGAAACGCCACCGTCGGCGCCACCGGGGTGATCAGGGCGTCGACCCTGGCGAACGCCGCCTCGAAGTCGCGCCGGATGAGCGTGCGCACCTTCTGCGCCTTGAGGTAAAACGCCTCGTAGTACCCGGCGCTCAAGGCGTACGTACCGAGCATGATGCGCCGTTTCACCTCGGGGCCGAACCCCTCTCGCCGGGTCTTCGAGAACTGCTGGACGATGTCGTCGCCCGGCACCCGCAGCCCGTAGCGCACCCCGTCGTAGCGGGCCAGGTTGGAACTCGCCTCCGAGGGGGCGATGATGTAGTAGACGGGCAGCGCGTACGCGAGGTGCGGGATGCGCACCTCGACGATCTGGGCCCCTTCCCTCTCCAGGCGCCGGACGGCGCCCATGACCGCCTCCCGCACCTCGCCGTCGAGCCCTTCGCCGAAGTAGTCGGGCGAAAGGCCCAGCCGCAGCCCCTTCACGCCCTCTTCGAGGGTGCGGAGCACGGGCTCGGGGGGCCGGGGCGCCGACGTGGAGTCCAGGGGATCATGCCCGGCGATGGCTTCGTAGACCAGCGCGGCGTCCTCCACCGTCCGGGCCAGCGGGCCGACCTGGTCGAGCGAGGAGGCGAAGGCGATGAGCCCGTACCGGGAGACCGACCCGTAGGTCGGCTTGAGGCCCACGACCCCGCAATACGCCGCCGGCAGCCGCACGGAGCCCCCCGTGTCGGAGCCGAGTGAAAAGACCGCCTCTCCTGCGGCCACCGCCGCCGCCGACCCCCCGCTCGAGCCGCCCGGCACCCGGCTCAGGTCCCACGGGTTGCGGGTGACGCCCAGGGCGGAGTTTTCGGTCGACGAGCCCATGGCGAACTCGTCCATGTTGACCTTGCCCAGCATGACCGCCCCGCGCTCGTCGAGGCGCCGGACGGCCGTCGCGCTGTACGGCGGCACGAATTGCTCCAGCATCTTCGAGCCGCACGTCGTGCGCACGCCGGCGGTGCACAGGACGTCCTTGCACGCCCACGGGATCCCGAGCAGCAGCTCGGGCCCGCCGGCCGAGCCCTGCAAGCCGGACGGGCTCGAGGTGGTCTGCGAGCGAGGCTCCTGCCGCAGCCGCCGCAGCTGCTCGTCGGCGGCGCCGGCCTGGGCCAGCGCCCGGTCGGCGACCACGGTCAGATAAGCGCCGACCGACGGGTCGACCCGCTCGATCTGGCGCAGGTGCGCTTCGGCCAGCTCCCGGGCCGTGACCTCGCCCCGGCGGAGCAGCCCGGCGAGCTCCCGGATACTGGCGAAGACCAGCGACGATGGATCGGCCATGGATGCGTACTACCCTTCTTCGATGATGCGGGGCACCCGGAACATGTCCTGCTCCGGCTCGGGCGCGTTGGCCAGGACCTTCTCCCGGGGCATCGACGGCCGCACCGCGTCCGGCCGCATGACGTTTTGCAGCGGGAGCGGGTAGAAGGTCGGGTCGACCCCTTCGGTGTCGAGCTCCCCGAGGCGAGCCGCAGCGCTCAGGATGTCGCCCAGCTGGCGGGCGTAGCGCTCCACCTCTTCATCCGTCAGCTCGAGCCTCGCAAGACGCGCCACGTGGCGCACCTCGTCCGGCGTGATGCCAGCCATGTCTCGGCCTTTCCCGCCTTTCGCTACCGCTCGGGGAGCATGCGGTAGAAGCTCTCCTCGTCGAGCACCTGCACCCCGAGCTCCCGGGCCTTGTCGAGCTTGGAGCCGGGGGACTCCCCTGCGATGACGTAGTCCGTCTTCTTGCTCACCGAGTCGCTCACCTGGGCGCCCAGCGACTGGAGCAGCTGCTGCACTTCCCGGCGCGAGTACCGGGAGAGCGTGCCCGTCACCACCACCCGCTTGCCGATGAAAGGCGACGCCACCGCCGCAGGCGGCGCCTCCCGCCGCGCCTGGGTGATGGCCACGCCCAGCTGCTCGAGCTCGGCGACGAGCTCCTGGTTGCGGGGTTCGTCGAAGAACTCCCGGATGCTCCTCGCCACCACCTCGCCCACGTCGGGCACTTCCATCAGTTGTTCGACGGAGGCCCGGGCAACGGCGTGGATGTCGCCGAAGTGCTCGGCCACGTCACGGGCCGTTCCCTCGCCGACGTGGCGGATGCCGAGCGCGTACAAAAGGCGCGCCAGCCCCCGCGTCTTGCTCGCCTGGATGGCCTCGACGACGTTGCGGGCCGACTTGGGGCCCATCCTTTCCAGGCCGGCGAGCTGGGTCTCGGTGAGGCGGTAGAGGTCGGCCGGGCTCTTGACGAGCTCCTTTTCGACGAGCTGCGTGACCAGCGCCGGGCCGACCCCCTCGATGTCCATGGCGTCGCGGGAGGCGAAGTGGATGAGGCCCTCGACGAGCTGCGCCCGGCACCGGCGGTTGACGCAGCGCCACACCGCCTCGCCCTCGGGGCGCACCACTCTTGCGCCGCAGACCGGGCACGTCTCGGGGAAAGTGTAGGGTACCTCTTCGCCGGTGCGGCGCTCCTTGAGCACTTCCACGACCTCAGGGATGATCTCGCCCGCCTTCTGCACCGCCACCCAGTCGCCCACCCGCACGTCCAGCTTGCGGATGATGTCCTCGTTGTGCAGCCCGGCCCGGGAGACGGTGGTGCCGCCGAGCCGCACCGGGTCGAGCACCGCCACCGGCGTGAGCGCCCCCGTGCGGCCGACGTTGACCTCGATGGCCCGCACCCTGGTGATGGCCCGCTCCGCCGGGTACTTGTAAGCGATGGCCCAGCGGGGGCTCTTGGCCGTGACGCCCAGGCGTTCCTGCTGGTCGATGCGGTCGACCTTGATGACGATGCCGTCGGTCTCGTAGTCGAGCTGGTGGCGCCGCTCGGCCCAGTGCTCGATGAAGGCGATCACCTCGTCGAGGCTGTCGCAGCGGCGGTTGTTGGGGTTGGTCCTCAGGCCCAGCTCCTTGAGCAGCTGCAGGCGTTCCCAGTGGGTCGAGGGCACGTCGATGCCCTCCAGCGTGCCGACCTGGTAACAAAAGATGTTGAGCGGGCGGGAAGCGGTGACCCGGGGATCGAGCTGGCGCACCGAGCCGGCGGCGGCGTTGCGCGGGTTGGCGAAGAGGGGCTCACCCCGCCGCTCCCGCTCCTCGTTGAGCCGGGCGAACTCGCTCTTGATCATGTAGACTTCGCCGCGCACGTCGAGGCGCACCGGGGCGCCGGCGCGCAGGCGCAGCGGAATGCTCTTGATGGTGCGCAGGTTTTGGGTGATGTCCTCGCCGGTGACGCCGTCGCCCCGGGTGGCGCCCCGGGCGAAGCGGCCCTCTTCGTACTCGAGCGAGACGGCGAGGCCGTCGATCTTGAGTTCGGCCACGTACTGGACGCTCTCGCCGGGAAGCAGGCGGCGGATGCGGGCGTCCCAGGCGCGAAGTTCCTCGAGGGAGTAGACGTTGTCGAGGCTGAGCATGGGCGTGCGATGGCGCACCGTGCCGAACTCCGGCAGCGGCGCCCCTCCCACCCGCTGGGTCGGGGAGTCGGGCGACTGCAGCGCCGGGTAGCGCTGCTCGAGCTCGACCAGCTCCCGCATGAGCGCGTCGTACTCGGCGTCGGAGATCTCGGGGGCGTCGAGCACGTAGTAGCGGTAGTTGTGGTGCTCGATGGCCCGGCGAAGCTCGTCGACCCGCCGCCGGACCTCCTCGGGCACCGCCGCCGGCGTCGCCGGCGGCGTCGACGCCGTAGCTGCCGTGCCGCCAGGAGGCTCGGCGGGCTGCGTGGTCGTCCGGTTGCGTGCCATGCTCTCCTGCTGCCCCTCCCCGCCCATGCCCTCGCATGTCCCCCTGCGGGGACGCATACACCTTTTCCCGGCCGGAAGCCCGGGGATCGGCCATCCCCATACCAGCGACGAGGAGCATGGGAGCGACCGTGTCGATTCGGCGGCGGCAAGGGTTTCAGAGCCTGCGATGGCCTTCCCCCGCCACGCTCCTGGTGCTCCTCGCGGCCGCGGCCGCGCTGGCCCTCACGCTTGCGCCCGGCACGCCCGGGGCGCTCCTGCCCCAAAGCGTCGTCGACCGGCCGCTGGTCACCACCACGCCCATCCGGGGCTCCTTCCCGGTGCGCTACGTGCAGGACCCCCGCAAGGGCCCTCCCGTCTCCGCGGAAGCGGCGCTACTGCTGGAGGTCTCCACCGGCACGGTCCTTTATGCCAAGGACGAGCACCAGCGGCGGGCGCCGGCCAGCACTACCAAGATTATCACAGCGCTGCTCGCGATCGAATCGGGCCGCCTCCAAGACGTCGTGACCGTCTCCCGGCGGGCGGCGGGCGTGACGGGGTCGTCCGCGTCCCTCTCCACCGGCGAGCGCTACACGCTCGAGGAACTCCTCCACGGCCTCATGCTGCCCTCGGGCAACGACGCCGCCGTGGCCATCGCCGAACACGTCGGCGGCAGCGTCTCCGGCTTCGCCGCCATGATGAACCGGCGCGCCCGCGAGCTGGGCGCGTACGACTCCCACTTCGTCAACCCCCACGGGCTCGACGACCCCCAGCACTACACCTCGGCGTACGACCTGGCGCTCTTTGCGAGGACGGCCATGCAGTACCCCACGTTTGCGGCCGTGGTCGGGCGGCGGGCGTACACGGCGCTGTCGCAGCAAAAGACGTGGCACAACACCAACCGGCTGTTGTGGAGCTTCGAGGGGGCCACGGGCATCAAGACGGGCACCACCTCGCGGGCCGGCAACTGCCTGGTGGCGGCGGCGTCACGGGAAGGGACGCAGCTCATCGGCGTGGTGCTCGGGAGCTCCGACCGCTGGGCCGACAGCGCCCGCCTGCTCGAGTACGGCTTTTCGGCCTTTGCGGTCGTGGAACTGGCCCGCCGGGGCGACGTGGTGGCGGAGGTGCCCGTGGCCGGCGCCTCGTCCGACCTCGTGGTGCGCGTCATGGCCGCCGACCGGCTCGCCGTCACCGTGCCGGTCCGGCAGGTGAAAGACGTGCGAGGGGTCGTCCGGTTGCGTCAGCTCTTCGCGCCCGTGGGGGCCGGACAGCCCGTCGGAGAGCTGGAGGGTTACCTGGCCGACCAGCCCTTCGCCCGCATCCCCCTCGTCGCCGGCGAGCCGATCCCGCGCCTTCCCTGGTGGCGCCGCATCTTCTGAGCCGCTGCTCCGGCGACCCCGGCGCCGGCGTATCCCCCAGGAAGGGTCGTTCCTACCTGTCTGGGGTCCCAAGACTCAAGACCTATGCGCGTGTAACCTTCCTCTCGATCCCATGGCGCTCCTTGTCTGGTCTGGAGGAAGCTTACTGAAACTGTCGAATCGTACCAACGTCCGGGGTAGGGGGTGGGTAGGATATCGACCAACAGCCCGAGCCACGCATCTTAGCCTGCTGGACAGCCAGGCCCGGTACCGTCGGAAGCTCCGGGGCGAAGGCTGCGCGGGCATCGCCGCAAGGCAGTCGAGCCTTCACTCGCTCTCGTCTCGCACTCTCCTGCCGCGTCGGCAGGTGACGGTGCGCCCGCACGAGTGGACTCGCCGTGCGGGATTCTCCTTCCCTCGCCTTACCTCGGCATGGGGGACTACCGGCCGAAGGGAGGCCTGCGGCGGTGCAGGAAGCGTCAGGGTCGCACGCATCCGCGGCGTTCGGACGGCGGGCTGCGGCGGTCACCAGGGTTGTCCCGTTTCGGTGCCTTGCCGGCTCCACCCGAGAAGCGATGGCGCGTGCGCTGGAGCCCAGGGAGTTGCCGGCGCGCGAGCGACTGTTCACCCAGGGGATCCGGGCCGACGCCCTGTACCTGGTCGACTCCGGGCTGGTCCAGCTGATTCGCGAGGAGTCGCCGGGCGAGCTTCGCGTCGCCGGCCTGGTGGGCCCCGGTTGGGTGCTCGCAGCGGGCGAGGTGGTGGACGGCCTTCCCTATCGTACGAGCTGCCGCTCGGTGGGACAGGCCCTCGTGTGGAGGCTCGAGCGGCGGGTGGTACTGGAGCTGGTGGAGCGCGATCCGCGGCTGCGGCTGGCGCTCGCCCTCCTCGTCCGGTCGCTCTCCGCACGGGGCCCCGGCCACGCCGGGCTTGCTCCCGGACGTCGCCGCCGACCCGGCGCGTGAGGCGCAACGGGTCGCCGAAGCGGTCCTGCACCTGGCTCGGGTCGCCGGCAAACTCGACGGGTCCGGCCTGCTGCTCTTGCCGGCAGGCCCGGAGGATCTGGCCTGTCTTGCAGGCGCCAGCGCCGCCGTGGTGCGCGAGGCCCTGGCTCGACTCGAGCGCCGGAAGGTGCTGGTCGCCCGAGACCCGGCAGGCCTGCGGTTCGATCCTACACGGCTGGCAGAAGCGGAGACAGAGCAGCAACCCCCTTGAGGGATGGGAGGAGGCGTTGAAGCCGCTCGGGATTCAAACTCGATGCCTCACAAGAGTGGGCCGGCAGACGTGAGCCTCTGAGCTCGTGATAGTTCGAAAGGAGGGCTTCTCGTGAGCCTGTTGCGGAGCCGCTGGCGGAAGTTGCTCAAGTCCCTTCGAAACGACGAAGGCTTCACGCTGATGGAGCTCATGGTGGTCGTCGCCATCATCGCCATCTTGGCCACCGGGGGGTTTGTGGCATATGGTCAGTTCGTTCAGCGGGCGGTGGACAGCTCCGCACAGCAGTTTGCGGCCGCACTCCGTACCGCGGTACAGTTTTACGAACTGGAGAACAACGCGAGCCCTGCCGTCGCCTCAAAAGCGACCACCAAGCAACACCTCTCTGAGGTTGGGCTGGATACAGCGGAGTTGACCCTGTTGCCCAGCAACGACCCTGCTGGATCCGACGCAGGCTTCTATGTAAACTGCCCTTCCAGTAACAGTGCGACTTGGAAAGTCACCGCTGTGCGAAGTGGCCGTACAAGTACCGAGGTCACGGTGACAACGGGCATTAAGCCGACGGCAGACGGTTGTACCAATGACTAGGGCGCCGGAAGGCGCTTATAGTACTGAGAACTAGCGCCTTCTAACTGCCGCAGATGGGAAGTTCGAGCGGCAAGGAGCACGGGGATGCGCAACGCGGTGCGGATCACGGGGCGTAGAGGCCTGGGAGATACCCTGGTCGACCAGGGCCTCGTCACCCCGGAGCAGCTGCAGGAGGCCGTGGCCGAGCAGCGGCGGACGGGCAAGAGCATCGTGCGGGCGCTGCTCGACCTCGAGCTCGTGAGCCCCGGCCAGATGGCCGACGCGCTGTCCGCGTACCTCGGCATCCCGCGTGTTCGATGGGACCAGGTGGAACTCCGCCCCGAGCTCGCCCGCCTGCTGCCCGAGCGGTTCTTGAAAGAAGGGGTGCTGCCCGTGCGGGTGGAGGGCAGCACCCTCTTCCTCGCCATGGTCGACCCCATGGACGTCATGCTCCTCGACGACGTGCAGGCGGCCACCGGCATGCACGTCGTGCCGCTGGTGGCCACGGAGCCGGAGATCGAGGTGGCGCGGGGGCAGGTCTTCAGCCTGGCCCTCTCCACCGAGGAAGTCGTCGAGCAAATCGAGCCCGAGGAAGAGCCTCTCAACGAGCAGGAGCTCATCGACCCCAACTCCCCGGCCGTCCGCATGGTCAACCTCATCCTGGCCGACGCCGTCCAGCGGCGGGCCAGCGACGTCCACCTGGAACCGCAAAGAGACCGCCTGCGCGTGCGCTTTCGCATCGACGGCCTGCTGCGAGACGTCAGCACGATTCCCCGCCAGCTCATGCCGAGCGTCGTCTCCCGGGTGAAGGTCATGGCCGGCCTCGACATCGCCGAGCACCGGCGCCCGCAGGACGGCCAGATCCAGATGCGGATCGGCGAGGCGCAGGTCGACATGCGAGTCTCCGTCATGCCGACCATCCACGGCGAGAAGGCCGTGGTGCGGCTGCTCAACCGGAGCGCCGGGCTCATCACGCTCGACCAGTTGGGCTTCCTGCCCGAGGCGCGCCGCCAGGTCGACGAGATGCTGCGCCAGCGCCAGGGCCTCATCTTGCTCACGGGGCCCACCGGGAGCGGCAAGTCGACGACCCTTTACGCCTTCTTGCAGGCGCTCAACACGCCCGAGCGCAACATCATCACGGTCGAAGATCCGGTGGAGTACCACGTGGACGGCATCACGCAGGTGCAGATCAATCCCCGGGCCGGCATCACCTTCGCCAATACGCTGCGCAGCGTGCTCCGCCAGGACCCCGACGTGCTCATGGTCGGGGAGATCCGGGATCAGGAGACCGCGCAGATCGCGGTGCGGGCAGCCCTCACCGGGCACCTGGTGCTTTCGACGCTGCACACCAACTCGGCGCCCGGCAGCGTGGTGCGGCTCATGGACATGGGGGTCGAGCCGTACTTGCTGAGCGCCACCCTGGTGGGGGTCGTCGCGCAGCGCCTGGTGCGGGCCGTCTGCCGCGACTGCCGGACGACGGGCGTGCCGGAGCTCACGCCGGCCGAACGGAGCTTCCTCGGCCCCGCCTATCACGGCGAGCCCCTCGCCTGGGGGCGCGGCTGCCAGGTGTGCGAAGGCACGGGCTTTCGCGGCCGGGTCCTGATCGAGGAGGTGCTCCTGGTGGACCGGGCCATCCGCGATCACATCGCCGGGCAGCCCTCCGAGGATACCTTGCGGCAGCTCGCCATGAGGGCGGGCATGAAGACGCTCAAGGAAAGCGGCATCGCCAAGGCGCTGATGGGAATCACCACCGTGGGCGAGGTCTTCCGGGCGCTGTACAGCCTCGACGAGTGGAACGGCAAGGAACCATGGCAAACCGGCGGCACGGGCAAGGCCGCGGCCGCGCTCGCCACCGCAGGGACTGAGCAACCTTCGAGTCTCGAGGCCGAAGAGGTGCGCCCATGAACGAGACGCTGGATACGTTGCTGCGGATCACGGTGGAGCGACACGCCTCGGATCTCCACCTGACCTCGGGCGTGCCACCCATGCTGCGCATCCACGGGCGGCTCGAACCGCTCGACGGGTACAAGGTCCTGATGCCGGCGGACCTGGAGGGGCTCATCCGGCCCATCCTCAACGAGGGGTTGTTGCGCACGTTCGAGCAACAGGGGCAGGTGGATCTGTCGCACGGGGTGCCGGGGGTCGGGCGGTTCCGGTGCAACGTCTTTCGCCAGCGGGGTTCGTGGGGCATGGCCGCCCGGGTGATCCCGGCCGAGGTCCCGTCGCTCGACCAGCTCGGGCTGCCCCCGGTGGTCGCCGACCTTTGCGGGCGGGTCGACGGGCTCATCCTGGTGACCGGGCCCACCGGCAGCGGCAAGTCGACGACGCTCGCCGCCATGATCGATCACATCAACCAGCACCGCAAGGCCGTCATCATCACGCTGGAGGACCCCATCGAGTACCTGCACCGCCACAAGATGAGCGTCATCAACCAGCGGGAGATCGGCACCGACACGACGTCGTTCGCAGCGGCGCTGCGGGGAGCGCTCAGGGCCGACCCCGACGTGGTGCTGGTCGGGGAGATGCGGGACCTGGATACGGTCGCCACGGCCCTGCGGGCGGCCGAGACAGGGCACCTGGTGCTTTCGACGCTTCACACCCGGGGCGCGGCGGAGACGGTGGAGCGGGTCATCGACATGTTTCCGCCCGAACAGCAGCGCCAAATCCAGCTGCAGTTCGCCTCGACCATCCAGGCGGTCATCTCGCAGCGGCTGCTCCCCAGGGCGGACGGGCAGGGGCGGGTGCTGGCCTGCGAGGTGATGGTGGCCACGCCGGCCATCCGCACCATGATCCGGGAGAGCAAGTGGCACCAGATCCCGGCCGCCATCGAGACGGGGGTGCGATTCGGGATGCGCACGCTGGAGGCCTCCATGCGGGCGTTGCTGGAGCGGGGGCTCATCGACCCCGAGGAGATGCTGGCGCTCAAGCGGGAGTAGCGGCACGGCAAGCAGGGGCAGGCGCCGGGAGGGGTTGGGGTGTCCGTTCCCTTCGAGTACAGGGCGAGGGACAAGACCGGGCGGGCGGTCAGCGGCGTCATCGACGCCGAGGACAGCGCGGCGGCGGTACGGCGGCTGCGCCAGGAAGGGCTCTACGTCTCGTCGGTGCGGCCTGCTTCCAGAGCCGGCGCCAGAGGGGCGGCCGGGCGCGGGGCGGGCGCCGGGGCCGGGGCGTTGGGCGCCCTGGGCCGGGGGCGCAGGCCCTCGGCAGCCGACGTGGCGCTGATGTGCAGCCAGTTCGCCATGATGCTCAGGGCGGGGCTGACGGCGGCCGACGGGCTGCGGCTGCTCGTGCAGCAGACCTCCAACCGCAGGCTGCGCGAGGCGCTCGAGGCAGTGCGCCGGGACGTCTCCACCGGGTCGTCGCTCGCCAGGAGCTTCGGGCGGCACGGCGACGTCTTCCCCCAGCTGCTCGTGCAGATGGTCGAAGTCGGCGAGGTGACGGGCGCCCTCGAGGAAGTGCTCAACCGCACCGGCGCGTACTACCAGCGGGAGCACGAACTGCGGGCCAAAGTGCGGGAGGCCCTCGCCTACCCCACCCTCGTCGCCATCGTGGCGCTGGTCGTGATCAACGTCTTGCTGCTGTTCGTGCTGCCGACCTTCGTGGGGTTCTTCCGGCAGGCGGGGATGCCGCTGCCCCTGCCGACCCGCGTGCTGCTCGGGGTGCAGGAGTTCACGTCGCGGTGGTGGTGGGCCGTCGCAGCGGCGGTCGTCGCCGCAGCCACGGCCTTGCGCCAGTACGTGCGCACCCCTCGCGGCCGCCTGGAGCGGGACCGCTTCCTGCTGCGGGCGCCCATCTTCGGAGGGCTCGTGACCCGCACGGTGCTCGCCCGCCTCACCCGCACCCTGGGGCTCGGGCTGCGCAGCGGGATTTCCATGGTCGAGGCGCTGCGCGCGGCGCAGCGGGTGGTGGGCAACGAGGCGATGGCCCAGGCGATGGCCGGCGTCATCGCCGGCGTCGAGAAAGGCCAGAGCGTCGCGAAGGCGATGGCGGCCCAGAAGCTCTTCCCCGAACTGCTCGTCCAGATGGTCGCCGTGGGCGAGACCACGGGCAGCGTGGAGGAGATGATGGAGCACCTGGCCACCCGCTACGACGGCGAGGTGGAGCGGGCGGTCAAGACCCTCATCTCGCTGCTCGAACCCGCCATCATCATCGTGCTGGCCGGCGTGGTGCTGCTCATCGTGGCGTCGGTGATGCTGCCGCTGTTCCAGTCGGCGGGGCTCGTCCAGTAGGGGGCCGGCGAGGTGGCGCAACTGGCGGTCGGCATCGACCTCGGGCACAAAGAGGTGAAGGTTGCGCAGCTGCGGCGCCGCCGGCGCTCGCACCGGGTGGAACGCCTGCTGCGCATCCCCGTACCGGCCCAGGCCATCGCCCAGGGCCGTATCGAGGCGCGCGAGAGGTTGAGGGATGCGCTCAGGCCCGCGTTCGGCGGGCTGCGCCTGGAGCAGCTCCATGCCGTCGTGGCCATGAAGAGCCCCGAGTTCCTGGTGCGAACGCTGACCCTGCCGCCCATGCCCCCTGGCGAACTGCGCGAGGCGGCCCGCTGGGAGATGGTCGACCTGTTGCAGCTTCCGCGAGAACAGGCCGATGACCTCCTGGTCGACTGCGAGGTGCTCGAGCAGCCGGCGGACGGCGAGGCCCGGGTCGGCGTGGTCGCGACCCGGAGGCCCGTCGTCCGGGAGGTCGTCCAGCTCCTGAAAGAGCTGCGGCTTCCGCCGGAGGTGCTGGAGGTCAACGCCTTCGCCCTGGAACGGGCGGTGCGGCGGCCCGGGCACGTCTGCTACCTCGACGTGGGCGACGCGTTCACCGAGGTGTACGTGGCGTCGGACGGGCGCTACGAGCTCTACCGGCTGCTGCCGATGGGTTTGGACCGCGTCACGGCGGCGCTCGCCGAGGTGCTGGGAACCTCCCGGGAGCAGGCCGAGGCGGCCCGGCAAAGCGAGGAGCTGGGGACGCTCTTGGAGCGTTCCGGCAGCCACCCGGCGCTTCGCCGGACGGTCCAGGCGCTCCTGGACGCCCTGGCCCAGACGCTCGAGTACGTGCGCACTCAGGGAGCACAGGCGGCGGGGCCGGGCGACGGGGCCGTCGACGCGATCGTGCTCTCCGGGGGCGGGGCGCTCCAGCCGGGCATGGCGGCCCTGCTCCACGAGGAGCTGGGGTATCCCGTGGAGGCGGCCGACCCGCTCCAGGGCCTGGAGCTTGCCCCGCAGGCCGAAGAAGCCGTGGGTGAGGGGCTGGCGCCGCTTTTCGCGCCGGCCGTGGGGTTGGCACTCCGGGGGGTGGAGGGGCCGTGAGAGTCAACCTCATTCCCCCGGAGGACCGGGCCAAGCAGGGCCTGGTGCCGCTGGAGCCGATCCTCGGGGTGGTCGGGGCGTTCTTGGTGACGGTGGCCGTCGTGCTGGGCAACTTCAACCAGCAGCAGCTGGCAGAGGCCGAACGGCGGGTCACGTCGCTGCGGCGGGTGGTGGCGGAGCTCGAGCCGTACCAGAAGGAGCTCGCCCGGGTGCGAGACGAGACGCGGCGGGTCGAAGAGGCGCTGAAGGCGGGCGCAAGGCAAGGCGAGGCACAAGCCGGGGTCAGGCCCCTCTCGGAGCTGGCGCGGCGAATGGCCGACGCCGCCCGGCGGTCGGGCACGGTGTGGCTGACCCGGCTCGCCTGGTCGCAAGGGCGCGTCCAGGTCGAGGGGCTTGCGACGGATGCGGCTTCCGTGACCACCTTCCTGACGCAGCTGACGGCGGACGGCGTCCTGCGGCAAACCCAGGGCAGCGTCAGCCCCGAGGGAGCGGCCGGCGGGGTCGTGAGGTTTTCGTGCGAACTGGCGGTGAGCGCCGTCGGTGAGGCCGCGCCGGGCGCAGCGCCGGGCAGCTCTACCGGGAGCACGCCGGCGGGTGAGCGACGTTGAACTTGCGTGCCGGAGTGCGCCTCGGCGGGCGCGTGCCGCTCGCCCCGGCGATGGCGGTCGCCCTCCTCCTGGGCGGCGGCGCTCTGCTACCTCGCATGGTACCGGCCCGTGTCGATTCGGACGGCGGCCATGCTGGCCGAGGCGGGCCGCCTCGAGGCAGAGGTGCAGGTCCTGAGCCGGGCCCGCCTGGCGCTGCCGGAGGCGGAGCGGGCGCTCCAGGCGCTTCGCGCGCGCCAGGCGAGAGCGGTCGAACGCACGCCGCGGGTGGAGGACCTGCCGCGCGGTGCGGGATTCGTGTCGAGGGCGGCGGAGGTCGCCGGATTGCGCCCGCTGCGCGTGACGTACTCGCTGCAGGGGCCGGCCGCCGCTCCCCCGGACGCCAAAGCAGCCGCGGCCGGCGGATCGGTGCGGTTCGACGTGGAGGTGGAAGGGCCCTACGGCGGGCTCGTGAGCCTCGTCGAGACGATAGAGCGAGCGTTCGAGGGGGTGCAGTTCATCTCCCTCGCCGTGTCGCCGGCGCCACCGCCGGAACCAGCGCACCTCGCGGCCCGTGCGCCGTCCCAGGCGCAGGCCCAGGCCAACGTCCCGCTCTCGCCGCCGCTCGGGCAGGCCGCGGGGCAAGCCCCGGGCGGGACGCAGCCGGGTGTGACGGCAGGCCCCGGGGCCGGGAGTGACGCGCCGCCCTCCGACCGGCTCTCGCAGGTGGCCGCGCTCTTCTCCTACCTGCAGATGCTGGCGATGCAGCAGTCGGGTGCCGTGAGCGGCGTCCCGGTGGGGCAGCCGGGCGATCAGACGGGTCTCCTCTCCCCCTCCGCCGCCTCCGGCTCTCCGGCTCCGAAGGTGGCCGGCTCGCCGGCCGTCCGCGCGTCCTTGAGCTTCACGGTGGCGGTGCGGGCAGCGAACGACCCGGCCTCCCGGCCGGTGGCGTGGAAGGCGCTTCCCCTGCCCGCAGCGAGTGCGACGGGCAGGACGTCCAACCCCTTCGAGCCGGCCGACAAGGCCGCCGTCGAAGCCAGGCTGGCGCAGGCGCCGAGCCCGGAGGTCCCGGCTCTGCGGGTGACGGGCATCGCCCGGGGCTCCGACGGCTTCGTGGCCGTGCTCGTCGTCGACGAACGCAGCCACCTGGTGCGTGACGGCACCCGCCTCGGACGGCTCACGGTGCGTGCCGTTCGCGCCGGCGGGGTGGACGTGCAGGTAGAGGGCCGGCGGGTGTTCGTTCCCCTGCGCGTGGAGCCGTGACGGCTCGTGGAAGAGCTTGCGGGAAAACGGCAGAAGAGGAGACCGGCAAGATGCGAAGATCGGGAAGGTTGGCCATCATCTCGCTGGCGTGGGCCCTCGCTCTCGCGGCGGCGATCCTGAGCACCGCAAGTGGTTTGGTAGCCGAGGCCGCGGCGCCGGCAGGCCCGCCGGGCTCGCCCCCGACAAACGGTGCCAGGACGCCTGCTCCCACCCCCGCCGGCCGGGGCGAGCTCGTCGACATGGCCTTCCAGAAGGCCGACGTGGCCGACGTCTTCCAGGTGCTCGGGGAGCTGGCCGGGCTCAACGTGCTGGTCGACCCGTCGGCGAGCGGCCAGGTGACGTTCTTCCTGCACCGGATCCCCGCCATGGACGCCATCGACCTGGTGGCCCGGGCGAGCGGGTTGGGCTACAAGATCGTCGACGGGACGCTCATCGTGGCGGCGCCGCAGCGGCTGCAGGCACAGTTCGCCCGGGAGGCGGTGGCGACGGTGGCGCTGCGCTACCTGGCCCCCGCCGACGCCGAACGGCTGGTCAAGACCGTCGTACCGGGCATCCAGACGGTCGTCGACACCCGGTCGTCGGCCATCGTGATGCGGGGAAGCGAAGAGGACGTCGCCCGGGCCAAGCAACTCCTCGCCCGCCACGACGTGGCCGCCATCCCGGAGCTGCAGTTCGACGCCGCTCCCGTGGCAACGGTGCTGCTGGCCCTGGCGAAGGCCGGCGGCATGAGCCTCGTCGTCGAGGGCCAGCTGGCCGGGACGGTCACGCTCTACCTGCGGCCCGGCACGGCGGTGAAGGACGCGCTCGACATCGTGGCCCGTCAGACGGGGATTACCTATCGCATCGGCGAGGACGACCTCCTGGTGGTCACTCCTCCGGGCCCGCAGGCGCTGCAACCCCAGAGCGCTCCTGCGGCGCAGGCCCGGGCCTACGAGCTTCACTTCATCCCCGTCGAGACCGCGACGGGGCTCCTGGCAGCGGCGCTGCCCGACGTGAAGGCCCAGAGCGTGCCCGGCACGAGCGTGCTGATGCTGCAGGGCACTCCGGCGCAGATGCAGCGGGCAGAGGCCCTGCTGAGGTCGTTCGACCGGCCGTCCGTGCGGGTGGCCGGCATCATGCAGGTCGGCGAGGAGCTGCGAGCGCTGGTCGAGATCGGCGGCCGCAGCCACGTGGTGCGGGAGGGAAGCCGGGTCGGGCCGCTGGTCGTCACGAGCATCACCAAGGAAGGGGTCACCCTGGCCCTCGACGGGCAGGAGATCGTGGCCCCGGCGGGTGGTGCGCTGCGATGAGCGGCACCGTGCCGGCTGGTAAGTGGTCCCGCCTCGCCGTGGCCGGTCTGGCCGTACTCGGGCTCGCCGTGGCTGCGGCGACCGGGGCCCTGGCGGCAGCGCCGGCATCGGGCGCGGGGGCCTCCGGCGAGGGGCAGGAGACGCAGGTATCGCTCGCCTTTCAAGACGCGGACGTACGGGAGATCTTCGCGTCGCTGGCCGACGCGGCCGGATGGAACTTCGTCGCGCTGCCCGACCTCACGGGCAAGGCGACGCTCGCCATCAAGGGCCTGAGCGTGGAGCAGGCCGTCGACATGGTGGCCCGGGCAACGGGGTTCGCGTACGTGCTGTCGGCCAACACGCTGGTGGTGGGCGCCCGATCCTCGCTGGAAGCCCGCTTCGACCCGGAGGGCGTGCGGCCCGAGCGGCCGGTGGCGCCGAGGCCTGCTCCACCGGCGGAAGAGACGGTTACCGAGTTCGTACGGCTCAACTACGTGCGGGCGGCGGCCATGAAGCAGCTCGCCACGATGGTTCTGCCGGAGGGGGCCATCCGCGTCGACGAGGCCAGCAACCTGCTGGTGGTGCAAGGCACGGCGCAGCAGCTGGATGCGCTGCGCCGGCTCGCCGCCGAGTACGACCGGCCGCCGGCGCAGGTGCTCATCGAGGCCCGGGTCGAGGAGGTGCTGGGCAACGCCACGGAGGACCTGGGTCTGGCGTGGCAGCTGCCGGGGGTCGGGGTGTCGCTGGCCCCGCGGTTCGGCTCGGTCAGGCTCGACCCGGAGGAATTGCTGGCCACGTTGCACGCCCTCGAGGAGCAGGGACGGAGCCGGCTGCTCGCCCGTCCCCAGGTGACGACCATCAACGGGCAGGCGGCCACCATCTTCATCGGCGACGAGATCCCCATCATCCTCAAGGGGCAGGGCGACGCCCCGGACACGCTGCAGACCATCACAGCGGGCGTGCGGCTGGAGATCACGCCGTTCGTGGGGAGCGACGGCACCATCACGGCCGACGTGAAGCCGGAGGTGAGCACCATCGCCGGCTACCGCGTGGCCGGCGACCAACAGCTGCCCCAGATCCGGACGCGCAAGGCTCAGACCCGGATCCGGGTCAAGGACGGCGAGCCCATCGTCATCGGCGGGCTCATCAACCAGCAGGAGAGCGAGACGGTGTCGGGCCTGCCGGTGCTCAAGGAGTTTCCGGTGCTGGGCGGCCTCTTCTCCACAACCCGCACCGACCAGCAGCAGAGCGAGATGCTCATCTTCCTCATTCCCAGGGTCCTGCCGGGCGAGGGGGTGACAGCGAAAGCCGACCAGGGCCAGGCAGGCTCCAACGGGACGGCGCCTCCGGGAAGTCCGGAGCAAGGGTCGAACGCCGGCGGACGCATCAGGTGGCGGATGCCCTCTTTCGAGCGTCCGCAGCAGTGGGCCATCCGGCTCGATGCCGCCGGCGCCCAGGAGTCGGCGTGGGAGATCGGGGTCGAACGGCCCGTGGGCACGGCACAAACGGCGACCACCAGCCTCGTCCTGACTCCGGTCTCGGCGGGTAGCGAAAGAGCAAGTGCCTGGGGCCTGGGTCTCGGCTGGCGCTGGTATTACCCGTCGTCCCTGGGCGGCGCGTGGTTGGGGCTGGGGGGCGAGGTGATCTGGCCCAACGCCCGGGTGGGCTCGGTGGCAGCTGGCACAGGCCTGACCGTCGTGAACATCGAGGCGGGAGCGCGTACGCCCGTCGAGCGGGTACCGTTGTTCCTGGAGCCGTTCGTGCGGTGGGTGCCGGCGGTATGGGGCGATGCGGCGCTCGTGGAGCTGCCCCGCAGGACGCCGGGCCTGTGGTTGGGTCTCAACGTGGGGTGGGCGTTTTGAACGCGGCCCTGTTTGACCGGGACTCGCAGGAAGAGGGGTGAATCCCCATGCGTGGCCTGTGGGACAGGCAGACCCTGAGCCAAGCCTCGTCGTCCGTCGATCGGGCCAGTGGTCGGCCCGGCGAGGAGGGCTACTTCCTGGTCATGGCCCTCATCCTCACGACGGCGGTGATGGTAATGGCGAGCGGCCTAGCCCTGGTGAGCACGGCATCTCTCCGGGCCGCCCAACATGCCCTCGACCGCGCTCGCGCCCTCTACGCCGCCGAGTCGGGGATGAACGCCGCCATCCACGCCGTGGAGACAGGTGCCATCGGCGACGCTCCCTGGAACGCGGAGGTCCCGGGCTGGTACAGGGTGACAGTCAACGGGAAGGACGGCGAGCGGTGCCCGGATATCGCTCGAACAGTCTATGCAGACGGGTGGAGCGGCAGCGTTCACCGTAGGTTCAGCGGTAGAGTGCGTCTCATTACCAGGCCTTTCCCGGGCGAGCCGAATCCGCTCATCACCGGCCCATGCGGAGCGGACTTGGTCGATCCGCGCCTGGCCCTCAAGCCAATCGATGAGCTGTTTCCCCCGGACCAACAGACGTCGTGGCCGGGAAGACAACAAGGAAACGTCTTTCGATCCGCTACCCCGGTCACCGCTCCCCCAGGCAACTCTCTGGTCAGGGGGAATCTCTACCTCGGCCCCGGGACCGTGGTCTCCGTGCCGCCGGATAGCGAAGTCAACTTGTTCATCACCGGTGACCTCCTAATCGACCATGACGTCACCTTCGACGTCTCCCCCAGGGCCAAGGTGAACATCTATACTTACGGCAGTCTTTATCTCGGGGTGAATCAGTTCTGGGCACTTGTGCTGGGAAGCAGGCTGACTGTCAAGAGCGGCGAATACGTGACTTTCCACGTCCGAGACAGGCTAGTAACGAGCGCAGGGTCCTCCATCGATGTCGCACCTGTGGAAGGCCGGACCGGCGCCGCGGTCTTCCTGGTATCGGACGCATCGGCGGATTCTATTCAAATCTCTTCTAGCGACAACATCCTGGCGGAAATCATCGACTGGCTGGGGTTGTGCAAGTGGATACCATCTTGGTGTCCTGGCCCCAGCAAGATGGGTGTTTATGCTCCGACGCGACAACTCACCACGGTATCGGTCCTCTGGATGGATCCGGCCCTGAAGGGAGCGCTGGTTAACACCGCTATCACCAGTAAGTGCCTTAGGACGGGACTCGAATGGCTTCTTGGCCCATGCACCCCGGGTTACGTGCTTGAGTACGACGACGCTTTGGGAAGTTTTCCGTTCGGTAGACTGTCTCGTCTTGTGCCGCGCTCGTGGCGAGAGGAACCCGTCGCTCCATGACTTCCCGTAGTCAGAAGCGGCGTGACACGCACGAGGCGAGGACAACCGGCTTTACGCTGATCGAGGTGCTGGCCGGAATCACGGTCGTGGCCGTTGCGCTCGCCGGCCTTTTCATGCTTTACACCACGCTCACGCGGGTTGAAGCGCACCGGCGACAGTTGACTCAGGCCACGGCAGCGCTGACATCCACCGTCGAGCAGGTCAAAGCCATGCCCTGGAGCCAACTGATTGCCGGGTTTACGGGCGGGGAATGTCCTTCCGGGCCTCCGGTCGGCCAGAGCCTTGTCCTTCGTTGCACGTTACAGCCCGAGCCCCCGGCCAAGGATCTGGACAGCGCTGGCCTTGTCCGGATCACAGTCGAGGCGGTGGACGCCAAGACCGGCCGGCGGATCGCGGACATCACGCTCCTTCGCGCCAGGGAAGGGTTCTGACCCGGCATGGAGACGGCTCCAGCAGTGGAGTGCCGGCATAGGCCCTGCAAGCCCTATCCATACGGTTCGGCTGGCTTCAGTCTGCTCGAAGTCATGCTCGCAACGGCCATTCTCGGGATCGTCCTATCCGGGCTGGTCGGCGCCATCATCGGGCTTGCGCGTCTTGACCAAGTCCTGTCCGCCAGGGCCCGTGCCGAGGGCATGGTCACCACCGCGCTCTCCCAGATCCTGTACGGCAGCGTGCAGCGACCGGGAGTGGTCGCTGCCAGCGCACTGGTCGTCCCCGGCGGGGTCGGCGTCAGCACGGCGCAACTCAAGTACCGCGTCGATACCCCGGGCGGGGAAACGGTTTACGACTACGCCTGCGAGGCAGGGGCGCTGACGTTGACCGTCACCTCCGGCGGGGTTACCACGGTGCGGGAGACGCTGCTCTCCCCCGTCGCAGGCTTCACGGCGAGTCTACAGCACCTGTCCGACGGTACACCGGT
The DNA here is from genome assembly GCA_014896295.1 of Limnochordaceae bacterium. Lineage (GTDB taxonomy): Bacteria > Bacillota > Limnochordia > Limnochordales > Geochordaceae > Carboxydichorda > Carboxydichorda subterranea. Next base: position 64,671 of record JADBKR010000002.1, read on the forward strand.
CGTTCGCATCGAAATCCAGGTCGAGGTGCCCACGCTTACCGGAACGACCGTCTGGAGCGTGGCCCAGGAGGGGGTTCCGCGCAACGGAGTTTGGTGACCGTGGCGCAAACCTGCCGGTGGGCCTGGTGATCCCGTTCGTGGCCGCGGTGGGGATGGCCGTCGGTAGCTTCGTGAGCGCTGCCGTTTACAGGTTGACTCGAGGCATCACGGTGGTACGGGGCCGTTCCCGTTGCCCCCACTGCCAGCACGTGTTGGGTGCCGCGGACCTGGTCCCCCTAGTGAGCTACGTGTGGAGCCGGGGGAGATGCCGCTACTGCGGTCTCCGGATCTCGCCCATGTACCCGGTGCTCGAGGCAGCATGTGCGTCAGGCTTCGTATTGCTGTGGCTGGCCAGCGCCACTCCCGCCATGTGGGTGGTGCGCGCCACGCTCTTCACGCTCCTCGTTGCGCTCGTGCTGACGGATCTCCAGGCGGGCACACTGCCCGACGCGCTCACGGTGACGGGGCTCATGCTGGCGACCGGATTCGCCGCCGCCGGTTGGTCAGTTGGGCTGAGCCAGGCTCTGGTCGGGGCCGCTGTGGGAGCGGCCACGATCCTGGTCATCGTATGGGCCAGCCGGGGTGGGATGGGCCTCGGGGACGCCAAGATGCTGGCCATGATCGGGGCGTTCCTGGGGCCGTGGGGCGCGCTCGGGACGCTCGTTTGGGGCAGCTTCCTCGGGAGCGTGGTCGGGGTGGGGCTGCTGCTGACCGGACGGGCGACCCGCAAGACCAAGCTACCGTTCGGGCCGTTCCTGGCGGCCGGGGCTTTGCTGGCCCAGTGGACGGTGCCCCTCTGGCTGCGGTTCGTTGGACTGGGAGCTCCCCATGGCTCATGACTTCGCGCTGAGCGTGCGCTCTCGGCGTTGGGCGGGGCAGGTACCAGGCTGCCGGCCGTATTGGAAGCCGCCGGGGAGGAGCCGGCGCCACGGGGCGGTAGAGGGCACGTTTCTTTTCGAAGCGCCTGGCAGCCGAGGTTGGATCAGCCGTCGCGGTCGAACCGCCACAGGCCGGCGGCCCGGGCGGCGGCGAGCGCGGCCTCGTACTCGGCGCGCGTGATGCGGCGGGCGAGTTCGGGGAAGGCGCGAGGCTCGGCCAGCACGCGACCGGCGGGGTAATACTGGGCCATCAGGTTGACATACGTGTCCGGCGACAGCTCCCGGGCCACCCACTGCATGATCTCGGCCGTTCCCGCGAGGCCGCCCGGCATGACCAGGTGGCGCAGCAGCACGCCGCGGCGGGCGAGCCCGTGCTCGTCGATGACGAGCGGGCCTACCTGGCGGTGCATCTCCTTGACGGTCCGGCGGGCTACCTCGGGGTAGTCGGGCGCCTTGAGCAGGCGGCGGGAGACGGCCGGATCCCACACCTTGAAGTCGGGCATGTAGATGTCGACCACGCCGTCGAGCAGGGCCAGGCTCTCCATGGAGTCGTAGGCCGAGGTGTTGTACACGAGCGGCAGGCGCAGGCCGCCGCGCACCGCGATGACCAGCGCTTCGAGCACCTGGGGGACGACGTGCTCCGGGGTGACGAGGTTGATGTTGTGGCAGCCGGCGGCCTGCAGGCGCAGCATGAGGGCGGCGAGCTCTTCCGCGGTGAGTTCCGCGCCCTCGCCTGCCTGGCTGATGTCGAAGTTCTGGCAGAAGACGCAGCGCAGGTTGCACCACGAGAAGAAGATCGTGCCGGAGCCACGCCGGCCCCGCAGGCATGCTTCCTCGCCGTGGTGCGCAAAGGCGGAGGCGACCCGAGCCAGGCGCCCGGTGCGGCAGGTACGGCGCTGGTCGACCAGGCGGTCGGCGCCGCAGTTGCGGGGACACAGCCGGCAGGAGGCCAGCGCGGCGACCGCGCGCCCGGCCCGGCGCTCGAGTTCGCCGGACTCGTAGAGGGCCAGGTATGCCGGGTACGAGCTCGGGGTCGCCGTCGTCATCCGCCCGGCCCCTCCTCCGGGAGAACGTCTTCACCGCGATCATACCGGCACGCGGCACCGATGAGCCCAACGCCGGGGGCCGAGGTATCCTGCTGGACGGAACGCCGGGTGGCGAACGGCCTGAGTTCGTGCGGGCGCCGGAGCCGTTCATCGTGAGCGAATCCTGCGTGGCGACATCCCGGTCGACGAAACTTCGGCCGCGGCAGCCTGTTACGCGAGTGACGCAGTGCGGACGGCATGAGTGGGCTTACGCGGTCCCATGCCTGTGTCAAACGGGACATAAGCTGTCTTGCGGTGGCCGCGTAATTGCGTTACGATTGCCTCGCACTTCGATGCGCGGGCGGTGATCCCCCACGGCTATGCAGCCGCCGGGCGTGCCGGCCGAGGCGCTCGAGCGCTTTTCGGTAGCCGTGCGGAAGGTCGTGCGGCAGGCCGCGGAGGAGGCCCGGTTACGTAACCAGCCGGTGGGCCCGTACCACCTGCTCGTGGCCGCGCTCCTCTCCGAGGAGCTCGCGCCGAAACTGGTCGGCAACCCAACGTGGATGCTCCATCAGGTCATGGCCCTGCTCCCGCCGAGGCCGCCCGAGTCCGAAGCGCCGCCCGAGCCGCCGGCGCTTTCCGACGAGGCGAAGGAGATCCTGCTCTCCTCCGTGAAGCGGGCCCGGCTGCACGGCTACCCCTTCGTGCTCGTTGAGCACCTGCTCGTGGCCATCGTGGACCGCCTCTCGTCGGGCCCGGATGCCCCGCTCGTGCAGCGCACCGGTCTCGCCGTCGAGGCTGCCTTGGCCCAGGGACATTTCACCCCGAAGGCCCGGGAGGCGGTGCGGGTGGCTATGGAAGAGGCTCGCCAGCGCAACCAGCCCGTCGGCGCTCCGCACTTGCTCCTGGGCGTGCTCCGCTCCGAGGGTATTTCGGTGAGAGTCATCAAGGAGAAGGCCCGGCCTCTGCTCGCCGAACAGGTCGTCGCGCTCCTGCCACCCAAGCCCGTCGAAGCCGGCCCGGTCTCCGACCCGCCGGGGCTGTCGCAGGAGGCGAAGGAGATCCTGCTGTCCGCTCTTCAGAAGGCCCGGCTCCTTGACCACCGGTTCGTGGGCACCGAGCACCTGCTGCTGGCCATCGTCGATCGCTCGCCGGCGTACCCGGAGACGGCTCTGCTTCATCAAGCGGGGCTCACCCCCGAGACCACGACCCAGGAGATCCGGGCCGTGCTGGAGGGCGGCCCCCGCGATACGGTCGTCAGCGTGCGCCTGGATCAGGCAACGCTGCGCACGGTCGACGCGATGGTTCGGGCCGGGGCGGCACGCAGCCGGTCCGAAGCGGTCTTCTTGCTGGCTCGCAAGGGCATCGAGGCGCATGGCGAGCTCTTCGTGCAGTTGCAGTCCAAGCTCGCGGAGATCGAGGCGATCGAGGCCGAGATGCGCCAGCTGTTCGGCGCGGCCGCCACGGCGCCGGAAAGCGGCCAGAGCCCGCCTACGCCCGGCGGATCGGAGCCACCGAAGCCATCAGGCGCTTGATGCCGGCGCCCTCGAAGGCCACGGTCAGGATGGCGTCGCGCCGCCCCGACGGGTCGACCGCCACCACCGTGCCCTCCCCGAAGCTGTCGTGCACGACCCGATCGCCCGGCTTCCAGCCGGGCGCCGGGCCGCCCGCTCCATCGGCAGCCCCCCGCCCTGCGGGCTGCGGGGCAGGCCCTATGCTCGCCGCACCCCGGGCTGCCGCCCCGGCGCGCTGCGCCAGGCTGATGGCCTCTCGCTCCACCCGCTCGCGCGACCACGTCTCGCTCACGTCCTCGATGGCCTCCCGGGGCATCTCGTCGACGAAGCGCGACACGGGGTTGGCGACCAGCTGCCCCCACATCACCCGGCTGCGGGCGCACGTGAGGTAGAGCTTCTCCTTGGCCCGGGTCACGCCGACGTAGCACAGCCGGCGCTCCTCCTCCAGGTCCGACGCCTCGAAGGTGCTGCGGGCGTGCGGCAGGATCCCCTCCTCCATCCCCACCAGGAAGACCACCGGAAACTCCAGCCCTTTGGCCGAGTGGAGCGTCATGAGCGTGACCACCCGGGCGCTTTCGTCGTAGTCGTCGACGTCGGACATGAGCGCCACGTGCGCCAGGAAGTCGTCGAGCCCGCCCTCGGGATGCTCCTGCTCCCAGCGCGTCGCAAGCGACAGCAGCTCCTCGAGGTTTTCGATGCGGGCCTGGGCCTCTTCGGTCCGCTCCTGCTCGAGCATGTCGAGGTACCCGGACTCCTTGATCACCTGCTCGATGAGCCCGGTGAGGCCGTGCTCCCCGAGCGTCCCGCCCGCCAGCGCCCGCCACCGCACGAGTTGCCCGGCGAAGGCCCGCATCGCCTGAGCCACGGGCCGCGTGAACACGCCCGCCTCGCACGCCGCCTCCAGCGCGGCCCCATCGCCCGGCTCCACGCCGTGTTGCCGGGCCCACGCCACCAGGCGTTCGACGGTGGTCTCTCCCACGCCCCGCCGCGGCACGTTGACGATCCGCCGCAGGCTCACCACGTCGCCCGGCGACGCGATCAGGCGCAAGTAGGCGAGGATGTCCTTGATCTCCTTGCGTTCGTAGAAGCGAAGGCCCGCCACGATGCGGTACGGGATCTGGTGGGCCAGAAACGCCTCCTCGAACGTCCGGGACTGCGCGTGCGTGCGGTAGAGCAGCACGAAGCTGTCCCACGAGCGCTTGCCCTCCTGCACGCCCCGCAGGATCTGCAGGGCCACGAAGGTCGCCTCGCCCCGCTCGTCCTCGGCCCTGCAGAAGGTGATGGGGGCGCCGGCGGCGTTGTGCGTCCACAGGCGCTTGTCGAGGCGCTCCGTGTTGTGGCGGATGAGCCGGTTGGCCGCCTCCACGATGGTCTTCGTCGAACGATAGTTTTGCTCGAGCCGCACCACCCGCGCCCCGGGGTAGTCCCGTTCGAAGGAGAGGATGTTGCGGATGTCGGCCCCCCGCCAGCCGTAGATGGACTGCATCTCGTCGCCCACGACCATGAGGTTGCGGTGGGCCTGCGACAAGAGGCGCACCAGCTGGTACTGGGCGTGGTTGGTGTCCTGGTACTCGTCCACCAGGATGAAGCGGAAGCGCCGCTGGTACTTCTCCAGCACCGCCGGGTGCTCCCGCAACAGGCGCACCGTCTCCACCAGCAGGTCGTCGAAGTCGAGGGCCCTCGCCTCTCGCATGAGCTGCTGGTAGCGCTCGAACGCCCTCGCCACCGTCCGGTCGTAGACCGAGCGAGCCTCGGCGGCGGCCTGCTCAGGCCCGATGAGTTCGTTTTTCCACCGGGAGCAGGCGGCGAGCACCCCGCGCGGGTCGTAGCGCTTGGGGTCGATGTTGAGTGCCTTGAGGGCCTCGCGCATGACCTGCACCTGGTCGGGGGTGTCGAAGATGGCGAAGTCGTGGGGAACTCCCACGTGCGGCCCGTCACGGCGCAGGATCTGCACGCAGGTCGCGTGGAACGTCCCCACCCACGCCCTCTCGGACAGGCCCGGCCCCAGGAGCTGGCGCAGGCGCTGGACCATCTGCTGCGCCGCCTTGTTGGTGAAGGTGACCGCCAGGATCTCGTCGGGCGCGGCCGCCCCGGTGGCGATGAGGTACGCCACCCGGTAGGTCAGTACCCGGGTCTTGCCGCTGCCGGGGCCGGCCACCACCAGAAGCGGTCCCTCGACGTGCTGCACCGCCTCTCGCTGCGCCTCGTTGAGGCCCTGCAGGAACGGCACGAGCGCGGCCGGCGGCGCTTCGCCGGCTCTGGATCGGGTATGAGGAGCAGTCAGTGCGATCCGCCTTTCTGGCGCCGGCGGGCCAGTTCGCGCCAGACCGCCTCCGAGGGCAGCCCCGCCGCCTCGAGGGTCACCAGCAGGTGATACAGCAGGTCGGCCGCCTCCCAGGCGAGTGCGTCGTACGCCCGGGCCAGCTCGCCGGGACGCGCCGTTCGCGCCTCCTCGGGGCCGCCGGCCGTTCTGGGTCCCGGCGCCGCCGCTTCGGAGGCGGTCCACGTCCTTGGCGGCCAGGATGACCTCGCCGGCCTCCTCCGCGAGCTTCTTCAGCGGGGCGTCGATCCCTCGCTCGAGAAGCGAAGCCGTGTAGGAGCCCGGCTGCGGATTTTGGTGGCGTTGCCGGATGACCGAGCGGAGGGCGTCCAGGACCGCGGCCGTGGGTACCCCGCCGCCTTCCGGTGCGGCAGCGGGTCCGCCAGGGAGGGGTGGGAACGCAGCCTGGAGCGTGCGGTGAAAGCAGCTCCACTCCCCCAGGTGGCAGGCGCCCTGGCCGTGCTGTTCTACCACGAGCAGCACGGCGTCGCCGTCGCAGTCGAGCAGCACGTCCCGAACGTCCTGGCGGTTGCCGGACGTCTCGCCCTTGACCCACAGGCTCTGGCGGCTGCGGCTGAAGTAGGTGGCGCGCCCGGTACGCAGGGTCGCCTCGAGCGCGCTGCGGTTCATGTAGGCCAGCATCAGCACCTGGCCCGTCGCCTCGTCCACGGCCACGGCGGGCACCAGCCCGTCCGGGCCGAAACGCACGTCGTCGAGGCTGGCCAGGCGGCGCATCGCGTGCATCGGCTTCCCCCCTCATGGCCGCACGGGCACGCCGTGGGCCGAGAGGTACGCTTTGACCTCCCGGATGGAGTGTTGCCCGTAGTGGAAAATGGAGGCCGCCAGCACGGCGTCGGCGCCCCCCAGCACGACCGCTTCCCGCAGGTGATCGAGCGAGCCAGCGCCACCCGATGCGATGACGGGCACGTCTACCCGCCGGGTGATGGCCTGCAGCAGTTCCCAGTCGTAGCCCGAACGGGTGCCGTCCCGGTCCATGCTGGTCACCAGGAGCTCTCCGGCCCCCCGCCGCACCGCCTCCTCGGCCCACGCCACGGCGTCGAGGCCCGCGGGGCGCCGCCCCCCGTGGGTGTAGACCTCCCAGGAGCCGGTGCCGGTGCGGCGGGCGTCGATGGCGACGACCACGCACTGCGCCCCGAAGCGGTCGGCCAGGCGGGTGACCAGCTGCGGGTCGGCCACGGCCGCGCTGTTGACCGACACCTTGTCGGCGCCGGCCAGCAGCAACTCCCGCACGTCCTGTTCCGTGCGCACCCCACCGCCCACGGTGAGAGGAATGAAGAGCTGCTCGGCCGTACGGCGCACCACCTCCACGAGCGTGCGGCGCCCCTCCGCGGAGGCCGAGATGTCGAGGAAGACGACCTCGTCGGCGCCCTCCTGTTCGTAAAGGCGCGCCAGCTCGGCCGGATCACCGGCGTCCTGGAGCTGCCGGAACTGCACGCCCTTCACGACCCGGCCGTGATCCACGTCAAGACACGGAATGATGCGGCAGGCCAGCACTGCGCCGTTTCACCCCCCGGGCGGCTGCATCCACGGCCTCCCGGACGGCGAGCGCCCCTTCGTAAAGCGCCCGCCCGACCACCGCGCCCCGCAAAGCGGGCAGCGCGGCGAGGCGCTCGACGTCGTGGGGAGAGCCGATGCCGCCGGCTGCCAGCACCTGCAGCCCGGCCCCGGCTACCGCCAGTGCGGCCGAGGGGTCGTGGCCCCGCATCGTGCCGTCGGCCGCGACGTCCGTGACCAGAGCCCACCGCACGCCCAGGCGGGCCAATCGCTCTGCGACGGCCTGAGGAGCCTCGTGCGACGGCTCCTGCCATCCGGCCACCGTCACCCGCCCGCCCCGCACGTCTACCGCCGCCCAGACCCGCTCGTTCCCGAACCTCCGGCACGCCTCCTGCAGCATCTCGGGGTGGCGCAGCGCCGCCGTGCCCAGCATCACGCAAGACGCGCCGGCTCCGAGCGCTCGTTCCACGGCATCGAGAGAGCGCAAGCCCCCGCCGAAGTGGACCGGCACCCCCGCGGCCGAGGCGATCCGCCGCAGCACCTCGAGATGGACCGGGTGGCCGCTTCGGGCTCCGTCCAGATCCACCACGTGCAGCCGGCTCGCCCCCTCCTGCACCAGCCGGCGTGCCCACTCCGTGGGCTCCAGGGGGTACCGGGTCACCTGGTCGAACTGCCCGGCCCGCAGGCGCACCACCTGCCCGTCCATCAGGTCGATGGCCGGCACGACCCAGAAAGGCTCGTCGTTCATGCCACCGTGGCCCCGCGGGCCTCGTCGCCCTCCGCCCCGGCGCCAAGCGCCCACCCCACGAACCGCCTCAGCAACGACAGCCCCGTCGCGCCGCTCTTCTCCGGGTGGAACTGCACCCCGCCTGCGCGGCCCCGCCACGCCGCCGCGGCGAACCGCACGGCCCCCACCCGGCACCAGGCAGTGACCACGCCGGCTTGCTGCGGTTCGGGGTAGTAGGAGTGCGCGAAGTAGACGTAGGGGGAGGCGTCGCCCGGTTGGAACAGGGGGGAGGCCGTCCCCGTGAGCTCCAGGCGGTTCCACCCCATGTGGGGCACGGTGACGCCCGGGGGAAAGCGGCGCACCACTCCGGGGAAGTAGCCGAGCCCCGGCACCAGAGCCCCCGCGCCGCCCGCCTCTCTTGCGCTCTCCTCGCCGGCCTCGAACAGGATCTGATACCCCAGGCAAATGCCCAGAAGCGGCCGCCCCGCGTCGAGGTAAGCCCGAAGCCCTCGGTCCAGGCCGAGCTCCCGGAGGCTGCGCATCGCCGCCTCGAAGGCGCCGACGCCCGGCAACACCACGGCCTGCACCCCGTCGAGTGCGGCGGCGGCCGTGACCCGCACCACCTCGGCCCGCCGGGCTACGGCCACGAGCGCCCGTTCCACCGACGCCAGGTTGCCCATCCCGTAATCGACCAGGCCGATCCGGCCGGGCACGTCCAGCGGCGCCACCGCTCGATCCGGCCGAAGCTCGTTCATGCCTGCAGCGTCTCCTTGGTCGACGGGATCGCCGACGGGCGCCGGGGGTCGACGGCGACCGCCTCTCGGAGGGCCCTTGCCACCGCTTTGAACGTCGCCTCGGCCACGTGGTGCAAGTTGCGCCCGGAAAGCTCGCGCACGTGGAGCGTGAACCGGCCGGCGGAAGCGAGAGCGCCGAAGAACTCCCGGGCCAGCTGCACGTCCCACTCGCCGAGGCGGGCCCCGGGGGCGTCGAGGGTGGGGACTTCCCACGAAAGCAGGGGGCGGCCCGACAGATCGACCGCCGCCAGCACCAGCGCCTCGTCCATGGGTACGGCCGCATCGCCGAACCGGACGATACCCCGCCAGTCGCCGAGAGCCCGTCGCAGCGCGTCCCCCAGCACCAGACCGGTATCTTCCACCGTGTGGTGCCCGTCCACCTGCAAGTCGCCCGTCGCCTCGACCGTCAGGTCGAAGAGGGAGTGGTGGGCGAAACTCGCCAGCATGTGATCGAAAAAGCCGATGCCCGTCCGCACCCGGCTGACGCCGCTACCGTCCAGGTGCAGCTGCACCCGGATCCGGGTCTCGGCCGTGCTCCGCTCGACCTCGGCCTGGCGGGCTCCGTTCATGACGGCTGGCGCACCTCCACCGAACGGGCGTGGGCCTCGAGGCCCTCGGCCCGGGCCAGGACCCGCACGGCCCGCGCGAGCTGCTCGAGGCCACCCGGTGAGGCGTGCACCCACGAGGTCATGCGGGTGAAGACGTGGACGCCGAGCGCGGAGGCAAACCGGGCGGTGCCGCCGGTCGGCAGCACGTGGTTGCTCCCGGCAGCGTAGTCGCCGAGAGCCTCGGGCGTGTGCGATCCGAGGAAGATCGCTCCGGCCCGGCGCACCTTGCCGGCCAGGATCAGAGGGTCCGCCGTGACGATCTGCAGGTGCTCCGGAGCGATGGCCTCGGCCAGCTGCAGCCCCTCGACGTCGAGGCGCCCGCAGGCCACCGCCGCCCCCCAGCGGCCCAGGGACTCCGCGGCCACGGAAGCCCGGGGAAGGGTCTCGAGCTGCGCCTCGAGCTGCCGGTCGATCTCGTCCAGCAGCGCCGGCGCGTCGGAGACCACGATGGCCGCCGCGTCGGGTGCATGCTCCGCCTGTGCGAGGAGGTCGGCAGCGACCCACCGGGGGCTGGCCGAAGCGTCGGCCAGGACGAGCACCTCCGTCGGCCCGGCCAGGCCGTCGATGCCCACCTCCCCCACCACCTCGCGCTTGGCCAGCTGCACGAAAAGGTTGCCGGGGCCTGCGATCACGTCGACCCTCGGGATCGACGCCGTCCCGTACGCCAGGGCTGCAATGGCCTGCGCCCCGCCCACTTGCAGCACCCGGGACGCCCCTGCCACCCGGGCGGCCGCCAGGATGGCCGGGTGCGCCGGCGGCGGCGTAGCCACCACCACCTCGGCGACCCCGCCAGGCGGGCGGGGATGACGCCCATCAACACGGTAGAGAGCAGCGGGGCCGTCCCTGCGGGAACGTAGATCGCCGCCCGCTGGACAGGGGTAGGCACCCAGCCCACCACGACGCCCGGAGCGGTCGTCTCGAAGATGGGAGCGGCGATCTGGCGCCGGTGGAAAGCCGTGATGGTCGCAGCCGCCGCCTCGAGCGCCGGCACGATCGGAGCGACCGCCGGATCCCGCAGGGCCGCGTCCATCGCCTCGGGGCCCGACCACAGCCGCTCCGGGGAAAGCTCCACCCCGTCCAGCTCCCGGGTCCACCGGGCAACGGCGGCGTCCCCCTCCTCGCGCACGCTTTGCACGATCCGGCGCACGGCCTCCACCGGCCGGGTGCCCGGCCCGAAGAGCCGGTCGAGCACCGTCCGGGCGCGCGGCGGCGCCTCCATCTCGGCCATCGGAGGCCGCCGGACGGCCTGCAGGATGGCCTCCAGCCCGTCTCGCTCGACGACGAACCGCCGCAACAGCGTCATGCCGTCATCCCCGCCGCTTCCCGCTGAGAAGCGACCACGACCCTGAGCTCGCCCAGCAGGCGGCGGACGGCGTCGTGCTTCAGCTTCCATCGCACCGGGTTGGCGATGAGCCGGGCCGAGATCGTATGGAGCGTGGCCACGGGCACCAGGCCGTTGGCCGCCAGGGTACGGCCCGTCTGCACCAGGTCCACGATGGCGTCGGCCAGCCCGACCCTGGGTGCCAGCTCGATGGAGCCGTGGAGGGCGATGACCTGCGCAGGGATCCCCTGAGCTTCGAAATAACGCCCGGCGGTACGCGGGTAGCGCGTCGCGACCCTCAGCGGCCGGCCCCGATCCCGGGGAAGCACCCCGTCTGGCCCGTCCGTCCCGTTGCCCCCGGCCCGAGCGGGTAGGGCCAGCTGCAGCCGGCAAAGGCCGATACCCAGGTCCAGGAGCTCGACGACGCCCGGGTCCGTCTCCAGGAGGACGTCCTTCCCCACGATTCCGACGTCGGCGGCCCCCGCCTCCACGAAGGTCGGTACGTCGAAGGGCTTCGCCAGCAAGAACTGCACCCGTGCCCCGTGGTCCACGCTCACCAACCCCCGAGAGTCGGCGAGCACCGCGCTGGCGTCCAGGCCGGCCTGCCCCAGGAGGGCCACCGCCTCCGAAGTGAGGCGCCCCTTTGGCAGGGCGATGGTCAAGAGCGGCTGCTTCGAAGCATCGGTCACCGGAGACCCCAGACCCCTTTGCGCCGTCCCGGTCCGCCGGGAGACGGGCGGCGGTGCGAGATTCGTGGCAACATTAACACGCACGGGTGGCACCGATCAATGCCGGCGACCACCCGTGCCGAGCAGGCCCGCCGGTACGCGCCGGCACCTCAAGCCTTGGCCCGAGCGCGACCGGCCGACGAGGTCGCCACCCGTTTTTTGCGCCCATCGGAAGCGGCCGCTGCCACCTCCGCCGCAGCGGGCGCCTCTTGCTTGGTCAACGTCGCTCCCCCGCACTCCGGACACTTGCGCGGCTTGCAGCGCGCCTCCTTTTGATACCCGCACTGGGCGCAGACCCACACGGCCACGACGCATCGCCCCCTTCGGACGTGAGCCGGCGGTATCGGGATGGCCCTGCCGCCGGTCTCAGGGATGGTACTCTACGCCGGGCCGCCCCGGGTCACCTTTTGGACGAAGGTGTCGAGGTCCATGGCCGTCCACGCGACCTGCCCGGCTCCGGCAGCGGTAGCGTCCGCGAGCGAGGCTGCCGCCAGCGCCGGCTCGCCCTTCTCGCTCAAAGCCCCCTCCGGCAGGGGAGCAGCCACCCACTCGACCCCGGCGCGCCGCGCCTCCTGCAAGCTCTCCGGCAGCGGCCTCGCCAGCGGGTCGAGCGCACACGAGATCCCGGATTGCCGCAACGCGGCCGCCAGCTTCCACGCACCCGACGGCGGGCCCTGCTCGGGACCCTGTGGCCCGGTCCCCCGTACGATCCAGACCTGGGGGCCGCTGCGCTGCCTCGAGCGGCGGCCCGGCAGGGCGTGCAGGGTGTTGAGGACGCGGTCCAGGCTCACCGCGCATCCCGTCGAGGCAAGGGGCATCCCCAGGCGCCCGAGCAGCGTGTCATACCGGCCGCCCGTGGCCAGCGACGCGTCGCCGTCCGGCGCGTAGACCTCGAAGATGGCACCCGTGTAATAGTCGAGGTCCTTCACCATCCCCAGGTCGAAAGCCACGTGGTCTTCCAGACCTAACGCCCTCAGGTGCTCGAACAGTTCCAGGACGGACCGCAGCGCCGCCTGCCCTTCACCGGCCGGGCACGCCCGGTAGGCCGCTTCGACCACCTCGACGCCACCCCGGGCGTCGACCAGCGCCTCCAGGGCCCGGGCAGCCGGCGGAGGCACGCCCGCTCCGGCAAGCGCCGCCTCGTACGCCACCAGATCGCGCCGCACGAGCGCCCGGCGGGCTGCCTGTGCGCTCTCCACCGGGAGTTGCCCCAGCAGGGCCTGCACGTACCCGGCGTGTCCCACCTCGACGTGGGGGTCGGGAATGCCCGCTTGACGGCAGCTCTCCCACGCCAGCGCCATGACCTCCGCGTCGGCCACCGGCCCCTGCGCACCCATCAGCTCCACGCCGGCCTGTCCGAACTCCCGGGAGTCGTCGGGCCTGCGCCGGTCGTATCGGAAGACGCTGCCGACGTAGAACAGGCGGATCGGAAGGGGAGCCCCCCTCATCCGCCCCGCCACGAGGCGCGCCACCGCAGCCGTCCAGTCGGGCCGCAGCACCATCACCTGGCCGTCCCGGTCGACGAACCGGTAAGTCTGCCGCCCCGACGGCTGGCCCCCGGCCTGCGCCACCACCTCGTCGAGTTCGAACGTCGGGGTGATGACCTCCTCGTAGCCCCACAGCTCGAAGAGCGTTCGCAGTCGAGCCTCCAGTCGCCGGCGCTCCTGCGCCTGCGGGGGCAGGGCGTCGTAGGTGCCCGGGGGAGGATTCAACGGAAGACCTGGGCCGTTCAACGTCTCATCCCTTCAAACCCGTCCGGATGATACCCTCGATGAACTGCCGCTGCACCAGGAAGAAGAAGAGGAGCACCGGCGCCACCGCCATCGTCGAGGCGGCCATGGCCAGATTGGGCAGCGTCCCGTACTCCTGGAAGAAGGTCGCGACCCCCACCTGGATGGGCCGCATCGTCTCCCGGTTGGTGACGATGAGCGGCCACAAGAAAGCGTTCCAGCTCCCGATGAAGGTGAAGAGGCCTGCGGTCAGCACGGCAGGCCTGGCCAGCGGGACCAGGATCTGCGTGAGGAAGCGCCAGCGCGGGCAGCCGTCCACGGCCGCGGCGTCCTCGAGTTCCTGGGGAACGGTCTGGAAGAACTGGCGCAACAGGAAGATGGAGAAGACGCTGATCATCCACGGCACCGTGAGCGCCAGGTACGTGTCGATCCAGCCGAGGCGCGACAGCACCAGGAAGTTGGGGACGAGCCGCAGCGGCTCGGGAATCATCATGGTGCCCAGGAAGAGCGCGAACAACGGTTCACGGAAGTAGAAGTCGAGCCGGGCGAACGCGTACGCCGCCATCGCCGAGACCGCGAGCTGGCCGGCCGTCGTGACCACCGCCACCACCGCGCTGTTGAAGAAGTACCGGGCGAACGGCGCCGCCTGCCACGCCTCCACGTAGTTTCGCCAGCGCACCGGGTGCGGTACCCAGCGGATGGGCTGGGTGAAGACCTGGTCCGGCTCCTTGAGGGAGGTGACGAGCATCCACAGGAAGGGCACCGCGACCAGCACGGCGCCCGCCACCAGCGCCACCTGCACGGCGTATCGCACGAAGTCGCCGCGGCGCTTCACTGGTAGTGCACCCGCGTCCCGATGGTGCGGCGCTGCACCAGCGTCAAGATGAACAGGAAGACGAAGAGCACGTAGGCGATGGCCGAGGCGTACCCGAAGTCGAAGTACTCGAACGAGTGGCGGTACAGGTAGTAGACCAGCACCATGGTGCTGTCGAGGGGGCCGCCCCTCGTCATGATGTAGACCGGCGAGAAGACCTGGAAAGCGCCGATGAGCGAGATGATCAAGACGAAGTAGGTCGTCGGGGAGAGCAGCGGCCAGGTGACGTACCGGAAGAGGCGCCAGCCCGACGCGCCGTCGATGGCCGCCTGCTCGTAGTACTCTCGGGAGATGTTTTGCAGCCCGGCCAAGAAGAGCACCGCCTGGTAGCCGAGCAGGTGCCACACCTGGGTGATCGCCACCGCCGGCATGGCAAGGCGCGGGTCGAGGAGCCACCGCTGGCGGGGCAACCCTACCAGGCGCAGGGCCTCGTTGAGCAACCCCCCGGCCTCCGGGTGAAAGACGTAAAACCAGACGATGGCCGCCGCGTTGGCCGCCGTGACGTACGGCAGGAAGTAAGCGGTGCGCAGTGCCCCGAGGCCCACGAGGGGCCGGTGGAGGGCCGAGGCGAGCAGCAGGGCAAGCGCCATGGTGGTCGGCACCGAAAGCAGCACGTAGTACGCCGTGTTGAGCCACGCCTGCCAGAAGTCGGGATCGCCCCGGAGCGCGAGATAGTTGGCGAAGCCGACCCACTCCGGGGTGCCGATGATGTTCCATCGCAGCAGGCTCACGTAGAAGGAGTAGAAGACCGGCCCGATCTCGAACAGCCCCAGGAGCAGCAGCGCCGGCAACAAGAAGAAGAACGCCGCGACCGTGGCCCGCAACCTGGGGGAAAGACGGCGCCGCGCCATGACCGGCGCCCCGGCGACCACGTCAGGGCCGTGCCAGGAGCGCGCCCACCAGGCCGTCCTCGAAAGACGCGTCGTCGAACCCCCTCTGCCCGTGCTCGTACGGCGAGTAAGTCGGGGCGACCACGAGGGTCACCGATCCCGCTCCCACTCGCTCCCTTGCCACGAGGGCCATTTCCTCCCCGGCGTCGCCGGCCCCTCCCCACGCCAGCACGTCCACGCCGTCCGGAAGCACGGCTCCCCTCGAAAGCGGCCCCTCCTGCAAGCCCAGAGCGCTCGGACGCCGCAGGTAGAGCTGAGCCCCGGCGCCGAGCCCTCGCACCACCCGCACGATCCGGGCCGCCGGATCACCCGGCGTATCCCGGGTGCCCACGGCCGGCGCGCCCGCTTCGAGGGGCTCGGCTCGGAAGCGTAAGTGCGCGCCAAGAGCCGTCAGGATACGGTTGAGCTGATCCACACCATGGCGACCGCCATCCGGGTCGAGACCACCGGCCAGCAGCACCCGCCCGCCGTCTCGCACCCAGCGGGCGAGCGCCTCGAGCTCGTGGGCAGCGAAGGTCGCCGGAGTCAGGGAGAAGCCCGGTTCAGGCACCGCCGCCACCAGGAGATCGGTCTCCTGGAGAGCTTGCAGGGTCCAGGGCCAGTCGCCGGCAGAGGCGTCCACGCCCCCCTGCCGCAGCCTTTCGAGGAAGGCTCCCGCCAGACCGGTGTACCGGTTGTTGTGGGCCTCATCCACGAGTAACCGCCCCAGAGCCCGCTCCCGTACGCGGACCGGCTGGGGGTAGCGGTTAGGGAGCCCGCCTCCAGGGATGACGAGCTCCAGCACCAGCGCCTGGGGCCCCGGGCGAGCCGGCCGCCACACCGTCTCCACCGGTACGGTCGCCATGGGTTGGATCTCGACTTCGGCCGGGTCGCTCCGCCACCCCGGGGAGCTCCAGCGCACCTGCACCCGCCGGGCCTGCTCCCGATCGTTGATCAGCACCGCCCTGGCCCGGTATTCCCGCCCCACGACAAACAGCGTGCCGGGCAGCTCCAGCCCCGCGGCGCGCACCCCCGAAGGGTGCGCGAACCAGATGGGGCTCGGAGACGAGGAGGTCGCCGTCTTGCTGCACCGCCCGTACGTAAAACCAGGCGTCGCCCCGGCCGAGCTCCACCGAAAAGCGCAGGTCGGCCCGCCGGGCTCCCTCGAGCGCCATCTCCCGCACGACCTGACCGCCGTTGCCGATGACCTGCACCGAAGCAAACCCGTCGCCCGCGTCGGGGTCCCACAGGGCCACCCTCAGGGGCACGCGGGAAGCGAGAGGCAGCACCTCGCCCATCCACGCCGCGCCCGAGCGAAAGATCAGGCGGGCGTCGGGGTCTTCGGTCGCATACGTGCGCCGGCTGCGAATGGCCTCGACCAGGTCGCTCTCCGTCAAAGACCGCGCCCAGACGGCGGTGCGGCTCGGCGTGGCGGTGCCCCACTCGGCCCGGTGCACGTCGGAGTTGTTGGCCGCCCCCACTCTCCACCCCTGGTCGAGGGCCAGGCGGTAGCTCCCTTCGTAGCGGGTGTTGTGGGCGAACGGCCCGTTGCCCACTTCCAGGAGCTCGATGACCCGATCGGCCCTCGGGTCGTAGCGGAAAGCGTCCCAGTTTTGCTGGATGTCGAACCCCGGGTGGTTGAACTGGGCGAAGAGCACCACGTGGCTTTCGAGCCACCGGTAGAGCTCAGGGTAGACCGGCTGGCGCTCCCGGTCGGGAAAGCCCTCCCACGTGAACACGTTGATGTGTCCCTGGGTACTCTGGGTCCACTCGGCTCCGGGAAGGGCCACGAATTCCCCCGGCCGCTGGGCCTGTCTCGCCGCCCTCAACAGGTCGTCCACGTGCTCCGGGCGCCCGTTGAGGCTGTACGCATGGTCGGACAGCCCGAGAAAGTCGAGTTTCCCTACCCTCCAGGCGTAGAAGTACGCGTCCCGCGGCCGGAGCTCGCCGTCGGAGTACGAGGTATGGGCGTGCAGGTCCCCGAAGAAGACGCACAAGCCCCCCGCCTCGCCCTCCGGCGCCTCGCAGCCGGCTCCGGCAGCGCCGGCCGGAGGGAGCCCGCCCGCCAGCGCGGTCGCGGCGGCCAGGATCCCGCCCAGCACGCGCCCGGCAAGCGCCGGCCTAGCGACGCCGAGCGAGCTCCGCATCCGTCTTGCGAGCCGCCTCCTCCAGCGCCGCCTGAGGGGTCGCCTTCAACAAGAAGGCCTGCGCGACGGCGTCGGAGATGTAGTTGCGGATCCGGTTCCACTCCTGGATCGGAGGGTCGGTGACCGCGTACGGCAGCAGCACCAGCGCGGCGCCGTTGCGGGGATCCCGGCGCAAGTACTCCTGGAACGCCGGAACCTTCATCGCGGACTGGCGGACCGGCAAGTAGAAGGTCTCCATCGACCAGCGGGCGGTCTGTTGCGGCTCCACCAGCCACTTCACGAACGTCCACGCCGCCTTCTGTTGCTCCGGCGTGGCCTTGCTGAAGATGACCAGGTCCGTGCCCGCGACCGGCGTCCGCCGGCTCGACCGCGTCGGCAGGGGCCCGATCCCCCACTCGAACTTGTCGCCGACCGCCTGCTCCACGTACGGGCGGCCGGGGACGGAGGTGGCATAGGCCGCTACCTTGCCGGCCGCGAAGTCCTGCTCCATGTAGCCCTCGATGTAGTACGCCACCCGGTACTTGTGAAGCAGGTCGACCATGAACTGCAGCGCTTCCACTCCGGGCTTCCCGGCAAAGCGGGCTTTCTGGAAGTCCGGGCTCAGCCACTCCCCGCCGTTGGTCAGCAGGAAGAGGGCGAACTGGTCGACGTTGGGCCGCAGGCCGAAGCCGTGCCGGACGATCTCCCCGCCCCGCTCGAGGGTGGCCGCTTTGGAGACCTTGAGCAGCGCCTCCCAGTCGGTCGGAGCGCTCACCCCGAGCTCCTTGTAGAGGCTCGCGTTGTAAAAGAGCACGTAGATGCTCTTGTTGAACGGGATGCTCCAGAGCGTGCCGTCCCACCGGTTGGCCTCCAGGAACACCGGCCAGAAGTCGGCCAGCTCCTCCTTGCTCCAACCGTCCGGCCCCTCGACGAACGGATCCAGGGGCACGATGGCCTTCGCCTCGAGCAGCTGCTCGGTCCAGTTGCTGTACGACTGCGCCACGACCGGGGGTTGGCCGGCCGCCACCGATGCGAGAATCTTCTGCTGCAACTGCCCGTAGTTGCCCTGGTACTGGGCCACGACCTCCACGCCGGGATGGGCACGGTTGAACTCGTCGACGAGCGCCTTGATGGTCTCCCCCAGCGGCCCGCCCATGGCATGCCAGAAGGTGATGGTCGTCCTGGCCCCGGCGGCTGTCGCAGGGACCGGCGCCAGCGCCACCACCAGCAGCGCTGCCACGATCCAGGCCCTGGTGCCGAGTGTGCGCAACGCTTGGCCGCCCCTTTCCGACGGTGGGTTCGACGCGCCGGGAAAGGCCTCCTCGGAAGGAGCCCCGTGGATTCGTCAACAGGGGTGTTAACAATGCGTTGCGGGAGCTTTTCGAGCCGGGGCGAGGCCGCCTACTCCCATTCGATGGTCGCGGGCGGCTTGGCGCTCACGTCGTAGACCACCCGGGAGACCGTGGGCACCTCGTTGGTGATGCGGTGAGAGATCCGATCCAGCACCTCGTAGGGCAACCGTACCCAGTCGGCCGTCATGCCGTCGTCGCTTTGCACGCACCGCACGGCAATGACCGGCCCGTAATGGCGGGCATCCCCCTTGACCCCGACGCTCCAGGCACCGGTCCAGACAGCGAAGGCCTGCCAGACCTCTCTGGCCCACCCGGCCCTCTCCACCTCTTCCTGCACGATGGCGTCGCACGCCCGCACCGTCTCCAGGGCCTCGGCCGTCACCTCGCCGACCACCCTCACCGCCAGCCCCGGGCCGGGGAACGGATGACGGTGCACGATGGCGTCGGGAAGCCCCAGCTCCCGGGCCACCCTGCGCACCTCGTCCTTGAAGAGGTACCGAAACGGCTCCACCAGCGTGAGCTGCATCTGCTCCGGCAGCCCGCCCACGTTGTGGTGCGACTTGATGGTGGCGGTGCGCCCGCCGCCCGACTCCACCACGTCGGGGTAGAGCGTGCCCTGGACGAGGTAGCGCACGTCGGGGACGCCTCGGGCGCTTTCCTCGAAAACCCGGATGAACTCTCGGCCGATGATCCGCCGCTTCTCCTCGGGGTCCACGACGCCGGCCAGCTTCGTGAGGAAGCGCTGCCGGGCATCGACGCGGGTCACGGGCACGCCGAGCCGCCCGCCGATCTCCCGCTCGACCGTCTCGGGCTCCCCCCGGCGCAGCAGGCCGTGATCCACGAAGATCGCCGTCAGCCGGTCGCCCAGCGCCCGGTGCGCCAGCACCGCCGCCGTCGACGAATCGACTCCGCCGCTCAAGGCCACCACCGCGCGCCCCCCGGTCACCTGCCGGCGAAGCTCGTCGACGGCGCGCTCCACGAAGGCGTGCATGTTCCACCCGCCACGCAGGCCCGCCAGGTCGTACAGGAAATGGCGCAGGAGCTCGGAGCCGAAGGGCGTGTGGGCCACCTCGGGGTGGAACTGCACCCCGAACCAGGGGCGCGACCCGTGCTCCATGGCCGCCACCGGCGAAAGCGGCGTCCGGGCCACCGTGCGAAAGCCGGGAGGCGGCCGTCGCACCAGGTCCCCGTGGCTCATCCAGCAGGTCATGCGCGCTCCCGGCGACCCGATCCCCTCGAACAGCCGCCCCGGCCTCCCGTCGTCCGCCGCCAGCACCTCGAGCTCCGCCCGGCCGAACTCCTGCCGCTCCCCCGGCGTACCTCGCCGCCCAGGACATGCGCCATCAGCTGCATCCCGTAGCAGATACCCAAGACGGGTACGCCGGCTTCCCACACCGCGGGATCGGGCCGGGGCGCATCCTCGGCGTACACGCTGGAGGGCCCGCCCGAGAGGATGATGGCCTGCGGCTTGCGGGACAGGATGGTCTGCGCCGGCGCGTCCCCCGGCAGCACCTCACAGTACACGCCCAGCTCCCGCACCCTGCGGGCGATGAGCAGCGTGTACTGCGCCCCCAGGTCCAGCACCAGCACCCGTTCGGCGCCGGGCATACCGGCCGGGTCGACGGCGATGACCGGCCGCATTCAGCGCGAACCTCTCTGGACGGCCTCAGGGCTCAGGATGCCGATGAACGGCAGATTGCGGTAGTGCTCCGCGTAGTCCAGCCCGTACCCCACCACGAACCGGTTGGGAATCGAAAAGCCGACGTAGTCGAGGTGCACGGGGAGCTGCCGCTGTTCGCTCTTGTCGAGCAGCACGCACACCCGCAAGCTGGCCGGCTTGCGGGACTGGAGGTTGTCCAGCAGGTAGCGAAGGGTCAGCCCCGTGTCCACGATGTCCTCCACGATGATCACGTGGCGATCGGCGATGGGGTGGTCCAGGTCCTTGAGGATCCGCACGACGCCGCTCGACTTGGTGCCCGCCCCGTAGCTCGAGATGGCCATGAAGTCGACGGTGGACGGGATCGAGACGGCCCGCAGCAGATCGGACAGGAAGAGGACGGCGCCCTTGAGGATCCCGACGAAGAGGGGATCCAGGTCCTTGTACTCGTGGGAGATTTGGTGGCCGAGCTCCTGCACCCGCTGCCGGATGCGCGCCTCCTCGAGCAGCACGGACTCGATATCGCTCAAAAGAGGGCTCGCCTCCGCCTCGAGTGAACGCATCCCGGCCCGCCCCTCACTCCACTGCCTTCCAGGCCCCGGAGCGGCCTCCCGACTTTTCCACCAGGTGAACGCCGGTAATCCGCATACCGCGGTCCAGAGCCTTGGCCATATCATACACCGTGAGCGCGGCGACACAAACCGCCGTCAGCGCCTCCATTTCGACGCCGGTCACCCACCGCGCCTTCACCCGGGCCTCTACTTCCAGCGCCTGGCGCTCGGGCAGGGGCCTCAGGTGCACCTCCACGCCGCTCAACGGGATGGCGTGACAGAGCGGAATCAGCTCGGCGGTGCGCTTGGCGGCCATGGTGCCGGCGATGCGGGCCGCCGCCAGCACGTCTCCTTTGGGCACGCGCCCCTGGGTGATGGCCTGGAGCGTCTCACCCCCCATCTCCACGTAGCCGCGCGCCACGGCCTCCCGCAAGGTGACGTCCTTGCCCGACACGTCCACCATGCGGGCCCGTCCCTGGTCGTCGAGGTGGGTGAGCTCTCCTTCCATGAACCCCTCCGGCTCAGAAAGTGCCCAGGTACTGCTCGACTTCCCACCGGTGGACCTGGGTGCGATACACGTCCCACTCGATGCGCTTGGCCTCCACGAACCGGGAGAAGACGTGCGAACCCAGCGTTTCGACGACGAGTTCGTCCTTGACCAGCTCGTTGACGGCCTCCTCGAGCGACCCCGGAAGGCTGCGGATGCCCGCTCGCTGCCGCTCCTCCGCCGTCATGTGGTAGATGTTCTTGTTGTGCGACTCGGGCGGCGACAGCCTGCGCCGCACGCCGTCGAGCCCCGCCGCGATGATGACCGCGAAGGCCAGGTACGGGTTGGCCGAGGGGTCCGGGCTGCGCAACTCCACCCGGGTCGATCGGCCCCGGCCGGAGGGCACCCGCACCAGGGCGCTGCGGTTTTGCGCGGACCACGAGATGTACACCGGCGCCTCGTAGCCCGGCACGAGCCGCTTGTACGAGTTGACCAGCGGGTTGGTCACCGCCGTGAAGGCCCGGGCGTGCTCGAGCAGCCCGGCCACGAAGTGCAGCGCGACGCTGGAGAGCTGGTACGGGCCAGCCGGCTCGTAAAACGCGTTTTCGCCGTCCCGGAACAGCGAGAGGTGGGTGTGCATCCCCGAGCCCGCCACCCCGTAGATCGGCTTGGGCATGAACGTCGCGTGGAGCCCGCGGCGCGCTGCCACCGTCCGGGTCACGACCTTGAGGGTGGCCACCCGGTCGGCGGTGACCAGGGCGTCGTCGTACCTGAAGTCGATCTCGTGCTGGCCCGGAGCCACCTCGTGGTGGCTCGCCTCCACGTCGAAGCCCATGGACTCCAGTGCCAGGACGATCTCCTGCCGGGCCGCCTCCCCCTGGTCGACCGGGCCGAGGTCGAAGTACCCGGCCTCGTCGTGAGTCTGGGTGGTCGGCTTGCCGTCGGGATCGCGCCGGAACAGGAAAAACTCGCACTCCGGCCCCAGCATCACCCGGAAGCCCATGTCGGCAGCCTGCTGCAGGACGCGCTTGAGGACCATCCGCGGATCGCCCTCGAAGGGCTCCCCGTCGGAACGGACCACGTCGCAGATGAGCCGGGCCGCCCGGGCCTCGCCCGTCAGCCCCGGAAACAGGCAGTAGGTGGAGGGGTCGGGCCGCAACCGCATGTCCGACTCTTCGATCCGGGTGAACCCCTCGATCGACGACCCGTCGAACATGATCCCCTCCTCCAGCGCGCGCTCGAGCTGGCGAACGGGGATCGCCACGTTCTTGACCACGCCCAGGATGTCGGTGAACTGCAGGCGGACGAACTCGACGGCATCTTCCCGTGCGCGACGAATCACCGCGGCCGATGCATCATCCATGGCTCCTCGAGCTCCCTTTCGCCCATGCGTGGGTGCATGTGCAGCGGTGTACGCCGCGCTCGCCGCGGTTCCTGCACCTTTTCGCCATTACTGCTGACGTTGCTCTTCCAGCCAGCGGACCAGTTCGTCCTGATGATCGACCGGAAACAGCGACGTCAGCCTGCGCCCCCGGGCCTGGCGGAAAATGGACGGATGGGTAACGTCTCCGCCGGGTCCCGCAGCGGGACCTCCGACGGCTGCCTCGCCGGCGAGCTCCTGCCCGCCGGGGCCCGGCGCTGCAGAACCGGCCTCGTGGGCCGCCGGCGTAGCGCCCGGCGCCGGCGCCGCCGCCCCGCCCTGGGAAGCCAGGTAGGCCCGGACGCCCTCCACGTTGAGCCCCTGGGCCATCAAGCTCTTGACCTGGCGCAAGCGCTCCACGTCCACCGGGGAGAAGAGGCGTCGGTTGCCCCGGGTGCGGCTGGGGGCAAGGAGCCCCTCCTTCTCGTAGTAGCGGATCTGGCGCGCGCTCAGGCCCGTCAGGCGCTCCACGACCCCGATGGGATAGACCGGCACGGTCGGCTCCACTCCAGGCATGGTCGGCACACACCCCCTCGTCCCATCGACGGCCGGATGCCCCGGAGGGTCCTCCTGGCCCATTGCACAAGGGCCGGTAGCTCTATGGAAGCGACACCCCTTTTTACTCTTATCATATCCGGCCCGTGCCGGGCCAACAAGGCAGGATGTCAGGACATCTAACGTCTCACGTAGACGCGGGGCAGCCTCGGACCGAGTTGTGTCACGATCTCGTAAGGAATGGTCCCGGTCAGGCGGGCTGCTTCGTCCACCGTCATCTCGCCCTGGTCTCCGGGGCCCAGCAGGCAGGCCACGGCCCCCACGGGCGGAGCGTCATCTCCCGTCTCCACCATGCAGTGGTCCATGCAGATGCGCCCGACGACCGGGTAAACCCGGCCCCCGATGACGGCCCTGCCCCGGTTGGAGAGCCGGCGCGTGTATCCGTCCGCGTACCCGATCGGAAGGGTGGCGATGGTGGTCTGCCGGGTGGTCACGTGGGTCCTGCCGTAGCTGACGCCGCTCCCGGCCGGCAAGGTGCGCACTTCCGAGACCGCCGCCATCAGGCGGAGCGCGGGCCGCAAGGCGACCCGATCCTGCAGGTGAGGAGCAGGGTAGTAACCGTAAAGCCCCAGCCCGATGCGCACCATGTCCCATCGCAGTTCAGAGGAGGAGAGCGCTCCGGCCGTGTTGGCCAGGTGGCGAAGGCCGTGGAGCGCGGGCGCCCAGCTCCCTCTCCACGGATGCCACCGTCTCCCGGAACCGGCCGGCCTGGATCGCCACATAGGAGGGGTCGGGGTCGTCGGCGGTGGCAAGGTGGGAGTAGACCCCTTCGAGCTCCACGGCCGGCAGCGACGCGACCCGGCCCGCAAGCCAGGCGGCCTGGCCCGGGAGCACGCCCAGACGCCCCATGCCCGTGTCCACCTTGAGGTGGACACGGACGCGCCGTCCTCTGGAGCGCGCCGCCGCGTCGAGCCTCCGGGCTGCCTGCTCCGTGGTGATCGTCGCGGTCAGGCCTGCCTCCACGAGCCGGTCGAGGGGCTCGGCTGCCCCGCCGACTCCGAGGACCAAAATGGGGGCGTCGATGCCGGCGCTGCGCAGCGCGATCCCCTCGGAGGTGGTCGCGACGGCGAGGTAGCGCGCCCCCGCCTCGAGCGCCACCCGCGCCACCTCCACCGCGCCGTGGCCATAGCCGTCGGCCTTGACCACCGCCATGACCTGGGCCGGTTGGACCAGCTCCACGAACGCCCGCGTGTTGGCCGCGATCGCGCCGAGGTCCACCTCCACCCAGCTGCGCCGGGGCCGCGCCGGTTCGCCGCCGCCGGAAGACGACACCCCGGCGTGCGGGACCGCAACGGGCGAAACGTCAACCATTTTGGAAAAATGGGTTGACACTTGGCCGCTCCTTCCTTACCCTAACCCTGTACACCCTTCGCCACGCGCAGGAGGTGTCCGGCCCGACTTGTCCGCTTCCACGGCCCCATCCGCGCCCATGGTGGCGCTGCGCCGGGCGCTGCAGCCCGGGCGGCCGATCTCCGGGCAGTCGCTGGCCCGGTCCCTGGGCGTGAGCCGCACCGCGGTCTGGAAGATGCTCGAAGATCTCCGGGCCTGGGGGTACCGGATCGACGCGGCGCCCCGCCGGGGTTACCGGTTGGTTTCGGCTCCCGACCTGCCGCTTCCCTGGGAGGTCGCCATGGCGCTGCCCCCCTCCCTGGCCGGCCTGCCCGTTCACTTCTTTCCCGTGGTAGGCTCCACCAACGACGAGGCCCGAAGGCTGGCCGAGGCAGGAGGTCCCGCCGGGACCGTCGTGGTAGCCGACCGGCAGACGAGCGGCCGGGGCCGCCGGGGACGTACCTGGGTGTCGCCGCCGGGCGGACTCTACTTCTCCGTCCTGGTACGTCCGCAACTCGAGCCGCGCCACGTCTCGCTCCTCTCCCTGGCCAGCGCCGTCGCCGTGACCAGGGCGGTCCAAAGCGCCCTACCGGGCGCCGGTGCCCGGGTCAAGTGGCCCAACGACGTGATCGCGGGCGGCCGCAAGCTCGCCGGCATCCTGGCCGAACTCTCGGCGGATCAGGAGACCGTGCGCTTCGCCGTGATAGGGATCGGGATCAACGTGGAGACGCCGGAGCTCGACCCGGCCCCGGCAGCCGGCGGGCTCCCTCCGATAGGGTTGCGGCAACTGGGGTGGACACAGCCCCGGGCGGAAGTCCTGGGCCGGGTGCTGGCAGCACTCCATCGTCTCCTGGGAGGCTTCGAACCCAGGCAACTACCGGCGGCGGCTCTCGTCGCCGAGGCCTCTTCCCTGCTCGCCTGGAAGGGCGAGGAGGTGGAGGTCCAGACGCCCTCCGGCTCGTGGCGAGGACGGCTCGCCGGGCTGGCCGGAGACGGCGCGCTGGTGCTGGAACGAGCCGGAGGAGTCCGCCAGCGCTTGTACGCGGGAGACGTGACGCTGCGGGAAGCGGGGGGACCACCGCCCACCGACCCCGGCGGGCCGAGGTCCATCGAACGAGGAGGTTGACCAGGATGATGTCGCCCGTCGCTTCGCCCTCGACACTGTCGCAGTTGACCCGGGCCGCCATGGCCGCGTCGCTCGTCGCGGTCCTGGCCCAGGTCGCCATTCCCCTGCCCTTCACGCCGGTGCCGGTCACCTTGCAGGTGCTGGGCGTGCTGCTCACGGCCATCGTGCTGCCCCCTCGGGCCGCGG
Source organism: Limnochordaceae bacterium (assembly GCA_014896295.1). GTDB lineage: Bacteria > Bacillota > Limnochordia > Limnochordales > Geochordaceae > Carboxydichorda > Carboxydichorda subterranea. Next base: position 90,402 of record JADBKR010000002.1, read on the forward strand.
GGTGGGCCATGGCCCTCTACCTTGCCCTGGGCGCCGCGGGCCTGCCCGTCTTCGCGGGGGCGAGCGGCGGCCCCGGGGTGCTGCTCGGCCCTACCGGCGGCTATCTCTGGGGCTTCCCGGTCGCCGCCGTGGCGGCGAGCGCGCTTTACCGGATGCCCTTCCTCCGGGCGCGGGTACGCGCGCCGGCCACCGCCGCGGCGGTGGCTGCAGGGGCAGCCGTGGCCATCATCTACCTGGCAGGGGCGTCCCAGCTGGCACTGGTGCTGGGGTTGAACGCCCGTCGAGCGGTGGCCATGGGCGTGGTGCCGTTCATCGGCTGGGACCTGGCCAAGGCCGCCGCGGCCGCGCTGGTCGGCCCGGCCGTGGAGCGGGCCCTCACTCGAGCACCCGCACGGGCTCCAGATCCTCGGGCACCGGCTCGCCCCGCATGAGGCCGCGCATCGCCTCTCCGACGCGCGCCGCGATGCCGGCAGCCGTGACGCCCACGCTGCCGCCCTCGGCCGCCATCCACCCGGCCAGGCCGTGCACGTACACCGCAGCCAGGGCGGCCTCGACCGCGCCCACGCCCTGGGCCAGCAGGCTCCCGGCAATCCCCGCCAGCACGTCGCCGGAGCCGCCCGTGGCAAGGGCTGCCGACGCAGCCGGGTTGAGCCACAGGCGCCCGTCGGGAGCCGCCACCATGGTCCGGGCGCCTTTGAGCACCACCACGGCCCCGAAGCGCCTGGCAGCCTCGAGAGCGTGCGTGACGCGGTCCTCCTGGATCTGCCCGATCGTCTTGCCCAGCAGCCTGGCCATCTCCCCGGGATGAGGCGTCAGGATACGGCCGGGATGCTGCACGGCGGCCCCGGCGTCCGGCCGGAGCCATCGCTCCGCTCCCTCGGCCGCCAGGGCGTTGAGCGCGTCGGCGTCGACGACGAGAGGCTTCTGCCAGTTGCCCACGACGGAGAGCACCGCCTGGCGCGTGAGCGGGTGGGTCCCGAGGCCGGGGCCGATGACGAGGGCGTCGCGGGATGGCTGCAGCGCCAGGATCTCTCCGGCCGAAGCCGGGCCCAGCCGCCCCTCTTCGCCCTCGGACAGGCCGACCGTCAGCGCTTCGGGGACGGCGCCAAACGCGCCGTCCTGCAGCGACCGGGGCAGCCCCCACGTGACCAGCCCCGCGCCGGCCGCCGCGGCCGCACGGCTCGCCAGCACGCCCGCTCCGGCCATCCCCCGGGACCCTGCCACCACCAGCAGGTGGCCGAAGGTGCCCTTGTGCGCGTCCGCAGGGCGCGCAGGTAAGAAAGCCCGCACGCTCCGGGCGTCCAGGATCTCGAAGGTGGGCGGGGCCTGCTCGAGCAAAGCGGGAGGAAACCCGATCTCCGCCACGTCGATGCGCCCACAAAGCGCAGCCCCCGGGAAAAGGAGCTGGCCCGGCTTGGGTAGCCCGAAGGTCACCGTCCGGGTAGCCCGGACGGCCACGCCCGCCACCAGCCCGGTATCGGCGTCCACCCCCGAAGGGATGTCCACCGCCAGGACAGGCACCGCTCCGGAGACTCGCTCGATGGCGGCAATGGCGGCCATGGCCGGCCCTCGGGGCGCTCCCCGGGCGCCCGTACCCAGCACGGCGTCGATGATGAGTTGCGCAGTCGCCAGGAGCTCGCCGGCCCGGTCCTCCCCGAGGGAGGCAAGGGCGACGACCTCGATGCCGCTTCGCGTCGCGATCTGGTAGTTGGCCAGGGCATCAGGGGAAAGACGCGGCCGCTCCCCCGCTTGCTCTGCCGCGAGCAACACCCGCACCCGGGCTCCCCGGTTGGCCAGCCGCCGTGCGGCGACGAGGCCGTCGCCGCCGTTGTTGCCCGGCCCCGCCACCACCACGACCCGCCGCCCGGCCGGGGAGCCGCCCAGCATCTCGGACGCGACGCGGGCGACCGCCGCTCCGGCGTTTTCCATCAGGACCATACTGGGGACGCCGTACTCCGCCGCGGCGCGGCGGTCGACCTCCTGCATCGAGGCCACGCTGATGGCCTTCACCGTCGCACCCCCAGCGCGACGACCACGGCGACGTCGCGCCCGTGGCTCACCGAGACGCAGACCTCGTCAACGCCCAGGGCTTCGGCCACCCGGGCCGCGCGGCCCCGGAGCTCGATGGCCGGCCGGCCCCCTCGCCGGTGGGTCACCGCGATCTCATGGAAAGCAACCCCGCGACGGCCGGTCCCGAGCACCTTCATCACCGCCTCCTTGGCGGCGAAGCGAGCCGCCAGGCAAGCGGCCCTGGCCGCCGGGTGCCTCTTGGCCAGGCAGTAGGCAATCTCCTCGGACGAGAAGAGCCGTTCCAGGAACCGCTCCCCGTGGCGCTCGAGCGCCCTTGCGATGCGGTCGACCTCGACGACGTCGACCCCCACGCCCACGATCGCGCTCGGGCCCGGCCCGCATCCCATGGGGAAGTGCTCGCCTCCGGTGCCGGCGCCTCTTCGAGCGAGGCGCCACCCTCGTTGGAAGCTTACTCCACCGTGACGCTCTTTGCCAGGTTGCGGGGCCGGTCCACGTCGCATCCCCGCTCCACGGCGGCAAAGTACGCGAGCATCTGCAGCGGCACCGCGGCCAGGACCGGGAGCAGCCCCTCCGGCGCGTCGGGAAGGGCCAGGAGCGCGTCGGCGGCCACCTCCACCTCCTTACGGGCGTCGGGCCGATCCGGCGTGACGGCGACGACCCTGCCGCCCCGGGCCTTCACTTCCACCATGTTGCCCACGGTCTTGGCGCGAAGCGCCTCTTGGGTGGCGAGCGCCACGACGGTGCGCCCCGGCTCGATGAGGGCCAGGGTGCCATGCTTGAGTTCGCCTGCCGCGTACGCCTCCGCGTGGATGTAGGAGATCTCCTTGAGCTTCAAGGCCCCTTCCATGGCCACCGCGTAGTCGAGCCCCCGCCCGATGTAAAACAGATGGGACTGGCCGGCCAGCTGGCGCGCCAGCTCCCGGACTCGCGGCTCCATCGCCAGGGTCTGCTCGATCCGCTGGGGAAGCTGCAGCAGCATGCGCCCCTCCTCCGGCCTCTCGACGCGGGAGAGGGCCAGGGCCAGCAGGTGCAGCGCCACGACCTGCGTGAGGTACGCCTTGGTCGAGGCGACCGCCACCTCCGGCCCCGCCTTCGTGGTGAGCACCCAGTCGGCCTCTCGGGCAAGCGAACTCCCCTCCACGTTGACGATGCCCAGCACCGGCGAACCCAGCCGGCGAGCCTCCCGCACGGCCGCCAGGGTGTCGGCCGTCTCCCCGGACTGGCTGATGGCGACCGTCAGGGTCCGGCCGTCGACCAGCGGCTCCCCGTAGCGAAACTCCGACGCCACGTCGACCTGGACGGGAAGGCGCGCCCACGCCTCGATGAGCCGCCGGCCCACCAGGCCCGCGTGCCAGGCGGTGCCGCACGCCACGATCTGGATGCGCTCGAAGCTCCGCAGGCGATCGGGCGAGAGCCCGGCGCCGGAGAGGTCGACGCTGCCGGCCGCCGGATCGACGCGCCCGGCCAGCGTCTGGCGGACCGCCTGCGGCTGCTCGTAAATCTCCTTCATCATGAAGTGGTCGAAGGAGCCCTTTTCGGCCGCCGACGCATCCCACGCCACCTCCACGGGCGAGCGGCCCACTACCTCGCCCCGGGCGTCCCAGATGGTGACGCCCCGGAGGTCGATCCGCGCGACCTCCCCGTTGTCGAGGTAGAGGACCCGCCGCGTGGTGGCCAGCACCGGGGTCACGTCGGATCCGACCACGTACTGCCCGTCCCCTACCCCGATGACGAGCGGGCTATCCTGGCGCGCGAGCGCCAGGGTATCGGGCTGGTCCGTACAGACGCAGGCCAGCGCCCACGAACCACGCAGCCGCCGGGTCACTTCCCGCAAGGCCGCGGCCAGGTCGCCCCGCCACGCCTCTTCGAGAAGGTGGGCGACGACCTCGGTGTCCGTGTCGGACCGGAACCGGTGGCCGCGGGCCTCGAGCTCCTTTCGCAGCTCGGCGAAGTTGTCGAGGATCCCGTTGTGCACCACCGCGAAGCGCCCCGAGCAATCCGTGTGCGGATGCGCGTTGTGATCGCTCGGCGCCCCGTGCGTGGCCCAGCGGGTGTGCCCGATGCCGAAGCGGCCCTCCAGCCCCTGGGAACCCACGAGTCGCTCCAGCTGCTCCACGCGCCCTCGCGACTTGACCACCTGCAGGCGGTGGTTGACCACGGCCACCCCTGCCGAGTCATAGCCCCGGTACTCGAGCCGGCGCAGTCCCTCCAGGAGGATGGGAAGCGCCGGACGGTGGCCGACGTAGCCCACGATGCCACACATGAGACGAAGACGCCCCTTTCCCCACGCCACGGGAACGGCGCGACGGAGAAGGGGCCGAAGAAGGCATGGGTCGAGACGACCACGTGGAGACCTTCTGTCCCCGGGATCGCTCCCGGGATTTGGCAGTCTCCTCACGACCGTGGTAGGCCGGGGGTCACCCGCCGATGATCCGAGATCCCCCACCTCGTCAACTTGCAGACCTCACGTGCCCGCAAGCCCTGGCGCTGTGTGTCACGAAGCCACGCACCGTCTCGCCGACGCCGCCCGGCGCTCTTGCTCGCTCGCGCGCTCCCGGTGCCGGTATGCGACTCTGCGCGAACCCCCTATGATCCGGACACGCTCTGCGCCACCACCCCCTCGCTCCCTGCGTGCTCCAGGGCCGCCACCACCCGGCGGGCCCACTCGTCCACCAGGGCCGGATCGGACGCCTCCACCATAACACGGATGAGCGGCTCGGTGCCAGACGGGCGCACGTACACCCGGCCGGCGTCGCCGAGGGCCTCTCTCGCCCGGGCGATGACCTCCTGCACCTCGGCCCGGTCGAGCACGCCTTCCTTGCGGGCCACCCGCACGTTGACCAGTGCCTGCGGAAGACGCCGCATCTGGGCCGCGAGGCATGACAGCGGCTCTTCTTGCCGGCGCATCACGTCGAGCAACATGAGCCCCGTCAGCATACCGTCGCCGGTCCTGGCGTGCTCCAGGAAGATGAGGTGGCCCGACTGCTCCCCGCCCAGCACGAGGCCATGGGTGCGCATCGCCTCCAGCACGTGGCGGTCTCCCGGCGGGGTCACGATCACGTCGCCGCCTGCGGCCCTCAGCGCCTCCCTCAAGCCGCCGTTGGAGTAGACGGTACAGGCCACGGCACCGCCGGGGAGCTTGCCCCGGCGTATCCGGTCAAGGGCGCAGATGGTGAGGAGCTGGTCCCCGTCGACCACGTTGCCGCGCTCATCCGCCGCGATGCACCGGTCCGCGTCCCCGTCGAACGAAAGCCCGGCGTCCGCGCCGTAGCGCCGGACCTCCTCGGCCACGACCTCGGGATGGGTCGAGCCGCACGAAACGTTGATGTCCTCCCCGGAGTCCCCGGTATGGATGGCCCGCACCTCGGCGCCGAGCGCCGAAAACAACCGGGGCGCCAGCCGGTGCGCCGCCCCGTTGGCGCAGTCCAGCACCAGGCGCATGCCGCTCAGGTCCACCGGCACCCGCTCGGCGAGGTACTCGAGGTAGCGGTCAGCCCACCCGCCCTCGGTCCTCACCCGCCCGACGTCCCGGCCGGTGGGCCGGGGCAACGGGTCTTCTCCCTGCTCCATACGCTCGACCACGTCCTCCAGGTGCCGCTCCAGGTCATCGGAGAGCTTGTAGCCGTCGGGTCCGAAAATCTTGATGCCGTTGTCCTCGACCGGGTTGTGGGAAGCGGAGATCATGATGCCCGCCGCGGCCCCGGTATGGTGGGTGAGCCAGCTCAACCCGGGCGTGGGCAGGATCCCGAGGCGCACCGCATCGACCCCTACCGAGGTGAGCCCCGCGGTGACGGCCGCATCGAGCATCCCGCTCGAGACGCGGGTGTCGCTCGCCACCAGCACGAAGGGCCGCTCGCGCCCTCCTTCCCACCGCCCGGCCACCAGAGCGCCCGCGGCCCTCGCCAGCCGGAACGCGAGCAGCGGGGACAGCTCCCGGTTGGCCACCCCGCACTCCGTCGGTGCCGAACAACCTGCGCCCCAATGCTCCAGCACCTCCCGCATCCTCACCGGCAAAGCGCGCCCCACGTCGAGTGGGGCACGAGCAGCATCCCGCTCTGCGGGCCGAGGGTAAGGCGAAGCCGGCGCCCCCCGCTCACGCACCGGCCGGAGAGGAGGTCCACCCAGCGGGTGGCCCGGCCACGAGCGTGTTGCGCCCTGCCCACCTCCGCCAGAGCGGCCATCTCCTCCCCCGGATCCACGGTCACCGTCTCCTGCCCCTGGCTGCGGCTCACGACGCAAAGCGCCGCGCCGGCCGGCGGCCCGCCGCGCAAACGCCCGAAGGCCACCACGTCGCTGCTGCCCGCCACCTCGACCACGGCCAGGTCGCCGCGAGCAAGAGCCCCTACCTGCTTGCGAAGCCGGGCCAGCCGCCTCACCCACCGCCACGTCGGCAGGTCCTGGCGTCGCTCGTCCCAGGGGAAACATTGGCGGCAATCGGGGTCCTTCCCCCCCGTCATGCCGGCCTCGTCGCCATAGTAGACGGTGGGTAACCCCGGGAAGGCGGCCACGAACAGCATCATGGCCCGCACGGCCTGCGAACTCCCGCCGGCCATCGTGCGCACTCGCTCCGTGTCGTGGCTGCCCAGGACGTTCATGAGGGTCAAGAAAGCGGGGGCCGGGTACGCCCGTGCCAGATGCCCCAGGCGCTGCCAGAGTTCGACCGGCCCAATGCTCCGGCGAACGAAGAAGTCGAGCAAGGCGTCGCGCATGGGGTAGTTCATGACGGCGTCGAACTGCTCTCCGGACAAATACCCCGAGGCCTCGTGCCAGATCTCCCCGACGATGTACGCGTCGGGCTTGAGGCTCTTGACGAGCTTGCGCCACTCGGGCCAGAACCCCGGCTCGAGCTCGTTGGGCACGTCGAGCCTCCACCCGTCGGCCCCGAGCTCCATCCAGTACCGGGTGACCCGGAAGAGGTAGGCCCGTACCTCGGGATGCGCGGTGTTGAGCTTGGGCAGGTGGGGCAAGTTCCACCAGCAGGCGTACGACGGCGGGTCGCGGCGCAGGGGCCACTCGTACACGTAGTACCAGTGGAAATAGGGCGAGTCCGGCCCCTTCTCCGCCACGTCCCGGAATGCCCAAAACGTCTCCCCCGTATGGTTGAACACCGCGTCCAGGATCAGCCGCATCCCCCGGCGGTGCATCTCGTCGATGAGCCGCCGCACGGTCTCTTCCGTGCCGAGCGCCGGATCGACCGCGAGGTAGTCGGAGGCGTCGTAGCGATGGTTGGACGGCGCCTGCACGATGGGGTTGAGGTAGATCACGTCCACGCCGAGATGCTGCAGGTAGTCGAGGCGACGGCGAATCCCCTCCAGATCCCCGCCGAAGAAGTTGGAAAAGGTCGGGACGTCTCCCCAGGCGGCGACGCCCGGCGGGTCGTTGGCCGGGTCGCCGTTGTAAAAGCGGTCCGGGAAGATCTGGTACGCCACGCCCGTACGGGCCCACGCGGGGGTGACGAAGGCCGGCCGCTGCGACAAATCGACCGCCCACCACTCCCCGGGGCCGGGCCTGGCCGTCGACGCCCCTCGGGGCCCCCACCACACCGTCGCCGTCCCGGCGGGCGCCGCCTGTCCCGCCCCCCGCGGCAAGCGGCCATCGGGGGCGCCCGCGCCCCCCGCCAGCTCCAGCCTTACCACGTACCACAACGCCGGACGCCGGACTTCCACCTCGACCCGGTACCACCACGTCTCCTGCAGGTTGGCGATCGGCGCGGCCGGCAGACGCCGGAGCGACCCGTCGTCGAGCCACACCTCGAAGCGAAGCGGCCTCGGCCCCTCCCACGAAAAGCGCAAGAAGGCGTTGCGCTCGCCGCTGCGCACCACGTCGCCGCCTGGCGGCTGCGGGTCGTGGGAAAGGAGCCCTGCCGGCCTCCACGTCACCAGAGCCCGCTGCTGCACTCCCGCCCGTGCCCCGTCGTCTGGTCGGAAGCGTATCGCTGCCATACTATTCGGTATCGTGTCTCCATCTCCAAACGAGTAGCTGCGGCGCGCCGCACGGGCTCACCGGGCGGCCAGGCGCCTCTCTTCGAGGCGGACGGGCCCTGTCCTGCTGCCCCCGGAGCGAGCGGACGGCCTCCCCTGAATGGACGGGAGGCCCGGGCAGGCATCCCGGGCCCACGGGGCGAAGTTGCGGGCTGCGCCCGTCCATGGTCGCGCACTCTGCCAACGGGCACGAAACGAGGAGGGATTCGACAGCCGTGGCTGATGCTTCCCCGCTCACGATCTCCCCGCAGACCCTGGAGCTGTTGCGAGAGCTGACCGAGGCGGCCGGGGTCCCCGGCTTCGAGGATCCGGTGCGCGCGGTGATGCGCCGCCACCTGGAAGGCTCGGGCGAACTCGTCCAGGACGCCATCGGTAGCGTAGCGGCCGTGCACCGGGGCAGCGCCGAACGCCCCCGGATCCTGATGGCCGGCCACATGGACGAAGTGGGCTTCATGGTCGGATCCGTGACCGACGAGGGCTTCCTCCGCTTCCAGACGCTCGGCGGGTGGTGGGAGCAGGTGATGCTGGCCCAGCGGGTGACGGTCCTCGGCGAGAAAGGGCCGGTACCCGGAGTCGTCGGGAGCAAGCCGCCCCACATCCTGTCGCCCGAAGACCGCAAGAAGGTCGTGGAGAAGAAGGAGATGTTCATCGACGTGGGGGCCTCTGACCGGGCCGAGGTCGAGGCCATGGGGATCCGGCCCGGCGACCCGGTGGTGCCGGCCACCTCCTTCACGCTCCTGGCAGGCGGCAGGCGGGCGCTGGCCAAGGCCTTCGACAACCGGGTGGGCTGCGCGCTGGCCGTCGAGGTGCTCCGCCGCAGCGCGTCCGGGCCCGGCCACCCCAATACGCTCATCGCGGGCGCCACCGTGCAGGAGGAAGTAGGCCTGCGAGGGGCAGCCACCCTCGCGGAGCTGAGCCAGCCCGACGTGGCCTTCGCCCTGGAGGTCTCCATCGCGGGCGACACCCCCGGCGTCAAGCCCGAGGAAGCCCAGTCGAAGCTGGGCAAGGGGCCGGCCATCACGCTGTACGACGCGTCCATGGTACCGCACCGCAAGCTGCGCGACTTCGTCGTGGAGACGGCGAAAGCGGCCGGGATCCCGTACCAGTTCGACCTGATGCCCGGCGGAGGGACCGACGCGGGGCGGTTCCACCTCTGGCGCCGGGGCGTACCCTCCCTGGTGATCGGCGTCCCCGCCCGCTATATCCACACGGGTTCGAGCATCATCGACCTGTCGGACTTCGAGGCGGCCGCCCGTCTCATGACGGAAGTGGTGCGCCGCCTCGACGCAACCATTCTCGACGGCCTGCTCTCCTGACCGCCGAGAGCCTGCGCAGGACAGGCGCCCCGGCCGGGGCGCCTGTCCTTTTCCACCGGCGGCACGCGTACGACCCCAGGAGGTCGTATGCGGTTTCAAAAACATGCGGAAATCGACGTTCTTTTTCCGCCATCGACCGCGTTGAACAGCGATCGACCAGCGTGGTAAGATGATTCCAGACGGACTCCACATCGCGGTCACCGTCGTCGCACGCTCCAGCCACCTCACCCCGCTTCTCCGTTCGTTCTAAGGGGGGAGCTTCTTGAAGGCCGTCGTCATGGCCGGCGGAGAAGGTTCGAGGCTTCGTCCCCTCACCGTACAGCGGCCCAAGCCCATGGTTCCCGTCGCCAACAAGCCCATCCTCGCTCACATCGTGGAGCTGCTGCGCCGCCACCAGTTCACCGACATCCGGGCCACGCTGCACTACCTGGGGGACGACATTCGTAGCCATTTCGCCGATGGTGCCGAGTTCGGCGTGCGGATCAGTTACTCGGTGGAAGAGTCGCCCATGGGCACGGCCGGCAGCGTCAAGCTGTGCGAGGAGTTCGTCGGACAGGAGCCGTTCCTCGTCATCAGCGGGGACGCGCTCACGGACATCGATCTGGCGGCAGCCATGGCGTTCCACAAGCAGCGAGGGGCGCTGGCGACCCTGGTGCTCACCCGCGTGGAAAACCCCCTGGAGTACGGGATCGTCGTCACCGACGACGAGGGCCGGATCCAGCGGTTCCTGGAAAAGCCGAGCTGGGGCGAGGTCTTCTCCGATACGGTCAACTCCGGCATCTACATCCTGGAGCCCGAGGTGCTCCGGTACGTCGAGCCGGGCCGGGCGGTCGACTTCAGCCAGGACGTCTTCCCCGTCTTGCTCAAGAAGAAAGCGCCCCTCTTCGGCTTCGTGTCGAGCGGCTACTGGTGCGACGTCGGTAACATCGGCGCCTACCGCATGGCGCACGACCACGTGCTGGAGGGCCTGGTGCAGGTCGACGTCGACGGCCGCCGCATCAACGACGTGTGGATGGGCCGCGACGTGGTCATCGACGCGACGGCCGAGATCCGGGGGCCGGCCATCATCGGCGATAACTGCCGGATCGGCCCGGGCGCCCGCATCCTGGGCTACACGGTACTGGGGAGCAACTGCATCGTCGAAGAGCAGGCGACGATCCAGCGTTCCATCGTCTGGCACGGGGTGTTCGTGGGGAGGGGCGCGCACGTCTCGGGAGCCATCCTGGGCCAGCAGGTGGCCGTCGACCGCGGCTGCGTGATCGGCGAAGGAGCCGTCGTCGGCGATCGCAGCGTCCTGCGCCAGGGAGCCAAGGTGGCGCCCCAGGTCAAGATCTGGCCCAACAAGGTGGTCGAAGCTGGCGCCCGGGTCAACATGAGCGTCATCTGGGGCTCGGCGTGGCACGAATCGCTTTTCCGGGATCGGGGCGTCTCAGGCCTGACCAACGTCGAGATGACCCCGGAGTTCGCGGTGCGCCTGGCCGCCGCGTTTGGCACGTACCTGGGCAAGGGGACCGTGGTGACGACCAGCCGCGATGAACACCCTGCCTCCCGCATGATCCTGCGGTCGCTCATCGTGGGCTTCTTGACGGTGGGGACCAGCGTGCAGGATCTCCGCTCCACGCCGCTCACCATCGCCCGGCGGGCCATCCCCGTGCTGGGCGCCTCCGGAGGGGTGCACGTGCGCGTCGACCCGCGGGATCCCTCCTCCACCCTGGTGGAGCTGCTGGACCACCGGGGCATCAACGTGCACCGGTCGGCCGAGCGCAAGATCGAGTCCCTCTTCTTCCGGGAGGAGTTCCGGCGCACCCCGGCCGAGGAGGTCGGGAGGCTCGACTTCCCGGCCCGGGTCCTGGAGAGCTACACGGAGGCCTTCTTCGACTTCATCGACGCGCCCCGCATCGCCCGCCGCCGCTTCAAGATCGTGGTCGACTACGCGTACGGCCGGCTCTCCATGGTCGTGCCGGGCCTGCTCGCCCGCCTCGGGTGCGAGGTCATCGCGCTCCACCCCTACCCCGATCCCCGCAGGGCGCCCCGGTCCCGGGAAGACCGGGCCCGCATGCTCGTGGAGCTCGGGCAGGCCGTCGCCATGCTGGGAGCGGACCTCGGCGCCCTCATCGACGACGACGGGGAGCGGCTCTTCCTGGTCGACGAGCAGGGCCGCACGGTCTCGGAGGAGATCCTGCTGGCCTTGATGACCCGGATCGCCCTGGAAGGGCGGCCTTCGGGCAGCACGGTGGGGGTGCCCGTCAGCGCGCCCAGCATCGTGGACCAGATTGCGGCCGAGCGGGGAGCGCAGGTGCTGCGCACCAAGCACGAGGCGAGGGCGCTCATGCATCTGGCCGCCGCCCACCGGGACAACATGGTGATCGCAGGCAACACGCAGGGAGGGTTCATCTTCCCCGCGTTCCACCCGACGCAAGATGCCCTGGTCGCCCTGGCGAGGGTCCTCATGGCGCTGGCCGACGGCGGCCGGCTGTCGGAGCTGGTGGCGCAGGTGCCCGACTTCTACCTCCAGGAACAGGCCATCGAGTGCCCCTGGGAGTACAAGGGGCGGGTCATGCGGCTGCTCGCCCGAGAGGCCGGCACGGCCAGGGAGGCCGAGTACATCGACGGCATCAAGATGTTTTACGACCGAGGCTGGGTACTGGCCTTGCCCGACGCCTCCGAACCGGTCTTCCACCTCATCGCGGAAGGGAAGAGCCGCTCGGACGTCGAGGAGCTCATCGGCCGCTACGCCACCCGCATCCAGGAACTGCAAAAGAAAGGGGCCTGATGGGTGTGGAAGCGCTGCGGGCGCCGGATCGCCATACCCTTTCGCCCGAGACGGCCGTCTTCACCTTGCTCTCGTTCGAGGGGCCCGACCTGTACAGCAGGGCCGGCGGGCTCGGGGTACGGGTGACCCAGCTGGCGAGCGCGCTGGCGCGAGCCGGGTACCACACCCATCTCGTCTTCGTGGGAGACCCGGCGGCACCGGGGATGGAGGTGCAGGAGGAGGGGCGTCTGCATCTGCACCGCTGGTGCCAGTGGATCAGCCGGTACTATCCCCAGGGAGTGTACGAAGGCGAAGATGCCAAGCGCTATGACTTCGACGAAACCGTGCCCGACTTCGTGACGGGCCAGATCGCCCGCCGGGCGGTGGAAGAGGGCAAGGTGCTGGTCGTGCTGGCCGAGGAGTGGCACACCGCCCACACCGTCTGTGAACTGAGCGACCGCCTGTGGGGCGCCGGGCTGCGGCACCACGCCCTGCTCGCCTGGAACGCCAACAACACGATGGGGTTCGACCGCATCAACTGGGGCCGGCTGGGCTACGTGACCACCGTCACGACGGTGAGCCGGTACATGAAGCACGTGATGTGGGGCCGGGGGATCAATCCGGTCGTGATTCCCAACGGGATCGCCGACGAGGCGTTGCGCCCCGTGCCCCCCCGGTCGGTCGGAGTGCTGCGCAAGGGCCTCGAGGGAGCCGGCGGAAGGGTGCTGCTCGTCAAGGTCGGGCGCTTCGACCCCGACAAGCGGTGGCTGATGGCCGTGGAAGCGGTGGCCCTGCTCAAGGCCCAGGGCATGGCGCCCAAGATGGTCATCCGGGGTGGGATCGAGCCACACGAGCAAGAGGTGCTGGGGCGGGCGTCCGGGCTGGGACTGCGGACGATGCCGGTCCATCTCGAGAGCCACGCGACCTCCTCCGAGCTGGCCCAGGTGATCTCCGCCCATCCGGAGGTCGACGTCTTCCAGCTCAAGTTCTTCGTCTCCGACAACCTGCTGCGGACGCTCTACCAGGCGGCGGATGCGGTGCTCGCCAACAGCGGCATCGAGCCGTTCGGGCTGGTGGGGCTCGAGGTCATGGGCGCCGGCGGCTTACCGATCACGGGGGCCACGGGCGAGGATTACGCCATCGCCTATCACAACGCCATCGTGCTCGAGACCGACGATCCGCGCGAAATCGCCTACCACGTGCGCCGGGTCGTCCACGACCCGGCCTTGAGCCAAAAGCTGCGGGAAAACGGGCGGGCGACGGCGGCCCGCTATACCTGGTCGCACGTGCTGCCCATCCTGGTGGACCGCCTGCAGTTCGCGGCGGAGCAGCAGCGCCTGGTGTGGCCCCAGCTCCGATCGACGAGGGAGGACGGAGGAGGGGGCCGCAGGAGGCCCGAGGGTGCGGGCGAGGTGAAAGAGGCGGCGGCCGCGCTAGAGGAGGTCCGGTAGCCGTGGCCCAGCACCTGGTGATCTACACGGTCATCCACCAGCCCAGGCGCCTCAAGCTGCCGGCCCAGCCCATCCCCAAAGGGGCGGTCCCCGCCGACATCGAACGCTGCCTGTTCGACGAGCGCATGAACCGCCGGTACCTGGAGAAGGTGGCGGCCACCTGCTACCACCCGGCCACCGAGATGTTCCTCGAGCTGGCCGACCGGGGGCTCAAGCTCAGCGTCGGTTTCTCGTGGTCGTTCTTGCGGCAGGCGCAGATGTGGGACGAGGCGCTCATGGAGAAACTCCGGCGCCTGGCCCGCCACCCCAACGTGGAAGTCATCAACGTGGAACCGTACCACAGCTTCCTCTTCTACGTCGACATGGACGCCTTCGTGCGACGGATGCGGGAAACGGCGGAGATGCTGCGCAAGCTGTTCGACCTGCGCTCGCCCGTCGCCGTGACCGACACGACCGAGATGTTCATGGCCAACGACATCTACTTCGCGCTGGAGCAGGCGGGCTTCCGGGGAGCGTTCATGGACGGCAGGCCGTGGGTGCTGGGGTGGCGACAGCCCAGCTATCTGTACCACTATAACCGGCGCCTGTACCTGCTCACCCGTCACTACCAGCTGAGCGACGACGTCGGCTACCGCTTTTCCAACCGCTCGTGGGCCCTGTGGCCGCTGTACGCGGACACGTACGCCCGGTGGATCGCCGAGGCATCGGGCGACGTGGTGACCGTCGGGTGGGACTACGAGACGTTCGGCGAGCACCACTGGAAGGAGACCGGCATCTTCGACTTCATGCGGGCGCTGCCCCGGGAACTCGAGCGCCAGGGCGTCGAGACGCTCTTGCCCGGCGAAGCCATCGCGAAGCTGCGGGATCGCAGCCACCACCTTCCCCTGCCCGCCTTTCCCACCACCTGGGCGGGCGAGGGCGGCGTGGATTTTTTCCTGGGAAATGGCGCGCAGCAGGCGGTCTTCCAGCTCATGCATCACGTCTACCACAAGGCGCTGCTCACCCAGGATCCGGCCATCATCGATCTCGCGATGTGGCTGCTCCAGTCGGACAACCTGCACCTGATCCAGTGGTTCGGGCGCAGCGGCTCGGAGGCCGAGGTCTCGGCCTACTTCACGCCCCGGGAATGGTGGCGCCTCGGACCTCACGGGATCATCCACGAGATCCAGCAGGTGTTTCGTAACTTCCTGGTCGCCATGGACGCCTACCTCACCCGCGAGGTGCTCTACCTCCCCGGCCAAAAGCCCCCGCCGGTCAACCGGCGCCGGCGCGCCCGGCCCGAGCTCCCGCCCATCGCCCCGCTCGTCCCCGGCAGCGAAGCGGCCGCCGGCACCGACGGGCGGCGGGAAGCGGCGGCCGCGCTGCAGGCACCGAGGAGCGTGGCGGCCAACAGCCGCGGGACCCCCGCACGAGCCCGAGCCAGGGCCAGAGGCGCCTGAAAGGCCCGTAAGGCCGCGTTTTTCGAACCCGCCCGCCCTTTGTGGTACAATGAACGAGGTGTGAGGTTTACATGGTGTCAACGGGTGCGAGGGTCGGGCGGACGCGGTGAAGGAGTCGGTCATCGAGTTTTTCCGGGCCAACGCGGTGGTGGTCCAGTTCGCCTATGGACTGGCTTTCTTCGCCATGGGCCTGGCCATCGCCCTGGAGTCGCGGCGCCCGAGCCAGCTGCGCATGGCACGCCACCTCCCGCTGCTCGGTACCTTCGGCATCCTGCAGGCGCTGGCGAGTTGGGGGCAGGTCTTCATCCCCATCCAGCGCACGTATACGCCGGCGGCCATCGTGGTGACGCTGCAGGCTCTGCACGCGCTCCTGACGGCGCTGACCTTCTCGTTCTTGATGGCGTTCGGCGCGCGCCTTCTGGCCGATGGCGACCCGAAGCTCCGGCTGCTCGCCCATCTGCCCCTCTTGCTCACGACGGTCTGGGGCGTGAGCTTCTTCTTCTACCCCGTGGTCATGCTGCCCGCGAGCTACGAGCACTGGCTGGTCGTCAGCGAGGCGTGGTCCCGATACATCCTGGCCTTCCCCGGGGCGGTGCTGGTGGCTCTTGCGCTGGCCCGCCAGTTCGACGAGCTGCGGGTAGCCGGCATGGGGCATCTGGTGCGGTGGCTGCAGTGGGCCATCGTCTCGTTCGGCGCTTACGCCGTGGCGGCCGGCCTGATCGTGCCCAACGCCGGGTTTTTCCCGTCTAACCGGCTCAACTCCGAGCAGTTCTTGCAGGTGACCGGCCTTCCGGTGGAGGGCGTTCGGGCGCTGACCGGGCTCGGTATGGCGTATTTCATGATCCGGGTCATGGAGATGTTCGACATCGAGGCGGCCCAGCGGCTGGAGGAAGTGCGGAGGATGCGGGCGATTCTCGCCGAGCGGGACCGGATCGCCCGGGAGCTGCACGACGGCGTCATTCAGTCCTTGTACGCATTGGGCCTGGGCATGCAAAACGCGCGGTACGCCATGGAGTCGACCCCCGAGGCGAGCCGGCGTTTGCTCGACGAGCTGCTCGCCCGGGTCAACGGCATCATCCAGGACGTCCGGGGGTACATCATGGACCTGCGCCTGCCGGGCGAGACCGGCCTCACCCTCGCCCAAAAGCTGAGCGCGGTCGCCGGCGAGGCCTCCCGGGTCTATCACCTGCCGGTACACCTGGAGATAGGATCCATTGACGAGAAGGCGTTGCCGCCCGCGGTCGCCAATGAACTCTCCCAGGTGGTGAAGGAGGCCGTCAGCAACGCCGCCCGGCACGGGCAGCCCCGCCAGGTGCGCGTCGGCGTGCACGAGTCGGAGGGCGAGCTCGTGCTGTACGTGCAGGACGACGGGCGTGGGTTCGACCCCGGGCAGGCCGGCGATCGCCAGGGATGGGGCCTGGTCAACATGCGCCGGCGGGCGGAGCTCCTGGGGGGCGAGTTCGACATCGACAGCCGTCCGGGAGAGGGCACGACCGTGATGGTACGTATTCCCTTACGGGCGCCGTCGGCGCGAGCCCCCGTGGAGGGGCAACGGATCAGCGCATGAAAGCGGACGACGAGGTGAGAAGCCGCCATGGTTGACGGTGCGTCTGGCCGTCCACAGCAGGCCGGCAGGCAGGTGCGCATCCTGGTGGCCGACGACCACGAGGTCGTACGGATCGGGCTCCGGTCGCTGCTGGAGCGGATCCCGGAGTTCACCGTGGTGGGCGAGGCCGATACCGGCAGCCGGGCGGTGGAGCTGACCGACTCTCTCCAGCCCGACGTCGTCGTCATGGACATCCGCATGCCGGAGCTCAACGGGGTCGAGGCTTGCCGGCGCATCAAGGAGCGCCATCCCGGGGTCAAGGTCATCATGCTCACCTCGTACCCCGACGACGAGGCCGTCTTCGGGGCGGTCATGGCCGGGGCCAGCGGTTACGTCCTCAAAGAGGTCAACTCGATGGACCTGGTGGACGCCATCCGCACCGTGGCGCGCGGCGAGTCGCTGCTCGACCCGTCGGTGACGGGCAAGCTCCTCGATCGGGTCCGCAACATGACGGCCGAGGAGGCCCAGCCCCACGAGAAGCTCAACCCTCAGGAGCGCCGCATCCTGGCGCTCATCGCCGAGGGCAAGACCAACCGGGAGATCGCCGAAACCTTGTACTTGAGCGAAAAGACGGTTCGCAACTACGTCTCCATGATCCTGAGCAAGCTCGGACTGGCCAACCGGGCCGAGGCGGCGGCGTACGCCGTCCGGCAGAACATGGTGCGGGATGTCAAGCCCGACGGGCACATGAACGGCGCGTAGCCGCGACGGACGTGGCCCGGTCGGGGACGGGGGGCTGGCGCATCGATGAACCCGGTGACCCACACGCTCTCCGTGAGCGTGGCGGCCGCAGCCTTTGCCGTGAGCACGGCGTTTGCGGCCATGGTGCTGCGCCGCTTTGGCCGCAGGCCGCGCTCTTTGCATCTGTTGCTCTGGGGTATCGGCCTGCTCCTGTACGCCGCCGGCGCGGCCGCGCAGGTGCACAGAGGGCTCTACGGTTTCAGCGAGGCAGGCTTCCGGCTCTGGTACCTGACGGGAGCGGTCCTGGTGGCCGCCTACCTGGGCCAGGGCACGGCTTACCTCTTGCTGCCCCGGCGCGTCGCACACCTCTTGATGGCGCTCCTGGCCGTGGGGACTTCGTATGCAGCATTCAAAGTGGCGGGGGCGCAGCTCGACCCGGCACGGGCCGCAGGGGTCGAACTCTCCGGCGCCGTCATCGTCTCGCCGGGCGTCCGGGTGCTGACTCCCTTTTTCAACGTCTACGGCACCCTGCTGCTGGTGGGCGGAGCCGTCTGGTCGGCCTGGGCCTTTCGCCGGCGGCGTACCCACTACGACCGGATGATCGGCAACGTCCTCATCGCGCTCGGGGGCCTGGCGCCTGCCATCGGGGGGACGCTCAACCGGTTCGGCCTGCCGGGCCTGTACGTGGGCGAACTGGTCGGCGCCGTCGTGATGTACCTGGGGTTCTTGAAGGCGACTTCCCCCGAGCCCGTCCGCTCGGCCCGTCCTGCCCCACACCCTGCGCCGGGCGCCTGACGCTCGCGGGTTCCCGGGAGTCTCCCAGAAAGTGCCTCCAGGCGCCGGCTCCCTCCCGAGGGGACGCCGGCAGGGGCGGGCCGCCCTGGACCGGGCCTGCAGGGCTTTACGCGCGTCGAGACAGGAAGTGCGGCGCGGCAGGAGTTGACACCACGCTGCCGAACCGAACCCCCCAAGGGATATCGTTCGGAGAGGGCGCGAGCCCATAAGGGGGGAGCGTGGAGGGAGCTGGTAGGCCCCCCTCCGTACAGCGGGGGGCGGGTGTTCGTGTCCCGCGCGCGAAACGAGGAGAGCTCGGCCTCGAGCTCGGGAAGGGAGTGCAGCCTTTTGCGGCATACGTGGCGACAGGTGGCGTTCGTGGCGGCGGTGGCGATGGCGCTGGCGGGGGCCCTGGGCGGCGTGGCGCTGGCGGCCAAACCCTTACCGCCCATCGTGATGTTGAGCGACACGGGCGACGTGGTGCGGACGATGAACCAGGCGATCCAGGAGATGGTTCGCAAGAACCTGGGCCTGGAGATCCAGATCGAGTACATGGACTTCAAGACCCGCCTCGAGCGGATGCGCAACAGCAACTTCTCCGTCGTCTTCGCCGGGTGGGGGCCCGACTACGACGATCCCATGACCTTCCTCGACCTGTGGGTCACGGATAGCGCCTTCAACGACGGCAAGTGGAGCAACCAGCGCTACGACGAGCTCCTGGCGGCCGCCAAGAACACCACCGACCAGGAGAAGCGCATGCAGTACTTCGTCGAGGCGGAGAAGATCCTGGCGCAGGAGGCTCCCATCGCTCCGATTTACTGGCGATCCCGCCTCTCGCTCTACAAGCCGTGGGTGAAGGGGATCATCCGGCGGCCGGTGGGGGCCGAGGCCGAGTACAAGTGGGCCTACACCCAGGGCCGGCCGGGCGGTGACTCGCCGATGGTCCTCAACCTCAACCTGGGCGAGGAGCCTCCCGATCTGGATCCGGCGACGTCCACCGACACCGTCTCCTTCCTCATCCTCAACGCCACCCTCGACGGCCTCGTGCGCAAGGATGCCCAGGGCCAGATCCGCCCGGGCAGCGGGTTGGCCGAGAGCTGGACGGTCTCCCCGGACCAGAAGGTGTACACCTTCAAGCTCCGCAAGGCCACCTGGGACGACGGCACGCCCATCACCGCCGACGACTTCGTCTACCAGTGGCGGCGCGTGATCGACCCGCGGACGGCCTCCCAGTACCAGTTCATGATGGAGCTGGCCGGCATCGCCAACGGCTCCAAGATCGCCCAGATGGACGCGAAGGACGGGGAGGCCATCGACAAGGCCCTGGAGACCTTCGGCGTGAAGGCGCTGGACGAGCGGACGCTGCAGGTCACCCTGGAGAAACCCAACCCGCTTTTCCTCGAGCTGACCACGTTCATCAGCTTCCTGCCGGCGCCCAAGCACCTGGTCGAAAAGTACGGCGACAAGTATGCCGCTGAGGCCAGCACCATCGGAGCATCCGGGCCCTTCCGGATCGCCGAGTGGAAGCACCAGTACGAGCTGGTCCTGGAGAAAAACCCGAAGTACTGGGACGCCAAGAACGTGAAGCTCCAGAAGATCCACTTCGACATGATCACGGACGCGGGCACGGCCCTGCAGATGTACGAGCAGGGCAAGCTCGATATCGCGGGCGTCGCCAGCCGCTACGTCGACGTGTACCGCAATCACCCCGACCTGCAGCCGCCGTGGCCCGACGGCTCCGCCTTCTACTGGGAGTTCAACACCCTCGATCCGGTGCTGAAGAACGCCAAGGTGCGCCGGGCCATCGCGCTGGCCATCGACCGCAAGGCGTTCGCCGACCGGGTGCTGCGCAACGGCTCGTACCCGGCCACGTCGCTCACGCCTCCGGTCATCACCGACCCGGCCAAGGGCGGGATCTTCCAAAAGCGCGTCGGCGAGCTCTTCCCCGCCACGCCCGACGTGAAGCTGGCCCGCCAGTTGCTGCGGGAAGGCCTCACCGAGCTCGGCTACGAGGTGCCGGAGGTGGCCCGCCAGTAGCGCTGCCGGATACATCCCGAAGCATCTGGCACGAGCGAAAGATCGCCACGAGGTGGGGGCCCCGGCCGGGCCTCCACCTCGCCCCGGCTCCCATGCCGGGTGGATGGCCGGTACGCCAGGAGGTCAAGCGCATTGGTCCGTTACATCGCAAGGCGCATCGCTCTGGGCGTGCTCACGCTGTGGGTCATCGCCACGCTCACCTTCGTCCTGATGCACGCCATCCCCGGGGATCCGTTCGCCAGCGAGAAGCTCACGCCGCAGATCCACCAGCTCATGCTGGTCAAGTACGGGATGGATCGGCCCCTCATCCAGCAGTACTTCACGTACCTCGGCAACCTCGTGCGGGGCGACCTGGGGTACTCGATGCGCCAGATGAACCGCACCGTCAACGACATGATCCGGGAGGGCTTCCCGGTCTCGGCCCACCTGGGGCTGCAGGCGATCGCCGTCGGGGTGACCTTCGGGCTGGTGCTCGGCGTGATCGCCGCCGTCAACCACAACCGGTGGCCCGACTACGTCGTGATCCTCCTCGCCCTGCTCTTCGTCTCCATCCCCGGCTTCGTGGTCGGCGCGCTCATGCAGTACGTCTTCGGCGTCAGGCTGGGGTGGCTGCCGGTGGCCCGCTGGGAGGGCTTCGTCTACACGATCATGCCGACGCTGGCCCTGGGCCTTTCGATGATGGCCGGCCAGGCGCGCTTCATGCGAAGCAGCATGCTGGAGGTCCTCGATCAGGATTACGTCCGCACCGCCGAGTCCAAGGGCCTCTCCCGGCGAGAGGTGCTCTGGCGGCACACCATTCGCAACGCCATCTTACCCATCGTCACCATCATGGGGCCGCTCGTCGCAGGGGTGGTGACCGGTTCGTTCATCATCGAGAGCATGTTCGGCATCCCCGGGCTCGGCAAGTATTACGTGCAGAGCATCTATAACCGGGACTACCCGCTGATCATGGGGACCACCATGTTTTACGCGGTGTTGCTCGTCGCCATGATGCTCCTGGTCGACCTGGCGTATACCCTGGTGGACCCGAGGATCCGGCTGGGGAAGGCCTCCGACTGATGAAGAGCAGGAGATCCACGCGGAGCAACAGGGCAGCAGGGAGCGGTGGAGCACAGTGAACCAGGCCGTACGCGCGATAGACCCCCCCGCCGAGCTCTTCCGGCCGGCAGCCATCTCGGAGGAGGCTGCAGAGGCGCTCGACCGGCCGCCGCGAAGTTACTGGGCGGATGCATGGGCCCGCTTCCGCCAGAACCGGATGGCCGTGGCCGGGCTCGTCGTGCTGGTCGTCATCGGCATCCTGTCCATCGTCGGACCCTACCTGACGGGCTACGACTACCGGGAGACGAGCCTGCTCGACACGGACCTGCCCCCCTCGCCCGAGCACTGGTTCGGCACCGACGAGCTCGGGCGGGACATCTTCACCCGGCTCTGGTTCGGGGCGCGCATCTCGCTGCTCATCGGGCTCCTGGCGGCCGCCATCGACCTGGTCGCCGGGGTGACCATGGGCGGGATCGCCGGCTACTTCGGAGGCATGGTCGACGACGTCATCATGCGCATCGTCGAGATCGTCTACTCCATCCCGTCGCTCCTCGTGATCATCCTCCTGCTCGTCGTGATAGGGCCGGGGCTCGGCTCCATCGTCGTCGCGCTGGGAGTCCTGGGATGGGTCGGGATGGCGCGCCTCGTGCGAGGCCAGGAGCTCCAGATCAAGCAGCAGGAGTACGTGCTGGCCGCCCAGGCCCTGGGGGTGCGTCCCTGGAAGATCATCGTGCGCCATCTGGTGCCCAACACCATGGGGGTCATCCTCGTCAACATCACGTTGACGGTGCCGGGCGCGATTTTCACCGAAGCTTTCCTTTCGTTCTTGGGGCTGGGCATCCAGGACCCCCTGGCAAGCTTGGGCTCCATGATCTCCTCGTCCTACCAGGTCTTGCGGGTTTACCCGCATGAGCTCTTCTTCCCGGCCCTGGTCTTGAGCCTGATCCTGCTCGGCTTCAACTTCCTGGGCGACGGGTTGCGCGACGCCCTGGACCCGAGGCAGCGGCATTGACATGGTCGCTCTAGGTGGAAAAGGAGGCGGCCGCCCCAAGGTGGAGCCACTGTTGAGCATCGACCAGTTGCGGGTCAATTTCTACACCCACGCCGGCACCGTCCACGCGGTCCGGGGAGCGTCCTTCGAGGTGCGCGAGGGCGAGACCCTGGCGCTCGTGGGCGAGTCGGGGTGCGGCAAGAGCGTGACGGCCCTTTCCATCATGCGGCTCGTCCCCCACCCGGGGCGCATCGACGGGGGCACCATCCGGTTCGCCGGCAAGGAGCTCACCGCTCTTTCCCCGCGCGAGATGGAGCGGGTACGGGGCGCGGAGATCGGGATGATCTTCCAGGATCCGATGACCTCCCTCAACCCCACCATGACCATCGGCCAGCAGATCGCCGAGCCGCTCCGCAAGCACAAGGGCATGGGGCCGAAGGAGGCGCTGGACCGGGCGGCCGAGATCCTGGCCATGGTGGGCATCCCCAACCCGCGGACGCGCCTCGCCCAGTTCCCTCACGAGATGAGCGGCGGCATGCGCCAGCGGGTGATGATCGCCATGGCCATCGCCTGCGAGCCGCACCTGCTCATCGCCGACGAGCCCACCACCTCCCTCGACGTCACCATCCAGGCCCAGATCCTGGAGCTCATGAAGGGCCTGCAGGAGAAGCTGGGTATGGCCATCCTGCTCATTACCCACGATCTGGGGGTGGTGGCACGCCTCGCCGACCGGGTCGTGGTCATGTACGCCGGCCAGGTCGTGGAACAGGCGGGCGTCGACGAGCTCTATTACCACACCCTCCATCCCTACACCCGGGCGCTGATGCGATCGGTGCCCAACCCGGAGGCCGGAGTCCGGCAGGAGCTGGAGGCCATCGCCGGCTCTCCCCCCGACCTGTACCAGGAGCCGCCCGGATGCCCGTTCGCTCCGCGCTGTAGCCGGGTGCTCGAGGTGTGCCGGTCCTACGCGCCCCCGTTTTTCGAGGCGGGCCCGGAGCACGTCTCGGCCTGCTGGCTCCTGGATCCCAGGGCCGGGCGGTGGGGCAAGGACTTCCTTGCCACGTCCCCCAGGCCCTACGCCGAGGCCGCCGCCTCCCCCAAAACCCCGGATCAAGAGGTCGAAGCGTAGATGCCAGCCATGCCGGTCCGAGACGTACCGAACGAGGCGCCCCGCGAGGTTGCGGGCGGCGAGGCCGCCCCGGTACTGCTCGAGGTGCGGGGGCTCAAGAAGTACTTCACGATCCGCCGTGGGCTGCAGGTGCGGGCCGTCGACGGGATTGACTTCCACATCCGCAAAGGCGAGATTTTCGCGCTCGTAGGAGAGAGCGGCTCGGGCAAGACCACCGTCGGGCGGGTCGTCATCGGCCTGTACCACCCGACGGCGGGCCAGGTGATGTTCGATGGCAAGGACGTCCACCGGCTATCGGGCGCCGAGCTCTATCGCTTCAAGCGACGGGCTCAGATCATCTTCCAGGACCCGTACGCCTCCCTGGATCCCCGCATGACCGTGGCGGAGATCATCGGCGAAGCCCTGGACAGCCACGGGCTCGCCCACGGCCGGGAGCGCCTGCACCGGATCGCCGAGCTGTTGCGGGTGGTCGGGCTCAACCCCGAGCACGCCAGCCGTTACCCTCACGAGTTCAGCGGAGGGCAGCGCCAGCGCATCGGGATCGCACGGGCGCTCGCCGTCGACCCGGAGTTCCTGGTGGCCGACGAGCCGATCTCGGCGCTGGACGTCTCCATCCAGGCCCAGATCGTCAATTTGCTGGCGCGCCTTCAGGCGGAGCGAGGGCTCACGTACCTGTTCATCGCCCACGACCTCGCCATGGTGCGCCACCTGAGCGACCGCATCGGCGTGATGTACCTCGGGCACCTGGTGGAGACGGGGCCGACCCGGGAGGTTTACCGCAAGCCCCTGCACCCGTACACCCAGGGGCTGATGTCGGCGGTGCCGATCCCCGACCCCCGCCGGGAGCGCCAGCGCCACCGGATCCTGATGGAGGGCGAGATCCCGAGCCCCATCCACCCGCCCTCGGGCTGCCCCTTCCGCACCCGCTGTCCTCGGGCGGAGGAGGTCTGCGCCCGGGTACGCCCCGAGCTCAAGCCCGTCGAACCCGGCCACCAGGTGGCCTGCCATCTCTACTGAGGACGTCGACGAAAGGCAAGGGAAAGCGGAGGCCCGGCCTGCCCGCTGGCGTTGGTGTTGCATGCACCACGCGTCCCGGCAGGACGGGCCTCGGGCTCGTTTCCCTTACTTGATGCCGAACGCTTGCTGGGATTGACCCGGGCGGATCTCCGAAGGATTGTGCGCCGAGGTCGCTCCCCGCTGGGCGTCGGGCTCGACGGGCAGCGCCGCTCGGAACGCTGCGGTGGCCGAACCAGCCGCTTGCTGGGCCAGGGTTTGCTCGGCAGCGGCGATCATGCGCCGCACCATGTTACCCCCCACGGCCCCGCACTCCCTGGCGCTGATGTTGCCCCAATAGCCGGACTTGTACTCGGGGTTGATGTTGAGCTCGGAAGCTACCTCGTACTTGAACTTGTCCAGCGCGCCGAGCGCCTGGGTCAGCAGGGGCCGGTTGCGCTTCTGGCCTGCAGCCATCTCCGTCACCTCCTGAACCTAAGGTGACCCGATGACCGGAAGGCCCGCGCAAGCAAATGCGGGCACGCCTGGCGGGTGTTGGGCTCTACGGGCTCGGTGCCGCCGCCGAGGCGGAGCTTCCCAGGATGCGGCCGCGCAGCTGGTGGGCGACGCGCTTGCCGGTCACCATGTAGATGACCCGCTCCCCGATGTTGGTCGCATGGTCGGCGATGCGCTCCAGGTAGCGGGCCGCGAAGATCAGGTTGATCGCCTGGGTGACCCGCACCATGTCCGCGCCTTTTGCCACGTACTGCATGAGCTCGTCGTACAGGGCGGCGAAAAGATCGTCGACGGGGTCGTCGGCCCGGCACACCGCCTCGGCCAGCTCGACGTCGCGGTGCACGAAGGCATCCAGGCTCTGGCGGAGCATCCGCTGGGCCATCTCGGCCAGCCGGGGGATGTCGATGAGCGGCTTGAAGAGGGGCTCCCTGGCGAGCCGCACCGCCACCTCCGCGATGTTGGTGGCGTAGTCCCCCACCCGCTCCAGGTCCGTGATCACCTTCAGCACGGTGCCGATGGTCCGCAAGTCGCCTGCCAGCGGCTGCTGCAGCGCGATCAGCCGGATGCACCGCTCCTCGAGGTCGACCTCCAGCCGGTCTACCAGGTCGTCGTCGTCGATGACCTGGGTGGCCAGCTGCCGATCGCGGTCGCGCAGCGCTTGCACCGCCAGCTCGACCGCCTTTTCCACCAGCGAGCCCATCCGCAGGATCTCCTGCTGGAGCTCGGACAGCTCTTGGTCGAACGCGCTCCTGGCCACCGGTCTCGCCCCATCCTTCCGGCTCGCCCGGCGCCGGTGGGCCGCCCGCGCGGTAACGCACCGTGCACCTTGCAGCGTAACGCGAGTATACGCCAGTAAGGGCGCCCCTTCAAGGCGCCTTCGCGGGTGACGTCGCCGCGGGCAGCCAGAAACGGAAGGTGGTACCCACCCCGACTTCGCTGTCGACCTCGATGCGCCCGCCGTGGAGTTCCACGATGTGGCGGACGATGGACAGGCCCAGGCCCGTGCCTCCCAGTTCCCGGGAGCGAGCCCGGTCCACCCGATAAAACCGCTCGAAAATCCGGCTCAGGTGCTGCCGGGGGATGCCGATGCCGGTGTCGGCCACCTCCACCCGCACCGTGCCGTCCCGCTCCGGCCTCGCCCGCACCCGGATGCTGCCGGCCATGGTGTACTTGATGGCGTTGTCCAGCAAGTTGATGAACACCTGGCGCAGCATGTCCTCGTCGCCCAGCACCGGCGGCAGCCCCGGATCGAACTCCATGGAGAGGGCGAGCCCCTTGGAGCCGGCCTTGCGGCTGAACATCTGGACGACCGCCTCGGCCACCTCCGACAGCCGGAGCGCGGCCGGATGGAACGCCGCCGTGCGCGACTCGAGTCGCGAGAGGTCCAACAGGTCGTTGATGAGCGCCACCAGCCGGTCGGTCTCCCGGGCCATGATCTCCAAGAAGCGCGTCCGGGTGGCCGCGTCCTCCGCCGCGCCCTCCTGCAGCGCCTCGATGAAACCCTTGATGGCCGTGAGCGGCGTGCGGAGCTCGTGCGAGACGTTGGCCACGAAGTCGCTGCGCACCCGTTCGAGCCGCCGGAGCTCGGTCACGTCCCGCACGAGGGCCACCGCCCCCCAGGGCGTCCTGGCCCGGTCGGCCGGAGCTCCTCCCGCCGCCTGTCGCACGGCGTCCGGCGAAGCGGGCGGAGCGAGCGGCGCGGCCGTCACCTGGAAAGTACGCTCGCCGGGCGTACCCACCAGGCGGAACTCCCGCACCTGCGGCTGGCCGCTTTGCAGGGTCTCGCCCACCGCGGTCGCCAGGTCGTAGCTTCGAATGGCCTCCACCAGCGGCCGGCCCAGCACATCGGTGTCCCGGACGCCGAAGAGGCGGCTCGCCGCCTGGTTGAAGAGGATGACCCTGCCGGAGGGGTCGACGGCGATGCAGCCGTCGACGAGGCTGGCCAGCACCCCGCTCAGCTCGGCCTGCTTGCGGGACGACTCGGCCAGCGCGGCGCTGAAGCTCGACGACAGCTGGCGAAGGCGCGCCGCGAGATCCGACAGTTCCTCGGGCTGGGAGAGCAGCACCTCACTGGCCTGGCCCGACTGCATGAGCCCCACGAAGTCGGACAGCCCGTCGATGGCCGTACGCACCGACGCGACGGCCCGGCGGCTGAAGAAGACGCCCGCCCCGATGGCGGCCAGCACCGCCACCAGCACCGCCTCGTGGGCGGGCACGCCCATCCGGCCGAGCCCGCTCCAAAAGAGCGCCGCGGCGAAAAAGCCGGCGGCCGCCGCCGAGACGTGGGAGAAGAAGAGCATGCGCCGCAGGGACGGCGGGGAGAGACGTCGCCTACGCAGGGTTTTCTCGCATCCGATAACCCACGCCTCTGACGGTCTCGATGTAGCGAGGATGGGCCGGATCGTCCTCGAGCTTCTGCCGGAGGCGCACCACGTGGACGTCCACCGTCCGCGTGTCGCCCGCGAAATCGTATCCCCACACCTTCTCCAGCAAAAGCTCTCGGGTCATCACGATCCCCTTGTTGGCCATGAGCATGCGCAAGAGGTCGTACTCTTTGGGCGTGAGGTCGACCGGCCGGCCCTCCACCCACACCTGGTGGCGGGCCAGGTCCATCACCACGCTGCCCGCCCGCAGCTCGTTGCCGCCCGGCGGGCCCGACGCCGCGGATCGGGCCGCCTCCTGGGCCGCCTGGGTGCGCCGCAACACCGCCCGTATACGGGCGACCAGCTCGCGGGGGCTGAAGGGCTTGGTGATGTAGTCGTCGGCCCCGAGCTCCAGCCCGACCACCTTGTCGACCTCGCCCGCCTTCGCGGTCAGCATGATGATCGGGATGCTCGCCTTCTGCCGGAGCTGGCGGCAGACCTCCAGCCCGTCGAGGCCCGGCAACATGAGGTCGAGCAGCACGAGATCGGGCCGGGTCCGCTCTACCGCCTCCAGCGCCTGCGGTCCACTCGCGGCCGAGTCGGTGACGAACCCCTCCTTCTCGAGGGTGAACCGCACCAACTCCACGATGGAAGGCTCATCGTCGACCACCAGTACCCGGTATGCCATGATCACGCCCGCCGTCGCCGGGTGTGGTTCTGCACGCATCGTCGCCCGTCCTGCTGGCGAAGAGGGGAAGCCTCTCCAGGATGTGCGCCGTCATCTCCCGGGTCCCCACCACCCGGACGGCGGGCGCGCCGGCCCCCCCGCCCGCCCCCTCGGCCGCTCGTCCGGCGACCAGGTCGCGCGTCCGGAAGCCCTCCTGCAACGTGGCGGCCACCGCCTCTTCGATCATGGCGGCCACGTCGTCCCATTGCAGGTCGAGGCGCGCCAGCAGCGCCGCCGACAGGATGGCTCCGATGGGGTTGGCCAGCCCCAGGCCGGCAATGTCCGGGGCCGTGCCGTGGACGGGCTCGTAGAGGCCCACGGGGCCTCCGATGCTGGCCGAGGCGAGCATCCCCAGGGATCCGGCCAGCACCGCCGCCTCGTCGCTCAGGATGTCCCCGAAGGTGTTCTCGCACAGCAACACGTCGAGCGACCGGGGCGACTGCACCAGCTTCATGGCGCAGCTGTCCACGTACTGGTAGGTGCACTCGACGTCGGGGTACTCCCCGGCCAGCGACTCCACCCGTTCCCGCCACAGGCGCGAGGTCTCGAGGATGTTGGCCTTGTCCACCAGGCAGAGCTTGCGCCGCCGCTTGCGGGCCAGCTCGAAGGCGAAGCGGGCCACCCGGTCGATCTCGACGTCGGCGTACTCCATGGTGTCGAAGGCCAGGATCCGCCCGTCCTGGTCGCGCCGGCCCCGGGCCCCGTAGTAGAGCCCCCCGAGAAGCTCCCGCACGATGACCAGATCCGTCCCGCGGGCGACCTCCGGCCTCAACGGAGTCGCGTCTTCCAGCCCCTCGAACAGTCTCACGGGGCGGATGTTGGCGAAAGCGCCGAGGGCTCGCCGCAACTCGAGCAGCCCCGCCTCGGGGCGCAAGGCTCCCGGCAGGCGATCCCAGCGGGGACCGCCTACGGCCCCCAGCAACACCCCGTCGGAGTGCAGGCACGCCTGGATGGTGGCATCGGGCATCGGCCCCAGCCCCCGGTCGATGGCCTCCCCGCCTCCCGCCGCCCTCGTGAAGCGTACCTCTCGGCCGGCGAGGCGGGCAGCCTGCTCCAGGCACTGCGCCGCCGCCTCGACGACCTCCGGCCCGATGCCGTCCCCGCCGATGAGGACGACGTGCGCGGCGGAGCGCGCCGGGCGCGCCCTCATCCCCTCACCCTGCTGCACGCGCGCTTGCCTCCCGCTCCTGCAGCCGCCGGGCCACGTAGGGTACCAATCCGCCGGCCTCCAGGATCTCCCTCATGACGTCCGGCATCCGCTCCGCCACGAACGTGCGCCCGCCTGCCTCGTCGAGCACGGTGCCCGCCTCGAGGTCGATGCTCACCGTCTGGCCGCTCTGGACGGGGATGGGCTCGGGGCACTGGAGCACGGGCAGCCCCACGTTGACCGCGTTGCGGTAGAAGATCCGGGCAAAAGAGCGGGCCACCACGCAGGCGATGCCGGCCGCCTTGAGGGCGATGGGGGCGTGCTCCCGGCTGCTGCCGCTGCCGAAGTTGACGCCCGCCACCACGATGTCGCCCGGCCGGATCCGCTCCCTCAAGCTGGGGTCCAGGTCCTCGAAGACGTGCCGGGCGAGTTCCTGGGGATCCGAGGTGGTGAGGTAGCGGGCCGGGATGATCACGTCGGTGTCCACGTGGTCGCCCACCACCCACACCCGGCCCCGGACGGTGCGCGGTATGGCCGTCATGCCGCCTCACCTGCCACTTCCAGGAAGTCTTTCTCCGTCAGGCCCAGCTCTTCGGGAGAAGCGATACGGCCCATCACCGCAGAGGCCGCGACGACGGCCGGGCTGGCCAGGTAGATCTCGCTCTCCCGGTGCCCCATCCGTCCTACGAAGTTGCGGTTGCTGGTCGAGATCGCCCGCTCGCCCCTGGCCAGCACCCCCATGTGCGCGCCCAGGCAGGGGCCACAGGTGGGCGTGCTGACCGCGGCTCCCGCCTCGACGAAGCAATCGAGCAACCCCTCCGCCATGGCCTGCCGGTAGACGCGCTGGCTCGCCGGAATCACGATCATCCTCACGTCCTGGTGCACGCGCCGCCCCCGCAGCACGCGGGCCGCCAGCCGCAGGTCCTCGATCCGCCCGTTGGTGCACGACCCCACGAAGGCCTGGTCGATGCGGACGCCGAGCGCGGCCGCTTCGCTGACGGGCCGGGTGTTTTCCGGCAGGTGAGGGAAGGCGACCTGGGGCTCGACCCGGCTCACGTCGATCTCGACCTCGCCGGCGTACCGGGCGCCGGGATCGCCCCGGAAGATGCGGGGCGGGCGGCGGGCTCTCCCCTCCTCCCAGGCGAGGGTGACCTCGTCGACCTCGAAGATGCCGGTCTTGGCCCCCGCCTCGATGGCCATGTTGGCCATCGTGAACCGGCCCTCCATGCTGATGTCCCGCACGGCCTCGCCGGTATACTCCAGGGCCTGGTAGAGCGCCCCGGCCACGCCGATCCTTCCGATCGTGTGCAGGACGAGATCCTTCGCCGTGACCCAGGGCTTGCGCCGCCCGTAGTAGACCACCCGGAGCGTCTCCGGCACCCGCAGCCACGTCTCCCCCAGCGCCATGGCCGCGGCGATGTCGGTCGAGCCCATCCCCGTGGCGAAACAGCCCAGCGCGCCGTTGGTGCACGTGTGGGAGTCGGCGCCGATGACCACGTCGCCCGGCACGACCAGCCCCTCTTCGGGGAGCAGGACGTGCTCGATGCCCATCCGCCCGATTTCGAAGAAGTAAGGGAGATCTTGCTCCCGGGCGAACTGCCGCATGGCCTGGATGTTGGCCGCCGCCTGGATGGTGGGGCTCGGGGCGAAGTGGCTGGGAACCATCGCCACCGCTTCCCGGTCGAAGACGCGCTTGGCCCCCATGCGGTAGAACTCCTGGATGCTGATGGGTGCCGTCACGTCGTTGGCCAGGATCATGTCGACCCGGGCATGGACGATCTCCCCCGCCCGCACCTCTCGCCTGCCGCTGTGATCGGCCAGGATCTTCTCGACCAGCGTCATGGCCATCGCAGCCTCACCCCCCGCTCGCCGGCGCCGGCGCCGGCACGCTTGCCTGGAAGTGCGAGGCGGCCGGGGCTTCCGCCCCCGCCTGGTGCGCGTAGGTCATGCGGTTGACGGCCTGCAAATAGGCTCGGGCGCTGGCCTCGAGCACGTCCGTGCTGGCCGCCCTGCCCACGAAGACCTGCCCGTCGTCCCGTACTCGCACCGTCACTTCGCCCATGGCGTCCTTGCCCGAGGTGACCGCCTGGAGCTGGTAGCTCACGAGCTCGGCCCGGATGGCGCCGGCTCGCTCGATGGCCCGGTACAGGGCGTCCACCGGGCCGTCCCCGCAGGCGGCCTCCTGGACGAGCTCGCCCGTGTCCGCCAGGCGCAACCGTACCGTGGCGGTGGGGACCGACCCCGTGCCGCTCGCCACGTGGAAGTACTCGAGCAGGTAGCGCTCCGGCACGCTGACGGTGCGGTGCTCCTCCACCAGCGCCACCAGGTCCCGGTCGGTCACCGACTTCTTGCGGTCGGCGAGCTGCATGAGGCGCTCGTAGATGACGGCGAGGTCGGCGTCGCTGACCTGGTAGCCGAGTTCCTCGAGGCGATGGCGGACGGCGTGACGCCCCGAATGCTTCCCGAGCACCAGCCGGCTCTGGGCCTGGCCCACCCACTCGGGCCGCATGATCTCGTAGGTGCGGCGTTCCTTGAGCACCCCGTCCTGGTGGATGCCGGCCTCGTGGGCGAACGCGTTGTCCCCCACGATGGCCTTGTTGGGCTGCACGACGATGCCCGTCAGCTGGCTCACGAGCCGGCTCGTGCGGTAGAGCTGCTCGGTCACGATCCCCGTCTCGAACGGGAAGCGATCCTGGCGGGTCTTGAGCGCCATGACCACCTCTTCGAGCGCGGCGTTGCCGGCCCGTTCCCCGATGCCGTTGATGGTCCCCTCGACCTGGCGGGCCCCCGCCTCCACGGCGGCCAGCGTGTTGGCCACCGCCAGCCCCAGGTCGTCGTGGCAGTGGGCGCTCAAGGTGGCCCGCTCGATCCCGGAGGTGTGGGCCTTCACGTACCGGAAGAGCTCCGCATACTCGCTCGGGGTCGCATACCCCACCGTGTCGGGGATGTTGATGATGGTCGCCCCGGCCGACAAGACCGCCTCGAAGACCCGGCACAGGAAGTCGGGGTCGCTGCGGGTGGCATCCTCTGCCGAGAACTCCACCTCGTCGGCCAGCCCTGCGGCCAGCCGTACGGACTCCCGGGCGATCTGGAGGACCTCCTCCGGGCTCTTGCGGAGCTTGTACTGCATGTGGATGGGCGACGTGGCGACGAAGACGTGGATGCGGCTGCGGGCCGCGCCCTTGATGGCCTCCCCCGCCGCCTCGATGTCCCGCGGGTTGCCCCGGGCGAGCACGGCAATGGTCGGCCGGCGCACCTGGCGGCATATCTCCTGGACGGCGGCCAGCTCGCCGGGCGAGGCCGCCGGAAAGCCGGCCTCGATGACGTCGACGCCCAGCGCGTCGAGCTGGCGGGCCACCTCGAGCTTCTCCAGCTCGTTGAGGCTGGCCCCCGGCGACTGCTCGCCGTCCCGCAGGGTCGTGTCGAAAACCTGGATGCGCACCACCGCTGTCGATACCCCCCAATGGCGCCGGCGCCACCGGTGCGTCCCGCTACCACTCCACGACCCGGATGTCCCAGAGGTCCGGGATGCGGCGCAAGGTCTCCACCACCCCGGGCGGGACCTCCTGGTCGACCCCGACGACCATGACCGCATGGCCGCCCGGGCGGTCCCTGCCCACCTGCATGTAGGCGATGTTGATCTGGTGCTGGCCCAGGATGGTGCCGACCTTCCCGATGATGCCGGGCCTGTCCTGATGCGACGAAACCAGCAGGTAACCCGACTCCTCCACGTCGATGCGGTATCCGTTGATCGCCACGAGGCGGGGCCG
The DNA here is from genome assembly GCA_014896295.1 of Limnochordaceae bacterium. Taxonomy (GTDB): domain Bacteria; phylum Bacillota; class Limnochordia; order Limnochordales; family Geochordaceae; genus Carboxydichorda; species Carboxydichorda subterranea. The sequence goes on from JADBKR010000002.1 coordinate 123,144, forward strand.
GCCGTCGTCCCCCACGTGCCCGGCCACGCTCACTTCGGCCGAGTCGCTCCCTCGGGGACGGGACCGCAGCAGGATCAAGGCCTCCGTGGCGGCTTCCTGCTCCTTCAAGGCCCCGTGGCTGTGAGTCTCCACCACCTCCATGCCGCGCTCCCTCGCGAGCACGGGGGCGCTGGCCAGCGTCACGCCCTCCTGCATGACGGGGGTCAGCACACCCCACAAGACCGCCGCGGTCAGGGCCCCGCTCTCGGGAGCGTGGGCGAGCTCCCCGCGGTACACGATCTCCAGCCGGGCCATCGCCTCAGGGCCGAAGAGCTCCGCGAACGCCCGGCCCAACCGGCGCGCCAGCTCCACATGGTGACGGGCCCTCGGCCAGCGCTCCGGCGGAATGGAGGGAAGGTTGACGGCGCTGTGAGGCAGCTCTCCGGAGAGCACCCTCAGCACCTCCTCCGCCACGGTGCGCGCCGCGCTCGCCTGCGCCTCCCGGGTGCTGGCGCCCAGGTGCGGAGTCATGACCACGTTGGGCAGGCCGAACAGAGGGCTGTCGGCCGGCAACGGCTCGGTCTCGTACACGTCGAGCGCCGCCCCGGCCAGCCGGCCCTGTGCGAGCGCCCGGGCAAGGGCGGCCTCGTCGACGATGCCGCCGCGAGCGCAGTTGACCAGGTAAGCGGTCGGCCGCAACCGGGCCAGGCGGGACGCGTCGAGGAGGTGGCGGGTGCGAGCCGTGAGCGGACAGTGGATGCTGACGAAATCGCACCGCTCCAGCATGGGATCGAGATCCATGAGCTCGACGCCGAGCTGTGCTGCCCGCTCGCCCGTCACGTACGGGTCGTGGGCCACCACCGTCATGCCCATGGCGCGCGCCCGGCGCGCCACTTCGGTGCCGATGCGGCCCAGCCCCACCAGGCCCAGGGTCTTGCCCGCCAGCTGGACCCCCATGAACCGATGGCGCTCCCAGCGCCGCTCCGATGCGAGGGAGTGGTGGGCCCAGGGAATGCGCCGGGCCACCGCGAGCATCAGCGCCAGCGCGTGCTCGGCAGCCGCCACGGTATTGGCCTCAGGGGTGTTGACCACGACGACCCCGCGCCGGGTCGCCGCCTCCACGTCGATGTTGTCGACGCCCGTGCCGGCGCGGCCCACCACGCGCAGCCGCTTGCCGGCTTCCAGGACGGCGGCGTCGACCCGGGTCTCGCTGCGCACGACGAGGGCGTCGTACTCGCCAATGCGGGCGAGCAGCGCCGCCCGGTCCGGATCGTGACGGACGTCGACCTCCGCCCCTGCCTGCCGCAGCCGTTCCACGCCGGCCTCGTCCAGCGGATCGGCCACCAGGACGCGCGTCATGGCCGCGCCCCTTGCCGCTCCAGCCAGACCGCCTGGGCGGCCGCCACGCCCTTACCCGGAGCGCTCACCGGCGCCCCGGTGCGCGCCAGCGCCATTTCGGCCGCCGCCACCGCGTTGATCATGTCGAGCGGCGTGGCGAACCCCATGTGCCCCACCCGCAGGATCTGGCCCGCAAGGCGCCCCTGCCCACCGCTGAACACGACGCCCAGCTCCTGGAGCGCCACCCGCCGCACCGCCTCCACGTCGACGCCGGCCGGCGGGCGCACGGCGGTCACCGTGGGAGAGGCGAAGCGATCCTCGACCATGAGCTCCCATCCGTCCGCCTCGGAGCCCGGCTCGCACCATGTCGCGCATGAGCCGGTGCCGGGCGAATCGCTCCTCGGGCGCCTCCCGGGCCATCAGGTCCAGGGCCTCGTCCACCGCATAGACGACGGAGACGGCGGGCGTCCAGGGAGTCTGGCCCTTCTCGAACATGCGCCGGTGGGCGGCCAGATCGAGGTAGTAGCGGCTCGCCCGGCTGGTCTCCGCCCGCTGCCAGGCACGGCGCGACAGGGCCACGAAGGCGAGCCCCGGCGGTGCCATGATGCACTTTTGAGAGGCGCTCACCACCGCGTCCAGCCCCCAGGCGTCCATGGAAAGGGGAGCGCCGCCCAGGCCGCTGACCGAGTCCACCACCACGAGCGCGTCGGGGGCCACCTGGTCCCGGACGCGGGCGATGGCCTGCAGATCGTTGAGCACCCCGGTGGACGACTCGTTGTGGGTCGCGAAGATGGCCCGCACGCCCGGGGTCTCGCGCAGCCGCTCGCCCAGCTGCTGCGGGTCGACCCCCGTGTGCCACGGGTACTCCATCACCTCGACCTGGGCACCGAAGGCCGTGGCGATCTCCACCCACCGGTGCCCGAAGACGCCCCCTCGAGCACCAGCACCCGATCGCCGGGGGAGACGAGGTTGGCGCACGCCGCTTCCATCCCCGCCGTGCCGGAGCCGGTCAGGATCGCGACGTACTGCTCCGTCCCCACGAGTCGTTGGAGCCGCTCCGTCACCCTCGCCAGGATCGCCTTGAACTCCGGCCCTCGATGATTGATCATGGGCCGGGACATCGCCCGCAACACCGACGGCGGTACCGGCGTGGGCCCTGGGATCCGTAGCTCTTGCTTTTCCTGCAACCAGTGCGTCGACACCGTCATCCAGCCGCCTTTCCCGGGAAATGGTCAGGCGACCATCTTCGCCGCACGACCGGCCTACCCTTGCCCGTCCCGGGACGGGCCCGACTCGCGCGCTCCGGCCTCGGCCAGGAGCTGGCCGACGACCTCCTTCGCCTCCTGGGGGGTTTCGATCCAGGGCATCATGGAGCGCAGCCGCCGGCCCACTTCCTCGATGGGGTGCCGCGCCTGCGCGTAGCGCAGAGCGTTCATGACGGGGCGGCCTGCCTGGTTCTCCAGGATCCACTCCCTGGCGAAGCGGCCCGAGCGGATCTCCTCGAGCACCGACCTCATGCTCTGGCGCACGTGATCGTCGATGACCTTGCGGCCCACGGTCAGGTCACCGTACTCGGCGGTGTCGGAGATGGAGTGCCGCATCCAGGCGATGCCGCCTTCGTACATGAGGTCGACGATGAGCTTCATCTCGTGCAGGCACTCGAAGTAAGCCACCTCGGGCTGGTACCCGGCCGCCACCAGCGTGTCGAAGCCGGCCCGCACCAGCTCCGTCATCCCGCCGCAGAGCACTGCCTGCTCCCCGAAGAGGTCCGTCTCGGTCTCCTCCGCGAACGTGGTCTCGAGCACCCCGGCCCGCGTGGCCCCGATCGCCTTGGCGTACGCGAGGGCAAGCGATCGGGCGTGGCCCGTGGCGTCCCGATGCACCGCGAAGAGCGCAGGGACTCCCTTCCCCTCCTGGTACATGCGGCGTACCAGATGGCCCGGGCCCTTGGGCGCCACCATGAAGACGTCCACGTCCTGGCCCGGACGGATCTGGCCGAAGTGAACGTTGAACCCGTGGGAAAACCCCAGCGCCTTGCCCGCCGCCAGCGCCGGGCGAATCTCCTCGAACACCTGCGGCGCCACGTGGTCCGGCACCAGGAGCTGGACCACGTCGGCCTGTTGAGCCGCCTCCCGGGGCGACACCACCTCCCACCCGTCTTCCCGGGCCCGGCGGTAGTTGCGGCTGCCGGGGCGGTTGGCTACCACCACGCGGACCCCGCTGTCCCTCAGGTTGAGGGCGTGAGCGTGGCCCTGGCTTCCGTAGCCCACGATGGCGACGGTCCTGGAACGGAGCACCTCGAGATCGGCGTCCGGGTCGTAGTAAAGCCGAGCGGCCATGTCAGATCACCCGCACCCCTTCCGATGCAAGCTTGCTCGGTGGCACGCCTCCCGCCGGCCCGGCCGTGCGCGCTACCCGCCCCGGACGAGCCATGGCGACCGTGCCGCTGCGTACCAGCTCCTTGAACCCGAAGGCCCGCAGGATCCGCAAAGCGGCCTCGACCTCGGCCGTGGGGCCGGTCAGTTCGACCGTCACCGACTCCTCTCCCACGTCTACCAGCCGAGCCCCCACGAGCTGAGCCATCTGCGCCGCCTCGAGCCGCCGGGAGGCGTCGGCGGCCAGCCGTACGAGGGCCAGCTCCCTTTCGATCGGCTCGTCGTCGGTGATGTCGCTCACCTTGATGACGTCGACGAGCTTGTGGAGCTGCTTGGTCACCTGCTCGACGCCCGGCTCGTCTTCGTCGAGCACCAGCGTCATCCGGGCGAGCGCCGGGTCGTCGGTGGCGCCGACGGCCACGCTCTGGATGTTGAAGCCGCGCCGGGAGAAGAGCGCCGACACCCTCGTCATGACCCCCGGCTGGTTGCGCACCAGCACCGCCAGCACCCGCCGCATTCACTCCACCCGGCCCTTCACGCCGGTCATCTCGTCGATGGCCCGTCCGGGCGCTACCATGGGCAGGACGAGCGCGGACGGGTCGACCACGACGTCCAGCACGTAGGGCCCGGGGGCGGCCAGCGCCTCGGCCAGCGCGGCGGTCATCTCCTCCGGGCGGTCGACCCTGCGTCCGGGCACTCCGAAGCCTCGAGCGATGGCGACGAGGTCCGGCCCCGGCGGCAGGAGGCTCTCCGCGTAGCGGCCCTCGTAGAAGATCTCCTGCCACTGGCGCACCATCCCCAGGGCGCCGTTGTTGATCACGACGATGGGAAGGGGCAACTGCAGCTGCGCCGCTACGGCCAGCTCCTGCACCGTCATCAGGAAGCCGCCGTCCCCCACGACCGCCACCACGGGCCGGTCCGGCACGGCCAGGCGTGCCCCGATGGCGGCAGGAAGCCCGAACCCCATGGCGCCGAGGCCGCCCGACGTGATCTGCAGCCGAGGGGCCTGGAACCGGTAGAACTGCGCCACCCACATCTGGTGCTGGCCCACGTCGGTCACCACCACCGCTTCCCCTGCGGTGAGGGTGTCGAGGGCGACGACGACGTCCTGGGGAGCGACGACGCCCGGGGTGCGCTCGTACAGGAGCGGGTACTCGTGCTGCCAGGTGCGGATCTGCTCCAGCCACGCGTCGTGGCCGGCAGGGGCGACCAGGGGGATGAGCTCTTCGAGGACCCGGCGGGCGTCGCCGACGATGGGTACGTCCACCGCAACGTTCTTGCCGATCTCCGCGGGGTCGACGTCGATGTGGATCTTGCGGGCACCGGGGGCAAACCGGGTCACGTCGCCGGTCACCCGGTCGTCGAAGCGGGCGCCCACGGCGATGAGCAGATCCGCGTGCTGGACGGCGTAGTTGGCCCAGGCGGCGCCGTGCATGCCCAGCATCCCGAGGGAAAGCGGGTGGCGCCCCGGCACGGCACCGAGGCCCATGAGCGTCATGACCACAGGGATCTGGGCCCGCTCGGCGAGCTCCACGACCAACTCGCCCGCTCCCGCCGTGACGACTCCGCCCCCCACGTACAACAGGGGCCGCCGCGACTCTTCGATCAGCCGCGCGGCCGCCTCGATCTGGCGCGGGTGGCCCGCCGTCGTCGGGCGGTACCCGGGCAGGTCGAGCGGCGGCGGATACGGCATCCACCGGACGCGCTGGTTGGCCACGTCCTTGGGGAGGTCGATGAGCACCGGGCCAGGCCGCCCGGTACGGGCGATGTAGATGGCCTCGTGGACGACCGACGGGATGTCGCAAGCCCTGCGAACGGAATAGTTGTGCTTGGTGATGGGCATGGTCACCCCGCACACGTCCGCCTCCTGGAACGCATCCCGTCCGATGGCGCTGGTCGCCACCTGGCCGGTGATGGCCAGGACCGGCACGGAGTCCATGTGGGCGCTGGCGAGGCCCGTCACCAGGTTGGTGGCTCCCGGGCCGGAGGTCGCCATGCAGACCCCCACCCGGCCCGAAGCCCGGGCGTACCCTTCCGCCATGTGTGCGGCACCCTGCTCGTGGCGGACGAGCACGTGGCGAGGCCGCCCGATCCGGTACAGGGCGTCGTAGACCGGCATGATCGCCCCGCCCGGGTACCCGAAGATGACCTCGACCCCCTCTTCCACCAGCGCCCAGATGAGTGCTTCGGCACCGCTCACCTCCTGGCCGGGCGGGATGCCGGCCGGCGCCTCGGTGCGGGACAGTCGGTGTCCCTCCGGCGCGTTGTTTGGCCCTCGAGCCGTATCGATACCCATCGCTTCGCCCCCTGCCCACGGAAATACCAAAAGCCCCTGCCGCCCGCTCTATGCGGGCGACAGGGGCGACAGCACTCGGTGCCTCGCGGTACCACCCTGCTTCGGATCCCGGCGGGGATCCCTCGGACGCTTCACCGCCCGGCCCGGCGGTAAAGCCTGCGCGATAACGGGCGCTCCCGCCCGGACCTACTGGGGCGCTCGACGGCCCGTTGGGCCCGGAGGCTCCGGGGTGAGTTCGAGGAGGGGCCAGGCGCCGGCTCCCACCACCCGCCGGCTCTCTCCAAGACGGCCTGCCCGCTTCCCCTACTGCTCCCCATCGTCGCCGTTCGCCACCGGGACGATCCTGCCCGGCAGCAGCTGTTGGGCACCACTATACGCACGACCCGGGGAGCAGTCAAGCAGTCGGCTTTCGAATTTACGAACCGTTTACATCGCTCGCGCTCGCCCCGGCGCGCTAGGCCCGGGCCTTCGCCACGTTCTTGAGCCGGCGCCCGAAGGCCCGGGCCTCCTCATCGCCGCCGAGCTCGGCGAAGTCCTCGACCCAGGCGCCTTGCTTTTCGAGGGCCGCCATGAGCTGCTTGAGCGCCTTTGACCACCCGAAGCCGCTGCGGCGCACGAAAGCCGCCGTACGCTTGCCCTCCAGGCGGGTGCACCGGGTCAGAGCTTCTGCCACGTCGTCGGCGATGCGGCCCCGGACGAGCCCCAGAGAAGGGCTGCCCACGCAGACCAGATCGTAGGCAGCGACGCTGATGGGCTGCGTCCGAGACGGGTCCACCTGCATCAGATCCGCACGGATGCTTTCGGCCTCGAGCCCTTCGGCCAGGGCCTTGGCCAGGGCCGTCAGGTTACCGACCGAGCTGTAGAGGACAAGGGCCCGCACCGGCCATCTCCACCTCTTGCCAGGCGCTCTCCCGGGAGATTCGTCCCGGCGGGCGCAACTCCCTTGTGGCCCTACCCTGACACGGGGTCCGGAGCCTCATGCAGCGCCGGCAGCGGAGGGCGGCTCAGGCCATCCGCCCATCTCGCGAAGGCGTACCCTGGCTTGTGCGATGGCCTGTCGCACGGCCGAAGGCGCCGTGCCTCCCGGGAGCGAACGGGCCTCGAGGGCCGCCTCGAACGTCAGCCGCTCTTTCACCTCGTCCCCGAACAGGGGCGAGTGTCGCCGCAGATCTTCCGGCGAGAGGCCGGTCACGGCCACTCCCCGCCGGGCCGCCTCCTGCACGACGTTGCCCACGATCCGGTGCGCCTCGCGAAAGGGCATGCCCCGGCGGGCGAGGTAATCGGCGAGCTCCGTCGCCAGCATGTCCGGCGTGCAGGCCTGCCGCATGCGATCCCGCCGGAAACGCACGGACCCCATGAGTTCGGCCGCCATCTCCAGGGATGCCACGGTCTGGTCCACGGCGTCGAAGAGCGGTTCCTTGTCCTCCTGGAGGTCCCGGTTGTAAGCGAGGGGCAGCCCCTTCAGCACCATGAGGAGCCCCACGAGGTGCCCGGCCACCCGCCCGGCGCGCCCGCGCATCAGTTCGGCCGCGTCGGGGTTTTTCTTCTGGGGCATCATGCTGGAGCCGGTGGCGAGGCGATCGGGCAACTCCACGAAGCCGAAGGCGGGATGGTTCCAGAGGACGAGCTCCTCTCCCAGCCGGCTCAGGTGCATCATGATCACGGCGGCGGCGTACAGCACGTCGAGCACGAAGTCGCGGTCCGAGACGGCGTCCAGGCTGTTGGGGCAAAGCGCGTCGAAGCCGAGCTCGGCCGCCACCGATGCCCGGTCCAGGGCGAAGGCGGCGCCGGCCAGGGCTCCCGCCCCCAGCGGCAACACCGAGGCCCGGCCATGCGCCTCCCGCAGCCTCTGCCGGTCGCGAAAGAGCATCTCCACGTACGCCATCAGGTGATGCCCCAGGGTCACCGGCTGGGCCGGCTGCAGGTGGGTCAGCCCCGGCAACAGCGTCTGCGCCTCCTGCTCGGCTCGATCGAGCAGCGTCTCTTGCAGCGAAGCCGCTGCCCGATCGAGCAGCACGCACGCCTCGCGGGCGTACAATCGCAGGTCGGTCGCCACCTGGTCGTTACGGCTGCGGGCCGTGTGCAGCTTGAGCGCTACCGGGCCGATCCGCTCGTGGAGCAAGCGCTCCACGGCGGAATGGACGTCCTCGTCGGGGCCGTCCAGGAGCTCCGGGCGGGCAGCGATCTCGGCCTCGAGCGCCTCGAGGCCGGCGACGATCCGGTCCGCCTCCTCGGGCCGCAGGATCCCGCAGCTCCCCAGCATACGGGCGTGCGCCCGGCTGGCCCGGACGTCGTGGCGCCATAGCCGCCGGTCGTACGAGAGCGAGGCGGTGTAACGCCACATCCGTTCGTCGGGCGGCTCGGCGAAGCGCCCGCCCCACATGGAGGCCTCCGGGCCGCTCATCGTGCGGCCGCCACCCCCTCGTGCAGCCGGGCCTCGAGGCGGGACTGCACGAGCTGCGGCAGCCCGAACAGGGCGATGAACCCCTCGGCGTCCTTCTGCCGGTAGACCCCGTCGGCGCCGAAGGTGGCCAGCGCGTGGTCGTACAGCGAGTAGGGCGATCGGCGGCCGGTGACCTGCACGTTGCCCTTGTACAGCCGCAGCTTGACCGTGCCCGTCACGTGACGCTGGGTCTCTTCCACGAAGGCGTCCAGCGCCCGCTTGAGCCCCGAGTACCACTGCCCGTAGTAGACCAGTTCGGCGTAGCGGACGGCCACCATCTCCTTGAAGTGCAGCGTCTCGCGGTCGAGGGTCAGGCTCTCGAGCTCCCGGTGGGCGACGTGCAGGAGCGTGCCGCCCGGCGTCTCGTAGACACCCCTGGACTTCATGCCCACGACCCGGTTTTCCACGATGTCGACCCGGCCGACCCCGTGGCGGGCGGCCACGGCGTTGAGGGCGTCGAGGAGCTGGTGCGCCGCCATCCGCCGCCCGTCGAGCTGGACGGGGTATCCGGCCTCGAAGGCGATGGTCACCTCTTCGGGCACGTCGGGCGCCCGCGACGGGTCGACGGTCCACTGGAACATCGAGGGATCGGGCGCCCGGTCCGGATCCTCGAGGATGCCGCCCTCGTAGCTGATGTGCCACAGGTTACGGTCGACGCTGTACGGTTTTTCGGCCGTGACCGGCACCGGGATGCCCCGGGCCCTGGCGTAGGCCATCTCGTCCTCGCGGGAGCGCAGGTCCCATTCCCGCCAGGGAGCGATCACCTTCAAGTCCGGCGCCAGCGCCCGGTAGGCCAGCTCGAAGCGCACCTGGTCGTTGCCCTTGCCGGTGCACCCGTGGGCCAGCGCGTCGGCCCCTTCCTCCCGGGCCACCTTGACCTGGCACGCCGCGATCAGGGGCCGGGCGAAGCTCGTACCCAGGAGGTAGCGCCCCTCGTACACGGCCCCCGCGCGCAGCACCTGGAAGGCGTACTCCCGAGCGAAGGCTTCCCGGACGTCCTCCACGACCGCCTTGCTCGCTCCGCTGCGCCTGGCCTTTTCGGCGATCGCCTGGAGATCCTCTCCCTGGCCCACGTCGGCGATCATCGCGACCACGTCGCAGCCATAGGTCTCCCGCAGCCAGGGGATCATCACCGACGTATCCAGTCCCCCGGAGTAAGCCAGCACCACCTTGTGCACCTGTCCTGCCATCGCCACTGCCACCCCTCCCCGCTCCCAAGGCTCTTCAAGTACGCTGAAGCCCCGTCACGGCGGGGCTCCCCGCCCGCCTCGGCAGGCGGGCCGTGTAATCCTGCAGGGCCACCGGGCTCGGCACCTCCCCGGCCTGCAGCGCCACCAGGGCCTCGGCCAGCGCCCCGGCGAGATCCAGCGACGTGAAGCACGGCACCTTGAACTCCACCGCGGCCCGGCGCAGCTTGAAACCGCTCCGCTGCGGGATCCGACCTCGGGTCGGCGTGTTGACCACCAGGTCGACCTGTCCCGCCCGTACCAGATCCACCACGTCGGGGTGGCCTTCGCCGATCTTGTGGACGAAGTCGGCCGGGATGCCCTGCGCCTCCAGGAACCGGCGAGTCCCCTCCGTCGCCACGATGCGGTATCCCGCCTGCACCAGCCTTCGCACGATGGGCAGCGCCTCTTCCTTGTCCTTGTCGGCCAGCGTGACGAGCGCCTTGCCGCCCGAGGCCCGCACCTGCAGCCCCGCCGCCACCAGCGCCTTGTACAGCGCCCACGGGTAGGTCCCGTTGAGGCCCAGCACCTCGCCCGTCGACTTCATCTCGGGCCCCAGGAAGACGTCCACGTCGTCCAGCTTGTCGAAGGAGAAGACCGGCGCCTTGACCGCCACGTAGGGAGGCGGCGTATCGGGGCCATAGATCAGCCCGTCGGGCCATCCCAGGCGCTCCAGGCTCTCGCCCATGATGACCTGGGTGGCAAGCGCCACCAGCGGCACGCCGGTCACCTTGCTGATGAACGGCACCGTGCGGCTCGCGCGGGGGTTGGCCTCCAGCACGTAGATGCGGCCCTGGCTGATGACGAACTGCACGTTGAGCAATCCCCGCACGCCCAGCGCCAGCGCCAGCTCCCGGGTGTGAGCCGCGATGGCCGACGCCTGCTCCGGCGTGACGTGGACCGGGGGGAAGACGGCGGTGGAATCGCCCGAGTGGATCCCGGCCCGCTCGATGTGCTCCATGATGGCGGGAATCACGACCCGGGTGCCGTCGGAGACCGCATCCACCTCGATCTCCCGGCCCGGCAGGTAGCGGTCGAGGAGCACCGGGTGGTCGGGGCTGACCCGGACCGCCATCTGCATGTACTCCAGGAGTTCGTCCTCGCTGTGGCAGATCTCCATGGCGCGGCCGCCGAGGACGTACGAGGGCCGGACCATCAGCGGATAGCCGATCTTGTTGGCGACCCCCAGGGCTTCCTCCACGCTGGAGGCGCTGGCTCCCTCTGCCTGGGCGATGCCGAGGGCCGCCACGAGCTCGGCGAAGCGCCGGCGGTCCTCGGCCAGGTCGATGGCCTCCGCGCTGGTGCCCAGCACCGGCACCCCCGCCTCCGAGAGCGGCTTGGCCAGGTTGATGGCCGTCTGCCCCCCGAACTGCACGATGACGCCGAGCGCCCGCTCCCGGCGCACCACCTCCAGCACGTCCTCCAGGGTCAGCGGCTCGAAGTAGAGGCGATCCGAGGTGTCGAAGTCGGTGCTGACCGTCTCGGGGTTGTTGTTGACGATGACCGCCTCGTACCCCAGGCGCTGCAAGGCCCAGACCGAGTGCACCGAGCAGTAGTCGAACTCGATCCCCTGCCCGATCCGGATGGGCCCGGCGCCCAACACGACGACGCGGGGCCGGCGCCCCTCGCTCACCTCGTCCTCCTGTTCGTAGGTGGAGTAGAAGTACCCCGTGCGGGCCTCGAACTCTGCGGCGCACGTGTCGACGCTCTTGAAAACGGGCCGTACCCCGGCCCGCTCTCTCGACTCCCGCACCTCTTTCTCCGTGCAGCCCACGAGAGCGGCCAGCCTCCGGTCGGAGAAGCCCATCCGCTTGTACAGCCGTAGCGCGCCCGGCAGCAGGCCGGGCTCCTCTTCGAGCGCATGCTCCGCCTGCACGAGCTCGTGCAAGACCGCCAGGAAGTACGGCGACACCCCGGAGAGCTGGTGCATCTCCTCGACCCCGAAGCCGCGCCGCAATCCCTCGGCGAGCGCCCACAGTCGCCGGTCGTCGGCCGCTTGCACGAGCCGCCGCAGGTCGCCGTCGGTCATCCGGGCGATCTCCGGGTGGTACAGCCCGTCGTACCCGGCCTCGAGCGAGCGGACCGCCTTCTGGAGCGCCCCGGCGAAGGTGCGGTCGATGGCCATCACCTCGCCCGTCGCCTTCATCTGGGTGCCCAGGCTCCGGTCCGCCAGCGGGAACTTGTCGAAGGGCCACCGGGGGATCTTGACCACCACGTAGTCCAGCACGGGCTCGAACGCGGCCGTCGTGGCGCCGGTCACCGCGTTGGGGATCTCGTCGAGGGTGAGCCCGACGGCGATCTTGGCCGCCACCCGGGCGATGGGGTACCCGGTCGCCTTGGAAGCGAGGGCCGAGGAACGGCTCACCCGAGGATTGACCTCGATGACGTAGTAGCGCCCGGACCCGTCAGGAGCCAGCGCGAACTGCACGTTGCACCCGCCCTGGATGCCGAGCGCCCGGATGATCTTGAGCGAGGCCGTTCGCAGCGCCTGGTACTCGCGATCGGTGAGGGTCTGGCTGGGAGCCACCACGATGCTGTCGCCCGTGTGGATCCCCATGGGGTCGAAGTTCTCCATGTTGCAGACGGTGATGCAGTTGTCGGCGCCGTCCCGCATCACCTCGTACTCGATCTCTTTCCAGCCCACGACGCTCTTCTCGACGAGCACCTGGCCGATGAGGCTGCGCTTGAGGCCTCGCGTCACCACCTGGTGCAGCTGCTCGGGCCGCCGGGCGACGCCTCCGCCCGTCCCCCCCAGCGTGTAGGCCGGGCGCACGATGACCGGGTAGCCGATCTCCTCCGCAAAGGCCAGCGCCTGTTCTACGGAGGTGACGATGCGGCTTTCCGGGACGCTCTCCCCGATGGCCAGCATGGTGGTCTTGAACTGTTCCCGGTCCTCGGCCCGCTCGATCGCCGCAAGGGGCGTGCCCAACAGCTCGACGCCGAGGCGGTCGAGCACGCCGCGGCGGGCGAGTTCGAACGCCAGGTTGAGGCCCGTCTGGCCGCCGAGGGTCGGAAGCAGGCCGTCGGGGCGTTCTTGCTCCAGGATCCGCTCCAGGACTTCGGCCACCAGCGGCTCCAGGTAGATGCGATCCGCCATGTGCTCGTCGGTCATGATGGTGGCGGGGTTGGAATTGACGAGCACCACCTCCAGGCCCTCTTCCCGCAGGGCCCGGCACGCCTGGGTACCGGCGTAGTCGAACTCGGCCGCCTGCCCGATCACGATGGGCCCCGAGCCGATGACCATCACTTTGTGGAGATCCGTGCGCTTCGGCATGACGTGCGGGCTTGCCTCTTTACCCCTTTTCCCCGGCCGCTTCCAGGATGGCGGCCCCGAGAATGTCCACGGCCTCGTCGATCTCGGCCGGGCCGACCACGAGCGGCGGGAGCAACCGGACGGTGGTGGGCCCCACCGCGTTGACCAAGAGCCCGCGCCGCAGGGCGGCCTCTACCACGGCGCCGGCCGGTACGTCCGTCTCCACGCCGACCATCAGGCCCAGGCCGCGGATCTGGCGCACGTGCCCGGTGCGGGAGGACATGGACTGCAACTTCCCGGCCAGGTAGCGCCCCATCGCGTCGGCACGGCCGACCAGCCCCTCCTCCTCGATGACCTGCAGCGTCGCCAGGGCCGTGGCCGCCACCAGGGGGTTGCCTCCGAACGTGGAGGCGTGCTGGCCGGCCTGCAGCACGGAGGCCGCCGGTTCCCGGGCGAGCAGGGCGCCGATGGGCGTGCCCCTCCGAGTGCCTTGGCCAGGGCGACCGCATCGGGGACGATCCCGAAGTGCTCGAAGGCGAACAGCCGCCCCGTACGGCCCAGCCCCGTCTGGACCTCGTCCAGGATCAGGAGCGCCCCGGCCCTGTCCGCGATCTCCCGGGCCGCCTGGAGGAAGGCCGGATCCGCAGGGTACACCCCGCCCTCGCCCTGGACCGGCTCCAGCAGGATGGCCGCCGTGGACGGGCCCACGACCCTGGCAAGGGCGCCGGCGTCGTTGAAGGGCACGGTGCGGAAGCCCGGCACCAGAGGCTCGAAGGGCTCCTGGTACTTGCGCTGCCCCGTGGCCGACAACGCGCCCAGGGTACGCCCGTGGAACGAGCGCTCGGCGGTCACGATCTCGAAGCGGCCGCTTTCACCCCGCTCCCGGGCCCAGCGCCGGGCCAGCTTGATGGCCGCCTCCACCGCTTCCGCGCCGCTGTTGCAGAAGAAGGCCCGGTCGAAGGGGGAGCGGCGGACCAGCCACTCGGCCAACCGGGCCTGCGGCTCGGTATAGAAGAGGTTGGAGGTGTGCCACAGTTGGTGGGCCTGCCGGGTCAGGGCGTGTACCACCCGGGGATGGCAGTGTCCCACCGCGAGCACGCCGATGCCGGCGATGAAATCGAGGTAGGCTCGGCCCTCCGTATCCCAGACCCGGCAGCCCTGCCCCCGGGCCAGCGCCACCCGCTGGCGCCGGTAAACGGGGATGAGGCACCGATCGGCCAGCTCCATGATCGGCTGGCCCGTGCTCCCCTCGCCGATCGTTGTGCCCTCGGGCACGCCCACTTCTCAGCTCACCACCATCGTGCCGATGCCGCGATCCGTGAAGATCTCGAGCAGCAGGGAGTGGGAGACGCGCCCGTCGATGATGTGGGTCCTGGGCACTCCTGCTTCCAGGGCGCGAATGCAGGCCTCGACCTTGGGGACCATCCCGCCGGCGATGCTGCCCTCCTCCATCATCCGGCGCGCTCGCTGCACCTGGAGCGCGGAGATGAGGGAGGCGGGGTTGCCGGGCTCTTCGAGGATCCCCTCCACGTCGGTGAGGATGATGAGCTTGTCGGCCCGGAGCGCCGCCGCCAGCTCGCCGGCCACGCTGTCGGCGTTGATGTTGTAGCTCTCGCCCTGGTAGCCGGCCCCGATGGGCGCCACCACCGGGATGTAGCCGTTCTCGGCGAGCTCCTGGACGAGCTCGGGGTGGATCCGTTCCACGTCGCCCACGAAGCCCAGGTCGACGGTCTCCCCGGTCGGAGCCCGCTCGAGGCGCTTGCGGGCCACGATGAGGTTGCCGTCGTGCCCGGAGAGCCCCACCGCTTTGCCCCCGAAGCGGTTGATGGTGGAGACGATGTCGGTGTTGATGATCCCCATCATCACCATCCGCACGATCCGCATCGTCTCCGCGTCGGTGACCCGGCGCCCGTTGACGAACTGGGGCTCTCTCCCCACGGCCCGCATCGTCTCGGTGATGGCCGGGCCACCCCCGTGGACGAGCACCGGCTTGACCCCGACGTAGCGAAGCAGGATGACGTCCAGCGCGATGTCGCGCTGGACGTCCTGATCGGGCATGGCGCTCCCGCCGTACTTGATGACGAACGTCTTGCCGAAGAAGGTGCGGATGTAGGGCAGGGATTCGACCAGCACCGAAGCTTTCTGGATGGTTTGTTCCAAGGTCACCCGTCGTCAGACCCCCCGCTGCCGCCACCCGGGACCTGCGTCCACCTCGCCCTGTCCCCGTCAGGAGCGGTAGCTCGCGTTGATGCGGACGTATGCTTCGCTCAAGTCGCAAGACCAGGCGGTCGCCTCTGCCCGCCCCCCCGTGCCCAGGTCGATGGCCAGGTGCACCTCGTCTCGCCCCAGCGCCTCCCTGACGGCCTGCTCCGAGAAGGGCCACTCCCGGCCCTCCCGGGCCACCAGGATCGACCCGATCCAGATCGAGAAGCCCCCGGGATCCATCTCCGCTCCCGAGTACCCGGCGGCGGCCGCGATACGTCCCCAGTTGGGGTCCTTGCCGTGCACCGCCGCCTTGACCAGGGTGGAACCGGCGACGGCGCGCGCACAAAGGCGCGCCTCGTGCTCCGTACGGGCTCCCCGCACCCGGACTTCGACGAGGCGCGTCGCCCCTTCCCCGTCCCGCGCGATTTCCTTCGCCAGATACGTGGCGACCTGCCGGACTCCTTCCGAAAAGCGATCGAAATCCTCCGTACCCGGGGCCAGCGGCGCTCCTCCCGCCTTCCCGCTCGCCAGCAACACCGCCATGTCGTTGGTGCTGGTGTCGCCGTCGACGGTGATGAGGTTGAACGACGCGTCGGTCGCCCGGCGCAGTACCTCGTGGAGCGGGCCCGCCTCCACGGGCGCATCGGTGGTGAGGAAAGCGAGCATGGTCGCCATGTTGGGGTGAATCATCCCGGAGCCCTTGGCCATCCCGCCGATCCGCACGACGCGGCCGCCCGTGAGCGGCACCTCGAGGTGCGTCTGCTTCACCCGCCGGTCGGTGGTGAGAATGGCCCGAGCCGCCGCCTCCGCCCCGAAGGGCGAGAGCTGCGAGCAAGCCCGCCGGATCCCCTCCCGCACCGCGTCCATCGGAAGGGGGACGCCGATGACCCCGGTGGAAGCCACCAGCACCTGGTCGGCCTGCAGCCCCAGCAGCCCCGCGCACTCGACGGCCATGGCCCGTGCGTCCGCAAGCCCCCGCTCGCCCGTGCAAGCGTTGGCGTTGCCGCTGTTGATGACCACGGCCTGCACCCGGTGCGCCGACCGCTCCAGGTGCTCCCGGGTCACGATCAGGGGAGCCGCTTTCACCCGGTTGGTCGTGAACACCGCCGCCGCCGAGCAGGGATCCGGCGCGAAGAGGACCGCCAGATCCGGCCGTTGACGCTTGATACCCCCGTGCACCCCGGCCGCCTCGAAACCTTCGGGGAAGGTCACCCCCTCCCTCTGCGCCGGCGCGGCCTCATCCGGCTCCCCCCGTTCGGCCATCCCGGCCTGCGCAACCGGACGGGGCGGCGTCGTCACCGGCGCACCCCGCGCCGCGCCGTCTGTGGCGAAATCCCCAGGCATCGACCCCACCGCCAGCGACTCCCTTCCGGGCAACGCGCCGCGCCCTCACGGATAGAGGGGCACGACCTCGAGCCCTTCGCGCTCGTCCCAGCCCATGAGCACGTTGACGTTTTGAACGGCCTGGCCCGCGGCCCCCTTCACCAGGTTGTCGATGGCGGCCATCGCCACCACGACCCCGGCGACCGGATCCCACCGTATGGCCAGGTCGCAAAAGTTGGAACCCTGTACCGCCTTGGTCTGGGGCAGCTCCGGCGGCTCCAGCACCCTCACCCACGGGTGCGAGGCGTAAAAGCGCCGGTACCGCTCCACGAGCTCCTCGTCGGGCATCTCCCTCGCCGGGCGTACCACGCAGGTCGCCAGGATCCCCCTGCTCGCCGGTACCAGGTGAGGGATGAACGTGAGCACCGGCGCCCTCTCGCCGGGCGGCACGAGCCGGCCCAGTACCGCGGCCATCTCGGGCGCGTGCCGGTGTCCCGGTACCCCGTACGGCCGCACGTTTTCGGTGGCGCCCGGGAAGTGGTAAGCCGGGCCGGGCTGGCTCCCTGCGCCGGAAATCCCCGACGTGGCCGACACCACGATGGGAGCGGCCGGGTCCAGCAGCGCCTCGCGCGCAAGCGGCGCCAGCGCCAAAAGCGCCGCCGTCGGATAACACCCTGGGTTGCCTACCAGCCGGGCATGCGCCAGCTCGTCTCGGAACAGCTCCGGGATGCCGTATACCGCGGAAGCGAGCCATTCGGGATGCGGGTGAGACTTGCCGTACACCCGCCGGTACGTCTCCTCGTCCCTGAACCGGAAATCGGCGGAGAGGTCGACCACGACCGCTCCGGATTCGAGGAACAGGGGCGCCTGCTCGGCCGCCACGCCCGCGGGGGTGGCGAAGAAGACGACGTCCGCCTGTCCTGCCAGGGCAGCCGGCTCTTCCACCGGGGCAAAGGAGGCGGAGACCACCCCGCGCAGCGAGGGATAGACGGATGCGACGGGCTCGCCCGTATGAGAGCGAGAGAATATCCACTTCAGCTCGAGACGCGGGTGGCGGGCGAGCAACCGGAGCAGCTCCAGCGCGGAGTAGCCGGACCCCCCGACGATGCCCGCCGATACTCTTCGCGACCGGGGATGCGAAACCCCACCCACGAGGCCGAGGTCGTCGTGCTGCATGGGCGCATTATCGCGCCCGGTGGATATATATGCAACCCCACCCAGGCATCAATCGTACCGGATATCCGCGCCCAGGGAGGCCAGCTTCTCGACCATACGGGCGTAACCGCGGCGCACGTGGCGGAAACCGTCGACCGTGGTCTCGCCCGTCGCGCTCAACCCGGCGATGACCAGCGCCGCCCCCGTCCGGAGGTCCGTGGCGGTGACCGGCGCGCCGCTCAACTGCGGCACGCCCATGATCACGGCCGTCCTGCTCTCCGTCTTGATCTGGGCGCCCATCCGCTTGAGCTCGTCGATGTGGCGGAAGCGGTCCTCGAAGACGCGCTCCGTGACGATGCTCGTACCCTCCGCGGTCAGCAAGAAGGCCGAGAGCTGCGGCTGCAGGTCGGTGGGAAAACCCGGATAGGGCAGCGTCTTCACCGAAATGGCCGAGGGCCGGCGGCGCAGGGAGGCCCGCAGGCTGTCAAGCCCGACCTCGATCTGCACTCCGGCCTCCTCCAGCTTGGCGAGCAACGACTCGAGGTGCTTGGGGATCACGTTTTCCAGCACGATCTCGCCGCGGCTGGCCAGCGAGGCGAGCAGGTAGGTGCCCGCCTCGATCCGGTCGGGGATGATCGTGTACGAGGTCGCATGGAGCGGGAGCCCTCCCTGGATGCGCACCAGATCGGTGCCGGCCCCCACGACCCGCGCCCCCATGGCCACCAGGAAGTTGGCCAGGTCGACGACCTCCGGCTCTTTGGCGGCGTTGTAGATCACGGTCGTGCCGGAGGCGGCGGTCGCAGCCATCATGAGGTTTTCGGTAGCCCCTACGCTCGGGAAGTCCAGGTAGATCTCGCTGCCGACCAGCTTGCGCGCCTGCGCGATGATGTAGCCCCGCTCCACCCGCACCTCGGCCCCCAGCTCGGCCAGCCCCTTGAGGTGCAGGTCGATGGGACGGGGGCCGATGTCGCAGCCGCCCGGCAAGGGCACGACGGCGCGGCCGTTACGGGCGATGAGGGCTCCCAGGAAGAGGGAGGAAGCGCGGACGCGCTTGGCCTGGTCGTACGGCACCTCGTCCGCTATCGGGCCTACCGCTCCCACCCGTACGGTGCCCTCGGTGCGATCGAGGGTGGCGCCCAGCTGCTCGAGGATCTGCACGACCACGTCGACGTCGACGATGTCCGGCACCTGGGCCAGCTCCGAGACGCCGTCGCGGGCCAGCAGGCAGGCGGGCAACAGGGCGACCGCGGCATTCTTGGCGCCGCTCACCCTGAGCCGCCCCGACAGCGGGCGTCCACCCCGGATGCGCACCCTGTCACTGGGCGCCTGCCCGGTCTCTCCCCACAGCAGGGGCGGCGGGTCCTCCGGTTTGCGGGTCACGTGAAGCTCTGCGCTCGCCAACTCCACACCTCGAGTGCCAGCGATGCTCATACCATCGTTTCCTTCGCCGGTCGACGGGACCACCCTGCCGGGACCGGGTGGAGCCCTTTCCAAGACCTTGCGGTATCTACGCCGGGCGGCGCGCCCGTAGCACCCGGTACCCGCTCCCCCGCTCCACCGTCTCCACGGGCCCCACCCATTGCTCCAAGGCCCTCGCCAGGCTCTCGGCACCCTGCCGGGTCCGGATCACGACCCAAAAGCTACCCCCCGGCACCAGTACGCCCTGGCTCGCTTGCCGCATCCACGTATAGATGACGTGGCGGCCGGCCCGGACCGGGGGGTTGGTGACCACCGCCCCCGCGCTCGCGCCGCCGAGGGCGCTCAACCCATCCCCGATGAGCACGGGCACCTCCAGCCCGTTACGCAGCGCGTTGCGCCGGGCAAGCCCTGCCGCCCGCTCGTTGATCTCCACCATGAGCACCTGCAACTGCGGGTACCGGGCCTTGATCATGAGGCCCAAAGCGCCGTACCCGGCGCCCACGTCGACGACCGTGGCGGCGCCCTGCGGGTCGAACGCCTGCGCCAGGAGCCGGGTCCCCGGGTCCACCCGCCGGAAGGAGAAGACGGCCCTGTCGGTCTCCAGCCAAAGCCGGGCTTGCCCGGCGGAAAAGGGTACCTCCCGGATCTCGTGCGGCGCCTGGGGGCGGCGGGTGAAGTAATGCTCGCCCCGCCGGCCGCAACCGCCCGGCGGCTCCGTCATGCCGGCCTCACGCTCGTCGGAGCGGCACGCCCGAGCAAGAGCGCGTAAACTCGGATCATCGCCGCCACGTCCTCCAGGTTGTGGGCCAGTACGGGATCGATCCACCGGCCGTCTCTCGTCTCCACGAAGTGGCGGTAGTATTCGGGCACCAGGGACGACGGCAGGTCCCCGGCCCGCCGGCCGCCCGTGAGCAGCCTGTCCACGCTGGCCAGCCGTGCGTCGGGGAGGACGGCGCGCAGGCGCCGTCGCACCTCTCCCAAGAGATCGAAGACCCACGGCCAGGGCTGCTCTGCTTCCTGTGCGCCTTCGTCCATCCCGTGAAAGGCGAGCCGCATTTGCAGGAACGGGACGTCGAAGCTCTTGCCGTTGTACGTGACCAGCGCCGTGGCCCTGCCGACCTCCTGCTGGAGCGCCGCCAGCACGGCCGGCTCTTCGTCGAAGTCGCGCGCCAACAGCTGCACGACCCGCCAGCAGCTTCCGTCCCACCAGGCCAACCCGGCCAGGAACATCGGAAAGACCGGCGCCAGCCCCATGGTCTCGATGTCCAGGAAGAGCAGCTCCTCGGGCGCGAAGAGGTGCAGGAGCTCCCCGTCACGAAGCCTGCGCCGCCGCAGGCCCGGCACATAGCGGGCTCGCAGCTCGTCCCACGCCTGGCGGGCGTCCTCGCCGTACCTCGGGTGGGCCTGGAGCTGCAAGAGGTCGGCGTACCCCCTCTGCCGGAGCCACTCCTGCCGTACCGGACCCACCCCGCGCACCAGGGTGAGCCGACCCTGCCATCCCTCCGGCCGGAGGCCCTGCAGCCCGTCCCAGGGAGCCGGCGCGGCTGCCGGAGGAAGGGTGCCGTCCCACCGCCATACCGCCCCGGGCGCCCCTACAGGCCGCCACTCGACCCCTTGGTGGAAATGCACCACGGCCCGTCCCCTCGCCGCTCGGTGCCGGGCGCCGCCTTACGGCTGGCCCGCCGGCGGCCCCTCCTGCCCGATGCGGGCCAGCGCCTCCCGCGCCTTGGCGAAATCCGGCCGCAGCGCGAGCGCCTGCCCGAACAGCCGGCGTGCCTCGTCCACGCGTTGCATCTGCAGGTGGACCATGCCCAGATGATAGAGGATCTCGGCCTGAGCCTGGGGGTCCTCCCCGGAGGCGGCAACGGCTCTCTCCAGTTGCTGGCGGGCCTCGTCGAGACGGCGCATCTGGAAGAGGACCCACCCGTACGTATCCAGCACCGAAGCGTCCGGTTGCTCCCCGGACAGCTCCATCGCACGCTGGGCGAGCTTGAGCGCCTCCGGCAGGTTGACCTGGAACTCCGCGTAGGCGTACGCGAGGTTGTTGTACCCGATGGGCGAGTCGGGTGAGAGCTGGATGACCTGGTCGAACTCGCTGGCCGCGGTGAGCCAGTCGCCCGTCTCCATGGCCGCGTTGCCGAGGCGGTTGTGCGCGTCGATGTTGTAAGGGTCGATGCGCACGAGCTCGCGAAAACGCGCGAGCGCTTCCTCGTACCTGCCCGCCGCCGCCAGGCCCCGGCCCTCCTCGGTGAGCGCCGCGATGCGCTCCAGCGTCGACGTGTCCGGCCGGGCGACGCTACCGGCCTCCGTCCCCAGCCTGGCCGACGAGAAGCGGACCCGGTGGCTCGCGCTCGAGGCCGGCGACGACGAGCGCTCCGATACCACCACCGCTTCTCCGATCCACCAGCGGCCCGACGGGAGCCGCACCAGCACCAGCTTGCCCCCGGGGCCGAGCGCAGGCGCCTCGTACTCGATGGCGCTGCGCGCCGCTCCCGTATCGAAGCGGACGGCCTTGACGATGGTCTGGGGGGACTGGCCCGGCGAAACCGTCGACGCCTGCAGGATGAGCCCTGTCTCGAGGTCGACCACGAGCTCGGCGCGGCGCCCCGTGCTCCCCTCGACGAGGGTGGCGCGCATCGCCGGGCGGCCTACCGTCTTGACCTCACCCGACAGCTCCAGCCGGGAACCCTCCGGAAGGGGACGGAAGACGGCGAAGAAGAGGCGGAGCGCCTCGAGGAACGGGAAGCCCTGGTAGTCGTACGCGACCTTGGGCCCGGGCCCCTGGACGTCGAGCTGCACCAGGTTGCGCCACGCAGTCCCCGAGGCGAGGCCACTGCTGTGCCCGTCGTCGGCCGGCCGCCAGGAGAAGACGTCGGGAGGGAAACCGGTCAGCTCGAAAGTGGCGGCCGACCTGCCCTGTGCGCCGCCCGAGCCGCCGGTGCTCTCCACGGAGACCTGCATCACGAAGCGGTCGGGCCAGCTCATGGCGTCGGCCATGCGCAACGCCAGCGTACCCGGGCCTACGGGCCGGGCCGGCGTCTGGGCCGGGGCGGCCCGCCCCGCCCCGGCCGATACGACCAGGGCTCCGATCATCACCACGGCCCGGAGAAGCACCCCGAGCACCGATCCCTCGGCCCTGTTGGCCCGCATCCCGTGCTGCCCCCTGCCACCGGCGCGCGTCTGTTCGCTACCCGGCTCCCTCTTCGGTATGGTGTATCGGGGCTCCTGCATCGCCTGCCACCCTCCCGGTGGTCGCGAAATGGAGCTTCGCCACGCTGCCCAAGAGCTCGACCCCGCCGCGCTCCACCAGCTCCCGGGCCACGGGTTCCACGTGGGTGGCCCCTTTGGGGAGCTTCACGCCCACCTGCTGGGAAAGTCGTTCCAGTTCTTCCAGGAAGCGGGCCCGCGCCAGGATGGAGGCGGCCGCCACCGCCAGGTCGGCTTCGGCCCTCGGCGCCTGTCGCAGCTCCACCGCGGTGCCCCGCCGCATCAGCGCGCCGGCCAGCCGGCGGGGATCCGAGGCGAACTGGTCGGCGATCACCAGGCCCACCGGGGCTCGGGCCAGCAGGTTCTCGAGGGCCCGCGCATGGGCCCAGGCGAGGAGGCGGTTGACGTTGCGTATGCGGGCGTAGAGCTCGTTGTACCGGGCGGGCCCGATGACGACGACCTCGTGCGGCACCATCCCCGCGAGCTCGGCGGCCAGGCGCAGGCAGCTCCCGTCGGAGACCCGCTTGGAGTCCCTGACGCCCATCCGCGCCAGTTGCCGTTCGACGGCGCCGTTGAGCACGGCCACCGCGGCAGCCACGAGCGGGCCGAAGTAGTCGCCCTTGCCTGACTCGTCGAGCCCGATGCGCGGCGTGAAGAGGGCCTCTCGCTCTCCCTGCCGGCCGCCCGGCGAGCGCGTCGTCACCGCAGCCCTCGCATCTCGCGGAGGATGGCGACACCGCTGCTGGTCCCGATCCGGGTCGCGCCGGCCTCCACCATCTGCAACGCAGCTTCGGCCGTGCGGATCCCCCCGGACGCCTTGACTCCGGCCCGTCCGGCCACCGCTTCGGCCAGCAGCCGCACGTCGTCCACCGTGGCGCCGCCCGGCCCGAAGCCCGTGGACGTCTTGACGAAGTGCGCCCCCTCTTGCACGGCCACCAGGGCCGCCCGGCGCTTCCACTCCGCCGACGGCAGGAGGCCCGTCTCCAGGATGACCTTGAGGATCACGTCGCCGCCGATGGCCCGGGCCACCGCCCGGATCGCCTCGGCGTACCCGCCCTCGTCCCCGGCGAGCAAGAGCCCTGCCGGGGCCACCATGTCGACTTCCCGCGCCCCCGCCGCCACCGCCTCGACCGCCTCGACCACCCGGGTGAGCACCGTGGTGGCCCCGAGCGGAAAGCCGACGACCACCGCGACCTTGACCGGGTGGCCCTCGAGCGCCCGCACCGCCCGGCGGACGTAGAGCGGGTTGACGCAGACGGCCCCGAACCCCCACTCCACCGCCTCCCGGCAGAGGCGTTCCACGTCCTCCGGGCGGGCCTCGGGCTTCAGCAAAGTGTGGTCGATCATGCGGGCCATGGCTTCCGGCGTTACCTCACGAGCCAACGGTGACATCTCCTGCCTGCACCTCCCCCGGCGCGCCCAGGCGGGAGCGCCTGGTGAACAGGTAAATCCCACCCAGGATCATCGCCGCGCCCACCCAGTGCAGCGCCGATGGCCACTCACCGAACAGGGCCAGCGCCAGGACCGACGCCCCCACGGGCTCTCCCAGCACGGCCGTGGCCACGACCGAGGCCCCCAGCTGTCCCACCACGGCGTTGAGAGCCGAATGCCCGATCAGGGTGGGCACGGCGGCGATACCGGCTCCCAGCCACATCTCCCGCGCGGGCCACCCCGCCACGGGCACGCCCAGCACCCAGGCCACCCCCAGCAGGGTGGCAGCCCCGGCGCCGTAGACGACGCCCAGGTATTCGAGCAGCGGTACGTGCGGCCTCAGGCGCTGTCCCACCAGCAGGTACACGCTCACCAGCACGGCGGCCGCCAGGGCCAGGGCGTCCCCGGCCAGGCTGTGCGACGACCACATCGCTTCGGCGGGCTGCGGCCCCAGGCGTCCCGGCGCCAGGGCGTCGGCGCCGGCAACGGCCGCGCTCCCCGCCAGGGCCACGCCGAGAGCCGCCGCCTGGCCGCGGCCGATCCGCTCCCGCCACAACAGCCACGCCAGCAGCACCACCCAGAGCGGCTGGGTGGTGACCAGCACCGTCGAGCTCAGGACCGAGGTCATGCCGAGGGAGGCGAACCAGATGGACCAGTGGGCAGCCAGGCTGACGCCCGCCAGGGCGGCCCACCTCCACCATCCCCGGGGCGGCGGGCTTGCGCCGGACGAGGAGCGTGCGCCCCGCCCCAGGAGCTTCCGGCCTCCCAGCACCAACCCCAGCGCGGCGGCGGCGAAGGCGAGACGGTAAAAGGCCAGCACCACCGGCGGCAGCTCCGAGAGGCGCACCCAGATGGCCGCCGACGAGACCGCGGCCACCCCCACCGCCAGCAAAGGGTAGGCCCGGCGATCGGAAGCGTCCCCGGTCATGGCCGGACTGCGCCGTCTTCGGCGGAAGGCCTCTCGGGCCCTGGCCCCGAACCGCCGTTCCCGCTCCGGGCGGGCAAGACGACGGAGACCGCCAGGCGCGACGGATGGACGTGCTCCCGGAAGATGCCGGTGACCTCCTCGTGGTCGAGCTCCTGGAGCACCTCGAGGTAGACCTGGGGAGTCACCCCACGAAAGTGCAGGTTGACGAGCGCGTTGGCCACCATCTCGGGGCTGTCCATGGAGGCGACGAAGTCGCCGATCTCCTTGCGCCGCAGCCTTTCGAAGGCGTCCCGGTCGATGCCCTCGTCCACCGCCCTATCCAGGATGGCCCGCAACCGGGCCTCGAGGGCGTCCGGGTCGGGCGTCTCGCCGCCCATGACGGTGTGGGCGAACCGGGTGTCGCTCACGTAGCGGGCCGAGAACGCGTCGTCGATGAGGCCCGATTCGTACAGCTCGGTAAAGGCCTGCGACGCCCTCCCCAGCACCGCGTCGAGCGCCAGCGAGATGGCCAGGTCGCGGCGCACCAGCTCCCGGCCGTAGTACCGCCGGGGCACGTCCTTGATCCCCAGGGCGAGGCGCGGCCTCGAAACCGGCAGCTGCGCCTCGATCCGTACCTGGCGGACGCCGTCCGGCTCCTGGGGGTCGAACCGGCGCACCACCTGGCCGTCGTCCCCAGGAGGTACGCGCTCGGCGGCGAGGCGGGCCACGGCATCGGGGTCCACCTCGCCGGCCACGGCGAGCACCGCGTTGGACGGGCGGTAGAAGGTGGAATGGCACAGGTAGAGGTCGGGTACCCCGATGCGTCGGATCGACTCCACCGTCCCGCCGATCTCCTCCCGCACCGGGTGGACGTGGTACAGGGCCCGCATGAGGTCGATGAGCAGCACCCGGGTCGGGTCGTCCTCGTACATGCGCAGCTCCTGCTCGATGATCCCCTGCTCCTTGCGCACCGAGGCCTCGCTGAAGTAGGGCTCCTGCACGAAGCGCAACAGCAGGTCGAGGGACTCCTCGAAGTGCTCGACGGTCGAGAACAGGTACGCCGTCAGCGTATAGGAGGTGTACGCGTTGGCCGACGCGCCGAGGCGGGCGAAGTCGGCGAAGACGTCCCCCTTCTCCTTCTCGAAGAGCTTGTGCTCCAGGAAGTGGGCGATGCCCTCCGGCACGTCGACCGGCGCGTCTTTCCCCGGCGGCGTGAACCGGCTGTCGATGGAACCGTAGCGCACCGCGAACACCGCGTACCGCTGCCGGAAATGGGGCTTCGGCACGGTAAGGACGACGAACCCCGAGTCGAAGCGGGCCACGTGGAGCCGATCGCCCACGAGGTCCCGCACGCGCTGCTCAGCGAGCCGCACTCCCGGACTGCCCCGCATCGTGCCGGCTCCCTCCTTCCGCCATCGCGGCCTGCTCGGCCGCCTGGTCCAGAGCCTGGCGGCCCGTCAGGAAGTAAAAGGTGTCGGGCGTGACGGTCGTCGCGACCTCCACGATCTCCTCGCGCCCGGTGCGGCGCACGTCCTCGATGAGCTCCGAGAAGGGGCGCTGGCGGCCCATGAGCAGGCCGTCGAGGTAGTGATCCGTGAGCGCCCCGGGATCGTCCTCGCTCGTCCGCCACCGCCGCACCAACGCCCGCCGGGTCGCCTCCAGCTCCTCGTCGGAGATCTCGCCGGCCGCCATGGCCGCCAGCTGCTGCTCGATGATGGCCATCGCTCGCTCCCGGTGCCTGGGGTCGATGCCGGCGCTCACGACCAGCGCCCCCACGCTCGAGTCGACGCGGCTGTACGCGAAGTAGGCGAGCGAGTGCCGCTCCCTCACGTGGATGAACAGCTTGGAGTGAGGAAAGCCGCCCAGCACCCCGTTGTAGGCCACCAGCGCCGGGTATCGCGGCGAGTCGAACAGCACCGGCGTGCGGTATCCCAGGGCCAGGACGGCCTGTTTGACCTCTTCGGTCTCCGTCACGCTGCGCACGCCCCGGCCGTCCGGACGGCCAGCCCCTCCCGCCGCAGGCTCCCGGCTCCCGCCGTGGCCCTCCTCGAACCCCGCTGTCCCTCGCAGGGGCACCCCCAGGTCGTGCAGCACCTTCTCGGCGAGCTCGGCCACGGTGTCCGCCGGCAGGCTCGACACGACGACGAGGTCGAGCGGGCGCGCCAGCACCCGTTCGCGGTAGTGGCGGTACAGCGTGGCCGGATCGAGGCGGGGCAGGTCCTCCAGCCGCCCGAGGCGGTGCAGCGCCTCGGGCGTGCCGGCGAACATCTCCTCGAACAGCCGGAAAACGGCGTACTGTCGCTTATTGTTGATGATCCCCTCGATCCGCCGACGCAGGATGTCCCGCTCCTGGAGGACGTACTCCGGCACGAAGCTCTCGCTCTGCGTCGCCGGGTCGAGCAGGGTCTCGAACATGATCCCGAGCAGCCCTTCCAGCTGCCGGCTCCCTTTGCCCTCCCCCGGCAAATAGGCGTCGGCGACGGTCTCGCCGCGCACCTCCACGGTCTGGGTGCGCCCCACCTTGCCGACGTCCACGCTCAACCTGGCGCCGTACATCCCCTCGAGACGACGGGTGATGGCCTGGAGGGTGGGCAGCGTGCGGGTACCCCTGCGAAGCACGAACGGCACCAGCGCGTTGGCCGTGACGTCCTGGACACGGAGCGGAAGCGGCACGACCAGCCGGGCGCTTTCGACCTTGAACTTGCGCGTGGTCAGCACGTGCACCGAGACGCCCGCGACCCGCCGCGTCTCGAACCACCGGCTCTCCCCGTCCTGCCCGGTCATGACCGCGCCACCGTCCTCCATGGAAAAAGCGTGCCGGCCTCCGGGCCGGCACCGCCTGGGAGCCGTAGCTCCCAGGCTCCATTCTGTTTCGTCGCACCCCGGGTGATACCTTCCCACCTACAAGACCACGGCTACCTCGTCCCGGTCGGCGGCCCGGATCGCCTCCGCCACCGCCGCTTCGAGGAAGGGATCGCCCTCGGCCGCCGTCCGGATCTGGCGCAACAGGTCGATGCCCCGCCGCACGGCGAAGACGAAGTCGCCCTCGTCCACGGCGCCCAGCTTGAGGCACTCGTCCAGCCCCTTGCCGTGAACCCAGGCCGCCACCGCGTTCATGAGGTGGGGCGCGAAACGCACCGTAGTATAGCCCAGGTGGCGCAGTTCCGCGTGGGAGATCGCCCGCATCGCCTGGTGCACCGGTCCGAGGGCGAAGGGCAGCTGGGCCGGCACGAACTCGCTGCGTCGAGGCTCGTAGTCGACCGCCACTGCCAGCGCCAGGAGCTCGGCCGGCCCCAACGACCGCAGGAAGCCGTCTGCCAGGAGTTCGGTGACGAGGAGCTCCTGCACGTGGATGTGACAGGCCATCTCCCCCCGAGAGGTGAGCTCCCGCCCTCGCAGGTAGTCGAGCGCCTCCAGCACCCGGGTGCGCCGGCGGAAGTTTTGCTCGAACTGCTCCGGTCCCGGATAGGACTCGAGCTCCTTGCGCAGCCTCTCGAGGGCCCGGCGAGCCTTGCGCTGGGCCTTGCCAGGAGGCCTGCCGTCCTGGCTTTCGGCCCGGCGGGCGAGCTTGGCCATCTCCGACTCGAGGCGCTGGCGAGCCCGGCCCGCCTGGAAAGCCGCGAAGTTGCGCCGCAGCACGGCTTCCGCCTCGCCGGGGCGGGGGAACCGGCGCAGCAGGTTGAGGACCGTGTTGTACGAGAGCGTGAACTGGCTGCGCAGCGGCTCGACGTCGGCCTCGTCCAGGCTGGGCAGGGCATCGATGGAAAGGTCGTTGAGGTCGACCGCCGCATAGACGTACCCTCGCTCGTCGATGCCGCGCCGGCCGGCCCGACCCGCCATCTGGAAGTACTCCCGGTTGCTCAGGGGGCGGTACTGGACCCCGTCGTACTTCTGCAGGGCGCCGAAGAAGACGGTGCGGCAAGGGAAGTTGACCCCCACCGCGAAGGTCTCGGTGCAGAAGAGCACCCGGATGAGCCTGCGCTCGAAGAGTTCCTCGACGACGTCCTTGATGGCCGGCAGGAGCCCTGCGTGGTGAAACCCGATGCCCCGTTCCCAGAGGCCGAAATAGGCCTGCGCCCTTGCCACGGCGCTGTCGGGATAGGGCCGGAGCGTCTCGTCGATGACGCGGCGGACCTCTTGCCTGTCCTGCGCGGACAGGTAGTCCTCCACCCTGGCGAGCTCGTGGGCGTAGTACTCCGTGAGCCGCCGGCTGAAGAAGAAGAAGAGCGCCGGCAGCCGATCGGGCCCGGCTCGCTGCAACAGCTCCAGCGGCTCCACCGGCGGGTAGTGCAGCCGGGGCCCGTGCCCGTTCATCCGCCGCCCTGCGGGCCAGTAGCCGCCCCGGGCCTCCAGCTTGCGGGCGTGGCGCTCCAGCCGCTCCCGGGTGCACAGCCCCAGGGTCGGCTCGAACAGATGATGCTCCAGGGGCACGGCACGCTCGAAGGACGTCACGACGTGAACGTGGCGTCCCTGCACCGTCTCGAGCCACTCGGCCAGCTCCTGCGCGTTGGGGATGGTGGCCGAAAGCCCCAGGAACTGCACGTCGGAGGGAAGGAAGAGCAGGCTCTCCTCCCACACCGACCCCCGCTCGGGGTCGTCGATGTAGTGGATCTCGTCGAAGATGACCCAGCGCACGCCTGCGAGCCGGTGGCTCTCCAGGTGCAAGAGGTTGCGGAAGACCTCGGTGGTCATGATGGTGACGGGCGCGTCCGGGTTGATGACGACGTCGCCCGTCAGGATGCCGACCGCCTCCGGCCCCAGCAGGCGCTTGAACTCCTTGAACTTCTGGTTGGACAGCGCTTTGATGGGGGCCGTGTAGACGACCCGGTGGCCCTGCGCGTGCGAACGCTCGATGAGGTAGTCCGCCACGAGCGTCTTGCCGGTGCCCGTGGGGGCCACCACCAGGGTGGACCACCCGGCCTCGACGGCGGCCACGGCCTCCTGCTGGAACGGATCCAGCTGGAACCCCCGGTAGGTGGCAGGGGCCTGCTGGATGAGCGACGTGCGGTCCACGACCTTCAGCGCGCGCCCTCCGGTGGGGCCGCCGCCTGGCGCGCATCCGCGGCCCGGTGGGCGATGCGGGCGCAAGCCGCCGCGACGATGGCCGCGAGGATGTCGTCGACGAACGTGTGCACCCGGGGCCCGTCGCCGGGCAACGCCTGCAGCAGCTCTGCCGGGCGCTCCTCGTCGAGGTAGCCGAAGTTGGACAGCCCGATGCTTCCGTACACGTTGACGATGCTCAGCGCAAGCACCCTGTCGACCCCGTACAGCTCTCGCTCTTCCCTCAAGATCGTGGCCAGGGGCTCGTCCAGGCGGCCCTCCTCCGCCATGACGTCGAGCGTCACGCCCGTGAGGATGGCGTACTGGACCTCCCTCTTCTCCACCACGTGATCCACGCTCTCCCGGCACATCTCCAGCGTCAGGTCGGGCACGTACGGCTTTTGCAGCCGGAAGACCAGCCGCACGAGCGGGTCGAAGTCGACCCCCCGCAGAGCCAGGAGCGCCCGGGCCGTGCCGGGAAGCCGCTTGTGCGTCCTTCCCGTCCGATCCTGTGACATCGCGCCTCATCGTATCACACCGGTGCCGGCCGCGAAAGAGAAAGGGATCGGGAGGCCGTGGCCGAATCGGGAGAGCGAAGATTATAAGTAACCGTTTGTATTCTTGACCCGTGACCACAAGCACTTTATACTGCCGGTGGGTTGCAAACGGGGGTGGACCGCGCAACCCTTTCTTGCCCGACGCCATCATTGCCCCGACCGGGGACGGAAGGTGGGTTCGTGGGGGTCGATGAAGCGCAGAGGTTGGGTATCTCGCTTCACGGTGCTAGGCGTGCTCCTGGTAGCTCTTGCGGTGCTGGCCGCGGCGTGCGGAGGCGGGGGCGGTACTCCCTCCTCTTCCAGCTCTTCGGCGCCGACGACGTCCGGCTCTTCTCAGACGGCGTCTCCTACGCCGCCGGCCGAGACGGCCAGCCCGTCCGGCAGCACGGCCGCCTCGGGCGGTTCGTCCGGCTCTTCGATCGAGGTCGTGGCCACGGACGAGGGCGGCCAGTTCAAGTTCATCCCCGCCGATATCGAGGCGAAGCCCGGCCAGCCCATCACGGTGAAAGTCGTCAACAAGGGCCCGAGCGCCCACGACTGGGCCGTGCCCGACCTGAAGGTGGAGACGGGCCAGCTCCAGACGGGCCAGGAAAAGACGCTCACGTTCCAGGCCCCGTCGAAACCGGGCGAGTACAACATCATGTGCACGGTCCCCGGCCACGCCCAGCTGGGCATGACCGGCAAGCTCATCGTGCGCTGACGCTCGTCGCTTCCGCTGCCATGCGTCTGCGAGCAACCGAGTCCGCGAGAGCGGCTGCCCCGGCCCGTGTCGTGGCATGCTCCCGAGCTTGCCGGCCACGGTCCGGGGCCTCCGGCTCCGGCGCGTGAGGGGTAGGGAAACGGCCCATGGGTGCCATCATCCGGTGGGTGAAGTCCACCCGCCTGTTTCGCTCCATCTACCGGGAAGGGTATCCGACGACGCCCCGTACCCGGGTCGCGGTCATCCTCAACAGCCTGGCCCTGCACCTGCACCCGGTACGCGTGCCCCGGCGGGCTACCCGGGTCACGTACACGTGGGGACTGGGTGGGCTCTCGGTTTACATGTTCGTCCTTCTGACCATCACCGGGGTCTTCCTGATGTGGTACTACATCCCCAGCACGCAGGACGCCTACTGGTCCATCCGCTTCATCGAAAGCGAGGTCACCTTCGGGCAGTTCATGCGCAACCTGCACCGCTGGGCGGCCCACGGCATGGTGATCATCGTCTTCCTGCACATGTGCCGGGTCTTCTACACGGGCGCCTACAAGCCGCCGCGGGAGTTCAACTGGGTCATCGGGGTGGCGCTGCTCACCATCACCTTCCTGCTGAGCTTCACCGGCTACCTGTTGCCCTGGGATCAGCTCGCCTACTGGGCCATCACCGTCGGCACCAACATGGGAGGCGCGACGCCGTTCATCGGCGATCAGGTCCGGCGCATGCTGCTGGGCGGTCTCGACATCGGGCAGGCGACGCTGGTGCGCTGGTACACCCTGCACGTGATCTTCCTGCCGCTTCTGACCATCGTGCTCATGTCGCTCCACTTCTGGCGAGTCCGCAAGGACGGCAACATCTCGACCCCGGTGCTCGAGGACGAGCCCGAGCCGCCGGGCTATCCTCCGGTCATCGAGCAGGAGGGGTGAGGGAGCGTCGCCATGACCACGGTACAACCGCAAGAAGACCGAGCTGCGTCTCGCGCCGCGGTCCTGGAGTCCGCGGCCGCCCCGTCCCCGGCGGCGGCGAGGCCCAGGCCGTCCCAGGAAAACCCGGACGAGAAGGTGCACACCTGGCCGTACCTGGTGCGCATCGAGTTCGTGGGGGCGCTGTTGTACCTCTTCCTGCTCTCCCTCATGTCCGTGTTCGTCGACGCGCCCCTCGCCTCCCTCGCCAACCCCGACGTCACGCCCAACCCGGCCAAGGCGCCGTGGTATTTCCTGGGCTTGCAGGAGCTGCTGCTCCACATGGACAAGGCGCTGGCCGGAGTCATCGTGCCCGGGGCAGTGCTCGTGCTCCTGGCCGCCATCCCCTACGTCGACCACCGCCGCAAGGGCACGGGGATCTGGTTTTACAGCCCCAAGGGCGTCCCCATCGCCCTGTTCAGCTTCGCCTACACGTCGGTCTGGAACGTCGGGCTCATCCTGGTCGACCAGTTCCTCATGGTGCCCGGCGAGCAGGGCGGGCACGGCATCGGGCCCATCATGCGGTACTGGCTGCACTCGTTGCGCCAGGGAGGCGGCTACGGTTTCCTGACGGACAGCGTCGTCAACGGCATCGCCGGCTGGATCGTCCCGATCTTCATCATGCTCTTGATCCCGACGTCCCTGGCGCTCATCGTCCGGCGGCGGTGGCAGGCGGACACCCGCGAAGTCCTCATCGGGTTGTTCACCTTCTTCGTCGCCTCGTTCGTGGTGCTCACCGTGGTGGGCACGGCCTTCCGCGGCGAGGGGATGAACCTCATGTGGCCGTGGCAGGTCAAACAGGCCAACCACTGACCGGCTACGGAAGACGGGGGAGCGATAGGGCATGGCAACCGAAGAGCAACCGGCCAGGAAGGCGAAAGCTTCGCCCGACGGTCGCGAGGCCGGCGCGCCCGGCGCGGCCAGACGGGCGTTGCCGCCGGTCGAACGGGTCGAGAGCCCGGAAGTGAAGCGCCGCATCTTCATGCGGTGGGTGATGTGGGGTTCGGCTTTCCTCTTCTTCGCCCAGAGCGCGGCCGCCAGCCTGGCCATGTTCTGGCCGCGCAAGGTCGTCGGCTTCGGCACCAAGATGGACGTCGGGCCGGTCAGCGCCTTCCCGGTCAACTCGGTGACCAAGTTCGCGCAGGGCAAGTTCTGGCTTTCCCGCACGCCGCAGGGGGTCATCGCTCTCTACTGGCGCTGCACCCACCTCGGCTGCACCGTGCCCTGGCGGGAGGACGAACAGCTTTTCCACTGCCCCTGCCACGGCTCCATCTACGAGCGTAACGGGCAGAACATCGCAGGGCCTGCGCCTCGCCCGCTCGACTACATGACCGTCGAGGTCGTCAACGGGCACCTCGTGGTCAATACCGGCGAGATCCACGAACGGGCCGCGGCGCTGCCCCAGCACATGACCCCGGTTTGAGCCGCTGGGTCCGGCGCATGGGGGAGGGAACGGGCGTGGAGGTCCCGGAGTCGGTCGAGCTCTTGCTGGTCTTCTTGCTGGTCGTCGTGGCCGAGACGGCGCTCTACTTCATCGACCGCTGGATCCATGACGAGTAGGGCCACAGGGAAGGGAGCCTCCCGGCGTTGAAGGGCCGAACGTACATCGTCGTCACGGTGCTCAGCTGGGCTCTCGTGGTCCTCTGGGGAGCCTACTGGGCGCGGGAGAATTCCCGCATGGCCGCTACGGCGGCTACCTTCAAGGCGCAGCTGATCGATCAGGGCGCGACCATCTACGCGCAAAATTGCGTCATCTGCCACGGCCCGCTGGGCGAGGGCGTCGTGGGTCCCAGCCTCAACCGGGACGCGTTGCGGGGCGACCCCGAGAACGATGCGGACACCTACCGTTTCGTCTACGATACGGTGAGCCGCGGGCGGCCCGGCTCGGTGGTGACCCGGTGGCAGATGCTGCCCAACGGAGAGCTGGCGTCGTTCAGCCAGATGCCGTCATGGAGCAGCGAGAACGGCGGCCCTCTCAACGAGCAGGAGCTGCGGGCCGTCACGTATTTCATCATGGCCGGCAACTGGAACGACGTCAACTTGCGCATCCCGCAGGCCAAGCTCGAAGGCCCGCTGCCCAAAGCCGAGGGCGTGCCCCCCGAGGTTCAGCAGCAGGCGGAGCAGGTGATCCGGCAGAAGCTGTGCCTCACCTGCCACACCATCGGCCAGGTCGGAGGGCACATCGGACCCGACCTCACCCACGTCGGCTCGTGGGGCGTCGACCAGGCGTTCTTGAAGGAGTGGATCAAGAACCCGCCGGCCAAGCAGCACCGGGCGCCGGTCTGGTTCTCCAACAGCGCCGGGATCGACCCGAAGACCGGCCAGCCCTCGGGCACCCGGATCGAGTACGGGCCGACGACCATGCCCGTGCTCGGGTTGACCGACCAGGAGCTGGAGGTCGTCACCCGCTATCTCATGGGGCTGAAGTGAGCGAGCATGAAGGGGTGGGTCGTGGCGGGCGCAGGCGCTGCGGCCCTGGCGGGCGGAGCCGCTTTCCGGGCGGCCGCCTCCACGGGCGAGCCCGGCTACCGCATGGCGGGGACCATCCTGCTGGTGGCGACCGGGTGGTTGCTGGCGCTGGCCCTGGAGGGGGAGCAGGTGGCGGCCGGGCTGCGGGCCCTCGAAGAGCGGCTTTCGGCGGCCAGCCAGAAGTACGGCCTGGCGCTCGAGCGCTTGCCGGACAGGTGGGCTGCCCGGCAGCGCTGGGCGGCCGGGTACGTCGTAGAGGGGCCCGGCAAGCTGATGGTCGTGGCGGCCTGCCCGATCTCGCAGGCGGCGTGGAGGGGGCTTGCGGCTCGGGCCGTCGACGCCTGTGCCAGGAGCGCCCGGGACACGGCGCGATCGCTGCAGCGCCGGCGCCAGGCCGAGCAGTCCCGGAGCCCGGTCGCCTACGCCCTGGTCGTCTTGCTGCGCCGGCGGGCCAGCGCGGCGGACGCCGACAGGCTCCGCAAGCTCGGATGCGGCCTCGCCAATCCCGAGCACCTGCCGGCCGTGCTCGAGCCGCTCGCGCGGCCCGAGATCGAAGGAGCGTGAGGGCGAGTGGCCCATTACATCACCGATAAGTGCATCGGGTGCACGGCGTGCGTCAACGTCTGCCCCGTCGACTGCATCACGGGGCAACGGGACCACCTCCACGTCATCGACGCGGGCCAGTGCATCGACTGCCACGCCTGCGCCTACATCTGCCCGGTGGAGGCGATCGTGGACCGGTGGGGCCGCACCATCCCCCGCATCAAGAAGCGGGCCGATTGGCCCAAGCCGGTCATCGACCCGGTGCTCTGCTCGGGATGCAACTTCTGTGTGGACGTGTGTCCGGAGAGCTGCCTGAGCCTGGAGGGCGGGGGCCCCTTCGAAGGAGTGGCCGTGCTCGCCGATCCGAAGGCCTGCGTCGGCTGCGGGCTGTGTGAGGACGTCTGCGCCAAGGGGGCCATCGTAGTTCCGCCGCCCAAGGTCCTCGAGGAGGCAGGGATTCCGGCCTGAGGGACGACACCCGCACCCTTCGATGGATGGGGACGCTGGCGGCGCTGCTCACCGTGGCAGCCGCCGGCGCCAACGTGGTCTGGTTCGCCCGGCACGGCGTGGGCCCTCTCGCGCTCCTCGTGGCCGCGGGGCCGCTGTGGTTGGGCGTGGCCGCCTTCATCGGGGCCGTGACCGGCGGCGGATGGCTCCTCGGCCGGCTGGCCGGCGGGCGCCGGCGCCGGGAGGCCCGGCCGGATCCTGCGCATCCGCGCCAGAACGAGAGCCAGTGAGTTTTTTCCCGTAGGATCAGGGGCAACCGTCCCTTACTGGGCGCTCCCGGCAGCCGTAAGCTCTTGGTAGGAACTATTCTCTTGGGCTCAGGGGGCGCATGGTCGATGGCAGCCGTCAGGACCCGGTCCACGTACCAGCTTCACGTGGAGCTGGGCGGGTTGACGTTGATGGAGCTCGTCGACGAGGTGGCCGAGCAGGCGCTGCTCGCCCTACCGGAGAGCGAACGCAGGCGCTACCTCCCCGAGGTGCGCGCCCGGGTCGAGCAGGTGCTGCGCCGCCACATCGTGGCCTACGATACCTGCGGCCTCGGGTCGCTGTGCCAGGACGGCGAGCCCTTCGACCCCTGGCCGGCCGGCGAGCATCAGGGATAGACGCCCCGAAGGCGCGTCGCTTCGGCGACGCGCTGGATCGCCAGCACCATCGCGCCGGTGCGGAGATCGGTCCCGTACCGGCGCGCGGTCTCCCAGACGTCGGCGAAACTCTGGCGCATGCGCCGGCTCAGCTCCTGCTCCACCTGCTCCTCCGGCCAGAAAAACTCCTGGAGGCCCTGGATCCACTCGAAGTAGGAGACCGTCACGCCCCCGGCGTTGGCCAGGATGTCCGGTACCACGGTGATGCCCCGCCGGGCCAGGATGGCGTCCGCCTCCGGCGTGATGGGCCCGTTGGCCCCCTCGGCGATGAGCCTGGCCTGGACGTCGCCGGCGTTCTCCGCCGTGATGGCCTCCTCGAGCGCGGCGGGGACCAGGACGTCGCAGGGTTCCACGAGCACGCGATCCGGGCCGCCCGCCGCCTCGGCGCCCGGGAATCCCATCACGTGCCCGTGCTGGCGCTTGTACGCCACCAGCTCCCGCACCGGCAGCCCCGCGGGGTTGCGGATGGTGCCCGAGGAGTCGCTGACGGCCACGATCCGCGCCCCCATCTCCTCCAGGGAGAGGGCCGAGTAGCGGCCGACGTTGCCGAACCCCTGAATCGCCACCCGAGCTCCTTCGAGCGGCAGGCCGATGCGCCGGGCCGCCTCTTCGACGGCGATGGCGCAGCCTCGGCCGGTGGCCTGCTCCCGGCCCAGCGACCCACCCACCGCGATGGGCTTGCCCGTGACCACGGCCGGCACCGGGCGCCCCTGTTGCATGCTGTAGGTGTCCATGATCCAGGCCATGACCTGTGGGTTGGTGTAGACGTCGGGAGCCGGGATGTCCCGGTCGGGCCCGATGATGACGCTGATCTCAGCCGTGTAGCGCCGGGTCAGCTGTTCGAGCTCCCGGGGGGAAAGGGTCCGGGGGTCGCAGATGACCCCCCCTTTGCCGCCTCCGAACGGCAGGTTCATCACGGCGCACTTCCACGTCATCCACATGGCGAGGGCCGTGACCTCTTCCAGGGTCACGCCGGGGTGGTAACGGATGCCCCCCTTGGCGGGCCCCCGGGCCAGGTTGTGCTGCACCCGGTACCCGGTGAACACCTCGATCCGCCCGTCGTCCATCCGCACCGGGACGGAAACCGTGAGGCTCCGCTTCGGTGTCTTGAGGATCTTCACGAGCCCTTCGTCGATACCGGCCAGGGCAGCGGCCTTCTCGAGCTGCTCCAGGGCCATCTCCAGAGGCGAGCCCTTGTGCGCCTGGCGCGCGAGGGTAGCCATGCCGGATCCCGCATCCGCCATCTTGTCCAACGCTCCCGCCCGGTGAGAATATGTTGACCGCAACAGTACGACTCGGCGGGCCGACCTCCTGCACGCGCTCCCGGGTCGACGCGTGTATACCTGAGGCGGATACTATGATGTCCCCGGAGCAAAGGAGCGAGACGCCGACGCACGACCGGCCGGGAGGAGCGGGTTTTTATGCAGCGCTCGACGACGTCGCCCGCTCCCTGGGGTTTGCCGCCCTGGGAGTGGTCGAGGCGGAGCCCCAGGCGGACCTGGCAGGGACGTTGCGGGAGCGCCAGCAGGCCGGCACGTATCCCCTCTTTTGCCCCGGGGACGTGCAGCTTCGCACCGAGCCCGAGCGGTGGCTGGCCGGCTGCCGCAGCCTCTGGATCGCCGCCCTGCCCTACCGGCCGCCCGCCGCTGTGAGGCTGCCCCGGCCGAGGCCGCAAGGGGCACGGCCTGGCGGGCCCGCCGGGCGGATCGCCGCTTATGCGCTTCCCGAGGATTACCACCACGCCATGCGCCGCCGGCTGCGCTCCCTCGTGCGCTGGGCCTCCAGGCGAACGGGCCTGCCTCGGCGCCGCCACTTCCGTATCCTCGTCGACACCGGCCCGCCGGTAGAACGGCACCTGTGGCGGCTGTCTGGCGCCGGCTGGATCGGCAAGAACACGTGCGCCTACGCGCCGGGCAGCGGCTCGTGGGCGGTGCTCGGGGTCGTCGCCACGACCCTGCCGCCGCCCCCCGAAGCAGGCGCAGCGGCCACGCCGGGCCTTCCCGAGCGACGGGCGGCCCCGGAGCTGATCGACCCCTGCGCCGGCTGCAATCGCTGCGTGGAAGCCTGTCCCACGGGGGCCCTGCGGCCCTACGTGATGGATCCCCGGCGGTGCATCGCCCAGTTCTCCCAGCGCCCGGGCCCCTTGCGGGTCGAGCAGGAGGGCAGGCAGCTCCACGGGTGGCTGTTCGGCTGCGATGTCTGCCAGATGGTTTGCCCTCACAACACCCCGGACCGGGCGCCCCTCGCCTTCGGCTCTTCCCTGGCCCTCGAGCCGGCGCCGGGCGCTTCCGGCACGCTGCCGCTGGCCGAGGTGCTGGCCATGACGCCCGCCGCCTTCCGTGCCCGGTACGGAGCCACGGCCGTGGCCTGGCGCAGCCTCTCGTTGCTGCAGCGCAACGCAGCCTTCGTGGCCGGCCAGGCGCTCAGGCGCCCGGGCCGGAAGGAGGAGGGCCGGATCTTGCAGGAGCTCCTCGCGCGTCTGGCGGAGGTGCACCCCTCGCCCGCGGTGCGCGATGCCTGCGCCTCAGCCCTCGGGCGCCCATCCGATCAAGCGTCCGGCGCGCCGGAGCCGTCCGGGTCGTCCTCCTCGTCGGCCTGACCGCCGCCGGCACCCCTTCCAAACTCCGCCATCCTGCGGGACATCGCCTCGAGCTGCCGCCAGACGCGCCCGTTGAAGCTCTCTTCGGGATACAGCCCGTCGGGCCCCGGCTGCCCGGCCTCCATGCCCGTCAGGATCTCCAGGCCCTCGTCGATGGTGCTGACGGCATAGATGTGGAAGCTCCCCTTGCGAACGGCCTCCAGCACCTCGTCCTTGAGGATCAGGTGGACGACGTTTTGTTTCGGGATGATGACGCCCTGGCGCCCGGTGAGGCCCTTGATGCGGCAGAGGTCGAAAAACCCCTCGATCTTGCGGTTGATGGCGCCCACCGGCTGGATCTCGCCTTTCTGGTTGACCGACCCGGTCACCGCGATGCCCTGGCGCAGGGGCACCCCGGCCAGGCTCGAGAGCAGCGCGTAGAGTTCGGCGCTCGACGCCGAGTCGCCGTCGATCTCCTCGTACAGCTGCTCGAACGCCAGGCTCGCCGACAAGGCGAGCGGCATCCCGATGGGGTACTTGTCGGCCAGGTATCCCGCCAGGATGAGCACGCCCTTGTCGTGGATGCGG
This sequence comes from Limnochordaceae bacterium, assembly GCA_014896295.1. GTDB lineage: Bacteria > Bacillota > Limnochordia > Limnochordales > Geochordaceae > Carboxydichorda > Carboxydichorda subterranea. The sequence continues at coordinate 162,280 of JADBKR010000002.1, forward strand.
CCGGACAGCTCCACCTCGCGCTCGATGTTGATCACGCCCCGGTCGCCGATGGCGACTGACGCCGTGATCCGGGTCGGCTTGGCGAAGGAGTGGTCTCCGAGCTCGATGACCGATAGCCCGTTGACCTGGCCGACCTTCTCCCCGTCCACGTCGACCAGGATCTGGCCCTCCGCCAGGAGCTGCTGCAGCTTCTCCTCCACCCGGTTGGACCGGTACTCCTTCTCTCGAATCGCCCGGTCCACGTGCACGGCCCGGACGACCGGGGCGCCGTCCGCATCGGCCCAGGCCGACGCCTCGTAAACCACCTCGACGATCTCGTTGAAGCGCGTGGACAGCCGCTGCTTGTGCTCGGCCATCCGCGCCGAGTGCTCGATGATCCGGGCGATGGCGTCGCGGTGGAACGGCCGCAGGTTGTCTCGCCGGCACACGGCGGCCACGAACTGCGCGTACTTGAGCGCGTGCTCGTCGTCCAGGGGCATCTCCACGTCGAAGTCCGCCAGCACCTTGAAGTACTTGCGGAACTCCTCGTCCATGTACAGCAGCAGGTGATACAGGTAGGGGCTCCCGACCAGGATGACCTTGACCCGCACCGGGATGGGCTGCGGCTTGAGCGTCGAGACCGGGAGCATCCCCATCTGCTCCGCCACGCTCTCCACCCGCACCTCGCCGCTCTTGAGGGCCCGCTTGAGGCCGTCCCAGGACCACGGGCTCTTGAGAACGTCCTGGGCCTGCAGGATGAGGTAGCCGCCGTTGGCCCGGTGGAGCGCCCCCGCCTTGATCATGGTGAAGTCGGTCACCATGGCTCCGAACTCGTGCCGGTACTCCAGCTTGCCGAACAGATTGGCAAACGTCGGGTTGGCCTCGATGACCACGGGCGCCCCCTGGGTGGCATGGTTGTCCACCAGCAGGTTGACCTTGTAGCGAACGAAGCTGCGTCGCGACCTTCGCCGCATCCACGGGACGGGGGCCTCGGCCTCCTCGTCGTCCTTGAACTCGTCGATGTTTTCGATGATGTCTTTCTCCACGGCCGTCAGGTACTCGATGACCCCCGGTACCGAGGCATACTTCTCCCGCAGCTCGGCCATGGGCTGGCTCACCGCGGCCAGGGCAACCTGCCGCTCGAGCTCCCGTACCCGCTCCTTGGCCTGCTTCTCCAGGGCCCGGATGCGCCGGGTCACGTCGGCCATGTGCGAGTGAATCTCCTTGTTGGCCGCCTCCAGGGCCTTGCGCCGCTCCTCGGGCAGAGCCTCGAACTCCTCCTGGGTAATCGGCCGGCCGTCCACCAGGGGAACCGTCGCAAAGCCCGTGCTCGTGCGTCGTAGCGCGAAGCCGTGTTCGGAGGCGACCTTCTCGGCCTCGTCGATGAGGGCCTGGCTCTGCTCCTGGAACTCCCGGATGACCGCGTCCCGTTGCTTCTCGTAGTCGTCGGAGTCGAAGCGGCGAGGCACCTCCACTTTCAACTCCTCGATCAGCTCGTCCATGTCCTGGGCCAGCTTCGAGCCCATCCCCGGAGGCAGGTTGAGCGCCAGAGGCTCGTCCGGGTTTTCGAAGTTGTACAGGTAGATCCAGTCGTCCGGCACGGGCTCTCGCCGGGCCACCTCGTGGATCAGCCGCCGGGCGTAAGTGTTCTTGCCCGTGCCGGTCGGGCCCGCCATGAAGATGTTGTATCCGGGGTGTTTGACCCGCAGCCCGAACTCCATGGCCCGAACGGCCCGCTCCTGCCCGATGATGCCCTGGAGGGGCTCGATCTCTTCCGTGGTTTCGGCGGGTATGCGGCTGGGGGAAAAGTGGAGCCGTAGATCCTCCGGCCGGAGCTCGTATGGTGCGGGGATGGACTTCAACGTCGGAGCACTCTCCCTTCTTCCGTCGAGGGCCGGGCGGGAGCCAGTGGTGAGTTCACTGCAACGTCTCGTCTTCCTCCAGCCGCCCTGCGGGCACTCCCATAGGCACCCTGCCCGCCAGCACCGAGGCGACCGATCGGTAGGCGGCCCCACCCGGGTGGTCCGGAGCGATCTCCCATACCGCCCGGTGCTGGGCGGCCGCCTCGGCAAAACGGATGCTCTTCTTGACGGGCCACTCGAAGATCCGGTAGCGAGCGCCAAAGGCCGATCGGACGGCCTCCAACGCCTCCCGGGCATGCCGGGTCCGCCCGTCGTACATCGTCGGCAGGATGCCGGCCACCGTGAGGCGGGTGTTGGCCTGCACGCGCACCCGCCCGAGCGCCCGGAGCACCAAGGAGAGCACCCGCACCGCCAGGTACTCGCAGGCGACCGGGATCAGCACCTCGTCGGCCGCCACCAGCGCGTTTTGGGTGAGGATGCCGAGCGACGGCTGGGTATCCACCAGCACGTAGTCGTACCGGTCCCGCAGCTCGGCCAGCAAGCGCAAGAGCCTTCGTTCCGGCGCCATCTGGTTGACGAGCTCGAGCTCCGCCAGCGACAGCTCGATCCCCGCGGGCAACAGGTCGGCCCCCTGGCAGCCTTCCACCAGGATCGGCCCGGCAGGCGTGCGCGCCAGGAGCCCGTGATAGACGTTGGGGCTCCTGTCCGGCGCCACGCCGCACCAGGCCGAAAGCGCCGCCTGGGGGTCCAGGTCGACCCACAGCACCCGCATGCCCAGCTCGGCCAGGGCAGCGCCCAGGTGGAAGACCGAGGTGGTCTTGGCCACCCCGCCCTTCTGGTTGACCACCACGATCACGTGCCCGGCCGGCGCCACGAAGCTCCCCTCGTCCCCTCTCCCGCCGATGGAGCCTTGTTTCGAGGCTGCGGGAGCAGCCCCTCCCGGCCACCGAACGGGGGCTCTTCGTCCTCTCTGCGCACCCATTCCATGTCCAACGTCCCGACGTTCCGTGGCATTCGTCCGGTTGACACGTTGGAAACCCGGCCGCTACACTGAGGCCGACAACAGGTGCCAGAAGGTGACGATCGCGGATGCCCACGACACAACCCACCGATATCGCGGCCGTGCTCGCAGACCCGACCCGTTTCGCGATTTACGAGAAGCTGGCGAGTAACCGGCCGAAGAGCTTCACGGTGCAGGAGATCGCCGAGGAGTTTTCGCTGCATCCCAACGTGGCCCGCACGCACCTCAGCCGGCTCGAGGAGATCGGCCTGGTCTCCTCGGCGCTCGAGAAGAGCGGTCGCGGAGGGCGGCCGGGCAAGCGGTACTCGGCGTCCGACGAGCCGGTGACGCTGCAGTTCCCGCGCCGCGACTGGATGCTCCTGGCCCGCCTCCTGGTGGAGACCCTGGAGCGTCTCGGGCCGGAGGCTCTTCGTGCGGCCGAGTCCGTAGCCTATCAGGAGGGCTTACGCGAGGGGCAGGAGTGGCAGGTACGCCAGCTCAGCTCGGGCCAGCAGGCGCGCTCCGCTGCGGCGGCCGGGGCTCACGTCGCGGGGGAGGCCAACGGGCATTCGCCCGCCGGCGAGTGGCTCAAAGGCATCCCGGTGGAGAGCCTGGCCGGCAAGCTGGAGGACGCGGCGGGCGCCAGCGAGGTGTGGCGCCGGCAGGACGGTTCGCTCGGCTTGCGCTTCACGACCTGTCCTTTCCGGGAGCTCGCCTACGCGCACGTCGACAGCGTCTGCTCCATCCACAGGGCCCTGCTCCGGGGCATCCTCGAGGGCATCGTGGGCCCGGTCGTGTTGCAGCAACAGAGCAACCAGCTGCTCGACGGGCAGGCCAGCTGCGACTACGTCATCGCTCCTGCGCCGGCGGTGGCCCGTACGGCCTGAGGTAGGCGCGCAGGGCCGCCCGCAGCGCGGGGGCCAGCGCGACCGCGGCCAGGGCCGACGTGCTCACCTGGACGGCGTCGGTCACGAGCTCGACCGGGACGGCGCCCGGCCCGAGCAGCGCCCATGCAGCGACTGCGTAGGCCGCCATCATCCAGAGCGCGCCGGGCAGGATGGCCAGGAGGTCCCGGCCCCACGGGCCCGGGCGGGCGAGGGCACCCACCAAGACGCCCTCCACCGCCTTGATGATCAGGGTGAGGGGGGCCCAGGCACCGAAGCCCTGCAGCAGGTCGGCCAGGGCCGCGCCCAGCGCGCCCGCCCCCCCGATCCATCGCCCGCCGACCAGGGCGCCCGCGTAGATGACGGCCTCGCCGAGGTTGAAGTACTGCCCCCCGGCGGAGACCGGCACCTTCAGGTAGAGCGTCGCGGCCAGGGTCAGCGCGGCGGCCAGCGCCCCGAAGGCAACCTGCTGGCCGGGCGAGAGCACGGGAAGGGCCGCCGACCCCTCGACCCGGGGCACCGTTCGGGGCCGTCCCGTGCCGGGCGGATCACTCCTCGACGTCATAGCCTGCCTCCTCGATGGCTTCCCGGATGGCCTTCAGCGTGGTCCGGCCCGGGTCGAACGCCACGGTCACCCGCTTGGCGGCCAGGTCCACCTCGACCGACCGGATACCGCCGAGCTTGCCGACCGACTCGGTGATGGCCCGGCGGCAGTGCTCGCACGATACCCCCGGTACCCGCAACACCTGCGTCTGCATGGCCTGCGCGCCCCCTCCTCTCCGGCGGACGGGCAGATACCCTCCTGCCCGTGCCACCTTCGAGGATTCTACTCCATCCCCACGTCCGTTGCGTACGACGCATACCATGTAGGGGTCATTTGCCCGGCCAACGCGTCCAGGGCCGGCCGGGCCTTGTCGTGCCACGGCCTGCCGAAGCGCCGGGCGATCAGCGCGAGCTTGGCCAGGTTACCTGCGGCGACGCTCTCGAGGATGTCCCGCCGGCGCGCCCGATCCTTCTCGGCCAGCGCCACCTTCCAAACGGCCCTCCCGGCCATGTAGCCGCTTGCTCCGGCCCGGGCGGCGATCTCGACCTCGATCGCGAAGTCCTCGTAGTCGACCCCTTCGGAAAGGATGACCCACGGCACCTGCGAAGCCCTGTCGAGCCTGCGGCACGCCTCGAGCAGCCGCTCGGGGTCTTTTTCGTAGCGGAGATCCCCGGGAAACTCCGCCTTGAATACGTCCATGCCGAGCGGGGTCAGATCCTCCGCCGTGCGCACCACCACGTCCGCCTTGGTGCGGGCGAACTCGGGGCTCGACTTGCTCACGCCAGGGTCCACGGGAAACGAAATGGCCTCCACCACGCACAGGAGGTCGATCCGCCGGCACTGCTCGGCGACCTGCTGCACCAGCTCTCGCTGCGCCGCCGCCGAGGGGGCGTCGGGGTGGTAGTAGACCAGGAGCTTCAACCCCGAGGCGCCCATCCGCTTGACCTTCTCCACGCTCCATCCCGGCAGGATCTCGGCCCGGCGCTCCTGCTCGCCGCCGGAGTAGCCGGTCTTCTCCAGCGCCACCAGGAACCCCACGTGGCCCGGAAGGCTCCCCGTGACGATCGCCTGGGCCGCGCCGAACTCCGGGTCGAGCAGCACCCCGCTGGCGTGGGGCGCCAGGGCCCGGCACAGATCCATCTTGAAGTCGACGAGTTGCTGGTCGTCCACCGCCTCCGGACGGTCCGGACGAAGGAGCTTGCGCAAGCCTCCCCGGTGGTCCATCGCCGCCAGGAGGATGAACCCATCGGGCGTGCTGATCTGCTGCAAACCCCGGAGCTTGCCGACGGATAAGCTCATCATGGTCATGCCTTCCCTTCGCCGATGCCGGACGCCACCGCGGGCCCGCCCGGCCGGTGGATCAGTTGCTCCAGATACGACCGGAACGCAGGGCCCAGGTCGGGTCGCTCCAGGGCCAGCTCCACCGTCGCCTCGAGGAAGCCCAGCTTGTCCCCTACGTCGTAGCGGCGCCCTTCGAACCAGTAGGCGTAGACAGGTCGCACCTGTCCCAGCTGCCGGATGGCATCGGTGAGCTGGATCTCCCCACCCGCTCCGGGTGGGGTCTGCTCCAGGATGGGGAAGATCTCGGGCTCCAGGATGTAGCGCCCCAATACCGCGAGCCTCGAGGGCGCCCGGGCAGGCGCCGGCTTCTCGATGAAGTCTCGTACCGCGAAAAGCCGCGGCTCGATCGGCTCCGGAGCGATGATGCCGTAACGGCTCACGTCCGGGGCCGGCACCTCCTGCACCCCCAGCACCGAGCCGTCCAGACGCTCGTAGACCTCCATGAGCTGGCGCAGCGCAGGCACCTCGGAGCGCACCACGTCGTCGCCCAGCAGCACGGCGAACGGCTCCGACCCGATGAATTTGCGGGCGCACCAGACGGCGTGCCCCAGCCCGCGCGGCTCTTTCTGGCGAACGTAGTGGATGTCCACCATGTCCGAGACGTCCTGCACCAGCTTGAGCAGGTCCTCCCGGTGAGTCCCGTTGAGCGCCACCTCGAGCTCCACGGAACGGTCGAAGTGGTCCTCGATCGCCCGCTTGTTGCGCCCCGTGATGATCAGGATGTCCTCGATCCCGGACGCTACCGCTTCTTCGACGATGTACTGGATGGTAGGCTTGTCCACCAGCGGCAGCATCTCCTTGGGCTGCGCCTTGGTGGCCGGCAAAAAGCGCGTCCCGAGGCCCGCCGCCGGAATGACCGCCTTCTTGACCCGCACCTGCTCATCCGCTCCCCGGCGCGCCCCGGCCGTCTCCCAGCACAGTACGGAACAGGCGCGCGAAGTTTTCCCCCAGGATCTTTCGGATGGACCCGTCATCATACCCCCGCCGGACGAGCGCCTCGGTCAGGGCCGGCAGCCGTGAGGGATCCTCCAGCCCCTGAGGCGTGACCGAAATCCCGTCGAAGTCGGATCCGAGACCCACGTGATCGGGCCCTACCAGCTCCACGAGGTAGTCGATGTGCCGCACCGCGTCGTCGAGGGTAGCAGGGCCATCCCTCCGCAGGAAGCCCGGGTAGAAGTTGATGCCGATCACGCCGCCCTTTTGGGCCAGCGCGCGAATCTGGTCGTCGGCCAGGTTGCGGGGATGATCGCACAGAGCCCGGGCGTTGGAGTGCGACGCCATCACCGGGGCGCGGCTGACCTCCATGACGTCCCAGAAGCCGGCTGGCGCGAGGTGGGAGACGTCCACCACCATGCCCAGGCGGTTCATCTCCTCCACGACCTCCACCCCGAAGGCCGTGAGCCCGGCGCCCCGCCTCTCCCCTACCCCGTCGGCCAGCTCGTTGCGCACGTTCCAGGTGAGCCCGGCGGCCCGTACGCCGAGGCGGTAGAAGGTGCGGAGCATGGAGATCTGACCCGCCAGGACCTCGCACCCCTCCAGGCTCACGATCACGCCGATCGCGCGGCGCGCCACGGCGTCGTCGATGTCGGAGGCCCGGCGCACCAGGAGAAGATCGTCGGGAGCCAGGGCTTTCTCGGCGTAAAGGGCATCCAAGATGGCGAGGGCCCGCAGCGCGTTGAACGGGGTCGGCACCTCGGGCGACACGAAGAGCGTGAACACCTGGACCCGCACCCCTCCGGCCCGCAGGCGCTGCAGGTCGACGTGCCCGCCCTTGCCCGAGTCGACGAGGTGGCGCTTGCCCTGGAGCACGTCGATGGCGATCGTATCTGCGTGAGCGTCGAAGACGAGCGCCTGCTCGTGCAGCCGCTTCGCCCGGGCCACGACCTCCTCGGGGGCGGCCGCTCCCCCAGCGGCCCCTGCACTCATGCACCTCGCCCCACCTTTGCGCATCCTCGCCGGCGCTCCTCGATCCGCCGTGCGCGGCAATCCTGAGCAGGAGACATATTTCCCGGAGCGCGCGGCTGCTCCTGCCCGTGCCGGCGCGCCCCGACATCCTACAACCGCTTACAAGGCCGCTCGGGTTCGTCCGGCGGCGAACCAGGGAGGCTGGAGTCACGGGCCGTCCTGTTCGGTGGAAAACGGGGCCATTTCCCGGTCGCCTTCCCGAGAACCGGATGGTATGGTACGGGTGCAGGGCCTCGATCGTCGGTGGCCTTCCCGGAAGTCCGGAGAGGCTGGGCCGCCCTGAGGGACGACGAGCGCGGTTGCGGTGGGTTGTCCTGGGAGAGACGGCGCAACGGTGCCCGGGCGGTACGACGAGGAGGCGGGCCGACCTGAAGGCGGCTCGAGCTTTCGGGCGTTGCTCCGGGAGAGCGGGTGCCGGCAGGTGGGTACCGCAGTCCGGTCGCACCACGCAGGGTGCCGGAGCAGCCGAAGACCCCTGGATCGCCCGGCAAAATCGGCTCCTCGCCTGGATCCAGCGGACGCCAGCCCTGGCTAGCCAACCGGGAGGCGCAGGCATCGAGGCCCTGGGATTTTCTCACGGGGTGCGGGCCAGCGCAGCCAGGTACGGCAGGTGGCGGAAGTCCTCCCGCCAGTCGAGCCCGTAGCCCACCAGGAACTCGTCCGGCATCGCAAAGCCCCGGTAGCGGATGGGAAGTTCCACGAGCCGCCGCGCCCGGTTGTCCAGCAGGGTGCAGACGTAAAGGCTCGCCGGCTGGCGCCGTTCCAGCATCAGCAAGAGATAGCGCAACGTGAGCCCCGTGTCGATGACGTCCTCGATCATCAGGACGTGGCGCCCCGTGATGGGGATGTCGAGGTCCTTGGTGATGCGTACCACGCCGGTTTGCTCGGACTCCTGGCCGTACCGGGAGATGGCGAGGAAGTCCAGGTGGATGGGGATGCGGATGGATCGGGTCAGGTCGGCGACGAAGTAGATGGCTCCCTTGAGCACGCTGACCAGGATCGGATGCAAGCCCTCGTAGTCCCGGCTGATCTCCTCTCCCAGTTGCTGGACCCTCCGCCGGATGGCCTCCTCGCTGTAGACGACCCGGCCGATGCTCGCGGGAGGTTGCTGCGTGGACGTCACCGGGCGCCTTCACCCTCCTGATGCCCCGGCCTCTCGGAAACGGGCAGAGTCGCCAGGGCCGCCTCCTCTTCTTCCTTTTCCTCCTCTGCCCTCTTCCGGGAGGCGGCGCTCGTGCTGCGCCGGGTCCCGGTCGGTCGCCTGCGCCTGGGGCGACGCCTGGCGGCGGCCCCGGTCCTGGACCGGAGTGCGCCCCTGCTTCGCCGGCGGCGGCCACCTCCGGCGACGCCTCTCCCTGCGCGGCGCCGACGGCAGCAGGCAGGGCCGTCGCCGCGGCGGCCGTCCCGGACGGGACGGTGGGCGGAGCCGGCGCGGTCGGGGCGACCGATACCGGCGGCGTGGCCGCCGCCTGAGCCAAGGGCTCCTTGCCGAACTTGTGCAGCAAGCGCTCGAAGTCACGCCCGTAGAAGATCTTGATGTTGACGTCCGGATACAGCTGCTTGAGCAGGCGGAGCTTGCGGTTCTTGCGCGTGACCAGGCTCTGCTTCATCGTAGTGAGCTCTACGTACAACTGGTACTCTGGCAGGTAGAAGTCCGGAGTGAACGCGCTGGTGATCCGGCCCTGCTCGTCCCACTCCAGAGGAAAGGTGATGGGCTCGTACTCCCACCGTACCTGGTAGAAGTCCAGCATCCTGGCGAACTCTTCCTCGCTCGGGTGGGCGAAGGCCGGCCGGCCGGCGCCGGTAGGGCGGTCATGGCGAATCGGCAACGGTCGCCCCTGGGGCGAGAGCGTCACGGCCGTCCCCTCGACCACCGGGGCGAGACCGTCGTGGGCCAGCCCGGCCGCGGCCGGCAACTGAGCCACTCGCGCAGGCGACCCGGCTGGCCGGGGGTGAACCGCATCCGCGACCGCCGGCGTCGGAGCCGGCGCAGGAGATCGCTCGACCGACGGGCGACGCCGCCGAGCTCGCCGCCCGCCACGCAGCGCCGCCACGATGATGGACGCGGCCTTCTCCGCGGGCACCCTGTCGGTGTTGATGACCAGGTCGAACCGGCCGGGAGCCTCGGCCCGCTCCCATCCCGAAAGGCGGGCCTTTTCGTCCAGCTCCCGCTCCTCGGCGGCCGCCAGCCCGGCGGCCACGACCTCGTCGACTCCCTGCTCCACGGCGATGCGCCGCACCCGGGTCTGCCACGAGGCGGTCAGCAGCACGCGCAGGAGCCGGGCACCGCTCTCCGCGGGAGTCTCCTGGCTTCCCGGCAGGGGCCACCCGAGATGGATGGTGCTCTCGGAAGGCCGTCCCTGACCGGGGATGGCCTGGAGGCGCCCGGCCTCGATGCGCCACCCGGTCCGGGCGGCTATCACCGCCGCCGTGCGCTCCACCAGGGAGCCTCGCAACCCTGCCAGCAGGACAGATGTCACCGTCGGATTCAACTCCATCCCATGATAACACACGCCGACAGGTACTCCGAGAGTTTGTTAGAATGAAACCACTCACCGACGGCTCGCGTCGTGAGGCCCGGGGCACCGGGCAGGGCACGACGCGTTTTGGGAGAGGGTTGGCAAGGCGTATGACGTTGCCGAGCACCGGACAGCCACCCCGGCTTCTGTCGGACTCTCCCCGACAAGCCATCCGCGACCTGGTCGTCTACGCTCGCTCAGGGCCGCCGGCGAAGGAGCTGCGCCAGGCCTTCGCGGAGTTCTTCGGGCCGGACGTAGAGACGAGGGAGCTACCCGGAGGCTCTACGGGCGCCCTGTTCATCGAGTGGTTCCTCTTCGACCGGCCGATGGGCAGCGGGGATACCCCCGCCCAGCAGTACGCGCTGGCCTCTCCCACGTTGAGCGGAGACGAGCGCCGGGCTTACCTGGAGCTCTGCGACACGGTACCCGGCTTCTTCGAGGTGGTCGGTTTCGGCGCGGGCGGCATGTGGTTGACGGTTTTCCCTGCGCCCGGACGGCGCCATGCCGGAGAGGCGAGCCGCGAGGCGATCTGGGTCGAGGAGCCGGCGGCCTCGCGGCGGCTGAGCCGTGGCGACGTCATCTGGACGCGGCTTCTGCGATGGCGTGGACGGTGGCACCTGGCGACGTGCTGCTTCGTCCTGCCCCCGTCGGCCCGGGATCTGCTGAGGCCGCTCGAGGCGTTGCGTCCCCGCTACTCTGAGCGGGCGTGGCGGCACCTGATGGCCCGTCTCGAGCCGGAGCTGTTCCGGGACCTCATCCTCAACACCGACGAGGGCATCCTCGTGGCGCCGCCTGACGCGCTGCCCCTGACCGAGACGGAGCGCCGGTTCTACCTCGCCCAGGGAGATCGGCTCGTGCGGTCGGGGCAGCTGCGGGCCGCCCTCCATTACTTCTGGCGCATCCTGGCCGACCGTCCCCTCGATCTCGACGCCCGGCTGGGAGTCGCCCGGGTGCGCCTGCTCCAGGGGCGAAACAGCTCGGCCGAGAAGGCGCTGCGCTCCGTGTTGCGCCAGCACCCGGATCACGCGGAGGCGCTGAGCACCCTGGGCCGGCTGCTCGAGGCCCGCGGCTCCGTGGACGAGGCCGAGGCGCTCCTGCGCCGCCTCAAGCGCATCGGCGAGGCGGACCCCGAGGCCCTGTTCAGCCTCGGGCGCATCGCGCTGCAACGCGGGCGGCTGCGCCAGGCCGTGGATCAGTTCCAGCGCGCGGTGGACCGGGTCAGTCCCCGCAGTCGCCGTGGGGCCGCGCGCAGGGAGTCGGCCCTGCTGCTCGACGCCGGCTGGCAACTGCTTCGAGCGGGGCGGGTCAAGGAGGCACGCAGCTTTTTCCATCACGTCTGCGCGGTCTCCCATGCCAAGGGCGAGCAGGCGTCCGCCTGGCACGGGCTCGGCCAGGCGCTGAGCCGGCAGGGCCACTGGCTCGAGGGAGCGGCGGCGCTGTTGCAGGCGCTGCGCCTCGGCATCGACCGGCCCAAGCTATGGGCGGAGGTGGGCCGGCTGTACGGGCGCGCCGGCCGCCTGAAGGAGGCGGAGCTCGCCTACCAGGCTTCGGTGGAGCGCCTCCCGGGGTACGTGGAGGGGATCGTGGGCCTCGCCTCGGTGCTGCTGCGGCAGGGCCGGGTCGCCGAGGCCATGCGCCTCGCGCACCGGGCCGGCGCCATTGCGCCGGATGACTCCCGGGTCTGGAGGGTGATCGGAGGCTGCTGGCTGCGGCTCGGTCATGCCGGAAAGGCCATCGAGGCGCTCGACCGGGCCCTGGCGCTCAACCCCCGGGATATCAACGCCCGCGGCCTCAAGCGCCGGGCGCTCTCGGCCCTGGGGCAGACGGCCCCGGCGGGGCAGGATGGCTCCGGGGGGTAGCGAAGCGAGCGATCAGGTCCGCGATCATCGCCTGGGTGCGCTCGACGGCGTCGTCCCGCATGGCGTGGAAATGCGGGGCTTCTTCCAGCTTGGTATCGATGTTGGCAAGCATCATGGCTTCCACCCGCCGCAGGAACGCTTCCAGCGTCGGCGGCGACACCGGCTCGCCGAGCTCTCCCTGCGCTGCCATGCGGACGAACGACTCCAGGTCGAGAGGCTGCTCGGCCGATAGCTGGGTGTAACGCTCCCACAGGTCGTCAGACGTCATGGGACTCCCTCGTTCGTCGGGGTGCACGCGGGGTGCCGCCCAACTTTAGTGTGCCGATCCGGGTCCGGGCAGTGATAGTATAACGTTCGGGAAGTGCCAGGGGGGCATGGGCCCGGCGGGGCGGCCCCCGGCGGACGACGAGCTGAGGAGGAGCCCTTTGGAGCTGCAGGCTCGCATCGGCCAGCGCATACGCCGCCGTCGCGAGGAGCTCGGGATGACCCAGCAAGAGCTGGCGGGTCCGGAGCTCACCCGCGGTTTCATCAGCCAGCTCGAAAAGGGTATCGTCCTGCCCTCCCTCAAGTCGCTCGAGTTGATCGCCGCCCGGCTCTACAAGCCGGTGGCCTATTTCCTCGAAGAGACGCCGGCGTCGCTGCCGTCCGAGGAGCAGGCGTCTCGCGCGATCCTTGCCCGGGCTCTCGAGGTAGCGGCGTGCGCCGGGGCGGGGCGGGCTGAGGAGCTGCTGGGCGAGCTCTCCCCCGTCCCTATCGACCGCCAGGCGGGCAACGGTACGTGGAGCGCCCTGGAGGCCGCCGTGCTGGCGGTGCGCGTGCTTTCGTCCCTCGAGAAGAGCGGGACCGACGCGCCCGAGCAGTGGCAGCGCGCCCTGGCCGGCCTGCGGGCCTCGCCGGGATGGACCCGGGAGGCAGGGTACGCGCTCGCAGCCAGGGGCCTTTTGCTGGCACGCCAGGGCAGGTGGGCCGACTCCGTGCCGCCGCTGGAGGAGGCGGCACGCCTGCTGGCCGGGAGCGAGGGGCAGGAGACCTGCCTGGTCCAGCGGATCACGACCTGCCTTGCCATCGCATACGCTCGCTCGGGCCAGGAGCAGCGAGCCGCCCCGATGCTCCGGCAGGCTCTCGAGGAGCAGCGTGCGAGCCGCTCCGCGTTCATGCCGGTCCAGGTGTTGCTCGCCCTTGGCCGGTGTGCGGCGAGCGCGCACGCATGGGACGAGGCGGCGGAGTTGGTGGAGAGGGCGCAATCGGTGGCGCGCGCCATCGGGGCGACGTCCGATCTGGCCGAAGTCTGGGAGGCCAGGGCGGAGCTCGCCCGGAAGACGGGCAGGCTCTCGGAGGCGGCTCAGGCCCTGTCGGAGAGCGCCCGGCTGTGGGGGGAGACGGGCCAGGCCTCGGACCAGGGCCGGGTACTGGCGCGGCTGAGCGAGATCCTGGAGGCTTCCGGCCGGGTGCCGGAGGCGCTGCAGCAGGCCGAGCACGCCCTGGCGGTCGTGGACCGGGGAGTCGAGCGCGTCCGCCTCCTGGCCCGAATGGGCCGGCTCGTGGCCCGAGAAGGCCGCGAGGACGAGGCCAAGGGATACATCGACGAGGCGCTCCACCTTCTGCAAGGTCACCAGGGCGATCCGGGGCTCGTCCGGGAGATGGCGCTCGCCTGCTCCGAGGTGGGGCGCGTCCTGCGATCCCATGGGGATCACGAACGAGCCGGCGAATTGCTGGCCCGTGCCGTCGAGCTCTACCAGCAGGCCGGGCCGGTACGGGGGGATTGACCGGTGCAGTGGGGATGGCAGCGGCATCATGCGTGCCGGCTGTGCGGCGCGGTCATGCAGGTGGAAACCGTGGACTACACCGCACCGGACGGCCATGGTCGCTTCGTGACGTACCACCGGGTGAGGCACTACTTCTGCCCTAACGGGTGCACCACGGGGTTTTACGACTTCCGTCGGGCCCGCGTGGACGCCGGGCCGGCGCACGGGCCGGCATCCGGAGCGCCGGCGCCCCGGCCGGCTCGCGCCGGCAGGCGCGCGCTCGGCTTCCTCGTACGGGGGTATACGGCCGTCGGCCTGCTGCTGCTGTACGCCCTCTTCATGTACGCGGTCGGGGTCATGGCCATGCCCGCCGCGGCTCGGGTCGGGCTGTGGCTGGTCATCACGGGGGCGTTCGCCGGGATCGGGGCGTTGCTCGTGCTGCCGCCCAGGACCGCACCGGCGGCATCCCGGGTGGCGCAGGAGCAGGCGGCTCGGGCTGCGGGCGTCGCCGGAAGGCAACCTGCCGGAGCCGCCCCGCAGGCGGAGCCGGCCCGTCCGGAGCAGGCCCGGGCTGCCGGTGGCCGCCGGCCGGTCGCCGCCACGGCCCGCAAGCCGGGTTCAGATGTTGGAGCGTGACTGGCCCCCGTCCACCGGCAGGCAGGCCCCGACGATCCACCGGGCACGGGGCGAGACCAGGAAAGCCACCACGTCGGCCACCTCTTCGGGCCGGCCGAACCGTCCGGCCGGTATCTCCGTCTCGACGAACCGGCGGATGCCCTCGGGATCGGCTTTCTGACGCCGATCCCAGGAGCCGCCCGGGAACCAAATCGAGCCCGGCGCCACGCAGTTGATCCGGATCCCCTTGGGGATGAGCTCCCGGGCGAGCTGTCGGCCGATGCTGATCTCGGCCGCCTTCGCGGCGTTGTACGCAGGCCGGCCGCCGCTTTCCCGCCCCCAGATGGAGGCGACGAGCACGACGGAGCCGCCGCCCCGCCGGATCATGTAGGGCGCAGCCAGCCGCACCGCCCGGGCCGCCGAGACGGCGTTGAGCTCGAAGGCGTTGCGCCACTCGTCGTCCGTCGTCTCGAAGAGCCCCGCTCCCCCGGCCCCGCCGGCGTTGTATACGAGGATGTCGAGCCCGCCCAGCTGATCCACGGTGCTCTGAAGCGCCCGTTGCATCTGCACGGGGTCGGTGGCGTCTGCCGGGATCGCCACCACTCGCGAGGCGCCGCTTTCGAGCGACCGGCGGGCCTCCTCGAGGCCCGGTGCCCGGCGGGCCATCAAGGCCACATGACAACCCTCCGTTGCAGCGCCGTGGCGATGGCCAGGCCGATGCCCCGGCTGGCGCCCACCACCAGGGCGACCTTCCCTGCGATGTCCAGATCCATGGAGGCTCTCGCTCCTTCCCGGACCGGCCGCTCCTCGTGCTCCGGGCCCTGGCGCCGGCGCCTGTCCTCCCCCTCCGCGCGGCATGAGCTCTCGCCTTCCCGGGCAAGCTCTGGCCGGAGGGAGGTGCACCCCCACGATGTGGTGGCGTAGAGCTGCTGCCCTCGCTCTCGCGGCCGGGGCCGTCCGGCTCTGGATGCGCCCCAAGGCCCGGGGCCGCCACGATCGCACCGTCGAACGGCCGAGTCTTCCCCGGCGGGTCATGAGCCTGCTCGGCATGTGAGGGCGACCGGACGGCGACCTTTACAGTGGGATCTCGTCCTGCAGAAGCTGTACCAGCAACCTGACCGTCGCCTCCGCGTCCCCGAGATCCACGACCTCGCCCGGCGTGTGGACGTAGCGGGTCGGGATCGAGAGGACCGCCGACGGTACGCCGTCCCGGCTGGTATGGATGGGCCCGGCGTCGGTGCCCCCGAAGTCCAGTACTTCCATCTGGTAGGGAATGCCGTGCTGCCGGGCTCGCTCCACCAGCAACTGCCTCAGCCCCGGATGGGTGATGACCGACCGGTCCTTGACCTTGATGGCGACTCCCTGCCCGAGGCTGACGGCCATCGTCCGGGCCTTGGGAGTGTCCCCCGTCGCCGTCACGTCCACGGCCAGCGCCACGTCCGGGGCCACCCGGAAGGCCGCAGGCCTGGCTCCCCGGCTCCCCACTTCCTCCTGCACCGTGAAGACGGCGGTGACCTCGTGGCATGGCCGCTCCAATCGCGCCAGCGCCTCGATGACCGCTCCACAGCCTGCCCGGTCGTCCATGGCCTTGCCGGCCAGGCGCCGCCCGCCGTCCAGGCGCTCGGCCGTCCGGTGGTAGGTGGCCATGGCGCCCACCGACACCTTCTCCCTGGCCCTCTGTGCGTTGGGCGCCCCGATGTCGATGAACATGCGCTCGAGCTTGAGATCCTTGATCTCCTCGAGGTGCTCCGCGTCGACCACGCCCACGGTGCCGTCCTGAAACACCACCCGCTGGCCGAGCAGCACCGCGGGCGAGACGCTCCCGACCGCCGCAAAACGCAGGAAGCCCTGCTCGTCGATGTGGGTCACGACGACCCCGATCTCGTCCATGTGGGCCGCCAGCATGACTTTGCGGGGACGCCCGGAACATCCGCCGTCTCGGGGGCGCTTGACGGCGTACAGGTTGCCCAGGGCATCCTCCCATACCTCATCGGCCAGGGGCTCGACCTGGGCGCGGATCTCCCGGCGCACCGGCGCCTCGTGCCCGGAAGGCCCCGTGAGGTTGGCCAGCCGCTCGATGCGGTCGACGAGAGCGAGGGAAGCCACGTCGTTCGCCATCTCCATGCATCATCCCCGCCGTGAGAAGTCGCGCAACCACGCGCGTTCGCGCATGCGCTGCTCGTGGCCGTTTTGCCACACCGAGGCCAGAGGAGCGTCATGCGGCAGTTGCTCGAGGAAAGCCGACACGAGACGGATGGCCGCCTGTAGATCCCCCAGGTCGGCCACCGCGGCCGGGCCGTGGATGTAGCGGCACGGCACCGACACCGAGGCGGACGGGACGCCCCAGCGGCTGACGTGGATGGGCCCGGCGTCGTTGCCGCCGGCGGTCGTCCGGCGCCACTGGTAAGGGATCCCCTGGCGCTCTGCCACGGCCACGAGTTGTTCCACGAGGGCCGGATGGGCGATGGAGGTGTGATCCATGACGCTCAGCGCCGCGCCCTCGCCCAGACGGGTCGCCTCCTGGTGGGGTTCGCTCGCAGGGATGTCGGCGCAGGTGGTGCCCTCCAGTACGAGCGCCAGGTCCGGCGCCACCCGGTAAGCGCTGATGGCCGCTCCCCGGGTGCCCACCTCTTCCTGGACCGTGAAAACGGCGGCGACGTCCACCGGGTAGGCGCGATCGAGCACGCCCAGCAAGACGGTGCACCCTACCCGGTCGTCGAGCGCCTTGCCTCGCACCCGGCGAGGCGTCATCCTCACGAACGGCGTGGCGAAGACCGCCCAGTCCCCCACCTTGACCGCGCGCTCGGCTTGCTCGCGCGAGTCGGCCCCGATGTCGATGACGAGGTTGGAGGCGTCCTCCACGCGGCGACGCTCCTCGGGTTTCTGCAGGTGGATGGGTCGCGCACCGATCACCCCGGGCACCCGCTTGGGGCCTATGTGCACCTGCCGGCCCGGGAGCACCCGGTCGTCGATCCCGCCGACCTTCTTGAAGCGCAGGGTCCCGTCCGGCTCGACGGAGGAGACGAGCAACCCCACCTCGTCCATGTGCGCCGCCAGCATCACCAGCGGGGCCGGGCCCGGGTCTCCGCCACCGGCGGATGGCGCTTGGGCCCGCTTGATGACCACGACGTTACCCATGGTGTCCGTCTCGAGCAGGTCCCCCGGGCGCAACCGGGCCCGGACCTCCTCGACGATGGCCCGCCGGACCTCGTCCTCGGCCCCGGAGACCCCCGCCGCCTCGGAAAGGCGCCGCAGCGTCTCGACCAGGCTCTCCGGCGGCAACAGGGACGTGCCTTCCTCACCTGCCAACCGTCGCCACCCCCCAGTCCGAGAGCGCGCCGAGCAAGCCGGCGTCGAGGCCTGCGGCAAAGTGCGCCAGGAGGCGCCCCGTTTCGCGGATGTCCCGCAGGTCCACCACCTCGACCGGCGTGTGCATGTAGCGGAGCGGTACGGAGACGAGCGCGGTCGGGATACCGGCCCGGGCCACCTGGATGGCCCACGCATCGGTGCCGGAGCGACCCGGCACCACCTCGACCTGGAACGGTACGCCGTGCAACCGGGCCGTCTGGTGCAGGCGCTCGACGATGCGAGGATGCATGTTGGCGCCCCAGGCGATCGCCGGCCCCTTGCCCAGCTCCGTCACGTCCGGCTCACCGACCATCCGCTGGCGGGCGAAGGTGACATCGACGGCCACCGCCAGATCGGGCTCCAGGCCGAACGCGCTCACCTCGGCGCCTCGCAGGCCCACCTCTTCCTGAACCGTTGCGACCGCCAGCACGTCGGCAGCATGGCGCAACGCCGACAGCCGCTGCATCGCCTCCATCAGCACCGCCACGCTGGCCCGGTTGTCCAGGGCCTTGCCGGCGACCCGGTCGCCCAGCAGCGTCACCGGCCGGGCATCGACGCTCACGATGTCGCCGACCTGGATGCGGCTCCTGGCCTCCTCCTCGTTGAGGCCGCAGTCGACGAAGAGGTCCTCCCAACGCGGAAACTCCTTGCGCTCCTCGGGGGTGGTCAGGTGCGGTGGCTTGAGACCCACCACCCCGGGCACCGGCCCGCCGGCCGCGTGTACCGTGACGCTCTGGCCCATCAACGTCTGGACGTTGACCCCGCCCATCGGGCTCACGCGCAAGAAACCGCCCTTGTCGATCCGGGACACGACCATCCCGATCTCGTCCATGTGGGCGGCCAGCATGAGCCGGGGCGCCCGGACGCCGGCGGGGGGCTGTCCCCGCCGCAGCGCGATGCAGTTGCCCAGGCGGTCCGTGCGCACTTCGTCGGCCCAGGCCTGCATCTCCCCCGCAATCAGGCGAGCCACCTCGCCTTCGTGCCCCGAGACGCCGGTGGCCGCCGAAAGCCGCATGAGGCGCTCGGCGAGAGGGTCGGACTGTGCCTGCTCGGTCCCTTCTTCCACGACCATCTCCCGGTATCGAGCCTCCTTCGACCTGCTCTCTCATCGCCCGGCGCGTCGCCCGAAGCTCACAGGTGGATGCGGACCCCGTATCGGAAGTTGCCCTGGCCTTCCCATCCCTGGGTATCCCACGCCACCTGGTACTCCAGGAAGAAGATCTCGAACTGCCCGCCGATACCGACGAAGGGCCGCAGCGCGGACGAGCCGGCGCTCTGGTCTCGGGAGAGCCGGTACGAGGCGCCTGCGGCTCCGTACAGCTGCCACTCGTAGAAGTCACGGGCGGAGATCAGTACCAGCCCTGCCTGGACGTAGCCTACCCGCTCATTCCCCTCCTGTTTCGAATCCAGCAGCACCGTGGCCGCCATCGTAGGACGGAGGTAGATCCTCGCCCCGCCCCCGAGGTTGAACACCTCGACCGAAAGGCGCGCAGGCGCCGGCGGCGGCTCCTGCGCGGCTCGGACCGGGGCGGGCAGAGCCCACGTCAGGGCAAGGATCGCTGGCACCACCCAGCTGGAGATCGCCCGGGCCCACGTCGCCTGCGGTTGACCCCGGCCGCCGCACGCGGGGAGGAGTTGGCGGGGACGGCTGTGAATGAAACGCATCCTGACGGCTCCTTTCAAAGGATAAAGCTTCTCAGCCGGCCATGCACACCCTTCTCTTCCATCGACCGGCAACGGAAAGGAATGGACGACATCCGGTGGCACACGCCGACATCCTGGCCGGGCCCGTGAGCGAGGCCCTTTACCGGCGCGCACTCGAGGCGATCACCGGGGAGTCAACAGCCCCTCGCGGGGGATGGAGGCCCTGGGCGGGGGAGCTCCGCCCTTCATCGAGCGGGCAGAGGGCGCCTACCTGTACGACGTGGACGGGCGCGCGTACATCGACTACGTACAGGCGTTCGGCGCGCTCATCCTCGGGCACGCCCGCCCGGAGATGCTGCGGGCGCTGGCCGAAGCATCCCGCCGCGGCCTCCTCTTCGGGGCCTGCCATCCCGGAGAGGTCCAGCTGGCGGAGCGGCTGCGGCAGCTGTTTCCCGTCTGCGAAAAGGTACGCTTCACGGCCTCGGGTACCGAGGCGGTCATGACCGCGGTGCGCCTGGCCCGGGCGGCCACCGGGCGGCGGGTGCTGGTGAAGTTCGAGGGCAGCTATCACGGCCACTTCGACGCCGTACTGGTGGGAGCCGGTTCCGGCGCTTCGACGCTCGGGCTCGACGAGAGCGCCGGCATCCCGGAGGGCATCAAGGCGGACGTCGTCACCCTGCCGTACAACGACGCGCCGGCGGCCGAGCGGTGGTTGGAGGCCCATGGCCGGGATGCCGCCTGCGTGCTCGTGGAGCCCATCGTGGGCAACTTCGGCCTGGTGGAGCCGGTGCCCGGCTTTCTCGAGCGGGTGGCCCGGGCGGCTCGAGCGGCAGGGGCGCTCGTGATCTTCGACGAGGTCATCACCGCCTTTCGTTTCCGGCCGGGGCCCGTTTACGTGGAGCTGGGCGTCGAGCCCGACATCGTCACCTTCGGCAAAATCCTCGGAGGCGGCCTGCCTATCGGCGGGTACGGGGCGCGCCGGCACATCATGGAGCTCGTGGCTCCGGCCGGCCCCGTCTACCAGGATGGGACCTGGGCCGGCCACCCCCTGTCGGTGGCGTGCGCGCTGGCCACGCTGGACCTCATCGGGCAGGACGCCGGCCTCTACCGCCGCCTGGACGGCCTGGGGCAAGCCCTGGCAGCCGGCGTACGGGACAGCGCCGCGCGGCGGGGCGTACCCCTGGTGGTCCACCAGCGCTGCGGGGCCGTGAGCCTCTTCTTCACCTCCGAGCCCGACGTCCGGGACTTCTCTGGCGTGCGGCGCACGGACGCCCGGGCCTTCGCGCGGTTCGTGCGCGCCATGCTGCGCCAGGGCATCCTGCTGCCCCCATCGCCCTACGAGGTGTGGTTCCTCTCGGCCGCGCATACCGAACGGGAGGTCGAACGCACCATCCGGGCGGTCGACGTGGCGCTCGAGGCCGTGCTCGACGGCTCGTGAGGCGGACGCCGGCGCCCGTCACGCTGCGGAGGCGTCGCCGACGAAGTAGCGGTAGACCACCAGCCCTGCCCGGCCCAGCACCACTTCCGCTTCGTTTTCCGGGTGGAAGCGAAGGTCCCGGCAGTCGCGGCTCATCAAGGCGATGGCGTACGCCCCTGCCGGCGTCCAGACGATGCCCACGTCGTTACGCACGCCGCGGATGCTGCCGCTCTTGCTCCCCACGACGGCGCCGACCGGCTCCCGATCCTCCACGCTGTCGGGGTCGAAGGGCAGGTATCGCCCGATGGAGGGAAGATGCTGCTGGCGGGTCAGGATGTCCAGGATCTCCCAATGGTCGCTTTCCGAGAGGCCGGGTACGGCTGCCCGGTGAAGGAGGGCGAGCAGGCGGGCCATGTCTTCCGGCGAGGTCGTGCTTCGCATGCCCTTGCGCTGCAGCGGGCCGTATTGCTCCGGCCGTACCTGGAGCTTGCCGGCCAGCAACGTCTGCTCCAGGCCCAGCTGCGCCGCGAAGGCGTTGACCGGCTCCGGCCCGCCGATGCGGTCGATCAGCATGTTGGTAGCCGTGTTGTCGCTGACGCAAATCATGAGCACCGCCAGGTCGCGGACGGAGAGCTCCAGACCCGGGGTGAGATCCTTGAGCACGCCTGATCCCCCGACCTGATCCTCGGCCGTGAGCCGGATCCGATCTCCCAGGCTCAACCTCCCGGCTCTCGCCTGCCGCCACACCTCGCACAGGATCGGGAGCTTGATGACGCTCGCAGCTGCAAAGGGCTCACGCGCGCGGTAGCGCAGGGGCTCGGCGCCATCGGGCGGCTGGTCGGCGCGGCCCGGGCGACGCCCCTCGCCCAGCGCCTGGAGCGCCGGGACGTGCGCCCACGCCGGGCTCTCGCCCGGCGCACCGAGCCATGATGCGGCGACCCCGATCTTCCCGCTGAAGGAGGCCTCGAGCGCCTCCAGCTGTTGGATGGCGTCTTCCCTCGTCACCGCCGGCTCTCCTCCCGTCCTCCTGCGGAGCCCGACCAGGCGTACCGGTTTCGGGACTCTTGGACGCGCTCCTACTCGCCTGCGCCCATGTCTGCCTCCCGCTGCCGCCCGGACCGGGGGTCCGCCTCCGCCAGGCGCTGCAGCAGCCGCACCAGGTAGGGGCTCCGCTCATCGGAAGCATAGGCCCCTGCCAGCCGCCAGACCAGCGGGTAGTGCCCGTAAAGGGCGAGCGCCCCCAGGATCTCACCCCGGAGCACCTCGTCGGCCGCGGCGAAGCAGTCGACCAGGCGAGCCATCCCCGCCTCCCCGCCCAGCCGGGCGACGGCTCCGGCGACGCAGAGCCGTACCTCCTCGCAGGGATCCTCGAGCAGCGCCGGCACCCGTTGCTGCAACAAGGGAAGCACCTCGTTGCCGGGATGATCGTCGTACCAGCGCTGGGCGCTCTCCGCGGCCAGCGCCCGGATCTCCGGCTCGGCGTCGGCCACGGCCTCGGCCAGGAGCTCCGGAGCCCACGCGTCATCCACGTCGGCCAGCGCCATCGTGACGAAACGCCGGATACGCCGGTCCGGGTCGCCCAGGAGACGGCCTGCCCTCTCCCGGTCTTCGGCGATCAGCCTTACGAGCAGCTCGGGGAGGGCGTCCCATCCTTCGTAAGCGGTGTCCGAGGCCGCCTGGATGGCCACTCTCAGGAGATCCCCGCGAGGGCCGGCTCGTGGCAGTGGGTACGGTTGCATCGGTGGAACGGCCATGGCTGCGTCGCTCGAGGCATCGCTCAACGGACGGGCCTCCTTTCCCGGTGACCCTCGGGCGCCGGCCGGGCTGCCGCATGCAACAAACGGCCGCCGGAAGGCCCTCGCAGCCCCCGGCGACCGTGCCTGCAAGCCTCTCCCGCCGACTACGCCGGCCCGAGGGACGATGCGGGCCGGCGCCCGCCACGACCTGGACTTTCGACGCATGGCGGGACCGGCCCTCTGGGACTGAAGTCCTGCTCTTCCCGCCGTTCAGCCTCTCAGCGCGGCCGCTGCGGCAGCCCTCCGATCCCGCTCCTGCGCGTCGATGACCGCCAGGGCCGCCATGTTGACGATGTCCTCGACCTGGTCGCCCCGCTGCAGCACGTGCACGGCCCGCTCCGTTCCCATGAGCACCGGCCCGATGGTCTCCGCTCCGCCGAGCCGGGCCAGCAGCTTGTACGCCACGTTGGCCGCCTCGAGGTCCGGGAAGACCAGCACGTTGGCCCCTCCGAAAGGCGCCAGCCGCGAGAAGGGGTATTGCTCCTGGAGGATCTCCGGCACCACCGCCGTGTCGGCCTGCATCTCCCCGTCCACCACCAGGTCGGGCCGCTTCTCCTGCACCAGGGCTACCGCCCGGCGCACCTTGTCGGCGAGCGGGTGGCGGGTCGAGCCGAAGTTGGAGAAGGAGAGCATGGCGATCCGGGGCTCGATTCCCAGCGACTGCGCCCGCTGCGCGGTCAGGATGGCGATGTCGGCCAGATCCTCCGCGGTGGGCTCGATGTTGACCGTCGCGTCCGTGAAGAAGTAGACGTGGTCTTTGACGATCATGATGTAACAGCCGGCCACGTTGCGGATACCTTCGGCGGGCTTGATGATCTGCAGCGCCGGGCGCAACACCTCGGGGTAGTGGTAGGTCAGGCCGGCCACGAAGGCATCGGCGTCGCCCATGTGCACCATCATGGCCCCGAAGTAGTTGGGCTGGCGCACCAGCTCCGACGCCTCCCGCAACGTCACGCCCCGTCGCTGGCGCAGCTCGTAGAGCCGCCGGGCGTAGTCGTCGAGGCGAGCGAACTGCCGGGGCCAGACGACCTCGATGCCGTTACGCCGCAGCCCGAGCTGCTCCATCAGCGCCCCCACCTCGGCCTCCCGGCCGACCAGCACGGGCCGGGCGATGCCCTCGTCCCTGAGGATGGCCGCCGCACGGACGATCTTGGGCTCCTCCCCTTCGGAGAAGACCACCCGCCGCGGGTCGCGGGCCGCCTTGACGTGGATGCTCCGCCGCAGCTCCCACCCCTTGCCCATCTTGCGGGCGAGTTGCTGGCGGTACTCCTCCACGTCGACCGTGCGCCGGGCTACCCGGCTGTCCATCGCCGCCTTCGCCACCGCCGGCGCCACCCAGGTCAACACCCGGGGGTCGAGCGGCTTCGGGATGAGGTACTCCGGGCCGAAGCGCAGCGCATCGAGCCCGTACGCCCGCAGCACCGCATCGGGCACCGGCTGGCGGGCGAGCTCGGCCAGAGCCCGCGCTGCGGCGATCTTCATCTCGTCGTTGATGGCCCTCGCCTGCACGTCCAGCGCCCCTCGGAAGATGAACGGAAAGCCCAACACGTTGTTGACCTGGTTGGGGTAGTCGGACCGCCCCGTCGCCACGATGACGTCCGGCCTCGCCGCCTTCGCCTCGTCGTACGGGATCTCGGGGTCGGGGTTGGCGAGGGCGAAGACGATGGGGCGTTCGGCCATGGACCGGACCATGTCCTGCGTCACCACGTTGGCCACCGAGCAGCCGAGGAAGACGTCTGCGCCCTCCATGGCTTCCGCCAGGGTGCGCTTGCTCGTCGGGCGGGCGAACCGCTGCTTGTACGGGTTCATCCCCTCGGTGCGGCCCTCGTAGATGACGCCCTTCGAGTCGAGCATCAGGATGTTCTCCCGGCGGGCCCCGAGCTTGAGGAAGAACTCCGCGCAGGCGATGCCCGACGCCCCGGCCCCGTTGATGACGATCTGCACCTCGGCGAACGCTTTGCCCACCAGCTCCAGCGCGTTGAGCAGGGCCGCCCCGGAGATGATGGCGGTGCCGTGCTGATCGTCGTGGAAGATGGGGATGTTGCAGATCGCCCGGAGCTTCTCCTCGATGTAGAAGCACTCGGGCGCCTTGATGTCCTCGAGGTTGACCCCGCCGAAGGTGGGCTCGAGAGCCTTCACGATGCGAACGATCTCGTCGGGATCGTCCGTGTCGAGCTCCAGGTCGAAGACGTCGACGTCGGCGAACCGCTTGAACAGCACGCCCTTGCCTTCCATGACCGGCTTGCCGGCGAGGGCGCCCACGTCACCCAGGCCCAGCACGGCGGTGCCGTTGGAGATCACGGCCACCAGGTTGCCTTTGGCGGTGTACCGGTACGCGTCGTCGGGGTTGCGGTGGATGGCCCGCACCGGCTCGGCGACCCCGGGAGTGTAAGCGAGGGAGAGATCGCGCTGCGTGGCGCAGGGCTTGGTGATGGTCACCTCGATCTTGCCCGGCCGCCCCCGCTCGTGGTACGCGAGCGCCTCCTCCACCGTCACGCGTTTCATGGGCTTCCTGACCACCTTTCTCCATGGCGACGAACCCATCTTGCCGGCCTTGCGCGCAGAGTACGGTATCCATTACGCATACAGAGACTTTCGACGGAGGGCCGGCCACCTCCTGGAAGGCCGGCCGATGGGAGGAGGGAAAAGGCGGTCAATCTTCGGTGTGATGGTCGAGCGTGCCCGTGCGACGGACGTAGGCTTCAGCTGCCAGGAAGAGGGCGACGCCGGCAAGACCCCACCCCGAGCCGCTGGCGAGCAGCCGCCCGAACAGCTCGCCGTCTGGCAGCCGGCTCAGCCACGCGCTCCACTGCCACGAGCCTTCCACCAGCCATCGCCGCGTCGCCTCGAGCCAGTAGGTCTGGGGTAACACGGCGGCCACCCCCTGTAGCCAGCGGGGCAGCACGTCGGGCGGGAAGACCGCGCCGGCCGCCAGAAAGATACTGCCTGCGACGGCCTCGGAGTAAAACTCGCCCCGGCGAGCCGCCAACAGCAGCACGCCCGACAGCCCGATACCCATCGCCGCCGTGGCGCCCACCCCGGCCGCGAGCGCGGCGAGCCCTGCCGGTGTCTGGAGGCCGTGCACCCATACCGGGGCACCGAGCGCGAGCTTGACGAAGACCAGGATGACCCCCACCGACAACAGAGCGAGCGCCAGTTTGGCCACCGCCCGCCCGAGCAGGTACCAGACGAGGCTGCGCGAGGCCAGGTAGATGTAGCGGATGGTGCTGTAAAACTCCCGATCCTCGATGACGCACCACGAGGTGCCGGCGAGCACGTACTGCACGACGGTGAAGAACGCCCCGCCCACCATGAGGGAGCCGAAGTAGCCCGTGGTGGTGTCGTGCGCGATGACCCAGTACATGACCACCAGGATCAGGCTCTGCGCCAGCGGCCGCAGGATGGCGTAGCCGGCGAAGAGCCACGGGTCGGCCCAGTTGCTGTCGACTTTCCAGCCGAGCCACACGCCGCCCAGTATCGTGTGGGCCACGCTCCGACGTCTCACTGCCACCGGAGCGTCAGCCTCCCCTCACGCCGGGCGAGCCGCTCCATCACTCGCAGCAGCCACCACGCCGCAAGCAGGAAGACGATGGCCAGCACCGCCAGGATCGCCAGCTCCACGCGCAAGGGCAACAGCGCCATGGCCGCCTCCGGGCCGTAGAGGCCCTGGCGCATCGCGTCCATCCCCAGCGTCAGCGGCACGATCGAGGCCGCCACGCTCACCCAAAAGCCCAGCGCCCGCACCGGGAAGAAGAACCCCGACAACAGGTAGACCGGCTCCTGCATCAAGTTGGAGAGGTGCCACGCCTCGCGGCCGTGCAGCAGGAAGGCAGACGACAGGGACATCCCCAGGCCGTACAGGCCCACCATGCTGACGACGAAGGCCGCTGCCACGCCGGCCGGATCGACGGCCACCAGGGGGATCCGGAACCACGCGACGGCCACCGCCACGATGACCACCGCGCGGATGGTGGTCATGAAGAGCCCGCCCGTCGCCATCCCCGCCAGGATGGCCATCATGGGGGCCGGCGCCACGATGTAGGCCTCGAGGTTGCCGCTTTGCTTCTCCCAAAACAACTGGCTCGCCATGCTCCACAGCACGTTGAGCCAGTAAGCGGTCATGGCTCCGCCGATGGTCACGAAGCCCAGGTACGCCTCGGGAGCTCGGAGCGAACGGTAGACGAACACGTACGCGGCCGTCCCCAGCACGGGCAGCGCCACGTCGAACAGGATCCACGAAAGGTCCCGGTTGGCGGCCACGACCCGGACGTAAGCCCGCGCCCAAAAGGCGCGCAAGGCCCGCGCCCCGCTCCTCGAAATCCCCCGGCCGGCGCGTCTGCCCGGCCCCGTCGAGGCGCCGGATGGCCCCATCAGCCTTCTCCTGCCCCGTTGGATCCCTCGTCCAGCCTGCGCCCCACGAGCTTCAAGAAGACGTCTTCCAGGGTCGGCTCGGGCTTGTGCAGCTCCAGCACCCGGCCCCCGGCCGCCTCGATGGCGCCCAGCACGCCTCCTACCCCCGCGTCGTCGGCGAGCAGGAGGAACAGCTCGACCGAGCCGTCGGAAGGGCGTAACCGCGCGGACACCTGCCGCACGCCAGGCTGCCCGGACAGGATGGTCTCCAGACGGCGGACCGCCCCGTCCCGCTCGCCGTCTCCCGCCGCCGGCGGAAGGGTGGTGCGCAAGCGCAGCGTGACGTCGGTGGCCAGCAGCCGCTTGAGGGCAGCCGGCGTATCACAGGCCACGATGCGGCCCCGGTCGATCACGGCCACCCGGTCGCACAGCTCGTCGGCCTCGAGCATGTAGTGCGTGGTCAGCAACACGGTGCGCCCGGGGCGGGCACTCACCCACTCGCGCACGTGGGCTCGGATGGTACGGGCCACGTCGACGTCGAGCCCCAGGGTGGGCTCGTCGAGGAAGAGCACGTCGGGGTCGGACACGAAACCCCTGGCGACGTTGAGCCGCTGCCGGAAGCCGGTAGAAAGCCGGCTCATCCGGGTGTCCCGGTACTCCCACAGCCCGAAGGCGCGCAAGAGCTCGTCGATGCGGCCCCGGGCCTCGCGGGAGGGGATCCCGTGGAGCTGCGAGAACAGCCACAGGTTTTCCCGCACCGTCAGGATCCCGTACCCCGATACCTCCCCGCCGGAGACCACCCCGACCCGCTCCCGCACGGCCACCGGATCGGTGACCACGTCGAGCCCGAGCACCCGGGCCTCTCCGCTGGTGGGCAGCAGCAACGTCGCCAGCACTTTGATGAGGGTCGTCTTGCCGGCGCCGTTGGGCCCCAACAGCCCGAAGACCTCACCCGTGTGAACGGTGAGGTTCACCTGGTCCAGGGCCTGGATTTGCTGCCGGACCGGCCCTTCCTCGGCACGCCGGCTGCCCGGCCATCGCACCACCCGGCCCTTGCCCTCGCTCACCCGCGTGAACACCCGGCAGAGCGCCCGGGTCTCGATGGCGTAGGGGCTCTCCGTCGATCTTGCCACGCCTCGCCCCCGGCCGTTTTGTGCGCGAACCGGCCAACCGAAGGGTTCGGTTGGCCGGCCGATCATCCTGCTCTGCGAAAAGCCCCTCCGCCCCTGGGACCGGGCCATTGGCGGGCGCCGCTTCGCCTCTCTCCTACGCCATGGCCTCGACGGGCGCCCGGCGCCGCTCCAGGCTCTCCACGACCCGGTGGAGCGCCAGTACGAAGGCGGCCAGCCTCAGGTCGATCCCATACTGCTCGGCGGTGTGCCAGACGTCGTCCATGGCGCGGGCCATGATCTGCTCCAGGCGGTCGTTGACCTGACCCACGCCCCAGACCTCACCCCGCAGGTTTTGCACCCACTCGAAGTAGGAGACCACCACGCCGCCCGCGTTGGCGAGGATATCGGGGACGACGGTCACGCCCCGTTCGAGCAGGATCCGGTGCGCACCCGACGTGGTGGGCCCGTTGGCGCCCTCCACGATCATCCGCGCGCGCACCTGGGAAGCGTTGCGGCTCGTGATCTGGTTCTCGATGGCCGCCGGGATGAGCACGTCGACGTCCAGAGCCAGGAGCTCCGCATTGGTGAGGTGCTGGACGCCGGGCGCCCGGTAGGTCGCCAGCAGCCCGCCCGACTCCCGGAGGTGGCGCTCCACGTCGTCCAGGTCCAGCCCTCCGGGCCGGTAGACGGCGCCGGAGATGTCGCTGATCGCCTCCACCTTCAAGCCGGCATCGGCCAGGATACGGGCCGCCCAGCGCCCCACGTTGCCGAACCCCTGCACGGCGAGTCTCGTGCTGGAAGGCCGCCAGCCCAGGCGCTCGAGCATCCGCATGGTGACGATGGCCACCCCGCGCCCGGTGGCCTCCCGCCGGCCGACGGTACCCCCGACCGCCACCGGCTTGCCGGTCACGATCGCGGGTACGGGGCGCCCCAGGGCCGAGCTGGCCGTGTCCATGATCCAGGCCATGATCTGCTCGTTGGTGTTGACGTCCGGTGCCGGGATGTCCGTCTGCGGCCCCCAGTTGGGAAGCATCAGCAGCGTGTAACCCCGGGTCAACCGCTCGAGCTCCCCCTGGGAAAGCTCGGTGGCGTCCACCTCGACGCCGCCCTTCGCGCCGCCGAACGGCACGTCCACGACGGCACACTTCCACGTCATCAGTGCGGCAAGACCCCGGACCTCCTCGATGCCGACCTCCGGGTGATATCGGATCCCGCCCTTGTACGGCCCGCGGGCGTTGCAGTGCTGCACGCGATAACCCTTGAAGACCCGCCATCGGCCATTGTCCATCCGAACGGGCACGTGCACGGTCACCTCGCGGTCCGGTACGGAAAGCCTCGCCACGAAGTCGGACGGCACCCCGAGCACGCCCGCCGCCCGCTGGACCATGAAATCGGCCAGCCCTACCAGACCCACGTCCTCGGTCTGTGGCTGACCGACTCCCAACGGCTGCCCGGCAGATCGGGTGGTCACACCCACCTTCTCATCCACGGGCCCATCCCCGCCCTCCATCGGCATGCTCCTGCCGCATTCATGCATGTATAGTGTACCCGGTATACAGCGCCTCCGGCCACTCGCGCGCAACCGTGCCCGCCGCAGGCGCACCTGAAGGCTCAGCCGCCCGCCGGTTTTCTCCCGGGCTTCTTGGCGCGGCTTGGCTTTGCTCCGGTTTGCTCCGTCTTGCGGCCCTGACCCGTAGCCGCAAGAGGAGCCGCCTCTCCCCCCTCCTGGTGAGAGTCCTCCCCCATGGCCCATCGCCGGGCCTTCTCGATCTCCGCGGCGTAGTCGTCCTCCTGGGCCACCGGGGTCTCGATGATCACGGGAAGAGCCTGGAAGAAGGGATCCCGGAGCATCTCCACCAGCAAGGCACCCATCCGCCCCTGCCCCAGCAAGGCATGCCGGTCCACCTGCTCTCCGGCTCCGCCCTTGGAGTCGTTGAAGTGCACGACCCGCAAGTACGCGGCAAACTCCGGGCGACGCACCTCGGCCGCGAACCGCTCGTAGGCGCCCGGCTGCAGCATCCCCGAGGCGAACGCGTGGCAGCTGTCCAGGCAAAAGCCGACCCGTTGCCGGCTCTCCAGTGCTTCATGGATGGAGAGGAGCTCGTCCACCGTGCGGCCGATCTCGCTGCCCTGGCCCGCAGTGTTCTCCAGGAGCAGCTGGCACCGCCCCTGGAAGCGGCGCATGACCTCGTCGACCGCCTCCACCATCCGCCGCCGCCCCACCTCCCATCCCTCCCCCATGTGGCGCCCGCAATGGACCACCAGCCACGGCGTCCCGTACGCTTCGCAGATCTCGAGCTCGTTGACGATGGAGGCGATGGTCGTCTCCCGCAGCGCGGGGTCCGCGGTGGAGAGGTTGGTGACGTAGGCGGAGTGCCCTACCGTCACGAGCCCTCGTTCCCGGGCCAACCGGCCCTCTTTCGCCCAGGCGTCGCGGTCGACCGCCTTGATGCGGTAGCTGCGGGGGTTCTTGGGAAAGTACTGGAACGCGTCGGCGCCGAGCCGCCCGGCGTTGTCCACGGCACGGGAAAAGCCGGCTCCGGTACTGAGGTGGCACCCGATGATCACGGCTGTCGCTGCGGCCTCCTGCCCAGGGGATCATGTCGCATGGGAGACCATCAGGTCAACGACGGTCAGCTCGGGGGGACATCGCCACCTCACCGGCACGCCGATGGTGCCCAGCCCCCGGTTGACGTACAGCCACGCTGACCCGACCCGGTGCAGCCCTTCCACGTAGCGATGGTGGTGCACCCACCGGGCCCAGACAGGGCCCAACAGCGGCAGCACCACCTGGCCGCCGTGGGTGTCTCCTGCCAGGACCAGCGCGCCGCGGGTGCACCCTTCGTCGTGGTCGACGACGTGGTAGGTGTGCGCGGCGATCAGCCGTGCGGTAGCCACGGGCCCCGACCCGGCGTCCTCCGGCCCATCCCGCCCGGACAGGGCCGTCCCCTGCACCCAGCGTCCTGCCTCGTCGTCCCACCGCGCCTGGGCCACCGGCGCTCGCTCCATCGCCTGACGGCACCGATCGAGGCGCAGGTCCGGCGTGTCGACTCCTACGAGCTGGAGCCTCAGGCCCCGGGAGACGAGCTCCACCCGCCGGTTGACCAGGACCCATACGCCCCGCGCCTCCAGGTGCTCGCGAAGCGGCCCCATGAGGTCCGAGCGGTCGTGGTCGTGATTGCCCCACACCACGACGGTCCTGGCAAGCGCCGCCAGCTCCTCCCCGAAACGCTCGGCCACGCCCGGGCGGGACGCGCCGTCCACCAGATCCCCCGTCACCACCGCCAGCTGGGGCCGCAGCTCGGCCAGGGCGTCCAGGGCCAGCCGGTGGGCTCGGCCGGGCTTGCGATGCAGGTGCAGATCCGAGAGCTGGGCGACCCGCAAAGCGACCCGCCCCGCCGGGCGGCCCTCTTCGTGGCCCTCTTCCCCGGGCAGGAGCGGCTCTTTCCCCGGGGGTACCGGCCAGAGCCCGCCGGAGCTCACCGTGAACGAGAGGTGCCGGGTCACCAGGCGTGATGCCTCCCACAGGCCGGCCCCCCAGGCCGCAGCGAAAGCGGCCGCGGCGGCGCCGGCCACCGCCTCCGGCCAGGACGCCATCACCGCACCGCGGCCACGGACCGGGACCCGTACCCTCTCGTCGCCAGCCACTGCCGGGCCACGACCGCCGCCATCAAGCCCACCCCTATGAGATCCGTTACGAGGCCGGGGTCGATCATCATGACCCCTCCGGCCAACAGCATCACGCGCTCGACGACGGTGAGATGCGTCCTCATGAAGCCCCGAGCGCCACGGCCACGGCGAACATTCCGGCCAGCGACGTGAAGGTCATCTGCAGGACCTGGAGCAGGTGCACGTCCTGCAGCAGCAGCACCGGGGACATGACGAAGATGTACGGCACCAAGAACGCGCCCACCGCAAGGCGCGTGGCGATCACGCCCGTTCGCATCGGGTTGCTGCCGGCAATGCCCGAGCCTGCGTACGCGGCCAGCGCCACGGGCGGCGTGATGTCGGCCACGACCCCGAAGTAGAAGACGAACATGTGGGCCGCCAGGAGCGGCACGCCCAGCCGCAGCAGCGCCGGAGCGGCGATGGTGGAGGTGATGACGTAGTTGGCGGTGGTCGGCACCCCCATGCCGAGGATGAGCGACGTCACCATCGTGGACAGCATGGTCAACAGCAAGTTGCCTCGCGCCAGCTCGACCAGGCCGCTCGCCAGCTTGAGCCCGAGCCCCGTCAGCGTGACCACGCCGATGATGATGCCCGCCGCCGCCGTGGCCATGACCACGCCCAGCGCCCCTTTGGCGCCCTGCTCGAGCGCTGCCACGAAATCGCGCCCGCTCATCCGGGTCGAGGGATGCACCATCGAGGCGCCGATGGCGAGGACAATCCCGTAGAAGGCCGCCTTCATGGGGGTACTACCCTCGAGCAACAGCCAGATGATGCCGACGAGCGGCAGGAAGAGATGCCCGCGGCTTTTGAGCACGCTCCAGAATCCGGGAAGATCTTTGCGCGGCAGGCCGCGCAAGCCGAGGCGCTTGGCCTCGTAGTGCACCGCGATGAAGATGCCGGTGAAGTAGAGGAGCGCCGGCACCGCGGCCGACTTGGCCACCTCGATGTACGGGATCCCGGTGAACTCGGCCATGAGGAACGCGGCCGCTCCCATCACGGGCGGCATGATCTGGCCCCCGGTGGAGGCCGCCGCCTCCACCGCTGCGGCAAACTCCGGCCGGTAGCCCAGGCGCTTCATCATGGGGATGGTGAAGCTGCCCGACCCCACCGTGTTGGCGACGGAGCTGCCCGAGATGGTCCCCTCCAGGGCGCTGGTGATCACCGCCACCTTGGCCGGCCCTCCGGAGGCCCACCCCGCGACCGCGTTGGCGAGATCGATGAAAAACCGGCCGATCCCGGTCTTCTCCAGGAAAGCCCCGAAGAGGATGAACAGGAAGATGAACGTCGACGACACCCCGAGCGGAATCCCGAAGATCCCCTCCGTCGTGAAGTACAGGTGGCTCGCCACCTGGGTGAGCGAGAACCCCCGGTGGGCGAAGAAGCCCGGCAGGTGGCGACCGGCCAGGGCGTAGGCGATGAACCCCATCCCGATGATCACGATGGGCCAGCCCACCACCCGGCGGGTCGCCTCCAGCACGAGCACGAGCGCCGCCAGCGCCACGGCGATGTCGACCCGGGTCGGCATCGCCGCGCGCAGCACGATCTCCTGGTAAAAGACGACCAGATAGAGCGACGCCGCCGCAGCCGCCAGAGCGAGCGCCACGTCCCACCCAACGAGCCGCGTGCGGTCACCGCTGCGGCGAGCCGGGTAGAGGAGGTAGACCAGGGCCATCCCGAAGGCGAGGTGAACGGCCCGCTGGATCCGTGCGTCGAAGACTCCAAAAGCGGCCGTGTAGAGCTGGAACACCGAGAACGCTATGGCGAGAGGATATTTCAAGAAGATGACAAAAGGAAAAAAAAAAACTCCACGTGACAAACTCTGACTCATTGAAAACATATTATTCTACTCTATAAATGGGAAACTTAGTTTTGTTTCAACATGCACCCTGAGCTCGGAGTTTTGCTGGAGTGATCACTCTTATGATGGGAAGTTTCAGGACATAACCTTGCTCTGTTATTTTCCATGCCTTTTCAAATCTCAAGCCCAAGAAACCAGAAACTTGCAACACCAAAGTGGCTCTCTGAGAGGATTTTTCTCTGATTTGTATTACCAGCGCGCCTAAGCGAAATGACAAGATCCATGCCCAGGGCCAGCATCTTGAAGGACAGGAATCATGCTTCAGTTATATGGAGCATAAGTGTGAGAAAACCCATCTCAGGTGTTTACCATTCTTCTGAGCTCTCACCACCACTGTGGCTTGGGATCGGGCGAGCCATGCTTCAACAACAGGCAATACTCAGTGCAGTTGCAGAGATTACACAAAATCAACTAAGGCATGATCTCCAGCCATGATTCTCCCGACATGATTCTGCGTAACTCTTTGGATAAAAGTTTGGGACCCTCTTTCAGCATTTTATATTTATTTTCTAGTGGATAGCTGTTTGTGAAGAAAACGCATGAACTTCCAGCCATTTATGACTTCACATGAAACCTGAAAAATCATGATCATATGTATGGGAAGCTTTTTAATGTGAAGCTTCCTTCTCAGGACTTTTATATTTCTAATATTTTTTTTATATCATTAAACATCTTCATGTGAATATGTGAACCTGGGATAAGTGTTTGACGCGGAAGATCAAAGAGGAGCGGCTGGCCCCGCGAGCATCTGAGCGCATCGCGGCACGGCGGGCCGGCACCCCCCGCGAAGCGCCCGCCCGCCGGCCGCCCGGGCCTCAGCCGTCACCCGTCGAAGCTCTGCCGTCGACGCTGCCCTCCCGTCAGCCTCCGGCCTGCTGATAGAAGCGGGCCGCGCCCGGATGGAGGTCCAGCGACATGCCGTCCCGGGCCCCCTCGAGGCTGACGTCCTTGCCGCGCACGTGAGCCTGGCCGAGGCGCGGCAGGTTGTCGAACAGAGCCTTGGTCAGGCGGAACACGAGATCTTCGGGCAGGTCCGCCCGCGT
This sequence comes from Limnochordaceae bacterium, assembly GCA_014896295.1. GTDB lineage: Bacteria > Bacillota > Limnochordia > Limnochordales > Geochordaceae > Carboxydichorda > Carboxydichorda subterranea. Next base: position 196,830 of record JADBKR010000002.1, read on the forward strand.
CACCAGCATCGCCTTGACCGCCACGGTCGGAACGTCCTGGTCGATGCCCCGGTACGTGCCGCCCGGCACGGTGACGGCCGTGTAGAACGGGTACCGCTGCCGGAGCTGGCGGGCCAGGTCGGCGGGGACGGCCACGATGGTGACTTCCTTCTGGACGGCGATGTCCTGGATGGCGGCGGTCGGGATCCCCGCCGTCACGAACGCGGCGTCCACGTGCCCATCCCTCAGGTTGCTGGCCGCCTCGGCGAAGGAGAGGTAGCTCACGGAAACGTCCTTGTACGTGAGCCCGGCAGCTTCGAGGATCTGGCGGGCGTTGGCCTCGGTGCCGCTGCCGATGTCGCCCACCGCGACCCGCTTCCCCTTGAGGTCGGCCACGGACCGGATGTTGGCTTGCTTGAGCGCCACGATCTGGATGACCTCGGGATAGAGGGTGGCGACGCCCTTCAGCGTCGCGACCTTGCGCCCCTGGAACATCTCGGTGCCGTTGGCCGCATAGTAGGCGATGTCGTTTTGGATGAACGCCAGCTCGGCCTGGCCCTGGGCCAGCAAGTTGACGTTGGCCACGGAGGCTCCGGTTGCCTGTACGGACGCGTTGACCCCGGGTACGTGCTGGTTGAAGATCTCCGCCAGGGCCCCACCCAGCGGATAGTACACGCCGGCGGTGCCCCCGGCGGCAATCGTTACGAACTCTGCCGCCGACGCCTCTACCGACAGCGCAGCCACCAGCGCGGCCGCCACGAAGGCGAGGCGCCTCCCGGCCATGCTTCTCACGGCTCGACCGACCTCCCTCGATGCAAGGCTGAAGTGGCGACGGTTGCCATCACGGATCCGGATACCGGTTGCTCGCACCGACGTTCCCGACAGGAAAAGCAAGCCGCGCGCGGACGGAGGGGAGCATTCGACGAAAATCCGTCTTATTCCTTTGAAGGGAGAGCAGCTCCAAAAGTGGCGCGCCGGGAGAGGACGGACCCGCGGGCAGCGAATGATCCCGGGGACGGAGAAAGGAGGCCGGATCCCCCATGCGCCGGGCCTTCATCACGGGCGCTCAGGCCATCGTTCAGGGAGCCCTCGACGCGGGGTGCGACTTTTTCGCCGGTTACCCCATCACCCCTGCCTCCCCCATCCTGGCCGGTATGGTGCGGGCCTTGCCCGGGCGGGGAGGTGTCGCCATCCAGGCCGAGGACGAGATCGCCTCCATCGGGATGTGCATCGGCGCTGCCATGGCCGGACGACGCGCCATGACGGCCACGAGCGGCCCGGGGATCAGCCTCTACAGCGAAAACGTCGGGCTCGCCATCATGGCCGAGGTGCCGCTCGTCATCGTGGACGTCCAGCGCCTGGGGCCGGCGACGGGCGGGGCGACGACGGTCGCGCAGGGCGACTTGCAGTTCGTCCGGTGGGGCACGTCGGGTGGCTACCCCATCGTCGCGTTCAGCCCATCCGATGCCGCGGAGTGTTACCATTTGACCATGAAGGCGTTCGCATGGGCCGAGCGGCTTCGGGCGCCCGTCTTCCTGCTGGCCGACAAAGAGGTGGTCATGACCGCCGACACCATCGATCCGGATCGCCTCGTGCCTTACCCGGTCGAGGGGCGACGCCTGGCGGATCCCGGTGAGCCGTACCGGCCGTACGCCGTGGAGGTGCCCGAGGACGTCCCCGCCTTTGCGCCCATCGGGGGACCGATCGTGACGCGCGTCAACACCTCTACCCATGACGAGGCGGGGTACCTCACCAAGCAGCCCGCCAAGGTCGACCGGCTCAACCGGCACCTGAGCGCCAAGATCGAGGCGGCGGCTCCCGAGATCGAGGACGCGGTGCTCGACCTTCTGCCCGGGGCCACGACGCTCATCGTCAGTTACGGGGTGAGCGCCCGTTCCGCCAGGGACGCCGTGCTGGAGCTCCGGCGGGCAGGCCGGGCCGTCTCGCTGGCGGTGCTGCGTTCGGTGTGGCCGCTGCCCGCGAGGGCGCTTTCCCGGGCGCTCGAGGGCGTGCGGCGGGTCGTGGTGGCAGAGCTCAATCTGGGCCAGCTCCGCCTCGAGGTGGAGCGCCTCGCGGCCGGAGGCCGGGAGGTGAGCGGCGTGCACCGGGTCGACGGGGAGCTGATCACGCCGGAGGAGATCGCCCGCGCGGTGGCGTGAGCGAGCAGGGAGGCAGGGAACGCATGGCCACGAGAATCGGCAGCGACGAGCAGATGCAGGCGCCCGTCAGCCACGATGCTCGATCCTCCCGGTTGCCTTACCCCTTCTGCCCGGGATGCGGTCACGGGCACATCCTCGACGCCCTGGACCGGGCGCTCGTGCGCCTCGGAAGGCCGGCCCACGAGGTCGTCATCGTCACCGATATCGGGTGCGTGGGCCTGTCCGACCAGTACTTCGTGACCCACGCCTTTCACGGGCTGCACGGGCGGGCCGTCACCTACGCGACGGGCATCAAGCTGGCGCGGCCCGAGCTGACCGTCGTCGTGCTGATCGGGGACGGCGGCTGCGGCATCGGCGGCCACCACCTCATCAGCGCCGCCCGGCGCAACGTCGGCGTCACGGTGCTGGTCTTCGACAACTTCAACTTCGGGATGACCGGCGGGCAGCACTCCGTGCTCACCCCTTCCGGCAGCATCACGGCCACGACGCCCGCCGGCAACCTCGAGGCCCCGATGGACGTGGCGGCGACCGCAGCGGTCAACGGCGCCTCCTTCGTCGCCCGCACCACCGCGTTCGACCCCGGGCTCGACGCCCTCATTTACGAGGCCCTGTCGACGGACGGGTTCGCCCTGCTGGACATCTGGGAGCTGTGCACGGCGTACTTCGTGCCCAACAACCGGTTCAGCCGCAAGGCCATGGAAGCCATGCTCGCCTCGAGCGGCATGGCCTCCGGCGTGCTGGTGCACAGGCAGCGCCCGGAGCTTGCCAGGACCCTGGCCTCGGCCTCGCAGGGCGCCCCGGCCTCCCGGGTCGCGCCGGCTGCAGGCGGCCGGGCAGGGGGCATCGAGCCCCGCTTCCAGAGCAGGCTCGACCGGCGGCGCTCCCTCACCCTGGCGGGGGCGGCCGGCCAGAAGGTGCGGTCGGCGGCGACGGTGCTGGCCAGGGCGGCGGTGTTGTCCGGGCTGTACGCCACGCAGCGGGACGACTACCCGGTGACCGTCATGACCGGCCACTCGATCTCCGAACTCGTGGTCAGCCCGGAGCCCATCGGCTACACCGGCGTCCCGGCTCCGGACATCCTGGTGGTCACGGCCCCGGAGGGAGCCGGCGTCACCGCTTCGCTGCCATCCCAGATGGGGCCCGGCGCACGCATCTACGTCGAGCACAGCCTGGCAGGGCGTATCGGCGCCACCCGGGCGAGCGTCGAGCCTTTCTACGCCGATCGCCTCGGCAAGCGGGCTGCGGCACTGGCAGTGCTCGCGGCGGTGGCCGAGCGGGAAGGGCTGGTCAGCGCCGAGGCGCTGCAGGCATCCGTCGACATGGAAAGCCGCGAGACGGTGGCCCAGGAGATGCGGCAGGCGCTCGAGGAGCGGCAGACCGTCTGGGAGCCGGCCGCTCCTTCCCGCAAGGTCACGTGACCGGCCTCGTCCCGCCGGCGCGGGGGACCCTGGCGTGGTGCCCGTTACGGGAGCCGGGGGCACCGGTCTTGTGATCCATGCCCGGGATGGGCACCGCGTCCAGTGCGATGAGCACGGCCCTGCCCCAGTTGGTGAGATCCACGTGGCGGACCTCCCACTTGGTCTCGGCACGCCGGCGGTTGCGGCAGTAGACCAGCACGAGCCCTGCCCGGCAAAGGGCCATCAACGCTTCGTGGAGCGTGGCCAGGTCACGGCGCGTCCTCTGGTGATCCCGCTCGATCAGCCGGTAAGGCCGCCCCTCGACCAGGGTCCTGGCGAGCTTGCGGGCCGTTTCCCAAACGTCCCGGGAAAGGGCGTCCGCCAGCTCTTCCAGGGTGGCCTTGCACAGGCCCCGGATCTGCTGGCCCACCGGGACCGGGCAGACCGAAACCAGGCCCTCGTCCCGTGCGACCAGGTGCTGGCGGCGGACCAGGTAGGGGCCCTCTCGCACCCAGGGGAGCCATACCTTGTCGGGTACCTCGTGGTGTTTCATCGATCCGGCCGTGGCGTAAGGCCTCCGCTTTCGGGTACGGCGGCCCTGGGCGGGGCGCCGCACCCGGGGTATGGTAAATTCGCATCGGTATTATAGGGGCATGTTCGCCATCCCATCCCGCCGTCCTGGAGGGAGCGCGCGAGAAGGTGGACGACATGGTGAGTGCCGTGGTCCTGGTGGCCGACGAGCTGGTCGATCGGCAACCGCGCGACCAGCTGGCGCGGAGTCTCGCCAGCGTCGCGTACGAGTCGGCGAAGCACCGGCGGGTCTGGGTGGTCGGGCCTCCCGGCCTGGTACCGGCGTCGCCGCCGGAGGGCGGTGCGTGGGAGCAGGCGGAGAGCCTGTCGGATCTCCCGCCTCTTGCGGCCGGAAGAGGCAGCACGGTGCTGGTCGTGGGCGGCCGCCCGGAGCGCTCCATCCGGTGGGCCAACCGGCACCGCCTGAAGAGCGTGCTCGTCGTGCCCGAACCGGGGGAGGATCAGCAGCCCGGCAGCCTCGACGAGGCGCCCGACTTCGTGCTGGAGTCGGTCGAGGACGTCCTCGGTCTCATCCGGCGCATCGAGCGGGAAGAGGGCGACTTCGAGGGCACGGAGTAGGGAGCAACGATCGGGTTCGTGCGACGAAGCCCGAAGGAGCTCGATGGAGATCGAGGGAGATTTCGCGGGGTTTCATCCTTCGTGCCAGTTACCTCCAGATGCCGCGCGGCGGGGGATGGCGCGCGGCGCATTGACCCGCCTGCGACCCGTGCTAGAGTGATGGCAGAAATCGGGAGTGGTCATCCCGATGGAGGCCGCGTGGTCAGGAGCCCGAGGCGGCTTGCGACCGCCCGGCGTGTGGGCCTTGCTCCTGCACGTCCCCTCCGGTGGAGAGGAGGTGGACTCGTTTCATGGAGAAGAAGCCCGCGAAGGAGACCAAGAAGCCGGCTCCGAAGAAGGAAAAGTGAGCAGTCGTCCCTGGTAAGCGCAAGCATGCGACCAGTTCGCTGGCGTCACGAAGGAAGCGCCCGAGCTCGAGCTCGGGCGCTTCCTCGTTGCAGTCACCGGCATCGGCCGGCCGGCTCCGGCGGTGCCGGTTTACCAGCCCCAGCCCGGGCCCATCATGCGGCCCATGCCGCCGCCCCGGTAGCCGCGGCCCAGGCCGCCGCCGCACGGCCCCATGCCCAAACCGCCGCCGTAGGGCCCGAAGGTCGTGATCTTCGCCTTCTGCTCATCGGTCAAGACTGCCCGGATCGCCAGCTGCGTCTGCAGCCGCTGCTCCGCCAGCTTTTGCTGCAGCTGACCGATCTCCTGGAGCAAGGACTTGGCCTTCGCCTGATCCGGCTGCGCCTGCCGCAGCACCAGCGCCAGTTCCTGGCGCTTGGCCAGCAGTTGCTGCTGGATGGGCGCCGCCTCCTGATACGCCTTGGTCTGGATCTCCTGGATCTGGCTGATTTGCTGCTCCGTCAGACCCAGCGCCTGCCACACCGGAGGCATGCTCCCCGCTGCGCCCCACGCTCCCGGCCCTGCCGCCCGGCCACGAGGAGGAGCCGCCAGGCCGACGGCGGCCACCGAGACCACCAGGCCCAGCGCCGCCACGGCCACGACCCATGGCGCTACCCGCTTGCCCCGCATCCAGTCGCGCACCGTACATCGCCCCTTTTCTTGCCCTTTCGTCTGGGAGGGCGCCGTCCGGAGCCCGGCGCTCTGCCGACCCCCCGCGCCTCTCTCCGGGGCTTACTGTGCCATGACGCTCTGGTCCGCGTATGAAGGGATTGTGGAGATCCGAAGAAGCCCGGCCCTGGCTCATCCCGCTGCTCCCGGCAGCCCGTCCCACTCCGTGTCGGCCAGCAGGCGCACCCGCACCTCGGCCCCGGCCGGCAGCCGCTCCACCTCGACCGGGATGGCGACCAGCACCCGGGCTTCGGCCGGGGAGCGGACCGACGACGAGGATTGGCGGGCCAGGGGTTCCACCACCAACCGGCCCCCCGAGAGCCACGCCCGGGCGCGCAACCACCTCATCCGCCCGGGGGCCATCTCGAGGGGCGTCGCCAGCGTGCCCGTGAGCTCCGGAGGGTGCCAGGGATGTCCCAGCCACACCCTGACCAGCGGCCGCATGAAGAGCTCAGCAGCCACCATGGCGCCCCCGGGCGTGCCCGGCAGGCCAAAGACGGGGCGCCCGTCCCAGACCCCGAAAGCCACGGGCCGGCCCGGACGAATGGCGACCCGGTGGAAGCGCCACTGCACCCCCAGAGCGGCCAGGGTCGCGTGCACCAGGTCCCGCAGGCCGACGCTCATGCCGCCCGTTATCGCCAGGGCGTCCGCCTGCTCCATGGCGGCCAGGACCGTATCGCGCAGCGCCCCCTCGTCGTCACGCGCCACGCCCGCCAGCCGCACGCTCGCCCCCCAGGCCCGAAGCTGGGCACCCAGGGCGTAGGCGTTGCTGTTGCGCACCTGGCCGGGACCAAGGCGCGGGGCCGAGGCCTCCACCACTTCGTCGCCCGTTGCTACCACGGCGAAGACCGGGCGCCTGCGCACGCGGACCCTCACCCGCCCCAGCGCCGCGAGGAGCCCCACGGCTCCCGCCGTCAACATGCGGCCTTCCCGGAGGGCGACCTCCCCGGCCCTGATGTCCCCGCCTGCCGCGAACGTGTTGGCGCCCGGCCCGACGGGCCGCATCACCGCAATGGCCCCGCCGGGTTGCGGGGCGGTCACCTCCTGCGGCACCACCGCGTCGGCCCCCGGCGGGAGAGGCACACCCGTCATCACCCGGACGCACTCCAGGGGGCCCACCCGCGCCGACGCCTGCGAACCGGCGGTCACCGTCTGGAGCACCCGCACGACGACCGGGCTCTTCTCAGAGGCCTGCGCCACGTCCCGGGCACGGACCGCGTAGCCGTCCATCGTGGCACGGCTGGCCAGCGGCACGTCCTCCCTCGCGACCACATCCTCGGCGAGCACTCGCCCGGCCGCCTCCTCCAACGAAACCTCCTCCGCCCCCACCGGACCCAGCTCCCTGGCCGCGGCGAGCACGCGGGAAAGGGCCTGTTCGTATGAGAGCAGCCCCTCCAGGCCGACCTCGGGCGTGCCCCCGCTCGTGGCCGAATCGTGCGTCACTTCCCCGTCCCCTCCCCCCGGGGCCGGATTTCCTCTTGCATCCAGCGCCAGTACGGCTCGTGCAACCGTTCGATGGGAATGGCGGAGATGGCGGGCACGGAGTAGGAATGCATCTCCCGTACCGCTCGTTCCAGCGGCTCGAGGGCCTCCTCCACCGTCTTCACCAGCACCAGGGCCTCGCCCGCCTCCTCCAACCGGCCTTCCCACCAGTAGACCGAATGGACGGCCGGCACCACGCTGGCGCACGCCGCCAGCCTGCGTTCGACCAGGGAGCGGGCGATACGACGCGCCTCTTCTTCGCCGCTCGCGGTGATGTACACGAGGTAAGCTCGCCCGGTCATGGGGACCTGCCCGTCCCTTCTCTCACACCGGCGCTCGGGAGCGAGCGACGCTGCGCACGTAGCGGACGATTTCGCCCAGGTCCGACCCGGGCGGGAAGACCCGGCGCACCCCTAAACCCACCAGGTGCTCCGCGTCCTCCGAGGGGATCGTGCCGCCCACCACCACCGGCACGTCCCCGGCGCCGAGCGCCCGCAGCTTCTCCAGCACCTGCGGGATGAGCGCATTGTGTGCCCCTGACAGGATGCTGATCGCCACCACGTCGACGTCTTCGTCCACCGCCGTGCGTGCCAGCTCCTCGGGGGTCCGGAACAACCCCGAGTAGATCACCTCCATCCCCGCATCCCGGAGCGCACGGGCGATCACCTTGATGCCCCGATCATGCCCGTCCAATCCAACCTTGGCCGCCAGGACGCGGATCGGAAGGGCCTTCGGGCTGGCCGCATCGCTCATACGACCGCCTCCTCCACGTAGCTCCCCCAGACACTCTTGAGAGTCTCCGTCATCTCCCCGAGGGTCGCGTACGCCTTGACCGCCTCGAGGATGGCCGGCATGGTGTTGTCGTCCCGGCGTGCCGCATCTCGCAGGGCGTCCAGCGCGAGCCGCACCCTGCGGTCGTCCCGGCGGGCCTTCACCTGCTGCAGCTTCTCCACCTGGCGCGTCTCGAGCTCGGGGTCGATGCGCAGGATGGGGACGCCCCGGTCCTCCTCCGGCGGGATGGTGTAGCGGTTGACGCCGACCACCACGCGGCGCCCCTCGGCCACTTCCCGCTGGAAGCGATACGCCGCCTCGGCGATCTCCCGCTGGGGATACCCGCGGCGGATGGCCTCGATCATGCCGCCCATCTCGAAGATGCGGTCGATGTACGCCGTGGCCCGCCGCTCCATCTCCGAGGTCAGGGCCTCCACGAAGTAGGAGCCCCCGAGGGGATCGACCACGTTGGCCACGCCGCTTTCCTCGGCGATCACCTGCTGGGTGCGAAGCGCAAGGCGCGCCGCCTGCTCCGTCGGCAACGCCAGCGCCTCGTCCAGGCTGTTGGTGTGCAGCGACTGGGTGCCCCCGAGCACCGCGGCCAGGGCCTGCAGCGTCACCCTCACCACGTTGACCTCGGGCTGCTGGGCGGTCAGCGAACAACCGGCCGTTTGGGTATGGAAGCGAAGCATCCACGATCGGGGGTTGCGGGCGTGGTACCGCTCTTTCATGAAGTGCGCCCACATCCGCCGGGCTGCCCGGAACTTGGCGATCTCCTCGAAGAAGTCGTTGTGGCTGTTGAAGAAGAAGGAAAGCCTCGGGGCGAACGCATCGACGTCGAGCCCGCGCTCGAGGCACGCCTCGACGTAGGTCAGCCCGTCCGCCAGGGTGAAGGCGAGTTCCTGGACCGCCGTCGAACCCGCCTCGCGGATGTGGTACCCGCTGATGGAGACGGTGTTCCACCGGGGCATGTGCCGGGTGGCGAACTCGATGGTGTCCACGACCAGCTTCAGCGACGGCTCCGGTGGGAAGATGAACTCCTTCTGGGCGATGTATTCCTTGAGGATGTCGTTTTGAACGGTACCGCCGATGTGGGACAGGGGTACCCCCTGCTTCTCCGCTACGGCGACGTACATCGCCATCAGGATGGCCGCCGGCCCGTTGACGGTCATGGAGGTGGTCACCTGGTCGAGGGGAATGCCCTCGAATATGCGCTCCATGTCCGCCAGGGTGTCGACCGCCACCCCCTCCGCCCGACCTCGCCCCGGGCCCTCGGGTGGTCCGAGTCGTAACCCAGGAGGGTGGGCAGGTCGAAGGCCACCGAAAGCCCCGTCTGCCCGTTTTCCAGGAGATAGTGGAAGCGGCGGTTGGTCTCCTCGGCCGTGCCGTACCCGGCGAACTGGCGCATGGTCCACCGGCGGCCCCGGTACATGTCCGCGTGGATCCCCCGGGTGAACGGGTACTGGCCGGGGTCGCCCAGATCCCGGGAATAATCCAGGTCCTCCACGTCGCGCGGCGTGTACACCTGCTTCAACGGGATCCAGGAGAGCGTGGCGAAGCTGCCGGCGCGCTCTTGCTGGTCCTCCCGATGCTCGGAAGCGTCGGCCCTCATGCTCCTCTCAACTCCCCTCCCTGCGGTGGAAGCGCCCGCCAGCCGGCGCGCCTGCCCCTGCTCACAGGGGTACGCCCCGGAGGGCGCTACCCCCTCCACGTGGTGATACGTCCCATCGCGATTTAAGGTATACCGATTTCGCCGGAAGGGGCCAGAGCCCGTCCGTGGTAGACTGCCTGGGTGAGGAGGTGCAGGAGCCCTGCCACGTCCCGTCTTCATCGGCATCGCCGGCGGCACCGGTTCGGGCAAGACCACCGTGGCGCGCGCCATCCTGGCCCGGGTGCCCAGGGCGCGGGCCGTGCTCCTCGAGCAGGACGCCTACTACAAGGATCAGAGCCATCTCCCCCTGGACGAGCGGCGGCGCGTCAACTACGACCATCCTGCAGCCTTCGACACGGACCTGCTGGTGGCCCACCTGGACGAGCTGGCGGCAGGCCGGCCCATCGAGAAGCCCCTCTACGACTTCACCACGTATACCCGGACGGGAGCCACCGTCCGGGTCGCACCGGCGGATATCGTCATCGTCGAAGGGATCCTGGTGCTGGAGGATGCCCGGGTGCGGGAGCGGCTCGACATCAAGCTCTTCGTCGACACCGACGCCGACGTCCGGGTCTTGCGCCGCTTGCTGCGGGACATCCAGGAGAGAGGCCGCACCCTCGAGTCGGTGGTGAGCCAGTACCTGGAGACGGTGAGACCCATGCACCTGCAATTCGTCGAGCCCACCCGCCGGTACGCCGACCTCATCATTCCCGAGGGCGGGCTCAATGAGGTGGCCATCGACGTCCTGGTCAGCAAGGTGCAGGCGGTCCTGGCCCAGCGGAGGCAACACAACGTATCCACCGTGGGTTCTTGACTAGGGGGGACCGGCCTGGCTATCCTATCCTGTGCTTCGCAACGACTAGCCACGGTCAAACCTTCGGGAGGAGCGGATAGCTTTGGCCGATCAAGTGGTTGCCAGGACCTTTCCGTCCATCCGCCAGCTGGACGGCATCTCCGAGCGGACGATGACGGAGCATTACAAGCTCTACCAGGGCTACGTCAACAAGTACAACGAGATCATGAAGCGGATCGCGGAGCTGACCGACGACGACTACAAGGCTGCCAACCAGACGTACAGCCTCATCCGTGCGCTCAAGGTGGATCTCACCTTCGCCATCGGGGGCATGAAGAACCACGAGCTGTACTTCGACATCCTGGGCGGCACCGGCGGCAAGCCGAGCGGCGCGCTCTTGCAGCAGATCGAGAAGGACTTCGGCAGCTACGAGCGCTGGGCCGCCGACCTGAAGGCGACGGGGCTCGCCGCGCGGGGCTGGGTCTGGCTGGCGTGGGATCACGATCGCAAGTACCTGTTCAACTACATCGGCGACGCGCAAAACACCTTCCCCGTGTGGAACGCCACGCCGATCCTCGGTCTGGACACGTACGAGCACGCCTACTACATTGACTACGGCACCAACCGTGGCGCCTACATCGACGCCTACTTCCGCAACCTGGACTGGTCCAAGGTCGAGAGCCGCTTCAACGCCCTGCCCCGCTGAGGCAGACGCAGGACAGGGATAGGCAATGTGAAAAGGGCTGCCCGGACAAGAAGCCGGCAGCTCTTTTCGCGCCGTTCCCCGGGATTGCACGTCTCGTCTCGTGCGGGCGTGCAAGCGTGGTGTTGTAACCGTTTGCTCCCTCGTATACTCTTCGGCAAGAAGCCACGGTGGCGGGGCGGGGCCCCATCTTTCCGGATTTCACCAGTTTCTGTCTGGAAGGAGACTGGGAGCGCCACGTGGAAGGCCCTCCCGCTCCCGGTACCGCCCGGCGAATCGGCCGCACTCTGGCAGGGCATACTGGTGCCCTGGCACGGTTTTGCCACGAGGGTCCTGGGCTGTTGGTCCTTGGGGAGGGCGTTCGAGACGTGGGTACATATGGCCAGGCGGCCGGCCGGCCGCTGCATCGGGAGACGACCCGCCGCCGTCTTCGGGGTTCCATGGGATGGATGGGTCTGGCGGCGATGCTCGCAGGGCTTGCGGTGGGAGTCTGGCTGGGCGGTCGCGCCACGGGGCCCCTGGCCGCTCGGGCCGCAACGCCGGCCGTGCTCTCCCTCAAGCCTCAGCAGTACCCTCCGTGGCTGCGCACGCTCGCCCAAAGCCCGCCGGCCGCCGGCCGGCAAGGCACAGCCGTGCTGGCGCTGCAGCGGCTCCTGTTCAGCCTGGGCTACGACCTGAGCCTCGATGGGATCTTTGGGAGCGGGACGCGCCAGGCGCTGGCGCGCTTTCAACGCCAGCATGGCCTGCCTGCCACGGGCCGAGCCGATCGGGCCACCGTTTCGCGGCTCGTCCAGGTCACCTGGTGGTATCCGGTCAAGTACGGTGACACGTTGAGCGGCATCGCTTCGCTGTACGGCACCGACGTCCGTACGCTCCAGGCCCTCAACGGGCTGTCCGGGGCGACGATCCGGGCCGGGATGCGGCTGCTGGTGCCCCGTGCCGGCATCGGCGGCACCGTGAGCGAGTGGGGACGCTACGTCGTACAGCGCGGGGACACCCTCTGGGAGGTGGCGCGCCGGTTTCAGGTTTCCCCGTCCGACCTGCAGCGCGCCAACGGCCTGCTGGACGCGCGGAGCCTGAGGCCGGGCCAGCACCTGTGGCTGCCGGCCGATCGCCGGCCGGCCGACGAGGGCAGCCGGTATCTCCTCTGGCCCGTGCAGGGGCCGGTCACCTCGAGCTTCGGCTGGCGGAGTTCCCCGTTCGGCAGCGGCGAGAGGGAGTTCCACGAGGGGGTCGACATCGCGGTCCCCGTGGGCACGCCGGTGCGGGCCGCTGCGTCCGGCGTGGTCATCCAGGCCGGGTGGATGGGCGGCTTCGGGTACGGCGTGGTCATCGACCATGGCGGCGGGCTTCAGACCCTGTACGGGCACAACCGCCGGCTGGCCGTCCGGGTCGGGCAGAAGGTGCGGCGGGGCCAGGTCATCTCCTGGTCCGGCTCGACCGGGCGTTCGACGGGGCCCCATCTCGACTTCCGGATCAAGAAGGACGGGAGGACCATCGATCCCCTCACCATGCTCCCGCCCCGCTGAGGGGGCTCGCACCGTGAAGGTTCACATAGTTGCTCTCGTTCATAATTGACATGGCTAAGTAACCTCGCGTATACTGGCGGCGGCAAACCCATGGGGCGCCCGTAAGGCGCTGGCTGCCCGGGTGCCCGCGAGAGGGGTCCAGCTTGTGGGAGCCGCAGCCCTGATCATGCTCCGCGAGGGTCTCGAGGCTTCGCTCGTCGTCGCCATCCTCCTCGGATATCTGCATAAAGTGGGCCAGCCCCGCTCGTCCCGCTACGTGTGGCTCGGCGTGGCAGGCGCCGTGGCGGCGAGCCTGGCGCTGGCCCAGTTGTTCTCCCGGTTCGCCGGCGGCTTCGAAGGGCGGGCAGAGCAGCTCTTCGAAGGCGCGGTGATGCTGCTCGCCACCGGCGTGTTGACGTCCATGATCCTCTGGATGCAGGGGCAGGCGCGCCACCTGCGGGGGCGCCTCGAGGCACGCGTCGACCGGGCGCTCTCCAGCGGGCAGCTGTTGGGTCTGGCATCGCTTGCCTTCGTGGCTGTTACTCGCGAGGGCGTGGAGAGCGTGCTCTTCCTGGGCGCCGTCTTCTTCCTCCAGCCGGATCCGACCGCGATGGCCGGTGCACTGGTGGGCCTCGCGGCGGCGGTGGCCATCGCGTACGCGATGGTGCGGGCCTCCTTGCGGCTCAATCTGCAGAAGTTCTTCTTCTTCACCGGCGCCCTCCTGGTCGCGCTCGGCGCCGGGCTGCTGGCAGGCGGCGTGCACGAGCTGCAGGAGGCCGCGATCCTGCCGGTCTTCGTCGAGCACGTGTGGGACATGAGCGCCGTGTTGCCGGAGCAGAGCGTACCCGGCCAGTTGCTCAAAGCGCTGTTCGGCTACAACGCGGATCCGTCGCTGCTCGAGGTGCTCGGCTGGCTTGCTTACGTGGGCACGGTGGGCGCCCGCTACTTCGGAGCCACCCGGGTGCGGCCGGCCGTCTCCCCGGCACCCCCTGCGGCCGCCTGAGCGCCTTGGAGGAAGCCGTGGATCCGGTCGATGGCCTCCTCGATGGCGGCCACCGGCGCCGCATACGAAAAACGCAGATGGCCTTCCGCCCTCGGCCCGAAGTCGATGCCGGGAGTGAGCGCCACGCCGGCGTGGTCGAGGAGCTGGACCGCGAAGCGTCGAGAGTCGGTCGCCACCGAGCGCACGTCGGCCAGGACGTAGAAGGCGCCTTCCGGCCTCCCCGCCACGGGCCACCCCAGGCGCTCCAGCCCGGCGAGCAGGGTCCTGCGCCTCCTGCGGAGCTCCTCCGCCATGGCCCGGGTGTGACCCTCGCCCTGCTCCAAGGCTACGATCCCGGCCTCCTGGGCCGCAGCCGGGGCGCACACCATCAGGTTTTGCTGGAGCTTCATCAGGGGCCACGCCAGCTCCTCGGGCACCACGCACCAGCCGAGCCGCCATCCGGTCATGGCGAACCGCTTGGAAAACCCGTCGACCACGATGGCGTGGGGGTCGAACCGGAGCGCGGTGGGTTCGACCGGTCGATCCGAGAGGCCGTGGTAGATCTCGTCCGAGATGAGCCACAGGCCTTTTTCGGCTGCCCAAGCCGTAAGCTGCCGGAGTTCGTCCGGGTGGTACACGACCCCGGTAGGGTTGGCGGGCGAGTTGACGATGAGCGCTTTCGTGCGGTTCGTCACGGCTCGCTCCAGGGCCTCGACGCTCAGCCGGTAACCGAACGCCTCGCCCGCGTCCACCTGCACGGGTACGCCGCCCGCCGCCCGGACGTAATTGGGATAGCATGAATAGCCAGGGTCAGGCACCAGCACCTCGTCGCCCGGGTCGAGGATGGCCAGCGCCAGCATCGTCAGCAGCGGTGAGCTACCGGATCCCACCACGATTCGCTCCGGGGAGACCTCCACGCCGTGGAGCGTGAAGTACCGGCGGGCGATGGCCTCCCGCAGGCGAGGGATCCCGAGAGCCTCGGTGTAGTGGGTCCGGCCCTCGGCCAGGGCCCGGCGCCCTGCCTCGACGACGTCGGGAGGGCTCGGGAAGTCGGGGTCCCCGACCTCGAGATGGATGATCGAGCGGCCCTGCTCTTCGAGGCGGCGAGCCCGGGCCAGGACGTCCATGGCCAGGAAGGGCGGGATCTCCTCGGCTCGACGGGACAGTCCGAAACCTCGACGCATGACGGTCGCGCTCCCCCTCGCCCCTGCCGGATTGCCGGCGGGCATTCTCCTACGTGCCGCACGACTCCTGCATCGCAGAGGCGGGCGCCAGGGGGCGTACCTGGTCAGGGGCCGGCAACTTGCGGTGAAACGCCCGGAAGACCGGCACGAGCCGCCTCACCCAGGGTTCCTCCTCCTTCAGCCGATCGAGGAGCGACCGCAGGTGGGACGCCTTGGGGTCGGTCAGGTAGAGCGCCGGCAGGCCGCTGACCACCAGCCGGTGCCAGGCCGGCATGCCCGGGGCGCCGGAGAAGGCCACCGAGCGCCGGAAGACGGCCGCCAGGCGCTGCTCGAGGCGGAGAGGTCCGGGGTAACAGGCGGCAAAGTTGAGCTCGCGCACCAGAGCGTCCTCGCGGAGGTCGATCGCGTAGTCCAGCAAGATGTGCAGAGCTGCCACGTGGGGAAAGTAGGCGGCCCGGATGCGGTCCAACAGATGCCCGTCCGCCCGGCGGGCTCCCGCTGCTACCAGCGCAAAGATGCCAAGGGTCGACCCGGCCGCGGCCGCCACCTCCCACCAGGCATAGTCTCGTACGGCAAGCCTCTCGGCCCAGTGGGTCATCGACGCCCGCCGGCGGCCGGCCGGGCCGTGCTTGCGGGACTGCATCTGCGCGTACAGGCGGGCAAGCTGCCGGGCCCTGGCGAGCGCCTCTCGCATCGGCGCCCGGCCGGGGCCGGACCCTGCCAGCGCGTCGAGTGCGCGGCGGCATTCGCGCACCAGTTCCTGCAGGTACCCGCCATCCCCGGGGTCCGGCAGGGGCAGCGGCGGTCCATCGCCCGGCAGGTACAACGCGACGACCATGGCCTGGTGCAGGCGGCGGCGGCGCCGCCCGTCGAGAGGGCGGCTGCGGTCGCACAGGCTGTCCAGGTAGTCGCTGATCGTCTGGTACGCCACGACGAACCGGACCATCGTACCCGTCGCCACGGCCGGGACGGCGGCACCGAATGTGGCCGCCCCCAGGCTGTGGAACGCCTTGTGGTCGATGCTGCCCAGGGCCTGGCGACGCAGTTCGGGGTCGGGGATGCACTGGGCCCGTACCCGCCACCGGGCGAGGGCCCGGCTTCCCAGGAAGGCGGCGCAGGCCATGCAGGCGAGCCAGGCGCCGTCCTCCAGCTCTCCCCATATCCGGCGGTGAGCGGAACGGCTCATCCGGCACCATCCGAGAAGGATTTCGAAGGCGCGGTCTTAATTTATGCTGTCCAAAAGCCTCGATTCCGACCCTGCCGAGGCGACTGCCCATTGGATCAGAAGGGTTGGATGCCGGACGAACAGCATTTTCTCATTGTCTGCCACACTTTCCATGTTATCATTAACATTAGAAAAAAGCACGATGGGGAAGGCTTTTCTCTGACTGGCAAAAAGTATTACATAGCGAAACCAAGGCGGGATCAGTGGGCTTTCCCATGGACTTAAAGGAAGGTTTCATGATCAGAAACTGCTTGTTTTAGAAAGAGAGAAGCCGAACTTGCTTTTCATTTGACAGCTCAGAAAACACTTAGAGAACTTGACCCTATATGACTCCTCCATTCTGTCTGTGTTTGCCCATGGTTATGTTTGACCTGCCAACATGAAAAAGTCAGATCCACTGACTGGAAACAACGCACACGCTGACGGCAAGCAGGGTGAGACTTCCGCACAGCCAATCATGTTAAAGGACTTTGGCGCCTCAGCGAAGCCACGCTGGGTGCCGGGAAAACTTGAGCGCTTGCAAAAGATCAGCGGGTTACTTTGTTAAATCTCAGAGCTATGTTTTACTAGGCTTCAACCTGACAGAAGCTGCCTCGGCCCTGAGATCATGCGGGGTACTGGGGCTTGGGGGTACCACCATGTGCAGGCGAAGCCACACAGCCTGAGAGCATGGCTTTGGCAGTGGAAGAAAAAGCGCATTCAAGGTGTTCCACCCTGTACCTGTATCTGTACTCTGTTTCTTCCTCATTTCCATCCTAACCTTGCTGGCACAAATCACTTGACGATGGATCAAGCACATTCTGCCTCTTCGGAACTGCTTGCGGCTCAGCAAGCTTCCTGAACCAGTTATCAGCGCTTGGAAGCAGAAGCTTCTTTAGCTGATCTGACAGTGGGGAGGAACAGCGTTCCACACTTGGGAGAAGTTTTAGCACATGAATCAGGCTTTTTTTAAATAGACTTGCTTCAAACAGAGCTGAAAGCTGCTGACCTTCTCTCTTATTTCTTCTTGAGATGCCCAACCTCAGCTGGAAGGTTCATATTGGTGACACCCAGCAGCCTTACGCCACCAGATACGTGGATGCATCTCTCTGATAAGATGGGGCAGATTGGAGGCCCAGGCTTCCAGGTTGGCATGATGCTCATTTACCGCTCAGGAAAGCGCGGAGAACTACTGTAACTGGGTTCTCGCGAGGGTCTTCTATTTGCTGATTTATGGAGGTGAAGCTCTGACGAAGTACAACATTCACAGCTTGATTGATGTAAAACTTCTGCTGGCACTCCCAACGATGTTGGAAGATGGCAGAGCATGAAGCAGCCTCGAGACCAGCCACCACCGCTGGTGGGCTCCGTCGCGGCCCTGGGAGCCGGCGGGCTGGCAGGAGCCTGTACCGGCGTGCTGCACGCCCGTTTGAAGGTGCCGGCCTTGCTGGCCGGCATCCTCACGATGACAGGGCTCTACTCCGTCAACCTCCGGGTCATGGGGCGCCCCAATGTCGCCCTCCTGCGCATGCCCACCCTGATCGAGGGCGTGCAGGAGCTGGGGATCGGGCCGCGATGGGCGGCGCTCGCGCTCTTCGTGGTGGCGTCGCTCGTGCTGGCGGGCGGGCTGTACTGGTTTTTGCGCACCGAAGTGGGTCTGGCGCTGCGCGCTACGGGTGACAACGAAGGGATGGCGTCGAGCAGCGGGATCGAGACGGGCTGGACCAAGACCCTCGGCCTCGCCGTCTCCAACGCGCTCGTCTCCTTCTCGGGGCGCTCGCCGCCCAGTACCAGGGCTTCGCGGACGTCAACATGGGGGTCGGCACCATCGTGGCCGGCCTCGCTTCCGTCATCGTGGGAGAGGTGCTCCTCCGCCCGCGAAGGCTGTGGGCCGCTCTCTCGTCGGCCCTGGTCGGTAGCGTGGGATACCGGGCGGCCATTGCCGTGGCGCTCGCCATGGGGCTGGCCCCCGGCGATCTCAAGCTGATCACGGCGCTTTTGGTCATGGCCGCCCTTGCCCTGCCCTCGGTGGCGGGAGAGCCGGGCCGGCACCCGCGCCGGGGGGTCGTACAGCGGCTGGCCCAGGCGCTGCCGCGCGCAGGAGCGGCCGGCCGGCCGCAGCCAGGGGTCATGGCCGGCCAGGAGCGGAGGTAAGGCGATGCCCTCCTCGATGCTGGTCGTCGACCGGGTGGTCAAACGCTTCGTCCATAGCGGCCAGGGCGCGGCGTTGGACGGCGTCTCGCTCGAGCTGGCGGCCGGCGAGTTCGCCACCGTGGTCGGGAGTAACGGGGCCGGGAAGACCACGCTCCTGCACGTGATCGCCGGCGGCCTCTTGCCGGACGAGGGCCGGGTCGTCGTGGACGGGCACGAGGTGACCGCCTGGCCGCAGCACCGGCGTGCGGGCTGGATCGGCATGGTATTCCAGGATCCGGCGGCGGGCACCGCAGGATCCCTGACGGTAGAAGAAAACATGGTCCTGGCGCTCACGGCCGGCAGGCGCCGAACGCTTGCGCCGGCGGTGCGCCCTGCCCGCCGGGAGTGGGTCGTGGAGAGCCTGCGCCGGCTGGGGATGGGCCTCGAGCAGCGGCTCCACGTGGCGGTGCGCCATCTTTCCGGGGGCCAGCGCCAGGCGCTCGCCCTTCTGATGGCGGCGGCGCGACAGCCCAGGGTGCTGCTCCTGGACGAGCATACGGCGTCCCTCGATCCGCAGGCGGCCGAGGCGGTGCTCGAGCTCACTCGCCAGCTCGTCCGGGATCTGGGCCTCACGACGTTGATGGTGACCCACAACCTCAAACACGCCTTGACCATGGGAGACCGGACGGTCATCATGCACCGGGGCCGGGTGGTGCTGGACCTGCGAGGCGAAAGGCGCCGGCGGATGGACGTGGGAGATCTCGCCGAAGCCTTCCGCCACGCATGCCACGAGGTGCTCGCGGATGACCAGATGATCCTGGCCTGAGCGGAAAGCCGGCGGGCAGACCTCCTCGCTGCCGCCTGCCGGCGCCAGGTGTTTCGAAAGGGGAGTCTCATGGCAACGGCTCCGCTGGGGTTTTGGCTGGACTCCTCCCACCTGCGCCACCAACTCCGCAACGAGCTGGCCCTGGCCCGTGCCGCGACCCAGGCCGCTTTGGGCGCCTGCTCCAGCCCGCTCGTCACGACGTACTTGCGCCGTGCGCTCGACGCCATCGATCGAGTCTCGACCCTCATGGAAGAGGCAGAGCTGCCGCAAGGAGGTCGCGCTCCATCCTCGTCCGAGCGGCTGGGCCGGGAGGAGACCCGGCTCTTCGACCTCGCCGAGCTGGTGGCCCGGACCCTGGACAGGCTGGCCCCCCGGTTCAAGCACGCAGGGGTGGCGGCCGCCCTTTCTGCCCGGGCGGGGGCTTGCGCCCGGGTGGTGCGCGGCCATCCCGAGCTTCTCGAGGCGGCTCTCACCAACGTCCTGGTCAACGCCATGGAAGCCACCCCCACAGGGGGCACGATCCGGGTCGAGATCGAGGACGGGCCGGCCGGATCGGTGAGCGTGAGGGTCGTCGACTCGGGGCCCGGCATCGCCCCGGAAGTGATGGCGCGGCTCCTGCGCGAACCGGTGACCACCAAGGCCGGGCCCAACCGGGGCGTGGGGTTGCTCATGACCCGCCGGATCGTGGAGGAGCTCCACGGAGGCCGCCTGGTCATGGGGTCAGAACGCGGGCGCGGAGCCACGTTGATCCTGCAACTGCCCCTCGCGAGCCCCACGTTGGAGGAGACGAGGTGATGGTGTCGTGCTGCACGCGGTCGCGCTGCTGTGGATCGTCGATGCCGAGGCCAACGCCCGGCTGCGCCCGGCTCATCTGGAATACGTCGGCCGGCTGTACCGGGAAGGGAAGGTGGTGCTGGCCGGGCCTTTCGCCGACGGCCGGGGCGGCATGGTGATCTACCGGGTCGCCTCCATGGACGAAGCCCAACGGCTCGTCCTGGACGATCCGGTCGTGCAGGGAGGCGCGCGGCGCTTCACGCTGCTCGAGTGGAAGCCCCTCGACCTCGGCGCTCCGGGTGGGACGTCCCGCTGAACGCCCGGTACCCGGACGGCGCCCGGGCAGGCGGCACGGCCCTGGTGCTGAGTTCGGCCGTCGCCTTCGGGGCCATGCCGTCGCTCGCCCGCATCGCCTACGACCATGGCGCCGGCGCGTACGCCCTGCTGGCCATCCGGTTCTCGATGGCCTTTGCCGTGCTCACAGGGGTGGCTGCGCTCGCCGGGCGCTGGCCTCGGCAGGCGTTGAGGCCGGCTCCGCTCCTGTTGGGCGCAGTGGGCTACGCGGGCACGGCCATTGGCCTTTTCCGCGCGCTTCAGTTCGTGCCGGCTTCGGTCGCCTCGGTGCTCTTCTACACCTACCCCGCGCTCGTCGGCGTGGTCGACGCTCTGGTCCGGCGCCGCTCACCCGGGGCAGCTCAGGTGCTGTCGCTGGGCGGGGCTGTCTTGGGGTCGGCGCTGGTCGCCGGGGTGCAGCCGGCGCCGCTGGACGCCCGGGGAGTCCTCCTGGCCCTGGGCGCGGCCTGTTGCTATGCCGGGTACATCCTGGCGGGCGAGCGGACGACCGCCGGTACCGACGCGTGGCAGCTGGCCGTAGGGGTGACGGCGGGGGCCGCCATGACCACCGCCGCAATGGCGTGGACGGACGGCCCCGGCCTCTCGGGCATCGAGGGCCCGGGATGGGCGGCCGGAGCGGCCCTCGCCCTCCTCTCCACGGCGTACGCCATCCCGGCCTTCCTGGCCGGCCTGGCCCGGGTGGGCCCGTCCACCGCCGCGGTGCTGTCGGCAGGGGAGCCTTTGACCGCCCTGCTGCTGGCGGTGCTGTTCCTCGGGGAGCGACTCACCGCTCCGCAGGTCGCCGGCGCCGTCCTGGTCGTGGCCGCCATGGTCGTCGCATCGACCCGCCCTCCGGGGCCGTCACGGGCTCAACCTCCGGGCAGCTCCGTGAAAGGCGGCAGGCCGTCCTGGAGCCGGCGCAGCGCTTCTTGGAGGCCCTCGACGGCCCCCCGGACCGCGCCGACGCCCGGCGTGCCCCAAGCTCCCCGGCCCTCCGGCAGCCCCAGGACGTAGTCGACGAACTCGTCGCCATCGAGCACCAGGAGCCGCCCGTTGGGGTAGACGAACAGGTCGAGCACCGCGTCGCGGTAACGAAAGCCCTCCCCGGTCTCCTCCACGCCGTCCGTGAGGTCGACGTACCAGCCCCGCAGCCTCCCCTGCCGGTCCATCAGGCGCAAATACACCGCGCGAGCGCCCGGCCGGTAATACTCGAGCGCCGGGTCACCCGGTTCCACCGTCACGAAAGGCGTCACCCAGCGCCCGCCTGCCCACCGGGTCCGCACCACGGTCAAGACACCCTCCCGGCCGATGAGCTCGGCCTCGTAGCGAATGCGCTCGGTACCATCGGCCCGGAGCTTGACGACGAGCACCTGGCGTCTCTCCTCCCGCGGTCCGGCCGCAACAAGTCAGCCGCAGCAAGTCAGAAGAGGTAATCGGGCCGGTTGGCGAACATCTGAGGTGACGAGACCGGGCGTGTTCCGCCGAAGCTCCCGGTAGAACGGAGGCACGGGCCCGATGCGTGTCAGAGACAAGATGACCCCCAATCCCATTACCGTCGAACCCTCGACCCCCGTCTCCCAGGCGCTGCGCCTGATGGAAGGCCGCAAGATCCGGCGCCTTCCCGTCGTCCAGGCCGGGCGGCTGGTGGGCATCGTCACGCTGCTCGATCTCATGAGGGTATCGGCCTCCCCCGCCACCACCCTCAGTATCTACGAACTGCGCTACCTGCTGGACAAGCTGACGGTGCAGGAGGCGATGAGCCGGCGCCTCATCACGGTCGGCCCCGACGAGCCCATCGAGCAGGCGGCGCTCTTGATGCGCCAGCACAAGATCGGCGGGCTGCCGGTCGTGGAGAGCGACCATCTCGTGGGCATCATCACCGAGACGGACATCTTCGACGCGTTCGTCGAGCTCCTGGGCATGCGCAGGCCGGGAGTCCGCCTCGAGATCGACTGCACGGACCGCCCCGGCGAGCTCTCCCGCATCGCGACCATCATCGCCAAGCGGGGCCTCAACATCCACTCCGTGGTCACGACCCCCGCGCCGCCCGGCCAGGCACACCTGGTCTTCCGCGTGGAAGGCAACGACATGGCGCAGCTGGTCGACGAGCTCGAGCACGCCGGCTGCCGCGTCGCATGGGAGGCGCCATCCACCGCTGCGTGATCCCACCCAGGCGGGGACCGGCGACCCGCTCGCCTCCTTCGATCCGGCGGTGGCGGCCTACTTCCGGGAGCGTTTCGGCGCGCCGACGCTTGCCCAGCGCATGGCGTGGCCCGCCATCCGATCCGGCCGGGATACGCTCGTGGCAGCGCCGACGGGCTCGGGCAAGACGCTGGCCGCATTCCTGGTGAGCCTCGACGACCTGATCCGGCGCCCCGTCCCCTCGAAGCCCGCTCTGCACACACTGTACGTCTCGCCCTTGCGTGCCCTGAGCCACGACATTCACCGGAGCCTCGAACTCCCCTTGCGCGACCTGCAGCGCCTGTTCGTACAAGCGGCCCGGCCCTTTCCTCCCATCGACGTGGGGGTTCGCACGTCGGATACGCCGCCTGCGCGGCGGCGGGCCATGGCCACGAAGCCTCCCCACATTCTCGTCACCACCCCGGAATCGCTGTTGCTCATGATGCTGGCGCCCCGCATGCGCCCGGCTCTTGCCAGCGTGCGGAGGGTCATCGTCGACGAACTGCACGCCCTCCTGCCCACCAAGCGCGGGGCGCTTCTGGCGCTGTGTTTGGAGCTGCTCGACGAGCTGGCCGGCCGCCGGGTGCAGCGCATCGGCCTGTCGGCCACCATCCGGCCCCTCGAGGAGGCTGCTCGCTTCCTCACCGGCACCCGGCAGCCTGGCGCCGAAGTGGTCGACGCCGGCGCCCGCCGCACCATGGACCTGCAGGTGATCTTGCCCGCCGCCACGTTCCCCTCCGCCCCGGAGGGCACCATCTGGCCCAGCATCGCCCGCCGCCTGGTGGATCTCATCGAAAGCCATCGTTCCACCCTGGTCTTCGTCAACAACCGGCGACAGGCCGAGCGCCTCACCCACCTGGTCAACGAACTGGCGGGGCGGCGCCTGGCGCTGACCCATCACGGGAGCATGGCCCGGGCCAGCCGTCTCTACGTCGAACAGGCGCTCAAGGCAGGCGAGCTGAAGGCCGTCGTCGCCACCGCCACGTTGGAACTGGGGATCGACGTGGGTTTCATCGATCTCGTGGTGCACGTCGAATCGCCTCCGGAGGTGTCCCAGGGGCTACAGCGGGTCGGGCGGTCCGGGCACGCGGTCCACGCGTCGGCCAAAGGACGCATCCTGCCCAAGCATCCTTCGGACCTGCTGGAAGCGGCCGCCTGCGCCCGGGCCATTGCCCGCTTCGACATCGAGCCGCTGGCGCCGGTGCGGCAGCCGGCGGACGTGCTGGCCCAGTTCGTCGCCGGGGCAGCCACCATCCGGCCCTGGCGCGAGCCCGAGCTGCTGGCCCTCGTGCGGCGCACCGCGTCTTTCTCGGGCATTTCCGAGGAAATGTGGCACGAGGTGCTGGGCCTGCTGGCCGGCGAGACGCCCGGCCGGCCCGACGTGCCCGTCCGGCCGAGGATCGCCTGGGACCGCCGGGACGGAGCGATCCGGGGAATCGATGCGACCCGGACCGTGTTGTACGCCAACGCGGGCACCATCCCGGACCGGGGCACGTATCCCGTCTACCTTTCCGGCACGGACGTGCGGCTGGGCGAGCTCGACGAGGAGTTCGTCTACGAGACGCGCAGGGGTGACGTCTTCTGGTTGGGGATGGGCGCCTGGCGCGTGGAGGCCATCCGCCCGGACCGCGTCCTGGTCAGCCGTGCCTCCGGCGTGGTGGCCAAAGTGCCGTTTTGGAGGGGCGAGGGCCTCAGCCGTTCCTCCCACCTGGGCCGCCACGTCGCCACGTTGCTCGAAGAGCTCGAGCCGCTGCTCGCCGCAGGCCAGGAGGCGGCCGGCCGGGCCCGCATCCGGCAGGAGTGCCACGCTGACGACGATGCCGCCGGCGCCCTGGTCGACTACCTGACGCGCCAGCTCAGGGCGTGCGGCACCCTGCCCGGGCGGCACCGGGTCGTGGTCGAGAGCTTTCCCGACGAGCTCGGAGACCGGCGCCTCGCCATCCACTCGCCCCTGGGGCGCCGGCTCAACCAGGCCTGGGCCCTGGCGCAAATCGCCTGGGCTCGCCGCCACCTCGGGCTGGAGCTCGACACCGCGGTGGCGGACGACGGGATACTGCTGAGGTTGCCGGGCGAGTACCTCCTGGAGGATGCCTCCCCCCTGGTAGCGCTCGAGGGAGAGGACCCGGAGAGCCTGATCGACGCGGAGCTCCCGGGTACCCACCTCGTCGCCCAGCTGTTCCGGGAGGCCGCAGGCCGCGCGCTGCTCATCACCCGCCCCCACCGGCGCAGGCGGTTGCCCCTGTGGCAACAGCGACTGCGCGCCGCCGACCTGATGCTGCTGCAGTCCGCCCATGGGCAGCGGCCGGGTGTCCTGGTGCGGGAGGCCCTCCGGGAAGCCCGCCAGGACGTCCTGGACGTGACCGCCATGGCCGCGCTCGTACGGGCGATACGAACGGGCGAGGTCGAGGTACGCACCGTCACGTTGCCTGCCCCCTCGCCCTTCGCCGCATCGCTCCTCTTCCAGTTCACCGCCACCTTCCTCTACGAGCCCGACGCCCCCAAGGCGGAGCGGCAGGCGGCGGTCCTGATGGGGACGGCGCCACAGGCGCTGCAGGAGGCCGCCGCAGGCGGCAGCCTGCCGCGTTTGCTCCACCCGGACGCCATCCGGGAAGTCTCCCGGCGGAGGGCTTTTCCCCCCTGGCTGCGGCAACGCCCTCCTCGCTCCCTGGAGGAAATGGACGAGTGGCTGCGGCACGCAGGGGACGTGTCCGACGACGAACTGGCCGCCATGCTGGGCCACGAGCAATGGCCCACGGCTCGCGAGTGGCTCGAGAGGCTGGCCGAACAGGGCCGGGTCACGCACGAGGGGGGCCTGTGGATCCACGAAGGGATCCTTCCCCTCCTGCAAGCGGCACGCCGGGAGGAAGGGCCCGAGGCCCAGGACGCGGCCCGGATGCTGCTCGAGCGCAAAGCGCTGGCCGGCGGCCCGTTGGATGCCGAAGCGGTGGCCCGGCGCTACGGGCTGAGCCTCCCGCTGGTGGAGCGGGCGCTCATGGAGCTGGTCGCCTCCGGCGACCTGGTGCACGGGGTGCTGGAGGAGGGCGGCCCTGCTCGCTTCGTCGCCACGCCGGCCCTCGTCGAGATTCGCCGGCTGACGCTCATCCGGGCCCGCCAGCTCAGCGAGCCGATCTCCCTGGCCGCCTTCTTGCGCTTCCTTGCCGCCCGGCACGGGCTCGTACCGCGCGAAGGCCAGCCGGCCGCTCTTTTCCCGTCGGGCACGGCGCTCGCCCCTGACGCGGCCGCCGAGGCGGCGCGCCGCTTGATGGGGTGGGCCGCGCCCTACCGCGACTGGCTGAGGGCGTTGTTTCCGGTACGCCTGGGTGCCAGGGCCCCTCAGCTCCTGGCCGCAGCGGTGGCGGCCGGGCGCCTCGGCTGGCTACGCGTGCCGGCATCGCCCCGCGCAGGCGCCGGCGGCGAGCCCAAGCTCCAAGGCGCAGGCCCTTTGCTGTGGACGGTCTTTCCCCGAGCCGAGCTGCCCCTGGTGGCCGCGCTGTTCGGGACGGTCTCCCGGGCGGAAGCGCTCGACCCCGGGGATCGGGCTCTCCTCGAGGCCCTCGGCGGCGGCGGCAGCTGGTTCCCCTGGGAGCTCGCCGGCCGCCTCGGCCTGCCCGAGCCGGCGATACGGGATGGCCTGACCCGCCTCGTCCGCCAGGGGCTCGCCTCGGCCGAGGCCATGGCGCTGGTCGAACGGCTGGGTGCGGAAAGGTTACCGGCGCCGCAGCTCCTGGAGTCGCGGCCTCGCCCGCTGGGGCCTGCCGGATACCGGGCCCTGGGGCGCCGGATGCGAGAGGCGGCTCGCGAAAGAGCCCGCCTCGCGGCCCTCCGGTCGCGGCAAGCCGCCGTGAGCATGGCCGGCGACCTCGATACCATCCGGTTCTACGGCGTCCTCCCTCTTCCGGATGGGCCATCGCCCGCCTCCGCGTGGGCCAGGGCGCTGATGGAGCGTTACGGGGTCGTCGCCCGGGAGCTCCACCGGCAGGAGGGGGTGCCGCTGCCCTGGGCACACGTCGCCCAGGCCCTGGAGCAACAGGAGGCGCGCGGCGTCGTCGTGCGGGGGTACTTCGTGGAAGGACTCAGCGGAGAGCAGTTCGCCCCCAAGGAGCTCGTCGATGTCCTGCGAGAGTGGCACGAGCCCCGCTCTGAGACCATGTGGGCCGCTTCGTTACGCGATCCGGTGCTGCTCCCCCTCCACTTCGGCGCGCCGCCGGAGTGGTGGCCGCCGGGGCCCAGAGCAGAGGGCGCCTGGTGCGTGCTGGCGGACGGGGTGCCGGTGCTGCTGGTTCAAGTAGCTTCGGGGTCGCTCTGGTTTGCACCCGGAGCGAGCCCCCAAACCCTCGTCCGGGCTGCCCGCCTCTTCCTGGAGCGCCTCACCGCCACCGGCCAGGGGCGGCGCCTGGTGGTCCGCTCTATCCAGGGCCGCCCCGTGGGCGAGGCCCGCAAGAGCGGTGAGGCCGCGTGGTTGAAAGACGCCGGCTTCATTGAAGGGCCCCAGACGCTGGAGCACTGGCTCGATCCGTTCTCGGGCGGCCGGCCTACGGAATTGCACGGAACCAGCACGGAGTGCGGACCGTAGCACCCCCTCCGCCGTTCGGCGTAGCTCTGCCCGCCATTGACTGGAGTTTTCTGTGTGACAAGTCTCCCTACTCCTTTTCCCTGGGGACCGTAGCGCCCGCTTGATACAGTCGCCCTAGGGCGGACGGTTCTCCTTACTATTACGTTCCTATTACGGTTGGGAGGGGTGACCTGGTGAACTATCCCATCTGGGACGTACCGCGGCTCGGGGGACCGCTGCTCATCGCCATCGTGTCGATTCTCCACGTCTACGTGGCGATGTTCGCGGTGGGCGGGTCATGGTACCTGGTCGCCGCCGAGCGATGGGCGCGGCGTACCCAAAACGCCGACCTGCTCGCGTACGTCAAGAGCCACTCCCGTTTCTTCCTGTTGTTGACCGTCGTGTTCGGGGCGCTGACAGGGGTCGGCATCTGGTTCACCATCGGGCTCATCAACCCGCAGACCACTTCCGTGCTCATCCGCACGTTCGTCTGGGGATGGGCGATGGAGTGGGTCTTCTTCATTCTCGAGATCGCGTCCATCCTGCTCTACGTCGCCTCCTGGGACCGGGCCGACGACCGCACGCACCTGCTCTACGGGTACAGCTACGTGGTGGGCTCCACCATGTCGCTGGTCATCATCAACGGCATCCTGAGCTTCATGTTGACGCCCGGGCGGTGGCTCGAGACGGGCAACTTCTGGGACGGGTTCTTCAATCCCACGTACCTTCCGTCGCTCGTCGGCCGCATCGCGGCCGCCGCCGCGCTGGCCGGCCTGTGGGGCCTGTTCACCGGGGTGAAGATCGGGTCCCGGGAGCTACGGGAGCAGGTCGTGCGGTTCGCCTCGTGGTGGCTCGTACCGCCCATGGTCGTGCTCCCGCTTTCCGCGGTCTGGTATGTCGCGGTGGTACCGTCCGGGCCGCGGTCGCTGGTGATGGGGGGCGCCGCGGCCGTCTCCATCATGTTCATGTTGAGCCTGGCCCTCTCGGTGGTCATCTTCGCCGTGGGAGCTCTCGGGCCGCTGCGCCGGCCGGCCCTCGCCTCGTCCGCCCTGGCGTGGACGCTACTGGCCGCAGGCCTCATCACCACCGGCGGCACCGAGTGGGTGCGGGAGGGCATCCGCAAGCCCTACACGATCTACGGCTACCTTTACTCCAACGGCGTCTTCGCCTGGCAGGAGCGCCAGCTGGCCGAAGCCGGCGTGCTGTCCCAGGCGCGCTTTGCTCGTCCGGATCTGGCCCGGGTCGCGACCGCCGGGATGGCCGATCCCGCTCAGCAGATCGCCCTCGGAGCGGAGATCTTCCGGTTGCAGTGCTCCAGCTGTCACGTCCTCGACGGCTACAACGACGTGAAGCCGCTGGTGAAGGGGTGGAGCGAGCAGTACATCGACTTCCAGCTCAGCCATCTCGACATGCTCAAAGGGTACATGCCGCCGTTCTTCGGCACGACCGAGGAACGCCGGGCGCTGGCACGCTGGCTTGCGACGCTCAACCCGGCAACCGAGGCGACCCAGGCCGAGGCGCCCAGGCGTCCTCTGCCGGGCGAGCCGGTCCTGTGATGGAAACGGGAGAGGAGGTTGGGTCGATGCCTTTGATTCCGGCTCCTGATCCTATCGGGATCCCGGCGCCGCCGGCTCTGCTGCAGTTCTTGCTGGTCTTCACGTACATCCTCCACAGCCTCTTCGTGGGCGTCGTCGTGGGAGGGAGCGCCCTGGCCCTGGCGGGAGTCTCGGGCGGCCTGAGGGAGACCGGCGTGGGGCGGGTGCTGGGCGGCCACCTCGCGCAGGCCCTGCCGGTCGCCATGGCGTTCGCCATCACGATCGGAGTGGCGCCGCTGTTGTTCGTGCAGCTGTTGTTCGGCCAGTTCTTCTACACCGGGTCGGTCTTCATGGGCTGGGCGTGGTTCAGCGTCATTCCCGTGCTCATCGTGGGCTACTACGGGCTGTATGCCTGGGCGCTCGGGCAGCGAGACGGCGTGAACCGCACGGCCGGCCTGATCGTCGCGCTGGCGGCGTTTGCGTGGGTGACCTTCGTGATGGTCAACAACATGAGCCTCTACGCCCATCCCGAGCGCTTTCCCGCCCTGTTCAACCTGCGCGGCACGGCTCTCAACACGGGAGAACCCACGCTCTTGCCTCGCTACCTGCACGCGCTGCTCAACTTCCTCGTCATCGGCGCGAGCTACGCGCTGGCGGCCGGCCACGTGCTCACCGGCACCAACGCGCAGGCCGGGCAAGCCCTGCGCCGGATGGGGCTGCGATGGCTGATCGGGTCCGCGGTGCTCCAGATCCCGGTCTCCTTGTGGTACTACGTGGCCTTGCCCGTCACGCTACGCCACGGCACCCTGCAGAACCTGGGCGCGGCGGTGGCCCTCCTGTCCGGCGCCGTCATGCTGGTGGCCTGGCTGGCGGCGGAGCGGGCACGCTCCCGGGGCCTGCTCGCCGTGGTGGCGTCGCTGTTCACCGTGACCATGGCGGTCGGGTTGGCCATCGCCCGCCATGGGGTCCGCATGGCCTCGCTCCAGCCGGCCATCTCCCCGGAGGCGTGGAAGCTGGCGCCACAGTGGCCGCAGTTCATCCTGTTCGCGCTGCTGCTGGTTGCCGGGCTCGTCTTCGTCGGGTACCTGCTGTGGCGGTACCCGTGGCGGAGCGGGCTCGACGAGACGCGGGGCCTTGCCTGAAGCACGCAAGAGGCCGGAGCCCGGGAGTCGTCGCGGGCTCCGGCCTGCGCTCAAAGGAGGCTTCGTACGAGGCCTCCGTCGATGGTCCAGGCCGCGCCGGTGACGTAGCTCGCTGCGTCGGACGCCAGGAAGGCGATCACCCGGGCAAGCTCCTCCGGGTCGCCGTAGCGGCGCAGGGGAATGGTGGCCGTCGACCGCTTGACCACCTCGTCGTAGGAGATGCCCTCCTTCTGGGCCCGGATGGTGTCCAGCTCCCGCAATCGCTCCGTGGCGAAGCGCCCCTGCACGATGACGTTGACCCGGATCCCCTCCGGCCCGAGCTCGTCGGCCAGCGTCTTGGAAAGGCCGGCCAGGGCGGCCCGCATGGTGTTGCTGAGCGCGAGCCCGCGCACCGGCTCCTTGAGGCTGTACGACGTGAGGGTCATGATGCTGCCGCCGTGGCCGCTCTTGCGCATCAGCGGGACGATGCCCCGCACCATGCGGATCACGCTCATCACCAGCAGGTCGAAGGCCGTCTGCCAGTCGCCGTCGTGCATGTCGAAGAATCCGCCGGCCCGCGGCCCGCCGGCGTTGTTGACCAGGACGTCGACCTTGCCGAAGGCGCGGTCGATCTCGCCCACGAACCGGTCCACGTCCGCGGCTCGGCTCACGTCGGCCGGCACCGCGACGACCCTGGCTCCGGTCTCTTCCCGGATGGCCCGGGCCGCCCGCTCGATGGCGTCGGCCCGCCGTGAGCAGACCGCGAGCGACGCCCCCTCCTTGGCCAGGGCGCGCGCAGCCGCATAGCCCAGCCCCTCGGAGGCGGCTGCCACCACTGCGACCTTACCCGCAAGACCCAGCTCCAAGCCCGATCGCCTCCTCGGCCCATCCAATTCGAGCCGCGCATCCCGTTCCCTTGAAAGCCGCCCGGGGGCTCGTCACAATGTGGCGGAAGAGGAGGCACGAAAGTGGCAGTCAACGTGCGACCCGGAGACCCGATGCCGGAGGTGGCCGGCCTCACCCAGGCAGGCACCCGGATTTCCACGAAGGATTTCCTCGGCAAGTGGCTGGTGCTCTACTTCTACCCGAAGGACAAGACGTCGGGGTGCACCCGCGAGGCGCAGGCGTTCAACGCGGCGCTCGACGCGCTGCGGCAGCGCCAGGCGGAGGTGGTGGGCGTCAGCGTGGACAGCGTGCGTTCTCACCAGAGCTTCGCCGACGCCTACGGCTTGCGCTTCCCGCTCATCTCGGACGCGGACAAGTCCATCACGTCCAGCCTCGGGCTCCTCAACGAAAAAGGTACGAGCGCCCGGCGCACCACGTTGCTGGTGGACCCGCAGGGCCGTGTCCACCGGATCTTCGAGAACGTCAAGGTCGACGGCCACGTCGACGAGGTCCTCCGCGCGCTCGACGAGGCGCAGGCCGCACCCCGCCGCTGAACGGCCCTCCCACGACGGCCCGGCAGGAGGGAATCGGCCCCCCGGCCGCCAACACCGATCCCCAACGGCCCGACGGCAAGGAGGCGTCGACTCGATGCGCGCATGGTGGCGGCCGGTTTCGCAAGGGGCCGGCGTGAGGACGGGGCCCGTCGTCCGCGGCGCGCTGCTCGCAGGGTGGCTGGCGACAGCCCTGGTGCTGGCCGGAGCGCGGCCTGCGGCGGCCCTGTTGCCCCCGCAACCTCAGTTGCAGTGGCGCGCCGGCTTCCTGTGGGGTCTCAACGAGCAGGTGCACGGTCTCGACTGGGGCGCGGGTGTCAAGCTTCCTCTGCAGCCGAGCGAGCTCGGCATCGCGACCCTCGGAGCGAGCATCCAGGGTGCCCTCACGAGCGGCCCGGCGGAGTGGGATTTCCGGCTCTCGGCCCTCATAGAGTCGTACCGGACCGGCCGCCCGAGCTTCGGCGTCTATTACACGCTGAGGCGTTTCCCCTTCCTCGACGGCACGCTCGCGGGCATCGGCTTGCGGTATGGCTCGCTGGCGGCGGCTTATTACCCGGCCATGTGGAACCGGGAGGTACCGGCGCTGGCCCCCGATCGCGCCGTATGGGTCGTGGAGCCGGGATGGTTCTCGGGGCTCTACCTGCAGTTCCGCTACGCCGCCCTGAGCGACGGCGGGCCATCCTCCCTGCGGCTCGCCGCCGGCCTCGAAGAGAACTGGTAGCCGGCCGGCCGGGGCCGGCGGCCCGGCTCAGGCCCGGGCACGGCCCCGGCCCGACCGGGAGCCCGCGGCTGAGAAGCTCAAGCTCACGGCCTCGCCGTCGGCGGAGAGCTCCTGGCCGGCCGAGAGCAGGGACATCGCCCGATCCCCCGTATAGATGGCGTAGCGGTACCCCTGCTCCGTCAAGAAGAGCTGGCGCTTGGTGGCGAAGCGCTGCTCGCTCGTGTCCTGCGTGATGACCGAGTAAAACCGGGCCACGTTGTCGCCGGCCTTCGGCCTCAGGATGCGGCCCAGGCGCTGGGCCTCTTCCTGGCGCGACCCGAAGGTCCCGGAGATCTGGATGGCCACGCTGGCGTCCGGCAGATCCACGGCGAAGTTGGCGACCTTGGAGACCACCAGGGTCTTGAGCCGGCCGGCCTTGAAGTCGCCGTAGAGGGACTCGCGCTCGGCGTTGGGCGTCCGGCCCGTGATGATGGGCGCCTCCAACAGCCGCGCCACCTCTTCGAGCTGGGAGAGGTACTGCCCGATGACCAGCACCTGCTGGTCGCGGTGATGCTCCACCAGAGCCTTCACCAGAGGGAGCTTCGCCGGGTTTTCCGAGGCGATGCGAAACTTCTCCCGGTCCTCCGCCACCGCGTAGCTCAGGCGCAGCGACTCGTCCAGCGGCACCCGTATCTCGAAACACTCGGCCGTGGCGATCCACTGGCTCTTCTCCAGGTCGCGCCACGGCACGTCGTAGCGCTTGGGTCCGATGAGGCTGAAGACGTCGGCCTCCCGGCCGTCCTCCCGTACCAGGGTGGCCGTGAGGCCAAGCCGCCGCCGCGCCTGGATCTCCGACGTGATGCGAAACACGTCGGCCGGCAGCAGGTGCACCTCGTCATAGATCACCAGGCCCCAATCGCGGCTGTTGAACAGAGCGAAGTGGGGGTAGTCGGTGTCTTCGGGCCCCCGGTGAGTCAGGATCTGGTAAGTGGCAATCGTGACGGGCCGGATCTCCTTGGCCTCCCCGGTGTACTCCCCGATCTGGTCCTCCTCCAGGGTCGTCTTGTCGAGGAGCTCCGCCTTCCACTGCCGCACGGCCGTCACGTTGGTGGAGAGGATCAGGGTCTGCGTAGAGGCCTTCTCCATGACGCCGAGGCCGACGATGGTCTTGCCCGCGCCGCACGGAAGGACGATCACCCCGTTGCCCCCGCGCTCGCTGCCCTCCATCCAAAAGGCACGCACCGCCTCCTGCTGGTAGTCCCTCAGGCCGAACGGCCGGCCGGCGCGCGTGGTGGCCCGCAGGCGGATGGAGAGGGGCGCGCCCTCCACGTACCCCGCCAGGTCCTCCACCGGGTAGCCGATGTGCACCAGGACCTGCTTGACGTGGCCGCGCCAGCGCGCATCCACCGCCAGGCGCGTCGCGTCGAGCCGCTCGACGAGATAGGGCCGAAGGCGCGGGTGGTGGGCGATCTCCTCGATGATGGAGCGATCGGCGCTCTCGAGGACCAGGTAGTCGACGTCGCGCCCGCTGCCGCGCCCGGCTCCCCTCCTACCCCGTGCGCCTGCCCTCCCGGCCCGGACCCCGGAGGGCGCCACCAGTTTGACGAGCCCGTACCGGCGCATCGTATCCTGAATGCTCTGCTGGACGCCGAACGGCACGTCGAACTTGCTGAACTCCTCCAGCGTCTCCAGCACGTCCTGCGCCGTGAGCCCGGCCGATGCGCCGTTCCACAACGAGAGCGGCGTGATCCGGTAGGTGTGGACGTGCTCCGGGCTTTTCACCAGCTCCGCGAAGCGGGCGAGCTCGTTGCGAGCAGCCTCGTAGCGCGAATTGTCGACCTCCAGGAGCAGCTCGTGGTTGCTTTGAACGATGAGGGGGTTTTCAGGCCTGTACGCCAAGGTCGTCACCCCTCGACGAAGGCCATCGCCCCACCGTCACCGGCGAACCCCTCCCACCGGCCGCCGAGGGCACCCCGCCTTCCCGCTCCGCCGGAGCCGCAAGTCCGGGCTCGTTGCCGGGCGGCACGTACAGGAGATCCCGCCGGCCCCGGACGAGCGAAGGAGCAGGCCGCCGATCGATCAGCTGCCCGGCCTCGCGGGCCGAAAGGCGCGCCGCGTTTTCGAGCGCCGCTCCGACCTCCGCGGCCTTCTCCGCCGGGTACGGCACCCGGGTCCCCCGAACCCAGCGCCTGACCGGGTAGCCGCTTGCCTCCGCCGCCTTGATCAGCATCGGCAGGTGGCGCCGCTCGATCCAAAGGGTATCCGGGGTGATGGCCTCCGCCACCACCCCCATCTTGCGTGCCTGGTCGAGCACCGCCGCTTGCACGACGGCGTCGTCGGATCGCACCAGGATCCCATCCATCAGCTGCACCCGCCCGAGCGGCTTGAGGGCCTCCACCAGGGCGTAGCGCACGTTTTGGGGCAGCTCGTGGCGCGAAGATGCTTCGAGCAGCGCCAGCACCTCCGCCGGCGTCCAACGCCCTGACCGCACGCCCGCCGCACAGCGCTCGACGTCCAGCCGGAGCTGGACCATACGGTCGGCCCGTATCACCTGGGATAGCTCGATGAGGCGAGAAAGCCGGTCCGGGCGCATGTGGCGCGGGGCGAGCAGCTCGAAGTTGGGCTCGACGAAAGCCTGCGGCTCGTCCTGAGGCAGGAGCCGTCCGAGCGCCTCCGCCAGGTCCTCGCCGGGCCGGTCCTCTTCTTCTGCCACCTGCCGCTCGCCGGCCTCCCGGGCTCCGGCCGCGTCGGCCTGCAGGTGACCGTTGCCCGCCGCCCCGTTGGGCGCAGGGGGAGCAGTGCCCGCCGCCGGCGTTGCCCGGCCATCCGCCTCGTCCCCGGCCCATGCCCGCTCGGCCTGGTCGTCGCCCTCGTCGTGCAGGGTAGCTGCCCGCAGCAATACCTTGGGATGGCTGAGGCCCTCCCAGAGTGCCCGCCCGATCCCGGTCAGGGCGAACGCCACGTTGGCGAGGGGTGGGAGGCCCTTGCGCTGGCTGGGAGCGGGCTTGATCGAGACGTTACCCGCCTGATCCGAAGGTGGCGGCTCCTCGCTCCACCTTACTTTCCACATGAAGACGGCGCCCAGCCACGCCAGGCGCTGCAGGGTCCTCACCAGAGAGACCAGCCGGTAGGCCGGGTACGGCTCATCCTCGAAGTAGCTCACCGCCTCGGCGAAGCCCTTGATCCAGACTCCCCTGCCGGGCGCCGCCAGCCAGCGGGCTGCGTCCAGCACCAGCAGGGAGTCGACCTCGCTTCCGGCGAGCTGCCCCGCCCAGGCCGCCAGCAAACGCGCAAGGCGCGGCCCCGGCGGCGCCTCCAGCCAGGCGGAGGCGAGCGGCCCCTCCTGCAATCGCTCTCCCTCTCCGGGAGAGACTTGAACGAGCCCCGCCCGGCGCGCGATCTCTACCAGGAAGCCCATCCGGGGCGGATAGCTCGTCACGGGGCCTGCATCCTGCACGGGCTGCTCCTTGACCGAAAGGTACTCGGCCAGCCGCCCCTGCGCCTTGCGCGTGAGCACCCCGGAAGGCGCGAGCTCCGCCTGCTCCGACCGGACGAACGCGATCAGGGCCGCCACGTCATACAGGAACGCCCCTGCGCTCTCGGCTCCCACCTCGTCGAACCTCTCGGTCGTGAAGGGGCTGTCCACGACGAACGTGATGGGTGGCTGCCTCGAATGAAGCGAGCGGGCCCCGATGGGCCACAGGACGGCACGCGCCTCGTCGGGGAGCATGTACAGGTCGTAGCGGCGCTCCCGGATCAGCACGGCCAGCCCGGACCGGCGAGCCTCCCACAGGGCGAGCAGTGCATCCTGGCGCCGCCCGACCAGGGTGGCGACACGAGCCGTGGCCTGCTCGGCCCCGAGCCCGGCCAGCTCCGGCGCAGGCAAGCTCGCGCGTGAGAAAAGGAGGGTCAGCAGCGCGGTGCGCCCCGCAGGCGACAGCGCGTGGTACGCATCCGAGTCGAGGTCAGCCGGCGAGAGACCCCCGGTCAACTGCCGGTACTCCATGAGCGCCTCCCACTTTACCAGGATCGTCAGCCACCTATTCAGAATATCACAAAACGCCCCCGGGGCGACAAGAGGGAGGTCGGCGTCCAACGATGACGAAAACCGAGCGGGTCCGTCACGCACTGGCGGGAGAGGCGGTGGACCGGCCGCCCTTTTCCATATGGTTCCACTTCGGGACCCAACATCTTCCCCCTTCGAAGACCGCGGCCATCCACCTCGATTTCTTCCGAGCTTACGACCTCGACTGGCTCAAAGTGATGAGCGATTACCGCTACCCCATGCCGGAAGGGATCGAAGAGGTTGCGTCCCTTGCCGACCTGCGCCGTTTCCGTCGATTTGAAATGGATAGCGAGCCCTTTTCGCTCCAGCTGCAGGTGCTGAGAGAAATCGGAGCGGCCCTCGGAGACGAGGCTCCGTTCGTCGAAACGGTCTTCAGCCCCTTCGGGGTGGCGAGACGCACGCTACGGAGCCACATGGACCATCTCCGGCGGGAGGACCCGGATGCATTCAAAACGTTCCTGGAGTCGGTGACGGAGACCCTCCGGCGCTACGTCCGAGCCGTGGCCCAAACGGGTGCCGCGGGGGTCTTCTTTTCCGTCAACGGGGCAGGCCAGGGAGAGATGAAGGAAAGGGATTTCGAGGAATGGGTGCTCCCCTACGACCTGGCCGTGCTGGCGACCGTCAACGAGCTTGCCAGGGAAGGCCGGTTCTATTTCAACGTCATCCACATCCACGGTGAAAGGCTGCGCTGGCGTCCCATCATGGATCAATATCCGGGACAGGTTTTCAACTGGTCGGTCCACCACTCCCCTCCGTCCTTCGCCCAGGCGCGGCTTTTCACCCCTCGGCCCCTCATGGGCGGGATCGACGAGGTGGGTCTGTCGAGCAAGACCCCCTCGGAGGTGCGCCAACAGGTGCGCACCGCCATCGAGCAGGCGGGCGCGGCAGGGCTTTTCATCGCTCCCGGCTGCGCCGTCCCCACGGACGTGCCGCCGGACCTGATCCGGGCGGCGGCGCAGGCGTGCCGCGCCTGAGCGGGGCCATCACCGTCCCCACGGGCTGCCGTTGCGATACACGTAGACGTCTTGAAGGGCGGCCACGTCCAGGTCGAACGTGCCCGTCTCGTCCTTGCGCGAGGCGACCAGGCGCCGGAGTGTTTGCACCGGCGCCTCCATCGCCCACAGCGCCGTGCCGTCGTCGAGCTGCACCAGCACCCTGTCGCCGTCCGGGACGGGCACCCTCACCGAAAGGAGCATGCCCAGCACGCTCATGGCCATTACCGTCGGGAACTGGGGCGCCCGGGTGCCGTTGTACACGATCCCGTAGCCTGGCACGTACGTGCCCCCGGCCTGGGGCTCCTCGGCAAAGAGCTCTTCGGTGACCCGGTCCAGGGCCGCCTGGATGTCCTGCCATCCGGGCACCTCCCGCTGGCGCGACCGCCCATTGCGGTAAAACTCGTAGTGCCGTTCGGTCCAGGCCAGAGCGGATGACAGGTCCACCGTCTTGCCCTCGACGAGCTCCAGCAAGGCCCCCCGGGGATACCGGCGCAGCAGGTGCTCGCCCGGCGTCACCGCCTCGCTCACCAGCACGGAGCTTGCGTCGAGGTACGGAAACGGCGCCAGGATCTCCTTGGCGATCATCACGTCCGAAAACATCTCGAACGCCCGATCCTGGGGCGTCCGCAGCTCCGGCCGGGTGTAGCGCACCACCAGCCCGAGCCTCGGCACGAACCAGACCAGCGGTGAAAACGCGCCCTCCCGGTACAGACGCAGCGTGATCTCGTCCAGCATCTCCCGGAAGGCGACGGGATCCACGGGCAGCCGCACGTCCTGCCGCAGCGTCTGCGAGCTCGACGCCACAAGAGCGATCGTCTGGGTCACGTATCCGGCCCGGGAAACTATGAGGTGCACGGGCCCCGATCCGGTGCCCTCGAGCTCGAAGCGTCCCTGCTCGTCCGTCGTGGTCGAGAGCTTGCGCCGCGCCTCCTGCACGAGGGCCCCCGCTACGCCGGCACCGTACGGATTGGTGACCGTCCCCTGGACGCGCCAGGAGACCGCGCCCGCTGCGTCCGGCGGCGCCGCATCCTGGGCTTGCGCCCGCGGCGCTCCCACCAGGGTCCCCAGGGCCGCCATCACCAGTGCCGCCGCAAGCCACGACCACGAGACCCCGCCCGCTGCCCTCCGCCTGCCCGCCCTCGCCCCCGGATGACCGGTCAATGGCCCCATCCTTTCGCGTTCACTCAGCTACCCCCGTCCAGGCCGTCGATCTGCCAGGGCCCCTTGAGCTCCGGGCCTGCTGCGCCGGGTAGCACCAGGAGCTCCGACTCGTCCTGCCGCATGTAGCGCAGCCGGATCCGGTAGATCCGCCCGGAACGGTCGCTGAACAGGATGGACGCCGCCTCCCTGCCGACGCTCCCGCCCAAGAACAGGTAAGGCCCTGACTCCATCAGCAGGTACGGGCGCGTGGACTGGAGATACGAACGCAGCTGCGCCTCGCTCTGTACGCCCATGACCCGGCGCCACTCGGCCGTGGTGAGCGAGAAGGCGTATCGCATGTCCCCCCGCCCCACGGCGGCCACGAACGCCTCTGCCACGCCGAACGGCGTCAGCTCCGGAGCCCGCGGCTGCGCCTCGAAGGCGGACCGGGCCCGATCCCACCGGTACACCGTGACGGTGACGGCTCTGGCCGGCCTTCCCAGCGGGTCGAGGGTGGCCGACTCAGGCACGCGCAAGACCGAGGTCTCTTCCGTGCCGAAATCGAAGGTCCCGGCCTGGATGCGAGCGTACCCCTGGGCGTCGGTGTCGACCGTGATGATATCCGCCTGGATGGAGAGCACGGGTGGGCCGCCCGACGCGCCGGTGCGCCCCGGTACCACCACGTACAGCGCCGCCATACGCTTGCCCGCTCCCGACGGAGCCCCGATGGCGAACGCCGAAGGCTCACCCGGGCCAAGCGGGATCAGGGCCAGCGTGTAGGCCGGGTATCCCGTGTCCACGACCGGCGTGAGATCCGTGAAGAGGTCGCGCTCCCCCTTCGGATCCCGGCTCATCACGGCGAACGCATGACGCTGCACCGGCTGGTCCGGCTCCTTGGGTGCTCCCGACACCCAGACGAGGCGCGCCGAACCGTCCGGGCTGTGGACCTCCTCGACCCGCAGCGAGCCGGGCGGCACCTTCCAGATCCACGCCTGCCGTCGCGCCAGCAGCGTGACGATGCCCTGGGTGGAGAGATCGGCCTGCTCGCGCCCGCCACCGAGCGCAGCGCGGCTCTCCTGCGCAGCCGACGCAAGGAGCGCGCACGCGACGGCCAGCAGCACGCCAAAGCTCCCAGGCCTCCATACCGACGGCACGGTGATTGGTCGTCCCCCTCCACTGCTGGCATCGGCGCCGCAACGGAGGAGGATTTAGGAGCCGGGGGCCTCTTCCCCTGCCCGGAGAAGAGGCCCCCGCGACGCAATAGATCTGGAATAAGCGAGAGAGGTGCCCACCCCGTTCCCACGGTCCACGCCTGCGTGCCGTCCGCTCGGGACAACGGGAGCCATGGTGCAGGCCAGTGGTTCGTGCCGCCGAGTGCCCGAGGCCGGGCACCGCTCTCACGCCTTCCTGGCGGAATCCGAGGACCTGGCGCCGCTGGTGCTGATGCCGCACGCTCCGTAAAGGGGGCAATACCCAGCGCCACCCGTGGCCACCAGCACGATGGCCAGCACCAGCGCCACCCAGCGGATCGGCTCGGCTACCAGCAGCGCCACCAGCAATAGCGCCGCTCCCAGCGCCAGGCGGATCCAGCGGTCGACTCGCCCCACGTTGGACTGCATGGCGTCTCACCCTCCCCTGCCGCAGCCGCCTTCTCAGCGTTCTTGACGGAACACGGGCTACATACCCTACCCGGTACGCTATCCATCTACGTTCATACGATAGCATACCCCTCCCTTCACGGCAACCGGAAAGTGGCTCACCAGGAATTCGGCGGGCGGCGGCGTATTGTTGCCTCACCCTGGTGAGGCCGGGCCTTGAGTCTATACGGGATGGGGGGCACGTAGGCTATCCATGAAGCGTAGCGTCTTGGTTTCTCTCGTCGGGCTTCTCGTGCTGGCAGGCGCGGTCACAGCGTCGGCTGCGACGCCCATCAAGATCGGTCTCAACCTGGAGATGACGGGCGGAGTCGCGGCGTACGGCCAGCAAGGTTTCGAGGGCATCCAGACTTTGCAGAAGATGATGAAGCTC
This sequence comes from Limnochordaceae bacterium, assembly GCA_014896295.1. Taxonomy (GTDB): domain Bacteria; phylum Bacillota; class Limnochordia; order Limnochordales; family Geochordaceae; genus Carboxydichorda; species Carboxydichorda subterranea. The sequence continues at coordinate 236,665 of JADBKR010000002.1, forward strand.
GAAGTCCTGGGTCGCCCGGTGGAGTTCGTCCTGGTCGACAACAAGTCGGACCGTGTCGAAAGCGCCAACGCCGCCCAGCGCCTGATCCAGCGCGACCACGTGGCGGCGATCATTGGCCCGATGATCTCGGGCTCGATGCTCGCGGCCGGCCCCATCGCGGAGCAGGCGAAGGTGCCCATCATCGGCCCCTCCACGACCAATCCTCTCACCACGCAGGGCCGGCAGTTCGTCTTCCGGGCGTGCTTCATCGACCCCTTCCAGGGACAAATCGCCGCACGTTTCGCCTACCAGCAGCTGGGTGTCCGGAGAGCTGCGTTGCTGGTGGACGTCGCCCAGGACTATGCAGTGGGCCTGGGTAACTTCTTCGCCCGGGAGTTCACCAAGCTCGGCGGCCAGGTGGTGGCCACGCAGTACATGAAAACCGGAGATCAGGACGTCAGCGCCCAGATGACCGCGATCAAGGCGGCCAACCCCGACATCCTCTACATGCCCAACTACTACGCCGAGATCGCCATCGCGGCCGTGCAGGCGCGGCAGCTCGGGCTCGACGTGCCGATCCTCGCCGGTGACGGCGCAGACGCCCCCGAACTCATCCAGATCGGCGGCAAGGCGGTCGAGGGCCTCATGCACACCGGTTTCTACCACGTCAAGGCGTTCACCAACCCGCTGGCACGCCAGTACGTGGAGACGTACCGCAAGCTGTACAACAAAGAGCCCAACGCCTTCGGCGCCCTGGCGGCCGACTCCGTGCTCATCATCCTCGACGCCATCAAGCGGGCCGGCTCGACCAGCCCCGAGGCCATCGCCAAGGCCATGGCTCAGACCAAGGACCTCGAGGTGACCACGGGCACGGTCACGATCGAGGACGGTAACGCCATCAAGCCCGTCGTGATCCGTAAGCTGGTCAACGGGCAGTGGGAGTACCTGGCGACGGTCAATCCGTAGTCCCTTTCGCTCACCAGGGTGGGCGGAGCAGGCACCCGGCCCGGGCCGCTCCGCCCGGCCACTCTACGGAAAGCGTGCACGCCCGTGAACGTAGACGTCTTGGTACAGCAATTGCTCAACGGGATCAGTCTGGGCGGGTTGTACAGCTTGCTGGCCGTAGGCTACACGATGGTCTACGGCATCTTGCGCCTCATCAACTTCGCACACGGCGACATCTTCATGGTCGGGGCCTACGTGGCCTTCTTCCTCGTCGGGATCTACCACCTGCCCTGGTGGATAGCGGCCCCGGGGGCAGCGTTGGCAACGGCTCTTCTGGGCGTCACCATCGACCGCGCCGCGTACCGTCCCCTGCGTAACGAGCCGCGCATCTCGGTGCTCATCACGGCCGTGGGCGTCTCCTTCCTCATCGAAAACCTGGGTCTCGTGATCGTCGGGGGCCGCCCCAAGGGCATGCCGGTGCCCGACCTGATGGGGCGGGCCTACAGCCTGGGTAGCTTCCGGGTGGCGGGAGTGAGCCTTTGGGTGCCGGCGCTGACCCTGCTACTCGTGGGCGGGCTGTTGGTGCTCGTCTACCGCACCCGGATGGGCATGGCCATGCGAGCCCTCTCCCGCGACATCGAGGCGACGCGGCTGATGGGCGTCGACGTGGATCGGGTCATCTCGTACACCTTCGCGGTGGGGTCCATCCTGGCCGCGGCCGGGGGTATCATGTGGTCGTTCAAATTCCCCCAGGTCAACCCGCTCATGGGGATCTACCCGGGGTGGAAGGCCTTCACCGCCGCGGTGGTGGGCGGCATCGGCAACATCGTGGGCGCCATGATAGGCGGGTTCATCATCGGCATCGTCGAGATCATGACGGTCGGTTTGATGCCGCAGCTGTCCGGCTACCGCGACGCGTTCGTCTTCGCCATTTTGATCTTCTTCCTCCTGGTGCGCCCCAGCGGCCTGCTGGGCGAGCCGCTGAAGGAGAAAGTGTAGACGATGGTTACGCCTGCGCTCACCCAGAAGGTGGCCGCCCGATCGCTGGCACCCGGGACGCGGCGGATCCTGACCATCGGCTCCCTGTTGCTCCTGGCCCTCATCGTCGCTTACATGGAGCAGCCTTCGTTCAGCTCCTATTACCGGCGGATCGTCAACGTGGCGTTCATCTACGTCGTGGCCGCGGTCAGCTATAACCTGATCAACGGCATCGCCGGCCAGTTCTCCCTGGGCCCCAACGGTTTCATGGCCATCGGCGGGTTCACCACCACGTTGCTCATGCTGCCGGTGGCGAAGAAGGCCCAGGTCTTCTTCCTCGAGCCCCTGATCTGGCCGTTCAACAGCTTCTCCGTCCCCGAGGTGCTCCACGGGTTCTTCGCCCGCCTCATTCCCCACGCCGGCCTGGCCGCCTTCCTCGCGAGCAACCTCGGCTTCTTGATCTCTCTTGCCGGTGCCGGGCTGGTCGCGGCCTTGGGCGGGCTCATCGTGGGAGCGCCGTCGCTGAGGCTCCGGGGCGATTACCTGGCCATCGCGACCTTCGGCTTCGGGGAGATCATCTTCGTGCTGGCCAACAACCTCATTCCCATCACCAACGGAGCCCTTGGGATCCGGGACATCCCCGAGTACGCCAATCTCTGGTGGACGGCCGGCGCCGCCGTGGTGACCGTCTGGATCATCCAAAACCTGGTCAACTCCAGCTACGGGCGCGCTCTCAAGGCGATCCGGGAGGACGAGGTCGCGGCGGAGGCCATGGGGGTGCACGTCTTCACCCACAAGCTCCTGGCCTTCGTCGTGCATGCCTTTTTCGCCGGGGTCGCCGGCGGGCTGCTGGCCGCGCTCTTGACCACCATCTCCCCCTCCTTGTTCACCTTCTTCATGACCTTCCAGCTGCTCATCATCATCGTGCTCGGCGGGCTGGGAAGCACCACGGGAGCGGCCGTGACCGCGGTCGTCTACGCCATCCTGCAGGAGGTCCTGCGGGTCGTCGAGGCGCCGATGAGCATCGGGCCGCTCTACATCCCGGGGGTACCGGGGATGCGCATGGTCGTCTTCTCGGGCCTGCTGATCGTGCTCATGCTGTTCTACCGCCGGGGGTTGTTCGGGCGGGCCGAGCTGACGTGGGAGGGCCTGCAGGCCGTGGCGCTCGGCCTGGGTCGCCGGTTCGGGGCTTCGCCCCGGGAGAGGGGACGTTGACTTGTCCGCATCCCAACAGGCGTTGCTCCACCTGGAGGACGTTTCCATCCGCTTCGGGGGCCTGGTAGCGGTCCAGGGGCTGACCCTCTCCGTCCAGGAGGGCGCCATCGCCGGCCTCATCGGGCCCAACGGCGCCGGCAAGACGACGGTCTTCAACATGATTACCGGCCAGTACGTGCCGACCTCCGGGGCCATCTATTTCGGCGGCCAGGCGATCCACGGCTGGCCGCCGCATCGCGTCGCCGCCCTGGGTATCGCCCGCACCTTCCAAAACATCCGCCTCTTCCGGGATCTCAGCGTCCTCGAAAACGTGCTGGTCGGGCTCCACCTGCGGCGCAAGACCGGCGTCGCAGCGACGCTCTTCGGCACCCTCTCTCGGCGCCGGGAAGAGTCGGCGATGCACGAGGAGGCCCTCGCGCTCCTCGAAAGCGTGGGCCTGCTGGGGTACCTGCACGAGCGGGCCGGGGCGCTGCCGTACGGCCAGCAACGCCGCCTCGAGATCGCCCGGGCTCTGGCGACCCGCCCGCGCCTTTTGCTGCTCGACGAGCCCGCCGCCGGCATGAACCCGGAGGAGATGCGGCAGCTGACGGAGTTCGTCCGGCAAGTGCGCGAGCGTCATCGCCTGACGATCCTGCTCATCGAACACCACATGCAGATGGTGATGGAGATCTGCGAGCAGATCACCGTGCTCGACTACGGGGTCGCGATCGCCGAGGGCCCGCCCCAGCGCATCCAGCAGGACCCCCGGGTCATCGCCGCCTATCTGGGTGAGGAGCCGGCATGAGATCCGACCTGATGCTGGAGATCCGGGACCTCCAGGTCTTCTACGGCGGCATCCACGCCCTGCGCGGCATCACGCTGAGGGTGCCCCGAGGCTCGCTGGTGACCCTGATCGGGGCCAACGGAGCCGGTAAGAGTACCACGCTTCGCGCGGTCACGGGCCTCGTGCGCCCTCGCTCGGGCAGCATCCGGCTCGAGGGCCAGGAGATCGGCAGCTGGCCGACCCACGCCATCGTCCGGCGTGGCGTCGCGCTGGTCCCCGAGGGGCGCCGGGTCTTCGCCAACCTGACGGTGCAGGAAAACCTGGTCATGGGTGCCTACACCCAGCCCGAGCCCCAGCATGGCCGAGCTGTTCGAGCGGGTCTACCGGCTCTTCCCGCGGCTTTCCGAGCGACGCCACCAAAAGGCCGGCACCCTCTCCGGCGGCGAACAGCAGATGCTGGCCGTCGGCCGCGCCCTGATGTCCCGGCCGCGCCTTTTGTGCCTCGACGAACCTTCCTTGGGCCTGGCGCCCATCCTGGCCCGGGAAGTGATGGAGGCGCTGGCCTCCATCCATCGCGAGGGCACGACCGTGCTCCTCGTCGAGCAAAACGCGCGCATGGCCCTCTCCATGGCCGAGTACGCCTACGTGCTCGAGACCGGCCGCATCGTGCTGGAGGGGCCGGGACCGGTGCTGCTGGAAAACCCGCAGGTGCGCCGGGCCTACCTGGGCGAGCGTGCCAGCCGCTGACAGGGGCCCCTTCTTGCAGGAGTCCAGGGTCGCCCACCGAACATCGCCCCCACGAGCAACGGGGGGACGATGCCGCCGTGCAGTGGGATCAGGCCCAGGAAGAGCCAACGGGTCGCGCCGAGCTTCCTACCGTGGTGCTCCGAGGCATGGGCTGGCGCATGGTGGCCATGTACCTCACCAAGCTGGGGGGCGAGGTCATGACGCCTGACCCCTTGGGCTCGGCCCAGAGCCTCGCGAGCGGCTCGGGGGCGTTGTCGGAGCGCCCGGTGCTGGCCGAAGTGTCCGGCAAGGGCTGGAAGGCCCGGCTCCACGAAGAGGTCGAGTTCACGGGTGCGCTGCGATCCAACCGGGTAGAGGTGCGGCTCTTCGGCGAGCCCGACGCCGTCGAGCACGTGCTGACCGGGCTGCGCCGGATGGCCCTCATGGAAGAAGCATGAGGGGCCGTTCGGCGGCGGCCCTCGCCGCACGGCGCCGGCCGGCCGCGCCGTGGATCCCGAGGTGTGGCGTCAGCCCGCCTGCTCGTCACCGGCCACGGCCGTCGCCCGAGGGCCGGCGGCACACTCGGATTCTTCCACGCTGACCATCAGCTCGCAGACCCGGTCGTCCAGAGAGGCGACCTCCCGCTGGTACGCGTCCAGCTGCCGCTTGATGACGTCGAGCTCACGCAGCAGCCAGATGTTGGACAAGAGCAGCACGCCCAGCCCGGCCGCAAACAGGAGTTGGATCCACATCCATCCTGTGCCTCCCGTCTCCCCGCGGTCTTGCCCGGGAGGCAACCTTATGTAGCGCCGGCCGCGCTATGCCTGCGAAGTTGTTCAAAACGCGTCGTGCGCCGGCACGCCGAGCAGCCCCTCGGCCGCCCGCAGGGTATTGGCCATCAGCATGGCGACCGTCATCGGCCCCACGCCGCCAGGCACCGGCGTCACGTAGCCGGCGACGCCCAGGGCCGCCTCGAAGTCGACGTCGCCCGTCAGCTTGCCGTCGGCCGTCCGGTTGATCCCCACGTCGATGACCACGGCGCCGGGCTTGATCCAGTCCCCCTGGATCATCCGGGCCTTGCCCACGGCCGCCACCAGCACGTCCGCCTCGCGGCAGACGGCGGGGAGGTCCCGGGTGCGGGAGTGGCAGATGGTGACGGTCGCATGCCGGCTCAGCAGGAGCAGGGCCGTCGGCTTGCCGACGATGTTGCTGCGCCCCACGACCACGGCCCTCCGCCCCACCAGGTCGGTGCCCGTGGAGTCGATGAGCGCCAGGATGCCGGCCGGCGTGCACGGGACGAGCGAGGGGCGGCCCTCCAGCAGCCGCCCCATGTTGGCCGGGTGAAACCCGTCCACGTCCTTGCGGGGGTCGATGCGCTCCAGGAAGCCCGACGCCTCCAGGTGGGGCGGGAGCGGTAGCTGCAGGAGGATGCCGTGGACCTCCGGGTCGTCGTTGAGACGGTCGATGCGATCGGCGAGTTCGCCAGCGGGGGTGTCGGCGGGCAGGTGGTGCACCCAGGACCGCATCCCCAGTTCCTCGCAGGCCTTGCGCTTGTTTCGGACGTAAACGACCGAGGCCGGGTTGTCCCCCACGAGGAGCACCGCCAGGCCCGGGACCGTGCCGTAGCGCTCCTTCATCGCCGCCAGCCGCCGGGCCACCCGCTGGCGCACTTCGGAGGCGAGCCGCTTGCCGTCGATGATCTGCGCCGCGCTTGCCATGACGCCACCCTCTCCTCCGACCGCCCCAAAACCACCCTGGAAGGCGGCCACGGGCGCGGTTCGAGGGCCGGCGACCCCACTCCTCTCGCCTGGCCACCGGGCTGTGAGCTTCGTCGCGGGCCGCGCCGGCTGCTCAGGAGGCCGCTTCCGCCTCCGCCGCCGCGATCTCCTGGTTGCGCCGCCGGCTGCGCAACGTCTTGTGCTCCAGGTGGTGGATGGTTTCGATCAGCCGGACGGTCTTGGTATGGCCCCGCATCAAGATGGAGTGGGTGCGGGCCGTCCGGTGCGAGTAACGCACGCCGCGCAGCAGATCCCCGTCGGTCACCCCGGTGGCGGCGAAGATCACCCGGTCGGTCGCGATGAGGTCGTCCTGGGTGTAGACCCTCTTGGTGTCGGTAAAGCCCGCCCGGATGGCCTTCTCCTCGTCCTCGGGCGTCGGGAACCACAGGCGGCACTGGAGCTCGCCCCCCAGGCACTTGAGCGCCGCTGCCGTGAGGACGCCTTCCGGCGCGCCGCCGATGCCGAGCAGCATGTCGACGCCGGTCCCCTCGAGGGCCGTCGCGATCCCGGCGGCCACGTCGCCGTCGGAGATGAGCTTGATCCGGGCTCCTACCTCCCGGACCTCCTGGATGAGCCGGGCGTGGCGCGGCCGGTCCAGGATGACCACGGTGAGCTCGTTGACCCGCCGCCCCAGCACGGCCGCCACGACCCTCAGGTTTTCCCTCACGGTCGCGTGGATGTCGATGTGGCCGGCCGCCTGGGGGCCGACGGCGATCTTCTCCATGTAGAAGGCCGGCAGGCCCAGGATGGTGCCGCGCTCGGCGGCCACCAGCACCGACATGGCGTTGGGCAGCCCGTTGGCCACGAGGCGGGTCCCCTCCAGGGGATCCACGGCGATGTCGACCTCGGGGCCGTCGCCCGTCCCGACCTTCTCCCCCACGTAGAGCATGGGGGCTTTATCTTTCTCGCCCTCGCCGATGATCACGGTCCCCTGGACCCGCACCAGGTCCAGCATGCCCCGCATCCCGTCCACGGCCGCATCGTCGGCGGCCTCCTTGTCCCCCTTGCCCATCCAGGGAGCCGCTCGAAGGGCGGCCGTCTCCGTCACCCGGAGGAAATCCAGCATGACCTCGCGCTCGCGATCTTGCATCCAGGACCTCCACCCTCCCCGGCCGCGCACCGGCCGCCCGCCGGCGCCGCGCCCGGCCGGTGTAATCGCTTAATCAGCAGCGTATTCGCTTTCCAGGCTCGGCACCCTTTGCGAATGCTAACCAGCAAGCCGAAGAGGGGGAAAGGCAGGCGGTGTTGTGGGGCCGCGCAGGACCATCAAAAGTGGTGCGCCTAGAGGGATTCGAACCCCCGCACCCGGCTCCGGAGGCCGGCGCTCTATCCCCTGAGCTATAGGCGCACCGTTGCTGCGAGGGTGATTATACCCTCTCGGAAGCCCTGAAGCAACCGCGCCCGGCAGGCGTCGCGGCCGGTTCCCGGCCGGTGGGAGTCCCCGTGTGCGCTTCACCCGCCGGGGGGCTCCCGTTCCTGGACGAACAGCTGGCCCTCGGAGTCCAGCGAGGCGTACAGGACCTCCTTGGGGTCGTGGATGCCCCGTTGCTCGAGGCTCTTCTTGAGCCACGTGATGTCGAGCCCCGCCGCCGCCAGCGCCCGGTAGTCGATGCGGCCGTCGTTGATGAGCGGGATGGGCAGCCCCTCGTACGACGTGGAGATCCCCAGGTCGGACGGGCGGACAGGCCGCTTTTGCGATTTGGGGATGACGCTGAGCTGGCCGTTGGTCTCGAGGATGGCCACCTCCACGTCGCTGATGTTGGGCAGGTTTTTCTGGCGCAGCTGCTCCATGAGGTCGTCGACGCCGTAGCGCAGCCGGCGCAGTTCCTGCTCGACGATGCGGCCGTCCTTCACGACGATGCTGGGGGTGCCGGCGATGATGTTGCGGGCGGTGGTGCTCTTCAGGGACGCCCACGACATCAGCAGCTGCGTGACGAGCAGCGTGAAGATGGGAACGGCACCCTCCACCACCGACACGTTGGAGTTTTCGATGGGCAGCGCTGCCAGCTCTGCCAGCATGATGGTGAGCACGAGATCCCATGGAGAAAGGGTCCCGATCTCCCGCTTCCCCATGATCCGGACGACGACCAGCAACAAGATGTAGAAGAAGAACGTCTTGGCCGCCAGCGACAGAGGATGCAGCCAGGCGTGCTGTGGCAAGCCCGCATCACCTACGACGTGAGACGGATGGGACCTCCGGTATTGTGCCGCGGCGCCTCGGCACGTCATGCGCCGGGCGGAGCGCGCATAGACATCGGCGCTTGACTGCGCGCCTCGCCCGGCGATATATAATCCGTACGGATAGCTACTATCCGTTGAGAACCTCTCGCAACAATAAACCTGGTTAAGGGTTCAGGGCGCACGCGCTCTGCCCCAGAAAGGAGCCTCCATGGCTGCCGCTGCTCAGCTTGGGTCGACCGTCACCTCTGACCGCACCCTGGCTCGCTTCCGGCCGCTGGCCGTTCCTCTGGTGACCGGCCTGCTGGTGGTCGCCGGCTGGTGGCTCGAGTCTCGCCACGCCGCCGTCGCGGCTCTCACGAGCAGCCCGGGTCCGCTGCTGCTGCGTCCTGGATGGGCGGCGCTCGTGGTCTACGCCCTCGCCTACCTGGTCGGAGGGTACGAGTCGGCCCGGGCAGGATGGCACGCCTTGCGCCGCGGCCGGATCGACATCGACTTCCTCATGGTCGCGGCGGCGCTGGGCGCGGCTGCCATTGGCCAGGCGCTCGACGGCGCCATCCTGATCTTCATCTTCGCCCTGAGCAACGCGCTCGAGGAGTACGCGACCGGCCGGACCCGTAAGGCCATCGAGGCGCTGGTGCGGCTGCGGCCCACCCGGGCCCGTAGGGTCACGAGCCTCGACGACGCCGCCGAAACAGAGCTCATCACCGCGGATCAGTTGCGCCCGGGCGAGTTCGTGCTGGTCTTGCCCGGCGAACAGGTGCCGGCCGACGGCGTCGTCGTGCGGGGCGTTTCGGCCGTCGACACGTCCGCCATCACGGGAGAGAGCATTCCCCAGCAACGGCAACCCGGCGACCAGCTCTTCGCCGGCAGCGTCAACCGGGAAGGCGCCCTGTGGCTGCGGGTGGAGCGGCCTGCGCAAGAGAGCACCCTGGCGCGCATCATCCAGCTCGTGGAACAGGCGCAGCAGCGCAAGGCTCCCACCCAGCTCTTCATCGAGCGCTTCGAACAGGTCTACTCCGCCCTGGTCGTGGCCGGGACCGTCGCGCTCATCGCGGCGGGCCTGACGGTGCTGGGCTGGGGCGTTTCCCAGACCATCTACCGGGCCATGACCGTCATGGTGGTCGCCTCGCCGTGCGCCGTCGTGCTCTCGACCATGCCCGTCATGCTGTCGGCCATCGCCAGCGGTGCCCGTAACGGCGTCCTGTTCAAGGGGGCTCTCGACCTGGAGCAGCTGGCGGGGGTGCGGGTCGTCGCGTTCGACAAGACGGGCACGCTGACGCTCGGCCTGCCACAGCTCGTCGCCATCCATGCCCGCCCGCCCTTCACCGAGGAGCAACTGCTGGCAGCCGCCGCAGCCGCGGAGTCCGGTAGCGAACACCCCATCGCAGGCGCCATCCTACAAGAGGCGCGCCGCAGGGGCCTGTCCCTGCCCAGCCCCGAACACAGCCGCACCCATCCGGGGCGGGGCGTCGAGGCGGTCGTGAGCGGCGACCGGATTCTGGTCGGCAGCCCGGCCTGGTTTCACGAGATGGGGCAGCCTCTCGACGGCGAGCTGGCGGATGCCCTGGCCCGCCTCGAATCGGCCGGTCACACCGCCATGGTGCTCAGCATCAACGGCTCCGGGCCGGCCGGGATCCTGGCGGTGGCCGACCGGGCTCGCCCCCACGCTCGAGAAGCCGTACAGGCGCTGCAGAGGCTCGGGCTGCGAGTGGTCATGCTGACCGGCGACAACGAGCGGGTGGCTCAGGCCATGGGCAGGGAGCTCGGCGTGGACGAGGTGTACGCGGGGTTGCTGCCCGAGGACAAGATGCGGATCCTTCAAGAGCTGGAGCAGCGCTACGGCCCCGTGGCCATGGTCGGCGACGGCATCAACGACGCGCCGGCGCTGGTGTCGGCCGCCGTCGGCATCGCCATGGGCCGGGCCGGCACGGACGTCGCCCTGGAGACGGCCGACGTGGTGCTCATGTCCGACGAGCTGGTCCGCCTCGAGGGCGCCGTCGCGCATCGGGCGGCGCGCCGAGCGGGTGGTGCGGCAGAACCTGGCGTTTGCCTTCGGCGTCATCGCCGTCCTGCTGGTGAGCGCCACGACGGGGCACCTCAGCCTCACGCAAGGGGTCGTGGGACACGAGACGAGCACCGTGCTGGTCGCTCTCAACGGGCTGCGCCTGCTGGGCTTCCGGTGGCCGCGGCTTCAGGGGGCGAGCGCCGAGGCGGAAGCGGCCGCCGGCATCGACGGGGTGGCCGAGGTCCGGCCTGCTTGATCGGGCAGGGGCGGTCGGATATACTGAGAGGCAGCGAGCGGATGTAGCGCAGTGGTAGCGCATCGGCTTCCCAAGCCGACGGTCGCGGGTTCGAATCCCGTCATCCGCTCCACTTTCGCGAAAGGGCCCCTGAGGCCCGCCGCACTCGAGCTGGCGTAGCTCAGACGGCAGAGCGGCGCACTCGTAATGCGCAGGTCGGCGGTTCGATTCCGCCCGCCAGCTCCAGCGTGATGACGTCCCCAGCATGGTCCGGCTTCGGCGCGTCCTCTGGCGGGCCACCCGGCATGGGTGGCCCACCCCCTCACCGGCTCCGAGTGGCCGCGCCCTCCGCCTCCCGCCAGAGGGCGCAGACGGCTTGCCCCAGGGCAAGCCCCCCATCGCCCGGCGGCACCTCGCGGTGGGTCAGCACTTCGACGCCGGCGGCCTCGAGCCGCCGGGCCACTGCCTGCACCAGGTACGGGTTGTGAAACACGCCGCCGCTCAGGGCCACCACCCGCACGCCCTCTCGCAGGCAGGCCCGCTGCGCGGCCTGTACCATCGCATCTTCCACCGTCCGGTGCCAGCGAGCGGCAACGACGGCAGCGCCGGCGCCGCTCAGCCGGTCTCTGGCCGCCGCCACCACGGCCGGCAACAGGTCGATTTCCGGCGGGCGCACGCGATACGGATAGGGGCCGCCGCCGCTGCCTCGATCCCGAGCCGCGTAGCCGTCGCCGCCGGCTCCGCCGGGCTCTCGAGCCTCCAGCTCCTCCCGGGCCAGTTCGGACAACACCAGAGCAGGCTCGCCTTCGTAGGTCGCCTCCAGGCAAGTGCCCGTCGCGGCCGCCACCGCGTCGAAAAGCCGCCCGGCTCCGCAGCTCCGGGGGGAGTTGAAGCCCGAGGTCAGCACCCGCACAGCGAGCTCCAGGTCCCGCCGCATCTGGGGGAAAAGCGCTCGAGCCAGCGACAGTCCCTGTTCGACCCCCAGCTCCTCGCACAGGCAGGAAAGGGTGAGCAGCCAGGGCCGCCGGATGGCCCGCTCACCACCCGGCAGGCGGATGTAGCGCAGGTGCATCAGCCTCCGGCAACTGGCCAGGCCGCCCAGGAGGATCTCCCCTCCCCAGAGCGTGCCGTCTGTCCCGTAGCCCGTCCCGTCCAGGACGATCCCCACGGCAGGGCCGGTGCGGCCGTTTTCGGCCAGCGCCGCGACCAGGTGCGCGTGATGATGCTGGATGCCGTGCACCCGCCCGACCAGGGACGCCCCCAGCCGCCTCGACCGGTAGCCCGGGTGCAGGTCGACGCCCGCCACCTCCGGCCACACGTCGAGCAACCGGCTCATCGACTCGACGTTGTGCCGCCAGAACGCTTCGGCCTCCACCGTCTCCAACTCGCCCGTGTGGGGGCCCATGAACGCCTGGCCCCCTTTGATGAGGCAGCAGGCGTTTTTCATGTCGCCGCCGGCTCCCAGCACCACCGGATGGGCGGCAGGCTCTCCCTGCCAGCGACGTGGCACGGGCACGGGGATGGGCGCAGGCACGAACCCCCTCGACCTCCGCAAGAACTGCGCCGCCTCTCCCACCACCTGCACCACCGAATCGTCGGCGCGGTTTGCGATCTCCCGGTCGTGTAACACGAAGGCGTCGGCGATGTCGCCGAGTTCCGCCAGGGCCGACTCGTTGTCCTTGACGATGGGCAGCGACGACCGATTGCCGCTCGTCATGACCAGGACCTCGCGCTCGGGCACCGCCTGGAACAGCAGCACGTGAAGGGGGGTGTACGGCAACATCACACCCAGGGTGCGCAGCCCCGGTGCCAGCGCCTCGGGAAGAGGTGCGTCCGGACGGCGCCGCAGCAACACGATGGGCGCTGCCGAGCTGCACAGCAGCCGGGCCTCGACCTCGTTCACCTCGCAGAGCCGGCGCACCGTCGCCAGGTCTTTCGCCATGATCGCGAAGGGCTTACGCGGCCGGTGCTTGCGGCGTCGCAGCCGCTGCACCGCCTCGGCGTCGAGCGCGTCGCAGGCCAGGTGGAACCCCCCGAGTCCCTTGACCGCCACGGTCTGCCCCGCCAGGATGGCCTGGCGGAACGCGGCCATCCAGTCGTGCCCATGGCCGTCCGCTGCGCGCCCGGGCGGACGGCCCTCCGCCGGCCCCACCCACCACACGTGCGGCCCGCACTCCGGGCAGGCCGTGGGCTGGGCGTGGAAGCGCCGGTCGGCCGGGTCGTGGTATTCCCGGCTGCAGGCGGCACACATGGCGAATGCCGCCATGGTCGTGCGCTCGCGGTCGTAGGGCAACCCCCTGACGATGGTGAAACGGGGGCCGCAGTTGGTGCAGTTGATGAACGGGTACGAAAACCGCCGGTCCGACGGGTCGAGGAGCTCCCGGCGGCAGTCCGGGCAGATGGCCACGTCGGGCGGCACCAGGGCCGCCCCGGCCCGGCCCCGGGCACTGGGGGCGATTTCGAAGCGGTCGTAACCCGCAGGGGGCAGCACGTGCGACCGGATGTCGCGAATACGGGCAAGAGGCGGAGGGTCTTGCCGCAGCTGCTGCTGGAAGGCTTCCACCGCCTCAGGCGGGCCTTCGACGTCAATCAACACGCCACCGGGAGTGTTGGAAACCTTCCCGGTCAGACCCAGGCGCACGGCGGTGCGGTAGACGAACGGGCGAAAGCCCACGCCCTGGACCATGCCCTCCACCCGGAGGCGGACGCGCACCCACCCGGGCCGGCCGGGCGCGTGGTGGGCCGGCCCACCAAACCGGGCCTGCTCATCGAGCCCCGCCCGCGGCGTGTCAACAGATCCTGGGGAGCTGCTCGCCTTCGAGGAGCTCAAGGCGCCGGCTGCCTCCTGCGACGGTCCGCATCAACACCTCGCCGGGCGGGCCCTCGGCCACCGTACCGATGAGCATCGCCTGCTGCCCGTCGGGGTGGGTCCGCAGAAGCTCGACGGCCGCCTCGGCCACGTCCGCCGCCACGACGGCCACCATGCGGCCTTCACAGGCGGCATACAGGGGATCGATCCCGAGTACCTCACACAGCCCCCGCACGGGCTCCCGGACGGCAATGGCGGCCTCGTCCACCCGGAAGGCCTTGCCCGAGGCCGTCGCCAGCTCCACCAGCACGGTGGCAAGCCCACCTCGGGTGGCGTCCCGCATGCACCGCACCGCTCCGGGAAACGCGGCCAGCAGCGCCTGCACCAGCCCTGCCAGCGGTGCCGTGTCGCTGACCAGCCCCTCCACCTCGAAGTCCAGGCCGGCGCGCCTCGCCATCACGGCCGCCCCGTGGTCGCCCACCGGCCCGCTCACCAGCAGCCGGTCGCCCGGGCGGATGCGGGTCGGGCCCAGCTCCACGCCCGGCGGTACCCAGCCGACCCCGGTGGTGTTGATGAACAGCCCGTCCCCCTTGCCCCGCTCGACCACCTTGGTGTCGCCGGCGATGATGCTCACGCCCGCCCGGGCGGCCGCCTCGGACATGGACTGCACCACCCGCCGCAAGTCCTCGGTCGACAGCCCCTCCTCGATGATGAATCCTGCGGTCAGGTACACAGGCACGGCGCCGCCCACGGCCAGGTCGTTGACCGTCCCGTACACCGCCAGCCTTCCGATGTCGCCGCCCGGGAAAAAGAGCGGCGACACGACGAACGAGTCGGTGGTGACGGCCAGGCGCACTCCGTCCAACGGCACCACCGCCTGGTCGCCGGCCTGCTCCAGGTACGGGTTGCGGAACGCGGGCAAGAACAGGTCCCGGAACAGGTCCCCCGTCAGCTTCCCTCCGCTCCCGTGGGCCACCAAGATGTACCCGGGGTCACGACCGTGCAATCTCGCCCACCTCCGCCGCCGGCTGTGCGGCCGTGCTGCGCCCGTAACGGTAGTAGGCCGCGCAGGCCCCTTCCGCCGACACCATGCAGGCCCCCATGGGGTACGACGGCGTGCACGCCGTGCCGAACAGGGGGCAGTCCGGCGGAGTCGCCACCCCCCGCAGCACCTCACCGCAGCGGCAGCCCCTGGGGTCGGGCAGGGCCGGCGGCAGCAGCCCCGCAAACACTCGCAGGGCATCCATGTCGGCGTATGGGGGCCGCAGGGCAAGCCCGCTGGCCGGTATGACCCCCAGCCCCCGCCACTCCTGGTCTCGGGGTTCGAAGACCTCCTCCATGACCTCCAGCGCGAGCCGGTTGCCCTCGGGGCGTACCGCCCGCCGGTACTGCACCGCCACCTCGGGCCTGCCCGACCGGATCTGGCGGAGGATCTGGAAAACGGAGTGGAGGATGTCGAGGGGTTCAAACCCGGAGATGACCACCGGGCGGCGGTACTGCTCGGCCACGAAGCGGTACGGCTCCGTACCGATGATGACGCTCACGTGCCCGGGGCCGATGAAGGCATCCACCCTCACGTCGGGAGCCTCGAGGATGGCCCGCAGCGCCGGCGCGATGGTGACCTGGTTGCACAGGAGCAGGAAGTTGCGCAAATGCTCGGCTCTGGCCCGCCGCACCGCCGAAGCCGTCCCCGGCACCGTCGTCTCGAAGCCGATGGCGAACCACACCACCGTGCGGTCCGGGTGGCGCCGGGCGATTTCCAGCGCGTCGAGCGCCGAGTAGACCATCCGCACGTCGGCGCCCAGGGCTCGGGCCTGCGCCAGGGAACGGGTGCGTCCCGGCACCCGCATCATGTCGCCGAAGGTACACAGGATGATCCCCGGCTGCTCGGCCAGCCGCACCGCCATCTCCACGATCGCCCGGGGCGTCACGCAAACCGGGCAGCCGGGGCCATGGATCATGCGAACCGAGGGCGGCAGCAGGTCGTACAGCCCGAACTTGAAGATCGCGTGAGTGTGCCCGCCGCACACCTCCATGATCCGCACGGGCCGCCCGATGGCTTCGGCCTCACGGGCAAGAGCCCGGGATAGATCCCGGGCCAGGGAGCTTTCGCGGAATTCGTCGGCAAACTTCACGGCCCCGAAGCCCCCTTCGCCGCCGCCGGCCCTGCGGGCCGAGGAAGTCCGGGCGGGGGCTCTTCCTCGGCGGGCGGAAGGTCCGCAAGCTCGGCCACCTGCCGCAAGAGCTCCAGGGTTTCCCGCGCCTCCTGCTCGTCCAGGCGGGCAATGGCGAACCCCACGTGCACCGCCACCCACTCGCCTTCCTGGACCTCGTCGAGCAGTTCCACGGAAACCTGCCGGCGTACGCCGCTCAGGTCGACCGTCGCCATCTTGTTGGGATGAAGCCGCTCAATCCTCGCCGGCACGGCCAGGCACACCAGCCGCCACCTCCTCGGTCGCTGCCCGCTTGGCTTCGACCTGTTGAAGGATCCAGTGCGTCCACTCGTCGATCCCCACGCCGGTTCGGCACGAGGTGAAAAAGACCCGCAGGCCGGGCTGAATGCCCCTGGCGTGGCCGACGGCGCGGTCGACGTCGAAGTCGCTCGCGCCCAGCAGGTCCATTTTGGTGACGACCATGACTCCCGAGCGCCGGAAGATGGTGGGGTACTTGAGGGGCTTGTCGTCCCCCTCGGTGGTACTGAGCAGCACGGCGCTGACGTCCTGCCCCAGGTCGTAGGAGGCCGGGCAGACCAGGTTGCCCACGTTTTCGAGGAAGAGGAGCTCCAGGTCCGGGCGGTCCACGGCCTCCAGGTGGGCCGTCACCATGGCAGCGTCCAGGTGGCAGACGCCGCCCGTCACGATCTGGCGCACGGGGAATCCGAAGCGGCTCAGCCGCTCGGCGTCGCGTTCGGTGGCCAGGTCTCCCACGAGCACGCCGGCCTTCACCCGGCCCGACAGGCGCTCGAGGGTGCGCTCCAACAGAGTCGTCTTGCCGGCTCCGGGCGAACTCACCAGATTGAGGCAAAACACGCCCCGCCGCTGCCACCTACTCCGCAGGGCGGCCGCCAGTTCGTCGTTGCGCGACAGTACCCGGTTGCGCACCGGCTCCGTCGGCTGCGTCATCGCGTTCCACCTCCAGGCTCACCACGTCCAGCTCTTCGCCGGCCACCACGCGCGTCCGCAGAGAGCCGCAGCGGCCGCATGCCACCGAATGGGGCCGGGGATCCGTCTCGACCCCGCATTGCGGGCAAAAGACCCGCAGCTCGATCCAGCAGCAGCTCCAGCCGGGCATTCTGGCAGCGCGACCACCCGGCGCGGGCAGCTTCCCAGGCGAAGGCCAGCGCGTCGGGATCGACGCCGGAAAGCTCTCCCACCGATACCTGCACCCTGACCACCCGGGCGGCGCCGGCTCGCACCGCCGATTCGTCGGCAATCCGGGCGATCTCCAGGGCGATGGAGAGCTCATGCACGGCCGGGCGTCACCGCCCCTCCTCCCGACCCGCACCGCCGCGCCGTTCGACGGGCACCCCCCAGCGCCTCAGCCAGGCTGCCGCGGCGTCCACCACGGCGGGCAGGGCCCGCCGGACGGGTTCGCTGAGCCCCACTCCTGGATCCAGCCGGCCGGCCACGACGCCCACCAGCCGCAGCCGCCGCGGCAGCCGCCGGCGCCAGGCCGCCAGGGCCAGCACCTCCCGGACGTCCACCTGGTGCTCGGAGAGCTTGAGGCCCGAGCCGCCGATGAGCTCTGCCGCTTCGAGCTCCGCAACCGTGCCCGGCTCCGCCTGGCCCACCATCGCATCCACGATGACCAGCGCCGGGGCGTCTTCGATGATCCCCAGCAGCGCGATGCCCTGGGTGCCCCCGTCGACCACGTCGAGGCCCGGCGGGCGGCGGTAGCGGGTTTCGAAGAGCCTGAGCGCCTCGATGCCGGCGCCGTCATCGCCGTACAGCGGGTTGCCCAGGCCCAGCAGGATGGCCCTGGAGCCGGGCCCGTCCTCGCATCCCTTTTCGTGGGACGGCGTCCTCACTGCCGGCCCCGCGCCTGCCCTCACCGCCGCCCGCCTGCCATCGTGACGGTAGCGACCTCGTGGCGCCGGCTTCGCTGTTCGCTTTCGTTTGCCAGCCGGCACAGGTAGTAGCCGCTGAACATGGAGCTGATGAGCCCCTGCCGCGCCAGTGCGTCCACCCGGATCACCTGGTACAGGTGAGCGATGACGAAGAGGGGGAAGAACCAGGCCACCACGTGGTGCCACAGCCGCAGAGGCCGGGTCGCCCCCACCAGCCCCACCAG
Source organism: Limnochordaceae bacterium (assembly GCA_014896295.1). Taxonomy (GTDB): domain Bacteria; phylum Bacillota; class Limnochordia; order Limnochordales; family Geochordaceae; genus Carboxydichorda; species Carboxydichorda subterranea. The sequence continues at coordinate 254,569 of JADBKR010000002.1, forward strand.
CCATCCCGAGAGGTGGCCCCACGTCCCGTCGGGGTGGGCCTCGGCGTACAGGGCGAAACCCGTCAGCAGCATGAACATGGAGGCCGTGAACAGAAGCCCGTGGGCCATGCGGGCGAGATGGTTGTCATTGGGTAACGGCTGAGACTCGTGGGGCGAGGCCAGCGCCAGCTCCCGGGCCTCCCTGAGCGCGGACTTCCACGCGCGGCGGCTCCAGAACGCGAAGATGTTACGCGCCTGGGCGTTGCCCACGAAAAACCAGTAGATGCGGAAAAGCCAGTTGGCCAAGAAGACGTACGCCGCCGTGAAGTGGACGTACCGCACCCATCCGAACGTGAAGGTCCGATAGGGTTCGCCGCCTCCCAGCGGCATCGCCCGCCCGATGAGAAGCCCGGTGACGAACAGCGTCGCGATGCAGGCCGCATTGATCCAGTGGAACAGCCGCACCGGCAGCTCCCACACGTAGGTGTTTCCCACCGCCGCCACCGACGCTTGCGTCGAGGCTCGTTGCGTCACTGCCCCAGCCATGGCGCCGCCCCCCTCCTAAAAGGCCCGGACCCGTACGTGCGTGCTCCCCGCGGGGTCCACCACGTGCACGGAGCAGGCCAGGCACGGGTCGAACGAGTGGATGGTTCGCAGGATCTCCAGGGGCTGGTCCGTGACCCGCACGGGGTTGTCGAGCATGGCGGCCTCGAACGCGCCGCGCCGGCCGGCGGCGTCCCTGGGCGAACCGTTCCAGGTGGTGGGCACCACGGCCTGGTAGTGAGCGATCTTGCCGTTCTCGATGCGGATCCAGTGGCCGAGCGCGCCGCGCGGAGCTTCGGTCGTTCCCACTCCCTCCGCCCGGTCCGGCCAGCTCGACGGGTCCCAGCGCTCATGGTTGACGGTGGTGAGGTCGCCGGCCTTGATGTTGGCCACCAGTTGCCGGTAAAACCCGCCCAGCCACCCGGCGACCAGCTTCGTCTCCAGAGCCCTCGCCAGGGTGCGGCCCAGGGTGGAGAAGAGCGCCTCTGTCGGCAGCTTCAGCCGGGCCAGTGCGTCGTCCACCACCGCCCGCACGTCCTCTCGGCCGCTGGCGTAGGCTACCATCAGGCGCGCCAGCGGCCCCACCTCCATGGGGACGTCCCGCCAGCGCGGCGACTTGATCCAGCTGTACTTGCCGGAGGTATCGAGCTGGCGGTATGGGGGCCTCGGGCCGGTGTGGTGGAACTGCGTCTGCCCCTCGAAGGGGTGCAGCGACTTGTCGTCGCCGTCGTCATAGCGGTACCAGGAGTGGGTCACGTACTCCCGCACCTGCTCCGGGTCTTTGGGGTCGACTTCGTGCACCTCGTCGAGGTTGCGGTTGAGCACGGCACCGCGGGGCAAGAGATAGCTCTCCGGCTCCCGGATGTCGGTCCGGGGGAGGTCCCCATACGCCAGGTAGTTGCCGAGCCCACCGCCCCATCGCTCGTCCTTGTAGAAGCCGGCGATGGCCAGCACGTCGGGTACGTAGAGCTGGTCGACCACCTGCTGTGCCTGCTGGATGAGCGAACCCACCATCGCGAGCCGCTCGGCGTTGACGGCGGAGGGGTCGTTCGGGTCCAGCGACACCGGGACTCCACCCACCAGGTAATTGGGGTGCGGGTTCTTACCGCCGAATACGGCGTGGATCTTGACGATCTCCTTCTGCCACTCCAGAGCCTCCAGGTAGTGCGCGACCGCCATCAAATTCGCCTCGGGCGGCAGGCGGTACCCCGGATGGCCCCAGTAGCCGTTGGTGAACGGCCCGAGTTGCCCGCCCGCCGCAAAATCGGCCAGGCGCTTTTGAACGTCCCGGAAGTACCCCATCGACGAACGAGGCCACGACGAAATGCTCTGGGCAAGCCGGCTGGCGGCGGCGGGGTCGGCTTTGAGCGCGCTCAGCACGTCCACCCAGTCCATGGCGTGCAGGTGGTAGAAGTGCACCACGTGGTCGTGGATCATCAGCGCCGCCGCCATGATGTTGCGGACGAGGTTGGCGTTGGGCGGCACCCGGATGTCGAGCGCGTCCTCCACCGCCCGTATCGACGTGAGCGCGTGGACCGTGGTGCAGACGCCGCAGATGCGCTGGGCCAGCGCCCAGGCGTCTCGCGGGTCCCGGCCGGGCAGGATCAGTTCCAGGCCCCGCACCATGGTGCCCGAGCTGTAAGCGTCCACCACCCGCCCGGTCTCCACCACGGCCTCGATGCGCAGGTGTCCTTCGATGCGCGTGACAGGGTCGACGACGATGCGCTCGGCCACAGGCTTCACCCCTCCTTGCCCTCATCGCGGGCTCCGCCGGCCCCACCCGGCTGCGGCCTGCCGCCGCGAGCCTCGACCAGGCTTCGGACCGCAGTGGCCCCGGCGTGGGCCACGGCCGCGGCCGCCGCCACGCCCACGGCCACGGTGCCCACCGTGTCCGGGTTGCGGCCGACGGCGCCTGCAGGCGCCCCGACCGTCTGCACGTAAAACGGCGCCTGGTCCCAGAACCCCCGCTCCGCGCAGCCGAGGCACGGGTGGCCCGACTGGATGGGGTAGCTGACCCCGCCGTTCCAGCGGACGAGCGCGCACGCGTTGTAGGTGGACGGACCCCGGCAGCCCAACTTGTACAGGCACCAGCCGTGCCGGTATCCGTAGTCGTCGAACGACTCGGCGAACAGCCCGGCGTCGAAGTAGGCACGCCGCACGCACGTGTCGTGCACGCGCTTGCCGTAGAAGGCCTTGGGACGCCCGAGGACGTCGAGCTCGGGCGGCCTCTCGAAGGTGATGAGGTGCACCAGGAGGGCCGCCATCACCTCGCCGATAGGCGGGCAGCCCGGCACCTGGATGACCGTCTTGCCGGGAAGCAGCTTCGCGATCCCCGACGCACCGGTGGGGTTGGGGCGGGAGGACTGGACGCATCCCCAGGAGGCGCAGTTGCCGTACGCGATTACGGCCATGGCCGTTTCGGCCTCTTCCCGCAGGATGTCCAGGGCCGATCGTCCTCCGATGGTGCAGTACGCCTCGTCACGGGTGGGGATGCTTCCCTCGACGGCAAGCACGTAACGGCCCGCATATTTCTCCAGGGTCTGGCGCGCCGCCCCTTCGGCCTGGTGCCCGGCCGCCGCCATCAAGACCTCGTGGTAGTCCAGCGAGATCATGTCCAGGATGATGTCGGCGACCAGAGGATGGGAGGCGCGGATGAGCGATTCGCTGCAGCACGTGCATTCCTGAAAGCTTCTCCAGATGACGGGAACACGCGGCTTGGCCTGGAGCGCCTGGGCCACCTGAGCACTGGCCTGAGCCGGCAGGCCCAGGGTTGCCGCCATGGCGGTGCAAAACTTGAAGAAGTCCCGCCGCGACATCCCTCTGGCTATCAGGGCGTCATAGACAGATTCCACCCGCGCTCCCTCCTCGACAGATTTTCACGGTGTTCACCGTGGCTACACCTCCTCTGAATCCCGACCGGTCACGCTAACGGATATGATATCGGTTACCTCGCTTCGACAGACCTTCCTCCACTCCTGCAGGCTCGGGCACGGGTCGGTGCAAAATGGCGATCGGCGCAACGGGGACCGGGTTCGAGGCACCTCGTGGCCGCCTCAGCAGTGCGGAGGCAGACCGCAATCCGCGAGCGCCGAGGCGTTTTGCAGGACCTCCCGGGCGGGGCCATCGAGCCGGATGCGCCCGTCGAACAGCACGAGCGCCCGGTGGGCCACTTTGGATACCCACGCGAGGTCGTGCGTGGCCATCAGCAAGGCGTCCCATTCGATCATCGACAGCGCATCGGCTAGCCGGCATCGCCATCCCGGGTCGAGCCCCCCCGTGGGCTCGTCCAGCGCCAGGATGGAGGGCTCGAGGGCCAGCACCGTAGCCAGCGCGGCGAGGCGCTTTTCTCCCCCGGAAAGACGATGGCCCGAATGGGCCGCGTGCGATGTCAGGCGGAACCGTTCCAGAAGCGCCCGAGCCGCTTCCAGCGCCTCTTCTCGTGCAACCCCGTAGTTGCACGGGCCGAACGCCACGTCCTCCAGCAGGGTGGGCATGAAGAGTTGATCGTCCGGGTTTTGAAATACCAGCCCGACCCGGCGGCGGATGGCCTTCAAGTGGGGTTCGCGGACAGGCGTCTCGTAAACCAGCACCTCCCCCGACTCGGGCCGCTGCAGCCCGATGAGAAGGTGCAACAGGGTGGACTTGCCCACCCCATTGGCCCCGAGGATGGCGACGCGCTCGCCCCGCCGCACGGAGAAGGAGACGCCCTGCAGCACCGGTTCGCCACCCGGATAGCGGAACCAGAGGTCGCGCACCTCCAGCACCGGCTCCGTCAGGGCCAAAGGTACGAGCCTCCCACCATGACCGCCGCCGCAGCGGCGATCCCCGCCATCAGGCGGCGTTCGCGGGAGCCGGCAGGGAGGGCGGAGGGCAGCGGCTGCGAGTAACCCCGGGCCAGCATGGCAGCGTGCACCCGATCGGCCCGATCCAGCGCCCGCACCAGGCTTGCCCCGATCATGGCCACGCCGGCCCGCCGGGCCCAGGGGCCCGCCGCCACCAGGCCTCGAGCGCCTGCCGCCTGCCTGGCCCGCACGAGTTCGCCGCCGAGCACCTGGCCGTAGCGGGCGGCCAGCACCACGACGTCCCTCAGCGGCCCCGGCGCAGGAAGACGCACCAGGGCTGCAGTTGCCGCTTCGGTGCCCATTGCCAGCACCACCGCATCGACGGCCAGCAGGGACGTCCATGCCCGCCCCAACGCGAAGGTAGCCCGCTCCCATCCCATCGGCAGCACCATCAGCGCCAGGAGCGCAACCTCCGCTCCCAGCACCCGCGCCAGCCGCGTCATCGGCGGGCGGGCCGAGGCCGCGAGCACGGCCACTCCGGCTCCGTACGCTGCAAGCCAGGGCCAGGCGCCGGGGCGGATCAGGGCAGCGCCGGCCGCCAGCACCAGGGCCGCCCGCAGCCGAAGGTCGTCACCGGCGCTTGCGCCGGTCCCCGGGCGGATCAAGCCGTCTCACGCCCGCGCTCGCCGGCCCGGACCAGAAGGTAGGCGGCTCCGAAGGCCGCGACCGCACCCAGGATACCGGCCAGGCTGCGCCCGGGCAGTTGGGCCAGGCCGGGGACGGTGTAGTCCGGAAGAGGTGCAGGCACCACGCTGCCGGTTCGCTCCACCAGACCCAGTTGTCCCGCTGCCCACTCCAGGCCGTCAGGAAGGGCCGACGCCAGCATGGAGAGCACCCCGGCCACCATCACGGTGGCGGCGACAGGCACCCACCACCTCCCGCGCCGTTCTTCATCGTCCGGCAGCAGGTCGGGGCGGGCAGACGCCAGGTAGGCCACCAGTGCGGCCGTGATGAGCCCTTCGGCCAGGGCGATGAGGGCATGGATGCCTCCCATCACCGCGAACGCCAGGCGTGCGGGGGCCGCGGCCGAAAGGGCCAGCTCGGCCGCCGTGGCCAGTGCCGACGCCTCCACACTCACCGCCGCGCCCAGCCCGGCCGCCAGCGGCAGGTGTCGCGTCCTTCCGCCGAGCACGGCGCGTGCTGCCCGCGCCAGAGCGTGAGCCACGAGCACGCCTATCACGGCCATGTTGAGGACGTTGGCGCCGAGAGCCGTGATCCCCCCGTCGCCGAAGAGCACGGCCTGAACGAGGAGCACCGTGGCCATGGAGAGCATGCCCGCCCACGGGCCCAGCAGCACGGCAGCCAGGCCGCCCCCCATCAGGTGGCCGCTGGTACCGCCCGTCACAGGGAAATTGACCATCTGCGCGGCCAGGATGAACGCGCTGGTCAGCCCTACCAGCGGCGCGCGCCGCGACTGGAGTTCGCCGGCCGAGCGCCGGGCAGCCAGAGCCACGGCGCCCGCGCTCGCCACCGCCGTCGCCGCCGCCACGCCCGGCGCCAGGAAACCGTCGGGAATGTGCACCGCCATCACCCCCGCGCCCCTCTTGGACGATCGACGACGACCAACCGAACACCGCCCCGATCGGCGAAAGCGTGCCCGGTGGTATCCCGTGTCAGCCGCGCCCCCACGCGGCGTCGGTCAGAAAACCGCAATAGGTAATGATTGGTGTTCTGACGCAATCCTACTGCACCCGGCCGCCCTGCAGCAAGCGACGTTCGCTCTCTCTCGGAGAAGGCACGGCCCGGCGACGCGATGGCAGCCCGCGGGTTCGAGGCGCGTCATGAAGGTTCTCTCCAATTTGACCGTTCAAGTTGGGTACGGCATGATGGGGCTGGCGAAAGGCGGAGAGACCAGGGCCATGAGCACCGGAGAATGCCAATGCATATGATTCATCAACCGCACAGCAGCAGATGGCGGATCCTCTCCGCGGTGCTTCTCGGCTCCATCATGGGGCCCATCGATGCGAGCGTGGTGTACATCGCCATACCCGTCATCGCCCGGGATTTCGGGGCAGACCCGGCCACCATCGGCTGGGTGTCCATGGCCTATCTGCTGGTGCTGGGCAGCCTGCTGCTCGCCTTTGGCCGGATGGGAGACATGCTCGGCTTCGATCGGGTGTTTTTGGCCGGGCTTGCTACCTTCGTCCTCACCTCCTCCCTGTGCGGCCTTGCTCCTAACCTGGGGGCACTGATCCTGATGCGGGCACTGCAGGCGGTGGGAGCAGGCATGATGATGGCCGTGGCTCCCGCGATCATCACCGCCGTCTTCCCGCCTCAGGAACGGGGCGTGTTGGCCGGCACCCGCTGCAACCCATGGGAGCTTTCCTGGCCGCCCTGAGAGAAGCCTACCTGGCAGCAGCGCTGGTTTCGGTGGTGGCCACCGTAGCCTCTCTCTGGACCAGATTGCCCGGGCCGTCCGGAGCCGGGGACGGATGACTTCCCCCGGCAAGACGACGCCGGCCGTCATCCGTCCCGGCCGGCGTCCGCGGTCGACGCGAGGACTCGGTGTAGCCCTCGCATCAGGTGACTCAGAATGCTGCTTCTACCCGCGCAGCAACGCCCCGGATTTGCGGGCGCATCCCCCCGAACTCGGTATCCGCGCCGCCGACCACGTCCACGTAGCGGACGGCGAGCTTGACGCCGGGCTCGAGTTCGTGCGTCAGGCCGGGGGCGACGACCGCTCCCCCGTCCCGCAGGTTGACGACGGAAACAACGTCCCAGGTAGTGGAAGACCGCTCGGGAGTGTACTGGAGCACCCCGACACCGTACAGGCCGGCCTCCTTCTGGCCGGGGGGCGCATAGGGAAGCAGCAGCGAGCCCGCCTGGTCGTACACCAACTGGCCCGAGACGTATACGTCGCTGGCGAAGGTGTAATCCGACCCTGCTACTGCCTGCCAGGTACCTTCATTCGACGAGAGGGCGATGGACGCGGGAGCAGGGAGATCGAGCCTGTCCAGCTTTTCAGGCAGGGTATAGGCCGCTTCGAGCCACACGCCCCCGTCCCCCACCGTCCCGGCCGTTGCCAGACCGAACTGCTGCTGGCGCCGGTAGCGGCCGCTCACCTTGAATGCTACTGGGGGACCGGAGATAGGTTCCATCCACAGAGCGGGCAGGTCCGTGTACCCGTTGAAGTAGCTCGCGTACACGTTGTATCCTGCCACCATGCTCTCGGCTCGCAGGGCAAACTCGTACTGGTTGCCCGGACCGACGCCTTCGATGTCCAGCCAGCTCTCGCCCGGTACCGTGCCACCGGGTGGCACATTGGCTGCGATGCTTTCGGCGAGCCTCCTGACGGGGTCCGCCGGGAAAGGAGCCGGGACGAAGTCGAGGATGCCCACAGCGGTGAGCCCCAGCGAACGGCCCAGGCCCCCCGATAGACGTACGGCCGGCACAGGGATGGCGGCCGCTTCTCGTTCGACCAGCGCATCCGTCGACAGCGTGTGGGGATTGATGACGTTGGTCGGGTTGATCCCGTCGGCGGTCCCCCAGTTGATGATCTGGCGGCCGACCCGCAGATCGGCGGCAGGGAAGTAGACGTCGAAGTACGCCTCGTGCAACGTGGGGGCCAGCTGTGCCGGTGATGTCCCGGCTGTTTCGCTTCCGTCGAACCTTTTCTCTTCCAAGAAAGGAACGGTTCCCTTCCAGGAGAGGTACACCCGCCCGTCCGGACCAGGCCGGGCTTCCACCGTCAGCTCGTATCGGGTCTCGTTCTGGGTCACGGTGGATGGGTCCGCTGTGTAAAACAGACGATGGTCCAGCTTGCCGCCGACCTGCACCTCGGAAGCGAATGCCCCGCTTGCGAGCGCGAGCGGGAGCAGCAGGACCGCCACGCCCCACGCCGACAGGGCGAGGGCACGAGCCCGGATCGCCTTGAGTGCTTTTTTCATCCCTATCCTCCCCATCCCCGTAAACTCAGCGATGGCGTCGTGGCGAAATGGCGCGGACATCCCACGATACCCGCCGCCGACCGACCGTCACCGGCGGAGCTCATCGCCGCAGGTAGCGCAGGGTGAAGTACTCTTCCGGCACCGCGCCCGAGCGCTGCGAAATCAACTGGACCAGCGTCTTGCTCTTGCTCTTGGCGTTGACCATGGTGATGCGGTAGGGCAACCATTTCCCCTGTTCGTCCTGCCGGAAGTCGGCGGTCAGCAGCTGCTTCTCCAACCGGCCGCTCCGGTCGAAGAAGTCGATGCGAAGCGGCAGGAACGTCTCCTTCCATACCCACATCTGGACGTAGCTGTACTTCTTGTCCGTGCTCTTGGGCGTCAGCTTCAGCACGTACGCGGCGCGGCCGTCGACCGCGGTGTCCGCCAGGCGTTGGGCCGTGTAATCCTCCTTGTACGTCGTGCCCCCGCCGATCTCGTCATACGTGAAGTCGGTCCCCATGAACTGATCCTGCGTGGCGCTGCCGGCGATGCGCCGCTCCCGTCCCAGGGCCGGCAAGTACAGCCACATCTGGGCCGGCTTGTCGGGCTCGTCGATGCTGAGGAACTTGGTGCCCCGGACGTCGGGCGGGTCGAGGTACTCGAGCAGTTGCTGCGTTGCGCCGCTGCTCGCCTCCATCCGGAAGATCCGCAAGCGGTTGGCGCGCTGCTGGCCCCGGGCGTTTTCCGTGACGAGCTCGAGCTCGGCTTGCCCGCTGCCGCTCAGCACCGCCGTGCCCGTCATCCGGTCCAGGATCTCCGAAGCCGACAATTCGGCCGCCAGGGCACCTGCGGCGATCATGACCACCGCCACCCATGCCGCCAGCACCCCCGACCAAACGACGCGAAGCGTCCCCCGCAAACGGTGCCCGACCCTTTCGCCCACGCTCCTCTTCACTTCAACCGCCACCCCCGTCCATCGTCTCGATCAAGAGCTCTTGCCGGGTTGGGCCGATGCGGCCCGGGCCGTCACCCAGCCGCCGGCCACGGTTCGCTCCGGCATGCGTACCAGCAACGCCGCCAGAGGAAACAGCGTGGCGGCGGCGGACACCAGCATGGTCATCGCAAGGAGCGCTCCCAGCACGGCCACGGCCCGGAAGTCGGAGAAGACCAGCACGGCAAAGCCGGCGGCAAGGCTGAGCGCGTTGGTCAGGATCGCCCGGCCCGTGCTGGCCGCGGTCACCGCCAGGGCTTCCACCGGTGGCCGGCCGGCCGTGCGTTCCTGCCGGAACCGGCTCATCATCTGGATGCCGAAGTCCACTCCGACACCGATGGTGATGCTCGCGATCATGGTCGTCGCCACGTCCAGGGCGATGCCGCCGTACCCCATCAGCCCGAATTGGAGCACGACGGTCAGCACGAGCGGCACGAGCGAGAGAAGACCGACCAGCCATGACCGCATCAACAGGCCGACGATGATGCCCACGACGACGAAGGAGATGGCCAGGCTCTGGAGCAGACTCGGGATGAACCGGTCCAGCAGCCGGATGACGAGCTGCGGAATGCCGACCACCGACACCCTGGCCGGCGTCCCGGCAAAGGCCGACTGGCTTTGCACTTCTACCTCGTGCACGATGCGCTTGATCTGCTGGGTGGGAACCGTGGCGATGCGGGTGAAAAGCAGCGCCTTCGAGTAGTCGTAGTTGACCAGTTGATCGAGCCCGCTGCCGCCCTGCAAAGCAAACAAGAGCAGTTCCTGAGCGACGGCTTGGCGGCTATCCGGAACGCGCAAGGCCGCCGGCTCGTCGCCGTTCAGCGCCCGGTTGACTTCTCGCACCACGTCCACGACGGACTGGCTGTGGCCCACGTCGGGCAGGGCGTCCAGGGTCTGTTGGAGCCTCTCCAGGCGCTTGAGCACGGCCGGGTCTTTCACGCCGTCCGGGGTACCCGTATCGACCACGATGGTGAGGGGATTGGTGCCCCCGAAGTGTTGCTCGACGGCCCGCGTCCCTCTCACGACGGGACTGTCCGGCCGGAAGTACTCGAGAAAGTTGGTCTCGATCCGGACGCGAGGGATCCCGAGGGCAGCGACCACGAGGAGCAGGCTGCTCAGCCCCACGATGCCCACGCCTGCGGGCCGGGCCATGGCGGAGGCCAGCTGCGCCATCCACCTGTCGAAGGTGCCCCAGGCCCCCGCCGGGTCGGCGGGCCGCGGCTGCGCTGCCGCCCGCAGTTCTCGCAGGCTCAGGATGGCCGGGATGGCCACCAAGGTGGCCAGGAGGGAGAACAAGATGCCCAATGCCGTGAACAACCCGAACTCCTTGACCGGCTGGACGAAGGAGGTCGCCAGCGAGGCGAAGCCCACCGCGTCCGTGAGCGAGACCATCACCAGAGGAGCGTTGAGCGCCATCATCGCGCGCTCGACCGCCTCCGGGTGTTGCAGCCCTTCCCGGCGCCCCTCCTGGTAGCGACCCAGGACATAGATGGTACTGGCGCTGCCTACCACCACCAGCATCACGGGCAGCACCGACGAGACGATGGAGAGGTGGTAGCCCAGGGCTGCCATCAGGCCCAGTGTCCAGACGAGGCTCAGCAACACCGGTACCATCGGCAGCACCAGGGCCGCCGCCGTCCGGAAGCTCACGTAGAAACTGCCCAACACCACCGCGACGGCCAGGGGAAAGAGCACCTCCAGGTCTCGGCGGATGCTCCGCGTACCGACATAGGCCAGAAAGGGCTCCCCCACCACGTCGATGGACTCGGGGCCCTGCTGCCGTGCAACCAGGGCCTCGATTTGCGGGCCTGTCGTTCGGGAGAACTCGTCGTTGAAGGCGAAACCCGGCTCGAGCGTGACGACGATGGCCAGGGCTCGGCCATCTGGCGATATGAGCGAATCGGCCAGGGGGCTGGTCAGGAACCGGGCCTTGAACTGGGCGACTTCGTCCGGAGTGGACGGAGGGGCGGTGACCACGGGTTGGATCTCCATCCCGGCCTCGGTTGCGCGCACCAGTTCCACGTCCAGCGGGGACGTCACCGTGTCCACACCCGGGATCTCCCGCAGCGCCTCGGCGAGCCGCCCCACCTTTTGCAGGGTCGACACGGTGTACACGTCGGGAGCCCTGAGGACCACCATCACCAGGTCCTGCGAACCGAACTCGTCGGTGACGGCGTCGAGCGCCCGAAGGGCCGGGTCGTCTCTCGGCACCATCGACCGCAGGTCACTCGAGATGTGGAGCCTGGGTAAGAATGCGGCGAAAACCAGGGTCACCGCGAGCAACGCCCCAAGGACGGGACGCGGATGCTTCAACACCAACCGCGTGACGACCGCCACGATCCCCATCCTCCCGTGATCGGTGTCGTGCCGGCGCTCCGGTGGCCACCGGTCCGCCGCGCGCAGGTGAGCACAACGATTCGGACGACCGATTCATATGCGCGAAGGGAGCGTATGTCCCCCCGCCATCCCTGAGGCCGATGCCTCCTCGAACAGTTCGCTGAGACGGGGCCAGGCGTCCTCGACGGCCATGCGCCCGGCCTGCACGCCCTCGGCCCAGCGCAGGAACTGGTGGCCGTGCATGCCCTCCACCGCCGGGCGGATGAGCACGTCCGGGTGTCCGTCGTCGCCGGCATCCGTAGTCCCCTGGAGCCGGACCGCCACCTCCAGGCTGCGCCCCACCACGTTCCAGAAGCTCATGCGGTCCGCCGGTGCTTGGTCGATGAAAAACCTTACAGGCACCTTGCGCCGCCATTCTCGAGCCTGGGGGGTAACCCGCCCGTAAGCATGCTTGAGGCGCCGTGCCAGCCTTCCCCACACGTCGTGCCGGGAACGGATGTCCACGCCGATGACCACTTCGGCCCCCCATGCCCTGGCAGCCCGCACGGGTAAGAGCTCGACCAGACCGCCGTCCACCAGCCACCGGCTCCCGTACCGAACGGGTGCAAGCAGGCCGGGGACCGCGATGCTCGCCCGCACCGCGTCGACCAGCGGTCCGGAGGAAAGCACCACAGGTTCGCCGTCCGGCAGGGCCGTGGCCACCACCACGAGACGCTTGGGAAGATCTTCGAACCGCAGCTCGCCGAACAGCGCCTCGAGGAACGCCTCGATCCGCCGGCCCTGGACGACCCCTCCGTCCAGACCGGGGTCCGCCATGCGCAGGAGCCTGCGCCAGGTGAGAGAGGCGGCAAAGCCCTCGAGCCGGTCGAGACGGCCCGCGGCATAAGCGGCGCCGACCAGCGCACCGATGCTCGTCCCCGCCACGACGTCGATGGGGATCCCGCGGCGTTGGAGCTCCCTCAGCACGCCGATGTGGGCTGCTCCCCGGGCAGCCCCACCCCCCAAGGCGACGCCGACGACCGGCCCGGGGTGAAGGGCGAGCGCAGCGGGCGATCCGGGAGCCGAGCCCCGGAGCACACCTTTGCAGTGGTCGACCGGCATTACGACGTGCCCACCGCCACCAGCAGCTCCTCGAACCACACCGGCTGCTCGGTCTTGCCCGTCTCGTCGGTCTCCATCAGCACCTGAAGCGCCAGGCCGTACAGGGTCGCCACGAAGATGCGCCCCAGGGTTTGGGGCGACAGGCCGGCCAGCCGGGAGCGTAGCGTCCCGGCCGACGGCGCTTGCCACAAGCCGGCGAACCGGCTGGCCGCCTCGTCGGCCACCTCCTCGAAGAGCCGGCGAAGCTGGCGACGCACCTCCGCGTCGTGGAAGGCGAGACTGCTGAAGTCGAACAAGAGCCGGAACCATCCGGGGTCTTCCCGGAGCTTTGCGCGAACCATCCGCACCAGCCCGTTGAGGCGCTGGTCGGCGCTGAGTTGGCCGAGCCAGCTCACCACCTCCTGCAGGTGCTGCTCGGTGGTACGCCGCATGACTTCGATGAACAGGCGCTCTTTGGACTGGAAGTAGTAGTGGAGCTGGCTCAGCGCCACCCCTGCTTCCCTGGCGATCTGCCGCATGGAGACCGCCGCATATCCCTCTCGGGCCAGGCACCGGTACGCCGCGTCGAGAATCGTAGCGCTGGTATCCTCACGGGAACTTGCCCGCATGGCCTTCTCCCACCCTTTTGGTCGGACGACCGACTTGCATTATAGTGGCGCCGCTCGCGGCGCGCAAGGACAGGTCCCTGGAAAGCACGACCAGCTCGGGCATCGCCCGGCCGTCCGAGCCTGAGAGGAGCGCCGGAAAACCGGTGGTTGTCAAGGAGGAAACCGGGCCATCATCACTAATACGAGTCATCACTGTAACCGTATCCAAGGGCGCGGGGTGGCTCGGGTGGGCAAGGCAGCGGCAGAGGCGTTCGAGCGGGCTCGCGACCTGCTCGTGTCCCGCCGGGACGACGACGAGGCGGCGTACCGGGAGGAGGCCTTCCCCCGACCCGGGGGGCAGAGCGGCTGAGAAGTTACCGGGAAAGTTACCGGGAGGTAGAGCGCGGTGGAAGTGATCGCTCCGACCGTGAAGCGCTGGCTGAAGGACGCCGAGGAGGACCCCGAGGGTTTCTGGGCGAAGGCCGCGGAGCAGTTGCACTGGTTCCGCAAGTGGGACCGGACCTACGAGAGCACGCCCCCGACGTTTCGCTGGTTCGTGGGAGGCCTCACCAACCTGAGCTACAACGCGGTGGACTACCACGTGCTGCGGGGTCGGGGTGGCCACGCGGCCCTCATTGCGGAAACCGAACGGGGCGAGCGCCGGGTCTACACGTACGCCCATCTCCAGCACGGCATCCGGCGCCTGGCTGCAGCGCTGCGGGGACTCGGGGTGAGGCGCGGCGATCGGGTGGCCATCTACATGCCCACCGGCGCGGAAGCCATCATGGCCATGCTCGCTGCGGCGCGCATCGGGGCCGTCCACCTGGTGGTCTTCGCGGGTTTCGGCAGCCGGGCGCTCGCCGAACGCATGCGGCTCGGCGGCGCCAGGGTATTGCTCACCGCAGACGTTACCTGGCGCAAGGGCCGGGAGGTCCCTCTCTGGGACATCGTCCAGGAGGCCCTGGCCGTTCCCGACTCGCCCGTCGAGAAGGTCGTCGTGCTGCGCCGTAGCCAGAGGCCCATCGAGTTGAGGCCCGGGCGGGACCTGCTCTGGGAGGAGTTCGTCGAGCAGGGCAAGGGCCGGCCGGACGTCCACGAGCTCATGGAGTCCAACGAGCCGGCCTACATCCTGGCGACGTCCGGTACCACCGCGCAGCCGAAGCTGGCCGTCCACAGCCACGGCGGGTACCAGGTCTACATCCGCAGCATGGCGCAGTGGGCCTTCGGCCTTTCCCCGCAGGACGTGTGGTGGTCGACGTCCGACATCGGGTGGGTGGTCGGGCACAGCTATATCGTCTATGCTCCGCTGCTCGTGGGCTGTACGACCATCGCGTACGAAGGTGCCCTGGACCACCCGGGGCCCGAGACCTTCTACCGCATCATCGAGGAGAACCGGGTGACCGGGGTGTTCACCGCACCCACGGCCGTGCGCCTGTTGATGCGTTACGGCACCGGTCCGGCCCGCACGTTCGACCTGAGCACGGTGCAACGGGTCTTTTCGGCCGGCGAAGTCCTCAACCCGCCCGCCTGGGAGTGGCTCCAGAAGGACGTGTTCGGCGACCGCGTACCGGTCATCGACCACTGGTGGCAAACGGAGACAGGTGGGCCCGTCATCGGCAATCCCTACGGCCTCGGCATGCTGCCCATCAAGCCGGGCTCGGCGGGCCTGCCCCTGCCGGGCACCTCGGCCGAGGTGCGTACGATCGAGGGCAAGCGTTGCGAACCGGGCGAAAAGGGCATCGTGGTGATCCCACGCCCGTTCCCCGGCCTGACGCCCACCCTGTGGGGTGACCCCGAACGGTACGGGCGCGACTACTGGCAGGTCATCCCACACGTCTACTTCACCGGGGACGCCGCGTACGTGGATGAGGACGGCTACTTCTACTTCAGCGGCCGCGCCGACGAGATCATCAAGATCGCCGGGCACCGCATCGGTACCATCGAGGTGGAGACCGCGTTCTTGCGCCACCCTGCCGTGGCGGAAGCGGGAGTCACGGGCCGCCCGGACGAGCTGCGCGGCGAGGTCATCTCGGCGTTCGTGGTGCTCAAGGCCGGCCACGAGCCGTCCGACGGCCTCCGGCAGGAGCTGCTCCAGACGGTTCGCCAGGAGCTCGGCCCCATCGCCGTGATCGGAGAGATCCACTTCGTCAAGGCTCTGCCCAAGACCCGCAGCGGCAAGATCATGCGGCGGGTCTTCAAGGCCGTCATCCTGGGCCGGGACCCGGGCGACATCTCCACCATTGAAGATGTAGGATCGGTGGAGGAAGCCCGCGCCGCATGGCAGGCCATGCGGGCCGAACTCAAGGCGACCGGTAGCGACTGACCCGGTGGCCGTCGCAGGGGGCACTCGAGCATGAGCGACCGCTTCAGCCGGATGATGGGCGAGTATGCCGCTTCGGTGCGCTGGGAAGATCTCCCACCGGAGACCGTCCACGAAGTGAAGCGCAGGCTGCTGGACTCGGTTGGGGTGGCCATGGCGGCCTTCACCGAAGACAGCCCGAAGGCTGCCCGCGCCTACGCCTACGAATGGCCGGTCACCTCGGGGGCGACCCTGTGGGGCACGGCGTTCATCGCCCCGGCCGACGTGGCCGCCTTTGCCAACGGGGTGATGGTGCGCTATCTCGACTTCAACGACACGTACCTCTCGAAGGAGCCGCTCCACCCGAGCGATGTGATCCCACCGCTTTTCGCCGTGGCGGAGTGGCGCGGCGTCGCACCGAGGGAGTTCGTCACCGCCGTGGCCGTGGCCTACGAGATCGGGGTCAACCTGTGCGATGCGGCGAGCCTCCGCCGGTACGGGTGGGATCACGTCAACTACGTCGGCATCGCGACCGCGGCAGCCGCCGGCCGCCTGCTGGGACTCTCCGTGGAACAGATCGAGCACGCCATCTCGCTGGTGGCCGTCCCCCATGCGGCGATGCGCCAGACCCGGGCGGGAGAGCTCTCCATGTGGAAGGGCGCAGCGGCCGCCAACTCCGCCCGCAACGCCGTCTTCGCGGCCGTATTGGCGTCCAAGGGGATGACGGGGCCGTTCCAGCCCTTTGCCGGCGAGATGGGCTTCTTCCGGCAGCTGCTCGCCGGAGAGACGTTCGACGAAGCGGCGCTGGCTTCGCTGGTCGAAAAACGCCCGCCGCGGCGCATTTGCGACACCTACGTCAAGTTCTGGCCGGTGGAGTACCACGCCCAAAGTGCCGTCGACGCGGCACTCCAGCTTCGCACCGAGATCGGCGACCCGAGCCGCATCGCCTCCATCCACATCGACACGTTCAAGGCGGCCTACGAGATCATCGCCAAAGATCCCGAGAAGTGGGAGCCGAGGACCCGGGAGACGGCAGACCACTCGTTGCCGTACGCCGTCGTAGCGGCACTCTTGGACGGGCAGGTGACCCGGAGATCCTTCTCCCGCGAACGCATTGCCGACCCCACGCTCCGGAAGATCTTGAAAGAGCACACCACTCTCCAGGAAGACCCGGAACTCACCCGGGGCTACCCCGAGGGGATCCCCAACCGCATCCGGGTCATGACCGTCGATCGCAAGGAGTTCGTGCGCGAGGTCCGCTTCCCGAGGGGCCATGCGCGCAACCCCATGACGGACGAGGAAGTCGTCCAAAAGTTCCGTCTCAACGTCGAGGAGGCGTTCAGCCCGGCGCAAGCGGACCTCGTCATCGACTTCGTCTTCGGCCTCGAGCGGCAAACAGCCCTCGAGGACCTGGCGGGCCTGCTGCGACTGTGAGAACGTAGCACAGGGGGGCTTTTACCGATGGCTTTGCCGATCGGACCGGCAGAGGGATCTTACAGCCCGGGGCTCGAGGGAGTCATCGCTGCCGTCACGTCCATCTCTTACCTGGACGTAGAGCACGAGCAGATCGTGGTGCGCGGCTACGACCTCATCGAGCTTGCCAGGCAGATGCACTACCCACAGGTGGCCTACCTCGTCATCTACGGTAGCTTGCCCTCGGCAGACGAGCTGGCCGATTTCAACCGGACACTGCAGGAGCAGGCAGCGCTGCCCGAGGCCGCCTACCGGCTCTTTCAACTCATGCCGCGTACGACCGAGGTCATGGACGCCCAGCGCACCGTGATCTCGTTCCTGGCGGGATTCGAGGATCCTGCCGAGCTCCGGGACCCCTCCATGCAGGCCAACCTGAGCAAAGGCGTCAGGCTTTTGGCCCGTATGCCCGCCATCACGGCCAACGCATACCGCACGGTGCATGGCCTGCCGCCGGTGGAGCCAGATGGGGAGCTGGGATTCTCGGAGAACTTCCTCTACATGATTACCGGCGCCCGGCCCGACGCGCAGGCGGCTCGCATCTTCGACATGTCGCTCACCTGCTACATCGAACACGAGATGCCCAATTCCACTTTCGCCGCCCGGGTCATCGCCTCCACCCTCTCTGACATCTACGGAGCCGTGGCCGGAGCCGCAGCATCGCTCAAAGGGCCGCTCCACGGGGGCGCCAACGAGGCCGTGGCGCACATGCTCCTGGAGATTCTGCAGCGGGGCGGCGCATCGGTGGCCGAGGCGTACGTCATGGAGAAGCTCGCCCGAAAGGAGCGCATCATGGGCTTCGGCCACCGGGTCTACATGAAGCGGTACGACCCCCGGGCCCATCTGATGAAGGATTACATCCCCCAGCTTGCCGGCCGCCGGCCGGAAGGCCCGGAACTCTATCGCATCTACCAGACCGTCGAGCAGGTGATGCTCCGAGAGAAGGGGCTGTTCCCCAACGCCGACTACCCGGTGGGGCTCATCTACCTCTTGCTGGGGATTCCCATCGATCTCTACACCCCCATCTTCCTGGCGGCGCGAACGGCCGGGCTGGTCGCTCACGTGGCGGAGCAGCACGCCAACAACCGGCTGTTCCGCCCGAGAGTGCTGTACCAGGGCCCGTGGGGCCGGCATCCGAACGGGCAGCCGTGAGCGGGCTGCGGGCCGAGCACTGCCAGCTACGGGTGCGGATCCCGGTCATCCGCGGGAGACCCTTCTCCTGCGGCCCGGCTCGCGCCGAAGAGGGGAGCTGCCAGCAGAGCGGCGGCGGCCGCCAGCCAGAAGATCCCCGCCAGGCCCCACCGGTCACCCAGCGCCCCGGCTGCCGCCGGCGCCACCAGCCGCCCCAGGGCCTGCGCCGAGCTCAGCACGCCGAGGGCGGTGCCCCGCAGGCCCAGGCCGACCCGCTGGCTCAAGAAGGCCACGCCGAGGATCTCGGTGCTGGAAAAGCTCCACGCGTTGAGCACCTGGAGAGGCAGCACGTGCAGTGCCTGGGTGGCAAAGGGCACGGCTCCCCAGCGCACCACGCCGACCGCCGCTCCCAGGGCCAGCAGCCGGTGGACTCCCCACCGGTCGGCCGCCCTCCCGAGCCACAACATGAACGGCACCTCGAACATGGCCGGCACGGCGGTCAGCACGCCGAACGCAGCGTCATTCAGTCCAAGGCCCACCTTGAGATAGATGGGAATGTAGATGGCACCCGCCGCCATGCTGAAGGTCATGAGCACCGTACCCGCGTAGAACAGGCGCAGCTCGGCCGACCGCAACAGCATCCTCCCCGAGCCGCCGAGCGCCCGGACGCTCGCGGGACGGGCACTCTTCCCAGACCCCTCATGCGGCTCCACCGGCGGCTCCGGCAGCCAAGCGCCGATCCCCAGGGTCACCGCGCCGTACACCCCGGCCGCGAGCGCGTAGGCGCCGCGGATCCCGAGCGGCCCGAGCACCCACGCGAGCGACAAAGAGGTGACGACCCACCCCACGGAGCCGCTGATCCGGTAAGCCGCGAAGGTCCTGCCCCCCTGGCCCGGCCGGCCGATGCTGCTCACCGAAGTGAAGAGCATCGTAATGTAGGCCGTCTGCAGCACCGTCATCGCGACCACCAGCGCGGCGAGTACGACCGGATGGTGGAGCCAGACGAACAACACGTGGAGAGGGGCGCTCGCTCCCAGCGCCGCCAGGAGGAACGGGCGGCGCCTGGCGAACCGGTCCGAGAGGTGCCCCAGGTAGCTTTGCGCCATCAGGGATGCCAGGCCCGAGGCGGCCTGGATCAGCCCGATACCGCCCAGTCCGATGCCGGCCTCCAGCAAACGGAGGCCCTGCAAGGGCAGGGTCCAACCCCATCCGCCGTAGATGAGGAAACTGGCCACCCAGTACAGGACGAAGTCCCGTTGCCGGCCGGGTAAAGGCGCCGCCACGCGGTCGATCCAGGTCTGCAGCCGCACGGGCCGCGCCGTCCCCTGGCCTACCCATGCCCCACCGGGCTGCGGGTATCCCTCCACACCCTCCGCCCCCCGCCGCGCCTGACGGTTTCCGTGGGGCCTCTTCCGTAGCGGCAGCGCCGCCTCCTGCACGAATCCCCACACTCGAGGCCCGCGAGGGAGAAGGGCGGGTCTCTTTCACCTCACACGCAGTGGAGCATCGCTATGCGCCGGATGATCCGGCGGGCCGTTCAATCGCCTTCATCGCGCCGTCCATCCCAGATCCAGCGTGTAAGCCGCTCCGGTGATCCCGCCGGCCTGTTCGGAGGCCAGAAAAGATGCGAGGCTTGCCACCTCGTCTGGTTCGATCAGGCGCTTGATGGGAGCAGGCTCGAGCATCACCCTTTCGACGACTTCTTGCTCGGGGATGCCGAGCGAGCGCGCCTGGGCCGCTATCTGCCCCTCCACGAGCGGCGTTCGCACGTAGGCCGGGCAAATGGCGTTGACGGTGACCCCGTATGGTGCCGCCTCTACCGCTGCCGCCCGGGTCAACCCGAGCAGGCCGTGCTTGGCGCTGATGTATCCCGCCTTGAACGGGCTCGCCACCAGGGCATGAATCGAGGCGATGTTGACGATCCGGCCCCACCGGCGCCCTTTCATGCCGGGGAGCAGGTACTTGATCAATTGGAACGGCGCCGTGAGCATAACCTGGAGCATGCGCTGCCAGGTCTCCTCGGGGAACTCTTCGACCGGCGCCACGTGCTGGAAGCCCGCGTTGTTGACGAGGATGTCCACCCTTCCTGCCTGCTCGATGGCCCGGCGCGCCAGTTCTCGCACCGCCTCCGGACGTGCAAGATCTGCCTGTAGGAAGCGGCCCCCTATTTGCGCGGCTACTTCCTCACCGCTTTCTGCGACGTCATGGACCAGCACCTGCACCCCGTCGCGGGCCAATGCCCTGGCAATCGCCTGTCCGATGCCGCTGGCCGCTCCTGTGACGAGGGCGGTTCTTCCTTCAAGAGCCCCCATGTTCAACCCCTTTGCTCCCCGCTATTCGCCCTGCTCCCGGCGCCCGACCCCGGTGAGGGCTTCCGTGCGTGACGCGTCCCGTCGAAGCTCCTCTGCGTTCCCCTCGTGGACCACCCGGCCGTCGTCCAGCACGTAGACGCGATCGGCCAGTTGCAAACCCCAGCGGGCGTTTTGTTCCGAGAAGAGGATGGAGACCCCGCTCCGCCGCAAGCTGTCCAGCGTCTCCATCACCAGACGCAGCACGAGCGGCGCCAGCCCCTGCGACGGCTCGTCGAGCACGATGAGCCGCGGATGGAGCGCCAGCGCTCGCCCGATCGCCAGCATCTCCTGCTCCCCGCCCGAGAGCTGGCGGCCCTTGTATTTGCGGCGTTCCTCGAGCCGGGGAAAGAGCCGGTAGATCCGCTCGACGCTCCAGGCCCTGCGGGCCTTTCCGGCGGCAACCATGAGGTTTTCCTCTACCGTCAGGTGGGGAAAGATGCGCCGGCCTTCCGGCACGTACCCGACGCCCAACGAAGCGATCGCATGCGGCGCCAGGCGGGTCACGTCACGCCCGAACAGGGTAATCCGGCCCATCCGCGGCGGGGTCAGGCCCAGGATGCTGCGGATGGTCGTCGTCTTGCCGGCGCCGTTTCGGCCCAGCAGGAGGACCACCTCTCCTTCCCGCACCTGCAGGCTCACGCCGTGTAGGATGTGGCTCTTGCCGTAGTATGTATGGATCTCCTCGACCTCGAGGACCGCGCTCGCTCCGCCTGCACTGTCCAGGGCCACCGTCATGCCCCCATCGCCTCCGACCCGAGGTAGGCCGCCTGCACGGCCGGGTGCGCGGCGATCTCCTGCGGCCCGCCCTCGGCCAACACCTCTCCCAGGTGAAGCACGGTGATGCGGTGGGCCACCTCGAAGACCACCCGCATGTCGTGCTCGGTGAACAAGACGGCGACCCCTTCCTTCTCCCATAGCTCTCGGATCAACCGCACGGTGGCCGCCGTCTCTTCATCGCTCATCCCTGCGGTCGGCTCGTCGAGCAACAAGAGGCGTGCCCCCAGCGACAGAGCCAGCCCTATCTCGACGACCCGCTGGTCCCCGTGGGCGAGTTCTCCCACCGGTCTCTCGGCCTTCTTGTCCAGGCGCAACCGGGCCAGAAGCTGCTCGACCCGTTCGTCGACCTGCTCCCGGCGGCCCCGGCCGATCCACGGGTAGCGGCTCAACCCTTCGGCCGCCTCCACGCCGAGCCGCAGGTTGTCCCGTACGCTCAGGCCCGCGAACACGTTGGGCACTTGAAAGGTCCGGGAAAGCCCCAGTCGGACCCTGGCGTGCCCCGGCAGGGCCGTCACGTCTTGCCCTGCGAACCGCACCGTCCCCTTGTCGGGCCGTAGCGCCCCCGAGATCAGGTGGAAGAGCGTCGTCTTGCCCGCGCCGTTGGGGCCGATGACGGCGCGGATCTCCCGGGGCGCCACGGCGAACGACACGTCGTGCACGGCCTGCAGTCGCCCGAAGGCTTTAGAAAGGCCTTCAACCGCCAGCAGCGCGTCCATGCGTCCGGCGCCTCCCCTCGAACAACCCCGCCAGCCCCCGGGGAAAGAACAGCACTGCAAGGATGAACAACAGCCCCAGGACGAACATCCAGCTTTCCGTGTAGCTGCTGAGCAGCTCTTCCAGGATGCGGAACAAAGCCGCGCCCAAGAGCGGCCCGTAGAAGCTCTGCCTGCCGCCCAGGAAAGCCATCATGACCAGCTCGCCCGACGTCGTCCAATGGAGCATGGACGGCTGGGCGAAGTTGATGAGCAAGGCGAGCAGCGCGCCGGCAACGCCCGTGAACGAAGCCGAAACGACCAGGGCCAGCCACAGGTGACGCTCCACCGGGAGCCCCAAGAAGCGCGCCCGCACCGGGTTTTCCCGCAACGCCACCCAGGAGTGGCCCAGCGGCGACTCGACGATCAGGCGCATGAGGGCCACGGACGCCACGAAAACGGCCAGGACGACGAAGTAGTACGTCGTCTCGTTCTTCGGCACGTCGAGCGTGACCGGGCCGAGGTGGATCGGCTGACGTGCAAAGCCCCTCAGGCCGTCGTCGCCGCCCGTCACCTCGTTCCACTGGAAGGCGATGAAATAGAGGAGCTGGCTGAAGACGATCGTGAACGTGCTGAAGTAGATACCCCGCAGCCGGGTCACCAACAGCCCGAGGACCATGGCCACCAGGGTGGCTCCCGCCCACCCGGCCACCACCGCCAGCAGGGTACTGGGTGCCAGCCACTTGATCGTGAGACCCGCCACGTAGGCCCCTGTGCCGAGGAAGGCCGCATGCCCGAAGGACACGTGCCCGGCGTATCCCAGCAGCAGGTTGAGTCCCATCGCCGCCAGACCCCACACCAGGATGTAGGTACCCAGCGCCGTGTAGCTGCCCGCCGCTCGCAGCACCCATGGAAGTACCACCAGGAGCCCGAGCAACGCCAGGTCGGTCGCGCCCCAGACCGCCCGCGGGCGTGGCGCCGCCCGGGCTGTCGTCCCGACTGCAGCGCCGTCCGCCACGTTCATTCGAAGAACCCCTCCTGCCCGAACAGGCCCCGAGGCCGCAGCAGGAGCGTCAGCGCCAGCAGCACGTAGATGGATAGCTCGCTGGCGGTCGCGGCGAACTGCCCTGCGAGCCCCGAGGCCATGCCCACCAGGAGTCCCCCGAGGAAGCTCCCGCCCAGGCTCCCCACGCCCCCTATGATGAGGGCCACGAAGCTCGGCATTAGAAGCCCTGAGCCCATAGTGGGGCTCAAGCCCAGCTGACCGGCGGCGAGGACCCCTGCGAGCCCGGCCATGAAGACTCCGATGGCGAAGCTCAACGTGTAAAGCCGCCAGACGTTGGTGCCGAGCGCGCTCAAGGTCTCACTGTCTTGCACCGCGGCCCGGATCGTCAGGCCGATGCGGGTGCGCCCGAGGAAAAGAAAGAGCGCGGCGGCCACGAGGATCGCCGTGCCGATAAGAAACGCCCGGAACCCCGTGACGAAGAAGAACGAGGTGCCGGGGAAGAGGGGGCGCCGCAGCCCCTCCGGGATCTGGAACGGCACCCCCACGGGTCCCCAGATCATGCGTACGAGCTCCTCGACGACCATCGCCAGCCCGAAAGTCAAGAGCAGGCTCTCCAGCGGATCCCGGCGGTACAGCGGGCGGACGATGAGGCGTTCCACGACTGTCCCCACCAGCGCCACGCCCAGCGGAGCGAGCAGGAGCGCCGGCCAGAAGCCGGTCGCTTGCTGGAGGGTGAAGCCGAGGTAGCCCCCCAGGACCAGGAAGCCGCCGTGCGCCAGGTTGATCACCCGGGTGAGGCTGAGGATGAGCGAGAGCCCCAGAGCCATGAGGCCGTAGAAGACCCCGCTGACGGCCCCGTTGAGCAACTGCAGCAGGAAGAGCTCCATGGTTCGGGCCACCTCACGCCGGGAAGACGATCCGGCAGCCGGTCTGGTCGATCGGCGGAGCCGCCTCTTCGCCGGGCACGACCTGTACCAATTCGAAGATGTCGTCTCGCTCCTTGCCCTGGCGCACGTGCCCGACGAAGACCCCGCTCGTCAGCTGGTGGTCTCCCGGCCGGTAGTAGACCTTGTGGGGCTGGAGCGCCACCTTACGCGGCAGCACCAGGCCCTCCAAAGCCCGTGCCACTTTGCGAGCATCCAGGTCGCCGGCCGCCTGGATGGCCAGCGCCAGCCCGTGCACCGAGGCATAGCCGAACCAGCTGCGGGCCGTCGGTACCCGGTCGAAACGCTTACGGTACTCCTCGACGAAAGCCTTGACCTCCGGGACGTCCGGCTGGATCCAGTACCATTCGAAGGTCCACCAGCCGATGCGCGCCTCCGGGGGTAGCGCCATGATGTTTTCCCATTCCTGCAACCCGCCGGCCACGGCCATCTGGGTGTGCAGGCCGAACTGGGCGATCTGCTTGAGGATGGCCACGGCGTCGTCTCCTGCCTGGAAGGTCACCAGCACGTCGGGCTTGGCCCGAGCGGCCTTGAGGAGCTGCGCGGAGTAGTCGCTCGTGCCGAGCGGCACGCGGTCGGCGCCGAGGATGCGGCCCCCCAGCGCCCGGTTGACCCGGCTGAACGACTCCTGCAGCGACCAGCCGTACGCGTAGTCCGGCGTGATGATGTACCAGGCCTTCCCAAATCGGTCGGCCAGCACCTTGCCGATGGCATTCGCCTCCATCGTGGCACTGGTGGGCACTCGGAAGACGTTCCACTTGCAATCTTTGCCCGTGATCTCGTCGGCGTGGCCGCCGGTCACGATGTGCACGATGCCGAACTCGTGAGAGGCCTGCGCCAGGGCCAGAGAAACCCCGGAAGAAACCTCGCCCATGGTAAACTGGACTTGATCCCGCTCCACGAGCTTGCGAAACTTCTGCACCCCGACGTCGGTACGGGCCGCGGAGTCTTCCGCGAGGAGCTCGAGCGGCCTGCCCAGGACGCCCCCGGCCGCGTTGATCTCCTCCACGGCTAACCGGGCGCCGTCGCTCTCGCTGCGCCCGATGGCCGCGTAAACCCCCGAAAAGGGGTCGACCAGGCCGATGCGAATGGCATCGGCTGGCTTGCCCCTGGCCAGCCGCCCGCCCAGCAACACCGCCGCGGCCCCTGCGCCTGCCCGCAGCATCGCCCGGCGCGTCCAGCGTTCGTTCACTGCCCGTTCGCGCATGTCGTTCGTTCGCCCCCCGTGCTCGAAGTCGTAGCGTCTCAGGTTCACCCGGCACCGTCTTGCATAGACACGATGGCACGCCCTACGATCTCGCCCCGGTCCAGCAGGCGGTACGCTTCGTCCGCCTGCTCCAGGGAGAATCGCCGGGTCACCATCCGTTCGGGCCGAAACAGGCCGCGCTCCGTCATGTCCAGGATCCGGGGCATGTCGGTCCGCGTGCGGGCCCCGTACGAGCCCACGATACGGATACCGCGCCGCACGACCCGGGTGATCTCCACGGGAGCGGACTCCCTGCCCGGCGCAATGCCGACCGCGACCATGCGCCCGCCGTCTTTCACCATCTCCAGCGCCTGGACGAAGGTCCGCGCCCGTCCCAGCGCCTCGAACGCCACGTCTACCCCCCTCCCTCCGGTGATGGCCCGGACCCGGGCCACCGGGTCCTCTCTGGAGGCGTCGACCGTCTCGGTAGCCCCGAGAGCAGTCGCCGCCTCGAGCTTGTCCGGCCGCACGTCCACGGCGATGATCTCGGCGGCCCCGAAGGCCCGGGCGATTTGCACGACGTTGCTGCCCACCCCACCGACGGCCACGACGGCCACCGTGTCGCCAGGGGCGACGTCGCCGGCGTGACGGACCGCCCCGTAGGCCGTGAAGATGGCGCACCCGATGACCGCCGACTCTGTCAAGGGAAGCGCGTCCGGTAACGAGAAGACATCGGTGGCAGGCACCACCGTGTACTCAGCCAGCCCTCCCATCGAGTACATGGCGAGAGGCTTCCCGTCGCTCCGGTAGAGCCGGGTGGTCCCGTCGTAGAGCACACCCTTCAGACGGTTGAGGCTGAAGAAGGCGTCGCAGAGATCATCCCGCCCGGCCGCGCAGTGGTGACAGGTACCGCAGGGCATGATGAAGCTGGAGACGACCCGCGTGCCGACCGCAGGCCCTGCCACGCCTGGCCCCAAAGCGACGACCGTGCCGGAGATCTCGTGGCCCAGAACGGCAGGAGTAGGGAAGGCGACCTCTCCTTTGATCACGTGCAGGTCCGTGTGGCAGACCCCGCACGCTGCGACCTTCACCAGCACCTCGCCCGCCTTTGGCTCGGGAATAGGGATGGTCTCCACCTGCAGCGCCCGGCCAGGAGCCTCGAGCACGGCCGCCCGCATCATGCCCCCCATCGGGTCACCACCACCTTCTTGCGGGTGTAGAAGTCGATCCCGTCCGTGCCGTGGACGTGGAGATCACCATAAAAGCTGCCCTTCCAGCCCGAGAAGGGATAAAACGCGAACGGCTGGGCCACCCCGACGTTGACCCCGACCATCCCCGCCTCGACCCGCTCCCGAAACTCGCGCGCCGCCCGCCCGGACGTGGTGAAGACGGTGGCCATGTTACCGAACCGCACCCGGCCCGCCTGGTCGATGGCATCGTCCAGGGTGGACACGTGGGAGACAGAGAGCACCGGCCCGAAAATCTCCTCCCTGCCGGCGGCCATGTCCGGCGAAACGCCGTCCAGGATGGTGGGGCCCAGGAAAAAGCCGGGCCGCTCCACTTCGGCCCGCCCGTCGACGACCACGCGAGCTCCCTCCTGTTCGCTCCGCCGGATGTAGCCCAGCACCCGCTCCCGGTGGTCGGCCCGGATGAGGGGGCCCACCTGGACTCCGGGGCTGTCACCCGGGCCGACCCGCAGGCGCCGCGTCTGCTCTTCGAGGCGTTCGAGGAGGCGCTCCCGGACGTCCCCGACCGCCACGGCGACGCTCCCGGCCAGGCACCGTTCCCCTGCATTGCCGAAGGCGGAGTTGAGGATGGCTTCCACGGCCAGGTCGAGATCGGCGTCGGGCAGGACAATCATGTGGTTCTTGGCGCCGCCCGCGGCCTGCACCCGCTTGCCGTGGCGGGCAGCCTGTTCGTAGACGTACCGGGCGACCGGCTCCGAGCCCACGAAGGAGATGGCCCGCACCGCGGGATGCTCGAGTAGGGCGTCAACCGCCTCCCGGGCGCCGTGCACGACATTGAGGACGCCCGGAGGAAAACCCGCTTCCAGGAACAATTCTGCCAGACGAACCGCGCCGAGGGGCGTACGCTCAGAAGGCTTGAGCACGAACGTGTTTCCGGCGACGACCGCCAGGGGAAACATCCAGAGAGGAATCATCACCGGGAAGTTGAACGGCGTGATGCCGGCCACCACGCCCACGGGGTACCGGTAGTAGTCCTGGTCGACCCCCCTGGAGACCTCGCGCAGGGTGCGGCCCTGCAGGAGGGTCGGGGCTCCGCAGGCGAAGTCGACGACCTCGATCCCCCGGCGCACCTCGCCCCTCGCCTCATCGAGGGTCTTGCCGTGGTGGCGGGTCACGATCCGGGCCAGGTCCTCGAAGTGCTCCTCGAGAAGCTGCTTGAAGCGAAACATGAGGCGCACCCGCTCCATGACCGGGGTACGGCTCCAATGGCCGAAGGCCTCGTCGGCCGCCCGGCAGGCGGCACCGACCTCTTCCGGGCCCGACAGCGGGACCTCGTCTATCACCTCCCCCGTGGCCGGGTTAAAGACGGGAAGGACCGGGCGGCGAGGACGGGACCACGTCCCGCCGATGAGTTGGGCTACCACGGCGACGACGCCTCCGTTTCGGCGCAGCGTCGCGCCGGGGGAGGGGCGTCTGGAGAAGGCTTGTTATCGCTTTCACAACTGGTTCCCGAACCCGACCCCCTGAACCCCCGGTGCTAACGCTATTACGTATGAGCACTAACTACATCACGTGGACGCGTTTTCCTTCTCCCCTCTTGCGCCCTGAAAAAGAAGCCAAGGCGCCGGGGCGACGCCCGAGCCCTCAGGGTACTGAGCAGCGCGTCGGAGGCGATGAGCTGTCTGGCGATCGTCATCGCCAACCTGTTGGATTGGATCTGGACATCATCGCCGTCGGCAGCACCACGCCCACCGTTTTGCCCTGGTTCCAGCGGGCACTGGAGCAGGTCCTGCGCGGCCAACCTGCAGGCTTGGCGACACCGGCGAAGGGGCGGGTATCCAGCACCACGGCTCGAGCTGAGACGTCGCCGGTCGGGTCACGGCGGAGATGAAGACGGACGTCTTCCCTGCCGCGTGGGACATCGTCACGTTCAACGGAAGGCAGTGGGGGCTGCCCCGGCTGCTCGACCAGAAGTACTTCTTCTACTAATCAGGGAATCTTGAAGCGGGCAGGCATCGAGCATCCTCCGGCCACGTGAGAGGAACTGATCCAACAGGCCCGGGTTATAAAAGCAGAAAGGCCTCGCCGAATACTCGCGCCCCGGGGATTGCGGCCACCGACATCCAAGCGGCTCGTGCTCGAGCGAACGGACATGATTCAAGTCCAGAGGCCCCGAGCGCCTCGAACAGGGGGCGGCGAAGCTCCGAGCCGAGGGCGTTACTGTCCTCTGCGCCCGCAACTCCGTGCGAGGATGGACGAACTCACCCGCCCCGTCAGTTCAAGGTCTCAGCGAGACCACCAGCATGGCGAAGAAAGCCAGGAAGATGAGGATGGCCGTGAGCGCCCAGGCGACGTCCCGCCACGGGCTACGGGGGCGCAGACGGCTGTCACGGCGAGACCTCGGTGGTATGCTCCACAGCGGTTCGGGTGCCATGGCCCAGACACCCCCATCAGGACATTCGGCGCCCGGTGTAGCAGGCCCTCTAGCTTACGCGGGATTGTCGTGAGCTCCGTCCCGCGACATATACCGGAGGTTCGCTCGCAGGGTTTGGAGCGCCCCAAAGGGAATGCTGCGGCCGACCCCAGAAACCATCGTTCGGCTCGGGAGAGGGGACAGCCATGACAACAAGGGGTCCCAACCAAATCCTGGGAGCGATCATCGACATCGGCATGATCCCCATCATCCGCGTGGGCCACCCGGAGACCGCGCTCCGGGTGGGGCAGGCCCTGCTCGAGGGGGGACTCCGGACCCTCGAGGTGACCTTCACGGTGCCGGGCGCCGATCGAGTGATCGAGAGCCTGCGCCGCGAGCATCCCGATCTGCTGGTGGGAGCGGGCACCGTGCTCGACGAGGCGACCGCCCGAGCGGCCGTCGCCGCGGGCGCCCACTATCTGGTGAGCGCCGGCACGTTCGAGCCGGTCATCCGGACGGCCCACCGGTACGGGCTGCCGGTCTTCCCCGGCGTCATGACGCCGACCGAAGCGGTGCAGGCGCTCGAGCTGGGGGCCGATGTGCTCAAGCTCTTCCCCGCCTCGGTGCTCGGGCCGGAGTACCTCAAGGCCCTCCGGGCGCCGCTACCGCAGGCGCTTTGGTGCCCCACGGGCGGCGTGTCGCTGGACAATCTGCAGGCATGGTTCGAGGCCGGAGCCACCGTCGTCGGCGTGGGCGGTCCCCTGCTTCGCGACGTCGAGCGGTCCGGCGACTACGCAGGCCTCAGGGAAAGGGCCAGGACGTTCGTCCACAAGATCGAGGAGATCCGGGCAGGCGTCCGGTAGCCCTGGCACCGGCCTCCCGACGGAGGGCCTTCAGCTCCCGCTCCGCAGGGCCTCCGGGTTGACCAGGCCCTCCGGCACGCGGCCTTCCACGAGCAGGGCCAGCAGGTTGCGGACAGCCATCCGGCTCATCTCTCCCACCGCCTCGACCGTGTGGGCGCCGATGTGCGGCGTCACGACCACGTTGGGAAGCCCCAGCAAAGGGCTCGAAGCGGGCGGCTCCTTCTCGAAGACGTCCAGGGCTGCCCCCGCTATCCACCCTTCCTGCAGGGCGCGGGCAAGCGCAGCCTCGTCCACGAGGCCGCCCCGAGCCGTGTTGACCAGATAGGCGGTGCGTTTCATGCGGCGCAGCCGCTCCTCGTTGACGAGGTGGCGGGTCTGGGCCGTTTCGGGGACGTGCAGGCTGATGAAGTCACACGTCTCGAAGATCTCGTCCAGGCTGCCCGCTCGCAGCACGCCCCACTGCCGGCAAAAGGGCTCGTCCCATACGACGTCGTAAGCGAGGACCTCCATGGCGAAGCCGCCCGCCGCGCGCCGGGCCACCCCTTTGCCGATGCGGCCCAGCCCGACCAGGCCCAGGCGCTTGCGCCAGAGCTCACGCCCGGTGTAACGGTGCCACCGCCCGTCGCGTAACGTCCGGTCAGCCTCGGGAATCTGCCGGGCCACCGCGATGAGCAGCCCGATGGTCAGGTCCGCTACCGCTTCGCTGTTGGCGCCGGGCGTGATGGTCACGGCCACCCCCAGCCGGGTCGCCGTCTCCACGTCCACCCGGTCATAGCCCACCCCGGTCCGGGAGACGATCCGCAGCCTCGGGACCCCTCGGGATAGCGTGCGCGGCCCTATCCAGTCGACACCCGCGATGATGCCGTCGACCTCTCCCACCAGGCCGGCCAGCTCTTCGTCGCTGAGCGGGCGTCCTGCCGGGTTACGGATGACCTCGCACCCCGCGTCCTCCAGCATCCGCACCGGAGTAGCATCCTCCCGGCCGAACGACAGCGACGTGACGAGGATCCGGTAGGTCATGCCGCGCCCTCCTCCTCTGCCGCCATCCGGGGCACCAGCCGGTCGACCATCGCCCGGGGTGCGAACCGGGTGCCTTCCAGCGTGGCGGAGGCGCTGGCAGCGGCCACCGCCCAGACGGACGCCTCTTTCCACGACCGCCCTCGCCACCGCTCTGCCAGCAGCGCAGCCAGGAGCGCGTCCCCGCACCCCGCGGCGCTCTTCACGTCGACCCGTGGCGCCCGGACCCGCCAGGAGCCTTCCGGCGTGGCAAAAACGGCTCCTTGCTCGCCCAACGTGACGATCCCGATCTCGGCGCGGCACTCCGGGCGGCATGCTGCCGGACAGCACGGCGATGTCCCCCGCATGGCCCTCCTCCACCAGCGCGGCCCGCAGCTGCTCCAGCAGGCCCGCGGGCACGCGGGGCCCCGGCTCGTTGAGTTCGGTGAAACGCTCGAGGCGCGTCTCCCCGATCTTCGTATTGGTGCGGGTCGGTTCCTCACACCAAAACGCCCGGCAAGCGATCCCCCGTTCCTCCAGCGCACGGGCGATGGCCCGTCCGGGCTGCCCGCCCAGGATGCAAAAGGCTTCGACGTCGTCCCACCCGTATAGCTTCAGAGCCGTTGCCACGTTGATGCCCTTGCCGCTCACGTCATAGCGAATCGGCGGGATCCGGTTGAGGGCGCCCAGGTGCACCTCCTCCACGATGATGGTGGCGTCCAGGGCCGGGTTGAGTGTGAGCGTGATGTGTTCACCGTCTCCCCGCCCAACGGTCAAACCCGCCGTGGCACCGAGTCCTCAGGCGACCGCTTTCCGGCGCCGGATACCCCGCTCGGGACCGGGAGGCGAGGAGACGAGGATGAACGGCAGGTTCTCGTCGCAGTCCGGTGCGCGGATGGGCGCCCCATGGCAATCCTGACCTCGTACCTTCCGGAGAGCCCGGCATTCCTTCGTGACGGTACCCTCCGAACCTCCCGACGGCTCATCCGTCCTGGACGGCCCACAGGCGCCGGGTCGCCCGGGTCTCCGGGGCTCGTGCGGCCCACCCGGCGGTTTCCGGACCAGCTGCTTGAGGTGCAGCGAGGCGCCATCGACCTGGACGCGCCGGCGCAGCGCCCATGGCCAGGCAAGACGGGCATCGAGGCGCTGAAACGCGGTAGAGGAGC
Source organism: Limnochordaceae bacterium (assembly GCA_014896295.1). Lineage (GTDB taxonomy): Bacteria > Bacillota > Limnochordia > Limnochordales > Geochordaceae > Carboxydichorda > Carboxydichorda subterranea. Next base: position 286,296 of record JADBKR010000002.1, read on the forward strand.
TCCTTCTGGCGGCATCGAAGCCCCTCGCGCCTGAGCGAGGCTCGTCGCGGAGGGGACAAGGGCATCAACGGTGAGGAGGCCAAGGAAAGCCATGTGGAAGTACGGAGTGCACCCGTTCCTGTGGACCGTGCGGTTGGATCAGGAGGTCGAGAAGGTGGCCGCCAGGGCCAAGCAACTCGGCTTCGACAGCATCGATTTCCCGCTCAACTTCCCCGAATGGATCGACATCCCCCGCGCCCGCCGGGCCTTCCAGCAAGAAGGCCTGGAATGCACGGTGGTGGCGGGCCTGAGCCGCCAGGAAAACCTGGTCGACCCCGATCCGGCCGTGCGGCGCCGGGGCGTGGAGCGGCTCAAGGAGATGATCGACATCGCCCACCAGCTCGGGGCGCCGGTGCTGAGCGGAGTGCTGTACTGTGCCTGGGGGTACATCCCGGGGCGCGGGCGGACGGCCGACGAGTGGCGGTGGTCGGTCGAGGGCCTGCAACAGGCGGCCGACCACGCCCGGCAGGCGGGGGTCACCCTGGGGCTGGAGCCCGTCAACCGCTTCGAGACCTACTTCCTCAACACCACCGAGGACGGCCTGAAGCTCCTCGCCGACGTCGGCAAACCCAACGTGAAGCTCTTGCTGGACACCTTCCACATCAACATCGAAGAGCGCAGCTACGTCGAACCTTTCCGCATGGCCGCCGGGAAGCTGGCGCACGTACACGCTTGCGAGAACGACCGGGGCACCCCGGGCAGCGGGCACGTCGATTGGGCGGGGGTCATGCGGGTACTCAAAGCCACCGGCTACCAGGGGCACATCGTCATCGAGTCGTTCGTCCCCGAGACGCCGGCCATCGCCCGGGAGACGGCCATCTGGCGCAAGATCGCGCCGAGCGGCGACTTCATCGCGGGGGAGGGCTTGCGCTACCTGAAAGCCCTCGAACAGGTGGTGCTGGCCGAGCCCGCCTGACTTGAGAGAGCGGTGTCGTTCAGCGGGCAAGTCATGGGATGCCTGCCCGTCACATCCGACGGGCAGGCGCTTTGCCAGCACCATCATCGAGGCCGCTCCGGCAGCTGGGTCCTCGACTTCGCCACCGCTCTCCTCACTGCTTCTCTCGCAGGCCACACCGGCCGGCCCATCATCGCCGAGCAACTCCGGGCGTACGGCGTAGGGCCTCTCGAGGCCCTGTGGGCGGAGGGCGAGAGCCGGGTGACCACCATCGTACTCGAGGTGGGGCCGGCTGCAGCAGAAGGGCGCGCCCGTCGATCCGCCCGAAGGGACACCGTTTTTAACGAGGAGGGCGAGCTACGCATCGACGGGAGCCAGCTCGAGGCTTTCGTCGAGCTGGCCCGTGAGGCGCTCCACGACCATCGGGCCTTGTTGCTGGCCGGGAGCCTGCCAAGAGGCGTGGACGTGCAGGTGTACGAGCGCCTGAACCGGTATGCCAGGGAGCTGGGCCGCCCCGTCTTCGTGGACGTCCCCGGTGCCGTGCTCCGCGCGCTGCTGCCGCACCGGCCCGCCTTGGCCAAACCCAACCGCCGGGAGTTCCAGGAGGCGGCGGGGGTCGCTGTGGCCGGCATCCCGGCCCTGGTCGAGACGGCCCGGAGCCTCCTGGCGAACGGCTTCGGGCCCGATCATCTGGTCATCTCCCTTGGCTCCGAAGGTGCCGTCCTGGTCAACGGCACCGGAGCGTGGCTCGCTCCCAATCCCCCCGTCGAGCCCGTCGACTCCGCGTCGGCCGGCGACGCGATGATGGCAGCCCTCGTCGACGGCCACCTGCGGGGGGAGCCGCCGCCCGCCATCCTGGCCTGGGGCGTTGCCTGCGGCGCCGCACCTGAGCCACCACCGGCCGCAGCCCTGGGGCCTTCGACAGCTCGCTGAACGGCAGCACCCTGCACACGAGGCCGTGTCGAGCCTGCCCGAAGCCGAGAGAGTCGCACATGATCGCACAACCTCGCCCGGCCACCCGCCACGTCAACCCTCTTCCTGAAAATGCATAGCCAATGGAGCCGGCACGAGCAGGAGCAAGACCGAACCAAATCGAACATGTCCCCATGCTTCCGGCCGAACGGTATCGCCGGATCCTGCAACAACTCCAGGAAGCGGGCCGGGTCTCGGCGACCCAGCTGGCCCGCTCCATGGGCGTCTCGCTCATGACGGCGCGGCGGGACCTCAACGCTCTCGCCGAGCGGGGCCTGGTCGTCCGCGTGCACGGCGGTGCGCTGTTGCCCGACAGGAGCCTCTTCGACGAGCCCATCCGGACCAAGCGCTCGCTGCACCCGGAGGCCAAGCGCCGCATCGCCGAGGCAGCAGCCGGCCTGGTGCGCCCCGGGCAGACGGTCATCCTGGATGCCGGCACCACCACGCAGGCGGTGGCCCGCGCCCTCCTTCACCGGCGGCCGTCGGGGTTGACGGTGGTCACCAGCGACCTCGACATTGCCCGGGCCATGGGGGAGGAGCCCCGCTTCCGGGTGTTCTGCGTCGGGGGCCTCGTGCAGCCGAGGGTGCTCGCCCTCATGGGGGACCACGCCCTGGCGTTCCTGGAGGGAATCCATGCCCACCACGCCTTCATCGGCACCGACGCCTTCGATGTCCACGCCGGGGTGACGACGCGCACGATGGAAAAGGTCCGGCTCAAGCGGGCGATGGTGAAAGCCGCGAAGGAGGCCACCCTGGTGGCCGACTCCAGCAAGTTGGGGCGGGTCCTGCTGGCCACGGTCAGCCCCCTTTCCGCCTTCCGGCGGATCATCACCAGCCGCCCGGCCGAGGCGAAGGGGCAAGAGCCGGGGATCCGGAGCCCATCGAGGCGCTCCGGCAGGCAGCCGCGGAGCAGGGATTCGAGCTGGTGCTCGTTTAGCCGCTCAGGGGCTCTTGCATGGGCACGGCCCGTACGCAGGGCACAGAAAGGTGGGGCCATGACGTATGCGCGCACATGAAGGGGTCACACGCCCGCTCATCGGGATCACGCTGGGCGATCCGGCCGGGATCGGGCCCGAGATCGTGCTCAAGGCGCTGGGCCATCCCGAGGTGTTCACATGGTGCCGGCCGGTGGTCTACGGCCAGCGCCAGGCCCTGGAAAGGGCCGCTGCCTGGCTGCCCCGGTCTCCCCGGATCCACGCGGGAGCCGGCGCTCGGGAGGTCCTCGAGAGGGCAGATGCGGTGGGAGCAGACGCCGACGGGTTGGGGGTGGTCGCGCTCGTGGAGGTTGCCGGTGCGTTCCCGCCCGACGTGCCGGTGGGACAGGTCAGCGCAGCCGGGGGCAAGGCAGCGTTCGCCTACGTCGAGGCTGCCGTCCGGGACGCCATGGAGGGGACGCTCGACGGCATCGTCACGGCTCCCATCCACAAAGAGGCGCTGCACGAGGCGGGAATCCCGTTCATCGGGCATACCGAGATGCTGGCCGGGCTCACGGGGAGTGCGGAGTCGTACACGATGTTCATGACCGGGCCCCTGCGCATCTTCTTCGTGACCCGGCACGTGTCGCTGCGCCAGGCGTGCGATCTCGTCACGACCGAGCGGGTGCTGGAGACGGCGCGAGCGGCGGACCGCTTCCTGCGCCGGTTGGGCATCGAGCGGCCCAGGCTCGCGGTGGCCGCGCTCAACCCCCACGCGAGCGACGGCGGCCTCATGGGTCACGAGGAGCAGCAGGCCATCATCCCGGCCGTGGAGGCGGCCCGACGGGAGGGGCTGCACGTGGAGGGGCCCGTGCCGGCCGACTCCGTTTTCCACCGGGCCATCCAGGGGCATTTCGATGCGGTGGTCTCGCTGTACCACGACCAGGGGCACATCGCCGCCAAGACCTACGACTTCGACCGAACGGTGAGCCTGACGCTCGGATTGCCGTTCTTGCGAACGTCGGTGGACCACGGCACGGCGCTGGACATCGCCGGCACGGGGAAAGCTCGAGAGATCAGCATGCTGGAGGCGATCCGCGTCGCCGCCCAATACGCCCGGCCGTGGAGGGCCGGCCAGGCACAGGGCCAGGCTGGTAGGGCTGCCCGGTCCTCCGGTGGGGTGTACCGTCATGATCGATAACGGTTCCCGTCCGCACCACCATCACCGGGACGCAAGCGGCGGCTTGCCTCCCTTCGGGGTCGTGGTCGCCGACGACCTGACGGGGGCCAACGCGACGGGCGTGCTCCTGGCGCGGCAGGGCCTGCGTGCGCTGTCGGTGATTGACCCGGGCCCCGAAGCCCTGCGGTGGGCCATGGACTGGATCGACCGGGGCCCGAGGCCGGGCGTGCTCCTCTTCAACACCGCGTCCCGCTCGATCGAGCCCGCGGTCGCCGCCGCTCGAGTGCGCCGGACCCTGGCGCCGGTCATCGAGCACCGCACCCCGGTCCCGATCGTCGCCAAACGCATCGACAGCACCGCCCGCGGCAACCTCGGCGCCGAAGTGGCCGCCGCCCTGGACGTGCTCGGGCCCGAGAGCTTCGCCGTGGTGACGGCCGCCTACCCGGCCTCGGGGCGCACGGTGGTGGGAGGGTACCTGCTGGTGGAGGGCACGCCGGTCACCCGCACGGGCGCGGCCCACGACCCGCTGGCTCCCGTGCGCTGTTCCCACCTGCCCACGCTCCTGCAGCACCAGCAGCCCGGCGAGGTGGCGCACGTACCCCTGGGCAAGGTCATGGAGGGTGCCAGGGCCGTCGGCTCGGCCATCGTCGACGCTTTGTCGGCGGGGCAGCGTACCATCGTCGCGGATGCCGTCTCCGACGAAGACATCGGCGTGCTGGCCGACGCCACGGTGCACGTGGTGACCCAGCTGCACCTCCGTGCCGTTTGCGCGGACCCCGGCCCATTGACCGCAGCGGCATTGGCGCGGCTTCTTCCGGTCACTGCTCCATCGGAGACACCCCGAGCCGTGGGCGAGGTCGCCGCCGCCCTCGAGCCACGCGCCCCCTCGAGCCCGGTCCTGGTGGTGGCTGGCAGCACGACGGAGCTCACCCGCCGCCAGCTCGCACGCCTGGAGCGAGAGTTGGGCGTATCGCTCGTGGTGGCGGATGCCGCGCTGCTCTCCTGTGACGTGACTAGCAAGCGTTCTCAAGAAATCCAGAGGCTGGCCCGGCATCTGGCGGAGGGCGGCCACCATCCCGTCCGAGGCATCCGCACCATCGGGGACGATGCGCACGCACTCCTTCAACTACCCCCGCGCCAGCAGGCGAGGCTTCTAGAAGCGGTCGGAGAGGCGGTCCGGCAGGCGACAGAAGCGATCGTACGGCGAGAGGGACGGCCACCCGCGGGTCTTTACCTGAGCGGCGGGGACGTGACGGCGGCGGTCGTGCGTGCGCTGGGCGCCGTCGCCATCGAGCTCGTCGATCAGGTGTTGCCTCTGGCGGCCCTGGGGCGGCTCGCGGGTGGACCGTTTTCCGGAGTGCGGGTGGTGAGCAAAGGTGGTCTCGTAGGAGGTGAGGATGCGGCCGTTTCGTGCGTCCAAAGATTGATGTCACCATAGATGCGCCTGTTGAGGGCAGGAAAGGACGGAGAGTCCTATGCAGACTCCGCCGGTAGCAGGCTGGCAGCTGATCGCTGCGCTGATCGTGGGAGTCGCCGTTCTCGTCTATCTCATTTTGAAGACGCGGGTTCACGCGTTCCTCGCCCTGATCCTGGCCTCCGCCCTCACCGGCCTGTTGGCGGGGATGGATCCCGTGGCGGTCGGCAAGTCCATCACGAACGGGTTTGGCAACACCCTCGGGAGCATCGGCATCGTCATCGGCTTCGGCGTCATGATGGGCCGCCTGCTCGAGGTATCCGGCGCCGCCCAGCGCATGGCGCAGACGTTCCTGCGCTGGTTCGGCAGAGGCCGTGAGGACGCGGCCATGGCGGCGACCGGGTACGTGGTTTCCATCCCCATCTTCTGCGACTCGGGCTTCGTCATCCTCTCCCCTCTGGCCAAGGCACTCTCCCGGCGCACCGGCCGGTCGGTGATTACCATCGGGGTGGCGCTGGCGGTCGGCCTGGTCGCCACGCACCACGCGGTGCCGCCGACGCCGGGCCCCCTGGCGGTGGCGGGGATCTTCAACGTCGACGTGGGCCAGATGATTCTGGCAGGGCTGCTGTTCGCCATCCCGGTGACCGTGGCCGGCGTCTTCTACGCCCGGTGGTGGGGCCGGCGCCTCTATCAGATCCCGGACGCGACGGGGCTCGGGTGGCAGCGGGTACCCGCAGAGGCCGCAGCCCAGGCAGCTGCTGCAACGGAAGCGGCCGTCGAGGCGGAGCAGGAGCAGCAGCTGCCCGGCACGGCGGTCTCGTTTGCCCCCATCGTGGTACCCGTCGTCTTGATCCTCCTCAATACCGTGTTGACGGCTATGAAGGCCACGGGTAGCTGGGCCACGGCGATCATCTTCCTCGGTAACCCGGTCATCGCCGTGGGCATCGGCTTGCTGATCGCTCTCTGGAGTCTCCTGCCCGGCGTGTCCCGCAAGGACGTGCTGCGCTACATGGAGGAGGGCGTGAGCTCAGCCGGCATCATCATCCTGGTGACGGGCGCGGGCGGGGCGCTGGGCCAGGTGCTGCGAGACAGCGGCGTCGGAAACTACCTTGCGAGCTCCATCGCGACGACGGGTATCCCGGCCGTGTTGCTGCCCTTCCTGGTGGCGACGCTCGTGCGGTTGGCCCAGGGCAGTGGCACCGTGGCCATGATCACGTCGGCCTCCATCACGGCGCCCATCCTCGCCAACCTCCACGTACCGCCGGTGCTCGCGGCCCAGGCCGCGGCGCTGGGCGCGATGGTCTTCTCGTACTTCAACGATAGCTATTTCTGGGTCGTCAACCGGCTGCTCGGCGTGGAGGATGTGAAAGAGCAGGTCATGACGTGGTCGGTGCCGACCACGATCGGGTGGGGAGTCTCCCTGATCACCCTGCTCATCGTGTCCGCCGTCTGGTAGCCACACCCATCAAGGCCCGGGGCCGGCGCGGGCAGCGCGCTCGCATCGGCCCCGGTACTATCGTGCGAACCCACCCCACCCCGTGCGTCGCGGCCCCCTACACTCCCATGAGGCTGGACATCTGGCGGCGGACCTGCTCCACCCCGGCCCGCTCATCGCCCTGCCCCTCGAACTCGATGGAGAGATACCCTTGGAAGCCTGCCCGCCGCAGCTCTTCGGCGACGGCCTGCCACGGGACCTCGTCGCCTCCCTTGACGTGGGCGTGCACCGCCAGGCCGGCGAGGAGCCGTACCGCCTGGAGCGGATCCTCGTGGGCGAGGACGAAGTTGGAGGGGTCGAGGTTGAGCCGTAGCGCCGGAGAGTTGACCGAACGCACGATGTCGAGCAGCTGTTCGCTGCGCCCGGCCAGCTTCCCGTGGTTCTCCAGGGCCAGCACGACCCCCGCCTGCCGGGCGTAGCCGGCGCACTCCCTCAAGCCCTCGATCACCCAGCCCCGGGCATCCTCCCACCGCACGTCCGGCTTGAGATCGCCGGAAAAGACCCGGACCACCGGCGCCGCCAACCGTACCGCGGTATCCACGGCCCGCCGCACCCGCTGGACTTGCTCCGCCCGGCGCGCCGCATCTGGCCAGGCGAAGTCGTTGGTAGCATCGTAGGCGGCCACGACGAGCCCCGTCTGGTCGACGAGCGCCCGGATCTCCGGCACCTCCCGGGGCTCGTCCTTCCAGAACACGTCCAACAGCTCCACCGCACCAAACCCGGCGCCCTGGGCCCAGCGCACGAACCCGGCCACGTCGAGGCGACCAGCGTACGCCTCCCGGTGCAGCGACCACATGCTCACCGCGCTCTTCATACGGCCACCCTCTTTCCGGTGCGATCCGACGCGTAAGCGGCCAGTACGACCTTCAACGCCTCCCTGCCCGCGACCCCGTCGGGCTCCGGCGTCAGCCCTTCCCGGACGCAGCGGGCGAAGTACCGGTGCTCCTCGGCGAAAGGATCCCCTGCTTGCAGGCCCGGCTGGAGCCATCCCGTGAGGCCTTGCCATGCCGCGCCCGGCACGAACAGCCGCACGGGAGTGCGATAGTCCACCACGATGCTCCCGTCCGTGCCATACAACTCGTAACCCATCACGCCTTCATGCGTCGACCATCCCACCTCGATGGTGCCGATCGCCCCGTCTTGCAGGCGCAGGGCCAGATGCGCCACACGGTCGACTTCGCCTCCCGGCTCCACCGTCGCGAGCACGGCGCTCACGTCGCCGACCTCCGAGCCGCTCAGCCACCGTACCAGGTCCACTGCGTGGATGCCCATGTCGAGCAAGGCACCGCCGCCCGCCCGATCCGCCCGCAAGAACCAGTCGCTCTCGGCCGGCCACGCGACGTACGGCCCCCGGTGGGCGAACCGAACGCGAAAGCTCAGGATGCGCCCGATCGCCCCCTCCCGCACCAGCCGGTGCACTTCCTGGTTGAACGCATAGAACCGGTGGGTAAACCCGACCATGAGCACGCGCCGGCTCGAACGGGCGGCCGCCACCATCGCGTCGGCATCTTCCGCCGTCAGGGCCATCGGCTTTTCGACCAGGACGTGCTTCCCCGCCTCGAGCGCCAGGAGCGCCTGCCGGGCATGAAGGTGGTTGGGCGTGCAGACCACCACCGCCTCGATCTCCGGGCGAGCCTCCAGCATCTCCTCCAGCGAGCCGTACGCCGCCGGCACTCCGAACTCCTGCGCGACCGCTTCTGCTCTCTGCCGCTCGACGTCCGCCACTGCGGCCACTTCGGCGGCACCCGAACGCTTCACGGCCGCCAGGTGCGCCCTGCGAGCGATCGCTCCCGTGCCTACCACACCGAGTCGCACCAGATCTGTCGTCGCCATGTACCTCCGCGCACTCCCCTTCACCGTGACTGCAGCCACCGGGCGTATGCCCGGTACAGCGCCACCGAGCTCGGGTGGCCCGCCGTGGCCGGGCTGTCCGGCGGGTTCATCAGGCCAAGGTACTGGTAAGCGAGGATCCGGTCGACATAGCGGGACGCCGCGGTGAGCTGGGCGAGGATGCGCTCCCACGGCGCGGGCACCAGAGGGCTGCGGTATACCGGCCCCTCGAACCGGAAGAGTTCGACGTCGGCCCAAAGCGGCAGCCGTGCCCGGTCATGCAGCCTGCGCAGGCGCGCCCAGATGGCATCCAGTTCGTCGACCCGTGTCTTCTCGACTCCCACCTCGTCCTGGTAAGCGATGTAATCCACTTCGAGCGCTCGCAGCTGTTCGACGAAACGCCGGTCGTCCGCCACCGTACGGGTGCCGTAAGGGGCAATGAGGACCGGCTTGCCGGGAGCCGCCTGCCGGCAACCGTTCCGCCATGGCTCGCGCGTAGAGGACGTACGCCTCCGGGAAGTGGCCCTGGATGGGAGCCTCGACCGGCAGGTACCATCCGGAGAACCCCCGGTGATGCCCGTACCGGCGGGCAAGCTCCAGGGGGACGTGCTGGCGGCCCAACTGTTCGCGAGGATCCTGCGAGGCAAAGTCGCCGGTATGCTCGCTGAAAAAGCCAACCCCGAGGAATACCCCAGCGCCGCTTTCATCCGCCGCTCGCAACACGGCCTCGATGGGGTCGGCGCAGGCCAGGGGCGTCCAGCGCTTGCGCATGACCTCGGAGGGGTAGAAGGCCTCGCCCCGCAGGGCCACCGACGTTACCACGAGGATGCGCATGCCGACGGCCGCCATCTCGTTCACCTTGGCCTGCCACTGCTCGCAGCTGAACAGAGCGGTCTGGCCGTTCCAATAGTCGCCGTCGTGAGGATTGGGATGGTGGAAGTCCAGCCAGCTGCCTTCGATCGCCCTGATTTCGTTCATGGGTTTCGCCCCCGTGACCGCAGGGAGGATGGCCATGCCCGCCGCCAACTGCATGAGGCGGCGCCGGCTCAGCGCCAATGGCATCAAGGTGCCTCCCCCGCCGGAGCCAAGGGACCGGGACCTGCCTCGAAGTACCCCGAGACGCAGTACGCCGACAACCTGCGGCGCCACTGCGGCAGCTGGTGCCCGGCAGCGACCAGGAACATGCAACCCGCCCGGACTTCGTCGACCTCCAACGGCTCGCCGGTCGCCGGCATCTTCTCCAGCTCGACCCACTGCCCGTCGCGGAAGGTGCCAACCACCACGGTATCACCCGCGCCCGGCCACCGCCATACCGTGCCCGTCGTGAAGGGCAAAGCGAGCACCGCCTCGCTGCGGCTCAGGTCCTGCCCGTCCAGCGCGACGAGGGCCAGGTGGGCGCTCGCTTCCACGAGCGGCCGTCCTCGCCACGTCACGGTACCCTGGGACTCCACGTGAGTCAGCTCTCCCCTGCTCGTGACGAAGACGAGCCCCGGCCGTCTTCGCTCGAGGTGCAGGCGGACGGCCTGCCCCTCCCCGGGGCGCACCTCGACCTCCCGGGAACCGGACCGGTGGAAGAGCACCCACAGTCGGCCGCCCTCGGCTGCAGGCGTCATCACGTGCAGGTCGGGTTCCTGGGGACTCACGGGCGGCTCGCCATCGACGCAGGCCCCGACGACGGCCCTGTACAGCTCGAAGAGCACGGGGCTCGACCGCCAGCCCGGCCAGCGGGCCTCGGTCGGGTCCGCGTTGTAGATCACCGTGCCGTCCCCGGCGGGCCGGCGGGTCACCACGGGGAAGCCCCCCTCGCCTGCGACCAGCGCCCGCGCGCCGGCAAGCTCGAGGTGCACGCAGGGCCGCCACGTGTCCTCCACGGCAGTGCCGGGGATAAGGGCACGAACGGCCGGCCCCGCCTCCCACTGCATGGGCGGGTACAGCCGGCGCACCAGCCGGGCGCCGATCAGGTCCTCCCATACGCTCTCGCGCCGCGGCTTGCGGTCCTCGTCGTACGACGGGTCGCCCGAGAGATAGACCGTACCTCCCCGACGGGCAAAGTGCCGCAGCCATTCCAGCGCCGTCGCGGGTGCCCCGTAGGCCACCGGATAGAGCACGACCCGTGGCTCGAAGGGCAGCGTGGCCAGATCCTCTTCGTCGACGGCCTGGAAGTCACAACCGAGGCTACTGAGCGCCATGCCCGCGGCGTACACCGCATTGACGGCTTTGATGCCGCCCGGCCCCATCCGGTTTTCCGAGGGCACCACCAGTACCACTCGGGGCGCCCGGTATGCCAGCGGCAGCGTGGCGAACAGCAGCGCCACGTTGCGCACCTCGGCTGCGATAGGCTTGGGGACAGGATCGTGGCTGTGAAAGACTCCCCACGGGAAGACCCATCCCGTCGAGTCCTGCAGTCCCCAGTGCTGGAGTTTGGAGGCCCCCCGCCCAAGCCCGTAATGCTGAACAGCCAGGAAGTGCTCCAGCTGCTCCTCCCGGGTACGCCGCACGAGGTAGTTGGCGCCCCATGCCTGGCTCGGGTGGGTCTTGCACCCGTACTCACCGAGGCCGGTGCCCTGCCCGCGGATGCGCCGGTCGATGAACGTGAAAGCGCCCGGAAGCAGATCGACGTCCAGGTCCTGGTCGCCCAGGGCGTTACCGTTGGCATGGGTGAGGCCGTCGATCGCCTGGCGCAGGTCGTTGGCTCCGAAGGGCAGGTTGAAGAACTCGTCGGTGGTGATGCGCCCGGGCGTGACGGAGCTGACCGCGTCCACCATACTGCGGTTCCATAGGCGCCCCAGCTCGACCACGAACCGCACGCGGTCCCGGAGGCGGACATCGTCCCATGGGGCCAGAGGGTTCCAGACCGGGTCGGGCCCGTCCGGCAGGGCCTGGGACCATCCGCGGGACGGGTCGTAGGCTGGGCCCCAGGCTTCCTGCAGCCGGTCCAGGAGACCGTAGCGGCGCCTCAGGTACTCCTCCCATAGGCCCTGGAAGGCGGTCAGGGGGTGAAGCTCACTTCCCAGGTCGCCGTTGAAATAGAAGATGAGACCCGGCACGTCCCTCCAGTGAGCGGCCATCCTGCGGCAGAACTCCTGCTGTGCTTCCCGTTCGGCCCCCTGCGCCAGCACGTTGGTGAGCACCAACAGGCAGGGCATATAAATCATCCGGAGTTGCTGCAGTTCCTGCACCAGGGCGTCCAGGCTCCGCTGCTGGCGCTCGGGGAACTGAAAGCCGCCGGGGATGTACTGCAGGTTTTCGTAAACCCGGTATCCGTAGTCCCGGGCCCTCAACAGCAGCCGGCGGCGCCGGGCCGGGTGGTGGAACGCCCCGAAGAAGATCTCTTCGTTGCTGTCCGAGCCCATGAGCACGACCCGGCGGCCGTCCAGCTCGAAGTAGTTGTCGCGAAACTGAAGCCGGGGGCCACACTCGAGCGCCTGCTGCGACTCGACCAGGATGCTGCTCTCCATGACGTCCCATGGCTCATCCGGGTCGCCCGCTCTCAGGTCCGCGGACATTCCTTCCGGGGAGTACCGCAGGCAGGACCGAATCGTGCGCAGGGTGCCCTTCCCCTCGGCCCACGGGATGGCAAACGTGACCTTGCGGGTGGCGCGAGCGGGCACGGCCACCTGCTGCTGCCCCTTCCACAAGATCGTCCCGGCTCCGTCGAGACACCACACGACGAGGCTTCCCGCCCGTGATTTGCCCGAGGTGTTGTGGACGATGACGTCCACCAGCGCATCTTCGCCCCGGCGGGCCAGGTAGTGGTGCGGCCGTACCTCCTGCAAGAACAGCCCCTCGGCCAGGAAGGCGGCGACCCGGCACAGCCCCGGAAGCCGCCGTTCGTCCAGGAGATCGATGTTTTCGGTACCGAACGCGGCCCAGGCGGAGTGGGTGTACGGCCCTGCGCGATGGATCACCAAAGCCGCGGCGGGTCCCCGCTCCTGACCGTACCGGTCGGACGCCTCCAGCAGCGGCTCCCACCGCGCGTCGTCGACCCGGGTCAGCCCGGTGGCGGCCCACCCCCGTACGCCGTCGGGTGGAGCAATCGTCCAGCCGGCGGCGTCGAGCAGGTGCAGGCTCCCTGCGGGCCGCACCGTCACGGCATGCTCCAGCCGGAAGTCCGCGTCGAACAAGCCGAGCTGGGTCGGCTTCAGAAGGATGCCGTCGGAAGGTAGTCCCCACCGGCCGTTGAGGAGCCCAGGGTCGGGTATGGGCACGATCCCGTAGCGCCGGAGTACATAGGCCCCCTCCACCATCTTGAGTCCGAAACGCAGCCGGGTACGGGCCTGCCGGTAGTGGGTCTTGAACGGCATCCGGAAGACCTGGAGTCCGCCGGCGCGCTCGAGCAACCGGGCTTCGAACCGGAAGAGGACCTCCCCTGAGGCATCCAGCTGTTCGATGGTGACCACCGGCTGCCAGAAGTAGTCGAGGCCCTCTCCCCTGCCCTCCACCACCAGCACGTACCACGAGCCGGCCTCCAGTTCGTAGAGGGCTTCGGCTTGCGGAACCGCCTGCAGGAAGCTGCCGAACGGATGCGCCTTCAGGAGGTACCCCTGCGCCTCTCCGTCACGCCGGGTCGGCAGGCTCTCCACCGTCGACTCGAGGGGAGCAACCACCGGCGCGCCGTCGAGCTCGACCTGCGGGGGGTAAGGCTGTTCCACCCATCCTTCCGCCTCCCGGCGCCAGATGCGGTCGAAGGCGTAGCCACCCAGGGTCATGAGTTTCCCTCCAGCCGCCAGAAAGCGCAGGAGGGCCGCCCGCGCGTGGGCGGGGTAGTGCGGCCCGTGGGTCCAGATCAGGAGCGAGACCCCAGCACCGGTGAGCGCATCCGGTCTCTCCAGGGCCGCCGCATTCCACGAGGCGACCTGCCATCCCCACGCCTTCAGGCGCGCGAGCAAGGCAAAGACCCGGCTCTCCTGAGGAGCGCCCGGGAACGACGGGTCGTAGAAGATGGCCACCGCACGGTCATCCAGAAGTGGGGGCCAGGACGAGACGGCGTCGAGACCTGCACCCCGGGCCCGGAGCGAAAACGCCTTCACCCAAAACCGGCCGGTGCCGTTGTAAATCCCGATGCGGAGTTCGAAAAACCACGCCTTCGGGTTGCGGGGAAGTTGCTGCTCGACCTGCTGCCACCCGCCGGGTTCCCGGAGTACCAGGACGGTCGCCTCGTCGACCGGATCGCCGGAGAGGTCGAGCTGCGCCAGCCGGACATACAGGTGCCCCGGCGCCCGAGTGAGGTGGGCGACGTTGCCTCTTCCCGTGTACGGATGGAGACTGTCCAGCCGCACATGGCCCCGGAGCTCCAGGCGCTCGCAGCCCTCAGGGATGAAGCCCCACTGGGTGGCGGCCCCGGCGTGCTCGCTCTCGCCGTTCATTTGTTTCTGCGTGGGGTCGGCACCCAGGCTCATCAACCCGGGACCGCCTCCGGGCACCTCCGGCACGTACTCGCAGTTCTCCCCGAGCGACCAGCCGTGATGCTCCGTGAAAGCCCCATTGCGCAACAGTTCCACGACGTTCACCCCTCGATTGCCACGGGCTCGGCGGGCTCACCGGCATTGCCGTCGTCATCGACCGCCACGACCGAAAGGTGGCTCGGGACGAGACCGGTCCGGCGCTGTCTGAGCTGCTCCCACCACGACGTCAGGTCGCACGTGGTATCGTAAGTGGACGTCACGACCTCGGCCCGAGGAGGGCGGACCTCCGGGCCCCATCCCGCCAGCACCAGGTAACGCACCCCGGTGAACGGCGCCCGTTCAGGGACACCACGGACCACGTGGTTCTCGACCGAATAGTGCAGCCCAAACGCTTCCGGGGGAGCATCCGGCCGGAGAGCCGGTGGCGGGGTACCCTCCGGAGGCTCCCACCGCAGGCGGACACCCTGGCCGTCACGTACGAGCTCCACGTGCCGGGGAGCAGGCACCGGGCCTCGCCGGGGGGAGCGATGGGCCACGCAGGCGGAGGGCGGGCCTTCGTCCCCACCGTCCCGGACGGCCGTCACCACGTAGAAGTACCACGTACCCGGTTGTGCGCTCCGATCGACGAAAGCCGGGCTCTCGGCTTCACCCAGCAGGTGATCGGCTCGGGGCAACGCCGGGAACGTGCTGCTGCGGTACACCCGGTAGCCCGATGGCGGGGGCCCTTCCGGCGGCCTCCAGAAGAGCGCGATGCCATGGCCTTCCCCCTTCGCGGGGAGATCCTCCGTGAAGAGCACGGGCACGCGCCCTTCCGTGGCGGGGGTCGTGACCGTTTGCAGGGCGACCGCCCAGGGTGGCAGGGGACACGCACGCTCATCGAAGCGGGGCATCGCGTCGTCGCCCGCCAGGTACTGGGCAATCGCCCAGTCGATGACGGCATTGCACCAGCCCGACTCCATGACGTACGGGCCCCACGCCGGGTCCTGCGGGCTTCCGTACCACTCCCAGTGGCGATAATCGAACGAGCGCTTCCACCCGCCGTCTACCAGGGGATCCTCCGGATCCGCGATCTGGATGCGGACGAGGAAGTCCGCCATCTTCTCGAACAGTGCACGGGCCCGCCCGTCCCCCGTGGCCCTGTACAACTGCCACAGCCCGAAGAGGGCGAAACTCTGCACGTACATGATGTCGGCAATGGGCTCGCCGTTTTCGTGGAAGACCGCGGAGTCGGCCACGAAGAGGTCCTTGTCCTCGTTGTCCCACTCCTGCAGCGCTCCTGTCTCGTCCGTGCGTCGCTCCAGGTATGCCATGCAATCCAGGGCCGCCTCGCGGGCCTTTACGGAAACCCCGCTCCACATGGCCAGGGGCAGGAGCGCCCGGGCATAGATCTCGGTACGGCTGACGTCGTAGCCGTAGCGGATGGGGTGGCTGGCGAGCATCAGCTCCAGCGCCCGCCACCCGTCTCGCAACAGCGAGCCGTCTCCCGTTGCCGCCCACGCATGGGGATAAAGGGCAACAGGCATGCCGTTGTAGTGGGGGACGACACTCGTCCCGGGAGACAGACGGCAGGGAACCGGCCCCACGGTGTTGAGCACGCTGCCGCGCAGGAAAAGGTAGTCGTGGCACCCAGCAGCGTTGAGCGTTTTCTGGAACGCGCGCACGGTTTCGAGCGCCCGACCGAACGTCTCGTCGCCGGTTTCCCGCAGGAAGACCATGCCGACCAACGATGCCCACGTATTGTCGTCGGTGAAGATGTTTTCCGGATGCTGGCCCGGGGCGAGCTCCCCCATCCAGTTCCAGAAGCCGAACGTGCCGGCCCCTGCGTCCCGGTCCTGGTACCGCCCGTCGTAAAGGTGCTTCGCCAGGTTGCGGCCCACCCGCATCCAGGACTCGTCCCCAGAGGCCTTTCCGAAGGTCCAGCACGCGGCGGCGGTCTCGGCGATGCAGTCCGGGCGCAGATCCTTGCCAATGCTGCGGGTGTTGGATTCCACCCGTTCGTAAACGCCTCCCGTGCCGTCAGGTGTCACGAACAGGTTGCGGCGCAGCCACTCCAGGTTGCGACCCACGCTCTGTCGGTAGCGCACCTGCCGGTCGGAAACGTCGAGGCGGTAGTGGATCTGCTCACCGTCGGCCCACGTGGCCCGGAGCTCGTAGACTCCCGGCTCCCGGAGCACCAGCGGCTCGCTTTCGAAAGCCCTGGCGCCGGCCGCCCGCAAGGGGATGAGCTCCCAGCTATTCCCCGCCGCTTCGGGGAGGATCCGGCGAAGCTGCACGCGATCCGGCGCGACGGCGGCCTCCACCCGCACCCGGGCCGGCTCACCGGGCGGCACCCACACCGGAGGGTCGGTCAGCAACCTGCGGTGTACCTCTTCGAAGCTGCGGCCGGATCCACCAAGAGCCTTGACCAGGTTGAAGGCGAGCCGCTCCCAACGTTCTCGCAATACGAAGCGGTCGTCACGGTACCGGCTAAGCAGCAACGTCGCGTAGTAGACGCCGTCCCGCGGGCTGATCAGTGCCGGATGAGGATCCCCGACTCCCACGCGCCCGAAATGGACCCGATAGGTGCCCAGGACCTCTGCCAGCACCAGGAGTACCCCGGGGCGGCCGGCCAGCTCACCCTCGAGGAAAGGTGCACCGTACGGGTCGAGCAGGTCCATCGGCTCGAACCCGTCCGCCACCGGGCTCGACCCCTGCCAGACGACGAGGCGCCGCACCGACCGTTCGGCACGGGTGCCACGGGCGCGGAACCCTACCAGCTCGGCAAGGCGCTCGTGGGTCCACCCTTCGACGTACAGACGGCCCCCGGCCTCCACGTACCCCGCCACGGCGGCTGCCACGTCGTCCGGAAGGGTTGCTCCCAACTGACTGGACAGCAGCAACAGGCCGTCGAAGCGCGCCAGAGCCCGGGCGGAGCGAAGCGTGTCCCTTTCTACCTCTTCCCACATGCCGCCCAGCCGGTCGATCCACGTCCCGAAGGGAAAGGGCGCACCGTTGTGCCAGACGCCCAACCGCACCGCTGACAGCCTCCCTCTCCTACCCCGCCCTGCCTTAGCCGCGCAGGCCGGTCAGCGCGATGCCTTCCACGAACGTGCGCTGGGTGAGGCCAAACACCACGATGAGGGGCAGCGAGATGAGCGCCGCAGTGGCCATGACCAGCGCCCACTCGGAGTAATGCTGGCCGAAGAACATCTGGAGCCCCAGCTGCAGGGTGTACTGGCGCTCGTTCTGGAGGTAGATGAGGGGGCCCAGGAAGTCCGTCCACGATGCAACGAACTGGAACAGGGCCACGGTCGCAAGCGCCGGACGGGTCAGAGGCACCACGATACTGCTGAAGATCCGGAGGTGATTGGCCCCGTCCACCACAGCCGCTTCCGAGAGCTCGTTGGGAATGGTCATGTAAAACTGCCGGAGCAAGAAGACGTAAAAGGCCCCGGCAAAGAAGTGCGGCACGACCAGGGGCCGGAAGGTACCCACCCAGCCCAACGTCTTGAAGAGGACGAACAGGGGTACCATGGTGACCTGGTACGGCAGCATCATGGTGGCCAGCACGAGGACGAATACGGCGTCACGCCCCGGCCACTGGATCTTCGAGAAACCGTAGGCCACCACGCTGCTGGAAAGGGTCACCGCCACTACGTTCATCACGGTGATGTACAGCGTGTTGCCCAGGTAGAGCATGAAGGGGAAGGCCTGGACCGCGTCCACGTAGTTGGCCCAGCGCGGGGTCTGGGGCAGGAGCGTCGGAGGCCACAGGAATATCTCCTTGTTGGTCTTCAGCGAGGTGGAGACAAGCCAGAAGAACGGGAACAAGAAGACAATGCCGAGCCCGCCGAGCAGCACGTAGTGACCCCACAATTGCAGTCGCCTGCGGTAATGCCATCCGGCCAGGCTCGCTACCGGCCGGGTCGTCGCCCTCACCGTCATATGGGCCGCGCCCCCCCGTAGTGCACCCACCGGGACGAAGTCCGCAGGAGCACCAGCGTCGCCACCAGCAGGATGAGGAACAAGATCCAGGCCATCGCCGAGGCGAGCCCCATCTTGAAGAAACGGAAGGCGTTGAGGTAGAGGTAGAGCGCGTAGAACATCGTCGAGTTACGGGGTCCGCCCACCGCCAGCTGGCCACCGTAGCCCGTAGCGGAGAAAACGTACGCCTGGGTGAAGTACTGGAAGTACCCGATGATGTTGACCACGACGGTGAAGAAGAGTACCGGCGAGATCATCGGAAGGGTGATGGCCGTGGTCTTGCGCCACGAGGTCGCACCGTCCAGCTCGGCCGCCTCGTACAGCTCCCTGGGTACCTCCTTGAGTGCCGCCAGGTAGATGACGACGGTGCCCCCGACTCCCCACATGCCCATGATGATGAGGGCGGGCTTGGACCACGCCGGATCCACGAGCCATCCGGGTTCGGGAAGTCCCAGGAAGTTGAGGGCCGTGTTGAGGATACCGTAATTAGGATTGAAGATCCACCGCCATAGCAACGTCGAGGCCACGATGGGGACGACCGTCGGCAGGTAGTAGAGCGCCCGGAAAAAGGCGATGCCCTTGAGGGGACGCGCCAGCAGGAATGCCAGGACGAGCGCCCACAGCAAGTGGACCGGCAGCCCGACCAGCACCATGTACACCGTGTTTTTCATGGACTCGTAAAACGTGGGGTCGGCGAACAGGGTACTGAAGTTGGCCGCCCCCACCCATCGCGGCGGGTTCATGAGGTTGTAGTCCGTGAAGCTGTAATAGAGGGACGAAACCACCGGTACGAGGGTAAATGCGAGGAACCCGACCAGCCAGGGCGAGATGAAACCAAGGCCCCACCAAAGCTCTCCACGTCTCCGACGTTCCAAGCGACGCAACGCCATCGCCCCCATGGAAGACTGCGGGGGCGGCTCCCGCGAGGGAGCCGCCCGGCCCTGACTCCCTACTTTTGCTGTGCCGCGAACTCCTTGAGGGCTTGTTCTGCGTCCCTTTCACCGGCGAGGATGCTGTCGATGACCGGGGTGAGCTTCTGTATGTACTCGTCGTTGCCCGGAAAGATCGGCGAGGTGAGGAACCGGCCCTCGCGGAGCAAGGGCAGGGCGTCCTTCAGGACCGGCATCTTCTCCAGGAACTCCGGACTCTCGTTGAGCGCCATCCGGGCCGAAGCGTTAGAGATGCCCAGCGCCAGAAGCCGGTTGCCGTCGCCTGCCGACAGCCACTTGATGAACTCCCAGGCCTCCTGAGGATGCTTGGAGCCCTTCGGAATGCCCCAGACCGACCCGCCCCAGTTGCCGAATCCGGGAGATCCGTCGACCCTGGGATACGGGAAACGCCCGTAATGGAAATCGGGAGCGTACCACTTGGTGAAGTTGACGATCCACTCGCCCCAGTTGTCCTGGATGGAGATCTTCCCGGAGAAGAAGGGGTTTTCGGGGCTGGCGTAGCTGCCCAGGGATTCCTGGAAGGCCCGAAGCGCCGGATACCCGTACTTGGCATAGAAGCTGCGCATCCAGCGAGCAGCCTGGATGACCTCCGGGGCATCGGGCGTAGGCACGCGACGCTTCGCGTCGTAGACACTCCCGTTGAACATGTAGGTACTCAGCACGATGTCCGAGGGGAGGTACCCGATCCGCTGGATCCGGCCGCGGCTCACCTGGTACAGCTTATGAGCCCACTCCTCGAGCTCGGCCGTGGTCTTGGGCGCCCGGTCGGGGAGACCCGCCTCCTTGAAGTGATCCTTGTTGTACGCAATCATCGAATAGTTGGCCACCACAGGCATCGCATACAGCTCGCCCTGGTAGTGCACCGCTTCCCAGACCGGTGCCACGTACTCCTCGCCCTTGATCCCGTCCTTTTTCGCGTACGAGGAGAGCGGGACCAGCGCACCCCGGCTAGCAAGATCTGCTACCTGCGTCCACCAGATGGCCGACACGACGTCCGGCGGCGTCCCCGCGGCGATGGAGGTGAGCAACTTGTCGTAGGCGCCGAAAATCGTGACCGGCTCGACCACGATGTTGGGGTGCGTCTTGTTGAACTGTGCCACGACGTCCTCGACGACCTTCTTCTCGTCGCCGCCCCACCCATGCCAGTAGACGAGCTTGGTCGGTGCAGCCATCACCGAAGAGGCAACCCCCAGCAGGACCAGCGCCGCCACCACACCCCATGCTACCGCTTGCCCAACACTGGCTCGCCTCGCTCTCATCTGTGCGAACCTCCTTTCAGCAGTACGCAACCGGTACCCATGCCGGCAACGGAACGGCCTTTTCGCCGCCCGGTAACCGTATTCTCGGATCAGTGGAGAACTCCTTCCCATCCGTGCAAAAACCGGAGATGTTCTTCACCGCCCCATCCGCACCGGCCATGACTGGCTGGGGTGTTGCCGCAGTCGGCCGTGACCGGTATGATGCCCGCGTGCATGGCGCTTCCCCGATCGGGCGTCCCATCCCGAGAAATGGTCGACTGCGAAGGGGGCGGTCTGTGTGGAAGATCATGGTCGTACCACCGCCTGCGGTAGGCCGGTCGCATCCTCCTCGGACCCCTCCCCGGTGCCCGCGCACGCGGCTTGCTTCCGCCGCGTTCCCCTCTTCGCGGAGCTGACCGAGCCGGAGCTCGAGGAGCTGGCCGCCGGTTCCCACCCCCGGCACTTTCGTTCGGGCGAGGTGGTCTTCCGGGCGGGCGAGGCGCCCGGGCACCTGTACGTGGTTTCGTCCGGTCTGGTAAAGGTGGTCCGGACGAGCGCGGACGGTCGCGAGCAGGTGGTACGCCTGCTGGGGCCGGGGGATTTCTACGGCGAGCTGGCACTGTTCGACCCGCAGCCCCTTCCGGCGACGGCGGTGGCGCTCGCCGAAGCCGAGATCTGTTTGCTGAGCCGCCCTCACGTGGAGGCGCTCCTCCGGTGCAACCCCGCGGCCAGCCTCAAGATGCTCCGGGCGCTATCGGCACGGGTCGGGGAGCTCGAGGCCCTGGTGGAGCAGCTCGCCGTACACCCGGTCGAGGAGCGGGTGGCGGCCCTGCTGGTCAAGCTGGCCACCGCCGGCGGCCCCATCGCGGACGGCGTGGTGGTGAAGCTGCCCCTCAAGCAGGAGGAACTGGCCCGCGTCGTGGGAACCACGCAGGAGACCCTCAGCCGCCGGCTCCACGTGTTGGAGGACGAAGGCATCATCCGCCTCGAGGGTCGCCGCCTGGTGCGGCTACTGGACGCCGCCCGGCTCATCGAGCGCGCCGGCCGGATCTGAACAGCTTCTCGGTGTTTATGACCCGCATCATCAACTTCGGGCTCCCGGGCATGCCATCATCGGCCTGCAAGGGGACATACCTCGAAGGGGGAGACCATGATGGTGCGGGAGACGTTCCAGCTGGACAACATCCACTGCCCGAGCTGCGTCGCCAAGATTGAGAAGGCCGTCGGAGCCATGCGCGGCGTGAGCTCCGCCAGGATGGCCTTTGCGACCGGCCGGCTCGCGGTCGATTATGACCCCACGGTCATCGAGCCGGGGGCCATCGCCGCCACCGTGAGCCGCCTGGGCTACCCGGCCCGATCCATCCGCCGCCAGGAGTTGGGGAGCTGATGGCCATGCTGCGGGCCTTTCGCACCGAGGCCCCCTCCGCCGGGTGACGGCTGCGGCAGCCCTCATGGCCGCGGCCTGGCTCTACCAGGCGCTCGGGTACCAGGGCAGCCACCTCGTCTACGCGGGCCTCATGGCAGCTGCCGCCCTCGTCTCGGGCCAGGTGCTGGCCCGCCGGGCCGTTGAGGGCCTGCGGATGCGGGTCGCGACCATCGAACTCCTGGTGAGCGTGGCGGCCGCGGGAGCACTCGCCATCGGAGAGTACTGGGAAGCCGCGGCCGTCACGGTCCTCTTCGACCTCGGAGGCTACCTCGAGTGGAAGACGCTCGAGCGGGCGCGCGCCGCCATCCGGGAGCTGGCGGAGTGGGTGCCGCGCACGGCCAGGGTGCGCCGCCCCGACGGCAGCGAAGCCGCCGTCCGGGTCGAGGAGGTCCGGCCCGGCGACGTCATGGTGGTGCGGTCGGGTGAAAAGCTGGCAGCGGACGGGGTCGTGGTGCGCGGCGAGGCGGAGGTCGACGAGTCCGCGCTCACCGGTGAACCCATGCCCGTGTCCAAGGCCATCGGCGACCGGGTGATGGCAGGCAGCGTAACCGTAGTGGGTTTCATCGAGGTCCGCGCCACCCGGGTGGGGGAGGAGACCACCTTCGGGCGCATCCTGCAGCTGGTAGGCGAGGCCCAGGAGGCCAGGCCCAGGGTGCAGACGGCGGTGGAACGGTTCGCCCGCTACTACACGCCGGGCATCCTGGGGCTCTCGGCCGCCACCCTCCTCATCACCCGAGACACCCGCCTCGCGCTCACCCTGCTCGTGGTAGGCTGCCCCGGCGCGCTCGTCCTGGCAGCGCCGGTTTCGATCGTGGCCGGCCTCGGGCACGCCGCCCGCAACGGCATCCTCATCAAGGGAGGCCGCCGTCTCGATACCCTGGCGGCGGTGGATGCACTGGCGTTCGACAAGACTGGTACCCTCACGGCGGGGCGCCCCGAAGTGGTGGCGGTTCACACGCTGGCAGGGCCCACCGGCACCGAATCGGATGAAACCGCAGAAGCGTCCCTGCTGCGCCTGGCGGCGGCGGTCGAAAAGGGCTCTGAGCATCCGCTCGCAGCTGCCCTACTGGAGCGGGCCGCCAGGGCCCGCGGCGTGGGCAGCATCCCCGATCCGCAACGGCTCCGGGTGTACCCGGGCCGCGGGGTAGCCGCCCACGTGGGCGGACAAAGGGTGCTCGTCGGCAATCGGCGGCTGATGGAGGCGGAAGGGGTGCACCCCGAACCCCGTGCCGCGGAGCTCGCCGCCCTGGAAGAATCCCAGGGGCGTACCGCCGTCCTGGTGGCGGTCGACGGGCGCGTGGCCGGCGTGCTGGCCCTCGCCGACCGTGTTCGGGAAAGTGCGGCCCGCATGATCGAGGCGTTGCGGCAGGCCGGGGTGCGCCGCACCGTGATCCTGACGGGCGACGGCGAGCTCACGGCCGGGATGGTCGGGCGCTCTGTCGGCATCGACGAGGTGCGAGCGCGGCTGCTTCCGGAGGAGAAGGTGCGGGAGATCGCCCGGCTCAAGGCACAAGGCTACACGGTCGCCATGGTCGGGGACGGGATCAACGACGCGCCGGCCCTGGCCGCGGCCGACGTGAGCATCGCCATCGGGGCGGGCGGCACGGACGCCGCCATGGAGGCGGCCGACGTGGCTCTCATCGCGGACGACCTGGAGAAAATCCCGTACGCCGTCGGGCTGGCAAAGGCCATCGTCGCCAACATCCGCCAGAACCTGGCCTTCGCCGTGGTCGTGGTGCTGTCGTTGGTGGCAGGAGTCCTCGGCGGCGTGGTGCACCTCGCCTCCGGGATGCTGGTCCACGAGCTGAGCGTGCTCCTGGTCATCCTCAACGGCATGCGCCTGCTGCGGTGGCGGCCGGCATCGCAGCCGGCATCCCGCCGGCCCTTCCATCCGCGCTCGGGCCGTACGCTCTCCCCGGCTCCCGGCGGGAGCGTACCTTGATGACCACGGGGACGCGGGCGCTGCGAAAACAGGGCCGGCCGGGAGCTCGCTCCCGGCCGGCCAGTCGTTTCAAGACCTATCCTGCTGCGTTGCTCAGCCCTCCGGATGGCTCCAGTGCATCTTGAAGCTTTCGATCGCGTCCCCGTCGATCACGTACTCCGCGTCGGGCCCCCGAAACGTGATGACCCGCCGTGCCGTGTCGAAGGTCGTGTCCCCCAGGTGAAACTCGAACACCTGGCCGCTGGTCGTCCGGACGATGACCTCACCCCACCGTTTCAACTGTTCCTGGATGATTTCCATCTTCATGGCATTCGCCTCCAGGCACAGTCTACCCGATTCCCGCTCCCGCGTCCCAGATCACGCCACAAGAGCGACGGCCCAGTACGACACGACGCCCACCAGCACCGTCAGCCCGAGGTGGCGCCAGCGCAGCGCCGTCCACGCGGTGGGAAGCAGCGCGACCAGCGCAATGCCCGTCTCCCGGGGCAATCCTGGCCCCGGCCTTGCCGGCAGCAGCGCACTCACCAGCAGAGCGCCGATGACCGCCGGCGCCACCAGGGAGAGTGCGAGCATCACGCTGCCGGCGCGCCCCGGCGACTGCGACGCTCCCGCCGGGGTGCGGCCGAGGGCAGCGAGCAGAGGGATCAGCCGCATGAGATAAGTGCCGATGCCGGCAGCAAGGAAGAGGGCCAGCATCTCCGGCCTCACGCCGGCCAGTGGGCTCATCGCGGTTTGACCGCCTCCATCGACGGCCCGGGCTCTGGCCGTTGCCGCTCGAGCCGCGCCACCGCAAGCCCGGCAAGCGGGCCCACCACTCCCGCGGTCAGCACGCCCCACCGGCCCCAACCGAGAAGCCATGCCGCCAGGGCGACCGCACCGCCCACGAACGCGCTGGCGGGTATCCCCAGCTCCTTGCGGGGAGCGACCAGGGAAACCAGCAACGCGACGAAAAGGGCCGGTAGAGCGAAGTTCATGGCCGGTGCGACGGAAGGGAGGAGCGTGGCTACCGCCTGCCCTCCGGCCGCACCCATCCACGTGCCGAGTACCCACGAGCCATAGGCAGCCGCCTCGAGACCGAAAAGCCAGGCCCTCGATGCAGGCGTTCGCGGCAGGATCCCGGACGCCACCGCGAACACCTCGTCGGTGAGCCCGAAGGCGGCGAGCGCCGCCGCCGGGCGGCTGAGCCGGGAAAGCCACGGAGCGAGCGCCGGCCCGTACAGCACGTGGCGCAAGTTGAGGACGAGCGCCGTGACCGCGGCCGCCACTCCCGGTACTCCCGCCCCGATCATGCCCGCCAGGGCGAACTGGCTGGCGCCGGCGTACACGAGCAGCGACATCGCGACGCTCTCCTGCACGCTCAAGCCCGCCTGGCGCGCTGCGGCGCCAAACGCCACGGCGGCCGGCACGTACCCCACGACGATGGGAAGAGCCGCCCTGGCACCCTCCAGCCCGCGGCGCCAGGGCTCGGTACCGGTGGACATGGGGCGTTGGTTCGCCGGGCCGCGGGTACCTCCTGCGCCCCGGGCCGGCCGCTTGCCGCAACGCGCCCTCACCCCGTCACCACCCGCCGTTCGAGTGTCACCCGCTCGAGCACGGTGCGGTTCAGCGTCACGCCCAGCCCGGGGCCGCCCGGCACGCGCTGCAGCCCGTCCGCCGCTTCGAGCGGTTGCTCGATGATGTCGGCCTCCCAGTAGCGGCTGGAGCTGGCCACGTCGCCGGGCATCGTGAAGTTGGCCAGGGTCGCGAGGTGGAGGTTGTGCGCCCGCCCGATGCCGGCCTCCAGCATCCCGCCGCACCAGACCGGCGCCCCGAACGCCGCCGCCACGTCGTGCACCCGGCGCGCCTCGAGGTGGCCACCCACACGCCCCACCTTGATGTTGATGACCCTGCAGGCGCCACCCGCCAGCGCCTTACGTGCGTCGGCGGCGCTGGTGATGGACTCGTCGAGGCAGATGGGGGTGCCGAGCCGCGCCTGCAGCAGCGCGTGGTCGTGCAGGTCGTCGTAGGCGAGGGGCTGTTCGATGTAGTCGAGGGCGAAGCGGTCGAGCGCCGTCAGCACCGGCAAGTCGGCCAGGGTGTAAGCGGAGTTGGCGTCGACGGTGAGGGGTACTTCGGGGAAGCGCTCCCGCACGGCGGCCACCACCCGGACGTCCCATCCCGGCTTGATCTTGAGCTTGATGCGGCGGTACCCCTCGGCCACGTACCGGGCAACGGCGTCGAGGGTGGCCTCGACGGATGGCTGGATCCCGAGGCTCACCCCGACGGGCACCGCCTGGCGAACCCCACCCAGGAGCTGCCAGAGGGGCAGGCCCAGCGACTTCGCCCACAGATCCCAGAACGCCGTCTCCACGGCCGCCTTCGCCATGCGGTTGCCGCGGACGGAGGCCAACGAGGCGGCCAGCGTCTCCGGGTTGGGGATGTCGGGGCCTGCCGCGAGGCCCCCATCGACCCCGAGGGAGCCCCCGGCCGGAGCAGCCGCGGAAGGATGACCTCCTCCAGCACCGAGCGGGCGGTGCCGACCGTCTCCTCCCGGTAGAGGGGAGACTCCTCGGCCACGCACTCGCCGTATCCTTCCAGGCCGCCGGCGAACAGCGTGACCAGCAGGATCGTGCGCTCGCGGGTCACCCCAAACGACGTCTCGAAGGCGAACTTGAGCGGCATGCGGATCAGGCGCAGCTCGGCCCGTTCGATGCGCATCGTCACGACCTCCGGCGCCGGAGCCAGCAGTCGGAGCCCCGGCCGATGCTGGGAAGGAAGCTTCCCGTGGCCGGGCGGATCTCCTGCGCCCGGCGTCGAATGGAGGCCTCGGGCCACGAGGGCAAGAGAGAGGAAGTGGGCTTGTGACCGTGGAGCCGTCCCGGGCACCTGCGCCGCTGCCCGTGCAGGCATCGTCCCCCGCGGCGCTGGCAGCCTACCTGTCTTCGCACCTGGACGACATGGTCGAGGAGATGCGGCGCCTCGTGGAAGTCGAGACTCCCTCGGGGGACGAGCAGGGTATCGCCACGGCCGCAGCCCTGCTGGCCGGGCGCTGGCGCCGCCTCGGCTGTCGCGTCGACCAGTACCCCGCGCCGGGTGTGGGCGTGCATCTGGCCGTGCACATCCCCGGCCGTGGGGAAGACGGCGGCCAGGGGAACGGCCGCTATGTGCTCGTGCTCGGCCACGTCGATACGGTCCATCCCCGCGGCACGCTGGCGGCGACCCCGTTTCGGGTGCAAGGCGATCGTGCCTGGGGCCCGGGCACCTACGACATGAAGGGAGCCCTGGTCATGATGGCCTGGGCAGTCCAGGCGCTCCGGGCCGTGGGCTCGGGGCCCCGGCACCCTGTTACGCTGCTGCTCACGGCCGACGAGGAGGTGGGCAGCCACACCAGCCGCCCCCTCATCGACCGTTTCGCCGGCGGAGCGACCTGCGCCCTGGTGCTCGAGCCCGCCGCTCCCGGTGGTGCCGTCAAGACCGCCCGCAAGGGCGTCGCCCAGTACCGTTTGTCGGTCACGGGCCGCAGCGCCCACGCCGGCAACGACTTCTCCCGGGGCATCAACGCCAACGTGGCCCTGGCCCGCCTGGTGCTGGCCGCTGCCTCCCTTTCCGACCCGGAACGCGGCACGACCGTCAACGTCGGCGTCATCGGCGGCGGTACCCGCCCCAACGTCGTAGCGGAACGAGCGTGGGCCGACATCGACGTGCGCTTCACGACCCGCGCCGAGGCCGAGCGCATCGACCGGGCGCTGCGGGCACTCACGGCTGACGGCGGGACAGTGCTCGAAGTGTCGGGCGGCGTCAACCGGTGGCCACTCGAGCGAACGGCGTCGGCCGGCCTCTACGAGCATGCCCGGTCCCTGGCCGCTTCGCTCGGCCTGCAACTTCCCGAGGCCCAGGTGGGCGGCGCCAGCGACGGCAACCTCACCGCCGAGCTGGGCCTCCCGACCCTCGACGGCCTCGGCCCGGAGGGGGACGGTGCCCACTCTTCCCAGGAGCACGTCTACCTGCCGTCCCTCCCCGTGCGCACGGCGCTCCTGGCGCTCATCCTGGAAACCCTGTAGAGGCCGTGGGGGCGCCGCTACCCGAGCCCCGCACCCCAGAAGCCCGGCCCACTTCGCCGTGTATAATGGGGATAGCCTCGGACGTATCGGCAGGTGATGGTGGACTTGGATCCCGACACAGGATGGCGTATCGCCGTACTGGTGGGACTCCTGTTGCTCTCCGCCTTCTTCTCCGGCTCCGAGACCGCCCTCATGGCCCTCAACCGCATCCGGCTCCGGCGCCTGGCCGACTCGGGTGACGCCGACGCACGGCGCATCGCCCGGCTGCTGGAATCCCCTTCCCGGCTGCTGTCCACGGTCTTGATCGGCAACAACCTCGTCAACGTCGCCATCTCCGCCATCGTGACCGCCCTCGTGCTGCGCTGGGTGGTGGACGACGAGGCCGCTCTGCTCGTCGCGACCCTGGCCGCCACCACGATCATCCTGCTCGTGGGAGAGATCACACCCAAGGCCATCGCGGCTCACGCCCCGGAGCCTTTGGCTCGCCGGGTTCACCGCGCCGTCGAAGGCCTCGTCTGGCTGCTCACCCCTATCAACCGGCTGTTCGGCGCGCTCTCGGACCTGCTCGTGAGCGCGCTCGGGCACAAGCGCCGCCACGAAGGCGGGCCCCTGGCCGTGAGCGAAGAAGACGTACGCACCATGCTCATGCTCGGCCGCCAGCAGGGCGTGTTCGCTCCGGAAGAGGAAGCCATGGTGGAGCGCATCTTCGCCTTCACCGACCTGCGGGTGCGCGACGTCATGGTGCCGCGGCTCGACGTGGCGGGCATCCCTCACGACATCACGTGGGCCGATCTGCTGGCCCTGGTGCGCCGGGAACACTACACCCGCTACCCCGTCTACAAGGAGGACCTGGATCACGTCATCGGCATCCTGCACGTCAAGGAGCTCATGATGGAGACGCCCCGTGCCGAGCAGGGAGGCTTCGACGTCGCCCGGTTCATCCGCCCTGCCTACTTCGTGCCCGACTCGAAACGGGTCGTGGAGCTCCTGCGGGAGATGCGCCAGAAGCGGGCCCACATGGCGGTCGTGGTCGACGAGTACGGTGCTACGGCCGGGATCGTCACCATCGAAGACCTGGTGGAGCAGGTGGTCGGGGAGATCGCCGACGAGTTCGATCAGCGAGAGCCCGAGGTGCGCCAGCTGGACGCGCGCACGTACAGCGTGGCCGGTACCGTTCGCCTGGAGGAGATCAACGACCGCCTGGGTCTGGCGCTTTCGTGCGAAGAGGCGGACACCATCGCGGGCCTCGTGCTGAGCCTCCTCGGTCGCATTCCGGAGCAGGGGGACCGGGCCGAGCGGGACGGCGTCGAGCTGGTCGTGGAGCGCATGGACGGCCAGCGCATCGAGCGCTTGACGCTCAAGCTACCTCGGACGCTTTCGCGGGGCCAGGAGGAAACGGGAGACAAGGCAGCGGCGCCCGGCGGCCGCGCCGATGACCGCCGGGCGCCGCAAGGGCTGCCCCAGCCCACGAGCGATGGGACCGGCGGGTGACGGCACCGGAGAACGCGATGCCGCCCCCGTCAGCGCGCCGTATAGCCCCCGTCCACCGGCAGGATGGCGCCCGTGACGAACGAGGCGTCGTCGGAGGCCAGGAACGCCACGGCCGCCGCCACTTCCTCGGGATTGCCGATGCGCCCGAGCGGGTGAGCCTCGGCCATGGCCTGTTGGCTGGCCTCTTGCCCGCCGGTGGCCTGGCGGACCATGGGCGTGAGGATGGCGCCGGGCGCGACGGCGTTGACGCGGATCCGCTGGCTGGCGTAGTCGATCGCCATGGCCTTGGTGAGCTGCACCACGGCCCCCTTGCTCGCGCAGTAGATGGGCAGGCCGGCCCAGCCCACGAGCCCGGCCACGGAAGCGACGTTGACGATGCTGCCGCCCCCCTGCCGCAGCATGACCGGGAGCACGTACTTGCTCAACAGGAAGACGCCCCGGGCGTTGATCCCGAGCACCCTCTCCCACGTGGCCTCGTCGGCTTCATGGAGCGGCCCCATCGCCAGCACGCCGGCGTTGTTGACCAGCACGTCGATCCGGCCCCACCGGTCGAGCACCTTCCCCACCGCCCGCTGCACGTCCTCCGACTTCGACACGTCGGCGTGGACGAACAGCGGCGGCTCCGACCCCGAGCCGCTGCCCTTCGCAGCCAACTCGGAGGCAGTCGCCTGCCCGGCTCGCTCGTCGTAGTCGACCATGGCCACCGATGCCCCCTCCAGGAGGAGCCGGGCCGCGATGGCCTTGCCGATCCCCATGGCCGCTCCGGTCACGATGGCTACCTTACCCTGTAGTCGCATGCAGCGTCCCCTTCCCTGAATCGACCGGGGGGCGCCGCCCCCCGCCTGGATCCCGGGCCTCTACTCTTGTCCGAAGTTCGAAAAGATCCTGCGTTCATTGCGCACCTGTCATGCATCCACGGTGAGCAATGCCCCGCTCCACGGCCGAGGAGGACGTAGCGACGCCAGGGACGAATCGTGGTACGGGAGCAAAGAGGGCGAGATGGGAGCATTGCCCGCAGCTCTCGAGGTCACCAGCCTGCGCAAGGAGTACCCGCGCCGGGGCGCCCCGCCGGTCGTGGCGGTGCGGGACGTGACGTTCCGGGTCGGCCAGGGAGAGCTCGTGGGCCTTCTCGGCCCCAACGGCGCCGGCAAGACCACCACCCTCAAGTGCGTCCTCGGCCTGGTCGAGTTGACGGGCGGCGAGATCCGCATCTTCGGCCACGACGCCCGCCGCGAGCGCCGCCAGGCCGCCGCCAGGGTGGCAGCCGTCCTCGAAGGAAGCCGCAACGTCTTCTGGCGCATGAGCGTCCGGGAGAACCTCGATTACTTCGCCCTGCTTCGCGGGCTCAGCCGCCGGGCGTTACGGGCGCGCCGCGAACGGCTCATCGAGGCCTTCGGGCTGGGCCCCCACGCCGACAAGGAAGCCCACGCCCTTTCGGCCGGACTGCGCCAGAGGCTGGCGACGGCGTGCGCTCTCATCCAGCAGGCCCCGCTGATCCTGCTCGATGAACCTACGCTCGGCCTCGACGTCGAGTCGGCGGTCGCCCTCGAGAGCCTTCTCCGGGAGCTGGTAGCCCGGGACGGCGTGACCATCCTTCTGACCTCCCACGAACTCGAGATGATCCAGCGCGTAGCGGAGCGCGTGATCATCATCCAGTCGGGCGAGGTCGTGGCAGACGCTCCGGTGGGCGAGCTTCTCGCGCTCTTCCGCTCCCGGCGCTACCGGTGCGTGGTGACGCCGGCAGCCGGGGGCGGGCCGGCGTCGTTGCCTTCCGACCTCGAGCCGGTGCTGGCGGCTCCGCCCCGCAAGAACGGCGAGCAGTGGACCCTGGAGCTGGACCTGGGCGCGCCCGAGCAGCTCTTCGACTGCCTGGCGGCGTTACGGCAGAGCGGGTTCGTCATCGAGTCGGTGGCCCGCGACCAGCCCGACCTGCGCCAGGCGTACCTGCGGCTCGTCCGCGGGGAACGGGCCGGCGCACCTGCCCCGCTCGCGGTCGCGTCTGGTCCGGCCCAGGCCTGCACGGGCCGAGAGGAGGCTCGCAGCGATGGATGAAGACACGCCGGCGGCCCTCGCCTCTCCATCCGGGGTTCCGGTTGCGACTCCGAGCGGGTGGAGGCTCCTGGAGGCCGCCTTCTTGCGGGAATGGGTGTTGCTGCGCCGGTATCCGTTCAACCTGGTGTCCGGCGTTCTCACGCTCCTCATCGTGTTCTTCTTGCTTTTCTACGGGGTCAGGTTGATACCGGGCGCGTTCCAGCTGGGCCAGACGTTGAGCGGTCTCGTGGTGGGCTTCGTCAGCTGGGTCGCCATGCTCGCGGCTTTTCAAGGGTTCTCGGAGGAGATCACACGCGGCGCCCTGGAAGGCACCCTCGAACAGCAGGCCCTCTCTCCCTGGGGGTTGGATCGGGTGCTACTGGCCGGGGCGGTGGCGGGCAACGTCAGCAACCTGGCCGTGACCGGCATCGTTCTGCTCGCCGTGATGGCCATCGCTCGCCAGCCCCTGTACGTGCCGGTTCTGGACGTAGCGTTGATGCTGGTGCTGTTGATGGTTCAGGGCGCGGCGTTCGGGCTGGTGATGGGCGGGCTGGCCCTGTTGTACAAGCGGGTCGAGGCGTCCTTTCAGATCTGGCAGTTCCTCTTCATCGGCTTGCTGATCATCCCGTGGGACGGCTCGCCGTGGGTGCGCCTCATCCCGTTCACCTGGACCCACTACGTCCTGCAGCACGTCATGCGGCACGGAGCGAGGATGAGCGACATGGCGACGGACGTGGTGGGCGCCGCCGTCGTCAGCCTGGTGTACTTCTTGATCGCGTGGGCGCTTTTCCGGCGCATGGACCGCGCCGCCCGCCGCCTGGCTCGCCTGGCCCACTATTGACATCCTCCAGCGGCAAAGACCTCTCACTTCCCGCAGGCATCCCCGGCCTCGACACCGCCGGGGCAGGCGCCGGCAAGCCGCGCCAGGGTTTCGGCGCCCTCGGCCGTACGGTGCCACCGGGCCAGCGCGAGGTAGTCGAACGTCCCCTCCACCCCCCAGCGGGATTTCAAGCAGTATTTGCCGACGTGGCGTCGGCTTCGGAGCTGTAGGCGTCGATGCAGGACAGACTCGGCCCGTCGACGCGACTGGCTCCGACGTCGCCGGCGAGGGCTTCTACGGCGGACCTGATCGGCGTTGGCCCAGTACTCGAAGACGAGGTTGCGCCGGTAGAGAGCGTGGACGACGAGCGGGCGGTTCGCCGGCCGACGGCTCATCGGCGGCGCCCGGAGAGTACGGCTCGTGCCAGCCCGAGAAGCCACCGCCATCCGAGCACCCGTACCGAATAGCGCAGCGAGAGGCGGGCGATGCGTCCCGCCTGCTCGGGTGCCGGCCGCCACGCTGCCATGCCGCCGTCGAAGGGCTCGTAGGGTACGCCGCGCACCACCACGGCGGGAAAGCCTTCGGCGGTCTGGCCCATGACGAGCGCTGCCGCCGACGCAAGCTCGTGTGTCACCAGATCCGCCCCGCCAAACTTGGGCTTGCCCATGCGGTCGGGGGCACCGAACTTCCCGGCGGCGGGCTTGATCCCGTAAGAGCCGCGAGCCACGTCCTGCGTGCCCAGCCCGAGGGTATACTCGGTGTCGGTGATGACCACCGGTACGTGCAGGCCCGTGATGCGTCGCACTTCTCCGGCCAACCGGCGCGCCTCTTCGTCAGGGTCGGGCGGGGGATAGCTCACCTGCCCTTCCGGGTGGTTGGACGCGTCCACCCCAGCGCTCGAATAGACGTCGCCGCCACGTAAGGTGAAGACCTCGTAGGGGAACCGCTCGATCAGCCTCTGGACGGCCAGCGTGTCCGAGCCGAGTTGGGCCGGAGTGACGACACCCTGTCGAACGAACTCGGCCAGGGGCAGCACCATCAGCACCGCATCGGACTGGCCCAGCACGACCTCCAGGAACCGGGCGTCCAGCCCCGTCCGGGCCGAAAGACGTCGGGCGGTTGCAGAGGGGCGCACGTCGCGAAGCTCTACCAGGTACCCCCTGGCCTTGGAGACGATCTTGCTGGTGACGACCAGCACGTCGCCGGCCTGGAGGCCCCCGCAGGCGCGCCGGGCGCCCTCGACGAGCAAGGCGCCCAGGTCATCCCCCGGCCGCACCTCCGGCATCGGGAGCCCGAAAAGCTCGATTTTCACGGCGTTGGCCCTCCGCTACTGGTACAGTAACGAGCGCCGCCGCCTCTCGAGGAAGGCGGCCAACCCCGGCTCCCAGCGTTCACGCAGTGCGCGCACCGGGAGCCCGCTTTCGATGCCCTGCCGGATCCAGCCGTTGCCTGCGAGTTCGTCCAGATAGGCGTGGGTCTGCAACTGCCCCGGGTAAAGCGCCTTCGCCGCGACCAGGATCTCCAGCCCCGCGGACACGGCGTCGAACCTCTCCCTGTCCACGACGTGGACCTGGACGCCTCCCACCGCCTCGCCCGCGTACTTCCCCCACTGCGGGACGAACTCGACCGGCCGAAACACCACGCCTTCCAGCCCCCGGGCGTTGAGGTAGCTCGCGAACTCTTCGGGCCGCACGTAGGGTGCTCCAACGAGCTCGAAGGGGCGGGTCGTTCCGCGGCCCTCGGAGAGGTTGCTCCCCTCGAGCAGCCCGGTACCCGGATAGACGGTCGCGGTGTGGAGCGTGGGCATACCGGGCGACGGCATGACCCAGATGGGTAGGCCTGTCTCGTCGTACCACATCGTGCGCCGCCAGCCCCGCATGGGCACGACCCAGAGCCGGGCCCCCAGGTGATGCTCCTCGTTGACGTAGCGGGCCAGTTCGCCGATGGTCAGGCCGTGGCGAATCGGGATGCCCGGGTAGGCCCCCGCGAACGAGGTAAAGCCCTCCTCGACCACCGGCCCCTCGACCTTGTGGCCCCCGATGGGGTTGGGACGGTCGAGCACCACGAAAAGCAGCTCGTGGCGAGCCGCCTCCTCCATGGCGTACGCCATCGTCGACTCGTAAGTATAGAAATGTACGCCGGCATCCTGGACGTCGAAGACCAGCGCGTCGAGGCCCTCGAGCATTTCCGGGGTAGGCCGCCGCGTCTTGCCGTACAGGCTGTACACCGGCAGGCCGGTGACCGGATCCCTGGCATGGCCCACCTCACCGGTGGCCGCCCCGCGAAAGCCATGCTCCGGAGCGAAGAGGGCCCGAAGCTCCCACCGGGTATCCTGCCGGAAGAGGTCGACGATGTGCCGCCAGTCCCGGTTGATGGCCGTGGCGTTGGTGATGAGGCCGATGCGCTTGCCCGCGAGCGGCCCCGGTTCCTCCAGCACGACGTCGAGCCCCACCGTTACCGCCATGCCCTGTCGTCTCCCGGCCGGCTCTCCGAACCGGCGTAGATCGCCGCGGTCTTCGCCGCCATCGCCTCCACGGTGAACGCTGTCTCGTAGCGCCGCCGGGCGCCCTCCCGAGGCGTTCGCGAAGGCCGGGGTCGGCCAGCACGCGCTCCGAGCGCCCGGGCCAGCGCCGTGACGTCTCCCGGAGGCACCAGTACCCCGCTCGTCCCGTCTTCGATCAGCTCGCCCGTGCCGCCCGCGCGGCTCGCCACCAGTGCCCGCCCGCAAGCAAGCGCCTCGATCCCGACCAGGCTCAAGGCTTCGTCCAGGGACGGCATGCAAACCACGTCCGCATGGGCCATGAGCCTCGCGGCGCCCGGTACCGGCCCTGCCAGCTCGACTCGGGTCCGCAGGCTCTCGGAGCGCCCGATCCGCTCGCGCAGCTCCGCCTCCAGGGGCCCTGCGCCCACTATCACAAGACGCGCCCCGGGAGCTACGGGCGAGACCTGCTCGAAAGCTTCCAGAAGCTGGCGCACGCCCTTCTGCTCCGCGAGGCGCCCCACGAAGAGCACTCGAGGACGCCCGTCGCCGAACGGCCACGCCGGGGCAGGCTGTTGCAGGGGATCCGGCACCCCGTTGTGCACCACGCGCAGCTGCCCCGGCGGCAGCCCGGCCTGCTGGAGGCGCCGGGCTTCCTCTTGCGAGACCGCGATGACCGGCACCCTCAGCCGCCGCAGGATCCAGGCTGCCAGCCTGTAACTGGTGCGTGCGCCAGGGCCGAAGTAGCCGTGGCTCGTGAAGAGAAAGCGCGCCGGGGCCTTCTGCCTCCGGGCCTGCCGGTAGGCGAGCCACAGCAGCTCGGCTGCCCCGTGGACATGCACGATGGAAGAGGCCCTCGTACCGGCTTCCGGCGCCGCGGCTCCCGAGCCTTCCGCGAGCGCCTCGCCGAGCGCCCGGCGGAAAGTGCGCATCCCGACCCACCAGTTGCCCGTGAGGTCGTCGAAAAAGTGCATCCGGGCGCCCGCCGCCACGAACTCCGGCCTGAGCGGCCCATCGGGCGCGACGACGCGAGGGGGCTCGCGCCAGGCAATCGCGCGCACCAGGTGGAGCACGTGGTACTCGGTACCGCCGATACCGAGGTACGGGAGCACGTAGACGAGCCGGCCGGGCCAGGGGATCCGTGCCGTCAAAGTCTTCCACGTCCCCGACCTATGCCGCATGGTCGCCGGCCGGTATGCACTGCCATCGTCCCATCCCGTCGGGTATGATCTCAGAACTGCTCCGGCCTGTCCACCAGGTAGAACGCCCGGCCGGGACCCCACGGGGTATAGACGGCGGCGGTGGAGAACCCCGCCCGTTCCAACGCGCCCCGCACCTGCTCCTCGGCGTACACCCGCTGCTCGAGGGCCAGGTCCGTGCGTCGCCAGGCGCCCTGCTCCAGGCGAAACAGGGTGAACTCCATACGGGCAACGCCCTGGGACGGGTCGAAGCTCGAGCGTTGAATGAGCGCGTGGTCGTCTCCCACGAGCCCGGACGAGGATCCCGCCCATCGGGTCTCATAACCCGTCCGGGTGTTGAGGTCGAACAGGAACCGGCCGCCCGGCACCAGTGCGGCGTAGACGTTGCGGAAGACCGCCGCCAGTTCGTCCAGCGACATGACGTGGTTGAGGCTGTCGAACAGCGAAAGCACCGCGTGGAAGCTCGGCGCGAGGTTGAACCAGCGGGCGTCGGCCTGCACGAACGCCGCCCCTGGGGCGTTTTGCCGGGCGAAGGCGAGCATCTGCGCCGAACCGTCTATCCCCACTACCTGGTATCCACGGTCCGTCAGCAGCCTCGCCATCTGGCCCGTGCCGCAGCACAGGTCGAGGATGCGGGCGCGGGGCGCAAGCATGGAAAGCACCAGGTTTTCCACCACGGGCAACACCCGGGCGCTGTACTCCCCCCAGTAGCGGTTGTAAAACCATGCCAGGGGGTCGTAGCCGGAGTACGTACCCGCATGCGAACCCCCTTGCTCGGGCATGGGTCCCACCCCCTCCGTGTGCCGTGCTCCGGCCTTCGGCGGTCCTCACGACCCGATCCTCAGGTAGCGGCGAGCCTCCTCGGGGGTGACGTAAGGAGCCTGCAGGCGCACCGGCTGGCCGGAGCCGACCACGAAGAGCATGTCGCCCTTGCCCGCCAGCGTTTCGGCCCCGGGGCGGTCGAGAATGACCTGCGAGCTGACCCGGCTGCTCACCTTCAGGGCGATCCGGGCCGGGAGGTTTTCCTTGATCGCGCCGGAGACGACGGTGCTGTCCGGCCGTTGCGTCGTCAACACGAGGTGGATGCCGGCGGCCCGCCCCTTGCTGGCCAGCTCGAGGACGCGCTGCTCGAAGGCCTCCCGGCTTTTCCTGGACGTCATGACCAGCGTCGCGAACTCGTCGACCATGCAGAGGATCGGCGGCGCCAGAGGCTTCGGGCCGTCGTAGACCGTCTGCACGCCCGAGGCGCTGAGCCGGGCATAGCGGCCCCTCATCTCCTCGATGAGCTGGTCCAGGGCCTCGAGGATGCCTGACACGTCGAGGACCGGCGGGCGCAGCAAGAACGGCGACCCGTGCAGCGGCGCAAAGGTCACCTGCTTCGGGTCGACGAGGAGCAGCTGCACGCCATCCGGGCCGTACAGCGCGCCGATCGAGGCGGCCATGGAAAGCAACAACACGCTCTTGCCGCTGCCCGTCGTGCCGGCCACGAGCAGGTGGGGCGTGTTGGGATCCGCGAAGTCGAGGAAATGGACCGCCCATCCGAGGCCCACCCCGAGCGGGATCGCAACGCTGCGCACCGCCCCCTGCCGGACGCCCTCCGAGCCCGAAGCAGTATTGCCGGGCGCCGGCCCGCCGGATCGCTCGAGCAGCTGGTGGAGGCGGACGGTCGCGGGAACGCCTCGGGCCACGTCCACGGCGATGGCGCCCGCCACGCTGTCCACCATCGGCTCCTCGGGGAGATTCAGGCGCACCTTGAGGTCCTCCGCGCGGCTGCGGATGCGCTCCACCGTGGTGCGGCTCTCGGGAGCCATCTTGTAGCGAACGAACGAGGGCCCTTCCTGGACTTCGACGGTGCGCACGTCGCAGCCGAACGCGCGCAGCACCTCCTCGAGCTGGCGCGCCTGCACGGGGAGCTCCGCCGGCTGCGACACGCCGGCAGGCCGCGCTTCGACCTCCACCGTTTCGCCGGTCCCCGCCTCGCCGGCGACCGGCTCGCCGCTCGCCGCCGCCTCCTGAGAGGACGCGCCCGCCTGGCGAGCCGCCGGGACAGTCGAGGTGGCCGCATACGGTGGAAAGACGTCCGGGCAGGGCGGGTGGTAGATACACGCCTCGCACAGCCCGGGCAGGCGACTTGCCGGGGGCGGAGGGTCGCCGGGCCGCCAGCGAGCCCACTCCCCCAGCTGAGTGACGAAGGGCCGCAGCTTTTGCTCGATGGTGGCAGCCACGTCGGCCCCCTCGAAGCGACGCACCACCGTCCCATCCGGCGTGACATAGACCAGCACAGGCTCGACGGCGGGGGCGGCCGCTCCCGATGGCCGGCGCACGGCCCGCCGGCCTCCCCTCTCGCCGGGGCGGTCCTCGAGCAGCCAGCTGTAGAGCGCCACCTGGAACAGGTCCAGCGGCGCATCCTGTGGCGGAGTGGTCTTGAACTCCACGACGACCTCACGGCCGTCCCTGCGGCGCACCACGACGTCGGCCACGCCGCGGACGGAGGCCCGGCGGCCGTCGCCGAGCTCGACGACCCGCTCGATCGGGACCTCCGAGCGCACATCGAGTCCACGGCGCCGGCGTCTTAGCGGCCACCACCCGCCCCCGGCCGCGTGCTCGCGGCCCACCTCGGCCAGCAGGCGGCACAAGAACCGGACGGCCCGCTCCAGGACGGCCCACAGCCGATCGGCCTCGGCCTCCGGTACGCGTCGGCCCTCGCCGCGGCGCCACACGTCGAACAAGCTGCGCCGGGCCACCGCCACCCAGGCATCTTCGCCCGGATAAGGGGCCGGGCTCCCGTCGCTTTCGCCGGTGACGGGCGCGGCCGCCGCCGAGGGCAGGTGGGCGACGAAATCGGCCACCATCCGGTGCAACGTGGCCCCGAGCGGAAACGACCGGGGCACCTCCGTGAGGGGGCGCCGGCCCTGGCTCAGGACGAAGTAGCGAGGACACGCCAGGGCGGCGACCGCCTCGCTCACGGAGAACGCCATCTCCCGTTCCGCCGTGGCCGGGGCGGGGAGCGAGGGCTCGCGGCCAGGCTCCGCAACGTTCTCGGTGGTGGTCGTCGCAGTCCCCGCCACCTGCTCGAGCGCCTGCAGCAGTTCGCCCAGGATCTCCTCGCCGGCCCCGTCCTCGACGAGATGGCCCAACGCCTCCCCGGCCTCGACCGGCCGGCCGCGCAGGGCCACATCCCCCGAGTCGGCCTCGCTCAGCAACGACCACAGCGCTTCCAGGCCGGCCATGGTGTCGTCGCCGGCCTCGACGACCCGGCCGCCCAGCGACTCCCACTGCCGCACGTACTCGCGGCCCTGCTTCCACCCGCGGGGCACGCCGAGGCGGCGCTCTCGCACCACGATGCCCCGATCGAGCCGGCCGTCCCGAAGCTGCTGTACCAGGGCTTGCATTTGCCTGGCAAAGCTCTGCCCGCTGGTCGTGTCGACGACGGCGATGCCCACGTGCAGCGGTTTGCCGTCCCGCTCCAAGCGCACCAGCACCACGGGCGGCTGCCCGCGCACGGGCCCCGGGCGCACCTCGGCGCCCACCGGCCTCCACCCGCCGGCGAGGCGGCGCCTGCGGCCCAGCTCATCCAGCAGCCGCTGGACGGTCCGGGCCACCTGGGCCCCGTCGGCCGGCAGCGGCGGCCGGGCGGCCGGGTGGCGCAGGGCACGCTTCCGGCGGGCCCGTTCGGCCAGCTCCAGTCGCAGCGCCTCACGGAGCTCTCGTGGGCGCTCCTCCGGTGGGCCGGGTTGCCTGCCCGGCGCTTCATCCGTCCTTGCTCCCGGGGCGACGATCGGAACGACCTGGCCCAGCGCCCGCATGCGGCGCAAGGCGTCGCTGCACTCGGCCAGCACCTTGCGGGGGCCGGCCGCGCCCGGGCGAAACAGCTCCGCAAAGAACTCGTGGCGAAACGGGTACGCGGTCCAGGGCGGCGATTCTCGGCCGTACAGGACCCGCATCCGCAAGTCGCACAGCTGCTGGGCTTGCTCGGCCGTGAGCCCCCTCAGCCCGATGATCTCGCCCGCCAGGCGGTCCTGGACCGACTGGGGCCAGACCCTGGCGGCCTCGGTCGACGTCTTGTCCAG
Source organism: Limnochordaceae bacterium (assembly GCA_014896295.1). Lineage (GTDB taxonomy): Bacteria > Bacillota > Limnochordia > Limnochordales > Geochordaceae > Carboxydichorda > Carboxydichorda subterranea. The sequence goes on from JADBKR010000002.1 coordinate 326,089, forward strand.
GCACGCCAGCACGAGCAGCAAATTGGGGGCCTCGTCGTGCAGCGTCATGAGGCGGTTGCCGAGAATGGCCAGGCCCGGCTCGGCTGGGCTGCTCGCCAGGGACTCCAGCTGGTCCCACGCCATCACCACCGGGCCCCAACCCGCCAGCATCCGGGCCAGTGTCACGATGGCGCCCCGCACGTCCTCCTCCGTCGCCAGGGCGTGGCTCAGGCCCAATGCCCGCACGTCCTGCGGATCCATCTCGTTACCCGACAGCCAGCTGCGGGCCCGCTGCCACAGCCGCCGGTGCGAAAGGAGCTCGACCGCCCGCACGACGTCCAGGTCGATCCCCGGGTACCGGGCGACCAGTTGCCGCCGGTCGAGCCGCGTCACGGCCCTCACGATGGCCGCCAGCTGCTGGCCGGCACCGGGGGCGATCTGCTGCTCGAGGCTCGTCACCAGCTGGCGGATGAGATGCCGGTAGGGGCGTTCGGGGTCGGAAAAAGCCGTCACGTAGACGAACAGCGCCGGCATGCGGAGCCGGGCCTTCAGCCGGCCCAACAGGTGCGTCTTGCCAAACCCGGGCTGCCCGACGACCATGACCGAGCGCGTCCGGCGGTCGGCCCGTACCGCCTCGACGAGCTGCAACAGGCGGTCGGTCTCTGCCGCGTGGATGCTCGCCACGTCGGCCTCGAGCGGAGCCTCCCACGCCGAAGCCACCGTCCGGCGCTCGAACGGGTCGGGCCCGGTGAGGATGCGCCGGTCGAGCTCAGAGGCATCTGCCGGGCGTGCCCCGCCTGGCGGCTCAGAGCGTGCCGCCTGCATGCGCCTCACACCCCCCGGCGGAACCAGTAATAGAGCTGGCCCAGCCACGGATCGCGGATGGAGCCGGCCTGCTGCTCGGGCGAAAGCGAGGCGGGATGATCATGGGGCACGAGCCACACTTCACGCCGCGCGGCCAGCTCGAGCACCAGGCGGTCGAACGCCTCGCCGTCCACCACGTCCGCCAGGGCCTTGCGCACCTGGGGAACAGGTACGAGCCCGAACTGGCGAGTCTCCCGGTCGAGACGGTCGATGGTGGCCAGGAGCCGCTCGCGGAACGCCTCCAGCGACAACGGAGGGGGCGAGCTGTCCGGTTGCGTCTCGCCGGCACCGGCCCTCGACCGAGCGGAAGGCGCACCGAGGAGCGCTTCCAGCCGCGCCATGCGCTCGCTTACCGAGCCCAGGAGCGCCTCCATCGCCTGCACGCGCGCTTCGACGGTGCTCAGGCGGCTTTCCAGCGCTTCGACCCGTCCGGGCATCGGATCGACCGCTGCGGCCGTGGCGCCGGCGCGCCGAGCGGCTCTACGGCGGGGGGCGACGGGCCGTGCCGGCGGCGCCTGGGCCTGAAGACGCCCGGCCAGCTCCAGCCCCGCCTCGGTCAGCCGCAGGCGCTGCCTGCCCGTTCCTGTGGGCCGGGCGTCGACCAGCCCGGCGAAGACGAGGCGCTCCACCGCGCCCGCGAGCACGTCCTCGGGAGGCACGGTCTCTCCCCTGGCGCGTGCTGCCTGAAAGAGCTCGGCGAGAGTGCGCCCTTCACCGCCCCGGCCATGCCGGGCGTGCCATCCTGCCAGCGCCAGCACGATCGCCCGTGCGGCGTCGTCGAGTTGGGGAAGGCCTCCTGCTGCCACAGCCGGCCCTTTGCGTGCAGGAGCCATCGCCGCCGCCCGCCTCTCGCGAAAGAGCCCGTCGCTACGCTACCCTGTGAGCCACGCGATTCGACCCGCTGGCAGTCGTCCCCTTCCCCCTCCCTCAATGCCCCAGGCGGCCCCCGACGCCCCGCACGGCCTGGATCAGCTCCGGCTGATGGACCGCGCAACCGTAACGCGTCATGAACGAGGGTTCGTGATGTTCGTCTCGACCAAACGACCCGGGCGCCGCGGGCCAACCCTGCCGTAACATGGCAACGATATCCTGTCGCCTGCTCGTGTCCACCTGAAAGGAGAGAGGATCCGTTGGCATCCAGCCCGGCCGCCACCGGCTCGTCCTCGGTTCCGGCCCCTCCGCCCTTCGACGCAACCGACGGCGTGGCTTCCCTTTTGAAAGCGATCACAAGTTTCATACGCTTGTCACCGTACGAGCTAGAGGCCGTTCGAGCCATGGGTCGTCAACTCCACCACGAACTCGACGCCATCACCGATCGGTTTTACGACCGGGTCACCGCCGTGCAAGAGCTGCGAGCGATCATCGACCGCACCACCACGGTGGACGCGCTGCGTCGCACCTTCCGCCAGTACGTGCGGGAGCTGCTCGAGGGGCGACCGGACGACGCCTACGTACTTCGTCGCCAGCACATCGGCCGCGCGCACGTGCGAGTCGCCCTGCGACCAGCCTGGTATCTCGCCGCTTACGCGGTCTTGTGGGACGAGCTGTGGCAGGCCGCAGCCCGCAGCGCCCGGCCGCGCCGCCGAGGTCTACGCAGCTGGTGGGGCCAGCGGAGGGCCGAGGCCGGACCCGGCGTCCCCGAGGCGGCGTGGACCGGCCTCGTCAAGCTCATGCTGCTCGACGCGCTCCTCGCGGTCGAAACCTATCTCGAGGGAGATCGGTCCGAACACCTATCGCGACAGGCCCTCGGTCACCATGCCGAGCTGACCGAGCTGTCCCGCCAGCTGTCCGGCGTCAGCCAGCACATGGCCGCCCTCTCCGAGGAATCGGCGGCCGCAATCGAGCACGTGGCCGCGGCCGCGTCCGGCCTCGACGAGCAGGCAAGCAGCATGACCGCCTCGGTCCAGCAGGTCACGGTGGACACCTCCAGGGGCGCAGAGCTGGTCCGGTCGTCCGCTGAAGAAGCGTCCGAGGCCCGTCACACCTCCGAGCGGACCTACGCCCAGGTCGAGCAACTGGTGGACCGCACCAAGGGGCTGCAGCGGATCGCCCGCACCATCGAAGAGGTGGCCGAACAGACCAACCTCCTGGCCCTCAACGCCGCCATCGAGGCGGCCAGGGCAGGCGAACAGGGCAAGAGCTTCGCCGTCGTGGCCGAAGAAGTGCGCCGTCTCGCTACCCGGACTGGCGTGCTGGTGCGGGACGTCCAGCAGGAGCTGCAGGCCATTACGAGGAGCGGCCACGAAGCCCTCGAGGCCGCCGGTGCAGGCCGTAGCCACGCTCAGTCGGCCGCCTCCAGCAGCCAGGAGGCGGGCGAGGCCCTCGTCCGCATCGGGGCTGCCATGCAGGCCCTGGCGCGCTCCACGGAGGCGGTCGGCCTGGCCGCTGCCGAGCTGCACAAAGGGATCGAGGAGATTCGAGCCTCCTCCGTCGAACTTGCATCTCGCGCCACCGCCGTCGCCGAACTGGCGGGCCGGCTCATCCGCAGTGAGCGCTCCGGGTCCAATGCGGCGCAATTCGACGCATCCCACACGGAAAGAGCGGGTCCATCGTGAACCTGACAAGATCTTCCGCCCCCGAGCACGGCGCCCCCGGCGCAGGATCCGGGGATGTTCGCGCCCTGGCTCCGCCCGAGGAGCTATTGCACGCCCTCTTCCACCGTTCTCCCGACGGCGTCGTCGTCACCGACGCGCAGGCCCGCATCGTCGACGTCAACCCGGCCTATGAGGCCATCACGGGATATGGCCGGCAGGAGTTGCTCGGGCAAAACCCCCGGCTGCTCAAGTCCGGCCGCACCGCCCCCTCGGTCTACCGGGAGATGTGGGAGTCCCTTTCCGCCCGGGGCACGTGGCAGGGTACCTTCATCAACCGGCGCAAGGACGGGCAGGAGTTTTACGCGTTCTTCTCCACCGTCCGGCTCGGCGAAGCCGGCCGGCCACGGGGCTACGTGGGGTTCATGCGGGACATCACGCCCATGGTGCGTGACCGGCAGGAGCTTTCCCGCCGCGTCGAGGAACTGCGGGTGACCCAGCGGGTCACCGTACGCACGCTGGCCAGCCTGGCCGAACACCGGGACCCGGGGATTGCCGGGCACCTCGACCGGGTCCAGGCGTACAGCCTCCTGCTGGCGGAGACCCTGCGCGGCATGCCGGGATGGCAGGCGGTGGTGGACGACGCCTTCCTCGACGCGCTGGCGAGCGCCAGCTTGCTCCACGACATCGGCAAAGTAGGGGTCCCGGAGGGGATCCTCTTCAAGCCGGCGGCGCTCAACGCGGCCGAGCGGGCAGTCGTGGAGCTCCATCCGCTCATCGGGGCCGATATCTTGCGTCATGCCGACGACCGGCTCAAGGAGGAGCTGGGGCTTCGCAGGAGCTTCTTGACGACGGCCCTGGAGGTCGTCCTGCACCACCATGAGCGCTGGGACGGCACCGGTTACCCCGAGCGGCTCCGGGGCGAGGCCATCCCGGCTGCCGCCCGTATCGTGAGCCTCGCCGACTTCTACGACGCGCTGACCTCCCGACGGGTGTACCGCGAGGCGTTCGAGCCCGGCCGGGTGACCCAGATGGTGAGAGAGCGGGCCGGCACCCAGTTCGATCCCGCCGTGGTGGAGGCGTTCGAGCGCCGGCACGGGGAGTTCGAGCGTATCGCGTCGGCAGCCCGCTGAAAGTCGCGGGCCCGCCCAACAGGGGGTACCTGCCACGCCCCTGGACCGATATCTGTCACCTCTGCCAGATATTGTGCTTCCTGGTCTGGCCCACAGGCGGCAACGGCAGCAGGGCGCCGGTCGCTCCTTTCCGAAGGGAGTTTCCTGTCAGGGGAGGCACGGTTTAGGGTGGACGTCCAGATCTGCCCGATGGTACCTCGCTAACCCGCCTCCACCCATCGCGTGAGCTCGCGGAGTGCTCGGGTGCCCCCCTGGCCACTCTGAAAAGGGGGGACCAGACGATCCTGATGCACTGGCGCATCCTGTCGCTCATCGACAGGGCGCTCGGCTACCTCGAGGAGATGCCGCACCACGCACCGCGCAGCGTCGAGGCGCTGCGCCACCTGCAGCGCGGCCTGCGCTCCGGGAAAGCGCTCGAGGTACCCGAGCGCCCTGCCGGTGACATCATGTTGGAGAAGTGGCTGCAGCGCTACGTCCGCACGCTGCAGGAACTCCACGCCCTCTCCCAGGAGGCCGGAGAGCTGACGGCTGGGTTGCCCGGCAAGCCGGCGTCATCCCGCCCGCCCGGCACCGGCACCTCCACCAACCTGCGGCTCTGATCGGCCGCTCCCGCTGGCATGCCCCTGGGCATAGCTTGACGGCGAACGCTCGTTTGCCTCACAATAGGAGAGCCGAACACGCCTTCGCATCCGGTCGGCGAGGGGGGCAAGCGTGAGCGCGCTGGTGCAAGCTGCGGCAATGCGGCCGGCACGGCATCCGTGGAGCCACCGGCGGATACAGGTCGTGCCCATGCCCACCGTGCGGGCCATCAATCCGGTGCGGGGCATGCCCTTTCGCTGGAGCTTCAACCCTTACCGGGGCTGCTCGCACGCTTGCCGGTATTGCTATGCCCGGCGGACCCACGAGTATCTGGGTTACAACGCCGGAGGCGACTTCGACCGGGTGATCCTGGCCAAGCTCGATGCCCCGGAGCGCCTGAGGGCCGAGCTGTCCCAGCCTTCGTGGCGTCGCGACCGCATCGCCGTAGGGACGGCCACCGATCCCTACCAGCCGGTGGAGGGGCGGCTGCGCCTGACTCGCCGGGCTATCGAGGTCTTCGTAGAGCGCGCCAACCCGATCTCGCTCGTGACCAAGTCGACTTTGGTGATGCGAGATCGGGATCTGTTGGCCCTCTTGAGCCGGCGAGCGCCCGGCACCGTGGTGTGGGTGACCGTCACGACGCTCGACCGGAGCCTGGCTCGTTCGGTGGAGCCGGGCGCTCCCCCGCCTCACCAGCGGCTGAGGGCCGTACGAGAGCTGGCACGGGCGGGCGTCCCGGCAGGGATACTGATCGCCCCGGTCTTGCCCGGGTTGACCGACTCGGAGCAGCAGATCGAGGAGCTCGTCCGGGTGGCGGCTGAGGCAGGAGCCTGTGACGTCGGGGTCCATCCTTTGAGGCTATGCGAAGGAGCCCGCGACGTGTACCGGGCGTGGCTCCTCGGCTACGCCCCGCGCCTCGATCGCCTGTACGACCGCCTCTATCCCGGAGGGTCGGTCAACGTAGCCGCGTCCTACCACGCGTCGCTCTCGGAGACCGTCACCCGTATCAAGCGGGCCATCGCTTTCCCCGGAGAGCCCGCCGTGGAGCGGGCCGACGACGAGGAGGGGAGCGGGGCTCCTGCTCGCGCCGTCCAGCTCACCCTTGGCTGGTGATCGCGGTCGGCGGAGCAGGCCTGGCCGCCGGTGCAGGTGTGCGCCCGGCGCACCGTGATCCGGCAGGTAGCGCCTCGCGCGTTGGGGTAAGAGATTCCCGAGGCCGGATGGGCTCGCCCGGCAAGATACTCCGGGGCAGGGATGTGCAGCATGACGCAAAGGGATGACGCGAAGAGGGCCTTGCCCGGCAACATGGGGGTCTCAGAAGAGGTCGCCGCTGCGCTCCCGTCGGGCCGCGTGGTGGCGCTGGAGTCGAGCCTGATCTGCCAGGGAATGCCATGGCCTCACAACCTGGAGACCGGGCTGCAGGCAGAGGAGGCCGTCCGGACTGCCGGTGCGACCCCAGCCACCATCGCCATCGTGGAAGGGCAGGTGCGGATCGGGCTCTCCAGATCCGAGCTCGAAGCCCTGGCCCGCCGGGAGGACGCCGTCAAGGTCGGTATCCGGGAGATCCCGTGGACGCTGCTCCGGCACTTGACGGGCGGCACCACCGTCTCGGCCACCATGGCGCTTGCCGCGCTTGCCGGCATCCGGGTGTTTGCGACCGGGGGCATCGGCGGCGTTCACGGAAGCCATGACCTCGACATCTCCGCGGATCTCGTCGCGCTGGCACGGTTCGACATGGTGGTGGTGTCGAGCGGCGCCAAGTCGTTCCTCGACATCCCCGCCACGCTGGAGGTCCTCGAAACGCTCGGGGTACCGGTGATCGGCTACCGCACGGGGGACTTCCCCGGGTTCTTCGTCCGCACGACCGGGTACCCGCTGCCCATGCGCGCCGACGAGGTCGAGGACATCGTTCGATTTGCCCGTCTCAAGTGGGAGCTTCGCCTGGCCGGCGCCGTCCTCGTGGTCAACCCCGCGCCGGAGGCGGACGCCGCAGACCCGGCCGCGGTGGATCGGGCCATCCGGCAAGCTCGCCAGGAAGCCGCGCAGCGCGGGATCCGGGGCCAGCGGGTGACCCCTTTCATCCTCGAGACGATCCGGCAGCTCACCGGCGGGCAGAGCCTGAAGGCCAACAAGGCCCTGGTCGTCGACAACGCGGCGCTGGCTGCCCGGATCGCGGTGCGGTTGGCAGACGCCCCCGTAGGGGATGACGTGCCGTAATGGGGGATGAGGCGCCATAGCCCGGGAAGAGGCCCTGCGGGTCTGCCCCTCCTGCGCCGGCCCTCCGGCAGTGGTAGTCGGCGACGTGCTCGTGGATCGCGTGCTGCGCGTCGAGGTTCTGCCCCCGCCAGGCGGGGACGCACCGGTGCTGGCCGTGCAGGAACGTCCGGGGGGCGCCGGGCTCAACGTCGCCTGCGCTCTCGCCCGGCTGCGAATCCCCTGCGTGGTCGTGAGCCGCGTGGGGGAAGATGACGCGGGACGCCGCTTGATCGATTTCCTGGCCGTGTCGGGCGTCGACCCGTCGTTCGTCGCAGTGGGGGACGTCACGGGCACGGTCGTCTCGGTCGTGGACGGCTCGGCCCAGCGCACCATGTTCTCGTGGCGAGGGGCCGCTGCGGGCGCACCCAGGCTCACCCGGCGGCTCGAGATGACGTTGCGGGCCGCACCCTTCCTCTTCCTATCAGGCTACTGGCTGCGAGAGCCGCTTCAAGCAGCCTTCTGCCTCGATATGGCCCGGATCGCAAAAGAGACCGCCGTCATCGTGGCGCTCGACCCGGGCCCGTCGGTGAGCGCCATCCCGGGCAAGACTCTGGCCTCCATGGTGCTCCTGACCGACGTGCTGCTGGCCGGCGAGGACGAACTCACCACGCTCCTCGAGAAGCTCTCCCCCACTGATCGGCTCAACGGCCCTGCGCGCGGGGAGTCCCTGCAAGCATGCGCCCAACGAGCGCTCGCTCACGTGCCGTGCGTTGCCATCAAACTCGGAGCAAGAGGGGCAGCCCTCGCGGCGGACCTCGCCGGAGGGCGTGCCGCCACGGCGGGCCCCGTGCCGGCCACCGCAACAGCCAGCCGGGTGCCGCCCAGGCTGTTGGCTCTGCTGTCTGCTGCCCTCCACGGCGCAACCGCCGGTCTGCTCTGGCTGACCCGTCCCGCCGAGCCCATCGAGGCCACCGACACCACGGGAGCGGGAGACGCCTTCGACGCCGGGTTCATGGCGGCCGTGGCCTGCGGCTTGCCGCCGCAACGATGGCTCGAGTGGGGCAACCGGGCAGCGGCCGACCTGCTCGCCCGGCACGGGCGACCGCCCGGCCGGCCGACAACTTCGGCCGACGGGTAGCCCGGATCCCCCACGGCTCGAGCTGTCCAACCGGTCGCACAGGATGGCCTGCGCAAGCAGGGCTCCACCACGGCGCGGTGGCAGCAGCACCGACTCCGAGCAAGACGCAATGATGGGCACCGGGACGGAATGGTGGGCAGGAAGGGACTCGAACCCCTGACCTCTACGATGTGAGCGTATTCCCTTGTTTTTCCATACCTGTTCATGGTCGTCCGAGACCGTGTAATGACGCGGGATTGCTGGCCTACCTCGAATCCACGTTCGTCCATTATTTTCCATGGTTATCTGAGCTATTGGCTCTAGTTTGGCTCTACCAAGTTCATCCCCTGCGTGTGCTCACGCGCGTAGAGATCCGCTAGATGACGCTCCAAGCGCCGGGCGGTGTCCGCATCCTGCCCCGGGAAGAGGTGGCCATAGAGCTGCAGCGTGATCCGGATGTTCTCGTGACCGAGCCGACGCTGAACCGCCGTGGGATCCGCTCCGGCTGCGATGAGCATCGCGGCGTGCGTGTGGCGGAATGCATGGGGGGGGGGGGGGGGGTAACCCCTTCCAGGAGCTTCGAGACCGCCTCCTCTGCCTCGACGGGTGGGGTTCCGGCGGAGAGCAGGCGTTCGAGGGCCTCACAGCGGGCCTTCTTAATGACTCGCTTTACGTCCCGGCGGGCGATGTTGCTGCGCCGGAGTGGCCCTCCGAAGTGGTCAGTGAAGACCAGATTCCATGCGTTTTGCCACTTGGGCCCCGCCCGAAGCCGCTCCTCGGCCTGGCGCCGCTTTTGTGCTTTGAGCGCCTGGACAGCGGGCGCTGTCAGCGTAATGGTGCGTAGTGCCGCCTTCGTCTTGGGCGGGCCGAGGAAAAGCTTGCCTTTCACCTCGTGGAGTGCCTGCCGGACCGTCAGGGTGCCCGCTTCCAGGTCCACAGCCTCCCAGGGAAGCCCAAGAGCCTCCCCGAGCCGCAGGCCCGTGTGCAACAGCAGCACGAACAGCGCCTCCAACCGCTCGCCCCGGGCCGCTTCAGAGAAGGCTCGAACTTCCTCCTTCGTGAGAAAACGGGCTTCATTGTGAGGGAGCTTTGGCATGTCCACCTGGCGAGTCGGGTCGCGAGGAATGAGATCCCGGCGAACGGCTGCCGCAAAGGCAGCCCGGAGCACGGAGGCAATCCCATGCACGGTCTTGGGCTCGAGCCCATCCGCCTCCAAAAACCGGTAAAGCGCCTCCACCCGGCGAGCGTCGAAGTCCTTTAGCCGGACACCTCCGACGGCGTCGATGATCCGCTTGGCGTAGGCCTCGTACTTCGCCAGCGTCGTCTCCCGGACCCGCTTGGACGCCAGCCACTCCTTGACCCACTCGCCGATGGTGAGCCGGTCCGGCGGGATCGGCGCGCCATTCATGAAGTCCCGCTGCATTTCGGCAAGCTTCCGGCGGACCTCCTCCTTGGAGTGGCCGTACACCTTCCGCCGCCGACGCTTGCCCCGGGCGTCGTACCCCCAGGAAACCGCTGCAACCCAGAGACCTGAGACCTTATCGAAGTAGATGGCCCCTTCGCCGCGTCCCCGACGCGCCCTCGGCACCACCATGCACCTCCTGGCTCTCGTGAACGGCGGCCTCTGGCAGCACGCCTCGCCCCTCCCGGGAGGCCGCCGGGGCTTGCGCCCCTTTCGCTGGCAGCTAGTTTACGGGGTTTACCACTCGATGGGAAGGGATGTCCCGGCGACGAGATGCCGGGCGGCGAACGCGATGAGCGCGCGTTTCGGGATGCGGCGAGAGGACCCAATCTTCACGTAGGGCAACTCGCCGCGTTCCATGAGGGCGTACACCTGGCTGCGGGAGATCCCCAGAAACTCCGCCGCCTGCTTCACGGTCAGCAAGCCGTCAGCGACCAGTTGCTCTGCCCACGTGGGTTGGCTGCTTTTCAGGGCGCGCCGGGATCCGCTGCTTCCCATGCGAATACTCAGCGCCCCCCAAGATGTACAGGTTTCCCAATGTCCTTCCGCCCGTCGCGTGCCGCCGTAGCGGCACCGGAGAAGTGCGCCAGGCCGTCGAGCTGGAACTCATACACCCACGCCTTGTGGTTGTGCGCGCAGGACGGACCGGGGCGACGTGCGTCAGGGCCCCAAGGTGTGTCCTCACGGCAGTACCACACCCGGCGAAGTGCCGGGTGCGTGTAACGGCCGACCAGGTGCGCATTCTCTAACGGTGGACCCCCAGGCACCGTTACGGCCAGCCCCTGCCCCGACGGTCTCCTGCGCATCACAACTGCGCGGACTGGAGCCTCTCTGAAATGGCGCTCATCAAAGAGCACGACGGTTACGACGGCGGGGCTGTGGTAACCATCCCGCAAAACGGGGATGACCCACACCTACTCGCTCGTCAAGCCATAGCGGCCTTCCCCATCCAGGCCGATCCGGATTTGAGGCCAACTTGAATTTGATTCGCGCGAACTAGGTGAAGGGCTCACTGAGATCAAATTCACCCATGTGCACCTGTAGCTCGGCGGCCTACGCCAGCAAAGCGGAATAGATGGCTCCTAAATTGTGATCTTACCGTGCAATACCCCTTCCGTCAAGCTGCAGCCACATCCGGACAACCACGAGGCAAGGCCCTTCACGTTCGCCAGCCGTGAGAGGCGCCCCCCGAGCCGGCAGCAGGCGTAGAATGGCTGTAGACCAGGAGCCCCGGCCGGTGGTTTAGCGTCGGACGACCTGGACGGCAGGCAGCAACCGAGGAGGAGAAGCGAAGGAGGTTGCGATGCGCTACTGTGGGAAGTGCGGAAGCCAACTTGAGCCCTTCATCGAAGACGGGCGGGAACGGCGCCGCTGCCCGGACTGTGGCTGGGTCTGGCTGGGCAGCCCGGCACCGGTCGTTCTGGTTCTGGCGGTATCCGAGGACGGCCGCATCCTTTACACCCGGCGGCGCACATGGCCGAAGGGCGCTTGGGCCCTGGTGGCGGGGTTCGTGGAGACTGGAGAGACAGCCGAGCAGGCATGTCTGCGTGAAGTGCGAGAGGAAGCGGGCATACAGGCAACCGACCCGCTCTACCTTGGCAGCCTGAGCTGGATGGACCAGTTGCTGCTTTGTTTCCGGGTCAAGCTCATGCCGGGTCCAGTGCTCCCAGGCAGTGACGCCGACGAGGTGGAGCTGGCACCGCCGCAACTTGAGCGCATCCCGGCCAACTGGCCCGCCCATCGGCCGGTCGAACAGCACCTTCGGCGCCGGGTGAGCGGACCGTCCGCCTGACCCGCTGCACGCACTATACTGCTCGTAATGACCAGCCGGTGGAGGTCGCGGAGTTGTGCGGCGCCATCTACATCTGCCGGGTCCCCAGGGCACGGGTGGACCCGTTCCTGCGCATCCAGCAAGAGGCAGCCGAGCTCTACAAAACCCACGGGGCGCTAGACGATATCACCTGGACGCCCGCCGACCTGGCCCCGAAGTACGGGTGCATTGGTTTTCAAGACGCTCTTTCGCCCGGCGGCGACGAGGTCATCCTCGTGGGCATCAGCATCTTTCGCGACCGGGCCTATCATGACGAAGTGATGGCGCGGGTGGACGCAGACGAGCGGATTGTCACGCTCTACCGGGAGCTGACCCAACTCATCGATGTCTCAAAAGTGGTTCGCGGGGAGTTCGACCGCGCGATCTGATACGGCCAGGCATTCCCTGACGCCGTCCACGAGGCGAACCGGCATCCCGTCCGGACTACATGGGTCTTGGTCTGCGCAGCGCCAGGACAGTTACGCCGGGGCTGGCGTAGGGGCTGCGAACCAGGAAGCCCAGGAGCGAGGGCCTTCGGCGCCGTTCGGATCCGCCGCGGAAGATCACCACGCCTGCACCAGCCACCATGGCGGTGCTGGCCGACATGAACCTGCGCCTGGCAAGGGGATCAGGCCCGCCGCACGGACGCCTGCTGACAGCGGGCCCGAAGCGCCGCCAGAAGCTCCTCCGGTTTCTCCACGGCAAACGGCGGGATCACCTTGCCAACCGGGGCTACGTAGACCAACGCCACCTCGCCGGTCTTGCTGACCCGAATCCGCCGGACGTCTTGGCAGCGAACCGTCACGGTCGACCAGTACCGGCGTACAAGGATGCGATCGGGTGCCAGAACGACCGCTCGCGTTCCGAGGACCCACGGGTGAATGGCAAACGAAATGATCAAACGGAGAAAGAGCAGGGCTCGCCGCAGGAGCTGGCCCACGCGCCCGGCCAGCTCGTCGTGGCCAAGTTTACGGAGCAGCACAGCGGCGCTGCCTGCGAGCGCCATAACGGCCAGGGTCCCGTATGTCATCCATACGAGGGCAGGTGGAAGCGGGCTCCAACGGCCACGAAACACCAGGTCGGCCTCGCGGCCCTCGGAGACCGCCCCACTCACGGCAATCCGTCCTTTCCCGGGCCGGACGACGGCCATTGGGGCTCCCTGCCGCGTCCCTGTCGCCCACGGCGCACTCGCCCCGGTGGGCCGCGGCACTCAGAGCCACCGGATGGTGGGCGGCCCACTCGTGGAAACGCCTTGAGAACGACCCGGCCCGTCCGATCTGCTCGTCCCTTCGACTAGGCTATGACCGGTATGCCCTCACCGGCCAGCTCCCGGCTGCACCAGGCCAACACGTCGACCATGCCAGCGACAAACACGTGTCCGGTATTACGGGGCGATCTCCGCGCTCTACCTTCGACCCGCCCGTCCGAATGTGCGGCTCAACCACTTCTCGGGTAACTCCCTTCTTGTCCGGCACGGTTACGTAGAATCCCTCGGGGGCAGCCGACCGCCGCGTGCCGGCTGGAACGGGCGGTAGTCGAACGATGGCGCTTCACGTAGGAGCCGCCGATATCCACCAGGTTCCGGGCCAGTTCGGTTACCATCTACAGCTTACCAAGCTGACACTCGGCCGCAAGAAGTGCGCAAAGGTGCTAGAAGTTGGGGACCGTGTCCGCCGATGCTCTTCAGTCGGCACGCCGGTGACGCTCCGTCGCCCGCCGCCGCAGCTCCTGCAATGCCTGGCTGAAGCGCACCGGATAGGGGGTTGGGTTCCGCATAGCCTTGTACTTGTCGGGCAGCCGCGCCATGTTGTGCCGGGCGAGTTCCCAGATCTCGGAGAGCGGAGGCCGGCTGCCCGGCAGCAGTTCACCACCAACCATGACAGGTCGGAGCAAACGCGTGCCGTCCTTCGGCTTTGGCTCGCTTTCAAGCTGCACCACGTCCTCGTCGAAGCACCCGATGCGGTAAACCTCTTTTTTGCCGGGCCACGTGCTCTTCTCCCCGGCCAGCTTGATCTTGGCCTCGCTACCGGGGACAGCATTCCCGCCGGGGGCAGCGCCATCACTCCACACTTCCTTGTAAACGGCGCCCAGCGCACCCCCGGCAAAGGTCGTGCCAACGCCTAGAAGCGTGGTGAAAAGTGGGGTCCGAACAGGTATTCGGGGGCGATCGGTGAACCCTCCCTCCAGAAGGGTTCGAGCTCGGGGGGCAGCGTCGTGATCGGGAAGAGCGGAGCCACAGGCGGACCATCTTCCAGATGGTGAGCCTGGAGGAGCTGGTGCCGCCCAACTACATCCTGCGCCGCATCGATGCGGCGGTGGACTTCTCCTTCATCCGCCAGCAGGTCGCCGACAAGTACGACGCCACCTGGGGACGGCCGTCCATCGATCCGGAGCTGACGTTGCGGCTGTATACGCTGGCGTATCTTTTCAACCTGTCGGAGCGGGGGGTCTGCCGGGAAACCCAGATGCACGCAGGGTTTCGGTGGTTTTGCCGGCTCGACTTCCACGACCCTGTCCCGGACCACTCGACCCTGGTCAAGACCCGCAAGCTCTGGGGTCGCGAAACCTTCAAGGCGGTCTTGCGGCACGTGGTAGCGCAGTGCATCGAAGCCGGGCTGGTGGACGGGCGCAAGGTCGGGGTGGACGGCACGCAGGTGCAAGCGAATGCCGCCATCACCAGCTTGGAGCCGTTGCCGCAACCTATCCCCTTGGAACGTTACATCCGTGAGCGACTCGAGCCGGAGGAGACGACTGAGCCGGCGGCGCCCGACCCTCCTCCTTCTCCGCTGCCACGGAAGGCCGGTGATCCCGACTTTCACGGGCAACGGTTTTCCAATGCGACGCACCGGTCGAAGACGGACCCGGATGCTCGGCTGTATTGCAAGGGGGAGCACCAGGAAGCGAAGCTGCGCTACCTCGTCCACAACCTGGTCGATTGGAAAAGCCGGGTCATTTTGGATACGGACGCAACCCGGGCGGAGGGGCACGCTGAGGTCCAAGCCGCCCTGCAGATGGTGGAGGAACCCCAAGCGCTGCCGTTGCCGCACGGGATCGACGAACTGCAAGCCGACAAGGGGTATGCCCCCAAGGGTTTTTTCGCAGCGCTTTTGGAGCGGGGCATCCGGCCCCGAGTGGTGCTGCCTCGAAGCCAAGACCATCCGGTGCCCATCCCCATCTGGCACCGGTCGACGCGGGAGCTGGCCACGTACCGAAAGCGTAAGCAGAAGGTGCAAGAGGCCCTGGCCCACAACGCAGTATGGGCCCTGCAAAGCTCCCAAACCCGTCGGATGGCGGAGCGCCAGCGGGAGATCTGCGAGTGGCGACTCCACGACTGGGCCGCCCAGAACCTGGACGAGTCGATGTTTGCTCCGCTGTTCGATGCCCGCACCGGAGGGCCTTCGGTGAGCCCGGTCCACACGTTTCTGGCGCTTTTGATCCAAATGGAGAAGGGCTACTCGGACCGGGAGATGGAGCAGGAATCCCGCTTCGACGACCGGGTGAAGCTGGCCATCCTGGCGGGGCGGGACTTTGAGGGCATCGATGCGGTGACGCTGTGCGACCACCGCCGGCGCTTCTTGCAGCATGGCATCGCGACGGCCATGCTGGAGCGGACCCTGGCCTCGGCGAAGAAGGCGGGGCTGTTTTCGCCGGAGCGCTCCCAGATCGTCGACTCCTTTCTGATCCACGGCGGGGCGGCCGTGCAGGACACCTACACCCTGATCCGCAAAGCCGTCGTGCGGGTCCTGGCGGTGGCCTGGATGCACGAACTGGACGCTCGGCTTTCGGCCGTGCTGAAGCGCACCGATTAACACCAGCCGGGCAAGCCCAGGATCGACTGGGACGACCCCGAGGCTCGCCGACAGCTTCTCCAGGAGCTAGTCGACGACGCGTTGGCCTTGGTGGCGGCGGCGCGGGCCCTTCCGAAGCTGCCCGAGGATTTGAAGGCCATGGTGGACCTGATGGAGCGGGTGGCCACCCAGGACATCGAGCGGGATCCCGACGGCAAGGTCCGCCTCAAGCAGGGGGTGGCCAAGGACCGGGTCACCTCCGTGGTCGACCCCGAGATGCGCCACGGCCACAAGACGGCCTCGAACCGAGCGGACGGCTATAAAGCGCATCTGATGACGGGCGGCGAGGGCCACCGGCTGGTCACCGCCGTCGAGGTGACGCCGGCCAATGCGCCGGACGACGCGATGCTGGAGACGATGCTGGACGACCAGGAGCGGCAGGGCCACCGCCCCGCGGAGGTGCTGGGCGATCAGGCGTATTTCGATGTCGAGCGCGCCCGGTGCCAGGCCGAGAAGGGGACCGTCATCGTGGCCAAGGCGCCCCCGGCAATGAACCGGGACGGGTACTTTTCGAAGGAGGCCTTCGCCCTTGACGCCGACGCCGGCACGCTCACCTGCCCTGCAGGGCAGACGGTCCGCTTCGACCCGGGCCGGCTGGCCGCCCATGAAGCGTTCGTGGTGAGCTTTCCGGCCGAGGCCTGTGGGGTCTGTCCCCTCAAGGCCAGCTGCACGCCGGCGGCGGCCCGTCAGGTTACGATCCACCCCTACGAGGTCGAGCTGCGGCAGGCTCGGGCGTAGCAGCGCACCCCGGACTTCCGGGCTCGCTATCGGCTGCGGCCTCGCATCGAGCGCATCGTGCGGCAGCTCAAGCGCGACGGCGCCCGCAAGGCGCGTTACTTTGGCCGGTTCAAGGTGCACTTCCAGCTCCTGCTGGCCGCCATCAACCACAACATCAAGGAAGTGATGGCCGCCGGGCCACCCGTGGGGGCGGTGTGCCCTGCATGAGTAAAAAGCTGGAAGCCAAGGAAAAGGCAAGGGAAACCGGGGGTTGGAAAGGTAGCACGAAGTGCTCCGCCCTCCCGTCGAAAGCGGCGATTGGGTCAAGCTCGAACCCGCTGGACGCATGCCTGACCTTTCAAACCCCCTACCAAAGGCCCGATTCAACAGGAAACCGAGCAGTCACCTAGGGGGATGGTGGGCCGGCCTCGCCGGGCCGTCAGCTTGCGCCGGATGGGCTCCAGGAAACGCTCGTCGTCCAACATCCGGTCGATAATGGCCAGCTCCTTGGGCAGCTCGAAAAGTTGTGGGTCGATCAGGCTTTCGAACAAGTCGCCCTTGAAGGCCACGTTGCGCTCCCGACGCACGATTCCATGCCCCCGGGGCCGATTTTAGCATCATTCGGCATCAGGGAGGGGAGGGCTGAGCCCGTCACGACGGGCTTTTTTCGACGAGTTTATCAGGGGCCACTAACTAGTCGGACCGAGCACGTACTCGAGACAGTCCTGCACGACGTCCTCGATGTCACGAGCTGTATCGATCACCGCGTGGGGGACCTCGAGGGCCTCAAATTCCCTCTTCAGTTTCTTATATTTCTCGTACGTCCGGTTGGCTGCCACGTTCCTTGGATCTGACTCAAGGTCGGATTCGAGTCGGGCTCAAGCGACTTCATCGGGCATACCAAGTGAAAGTACCCGCATATCCAGTTGCTTGAGACAGCTTAGGCCAGTTCCTGTACCCTGATTCACGTCTTGTTCTCTTCGCGTGAGGCTTTCCTGTCTTTAGATCGCACTCGCTGGTCCGGGTGCCTGTGGATGTACTCTGGGCGACCATCAGCATGACTGAAGTGGCCACTCGCGCTCATGAGCTCTGCCGAGTAGTCGAGCCAGAGTCGGCGGGAAGATCGCGTTCCGGATGTCGTCTCGGTTTAGGACGTAGCCCTGCATCCGCTTCGCGAGTTCCCGCGCGACAGCTGTCTTGCCCACACCAGGTAGCCCCACCATGAGCACGATCACGCCCACGCGTCCCCGCCTTCGTCTTACACCTTGCCTTGAGACCCGAAGAGCCGAATCTTCTCTGCAACCAGGGACTCAACCGCGTCCCGCGCTTTCGCCAGGACCTTCCTCGGGTCCGTCGGATACCCCCCCGCCGCATACGTGCCGGCCAGCGCCGAGGTAAACGTCCTTCGGATGGCTGCGTCGATGTTGACCTTGGCGATCCCAGACTCGATGGCCGCGCGCATGACCGCGTCCGGCACACTACTTCCGCCGTGTAGCACCAAAGGCACGCCCGTGGCTTGATGTATCTGCCGCAGCAAATCCAGATCCGGCGACGACTCGCCTTCCAGCCTCCCAGGTGTGGTGCCTATCGACACCGCGAGATAGTCCACCTGGGTCAGTTAGGACGAGAGCTGGCGGGCTTGCTCCGGAGAGGTGATGGCGCGGCCGTAGCCTTGAATCCTCTCCCGGCTTTGCCTCCCGATCTGCGCCTCCACCGCGACCCCTCTTGGACGGGCGAGCGCTACGACGGTGCGACCGGCCTGACGTTGCGTCCTCAAGCGGTAGGCGCGAGGCCACACGCATTACCGAGTCATGCAGCCCATCTCTAGGCACGCGTTGATCACGTCGAGCCCTTCACCGTGATCGAGGTGCAAGAAGACCGGGACCTCAGCTTCGCTTTTCGCGACGCGTACCATGACTGCGAGGTACGCTAGCCCCGCGTATCGAATCGTCCCCATCGACGTCCCAACGAAAACCGGAGCTCGGCATGCGCGCGCAGCGCGCGTGACTGCTTGGATGGTCTCGAGATTGCTCACGTTGAACTGCCCAATCGCCCAGTGCTGAGAGAACGCCAGTTGCACCCACTCCCGAGCCGAACGCACCTCAGGCATCGCTATCACCCCCTGCTCTCCGTCGCGAGAATGCCCGCGCCGACCAAGCTGCCCAGCACACCGAGAGATGAGCGGCGTATCTCAAACGAACGCACTTCGGGGTGCACCATCTGGCCTACGAGCTCGGCGAAAGCGCAGTCAAGGCGGGGCCACCTATCCGAGACAACGCCCTCGCGAGGATCACCGTGGAGGATTGCCCAGCGTCACCGCATGGCTAAGCGCCAGGGCGAGGAGCCGCAACGCGAACTCAAGCGTCTCCCTTGCCCACTTCGCCCCCACTTCTGCCTGCCGAAGGATTTCTCTGGGTTCTCGCACCACCTCTCGTCCCGCCCGTTCATTGGCGACCCTTACCAGCCCCGGTCCGCTCGCATACTGGCAAAGGCAACCCCGTTTGCCGCAGTAGCACGGGGCACCCTGAGGCACCACGGTCGGATGCCCGAAGATGTTGGCGGCTGCAAGTCGAACTTCCCCGCCAGAGCTGCTCCTTCGTTGAGCAGCTCGGGGCATGCCCTCGATCCCCGTGCCGATGGTGACGTAGAGCGCTCCGCTGGCGTCGCGCGTCTCCCCTCAACGCATCTCGGCGGAGGCGCCACTGGCACGCCGTCATGTCGAGGGGCGACAGGCGAGCCGTGCCGCGCCTCAAGCAAGTGTCACGCACCCACATCCTGCCAGCCGAGGTTGAGGGCACGGACGACCCTCCCACGTAGCCCTAGTCCACGCACGCCGGCCACCGAGATCCCGAGCGCTGCTGGCAGGGTTCCCCTCACTTTCCAGGAAGCTCCTCCTGACTTCGTTCGGCAAGCGTTCCGGCGGTAACGTCGTACGCCCGAGCTCCGTGCGGCCTCTGCACCGGACCACTGCACGGCTGCCGGTCATCGGGTCATACTCGGCGATCCGGATGTAGGTACCCCCGACATCGACCGCGACCACTGGCATGGCCATCCTACCCTACTCCTTCAGCCCGACGCCAAGGAGCCCTTGTACGAAGGCCCTCTGCAATGCCACAAAGAGCAGCACGAGCGGGATGGAGCCCATGACGGCGACCGCCATGACCTCAGGATACTGAGCCGTGAGCTCGTTCTCGAATAGAGCCATCCCTAAGGGGAGTGTCCTCAGCTTGTCGCTGCTGACCGCGATCAGCGGCCACAAATAGCTATTCCAGCTCGCGACAAATGTGTAGACTGCTACCGCTGCCAGCGATGGGCGGATGAGCGGCCACACCAGCCGGAACAGGATGTACAGTTCCGAGGCACCGTCCACCCGAGCCGCAGCCACGTACTCCTTGGGCACCGCCAGCATGGCTTGGCGGAGGATGAACACCCCTTGCGGCGCGAACGCCGTCGGTATCACTAGAGCCCAATACGTGTCTGCCCAACCAAACCGGTGCACTTCTAGGTAGAGGGGTACTACGATCACCTCAAGAGGAATCATGAAGGCAGACAACACCAACAGGAAGAGGGTGTCGCGCGCCCGGAACCGGTAGTGCGAAAAGCTAAATGCAGCCGCCGAGCCCACCGTGACCGTGATGAGCGTGCTCACACCGGCCGTGACGATCGAGTTCACCGTGTACAGCCCGAACGGTCTACGGTCGAGAGCCGTCGGGTAGCTGCTCCAGTCTGCGTGACGAGGCAGCCACTGGATCGGACGAGCAAACACGTCCTCGGGCGCCTTTAGCGACGTCGACACCATCCACACCACCGGAATGAGGGTCCCGATGCAGGCGACTATCAACACTGCCGAGACCAAACCGGGACCAACTCTCTGCCACACAGGCCTACACCTCACTCCGAAGCAGTCGGAGTTGGATAAGACTCAGGATCAACACCGCCACGAACAGCACAACGGAGATGGCGGCGGCGCTCCCCATCCTGAGGAAGCTGAACGCTGTTTGATAGATCAGGAGCGTGATCACCTGTGTGGCAGTTCCCGGCCCGCCTCCGGTGACGACGTATTGGAACACGAACGTCTTGATTCCATTGACGATAGACAACACGAGCACAAGTGCAAAGACCGGCCGCATGAGAGGCAGGGTCACGTGCCTGAGCCGTGCCCACGCGCCCCCGCCGTCGATGGCCACAGCCTCGTAGAGGGTTCCGGGTATGGCCAGCAGCCCGGCGAGGAATATCACCATGTAGTACCCCGTCGCGTGCCACCAGCTCATGATGATCATCGCCCAAGGGGCGTACTTTGCCGAACTAAGCCACGGGATGGGTTCGAACCCAGCATCGGCCAGCAGCGCGTTCAGTGGACCGTTGAAGTGAAAGAACAATTTCCATACAAGGGCCACCGACACGAGGGGGAGGACCGTCGGCAGAAAGAGGATCGTCCTCCACAGTCCGGCCATACGTCCGCTTCGATACACCAGCAGAGCCAAGCCGAACGAGGCGAGCCAGACTGGCATCACGGTTCCGGCCACGTAGACGGCGGTTACCTTAAGCGAGTTGATGAACCGCGCGTCGGTCAACAGCGCCCTGTAATTCGCTGCCCCGACGAACACCGGGGGCGTAAGCATGTCGTGCCGGAAGAAGCTCGTATAGACCGCGTAGGCCATCGGGGCGAGGCTGAACACAACGACGAGGGCGACGGCCGGGAGGCTCAAAGCCCATCCCCAAACGGTCTCGTGCGCGAACAATCTACGCCTTCCGGCACACTTTGCAACGACCGAGCCCAACCCGCAGCGTCGCTTCCTCTCCTAGGGAGTGGTCGTGCTTCAATAGATGAAGGGTCATGCCTGTGCGGGCGCCAGCTCCGGTGCTGGCGCCCGCACGCCGAATTCACTGCTGCTGACGGATTCTGTCGATCTCGCGCGCCGCCTCGTCCAGGGCCTCCTTGACGGTGGCAGCTCCGGTAGCGAACTTCTCGATCGCTACCTTGATGGCCGTCCCTTCCTCCGTCCATGTCGGCGACCGCCATACGAACGAGCCGTACCTCTGCCCCTCGGCAAACACCTTCACACCCTTGATCTGCCGAGCTACCAGGCTCTCCGACCATCCCTTCCTACCCGTGATGTAGCCCGTCGCCTGGAGGTAACCATCGCTCTGGGATGTGAGGAAGTTGATGAACTTCCACGCCTCCTCCGGGTACTTGCACTTCGCGCTCACCGTCAGGGCGTACGCGTTCAGCAATGTGTGCGGCTCCCGGGGGTTCTTTTGCGGCAGGGGCGCCACCACGTAGTTGTCGTACACCTGCTTGTTGTAGGCAAACGCCGGAGGAGCCCAGATCCCGGCGATCATCATAGCCTGCCGCCCGTCGCTGAAGTCCTGCAGCGCGTTGACTGGGTTGACGGTCGCCACCGCCGGGCCGCCCGTGCCCTCGGCGATTAGCCGATACCAGGTTTCCGTGAACGCCGCCACGCATTGCGGCGAGTTGATCGTCGACCTGGACCCGTCCGGAGCCAATACCTCGCAGCCGTACTGCACGAGGATCGGCCAATACTGCTGCGCGTACCAGTATGGGTCGAGATTCCAAACCCAGTTGAACCCGATGCGGGTCAGGGATCCGGAAGCGTCTCGGCGCTCAACTTTCTTCGCAATAGCGAAGAGCTCCTCCCACGTTCTGGTGCGGCTGGCGAACTCCTTCGCATCCAGGCCGGAGTTCGCGAAGTGGAGTTGGTTGAGGAAGAGCGCCAGCGTGTTGAACTCCTCGGGAACCCCGTAGACTTTGCCACCGACGGTAAGCCCGTCAAGAGCACGTGGCTCGTACAAAGCGCGCAGTTCATCCAGTGAACGGACGCCAAAGGCCGTGGGTTCAACCGGGGCGAGCAGCCCTTTTGCAACGTACTTCGGGAACAGGTAGTCCAGAAGGTTGATGATGTCGGGGGGATTACCTGCCGCGAACGCTGAGAGGAGCTTGACCTCGTAGTCCCCATGTGGAGTAGTCGACGAGGCTCGATGCAGGACGTTCGGGTTCCTCAGCCTTCATGTGCCCGGCGATGTTCTGCTTGATACAACTCTCATCCGCCGGGGAAGTAGGTGTGGTGCCGTCATCGTTAACCGGACCGCGAGCAAAGCAGCCCCAGCGGGCGACACACACCATACCAGCAACATCGCATTTTGACGCGATGATACGCAGATTGCGATCCCGGCGGTTGGCTGGCGCCGCGCGGGCACCATGGTGCTTTGCACCCCCAGAGAGGTTGGTCGATGCAACGTACATGCTGGACCCCAGGCGTAGCGGCCTGCCCGCATCGACTCCCGACGTGAACTCCCGCAGGACCGCCTCCTTCCCCGCTAACCCATCTTATGAGGCCGGTACGCCCGGCCCGCTCGGGAGCCCGATCCGCGTCTTACCGCGTCCGCTTCCCCCTTGTCCGACCGATCGAGCTGCGGTGGTCGGTCGCGCCTGAACACCAGCCGAAAGGTGCTCCTGCAGCACCCTCCGTGCAGTGGTGTCGTCCGTTATCAGCACGTCAACGAATCCGCCGCGGAGTGCGCCGAGGATGGACCTCACCTTCTTCGGGCCCCCCGCCACAGCGACCACCCGCGGGATCCGCGTTAGATCCTCAAGGTCGATCCCGATCACCCGGTCGTCCAGTTCCGACCGCACGGGGCGCCCATCCAAGTCGAAGTAGCGATAGCAAATGTCGCCGACAGCACCCCGAAGCCTCAGCAAGCTGACCTGTTCGGGCGAGACCACCCCACTCCGCACGACACTGCTATCGTCGCTCGTCGAGCCAATGCCAACAAGCGCTATCTGGACGCTCTTGGCCAACTCTAGGTTGGTGCGAATTCCATGGTCAGACAAGAGGGCATCCCTGATCGCGCTGGAGGAGACCACCGCCGGCACATAGAGTGGGTAGCAAGTTCCCCCGTACGCTTCGGCCATGAGACGGGCAATCTCCGAGGGGTTCATGGACTGCATGGCCGCAGTGTGGCCGCCGAGCAGCATGACCACGGAGAAATCCCTGAGTTTGCGGCCCCCCGCGTTGCGAGCCACATGAAAGAGCGTCGCGCCCCATGCCGTTCCGAGTACCGTGCCGTCCCTGAGATGGCGCCTCAGATACAGGGCTCCCGCCCGGCCGAGCGCCCGCCACAGGTTCGATTCAGTGTACTCTGGTGGAGCGGGAACAACGACGGCATCCTGCAGGCCAAAAGACGTCTTCAGCTGCCGTTCGACGGTGCAGACGTTGAACAGGGGATGAACGAGCTCGATGCGGACCAGGCCCCGCTCTCGGGCCTCGCCCAGGGCCCGCACGACGGTGCTTCGGCTCACCCCCAGAGCCTCTGCGATATCCGCCTGGGTGAGGTTCTCCTCGTAATACAGCCACGCGACCCGCATGAGGAAGTCTTCAGCGTCTCCGCGCTCGTCTTGCACCGTGACCACCTCGGCGCAACTATTGTCCGCTCCATGCACTATCGTAGCGCGCCGCAGCCTCCGCAGGTGTGAGCCGCAGGCTGCCGTCTCCCGATGGGGTCAGGGACCGTCTGGCCCTCGCCGAGTCCTTCGCATTGGGGGTCTGACGCATATGTCCTCTGAATGGTCGTCTGGCTCACATGGTAGCCCACGCGGTCGTCCGTGTCAACCCCCCGCGATCACCCACGTAAGATGCTACCGAAAGGGCACTGGCTCACCCACCTAAGAATGTTACCGAAGGGTGGATGAGGTGCCCATGTCCCTCCGCAGCCGGCGGGAGTACCTGATCGAGATGCAGCGACGCTACGCCACGAGCCGAAGCCGTCAAGAAAAGGCCCGCATCATCGACGAGGTGGTCGCCACCCTGGGGTATCACCGCAAACACGCCATCCGTTGCCTGCATCAGCCGCTGGCGGCGGATCGCCCCCCTGTCCGCCGTCGTCGCCCGTTGCAGTACACCGAGAGCCTGGCGGCCATTCGCCTGGTCTGGGAAGCCCTGGACTACCCGTGCGCCGAACGCCTGCATCCCGTCCTGGTGGCCACGGCCGAGCAGTTGGCGACGCATGGGGAGCTCTACCTCGACGACCGGCTTCGGGAACAGCTGGCGCAGATCAGCCGCACCACCCTGTCCCGCCGGTTGGCCCGGATGATGACGGACAAGCCCCGTCGCATCGGCTCGCCCACCAAGGCCCAGGGCCGGCTGCGGGCGGAAGTGCCCGTGGGACGCTTCGACTACACCGAACAGCGGCCCGGCGCCCTGGAGATCGACCTCGTGGAGCACAACGGAGGCAGCGCCCTGGGGCACTTCGCCTACACGCTGCACATGGTGGACGTCGTCACCGGGTTTAGTCGCCGCCGGGCGGTGCTGGGCCGCAGCCAGCGGGGCGTCTTCGAGGCGCTGTGTGCCCTCTTGGCGGAGTGGCCCTACCAGGTCTGGGCCCTGCACACGGACAACGGGTCCGAGTTCCTCAACCATCACCTGATCCGCTTTGCGCGGGAGCGCGGCCTTCGCTTTGAACGGAGCCGCCCTTACCACAAGAACGACCAGCCCTACGTCGAGCAGAAGAACCGCCAACTGGTGCGGGAGGTGGTGGGATATGGCCGTTACGACACCCCCGAAGCGGTTGCCTGGCTCAACGCCGTCTATGCGGCGCTGGATCCCTACGTCAATGGGTTCGTGCCGGTTCGGAAGGTCATCGCCAAGCAGCGGGAAGGCGGCAAGGTGCGCAAGCGCTACGACCGGGCTCGCCCTCCCTTGGATCGCCTGTTCGAATTGGGGGTGATCGAGCCGGCACGCCAAGCCGCGCTGGAGCAGCAACGGCAGGCCATCAACCCGCTGAACTGGCACCGGCGGATCGAACAGTTGATCGCCCAAGGGCCGCCGCCCGCAGGGGCCATGGCCCCTGCGGCCCCTCAACCGGCTGGGTTGCATCCTCTCGTGGGTGAGCCATCACCCGTTCGGTAACATTTTCTCGTGGGTTGACACG
>JADBKR010000003.1 GCA_014896295.1 Limnochordaceae bacterium
GTATGCTTCGTTCAGCTCGTGGTGGTCCGACTCCGTCGAAGGGCATGGCCCAAGGGTGAGTCGACCACCCGAGCCTGCCTTAATCTTTCGGGCGGCCTCGACGAAGGCATCCCACGTCTGCGGAGGCCCCGCGACGCCAGCCTTCTGGAAGTGGGCAGCGTTGTACAAGCCGATGCGCAAATCATTGGAGTAAGGCACTGCGATGACGTCCTTGCCGGACGTGAAGATGCTGATCGAAGGGATGTCGCTACGCATCGCGTCATCGACATACTGGTTGAGCGGCATCATCCAGTCTGCGTCGCCCAACTGCCCCACCCAGGACCAGTCCACCTCCACGACGTCGGCTGGAGACGAACCGCCTACCGCGGCGATGGCGATCTTGTCTCGGATCTGATCCCACCCGACGATGTTGAGGTTGACATGAATCCCCGTGGCCTTCTCGAATTGCTGGAGGGCGGCGGCAGGGATCTCGGCCCAGGGCGGAACCATGACGGTGATGGACTGGGTCGCGGCGAAAGCGGGGGCTGCTACGATGACCACGACCAGCAACGAAACGAGCGCGAGCACGCGACTCCGTCTCACGGTGTCGCCACCTCTCTCCCGTGGGTTGGTCTCTGTCTTTCGTTCCTTCGCAGTCGAGTCCGTATCACGGCACGAATCAGAGAGGCCGGAACGATGATTTGCTCTCGGTTGCAACCCTCCCCCCAGAGGAGTGAACAGCCTTCCAGCACAAGACGCGAAGCGGCCCGCGAAACCCGAGCGTCATCTCTCTCGCCCCTGTTGTACCGCGAATACGAGCAGAAGTCAACACGCGCTCGCTCATTCCTGCTTCATGTGCGGTCGGCGAATGGTCTCACCTTGCACGCTTCCTTGGCAACGGAGGATTCGGAGAGGCAAGGGTTCTAGTACCCCTCCCGTGGTCGTCGTCAACGGACGGTTCATGCGCCAGCGCACGACGGGCGTGCAGCGCTACGCCCGGGAACTCACGGCTCGGCTCAGCCCGGATGCCCGCCTCGTCGTGCCGGGCGGGCCGGCCGAGGGCATGGCGGGGGCATCTGTGGGAACAGATGGTGCTCCCCGTGCACGTCTCCCACCGGGATCTTCTCTGGAGCCCGGCGAACACCGGTCCGCTCGCCGTACGTTCCCAGGTGGTCACCATCCATGACTTGGCCGTCGTCGAACACCCCGAGTGGTTCGCCCCCGCGTTCGCGCGTTGGTATGCGTGGCTCTGGCCGCGTCTCTCACGTCGTGTGGCCGCTGTGCTGACGGTCTCGGGGTTCTCCCGGGAACGGATCATGGAGCGCTTCGGCCTGCCGTCCGAACGGGTGCGAGTCGTCCCCAACGGGGTGGATCCCAGCCGCTTCTTTCCCCAGGGGGATACAAGCGTCGCTTCCGTGCGTCGGCGTCTTGGCCTTGCCGCCCCGTACGTGCTCATGGTCGCATCGCGGGATCCCCGGAAGAACCTGGGCCGGGTGCTGCGGGCGTGGGGAAGGGTTCACGAGGTGGATCCCGACGTCGAACTGGTCATAGCGGGGGCCGCTCACCGGGTGTTCCAAGAGGTGGAGGCCGGTGAGCTTCCTTTCGTGCGGCATCTCGGGTACGTGCAGGACTCCGACCTTCCGGCGCTGTACACGGGAGCCGAGGTGTTCGTGTACCCATCGCTCTACGAAGGGTTCGGGTTGCCCGTGCTGGAGGCCATGGCCTGCGGCGTGCCGGTGGTGACGTCGCCGACCGGGCCCATGCCGGAGGTGGCGGGGGACGCGGCCGTGCTGGTCGATCCGTACGACCCCGATGCGATCGCCGATGGGATCCTGCGGCTCCTGGGTTCTGCTGAGGAGCGGGCGGTGCTCGACGCCCGGGGCTGGTCCGGGCTCGCCGGTTCACCTGGGAGAAGGCCGCCGGCGAGCTTCGAGACGCACTGGATGAGTTTGGAAAGGGTTGAGACCCTTCGTGGGGACACGTCATCAACAGGGGGTTGCGACATCATGCGCGTGGGTGTCATCGGGGCAGGTTACGTAGGGCTCGTAGCAGCGGTAGGGTTGGCGGCCGCAGGTGACGAGACGGCCGTGGCCGAGGCCGACCCGGCCAAGCTCGCGGCACTGCGGGAGGGGCGGGTGCCGTTCTTCGAGCCCGGTCTTCAGGAGTGGTTCGAAGCGACCCGATCCCGGATGACGTTCGCGGCGACGGTCGGCGCGCTGCCTGCGTGCGATGTGGTGATCGTAGCGGTCGGCACCCCCTCGGGCCCATCGGGTCAAACCGACTTGAGCCAGGTGCGGCGGGCCGTCCAGGACCTGGCGGCCGCGGCACGGCCCGGCACCGTCCTCGCCATGAAGAGCACGGTGCCGCCGGGTACCGGCCTCGAGCTCGTCCGGGCGTACCTGGAGCCGGCCGGGCGAGGGTTGCGATACGTGAGCAACCCGGAGTTCTTGCGGGAAGGCAAGGCCGTGTACGACTGGCTACAGCCCGACCGGGTCGTGGTCGGTGCGGCCGACCCGGAGGCTGGCGAACGGATGGCAGAGCTTTACCACCATCTCGGGGCACCGCTGTTGATGACCGACATCACGAGTGCCGAGATGGTGCAGTACGCGTCCAATGCTTTGCTCGCCACGAAGATATCGTTCATCAACGAGATCGCCAACGTCTGCGAGTTGGTCGGCGCCCGCATCGACGATGTCGCCCGGGGCGTCGGCATGGATCCGCGGCTTGGGTCCCATTTCCTGCAGGCGAGCATCGGGTACGGAGGTTCCTGCTTCCCGAACGATACCCGGGCCCTCGACTTCGCGGCGGCGCTCAACGGGTACGCCTTCGAACTGTTGGCGGCCGTCATCGAGGTGAATCGGCGCCAGCGCATCCGCGTGGTGCAGCGCTTGCACCAAGCGCTCGGCGGGTTGGCCGGGCGGAGGGTGGCCGTCCTCGGGCTATCGTTCAAGCCGGGTACCGACGACACCCGGGAATCGCCCGGGGTGGAGATCGCCCGGATGCTGGCGGGGGCGGGGGCCGTCGTGCGGGCGTACGACCCGGTGGCGCGCCTTTCGGGCGATGCCGAAGAGGTGCTCGGATCCGGAGGAGAGCGCCTGGCCACGCTCGAGGATGCCGTCGCCGGAGCCCAAGCCGTGGTCGTGGCCACGGAGTGGCAGGAGTTCCGGGAGGCCGACTGGGCAGCACTACGCGGCGTGATGCAAAGCCCGTGGGTCGTCTTCGACGGACGCAACTGCCTGGACGGCGAGATGCTCGACTCCTTGGGCTTTACGTATCTCGCGGTCTGGCGCCGTGCTGGGAAGAGGATGCAATTCACGGTCGCCACGCCGACCTGACGGCCGTAGTGGGGCCTGCGACGCCGGGAGGCGTACCGAGCCGCGTGCGACGTAAGGCGCAACAATCCCTGGCCGTGTACGAAGAGACTGTAGACGAGCGCGACCCGGACCCGGCGCCAAATCGACACGGGATGGTGCATGGGCATCATGAGCCTTACTCCGGCCGGTCTCCTCTTCGTGCTGGCAGGGATCGGGCTTTTGTTGCGCGGAAGCCGTGCGCTCTTCGCCGGCTTGCTCTTCGGCGCAGCCTTCCCATCGACTGCCGTCTTCCTCGTGGAGCGCTTCAACTACGGAGTTCAACCGTACCAGTGGTTTACGGCTCTTTACGTGGTGCGCGTCGCCCGGGACTGGGCAAGATCCCGCGGCGTAGGCCAGGAGGCTCCGGCCGGACAGGAGGATCGGCGCTGGCTCTTTGCCGTGGCGGTCGCGTGGGTCGGAACCGTGACGCTCGGGTGGGCCCTTGGAATGGGCCCGGCTAGCCGCGCGGTGGCTGTGGGGCGCGGTGGCCGCCGCCGCGTGGGGTGGCATCCAGCTCACGACGCATTACCTGGGGTTGGGTGTACCGCGGTTTTTCAACGACAATCCTATGCAATCCAGACCATCGATGCGCGCCAAGCGGCTTCGCTGCTGGGCGTGCATTACGTCACCCTCCTAAAGTGGGCCAAGCAAGGCAGGGTGCCCTGTGTGCACCTGGGCAGCCGCGTGCGTTTCCGGGTATCGGCTCTCCAGCAGTGGCTCGAGGAGCAAGAGCGCCGCGGCGCGACTGGTAAAGCGGCGTAGCAGGAACGCCGCACCCATGTCACTGCGCAGGCGGGCTGGTCGGCCGGGCCGGCCCGCCTGCGTTTCAGCCCGACCCTGCGGCTTAGCTGGAGGGATTGCCTGTGTGAGAACACAAGGGCCGCCGACGCCACCGGCGGCCGAGGTGAAGGAGGTGAGCAGCTTGCCTGCCGACATCGTACCGCAACACGGCGAGAACGGCAACCGTGACGGGCACCCGACTGGCCCCACAGCGGAGCGAAGACAGGCAGCGGCGCCCCCGAAGTGGAGCCCCGGGCAACCGACACTCAGCGCGCTCCGAGCCTTCTTTGAAGGCGGGTGGGCGCGCAAGGCGGGGGCCCGCGCGACCCTGCTGTTCGTCGCGCTGGCTTACCACCTTGGATCCGACGGATGGGCCTTCTGGGTTACGCGCGTCTGGAGGCCGTAACGGGGATGCACCGCCGACACTTCGCCGACGCGCTCCAGACATTGGAGCGGCTCGGCATCATTTGGCGGGATGCCCGCCACGGCCGCCGCACTCGGTACTTCGTCACCCTGACTGGTGCCACCCCCGTAACCAGTACGGACGGTGGAACTAGTTCGGGCGGTGGAACTAGTACGGCTGGTGGAACAGCCACTGGTTCCACCGGTGGAACCACCACTGGTACGGACGGTGGCACGAGAACCGATCAGATAACCGTCCAGATAACCGATCAGAGTCAATATCTTGCGCCTTCCTCGCCTTCGGCTGCGTCGGCGCAGGGGAGTAAGCCCCCGCGACCAACGCGAGAGCGCGCCAAGAAGCAGGAGGAAGCTCCGGACCCCCGAGTGAGGCCGGTCCAGGAGGCCTTTGTGGCCGCCTTCAAGGAGGCTGTGGGCCACGAGCCGACGCCACGTCACTTCACTTACGGCCGCGCCGGGAAGCTCATTCGGGAGCTGCCTGCATCCTACACCGCCGAAGTGCTGGTGGCTGCGGTACCTCGCTTCTTTCAGGCACCGGGTTACGTGAGGCGCAACCTGTCGTTTCAAGCCTTCATCGACGCTCTGCCACGACTGGTGAGCGGCGAAGTGGGACGTCCGGCCGCAGATCGGCGGCGACGGGCGCACATTGGGCCTGACCGTACCGAAGCTGACTACACCGACTGGTTCAGGGGGAGCGAGCACAGAGATGGAGCTGACGCCACAGGCCATTGCCGCGGAGAAGGCGGTGCGCG
The DNA here is from genome assembly GCA_014896295.1 of Limnochordaceae bacterium. Taxonomy (GTDB): domain Bacteria; phylum Bacillota; class Limnochordia; order Limnochordales; family Geochordaceae; genus Carboxydichorda; species Carboxydichorda subterranea. The sequence goes on from JADBKR010000003.1 coordinate 5,285, forward strand.
TTAAAGAGCTAGAGCGGGATGCCGGCATTTCTCGGCGGTATCAGTGGGCCACGCTGGACGCGCTTGAGCCCTCGGAGGCCGTCGAGGCGGCCCGCCAGTGGGTCGAAGCGCTGCCAGAGCCGACGTGGGAGCCGATCAGCGCCGGGGAGTACGTCCGGCGGCGCTACGGACGCCGTTTCGTCGTACCAGAGGATGACGCGCCGAAGGCGTGGCCCACAGTCCCAGACATCCGCGGCGGGGGTCTCCTCCTTGTCGGGCCGCCCGGCACGGGCAAGACGACCTTCGCGGTGGCTATGCTTCGGGCTGCGATGGCGCGTACGCTGGCATGCGGGGCTTTCTGGCCCGTCGCAGACCTACTGGACGCCCTGCGACCGCGGGAGGACAGGACCGCACGGGTGCGGATCGACGAACTGGTGCGCCTCCCGTTGTTGGTCCTGGACGATCTTGGCGTCGAGCGGCCCACGGAATGGGGGCTGGAGCAGCTCGACCGCCTCATCGACGGGCGCTACCGAGAAGAAGGGCCGCTCATCGTGACCGCGAACCTGGCGCGAAAACAGCTTGCCAATGCCGTGGGCGAGCGGATCGCATCTCGGCTCGCGGAGATGACCCAGCCCATCATGCTGGCCGGGCCAGATCGACGGCTTGCCGCGCGCGAGGCGGCTTGAAAGCCACAAGCAACGGCGATTTGGGGGGCGCGGTGCTGGATGCGAACGCGTGTGCGACTCCCACCCGTCCGTCATTCGGGCCGTCCCCCGTGGTGGGGGTGCAGAGGTTTGGCAATCTCCTGGCCCGGAAATTCGGCCGTCGTATCAAGCTTTTTCGAACCTGCAAACGTCCTTGCAAACGTGCCGCCCTTCCGGGCGGTTTTTCGCGCGGCCTATCGCCGTGTGTCCCGAACGTGGCCCGAGCATGGCCCGAATCCGAGGCGAGAGGAGGTGCCCGTGACGTGCCGTTGAGTCGTGATCCGTAGCGTCGTCAGCGGCAGCTTGCAAACCTGCGCCGAGGCCAGGCGTGCCGACCGTCTTCGACCTCCTGGATCGGCTCGTGAGCGTCTTCGAAAGCCAGGCAAGAACGAGGTGGTTCGGGGGCGTACCGCGGTTTGGTGGTGGCGGAGGACGTGGCAGAGCGAGCGGTGGCATAAGGCGCAGATTCAAGAGAGGGAGGCTATCGGCATGGATCGCTCGAACTGGCGTGAATATGTCACGGAGAGTCCATACAAGGCGGCTTTCTGGGCCATGGAGGGCCGCCATGTGGAGGCGCGGTTAGTGGACAAACCTGGCGGGGATCGCCGGGTGGAGTTCGCTGCCCGCATGAGTGAGGCCGAGTTTGAACATCTGCAGAAAGCCTTTTTGCTCAGGTATCGCCTGTACGCCAAACACGTGGCCGAGATGTTTGCGCGCTTGTGGGAGCTCAAGCACGAAGGGGAAAGGATTGCGGAAGGACACAACCCACATCGGGCCTGCGGACGCCGCCTCCGTCACCATGCTGGCCGTTGCCTGGCACGCCGTTCAGCTTTGCCTTCGGGACATCGCCCAGCATGGAGCATTCACCCAGTCGGGCCAGGCCCGCCAGAGCGTTCACATCCTGGAGAGGTTTGTGGCCCTGGGGCTGAAGGCAGCCGACGCGTTAGGGCTTAGTCCCCAGGCCCGAGCCAGGCTGGGGCTCACGACGGCGCGGGCGACCGCTGCGGAAGAGCTACTCTTGCGGCTTGCCGACACCGCGCCCGCCAATCTAACAGCCAGCTTTGGAAAGGACGGTGACCAGGCGTGAAAACCGATCTTGGGCGATTCCGCGCCGACCCGTCCGCCTTCGCGCGAGCCTTGGTCAACCCCGAGACGGGACGGGCGTTCGAGCTTCTGCCCGCCCAAGAGGCATTCCTGCGAGAGCTATTCAGGCCAGAGGGCGTTCGCTACTCGGAGGCGGTGTTCTCGGCGCCCAAGAAAAGCGGCAAGACCACCTTCGCGGCCCTGGCGACGCTCTACGTCGTTCTCGTGTGGGGAGGCCGGTACGCCGAAGGCTACTGCTATGCCAACGACGAGGAGCAAGCCCGAGGCCGGGTGTTCGAAGCGGCCCGCAAAATCGTGGGTGCGACCCCGTGGCTCGCCAGGCAGGCCCGCATTCTGAACGACCGGATTGAATTCGAGCCCACGGGCTCCGTCATTCAGGCCATGGCATCCGAATACGCGGGCGCCGCGGGCGCGAACCCGACCATCACCGTGTTTGACGAGCTTTGGGCATACTCCAGCGAGCGGGCGCGGCGGCTGGGATGAGACCGTGCCCGTGCCGACTCGGGCCGTCTCCCTGCGCCTAGTGGTGAGCTATGCGGGGTTCGAGGGCGAGCCCGGGCCGCTCAAAGAGCTTTACGACCGGGCCGTTGTCCGCGGCGAACGCATCTCGGACGCTTGGCCGATTTACCGGGCCGGCAGACTGCTGGTCTTCTGGAGCCATGAGCCGATTGCTCCCTGGCAAACCGACGCGTGGAAGGCCGAGATGCGTCAGACTTTGCGGCCGAACGCGTACCTGCGCCTCGTCGAGAACCGCTGGGTCAGTGGCGAGGAGGCGTTCATCCCGGTGGAGTGGTGGGAGCGCGCGGCGAGCGGCAGGCCGCTGGTGGCGGCCCAGGCGCCCGCGGTGCTGGGAGTGGACGCCGGCCTCAAGCGGGACAGCGCGGCCGTGGTGGCCTGCGGCCTCGACGAATCCGGCAAGGTCCGGCTGCTCGCTCACCGTGTCTTCGTTCCAGCAGGGGGCGAGGCGCTGGACATTGAGGCGACGCTGGAGGCCACCATCCGGGAGTTCTCACGGCGGTTCCAGGTTTACGAGGTGCGCTATGACCCCTGGCAGTTCCAGCGCAGTGCCCAGGCGCTTCTCAAAGAGGGCGTGCCGATGGTCGAGTTTCCGCAAACAATACCGAACCTGACGGCGATGAGTACCAACCTCTATGAGCTACTGAAGGCCGGGAACCTGATCGCCTATCCCGCCGAGGAGATTCGCCAGGCCGTTCTCCACGCCGTGGCGGAGGAGACGAGCCGCGGGCTCAAGATTTCCAAGGAGAAGGCGGCGCACAAGATCGACGTGCTGGTGGCCCTCGCCATGGCGGCGCTGGGAGTGGTCGAGCGGGCAAAGGAGGCGGCTCCCCTGACGGAGGAGGAGCGCCGCGCGGCCGAGCTTCTGCGGTCAGCCCGAATCTATTATGCTCCGTGGGAGGACGACACCCTGTTCGGCGCTGGCGACGACTTTCCGGTGATCACGGGGCTCAAGCGCGTGCCGGCCGACTCGGTTGAATACGTGCGATCCCTGCCCCCCGGCACGCTAACATCCCTAGGAGGCGGGGTGGTGCGGGTGGGAGCGAATCATACGATTGAGGAGGTTGAGCCCGATGGCGAAGCGGCTTAGCGTGGCCGAGATCCAAGCGAAGATTGAAGAGCTTCATGGTGCTATTCAACGGGCGGACGCCGAGGCCGGCCGAGCCATTCTAGATGGGGCACCGCCGGACGTGGAAAAGGCGGCGCGGCTTCACGCCGAACTGAACGCCTATGAGGCGGCCCTCGCGGAGGCTAAGCGCCGGGAGCCAAGAGAGAAGGCAGCAGCCCTGCGGGGCCGGTTGCGGCAAGTCGAGCGCGACCTCCAGGCCGCGTACAACGAGCATGGGCGCCTGGTCGAGGAGGCGGAGTCCGCGCGGGCTGCCGCGGTCAAGGCACAGGAGCGGGCCAATGACGCCTGGCGGCGCGTGCAGGACCTGGAGCGGGCCCAGGAGTGGCTGGGGCGTGAATTGTTCGAGTTGGAGTCGCGTCCTGCCGCCTAACAGAGCGCTGAAGGGGGGTGAAGCGATGGACAGCCAGGAGATCGCTGCGAAGCTGAAGGAGATTGACCTCCTCGTTGGCGCGGCTCGCGTGTCGCTGACCAACGCGGTTAACGCGCTCGCCGCGCTACGGGAGGCCCTGGCCGCCCAGGAAGGCCAGGCCAGCCAGAAGGCCGGGGAGATGCGCCGGTGGGAAGACGGAAGCCGTCTTCTCGCGGTGCAGTATGAGCAGCTCTGAGGCGAAGGGGGCCTGGCGGGCGTGCGGCCCTCCGGCCCCCTCTCGCCAGCAAGGCTCCTGGCGCATGGACGCGCCCCCAGGGCCGTGTTCGGCGCTGCTGGAGCCGCGTGGCGCTCGCCGAGAAGGCGAGGAGCGGCAGGCATGGAAATCCCTGAGTGGACACCCGAGCTTCCGTCCCTGACCACTTCCGGCTTCGTCGTCGGGTTCGCGCTGACCTGGGGCCGCCCGCCCCTCTGCTGCGTCTGCTGCCGCCCCCTCCGGCCCGGCCGCATGGTGCGGTGGCACGGCCCGCCCCCTGACGGGCTGGCACACTTCGGCTGCGGGCAGGCGGCCGGGCTGCCACCCTGGACGGTCGAAGACGCGGAGCGCTGGGGCGAACGCTGGTTCGCCGATCCGGCGGAGGCTGCGGCGGTGTGAGTTTGTCCTTCGCAGAGGCCAGAAAACGGCCCTGCAAGCCCTCGATGAAAAGCGGGAAGGGTTCTTGTCCTCCCTTCAGCTTTCGGCCCGTCTACGGCGGCGGTAAAAATGGCAGAACTGGCAACACGTGGCACACCTGCGGGCGTCGAGGCGTTAGGCCGCTTCCAGGGACGACGCCCGATAGACGACAGGGCGCACTGCTGGTGCGGCGTACCATTTCCCGGGAGGTGGTCACCCTGCAACCGAACCTGCTTTCGACCCGCCAGGTGGCGGAACTCCTGGGCGTCTCGCGCCAGTACGTCCGCAAGCTGGTGCAGGCCGGTTGCCTGACCCCGGCGCTGCCCGTGACGGCGGGGCAGTCCATGTGGTTTCGCACCGAGGACGTAGAGGCCCTGCTGCGAGCCCGGCAGGGAAAGCGCACAGCGCGCCGACCAAGGTTGTCAGGCGACAACCTTCGGGAGGGGTGAAGCCGTGCGGTCCCGTGGGCGGTTGCGCGTGCTGGCGGAGCGCGAGGTCATGAGCCTGCTGGAGGAGGCAAGCACCTACGACGTGGGGCTGGCCCGGCTGCGGCGCGAACTCTTCCGGCGGCTCCGCAAGGTCGAACGGCACGAGTTGCTGAGGCTGGCCCAGATGGCCCTTGTGGCCTCCATGCACCCCGACCTGGACGGGCTTGCTGCGGTCGTAAGTCTGCGGGCCGAGGGCGCTGCCGAGGTTCGGGGGATGGCAAGCCTGATTCGCGCCCGAGTCCACCTCTTCGAGGCGGCGCGCCTGGTGAAATCGGCCAAGGCGCGGCCGGAGGTGCGCAGGCGGGTGCGCATGCTGGTGGCGGCAGCCGGCCGCAACCTGGGCTGGGCGTGGGAAGTCTACCGGCCCACGTGGCGCCTGAACCCATGGGCGTTCCTGTTCCTCTTAGGCTTCCCGGCTCACGGCTCGATGGTAGCCAGCAAGCCTGTCATGGGTCGTTACCGCGTCCTGCGCCCCGCTGTATGGCCCGGTGCGGACAACTGAGGTGCAAGGGGGTCGTACCGGTGACCCTACGAGGCTGGCTCTACTTCTTCGCCCGGCTCCTGGGGGACCGGGAGGCGGCTCGCAAAGGCCGGCTCGGCCGTCGGCTGATGCGGCGGGCGGCCGGGAAGGCGACCGGGCGACTTCTGCGGAGGCTGCGCGGGTGATGCCCAGGCGGCCCTTCTTGCCAAAAATCATGCCCTACGAACCCCGTTTTCCGGTGCGGACGTATTTCTCCTACCCGCCCGCCGAACGGGGCTCCTAGGGCCGTTTCTGCGCGCCACTGGTGCTGCCTGACCACGTTCGTCACCACCCACCAACCGAACACCCGTTGGCTTGTATGGAGGTCAGTGACCAGTTACTAATGAGGCAGGAGGTGTTCTGGGATGGCTGGCAAGCCCAGTCGGCGGGTTCGCAAGTCGTCGGTGACCAGTCAGGGCACCGTGATTGCTCAGGAGGTGGTCAGTGAGAAGTCACCAGATAGAGCGGGCGCGGTAAGCACGCACTCATCAGTCACTGATATAGTGACCGCCATGCCGGATGCTGGAGACGGTCAGGAAGTCGTGACCAATCTGGTAACCGACGAGGCCGCAGCATCCCCCGACCGTGCGCCTGCCGGCGAGGTGATGACGAATACAGTGACCACACCAGTCAGTAAGGGATTGCTCAGGAACCTGGTCACTGAGCTTCTGACCGCGCCGGCCGAGGAGGTGGAGGCGTTGCGGCGCATCCTGGCATCCCCGCCCGCCGTGCAGCTCGCCGAGCGCCGGAAGGTACGGCGGCGCACCTACGCGTACTACCTGCCCGAGGAGTTGGGCGAGGCCATCGCTGAGCGGGCGAAGCAGGAGGGGGTGCCGCCGTCGGCGGTGGCGGAACGCCTGTTGACCCAGGCCAAGGCCGCCGGGTGGTTGTAGGCGCAGTCAGTAACCAACAAGGTAATCAGGTGGCTAACGAGAGGAGGCCGGACGATGGCTTCCATCGAGAAAGTAGAGACGGGCATCTACAAGCGGGGCGCCAGCTACTTGGTGCCCGTCTACGCGGGCAAAGACCCCTTCACCGGGAAGGAGCGCCGGAAGTGGGCCACGGCCCGCACCCTGGAGGAGGCCCGGCGCCCTCGCCGGCAGATGCAGCAGGAGGTCGAAAAGGCAGGCCGCGTGCCGGCGCAGACTCTTACCTTCGGGGAGTTCCTGCGGACCAGATTCCTGCAGGAGCACGTGGCCACCCTTCGACCGAAGACGCAGAAGGGATATCGGGCCATCATCGAAACCCACTTGGCGCCCGAACAGGGCGAGCACCCCGGCCTGGGAAAGGTGCGGCTGGACCGGCTCACCCGGGACCACATCGTCCGGTATCTGCAGGATAAGCGCAAGACGGAGCTGTCGGAGCAGACGCTGCTGCACCACTACCGGGTCATTCACAAAGCCCTGGCGTGCGCCGTCGAGTGGGGCTACGTGGGCCGCAACGTGGCCGACCAGGTACCGGCCCCGAAGCCTACGAAGTACCACGCCGAGGTGCTGACCGCCGAGCAGGCCCAGGCGCTTTTGGAGTGGCTTAAGGCGAGCCGTCATCGCCTCTACCCGCTGATTGCCACGGCCCTGGGAACCGGTATGCGGATCTCTGAGCTTCTGGCGCTGAAGTGGGCTGACGTGGACATGGCCCGCCGACGCCTGCACCTGCGCCGCACCCTGGCCGAGGAGAGCGTCAAGAACGGCCCCGTGTTTGGCACCACGAAGAATGAGGAGGGTCGCCCGATCCCCCTGGCCGAGTTTGTGCGGGACGCTCTGTGGGATCGGGCGCTGGAGGTGCAGCGAGAGAAGGACTTCTTCGACCAGGACTACCAGGACTACGGCTTGGTGTTCTGCCGGCCGGACGGGCGGCCCTACGACCCTCGCAATGTGAGTCAAGCCTTCAGGAAGCTCTTGGCGCGCTACAACCAGGAGGTGCGGGCTAAAGCCGAACAGGAAGGCCGCAAGCCTGCCCCCGAGGAGCTACTGCCCAGGGTGCGCTTCCATGACCTACGCCATACCTGCGCCACGCTGCTTTTGAAGCAGGGAGTCCATCCCAAGGTGGTGCAGGAGATCCTGGGGCACTCCCGGATCGAAGTGACCCTCGACACGTACAGCCACGTGCTGCCCAGCATCGCGGAAGAGGCGGCCGCCGAGCTGGACAAGGCGCTACGGGCCGCCCCTCCTGCCGAGCCGGCCTCCTAACCTTGCGACGCTGGCCGGCCCCCATCCGAGCCCCTGGGTGACGGCCCAGGGGCGTTTTCCTTATGCTATGCACACCCGCCCGCAGATCCCCTGGGTGTCCCCGTACCCCAAGGCGGGTACCCTCCACCGAGCCCCTCGCGCGAACAACCCTCGTTCGCGCCCTCGTTTGCAATCTCGTTTGCAGAACCGGGGATCTGCAAACGTCCGATCCGGCGAACCCTTGTCGCTACTGGAGGCGGCGGCCGGACTCGAACCGGCGCATAGAGGTTTTGCAGACCTCCGCCTTGGCCCCTTGGCTACGCCGCCCCGCTGCTGAGAGCGCCCAGGGTCATGATACGAGAAGGGCGGGCCCTCGTCAACGGGAGGGCCCGCCCGGGTTCGCACGAGGCCGGCGCGGCAACCCGGCTCGCTACACCCTCAAGCCGCCGCCGTCCCGCATGTAGCCTGCACCTGCCTGGACGGGCACGCCCTGGAAGTACTGGCGCACCTTCTGGATTTCGGCGGCGTCGGCCTTGCCCGAGGGGAGGTACCAGCCCTTCTGCTCCATCAGGCGGTAGAGCTCCCACTGGGCGCCCTCGTCGAACTGGCGCATCTGGAGCAGGGTGTTGCGCAAGTTGATGTCCGAGCACTCGATGGCGGCCTTCGTGAGCCCGGTCGCCCGGTGCTTGAGCATGTCGAGCACGTCCGAGGCGATTTCCTTGTCGGTGAAAGGCACGGACCCATTGCCTCCTTCCCTCAGCCGAGGAAGCCGAGGAGCTTTTGCACGTTGTCGTTGCACTCGTTGGCGAGGTGCTGGAGGTGGTTGCGCAGCTCGGGATCGCGGCAGTTCTGGACGTAGAGGTTGAGCTTTTCCACCGCCAGCCTCTCCTCGCCGATGAAGTGGCGGAGCGTGTCGAGCTCCATCATGGTGAGGTGTGCCACCGCTGGCTCGCCTCCTTCCCGGTCATCGTCGGTCGGCAGGCTTAGTATGTACCGTCCCGCCGGAGGACCCGCCCGGGACATGAAGGGACGGCGCCCGGGGGATGCTGTGCGGGGATGCACCATGATGACGGTTGGCGTCTGGCGGAGCCACCGGGAGGTCGTGGCCTCGCGCCTTGACCAGGCGGTGGGCATGCTGAGCGACAAGGGCATCATGACCCGGGTGACCGAGAGGGTCGACGGTTCCTACACCTTTTTCGTCTACGAGCTGGGGCCGGCCGACGGGCCTGCCGATCCGGGCAGTCCGGCTTCGGCGTGGGCGCCCATCCTGCGGTCGCACCTGGCGGGCCTGCTGGCGGACGCGGTGTTGGGCCCCTGACGGACCGGTGGCTCGCCCGCTTCCTGGCGACCGAGGCCCGGCGGCGCCGCTACGACTTGTCGGCGGCGCGCCGCGCCAGGGCCCTGCAGCTTGCCCGGCAGCTCGTGGAAGGTCCCGATGCGGGGGACGGGGCAAATGGCGGCATGACGCCACCTGCGACAGCTCCCCCCGCAGGGACGGCCGGGCAGGGGCGCACCGGCGCAACGAACCTGGCGAGATGGCACGCCCGCGTGGCGCGCCAGATCCTGGAGAGCCTGACGGAACGCCCCGACGGCCTGGTGCTCGAGGGGATCGTCTGGTTTCGATTGGGCACGTACGTGCAGGCCTTGCGGCGAGCCGCAGCCGCTGCCGTCGGGGAACTGGCGGCCGAGCGCGAAGAGCAGCGGAGCACCGGGCCATGGCGCAGCCTGTGGCTGGGCCCGCCACCCCGCATCTACGAGGTGCACGTCCTGCGCGGCAGCGCCGGCAAGCTGCGGATCGTGGACCGGTGGGGGATGCCGGCTACCCGGCGCTATCCGGGCGACACCAGCGCATCCGACAGCTTCACCGAGGAGGTCGCCGTGGCCCAGTTGGTCCGGCTCAACCCGCGGCGGATCCTCATCCACTTGCCGGACGAGGCGACCATCCAGTCCGCCGTGCGGGCGGCCTTCCCGGGGCGGGTCCACACGTGCCGGGGATGTCCCCGTTGCAGCGCCCGGCAGGCGGCCAGCACGCCCTCGCCTTCTCCGACGCCGGCACCGGCCCATTGACACCGAGGTGATGCCGGCAGGGCCGGAGAAAGCCGGTGGTACGGGGGGCAGGGAAGTGGTTACACTTCGGCTGCTGACGGTGCCCCTGGTGGCAGCTGGCATCGGGTGGATCACCAACGTGGCCGCCGTACGCTTGCTTTTCTGGCCGATCCGGCCCATCCGCATCTGGGGCACGCGCTGGTACCTGCAGGGCATCTTCCCGCGGCGCCAGCACGAGATTGCGCGCGGCATCGGCGAGCTGGTCGAGCGGGAACTCCTGCGGCCCGAGGATCTGGTCGCGGGGATCGATGGCGCCCGGTACCGGGAAGAGGCGGTATCGGTCCTGGAAGGATACGTCGCGCGCCGCATGCAGACCCAGTTGCCCCGATTCTTGCCGGCAAGCGTGCGGGAGGCTATGGTGGCGTACGCCGTCCGGGTTACCCGGCAGGAGGCAGACCGGGCGATGGAAGCGATCACGGACCGGCTCAAAGAGCGTCTGCAGGAGCAGCTGCGGGTCTCGTCGCTGCTCGGCGAGAAGCTGGAGCAGCTGGACCTGGTCGACTTCGAGGGGATCATCCTCCGGCTGATTGGCCGGGAGCTGCGCTGGATCGAGGTTTTGGGCGCCGTCATGGGCTTTCTCGTGGGAGTCGTCCAGATGCTGCTCCTGTGGCCCTAGTCGGCCTGGTGGCCTTGACCCGGGCCGGCGGCTCCGCTAACATGAGGGCAAGCCAGAAGCCACGGGCAGCTCAGCCCAGGCTTTTTCGCCATCAGGCGAGGATCGGGACCCGTGGGCTCAACCGGCGCCATCAAGAGAGCCGGAGCCTCGCAGGGCGAGGCTGGGAGCTCCGGCTGGCCGCCCGAGCCCATGACCACCCGGGAGCCGCGATCCGAAAGGCCGCAGGGCCGGCCGAGTAGGCGTCGCCGGGAGGCCCGTTACAGCCGCCGGAGCGGGTGAAGCCCCGAGGCTCTCTGTTACGTGAAGCTCAGGGGCCGTCACCAAGCAGGGTGGAACCGCGGGAGTCCGACCGACGTCGTGGAAGCACGGGTCTCCCGTCCCGGCAGGGACGGGAGACCCTTTCGTTTGCCGGCGTGAGAAGGAGGCGGGAGGCATGGCAGTGACGGGACAGCGGGTGCAGGTGTGGGTCAAAGGGGCCGGGGAGCCCTCGTGGGTCGAGCCCGGGGAGACTGTCCAGGAAGTCGCGCTGCGCCTTGCGCCCGGCAAGGCCAGGGATGCGGTCGTGGCGCGGCGCAACGGCACGCTGGTGGATTTGAAGGCGCCGGTCGGCGAGGGCGGCGAGATCGAGCTCCTGGACGCACAATCGCCGGCGGGGCTCGACGTCGTCCGGCACAGCACCGCCCATCTCATGGCCCAGGCGCTGCAGCGGTTGATGCCGGGCACGCGGCTTGCGATCGGCCCCACCATCGAAGACGGGTTTTACTACGACGTGGCGCCCCCGCGCCCGCTCTCGCCCGACGACCTGCCCGCCATCGAGGCGGAGATGCGCCGCATCGTGGCCGAAGACCTGCCCATCGAACGCGAGGAGTGGCCCCGGGAGGAGGCCCTGCGGTTTTTCCGGGAGCGGGGAGACGCCTACAAGGTGGAGATCCTGGAAGAGCTGGCCGACCAGCCGAAAGTGAGCCTCTACAAACAGGGAGAGTTCATCGACCTGTGCCGGGGGCCGCACGTGCCGAGCACGGGTCACCTGGGCCACTTCAAGCTGCTCCACCTGGCGGGGGCTTACTGGCGGGGCGACTCCCGCCGGGACATGCTGACCCGCATCTATGGGACGGCCTTCGCCTCCGACGAGGCTCTGGCGGAGCACCTGCGCATGCTGGAAGAGGCGGCACGCCGGGATCACCGCCGGCTGGGCCGGGAACTCGGCCTCTTCCTGTTCGCCGACGAGGGCCCGGGGTTCCCGTTCTGGCTGCCCGCGGGCGTCATCGTTCGAAACGCCCTGGTCGAGTTTTCCCGGGCGGAGCAACAGCGCCGCGGCTACCTCGAGGTGAGCACGCCCCTGGTGCTGCGGGATTCGCTCTGGCGCCGGTCGGGGCATTACGACCACTACCGGGAGAACATGTACTTCACGGAGATCGAGGGCGAGAGCTTCGCCATCAAGCCCATGAACTGCCCCGGCGCGTTCCTCATCTACGCCTCCGAGGTGCGCAGCTACCGGGATCTGCCCCTGCGGCTCATGGAGTTCGGCCTGGTGCACCGCCACGAGCTGTCCGGCGTGCTCAACGGGTTGAAGCGGGTGCGAGCGTTCACCCAGGACGACGCCCATCTCTTCCTGCGCCCCGACCAGATTACCCAGGAAGTCGTCGGGGTGCTGGAGCTCATCGAACACATCTATGGCACGTTTGGCTTTGCGTACCGCATCGAGCTGTCGACCCGCCCCGACAACGCCATGGGCCCGGAAGAGCTCTGGGATCAGGCGACGGCGGCGCTCCGGGAGGCGCTCGACCAGAGCGGCCGGCCCTACCAGGTCCATGAGGGAGAGGGGGCCTTCTACGGGCCCAAGATCGACTTCCACGTGCGGGACAGCCTCAACCGCAGCTGGCAATGCGGGACGATCCAGCTCGACTTCATGAACCCCGAGCGCTTCGACCTCACCTACGTGGGGCAGGACGGGCAGAAGCACCGCCCGGTCGTGATTCACCGGGCGCTGTTCGGGAGCCTGGAGCGGTTCCTGGCCGTCCTCATCGAGCACTACGCCGGGGCGCTGCCGCTGTGGCTGTCTCCGGTGCAGGTCCGGGTCATCCCGGTGGCCGACCGGCACGCGCCGAGGGCCGGGGAGGTGGCGGGACGGCTGGTGGCGGCGGGGCTGCGGGCGGAGGTGGACGCCCGGGAGGAGAAGCTCGGCTACAAGATCCGGGACGCCCAGGTGCGCAAGGTGCCGTACATGGTGGTCATCGGGGATAAGGAGGTCCAGTCGGGCCTGGTGGCGGTGCGCCACCGGTCGGAAGGGGACCTGGGAAGCATGGGCCTCGAGGAGCTGGAGCGACGCCTCGTGGAGGAGGCCGCCGCACGGCGCTGAAGAAGAGGTCGGCCCGTCCATGGGCAAGCCTGGCGCGCCGGGACGTGGCGGCGCGGCCGCTGTGAGCGGCTGGGTGCGGTTGACGCCATGAGGGACGCATGTTAGAATCGCCGCGCACCGTACCGGCGGGGCACGGCTTACCTGTCCGCCGGCCGGGATCGTTGCGGGGGTGGGATCATCAGACAGGAGCTCCGGGTCAACGAGGAGATTCGAGCCAGGGAGGTCCGGGTGGTCAGCCCGGAGGGACAGCAGCTCGGTATCCTGCCGGTACGCGAGGCCTTGCGCCTGGCACACGAAAGGGATCTGGACCTGGTCGAGATCGCGCCGCATGCCAACCCTCCCGTGTGCCGGCTGATGAACTACGGGAAGTACAAGTACGAGCAGAGCAAGAAAGAACGGGAAGCCCGCAAGCGCCAGAAGATCGTGGACCTCAAGGAGATCCGCATGACTCCCAAGATCGAGGACCACGACTTCGAGGTGAAGCGCAAGGCCGCGGAGCGTTTCCTGTCCGATGGCGACAAGGTGAAGATCACGGTGCGGTTCCGGGGCCGGGAGATCGTCCACTCGGACCTGGCCCGTACCATGCTCAACCAGCTCGCGCAGAGCCTGGGCTCCATCAGCACGGTGGAGCGGCCTCCACGGATCGAAGGCCGCCACATGATCATGATCCTGGCACCCCGCACTGACGTGCAGGCCAACAAGCCTGCCGCCGCGCCTGCCGCTCCGGTGGAGGCGACCGGGTCTCCGGCCGGTGTGGCCGGCGGGCGCGCGGCGGCCGAAGGGTGAAGGAGTCGAGCCAGATGCCGAAGATGAAGACGCACCGGGGCGCGGCCAAGCGTTTCCGGGCCACGGCCTCGGGCCGCCTGCGCCGGCGCCACGCCTATCACAGCCACTTGCTGGGGCCCAAGTCGCCCGATCGCAAGCGCCGGCTGACGTCGGACGCTTTCGTCTCCGAGCGGGAGATGCCCCGGATTCGCCGGATGCTGCCCTATTCGCAGTACCTGTGAGTGCTTCGTGAGCTCGTGCTGAGGAGGATGCGACCACCATGCCCAGGGTGAAGGGTGGGCCGTACACCCGCCGGCGCCACCGCAAGATCGTCAAGCTGGCCAAGGGCTACTGGGGGGCTCGCCACCGGTGGTTCCGCATGGCCAACCAGTCGCTGCTCAAGGCGTGGAGCCACGCGTACCGGGGGCGGCGCCTCAAGAAGCGGGACTTCCGCCGCCTGTGGATCACCCGGATCAACGCAGCCGCCCGTATGCACGGGATGTCGTACAGCCAGTTGATGAGCGGGCTGTCCAGGGCGGGCGTAGCCATCAACCGCAAGATGCTCGCCGACCTGGCCGTGCACGACGACCAGGCCTTCGGCCAGCTGGTGGAAGCGGCCCGCCAGGCCCTGGCCGTGCCGGCGCCGGTGGGGTGAGGCCGGCCTGCAGGGCCAGGTAGCGATCAGGCAGCGGTAGCCATCGTGCTCGAGCAGCCGGCCCGACGCCTCGTGGCCGGTTTTTCGCGGGTTCGCTGGCAGGGGGTGGGGTAGATGGCCATGCGCCGGCGGCGTACCCGCCAGTTCGCCGTGATAGGGTTGGGGCGGTTCGGCTCGAGCGTCGCCTCCACCCTTTACAAGCAAGGGCAGGAAGTCCTGGCGATCGACAACGTCGAGGACCGGGTACAGGAGATGGCGCCTCACGTCACTCACGCCGTGCAGGCCGACGCCACCGACGAGCAGGCCATGAGGGCCATCGGGATCCGCAACTTCGACGTGGTGATCGTGGCCATCGGCGAGATCGAGGCCAGCATCCTGGCGACCTCGGTGGTGAAGGGGCTGGGCGTGCGCTACGTGGTGGCCAAGGCGCTCAGCGACCTCCACGGCCGGGTGCTCGAGAGGGTGGGCGCCGACCGGGTGGTCTATCCGGAGCGGGACATGGGCGTCCGGGTGGCGCACAACCTCCTGTCGGGTAATATCATCGACTACATCGAGCTGATGCCGGGTTACAGCATCGTCGAGGTGACGGCCAAGGAGGGCTTCATCGGGCGGACGCTCAGGGAGCTCGACTTCCGGGCCAAGTACGGCATCACGGTGCTGGCCATCCGGCGAGGGACCGAGGTCATCGTGGGTCCCAACCCGGACACGACGATCGAGAAGGAAGACGTGCTGGTGGCGATGGGAGAGGATGAGCGACTCGAAGAGCTCGAAGCCCTTCCTTGAGAGCCCCCGCCACCCGCTGGTGCAGGCCCTCAAGCAGCTCAAGGAGAAGCCGGCCGAGCGCCGGCGCCAGGGCCGCTTGCTCATCGAGGGACGCCGCCTGATCCAGGACGCGCTCGACGCGGGCGTGCAGGTCGACGTGATCCTGGCCGGGGAGCAGGCGGGGGGCGACCCGGCGACCGCCGAGCTGCTGGAGCGAGCCCGTAGCGCAGGAAGCCGCGTTTACGCCTGCGGGCCCCGGGTCATCCGGGCACTGGCCGACACGGAGCATCCCCAGGGCATCGTCGCTGCGGTGGCGGCCCGCGAGCCGGCACTGCCCGCTCCCGAACAGCTCGAGCCCCCCGTCGTCCTCGTCGACGGCGTCCAGGATCCTGGCAACGTCGGCACCATCGTCCGAACGGCCGCAGCCGCCGGGGCACGGGCTGTCGTCCTCGACCTCCACTGCGCTGACCTATGGAACCCCAAGGTGGTGCGCGCGAGCGCGGGCGCCGTCTTCCGGGTCACCGCCGTCCGGCTGGAGCGGCCCGGCGCGCTGGAGGAGCTGGCCGGCCGCCTTCGGCGGCTCGGATGGGCCATCATGGGGCTCGACCCTCGTGGGGGCCGGCGTTACTTCGACGAAGCCCTCACCGGGCGGGCGGCGCTGGTCGTGGGCAGCGAGGGCTGGGGCCTGTCGGAGGCCATGGAAAAACAGTGCACCCACCTGCTCCGGATCCCGCTCGAGGCGGGCGTGGAATCCCTCAACGTCGCCACGGCTACGGCCATCGTCCTCTTCGAAGCGGCCCGCCAGCGTGCCCGAGCTCTGGAAAACGGCGGCCGGTTGTGAGCAGGACCGAGCCCGTGATATAATGCGCACAGCGTTAGAGCGGCCACGGCGTGGAGGGTGGGCTCCGTCGGATGCTCACGGCCGACTTCTTCTGGAAGCTGTTTGAGGCCACGGGTTCCATCACCGCCTACCTGCTCTACCGGCAGGTCAAGAGTCTCGCTGGGTAAATCCGGATCACGTCACAGGCGATGACGAAGAGGAGTACTGCGCAGCACCCGCCCCAGGGAGGGGAACGGCCGCAGACTGCAAGCCGCCCCGGCAGGGTCGCGCAGGAAGTTCGCTTCTGAGCTGCCGGCTCAACGCAGGGGACGGCCGGGCAACCGGGCTCCCCCGCAAGTAGGCCGTGCCGGGCGCCTCCGTTATCGGGCGCGGGGTTCGGGGGTCGAGGGCCGTCGAAGGAGGCCCGGTCGAGCCGAAGGACCCTTGGTGCGAGTGGGTGGCCTGCGAAACTGTCTGTCAGGCGCCAACCAGGGTGGTACCGCGGGAAGCGGTTCTTCTCGTCCTTGGAGAAGAGCCGCTTCCCGCTTTTTTCGTTCGTCAGGAGGGGCGTGTATATGGGAGAGAAGGGCGCGGGCACGTCACGGCCGGCTTCACGGCCTGCGAGCGCAGGCGTCGACGGGCCGTCCATCGAGCAGCTGCGCGACGAAGCGATGCGCCGCATCGGCGAGGCTGCCGACCCGAAGGCGCTCGAGGCGGTACGGGTCGAGCTCGTGGGGCGTCACGGGCAGCTCACCGCGATGCTGCGCAGCCTGGGGCGGCTACCCGAGCCGGAGCAACGGCGCCGCGTGGGCCAGCTGCTCAACGAGCTCAGAGCCCAGCTCGAGCAGGCGCTGGAGTCCAGGCGGCTTGCGCTGGAGGAGGCAGCTCACCGGCAACGGATCGAGCAGGAACGGGTGGACGTCACCCTCCCCGGGCGCAAGCCGGCAGTGGGGCGAGTGCACCCCGTCTATGCGACGCTGGCGGACGTGCTGGAGCTTTTCGTCGGCATGGGGTTCGAGGTGGTGGAAGGCCCGGAGGTAGAGCTCGATTACTACAACTTCCAGGCTCTCAACATCCCCAAGGACCACCCGGCCCGGGACATGCAGGACACGTTTTACGTGACCGACGAGGTGCTGCTGCGCACCCACACCTCTCCCATGCAGATCCGCACGATGGTGCGCCGCGATCCGCCGGTGCGGGTGGTCGTGCCGGGGAAGGTGTACCGGCGTGATGCGGACGTGACCCACTCGCCGGTGTTCCACCAGGTGGAAGGGCTGCTGGTCGACGAGGGCGTGACCATGGCCGACCTCAAGGGGGTGCTCACGGAGTTCGCCCGGGGGCTGTACGGGCCGCAACGCCCGGTGCGCTTCGTCCCCAGCTACTTCCCGTTCACCGAGCCCAGCGCCGAGATGTACGTCCAGTGCGGGGTGTGCAAGGGCGCGGGGTGCCGCAGCTGCAAGGGGAGCGGATGGCTCGAGATTCTCGGGAGCGGGATGGTGCATCCCCAGGTCCTGCGCAACGTGGGGTACGACCCGGAGCGGGTGAGCGGCTTTGCGTTCGGGATGGGGATCGAGCGGATCACCATGCTCCGCTATGGGATCGAGGACATCCGGCTGCTCTACGAAAACGACCTGCGCTTCCTCCGGCAGTTTTGAGCGAGGTGGACCAGCATGCGTTTGCCGCTGAGCTGGCTTCGAGCTTACGTAGAGGTGCCCGTCGACGCCGACGAGCTCGCCAGGCGGCTGCAGCAGGCGGGCATCCCGGTCGAGGGATGGTACAGCCGGGCAACAGGAGGCCCGGCCGGCGAGCTGTCCGGAATCCGGGTGGGGCGTATCGTGGCCGTGGAGCCTCATCCGTCCAGCCGCCACCTGGTCGTCGCCCGGGTCGACGTGGGCGACGGCGTGCTGCAGGTGCTCACCGGGGCGCCCAACGCCCGGGCGGGGATGCTGGCGCCGGTGGCGGCGGCGGGCACGTACGTGGCGCCCATGAAAAGCCGCGTCGAGGCGGTGCAGATGGGCGGGGTCGTCTCTCAAGGGGTGCTCCTGAGCGCCAGGGAGGCCGGCATCGGAGAGGACACGTCGGGGCTGCTGGAGCTGCCGGAAGGGGTGCGGCCCGGGGCGCCCCTGGCCGAGGCCCTGCATCTGGCCGACGACGTGCTCGAGATCGAGACGTATCCCAACCGGCCCGACTGGATGAGCGTCGTGGGGCTCGCGCGGGAGGTGGCCGCCGTGTGGGACCTGCCCCTCGAGCTCCCGCCCGTGGAGTACCCCGAGGCTGACCCGGATGCCGCCCGAGCGTGCGATGTCGCGGTGGAGTCCTACGAAGACTGCCCGCGCTACGTGGCGCGCCTCGTCTACGACGTCCCGAAGGGCGCCACGCCATGGTGGATGGTGCAGCGGCTCTACCTGGCCGGCATGCGCAGCATCTCCCCGGTCGTCGACGTCACCAACTACGTGATGCTGGAGCTCGGCCAGCCGCTGCACGCCTTCGACCTCGACCGGCTCGCCGAGCATCGCATCGTGGTGCGCCGTGCCCGCCCGGGCGAGACGATGGTGACCCTCGACGGCCAGGAGCGGCCTCTCGACCCCTCCATGCTGGTGATCGCGGACGCGGCCGTCCCCCAGGCGCTGGCGGGGCTCATGGGCGGGCAGGCCAGCGAGGTGGGGCCGCGTACCCAGGCCGTGCTGCTGGAGTCGGCCACCTTCCATCCGGCCCTCATCCGGAGGACCTCCCGCCGGCTCGGGTTGCGGACGGAGGCGTCCGCCCGGTTCGAGCGGGGCCTGCCGGTCGACCTCGCCGAATGGGGATCTCGCCGGGCCTGCCACCTGTTGCGCCAGATGGGCGCCCGGGTGGCCCGCGGCAGTGTCGACCGGAGGGCAGAGCAAGGCGGCACGGGACGGCGGACGACCGTCGTGCTCGACCCCGTGCGGGTCAATCGCCTGCTGGGGACGTCACTCGGCCCCGATACGATGGCCAAGCGCCTGCGAGCTCTCGGCATGGAGGTGCACCCGACCGGGCCGGGAGCCGGGCAACTGGCGGTGGTCGTGCCGCCGTGGCGGCGCGATATCCAGGAAGAGGCCGACCTCGCCGAAGAAGTGGCCAGGCTCGGCGGATACGACGCCATCCCGACCACGCTGCCGCGTTCGACGGCGCCGGGGCGAATGCCTCCGGAGGTGGCGTGGGCGTGGGAGGTGCGCCGGGTGCTGGCGGCAGCCGGGCTCTACGAGGTGCTGACGTACTCGTTCATGGATCCGGCGGAGCTGTCAGCCCTTCGGCTCCCAGCCGAGCACGAATGGTTGCAGGCCGTGCCCGTCGCCAATCCCCTGGCGGCCGACCAGGCTTACCTTCGCACCACGCTGGTAGTGGGGATGTTGCGGGCGGTCAGGCTCAACGTGGCGCGCCGGCAGGGGGACATCCGGCTGTTCGAGGTGGGGCGGGTCTTCCTGCCGAGGAGTAGCGGCGACGGCCGGGACGACGGCGCGACGGCCGGCATCCGGCCCGGTACGGTGCCCGAGGCGGTGAGGCTCCAGGATCGCCTGCTCCCGCAGGAGCACCTGCGGGCAGGCATCGCGCTCCTGGCGGTGCCAGGCCTGATGGAGCGCCACTGGTACGGGCCGCCCCGGGCGTACGACTTCTTCGACCTCAAGGGGCTGCTCGAGGCGGTGGCGGAGGCCCTCGGGGTCGAGGTGCGCTGGCAGGCCACCGAGCGTCCCGGCTTCCATCCCGGGAGGACGGCGTCGCTGTTCGCCGCAGCCGGCGAGAAGGAAGTGGAGCTGGGGTTCGCCGGAGAACTGGACGCTCAGGCCTGTGTGCGCCTGGACATCCCGGGCCGGCTCTATCTGGCCGAACTCGCACTCGACGCCATGCACTCCGCCAGGAGACCGGTGCGGGTAGAGCCGCTGCCGAAGTTTCCGGGAGTACAGCGGGACCTCGCGCTGGTGGTCGGCAAGGCGACGCCCGCGGCCGAGGTGGAACGACTGGTGGCGCAGTACGCCGGCCCGTGGGCCGAGCAGGTGCGCGTCTTCGACGTCTACGAGGGCCCGGGGCTGCCGGCAGGAATGAAGAGCGTGGGGATCTCCGTAAGCTACCGTGCACCGGATCGCACCCTGTCCGACGAAGAGGTGGACAGGGCCCGGCTGGAGCTGCTGGGCCGGCTCGAGCGCCACGGGATCCGCCTGCGGGTCTAGCCTTGGAGGAGGCTCTCGAAACTTCCCGAATGGCTAGAGCCGGGGAGGTGCCCGGGTATCGCCACGCTGGAAAGCGCCCGGGACGAGCGGCCGGCTGGTCGGGAACCGGTGCGGGTACGCATCGCGGGGAGCACCTACGCGCTTCGCGGGCCGGCCAGTGAGGAGCACCTCCGGGCTCTGGCGGGGGAGCTCGACCGGAGGTTGCAGGCGGTCATCCGGCGCAACCCCAGGCTCGCCCTGCACCAGGCTGCGGTACTGTGCGCGCTCGAGATCCTCGAGGAGCTCGAGGAGCAGCGGAGAAAGGAGCACCGGCCGCGGCGCCGGACGGGACGGAGTACGCCGTGAGCGGGCAAGCACCCTGGACGTGGCTTGACGCGATTTGGATCATCATCCTGGCGGCTTTGCTGTTGCGTGGCTTCTTGCGCGGCTTCGTGCAGGAGCTGATGGAGCTCTTGGTGCTGGGCCTGGCGCTGTACGCCGCAGCCCGGCTATACCAGCCCTTCGCCCTCTGGGTCGTGGAGCGGCTACCCGTGCTGCCGGATCAGGCCAGCCGGGCGCTCGCCTTCGGCGTGGTGGTCGCCGGCATCCTGGCCATCGGCACGACGCTGACGGGGATGGTGGCGCACCTGGTGCGGCTTTCCCCTCTTTCGTGGCTGGACAGCCTCGGGGGCGCCCTGGTGGGAGTGGGCAAGGGGCTCGTCGTGGTGGCGGCTGCCGTGGTGGTGCTCGCCGGGCTTCCGCCCGGCGACTTGAGGGACGAGCTGTCGGACTCCCGCATCTCCCGGCAGTTGAGGGCCGTGCTTCCCCACATCTGGGGAGAGGTGCGTCAGGCCTTCCCGGAGATGCTCCCGCCGCTGCCCGCCCTGGAGGGCAGCAGTACGGCCACCGGGTCAGCACGGTCGCGGCTGGCGCTCGGGGGCGGGCCGATCCTTTGAAAAACCTGGAGTTGGCGGCCCAGTTCGACCGGATCGCTTCCTTGCTCGAGGTCCTCTCGGAGAGCCCCTTCAAGATTCGTGCCTACCGGCGCATCGCCCGAACGCTCCTCGAGCTCTCCGAGCCCATCGAGGACGTCGCCCGCGAGGGGCGGCTGCGGGAGATCCCCGGGGTGGGCGACGCCATCGCGGGCAAGATCGAAGAGTACCTGTCCACCGGCCGGATCGGCCTCCTGGAGCGCCTCAAAGAACAGATCCCCGAGGGCGTCCTGGAGCTGATGGCGATCCCGGGCATCGGGGCCCGAACGGCCCGCCTGTTGTACGAACAGCTCGGCGTCGCCTCGCTGGCCGAACTGGAGGCGGCGGCCCGGGCGGGGCGCATCCGGCAGCTCAAGGGCATGGGCCAGCGCAGCGAAGCGGCGATCCTCGAGGGTATCCAGCAGTGGCACCGGCAGGCAGGGCTCCATCCCATGCCGTACGTGCTCGGCCCGGCGGAAGCACTGGCGGCAGCCGTGCAGAAGCTGCCGGGAGTTGCGCGCGTGGAGCTGGCAGGCGCCGTCCGCCGGGCGGAGGAGATGGCCGAGCAGGCCGAACTGGTGGTGGCCGCTGCCGACATGGCGGGGGCGGCCGGCGCCATCCGGGTGCAGCTCGGGGCGGAAGCCCTTCTCCAACCGGGCCCATGGCCGGGGACGCTGCGGGTGAGCGGCCCGGTGGCCGGAGGTATGACGGCCGAGGTCGTCGTGGTGCCGCCCGAGGCGTACGCCGCGGCGCTCTTCTTCCGGACGGGCCCTGCGCGGCACGTGGAGCAGGTGTCCGAGAGGCTGGCGGCCCGCGGGTGGCGCTGGGAGGGCCTGCGCCTGGTCTCGAGCCTCGAGCCGGGGCGGGAAGGGGCCTCGTTCCGAGACCCGTCGAGGGCGCCGGTCTCGGAGCCGGACGTGTACCGGCTGGCAGGCCTTCCCTGGATTCCGCCGGAGCTGCGGTGGGGGGAGGACGAAGTCGAACGAGCCGCGCGGGGCGAGTTGCCGCCCCGTCTCGTCGAGGTATCGGATATCCTCGGCGACCTCCACACCCACACCGTGGCCAGCGACGGCGTGGCGACGCCCGAAGAGATGGTCGAGGGGGCTCGGGCGTCGGGGCTGCGATACCTGGCGGTCACCGACCACTCCCCGTCCCTTACGATTGCCCGGGGACTCACCGTGGAGCGGCTGCGCGCCCATCGCCAGCACCTGCGGGCGCTTTCGGAGCGGGCGGGCTTCCCGCTGCTCACGGGCGCGGAGGTCGACATCCGCCCGGACGGGACCCTGGACTACCCGGACGACGTGCTGGCCTCGCTCGACTGGGTCGTCGCGTCCATTCACTCCCACTTTCGGCTCGACGAGGCGGCGCAGACTCGGAGGCTGCTGGCAGCGTGCGAGCACCCGGCGGTGAAGGTGCTGGGGCATCCTACCGGACGGCTGTTGGGCCGCCGGGAGGGGTATCCCGTCGATCTGGAGGCGGTGCTCGATCGGGCCGCCGAAACGGGGACGGCCGTCGAGATCAACGCCAGCCCCGACCGGCTCGACCTGTCCGCTCGCTGGGCCCGCAGGGCCAGGGCCCTGGGCGTGCGGATCGTGGTCTCCACCGACGCCCACTCGCCGGCCCAGCTCGGTTTCCTGCGATACGGGGTGCTGACGGCCCGCCACGCGGGCCTCGCTCCCGAAGACCTGCTCAACACCCGTCCGCTGGAAGAACTCATCCAAAGCGTCAAACCTCACCGGTAGGGATCCGCCCGGGGCCGGGCAGGCTACTGCCCGGAGGGAACAGGCATGGGCGGAATCGGACGGCCGGACCGGTCCCGGGCCGCCTGGCTCCTCGTGACCGTCCTCGCGTGGTCCTGGGGCACCAGCGGAGCTTTCGCCGCAGAGGCCCGCCTCGCCGGAAGCGGGGCAGACGAAGATCTCCACCGGTTCGTGCGGCTCGTCGCTGAGGATGGAGAGCCGCTTCTCGTCACGGGTTTTCCCCTTTCTACGGGCGACCGGTTCGTGGCGCCGGACGACCGGATGTTCGAAGTGGTCAGTGTGAAAGACGGGCTGGCGCGAGCGCGGGAGCTGGGACGCGTCCGCACGGGGTCGGCGGTGCTGCGCCCGCTGCTGGCCACGCCTGGTCCGGGGCCGGGCCCGAGCGTCGCGGAGGCGGCCGCCGCGCCCCCCACGGCAGCCGGCACCCGCACCTCCGGGAGGCTGCGAGGCCCCATCGCCATCTACCACACCCACAGCGACGAGTCGTATCTGCCCACATCGGGCCGCACCAACGTGCCGTGGAACGGGGACGTCTTCAAAGTCGGGGCCGTGATGAGCGAACTCTTCCGCCGGGCCAGGGTACCCGTCTATCACTCCTACGCTCGCCACGACCCTCACGACGGCCTGGCGTACGCCCGGTCCCGCAGGACGGCCATGCGGCTGCTGCGGTTGAGGCCGTCCAGCCTGATCGACGTGCACCGCGACACGCCCCCGGCGTGGGTGTACCGGACCGAGATCGGCGGGCAGACGATGAGTGCGGTCTTGCTCGTGGTCGGCAGGCAAAACCCGGGCATCCGGGCCAACGAGGCGTTCGCCTTCTCCATCAAGGGGTACGCCGACCGGACCTACCCCCGCCTCATCCGGGGCATCCTGTACGCGGCCGGCGACTACAACCAGGATCTGCATCCCCGCGCCATCCTGACCGAGGTCGGCTCCACCTACAACACGCTCGGGGAGGCCGAACGGGGCGCTCGCCTCTTGGCAGGGGTCTTTCCGGCTGTTCTGGCGGGCATCCGCGTCAACCCGAGGGAGCAGCCGCCTCCCGACCCGACCCGGGTCGACCGGGTAGCCTCCAGGAGCGGGTGGCAGACGGCCTTCGCCATCATCGTGGTGGTGGCAGCGGGCGGCGCCATCTTCCTGCTGATCAACGAAGACGGGTATGAGTGGCTCGCCCGGTGGAAAGCACGGCTGGCCCGCCGCCTGCGCCTGTAGCGTGCTAGAATAGCCCTGGCCTTTTTCGGGGGAGGTCGGGGCGTTGCCGCAGGAGCCCGTTGCCGACGACACGACGCTCGACATCCTGGAGTTTCCCGCGATCGTGGCGGCCGTCGCCCGGCGTACCGCTACGGTCATGGGGCGCGAGCGGGCCCAGGCCCTCCGGCCGCGTGCCCGGCTTGCGGAGGTCGAGCTGTTGCAGCGCCAGACTTCCCAGATGCGGGCGCTGCTCGAGAGCGGTGCGGCGCCGGCCGGCGTACCGCTTGCCGTGCCGGACGTGCGGGACGCGCTTGCGCCGGGCCCGCAGCGGGGCTTCGCTCACCGGGGAAGAGCTCGCGCGGGTGGCCGACGCGGCGGAAGGCATGGGCCGGCTCCGGGAGTTTTTCGCAGAGAAGCTCTCGTCCCTCGAGGACAGCTCGGCCCTGCGGCCCTGGGCGGACGGGCTGCCCGACGCGAGCGCGCTCGTGCGAACGCTTCGCACGGCCATTGGACCCAACGGGGAAGTGCTGGACAGCGCCTCTCCGGAACTCGCCGCCGTCCGCCAGCGCCTGCGCCGGGCCATCCAGCGGGTACACGAGGCGCTCGAGAGCCTGGTGCGTTCGCCGCTGGGTCGCCAGGCGCTGCAGGAGCCCATCGTCACCCACCGCATGGGGCGGTACGTGGTGCCCGTGCGACAGGAATGCCGCGACATGGTGCCGGGCATCGTGCACGATGCGTCGGGCAGCGGGGCCACGCTGTTCGTGGAACCGTTGAGCGTCGTGCAGGCCAACAACGTCGTCCGCACGGAGCAGGCGAGCGAACAGGCCGAGGTCGAGCGGATCCTGCGACGGCTGACGAGGGAGGTGGCCCAGGCCGGGCAGGCGCTGGAGCAGGGGCTTGCGACGGTGGGCGAGGTCGACGCCATCGTGGCCCGGGCGCGCCTCGGCATCGACCAGCGTGCGGTGGCTCCCGTCCTCACCGCGGAGCCGAGCGTGGTGCTGCGCCAGGCCCGCCATCCGTTGCTCACGGGGCCGGTAGTGCCCATCGACGTGGAGGTGGGACGGAGTTTCCGGATCCTCGTCGTGACGGGGCCCAACACGGGAGGCAAGACGGTCGCGCTCAAGACGGTCGGTCTGCTCACGCTGATGGCGCAGGCGGGGTTGCACGTCCCGGCGGAACCGGGAACGGAGATCGGCCTCTTCACCCGGGTGCGGGCCGATATCGGGGACCAGCAGAGCGTCTCGAACAACCTCAGCACCTTTTCCTCGCACATGCAGCGGATCATCCCGATGCTGCAGGAGGCGGACGAGCACACGCTGGTGCTGCTCGACGAACTGGGGGCCGGGACGGATCCGGAAGAGGGCGGAGCCCTCGGATGCGCCATCCTGCAGCGGCTGCTCGAGCGCAAAGCCCGGGTGATCGTCACGACCCACCTGACCGATCTCAAGCTGATGGCCCACGCGACCCCGGGCATGGCCAACGCCAGCGTGAGCTTCGATACCGAGACGCTGCAGCCCACGTACCGGGTGGTGCTGGGCGCGCCCGGGCAGAGCCAGGCGATCGCCATCGCCCGGCGCCTGGGGCTGCCGCCCGAAGTGGTGGAGGAGGCGCGCCGGCGCCTGGGCGCCGAGCGGGTGCGGGCGGACGCCCTCATTGCGGAGCTCCAACAAGCGCTCGACGCGGCCAGGCGACGTCTGGAGGAGGCCACCGCGGCCCGGGACGAGGCCAGACTTCACGCTCGCCATCTGCAGGCAGAGCTGGAAAAGGCCAGGCGCAGGCGCCAGGAGGTCGTGCAGCGGGCCATGGACGACGCGCAGGCCTGGGCCCGAAGGGCGCGCCTCGTCTTCGAGAGCCTGGTCGAGGAGGGCAAGAAGGCGGCCAAAGAGGGCCGGATCGACGAGGTGCGCCGGTTGCGGCGGCAGTTCGCGGTCGCCCGGGCCGGGCTCGAGGAGCAGGGGATGCGCCTGCTCTCCGACGGGGGCAGCGTGGGAGCCGTCGAGGAGCCCGTGGCCGCGGCCGCCGGACCGGCCGTCGGCGGCCCCGTCGAAGAGCCGGGTGCGCTTCAGGTGGGCCAGCGCGTATGGGTCGCACCGCTGCGATGTGCAGGGGTCGTCATGGAGACGGCCGATCCCCAGGGACAGGTGCTGGTGCAAGCGGGGGCGGTGCGGACCCGGGTGCCGGCCCGGCAGCTCTCCTGGGTCATCGAGGCGGGCGAGGGGCAGGCCGCCGGGGAGGGCGGCACGACCGGGACGGCTGCTGCCGCGGCCGGTGCGGCGGGCGCGGGTCAGGCCAGGGGTTTGGGGTTTGCCAAAGCGACATCCGTCTCGCCGGAGATCGATCTCCGAGGGCGCACCGTCGAAGAAGCCACGGCAGAGCTAGACAAATACCTCGACGACTGCACCCTGGCGGGCGTGGAGCGGGTGCGGATCATCCACGGCAAGGGCACCGGAGCGCTGCGGGAGGCGGTCCGGGCCTATCTGGCCCGCAGCACCCGGGTGCGCACCTACGCCCCGGGAGAGCCGGCCGAAGGCGGCGACGGGGTCACCGTCGTGCGCCTCGCTTGAACCCTGCAGCGGCAAGCAAGCTCAGGGGCCAGTGATGAGCCCGGCGGTCATCGCCGATCTCAGCGCCCGCCGTCGAAGAGGCCCTCGATGGGCTGGCGCAACCAATCGGGGATCTGCCACCAGGGCTGCCGGCAGTTGGGCGACTCCTCGGTGGGCTCCGTCCCTTTGGCGAAGATCTCGTCGCGGACCTGCGAGGGAGGCAGGCCACAATCCGGGGGCGCCAGGAGCCCGGTCTTGGTGTCAATCCGGACGTGGTCGACGATCCCCGCCGGTCTCGGGAAGTCCCGTACCGGAAAGCCGGCGACGGCCTGGCGCATGTACTGCCCCCACAGCCTGGCGGCGGTCGCGCTGCCGATCTGCTGGCCCTTGGGCCCCACGATGGGTTTGCTCTGCACGTCGTTGCCGATCCAGACGGACGTCACGAGGTCCGGGGTGAACCCCACGAACCAGGCGTTGGTATAGTCCTGGGTGGTGCCCGTCTTGCCGGCCACGGGACGCCCGTCCGGCAGCCGGGCCTGGCGGCCCGTGCCGCGCTCGACCACGCCCCGCATCATGTCGGTGAGCAGGTAGGTGCTCACCTCGGAGAGTACCACCTTCTGGCGCGGCGGGTTTTGCTCGAGCGTGTAGCCGCTGGCGTCGTCCACCCGCAGGATCGCCCGCGGCTTGGAGTAGACGCCCCCTGCTGCCAGCACCCCGTAAGCGGCCGCCATCTCGAGCGGGGTAACGCCGCGGGTGAGGCCTCCCAAGGCGAGGGAGAGGTTGAGGTCGTTGGGCGAGCCGGGGCCACGGACCAGGGTCGTGATGCCCATCTTCTCCATGTAGCTCATGACGGTGGCCGGGCCGACTTGCTGCAGGAGCTGCACGGCCACGGTGTTGATGGAGTTTTCGAGCGCGGTACGCAACGTGACGGGCCCTATGAACTGGTTGTTGTAGTTCTTGGGCTCCCAGGGCGGCCCGCCGTTGGGGTCGGGGAAGCTGAGCGGCTTGTCCTCGATGACCGTGGCCGGCGTGGCGTAGCCCCGATCGAGCGCGGCCAGCCAGATGAAAGGCTTGATGGCCGACCCCGGCTGGCGCGTGGCCAGGACCGCCCGGTTGTACTTATCCTCCCCCCGGCCGCCGACCATCGCCAGGATATCGCCCGTTTGGGGGTCGAGCGTCACGATGGCGGCCTCCGGCTGGGAGATGCCGTCGGCATCCCTGGAGAAGACCGGCAGGCCCGTGCGGATGGTCTCCTCGGCCTCACGCTGCAGGTCGAGGTCCAGGGTCGTGTAGACCCTCAGGCCGCCGCCCCAGACCATCTCCTTGCCGTAGCGGTCGAGGAGATCCTGGACCACGTAGTCCACGAAGTACCGGGCAATCCCCTGATCGCGCTGCAGGCGCTTGACCCCGAGGGGCTGCTTCTTGGCCTCTTCGGCGGCACGAGGCGAGATGTAGCCGACCTCCACCATGCGGTCGAGCACGAAGTTGCGGCGGGCAAGCGCCCGGTCGGGATGGCGGAAGGGGTCGTACAGCCCCTCGGGGCTCCGGGCGAGCCCGGCGAGCAGCGCCGCCTCCGCGAGGGTGACCTCCCGGATCGACTTGCCGAAGTACGTCTCCGCGGCCGCCTCGACGCCATAGGCTCCCTGGCCGAGGTAGATCTCGTTGAGATAGGCCTCCAGGATCTCTTCCTTCGTATAGCGCCGCTCGAGCTGAACGGCCCAGATCATCTCCTTGATCTTACGGGTGATCGTCTTCTCCTGGCTCAAGAACGCGTTGCGCGCCAGCTGCATGGTGATGGTGCCGCCGCCCTGCACCCTGCTCCAGGTGCGCAGGTCCACCCAAAGCGCCCGCAGCATGGCCCGCAGGTCGATCCCGTGGTGATACTCGAAGTCGCTGTCTTCCACCGCGATGATGGCCTGCTGCATGGCCTTGGGGATCTCGTCGATGCTGACGGGCACCCGGTGCTCGAGGGCCAGGCGGGTGATGACCCGGCCCTTACGGTCGTAAAGATAAGTCGTCTGGCGCGGGTCGAAGCGGAGCTCGTCCAGGCTGGGCGCGCCCCTCACCAGGGCTGCCAGGGCCCCGGCCACGGCCCCGAGCATCGAGGCCATCACGATGGCCGCCACCAGCACCAGCAGCCGCCGTGCTGACCCTACGGCCCGGGTCCCCAACCCCACCGTCTCCTTTCGACCAGAGGATGGCAGCCGGCCCATTATATCACGCCTTTCCCCGGCTCCGGGGAGGGTTGACTTCCCTTACCACAATACGTCGGTCGCGCGGCAAAGCATGTGGGCGTGCATATGTTGGGAGCACACGGTGGGGGAAATGTGGAGCAGGACAGGCGGCCCCATCGGCGGGTCCAGGAATGCGGGGCAGTGGCGAACGCTGGCCGGGGCGGTCCTGGTGGCGCTCATGCTGGGCGCGGTTGGGCTGGGGTGGGCGCTCGATCGCATGCTCACCCCGCCCATCGATCGGTGGGCCCGCCAGCAGCTCACCTTGCTCGCCTCCCGGGCCGTGGCCGAGGCGGCCGACCAGGTGGGCCAGGCCGCCGGCATGCGGCCCCTGGTGACGTACCGGATGGGATCGGACCAGCAGGTCGTGGGGATCGAGTACAACTGGCTCGTCATCAGCCGCATCATGGCCCGCACCGCTCAGAGCCTCGACCGGGAGCTCCGCAACCTCTCCTCGCAGGACGTATCGGTGCCGCTCGGCGAGGTGACGGGCCTGCGGACCATCGGTGGCCGGGGGCCGGCGGTGCGGGTGCGGCTGGTGAGCGTGGGGTCGTTCACCGTCGAGCCGTTCTCGGAGTTTCGAGACGCCGGGTATAACCAGACGCTGCACCGCATCGGCCTCGGCGTGTCGGTCCAGGTGGCGGTCGTGGCTCCTTTCATCGGCGATACGGTGAGGGTGGAGGCCCGCATCCCGGTCGTCGAAAACCAGGTCGTGGGAAGGGTGCCGGCGTTTTTGATGCAAACGGGCAACCTGCAGATCGGGGGCCGGGCCCGGGCCAGGCCGTGGGCGGCGGGGCGGCGCCGGCCGCCCGGACGGGCGCGCCTTCACCCGCTCCGTGAGGTTGACATGGGGTAGGCCACCCGCTAGAATAGCTCTCGCACGGCCACACGACAGGTGGTTGGAGGGCCGGCGCGTGGATCCTTGAAAACTAAACAGTGAGCGTCTGGCGGGTCTGCGGCAGGGAGAGAGCAGACGGAGCGGCCGGACGGAGAAGGCTCCAGGCCGAGGAGGCCTGGTGATTCGGGAGTCAGGGATCAGGGGAGCTTCGAGGGCTTACGGATTGGCCGGTGCCCGGGGTCAAGCCTGCCGGCGATGCCGGTGGGGGCCTTGGGGACAGGCCGGTAAGCTTATCGGAGAGTTTGATCCTGGCTCAGGACGAACGCTGGCGGCGTGCCTAAGACATGCAAGTCGAGCGGGCCGGGCCGGGCAACCGGGCCGGTCAGCGGCGGACGGGTGAGTAACGCGTAGGTAACCTGCCCCCGGGATCGGGATAACCCCTCGAAAGGGGGCTAATACCGGAGGGCTGGGGTTCGGGCATCCGGGCTCCAGCAAAGCCGCAAGGCGCCCGGGGAGGGGCCTGCGTCCCATCAGCTGGTTGGCGGGGTAACGGCCCACCAAGGCGACGACGGGTAGCCGGCCTGAGAGGGTGGTCGGCCACACTGGGACTGAGAGACGGCCCAGACTCCTACGGGAGGCAGCAGTCGGGGATCTTCCGCAATGGGCGCAAGCCTGACGGAGCGACGCCGCGTGGGTGACGAAGGCCTTCGGGTCGTAAAGCCCTGTTCGGGGGGACGAGCGAGGACGGTACCCCCGGAGCAAGCCCCGGCTAACTACGTGCCAGCAGCCGCGGTAACACGTAGGGGGCGAGCGTTGTCCGGAATCACTGGGCGTAAAGGGTGCGTAGGCGGGCCGTTAAGTCCCGGGTGAAAGCGCCCGGCTCAACCGGGTGAGGTCTCGGGAGACTGGCGGTCTGGAGGGCCGGAGAGGGTCGTGGAATTCCCGGTGTAGCGGTGAAATGCGTAGATATCGGGAGGAACACCAGTGGCGAAGGCGGCGACCTGGACGGTACCTGACGCTGAGGCACGAAAGCTGGGGGAGCAAACAGGATTAGATACCCTGGTAGTCCCAGCCGTAAACGATGGGTGCTAGGTGTGGGGGGCGTAGGCCTTCCGTGCCGGAGCTAACGCAATAAGCACCCCGCCTGGGGAGTACGGCCGCAAGGTTGAAACTCAAAGGAATTGACGGGGGCCCGCACAAGCGGTGGAGCATGTGGTTTAATTCGATGCTAACCGAAGAACCTTACCAGGGCTTGACATGCCTCGGGCGGCGGCCGAAAGGCTGGCTTCCCGCCTTCGGGCGGGCCGGGGCACAGGTGGTGCATGGTTGTCGTCAGCTCGTGCCGTGAGGTGTTGGGTTAAGTCCCGCAACGAGCGCAACCCCTGCCCGGTGTTGCTCCCGGTTCGGCCGAGCACTCGCCGGGGACTGCCGGCGACAAGCCGGAGGAAGGCGGGGATGACGTCAAATCATCATGCCCTGGATGCCCTGGGCTACACACATGCTACAATGGCCGGTACAGCGGGTTGCGACCCCGTGAGGGGGAGCCAATCCCTCAAAGCCGGTCTCAGTTCGGATCGCAGGCTGCAACCCGCCTGCGTGAAGGCGGAATCGCTAGTAATCGCCGGTCAGCATACGGCGGTGAATACGTTCCCGGGCCTTGTACACACCGCCCGTCACACCATGGGAGTCGGCAACACCTGAAGCCGGTGGCGCCAACCCGTCAGGGAGGCAGCCGTCGAAGGTGGGGCCGATGACTGGGGTGAAGTCGTAACAAGGTAGCCGTATCGGAAGGTGCGGCTGGATCACCTCCTTTCTAAGGAGTGCGACCCCACTCCCCAACGACCGGACGACCGCTTCGTCCCGCCCTCCGCTCCAGGACGCCAGACTCGCTCACTGTTTAGCTTTCAGGGATCCGGGCGCCGGAT
The DNA here is from genome assembly GCA_014896295.1 of Limnochordaceae bacterium. Classification (GTDB taxonomy): domain Bacteria; phylum Bacillota; class Limnochordia; order Limnochordales; family Geochordaceae; genus Carboxydichorda; species Carboxydichorda subterranea. The sequence goes on from JADBKR010000003.1 coordinate 36,641, forward strand.
TCCTGAGTGGTCGGGCCTATAGCTCAGGCGGCTAGAGCGCACCCCTGATAAGGGTGAGGTCGGTGGTTCGAGTCCACCTGGGCCCACCAGCTATGAGGCCGCCTCGAGGGTCGTGGGGATGTAGCTCAGCGGGGAGAGCGCCTGCTTTGCAAGCAGGAGGTCGGCGGTTCGAGCCCGCTCATCTCCACCATTGCGAGGATGGCCAGCGTAGCGCGCCACGTGTGGCGCCAGCACCTTGAAAACTGCACAGTGCGTTTGTGATTGCCCAACGGGGCCGCAGAGGAGCGCGCAGCGCGGCTTCTGTGGTGATTCGGCGGTCAAGCGAAGAAGGGCCTACGGTGGATGCCTGGGCGCCTGGGGCCGAAGAAGGACGGGGCAAGCGCCGAAACGCTCCGGGGAGCCGCAAGCGGGCATTGATCCGGAGATATCCGAATGGGGCAACCCGCACCGGGTGATGCCGGTGCATCCGGCGCTGAATCCATAGGCGTCGGAAGGGAACCCGGGGAAGTGAAACATCTCAGTACCCGGAGGAGGAGAAAGCAACTGCGATTCCCTTAGTAGCGGCGAGCGAACGGGGAAGAGCCCAAACCGGCCGGATGGCAAAGCCCACCGGCGTTGTCCGGCCGGGGTTGGAGGGCTGTACGGCGGGTGGCGGTGGCCGCCCGGGCCGGGATGCGGGAGCGAGGCGAAGGGGTCTGGAAGGGCCCACCATAGCGGGTGAGAGTCCCGTAGCCGAAGCTTTGGCATCCGGGTGGTACAGTACCTGAGTACCACGGGGCACGAGGAATCCTGTGGGAAGCGGGGAGGCCCACCTCCCAAGGCTAAATACGCCAGGCGACCGATAGCGGACCAGTACCGCGAGGGAACGGTGAAAAGCACCCCTGACGGGGAGTGAAACAGAACCTGAAACCGTAGGCCTGCAAAGCAGTCGGAGGGCCAGGCCCTACCCAGGGCGGCCTGACGGCGTCCTTATTGAGGAACGGGCCGGCGAGTGGCGGTAGGCAGCGAGGGGAAGGGGCAGAAGCTCCGGACCCGGAGGGAAACCGAGTCCGAACAGGGCGACGAGTTGCCTGCTGCCGACCCGAAGCCGGGTGATCTACCCATGGCCAGGGTGAAGCCGGGTTAACCCCCGGTGGAGGCCCGAACCACGTGGTCGTTGAAAAGACCTGGGAAGAGCTGTGGGTAGGGGTGAAATGCCAATCGAACCCGGTGATAGCTGGTTCTCCCCGAAATCGCTTGAGGGCGAGCCTTCCGGGGGACGGTGGCGGAGGTAGAGCACTGATCGGGTGAGGGGTCGTTACGGCTACCGATCCCGTTCAAACTCCGAATGCCGCCATCGGGTCCGGAGGAGTCAGACGGCGGGGGATAAGCTTCGTCGTCGAGAGGGGAACAGCCCAGACCGGCCGCTAAGGTCCCGAAGTGCAGGCTGAGTGGGTAAGGATGTGGGGTCGCCCAGACAACCAGGATGTGGGCTTAGAGGCAGCCATCATTCAAAGAGTGCGTAATAGCTCACTGGTCAAGCGGCCCTGCGCCGAAAATGGAACGGGACTAAGCCTGCCACCGAAGCGCCGGACGGCCCGGAGCACCGGGTCGTGGTAGGGGAGCATTCCGCTTCCGGCGAAGCCCGAGCGCAAGCCCGGGTGGAGGGGGCGGAAGGGAGAATGTCGGCATAAGTAGCGACAAGGCCGGTGAGAATCCGGCCCGCCGAAAGCCGGAGGGTTCCTGAGCAAGGTTCGTCCGCTCAGGGTTAGTCGGGACCTAAGCCGAGGCCGAAAGGCGTAGGCGATGGACAACGGGTTGATATTCCCGTACCACCTCGTGCCGTGACGAGCGAGGGGGGGACGCAGGGGGGCCAGCCAGCCCGGCGGTGGAGAGGCCGGGTCCAAGCGCCTAGGCGGGAGCGGCAGGCAAATCCGCCGCTCCACGACGCCGAGACGTGACGGGGAGCGCCCGCAAGGGTGCGAACTGGGGACGCCCGGACTGCCGAGAAAAGCCTCTAGCCAGGCACGAGGTGCCCGTACCGCAGACCGACACAGGTCGGCGAGGCGAAAAGCCACAGGCGCGCGAGAGAACCCCCGTTAAGGAACTCGGCAAGTTGACCCCGTAACTTCGGGAGAAGGGGTGCCCCGGTAGGGTGAGAGCCCCAAGCGGGCTCGAGCCCGAGGGGGCCGCAGGAAACGGCCCAGGCGACTGTTTACCAAAAACACAGGTCTCTGCGAAGCCGCAAGGCGACGTATAGGGGCTGACGCCTGCCCAGTGCCGGAAGGTTAAGGGGAGAGGTTAGCCCGCAAGGGCGACGCTTCGAACCAAAGCCCCGGTGAACGGCGGCCGTAACTATAACGGTCCTAAGGTAGCGAAATTCCTTGTCGGGTAAGTTCCGACCTGCACGAATGGCGTCACGACCTGGGCGCTGTCTCAACGGGGGGCTCGGCGAAATTGTGGAAGGAGTGAAGACGCTCCTTACCCGCGGCTAGACGGAAAGACCCCGTGGAGCTTTACTGCAGCCTGGTATGGGATGCCGGTCGGGGATGTAGAGGATAGGTGGGAGGCGCAGAAGCCGGGGCGCCAGCTCCGGTGGAGCCGACGGTGGAATACCACCCTTCTCGGGCGGGCGTTCTAACCCGGGCCCGTGATCCGGGCCGGGGACAGTACCTGGTGGGCAGTTTGACTGGGGCGGTCGCCTCCCAAACGGTAACGGAGGCGTCCCAAGGTTCCCTCAGCGCGGTCGGACATCGCTGCTGCGAGTGCAAAGGCATAAGGGAGCTTGACTGCGAGAGCGACAGCTCGAGCAGGCGCGAAAGCGGGGCTTAGTGACCCGGTGGTGCCGAGTGGAAGGGCCATCGATCAACGGATAAAAGCTACCCCGGGGATAACAGGCTGATCTCCCCCGAGAGTCCACATCGACGGGGAGGATTGGCACCTCGATGTCGGCTCATCGCATCCTGGGGCTGGAGTCGGTCCCAAGGGTTGGGCTGTTCGCCCATTAAAGCGGTACGTGAGCTGGGTTCAGAACGTCGTGAGACAGTTCGGTCCCTATCTGCCGCGGGCGCCGGAGATCTGCGGGGAGCCGTCCCCAGTACGAGAGGACCGGGACGGACGCACCGCTGGTGTGCCAGTTGTCCTGCCCGGGGCACGGCTGGACAGCTACGTGCGGACGGGATAAGCGCTGAAGGCATCTAAGCGCGAAGCCCACCCCCAGATGAGATCTCCCCCCTCCTCGGGAGGGTAAGACCCCTGGAAGATGACCAGGTGATAGGCCGGGGGTGTACGGCGGGTAACCGCCTCAGCTACCCGGTCCTAATCGGTCGAGGGCTTGACCGCCCGAAACCCGTCGGGCCGTGGCATGCGCACTGTGCAGCTTTCAGGGCGCTGGCCGGCGCCCCCGACCAGCGTAGCCCGTTCCCGGTGGCCATGGCGGAGGGGTCCCACCCGTTCCCATGCCGAACACGGCCGTGAAAACCTCCAGCGCCTAGGGTACTGTGCGGGCGACCGCACGGGAGAGCGGGTCGCCGCCGGGACAACTGTAAAACCCTAAGACGTCACGGCCTCGATCCCACGAACGGATCCCACGAACGGGGTCCGGGGTCGAGGCCGTGACGTTTGTGTACCCGGAGTGACCCGTGGACGAATTTCCTTGTCCTGACGTGGTCTGCAAGGGACTGCCGTTCGCGAGGTCTGGCTACCATGGCTTTCCAGTGCCGAAGTGGAAGGGTGTGGAAGCTCGGCATCCTGTGATACGGAACGCACTGGGACGGCATCTGAGGGACAGCCGTGCACCAATGGTACCCCCTTGGGGGTACCCCAGATCTGCGGCACGACGGGGCAAAGACCCAAGGGCAGGCTGTGGATCCCGGCCGGCGCGTGCCTACCTTGGCGAGGCTACCGGTTGTGGAAAAAGGCGAAAAGGGAGCAGGACCGCGAAAGCAGGCACAAGTTTGAGATAGGAGGAGCCAGAATGGCTCCCGCTCTGGCCGCCTCACAGCGGCCCGTGACGCTACGCCGACGCCTCGCGTTCGGTCGACGCAGAGTTGGGCTGACCTGCGGGGCTGCGTGGGTGATGAGCGCGTGGCGGAGGTTCTTTCCCCGCGGCAACGGCTCGTGACCCCCTGGGGTAGATAGGCGTGGCTTGATGTATGGTCGCCCGACCGGCAAGACGGCGGCAGGGAGAGCAAAGCTTGCGACGAAGGAGGTGGCTGAAGCAGACCTTTATGACACTGACTGAGGTTCCAGCGGGTTCGGCGGTCTACATCGATGCAAACATTTCCGTCCACCATCTCGGGGGCTCTCGTCTCAGTTCCGGGAGTTCCTGGAGCGCGTCGAGAGCGCAGAGAGCGTTGGCTACACCGGCTCGCTCGAACCGGGCGTCGGCCGACGAGAGCTTCGACCGAGTACACGGGAACCGGCGGTTCGGCCCCTCTGACCCGGGGAATGCGCCGAAGGGGTGGCGCACGTGCGGCTTATCCGCCCGCCATCAGCAGCCGAGTTCCTCAGGCTGGTTGAGCCGTTCCTGCTCCAGCACGAGGCGGAGCACAACCTCATGCTGGGCATTGCGGCCAGCCTGAGCCGAGAACCTGACCGGTTCGAGCAGCCGCCCTACCTCTCCGCCGTGGAGGAGGCGGGCCAGGTCATCGCCGCGGCCGTGATGACCCCGCCGCGCAACCTGGTGCTCTCCCGAGTCGAAGCGCCCGGAGCGCTCGACCTGTTCGCAGGCGACCTCCTGGCCGGCGGGTGGAGCGTGCCGGGCGTGCTGGGCTCGAAGGTGGTCAGCCGGCAGTTCGCAGAGCTGTGGCATCAGCGGAAAGGCGTTCCCTTCCGCTCCGGCATGGCCCAGCGGATCTATGCGTTGCAGCAGGTGAGGCCGGTGAAGGGGGTGCCCGGCCGCTTGCGACGAGTCACCGAAAATGACCGGACGCTACTCGTGCAGTGGGTGACGGCCTTTGCCGCGGAGGCGCTTGGGGAGCCCGACCCCACCAGGGCAGAGCGGTTCGTGGACGCCCACCTGCGGCCCGAGAAGCGCAGCATCTTCCTGTGGGAAGACGGCCAGCCGCCGCGTCCGGTCTCCATGGCCGCGTCCGGCGAGCCCACGCCCAACGGGGTCAGGGTCAACGCCGTCTACACCCCTCCGGAACTGCGCCGGCGCGGATACGCCAGCGCCTGTGTGGCGGCGTTGAGCCAGTGGCTGCTGGACTCAGGGTACCGGTATTGCTTTCTCTACACGGACTTGAACAACCCCACCTCCAACCACATCTACCAGGCCATCGGCTACGAGCCCGTATGCGACGTGGACGAATACAAGTTCGAGTCGCAACCCATGAGTCCCACCACCTGAGCCACTCGCTTCGGGGAGCGGTCGCATGGTCTGCCGTTGAAGAAGGACGCCAGCCGGTCAGGACGCGCCGGCCAGTTCCTCAAGTTGGGCGTGCAGTCCGGCCAGAGTCGGGTAGAGCCGCCGGTACAACTCGTGATATGGCCGATAGCGCTGTGTCATCTCCGGGCGCGGCAGGACCGTGCGGGACGCCCGGGATATGTGCCGTGCCGTCTCCGCAGGGTCCTTCCAGACGCCGGCTCCCACCCCGCCGAGCAGCGCCGCCCCGAGGGTGGTGGCCTCCTCGATGGCGCACACCTCCAGCGCGAGGTTGCCGATATCGGCCTTGAGCTGCAGCCACAGCTCGTTACGGGCGCCGCCGCCGATGGCCGCCGCCCGGCGGGCCTGAGCGCCGGTCAGGGACGTCAGGCGGTGGACGATGTAGGCAAACTCGTGCGCCAGCCCCTCGACGGCCGCCCGCACCAGATCGCTTCGGCGATGGTACGGCCGGAGGCCCACCCACGCCCCTCTCGAGAGCCCGTCGGGCGGGGCGACGGCGCCTCTCAGGTGCGGCAAAAACAACAGCCCGTGGCTTCCGGGCAGCGGCTGTTCGGCGAGGGCCATCAGTCGGCGGTAAACGCCGTCGGCGCCCTCTCCAGCGTTCTGCGCGGCCTTTTCTTCCATTTCGCCGAGCGCCGCCCGCAGCTGCGGAGTACGACCCAAACCGACCACCGAATACGAGCCATGTCGACCACCCCGTACGATTCATGCCGACCACCGGGTACGATTCATGCCGACCAGCGATTCCGGAGCAAGCCGACCACCGGTTACGATCCATGCCGACCACTTTGACCGATACCTCGGAATCGGTGGTCGCCATGCCCCGTAATCCCCGTCAGGACGGGCGGCGCTGGATACCAAACGGCCATCAGGGATAGGGCCGCTCGAGGCCGAAGCGTGGGGGCCAGCACCCACACAGGAGGAGGGCTGGCCACCCTGATGGCTCAGCGGAGGGTATCCGTGCGCAAGATCCGGGAGATTCTGCGACTCCACCACGTGGCAAAGCTGGGCGTGCGGGCGATCGGGCGAAGCTGCGGCCTTTCCCACAGCACCGTGGCCGAGGTGCTGCGCAGGGCCGAGGCGGCCGGGCTTTCGTGGCCGCTTCCCGAGGAGATGGACGACGCCGCCCTGGAAGCCGCCCTCTACGGCCCGACCGCCCCGGCGCAAACCCGGCATCCCATGCCGGACATGGACCATCTTTACCGAGAGCTGCGCTCCCGTAAAGGGGTGACGCTGCGGCTTCTGTGGTTGGAGTACAAGCAGGCGCACCCCGACGGGTACCAGTACAGCCGCTTCTGCGAGCTCTACCGCCGGTGGGCCAAGACCCTGGACGTCTCGTTGCGCCAGGTCTACCGCGGCGGGGAGAAGATGTTCGTCGACTTTGCGGGGGAGACGATCCCCGTGGTCGACCCGCAGACGGGGCAGGTCCGGCCGGCCTATCTGTTCGTCGCGGTGCTGGCGGCCAGCAACTACACCTTTGCCAAACCCACCTGGGCGCAGGACCTGCCCAGCTGGATCGGGGGCCACGTGGACGCCTTCGAGTTCTTCGGCGGGGTGCCGGAGATGGTGGTCTGCGATTATGTTCCGGGCAACATAATCGTAGAGGCAGCGGCGGGGCACACCGCCGAAGTGAGCGAAGGCGTGGAGGTGGCACCGGATAAACAAGGGGAGCGTGGCTCTGGCGATGAACTCCAGGAACATCGCCCGAGACCAGCTCAACACCATGCAGAAGGCCCACAGGCGCACCACCTTGAAGTCGACCTGGGCCTGCTCGCCGGGCTCGGTCTCGAAGCGCACGGTGGCCTTCGGCACCCGAGGGGGCCGCAAGGGCTTCAGAAACTCCTTCAGGATGCTCCGGCCGCCGGTGTAGCCCCGTTCTCGCAGCTCCCGCAGCAGCACCTCGCTGTTGGTCACGCCGTCCACACGGACCCGTTCGAGGAGGTAGTCCCGGAACGGATCCAGCTTCGACGGCCGCCGGGCACGGGGCTGCGGCTCGGGTATCCCGGGGTGTCGCAGGTAGCGGCGCACCGTGTTGCGGGACATCCCGAGGCGATCAGCGATGGCCCGGATCGACTTACCTTCGTGCCAGATACGCCAGATGGTTTTCACCTCTCCACCCCCTAGCAAGTTCCCTGCACCTCCGAATCCGTGGGGGATCTCGGAGGTCAGGGTTCGGCGGGGGGGTGGACCAATTCTTGGCCGGCTGACGTGGGTCAGTTTATCTCCGGCTGCAACAACCCTGGGGATCGCAAGGTGAGCAAGAGGCTTGACTTACCGGGGTATGCAGTAGTATACACATGGTGGCAATGGTGCTAACCAATGTAACCGCCTTACACCCTGTAGCCCGGCGGTGCTGCAAGACTCCACAAAGCCATCTGAGGTGGTCTGAAACGGGTTACAAGCGTCTAGAAGCGCGGCGTGGCCTGCCGGAGGTTGTGGCACGAAGGCGGAGAACGCACGCGGAACTGCCGTTAGGCCACCACGTGCAGGGCTCCATCGTGTGCATGCCGCTGGTTCCGGCGTAGCGTACGCGGGACCAGTGAAAAGCGTTGCGCTGTTCGCAGGGATGGCCAGCGGTCCACGGCAAGCCACCCTATCGTGAAAAGGCCATCGAGCAGAAAGGGAGAGGGGCGCGTACGTGCTTCGGACATGGGCCAGCGGTCATTCGTCCGGGACAGCAATCAACACCTACGTACATATCAGTCCTTAGGATTGAGGGGAACATGGGGAGAAGAACGCTTTTGGTCTGGGTGGGCTTGGTCGGCTGCGTGCTTCTACTCCTTCAGGTATCGGCCTTGCAGGCGGCGGGTGATGTCGAAGTCCAGGCCATCCAGGACGCCACATATGGTCGGATACTGGCCGATGCCCAGGGGCGCACCCTCTACCTATTCACGAAAGACAGCAAGAACTCCAGCACCTGCTACAACCAGTGCGCTGAGATCTGGCCCCCACTGCTGGTCAAGGACAAGGCCATGGCAGGCAAGGGGGTAGCAGCCAACCTCCTCGGCACCACCCAGCGCAAGGACGGAACCCTCCAGGTCACCTACAACGGCTGGCCGCTGTACTACTACGCCAAAGATTCGAGACCGGGCGATGTCAACGGTCAAGGCGTCGGCGGGGTATGGTTCCTGGTATCGCCTGACGGGTTCGCGGTGAAGCCGCGCCAAGAACAGCAATCCACTTCTGAGGCGCCGAAGAGCGTCGATGCGGTCCTCTTGGCTCAACTGGTACAGAAGGGGGGATCTATCTTCGCCGAAAGCTGTGCCGTGTGCCATGGACGCGGAGGGGAGGGAGCCGCTGGGCCTGCCCTGGCCGGAAACAAGAAACTGGCCGACGGGAACTTTGTAGCCAGGCAAATCCTGAACGGATCTCGTTTCATGCCTCCGTTTGATAGTACACTCTCCGACGAGGAGGTGGCGGCGGTAGCAACGTTCATCCGAAACTCGTGGGGCAACAACTACGGCGTGGTTCTGGAAGAGGACGTGAAGACGCATCGTTAGTAAGGTTAGGTCGACCTACACGCTAAGCGGTTCATTGAAACCGTTTTATATCCAGGACAAGGGAAAGGAGTCGAGCTTATGCATCGCGGACGGATGGTCGCTTTTGTGGGAGCGTTTCTGGTCACGTTGATGCTGGCGGAGGGCACTCTGGCTGCGCAGGGCTACTTCATCCAAGCCGATATGGTACGGAGTGAGGCTGGCACTCCCAGGGGGCCCGTCTGCGTGCCAGACGGGGCGTTCTTCCCTGGCGAGGCGGTGGTCTTCCGAGTCAAGGTGTTCGACCTCGCCACGGGACAGGAAGTCGAGCGACCCACCATCGAAGAGCGGGGCCTGCAGGTGCGGGTGGAACTGGGCGACGGCACGGTGCTCAGGGCGGCGTACCTCGCTCACCCGCCTGATCCCAACGCGCCGGCCCACGACGAGTACTGGGCCGCTTTCTGGCCGATCCCGAAGAATTATCCCGGTGGCACGCTCACGTGGAAAGTGGTTGCCCAGGATCGAGAAGGACGAGTGGGCGAGTTCACGCCGATCGGGCAGGAAGTTGGTCTTGGCATGTTGACCATCCTGCCGAGCACGGAGGGAGCGTGAACGTGCAAGTGAGGCATGCCTTTGGGTGTTTTCTGGGTTCGCTATTGATTCTGCTGGCCGGGGCCGCCGGCCCGGCCGTTGCCGAGGCAAGCTTGCACCTCGTGCCGTCCCGGGGCCCCATCGGCACCACGGTTCACGCGACCATCGAGGATCTCGCGCCCGAAGTGGAGTTTGAGCTGGTCTGGCATACGGCTGCGCCCGAGTGGGTCGTCGAGCAGGGAAGCTTCAAGGGCTTCCGCGCCTCTCCGAAGCGGATCTCGTTGGGTGTGGGCCGAGCCGACGCCGGGGGCCGCGCCGAGCTGTCGTTCACGGTGCCGGAAGACTTTGGGTTCGTCCACAACCTGACCGTGGAGGCGGCGGGGCAGGTGCTTGCTAGGCAGGGTTTCCTGGTCCAACCGAGTCTCGTCATCACTCCGACGTCAGGTCCCCCGGGCATGCCCATCGAGGTGACGGTGTACGGCTTGGGATACCAAAACTACCAGTTCACCTACGTGCTTCTGTACGACAACCGCACTACCGGCATCGTCACTGCCATCTCAACGAAAGGAACGGCGCGGGTGGTCATCCCGGCGGTGGGCGAGCCGGGTGTTCACAGCATCCGCCTGGTTGCGGGCGTACTCACAGGGGCGTACTTGAATGTTGAACAGTCGCCGGTCTACTTCCCCGGCGCCTCGGAGCCGCTGTACGCCACCTTCACGGTGACAGAAGGCCCGTTCGTTACCCCGCCCTCGGTAGACAGCCAGGTGCTTCCTCGGGAGAAGCGCTCGGCCGCGGCACCGGCCGGAGAAGGGCCGCAAATATGGACCGACTACGCGACGGGAACTGTTGGGCAACCCTTCGTGATAGAAGGGACGGGTTTTCCTCCAGGGAGCCAGGTCCAGCTCTGGTGGCGGACCGTCGTGGGTAACCGGATCAGCGGACAAGGTTGGCAAGAACGGGAGTCGCTCCTTGCTGAAGTGACAGCCGACGGCCAGGGCCGGATTCGGTGGCAGGGAGAGACGCCGGACGATCTGGGCGGTCCTCACCGCATCACAGCCCGTGCAGGCGAGGTCGTCGCCTGGACGGAGTATACCATCAAGCCGAGTCTCGTGGCGTTCGAGCCGACCGAGGTGGCTCCGGGACAGCAATTGCGGCTACAGCTAAAGGGGATCGGCTGGACGGAGACGGAGAACATCGTCACAGTAACCCACGACAATGCGTACATCGGTTACGCCTGCGGTTTCAACAGCCAGGGCGATGTGACGATCTTGATGCCGGCCGATACCCGACCGGGGTGGCACGTCATCGAGCTTTACCCGGCGATTTACAAGGGCGACTTCGGACCGATCAACGCTGACATCTTCCGCCTTCCGATGCTCAACGTGGTCGACCACCCTGGTGAACGGCTGCCTTCGTTCCGGGTCGCCTACTACGTCAGGCCGTAATGCTCGGATAAGGGGGCAGAACCTGCGCCAGTAGCTCAGACGCCTCAATCAAAGGCCTGACGCAGCCGGGCGCACGAGAGTAGCGGGCAAAGGAGTTCGTTCCTTTTTTCGCTGGAAACCGCAGCGGTCCGCCTCAAGCAAAAGGAAAGCACCCCCGGGCGGCGAAGACCGGGGGTGTCCGAGCGGCTGCGGGCGGAGTTCTTGCTGGGGGAGCCCCTGCCAGGGCCCTCCTGATTTGACACCAGTGGATGCGAGGGCCGGCGGGTGGGGAAAGGCGACCAGCCAAGCCGAGCCCTTTCCAACCACCCGGCTCCCCCGGACAGGGGCAGGATGCCCGGCTTTTTTCGCCCCTCCTGGGACCTCCAAACGGAGGGCTGGCAGTATCTGACTGGTACACACTGGCGAGCGTTCTGACGGGAGGCAGCCGCCGCGGCAACTCCCAGCCACGCGCCGCCGCGCTGGCGGCCTTGCTGGCTCCCGTGCGGGTACCCGCGCATAGGAAAGGACGCGCCGATCCGCCCGTGGCCGGGCTAATCGAGCGCCTTAGCGCGCGCGACTACGTGTGCCAGCGTGCCCTGCACGGATCCGTACCGAGCTCCCAGGTCGCGCGTATAGGCCTCCTGGCTCAGGTGGCGGACGTGCTCCATGAGCCGGCCTTTGGCCCAGAACTCGTAATCCCACAAAACCTGCAGACGTTCCAGGAGCATGACCGACCCCTACCTTCGATGACCGCGTTACACGCCGCCTTGCGCCAGCGGAAGTTCCGGATCGGCACCTTGTCTCCCGCTGGGAGGAGCAACGGTTCGTTTCAGGTCGGAGGTTCGACGGGCGACGCCCGAGCCGCCGCTCAGGCAGGCGGGACGATGAAAAGCACAAACGTGCATGGGGCGCCCCCCGGGTTGGACAGGCTGTGGGCCACGTCGGCAGCGAGCGCCGCCACGTCGCCGGCGGCGAGCGAGACCTGCTCCTCCCCTGCCTGCACAACGAGCTGGCCTGCCATTACCACGAAGAGTTCGACGGTGCCTGGTCGATGGGCGTGGAAGGTGCCTGTCGTTTGGCGGCCAGGTAGGTAGTAATGGATGACCTCGACGCCGTGGATGAGCGGGAGCAGCGTCTCCCGGACGGCTCCGGTCTCGGGATCGAGGAGGCGCTTGCCGGCACCTGGGCGGCTGACCTGGACGCGGCGCAAGGAAGCCTCGCCCAACAGTTCGGGCAGGCTCTTGCCGACCCCCTCAGCGAGGTGGGGTTGGCCCGATTCCGTGGACACCTACACACTTGGAGCGGAGCCCCAACGAGGAGGGTGTCCCGTGCCACCAACCCGACCCCCCCTACCCGCCGGAGTTTCGCGCCGAGGCCGTGCGGCTGGTGCGCACCTCCGACAAGACGCAGAAGGCGATCGCCGCAGGCCTCGGGGTCTCCACGGAATCTCTGTGCAAATGGGTACGCTAGGCTGAGATGGACGCCGGCGAGCGCGAGGGCCTGACGACGACCGAGCGGGAAGAGCTGCAGCGGCTGCGCCGGGAGAACCGCATCCTTCGGGAAGAGCGAGCGATCGTGAAAAAAGCCGCGGCCTTCTTGGCTCGGGAGACCGACCGGACCCGGTAGCGGGGTTCCGGTTCGTGGAGCCGCAGAAGGCCGAGCATTCCGTCGCGATGCTGGGCCGGGTGCTGGACGTCTCCTCCAGCGAGTACTACGCATGGCGCCACCGCTGGGTGATCGAGAACACAGACTTTCACGAGGCGAAGTCCCGCTGGCACCTGGATCACGGCTACGTGCACACGGCCACGGCCATCCAGGCCGTTCACTGGTTGCAGATGTTGGCCATCAACGTGATGCGGATGTTCTTCCAACACACCTGCGGGCGTTTGGCCGAGACGGCCAAACCCTGGCAGAAGCGGCCCGGGCGATGGAAGGGGAGCTGCGGCACGGCTCCCGGCTGCCCCCGCCGATCTGCGGCTGATCTGGGACACCGGATAGCGCGCCCAAAGGGCCGTGGGCACGTAGCCGGGAGACGGAAAGCCACCGCGCACCCGAAAGCCGGTTTCGAGGCCGGCAAGGCCTTTGTCGTCCTGTGTGCACCCGAACAAGCGTCCACAGCACAACCTCGCTGGCGAACCATGATCCAAATTCTGGCAGCGCGATGTCTGGTCGACCCCTGCAGTCCTTGCTCTTGCTCATCGATGAGCGCGGCCAGGGTCCCCAGCGCGTCGAGGAGGCCTGGGCCAAAGTGGGCGACGCAGTCGCCCGGCGTGACGTAGGTCGGCACAGCGCCCCAGCCTCGCTCGGCCAGCATCGCGGCGCCCCGACCGCCGATTGCGGCTTCGGCCTTGGGTTGGTGGACGATGAGGTCCGGTATCAGGTTCGGGACTTCTCGCAGGTCGGGGGCGAAGTACGCCCGCGGTTCGGGGCTGTAGACGTTCACCGTGCGCATCCACCGCAGGGCGGCCGCCAGATAGCTGGCGCGGCCGATGGTGACGGGGGCGCCGAGGTCGAACTCCACGTAGACGCGCAAGCCCCGGCCCACGCCCCGCAGGCGCACAAGCCGCTGGGAAAGGCCGTCGACCAGGGGTGTCGCATCCAGCCCCAGCAGGTCGCCGATCAGCACGGCGTTTTCGAGCACGCCCCACGGCGAGTGCGGCAAAGGAACCGGAAGGACGGCGTAGGCGCGCCGACGCAGTTCCAGCGTCAGGGGGTTTTGCACGCCGGTCGTGGTCAGGATGAGGTCCGGTCGCAACCGCTCGAGCAGTTCCCACCGGGCCTTGGTGTAGTTGCCCACTACGGGAAGCTGCTTCGCAGCGTCGGGCCGATAGCAGAAGCTGCTCTGCCCGATGAATCGACCGCCCCCACCGAGCAGGAAGACCGTCTTTGTGGCGTTCGGCGCCAGGCTCACGACGCGGTTTGGCGCGTCGGGCAGGTCCCGTTCACCGAGCCATTCATGGGTGATGCGCATGTGGGGTGAAGCTTCCTTACCCTCGCCCTGGCTGTTCGTCGAGCAAGTCGGCGAAGGCAAACCCGTCCCGCTCCACCACCGCAGCCCGGCGAAATGCCACGGGCCGCCTAAACACAGGTCCGTCGTAGACCAGCGTGTGAAACTCCCCGTTCTCCCCGCATGGGTCGGCCCCAGCCGGCAGGGCCTCCAGAAACGCGTCGTCGAACTCCCGCCCGGCCCACGACACATCCAGACGGGGCAGGTCGACGCACACCCCCACCGCCCGGAAGCCGGCGCGCACGAACTCCCGAGCGACGGCCCGCGTCTCCTGCCCCCACAGCGGGAACCCTGCCTCCATCCCGGCCCGAGCCTTCTGCTGCTCTCGGTGGGCTCGCGCGTCGACGAAGAGGAGACCCTCCAACGCCATCAGCCGGAGAGGCCGCCTCTTCGCAATGCCAGCACGCAGTACCATGCGAGCTGTCGCAGGTGGTATGGCCGCCGTACGAGAGGCTACCGCGTACCATGGCTCTGGATGACCCGAATGAGAGACTTGGAGCTATGGCCGGGCGTGGCTGCGACAACTCGACGGGTCCTGGCCCGGGTGGTATGATGCGGGTGCGCCTGCATGCCGCTGCGCCAAGGGGGTTAGGCTGGTGGCCTCGGTGAAAGAAGAGATCCGGCGCCTTCTGGAGCAGCTGCCGGACGACTGCTCGCTGGAAGATGTGCAGTACCACCTGTATGTACGCCAGAAGATCGAGCTCAGCCTGGCAGACGTCCGCCAGGGGCACGTCGTGGGCCAGGAGGAAGCCGAGCGACGGCTTGCCCGATGGCTCGAGAAGTAGTCTGGACCTTTCGTGCCTTGCAGGATGTCGAGGCCATCGCCGACTACATCGCCAGAGACTCGCCCGGCTACGGGGCCTCGCTCGTCGCCCGCCTGGTGCACGCGGCCCGCTCCCTGGCTGAGGAGTTTCGTGGGGCCTGGCCGGAAGGGGAGGCACCGCGTAAGCGTAAGTCGACCAGGTGACGACCCGGCTCGGTGCCTCGGGCAGCCCCAGCCCCCCGAGCCCTCCCTCACCGCCCCCGCTTTCGCTGCCGGGACCGAGCGGCACCAAAGCACGGGCCTCCCCGTGCCCCGAACCCGACGATCCGGCTCCCCGGCCGCTCTTCCTTCCAAAAACCGCCAGCCCCCGGCTGGCCGGGGGGCTGGCAGGGGTCCTCCTGGAGATCCCGACGCTCCAGCTACGCGCGAGATCCACCCCCTGAAGTGCTCAAAGAGCGGGGGGCGCGACAGCAGTACCCCGTCGCGGCGGTGGGATCCGAGTCATTACCGTGGGCTGTTGGCTAACATGCGTCGTATATGTTAGCATAGTGGCGTCGCCTCAGAGGACGGGAGGACCGAAGCCAATGGCCACCACACAAGGAAAGGGCGCGACGTTGTACCTTCGAGGCCTGCCCCGGGAGTTGGCTCGGGCGTCCAAGGCAGCGGCCGCCGAGCGAGGTGTGACACTCACGCAGTTTGTTGCGGAGGCGCTGCAGGAGAAGCTGACGGCCGCCCGTACCGTACCCGCGGGCACCAGCGATCCGTTGGTCGCCCTGCAGACGGACATGGAATGGTTCGAAGCCAACCGGTCCCGGTTGCTGGAAGCTTACGGCGGCCTGTATGTCGCCATCGTCGACCAGCAAGTGGTGGACTCGGACGAGGAATTCGCCCGCTTGGCCCAGCGGGTGTTCGCCCGTTTCGGCCCACGTCCCGTGTTCATGCCCAGGGTGACGCCGGAGGAGCGAACTGTCCGGGTGCCATCCCCGAGGGTGGTGAGGTCGTGAGGTCGCGTTATCCGTACGACACATCCTGTGAGCCGCCTGCCCCGGTCGTTCCGGTGCGCATCAGCGTCCCGGGAAGCCGCGACCGAGGGGTCGCGCTCGCCGCGCTGATCGATTCCGGGGCAGACGTGACCGTGATCCCAACGGCCGTTGCCGGGGCCATGGGGCTTCCTCCGATCGGGGCGCTGAAGGTGTCGGGGGTGGCCGGCATCGTTCGCAGGGCCATCGTTTACGCGGCCGAGGTCGAAATCAACGGCTTGCGGCGAACGGTGGAGGTGGTTGGCCTGGGTCAAGAAGCGTTACTGGGACGCAACTTCATCAACCAGTGTGTGCTCACGCTGGATGGACCCGAGCTTCAGGCGGAGGTAACAGCGTAGTTTGGAATCGGCCAGGCCTGTTGGCCGGCTGTCATCAGGGCCCGGCGGATGGGCTCGTGGCTGTGGCTGCCCGGGACGGACGGATGCCGGTTGCCGACTGGCTGGACCCCTTCGTGGCGGCCACCACGTTGACCGCCATCATGTTCGTCTCGCTGCTCCTGGTCGTGCTGTGGCCGCACTTACCCGAGCCAGCCTCGAGCACGGTATGGCTGGCCAGGGGTGCAGTGTACCCTCAGTGGTGCTACGTTTTGGGGAGGTCCTGTTTAGCACCAGCAGCTGCCGTTCCGCTATGGCCTCACCGTGGGCGAGCTGGCTCGGTACCTCAACGAGACGAGAGGGTGGAGGGCTGCCCTCGAGGTCGTCACGATGGACGGGTGGCGGCGAAGCATGTGGTTCGACGAGACGGGGCTCCCCTGGGTCATGCCCTCGCCCAACATGCCCACGCTGGAGACGGCGACGGTGTATCCGGGGACCGTGCTCTTCGAGGGGACCAACTTGTCCGAAGGGCGGGGCACGTGTCGGCCCTTCGAGCTCATCGGGGCGCCCTGGGTGTCGTCGGCGCGGTTGGTCGACGCACTGTACGAGAACATGGAGGCCGCCGGGGTGCGGGGCGCGTTGATCCGGGAGGCGTACTTCATCCCGACGTTCGACAAGTACCAGGGAGAGGTCTGCCGGGGCGTCCAAGTCCACGTGGTGGACCGGAGCGCCTACGAGCCGGTGAAGGCCGGCGTGGTCTTCCTCAAGACGTTGAGGGACCTGCACCCGAAAGCATTCCAATGGCGCCGGTTTGACGACGGCGCCTATGCGATCGACCGGCTGGCCGGGACGGACGCCCTGCGCACCATGATCGACCCCGGCGCCCCGCTCGACGAACTCGTGGCGCGCATGGCCGTCGGCGCCGACGCCTTCGCCCGCGGGCGGACGCTCTACTTCCTCTATTCGTAAGAGCAGGAAACTGCTCATCCTGCCAGGCTGCCCGCGTGCGATGGGGTCGGCGAGCGCCGGAGCCCCAAAGCCCGGGGAGTGCTATCCCCGAGGGCGGACCGCGCGGCCCGCGGCGCCGAAGACCCTCATCCGGTCGGCGGCCGTCCGCTGCATGGCCTCGCGGGCGGCGGCCAGCGGCTTGCGGACGTCGACGCCCGAAGAGCCCGATGCGCTGACGAACGCCTCGATGAAGTCCTTGCGCAATTGCGTTCCCACGTTGACCTTGACCATGCCAAGGGCGATGGCCCGCTGGATCGCGTCATCAGGGGTGCCGGTGCCCCCGTGCATGACGAGCGGCACGTCGCAGAGCGCCGCGATCCTCTCCAGGCGTGCGAAGTCGAGCTGCGGAGGTATGTCGTAGAGGCCGTGGGCCGTTCCGATGGCTACGGCCAGGGCGTCCACGCCGGTTTGCCTCACGAACTCGGCGGCTGCATCGGGGTCTGTGAGCTGGCTTTGCCGGTCAGCCATGGTGTGCTTTCCCCGAAGGACCTGACCGAGTTCGGCTTCGACATCCACTCCGGCGGCATGCGCTGCCTCGACCACCCTGCGGGTGAGCGCGACGTTCTCGTCGAAGGGCAGGTGGGACCCGTCGATCATGACGGAGGTGTAGCCCATCCGGATGCATCGCATGACGAGGTCGAACGACTTGCTGTGGTCCAGATGCACACAGACCGGTACCCTGGCTCGCTCGGCGGCTCGTACGGCGAGTTCACCCAGATAGGCCTCGCCTGTTGCAGCCAGATCGTTGGCGCCGGTCATCAGGATGACCGGGGCCTCCTCTGCCTCGGCCGCGTCGATGACTGCACGGACGCTCTCGACGTTGAAGACGTTGAACGCAGCGATTCCGTACCCCGCCTCCCGGGCGGGCCGGAGCAGTTCCGACAATCCGACAAGAGGCATGGGCATCGTTCCCTCTTTCCTGGATCCCAGTTGTTGCACTAGTACGACCGCCGCTCGGGCAAGCGCCGCACCTCGACGCCACTCAGGCGCCGTTCGACTTCCGCCCGGGCGGGGAAGCGGGTCCCCACGATGGCTGCCGTGGCTGCCGCGGTAGCTGTGGCGAACCGCGCGATGGTCTCCCATGACCACCCCGACTGGAGCCCGTGGACGGTGGCGGCCAGCAGTGCATCCCCGCACCCGGCTGTGGTGCCGCCAGTCTCCACAGGGGCGATGGCACGAAACATACCCTGGGCCGTGAAGAAGACAGCCCCCTCGGCCCCGAGGGTCAGGATCAGGGCCTCACTGTCCCCCGGTCTGCCAGACGACAGCTTCTCCCACACCGCCCTGCCGGCTTCGGCCGCCGTCTCGCTGTCGGGCAGCGGCACGCCCACGAGCTGACTCAACTCGTCCCGGTTAGGTTTGGCGATCTGTGGCGGCAAGGTGAGGCTTTCCCTCAGCGCCTGACCGGACGTGTCGATCACGACGGAGACGCCCCGCTCCCGCAAGTTCCTCCCGACGGCGGCGTAGTAGTTGGGAGGGCAGCCCGGCGGGATGCTGCCCGAGAAGATGACGACATCGCCGGGGGACACAGCCTGCAGGATGACGCGTCGGACGGCCTCCAGGTCGTCGGGGGTGACGGGGGGGCCCGGCTCGTTGAGCTCGGTCAGCATCCCGAATTCCTGTTCGTATACCTTGGTGCTGACGCGGGTCTCCCCGGCCTCCAGCCACACGAAGCGACACTCGAGCCCATGCTGTGACAGCCCGTCCACCACGCGCTGCCCGATGCGCCCGGCGACCAGCGCCACGACCAGGGACTCCTGGCCGAGCTGCCTGAGCGCCAGGCTGACGTTGATGCCCTTTCCGCTGGCATCTTCCCGCACTTCTTCCGCCCGGTTGAGCTGCCCCCTCTCCACCCGGACGAAGCGCAGGGTTCGGTCAAGCGACGGGTTCAGTGTGACGGTGACGATCACGTATCCCTCACTTGCCCCCAATTGCAGCTTGGAACGAGTTGCCTGCCGTCATCCCTCACCCCTTGACGGAGCCCGTCGTCAGACCCCGGATGAACTGCCGCTGCAGCAATCCGAAGACGATGATGGGAGGGACAGAGGCGAGCACACTGCCTGCAAACAGGGGCCCCCACCTCGTCTGGTACTGCCCGACGAACAGCGTCAAGAAGACGGGGACGGTCTGCATGTCGGAAGAGGTCAGGAAGGAAAGCGCGAACATGAGCTCGCTCCAGGACCACAGGAACGCATAGATCCCTACCGAGGCGATGCCGGGCAGCGTCAGTGGCAACACCACCTTGAAGAACGCCTGCATGCGGCTGTATCCGTCGATGGCGGCGGCTTCCTCGATCTCTTGGGGTACCTCCGCGAAGAAGTTACGCGTCAGCCACACGGCGATGGGGGTCGTGAACGGCAAGTACGAGACGATGACGCCGAGATAGGTGTTCATGAGGTCCAGGCGTCGGAGCGTCAGGAGCAGCGGTACGACGAAGACGATTTGCGGAAACATCTGGGAGATCAAGATCGACAACAGCAATCCGTGCCGCCCAGGAAAGCGAAAACGGGTCGTCGCGTATGCCGGCAGCATGGCTACGGCCACGGTGGCCAGGGCCGTGCCCGACCCGATGATCACGCTGTTTGCGAAATACCGAGGGAAGTTGAGTCCCAGGACGTACTGGAAGTGTTCAAAGGTGACCTGGCGCGGCACGTATAGCAGCGGATAGGCGTAAATCTCCGAGTATGGCTTGAGCGCGGTCAGCACGAGCCACACGAACGGAAAGGCGATGACGATGGCGGCCGCTGTCACACCCAGGTACGCCAGAGCCACCAGGTAACGGGGTGTCCTCATGCCGCTTCCTCCCGCAGGAGGAGGATCGACGAGTAGATCGCAGCGAACAGCATCACGAAGGCGAACGTGAGGGTCGACAGCGCCGATGAGCGCCCGAAGTCTGTGAAACGAAAGGCCAGCCGGTAGGCATGGGTGACGTACGTATCAGTGGCCCCCGCAGGCCCGCCGCCCGTCATGGTGTAGATGAGCGGGAAGTAGTTGAAGGTCCAGATCACCGTCAACATCACTGTAGTCGCCACGAAGGGCCGGATATGTGGCCACGTCACGTAGAGGAAGCGTTGGATGATGTTGGCCCCGTCTACGAATGCCGCTTCGTGAAGCTCGGTCGGCACGGTTTGGAGCGCCGCGAGGTAGAACATGGCCGACAACGCGAAGCCCTTCCACGTGTTGGCGATGATGACGCTCCATCGTGCCAGCGCCGGTTCACCCAACCAGGGCAGGTAGGCATTGAGGATGCCTAGCTTGACCAGTACGTCGTTGAACACACCGTACATGTCGTTGAGCATCCACTGCCAGGCGACGCCAGCCACGATGTCAGGAGTCGCCCAGGGGATGACCAGGATGAGTACGCGCCACAGGCCGCGAAGGCGCAGACGCTGGTTGAGGAGCAGCGCGATGCCGAGCCCCAGGGCGAACTGGAAGGTGACGCTGCCAACCACCCAGATCGCCGTGTTGAGGGAGAGGCGGGCGAAAGAGCCTTCCGAAAGCACGGACGTGTAGTTGGCAAGCGAGAGCCGCCCGTCGACGACCAGCGATCGGACGATGTTGTACGTAATCGGGTAGAACATGAGCAAGACGAGGACCCCGACGTACGGCAGGATTAGACGGTACGCCAGGGATTCCTGTCGGCGCTTGCGCTGCGTCATGCGAGGAGGGACGCCCAACGTTTCCACGCGTACCAATCCTGTTCTCCCGTGACGGGGTGGGAGCACCATCCTCGGGCGCTCCCACCCCGGTCTCTCATGGTTGCCTTATCGGTTCAGGATGGAGTCGATCTCCCGCTCGGCCCAGTTGGCGGCCTCTTGAGGCGTCATCTTGCCGGCGAGTACGTTCTGAACCATGGTCTGGATCCGGTCGGATACCTCCGGCCACTCTGGAATCGGCGGTCGGAAGCCGGCCTTGGGGAAGATGTCGAGGATGACGCGCCACTTGGGATCCTTCAACTCAGGCGCGTCCTTGGCCACGTCCTGCCGAGTCGGCATCGGGCCACCGTGGCGCCGGAGCCACTCCCGCCAGACTTCGTAGCTCGTGACGTACTCGATGAACTTCCACGATGCGTCCTTGTTCTTCGAGGTCTTCGAGATGACAGAAGCCCATCCGCCCAGCACGGACGCGGGCTGCTTCCCGTACGGGTGGACGGCTGCCATGTAGTTGCCCTTGATCGCGGGGT
Organism: Limnochordaceae bacterium; assembly: GCA_014896295.1. GTDB lineage: Bacteria > Bacillota > Limnochordia > Limnochordales > Geochordaceae > Carboxydichorda > Carboxydichorda subterranea. Next base: position 57,812 of record JADBKR010000003.1, read on the forward strand.
TGGCCATCTCGATCAGCGGGAATGACCACGGCCCGCCGATCGCCATGGCGACCCGGTTTTGCGCCATCATCGTGCGGTAGTCGTCTTCGCCGTACGAGAGGGTGCCAGGCGGCGACACTTGATGGACCGTGTAGAGGTCGGTATAGACCTTCAGGGCCTCGACGCCCGCCGGCGAGTTGAAGGCTGCCCGGGCATAGTCGGGCGTCAGCACCTGGCCGCCGTTGCTCAGCAGGAACATCATGTAGCCGAGCGTGGTGACCTCGCTCTTCTTGCCCGACACGCCGTAACCGTAGGTCCGCTTCTGGGGATTCGTCAGCTTCTTCGCGTAGGAGATGAGATCGTTCCACGTCTGCGGCGGCTTGGACGGGTCCAGCCCCGCCTCCTTGAACATGCGCGTGTTGTACAGCAGCACGCGGTCGTCGGTGTACCAGGGGAGCCCGTATCGGACACCCTTGTACTCGACGGTACCCCAGATGTTCGGCCAGATCTGCGAGGTCACAGAGCTCTTCGCCAGGTATGCGTCGAGGGGCTCCAGCCATCCCTTGGATGCGAAGGTGGGCACCCAACCGCCGAGATCGGCGAACGTCACATCAGGGCCTTCGCCCGCCGTAAAGGCGGTCACGAGCTTGTCATAGTACACGTCGAACCCGATGAGCTGGTAGTTGACCTTGATCCCCGTCTCTTTCTCGAAGTTGCGTACGATTTCTGCCCACGTCTTCTCCTGCTCCACCACGTGTCCACCGATCCAGACCGTGATGGACGGGGCAGCCGCTGCGACCGAGGCCACCAGCAGCAACAGACTCAGCAATGCGCCCACGAAGACCAGACGCCGTTGCATGCTTGAAATCCGCCCTTCCCATGGCCCGACACTGTCGCGAAGCACGTCCTGCCACCAAAGCTCGTTCCACGGATCACCACGCCAAGAAACGCTTTCCGAATCACCTCCTCTGGCTGCTTCCCTGCAGCCGGGCGCCGACCTCGATGACCGACGGCAGCAGGGAGAGGTAGCGGCGATACAACCCGTCGTAAGCCTGGTGCCGGGTCGGGTCGGGTACGTACCGTCCCCTGACCCGCGTGGAGTCCTCCGGCATTCGCCGAACGTCGCTGAAGGTACCGGTCCCCAGCCCGGCCAGGAGGGCCGCTCCGTACGCAGTGGCCTCCTTCATCTCGAGCACATCCACGACGATGCCGAGGACGTCAGCCTTCACCTGCATCCACACCGGGTTGGCAGTGCTTCCGCCGACGGCCCGAACGACCTGCGCAGGTTGCTGCATCACGGCCTGGAGCCGGTCGAACATCCGCCTGGCTTCGAACGCCAGCCCCTCGATCAGCGCTCGAGCCACGTCCGCGTTGGTGTGGAAGTCGCGTAGTCCTACCAGCAGCCCCGACGACCCCGCCCCATGCCGCTGGTCCGACGCGTCCCGCAGGTACGGGTAGAAGAGCAGGCCACGTGCCCCCACCGCAGACTCGGCTGCTCGGCCTGCGAAGGCCTCATGGCTGGGAGAGCCGCCGGTGAGGAGGTGGTGTACGAACCAATCGGCACTGAGCCCCGAAGTCCGAAAGCTGGTCATGACGTAATAGAGGTTCGGAAACAGGTGGTGCCCGACGACGACTCGCTCGTCTGGCATCGCCTCGCTGGCTGACGCACGGTCCAGCGTGGTCAGCATGGTCTCGGCCGTGCCACAGGAGTTGAGGATGACACCCGGTGTGATGGCTCCGGCCGCGAGCGCGGCGCAGATGTGGTCGTGGGCGCCGACACACACCACCGTCCCGGCAGGAAGACCTGTCTCCCCGGCGGCCCCGGCCGTCACCGGACCTAGCGGGGTGCCGGCTGGTAACACGGGAGGAAGCAGGGATCGTGGAAGGGACGCCGCCTCCAAGAGTTCGTCAGCCCACTCTTCTCGGAGCAAGTCGAAGGCCATCGTACGACTGGCGAGGCTGTAGTTGGTGGCCATGTGCCCGCTCAGTTTGAAGGCCACCCACTCCGCCATGCCAAGCCAGTGCCGGGCCCTGGCGAATCGATCGGGATCGGCGTCTCGGTACCAGAGGATCTTGTTGAGGGAGTACGTGAAGTCCATGCTGAGGCCCGTGATCGAGCGAATCCGGGCGCGTCCGACGTGGTCTTGCCACCACTGCTCCAGTGGCCGAGTACGGGGGTCGAACCACGCGATGGCCGGCCAGAGAGGCGTTCCTCCCTCATCCAGGAGGAAGCCGGCCTCACCCATGCTGGCACACGCAATGCCTGCCACGCGTTGATCGGTGCCCCGTAGGACTGCGTCCAGGACCTGGCAGACAGACTGCCATACCGCTTCCGGGTCATAGACGACCCTGCCGTCCCCCTCATCGGTGGCAGGCGTGGGGATGGATGCCGAGGCTCTCGGGTGGCCTTCCTCGTCGATAGCGAGCGCCTTGAGATGTGTCGTGCCGAGGTCGATGCCGATCAGCAGCGGCAAGGGCTCACCTTCCATCCACCGCAGAGGTTCCTGCCGGCCGATTTGGCGAAGTCGCAGGCAGGACACCCGGCTCTTCGAGGATGGCGCGTGCGGTGCGTTCGTCTGTCACCAGGACGTCCACGTGGCGGCCTCTAAGCGCCCCCAGGATGGAAGCCGTCTTCTCGAGCCCGCCTGCGATGCCCACCACGACCGGACCTCGCCTCAGGAGAGAGAGGTCGATCCCGATGAGGCGGCTGTAGAAGGGCAACGGGGGCACAGCCCCCTGGGCGTCGAAGAACCGGGAGAGGACGTCGCCCACGATGCCGAGCCGTTCCATCTCCATGATGTCGCTCTTGTCGAAGTACGGCGTGCGCAGCAGCGGCGAGCGCGCGATGCTGTACCCGATGCCGACGATGGCCAGGTCAAGCCGTTCCCACAGCGCCATCACGGGTTGCATGACGCGGTCGCGCAGGAGCGCCTCCCTGACCTCGGGGCGCTCCACCAGGAACGGCAAGTCCAGGGGCTGCCATTGGCCCAAGAAGGCTGCGGCAAAGTCACGGGCCAGGTCATTGGAACGAAACTCCGGTCGGGAATCGCCCAGGGCGCCGAGCAGGGGTACCGCCCAAGCCTCGGCGTGGCGCGATGGCTGAGGATTGACAGCCAGGTGGCGCACGGTCGTGGCCACCGCCTGACCCCATCCGATTCCCACCACCGACGGGCCGGAGAGGCGCCCACGGAGCCACTCGGCAGCAGCACGTGCGAGGTCGATCGCGACGGCGTTGGCATCCATCGCGCTTGACCGCACGACCACCGCCTCCCGGAGGCCGAATCGCGTCGCCAGGGCCGTGGCGACGTCGGCGGTGGTGCGGCGCGGGTCGACGACCGCGATACGAACGATGCCCTCGTCGCGTGCCCGGCGCAGGAGCTGGTTGACACGCAGTCGGGTGATGCCGAGCTCGAGTGCCACCTCGGCCTGGGTTCGTTGGCCGTAATAGTAAAGCTCCGCACAACGAACCATGAGGTGGACCTCGTCGTCGCTGCCGCGAGCCGGTCGCGTTCGCTTCACGAACGGTGCCCCCGCCCCCTACCGGACTGGTGCTGGTATAGGATGGTAAACAAATGTAAGTTACATTTGCCTCGCAACCGGTACGTTCGCCGCGGCAGCCTGCAATCCTTCTCGCGAGCGCAGGAGTTTCTCTCGGGTTACGAGGACGTGCTACCAGTTGCAGAAACCGCCCTCGCGCAGCTCGAGGGGCGGGTGGGATGGCTCAAGCGCCCAGCGCACCGAGGGCGTACAGGTAAGCGAACGCGGGGAGCCTCAGGATTCCTGCCTGGGGATCGACGATACGAGCAGATGGGCCAGCTCCAGCGCCTGCAGGTGGTTGTCCGCGGTGCCCGCCGTGGCGCCCAGGTCCCTGGCCAGCGTCTGGCATCGGGGTACGGGAGACGGGCGAGCGGGAGGTGCTGGGCTACGCCATTGGCTAGACGGAGAGCTACGAGTTCTGGAGCGAGTTCCTGCGCCATCTGGTGCACCGTGGGCTGAAAGGGGTGCAGTTGGTCATCTCGGATGCCCACGAAGGCCTCAAGCGGGCCATCCAAGAGATCCTGGCCGGGGCCAGCTGGCAGCGGTGCCGGGTGCACTTGATGCGCAACATCCTGGCCCAAGCGCCCAAGCAGGCCCAGGCCATGGTGGGGGCTCTGGTGCGCACTATCTTCGTACAGCCGGACGGCACGCTGGCCCGGGAGCAGCTGGAGACAGTGGTCGACAACATCGGCCGACGGTTTCCCAAGGCGGCCGAGTGGCTGCTCGAGGCCGCGGACGACGTGCTGGCCTACATGGCCTTTCCCCCGGAGCACTGGCGGCAGATTCACTCGACCAACCCGCTGGAGCGACTCAACCGGGAGATCGCGCGGCGCACCGACGTGGTCGGCATCTTGCCGAACGCCGAGGCAGCGCTGCGCCTGATCGGGGCGGTCCTCCAGGAGCAGCACGAGGAGTGGATGGCCGCTCGGCTTTACTTCAGCCAGGGGTCGATGGCCAAGCCCTACGCCGCGCGACGAGAAAACACGGGGAGTGAGAGCGAGAGAACGCCGCCACTACCGGAAATCGCGGCATAACAGGTGGCATTGGGGTGGGAACCCGATTTACGCCACTTGCGGGGACGCTATCCTCGAACGACCGACAGACTCCAGACGGGTCTCCAACCCCGACCCCCGCTATAGCTACCAGGGCCGCTGCAGCGTGAGCTTCTTTCCCAGTCGGCGACTGTCCTTGGAGGAACTGAGTACGTTCGAGCGCGCACGAAGCCGTATTTACATCGAACGGCCGTTGCGTATGATCCAACATCGCTCCGGCCAGCACAGTCTCCTGCTTGGCGAGGAGCGAGGCCCGAACCGGAGGGTTACTCCGCCGCTTGTCGGCTCCTGAGGCGCTAGGTCGCAAGGTGACCTACCGTAGTAAGCGTTGAGGTTCTTGCCGCCTCTTGGTCGGACGACCGACTTGGACTATAATGGGGACGCTCGGGGCGCGCAAGGAATGGGATCTGGAAAGGACGGCCAGCTTGCGTATCGCCTTCTTCGCCGAATCGTTCCGGGAGAACATGGGGGGCCTCACCCGGGCCGTCATCCAGTTCCATGACGGCCTCGCAGGTCGGGGTCACCGGGTACGCGTCTTCACGTTGGCCCAACGAGGCGGCGCCCTGCACCCGGGTGACCATGTGTTCGTGCCCGCCTTGCCGCTGCCCGGCGTCGGGTCGCTGGCGCCCGACACCTGGCTCGCCTACGGCTACCCCTTCGTTCTCCGGGAGCTCGAGGCCTGGGCCCCGGACGTCGTGCACCTGCATACACCGTTCCCGGTGAGCTGGCTCGGCATGCGGGCGGCACGCAGGCTCTCTTTTCCGGTGGTCGCGACCTACCACGCCAACGTAGTGGGATCCGCCCAGGCCTATGCCCGCCGGATGTTTCGGCTCGGGGGCGATCGCCTGCTTGGTTCCATTGGAAAGGCCGAGGTCGCTTTCTACAGCTCGGCCCATGTCGTGACGGCACCCAGCGAGGCGGCGGCTTCGCAGCTCCTCGAACGGGGGCTGCGGGCACCGGTCGTCGTGCTCTCCAATGGCGTCGACGTCGCCAGATTCAGGCCCCCCTGGAAGGCGGAGCCCGGATCCGGAGTGACCCCGGTCCGGCGCGACCGGCCGCCCACCGCGCTCTACGTCGGCCGCCTCAGCGTGGAAAAGGGCATGGCCGACCTGGCCCTGGCCATCCGCCGTCTCCTCGAGAGGCACCCTTCCGCCCGCTTCCGGGTGGTCGGCGACGGGCCGTGGCGCGGCCGGCTGCTGCGTGAGCTCGAGCCGTGGGCGCGCTCGGGCCAGCTCGAGATCGCCGGATACGTGGCCTGGGAAAGGCTACCTCAGCTCTACCGGGATGCCGACGTGTTCGTCTTCCCCTCGGCCGTCGAGACCCAGGGGCTGGCGGTGCTCGAGGCGATGGCCAGCGGGCTCCCGGTCGTCGGCGTGAAGGGGGGAGCGGTGCCGGAACTGGTCGAGGACGGGAAGACCGGCTTCCTGGTGTCGCCCGGTGACGGGAGGGCGCTGGCGGACACGGCTCTCCGGCTGCTCCAGGACGATGGCCTGCGACTGGCCATGGCCCATCAGGCGCGGGAGATGGCGGTACGCCACCGAACGGAGGCGGCCATCGCTTTGCTCCAACGGGTCTACGAATCGGTGATCGAAGCTCGGGTGTCAGCCCAGAGGAGGAGGTCTTCCTGCACGGTGCGCGTGACGGGCAGCCGTGCCGGGGGATGGGAGCCGCGTTCTGGGCTTCATCGTACGGTCGTCTGACTGACACCACAAACTGGCCTGGAAAGGGGATGGGCTCCGATGGCAGGTACCGTCAACGGGTCGTCGTGGTGGAGTGAGGTGCAACTTGCCGTCGCCCGGCGGGCGGCAGAGGCGGCCGTCGACGCCGCCGTGGCCTACCTGATGCCCGATCCTGCGGCGAGATTGGACCGGCTCCTGGACGCCGTCGGGCACTTCGTGCGGGATCCGGGGGATCGGGAGAAGTACCTGGCCTTTCGCCGGCGGGTGACCGGTGATCCGGCCATCCGGGCAAGGGCCCGGCAGTTGCTGAGCAACCGGACCATGGTGAAACGGCTGGCGGTCAACTGGGGAATCCAGCAGCTGCTGCTGGCACCCTCGGAGAGGCGGCACGCAGAGCAGCGCCATGGAGTGCACGTTCCGACGTTTTTGCTCATCGACCCCACGTCTGCCTGCAACCTGCGCTGCAAAGGCTGCTGGGCCGCGGGGTACGACAGAGGCCCGAGTCTTTCCCGGGAGCGCTTCGACAGCCTTCTGCGAGAGGCCAAGGAGCTCGGAATCTACTGGTTCGTGCTGTCGGGAGGCGAGCCTTTCGCCTACAAGCCACTGCTCGACGTGGTGGCTCGCCACACCGACGCGACCTTCATGGCGTATACCAACGGTACCCTGATCACCGACCAGGTGGCCGACCGGCTGGCCGAGCTGGGCAACTTCTCGCCGGCCATCAGCCTGGAGGGGTGGAAAGAGGAGACCGACGAGCGACGGGGCGCCGGCGTGTTCGACAAGGTCATGGCCGCGATGGACCGGCTGCGGGAGCGGGGCGTCATCTTCGGCGCGTCGGTCACGGTGACGAGCCGCAACGCCGAGACGCTCTTCTCCGATGCCTTCATCGACTTTCTCATCGACAAGGGCGTCGCGTACTTGTGGAGCTTCCACTACGTGCCCGTCGGCCCGGAGGCCGATCTCGACCTCATGGTCAAACCGCACCAGCGGGCCTGGCTCGTCCGGCGGGTCAACGAGCTTCGTGCCACGCGGCCCATCTTCATCGCGGACTTCTGGAACGATGGGCACTTCACCCAAGGGTGCATCGCCGGGGCCCGCCTGTACTTGCACATCACGCCGAACGGCGACGCGGAACCCTGCGCGTTTGCGCACTTCGCGACGCACAACATCAACGAGGTCTCGCTCGTCGATGCCCTCAAGAGCCCCCTCTTCGCGGCGTACCAGCGGCGCATCCCGTTTTCCTCCAACCACTACGCGCCGTGCCCCATCATCGACAACCCGGCCGCGCTGCGGGAGATGGTGGCCGAGTCCGGCGCCCGGCCCACGCACCCAGGGGCGGAGGCCGTTCTCGCAGCCGACCGGGCCCGGTTTCTCGACGATCTTTCGGCCCGGTGGCACGAGGTGGCCGACGCCCTCGAACGAGAGACCCATGTGACCGCATCGGGGCGTTCCTGATCGGCACGAAAGGGGGCGCCTGGGAGCGTAGCTCCCAGGCGCCTTTCCCGGGCCCTCGCGCGGTTCATCCGGACGGGAGCCTACCGTCGGGTACTGGTGGTGGGCGGTCAGGATCGGAGCACGGCCATCCTGTTCGGCGATGCAGCCGGGGCGGTCGTGCTGCGCTCTTCAGCCGCAATTCCGTGTCTGCCAGTCGCAGACCAGCCCGGCGTCCTCGGCCATGATCAGCCCGAGAGACTCTCCGGACGAAACGGGCGCCTCCGGTCGCAGAGGGGCCTGTGCCCACAGCGAGGGCAGGTGCGCGATGCGGGCCCAGCCCTCGCCTTGCTTCACCGGCTCCGCCACCATATTCGTGAAGTATCGGTCCAGCACCGCCTCGCGCTCCATGGCCAGCGGCGGCGAGCAGTAGTCCTCTTCCTCCCAGACCGCCTCGCCGGTTTGCGGATCGCGTCGGGCCCCCTCGAGGGATGCGGTCAGCGCCTCGCCGAAGGGCCGCAGGTTTACGAAGGCTCCCGAATCCAGCCTGGCGCGAAGCTCTGCGAGGCGCTGCGGGTCGGGTCGGGCTCGCACCACGTAAAAGGCCATGGTCTCCCCTCCTGTTTACATCGGTGCCGATCTGCGGGATGCCCGCTGCTGCAGTACGCCTTCCAGCCAGGCCTCGAGGCGCTCGTAGCTTTGAGCTCCCGTCAGTCCGTACGTGTGGTCCACGACCAGCGTGGGCACGCCGGTGATGCCGTAAAGCCGGGCCCGGCCTAGGTCCCGCGCCACCTCGTCCCGGGTACCCGGTGCGTGAAAATCCTGCTCCCAGCGGGCCACGTCCAGTCCTACGTCCTGTGCGCACTGGCGCAGCACCTCGAAGTCGGTGATGTCGAGGCATTCGGTGAGGTGCGCGCGCTGCACCCGGTCGAACATGGCCCCATGCGCCTCCTGCCCGCCCTGCAGCTCGGCGGCCTTGCAGGCCACGAGCCCTGGCATCGAGTAGGGGTAGTCGAAGGGGCGGGAGGCCATCAGGTCGGCGTTGATGCGATGCTCGTCGTCGTTGCGGTTGGCAGCCCGCCAGTGGGACAGGATCTCCTGCTTGCCCGCCTCCTTGGAACCGAACATGGCCGGGATGCTCTCGGGCGTGGGTGCCAGGGCGAAGGCCCGGTGAACGACCCGTACCTGGGGGTATTGCTCCGCCAGCCGGCGCACCCGAGGCGCCAGCGCGTAGCACCACGCACACAGCACGTCATGGAAGAACTCCAACTCTACCCTCTCGGTGCCCGTCATCTGCCTTCGCTCCCTTCGCCGAAGTGGCCTTCGCCGCCCAGCACGGCGACGGCCACGCCGTCCTCGTCGTGGGTGACGAATCCGCCGGTCGACGGCCCCGCCGGCGCCACCGACGCGACGGCCTCCGGCCCCAGGTCCGCCAGCGAGCCATGCGGCACTCCCGCCTGCTCCAGGCGCCGGGCCAGGGCCGCCACGTCCTGTGCGGACGGTACCACGAAGGCGAAGTGGAGAAGCTGCACGGAGTCCGGGGGCGGAGGCGGTGCCTCGCGGCCGGCCCAGATGTTGGCCCCCACGTGGTGGTGGTAGCCGCCGGCAGAGAAGAACAGGGCGCTGCCACCGTAGCGCAGCACCAGGTCAAGGCCCAGGACGTCCCGGTAAAACCGCTCGGCCCGCTCCAGGCGCGAGACATGCAGATGGATGTGCCCCAGCCGGGTGCCGGGCGGCATCCCGTCGCCATGGGGGCCCGGCAAGGTGCGTGGGGCAAGACCGTCGTCTGCCGCCGGCCGGCGCTCCTCGGGCGGAAGCTCGGCGAGGAGGCCGTCCCAGTCGAGCGGTTCGGTGGCCATCAGGATGCGGTCACCCTGCCGGGGCCACTGCTCACGGGGCCGGTCTGCGTACAGCTCGATGCCGTGGCCGTCGGGATCCGACAGGTAGACCGCCTCGCTCACCCAGTGGTCGGCGGCTCCGTCGATGGCATACCCGTCGTGGGCCAGCCGCATCACGGCGCGGGCAAGTGCTTGCCGGGACGGGAGCCGCAGGGCCAGGTGGTACAGCCCCCGGCAGCGGGGTGGCTTGGGCCGCGCATGCGGCTGGTGCGAGAGAAGGACGATGGGCACCGCCGCGCCGTCACCTGCCCGCACCCCCATGGCCGCAAAGCCCGGTGCGACGCGCAGTACCTGAAGGCCCAGGACACCTTCGTAGAACGCCCGCGAGCGGTCCAGGTCCGCCACGCTCAGGTGTACCCAGCCCAGGCGGGTATGGGGATGCATCGCCATCCTCCTCCACGCGCACCGGTCGACTGGTGCGCCGGCTAGCTCTGAGTTAGCATATAACATATGATAAGCAATCGCTACATGGGTCCGGCGAGCCTCGCAAACCGGGTGCTCGACGGTTCGGGTGGCAAACCGCCCCGGCACGCGGGTACGCCGTCCAGGACTCGTAGCGAGCCAAGGGGGACCGGACTTGGACGCCAGCTCGTTTCGGCAAGCGGCCGGGCGTTTCGCCACCGGGGTCACGGTGGTCACGACAGGGTCGGTCGATCGGCCGCACGGCATGACGGCCAATTCGTTCACCTCGGTCTCCCTGGAGCCGCCTCTGGTACTCGTCTGCGTCGGCACGCAGAGGGAGACCCATGATCGCATCGCCCGCGAGGGGCAGTTCGGCGTGAGCGTCCTGAGCGCACGGCAGCAGGCTGTCTCAGAGTTTTTCGCCGGCCGGCTCGACCGCTTGCCCGACGGGGCGGTGCAGCTGCGGGCGGGCAAGACCGGGGTGCCGCTCATCGAGGGGGCGCTGGCCCACTTCGAGTGCTCGGTCTTGGCAGCCTATCCCGGCGGCGATCACACCATCTTCGTGGCCCGCGTCGAGGAGGCGCAGACCCACGGGGACGGTGCGCCGCTGGTCTTCTTCGGCGGCCGATACCGGGAGCTCCTGGCATGAAGCGCCGAAAGGCTCGGCAACCGTCGAGGATGAGGCGCCCGCGTCCGTGGTCGCTCCTCGGTAGCGGGCTCCCGGCCCCGCCGGAGGCTCTCGGGGGACGGAGCGACAAGCAACCAGGGCGTGCGGTGGTGGCCATGGTGCTAAGTTTGTGTTAGTATGTTCTCAAGGAGAAGTGAGCGTGGCACCGGTCAGAAGTCGGTCTTCGCCATCTACCTTTCGGGTGTGCTCCCTGTACCACCAGGCCGTCGAGCTCATCGGCCGGCGCTGGAACGGGGCCATCATAGAGGCGCTGATGGCAGGCGCCCGGCGGTTTTGTGAGATCCGGGCAGCCGTGCCGGGTCTCAAGGACCCGCAGCTGGCCCGGCGGCTTCGGGAGCTGGAGCAGCAGGGCATCGTCGAGCGACGGGTCGTGCCCAGCCGGCCCGTGCTGGTCGAGTATGCCCTGACGCCCAAGGGCGAGGACCTGCGCTCCGTAGTGGCCGAAGTGCATCGGTGGGCGCAGCGCTGGCTCGAGGCTGCCTCTGCGACCGCACCTGCGACGACCCCCGGGACCGGCCCGCCGGGCGCGCGAGTGGCGCGCCGGTCGAGCGAACCGCGAGGCCGGGTTCGGCGGGAGCGGCGAGGCGCTGCGCGATGAGGGGCCAGTGGCCCCGGCCCAGATAGGCCGGGGCTGCCGTCGATGCAGCAACGGCCTCCATGGGGAGGTGATGAACGGGGGAAAGCCAGCCTGGACGGTGGGATGGTTCTCAGTGGATACCCGGCAAAGCGAGTCGGGTGATTGCATGGAACCCTATGGAGCAGGTCGGGTCCCAACGAGGAGGGTGCATCGGTGGACATCGTGTTCCTCATCGGCCGGATCATCTACGGTGGCTTTTTCATCCTGAACGCGTTCAACCACTTCCGCAACGTCTCGTCCATGGCCGGCTACGCGCGATCCAAAGGAGTGGCGGCACCCGAGGCCGCCGTGATCGGTACAGGGCTCATGCTGCTTGCCGGCGGGCTGAGTGTGCTCTTGGGTTACTTGCCCACGGTGGGCCTCGGCCTCATCGTGATCTTCCTGGTGGTGGTGGCCTTCTGGATGCACAGCTACTGGGCTGTGCCGGACCCCATGGCCCGCATGGGCGAGCAGACCAACTTCTTCAAGAATCTGGCGCTCGCGGGTGCGGCGCTGATGATGACCCTTCTACCGCAGCCCTGGCCGCTGAGCCTGGGGGGCTGACCACGGGGTCGGCCCCCCCGGCCCGTCTGATGCCCGGCCATGGAAGAGGGAAGGACATCCGGTGGAGATCGGCATCTATACCTTCGGAGAGCGAACCGAAGACCCGGAGACCGGTCGGCTGATCAGCCCCCGTGAGCGATTGCGCCGGCTGATGGAGGAGATCGAACTCGCCGATCAAGTGGGCCTGGACGTGTTCGGCGTGGGCGAGCACCATCGTCCGGACTTCACCGTCTCCGCGCCGGCCGTCGTGCTCGCCGCCGCGGCCGGGCGCACCCGGCGCATCCGGCTCACCAGCGCGGTGAGCGTTCTCAGCTCCGATGATCCCGTGCGCGTCTTCCAAGCCTTCGCGACCCTCGACCTTTTGTCGGGGGGCCGGGCGGAGGTCATGGTCGGCCGCGGGTCGTTCATCGAATCTTTCCCGTTGTTCGGCTACGATCTCGAGGATTACGACGAGCTCTTCGACGAAAAGCTCGACCTGTTGCTGAAAGTACGCGCCTCCGAGCGCGTCACCTGGTCGGGCAGGCACCGCCCGCCGCTCCACGACGCCGGCGTCTATCCCCGGCCGCTTCAAGACCCCCTCCCCGTTTGGGTGGCGGTCGGGGGTACGCCGCGCTCGGCGGTGCGGGCCGGCCGGTTGGGGCTGCCGATGGCCCTCGCCATCATCGGCGGCATGCCGGAGCGCTTCGCCCCGCTCGTCGAACTGTACCGCCGGGCGGCCCGGCAGGCCGGCCACCCCGAGCCGCGTCTCAGTATCAACTCCCACGGTTTCATCGCGGAGAAGTCGCAGGAGGCAGCGGACATCGCGTTCCCGGCGTTCAAGAGCATGATGGATCGAATCGGGCAAGAGCGGGGCTGGCCTCCCCTGACACGGGAGCAATTCGAGTGGTCCCGGTCGCTGCGGGGAGCGGACTTCGTGGGAAGTCCCCAGCAGGTGATCGAAAAGATCCTCTTCCAGCACGAGATGTTCGGACACGACCGCTTCCTCATGCAGCTCACCGTCGGCACTCTGCCGCACGAGAAGGTCCTGCGCGCCATCGAACTCCTGGGCAGCGAGGTGGCGCCGGTCGTCCGCCGCGAGACGGCCGGGGCCGCCCGCGAGGCGAGTCCGTCACTTCGGCGGGGATGAGTAGCGGCCGGAGGCGTTCGTGGGGTCGCCCATCGCCCGCTGCCCGATCCCCACCGCTCACTGAGAACTGGCCCGCTCAGTGCCGAGAGGGGGCCACGGGCCCCACCTGCGGGGCCTCCTGGCGCCGGGGAGCGGGCTGTGGCGTGATCTGCAACCCCAGGTAGAGCAAGCTGGCCGCGAACACGATCAACAAGGCAGAGTGCAGCACATTGGCGGCGATGGAACTGCGCGTGGCGATGACCAGCGCGCCGCTGAGCGCCTGGGCCACCAACAGCCCCAGCGCCGCCACGCTCCCGGCGAACAGGTCGGGCCGCTCGTGGCGGAAGCGCCGGGCCAGGTGCCCGGCGTAGGCCACGACGAGGAGCAACAGACCGGCGAGCAGGCGGTGCAGGAGCCCCAAGAAGGCGGGCGTGCCGGGCGGCGGGATCGGGGTCGCTCCGCACAGGGGCCATCCCAGGCAGGCCAGGCCGGCGTGAGTGTGGCGCAGGTATGCGCCTGCGTACACGACCACCATCGTCAGCGCCAGCCCTCCCCATACGGCCCGGTGGAACGCCGGCGACACCGGGCCCCGCAGGCAAGCGTGGCGGCCCTCGAGCTGGTCCAGGCGAACGCCGAGCAGGAAGACGGCCCCGAAGGCGGCCAGCGAGACCCCGAAGTGGGTAGCCAGCACCGCCGGCGTCGAACCCCACATGACCGCAGCCGCCCCCAACCATGACTGGAGCAGCAGGAAAAAGACGGAGGCCCCCGCCATCCACCGCACGTCGCGGTCCTCCCGGTGCGCTCTCCAGGCCAGGATGGACAGGCTGGCCACCATGAGGCCCAGTACGCCGGTCACGAGCCGGTGGTTGACTTCGATCCAGGTGGCAAGCGACGACCAGTCACCGTCGCAAAAAGGCCAGGCGTTACCGCACCCGGCGGCGGATCCCGTCGTCGTCACCAGGACCCCGGACACCAGGAGCAGCAACATCCCGAGCGACGTGGCGGCGGCGTAGCGCTTCAGCATGAAGGGCGCCCCCCTCGAGCCGGAGAAGAGCTTCGATAAGGCCTCTCATTCCCCTTGTCGGGGCTCCATCACCGGGCGAAGCGGAGCGGCCGGGCTGCCGTGGCCGCCAGGCTGACCGCGGCCAGCAGCAAAGAGACCGCGAGAAAGACCGCCGGGGCGCCCCAGCGGTCACCCACCAGACCTGCCAGGAGCATGCCCACGGGCTGTGCGGCCACCGTGGCGGCCATGAACGCCGCGAAAGCCTGACCCTGCCGCTCCGGCGGCACTTGTTGCTGAACCAGGGTGACCACGGGGACGTTGACCAAAGGGCCGGCCGCCCCCCATGCGGCAAAGGCAAGTCCGGCCCCTAGCGGCGTGCGGCTCCATCCCGCGAGCAGCATGCTCGAGGCCATGGTCCACAGGCCGCCGATCCCGGTCGGCCCTTTGGCCCACCGCCCGCCGACGGCGCTCATGAGGAGAGACCCGGCCAGCATCCCCATGCCCATGGTCCCCTGCACCAGCCCGAGCCCCACCGGTCCCTGGTGCGTCACGGTCGCCACGTAAAGCGGGAGAACGACCGGGACGGGAGCCATCGCGAAGTTGACGACCACGGCCAGGGCAAAGACGATCCGGAGCAGCGGGTGGGCCCCGATCATCCGCAGGCCGGCCTTCAGGTCGTCGATGGCCCCTGGCCAGCGTCCCGGCGTGGTCAGGCCCGGCTCCGAACGCCAGCGCATGCTCGCCACGGCGAGGGCCGACACGCCGTAGGATGCGGCGTGGAACCACAGCGCCGAAGCGATTCCCCACCGGGCGACCACCAGCCCCGCCGCGGTGGGACCGACCAGCTGGGCGATCTGACGGGTGAGCATGCTGACGGCGTTGGCCTGGGAGAGTTCGCCGGGGTCGACGAGGTGGATCAGGCTCGACTGGCGCGCCGGCTCGAAAAAGCGGTGGCCGTTCCAACGGCGAGAGCGAAGACGGGCACCGCGGCGATGCTCAACCGCCCCGCGGCGTACAGCGCTGCCAGCAGCGCGATGAGGCCGAACCGGATCGCGTCGCACCACACCATGAGCCCCCGCTTGTCGACCCGGTCGACCACGAGCCCGGCCACGGGGGCGGCCACCACCAGAGGGGCCGCGAACGCCACCATGACGGCGCCGACCATCAACGCGGAGTGGGTCTCCTCTTGAACCAGCCACGCCAGGGCCAATGCGGAGGCGGCGTCACCCAGGTTGCTCACGAGCTGGCCGCTCCACAGCAACCGGAAGTCCCGGTGACGCAGTACCCCGAGGAGATGAAGCTCACGCATGCCGGCGTCGCCTGCACACGGGCGTTGACCTTCGACACGCCGTCCGGCCGTCCTGCGCAAGAGAGGACGGGATGGCTCGGGAAGGAATCTCCCGCGGCACGACAAATGTACGTGCGTCAGGCAAGTATCGCTTGCGTCCTCGCGGCGAGACGAGGAGTATCGCAGACGGGGGGCTCGAGCCATGCGCATGCGCAGGATGATCGGGGTGGTCGCCCTGGCCGTGGCGGTGGTCTGGGGCGGCTCTCCGGCGGGGGCCAGGCGCACCGATCTCCTCGTCTCGGCCGCGGCGAGCCTCACGGATTTGCTCCGAGAGGCGAAGACGAGCTTCGAGGCCCGCCATCCGGACGTCAACGTCCAGCTCAACATGGGTTCGTCCGGCAGCCTCCAGCGGCAGATCGAACAGGGGGCTCCCGTGGACGTGTTCATCAGCGTGAGCCAGGCCGTGACCGACTCGCTCGTGGAGCGAGGTTTCATCGACGGCAAGAGCGTGCGGGTCATGGCGCGCAACGTGGTGGTGCTGGTGCGGCCGGCGGGCGGAGGGCCCGGCGGGACGCTGCGGGGATGGCAAGACCTGCGAGCCCCGCAGATCCGGCGGATTGCCCTGGGTAACCCGGCCCACGTGCCGGCGGGGCAGTACGGCGAGGAGGTGCTGGAGTCCCTGGGCCTGTGGGAGGCGGTGCAGCCCAAACTCGTATTGGGGGAGGACGTCCGGCAGACGCTCGCTTACGTGCAAGCAGGCGAAGTGGACGCGGGCATCGTCTACGCCACCGATGCAGCCATCGCCGGGGAGAAGGTGCAGGTCGTAGCGACGGCCCCCGAGGGCAGTCACCGCCCGGTGGTCTACCCCGTGGCCGTGCTGCGGGATGCCCCTCATCCGCAAGAGGCGCGGGCGTTCGTCGAGTGGCTGCTGAGCGACGAGGTCCGGGCGATGTTGGAGAAGTACGGTTTCCTCCCGGGTTCGTGAGCGGCGCGCCCCTATGAGCAGCATCGCGATGTCCCTCTGGGTGGCATCGATGGCCACCGCAGCCAACCTGGTGGCCGGAGTGTTGCTGGCCTGGCTGCTGGCTTACGGACGCTTCCGGGGCCGCCAGCTCCTGGACGTGGTGGTCAACCTGCCGATCGTGCTGCCCCCGACCGTCGTGGGCTACGGCCTCCTGCTCCTGGTCGGGCGCAGCGGGCCGGTTGGCGGGCTCATGCGCGCGCTGGGGTGGGGCACGCTCATCTTCACCCCCTACGCCGCCATGATGGCCTCGGCCATCGTATCCCTGCCGCTGCTGGTGCAAGCTGCCCGCATCGCCCTGGAGGACGTCCCTGTGGAGGTGGTGGAGGCGGCCCAGGTGGACGGAGCCGGGCGGCTCGCCATCCTGCGCCACATGCTGCTGCCCCTTGCGTGGCCCGGCGTGGCCGTCGGCGTGCTGTTGGCCTTTGCCAGGGCCATGGGAGAGTTCGGCGCCACGCTGATGGTCGCCGGTAACATTCCGGGGCGTACCCAGACCATGCCGGTGGCCATTTACGCGGCCGTGCAGGCGGGCCACATGAACGAGGCCGGGCAACTCTCGGCGATGCTGGTGGCGCTGGTTGGCGTGGTGATGTGGGCGGGCATGCGGTGGGGCCGCCGGGTACCCGGATGGTCCCCTGCCCGGCGAACGGCCGGCGCCCCCGCCCGCGGCGCTGTGGCGGAGCCGGTCAGGACTCCGTCTTGAACCGGGCCGCCAGGGCCCGCAGCCCCTCCGCGGACCGGGCCACGGCGTCGGACTGCGCCGAGGTCTCCTGGGCGGTGGAGGCCTGCTGCTGGACGGCGCTCGACACCTGCTGCACCCCGGCGGCCAGCTGCTGCGAGTGGGCGGTCATGGCGGCCGCCGCCTTTTGAATCGCGTCGCCGCTCGTGGCCAGGGCCTCCGCCCGGTCGGCCGTGCGGCGCGTGAACGCGGCGATGCGCTCCACCGCCTCGTGGATGCGGCGGTGAGCCGCCGCCAGCTCCTGCATCTGCTCCGCCTGCCGGGAGGCCGCCTCGTCGGCCTCGCCGGCCGCCTTGCCGGCGGCGTCGACCGCCTCCCGGATGGCGGAAAACCACTGGGACGCCTGGGCGACCGCCTCCGACGAGCGCCCGGCCAGCCGGCGTACCTCCTGAGCCACCACCGCGAAGCCCCGGCCCTGCTCCCCGGCCCGGGCGGCCTCGATGGCGGCGTTGAGGGCCAGCAAGTTGGTCTGCTGGGCCACCTCGTCGACGAGCCCGAGGACCTGCTCCACCTGGGTCACCGCCTCGAGAAGCCGGCCGGCCAGCTCCCGGCTTTGCCGGGCGGCCCGGAGCGCGGCGTCGGCCAGCGCCGCTGCCTGGGTGGCCAGGCGATCCGACTCGCCCGACGCTTCCCCGGCGATGGCTGCCTGGCCCGCCGCCTCGGCGGTCTCCTCTGCGAGCCGGCGCGCCTGGGCGATGAGCCGGGCCACGGACTCGGACACCTCCTGGGTCTGGCGAGCCTGCGACTCAGCCGTGGACGCCAGTTGCGCGACCGCGGTCGCGATCTGTTGCGACCACTCCGCGGTCTTGTGGGTCACCCCCGCCAGCCGTTGGCCCACCTCGGTCAGGACCCTGGCCTGCTCCACGATCTGCGCGAGGACGGTGTGGAAGCCCTTGATCACCCGGTTGACCTGGTGGACGAGCTCGCCTCGCTCGTCAGGGGCGCGGAAGGGGATCCGGTAGGTCAGGTCGAGCCGGTCGCTCATCGCCGTGAGGCCCGTGATGGCATGGACGATGGGCGCGTGGAAAAGGGGATGCACGAAGGCGGTCCCCACCGCCGCGACTACGGCCGCCGCCGCTACGACGGCGCCGAGCCCGAGCACCCACCCGTACGGCCCGGCGGGCAAAGGCAGGCCCATCGCCCCGGCCACCGCTGCCGCCGGGAGCGCCACCCCCAGGGCGGCGAGAAGAAGGCGCAGCCAGACGAGGACGGCCAACGAGCGCACGGCGCCTGCACCCCCTCGAGAGGTTCGTGCCCAGGGTTGCCGGTACGCTTTACCAATTCGGGCCGAAGCTGCCGGTTCTCCTGCCGCCCGGCCGTGTGGTACCGGGCCGAGGGGGACTCCATCTCCGTGGTGGTCGTCTTGACACATCCTTGATGGACGGCGCCGTGGCTTTGCCGCTCGGTTGACGGGCAGCGGCTGCAAGATGGAAGGGAGCCCGTTCCAGGTCATGGGCGTGTGGGCCGCCGGGGCGGGCATGCTGGAGAGGGGAAGGGACGGGCCAACGAAGGGCCATGGGGGATCTCCTGAGCATCGCGCTGGTCGCCCTGTTCTTCGTCGCGACGTGGGGCATGGTCGAGGTGCTGGACCGGGTGCGCTGAGGAAAGGGCGGATGAAACGGTGCAGGTCGTCGGGCTGGTCGTGGCCGTCGGGATCTTCGTCTACCTGGTCGTGGCGCTCTTGAAGCCGGAGGTGTTCGAATGAGCCCCTCGGGGTGGTTGCAGATCCTCCTCTACTTGCTGGTGTTGATCGCCTTCACGAAACCCCTCGGCATCTACATGGCGAGGGTGTACGAGGGGGAGCGCACTCTGCTCTCGCCCGTGCTGGGGCCGTTGGAGCGGTGGCTGTACCGGTTGGCGGGGACCTCGCCCGAGCGCGAGATGACGTGGAAGCAATACGCCGGAGCGCTGCTGCTCTTCAACCTCTTCGGGATCCTGCTGCTGTACGGGCTAGAGCGAGTGCAGCAGTGGCTCCCGCTCAACCCGGAGCATGTGGGCGCCGTCAGCCCACCTGACCTGGCGCTCAACACGGCGGTCTCCTTTGGCACCAACACCAACTGGCAAGCTTACGGCGGCGAGACGACGCTGAGCTACTTCACCCAGATGGCGGGTCTCACGGTGCAGAACTTCGTCTCCGCCGGCACGGGCATGGCAGCGCTCGTCGCCCTCATCCGGGGCTTTCGTCGCAAGTCGTCCGAGCGCATCGGCAACTTCTGGGTCGATCTGGTGCGCAGCAACCTTTACATCCTCTTGCCGCTGGCCGTCATCGGGGCGCTGCTGCTCGTCTGGCAGGGCGTGCCGCAGACGCTGGCGCCCTACCAGAAGGCGAGTCTGGTGGAACCGGTGCGGGACAGTGAAGGGCATCTCGTCCGGGAACAGACCCTCGCGGTGGGGCCGGTCGCGTCGCAGGTCATCATCAAGCAGCTCGGCACCAACGGCGGCGGCTTTTTCAACGCCAACTCCGCACACCCGCTGGAGAACCCGACGCCGCTCAGCAACTTCGTCGAGATGCTGTCGCTCCTGCTCATCCCGGCGGCGCTCACGTACACGTTCGGGAAGATGGTCGGCGACACCCGGCAGGGGTGGGCCATCTTCGCTGCCATGACGGTCATCTTCGTCGCGATGCTGGGGGTGGTCTACTGGCAGGAGTCGGCCGGCAACCCCGCGCTTGCCCGGCTGGGCGTCGATCAGGCGACAGCCGGTGGCAACATGGAGGGCAAAGAGGTCCGCTTCGGCGTCGCCGGATCGGCGCTCTGGGCGACAGCAACCACGGCGGCCTCCAACGGTTCGGTCAACTCCATGCACGACTCGTACGTGCCGCTGGGCGGGTTCGTGCCCATGTTCCTCATGATGCTCGGCGAGGTGGTCTTCGGCGGCGTCGGGTCGGGGCTGTACGGGATGCTCGCCTTCGTCATCGCCGCGGTCTTCGTCGCCGGGCTCATGGTCGGCCGCACCCCGGAGTACCTGGGCAAGAAGATCGAGATCTTCGAGATGAAGATGGCGGCCCTCATCATCCTGGTGGTACCGCTGGCGGTGCTGGTCCCCACCGCCATCGCGCTGATGACGCCGTCCGGGCGGGCTGCGGTCTTCAATCCGGGACCGCACGGCTTCAGCGAGGTGCTGTACGCGTTCGCCTCCATGGGCAACAACAACGGGAGCGCGTTCGGGGGGCTCGGGGTCAACACGCCCGTGTACAACGTGCTCGGGTCGCTCGCCATGCTGATGGCGCGGTATTGGGCCGTGGTGCCGGCCCTGGCTTTGGCCGGTTCGCTTGCCCGCAAGAAGATCGTGCCGCCGGGCCCGGGGACCTTGCCGACGGCGTCGCCGCTGTTCGTGGCGTGGCTCGTGGCGGTCGTCATCGTGGTGGGCGGGCTCAACTTCTTCCCGGCGCTGGCCCTCGGACCCATCGTCGAGCACTTGATCATGGCCGGGTCCTGACGCCCGGCGCCCGGTGCGGAGGGGAGGAGTCGCGGACGATGGCGGTGGTGGAGATGGGTCCGCGGGGACGCTTTGCCGTGGATCAGCGCAGTATCCTGCGGCGGGCGGTAGCCGACGCTTTCCGCAAGCTCGACCCGCGCGTGCAGATCAAGAACCCGGTCATGTTCACGGTGGAGATCGGCAGCGTGCTGACGACCGTCCTGTTTGGGCAGGCGCTTGCCGGGCGCGGGAGGCGCCGGCGGCGTTCGTCGGGGCCGTGGCGTTTTGGCTTTGGTTCACGGTTGTGTTCGCGAACTTCGCCGAGGCCGTGGCGGAGGGCCGGGGCAAGGCGCAGGCCGACGCGCTGCGGCGTACTCGGCACAAGACGTACGCTCTGCGCCTGGCGGCACCCGACCCGGCGGCGCACACGGAGCGGGTGCCGGCCAGCGCGCTCCGTAAGGGCGACCTGGTCCTGGTGCCGGCCGGTGAGCTCATCCCCGCGGACGGAGAGGTCGTCCAGGGGATCGCCTCCGTCGACGAGAGCGTCATCACCGGCGAGAGCGCCCCGGTCATCCGTGAAGCCGGCGGTGATCGCAGCGCCGTGACAGGCGGCACGAAGGTGCTCTCCGACTGGCTCGTCGTGCGCGTCACGGCCAACCCCGGAGAGACGTTCCTCGACCGCATGATCGCGCTGGTGGAGGGAGCGAAGCGCCGGCGGACGCCCAACGAGATCGCGCTCAGCACCCTGCTGGCCGGCTTCACCATCATCTTCTTGCTCGTGGTGGCGACGCTGCTGCCGTTTTCGCTGTACAGCGTCGAGGCGGCAGGGCGAGGGAGCCCCGTGACGCTGACGGTGCTGGTGGCCCTCTTCGTCTGCCTGATCCCGACCACCATCGGGGGGCTCTTGAGCGCCATCGGGATCGCCGGCATGGACCGGCTCATCCGGCGCAACGTGATCGCCACTTCCGGCAGGGCCGTCGAGGCGGCCGGCGACGTCGACGTGCTGCTGCTCGACAAGACCGGCACCATTACGCTGGGTAACCGCCAGGCGGCGGAGATCATCCCCGTCAACGGGGTGGCCCCGCAGGAGGCGGCCAGGCTGGCTCAGCTCTCGTCGCTGGGCGACGAGACGCCCGAGGGGCGCAGCATCGTGGTGCTGGCCAAGCGCCTGCACAACCTCCGGGAGGCGCTCCCGGCCGGCGCGAAGGTGGTGCCGTTCACGGCACAGACCCGCATGAGCGGGGTCGACCTGGACGGCGTCGCCGTGCGCAAGGGCGCCCCCGACGCCCTGGAGCGGTGGGTGGTGGAGCGCGGGGGCGAGATGCCGGCGGAGGCGAAGGCGGCCGTCGACCGCATCGCGCGGGCGGGCGGGACTCCGCTCGTGGTCGCGAAGGACAGCACGGTGGTGGCCGTCGTGCACCTGAAAGACATCGTGAAGGGCGGCATCCGGGAGCGCTTCACGCACCTGCGGCGCATGGGCATCCGTACCATCATGATCACGGGCGACAACCCGGTGACCGCAGCCGCCATCGCCGCCGAGGCCGGGGTCGACGACTTCCTGGCCGAGGCGACCCCGGAGGCGAAGCTGGAGCTCATCCGCAAGGAACAGGCGGCCGGGCACATGGTGGCCATGACGGGCGACGGTACCAACGACGCCCCGGCGCTCGCGCAGGCGGACGTGGCGGTGGCCATGAACACCGGCACCCAGGCGGCCCGAGAGGCGGCCAACATGGTCGACCTCGACTCCAACCCGACCAAGCTCCTCGACATCGTCGAGATCGGCAAGCAGATGCTGATGACCCGCGGGGCGCTCACGACCTTCAGCATTGCCAACGACGTGGCCAAGTACTTCGCCATCGTGCCGGCCGCCTTCGCCACGGTGTACCCAGAGCTCGGAGCGCTCAACGTCATGCACCTGGCGACGCCCGAGAGCGCGGTGCTCTCGGCCGTCATCTTCAACGCGCTCGTCATCCTGGCGCTCGTACCCCTGGCACTGCGAGGCGTGCAGTACCGGGCGGTGGGGGCGGCCAGGCTCTTGCGCGACTACCTGCTGGTGTACGGGCTGGGCGGGCTGGTGGCACCCTTCGTCGGGATCAAGCTGATCGATCTGATGCTCGTGGCGCTGGGGCTGGTCTGACAGAGCTGCGGGCGGTCTGAGAGAGATGGGGGCGTGCGTGCCGTGGTGAAGGAGCAGGTCCGGGGCGCGGCGGTGCTGCTGGTGGCGTTGACGGTGCTGCTCGGAGTGGTGTATCCGCTCGCCATGACCGGGATCGCCCAGGTCGTGTTCCCGTGGCAGGCGAACGGCAGCCTGATCCGCCACGACGGCAAGGTCGTGGGCTCCGCCTTGATCGGGCAGGCGTTTTCCGACCCGAAGTACTTCTGGAGCCGGCCATCGGCCACGAGCCCGTTGCCATACAACGCCGGCGCCTCGTCCGGCTCCAACCTCGGGCCGCTCAACCCGAAGCTGCGGGCGGCCGTCGAGGAGCGGCTGCGGGCGCTCGCGGAGGCGGATCCATCGGCGGCCGGCCCTGTGCCGGCCGACCTGGTGACGGCGTCGGGGTCGGGGCTCGACCCGCACATCAGCCCGGCGGCGGCCGCCTACCAGGTGCCCAGGGTGGCCAGGGCCAGACGTTTGAGCCAACAGCAGGTAAGGGAACTCGTGGCCCGCTACACGGAGGGGCGGCAGTGGGGCATCCTGGGTGAGCCGAGGGTCAATGTGCTGAAGCTCAACCTCGCTCTCGACGAGCTTGCGGCACGGGCCGGCCGGCGGTAGGCTCGGGTCGGGAAGGGGCGGGGTGCGCGGTGGCGCGGCCAGATCCGGCGACGGACGACGAGCGGCGGCCGGATCCCGAGAGCCTGCTGGAGGAGAGCCGGCAGGAGCGGCGGGGGAAGCTCGTCGTCTTCCTCGGAGCCGCCCCCGGCGTGGGCAAGACGTACTCGATGCTGGAGGCGGCCCGCGAGCGCAAGGCGGAGGGCGTCGACGTCGTGGCCGGGTGGGTCCAGACCCACGGGAGGGCCGAGACCGAGGCGCTGCTCGAGGGGCTCGAGCGGATCCCGCCCCGGACGGTGGAGTACCGGGGGCACCGCTTCGAGGAGATGGATCTCGACGCGCTGCTGGCCCGGCGGCCCCAGCTCGCCCTGGTCGACGAACTGGCCCACACCAACGTGCCGGGGTCGCGCCACCCCAAGCGCTACCAGGACGTCGAAGAGCTGCTCGACGCGGGGATCGACGTCTACACCACCCTCAACGTCCAGCACCTGGAGAGCCTCAACGACCTGGTCACCCGCATCACCGGGGTGCCGGTACGGGAGACCGTGCCGGACCGGATCGTCGACCAGGCCGACCAGATCCAGGTCGTGGACGTCCCGGTCGAAGAGCTCATCCAGCGCCTGCGCGAAGGCAAGGTGTACTTCCCGGAGAAGATCGAGGCGGCCCTGCACCACTTCTTCCGCCCCGGCAACATCAACGCGCTGCGGGAGCTGACGCTGCGCAGGGCAGCGGAGCGGATCGACGAGCAGCTGGCCCGCTACATGCAGCGCAAGGCGATCCGGGGGCCGTGGCCGGTCGGCGACCGGGTGCTGGTCTGCGTGAGCCCGAGCCCGTTCGCCTCCCATCTCATCCGGGTGGGGTACCGCTTCGCCCAGGTGCACGACTCGGACTGGCTGGTCGCCTACGTCGACGTGCCCAGGACGCAGGCCCCCGACGAGGCGGCCCGCAGCCGGCTCGCCTCCCACCTGCGCCTGGCGGAGACCCTGGGGGCGCAGGTCGTCGTGCTCAGCGGCGAGGACGTGGCCGGCGAGATCGTGCGGCTCGCCCGGGAGCGTAACGTGGGCCACCTCATCATCGGCCGGCCGCTCCGACCCCGCTGGGCCGAACTCTTCCGGCGCTCGCTGGTCGACCGGGTGATCCGGCAGAGCGCCGGGATCATCGTCCACGTGGTGCCGGGCGAGGTGGAAGAAGGGCCGGCCAGCCGAGCAGTGCCGCCCGCGGCGGCGCGGACCGGTGGGCAGGCTCGCCGGCTGGCCCTCGAGTACGGCCTTCCGGCCGCGATGGTGGGCGCGCTGACGGCGGTGGTGCTGTCGCTCCGACCGGCGCTGCACATCGTCAACGTCGCCCTGCTCTACCTCCTGCCGGTCATCCTGAGCGCGTGGAGGCTCTCGTTCGGATCGGCGATCTTCGCCGCGGTGCTGGCGGCTGCGCTGTTCGACCTCTTGTTCATCGAACCGCTGTCGACGTTGTGGGTGGGGCACCTGCAGTACGTCGTGAGCCTCGCCATGTTCCTCATGGTGTCGGTGCTCATCTCGTCCCTGTCGGCCCGGTTGCGCGGCCAGGCCGAAAACGCCCGCCGCAGGGAACGGCGGACGGCGGCCTTGCTCGACCTCAGCCGGGAGATCACGGCGCTGCGAGGCGTCAAGGACGTGGTGCGCACGGCGTCCCAGCGGATCGGCGAGATCCTGGGGGCCGTGGTGGAGATCTTCGTCCCGGGCGTCAACCTGGGGGGACCCGGCGCCAGCCCGCCGCCGGCCGCCGGTGCGGCGGGCGATGGCGGAGACGGGCCGTGGCTCGCCGACCCCAAGGAGCGGGCCATGGTCGAGTGGGTGCTGCAGCACGGGCTGCCCGCGGGGCCGGGGACGGGAACCTTCCCGGATGCCCCCGCCTGGTACGTGCCGCTGCAGACGGCCCGGGGCGTGGCAGGCGTCATGCGGGTGAAGACGGGGGAGGGGGAGCAGGACCTCCTGCCGGAGCAGCGCCGCATGCTCGAGGCGCTGGCATCCTTGACCGCGGTGGCGATCGAGCGGACCCGTTTGGCCGAGGCGGAAAACGAGGCCCGGCTCGCCGCCGAGTCGGAGCGCGTGCGCACGGCCCTCCTCAACGCGATCTCGCATGAGTTGAGGACGCCGCTGGCGTTCATCATCGGGGCGGCGACCACCCTGAGCGAGAACGGCGGCGGGGAGATCCGCCCGCCGTTGCGCAAGGAGCTCTTGGCCAGCATCCAGGACGAGGCGATGCGGCTCAACCGGATGGTGGAAGGGTTCCTGGACATGTCCCGGCTGGAAGGCGGGCTCGTCCGGCTGCACCGGGAGTGGTACGACGTCGACGAGCTGGTGGGCGGCGCGTTGCAGCGTCTGGGGTCCGGGTCGGGCGTCGATCGGATCGCCGTGCAGCTGCCCGACGGGCTTCCCCTGGTGCAGGTCGACGGGGTGCTGGCCTCGCAGGCCATCGCCAACGTGCTGGACAACGCGCTGCGCTACTCCCCGCCCGGAACGCCCGTCGAGGTGCGCGCCGGGGTGGCTCCGGGCGACGAGGCAGTCTGGATCGACGTCGCCGATCGAGGCCCGGGCCTCAGGCCGGAGGCGCGGCAGGCCCTGCTGGGGGAGACTCCCGCCCGGCCCTCGGCTCCCGGGGCCGGGCTCGGCATCGGGCTCCAGATCACCCGGGCCATCGTGACGGCCCATGGTGGCTCCATCCAGGTGAGGGACAACCCCGGCGGCGGGTGCGTGGTGCGCCTGCGATTCCCGGCCGCGCCGGGCGCGGGCCAGGCCGAGGGCGGCCCCGGAGGGGTGAACGGCGGATCAGGGGCATGAGCGGCGCCCGGATCCTGGTCATCGACGACGAACCCCAGATCCGCCGGCTGCTGCAGGTGGCGCTATCGGCCCACGGCTACGCGGTCGTCACGGCCGAGACGGGACGAGACGGGATCGCGGCGGCGGCTACCCAGCGGCCGGACCTCGTCATCCTCGACCTGGGGTTGCCCGACATGTCCGGCCTCGACGTGCTGCGGGAGGTGCGCGGCTGGTCGAGGGTGCCCGTCGTCATCCTCTCGGTGCACGGCCGGGAAGAGGAGAAGGTCGCTGCGCTCGATGCCGGCGCCGACGATTACGTGACCAAGCCCTTCGCCATGGGGGAGCTGCTGGCCCGGCTGCGCGTCGCCTTGCGCCACGCCGCCGGTGAGGCGAGCTCGCCGGTGCTTCGCTTCGGCGAACTGGTCATCGACCTGCCGCGGCGGATGGTGACGCTGGGCGGGCGGGAGATCCGCCTGACCCCCACCGAGTACGACATCCTCAAGCTGCTCGCCCGCCACGCCGGCAAGGTCCTCACGCACCACCAGATCCTGCGGGAGGTGTGGGGCGCCGGCTACGACGACGCCCATCTGGTGCGGGTACACGTCGCGCAGCTCCGCCGCAAGCTGGAGCCGGATCGGATGCGGCCCCGCTTCATCCGGACCGAACCGGGCGTCGGCTACCGGTTGGTGGAGCCGGCCGAAACCGGCTCCGAGGCGGCGGGCGACGCCGGCGCGCCGTCCTGAGGCGAGCCCCGGCGGGGCGAGCCGCTCAGGCGGCCTGGCGAGCCCGCGCCGGAGAGTTGCGCGGGGCGTGGTGCATCTCGTCGAGGACCCGTCCCAGCCCACGCACCACGCACCCGATCGGGTCGTCCGCGATGGTGACCGGCAGCCCGAGTCGCTGGACCATGGCCTCGTCGATGCCCTTGAGCAGCGCCCCGCCGCCGGCCAGCACCACCCCGTGGTCGGCTATGTCCCCGGCCAGCTCCGGGGGCGTCCGTTCGAGGACTTCGTGCACGGCGTCCGCAATGAGGCGGACCGGCTCCATCAGGGCTTCCCGCAGCTCGGCGGCGGTGACCGTGGCGACGCGCGGCATGGACGTGACGCCGTCCTGGCCCCACACGGCCACCCCCGCGTCGCTCGCCGGGAGGTGGGGCTCCACGGTGCCGGCCCTGATCTTGAGCTCCTCGGCCGTGCGCTCGCCGATGAGCAGGTTGTGGCGCCGGCGCAGCAGGCGCATGACCGCCTCGTCCATCTGGTCGCCGGCGACCCGGACGGAACCCACCACGGCCTCGCCGCCTGCCGAGAGCACGGCCACGTCGGTGGTGCCGCCGCCGATGTCGACGACGAGGTGGCCCTGGGGCCTGTCGACCTCGATGCCGGCTCCCAGCGCGGCGGCGAGCGGCTGGGAGACGAGATGGACCTCCCGGGCCCCCGCCTGGGTGCAGGCGTCGACCAGGGCCCTCCGCTCCACCTGCGTGATCGACGGCGGGATACCCACCACGACCCGGGGCCGCACCCAGGGGAGCTTGCCCAGGGCCTTCTGGAGGAAATAGCGCAGCATGATCCGGGTCATCTCGTACGAGGCCACGACCCCGCCGCGCAAGGGGCGGACGACGCTCACGGAGTCGGGGGCCCGCCCGCCCATCTCCCTGGCGGCCTGGCCGACCGCCAGGACCTCCCCTTGCTCGGCGTCCACGGCGACGACCGATGGCTCGTGGAGGACGATACCCCGGCCCCGAACGTAGACCAGGACGGTGGCAGTCCCGAGGTCGACGGCCACGTCGCTTGCGAGCATCCCATGCACCGGCCTCTCTCGTGGATGCGTTCCCAACCAGAAGCTCATTCTACTCTCGCCCATGCGCGCCCAAAAGAGGCCATCGACGGGCGACGGCCACCCGCCGGTCGGCGCCCAAAGACGCGAAACGGCCCGAGCCGGTATCGCCGCAGCGACCTTGGCCCGGGCCGGCCCAACCGTGATACCGGCGAGGTCTCCGGGAACCCCTTCAGCCCTCCTTGGCCGCCGGCGGCTCCCCCGGCGCCTCCACGATGACCGGGCCCCTGCCCGGGACGTCACGGTGGGTGCCGTCGCAAAGCGGGAATTTCTTGGACTGGAAGCACCGGCACAGCGCCACCCGTTCGCCCGGCTCGAGCTTGACCGTCGTGCGGGGATGCCCGTTGCGCTCTTCGGTCGTGTAGCTTGCCACTTTCGAGTGCCTCCCTGAGGACGTCTTTCCCTACGGTATAACCGACGCCCGCACCGGCCGCAACGATGGCCGGTGGCCGGCAGGTAAGCCGCCGGCGCCACCCGTCAAAACATCCCGCGCCGCCCCAGCCACCACGCGGCGCCCCCGCTCAGCACCACCGTGAGCCCGACGACGAACCAGAAGGCAAGGGGATGATCCTGCAGCGGCAGCGTCACGTTCATGCCGAAGGTGCTGGCGACGATGGTCGGCACGGCCAGCACGATGGTGACCGAGGTCAGGAACTTCATCACGACGTTGAGGTTGTTGGCGATGATCGAGGCGAACGCGTCCATGGTGCTGCTCAGGATGTTGCTGTAAACGTCGGCCATCTCCAGCGCCTGGCGGTTTTCGGTGATGACGTCCTCGAGGAACTCCCGGTCCTCGTCGTACAGCCGCAAGACCCCCGGCTCCGTCGTCACCGCCGCCGACGCCTGCTCGCCGTTGACCGCTCCCTCACCGGGCTTGAGGTGCAGGCGAAGCAGCTTGTCCATGACGATCTGGTTGGCCCGCAGGGACGTGGAGAAGTAAACCAGGCTCTTCTCGAGCTCGAGCAGCCGGATCAACTCGGCGTTTTTCATGGCGTGCTGGAGCGAGCGCTCCAGCTCGTCGCTCCGGCGGTCGATGAGGCGCAGGTAGCGCAGGAAGAGCGTCGCCGTCCTGTACATCACGTGCATCAGGAACTGCGTACGCTTGGCCGTATGCACCCGGCCCTGCTGGGCGAGCGACTCGACGATCTCCATCGGCTCCAGGCAGACCGTGACGAGATGGGCCGGGGTGACGATCACGGCCAGGGGGAGGGTCTCATAGCGAGGGAACGCGGGGTCGCCTCGCAACACGGGGCCGCGCAAGAGCACCAGCACCCGCTGCCCGTCCACCTCCACGCGCGGCTGCTCCTCTTCGTCGAGGGCGGCCCGCAGGAAGTCGGGCGGAATGTCCAGCTCCCGCTCCACCCGCTCGAGCTCCTCGGGCGCAGGCGCCGTCAGCACCACCCACGAGTTGCGGGCGGAGAGGTCGTCGGTCCGGCCGAGCCGGCCGTCTCGGGTCAGGTACACCTGGGTCGTCATTCATGCCCACCCACCGCCTCCTCGTGGGGCGTCGAACAGCTATTCCGGGTGGAGGGGCCGTTCCCTGCATGCAGCGAGGCAATTGGCGGGCGTATCGCGACGTGCTAGAATGGCGCCGACGGCAAACATGTGCGCGCCCTTGCGGGCTGGGGGGACCGACCTGCGGGGGCAGGGTTCTCCGTAGAGGGGCGGGTGAGTCGCTGTGTCCGGACATTCCAAGTGGGCCAATATCAAGCATCAGAAGATGAAAGAGGACGCCCGCCGGGGTCAGGTGTTCACCAAGCTCGCTCGCCAGATCATGGTGGCGGCCCGGCAGGGAGGCCCCGATCCGGAGCACAACTTCAAACTGCGCCTGGCGATCGACAAGGCCCGGGAGGCCAACATGCCCGGCGAAAACATCCAGCGGGCCATCCGTAAGGGATCCGGCGCCGAGGCAGCCGAGGCGTACGAGGAGGCCATCTACGAGGGATACGGGCCCGGTGGCGTCGCCATCCTGGTCGTGGCGATGACGGACAACCGCAACCGCACGTCGGGGGAGATGCGCTACCTCTTCACGCGCCACGGCGGGAGCCTCGCCGAGAGCGGGGCGGTGGCCTGGCAGTTCGAGCCGAAGGGGCGGCTGGTGGTCACGGGCGGTCCCGGGGGAAGATTGGACGAGGAGCAGCTCATCCTGGACACCGCCGACGCGGGCGGCGACGACGTGCGCCCCAACGACGAGGGCGAGGGGTACGAGGTCATCTGCACCCCGGCGGCGCTTCACCAGGTGCGCGAGCGGCTCGCCGAGCGCGGTTACACGGTGCGGCAAGCGACGCTCACCATGGTGCCCAAGACCACGGTGACCGTCGAGGGGTCGGACGCCGAGCGGCTGCTCAGGCTCGTGGACGCGCTGGAAAACCACGACGACGTGCAGGAAGTGCACGCCAACTTCGACATCCCCGACCAGGTGATGGAGGCCCTGCAGCTTTGAGCGGGTCGCCGGCCGGCCCCCTGGTGGTCGCCGGCATCGACCCGGGGCTGGCCCGGACGGGCTACGGCGTCGTGGCGATCCAGGGGCGCACCGGCCGGCTCCTCGCCTCCGGCACCATCGTGACGAGGGCGCACATGCCGGCCCACCGCCGGCTGCTGGAACTGTACCGGCAGCTGCAGGACGTGCTGGCGGAGTGGCGGCCGCCGCTGGTGGTCGTCGAGCGCCTTTTCCTCGGGCGCAATCGCACGTCGGCCATGGCCGTCGGGGAGGCGCGGGGCGTTGCGATGCTGGCGGCAGCCCAGGCGGGCGCGCGGATCGTCGAGCTCACCCCGCAGCAGGTCAAGCTCATGATGACCGGAGCGGGCCGTGGGGAGAAGAGCCAGGTGGGGTACATGGTCCGGGCACTCTTGCACGTCCAGGCTCCGCTGGGCCCCGACGAGGCGGACGCGCTGGCGGTGGCCCTGTGCGGGGCCTGGATGGAGGCAGAGGGGACGGCGCCAGGCGGCTGTTCCGCCTGGCCTGCCCGGGAGGAGGCGTCCGGCGGGCCATGATTCGGAAGCTGCGGGGCGTGCTCGATACCCTCGGCTGGACCGATGCCGTCGTCGACGCCGGCGGCGTCGGCTACCAGGTGTTCATCCCGCTCTCCACTCGCCAGGCGCTGGGAGCGGCGCGCCCGGGCAGCCCGGTCGCCCTGTGGGTGCACACCCGCGTGCGGGAGGACGGCATCACGCTGTTCGGGTTCGCCACCGAGGCGGAGCTGCGCGCCTTCGAGCTGTTGCTCCAGGCCTCCGGCGTGGGGCCCCGGACGGCGCTGTCCGCGCTGTTCTACGCTCGAGCCGGACCGGCTGCTCGAGGCGCTCGCCCGGGGCGACGTCGAAGTGTTGCAGCGGGCGCCAGGGATCGGCCGGCGCACCGCCGAACGGCTGTGTGTCGAGCTGCGGCAAAAGGCGCGGGATCTGCTGGGGCCCGGGCAGCGACGAGGTGCCTGAGCCCGCCGGTACGGCGCTCGGCGACGGAGCGCGCCACCCGGGCTGGCGGGACGCGGTGGAGGCCCTGGTGGCCCTCGGGTACTCCCGGCAGGAGGCCGGGCGCGCCGTCCGGGCAGCCTCCAGGCGGGTCGGCGCAGAAGAGCCGCTCGAGGCGCTGGTCAAGGCGTCGCTCGCCGTGGTGGCCGGAGGCCGCTGAGGTGAGAGCGCCGCCGGTGTCCGGCCTGCCGGGATGGGGCGTCAGGAGGGTGCAAGTTGCCGCGACGGGCACAACCGGAGGGAGAAGACAGGCTGGTCTCCCCGAGGCGCAAGGACGAGGACGTCGAGCTCGATCGCACGCTTCGGCCTCGTACGCTCGAGGAGTACATCGGCCAGTCCCACGCCAAGGAGAGCCTCGCCCTCTTCATCGAGGCGGCCCGCCGGCGCCGGGAGCCGCTCGATCACGTCCTCCTCTACGGCCCTCCGGGCCTGGGCAAGACGACGCTGGCCGGCTGCATCGCCCACGAGCTCGGCGTCGAGATGCGCATGACGTCGGGCCCCGCCATCGAGCGACAGGGCGACCTGGTGGCGCTCTTGACCCACCTGCAGCCGAGGGACGTGTTGTTCATCGACGAGATCCACCGCCTGAGCCGGGTGGTGGAAGAGGTCCTGTACCCTGCCATGGAGGACCACGCCGTCGACATCGTGATCGGCAAGGGCCCGGGCGCTCGGTCGGTCCGGCTGGAGCTCGCCCCGTTCACGCTGATCGGTGCGACGACCCGAGCAGGGATGCTGACTTCCCCGCTGCGGGACCGTTTCGGAGTGATCTTGCGCCTGGACTTCTACTCGACCGAGGAGCTGGCCGCCATCGTGCGGCGCTCTGCCCGGCTGCTGGGCGTGCCCATCGACGACGCAGGTGCCGAGGAGATCGCCCGCCGATCGAGGGGCACGCCTCGCACCGCCAACCGCTTGCTGCGGCGGGTGAGGGACTATGCCCAGGTGCGGGCGGCCGGCATGGTGACGAAAGAGGTGGCCAGACGGGCGCTGGAGCTATTGGACGTGGACGAACGGGGCCTGGACGCGGTGGATCGGCAGCTGCTCGCCGCCATCTTACAGAAGTTCGACGGGGGCCCCGTCGGGGTGGAGACGCTGGCGGCGGCCATCGGAGAGGAGCCCGAGACCATCGAGGACGTGTACGAGCCGTTCCTCATGCAGCAGGGCTACTTGCAGCGCACGCCGAGAGGGAGGGTGGCGACCCGGCTTGCGGCGGAGCTGGTCATGCCCGAGCGGGCGCGGGCCGGTAACTGGCCCCAGCAGGGAGGACTCTTTCCTGGAAACGCCGGAGAGGTGAGCTGAGAGTGGCGGAGCTTTCAGGGTTTGGCCGGGTGCTCATCATCACCGGCCTCGCGATCGCCGGCCTGGGCCTGTTGCTCGAGCTGGTGGGCCGTGGCGTCATTCCGGGCCTCGGAAGGCTGCCCGGCGACATCTACGTCCAGCGCGGCCACTTCCGCTTCTACCTGCCCATCACCACGTCGCTTCTCATCAGCCTGATCCTCACCCTGATCCTGGGCCTCATGAGGCGATAGGCCCTTGGCTTTGTACCGGGTCGAAGCGCTGGTGTTGCGGAGCCGCAACCTGGGCGAAGCGGACCGGGTCCTCACGCTGTTGACCCGGTCCGAAGGTAAGGTGCGCGCCGTTGCCCGGGGCAGCCGCCGCCCCCGTAACCGGCTGGCCGGAGCGGTAGAGCCCCTGAGCTATGGGCGCTACCTGCTCATGAGCGGCCGGGAGCTCGAAAGCGTGCAACAAGCCGAACTGATGGGTCATGGCTTGCGTACGCTGAGGGAAGACTTACCGCGGATGGCGGCCGCCAGCGTGACGGCGGAACTGGTCGACCTCCTGGTCGAGGAGGGCGAGCCCTCGGAGCCCCTGTTCGCGCTGACGCTCCAGGCCTGGACGGCGCTGGCGCGGGCGCCGGTCGAGCGCCTGGATGCGCTGGTGTGGTGGTTCGTCATGGGCTTGATGGGCCTGCTCGGATACGCCCCTCAGGTGCAGCGGTGCACGGCCTGCGGGCAGGTCGTCGAGGGGGCGGCCAGGGCCCGGTTCTCCGCGCAGGAAGGCGGCCTGCTGTGTGAAAGGTGCCAGAGCCGCGACCCCGGGGCGCCGTTCATCGGCGGGGAGGCGCGTGCCATTCTCCGGCGGTTGCAGGGCAGCGACGCAGCTTCCGCCATGCGCGTCGCCAGTTCGGCGGCCGCGTCGGCCCAGATCGACGAAAGCCTGCGAGCGTTCGTGGAGTATCGGCTGAGCACCCCGCCGCGGGCCTGGACCATGTGGCGGGAGATCGCGGGCGGTCAGCAAGGCTCGCTGAAAGGAAGCGTGGGAGTCCATGGAGGATGAACTGCGCAAGATCGACCTGATCCGGGAGCGGACCCGTCTGAGCTACGAAAGAGCCCGGGCGCTCCTGCAGGAGGCCGGGGGCGACGTGGTCGCGGCCCTCATTCTGTGGGAGCGGCGGGGCGGGGAGACGGGAGCGGGCCGAGGGGCGGGAGAGGTGGTCGATCGGCTGCGTGAAGTGGTGCAGAGGGGCAACCGCACCATGGTCCGCGTCTTCAGGGGCGACCAGACCTACCTGGAGATCCCGGTTACCGTGGGCGTAATGGCGGCGGCGTTGGCCCCGTACCTGGCCGTGGCCGGCGCGGCAGCCTGCGTGCTGACGGGCTGCAGCGTCAGGGTACAGGAGAAGGGTGCCGGCCGGGAGGGGGCCGGGTCGACGCCCGATAGCCGGACGGCGGACGGTACGACGCCTGCGTGAGTGCGCCGTGGCCGGCGGCTCCAAGGTTGACAGTGCGGGAAACGGTCTGGTATAGTGCCGCGGTGGCTGGAAGAAAGGCGTAGGGCAGGCGGGACAATGTCTGTCCTGCCGGGACAAGCCTTCGAGATGCCCGTCCCGATCCGGGCCGCTCCACGCGCTACGCCCTGCGACACCCGGTAGATGGGGGACCCGGGGTGAACTACCAGGAGCTCATCTTTCGGCTCGAGCGCTTTTGGGCCGACCAGCAATGCATCATCCTGCAGCCCTACGACATGGAAGTGGGCGCGGGGACCATGCATCCGGCCACGTTCCTGCGGGCGCTCGGACCGGAACCCTGGCGGGCGGGCTACGTCCAGCCCTCTCGCCGGCCTACCGACGGTCGCTACGGTGAAAACCCTAACCGGTTGCAGCGCTACTACCAGTACCAGGTCATCTTGAAGCCGGCGCCGGACGACGTGCTGGACCTCTACCTCGATAGCCTGCGTGCCATCGGCATCCGCCCGGAGCAGCACGACGTGCGCTTCGTGGAGGACGACTGGGAACAGCCGACCCTGGGGGCGTGGGGCCTGGGGTGGGAGGTCTGGGTCGACGGCATGGAGGTCACGCAGTTCACATACTTCCAGCAGGTCGGCGGCCTGGAGCTTCCGGTGATCCCGGCCGAGATCACGTACGGTCTGGAGCGGCTGGCCCTTTACATCCAGAAGAAGTCCTCCGTCTTCGACCTGGAGTGGGTCGACGGCATACGGTGGGGCGACGTCTACCATCAAAACGAGGTGGAGCAATCTCGCTTCAACTTCGAACGCAGCGACCCGAGCGTGCTGTTGCGGCTGTTCGAGCTTTACGAAAGCCAGGCCCGCAGGCTGGTCGAGCTGGGGCTGGTCATGCCCGCGTACGAGCACGTGTTGAAGTGCTCGCACACCTTCAACCTGTTGGATGCCCGGGGCGCCATCAGCGTGGCCGATCGTACCGCGTTCATCGGCAGGGTGCGCCAGCTGGCGAGGCAGTGCGCGGAGGCATACGTGGCCCAGCGGGAGGCCATGGGCTTTCCGTTGCTGCGCCGTTCGGCCCAGGCTGCGCCGGCAGTCGCGCAGGCGGGCGCCGGGCGAGGCGGTGAAGCATGAAAGACCTGCTCGTCGAGCTCGGCGTCGAGGAGTTGCCGGCCCGCTTCGTGGAGACCGGCCGCCGCCAGCTGGTGGAGGCCCTGAAGCGATCGCTCGAGCAGGCCCGGCTGGGGTGCGCCGAGTGCCGGGGATATGCCACGCCTCGCCGCCTTGCCGCGCTCGCGCGAGGGGTGCCCGAGAGGCAGAGCGAGCAAGAGAGCCTGGTCCGGGGGCCTTCCCAGCGCGTGGCGTTCGACGCCCAGGGCCGGCCGACCCAGGCGGCCCTCGGGTTCGCCCGGGCGCAAGGGGTGCGGCCGGAAGATCTGGTGGTGAGGTCGGGGCCGGAGGGCTCGTACGTTTACGCGGTGAAAAGGGAGCCGGCGCGCCCGGCTGCCGAGGTGCTGGTCGAGCTCATCCCCGGCGTGGTGCGATCCATCTCTTTCCCCAAGAGCATGCGTTGGACAGCCGGGGAGCTGCGCTTCAGCCGGCCCATCCGCTGGATGGTCTGTTTGCTGGGCGAGCAGGAGCTGCCGGTCAGGCTCGACGGGGCCGTGGTGGCGGGCCGCCACACTCGCGGCCACCGCCTGGCTCACCCCCGGCCGGTGCTCCTCTCGTCGCCCGACGACTACGAGCGGGCGCTGGAAGAGGCGAAGGTCATCGCCGACCCGGAGCGGCGGCGCCGGATGACCCTCGACGAGATCCGGGGCGCGGCGCTGCGCAACGGCGGAGCACCGGTGGCCGACGAGGCGCTCGTCGACGAGATCACCAACCTGGTAGAGTATCCGGTGGCTCTGACCGGGAGGTTCGACCCCCGCTACCTGGATCTGCCCCGGGAAGTGCTGCTGACGACCATGGCGGCGCACCAGCGCTACGTCGCCCTCAGCGATCCCGTGCATCCGCAGCGGCTCTTGCCCATGTTCGTGGTGGTGGCCAACGGGCCGCACATCGACGAGGCGCTGGTGCGCGAGGGCAACGAACGGGTGCTGGCGGCGCGCCTGGCCGATGCCCGCTTCTTTTACGACGAGGACCGCAAGCAACCTCTGGAAAGCCGGCTCGACGGCCTCAAGGGCGTGGTTTTCCACGAGCGGCTGGGCACCCTCTACGAAAGAACGGAACGCCTGGTGCGCCTGGCGGTGAGCCTGGGGCGGCGGTTGGGCCTGGGTGGCGACGAACTCCGCCGGGTCGAGCGGGCGGCGTGGCTGTCCAAGACCGACCTGCTCACCCACATGGTCGTGGAGTTTCCGGAGCTGCAGGGGATCATGGGCCGGGAGTACGCCCGGATCGGAGGCGAGGACCCGGCGGTCGCGCAGGCCCTGGCCGATCAGTACCTGCCGCGCGGCTCAGGCGCCGAGTTGCCGGCCACGGATGCGGGCGCGGTGCTGGGCCTGGCCGACCGCCTGGACGCGCTGGCCGGCTTTTTCGGCGTGGGGCTGGCCCCGACGGGCTCCGGAGGACCCGTTCGCCTTGAGGCGCCATGCGCTGGGCCTGGTACGCATCACGCTGGCCAGAGGGTGGCGCTGGCCTCTGCGGGAGACGATCGCCGAGGCGGCGCAGGCGTACCCGGCGGGCAGGCTCGACAAGAGCCCCGAACAAATCGGGGAGGACGTGCGGGCGTTCGTGCTGCAGCGCTTGCGGGGCCTGCTCGCGGAGCAAGACCTGGCGCCGGGCGTGATCGACGCCGCCCTCGGGGCCGGCGCCGACGACCTCGTCGACCTGGCCGCACGGGCCCGGGCGCTGGGGGCGGCGCGGGAGGCGCCGTACTTCGCCGACGCGGCGGTGGCGTTCCAACGGGCGCACAACCTCGCGCGCGGGCGCCTGGTGGACGGCCCGCTCGACGGCGCGCTGCTGCACGAACCGGCGGAGCGCGTGCTCGCCGAGGCCATCGACGCCATCCTGCCCGCTGCCCACGAGGCGGTCCGGGCCGGCCGGTACGAGGAGGCGGTGCGGCACCTGGCCCGGCTGCGGCCGGCGGTGGACCGATTCTTCGACGAAGTGCTGGTGATGGCCGAGGACGAGCGATTGAGGCGCAACCGCCTGCAGATGCTCTCCCGCATCGTGCGGGCATTCGGGGAAGTGGCCGATTTCGCCGCACTCGTCTCGTGACGCCGGGTCGAGTACGGCGGCGGGATATGGCGGGAGCCAGACTCGAACAGGAGGAGGCCGGCTTTATGTCAGTGGACGGGCGCAAGAAGTGGGTGTACTTCTTCGGGGCAAACCAGACCGAAGGCCGCGCGGACATGAAAAACCTCCTGGGCGGCAAGGGTGCCAACCTGGCGGAGATGGCCAACCTCGGCATCTTGGTGCCGCCGGGCTTCACCATCACCACCGAGGCGTGCATCGAGTTTTACCGCCGCGAGAAGAGGTGGCCGGAGGGCCTGGAAGAGCAGGTCTCGGCCAGCCTGGCACGGCTGGAGCAGGCGATGGGGCGCAAGTTCGGCGACCCCGCCAACCCGCTCCTGGTCTCGGTGCGCTCCGGGGCTCGGGTTTCGATGCCGGGGATGATGGACACCGTCCTCAACCTCGGGCTCAACGACGAGACGGTGCGGGGGCTGGCCCGCCAGTCCAACAACGAGCGGTTCGCGTACGACTCGTACCGCCGGTTCATCCAGATGTACGGGGACGTCGTGCTGGGCGTGCCGCGCCACCTCTTCGAGGACCGGCTCACGGCCAAGAAGCAAGCCCGCGGCGTCACCGAGGACACGGGTCTCAACGCCGAGGACCTCAAGGAACTGGTCGCCGAGTTCAAGCAGATCGTCCGGGAGCAGACGGGCAAGCCGTTCCCTGAGAACCCGCGGGATCAGCTCCGCGGCGCGATCAACGCGGTGTTCGACTCGTGGAACAACCCGAGGGCCATCAAGTACCGGGAGATCCACAAGATCCCCGGCGACTGGGGCACCGCGGTCAACGTCCAGGCGATGGTCTTCGGCAACATGGGCAACGACTCCGGTACGGGCGTCGCCTTCACCCGTAACCCGTCCACCGGGGAAAAGGTCTTCTTCGGGGAGTTCCTCATCAACGCCCAGGGCGAGGACGTGGTGGCCGGGATCCGCACGCCCCTGCCGATCTCCCGGCTCAAGGAAGAGATGCCCGACGTCTACGCCCAGCTCGAGGAGATCAACCGCCGGCTCGAGGCCAACTACAAGGACATGATGGACATCGAGTTCACCGTGCAGCAGGGCAAGCTCTACATGTTGCAGTGCCGCGTGGGCAAGCGCACGGCGCAGGCCGCGGTGCGCATGGCGGTGGAGATGGCCCAGGAAGGGCTCATCGATCGGGCGACGGCCGTCCTGCGCGTGGCGCCCGAGCAGCTCGACCAACTGCTGCACCCGACCATCGACCCCAACGCCAAGGTCGAGCCGGTGGCCAAGGGCTTGCCGGCCTCGCCGGGAGCGGCCGTGGGCCAGCTCGCCTTCCATGCCGAAGATGCCGAGCGGATGGCCAACGACGGCAAGGCGGTCATCCTGATCCGGGCCGAGACGTCGCCGGAGGATATCGGCGGCATGTTCAAGGCCCAGGGGATCCTCACCAGCCGGGGCGGCATGACCTCCCACGCCGCCGTGGTCGCCCGGGGCATGGGCAAGTCGTGCGTCGTGGGCTGCGGCGCCATTGACATCGACGAACGCCAGAAGGTGGCCCGGGTCAACGGCCACGTGTTGCACGAGGGCGACTGGATCACCATCGACGGCTCGACGGGCAACGTCTACGTGGGCCAGGTGCCGCTGGTGCGCCCTGAGCTGAGCGGCGTCTTCACCACGCTGCTCGAGTGGGCGGACGAGTTCCGGGCCCTCGGGGTCCGGGCCAACGCCGATACGCCGAAGGACGCCCGCGTCGCCCGGGAGTTCGGCGCCCAGGGCATCGGGCTGTGCCGCACCGAGCACATGTTCTTCGGTGAGAACCGCATCCTGGCCATGCGCCAGATGATCCTGTCCGATACCACCGAGGAGCGGGAGAAGGCCCTGGCCAAGCTGCTTCCGCTCCAGCGGGGCGACTTCTACGAGATCTTCAAGGAGATGCTGGGCAAGCCGGTGGTCATCCGGTTGCTCGACCCGCCGCTTCACGAGTTCCTGCCGAAGGAGCCGGCGGCCATCCGGGACGTGGCCAGGGAGCTCGGCGTGAGCCCGGAGGTCGTGGAGAGCCGGGTGCGGGCGCTGGCGGAAGCCAACCCCATGCTGGGATTGCGGGGCTGCCGGCTGGGCATCGTCTTCCCGGAGATCTACGAGATGCAGACCCGGGCCATCTTCGAGGCGGCCGTGCAGGTGGCGAAGGAGGGCCACGAGATCGAGCCGGAGGTGATGATCCCCCTGGTGGGCACGCCGGGCGAGCTGGCCTTCCTGAGAGAGCGGTGCCGGAAGGTGGCCGAGGAGGTCATGCGCGGCGCCGGGGTGCAGCTCAAGTACCTCATCGGCACCATGATCGAGGTGCCGAGGGCGGCGCTCGTGGCCGAGGAGATCGCCAAGCAGGCCGACTTCTTCTCCTTCGGCACCAACGACATGACGCAAATGACCCTGGGGTTCAGCCGGGACGACGTCGGCAAGTACGTGCCCCGCTACATCGAGATGGGGCTGCTCAAGGCCGATCCGTTCCAGACGCTGGACACGGAGGGCGTGGGACAGCTGGTCGCCATGGGCGTCGAACGGGGCAAGAAGGGCAACCCCAGCCTCGTCGTCGGGATTTGCGGCGAGCATGGCGGCGACCCGGCCTCCATCCAGTTCTTCCACGAGGCCGGCCTGGATTACGTGAGCTGCTCTCCGTACCGGGTGCCTATCGCCCGGCTGGCCGCGGCGCACGCCAATTTGAGCAGGCCGCGGGCCGGCCAGAAGGCGCGGGCAGTGGAGGCGCACGCTGCCGACTGAAGCCACCTGCCGGGGGCGGCCACGACCGAAGAGGGCTCCGGGTAGGACCCGGGGCCCTCTTTCGTGCGGGGCTGGGGAGAGGGCAAGGGGGGATGCGCGCGGGGGACGAAACAGACCTCGAGGACGGGGTGCCGACCGACGACGAGGCCCTTTCGGGACGTGGGTCAAATGGACAGGCTTGCGCCGGGGACGAGCCCGCTCGGCCTGGTCGCCGACCAGGTGCGCAGCCGCGCGGACATCGTCGAGATCGTCTCGGAGTTCGTCGCGCTGCGGCCGGCCGGGAGATCCTACAAGGGGCTGTGCCCGTTCCACTCGGAGAAGACCCCTTCGTTCACCGTGAGCCCCGACCGGCAGCTTTTCTACTGCTTCGGCTGCGGGGCCGGAGGCAACGTCTTCACGTTCCTGATGAAGCTGCAGGGCATCGGCTTCACGGACGCCTTGCTGCGGGTGGCCGAGCGGGTGGGCATGGCGGCCGAGGTCGAGCGGGTGCTGCACGGAGGGGCCCGTGACCGCTTCGCGGAAGTGCGCGAGCGCCTGGTCACCCTGCAGGAGCAGGCGGCCGAGTGGTTCAGCCGGCAGCTGTGGCACAGCCCCGAGGGGGAGATGGCCCGCAACTACCTGGCGCGGCGAGGCGTCAGCCGGGAGGTGGCCCAGGCCTTTCGCCTGGGATATGCGCCACAGGAGTGGCACGCGCTGGAAAAGGCCCTGGGACGCAGCCGGGAAACGCTGGAGCTGCTGCGGCAGGCCGGGCTCATCGTGGAGCGGGAGGACGGCTTGCGCTACGACCGCTTCAGGGGCCGGCTGTTGTTTCCGATCGCCGATGCGAGGGGGCGAGTGGTGGGTTTTGGCGGAAGAGCGCTGTCGGCCGACCAGGAGCCGAAATACCTCAACTCTCCGGAGTCGCCGGTCTACCAGAAGAGCCGTATCCTGTACGGGCTCGATCGGGCGGCTCCGGCGATCCGCAAGGGCGGCCGCGTCGTAGTGGTGGAGGGATACATGGACGTCCTGGCCATGCACCAGTTCGGGCTGGCCGAGGCGGTCGCGACGTGCGGCACCAGCCTCACGGGCGACCACGGCCGGATGCTGGCCCGCCTTGCGCCGCAGGTGGTGGTGGCCTTCGACTCCGACGCGGCCGGGCAGTCGGGGGCGCTTCGAGGCCTCGAGCAGCTGCGAGCGGCGGGGCTCGACGTGCGGGTCGCGGTGATCCCGGCGCCGCACGACCCCGACTCACTGTTGAAGAGCGAAGGCCGGCCGGCGATGGAGCGCGTGCTCGCGGAAAGCCGTGGCGTCTACGAATTCTCTGTGGAGCAGGCCTTGAAGGGCGCGGATCCGGGGTCGCCGGCAGGAAAGGCCGCGGCCGTAGCGAAGCTGCTCCCCATTCTCGCGGCTGTCCCCAGTGCCGTGGAGCAAGAGGCACTGGTGCAGGCCGTGGCGAGCCGGCTGGACATAGCACCCCATGCCATCCGGCGGGACCTGGAGGCGGTCATACGAAGCCGCCGGGGAGGGGGACCGGGCGCCCGCCAGACGCATAGCCGGGCAGGATCCGCGTATAATGTGGCGGGAGTACGCGCTTCGGCAAGCAGGCTCGAGAGTGCGCCCCACCAGGCGAACGTCATCGAGCGCGAGCTCTTGCGTCTGCTCATCGAGATGCCGGAAGTCGGCCCGAGGTTGAGGGGCCGGCTGACCGGCGCCGATTTCACCGGCCCCGGGTATGCGGCGCTGTTCGACGCCCTCGTGGAGCGAGGGGAGGCGGCGCTGGCCGATCCGGAGCTGGCTGCCCTCGCCGGATCCATCGTGGCATCCTCCGAACTCGCCATCCGACCGCAAGCCGTGGAGAGTTACGTGCAGGGGCTACGGGTCGCGCGCGAGCAGCGGGAATTGACGGCGATCGAGGCGAAGATAGAAGCGGTGACCAAGAGGGCGGGGTCGCCAGGCGAGCGACTGGCATTGCTAGCCGAGCTTGCCGTATCATACCGGGAGGTGTGGGAGAGGCTACGTTCCGAAGGAGCCCTGTGAGGCAGTGGGCGCCGGGAAAGGGGGGAAGCGAGATGGACAACGGCAAGAGCGAGTTGCCTGACATCGAGGGCCTGGAGG
Source organism: Limnochordaceae bacterium (assembly GCA_014896295.1). GTDB lineage: Bacteria > Bacillota > Limnochordia > Limnochordales > Geochordaceae > Carboxydichorda > Carboxydichorda subterranea. Next base: position 99,890 of record JADBKR010000003.1, read on the forward strand.
AGTTGATCCAGAAGGGGAAGAGCCGGGGCGCCCTTTCGTACCGGGAGATCATGGAGGCCCTGGGCGATTCTGACGTGGCTCCGGATCAGATCGAGGACGTCTACGAGAAGCTGGCCAGCATGGGCATCAGCATCGTCCCCGACGCGCCGGAGGATGGCCATCTCGACGGGAGCGAAGACGGCGTCGCCTCGGACGGAGCCGATTCGGTCCACGAGCTGGACGACATCGCGCTCGAGGGCATCGCCCTCGACGACCCGGTACGGATGTACCTCAAGGAGATCGGCCGGGTGCCCCTGCTTACGGCCGAGGAAGAGATCGAGCTGGCCAAGCGCATCGAGCAGGGCGACGAGGAGGCCAAGCGCCGGTTGGCCGAGGCCAACTTGCGGCTGGTCGTCAGTATTGCCAAGCGCTACGTGGGGCGCGGGATGCTCTTCCTGGACCTCATCCAGGAAGGCAACCTCGGCCTGCTCAAGGCCGTGGAGAAGTTCGACTACCGCAAGGGCTTCAAGTTCAGCACGTATGCGACGTGGTGGATCCGGCAGGCCATCACCCGGGCCATCGCCGACCAGGCGCGCACGATCCGGATCCCCGTGCACATGGTGGAGACGATCAACAAGCTGATCCGGGTGCACCGGCAGCTGCTCCAGGAGTACGGGCGCGATCCCACGCCCGAAGAGGTTGCCAAGGAGATGGAGATCCCGGTGGAGCGGGTCCGGGAGATCATGAAGATCGCGCAGGAGCCCGTCTCGCTGGAGACCCCCATCGGAGAAGAGGAGGACAGCCACCTCGGCGACTTCATCGAGGACCAGGAGGCGCCGGCACCTCCTGAGGCTGCCTCGGCTTCCATGTTGCGGGAGCAACTCGAGGGTGTCCTCGACACCCTCAATCCCAGGGAGGAAAAGGTCCTCCGGCTGCGCTTCGGGCTCGACGACGGCAAGCAGCGGACCCTGGAGGAAGTGGGACAGGTCTTCGGCGTCACCCGGGAGCGCATCCGGCAGATCGAGGCCAAGGCGCTGCGCAAGCTGCGCCATCCGAGCCGCTCGAAGAAGCTCAAGGACTTCCTCGAATAGCCGGCCGCGGTGGCCGGCGGAGGGCAAGGGCGCCGCGTCCCGGGCCCCATGCCCGCGCACGTGCCGTCCCGCCGTCGTCTTGCTTGATGGAGCCATCCCGATGCGCTAGATTGATAGGGGCGCATGCGCGCGCCGGGCGCCTTTCGTGCGCTTCGGGTTTGCCGTGCGTGTCACGGGCGGCCGGCGGCGGTGGAGCGTTAGCTCAGCGGCAGAGCAGGGGACTCATAATCCCTCGGTCGCAGGTTCGAATCCTGCACGCTCCACCAGATCATCCTCCAGGTGCCGGCCTTGTGAGCTGGGCCAGATCCTTGTCCAGAGCCTCCCAGGCCAGGAGCGCGCACTTGACCCGCACGGGAAAGCGGCTGACGCCGGAAAGCGCCTCGAGATCGCCGAGGTCGGCCTCGCCGGGGGCGATCTCTCCCCGCATCAGGCGGGAGAAACGGTCGATCAGCTCCCGGGCCTCGGCCACCGTCTTGCCCTTGATCGCCTCGGTCATCATGGAGGCGGAGGCCTGGCTGATCGAGCATCCCTGTCCCACGAACCGCGCGTCCCGAATGACGTCGCCCTCGACCGCCAGCGCCAGGGTGATGTCGTCCCCGCACAGCGGGTTGTGCAGGTGGCAGCTCGCGTCGGCGCGTTCGAGGGAACCCTTGTTGCGCGGCGCGCGGTAGTGGTCCAGGATCACCTCGCGGTAGAGGTCTTCCATCCCCGTGTTCATGACGTCCACGACCCTTCGCACTGAGGCTGCCGGCGTCAGCGCCGGCCCTTGCCGAACACCCTCTCCACCGCCAGGAGCGCCTCGACCAGTGCGTCGATGTCCGCCTCCGTGTTGTACACGTAAAAGCTGGCCCGGACCGTCGCAGGCACGTCCAGCCAGCGCATGAGCGGCTGCGCGCAGTGGTGGCCTGCCCGCACGGCCACGCCTTCGTGGTCGAGGATCGTGGCCACGTCGTGGGGATGCACGCCGTCGACGTTGAAGGCGACCAGCCCCCCACGCCTGTCGTCGAGCGGCCCGTAGATCCGGACGTTGCGAAGCTCCTGCAGCCGCCGTACCGCGTAGCGGGCGAGGGTCGCCTCGTGGGCATGCACGTTGGCCATGCCGAGCGACTCCAGGTACTCGACGGCGGCGCCCAGGCCGACCGCCTGGGCGATGGGCGGGGTGCCCGCCTCGAACTTGTAGGGGACGTCGTTCCAGGTCGCATGGTCGAGCTCGACTTCGCGGATCATCTCGCCCCCGCCGAAGACGGGCTCCATCCGCTCCAGGAGCTCGATCCTCCCCCACAGCACGCCGATCCCCGTCGGCCCCAGCATCTTGTGGCCCGAAAAGGCCAGGAGGTCGCAGCCCAGGGCCTGCACGTCCACGGGCATGTGGGGTACGCTCTGCGCCCCGTCGACGAGGATGACGGCACCTGCCTCGTGGGCCATGGCCGCCAGCTCCGCCACCGGGTTGACGGTGCCCAGCACATTGGACTGGTGCGTCACCGCGACGATGCGGACCTTGCCGCCGGCCAGAATCTCCCGCACGCTGTCGAGGTCGAGCGTGCCGTCCTCCAAGAGGCGGGCGTAGCGCAGCCGGGCGCCGGTCGCGCGGGCGACCAGCTGCCACGGCACGAGGTTGGAGTGGTGCTCCATGACCGTCAGGAGCACCTCGTCGCCCTCCCGCAGCAGCATCTGCCCGAGGCTGCGCGCCGCCACGTTGATCGCCTCGGTCGTGCTGCGCACGAAGACCACGCTCTCGGGCTGAGGCGCCCCGATGAACCGGGCCACCGCCCGGCGTGCCTGTTCGTAGGCGTCGGTGGCCCGGGCGGCCAGCGTGTGGACGGCCCGGTGCACGTTGGCGTTGTCGTGCAGGTAGAACCGGCGCTCTGCCTCGACGACCGGCAACGGTTTGTGCGAGGTCGCGGCCGAATCGAGATAGACCAGCGGCCGGCCGCTGGTCGCCGTCTGGTCGAGTACCGGGAAGTCGTCCCGGCACGTGGCGATGGTCCGCACCTGCGGCTGTCAGACTCCTTCCAGCTTGGCGGCCACCAGCTTGCGAATGCGGGACCGGATGGCCTCCAGCGGGATCCGGTCCAGGACCGGCTGCAGGAAGCCTTCGACGATGAGCCGGGTCGCCACCTTCTCGGGAAGGCCCCGGCTCATCAAGTAAAACAGCTGCTCCCGATCGACCTGCCCGACCGTGGCCGCGTGCCCTGCCTGGCGGACCTCGCTCTCCTCCACCAGCACGCTGGGGTTGGCGTCCGCGCGAGCCGCCTTGCTGAGCACCAGGATGTTGCCTCGCTGGTAGGAGCTTGCCTCACGAGCCCCCCGGTAGATGTGGGAGACGGCGCGGTAGACGCCCCGGGCGCTCCCGGCCAGGACGCCGCGCGCCACGATGTCGGACTCGCTGTGGGTGCCCCGGTGCTCCATGTCGTTGCGCAGATCCAGGTGCTGGTCGCCGTCGCCGAAGAAGACGAGGACGCTGTGCGAACGGGTGCCCGGTGCCTGCAGGGAGGTCGCGAACTCCCCCCGGGTCAACCGGCATCCGAACTCTCCCAGCACCCACTCGACCTGCGCGTCGCGCTCGGTCACGGCCTGGCGATGGACGAAGCCCAGGACGTGCCGCCCCATCGTCTGCAGCGAGACGTAGTCGATGCGGGAAGCCGCGCCCGCCACGATCTCGACGCCGCCCACCACCAGGGGGGCGAGCCCCGCGTACGGGGTGCCGTTCGCCTCCGGCGTGCCGGGCGCCTCGGCAGCCGCGTCGGGAGAGACCCACGACTCGACCACCTGGAGGCGAGACTCCGGCCCGGTGACGATGAGCGTGTGGGGCAACGTGAGAAGCCTGCCCGGATCGGCCCAATACACGACATGGACGGGCCGGTCCTCCAGCCGAACGCCCTGCGGCACCCACAAGAGCGTGCCGGCGTCCCACCCGAAGCCTTGCCATGCCTGGAACTTGCCTTGCGCGGCGGTCAGAGCAGCGGTCATGAAGTGCCGCTGGACCAGCTCCGGCATCTCGGCCAGGGCCTCGGCCATGCTGAGCAGCCGTATTCCCTGGCGCTGCCAGTCGTGGCTTACCCGGCGCACGGTCCGCACCGGCTCGGACGGATCCGAGGGAAGGAGGTGGGCGAGGACCGCCCCTTGCTCTTCCGCCTCCTCCAGGGCCTCCGCCACCGGCACCGGGAGGCGCTCCACGCCCAGGGCGCTCCTCGCCTGGGATAGCGGCCGGCCCTGCAGCTCCACGGGGGGCGCCGGGGGCGGCGCTACCTCCATGGCCCTGCGAAGGGCCGCCAGGTAGGCGCCGAAGTCGATGGCCGAGATGTCCGTCCGATCCCACTTGGGCCAGTCCGTCGCCTCGAAGCGCTCCAGTGCGTCGAGCCGGCGTCCGGCCATCCACCCCGGCTCCTGGCGGCGGCTGCTGTACCGCTCGACGACCGAGCGGTCGATGCGGGCGGTGTCGGTTTGAACGTGCACGCGAAGAGCCTCCTCATCGAGCGCCGCGCTGGGCGGCGACCTCCTGACGGATCCAGTCGTACCCCTTTTGCTCGAGGAGCTCCGCCAGCTCCTTGCCGCCCGATCGGACGATCTGGCCGTCGACCATCACGTGCACCACGTCGGGCACGATGTACCGCAAGATCCGCTGGTAGTGGGTGATGACCAGCGCTCCGAAATCGGGCCCCCGCAGGCTGTTGACGGCTCGGGCGACGACCTTGATGGCGTCGATGTCGAGCCCCGAGTCCGTCTCGTCGAGCACCGCGATCTTGGGCCGGAGCATGGCCATCTGCAGCATCTCGTTGCGCTTCTTCTCGCCGCCGGAAAACCCTTCGTTGAGGTAGCGCGCGGCAAACGACCGGTCCATCTCCAGCAGCTGCATCTTCTCCTGCAGGAGCTTCTGGAACTGGGCGATGGGCATGTCTTTTCCGGTCAGCGCGCCGTGCACCGAATTGACGGCCGTGCGCAGGAAGTTGGCCACCGTGACGCCCTGTACCTCGGCCGGATACTGGAACGCCAGGAAGAGTCCCCGCCGGGCTCGTTCGTCCGGCGACATGGACAGGACGTCTTCCCCGTCCAGCAGCACCTGCCCGCGCTCTACGCTGTAACGGGGGTGGCCCATCAGGGCGAAGGCCAGGGTGGTCTTGCCCGACCCGTTGGGACCCATGAGCCCATGGATTTCCCCGACCGAATGGTCAAATCGAGCCCTTTCACGATGGGCTTGCCGTCTACGCTCACATGCAGATCCTGGATGCGCAGTTCGTGCTGCGCCGTTTGCTCCGTGCTCGCCATCCGCAACCCGGGCCCCCTCGTCGCTGAGAAATGAGGACGCTGCGAACGCGCCTCCACCGCCATCGCAGTATACCACACCTGCAATTAACCTGCTTAACTATCGCGAAGGATAGGGGAGCCGGCCGGTACGGCGAAGAAGGTTCCCCCCTGCGAGCTCCGGGGCGAGAGGCAGGGACCCAGGGGGAGAGGGGTGTCCGGCGGTGGAAGAGTCCGAGGCCCGCACGGCGCTCGAGACGGATCTCGACCGGCTGTTCAGGCTACAGCTGCTCGACGGAGCCATCCGGGCGGCGAGAGAGGCGTTGCAGGAGCACCCGCACCGAAAGGAGGCCGAGTCCCTGCGATCGCAGCTCGAAGCGCTCGAGCGGGCCGATGCGGACACCCAGGAGAGCATCAAGTCGCTCCGGCGGACCGTCCGCAGCGCCGAGCTGGAGTTGAAGTCGGCCGAGGACGAGGCGCGGCAGATCGAGGCGAGGCTTTACTCGGGGGCGGTGGTCAACCCCAAGGAACTCGAGTCCTTGCAGCAGCGCCTGGAGACGTTTCGCACGCGCATCGACCGTCTGCAGGAGACCGTCATCTCCCGCATGATCGAGCTGGAAGAGACCGAAAAGCGCGGCCAGGCCCTCCGGGGGGAACGGCAGGCAACGGGCGAGCGGCTGCAGGAGGCGCGCAGCCGGTGGGAGGCGACCCGGCAGGCCCTCGAGCGCGAACTCGCAAGGCTGGAGCAAGAACGGGCCGGGCTGGCGAGCCGTGTCACCGATCCCACGTACCTTTCCCGCTACGAACGGCTGGCCAGCGCCAAGGGCGGGCATGCCATCGCGGTCGTGCAGGACGACCGGTGCGGCGGTTGCGGCGTGCCCCTGTCCAACTACTACCGGATCGAGACGCGCCGCAAGGGACGCATGATGCTGTGCGAAGTGTGCGGGCGCATCCTGTACTGGCCGCCGCCGGGCGGCACGGGCAAGGCGCAGGTATTCGCGGATAGGGCTTGAAGCAACCGGGATAGCACGGTAGAATAAACGCCGGCCAGTGGGCCGGGAGGCCGCGAGCCGCAGCCCGGATGGCCGGGCCGGCTCGAGGAAAGTCCGGACTCCATAGGGCAGGGTGCCGGGTAACGCCCGGCGGGGGCGACCCCAGGGAAAGTGCCACAGAAACATACCGCCGGCCACGGTCGCTCGAGCAAGGGCGGAGCGAGCCGGCAAGGGTGAAATGGTGAGGTAAGAGCTCACCGGCGGCCAGGTGACTGGCCGGCCGGGTAAACCCCACCCGGAGCAAGACCGAGTAGGAGGGGCCAGGAGGTGGCCCGCCTCGATGCCCCTCGGGTTGGTCGCTGGAGACGGGCGGTAACGCTCGTCCTAGAGGGATGGCCTCCCTCGACAGAATCCGGCTTACAGGTCCACTGGCTATCGTCGTTGCAGGTGCCTGAGTCCCTGCCGATCGGATGCGTAGCGGAGCGGAGAGTGCCTGGGTTTCCCGCAACGGCCTGACGGAGCAGGGACGTTTGGGGGGCGGCCGACGAGGTCGCCCCCCGTTATCCATCCGGGCCCATCAGCTTGGCGTCGATGACCACGGCGTCGTGCTCGCGCACGAAGACCGGGTTGAGGTCCATCTGGCCGAACTCGCGCCCCATCTCCTCGACCCACCGGCTGACGGCCACGACCAGACGAACGAGGGCTTCCCGGCTCACCCTGCGCCCCCGGAACCCTTCGAAAAGCGCTCGGGCCCGCAACTCGTCCAGCATGGCGCTGACTTCGGCCTCGTCGACGGGCAGTCGCCGGAAGGCGACGTCCTGGTAAAGCTCCGCATACACCCCGCCGACGCCGACCATCGCACATGGCCCGAAGACCGGATCCCGGAAGAAGCCGACGATGGCCTCCACGCCCGGGCGTTCCACGGGCTCGACGAGCAGGAGCTCGCCCGCGAACCGTTCTCGAAGATCCGACGCAACGGCCTGAAGCTCCGAGGCATCCTTCACCCCGACGAAGACCGCCCGAGCCTCGGTCTTGTGCAAGAGCGCGCGCGACGACACCTTCACCGCGACCGGGAAGGGAAAGGGGAAGGAGGAGGGCACGGGATCCGCGGGGGCGAGGAGCACGGACGGTGGCACCTGGACGCCCAGGCGCCGGAGGGCGGCCTTCACCTCGTGTTCGGCCATCAGGAGGCGGGGCTGTGGGACGGGGGAGACCCGCGCCATGGTGCTCATCACGTGCCTCCTATTCGAGCAAGATCGCGCGCCCGCCGGGCCCGGGCCGCGAGCTGGGGATACCGCAAGACGGCGGCCAGCGCGCGTACCGCACGCCAGAGCGAGGGGTAGGCCGGCACTCCCATGCCCACCAGCGCCCGGAAAGGCGCCTGGGTGTCCTTGGGCCCGATGAGAGCGGCGACGACCGGCTTGCCGTAACGAGCCGCCTGCCGGGCGATCGCCTCCAGCACGCCGTCGTCCATGTGGGGCAACTGGAGCACGACGCTGGCCAGCACGGCGTCGACGCCCGCATCCTCCAGCACCGCCTGGAGCGCCGCCTCGTACATGGGCGGTGACGCCTCGCCCGTCAGGTCGACGGGGTTGGCGGAGCTTGCGAACGTGGGGATTATCTCTTTCAAGCGCAAACGCGTGCCCTCGGAGAGCTGCGCCATCGACAGCCCCACGCCGCGCGTCGTCGATTCGATGTAGTCGGTCAGCATGACCCCCTGGCCCCCGGCGCACGTCAGCACGGCCACCCGGGTCGAGCTCAGGGGAGAGCGGCGTACCAAGGAGAGCGCCAGGCAGGTGTCGACCAGCTCCAGGTCGTCGAAAACCCTCCAGACGCCGTACTGGCGCAGCACGCCGTCGACGACCCGATCGGGGCCGGCCATGGATCCGGTGTGCAGGGAGGCCGCCCGCGCGCCCGTCGCGGTCCGCCCGGCCTTCAAGAGCACGACCGGGGTCTCGCCGGCCACCTCGCGGCATGCCTCCACGAAGGCAGGCCCGTTGCCGAAGCTCTCCAGGTAGAGACCGATCACGGACGTGCCGCTACCGGGACGGGCCAGCTCCCGTACCAGCTCCGCCTCCCCGATGTCCAGCCGGTTACCGAGCCCGACGAAGCAGGAGATGCCGGCCCCCATCGCCGCTGCCGTGGCGACCAGGGTGACGCCGACGGCGCCGCTTTGGGAGAGCAGGGCGATGGAGCCGGGCCCCGGCCGGTCGAGCCGATCATCGGGGAGGAAAAAGGTGTCGAGTGCGTAAGCGGGGTTGATCACTCCGAGCGTGTTGGGCCCGAGCAGGCGGGTGGACGAACCCCGGATCGCCGCTTTCATGCGGGCTTCGAGCTTTCGGCCCTCCGGTCCGGTCTCGCCGAACCCGCCGGCGATGGGGATGACGACCCCGACGCCGCAGGCGACGCACTCCTCGACGAGCTCCGGCACGGTGGCGGCGGGCGTCGCCAGCACGGCCAGCTCGACGGGCTCCGGGAGCGACCGGATGGACGGCCAGACGCTCTGATCGAGGATACGAGTAGCGGAGGGATGGACGGGATAGACTCGGGCGCGGCTCTTGAGCAGGTGCCGGAAGATGATGTGGCCAATCTTGCTGGGGTTGGGCGACGCGCCCACGACGGCGATGGTACGAGGCGACAACAGCTGGTGGATGAGCAACCTGTCCGACCCCCTCTCCGACTCGGGGGGCGAGCGGGTGCCGCGGCTCGGGACCCGCCGGCGAAACGGGTGGACGCCGGTTCCCATGAGCCATTTTAGCGGGAGCCCTCACGGCTGCCAATGGGGAGCGTGACCGGGATGCATGTCATTTCTTCTACCGTGACCAGCGTAGACGACGCCGTCCTTTCCAAAGTGGCCGACACGGTCCGGGTCCTGGCCGTGGACGCCATCGAGGCGGCCCGTTCCGGCCACCCCGGCTTGCCGCTCGGGTGCGCCGAGATCGGGGCCGTCCTGTTCGGGGAGTGGCTGCGCCACGATCCGGCGTGGCCGGCCTGGCCGGACCGGGATCGCTTCGTCCTGTCGGCGGGCCATGGCTCCATGCTGCTGTACAGCCTGCTCCACCTCAGCGGGTACGCGCTCGGCCTCGAGGAGCTCCGGAGGTTCCGCCAGCTCCATTCGCTCACGCCGGGGCATCCCGAGTACGGGCTCACGCCGGGGGTGGAGACGACCACGGGCCCGCTCGGACAGGGCTTCGGCAATGCGGTCGGGATGGCCATCGTGGAGGCGATGCTGGCCCGGCGGTTCAACCGGCCAGGCCTCGCCGTGGTGGACCACCGGACCTGGGTGCTGGCCGGCGACGGAGACCTCATGGAGGGCGTCTCGTCGGAGGCGGCTTCCCTGGCCGGGCACCTGCGCCTGGGCAAGCTCATCGTCATCTACGACCAAAACCGCATCTCCATCGAGGGGACGACGGAGCTCGCCTTCACCGAGGACGTGGCCAAGCGCTTCGAGGCGTACGGGTGGCACGTGGCCGCCGTCGACGGGCACGACCTCGGGGCGCTTCGAGCGGCCATACGCTGGGCCGTATCGGACGTCTCGGCGCCCAAGCTCATCGTGGCGCGCACCCACATCGCCTACAAGAGCGAGAAGCAAGACCAGGCGGAGGCGCACGGGGCACCGCTGGGGCGCGAGGCCGTCGCGGCACTGAAACGCCGGCTGGGCTGGGACCCGGATCGCGCCTTCGAGGTGCCCGCGGAGGTCTACCGCTACTTCGACGAACGGCGCAAGGCCTGGAGAAAGCAAGCGGAGACCTGGCAGCGCCTGTGGGAGCAGTGGTCGGCCAGCCACCCTGAGTTGCGCCGGCAATGGGACGAGGCCTGGTCGCTGGAGGTGCCGGAGGATCTGGTCGAAGCCTTGCCCGCCTTCGTCGAGCAGAAGCCCGTCTCGACCCGGGTCGCCGGCGGCAAAGTCCTCAACGCCGTGGCCGAGCGCCTGCCGTACCTCGTGGGGGGATCGGCGGATCTCGCCCCTTCCACCCGGACGTACCTCGACGGAAAGGGCTCCGTGCAGGCCGGGCAGTTCGAAGGGCGCAACCTGCACTTCGGCGTGCGGGAGCACGCGATGGGTGCCATCCTCAACGGGATGGCGCTGCACGGCGGGGTACGCCCGTTCGGCAGCACGTTCCTCGTCTTCTCGGACTACATGCGGCCGCCCATCCGCCTGGCGGCCATGATGCGGCTACCGGTGCTGTTCGTCTTCACCCACGATTCGGTGTGGGTAGGAGAGGACGGGCCGACCCACCAGCCGGTGGAGCACCTGGAGGCCTTACGGGCCATCCCGCAGCTCGAGGTGTGGCGGCCGGCAGACGCCCGGGAGACGGCGGCGGCGTACCTGGCGGCCATCGAGCGGCGCGACGGGCCGAGTGCCCTCGTGCTGACGCGCCAGGACGTGCCGGTGCTCTCCGTCGAGGGGCCCGACGGGGCGACCCGGCAGCGACAAGGGGTGAAAGAGGGCGCCTACGTGCTGTGGGAGGCAGGCGGCGGGCCCGTCGACGTCACGCTGGTCGCCACCGGCAGCGAGGTCTCCCTGGCCCTGGATGCGGCCCGAGCGGCGCAAGCCGAAGGGATCCGGGCCCGGGTCGTTTCCGTACCCTGCCGGGAACGCTTCATGGCGATGCCGCCCGAAAGGCGGGAGCACCTGCTGGCAGCGCCCGCGCCTCGCGTGATCGTGGAGGCCGGGGTGCGCGCCGGGTGGGGTTGGCTGGCGGGCCCCTCCGGGCGGTTCGTCGGGGTCGAACGGTTCGGGTTGAGCGCTCCGGCTGCCCAGGCGGCTCAGGAGGTCGGCCTCACGAAAGAGCGCGTCCTGGCCGCCGTCCGGGAGGCAGCGGGAAAGCAGGCGGGGTAACGCGCGCGGGTCAAGGAGGCCGCAGACCCTCGCCGGCGGGTGGTCATACCCAGACGGGCCGCAGGAAGACGGCATCCCCGGCGCGCCGGGCCCGCAGGGCGAACGGGAACAACCCGTAGGCCAGGCACAGCCCCACGTCCCACGCCGGAAGGTAAGGAAGCTCCCCCCGCAGGATCCCGCCGACCCGGGGCCCGGCGGCCAGACCGGCCAGCCGGTGCGGCGACCATTCGGCTCCTTGCAAGAGGGTTTCGAGCGCCTCGGCGCACATCTCGTCCTCTTCGGCCGGCACGTCGCCCAAGACGCCCATGGCCACGAGCGTGACCACGTCGGGGCGAAGCTTGCGGATGGCGGACGCGGTAGCCGGCGCGTTCACGAGGGAGGCGGCGAAGACGTGGCGGGCGCGAGTCGCCAGGGTCACCCCTTGCGTTCCCGAGCTCGTGCGCTGGATGAAAGGGCGCCCGCGCAGCGACCGGCCTCGGGCGACTGCCCTCAACAGCTCTCCCGGCGAATTGCCGAAGTCGAAGCCCGGCAGCGGCCACCCGCCCGCCTCCCCCGAGAGCACCGCCTGCGGGTGGCGCTCCTTCAGGGCCAGGGCCTGATCTCGATGCGCGACGGCCACCAGGGGCCGGGCCCCCAGGGCGGCGGCATAGGCTGCCACTGAAAAGGCGCGCAGGACGTCGATGATGACCACGACTCCCTCGGCGCTCCGGGCTCCTTCCAGGAGACGGGCCCGGCGGATCTCCACGGCGCTCTCCACGCTCCCATCCGGCGGCCGCATCTCACGGGCGGCATTATATCACGCTGCCAGGGATGGGCCGGAAATTAGCGAATGATTGTGAATGCTAGAACGGAGGTGGGATCCCCGGTGAGCACGCTGTCGGCTCGCCCTTTACGCGTCCGAAAGGCTGCGGTCATCGGAGCGGGGGTCATGGGCGCCCAGATTGCCGGCTGGCTGGCCAGCCTGGGCATTCCTTGCGAACTGCTGGATTTGGCGGTCGAGGGTCCGGACCGCAGCCGGCTCGCCCGGGAGGGCGTACGCAGGCTCGGCCAGATGCGCCCACCCGCGCTCGCCACGGCCAGGGCAGCGGAACGCATCCGGCCGGGCAACGTGGATGACGACCTCGGCCGCCTGCGTGACGTGGATCTGGTCATCGAGGCCATCGTGGAGGACATGGGGGCGAAGCAAGCCCTGTGGGCCAGGGTGGAACCCTACGTCGCTCCCCACGCGGTCGTCGCCAGCAACACGTCCGGGCTCTCCGTCGCCGAGCAGGTGGCCGGGCGGTCGGAGGGCTTCCGGCGGCGGTTCATGGGCCTGCATTTCTTCAATCCGCCGCGCTACCTGCCCCTGGTCGAGGTGATCGCCACGGCCGACACCGATCCGGAGCGGGTCGAGCAGGTCGTGGAATGGTTGCGCCGCGTGCTCGGCAAGCGGCCCGTCCTGGCGAAAGATACACCCAACTTCATCGGCAACCGCATCGGCATCTTCGCACTGCAAGTAGCCTTTCGAGCGATGCAGGAGTGGGGTCTTTCCGTGGAGGAGGTCGACCTCGTGACGGGGCCCGTGATGGGCCGTCCCAAGAGCGCCACCTTCCGCACCCTGGATCTGGTGGGGCTCGACACGTATCTCCATGTCCTCCAGACGGGGCGTTCCCGCACGGACGATCCGGACGAGCGGGCGTTGCTCCAGCCCCCGCCCGTGGTGGAGGCCATGGTCCGCCGGGGATTGCTCGGAGAGAAGGCAGGCGCCGGGTTTTACCGGCGATCCGGGAAAGGCGACGGGCGGGCCATCGAGGTACTGGACTGGGAGAACCTGGAGTACCGGCCGCGGCGGGAGGCCCGCTTCGATTCCGTCGACCGGGCGATGGCGGCGCCGCCCGGCGAGCGGCTGAGGGTGTTGCTCTCCGGCGACGACCCAGCGTCCCGGTTCGCCTGGGCGGTACTGGGGCCCGTGCTGCGCTTTTGCGCCGCGAAACTTCCTGAGATCGCTTACACCGCCGCGGACGTGGACGCGGCCATGCGGGACGGCTTTTCGTGGGAGCAGGGGCCCTTCGAGGTCTGGGATCGGCTGGGCGTCGCCCAGCTGGCCGGCAGGCTCGAGTCGGAGGGGAAGAGCCTGCCCCCGCTGGTGAAGCAGCTCCTGGCGTCGCCGGCGCCGGCCTTCTACCGATCCGACGGCCGCGAAGTGCTCGACGGCCAGGGCCGCCACGTCGCGGTGAAGAGGGTACGCGAGCACCTCCGGCTCGCAGCGCTCGAGGCCGCCGGAGCCCGGATCCGGACGGGCCCGAGCGCGACGTTGTGGGACCTGGGTGACGACGTGGCCGCCCTGGAGATGCACCCCCCGAAGGCGGCCATCGACGACGCCTTGATCGAGGCGGCCGAGCAAGCGCTGTCGGAGCTCGGGAGCCGGTGGCGGGGGTTGGTCGTCTTCAACGACGGGCCGGACTTCTCGGTGGGCGCCAATCTGTTCGCCTTGCTGGTGGGCGCCCGGTCGGGACAGTGGGATCAGGTCGAACGGGCGGTGGCCCGCTTCCAGCGGCTCAACATGGCCATCAAGTACGCGCCTGCGCCGGTGGTCGTCGCCGTCGCGGGCCGAACGCTCGGCGGCGGCGCGGAGATGGTGCTCCACGCCCCGGCCGTGGTGGCGGCTGTCGAGAGTTACATCGGCCTCGTCGAAACGGGGGTCGGCCTCATCCCCGCCGGGGGAGGGACCAAAGAGGCCCTGGTACGCACCCTGGAGCGCCTTCCCGAGGGAAAGGCCTTCGACCCGCAGCCGCTGGTGGCGTGGTTGTTCGAGGTGATCGCCCAGGCCACGGTCTCGACGAGCGCCTACCACGCGCGCGAGCTGGGGTGGCTGCGAGCCTGCGACGACGTGATCGCGGACCGGGCGGCCTTGCTGTTCCACGCGAAGCAAAAGGCGCTGCGTATGGAAGAGGCCGCCTACACGCCCGCGGTGCCGGCCCCCATTGCCGCACCGGGCCGGGACGTGCGTGCGGCGCTCGTGGCCGGAGCCCTCGATGCCCGGCGCGCCAACCGCATCAGCGATCACGACGTGCAGATCGCCCGCCGGCTCGCCCACGTCATCTGCGGAGGGGACGTGCCCGCCGGCACGCCCCTCACCGAGCAGGCCCTGCTCGACCTCGAGCGGGAGGCCTTCTTGTGGCTGCTGGGCCAGGAGAAGACGCAGCAGCGGATCGAGCACGTGCTGACCACCGGGCGCCCGCTTCGCAACTGAAACGGGCTTGCCGCAACGGAGAGGAGGACGACGGCCATGATGGATGCGGTGATCGTCTCAGCCGTGCGCACGCCGGTGGCAAAGGCGCGGCGAGGAGCCCTCAAGGACATGCGGGCCGACGAACTGGCGGCCCTGGTCATCCGGGAAGCGGTGCAGCGGGTACCCGGGCTGGATCCTGCCGAGGTCGACGACGTCATCCTGGGATGCGCGATGCCCGAAGCGGATCAGGGCCTCAACGTCGCCCGCATCGCTGCCATCCGGGCGGGTCTTTCGGTCAGCGTGCCGGCGATGACCGTCAACCGGTTTTGCTCGTCGGGGCTGCAGTCCATCGCCATGGCGGCGGAACGGATCATGACCGGGGCCGCCGACGTCGTCGTGGCTGGCGGAGTCGAGAGCATGAGCCGGGTCCCCATGACCGGCTTCAAGTTCTCGCCCAACCCGTACCTCGTCGAGCATTACCCCGAGGTGTACATGGCCATGGGGCACACGGCGGAGGAAGTCGCCCGCCGTTACGGCGTGTCCCGGGAGGACCAGGACGCCTACGCGCTCCGCAGCCACCAGCGGGCGGCCCGGGCCATCGACGCGGGCGCCTTCCGCGACGAAACGGTACCGGTGCCGCTGGAGGACGGCGCCCGCTTCGAGGTGGACGAGGGCGTTCGCCGGGATACGTCCATGGAGGCTCTGGCAGCGCTGAGGCCGGCGTTCACCGAAGGGGGGACGGTGACGGCCGGCAACTCGAGCCAGATGAGCGACGGGGCAGCCGCCGTCGTCGTCATGTCGTCCCGGCGGGCGCAGGCGCTCGGGCTCGAGCCGCTCGGGATCTTCCGGGGGTTCGCCGTGGCCGGGGTGCCGCCGGAGATCATGGGGATCGGCCCGGTGGAGGCCGTGCCGAAGCTGTTGAGACGCCTGGGCCTGCGCCTGGACGAGATCGGGCTCGTCGAGCTCAACGAGGCGTTTGCCGCCCAGACGTTGGCGGTCATCCGGCAGCTCGGGATGGACGAGGAACGGGTCAACGTCAACGGCGGCGCCATCGCCCTCGGGCATCCGCTGGGCGCGACCGGCGCCAAGCTGACGGCCACGCTCCTGTACGAGATGGCCCGGCGCCGGGTGCGATGGGGGCTGGTGACGATGTGCGTGGGCGGGGGCATGGGGGCAGCCGGGCTATTCGAAGCCGCTTGAAGGGAGAGAGGGAGGGTGGGTCTGGAGCACGGCTTCTTCCAGGGGGCCGGCTTCCTGGTCAGCGACCCGGCCCCGGAGGCGGGAGAGGGCACGCCCATCCAGACGCCGGAGCAGGCGAGGGCTGAGGTGGCCCCCATCGCAGAGGTGGCGCGCCGGTTCGCCGATCAGGAAGTCGTGCCGGCCATGCGAGCGCATCCCGAGCACGACCCGGCCGTCCTGCGGGGGTTGCTCCGCCGAGCCGGCGAGCTGGGCCTTCTGGGCGTGGAGGTGGAAGAGGCGTACGGCGGCTCGGGGCTGGGGAGCGTGTTCGCCGCCGCGGTGACCGAGGCGATCGCCCGAACGGGGGACTTCGCCGTGACGTTCGGGGCGCACTCGGGGATCGGGACGCTCCCCCTGGCGATCTTCGGCACGCCGGAGCAAAAGGCGCGCTACCTGCCGTCGCTGGTGAGCGGCGAGCGAGTGGCGGCGTACGCGCTCACCGAGCCGATGGCGGGGTCCGACGCGCTGTCGGCGAAAAGCCGCGCCACCCCGGTGGACGGCGGCTTCGTGCTCGAGGGCCAAAAGCAGTGGATCACCAATGCCGGGTTGGCCGACCTCATGGTGGTCTACGCCAAGGTCAACGGGGAGCAGTTCACCGCGTTCCTGGTGGAGACGGCGAGCCCTGGCCTGAGCCTGGGACCGGAAGAGGACAAGCTCGGCATCCGGGGCTCCTCGACCCGGGCCGTCTACCTCGACGGGGTCCGGGTGCCGGCGGAAAACGTGCTGGGCGAGATCGGGCGGGGCCACGTCATCGCGTTCGGCGTGCTCAATGTGGGGCGCTTCAAGCTCGCGGCAGGCTCGCTCGGCTCGGGCAAGGCGGCCCTGGAGGTGGCCACCGCCTATGCCGAGCAGCGGCGGCAATTCGGGCGGCCCATCGTGGAGTTCGGCCTGGTGGGAGAGAAGCTGGCGGAGATGGCGGCCCGGCTCTACGCGCTGGAGAGCATGGTCTACCGGACGGCGGGCCTGATGGAGGCGCGCCGGGCCGCTCTCGGCGACCCCCGCCAGGCGGTGGCCGAGGTGGCGGTGGAGTGCAGCATCAACAAGGTGTACGGGAGCGAGACCCTGGACTTCGTCGTGGACGAGGCGCTGCAGATCCACGGCGGCTACGGGTTCATGAACGAGTACCCGGTCTCCCGGATGTACCGTGATGCCCGCATCAACCGGATTTTCGAGGGGACCAACGAGATCAACCGCCTGCTGATCCCGGACGCGATGATGCGGAGGGCGCTGAAAGGAGGCGTGCCGCTGCTCGCCGCCATGGCCGAGGCCCGGCAGGCCGTCGACCAGGGGGCGGAAGCGGCCGAGCGGGGGGCTGTGGTCGACGGGGTGTGGCTGCCCTCGCCGGAGTGGATGCGGGCGCTCAGGCAGGCCGTGCTGTACGTGGCGTCGGTCGTGGTGGAGATGCACGGCACGGCCCTGGAGAGCGAGCAGGAAAAGCTGGAGCGCCTTGCCGACCTGGCCATTGCCCTCTACGCGGCCCAAAGCGTGTGGATGCGCGCCCGTCTGGCCACGGCCGGGGCATCCTCCGGGCAGGCGGGCCCGGAGCTCCACCGGGTGGCCGCAAGCCTGGTGATCGAACAAGCGGCCCGCCAGGTGGAGCAGGCGGCGCAGGATCTGCTCGCTCGCGAACAGCTCGGGCGGTTGCGCGCGCTGCTCGAGCGGCCCCAGGTTTCCCCGATCGCGCTTCGCCGGGCGCTGGCGCAAGCGGTGCGGGCAGCCGGGGGCTACCCCTTCGAGGGGTAGCTCCCGGCCCCCGGCCGGGCAGGGCGGGTCAGGCCGGGCGAATGACGGACGGAGCCGAGCGCGTGGGCGTCACCGGGTCTCCTCGTCTGCGCTGCGCTTACGCATCATCTGCTCCTTGCCGGCCTGGATGAGGCGGCGCACCATCTGCCCGCCGATCTTGCCGGCCTCCCTGACGGACAGCTCGTCGGGATCCTGCAGGTCGTCCTCCAGGCCCAGCTCGCGGGCCACTTCGTGCTTGAGCTCCTCTTTGCCCGAGGCCGGCCCTTGCGCGCCCGTCTCGTCTTGGGTATCTTTGGGACGGCGCCAGCGGTAGCGCCGGGCGGGCGTTTGCGGTGTTTCGGTCATGGCCGGAAGCTCGCCTCCCCGGTGCTTAACATGCGCCGGTACCCGAGGCCGGATGCGAGGACGACCCCGCGGGGCAGGCCCTGACGGTCAGCAGTTGCAGGAGAAGGAGCCAGATCGATGAAGCGCATCGCAGTGCTCACCAGCGGCGGAGACGCTCCCGGGATGAATGCCGCGATCCGTTCGGTCGTACGCGTGGCTGCCGCCCACGGCGTGGAGACCATGGGAGTGCAGCAAGGCTACGCGGGCCTCATCGCCGGCGCTTTCACGCCCATGACCGTGCGCAGCGTGGGCGGCATCATCGGGATGGGCGGCACGGTGCTGGGCAGCGCGCGCTGCCCCGAGTTCCGGACCGAGCAGGGGCGCCGGCAGGCCATCGCGCAGATGCAGGCCCACGGTATCGAGGGCCTGGTGGTCATCGGGGGCGGGGGCTCCCAGACCGGCAACCTCATGCTGCACCGGATGGGCTTCCCCGTGGCGGGGGTCGCTTCCACCATCGACAACGACCTCTACGGCTTCGATCAGACTTTGGGCGTCGACACGGCGCTCAACACCGCCCTCGAGTCGCTGGACCGGATCCGTTCGACCGCTTCGTCCCACCACCGAGCCTTCCTGGTCGAGGTCATGGGCCGGGACTGCGGGTACCTCGCCCTCATGACGGCCATCGCCGGCGGCGCCGAGCAGGTGGTCGTGCCGGAGGTCGAGACCAATCCGGACGAGGTGGCCCGCGAGCTCCGCCAGGCGTACGAGCGGGGCAAGTCACACGCCATCGTGGTGGTGGCCGAGGGAGCCCGGTACAACGCCGAGCGGATGGCGGCCCACTTCCGCGAGCATCTCGACCAGCTCGGGTTCGAGCTGCGGGTCACGGTGCTGGGCCACGTGCAGCGAGGCGGGACGCCCACGGCCTTCGACCGCATGCTCGGGACCCTCTCGGGGGCCATGGCCGTCGAGCTGCTGCTCAGCGGCCGCTACGGGTACATCGCCGGCTGGCTCGCAGGGAAGGTGCAGGCGTTGCCTCTCGAAGAAGTGGTCGGCCACAAGCGGGAGCTCGACCCGAAAGTGCTGCAGCTTGCCGAGGTGCTGGCGCAGTGACGGTGCAGGGCGAGTCCGGGTGCGTCTTTTGCCGCATCGCCCGCGGCGAGGCGCCGGCCAGCATGGTGCTCGAGGACGACGGTAGCGGCGTCGTCGCCTTCATGGACATCGCGCCGGCCAGCAGGGGGCACCTGCTGGTGGTGCCGGTGCGCCACGCCATCACGCTCTGGGATCTCACGGAGGAAGAGGCGGCGGCGATCTTCCGGGTAGCCCGGCGGATCGCCGGGGCCATGCGGGAGACGCTCGGCTTCGACGGCCTCAACGTGCTGCAGTCCAACGGAGCGGCAGCGGGGCAGGTGGTCTTCCACTTCCACCTGCACTTGATCCCGCGCTACGCGGGGGGAGAGGGTCTGGCCTTCCGGCTGCGCCCGCCCGCCTACACGGCTCCCGAGCGGCTCGAGCTCGACGCGGTGGCCGATCGGCTCCGCCGGGCGCTGGAGGCATCCAGCACCGCTTCATAGACCCGCTCGTACTGCTCCACCATCCGGTCCACGGTAAAACGCGACTCGACCCACCGCCGGCAGGCCGCCCGATCGATGCGGTCGAGGGCCCTGGCAGCCTGTTGGGCTTCTTCCAGCGTGTGCACCACGTAGCCCGTCTCCCCGTGACGCACCACCTCCCCCACGGCACCCAGATCCATGCCGATGACCGGCGTGCCGCACGCCTGAGCTTCCACCAGCGCGAGCCCGAACGGCTCCGGGACGGTACACAGGTGGACGAGGGCCCGCGCCCCGCCCAGGAACCGGTCGCGCTCTTCGGGGCCCAGGTGCCCCACGTATTCGATCCGGCGACCGTCGAGGTGCGGGCGGATCTCTCGTTCGAAGAAGTCGCGTTCGTCGGGCGGGATGAGCGCGGCCATCTTCAACGGGATCCCTGTCCTGCGGGCGAGTTCCACGGCCAGGTGCGCGCCCTTCTTCGGGGACATCCGCCCGAGGAACGCCAGGTACCCCTCGGCGCGCGACGAGTAGGTGAACTGGCGCAAATCGACGCCGTTGTACACCGTGGCCACGTAGCGGAGCTCGGGAAGGCCGTCCCGTTCGGCGTTGCTGATGGAGACGTACGGCAGGTGGGCGAAGCGGCGGTAGATCAGGTGGGTCGAGGGTTCGAGGAGCGCCGATCCGTGCAGGGTCGTGACGATGGGCGTGTCCACGAGCGGCGAGAAGGCGAGGGGATGGGCGTTGAAGTGGTTGTGCAGGAGCTCGAACGCCCCCTCCCTGGCCAGGCGGAACGCCTC
This sequence comes from Limnochordaceae bacterium, assembly GCA_014896295.1. Lineage (GTDB taxonomy): Bacteria > Bacillota > Limnochordia > Limnochordales > Geochordaceae > Carboxydichorda > Carboxydichorda subterranea. The sequence continues at coordinate 119,898 of JADBKR010000003.1, forward strand.
CGCCATGTGGAGCAACTCGTACGACTTCGCGTCCAGCCGGGGATCTTCCCCCAACGGGCGGGGACACACCGCCACCAGCCGGGCGGCCGTCTCGCTGTCGGCCGTCGCAAAGAGCGTCACCTCGTGGCCCCGCCGGGTGAGCCCTTCGGCCAGGTGAGAGACGACCTGCTCCCACGGCCCGTAGCGACGGGGCGGGGTGCGCCACGTGATGGGGCCCAACAGACCGATCCGCAAGGGTACCGGCAGCCTCCTCCCCCGGCAGTGTATCCCCGAAAGGGGCTCCGGCGCGAAACCGGACCTGCTCCCGCGCAGCGGCGGGGGCTCATCCCCGCAGAGCCGAGCCTTGTCGTGAAATTTCGTGTGGTTGGCAGAAGGAGTTGAGGAAGCGGCGCCGAAACAGGTGGGCGCGGAGTGGGGGAAAGTGGCGCGGAGTGGAGGACCCCGCCAAGCGGCCGGGCAGGGGCTCCTGCGGCCCACGTCGCGTCACGCCCCCACAAAGCATCTCTGAAGCCGGCTCCACGCTCTCGGATGGGACCTCGACGCCGTGGCATTCATGGGGGAGTACCAGCACCAGCTGGACGAGAAGGGGCGGCTCATCATCCCGGCTCGCTTCCGGGAGGAACTGGGCAGCCCGTTCATCGCCACGCGCGGGCTCGACCGCTGTCTGTTCGCCTTTCCGGCCCGGGAGTGGAGCGCGGTGGAGGAGAAGCTCCGGGCGCTGCCGCTCACCCAGAGCGACGCCCGGGCTTTCGTGAGGATGCTGCTCGCCGGCGCATCTCCGGTCGAGATCGACCGTGCGGGGCGAGCCTTGATCCCCCCGCACCTGCGCCAGTACGCAGGCCTCGCCCCGCAACGGGAGGTCGCGGTGCTGGGGGTCGGGAGCCGGGTGGAGATATGGGACCTGCAGGGGTGGCAAGATTACGCCAGCCGGGCCCAGAGCAGCTTCGAAGCCATCGCCGAGAAGATCGTGGGGCTCGGCTTGTAGGCGTGGTGGACGGCGTGGAGCGGGAGCACCGGCCCGTGATGGTCCGGGAGGTGATCCGCTGGCTCGAGCCCCGGCCGGGCGGCCTCTACGTGGATGCGACCGTCGGAGGCGGAGGCCATGCCCGCGCGCTACTCGAGGCGGCCGGTGGCCAGGCGCGTCTCATCGGATTGGACCGGGATCCGGAAGCGCTCGAGGTGGCCGCCAGGAATCTCGAGGCGTGGAGCGACCGCGTCGCTTTATTGCACGCGGATTTTTCTGAACTCGGGGCGAAACTTCGGGAAATCCATGCCGGCGCAGTCGATGGCGTCATCTTCGATCTGGGCGTGTCGACCCACCAACTGGAAGATCCGAGGCGGGGCTTCACGTACCAGGTACCCGACGCTCCTCTCGACATGCGGATGGATCCGCGGCTGTCGGTCACGGCGGCCGACCTTCTCCAGCGACTGGACGTGCGGCAGCTGGCCGATCTCTTCCGCCGTTACGGCGAAGAGCGCTGGGCTTCTCGTATCGCCCGGTTCGTGGTGGAGCAAAGGGCGCGGCGCGCCATCCGAACGGCGGGCGAGCTCGTGGAGTGCATCAAGGCGGCCGTTCCGGCCTCTGCTCGCAGGAAAGGGGGACATCCCGCCCGGCGCGTCTTCCAGGCGCTTCGCATCGCGGTCAACGCCGAGCTGGAGCAACTGGAGCGGGCGCTGCCCCAGGCCCTCGAGGCTTTGAAGCCTGGCGGACGGGTGGTGGTCATCAGCTTTCACTCGCTCGAGGATCGCCTGGTCAAACAGGCGTGGGTGCGAGCCGCGCGGGAAGGGCGGCCGGTTCGGGTCCGGATCCTGACGTCCCGTCCCGAGCGGCCATGTCCGCAGGAGGTGGCCCAAAACCCCCGGGCCCGGAGTGCCCGGCTACGGGCTGCCGAAAGGGTACTGGCCTCGGAAGGGAATGCATAGAGGTGGCCATGGCAAGCGTGCGCGCTAGCCTCGTCGACCGCCGGGATTGGGAGGAGCGGGAGACGCCGGCTCCGGAGGAGCCGGCAGACACGGTATGGCAGCGACCGTCTCGCCTGGTGGCGGCGTGGATGGTGGGAGTGGCCACGGTGGTGGCTTTCTCCGCTGCCTATTTGAGCCTGATGGTGCACATGACCCTGGTCTCCCGCCAGGTGGAGAGCCTGGAGCAACAGCTCGCGATGGAAAAGCGGCGAGGGCAGGCGCTCGAAGTGGCGCTTGCTCGGGAGCTCTCTCCCGGAAAGACGGAGGAGCTGGCCCGAGTGCAGCTGGCGATGGTCAAGCCGAAGCAAGTCCGGCTGCTGCCGGTCGAGCCGGCGCCCGCGACGTCCGAGGTGCAGCTTGCCAGAGTCCACGAGCTGTCGCTGCAGCAGGTCCGCAGGGCGGACGAGCGTGGGAGGGGCCCGGCCGGGCTGGTGGCCCGGGTTGCCTCGGCCCTCGGGCAGCTCCTCGTCGACAAGCCTGCAGCCCTGGCGCGTCAGCTTCCCCGGTGGCCGTAGATGCGAGGCGAGCATAGCGCAAGGAAGGCGCGGGAGCGCGGTTGGTACGCTACCCTGCCATTTCACCGACCGGGGTGCGCCGGCGGATCGCGTGGCTCCTCCTGGGGACCCTGGCTGCGGGCGCGGCACTCACGGCACGGCTATTCTACCTGCAGGTGGTACGACACGGCCACTTCACCCGTCTCGCCCTCGAGCAGCGGCTGAGACCGTTGCCCCTCGACGCCCAGCGGGGCACCATCCTCGACCGTTCGGGTAACAAGCTGGCCATCAGCGTCAGCGCCGACGCGGTGTACGCGGTCCCCTCCGAGGTGGGGGACCCGGCCGGTACCGCGCGCAAACTGGCTTCGGTGCTCGCGATGGATGCCCGGGAGATCGAACAGCGCCTGCGGATGCGCCAGGCAACGGTCTGGATCGCGCGCAATCTGGGGCCGGAGCAAGCTCAGGCCATCCGGACGCTCCGCCTGCCGGGCATCGGGCTCGTGGAGCGTCCCCAGCGCGTCTACCCCAACGGCACCCTCGCGGCCCAGGTGCTGGGCATCACGGGGATCGACAACCAGGGGTTGGAAGGGCTCGAGTTTTACTACGACGCGCACCTGCGCGGCGTCCCGGGCAGGGTCGAGGCCGAGCGGGACGCGGCCGGCCGGGAGATTCCCGGCGGCGTGAGCCGCTACGTGCCGGCAGAGGATGGCCACACCCTGGTGCTCACCATCGACCAGGTGATCCAGTACCGGGCCGAGCGGGAGCTGGAGCGGGCCGTCAAGGAGACCCAATCGGACTTCGGGCTGTTCGTCGCCGTCGACCCGTCCACCGGCGAGATCCTGGCGATGGCCCAGTACCCCGGCTTCGACCCCAACCACTACAGCGACTACCCTCCCGAAGTGCGGCGCAACCGGGCCGTCACGGACCAGCTCGAGCCCGGCTCGACGTTCAAGGTGGTCACGGGATCCGCCGCGCTGGAGGCCGGCGTCGTCCGGCCCGACGACCGGTTCTTCGACCCGGGCTTCGTGCTGATCGGCGGGGGCAAGGTCAGCTGCTGGCTGCCGGGGGGCCACGGGAGCCAGAGCTTCGTCGAGGCCGTGGAGAACTCGTGCAACCCGGTCTTTGCCATCATCGGAGCCCAGCGCCTCGGCCCTGCACTCTTTTACAAGTTTGCCCGAGCGTTCGGCTTCGGCGAGCCTCTCGGGATCGACTTCCCGGGCGAGGCAGCGGGCTCCCTGCCGGTCCCGGGCTCGATCGCCCACGGCGAGATCCTCCGGTGGGCCAACATCGGGTTCGGGCAAGGGGTCTCCGTGACGCCCCTGCAGCTGGTGATGGCGGCTGCCACCATCGCGAACGGCGGGGTATTGATGAAGCCCCACCTGGTGCGGGAGATCCGGACCGCCGACGGGCAGGTGCTGGAGCGCATCCCGCCCATGGCCCTGCGGCGCGTCCTCTCGCCGGCCACGGCACAGGAGTTTGCCCGGATGATGCGCAGCGTCGTGGTCAACGGTTCCGGGACCCGGGCGGAGATTCCTGGTTATCGCGTCGCCGGCAAGACCGGTACGGCCCAGATCCCGCGGCCGACGGGGGGTTACGGTGACGACACGATGGCCTCGTTCTTGGGCTTCGCCCCCGTGGACGCTCCACGCATCGTGGGCGTGGTGATGCTCTACAGGCTGAAGGTGCAGCCTCGGTGGGGCGGGTTGTGGGCGGCTCCCACCTTCAAGGCGATCATGGAGGACGCCCTGGGATATCTGCGGGTGCCCCGGCGGGAGGAGAAACCGAAGCAACCTTCCAAGGACGCCAACGGGGTCCAGATGGTGCTGGTGCCCAACGTGCTCTACCTGACGGCCGAAGAGGCCGCCCAGAAGCTCGGCGCCGCCGGGCTCAAGACGGGGATCGAGGGCACCGGCCAGCTCGTCGTCGACCAGGTCCCGAGGGGCGGAGCCGAAGTGGATCCAGGGACGCGGGTGCTGCTGGTCCTCGACCAGCACGTCCACCCGGTGGAACGGAGCGAAGTGGAGGTGCCGCCGGTCCTGGGCAAGAGCGTGAGGGACGTAGCTGCCATCCTGGCGGAGTACGGCCTCATCCTGCACGTGGACGGCTCGGGATTCGCCACGTTTCAGAGTCCGAGCCCGGGAACCCGCGTGCCGGTCGGCAGCCCGGTGGAGGTGCGGTTCCAGCCTCCCGGGAGCGGAAAGGAAGCGTCACCGTGACGGTAGAGGAATTGGCCGCGTGCCTTGCCCCCTCGAGCGGCCGGGACGCGCATGGGAGTCCCCCTCCAAGAGAGGGGCGCTCGTGCGGGGCGTGCGCTACGACTCCAGGGAGGTGGTGCCGGGAGACGTCTTCGTCTGCATCCGTGGCCATCAGCACGACGGCCATGCGTTCGCAGGCGAGGCGGCCGGCAGGGGCGCCGTGATGATCGTGACCGAGCGACCCCTGCAGGGGGGCCTGGAAGACCAGGTGCCCACGGTGCGGGTCGGCGACAGCCGCTCGGCTCTGGCCATCGCGGCGGCCGCCTTCTTCGGCCATCCCGACAGGGCCCTGCGGCTGGTGGGCGTGACGGGCACCAACGGGAAGACGACCACCACCTTCCTGACCAGAGCGGTGCTGGAGGCCGGCGGGTACCGTACGGGGCTGGTGGGGACCGTGCTGCGGGTCGTGGGCGACGAGGTGCTGGACGCCGATCGGACCACCCCCGAGTCGAGCGACATGCTCGAGCTCTTTTCCCGGATGGTCCAGGCGTCGAGCACGCACGCGGTGACGGAGGTATCGTCCCACGCCGTGGTGCTGCGGAGGTTGGCCGGCATCGAGTACGACGTGGGCATCTTCACCAACCTGACGCAAGACCACCTGGACTTCCACGGCACCATGGAAGCCTACCGGGATGCCAAGGCCGCCTTCTTCGCCTCCCTCACGCCGGGAACCAAGGGTCACAAGCTTGCCATCGTCAACGGCGACGATCCGTCCGGCGAGTACATGGCCCATGAGAGCGCTGCCCCGGTGGTGCGTTACGGGCTCGACCCCCGCTGGGACGTGACGGCCGAGCAGGTGCGGCTGGGCGGGCAGGGAGCCTCCTTCCTGGTGAAGAGCCCGTGGGGGCAGGCAGAGGTACGGCTGAAACTCTCCGGACGCTTCAACGTGTACAATGCGCTCGGGGCGCTGGCGGCGGGGCTCCACGAGGGTGTCCCGCTCGAACGGGCGGTGCTGGGGCTGGAGCGGGTGGAAGGGGTACCGGGGCGCTTCGAAGCGATCCGGGAGGGGCAGCCGTTCGAGGTGATCGTGGATTACGCCCACACGCCCGACGGGCTCGAAAACATCCTCAAGGCGGCCCGGGACCACGGCCCGCGGCAGGTCTGGGTAGTCTTCGGATGCGGCGGCGACCGGGACCGCGGCAAGCGGCCCATCATGGGGAGCATTGCGGCACGCCTGGCCGAGCGGGTGGTCATCACCTCGGACAATCCCCGGAGCGAAGAGCCCGAGAGCATTTGCCGGGAGATCGAGCGAGGGGTGCTCGAGGGGCGCCGCTCGAGCGAAGCCCGGCTGGAGGCGTACGAGGTCGTCGTCGACCGCAGGCAGGCCATCGAGCAGGCGCTGAGAGGAGCGGCGCCGGGCGACATGGTCGTGATTGCCGGGAAGGGTCACGAGACGTACCAGGTCTTCCGGGACCGGGTCATCCACTTCGACGACCGGGAGGTGGTCCGGGAGGTCCTGCGCCGGATGGGCTACGGGGAGGCCACCGAGGGAAAGGCGGAACGACGTGCAGGAGCTTAGCGTACAGGCCGTGGCCGAAGGAGCCGGCGGTAGGGTCGTCCGCGGGCCCGCCCATGGCCGGTTGACGGGAGTCAGCACCGACTCGCGTAGCGTCCGGCCGGGCGATCTGTTCGTGGCCCTGGTGGGGCCGCGCTTCGACGGTCACGACTTCGTCGGGCAGGCGGTGGAGCGGGGAGCCGCCGCGGTGATGGTCAACAGCCGGCGGGCCGGCGCGCTCCCGCCGGGCGAGTACGCGGCCGTCGCGGTCGAGGAAACCCTGGAGGGTCTCCAGCGCCTCGCCGCGTGGTACCGCCGCCGGCTGGCGGCGCGGGTGGTGGCCGTGACCGGCAGCGTGGGCAAGACCACCACCAAGGAGATGACCGCGGCCATCCTCGGCCGGGTAGGCCCCACCGTGCGGGCGCCCGCCAGCTTCAACAACGACGTGGGCGTGCCCCTGGCGATCCTGATGGCAAGCGACGAGACCCGCTATCTGGTCCTGGAGATCGCCATGCGGGGGCTCGGCCAGATCCGCCACCTGGGCCGCCTGGCCCTGCCCTCGGTCGGGGTGGTCACCAACGTCGGGGAGTCCCATCTCGGCGTGCTGGGCAGCGTGGAGGCCATTGCCCGGGCCAAGGCGGAGCTGGTGGAGGCGCTCGAGGCCGGGGGAGCGGCCGTCCTCAACGCAGACGACCCGCGGGTCGTGGCGATGCGTGCCCGGGCTCGAAGCGGAGTACGCGTGATCACCTTCGGGACCTCCGACGCCGCGGACGTGCGGGTGCAGCACGTGGAAGGAGGCGGGCTTTTGGGCACCCGCTTCGAGCTCGCGGTGCGGGACGGGCCGACCATCCCGTGTCACGTGCCGATCCCGGGCCGGCACCTGGCGCTGGACGCCGCGGCCGCCGCCGCTGCCTCGCTGGCGTGCGGCGTCGACCCGGCGGCCGTCCCGGCCGGCCTCGCCGAGTTCGCGGGGGCGTCCATGCGCATGGAGACCGTGCCGGGGGCGGACGACGTCCTCATCATCAACGACGCCTACAACGCCAGCCCCGCCTCCATGCGGGCGGCGCTCGAGACCCTGGAGCGGATCGCAGCGGAGCGGAGAAGCCGTGCCGTCGCCGTGTTGGGGGACATGCTCGAGCTGGGTGAGCTCGCCAGGGAGGCCCACCGGTCCGTGGGAGAGGAGGCCGCTCGCCGGGGCGTCGCGGTGCTGGTGGCGACCGGCAGCATGGCGGCGTGGACGGCCGAAGGCGCCCGCCGGGCGGCCGGCGGCGGGCAGGTGGACGTCGTGGTGGCCTCGGATGCCGGCGAAGCAGCCGCCCGGGTAACGGGGATCGTCCGGCCGGGAGATACGGTGTTGGTCAAAGGCTCGCGAGCAGTCGGGCTCGAGCGCGTGGTGCAGGCGCTTGCCTCCGCTCGAGACGCGGCGCCCGGGAAGGAGGTCCCGTGAACCCCGCGACCCTGGGCCAGATCATCGGCGCATCCCTGTTCGCCATGATCGCCACCTTCTTGCTCATGCCGGGCAGCATCCGCATCCTGCACCGCATGAAGGTCGGAAAGGCCATCCGGAGCGAGGGGCCGGCCCGGCACGCGGCCAAGGCGGGCACGCCGACCATGGGAGGCGCGGTGGTGGTAGTGGCAGCCGCGGCGGCCACCCTGGTCTTCGCCCCCCGCGTGGATCGGGCGCTGGTGCTCGTGCTGTTCGTCGTGGCCTTCGCCCTGCTCGGGAGCATCGACGACCTGCGGGCCCTGCGGCTGCATCGTGCGATGGGCCTGCGGGCCCGCGAGAAGTTCGCCGGCCAGGTGTTGCTGGCCGCCCTCCTGGCGGTGTGGACCCTGCGCGTGGCCCCGGAAGCCGCCCGGCAAGGAGTGCCGTTTGCCGGGACGAGCTGGGAGCTCGCCCCGTGGCTCTTCGTGTTGCTGTCCACCCTGGCCACGACGGCCAGCGCCAACGCCGTCAACCTGACCGACGGCCTGGATGGGCTCGCCGCCGGCGCCATCGCCATCGCCTCGGCGGTCTACGCGGGCGCCGCCTGGATGACCGGGCGGCCGGAGGTGGGTATCTTCGCCGGCGCCGTCGGAGGAGCCTGCCTGGGGTTCATGTGGTACAACGGGTACCCGGCCCAGGTGTTCATGGGCGACACGGGCAGCCTGGCGTTGGGAGCGGCGCTGGCCGCCATGGGGACGTTCACCGGGACGCTCCTCTCCTTGCCGATCGTGGGCGGGCTGTTCGTGGTGGAGACGCTGTCGGTCATGGCGCAGGTCGCCTACTTCCGGCTCACCGGCGGCCGCCGGCTCTTGCGCATGAGCCCGTTCCACCATCACCTGGAGCTCGAGGGGTGGAGCGAGCCGCAGGTGGTCGTGCGGCTGTGGCTGTGGGCCGCGTTGTTCGGGCTCGTCGGGCTGTGGGCCATCCTGTCCGGGAGCGTGGGGGTGACACCGTGAGCGTCATCGAATTGCGGCGCCGACCGGGCAGCCCCCCGAGGGAGATGGCGGCGTCGGACGTGCCGCACGCGCAGGCGCCGCCCGACCTCGTGCTCATCGCCGCGCTGAGCGTGCTCATGGCCATCGGGCTGGTCATGGTGCTGAGCGCCAGCTATACCCGGGGCCTCGCGCAGTTTCGCGATCCCTACTACTTTTTCAAGCGCCAGGTCGTGTACGCGGCGATGTCGTGGGCCCTGGCGTTGGCCATGCTGCGCTTCGACGTGCAGCGCCTGCGGCCGGTGGCGGTGCCGCTCATGGTCTTCTCCTACGTACTGTTGGCCGTGGTGCTGGTGGTCGGCCAGGAGATCGGCGGTTCGCGCCGGTGGATCTCCCTGCCCTTCGTCAATCTGCAGCCGTCGGAGCTTGCCAAGCTCGCGGCCATCAACTTCACGGCCTGGTGGGCGGCCGACCGTACGGACACGATGAGCTCCTTCGTCCGGGGCCCGCTCGTGCCGATCCTGGCGGTCGGCGTGGCGTTCGGCCTCATCATGCTGGAGCCCGACTTCGGCACGGGGCTGGTGCTCCTGGCGGTGGTGGTGACGGTGCTGTTCGCCGGCGGCATGCGCTACCAGCAGCTCGTGGTTCTGGGCCTGCTGGCACTGCCGGCCATGCTCGCCCTCATCTGGATCGAGCCGTACCGGATGGCCCGGCTGCTGGCCTTCCTCGACCCGTGGGCCGACCCTGCCGGCAAGGGGTGGAGCGTCATCCAGTCGCTGCTCGCGGTCGGGTCGGGCGGGCTGTTCGGGCTCGGGCTCGGGCAAAGCCGCCAGAAGTTCGCCTACCTGCCGGAGCACCACACGGACTTCATCTTCGCCATCTTGAGCGAGGAGCTGGGCTGGGTCGGCGCCGCCACGGTGGTGGCCCTGTTCGCCGTGGTCGCCTGGCGAGGCTACCGCATCGCGCTCGGGCTGCAGGATCGCTACGAGCAGCTGCTGGCGGTGGGCGCGGTCTCGCTCGTGGTCGTGCAGGGGCTGCTCAACATCGGTGTGGTGACCGGGAGCTTGCCGGTCACCGGGATCCCATTGCCGTTCATCTCGTACGGGGGCAGCTCCCTGATGGCCAGCATGACGGCCATGGGCGTGCTGCTGCGCCTTTCCCGGCGGAGCGTGTTGTGAGCGTGCACGTGGTCATCGCGGCAGCCGGCACCGGCGGGCACATCTACCCCGGGCTGGCGGTGGCGCAGGAGCTGCGGGCCCTCGATCCGCAGGCCGCCGTCACGTTCCTGACGACCCGCCGGGGCCTGGGACCGGTGCTCTTGCGGCGACACGGGGAGGCTTTCCACGTCGTGGCCGGCGAGCCGGCGCCCGCCAGGCTCTCCCCGGCGGCTGCCGTCTTCGCCGCGGCGTTGGCCCGAGGCGCCGTGGAAGCGGCGTGGCGGCTGCGAGCCCTGGGCGCGCGGGTGGTGCTCGCGACGGGCGGCTACGGCTGCGCCCCGGCGGTGGCCGGCGCCCGGATGGTGCGGATCCCGGTCGTCTGGCAGGAGCAAAACGCTCTGCCGGGCCGGGCGACGCGGCTCATGGCCCGCTGGGCGCGAGCGGTGGCGCTGGGCTTCGAGGAGGCGAGGAACCGCCTGCCGGCGCCGGTGCAGGCCCGGGCCGTGGTCACCGGCAACCCGGTGCGGCGGGAACTGTTGACCGTGGGCCGGGAGGAGGGAATACGACGGCTGGGCCTCGAGGCGGGCCTGCGAACGGTGCTCGTGGTAGGGGCGAGCCAGGGAGCCCGGCGGTTCAACTTCGCCGTGGTGGAGGCCGCCGAGGAGCTGGCCCATCTCGAGGGAGCGCAGGTGCTGGTCTCGACCGGACAAAGCCAGTTCGATGAGGTAGAGGCCGCCCTGTCGGCCCGGTACCCCGGAGGGAGGCGCGACAGCGGCGGCTGGCGGTTGGGGCGGCTTCGGGTCGTGCCGTACGTGGACGACATGCCGGCGGCGGTGGCGGCCGCCGACCTGGCGGTCTCCCGGGCCGGCGCCATCTCCATCGCGGAGTACACGGCGCGAGGCGTGCCCCTGATCCTGGTCCCGTACCCGTATGCGGCCGAAGGCCACCAGCAACTGAACGCCCGGGCCGTGGAGCGGGCGGGCGCGGGCGTGGTGGTGCCCGACGGCGCCCTCACGGGGAGCCGCCTGGTGGAGGTCATCCGAGAGCTCTTGATAGAGCCCCGAGCGCTTGCGGGCCATGGCCCAGGCGAGCCGGCGGCTCGGCCGGCCCGGGGCAGCCGAGGAGGTGGCGAGGCTGGTGCTGCAGGCGGCCGGAGCGTAACGGGGCGCGCCGCACCGGGCTTTTTCCCCCGGCATACCATGAAGCGGTCATAGGGGGAACCATCCGGTGGAGCGTAACGGTCTGCTGATCCGGGGTGGCGCGCCTCTCTCCGGCGAGATCACCGTCTCCGGCGCCAAGAACGCGGCGCTCAAGCTGATGGCGGCGACGCTGCTCACATCCGAGCGCTGCGTCATCCGCGACGTACCTGACATCGCCGACGTGCGCACCATGATGCGCGTGCTGTCCGGCCTCGGCGTGAAGGTCGAGTGGACAGGGCCGGGTACGCTGGCCCTGCAAGCGAGCGACCCGTTGGCCGAGCAACCCCCGGACGAGCTCGTCCGGACCATGCGGGCGTCCGTCCAGCTGCTCGGACCGGTAGCGGCCCGATCGGGACGAATCCGCATGGCACAGCCCGGAGGCTGCGACATCGGGGAACGCCCGCTCGACCTGCACCTGCACGGGCTGCAGAGCCTGGGCGCCGAAGTGCGCCAGGAGGGCGGCTTCATCGAACTGACCGCCCGGCACCTGAGCGGCACGGACATCGTGCTGGACTTCCCATCGGTCGGGGCCACGGAGAACTTGATGATGGCGGCCGTGCGGGCCAGGGGGTCACCGTCATCCACAATGCGGCGCGAGAGCCGGAGGTGGTGGAGCTCCAGAGCTTCCTCCAGGCGATGGGGGCGAGGGTGCAGGGGGCGGGGAGCTCCGCCATCCGGGTCGAGGGAACGGAGGGCGGCTTGCACGGTTGCGAGTGGAGCCTGATGCCGGACCGGATCGAGGCGGCCACCTGGCTCCTGGCGGCCGCCATCACCCGGGGGCACCTGCGCCTCACGGGCGCGAGGGCGGATCACCTGGCTGCGGTCATCGCCAGGCTTCGTTCGGCAGGGGTGGAGGTGGAGCGCGTCGAGGAAGGGCTCGAGGTGTCGGCGCAGGGGCGGGCGCTTTCGGCCGTCTCCGTGCGCACCCAACCCTATCCCGGTTTTCCGACGGACGTGCAGCCGCAGTGGGTGGCGCTGATGGTGACGGCTCGTGGGACGAGCGTGGTGCGGGAGGAAATCTACTCGAGGCGGTTCCGTTTCGTCCAGGAGTTGTGGAGAATGGGAGCAGACATCGCGGTGGACGGCCGGGTCGCCGTCGTGCGAGGGCCGTCCCGCCTGAGCGGGGCGGACGTCGAGGCTCCCGACCTTCGCGGAGGGGCCGCGCTGGTGCTGGCCGCCCTGGCGGCCGAGGGCCAGAGCTTCGTCGGCGGCGTCCATCACCTGGACCGGGGGTACGAGCGGTTGGTCGAGAAACTGGCGCAAGCAGGCGCCCAGATCAGGCGGGTGAGCCGGGCATGACGAGACCGAGCCTGCGCGCGCCGGCCAGCGTGGCCGGAGTGGCCCTGGTGGCCGCGCTGGGGGTTTACGGGGCGGCCGCTTCTCCGCTCTTTTCGGTGAGCCGGGTGACGGTCACCGGCGTCGGGGCGGAGGTAGGGGACCGGCTGGTCGCCCGCCTGCGGTGGGGCCAGGGGCGTAACGTGCTCGACGTGCAGCAGCGGGAGATCGATCGCGCGGTGGCCATGGAGCCGCGCGTCGCCAGCGCCCGGCTCGTCCGGCACCTTCCGTCGGTGCTGGAGGTGCGCGTGATCCCCCGGGGCCCCGTGGCGTACGTCGCGACCGGCCAGTCCATCGTCGAAGTGGACAAGCAGGGCAGGGTGCTGGGCCCCCCGCCGGCCAGGACGTCGAGGGAGCTTCCCGTCATCACCGGGGCGTGGGAGCCAGGCGCCGTGCTGGAGCCGCTCGATCCGGCGCCCCAGGCCGTGGCCCTGGGGGCGGCGCTGGCCGAACGGCTGCTCCCGCTGTTGGGAGGCCGTCTGTCCGAGCTGCACCTGGACGCCGAGCGCGGGGAGTGGACGCTGTTGTTGACGGACGGGAGCAGCGTGGCGTGGGGAGTGGCGGGCGACGGTCAGGGACCGCGCTCTCGCCCGACGACCTGCGACGTTTGACGCTGCTCTCGGCCCTGTTGCAGCGGCTGGGCCCGGGCGACGTGCCTTTCCAGGCCGACATGCGCAACAGCGACCGGGTCACCTGGAAGCGGGCAACGAGCAACGGAGCTGCACCCGCAAAGGATGCGTCCGGGCTCTGATGAAGTATCGCCGAAGAGCGGGCCGACGGTGGGAGGTTTGGGGGCGGTTCATCGATGGTGGAGTTCGACCTGGACGCGGGCCCTTACGCCAACATCAAGGTCATTGGCGTCGGCGGCGGTGGTTCCAATGCGGTCAACCGCATGATCGAGGCTGAGCTTCGCGGGGTAGAGTTCATCGCCATCAACACGGACGCCCAGGCGCTGGCGCTGTCCAACGCTCCCCGCAAGATCCAGATCGGCGAGAAGCTGACCAAGGGGCTCGGTGCCGGTTCGCTCCCGGAGATCGGGCAAAAGGCGGCCGAGGAGAGCCGCGACCAGATCCGGGAGGCGCTGATGGGCGCCGACATGGTCTTCATCACGGCGGGGATGGGGGGCGGGACCGGCACCGGCGGGGCTCCGGTGGTGGCCGAGGTGGCCAAGGAGGTCATGGCGCTCACCGTGGCGGTGGTGACCCGGCCGTTTTCCTTCGAGGGACGCCGCAGGATGCGCCAGGCCGAGGAGGGGATCGCCAATTTGCGCGGCAAGGTGGATACCCTCATCGTGATCCCCAACGACCGGCTGCTGCAGGTCATCGACAAGAAGACCTCGGTGCTCGACGCCTTCCGGCTGGCCGATGACGTGCTGCGCCAGGGGGTGCAGGGGATCTCCGACCTCATCACCGTACCGGGGCTCATCAACCTGGACTTCGCCGACGTGCGGACGATCATGTCCAGTGCCGGCTCGGCGCTGATGGGCATCGGCCGGGCGGGCGGCTCGGAGGACCGCGCGGTGAAGGCCGCTCGGGCGGCCATCTCGAGCCCGCTGCTCGAGGCCAGTATCCAGGGGGCCAAGGGGGTGCTGCTCAACATCACGGGGAGCTCCAACCTGGGCCTCTTCGAGGTCAACGAGGCGGCGCAGACCGTGGCCGAGGCGGCCGACCCGGAGGCCAACATCATCTTCGGCGCCGTCATCGACGAGTCGCTCAACGACGAGGTGCGGGTGACGGTGATCGCCACGGGCTTCACGGGGCAGCCCCGCGACGACCACCGGCCGGGGCCCCAGGCGGCGCAGCAGCCCCAGGCCGCTCGGGCCGGAGGTCAGGACCGGCAGCCTGGCCGGGGGACGGGGGACATCCGCCCGCTCGTCCACGACGACCTGGAGATCCCGCCCTTCTTGAGGCGTCGCTGACTCCTCGTACCGTGACGGCAGCCCCGGCGGCGTGGTGGCGGATCGGGCCCGGCGAGCGCTAGCAGGTCGCCATCTGGTGGATTTCCCGGCGCAGTTTGCGCAGGATGCGCTTTTCGAGCCGGGAGATGTAGGACTGGGAGATGCCCAGCAGGTCGGCGACCTGCTTTTGCGTGCGCTCCTCGCCGTCGAGCAGGCCGAAGCGAAGCTCCATGATGCGCCGCTCCCGCCCGCTCAGGCGGTGCATGGCGGTATAGAGCAAGTCCTTTTCGACCCGATCCTCGAGGTGGCGCACCACGTCACTCTCGGTACCCAGGATGTCCGAGAGGAGCAGCTCGTTGCCCTCCCAGTCGGTGTTGAGCGGCTCGTCGAGGGAGACCTCGGAGCGGGTCTTGGCATTGCGGCGCAGGAACATCAGGATCTCGTTCTCGATGCAGCGGGAGGCGTAGGTCGCCAGCTTGATGCGCCGGGTCGGATCGAAGGTCTGGACCGCCTTGATGAGGCCGATGGTGCCGATCGAGACCAGGTCTTCCGTGCCGATCCCCGTGTTTTCGAACTTGCGGGCGATGTAGACCACCAGCCGCAAGTTGTGCTCGATGAGCGGCGTGCGGGCGGTGAAGTCGCCCAGAGCCAGCTGGTGGATGAGGCCCGCCTCTTGTTCGGAAGTGAGGGGCGGCGGGAGCACCTCGCCCGAACCGGTGCCCACGTACCCGACCAGGTCGGCCAGGCCCCGCAGGCGGGCGCGCAGCCATACCATGCGCAGGACGACCACGAGCCGGCGGGCCAGCGCGGCCAGCCGCGCCCACCTGGGCAATCCTGCTTGCCGGCCAACGAGCGGCTGCTCAGGCTCCAACTTTGACACCCACCATACCTCCCCCGTCTGGCATCCGAGCCTGCACGACCGGATCCCGGGCGGCTCTGGCAGCGGCCAGGATTTCGGGCGGCACCAGCGCCTGGACCTCGCCGGAGCGGAGCGGTGCTGGCGAGACGGCCACCACGGTCGGGCCTACCTCCACGGGAGGCTCCAAGGGGCGCTCCAGCCTCGCTTCGTCGGCCCGGAAAGCGGCGAGCACCCCGTGGCGGATCCCCACCCCTTCGAACGGGACCAACCGGAACCGTTTGGCCCACCCGGGGGCGATGGAAGGCAGGCGTTGAGCCAGGGCCCACGCGTCCCGGGCAATCCCCTCCGTCCACCACCCGTCGTCGCCGACCGCGGCCGCCATGACCTCGGGCCCGACCAGGATGACCGGGAGACCCGTCACCGGCTCCTTGAGGCGGTTGCCCGTGTCGACGAACCCCTCGGCCAGCATCCACCGGTCGCCGAAGCGCACCCGCACCGTCACCCGCAGGGAACGCTCCACGCCCAGGGTCGAAAGGCGCCGGTGCCCCCAACGGGCGGTGGCCCACAGAGCGGCCATCGAGACCGCCGCGCCCGCGCAAGCCGGCCGCCCCGGTAGCCCCGCGATGCTCTGGGCCGCGAGCCCGGCACCGGCGGCCACGAACGCCACCGCCCACACCGTGCCGGTGATCGCCACGAGGCTCCGCGGTGCCCGGGGCTGGAAAGCCAGGGCCGCCATCACCACGGAGACGGCCACGGCTGCCGTCGCCGTCAGGAGCGGGCCCGAGCGATCCGGGAGGAGCGCGAACAGGATGGCGCCTGTCCACGCCGCCGCCGCCAGCCTCCCCAGCGGGGCCGGGGTGGCCCGCAATTGAGCGGTGGCCCACAACAACGCCCAGTCGAACAGGAAATCGACGACGGTCCAGGCGACGAGACCTGGTACCATGCGCGGCCCCCTCCGGTGCCCGGCTCCTGGCTACCTCTATGCGCGCCGGAATAGCTTCATGCCATCCCGGCCATACTCGCAGATGCACGGAAGCTGCATCAGAGGTGGGCGTTCGGTGCAAAGTACCAAGGTCGAGATCTGTGGGGTCAACACCGCCAAGCTTCCCGTCCTCTCCAACACCCGCATGCGGGAGCTGCTCTACCGCATGCGCCGCGGAGACCCGTCGGCCCGGGAGGAGCTGATCCAGGGCAATCTACGGCTGGTGCTCAGCGTCATCCAGCGCTTCAACAGCCGCGGCGAGTACGTGGACGACCTCTTCCAGGTCGGCTGCATCGGGCTGATGAAGGCCATCGACAACTTCGATCTGACGCAAAACGTGAAGTTCTCGACGTACGCGGTGCCGATGATCGTGGGCGAGATCCGGCGGTACCTGCGCGACAACAACCCGATCCGGGTGAGTCGATCGCTGCGGGATATTGCCTATAAGGCGCTCCAGGTCCGCGACGCGCTCACCAGCAAGTATTCGCGAGAGCCGACGGTCGCGCAAATCGCCGAGGCGCTCGACGTACCCCGGGAGGAAGTCGTCGCGGCCCTGGATGCCATCCAGGAACCCGTCTCTCTCTTCGAGCCCATCTACCACGACGGCGGGGACCCCATCTTCGTGATGGACCAGGTGAGCGACGATCCGGACCCCGACGGCGGCTGGCTGGAGAGTATTTCCATCCGGGAGGCCATCCACCGCCTCGGGCCGAGGGAGCAGCGCATCCTGAAGATGCGCTTCTTCGACGGCCGAACGCAGATGGAAGTGGCCGAGGCCATCGGGATCTCCCAGGCCCAGGTCTCACGGCTGGAGAAGGCCGCGCTCAAGCAGCTGCGGCGGCACATGGCGGGATGAGCAGCATGCGGACGCGTGAGCTTCGCCGCCTTGCCTGCGTCGTCGCCGTGGCGTGGATCCTGATCCTGCTCTCGGCTCCTGCGGCCCGGGGCGAGAGCTCGGGCTGGGGGAGCGGCGTGCCCGCGGCTCCATCCATCGTACGGCTGCACGTCATCGCCCACAGCGACGACCCGGTCGACCAGCAGGCCAAGATGGCGATCTTCCGGGCGGTGCGCGATCAGATCACCGGGCTGTACGGCGCGTGGGCGGCCACGAGACAGCCCTCCGACCGGCTCACGACCCGGCCGGACGCTTTCGTGTCGTACCTCTACCGCTACCGGGACGGCATCGTGGCGACGGCCCGGCGGGCGCTCGTCCGGGGAGGATATGCCCTGCGCCCGGTGCGGGTGGAGGCCGGCCGGTTCCTGTTCGGCGAGACCACCGACCCGTTCTCCCACGCCCGTTATCCGGCCGGGTGGTACCCGGCGCTGCTGGTCGTGGTCGGAGAAGGGCGAGGTCACAACTGGTGGTGCGTCGTCTTCCCGTCGCTGTGTCCGGTCGGCCGCCCCGAGAGCGAAGAGGCGGGGACGGTGAAGGCGGCTCCCGGCTCTTCCGCTTCGCCGATTCGCCAGGCGCCGCAAGACGCCAGGCCCGGCGCGCTGGCGGCTCCTGCGACGGCGCCCGGACCGGGCCCGCTCGTCTGGAGTAGCTCCGGGACGGCTTCCGGGCCGAGCGCGCCCTCCCGGGTGAAGCCCCCGGAGCGGCAAGAGCCGTGGTGGGTGCGCCTGTTGCCGTGGCGCTGGCTCGGATGAGATAACGACACCCTTCGCCCATAAGATAGAAGGTGGTAGAGGCTCCGGCGGCCGGCGACGAGGGTCCGGCGGAGAGCGCCGGCGGCCGGGTACAGGGGGGCCGCGAGGTGCAGCTTCGCGCCTCGGAGCTTCGGTCCAAGGACGTCATCAACATCGCCGACGGCCGCAAGCTCGGGAACCTTTACGACCTCGACGTCGACGTGGAGACCGGCCGCATCCGCTCCCTCATCCTGCCTGCGGGCGGCCGTGGCGGGTGGTTCCGGGCCAGGGAGCGGGACGTCGAGATCCCCTGGCAGGACATCGTGCGCATCGGCGTCGACGTCATCCTCGTCGACCTGCCCAGCAGTATCACTCCCCATGCGGGCGCCTCGGGTTCGTCCTAGCCACCTGTGATAAGATGACTCCCGGGGAGCCGAGCTCGTTTGAAATGCCCGTATTGTGGTGAGCCGGACACCCGCGTCGTGGACTCGCGGCTGACCGAGGAAGGGGCAGCGGTTCGCAGGCGGCGGGAGTGCCCCGGGTGCGGGCGGCGATTCACGACGTACGAGCGCCTGGAGGAGCCTCCGCTGCTGGTCGTCAAGAAAGACGGCCGGCGAGAGGTCTTTTCGCGCGCCAAGATCCTGGCGGGCGTCCTCAAGGCATGCGAGAAGCGCCCCATCCGGATGGATCAGGTCGAGGACCTGGTGGGCAGGGTCGAACGGGCGGTGCGCCAGCAGTTCGGGGGGGCCGGCGAGGTCCCGTCGGCCGCCATCGGGGAGCGGGTCATGGACGAACTGCGCCGGCTCGACGCGGTGGCGTACGTGCGCTTCGCCTCCGTCTACCGGGAGTTCAAGGACGTGAGCGGCTTCGTGGCCGAAGTGGAGGGCCTGCTCGGACGGCGCCCCGGCGTTTCTGAGCAGGGCGGCACCTCCCCGTGAGGGCCGTCGTGCGAGGGTTCACCGACCGCAACGGGGGCGTGAGCGAAGGGCCGTTCCGCTCGCTCAACCTGTCGTGGTCCACGGGCGATGATCCCGGGCGGGTGCAACAGAACCGCCGCCGGGCCGCGCGGTTGGTGGGCTGGCCGGAGGACCTGCCGGTTCACACGGCCCGTCAGGTGCACGGGAAGGACGTTGTCCGGGTCACGAGCTCGGGGGTCCCGGGCGAGCGAGCCCGGGCGGTCGACCGGCGAGCCCCGACCGCTGGAGCGATGCCGGCACGGGGGACATCCTGGTCATCACCCGGCCGGGCCAGGCCGCCGCCGTACTGGTTGCCGACTGTGCCCCGGTGCTGCTGTGGGAGCCGTCGGGAAAGGCGGCGGTGGCGGCCCACGCGGGGTGGAGAGGCCTGGCGGCCGGCGTGGTGCAGGCCGCGGTGTGGGCTGCCTGCGAGGCTGCGTCGTGCAGCCCGGAGCAGCTGCAAGCCCGCGTCGGCCCTGCCATCCGGGCTTGTTGCTATCGGGTCGGCGGCGAGGTCATCCGGGCGGTGGGGCGGGCCGTGGCAGGCGACGCGCCGCAGGACGACACGGGATGGGTGCGCCGCGAGGGCGAGTCGCTCTTCCTCGACGTGCCGGAGGCGGTGCGGGCGGCCCTGATCCGCTCGGGCGTGCCGCCCGAGCGGTGCCGGCTGGACGGGCGCTGCACGGCGTGCCACCCCGAGCTGTTTTACTCGCACCGGCGGGATGGTCCCCGGACCGGCCGGATGGCGGGGATCATCGGCATCCTGGAGGGATAGCCGCATGAAGCGCTGGCAAGCCGAAGTGGCGGGCTTTTTGATCATGCTCGCCGCGGTCTGGGCGGCGCTCGCCCTTTTCTGGGGACAGGCCGGCGAAGCCGGCGCCTACGTGGCCGAGAGCCTGTGGAAAGCCTTCGGGGTGGCGTCGGTGGCCGTGTTGACCCTGGCGCTCGTCATGGGCTGGCAACTGGCTCGCCAGCCCGAGGGAGTGCGGGCGTGGGTGAGCCTGGTGGGCTGGTTGGCCGGCGCATCGGCCATGACGGTCTTGGTGGAGCTGATCCCGTGGGTCCGACGCTGGGCGCAAGGCATCGAGGTAGCCGGGGCTTCCGGCCCTGCCCGGGCGGGGGGACTCGTGGGACGAGCCCTGGTCACGTGGCTCACCCAGGCGGTGGGGGTGAACGGCACCTACCTGGTGGCGGTGGCGCTGCTGGTAGTGGCGGCCGCCCTCGTCTTCCACGTGGGGCCCTCCCGGATCCTGGAGGTGCCGATCCGGGGTGCCGCCCGCGGGGCAGCGTGGACCGTCGGCCGAGCGGGCCGGGGGATCGTGCGGGCGGGCCGTGCTCTGGCCGGCCGCCGGCGGCCGCCCTCTGGAGTCTCTGCGCCTCCGGCAGGCAGTGGACCCCCGATGGCTCCCGCGGGGGAGCACGCCGGGGGGAGGGCGGGGGAGGTCGCACAGGCTGCATGGCAGGCGGCAGCTGCGGCGGGCCCGCCTTCAGGCCCGCCGGAGGAGGAAGGAGGCGGCGTGGCTCTGGCTCCCTCGCAGCCTCGGGAGACCAGGCCGGCCCTTTCTCTCTCCGAGCGGCTCGCCTTGCCGCGGTGGGGCAAGGAGCGTGCGGGCGATAGTCAGGAAGGCCAGAGCTCGAAGGCTCCCGTGACCGTCCCGGTGACGGGAGGAGCGCGGGGCAACTGGCGCCTGCCGCCCTCCGCCCTCCTTGCGAAGGTGCCGGCACGGCGGCGCCCGCAAGATCAGCAGGAGATCGTGGCCCGCAGCCATCTGCTCGAGCAGACCCTGGCCAGCTTCGGCATCGAGGCCAGGGTGGTGAGCCACACTCGCGGCCCCGTCGTCACGCGCTACGAGATGGCGCTCGCGCCGGGCATCAAGATCAGCCGGGTGGTCAACCTGGCCGACGATCTGGCCCTGGCCCTGGCCACCACCGGCGTACGGATCGAGGCGCCGGTGCCGGGCAAGCCGGTCATCGGCATCGAGGTGCCCAACGCTTCCGTGGAGACGGTCACCCTCCGGGAGGTGCTGGAGTCGGCCGCCTTCGCCCGCTCCGAGCGCCCGCTGACGCTGGCCTTGGGCAAGGACGTGGCCGGGGAGCCGCTGGTGGGAGACCTGGAGCGGGTCATCCACCTTCTGATTGCCGGAGCCACGGGGTCGGGCAAGAGCGTCTGCCTTGCGTCGATCATCATGAGCTTGTTGTTCCGCCTGACGCCGGACCAGTTGCGGCTGCTGCTCATCGACCCCAAGCGGGTCGAGCTGACGGTATACGAGGGGATCCCCCACCTCCTGGCGCCGGTGGTCACCGAGGTGCGCCAGGCGGCTTCCGCCCTGCGATGGGCGGTTCGCGAGATGGAGGCCCGCTACCAGGAGATGGCCAAGGTCGGGGCGCGCCACCTCGGCCTGTACAACCAGATGGCCGCCGAGGGTAAAGTGGCCCAGCCCATGCCGTACGTCGTGGTGGTCATCGACGAGCTGGCCGACCTCATGCTGGTGGCGGCGGCCGACGTCGAGGACAGCATCTGCCGCCTGGCCCAGATGGCCCGCGCGGCGGGCATCCACCTGGTGATCGCGACTCAGCGCCCTTCGACCGACGTCATCACCGGGCTCATCAAGGCCAACATCCCCTCGCGCCTGGCCTTTGCGGTCTCGTCCCAGGTCGACTCCCGCACCATCCTGGACGCCGGAGGCGCCGAGCGCCTGCTCGGGCGCGGCGACATGCTGTACCATCCTCTCGGCGAGCCCAAGCCGATCCGCGCGCAGGGGTGTCTGGTGACCGAAAAGGAGATCGAACAGGTGGTCCGGTTTTGGAAGGAGCAAGGGCCGCCCCAGTACCAGGTCGACGTCTTCGAGGAGCCGGAGGACGAGAAGGCCGGCACGGCGGACGACGACGACCCGCTGTACGACGAGGCGGTCAAGCTGGTCACGGAGGCGGGACAGGCGTCTGTCTCCATGCTGCAGCGGCGCTTCCGCATCGGCTACGCCCGGGCGGCGCGCCTGGTCGACATGATGGAGCGGCGCGGGGTCGTAGGGCCGTACCAGGGAAGCAAGCCCCGGGAGGTGCTCCCGGCGTACCGCCGGCGCGATCAGCCGGCATGACGGCACGACCCTGCCGAGCATCTCGAAGCATGAGCGACTGGAGGGCCCGGCATTGACCGTGTATCGAGGCGAAAGCGCGCCGCAGGGCGAATCCCCGACTCCTCCGGGTCAGGTACTGCGGGAGGCCCGGGAGGCGCTGGGAATGAGCCTGGAGGAGGTAGAGGCCCGGACTCACGTCCGGGTGCGGCTGCTGCAGGCCATCGAAGAAGGCCGGTGGGATCAGCTCCCCGGCCCGACGTACGCGCGAGGGTTCATCAAGTTGTACGCCCACGCGGTCGGGGTGGACCCTGCCCCCCTCCTCGATGCGTACGAGCGGAGCGCAGGGGTGGCCCGGCGCGTTCGGACGCCTTCGCTGCCTCGTCGCACGGTGGCATGGTGGTCGAAAGACCCGCTCCTCGAGTCGCTGGAGCCCCAGCGCCGCGTTCGGGCCGTGGCGACGGGAGCCGGGATGGTCATCCTGGTGGCGCTGGCCGGAGCGTGGCTGCTCTCTCGAAGCGTGGGCGGGCCGTACGACCAGCCCGGCGTGACGGCGGGCAGTTCCGCCCCTGCTGCGGCGTCGCAGGCGCAGCCGGCGGGCCCGGAGGGCTCGTTCTCCCACGCAGGGCGCTTCCGAGCAGAGCGCTTCCGACGGTGACGCGCCGGGGACGACGCCAGGCCTCGCTGCCTCCGGCGCCGCCCCCGTCCCCGGGACGAGCCGGGTGGCGCCGGGCGGGCCGTTGCCGGTCCAGGGCGGGGCGCCGGACCTGCCGGCCGTGGCCCCCGCTCCACCGCAGGCGGCTCTGCTGGAAGTGGTGGCGATCGTGCAGGAGCGGTGTTGGATGGAAGTGTACGTGGACGGCGCCCGCCAGTTCTACAGGACGGCCGAGCCAGGGGAGCGCTTGACCTGGCGGGCCGACAAGGGGATCACCATCCGGCTCGGCAATGCCGCAGGGGTACGGCTCCTGGTCAACGGCCGCCCCGAAGTGCTCCCGAGCGGAGTCGTCACCCGCCACTTCACCCCCGCGATGGTGCCGAGGCGCGAGCAGGCGAGTGCCGTTCCCCGCGCCGGTACGCCGGCAGGGCAGGAGGCGTCCCAGCCTTGACGAAGCGCGCAGGAGGAACTCCCGGGGGGCACCCGTCCGGCCTCTCAAGGCCGGCTCGTGCGCATGGTGGCGGCCGACGGGCAGATCCGCGCCGCCGCCTGCGTGACGACCCGTGTCGTAGAGAGAGCCCGCGTGCGCCACCGCCTGATGCCGACGGCGGCGGCCGCCCTGGGGCGGCTGATGACGGCGGCCGTGCTGATGGCCTCGTCCCTCAAGGGGCGTGAGCGCGTCATGCTCCAGATCGTGGGGGACGGCCCCATTCGCCACGTCGTGGCGCAAGCCGATGCCCGGCTCACCGTGCGCGGCTACGTGGGCGATCCCCTGGTCCACCTGCCCCTCAACGGGGCGGGCAAGCTCGACGTGGCGCGGGCGATCGGCAAAGGGTCCTGTACGTCATCCGGGACCTGGGGCTGCGCGAGCCGTATCGGGGAGCGGTGCCCCTGGTGACGGGCGAGATCGCACGAGGACGTGGCACACTACCTGGCCCATTCCGAGCAGACGCCCGCGGCGGTAGCGCTGGGGGTCCTGGTCGAGCCCGATACGCGGATCCGGGCGGCGGGCGGGTGGATGGTCACACCGCTGCCGGGCGCTTCCCCCGACTTGCTCGGAGAGCTCGAAGCGCGCCTGAAGCAGGCCCCGCAGGTCAGCCGGGCGATCGATGCCCTGGGGAAGGGCGCGCAAGAAAGCCCGGCCGTCCTCCTCGAGGAGCTGCTCGCCCCCTGGCGGCCCCGCATCCTGGCCGAGCAGCCGGTCGCCTTCCACTGCTCGTGTAGCCGCAGCCGGTTCGAGGCCGGGTTGGTGGCGCTGGGCCCCAAGGAGCTGCTCGACATCGCCCGCGAGCAGGATCCCGTCGAGCTGCGATGCCGGTTTTGCGGTCGCCGCTACCTGTTCTCCGCGGAGCGCATCCGTCAACTCGCTGTCCGCGCGGCCGGGCCGCGCCTTCGGGTCGTCAAAGGAACGGGAGCGTCTACCTCATGATCGTCCGCAACCTTCTCCTCCGCCTCGCCTTCTTGCTGGTCGCCCTGGTCGTCGTCGCCCTGGCGTTCGCCCGCACCCTGACCGACTGGATGTGGTTCGGCAGCCTGGGGCGCACCGCGCTGTTCGTGACGCCGTGGACCTGGCGCTGCGCGGTCTTCGCGGGCGCCACGCTCGTGGCCCTCGCCGTGTTGTGGCTCAACTTCTCCCTGGCCCGGCCGGCGCTGGCCAGGGCTTACCTCCGGTGGGACGAGCTCACCTCGTCACGCCTGGCCGGAGCCTGGCGCCTGTTGCGACGCTTCGCCTCCCTGGCAGTGCTCGGCCTGGCGGTGCTGCTGGGCCTGGGGGTCTCGTCCCGGTGGATGGAGGTGGGGTTGTTTTTCCATCGCCGCCCCTTCGGCGTGGTCGATCCCGTGCTGGGGCAGGACGCGGGCTTTTACGTCTTCAGCTTGCCGTTCTACCGGATCGTGCTCTCCCTGGTCACGGGGGCGCTCGTCCTTTCCCTGGGGATCATCCTGTTCGTCTATACGGCCGCGGGCTTGCTCGCCTGGCGCCGGGGGAGCGGACAGGCCCTGTGGGGGCGCCCTCGCCGGCACGTCTTCCTGCTGCTCGCGGCGCTGGCGGCCATCTGGGCCGTCGAGACGTGGCTCGGACGGTTCGACCTGCTCTTTGCTCCGGGCGGGGTCATTTACGGGCCCACGTTCACCGACGTGCACGTGCGGCTGCCGCTCCGGGTCATCGTGACGGCGCTCGCCGGCGTGACGGCCCGTGCTGACCGCAGCGGCCGCCTGGCGGCCGTGGGGGCGATATGCGGCGGGAGCGGCCATCGTGACGCTCGCCGTAGCCGTGGCGGGTGAGGCGGGGGCAGGGCTCGTGCAGCGGTTCGTGGTGCGGCCCAACGAGCTGGTCCGGGAAGAGCCGTTCCTGCGCCACCACATCGCGATGACCCGCAAGGCTTACGGCCTCGACGGGGTGCGGGAGGTCGCCTTCGACCCCAAGGATGCCATCGAAGCGACGGACGTGCAGGCCGCGCGTCCTTTGCTCCAGGAGATCCGGCTGTGGGATTGGCGGCCGCTCGGGCGGGCATACAGCCAGCTCCAGGAGTTTCGCCCCTACTATGACTTCGTCGAGGTCGACGTGGACCGGTACCGGGTGGGCGACCGCATCCGCCAGGTGATGCTCTCGGTGCGCGAGCTCAACGCGCAGCGGCTGCAAAACCCCAGCTGGATCAATCGCAAGCTCCAGTACACCCACGGCTACGGCCTCGTCATGAGCCCGGCCTCCGAGGTGAGCGGCCAGGGGATGCCCCGCCTCACGGTCGCCGACATCCCGCCCCGGTCGCAAGACGGATGGCCCCAGGTGACACGCCCCCAGATCTACTTCGGGGAGATGGCGGCGGACTGGATCGTGGTCCAGGGCCGTACCCCCGAGTTCGACTACCCCTCGGGAGACCAGAACGTCTTCCATCGCTACGAGGGGAAGGACGGCATTGCGCTGACGTTGTGGAACCGGCTGCTCTTCGCAGCCCGATTCGGCAGTACCGAGCTGTTGTTGTCGCCGGAGGTGAGCGCCAAGAGCCGTGTCCTGATGTACCGGACGGTGATGGAGCGGCTCCAGCGGCTCATGCCCTTCCTGCGCTACGACCGCGACCCGTATCCCATCGTCACCCGGGACGGGCACGTGCTGTGGATGGTCGACGCCTACACCACGACCGACCGCTTCCCCTACGCCCGGCCCATGGCCGGGTGGGGCAACTACGCCCGCAACTCGGTCAAGGTCACTCTGGACGCCTACGACGGGACCGTCCACTTCTATCAGGTCGACGAGAGCGAACCCCTGGCTTCGGCTCTTTCCGACCTGTTCGGCGGCTTCCTGGAACCGGCGTCGGCGGTGCCCGAGGACGTGCGGGCCCACTGGCGCTACCCCGAAGACCTCTTCTGGCTGCAGGCGGCCGTCTACGCCGTCTACCACATGGTCAACCCCGGGCTCTTCTACAACCAGGAGGACCGCTGGGATTTTCCCCGGGAGATCCACGGGGAGCAAGAGGTCGTGATGCAGCCGTACTACGCCATGGTCGACCTGGGAGACGGCCCGGAGTTCGCCCTCTTGTACCCGTTCACCGCCCAAGACAAGCAAAACATGACGGCCTGGATGGTCGGCCGCTCCGACCCGCCCCACTACGGGCAACTCCAGGTCTTCCGCTTCCCCAAGCAGCGTCTCACCTACGGACCCATGCAAATCGAGGCCCGCATCAACCAGGATCCCGACATCTCCCGGGAACTCACGCTGTGGGGGCAGCGGGGCTCGCGCGTTCTGCGGGGAAACCTCATCGTCGTGCCGGTCCGGGGCACCGTACTCTACGTCAAGCCGTTGTTCCTCGTATCGGAACAAAGCCAGCTGCCCGAGCTGCGCCGGGTCGTGCTGGCGACGAGCGCGCAGCTCGTGATGGCGCCCGACCTGATGAGCGCGCTCGCCATCGCCACGGGCGCTCAGGCGCCGGCGCCGCCTGCGACCCCGGCCGCTCTGCCGCCCGCCGCTTCCCCCACGGGCCCGCAGGCCGCCCAAAACGCCCGGCTGCGAGAGGCGCTCGACGCGCTCCAACAGGCGCGCCGGCGACTGGAAGCGGGGGACTGGGAAGGGTTCGGCAAGGCCATGCAACGAGTGGAAGCGCTGCTGAAGGAAGTGGCGGGCGGGACGTAGATCCGGAGGCTTGTCATAGGACGACCACCGGCCCCATATAGTGCGGCCGAAGGGGGTCGGTGGTGGTGGCGGCCACACACGGAAAGACCGAACGGGTCGGAGGACCCGGGCTTTTGTTCGTTCTGGTGGCGCTGCTGGTGGTCGCAGTGGTCGGAGGCCGGTTCCTCGGGCTGATTCCGGGAGAACGAGGGCAGGCGCCCTCTCCGGCCAGACCGCCGCAGGCCCAGCGGCAGGGCCAGCCGCAGGTGGGCAGCACCCCGGCGGTGTTGATCTATCACGCCCACACGACGGAGAATTACCAGCCCGCCGCCACCCACGAGCGGGGCAAGCCCGGCGGCGTGGTGACGGTGGGGGACGAGCT
Organism: Limnochordaceae bacterium; assembly: GCA_014896295.1. Lineage (GTDB taxonomy): Bacteria > Bacillota > Limnochordia > Limnochordales > Geochordaceae > Carboxydichorda > Carboxydichorda subterranea. The sequence continues at coordinate 146,746 of JADBKR010000003.1, forward strand.
GGCGGCGGTGCTGGAGCAAAGAGGAGTGCGAGCCATCCACGATCGCAACGTCCACGATTACCCCAACTACAGCGAAGCGTTCGTCCATGCGCTCGACCACGGTCAACGAGCTCTTGCGCTCCAACCCGGACGTGGCCGCGGTATTGGACGTCCATCGTGACGCTCTGCCCTCGGACTACCCCGACGGCTACACGACCGCGGAGATCGACGGGCAGAAGGTCGCCAAGATCCTGCTGGTCGTCGGGGACGTTTCGAATCCCTATGCCGACCAGAACCTTGCCTTCGCCGAGGCCCTGCGAGCGAAGCTCAACGACCTGTATCCGGGTATTTCGAGAGGGATCAAGGTGCAACACACCGCTCTCAACGGGCACGTGCACCCCAACAGCCTGACGGTCTTCATCGGCGACTACAGGGACAACACGCTGGACGAGGCGAGGGCGGGCGCCCGCATGCTGGGCGAGGCTTTGTCCCGCCTGTTCGAGGAGCAGGCGACGGGGTGGCGGCAAGGCACGCCCCAGGGCTCTGGCCGTCCGGAAGGCCCGGCCCAGCCCGGCGCTCCCGGCGCGCCCGATGTGCGACAGCAACCGTAGCCGGCAGCCGCAGGCACGAACGTGGGAGCCCGGCTCCCAGGGAGGTACGCGATGACCCGGCACTATCACCTGATGGGGATCGGCGGCACCGGCATGAGCACCCTGGCCGAGTTGCTCAAGGCAGAGGGCGAGACGGTCAGCGGATGTGATGCCCGGCGCAGCGAGACCACGGAGCGCCTGCGGGCGACAGGCATCGCCGTCGCCGAGGGGCACGATCCTGCCCACCTTTCCGGCGTGGACGTCCTGGTCGTCTCGAGCGCCATCCCGGCCCGCCACCCGGAGAGGCTGGAGGCGGAGCGGCGGGGCATCGCGGTGCAGCACCGGGCCGAGGCCCTCGCCGGGCTGGTCAATGCCCGGCACCTGGTGGCCGTAGCCGGGGCGCACGGGAAGACGACCCTGACGGGCTTGCTGGTGCACGTGCTGGCGTCGGCGGGCCTCGACCCGCTGGGCGCCATCGGTTTCGCCATGCCGGGATCGCCGTCGGGCGCCCGGTGGGGGCGCGGAGAGTGGGCCGTGGTGGAAGCAGACGAGAGCGACCGCTCGTTCCTGCACTTCGAGCCCACGATCGGAGTGGTCACCAACGTCGAGCCGGACCACCTGGAAAACTACCACGGGCGCTTCCAGGATCTGATCGCGGCCTACCGTGCCTTTCTCGACCGGGTCCGGCCCGAGGGCACCTGGGTGCTGGGCACCGATAACGCCATTCTCCGGGAGACGGCCGCCACCGCTCCGGAGACCCGGCGCCTGGTCACCTTCGCCCTGCACGCCCGGGCCGACTGGCAGGCCTCCGACATCCACCTCGAGGCGCGCACGGCCCGCTTCGTCGCCCTTTACCGGGGCAAGCCCGTCGCCGAGGTGCAGCTATCGATACCGGGGCGCCACAACGTCTGCAACGCCCTGGCCGCCCTCGCTGTCGCTCGCCTTGCCGGGATCGACGCGCCACGAGCGGCCTCCTCCATGGCCGGCTTCGCCGGCGCGCGGCGGCGTTTCGAGGTGCTGGCCGATACCGCCGGCGTGATGGTCGTCGACGATTACGCGCACCATCCCACGGAGATCGCGGCGACGCTGGCGGCCGCCAAGGAGGGGTACGGCCGCCGGGTGGTGGCCGTCTTCCAGCCCCACCGTTACCACCGCACGGCGTCGCTGATGGACGACCTGGCGGCAGCGTTCGACGGTGCCGACACGGTCATCCTGACCGAAATCTACGCCCCCACCCCCGAGGAGGTCATTCCGGGAGTCGGGGGAAGGGCGCTGTTCGACCGCCTGCTGGACCGGCCGGCGTGGCGGGATCGGACGGAGCGCGCCTTTTTCTGCCCGACCCTCGACGAGGCGTACCGGTGCGCGCTCTCCCAGGCGGAGCCCGGCACCCTGATCCTCGTCATGGGAGCGGGGAACGTGACGTCCCTGGCGCACCGGCTGGCAGAACGGGTGAAGGCGCGGGCAAACTAGGCCCGCCAATGAAGGGCGCCATCTGGGTACCGCGAGATCCGGCATGGTACCGGACGCTGGTAAACCGGGCAACCCAGGGGGGCCTGCAAACGCGTGGGAGCGCCTTCTTGCTGTGGCCTGCGCTCCTGGAGCGGTTCGACGAGGCCCCATCGGGGCATCTGTACTGCCTCGAGGCGATGCCCGTACGGCTGTTCGCACACCAGCAGGCTGCGGTGCAAAGAGCCGTCGGCCCGTTGCAGGGACGGGCCATCCTGGCCGACGAGGTGGGGCTCGGCAAGACCGTCGAGGCCGGCGCCATCCTCAAGGAACTGATGCTCCGCGGCCGGGTGCGCCGCGCGCTGGTCCTGGCGCCTGCCGCCCTCGTCCGGCAGTGGCACGCCGAGCTGCTGCGCCACTGTGCCATCCGGGCCTGCATCCATCCCCGGCCTGACCATGGATGGGACCGCCCCGAGGTCGTGCTCGCATCCCTGCAGACCGCACGGCGTTCGCCGCACGCCGAGGCGATCGCCGGCCTGCCGTGGGACATCGTGATCGTGGACGAGGCGCACCGGCTGCACCGTGCTTCGTCGGCCGCCTTCCGGCTGGTGGCGGCCGTGCGCAAGCGGGCGCTGTTGCTGATCACCGCCACGCCGGTCCAAAACGACCTGCACGAGCTCTACCACCTGGTGAGCTTGCTGCGGCCCGGACAGCTCGGCACCCCTCGCACCTTCCGCCGGGAGTTCACCCGGGATCGCCGCACCCCCGCAATACCGTGCACCTGCGGCGCCTGGTAGGGGAGGTGCTCATCCGCACCCGCCGTCCGGAAGCGGGGCTCACCCTTCCTCCGCGGCAAGTCTCCAGCGTCTTGACCCTGTTCGGCGAACCGCATCGCCGGCTTTACGAGGAGCTGCTCCGAACGCTGCGGGCCATGGCGAGACAGATGGGGGGACAGGAGCGGGCGCGGATGGCGCTGGTCGCCTCGCTCTTGTTGCGGGAGGCGACCTCGAGCCCCGTGAGCCTGAGCCACACGCTGGCCCGCCTCGTCGCGCGTCCTCCGGACGAAGAGTGGCGCCCCTGGCTCGGTGCCCTCGCAGAGCTGGCCCGGCGAAGCCGGCACCTGGCCTGCCACGACCCGGGGCCCAAGATCGGCTGGGTCGTGGAGTGGCTGCGGCGGGAGCCGCCCCAGCCCGGTAGCGTCGTCCTCTTCACCCAGTTCGTCTCGACCGCGAAGGCGGCCGCCGAAGCACTGGCCCGGGCGGGGATGGAACCGGCGCTGTACTGCGGCGAGATTGGATCTCGCCCGGCGCCGAGCCGCGCTGGAATCGTTCCGAGAACGACTCCGCGTGCTGGTCAGCACGGACGCCGGCAGCGAAGGGCAGAACCTGCAGTGGGCCTGGAGGCTCGTCAACCTCGACCTGCCGTGGAACCCCATGCGGGTGGAGCAGCGCATCGGACGGCTCCACCGCCTCGGGCAAAGCCGCCCCGTGGAGGTCGTCAACCTGGCGGTGCCCGGCACGATCGAAGAGTACGTCCTGACGCTGCTTTACGAAAAGCTGGGGATGTTCCGCGAGGTGGTGGGGGATCTCGACGAGGTGGTGGCCACCGTGCCGGGAGGGATCGGCGCCTACATCGGCCGGCTGGTGATCTCGGGCGCGGACGACGAGGCGGTGCTCACGGGCCTGCGGCACCTCGGCGGCTTCCTCGAACGGCAATGGCGCCGCTGGAAGAGGGCCCGGGAGCTGACGGCCACCGTCCTGGACGGCCCGAAGCAACCGCCGGAGGAGGGCCAGGAGGAGGGGTGGATCGCGTGGCCCGCAGCCAGGCACGCCTCGGGGTGAGCCTGCAGCCCCACCCGGCGGGCGACGACCTGGCGGCCCTGCTGCAAAAGGGCCTCGAGGTGCTGGGGTACCGCGCCACGCTCGCCGGGCCAGGGCTATTGCGAGTGCGCCGGGCCGGCAAGACGGGGGGGACGGAGCGCCCGATCGCCGTGGACCCGGCGTGGGACGGCCGGGTCGAAGGGCTAACGCCGGCGCTGCCGGGTTCGCCGTTCGCACGAGGCGTGTGGCGGGCCGTGCAGGAGCTCGGCGCGTTCGCGGTGCTGGCGTACCTGCCGCCATGCCACGGCCGGCCCTTGCGGCGTCTGTTGTGGTTCAGGTTCTTGGTGGTCATCGCCGGCTTTGCGCTCGACGGCGGGGTGAGACGCCGGGTGGTGGACGTCCTCGTGGACCCTGCCCGGGAGGCCGCCGTCTGGAGCGGCGCGTCCCCGTTTCCCGAAGGTCTTGCGGGGTCCCGGGGGCATCTTTCCAGGGTCGCCATCGGCGGAGGCCCGGCGTGGCTGTCCGAGTACGAGGTCCGCCGGGTGAGCGACGCGGCCCTGCGTGCGGCCGTTTCCGCGGCCCGGGAGGCGATCCGGCGGGTCGAGCAGGAGCTCGAGCCTGCCTACCGGGCCGAGGTGCGCCGCCTGCGGGCTTACTTCCGCCAGCGCCGGGCGGAAGAGATGGACACGGTGCGCCGGTTGGCCCGGCATCTCGCTTCCGTGCAGGCGTACGCCAGGGTGGCCGGATCGACGGAGCTGGCGGCGCTGTTGCGGGAGCGGGAAGGCCGTGTGGCCCGTACCATGGGCCGGCACGAGCAGCGCCTGCGCCGGCGGCTGTCCCAGCTGGAGGACGAGGAGCGCCAGGCTCTGCAAGAGCTGCACGACCGCTTCACGCTGCGAGGGCGCATCCGGCCGGCCGGGCTTGCCATCCTCTGGGCCCCCGAGGGATGGCCGGGAGCGGCGCCGGGCCAGGGGGCCAGGAGGTCCGGGGTGGCCGAGAGCGAAGCCATCGCCCATGGACGTCGAAAAGTGGCTCGAGCAACTGCACCTCCAGGCGGGGCCGGATGACCCGATCCGGGCGGTGCACTGGACGGAGGCGCGGCCGGCCCGTTACCGGGACGTCTCGCCGCCTTTGCTGCCCGCCGTGCAGCAGGCGCTGGAGCGCAGGGGGATCCACCAGCTCTACGTGCACCAGGCCCTTGCCATCGAGCACGCCCGTGCCGGGCGGCACGTGGCGGTGGCGACGGAGACGGCCAGCGGCAAGAGCCTGGCCTACCACGTCCCCGTGCTGGAGGCGCTCCTGATGGACCCCAGGGCGACGGCCCTGTACCTCTTTCCGACCAAAGCCCTGGCGCAGGACCAGCTCCGCACCCTGCTGGAGCTCCTGGAGGCGCTGGGGCCGGGCGCGGTGCGCGGCCGGCGCCAGCACGGCGCAGCCGTGGCGGGCACCTACGACGGGGATACGCCGCCCGACCAGCGCAAGCAGTTGCGGGAGTGCGGGCGGGTCCTGCTGACCAACCCGGACATGCTCCACGCGGGGATGCTCGGCCACCACGTGGCCTGGGGCGCCTTCTGGCGGGGCTTGCGGTACGTGGCCGTCGACGAGATGCACGTTTACCGCGGGCTGTTCGGTTCGCACGTGGCCAACGTCTTGCGCCGGCTGCAACGCGTCGCCCGGCACTGGGGCGCCTCGCCGGTGTTCGTCCTCTGCTCGGCGACCATCGGCAATCCGCGGGAGATGGCCTCCCGTCTCATCGGACAGCCGGTGGAGCTGGTAGACGAGGATGGCTCCCCGCGGGGCCGTCGCTGCATGATTCTCTGGAACCCGCCCCGAGTCGGGCATCCTCCTGCCCGGCGCTCGGCCAATTTGGAGGCGGCCGACCTCATGAGCCGCCTCGTCGCCGACGGCATCCCGACGATCGCTTTCGGGCGGGCCAGGGTGGTGGCGGAGCTCCTCTACCGCTACACGCGCGAGCGCCTCGAGCGGCTCGCGCCGTCGCGGGCCAACCGGATCGCGGCGTACCGGGGCGGGTACCTGGCCGCCGAGCGGCGGGAGATCGAGCGCAGGCTCTTTCAGGGGGAGCTTCTGGGGGTGTGCAGCACCAGCGCCCTGGAGCTCGGCATCGACGTGGGGGCGCTGGAGGCGGCCATCCTGGTCGGTTACCCCGGCTCCATCGCCTCGGTCCGGCAGCAGGCGGGCCGGGCGGGGCGCAAGCAGGAGACCGGGCTGGCGGTGCTGGTGGCCCACGAGTCGCCGGTGGATCAGTATCTGGCGAACCACCCCGAGTACCTGTGGGGCCGCGCCAGCGAACCGGGGGTCCTCGACCCCGACAACCCCCAGGTCATCCTGGGGCACTTGCGGGCCGCCACGTACGAACTCCCCTTGAGCCCCCAGGAGCTCGAGCGCTTCGGCCCTCATGCGGGTGCGGTGCTGCGGCTGCTGGTCGAAGGGGGAGACCTCTTCTGGGACGGGCGCACGTGGCGCTGGAAGGGCTCCGGGTATCCGGCCGGGGCCTTCGGGCTGCGCACCGCTTCGGAGGCGACCTACACCATCATGGAGGCCGAGCGCCCGGGCGCGCCGGGAGGCCGGGTGATCGGAAGCCTGGACGAGCCCAGCGCCTTCTTCCAGCTCCACCCTGAGGCCGTCTACCTCCACGAGGGGGAGACCTTCGTCGTCGACCGGCTCGACCTCGAGGCCAAGGTGGCCTGGGTGCGCCGCCAGGGGGTCGATTACTTCACCCAGGCGGTGGCCGAGCAGCGGGTTCGCCCGGTGGTGGAGGCAGGGCCGCTGCTTGCCCGGCGCATTCCCGGGGGCACCGCCCAGTTCGGCGACGCGGTGGTCACCCAGCTGGTCTACATGTTCAAGAAGGTACGCTTCGAAAGCCGCGACAGCCTCGGGTGGGGGAGGGTGGAGCTGCCGCCCACGGAGATTTACACGAACGCCCTGGCGCTCACCCCGGACCCGGGGGCGGTGGCGGCGGTCACGGCCATGGGGGCCCAGCCCGTGGACGCCCTGTGGGGGGTGGCCAACGCCGTGGTTGGCGTGCTGCCCCTGTTTGCCGGGTGCGACGGGCCGGACGTGGGCGCCGTGGTCGACACGGGCCCGGCAGGCGGCCCCGCGGTCTACGTGTACGACCGGCACCCGGGTGGGGCGGGATTCGCGCGGCAGGCCTTCGAAGCGGTGGAGCAACTCGTACGGGCGGCCCGGGACCTCGTGGCCCGGTGCCCGTGCGAGTCGGGCTGCCCGTCGTGCGTGGGAGCCCCGCTGCCGCCGTCGTCCCAGACCGACCCCGATACGACCGCCCGGGGCCGGGTGCCCGACAAGGCGGCGGCGCTGCGACTCCTCGAGGCTCTCCTGGAGCCTGCTGCGGCCCGGGTCGCGGAGCCGGGGGAGGCGGCAGGGCTGCCGCCTCCCGGGCCACCGCCTGCGTGCCACGCCGGACGGGGGAAAGGAGGGGGAGCGGATCCCCGTGCCTCCCCCGGTCATGGGACCTCCTCTTCCCGCAGACCTCGAGGTGCGCCTGCGCCGGCAGCTGGAGCGAATGCGCCGTTTCGCCGATCGTCGAGCTGCAGGAGGGCGGGAGGGGGCCATGGCCGCTCCGCCGGCAGGTAGGTGAGCGCCGCCAGGACCAGCACGAGGCGCAAGGTGGCCGCTCCACCCGCCACCGCGGCCGCCCTCGCCCAGGAGAGCAGCTCGGGGACCCGCCCGAGCTCCCGGGCGACGGCCTGCGCCGCCATGTCCAAAGCCTGTCCCAGCTTGACCGATCGGCGCGCGGCGCGGGAGGGCGGCCGTCCCCAGACCACCCGTAAGACGCCGGCACTCGGTGGGTGCAGGGACGGATCCGGAGGCTCCCCCAGCCAGGAGACGTGGGCGGGCTCCTCGCTCTGGCCCGCGGTGCCGGGCGCCAGGGATATCCAGACGACCGCGCCGTGAGGCCGAGGAGCGGCGGCCAGCGGCCCTCCCGCCCAGGCGGCGTCGCAACGCAGCCAAAGAGCCGGCCGGTAGGCCGCCGGGCCTCGAGGCGACGGCTCGTGGAAGACGCCCAACGGCGCGCGCTGCAGGCAGAGCTGCCAGATGTCCCAGATGCGCCGGGAGCCGGGCTCGACCCATTCCGGCCCGTCAGCCGGCGCCGGCTCGCCCGGGCCGGCCGGGGCGCCGCCGCAAGGCGGGTCGAAGACCAGGTCGAGCGGCGGATGGGGCCGCCCCCGGTGCCCCCACTGCCAGGCGAGGTCCTCCGGGAGCTCGACGTGGTAGATGCTCTGCCCTTCCCGGCGAAATGCCACCGCCCGGGCTCCGGCCAGGGTGAGCACCTCCAGGCAGAAGTCGCGGCACGCCCGGGTAGCAGGGGAGGACGGGGGTCTCTTCAACGCCGCCTCCTCGCCCCCTTCGAAGCAGCCGGGGCCCCGGGGTGACCGGCGCCGGCGTCGCCGTCCAGCCGGGAGAGGGCTTCCTGCCAGGCGCCGGCCAGCTCCTGCAGCGCCTGCTGGATTTGCTGCGCGGTCATGGCGTCCGTGGCGGCGCGGGTGAAAAGGCGCGTGAGATCCCGTTCGAGGCGGGCCACCACGGGCACGTCTTCCACGATGCGATCGAGTTCCCCGACAAAGCGCCGGAACAGGTCGAGCTTCTGCACCAGGAGGTACACCACGTACTCCTCGATGGTCGAGCGGGCCACCAGGTTCCAGATGTGGACGTCCCGCGCCTGTCCCAGCCGGTGGACGCGCCCGATGCGCTGTTCGATGCGCATCGGGTTCCACGGCAAGTCGACGTTGACGACGTGCCGGCAAAACTGCAAGTTGACGCCCTCGGCGCCGGCGTCGGTGGAGACCATGACAGGGGCCTGGCGCTCGAAGACTCCCCGGGCCCAGTCGCGCTGCATGGGCGTCAGCTGCCCGTGGAAAAGCACAACGGGGCGCCCCAGCTCGGCCAGGCGTTCGGCCAGCGCCTGCTGGGTCGCCACGTACTCGGTGAAGAGGAGCACGTGCTCGTGGCCGAGCCGGCGCACGAGGCGAAGGGCCGCATCCGCCTTGGCCCAGCGCAGCGTCTGCTCGGCCCGCTCCGCCAGTGCCACGAGGTGGGAGGCGCTGCGGTGGGCCACCATGCGCCGCAGGCTGGCCGCCAGGGCGTGCGGGCTCGAACACAGCTCCCGCTTGAGGGTGAGGAAGGCCAGTACGTGGTGGCCCGCCCGGCCGCCGCCGGCCTCCTCCATCACCAACCGGTCGAGGTCGGCGTAGAGGGCCGCCTCCTGCTGGGTCAGGCGGACCGGCACGGTGTGGAGGTGGCGGGCCGTGAAAGGGATGGGGGTCTCGGAGCGCCGGTACCGGACCATCACCGACCGGGCCACCCGGCGCAGGGTGTGCGCCGCCGGGTCGTCCGGCGCCATCCGCCTGGCCGCCGTGGGCAGCCGGATGGCACGCTGGCCGGAGACCAGGCGGACCAGGGAGAGGAGTTCGCCGGCGTGGTTGTGGACCGGGGTCGCCGTCACCAGGAGCAAGTAGCGCGTGCGGGTGGCGGCGACCAGTTCGAAGGAGCGGGTGCGGTCGTTCTTCAGGCGGTGCGCTTCGTCCACGATCACCATGTCGTACTCCTGCGCGAGGATGGCCTCCCGGTGGGGCGGGCGCTTGGCGGTGTCGAGGGAGGCCACCAGCAAGGGCACCCGGCCCCAGTCCCACTCGCTGGCCTGCAGCTCGGCCGGCAGGTCGAACTTCTCCCGGAGCTCCTGGTACCACTGCCAGCACAGCCCCGAAGGGACCAGCACCAGCGCCCGGATGACCAGGCGGCGCAGCATGAGTTCGTGAAGGACGAGCCCGGCCTCGATGGTCTTGCCGAGTCCCACCTCGTCGGCCAGGATGGCCCGGCCACCCAGTTCGAAGATCACCCGGCGGGCCGCAGCGATCTGGTGCGGGTAGGGGATGACCCCGGCGGTCCGCCACCGGTGGGCCAGGAAAGGAAGGGAGAGGAGTTGGTCCTCGCCCGGGTGGGGCCGCAGCGCATCCCCCCGCCACGCGGCGGCGAAGAGGCGGGCATGGGTGCCCCCGGCCGGCGAGCGCAGCGCCCGGCGCCACGCCGCGCGCCACCGTATCCCTGGCAGAGCATACCCTTCGATGCGAAGGGGAGCCGAGGCGCCGGCGACCCGGACCTCGTGGACGAGGCCGCGCTCCAACGGCGCGCCCAGGCCCTTGGCGGCCCGCAGGGGGCCGGCAGCACCGGGGCCGAGCAACAGAGCCGGATCGATCCGTGGAAAGGCCAGGGCGAGTACGTCACCCGACGGGATCATGTCGGGTCTTAGTCTATCCCGGCATGGGCCTTTCCCCACCGGCCCCGGTCGTGTATAATCGGGAACGGCACGCCAATGGTGCGTGGGCCTGTAGCTCAGTGGGAGAGCGCTGCAATCGCACTGCAGAGGTCGTGGGTTCGAATCCCATCAGGTCCACCATCCCCCGACGAGACGCAAACCCGACCGGCGCGGCGACGCGCCCCGAGCTCTCCCCGTGGATGCGGCGGGGCCGCCCGCGAGCAGCGGCGGGCGGCCGTCAGGGTAGCATGGCGACCACGTGCTGGGCCTGGCCGAGCCAGTCCAGGATCGGTTGGGGGAAGAGCAGAAGCAGGACCGTGGCCGCCGCCGAGATGACCAGCGCGAGCTGCATGGGAAGGGGCATACTCGAGGCCGCGCCCGGGGCCGCTTGTTGCATGGCCGTCCGCTCCCGCACGGCGTCGCCCTCGAGGTACATCCTCCGCACGATCCCGTAGTAGTAGCCTGCCGAGATCGCGCTGTTGACGACCATGACCACGGCCAGCCAGACCATGCCGGCACTCACGGCCGACTTGATCAGGTAGAACTTCCCGGCAAAGCCCGCCGTCGGCGGGATCCCGATGAAGGAGAGCATCAGGAGCACTGTGAGGGCGGCCACCCAGGGCACCCGCCGGCCGAGGCCCTGGAAGTCGTCCAGCATCTCGTCGGGCCTGGACAAAGAGAGCCAGGCGATGACCGCGAAAGTGCCGAGCACCATGAAGGCGTAGGCCAGCAGGTAATAGAGCATGGCGCTCACCGCCTCCGGGGTGCCGACGGCCATGCCCACCAGCACGTAACCGGCCTGTGCGATGGCCGAGTACGCCATCATGCGCTTGGCGCTGGTTTGCACCAGGGCTACCGCGTTGCCGTAGGTCATGGTGGCGACCGCCAGTACCGTGAAGACCGCGCGCCAGTCGGCGGCAAGCGGCGCAAAGGCATCGTTGAAGACCCGGATGAGCGCCGAGAAGGCGGCCGCCTCCGAGCCGGCGATGAGCAGCGCCGCCACCGGCGTCGGAGCCCCGTGATAGACGTCCGGCGCCCACATGTGGAACGGCACCGCGGCCACCTTGAAGCCGAACCCGACCGCCAGGAACCACATGCCGACCAGCGCGACGCTCTTCCAGGGGCCGCCAACGGCCACGGCCCGGCGGATCGCCTCCAGGTGGGTCGCACCGGACACCCCGTACAGGAGCGAAAGCCCGAACAACAGCACCGCCGACGTCATGGCGCCGATGAGGAAGTACTTGAGGGAGGCCTCGAGCGAGCGGGGGTCATCCTTGAGCATGCCTGCCAGCACGTAGGAGCCGATGGAGAGGAGCTCCAACCCCAGCCAGATCACCAGCAGGTCCCGCGACGAGGCCATCATCGTCATGCCCAGGACCACGAAGACCAGCAGCGAGTAAAACTCGCCGGCGTGGATCTCCTTCTTTCGCACGTAGGGCAGCGAGAAGAGCACGACCAGCGCGCCCGTGACCAGGAAGAGCATGGAGAAGAAGGTGGAGAAGCCATCCACCACGAGCATGCTCTGCCACGCTTCCCCCACCCTGCCGGCGGCCGCTCCCACCGCCGCCGCGGCGACGACCAGGGTGAGCCCGGCCGTGAGGGCCGAGAGCTCCTGCCGCTTCGCGGCCAGATCCACCCCGATGACCGCCAGCCCGCCGGCGGTGAGCAGGAGCTGGGGCAGGACCATCATCCAGTCGGTCATGCCGTCACAGCCCTCCCAGCCGGTTGAGCAGCGCCTGCAGCGACGGGTTGAACAGGCGCAACAGCACCGAAGGTGCCACCCCAAAGAGCACGATGAGGGCCATCAGCGGAGCGCTCACCAGCGCTTCCCGCAGCCGCAGGTCAGGCAGCCGCAGCGCCGGCGCCTCGGCGTGCGATGCGTGGGAAGGCGGGGAGGGTGCACCGTGGGCCGCTGACGCATCCGCGTGCCCCGCCGCGTGAACCGATGCGTCGCCCATGAGGATCCGCTGCATCATCCACAGGTGATACGCCGCGGTCAGCACCATCCCGAGCACGCCGATGTAGACCAGCGCCGGCAACACCGGGAAGGTCCCCACGAAGGTGAAGAACTCCCCGGCAAACCCCGACAGCCCCGGCAGGCCCAGGTTGGCGAAAGAGGCGAACGCCATGAGCGTGGCCGCAATCGGCATCTTGGTGAACAGCGCGTTCATCTCGTCGAGCATCCGGGTATGGGTACGCTCGTACAGCACGGTGCCCGCGAAGAAGAACATCATCGGGCTGATGAGCCCGTGGGAGATCATGACGAACAGCCCGCCCGCCATCGACATGGGCGTCATGGCCGCCAACCCGAGCAGCACGAAGCCCATGTGGCTGATGCTCGAATAGGCCACCATCTTCTTGAGGTCCTTCTGCGCCATGGCGACCAGCGCGCCGTAGATGATGTTGATCACGCCGAGGACGCCCATGACGATGGCAAAGGCCCGAGCGGCGTCAGGCAGCGTGGGGTAGCTGATGCGGTAAAAGCCGTAGGTGCCCATCTTCAGCAAGACGCCCGCCAGCAACATGCTGCCGCCGGTCGGGGCCTCGACGTGGGCGTCCGGCAACCAGGTGTGGAACGGAAAGACGGGGACCTTCACCGCGAAGCCGAAGAACAGCAGCAGGAAGATCCAGTACTGGGCCGTCGGCGCCAGCCGGGCCTTCTCGGCGATCTCCAGCATGTCGAAGGTGCCGAGGCCGCTCTGGAAGTACAGGGCCAGGATGCCGACCAGCATCACCACGGAGCCGAGCAGCGTGTAAATGAAGAACTTGATGGCCGCGTACTCCCGCCGGGGCCCGCCCCAGATGCCGATGATGAAGTACATCGGCACCAGGACCACTTCCCAGAAGATATAGAACAGGAAGTAGTCGAGCGCGACGAAGACCCCCAGCATGCCCGTCTCCAGCAGCAGCATGAGGGCCATGAAGTCCTTGACCCGCTCCTCGATGCTGAAGGAGACCAGGATGGCGAGCGTCGTGACGAGGGCCGTGACGATCAGCATGGGGAAGCTGATGCCGTCGACTCCCAGGAAGTACTGGATGCCGACGCTCGGGATCCAGGGGACCGCTCGACGAACTGCATGCCCTGGACGGTGGTGTCGAACCGGGTCCAAAGGAACAGCACCACCGCCAGCGGGACCAGCGAAAAGGCCAGCGCCGTCCTGCGGAGCAGCGGCTTGTCGTCCTTGGGCATCAGCACCAGGACCAGGGATCCGATGAGCGGCGCGAAGACCAGAAGACTCAGCATGTCGAGGCTCTAGCCTCCCATCGTGAAGATGATGAGCCCGACCACCACGGAGACGAACAGCGTCAAGGCATACGCCTGCACGTAGCCCACCTGGGCCCGGCGCAACTGGTTGCCGGCGGCCACCGTGCTCGTCGCCGCCAGATGGACGGCGCCGTCGATCACCTGCTGGTCGACGAAGTGGCTCCCATCGGCAAGCCCTCTCGTGAAGGCGGCGACGCCGTTGACGAGCCCGTCGATGACCGCCTGATCGAACCATCCGAGGAGCCTCGCCAGGGCCACCGTACCCCGGACGAACAGCCAGTGGTACGCCTCGTCCACGTAGTACTTGTGCTTGAGCAGCGTGTGGACGGGCCGCAGCGTCCGCACGACCCACGCGGCCGGAATCCACCGCCACGCGTAGATGACGAGTGCTCCCAGCACGCCCAGGAGGGCCCCGCCGACGGCCAGGCCGGTCACCAGGCCGCTGGGGGGCAGTTCGTGCGGCTCCCCGAAGTAAACGAACCGCCCGAACGCGAAATGGGTGACGGGGGAATTCCAGAAACCGGCGATCGCCGCCAGGACCGCCAGCCCCACGAGCGGCCAGGTCATGACTGCGGGCGCCTCGTGGGCGTGGTCGTACAGGTGCTGGTCACGGGGCCGCCCGAAGAAGACCATCCACGTGGCCCGGGTCACGTAGAAGGCGGTCAGGACCGCACCCGCAAGGCCCAGCCAGAAAAGGGCCGGGGTGGCCGAGTGGTACGCTGCCAGCAGGATCTCGTCCTTGCTCCAGAAGCCGGAGAAGGGCGGGATGCCGGCCAGGGCCGCCGCGCCCACCACCCAGGTGAGGGCCGTGATGGGCATCTTCCGGGCGAGCCCGCCCATGCGGTGCATGTTCTGCTCGTGGTGGAGCGCGTAGATGACGCTACCGGAGGCCAGGAACAGGAGCGCCTTGAAGAAGGCGTGGGTCGTGAGGTGGAAGAAGCCCGCCGTGTACGCCCCCACCCCCAACCCCATCATCATGTACCCGAGCTGGCTCACCGTGGAGTAGGCCAGTACCTGCTTGATGTCCTCCCGCACCAGGGCGATGGTCGCCGCAAACAGTGCCGTGAAGCCTCCGATCCAGGCCACCACCTGCAGCGCTTCGGGGGAGGCGACGAACACCCCGAAGGCCCGGGCGACCAGGTACACCCCCGCGGCCACCATGGTGGCCGCGTGGATGAGGGCGCTCACCGGTGTCGGGCCGGCCATGGCGTCGGGGAGCCAGACGTGCAGCGGGAACTGGGCCGACTTGCCCACCGCCCCGCCAAAGACCAGGACGGCGGCCAGCGTCAACGTCGCCGGAGCAAGTTGGTGCGCCGAGATCGCCTGGAAGATGGTCCCGAAGTGGAAGCTCCCGGTCTCCCGGAACAGCACCATGATCCCGGCGAACATGGCGACGTCGCCGACCCGGGTCGTCAAGAACGCCTTGATGGAGGCGTAGCGGGCATCGGCCCGCTCGTAGTAGTGGCCGATGAGCACGTACGAGGCGAGCCCCACCAGCTCCCAGAAGATGAACAGCAGCAAGAAGTTGTCGGCCACCACGAGGCCCAGCATGGCGAAGGTGAAGAAGGAGAGCATCGCGTAGTAGCGCTTGTAGCGGACGTCGCCTTCCATGTAGCCGGCAGAGAAGACGTGGACGGCCAGGCTGACGGTGGTGACCACCACCAGCATCACCGCCGCCAGGGGGTCGAGGAGGAAGCCGACGCTCACGGACCCAGAGCCGGCCGCTGCGGGCGCGAACTGGGCCCAGGTCCACGCTCCCGCCGCCCGCCCTCCCCCGAGGGCGTCTACGAGGATCCCCAACGAGAGGAGCCACGACAGGCCCACTGCCCCGATGCCCAACCAATCGCCTTGCCGGGGCAGCCTGCGCCCCCAGAAGGCCAGCACCAGGGAGGACGCGGCCGGGATGAGAGGCACCAGCCAGGCAACGGCAGCCATATCCCCTCGATTACCCCTTCAACAGGTGAATCTTGTCGACGTCGACGTCGGTCCGGTTGCGGGCGATGATCAGGAAGATGGCGAGCCCCACGGCCGCTTCGGCGGCCGCGACGGTCATGATGAAGATGGCCATGATCAACCCCTTGGGCTGGTCCGGGTGCAGGTAGCGTGAAAAGGCGACGAGGTTGAGGTTGACCGAGTTGAGCATCAACTCGATGGACATGAGGATTCGCACCGCGTTGTGCAGCGCCAGCGCTCCGTACAGCCCCAGCCCGAACAAGAGGGCGCTCGTGGCGAGCACCCAGTGGAGCGGGATCACCGGGACCGCACCTCCTCCCGCATGGCCAGGACGATGGCGCCCACCAGCGCGACGAGCAGCAGCACCGAGGCGATCTCGAAGGGCAAGACGTACTGGCTGAACATCACCTCGCCGATGGACGCCGTCACGTTGTCCGGAGCCGCGGCCGGCTCCGCCGGCCAGGGCGTGCGGGCCGTCACGACCCACAGCGCGGCGGTGAAGCCCACCGCGGCCAGGAGCGGCAGCAGCCCCGCCGCGGCGACAGTACCAGGCGCAGGATCCTCGTCCACACGGGGGCGCCGGCCTCGGGCCGCAGGTCCCGGATGTCGGAGAGCATGATGCCGAAGAGGATCATGGTGGTGATGGCCCCGACGTAGATGAGGATCTGGGCGGCGGCCAGGAAGTCGGCGTCGAGCAGCACGAAGATGGCTGCCATGCCGACGAAGGTCGCCCCGAGCCACAGAGCCGAGTGCATGAGCCTGGAGGACGCCACGACCCCGTATCCGCACAAGAGGGTCGCGGCGGTCACGAGCAGGTAGATGACCTGGATGGCGCTCATCGCTTGACCGGCTGCCCCTCCGTCTTCACTCCGAAGTTGATGATCGGCGTCTTCTGCGGGAGCCCGAGCTGCTGCAGCTTCTCCTTGTCATACACCAGGGAGGAGAGCTCGTACTCGGCCATCTCGTAGTGATCCGACATGGCGATGGCCTCGGCCGGGCACACCTCCGCGCACAGTCCGCAGTACATGCACCGGCTCGCGTCGAGGTTGAACTCGTCGAGGACCTTCTTGCGGCTCTGTTCATCCCGGTGCCACTTGATCTCGATGATGTGCACCGGGCAGATCTTCTCGCACAGCTCGCAGACCACGCACTTCAGCTCGCCCTGTTCGTCCGACAGGAGCACCGGGATGCCCCGGGTCCCCACAGGCAGGTCGTGGCGTTCGTCCGGGTACTGGATGGTGATGCGCGGGCGAAAGAGCATGTTGCGGATCGTCACGCCCATGCCCACCAGTGTATGCCACAGCACAACGCCCGTCGCGCGCAGGAAGTTCACTCCTGCACCCCCCATGACCCTCCCGAGTCCTAGCGAACCATCACGTACACGCCGGTCAGTGCCAGGTTGACCAGCGACAGCGGCAGCAGCACCTTCCAACCCAGGTTCATCAGCTGGTCGACCCGGATCCGCGGAACCGTCCAGCGAATCCACATGGCGAGGAACACGAAGAAGTACGTCTTGATCAGGAACCAGACGAACGGCGGCAGCCACGGCCCGTTCCAGCCGCCCAGGTAGAGCGTCGCGGCGATCGCCGAGCCGGACAACAAGTTGGCGTATTCCGCCAGGAAGAAGATGGCCCACCGTATGCCGCTGTACTCGGTGTTGAAGCCGGCGACGAGCTCCGACTCCGCCTCGATCAGGTCGAAGGGCGCCCGGTTGGCCTCCGCCAGCGCCGCCGTGTAATAGACCAGAAAACCGAGGGGCTGCAGCAGGATGAACCAGCCCGACCGCCGCTGGGCCTCGACGATGTCGACCAGGCTCAGGCTGCCGGTGAGCATCACCACCGCCACCACCGCCAGCACCAGCGGCACCTCGTAACTCACGAGCTGCGCCGCCGAGCGCAGCGCCCCGAAGACGGACCACTTGTTGTTGGAGCTCCATCCCGCCATGAGGAACGACGGGATGATGGCCGACGTCATCGCGGCCACGAAGAGCACCCCGATGTTGAGGTCCTGCACCACGAGGCGCTCCCCGAAGGGCACGACCACGTAGATGAGCAGGGCCGGGACAAACGTCACGATGGGAGCAATGACGAAGACCCACCGGTCGGCTCCGGCCGGGATGACGTCTTCTTTCACCAGGAGCTTCAGCGCGTCGGCCATGGTCTGGAGCAAGCCGAACGGCCCGGTGCGCATCGGCCCCAGCCGGTTTTGGATCCAGGCGCTGATCTTGCGCTCGAGCCAGATGAGGAAAAGCACGTTGAGCACGACGAAGGCGAGCACCAGCAGCACCTTGACCAGCGCCGCCGCGACGGCCAGCAGGCCTAGCGGCCAGCCGCTGCGCACGAAGTAATCCTCCGCCAGGCCGTACCACTGCGACGGCGGGGCGATGACACCGGCCACCATGCTCACCGGTCTACCTCCCCGAGCACGATGTCGATGGAACCGATGACGGCTACGACGTCGGCGATCAACAATCCCGGGGTCAGGACCGGCAGCAACTGCAGGTGAACGAACGAAGGCGCCCGCCAGTGCACCCGGTACGGGCGATCGCCCTGCCCGTCGCTCACCACGTGGACGCCGAGCTCTCCCCGTGGCGCCTCGACCCGGCTGTAGGCATCTCCTGCCGGCGCCTTCCAGCGACGGGGCGTCTTGCCCATGATCTCGCCCTCGGGCAGTCCCTCGAGGGCCTGGCGTGCGATGCGGGCGCTCTGGCGCATCTCCTCCATGCGGACCGTGTAGCGGTCGAGCACGTCTCCTCGTTCGCCCACCGGGATCGAGAAGTCGTACTGCTCGTACCCCGAGTAGGGGTGGGTCTTGCGCAGATCGTAGGCGACGCCCGAGGCGCGCAGCACCGGCCCGCTCGCCCCGTACGCGATCGCGGTGGCCGCGGGGAGCACGGCGACATCGCGGGTACGGGCCTGGAAGATCGGGTTACCCGTCAGGATCTCGTCGTACTCCGCCAGGTAGGCGTCGAAGGAGTCCAGGAACTTCCGGATCTGGCCGTCGAGTCCGGAGGGCAGCTCGTTGCGGACGCCTCCGAGGCGGACGTAGTGGAACATCATCCGGGCGCCCGACAGCGTCTCGAAGATGTCCAGCAGCTTCTCTCGCTCTCTCCAGGCGTAGAGGAAGGGCGTCACGGCCCCCAGGTCCAGCGCCATCGACCCGAACCAGACCAGATGGCTGGCGATGCGCTGCAGCTCCGCGACCAGCACCCGGATCGCCTGGGCCTTGGCCGGCACCTCGATCCCGAACAGCTGCTCCACGGCCAGCACGTAAGCCAGCTCGTTGGTCATCCCGGACAGGTAGTCGGTCCGGTCGGTGTACGGGATGACGCTGGGGTAGGGAAGGTTTTCGGCGATCTTCTCGAAGCAGCGGTGCAGAAAACCGATGTCGGGAACGGTGCGCACAATGCGCTCGCCATCGATCTCCGCCAGGAGGCGCAAGACCCCGTGGGTGCTGGGGTGCTGGGGCCCCATGTTGACCTCCACGCCTGAGGGCGGGATCCTGGGGCTGTACGTGTCGGGCACCTCCAGGACCCGGGTCACCGGGGCGCCGCCAGCCGGGTGGACCCCGTCGCCCGCGAAGGCCACACCCTCAGCAGGCACATCGAACGTCGTGGTGTTGGGATCGTCAGGCCGGTACGACGCCCGGGTCTGGCGCTGGCGCGGCAGGCGGCGATCCACGTAGTCCTTGCGGAGGGGGTGGCCCACCCAGTTGTCCTTCAAGAGGATCCGGCGCAGGTCGGGGTGGCCGTCGAACCGGACCCCCATGAGGTCCCACGCCTCACGCTCGTGCCAGTTGGCGGTCGGCCACACCGACGTCACGCTGGGCACACGCGCCTCGTCCCGGGGGCAGGTGGTCCGGGCGACCATCTGCATGCCGGATCCCATGGCCTCCAGGTGGAGCACCACCTCGAACCCGGCGTCGCCACGGTCGACCGCCGACAGGTTGGAGAGGAAGTCGAAGGCGAGCTCGGGATCCTCCCGCACGCCGCGGGCGAACTCCAGCCACTGGTCCCGGCTCACGCGTGCCTCGATCCAGCCGGACGGGAGCACCTGCGCCTCCACGCCGGGATACCGTTGCCGGATCCGCTCGACCGCCTTCGCCTCGATCCCGATGGCCGCGCCTACCGCCGCCATGATCGCCCTCACGCCCCCCGTACCTGACCGATCATCGCTTCTCCATGCCGCAAGGCCTATCCCCGGACCGGTACCACCAGGCCTTCCCTGGCGATCTTCTCCTGCAGCTTGAGCACGCCGTGCAGCAACGCCTCGGGGCGGGGAGGGCACCCCGGCACGTAGACGTCCACGGGCACGACCAGATCGACCCCGTCGACCACGTTGTACTGGCCCCAGTAGGGCCCCCCGTTGACGGCGCACGCTCCCATCGCGAGGACCCACCGGGGCTCGGCCATCTGGTCGTACAGGCGCTTGACCACGTCTGCCATCTTCTCGTTGACCGTACCTGCCACGATCATCAGGTCCGACTGCCTCGGCGACGCCCGGAAGATCATCCCGAACCGGTCGAAGTCATATCGCGAAGCGCCCGTCGCCATCATCTCGATGGCACAGCACGCGATACCGAAGAGCATGTACCAGATGGAGGACTTGCGGCTCCAGTTGATGACCTTGCGCAAGTTGGTGAGCACGATCCCGGGTGGGACGGTGATCTCGTCCGACACCCGGGGAAAGTGCGCCGCGCTCACGTCCAATGGAGGACCCTCCTCTTCCACGCGTACACCAGACCTACCACCAGGACGCCGATGAAGACCGCCATCTCGATGAGGCCCGCCCAGCCCAGGCTTTGGAACACGACGCCCCACGGGTACAGGAAGACCGTCTCCACGTCGAAGATGACGAAGACCAGGGCGAAGATGTAGTAGCGGATGTGGAAGCGGGTCTGGGCCTCCCCCACGGGCTCCTGGCCGCACTCGTACGTGGTCAGCTTGCGGGCGTAGGGGTGATGAGGTCGCAATAGTGACGACAATCCCCAGGTGACGGACACAAAAAGAACGGCCGTTATCGAGAAAACGGCCACGTCCACGTACGGGCTCAACCGGCCGCACCCCCCGCGCCTTCTCCGGCCCCTGCCGGCGTCGGGCCGCGTAAAACCACAGGCATTATAGTCTCCGCAAAAAACCAGCGTCAAGAAAGAGCCGGCCTCGGTTGGCCGCAACCGGCCGCTTCGGCCTGCCCCAGGGACGACGTATAATTCGTCCGATCCCGCCGAATTCCTGGGAGGTACGGCCCCATTCGATACGGACGGAGGGAATGGCCATCGGCGACGCTTCTTCCATCCCATCGGAGACCTTGCCTGACGCGCCAGGCGGAGCAGCGGGACAGCCATCGGTGGCCATCGTCTCGCTGGGATGCGCCAAGAACCTGGTGGACAGCGAGGTCATGGCAGGCCTGTTGCGCGAAGCGGGGTTCGCCCTGCACCCCGATCCGGAGGCAGCCGACGTGGTCATCGTCAACACCTGTGGCTTCATCGAGCCGGCCCAGCGTGAATCCGTCGATGCGATCCTCCGGATCGCCCGCAGTCGCGCCAGGGCTCGCCCCGGCGGCGCACGGTCGGGTCTCGTGGTGGCAGGCTGCCTTCCGCGCCGCTTCGACGCCGTGCAGGTGGCCTCCCAGCTGCCGGAGGCCGACGCGGTCATCGGCAACGCGGAGGTCCCCCTGATCGCCGAGGTCGTGCGCGAAGTGCTGGAGGGCCACCGCGTGGTGATGGCGGACGACGCCCCGTCGTTCTTGTACCACGACCGGATCCCCCGGCTGCTCTCCACGCCCGGGCACCTCGCCTACGTCAAGGTCTCGGAGGGTTGCGACCATCCCTGCACCTTCTGCACCATCCCCCGCATCCGGGGGCAGCACCGGAGCCGGCCGCTCGACTCCATCGAGCGCGAGGTGGCCGCTCTCGCCGAGCGGGGCGTGCAGGAGGTGGTGCTGGTCGGTCAGGATACCACGCTGTACGGCGTGGACCTCTACGGCCGGCTCATGCTGCCCGACCTGCTCCGCCGGCTCGCCCGCACCGGGATCGCCTGGATCCGGCTCCTGTACGCCTACCCGGCCCACGTCACCGGCGAGCTCATCGCCACCATGGCCGAGCTTCCGCAGGTATGCCGCTACCTCGACCTTCCGCTGCAGCACGCCTCGGACCGCGTGCTGCGGGCCATGCGCCGCTGGGGCAACCGCCAGGCGTACGAGGCGTTGATCGACCGGGTCCGGCGGGCCATGCCGGACGTGGCCTTGCGTACCACGTTCATCGTGGGGTTCCCCGGGGAGACGGACCGGGACGTCGAAGAGCTCCTGGAGTTCGTAGAGCGCGCCGGGTTCGACCACGTGGGGGTGTTTACGTACGCACGGGAGGAGGGAACGCCGGCGGCCTCCCTGCCCGGGCAGGTGCCGGCCGTCGAGAAACGGCGGCGGCGGGCCGCCGTGATGCGCCGCCAGCAGGAGCTGTTGCCCCGGATCATGGGCCGGCGGCTGGGCGCCGGGGTCCCCGTCCTGCTGGAACGCCCCGCCCGGAGGTCCAGGGCCGGCGCGACCCGGTGGCAAGGCCGTACGCCCTACCAGGCGCCCGAGGTGGACGGGGTGACGTGGCTGAAAGTGGCAAGGGCGCGGCCGGGGGAGATGGTGAGCGCACGGCTGGCAGGGATGCGCGGGTACGACTTCGAGGCCGAGCTCGCCACGAGCTTGGAGGCGGCCGCGACTTCCTGATATAATGGTCGGCGCGCCGGTGTGGGTAGACCGGCAGCTCATCGAACACCGCAACGGATGGCGAGTCGGGGTTTGGGGGTTAGCCATCTCCAGCCGGGAGGGCCGCAGTGAGTGTCCGCGGCCCTTTTTCGTTGGCTTCGGCCTATGGAGAAGAACAAGCGGTGGCAGTGGCCCGTCGTGGCCCTGGCGTTCGTGGTAGGACTCAGCGGCATGGTATTCGGGCAGCGGTGGTTCGACCGGTACCAGCAGGCGCCGGTGCTGGACCAACTGCGTTCGACCGAAGGGGTCGAGCGCGCCTGGATTGCGCCGGACGGAGGCGTGCGGGCCTTGTGGGTCCGCTTGCGGCCGGTGGACGACCTGCCGGGCACGGTCGACGCGATCCGGCGGGCGGCAGCTTCGGGCAGGCTGGGCCGGGTGGACGAGATCGTCCTGGTGGACGGCCGCACTCCGGCCCTGTCCGCGGCTTTGCGGGAGCTTTCTCTGGCGCTGCACGAGGGGGCTTCCACGGGCGCCTTCACGGAGATGGCCCAGCGGGTGCGCGCCCGGGCCCGGGAGCTCGGCATCGAAATCGGCGGGATCTTCGCCGACGGCACCTCGGTGTACGTGATGCTGCAGAGCCCGGACGGCGGGTACCTGTACGAGGTCGTACCCCGCCCGCAAAACCCTGCCCCCGGCCCGGGTACCTTCGCTTGGCTTCCGGTGCGGGTCGTGGGCACGGAGGCCGTCCAAGAGCTGGCGGCCGGCGGTCCGCCGCGGGGTGGTGAGGCGCGATGATACGGGAAATCGCCGCGGGGCTCGTCGCCGCCTCGATCGTGTTCGCGGCGCTCAACGGGGTCAACCTGTGGCCCCTCTTGGTGCTGGGCGCGGCGCTGGTCGCGGTACGGTTGCTGGCCGCCGACGGGAAGCTCTTGGGCCGACGGTTCGGCGTCGTGGAGGGCGGCGCAGAGGGCTCGAACGTGACCTTCGACGATATCGGGGGCCACGAGATGGCCAAGCGGGAGCTCATCGAGGCCCTCGAGTTCGTACGGGACGCCGAGAAGGTCAAGCAACTGGGCATCCGGCCGTTGCGGGGCATCCTGCTGGCCGGCCCCCCGGGCACCGGCAAGACCATGATGGCGCGAGCCGCCGCAGGCTACACCGACGCGGCCTTCCTGGTGGCCAGCGGCTCGCAGTTCGTGGAGATGTACGCGGGCGTCGGGGCCCAGCGCGTGCGGGAGCTCTTTCGCAAGGCCCGGGCCCTGGCCCGGGAGCGCAAGAGCCGCACGGCGGTCATCTTCATCGACGAGCTGGAGGTCCTGGGGGGCCAGCGAGGCCGCCACACGAGCCATCTGGAGTACGACCAGACGCTCAACCAGCTGCTGGTGGAGATGGACGGCATGGTGCGCACCCCTGACGTGCAGGTGCTGGTCATCGGCGCGACCAACCGGATGGACCTGCTGGACTCGGCGTTGATGCGCCCCGGGCGGTTCGACCGGATCGTGCGCGTGGACCTGCCGGACCGGGAGGCCCGGTTGCAGATCCTCCAGATCCATTGCCGTCACCGGCCGCTGGCTCCGGACGTCGATCTCGAGAGCATCGCCAAGGAGACGTTCGGCTTCTCGGGAGCGCACCTGGAGGCCGTGGTCAACGAGGCGGCCATCGCCGCGCTACGCGCCGGCCGCGACCGGCTGGAGCAAGCCGACCTGCGGGAGGCGGTCGACAAGGTCATGCTGGGAGAGCGGCTCGACCGCCGGCCTCCGGCCGAAGAGATGCACCGGGTGGCCGTGCATGAGGCGGGCCACGCGCTGGTCAGCGAGCGGCTGATGCCCGGGTCGGTGGCGCAGGTGACGGTGACCTCCCGGGGACAGGCCCTGGGCTACGTGCGCCAGGCAGAGCAGGAAGACCGCCACCTCTACACCGCCCGCCAGCTGGAGGACCGGATCGCGGTCGCCCTGGCAGGAGCGGTGGCCGAGGACCTGGTGCTGGGCGGGCGCAGCACCGGCGCCATGAACGACTTCGAGAAGGCGACGGAGCTGGCGCGCCAGATGGTCTACGCCGGCATGTCGCCCCTGGGCGTCGTCTCCAAGGACCACGTGCCGGGAGATTCCCTGCACCAGGCCGTGGCCGGCATCTTGTCCGCCCAGGAGAGCCGGGTACGGGAGCTCTTGTCCGAGAGCCGGCCCGTGCTCACGCAGGCAGCCGAGCGCCTGGCGGACGTCGAGCGGCTTTCCGGAGACGAACTGCGGGCATGGCTGCGCGAGGTCACCGAGGCGACCCCCTCGAAGACGGCGTGAACCGAGAGATCGCTCAGCGTGCGGGGCGGGGGAGGGTGCCGTGCGGGCCGAGATCGTGACCATCGGGACGGAGCTGTTGCTGGGGCAGATCGTGGACACCAACGCCGCGTATCTGGCCCGGACATTGAGCGCCGTGGGGTACGACGCGCACTTCCGGCAGACGGTCGGCGACAACTACCAGCGGGCCGTCGAGGCGGTCTCCCTTGCCCTGGGGCGCTCGGACGTCGTGCTGGTCTCCGGGGGGCTGGGCCCGACGGAGGACGACGTGACCCGGGAAGTCGTCGCGGGCGCGGCCGGGGTCCCCCTGGAGCTCTCCGCCGAGGCCCTGGACCAGGTCGAGGCCTACTTCCGGCGCCTGGGCAGAGAGATGCTGGCGAGCCAGCGTCGCCAGGCGCTCGTCCCCCGGGGCTCCCGGGTCATTCCCAACCCGGTCGGCACCGCTCCGGGATTCGCGTGGGAGGGGGACGGCCGGGCGATCATCGCCCTGCCCGGCGTGCCCGCCGAGCTCGAGGCCATGACCAGGAGCTGGGTCGTTCCCTACCTGCAGGAGAGGGCCCGCCGGGCCGGGCAGAGCGGGGTCATCCTCTCCCGCGTCCTTCGGGTGACCGGGCCGGGCGAGGCGGCCGTAGAGCAAGCGCTCCAGGATCTCCTGCACGGCCGCTCCAATCCCACCGTGGCCACGTATGCCGGGACAGGCGAGGTGCACGTGCGGATCACGGCCCGCGCCCCGGACGAGGAGGCGGCTCGCGCCCTTCTCGCCCCCGTCGAACGAGAGGCCCTGCGCCGGCTCCGGGACGCCGTCTACGGCTTCGACGACCAGACCCTGGAAAGCGTGGTCGTCGACCTCCTGCGCCGCGCTTCGGCCCGCCTGGCCGTGGCGGAGTCGTGCACCGGGGGTCTGGTCGGCGACCGGTTGACCAACGTGCCCGGCGTCTCCGAATGCCTCGTGGAAGACCTGGTGGTTTACAGCAACGAGGCCAAGATGCGGCACCTGGGCGTCGATGCCCGGATCTTGAGCGAGCACGGGGCGGTGAGCGAGCCCTGCGCGCTGGCCATGGCCAGGGGGGTGGCCGCCCGGGCGGCGGCCGACCTGGGGCTGGCGATCACGGGTATCGCCGGCCCGGGCGGGGGTACGCCCACCAAGCCGGTCGGTCTGGTCTACCTGGCGGTCGCCGGCCGGGGCGGTACGCGGGTCGAGCGTCACGTGTTCGGCGGCGATCGGATCCAGGTGAAGCGGCGGTCGGCCCAGGCCGCGCTCGATCTCTTGAGGCGATTCTTGCTTGAGGCTTCGTAACGGGCGCCGGGCGGCCCGCTGGCTCCGGTGGGTCGCGGCCGGGCTGTTGGGAGCGATCCTGGCCACGGTCGCGCTGCCCGCCCGCTACACCTATCCCGGCAACTTGAGCGTGACCGTGGAATGGCGGCTCCCGCGGCGCGGCGCGACCGTGGTCGAGCTACCCCCGCTGGGGGAAGTCGAGGCCCGGACCCACGCGCTGCCCGTCCAGTTGCGCATCCGGCTCGACCGGGTCGAGCCGGATGCCGTCGAGGCGGTCAGCCGGGCCGGCTCGCCGGAGTCGTACCGGACGCTCCAGCAGCAGCTGGTGCAGTTCCTGTCGGACAGCGCCCGGCGTTTCGCGCTGCGCCAGGTGGCGCTGGCCGGGGCAGGAGCTGCGGCGGGCTTGCGCTTGGCAGGGGCCCCGGGATGGGCAATCCCGGCGACGGGCGGCGTCGCTTTCGCCGCGCTGTTCGGTGGCCTGGCCGCAGGCGTGGCGTGGCAGTGGAACGCGGCGTCTTTCGAGGCGCCCACCTACCGCGGCGCCCTCGAGGCGGCTCCCCAGATCGTGGAGCTGGCCCGGATGGGCATCCAGGCCGTGGGCGACATGGGCCGCAGGCTCCAATGGAGCGCCCGCGAGCTGCTGGCGTTGTACCAGCACCTCGACCGCATCCCGGTCCACGAGGACCGGGGGCCGCAGCTCGTGGTGGCCCACGTCTCGGACCTGCACAACAACCCGGCGGCCTTCGACCTGTTGAGCGCGGTCGTCCGCCACTTCGAAGTGGACGCCGTCGTGGACACCGGCGACATGCTGGAGCTCGGCTCTTCCCTCGAGCCCATCCTCACCCGGCGCATCCGGGACCTGAGGGTCCCGTACCTCTTCGTCCCCGGCAACCACGATACGCCTCGCCTGGTGCAGGTGCTGGGCAGCCTGCCCAACGTGCGTATCCTCGACGGGCACGTCGTGGAGGTCAAGGGTTTGAGGGTGTTCGGGATGGCCGACCCCGGCGCGGCGGACGACAGGCCCGATGCTCTGAGCGACGACCAGGCCCGCCGGCTCGCGGGCCGCATCCGCGAGCGGCTGGCGGGCGCTCTCGAGAAGCCCGCCCACGCGGCAGGATCGGGGTGGCCCGCCGACATCGTGGCGGTTCACAACAACGTGGCAGGGGAGAGCGTGGCGCCCACGCTGGCCCAGGTGGTGCTGTTCGGCCACGACCACCGGGCGAGCTTCCGCCTGGTGGACGGCACGGCGTACGTGGACGCCGGCAGCACCGGGGCGGCGGGGCTGAGGGGGCTGCAGTCCGGCGCCCCCTTGACGTTCACCCTTGCCCTGCTGCGGTTCGACACGGGGTCGGGGCGACCCAGGCTGTGGGCGGTGGACCAGGTGCGGTTGGACGCCGTCTCCGGCGAGTTTTCCATGGAACGCCACCTCGTCCTGGCCGAGCAAGGGGAAAAGGCGAGCAGCGTGGAACCGATGAACGGGACGGGCGCAGGCCGGTAGCACGAGGAGAGTGAGCGGTCGCGAGCAACGAGCGGTTGCGTACGTTCGTGGCGGTTCTTGTGGACGAGGCCTTGCGCGACTGCATTGCCGCGTACGTCGAAAGCCTGCGGGCCGCAATGGGGCCGGCGGCACGGCACGTGCGCTGGGTCGACCCCGCTCAGTACCATTTCACCTTGCGGTTCCTCGGGGATCTGGACGAACAGGACAGGCAGCGGGTGTTCGACGCCGCCGGCGAGGCGTGCAGCGCAGCGCGGCGCTTCCGGTTGTCGACCGGGGCGGTCGGCGCCTTTCCCAGCCTGGAGCGGCCTCGTGTCCTCTGGATCGGGGTGGAGCCCCCCGAGGCCGCGCGCCGGCTGGTCGAGCTGGCGGCCCGCCTGGAGCAGGCGCTGGTGGCTCGAGGGCTGGGGCCGGCGGACAAACCGTTCTCGGCCCATCTGACCCTGGGGCGGCTGCGGGACGGCGCTCCGGGGCAGGGCGTGGCGGCGGCGCTCGGAGCGTGGCGACCTGCCGCCGCGTGCGGCAGCATGGTGGTGCGCGAGGTGACCGTCATGGCGAGCACGCTCACCGCCAGGGGGCCCATCCATACACCCCTGTTTTCCGCCCCCATCCGGGCAGGGAGGGACGAGTAGAGCATGACCACTCCTACGGCACAGGACGCGCTGGAGCGCCAGAAGGCGCTGGAAGGCGCGATCTCCCAGATAGAGAAGCAGCACGGCAAAGGCTCGATCATGCGCATGGGCGAGACCCAGACGGAGCACGTCGACGTGATCCCGACCGGCTCGCTCGCCCTCGACATCGCCTTGGGCATCGGCGGAGTGCCCCGCGGGCGGGTGGTGGAGATCTACGGCCCCGAGTCGTCGGGCAAGACGACGCTGGCCCTCCACATCATGGCGGAGGCGCAAAAAGCCGGAGGGATCGCGGCCTTCATCGACGCCGAGCATGCCCAGGATCCCCGGTACGCCCGTCGCCTGGGCGTCGACGTGGACAACCTCCTGATCTCCCAGCCGGACAGCGCGGAGCAGGCGCTGGAGATCACGGAGGCGCTGGTACGCAGCGGGGCGGTCGACGTGGTCGTCATCGACTCGGTGGCGGCCCTTGCCCCGCGGGCGGAGCTGGAGGGCGAGATGGGCGACGCCCACGTGGGGCTTCAGGCGCGGCTGATGTCCCAGGCGCTGCGCAAGCTGACCGGGGCCATCTCCCGGTCGCGGACCACCGTGGTCTTCACCAACCAGATCCGGGAAAAAGTAGGGGTCATGTTCGGCAACCCCGAGACCACTCCCGGGGGGAGGGCCCTCAAGTTTTACGCCACCATCCGGTGCGACATCCGCCGGGTGGAGGTGCTCAAGCAAGGTACCGACAACATCGGGATGCGGGCCAAGGTCAAGGTGGTCAAGAACAAGCTGGCGCCGCCGTTCAAAGAAGCGGAGTTCGACATTCTCTACGGGACGGGCATCTCCCGGGAAGGGGACATCCTGGATCTGGGCGTGGAAGCCGGCGTCATCCAGAAGAGCGGGCCATGGTTCTCTTACGGCGATACCCGGCTGGGCCAGGGGCGCGAGCAGGCGCGCGACTTCCTGCGGCAAAACGCCGCCACGGCCGACGAGATCGAAAACCTGGTCCGGCAGCACTTCGGCCTGCCCCCGATCGTGCGTGCGGTCAAGGCCGCCGCACCCTCCGAAGCCTCGTCCGCACCCCAGGCGCTGTCCGCGGCCGGCGCGGCCGCCGAAGGAGCGCCCGCGCCGGCGAGCCGCCGGAGCCGGGCCGAACGGGCCGTGACCACCGGCAGGCGATGAGGGTCCGGGCCGGAAGGGGGAGCACGGTTGGCGATCCGGATCGCGTCGCTGGAGCGGCGCCGGGGGCGCAGCTGGTACCGCCTGATGGCCGCGTCGCAGGAGGCCTGGGTCGTGGATCAGGAAGCGCTGGAGAGCCTGGGGCTCACGGCCTGGGCCTCGCAGGGCGCGGGCAAGGCCGCGCCGGAGCCGCCGGAGATCGAGCCCCTGTTGCTCGAGGAAGCGGAGCGGGCCACGGCCCGCCGCCGCGCGATTCGTCTCCTGGGCCAGCGTGCCCGGAGCGAGGTGGAGATGCGGCGCCTCCTGGGCGCATGGCCCTTCCGCCCGGATACGATCGAGGACACGGTCCGCTGGGTCCGCGCCCTGGGGTATCTCGACGACACCGCCCTGGCCCACGACGTGGTGGACCTGCGGGTGGGGCGGGGAGCGGTGGGCCGCAAGGCCCTGCTCCTGGAGATGGAGCGGCGTGGCATCGACGAGAGCGTGGCGCTCCGGGTCGTGGCGGAGAAATACCCCCGCGAGCGAGAACAGGAGGCAGCGCTTCGCCTGGCCATGCGGCAGCTGGCGCACCTGCAGCGGCTGGCGCCCGCGCAGCGGGCCGCGCGCCTGTGGGGATACCTCGTGCGCCGCGGCTTCGACGAAGAGCTTGCGCGCGAGGTGGCGGTACGCGCGGCCCACGAATCCGGCACCGCCGGCGACGCCACGTGAGCGGCGGGAGCCGTCGTGGTGGGCGTTGACACCGGAATTGCGCAAAGGCTAGAATACGAACGAAGCCGGGGAAGTGTGACTTTCCTGCGGCGACAATTGACGCCTGCCGGCAGCCGAGTGGGTGTCCCCTCGGCTTTTTGTGCATTCGCAGGCGTGTGATCGCGATGGCTGCGGGGCGGCAGGCCGCCCGGCAGTCCGCACCTTGACAAGTGAAGGGGGTGTCGCGGATTTCCGCGCTGGTCATCGCGCTGATCGCGCTGATTGCTGCGGGCGCTTTCGCCGCGGGCTACACGGTTCGCAAGGCGACCTTCGAGGCCCGCATCGGGGGCCTCGAGGCCCGGGGCAAGGCGATCATCGAAGAGGCTGAGAAGACCGCCGAGGCGAAGAAGCGTGAGGCCTTGCTGGAGGCCAAGGAAGAGGCCCACCGGCTGCGGCTCGAGGCGGAACGAGAGCTCCGCCAGGAGCGAGCCGAGCTCCAGCAGGTCGAGCGGCGGTTGCTCCAGCGGGAAGAGCTGTTGGAGCGCAAGCTCGAGGGTCTGGACCAGCGGGAGCAGGCCCTTGCCCGCAAAGCTGCGTCCGTGGACAACGCCATGGCCCAGGCCGAGGAGTTGCTGCGGCGCCGGCGAGCCGAGCTGGAGCGGGTCGCCAACATGACCACCGAGGAGGCCCGCCAGGAGCTGATCAAAGACGTCGAGGCGGAGATCCAGCGGGACGTGGCACGGATGATCCGGGAGGCGGAAGAGCAGGCCAAAGAGCAGGCCGACCGGAAAGCGAAGGAGATCATCGCGCAGGCCATCCAGCGCTGTGCGGTGGATCACGTCGCCGAGATCACCGTTTCGGTGGTCAACTTGCCCAACGACGAGATGAAGGGGCGGATCATCGGCCGGGAAGGGCGCAACATCCGAACGCTCGAGACCTTGACCGGCATCGACCTCATCATCGATGACACGCCGGAGGCGGTCATCCTCTCCGGCTTCGACCCGGTACGGCGAGAGGTGGCCCGGCTGGCCCTCGAACGGCTGGTGGCCGACGGGCGCATCCATCCGGCCCGGATCGAGGAGATGGTCGAGAAGGCCCAGAAGGAAGTCGACGCCATCATCCGCGAATACGGCGAGCAGGCTGCCTTCGAGGCCAAGGTGCCCAACCTCCATCCGGAGCTGATCAAGCTGCTGGGACGGTTGAAGTTCCGGACGAGTTACGGGCAAAACGTGCTCAAGCACTCGCTGGAAGTGGCCTACCTGGCGGGGCTGATGGCTTCGGAGCTGGGGGCCAACGTGGACGTCGCCCGCAGGGCCGGCCTGTTGCACGACATCGGCAAGGCCGTTTCCCACGAGGTCGAAGGCGGGCACCTGCAGATCGGGATCGAGCTGTTGCGCCGGTACCGGGAGTCGCCGGAAGTGATCCATGCCATGGCCTGCCACCACGGCGACTATGAGCCGCAGAGCGTCGAGGCCGTCCTGGTGACCGCCGCCGACGCCATTTCTGCGGCCCGCCCGGGTGCCCGGCGCGAGACCCTGGAGTCGTACATCAAGCGTCTGGAGAAGCTGGAGGCCATTGCCGATTCCTTCGAGGGCGTGGAAAAGGCGTATGCCATCCAGGCGGGCCGGGAGATCCGGGTCATCGTCAAGCCCGAGCGGATCGACGACGCCATGGCCACCAAGATGGCCAAGGACATCAGCAAGCGCATCGAGCAGGAGATGGAGTATCCGGGCCAGATCAAAGTGACCGTCATCCGGGAGACGCGGGCGGTGGAGTACGCCCGCTGACCCGGCCGCGACATGAGGGATCACGGGAAGCCCCTGCCGCCCGAAGGCGACGGCAGGGGCTTCGCGCGTCTGCGGGCGTCTTTGGCCTCGAAGGCCCGGGCCACGCGCCCGGGCAGGCTGCCGGTGCCTCCAATTCCCTATCCGCCCTACCAGGGGATCCAGCCCCGGGCGACGAAGGCTACCTACGCTCATTTGAGGCGATTCGAGGAAGAGAGAGGCGTCTCGATGCAGCAGCGTCCGTCGCACGCCGTCGCCGGAGATTCGCACGACAGTTTCCTGGCCATGCTGCTCGAGCGTTACCACGAGGTCCTCACGGTCCGCTACCTCGCCCGCAAGCGGCTCATCGAGCTCACGTTCCTCGCAGATGGCGAGATCGGGACGGGCCAGTTCATGCACCTGAGGACCCAGCTCCAGAGGGCCGGGGAGGCAATAGGAGTGCTCCTCTCCATCCCGCCCGGCAGCCTGCGCTGCCGCCGGAGCTTCGTCCTCGGATACACGCAGCTGACGATCCAGCGAGACCTCGACACCCTCTCCGTGGAGGAGCTGGACGTCCTGGTCGCTCTGGTGCGCCAGGTGCTCGGGCCTCGGCTCGTCGTGGAGCCGCTCGCCTCCGGCGAGGGGCCCTCCGGCGACGTGGCCGACGACGACGGAGCATCGCCGGAGCGCCTGGCTCACCACCTCGAAGCGCTCAAGCGCCGCCGCCGCATTCACACCCTCATCGGATTGCGCCACAGCGGGCAGCCTTTGGTGTACGATATGGTGACGAGCCCCGCCTCATCCGCCGGGGCCCGCCATCGCTGAGCCTGACAGGCACGGAGGCCTTGGCGTCGGCATGCGCATCCTGCTGATCGGCGACGTCGTAGGGCGCCCCGGGCGGCGCGCGATCCGGGAGCTCCTACCCCCGCTCGTCGAAGAGCTCAGAGCCGACTTCGTGGTGGTCAACGGGGAAAACGCCGCCGGCGGCTTCGGCATCACCGAACCCACGTACCGGGAGCTCCTCGACGCGGGCGCCCACGTGGTCACCACGGGCAACCACGTGTGGGACCGCAAGGAAGTGCTGGCCTTCATCGACCATGCTCCCCAGCTGGTCCGGCCGGCCAACTTCCCGCCCGGCGCGCCTGGGCGTGGCAGCGTCGTGGTGCGTTCGCCGGGCGGGGTCCCGGTCGCCGTGCTCAACCTCATGGGGCGCACTTTCATGTCGGCGCTGGACTGCCCTTTCCGGACCGCGGACCGGCTGGTCGAGGAGCTGCGGCGGGAGACGCCGGTGGTCGTCGTCGACTTCCACGCCGAGGCGACCGCCGAGAAGGTGGCCATGGGGTGGTTCCTCGACGGGCGGGCCACGGTGGTCTTCGGTACCCACACGCACGTGCCCACCGCCGACGAGCGAGTCCTCCCCCGCGGCACGGCGTACCTCACCGACCTCGGCATGACGGGGCCGCGCGACGGGGTCATCGGGATGGAGCGGGAGGGGGTGCTCCGCCACCTCCTCTCGGGCCTGCCCCACCGCTTCGAGGTGGCCTCGGGCGTGGCCCGCATGGACGCCGCCCTGGTCCAACTGGACGAGGCCAGCGGGCGAGCCAGCTCCATCCAGCGCATCCACCGTTTCACCGCCTCCTAGAAAGCGCGGCGAGTAGGACCCTCCGGCGCTGCGCACATTAGGAGGTGGCCGGCGTCACCTTTCGGTCTTCGCCAAAGCTTTGGCCATCCTGCCGGCCTGGTGGAGGGTGTGTGGACCAGTGGCGGTCGTCAAGGTCATCGAACTCGTCGGCGAGTCGAAGCAGGGATGGGAGGACGCGGTCCGTCAGGCCGTCAAGCAGGCGGCCAAGACCGTCCGCAACATCAGCGGGGTCGAGGTGCTCAACTGGACGGCCAACGTCAACCCGGCCGACGGCTCCATCGTGGAGTACAAGGCCGACGTCCAGGTGGCCTTCAAAGTGGACGGCACGGACTGAGGCGAGAAGGGGGCTCGGGTCCGTGTCATCCCAGACCAAGACCCACCGGCGGGCGACGCAGGTCGACTACCAGCAGTTCGCCAAGCGGCGCAGGCCCAAACCGGCCTATTTGCGCAACGCGCTCTGGGCGTTCGTGGTCGGCGGGATCATCGCCCTGGTGGGCCAGTTGTTCACCAGCTGGTTCGTCGGGGCGGGGCTCCCTCCGGATCAAGCCTCCGGGCGGGCAGCGGTGGCCCTGGCCTTCATCGGCGCGTTGCTGACGGGCCTCGGCGTCTACGACCAGATCGCCCGCTTCGGCGGAGCCGGGGCGGCCATACCGGTCACGGGCTTCGCCAACAGCATCGTGGCCCCGGCCATGGAGTTCGCCCGAGAGGGGTACGTCTTCGGCATGGCGGCCCGGATGTTCCAGGTGGCCGGGCCGGTGATCGTCTTCGGCGTCAGTTCGTCCGTCGTCGTGGGGATCATCCGGTGGCTGGTGACGAAGGGGTGAGCGGCAGGTGCCCGGCGCAAGCCTGACGGCCCCGCCCGCCCAGGTCGCCGGCCAGCGGCGGATGGGCCCGGGTACCGTACGCTTCTTGCTGCCTCCGCGCATCCTGGCGGGCTTCACCGTGGCCGGGCCCATGGAGTGCAAGGGCCCCATGGGCGGCTACATGGACACGTGCCTCGAGGACACTTTTTACGGGGAGCGCTGCTGGGAGCGCACCGAGAGCAAGATGCTGAAGGAGGCAGTGCAACAGGCCGTTCAGCGGGCCGGCCTCACGGACCAGGAGATCGACCTGGCCCTCACCACCGACCTGCTCAACCAGAACGTGAGCGGCAACTTCGCCATGCGCTCGATACCCATCCCGCACGTCGGCGTCTACTCGGCGTGTGCGGGGTTCGCGGGCGGCATCGCCCTGGCGGCGGCCATGGTCGACGCGGGCTTCGCCCAGCGCGCGGTGGTCGGGGCGTCGAGCCACCACGACGCCGCCGAGCGCCAGTACCGGTTCCCGACCGAGCTCGGCGTCCAGCGGCCCCCCACGGCCCAATGGACGGTCACGGGGGCGGGTGCCGTGGTGCTCGCAGCCACCGGGCCGGACGACAGCCTGCTCGTCACCCACGCGACCTTCGGGAAGATCCTGGACATGGGGCTCAAGGATCCCTACGACATGGGCTCCGCCATGGTGCCGGCCGCGGAGGATACCCTGCTGCGCCACCTGCAGGACACGGGGCGCAGGGTGGAGGATTTCGACTGGATCCTCACGGGCGACCTCGGCCAGGTGGGATCGCGCATCCTGCTCGACTGGCTGAAGGACCGCCACGGCCTGGACATCGACGGGCGCCACAGCGATTGCGGGCGTACTGATGTACAACCCCGCGCACCAGGACGTCCACGCCGGTGGAAGCGGGCTGGGAGCCACCGCGTGCGTCGTCTCCGGCTACCTCCTCAAGGCGATGGCCAAGGGCCTGGTCAACCGGGTCCTGGTCATCGGTACCGGCAGCCTTCACAGTCCGACCACCTATCTGCAAGGGGAGAGCATTCCGGTAACGGCCCACGCCGTCACCATCGAACGGCCTGGCGTCTCGTAAGGGCCGGCAGGAGGGGATCGGGTGCAGTACCTCTGGGCCTTTCTCGTCGGCGGCCTGTTGTGCGCCATCGGACAGCTGATCATCGACGGCACGCGCCTCACCGCAGGACACACCATGGTGCTCTACGTGGTCGCGGGGGCGGCACTGGCGGGTCTCGGCCTGTATGAGCCGCTGGTGCGCTTCGCCGGGGCCGGCGCGACCGTGCCCGTCTCCAACTTCGGATACGTGCTCACCAAGGGCATCGTGGATCACCTGCGGCGTGAGGGCTGGTGGGGCGCGCTATCGGGGACCTTCGAGGTGGCCGGCGCCGTGACGGCCGCCTCGATCCTCTTCGGGGTGGTCATGGCCGTCATCTTCCACCCTCGCGGGTAACGCGGGGGCGGCATAGCAGGGGTCCGGGGCGGGGGAAACTACCGGCGACCCGTGCCGAGTTCTGTCTGGAGGTGCTGGAGGGTGGACTGGATTCGAGCTGTCGTACGATTCGTGGTATCGGCCGTAGTGCTGATGTTCGTAGGGGCCATCGTGCCGGGCTTCCGGACCCTGGGCTTCTGGAACGCGCTACTGGCCGCCCTGGTCATCGCCGGCCTCGGGTGGCTGGTCGAGGTCTTTCTCGGCCGTAACGTCTCGCCGTACGGGCGGGGCATCGTAGGATTCATCGTGTCGGCCGTCGTGATCTGGGCCGCCCAGTTCGTCGTGCCGGGCATGTCGGTGACCATCCTGGGGGCGCTGTTGGCCGCGCTGATCATCGGCGTCGTGGACATGTTCGTCCCCACAGCCCTGCGCTGAGGGCCGCCCCGTGAACGTGCCACCTGCGGGAGGAAACGAAGCCGGCCCATGAAGCTCGAGAGGCCACGCCCCCTCCGACCTCGACAGCTTCTGGCGCCGCAAACGC
Source organism: Limnochordaceae bacterium (assembly GCA_014896295.1). GTDB lineage: Bacteria > Bacillota > Limnochordia > Limnochordales > Geochordaceae > Carboxydichorda > Carboxydichorda subterranea. Next base: position 182,525 of record JADBKR010000003.1, read on the forward strand.
CTGGGGACGGGCAATCCAGGGCCGGCGCCGACGGGGCGGGCCGGCCGCAGGCTGCCGGCGTGGAGCGCGGCCGCTTCGACGAGTGGGTCCAGGCCATCAAGGCCCGGCTGGGCGCCGAGACCAGTTTCGACGTCGTCGTCCGCAACATCCAGGTCGCCGGGCGGGACGGAGCCTTCATCCACCTCGACGGGTTCATGCTGGCGACGCCCGCCATGCGAGTGCTGCAGGCGCTCATGCAGGCGGAGCCCAGCGCGCTGGAGGGCGATCCCCGCCGGCAGCTGGAACAGAAGCTGGTTTCCTACTTCGAGGTGAAGTGGGTCCAAAAGCCCGAGGAAGCCGCCGATGAGGTGCTGGTAGGCCAGGCGGCGCTGGTGGTGGCGGGGGTCGACCAGATCCTCCTCATCGACCTGCGCCGCTATCCTGCCCGGTCGGTGGACGAGCCGCCCATCGAACGGGTCACCCGCGGCTCCCGGGAAGGGTTCGTCGAGACCGGCCTGCTCAACGTCAACATGGTGCGCCGCCGGCTCCGGGATCCCCATCTGCGGGTCGAGGCGCTGAAGGTCGGGATACGTTCCAAGACGGACGTCTTCTTGCTCTACGTCGAGGATCTGGCGCCCAAGGACTTGGTGGACGAGATCCGGCGTCGCCTGGTCTCCATACGGGCGGACGCCTTGCCCATGGGCAGCAAGAACCTCGAGGAGTACCTGTCGGGCTCGCGCTTCAATCCCTTTCCCAGGGTCCGGTACACCGAACGTCCTGACGTCACGGCCAGCCACCTGCTGGAAGGGTACGTCGCCGTCATCGTCGACACCGCCCCCTCCGCCATGATCCTGCCGGCCAACGTCTGGCAGTTTACCCAGCACGCCGAGGAGTACGTGCAGACACCGGTGGTGGGCACCTACCTGCGGTGGGTGCGCTTCTTCGCCATCGTCATGTCGGTCGTGCTGGTGCCGCTTTGGGTGGCGCTCGTCTCGCAGATGCCGGATCTCCCGCCCTGGCTCGGCTGGATAGGCCCCCGCAAGCCGAGCGTCTTTCCGGTCTGGCTGCAGCTGCTGTTGTTGACCCTCGGGCTCGATATCATCCGGATGGCGCTCATCCACACCCCCGAGGCGCTCTCCACCTCCATCGGTCTCGTCGGTGCGGTGCTCCTCGGGCAGTTCGCGGTGCAGACGGGGTTGTTCGTCAACGAGACCATCCTGTACTCCGCGCTGGCCGCCATCGGGTCGTTCACGACCCCGGCGCTGGAGTTCGCCCTTGCCCTGAGGCTCTTCCAGTACCCCTTGATCGCCCTGGCCGCGTGGCAGGGGCTGTGGGGTCTGGCAGCCGGCCTGACCTTGATGCTCTACGGGATGGCGCTCACCCGGTCCTTCTTCCTGCCTTACCTCTGGCCGCTGGCGCCCTTCGACGGCAAGGCGCTGTCGCGCCTTTTGATGCGCTATCCGATCCCGGCCGTTCGCACCAGCAAGCCTCCGTCGCCCTCTACGAAGGAGGCCTCCCCAGGGCCCTCCTGAAGGGCGTTGCCTGACGGGCTTCTCCTGCGGGCCCGTTGCGAGGCGTGCAGGTCCGATCCCCTGCCATGTGGTACCATCGGCACAGGTCCGCGCGAACGGCGCGGCCGGAGAGCAGGGGGTAGGACATGGCGTTTCCCTTTCCACTCACGGTCAACCCTGCCGGCCACCTGGTCATCGGCGGCGTGGATGCCCTGGAGCTGGCCGAGCAGTTCGGTACCCCGCTTTACGTGGTGGACGAGCAGGTGGTGCGAGACCGCTGCCGGCGGTACCGGGAGGCTCTGGAGCCGGTCGGAGGACTGGCGGTCTACGCCGCCAAAGCCTTCTGGACGGGCGGGATGGCCCAGGTCGTTCGCTCGGAGGGGCTCGGCGCCGACGTCTCCTCCGAGGCAGAGTGGCGGCTGGCGATGCTGGCCGGCCTGGACGCCTCCCGGCTGGTGCTTCACGGCAACAACAAGAGCCCGGCGGAACTGCGGCTCGCCGCCGAGGGCGGCGTCGGCCGCATCGTCGTGGACAGCCTGTGGGAGCTCGACGAACTGGAACGCGTCGCCGCCTCCTCCGGGGCCCGCAAGGTGCCCGTCTTGCTGCGGCTGCTCCCCGACATCCGGGCGGGCGCGCACGGGTCGATCCAGACGGGGCACCGGCACTCCAAGTTCGGCATCCCGATCGAGGGCGGGCAGGCCCGGGAGGCCGTGCGGCGCTGTTTGGCGAGCGCGCGTCTCGACCTGCGAGGCTACCACGTGCACATCGGGTCGCAGATCCTCTCCCTCGAGCCGTACCGGCAGGCGGCCCGGGTCGTAGCCGGTTTCGCCATCGAGATGGCCCGCCAGCTCGACGCCCCCTGTTACGAGGTCGACATGGGCGGAGGCCTGGGGGTGCGCTACGTCGCCGGCGACGAGCCTCCCGCCATCGAAGATCTGATCGAGGCCCTGGCCGAAACGCTCGAAGGGGCCTTCACGGCGGCCGGGATGGAGATGCCGCTTCTCATCGTGGAACCGGGCCGTTCCATCATCGCGGAGGCCGGCATCACCCTCTACCGGGTCGGTGCCATCAAGCGACTCGCCGGCGGAGAGATCGTCTGCGCCGTGGACGGGGGCATGAGCGACAATCCCCGGGTGGCGCTCTACCAGGCCCGGTACACGGCCGTGCTGGCCAGGGACCCCTACGGCACGCCGGCGGAAGCGGTGGAGATCGCCGGCAGGCTGTGCGAGTCCGGGGACGTGCTGGTAGACAAGGCCTCGCTGCCGGAAGTCCGGCCGGGCGACGTCGTGGCCCTGTTGACCACCGGTGCCTATCACCACTCGATGGCCTCCAATTACAACGGGCTGCCCAAGCCGGCGGTGGTAACCGTGCGGGAAGGCCAGGCGCGCCTTTGGGTGCGGCGGGAGCGTTTCGAGGACCAGTACGCCTGCGACGCGCTGGTCCAGGCGCTCGGGGCCAACCGGAGTCTATAATGGGGTGGCACGCCGGGCGCGTGTCCTTGATGGGGTGAGAACGAAGGTGCTGGGATTCGGCCACTGGACGATCGAGACCCTGATCTTGTGGACCCTGGCCATCTTACCGGCCATCGTCCTTCACGAGTTCGCCCACGCGCTGGTGGCGTATCGCCTGGGCGATCCCACGCCGCGTTATGAAGGAAGGCTCACCCTCAACCCTCTGGCCCACCTCGACCCCATCGGAGCGCTCATGCTGTTCCTCTTCCGATTCGGGTGGGCCAAGCCCGTGGGCGTCAACCCGTCTTACTTTCACAACCCGCGCCGCGGCATGATGTGGGTGGCGCTGGCGGGGCCGCTCGCCAACGTGACGGTGGCCTGGGTGAGCAACCTGCTCCTGCGCTTGCTCCAGGCGCTCGATCCGCTCGCCGTCGACCCGTCCTGGTGGGGCATCTTGCGCGGGATCGCGCTCTTGTTGCAGTTCAGCGTGGAGATCAACCTCTGGCTGGCCGCCTTCAACCTGATCCCCGTCCCGCCGCTGGACGGTTCCCGTATCCTCTCCGGGCTGGTGTCGAGCCGCCAGGCCGTCGCCATCGCCCGGATGGAGGCGTACGGCCCGCTGGTGCTGGTGCTGCTCATCATGAGCGGGGTTTCTCAGGTGCTCCTGAGCCCGGTGTACCAGGTGCTGGCGATGCTCATCGGCGCCGGGAGGGTATGAGGGCCTTGGAAGAGACCGGCGCGCCGGCCCACCTGGCGGACCTGCTGGAGGCCCTCCAGAGCGGGCGGCAGGACCCCATGGCGCTGCAGCTGGACGACCTCGTGCAGCAGACCATCCGGGAGCTCGGCCCCGTGCCGGAAGACTTCCAGCAACAGGAGCGCTGGCTCAACCGGGCCGCAGACGCGTTGCGGGTGCTCTCGGAGATGGTGCTGGTCAAGGCCCGCCTGGTGGCACCTTCCCCCGTCGCTCCGGCAGAGGCGGCCGTCACCGAGGCCCCCACGCCTGCCCTGTCGCCGGCGGAGGACGAAGACGAGGCGGGCCCCGATCCTTCGACCGAACTGGAAGCCCAGGCGGAGCTCTACCGGCGCTTCCGAGAGGCGGCCGTCTTGCTCGAGGAGCAGGCGGACGCCTGGAGCCGCCACCAGCCCCGACCGGCTCCGTCCGAACTCATCCGGACCATCGAGTCGTGGATGCAGTCCTGGCCCGAGGCCATGCCTCACGTGGGTGCAGACGCGCTGGCGGGCGCGCTGGTACGGGTACTCGGGCGGCAGGCCATGGCCGAGCGTGCCCGGGGCGCTCCCGCGCCCAGCCTGGACTGGCCGCGTCTGTTCGGGCGGGTGAGGAGCATGCTGGGCCATGACCCGGTGGACATGGAAAACCTCTTGACCCGGGCCGGGGATCGGGGGGAGGTCATCGGGCTGTTCCTGGCGGTGCTGGAGCTGGTCAAGGTGGGCGAGGTCTGGCTGCAGCAGCAGGACGGGCGGATATGGATTCGGAAGCGCTGACGGCCGGCCCGCCGCTCGATTCGCTGGAAGCCGCCTGCGAGGCCGCGCTTTTCTCGGTGGCCCGGCCCCTTACCCTCGCGGAACTCGCGCGTGCGCTGGAGGTGGACGAGCCGGGGCCCGCAGGGCCGTCGAGGGGCTGCGGGATCACCTCGACCGGTGCGGGCACGGCGTCCAGGTGGCGGAGGTGGCGGGGGGCTACCAGCTCGTGAGCCGGGCCCGCTTTTTCGGCGTAGTGCGGCGGGCGGCCGGTGGCGTCCGCCGTCCCGTGCTCTCCAAAGCCGCCATCGAGACGCTGGCCATCGTTGCGTACCGTCAACCCGTATCGCGGGCCGACATCGAGCACCTTCGGGGCGTCAACTGCGAGGGGCCCCTCGGTACGCTCCTCGAGCGAGGCCTCATCGAGGTGGCTTACCGGGGCGACGGCCCGGGTCGGCCCGTCTACTACCGGACGACGCGCCGCTTTCTGGAGATGTTCGGGCTTGCCTCCCTGGAGAACCTTCCTCCCCTGGACGGGCCGGGGGCACCCGCTGGCATGGCGGGAGCACCTGCGGCTCAAACTACGGAAGGTCACCACGGGAGGGGGAAACAGGCGGATGGAGTCCCCTGAAGGCGGCCAGCCTTCGGCCTCCGAGTCCAGCCGAGGGCGGCATCCCATCGACGAGCTGATGCACACCGCCATGGACAGCCTCAAGTCCATGGTGGACGTCAACACGATCCTGGGCGTACCGGTCGAGGCGCCGGACGGCACGGTGATCATCCCCGTCTCCCGAGTGAGCTTCGGCTTCGTAGCCGGCGGCTCCGAGTTCGAGATCGCCGACGGCAGTCGCACGGGCTTTCCCTTCGGGGGTGGGAGCGGAGCAGGGGTGAGCCTCAGCCCCGTTGCCTTCCTCGTGGTGGGGAAGGGCCAGGTACGGCTCTTGCCGGTATCCGAACGGGCCATTTACGATCGGCTCCTCGACCTGGCGCCGCGGCTGTTCGACCAGATCCAGAGGTGGACCGGCCAGCCGGCCGCGGTCGACGGCCAGTCGGCGCTGCGGGAAGAGCCGAAGCAGGCCGTGCGGGAAGGGAGCGACACCGGCAGCGCGATCGGCCGTCACGGCTCGAGCGCCGGGAGGCAGGAGGACCACCAGGATCAGGGGCAAGGGAGACGGTTGTCCATCGAGTTCGAATGAAGCGCCTCGAATGATTTGCCCTGCCGGGGGCGGCCTGGTATATTCGTGCTGTGCTGGGCAAAGAGACACCGATGGATACTCGCCAGGCCGTCCCTCGACCGTATACGAGCCCGTGGTCTCGCCTTCGGCACGCCCTGGGGCAGATGAGCCCCGGCCGGCTCCTGGTGGTGGGTTACGCCAGCCTCGCCCTGACCGGGGCGCTCTTGCTGATGCTGCCCGTCGCCGTGACCACGCCTGGGCGCCTGACTTTCACCGAGGCCATGTTCACCTCCACGTCGGCCGTCTGCGTCACCGGGTTGGCCGTCATTCCCATCGGGCAACGGCTCTCGTTGTTCGGGCAGCTGGTCGTGCTGGTGCTCATGCAGGTCGGCGGCATGGGCGTGATGACCGTCTCGACGCTGTTCATGGTACTGCTGGGGCGACGCATCAGCTTGCGGGGCCGGTTGCTCGTCCAGGAGGAGATCCATCAAGACTACCTGACGGGCCTCGTGCGGTTGGTGCGCATGGTAGCCGGGGTCACCCTCTTCGTCGAGGGCCTGGGGGCCACCTTGCTGTTCCTGGCCTGGCTCCCGCTGCTGGGGCCGGGGAAGTCCGCTTATTTCGCAGTGTTCCACTCGGTCTCCGCTTTCAACAACGCAGGGCTCGACCTCTGGGGGACGAGCCTGCGGGGTTTCGTCACCGATCCTCTCGTGGTGCTGACGGTGGCGGGCCTGCTGATGGTGGGCGGCATCGGCTTTTCGGTCATCGCCGACGTCTCGTCGTGGCGCCCGGGGCGCCGGCTGCAGCTGCACAGCCGCGTCGCCCTCACGATGGCAGGGGTGCTGATCGCCTCCGGCTTCCTGTTCGTGCTGGCCGTCGAGTGGCACAACCCCCGTACCCTGGGAGCCTTACCGTGGTGGTACCGCCCCATGGCGGCTTTCTTCACGGCCGTGACGCCCCGTACGGCCGGGTTCGACGTAGTGCCGACCGGGGAGCTACGAGCGGCGACGCTGCTTTTCATGCTGCCGCTGATGTTCATCGGGGTCTCTCCGGGTTCCACGGGCGGCGGCATCAAGACCACGACGGCGGCCGTGGTGGGCTCGGCGGTGCTGTCGGCTTTGAGCGGCCGGGAGGATCTGATCCTCTTCAACCGGCGGGTGCCCCGGGATACCCTTTACCGGGCTGTCAGCCTCGTCATCCTGGCGGGGTCGTGGTGTGGCCTGGCGGCGGTCGCCATCCTCGTGATGGAGTCGATGGAGCCGCTGTCGGTGCTGTTCGAGGTGGTCTCCGCTTTCGGGACCGTGGGCCTCAGCACGGGCATCACGCCGGACCTCTCCACGCCGTCGCGCTGGGTCATCATCGCCACCATGCTCATGGGCAGGGTCGGCCCGGTGACGGTGGCGATGGCGCTGGCCCGCCGGTCGCTGGCCAGCACCGGGTTGTGGCGATACCCTGAGGAACGGGTCAGCCTGGGCTGAGGGAGGCCCGGCAGCCGGGAACGACGTCATGGCTGGCAAGCCGGTGCGCCTGCACAAGTACCTGGCGATGGCCGGGGTGGCCTCCCGGCGGGCCGCAGAAGCGCTCATCCGCCAGGGGCGGGTGAGCGTCAACGGAGAGGTCGTCACGGCCATGGGGTGGGCCGTCGACCCCGACCGCGACCGCGTGGCGCTCGACGGCCGAGAGGTCCGGCCGCTTCCGCCGGGCCGGCTCGTCTACATCGTCCTGCACAAGCCCCGGGGCGTCGTGAGCAGCGCGCGCGACGAGCGGGGCCGGGTGACGGTCGTAGATTGGGTCCTTGCCCGGGGAGGCCCGCCCGTCCGGTTGTTTCCCGTCGGGAGGCTCGATTTCGACTCCGAGGGGCTGGTGCTGCTCACCAACGACGGGCCCCTGGCCCACGGCCTGCTGCATCCCTCCCATCACGTGCCGCGCACGTACCGGGTGCTGGTGCAGGGGGCCGTCGACCCTCCGGCCGTCGAGGCGCTGGAGCGCGGAGTGCGCCTGGAAGACGGCCTGACGCTGCCCGCTCGGGTGATGGTGCGAAGCAGAGGGCGCGCCGGAAGTCTCCTGGACATCACCCTGTACGAGGGACGGAAGCGCCAGGTGCGACGGATGTGCGAGGCCGTGGGGCACCCTGTGCTGCGCCTGGTGCGGCTCTCCTTGGGCCCGGTGCGGCTCGGCCGGCTGGCCCCTGGCCAGTGGCGATACCTCTCCGGAGAAGAGCTCTCGGCGCTGCGCAGGGCGGCTCGCCTGCCGGACGTCCAGCAGGGCGGCCGTCGGTAGTCGCACGCCAGGCAGGGGCCGGGCCTTTACAAGGTGAGAGGGGCCATGCTAGGATTCGGGGCAACAGGCAGGACGGTAGGACGGCAGGCAGGTATGCCCTTCATTCCCCGATCTCTGGACCGGGCTCACGGGCGGGTGACGCCTCGCGGGCGGGCCGCGCCGGATGGCGCCGCCGGGGGGCAGGGCCGGTGAGCGAAAGCCGTGAGGTGGCCCGGGCTGCCCTCTGGATGGCTACCACCCAGGCCCACGCCGACGAGGACCGTCTCCGGGAGCGCCTGGCGGCTCAGGGCATCCGCGCCGCCGCCGTGGACTTCGGGGGACCTTTCGCCCAGGCGGTGCTTCAGGTCGTCGAACGGGCCGTCGTGGCCGCCAAGCGCGAGGGGCTCATCCGGCCGCTGCACGCCGAAGAGGGCGCCGTGGCGGGAGCCGCTCACGAGGCCATGATGGGATTGGCGCTCAAGGCCACCGGGCTCAACGTGGGGGGCAAGCTGGGGGTAGCCCGGCGAGGGGAGCACCTGGTGGTCGCCGTCTTTTGCAGCGTGGGTCTCGGCCATCTGGACGACATGGCGGTGGCGCTGGGGCATCGCGCGCTGTGGGCGGCGGCAACACCCGCTCAGCAGCAGGAGGGGCGGGCTTCGTCGTGAGCCGCCGCCTGCGGGCGATCCGGGGGGCCATTCAAGTGGAGGGCAACACGGCCCGGGCGATCGAAGAGGGTGCCCGGAGGCTGGCCGAAAACATCGCCCGTGAAAACGGCCTGACCCCCGACGACGTGGTGAGCGCCTTCTTCACCGCCACGCCCGACCTGGACGCGCAGTTTCCGGCCGCCGGTGCGCGCCAGGCGGGGTGGAGCGGCGTGGCGCTGTTGTGCGCCCAGGAGATGGCAGTGCCCGGAGCGTTGCCGCGCTGCGTGCGGGTGCTGGTACACGCCTACGTCGACGAGGAGCGTCCCGTCCGCCACGTCTACCTCGAAGGTGCTCGGGTACTGCGCCCGGACTGGGCGCGACCGGATGGCTACGATGCCGTGAGCGACGGGGGGCAGGAAGGCCTGTGATCATCGTGCTGCGACCGGACGCGACGGCCGACCAGCTGGAGGCCATCGTGGACAAGCTCCACACGCTGGGTTTCAAGACCCACATCTCCCGAGGTACCGAACGCACCATCGTGGGCGTCATCGGGGACCGGCGGCCCGAGCACGTCTCCCAGATCGAGGCGATGGCCGGCGTCGAGCGGGTCGTGCCGATCCTGCGCCCCTTCAAGCTGGCCGCCAGGGAGTTCCAGCCGTACGCCACGCAGGTGCGGGTGGGCGTCGACGGCGTGACCCCGGCCGTCATCGGGGGGCCTCGGGTCGTGGTCATCGCCGGCCCCTGCGCGATCGAGAGCGAAGAGCAGCTCGACCAGGTGGCCCGGGAGGTCCAGGCGGCGGGGGCCTCCATCCTGCGGGGCGGGGCCTACAAGCCCAGGACCTCCCCGTACAGCTTCCAGGGCCTGGCCGAGGCCGGGCTCGAGATACTGGCGGAGGTGCGCCGCCGGCTCTCCATCCCGGTTGTCACGGAGGTGCTCAACCCTAAAGACGTGGACCAGGTGGCCGAGCACGCCGACATGCTCCAGATCGGGGCCCGCAACATGCAAAACTTCGCCCTCCTCAAAGAGGTCGGCCGCTGCGGGCGCCCGGTGCTGCTCAAGCGGGGCATGGCTGCCACCATCGAGGAGTGGCTCATGGCGGCCGAGTACGTGCTTTCCTCGGGCAATTCCCAGGTGGTGCTGTGCGAGCGGGGGATCCGCACCTTCGAGACGGCCACCCGCAACACCCTGGACCTGAGCGCCGTGGCGGTGGTCCACGAGCTGAGCCACTTGCCGGTCATCGTGGATCCGAGCCACGGCACCGGGCGTTCGGCGTACGTGGTGCCCATGGCGCGGGCGGGTGTGGCCGCGGGAGCGGACGGGGTGATGGTGGAGGTGCACCCGGCCCCCGAGAGGGCCCTGTCGGACGGCGCTCAATCCCTGACGCTGGACGCTTTCCGGAGCATGATGGCGGAGCTCGCACCCATCGCCGGCGCCATCGGGCGCACGCTTTGAGGCGGTGGCGGGCGGTGGCGCCTCTGCACGTGGCCGTCATCGGCTGCGGTCTCATCGGAGGGTCGCTCGGGATGGCGTTGCGCATGCTGCCCGGGCGCGGCCGCTACGTCGTGCACGCGTTCGACCGGGAGGCGGGACGGGCCGGCGAAGCGGTCCAGATGGGCGCCGCGGACGCCGCGGCGGCTTCCATCCGGGAGGCGGTAGCCGGAGCCGACCTGGTGGTCGCTGCGGTCCCCGCCGAAGAGGTGGCGGCGACGGTCCGGGAAGCATCGTCCCACGCGCCCGCGTCCGCCGTGCTCACCGACGTGGCATCCATCAAGGGCCCCATCGTCGAGGCGCTTGCCGGCAAGACTCCCGGAGGCCAGGCGTTCGTCGGGGGCCACCCGATGGCGGGATCGGAGCGGGCCGGCCTCGTCGCGGCCGACCCGTTCCTCTTCCAAAACGCCGTGTACGTGCTCACCCCGGTCGCCTCCTCCCCGCCGGCCGCGATCCAGCGCGTGCGGGAGATGGCCGAGGCGGCCGGCGCGCAGGTCGTCACGCTGTCGCCGCAGGAGCACGACGCCGCGGTGGCCGCCGCCAGCCACCTGCCCCACGTGGCCGCGGTGAGCCTGGTGCTCGCCGCCGAGGCGTGCGCGCGTGACGGCGTGCCGGTGCTGCAGCTGGCGGCGACGGGGTTCCGGGACGTCACGCGCCTTGCGATGGGTCACGAGGACGTCTGGAAACCCATCCTGATGATGAACCGGGCGCGGCTCGTCGAAGCGCTGCGGGCCTTCCGCGACGCTCTCGACCGGATCGAACGGGCCGTGGCCACCGGCGACGGCGAGGCCGTGCAATCCTTGCTGCAGCGGGCGCGGGCGTTGCGGCAAGCCTTCCGGCTGCCGGCCAAGGGATACGGCCGGCCCATCTGGGATCTGGTGGTCCGCCTGGCCGACCGCCCCGGCGCCATCGCCTCCGTGGCCGGCGCCCTGGCGGAGGAGGGACTCAACATCGCCGACATCGAGATTCTGCGAGTCCGAGAAGGGGAGGCCGGTACGCTGCGGGTGGGTTTCGTCTCCGAAGCCGCGATGTTGCAGGCCGTGCAGGTGTTGCGCAGGCGAGGGTTGCAGGCATGGCCACGGTGAACGACCAGGGCTCGCCCGCCGAGAGCGGGAGCCGCCTCATTCAGGTCACGCCGGGGCAGGGCGTGCGGGGAACGGCCTTCGTACCGCCGGACAAGTCGCTGTCGCACCGGGCGGCGATGCTGGGTGCGATCGCCGAGGGCACCACCGTCGTCCGCTCCGTTTCTGACCGCGCTCGACACCCTGGCGACGCTCAACTGCCTGCGGGCGTTGGGAGTCGAGGTGGCAGGGCCGAAGGACGGCACCGTGGTCATCGAGGGACGCCCCGGATCCGCCGGCGCGGGCGATGGCTTCGAGGAGCCCGACCAGGTGCTCGACGCGGGCAATTCCGGCACGACCTTGCGCCTGCTCGCCGGGCTGGCGGCCCCGCACCCGATCTTCTGGGTGGCGACCGGGGATGCGTCCTTGCGCCGCCGGCCGATGGGGCGCGTCATCGAACCGCTGGAGCGGATGGGCGCGCGCATCATGGCGCGGCGAGGGGGGCTCGCCCCGCTGGCGATCACGGGGGGTGCGCTCTCGGGCATCGTATGGCGCACCCCGGTGGCGAGCGCTCAGGTCAAGTCGGCCATCCTCCTGGCGGGGCTCCAGGCCAGGGGCCTCACCCGGGTCGAGGAGCCGGCCCAAAGCCGCGACCATACGGAAAGGATGCTGGCCTTCTTCGGGGCCGAGCTTCGCCGCGGGGAGGGGTGGGCGGAGCTCCAGGGGCCCCAGCGGTTGCGGGGGCGCACGGTCACGGTGCCGGGAGACCCGTCGTCGGCGGCCTTTTTCTGGGTAGCTGCGGCCATCCTGCCCGGATCCGAGGTCCGTACCCCCGAAGTGGGGCTCAACCCGACCCGCATCGAGGTGCTCCGGGTCCTGGAGGAGATGGGTGCCGAGGTGGACGTGCGCCCCGCTCCGGAGCAGGGCCCGGAGCCGGCCGGAGACGTGACCGTGCGGGGCCCGAGCGAACTGCGAGCGGTTCGCATCGAGGGCCGGCGCGTGCCGCTGCTCATCGACGAACTCCCGGTGCTGGCGGTGGCGGCGCTCCATGCCCGGGGGACGTCGCTGATCCGGGACGCAGCCGAGCTGCGCTACAAGGAGTCCGATCGGATCGACGCTCTGGCCCACGAGCTGCGGCAGTTGGGCTTCTCCGTCGAGACCTTCCCGGACGGGCTTCGCATTTCGGGGCCGCAGAGGGCCCTGGGCGGGGAGGGTTGGTCCCACGGGGATCACCGCCTGGCGATGGCCCTCGTGGTGGCCGCACTGGCAGGAAAGCGGCCGTCGGTGGTGAAGGGCACCGAGTGCATCGAGACTTCCTTTCCGGGGTTTGCGGCCGCTATGGATCGACTGGCTCGCCCGGGAGATGCCCGGGTGGTCGAACAACCGGCGTGACGAGCCATCCATCCCGCACGGGATGCCGTAGAGAGTGGATTGCCGTGGACGGGCCCGCCGGCGCCGGCAAGAGTTCGCTCGCCAGGGCTCTGGCGAAGGCGCTGGGTTACCGTTACATCGATACCGGAGCGACCTACCGGGCGGCCGCGCTGGCCGTTCTGCAGGCAGGCGTTCATCCGGGCGACCCTGCCAGCCGCTCCCGGATCGTCGACATCGTGCGGCGCGTGCGGATCCGTCTCGGCACCGATCCTCGTGTCGACCTCCCAAGCCGGGTCTTCCTCGACGGGCGCGACGTCAGCGCGTCCATCCGGTCTCTCGAAGTGGGCCAGGCCGCCTCGACCATCGCCACCATTCCCGAGGTGCGCCGTGTGCTGGCCGAGCTGCAGCGCAGGATGGCCGAGGAGGGGCCGTGCGTGATGGACGGGCGGGACATCGGTACGGTGGTGTTGAAAGAGGCGTGCGTCAAGCTCTACGTGACGGCCAGCCTGGAGGAACGGGCCCGGCGGCGGGCAAAAGAGCTACAGGAGATCGAGGGCCAGGTACCGGTCTCCCTCGAGGAGATCGAGGAGCAGCTCGCGATGCGGGATCAGCAGGACGCGACGCGGCAGGATGCGCCTCTGAGGGCGGCTGAGGACGCCGTCACCCTGGACACCACGGGCCAGACACCCGGCGAGGTGCTGGAGCGAGCGCTGGCCATTTGTCGGGAGTGCCTCGGAGATGGCGGGTGACCTCTTGTACCGGTCGGCCCGATGGGTATTGCGCGCCGTGCTGGTGCGCTACTTCCGGGTGCGGGCCTACGGCATCGATCGGATCCCTGCCTCCGGGCCCGTATTGCTCGCCATCAACCACCTGAGCATGCTGGACCCCCTGTTGATCGGGGTCGTCGTGCCGAGGCCGGTCCACTTCATGGCCAAGGAGGAGCTTTTCCGCTACCCGGTGTTGCGCCAGCTGCTCCCGAAGGTTCACGCGTTCCCGGTCCGGCGGGGCGAAGCCGACCGGGAGGCCATCCACCAAGCCCTGCGCAGGTTGCAGGAGGGACAGGTGGTGGGAGTCTTCCCCGAGGGCACCCGCAGCCAGGACGGCAGGCTCCTCGAAATCCAGGGTGGCACGGCCCTCCTGGCGCTCAAGAGTGGCGCCCCCATCCTACCCATCGCCATCACCGGGACCGAGCGCGCCATGCCCAGGGGTGCCTACTGGCCCCGGCGGGTGCGGGTAGAAATCCGGGTGGGCAAGCTCATCCACCCGGAAACGTCACCCTGCCAGCACGCCGGTCGGGATCGGATCCATTCGACCAGCCGCCGCCTCGCCGAAGAGCTCGGTGCGTTGCTCGAGCAGGCGCACGTGGCCCTTGGCCCCGGGTCTGGTTGAGGCGCCCCGCGCTGGCTGCCCGGTCCTGGGACCCCATCGTTCTCCGCCCAAATGGAGGGGCCCGCGCCGGCCAGGCGGGGAGGATTTGGCCGAGTCGTCACGAATAGCCTCAAGCGTGCGAAACGGGTACGAGCGAAGGTATGACCGCGTACGCACCCTCAACGGATAACAACGCCTGTCCCGGTAACCTGGAAGGCGCGTGGAAAGGCTCGCGCTCCCACCTGTGTACCGGTCTGCCCGCACCCTGGGGAGGTCGTGTCGGGGTATGAGTGTGGACGAGCAGCAGGAGAAGCTTTCCTCTTCCTCTTCCGAGCCCGCCGCTGAAGATGCACCGGTATTGCAGGACGGTGCCGCGGCGGCTCCCGAGGAGGTGACGGCCCGCAGGGAGCAGGCTGCCAGCGTGGACCTCGCCGGCGCCATGAGTTCCAACGAGTTGGATGCTTCCCTCGCCAACGGCTTGAGCCCGGGGCAGGTGGTCCACGGCCGGGTGGTCCAGGTAGGGCCGGACGAAGTGCTCGTGGACGTCGGTTACAAGAGCGACGGCCGCATTCCCATCCACGAGCTGGGCTTGCGCTCGGGCCAGACCCCGGCCGACGTGCTCCGACCGGGTGACGAGATTGACGTCTGGGTTTTGAAAGTGGACGAAAACGAAGGAGGGGTCCTGCTCTCCAAGCGCCGGGCCGATCAGGAGCTGACCTGGCGCCGGCTGGAGGAGGCCAAGGAGCAAGGCCGTATCCTCGAGGCCCGGGTGACGGAGCGGGTCAAGGGCGGGCTGTTGGTCGACGTCGGAGTCCGCGGGTTCGTGCCGGCGTCCCACGTGGGCCGCGGGTACGTCGAGGATCTGGACAAGTACGTAGGGCGCACCCTCCGTTTGAAGGTCCTGGAGATCAACCGCAGCCGCCGCAACGTGGTGCTCTCCTGCAAAGAGGTGCTGGAGCAGGAGTATCAGGAGGCGAAGGCCCGGCTGTTCAGCTCCCTCAAGGAGGGGCAGGTGGTGGAGGGCACCGTTCGCCGGCTGACCGACTTCGGTGCGTTCATCGACCTGGGCGGCGGCGTGGAGGGATTGCTCCACGTTTCCGAGATGGCCTGGAGCAGGGTACGCCACCCGTCCGACGTGCTCAGCGTGGGCCAGACTTTGAAGGTCATGGTCCTCAACGTGGATCGGGAGCGCGAGCGCATCTCCCTGGGGCTCAAGCAGGTGCTCCCCAACCCGTGGGATACCGTGGCGGAGCGGTTCCACGTGGGCCAGATCGTGGAGGGCGAGGTCACCCGCCTGGTCGACTTCGGGGCGTTCGTCCGGCTCGACACCGGTATCGAGGGATTGGTGCACATCTCCCAGCTCTCGGACCGGCACGTGACCAAGCCGCAAGAGGTCGTCAGCCCGGGCCAGCACGTACGGGTCAAGATCCTGAGCGTCGACCAGGCGGCACGCCGTATCGGGCTCTCCTTGAGGGATGCAGCGCCCAAGCCGGAGCCGGAGAAGGCCTCTGCTACGACGGCGACGGCAGAGGCTCCCACGATCACCATCGGGGAGCTCTACGGTAATCTGGGCCAGGTGCTCAACGGCCCCTCCTCCCAGAGCTCCGCCAAAGCAGCCTCACGGCACGAGGGGCCGGGAGGACGAGGCCTGAGACCGCCCCCTTCACTCCGTCTGGACGTCGGCAAGCCGGCCCGTGGTGGGCCGGCTTTCTCGTTTTGGCACCAGGTGCCGGCATACGCGAGGGGGAGGTGGGGGACCGTGCCTGCGTGGGAGAGGTGCGTGAACGAGAGCCATGCCAGCCGGACTCGTCGCTCTGGTCGTGGTCGCGGCCCTCATCTTCTTCGGCCTGGCCCACCGTGTGCTGGACCGCATGCGGCTCACCGATGGACAGGCGCTCATCTTCATCGCCCTGATCATCGCGGGTAGCTTCGTCGACATCCCGCTCGTGCGTGCCCCCGTGAGCGTGAGCATCAACGTGGGTGGGGCGGTCATCCCGCTCATCCTGGTCGGATACCTGTTGGTGCGGGCGGATCACGTCGTCGAGAGAGTCCGTAGCCTGGTCGGCGCGGTCATTACCGCGGCGGTGGTCCTGGCCATCTCGTCTCTCACGGACTTCGACCCCGGCCGGGGCGATTTCCTCGACCCCGTGTGGCTGTTCGGGATCGTCGGCGGCGTGACCGGCTATCTGGTAGGTAGTCGCTCCCGGCGGGCTTCCTTCATTTCGGGCACGCTCGGGCTGTTGCTGACCGACGTGGTTCACGCGGTGCGGATGGCCCGGACGGGCCAGCCCGCCACCGTCATGATCGGCGGCGCCGGCGCCTTCGACATGATCGTCCTCGCCGGGTTGATCGCCGTCGGGCTGGCCGAGATCGTGGGCGAGATCCGGGAGAGGCTTTCGGGTGGCCCGGGGCCCTCCTCCAAAGCGGCCGGCGCCTTCGCCGGGCTCGTGGTCCTGGCAGGCCTGCTGGGAGGTCCCGGACACGCGGACGCGGCCCCTGTGTCCCAGCGCCCGGTGCCCGCGACATGGGGGGAGCGCTCCGACGGCCGGTACTTCACCCTGGTCGCCCCGGACGGGCGCGTCGTGACTTATACGGCGCTCTTGCTCGGCAAGGGGGACGTGTACATCGACGCGTCCAACCGTCGCTGGAAGGTGGTGGGGATCGAGGGCGACCGGGCCATGGTACGCTCGGACGGCGTCGAGGCGCTGCCCGAGGTGAGCGAGAGCGATCTGGCCCAGGCCCAGGGCCAGCCGGGCGTACGGCGCGGCACGGGGCCCGACGTGGCGCTCTACTTCACCCACAGCGACGAGTCGTACGTGCCGACCAGCGGCACCTCGTCCAAACCGTGGGGCGACGTCTACAAGGTGGGCGAGACCCTGGCTGCCGAGCTCCGCCGGCAGGGTTACCGGGTCGTGGTATCCCACAACAACCACAATCCCCACGACGGCCAGGCGTACACCCGTTCGCGGCGGACCGCCTTGCAGTTGCTGAAGCAACGACCCACGCTCCTGGTGGACGTCCACCGCGACGCGGTGCCGCCGCAGGTGTACCAAACGTCGGTGCAAGGGACCCCGGCCACCAAGGTCCGCCTGGTGGTGGGCCGGCAAAACCAGAACATGCAAGCCAACCTCTCGCTGGCGCGCCACATCAAGGCTGTCGCCGACCGGATCCGCCCCGGGCTGATCGAGGGCATCTTCATCGCCCAGGGCGACTACAACCAGGACCTGGCCCCGCGTTCCATCCTGCTCGAGTTCGGCGCCCACACCAACCCGCTGGACCTGGCGGAGGAGGGGGCCCGCCTGTTCGCCCCCGTGTTGCCGAGGGCGGCAGGGGTCGGCCCCGGCCAACTTCCCTCGGCGCCTCGGGGCGTCGATGCCAGCGGGCGGCGAGGCGCCACCATCCTGGCGGTGGCGGCGGTGGTAGCCGTGCTGGGGTTCATGGCCCTCAATGCCGGCAGCGCCGACGAACTGCGGGCCCGGATCCGGTCGTGGTGGCGGCGCCAGCCTGTGGGAGGGCCGGGGGACCGAGAAGGACCATGAGCCCGGCCTGGCAGGTGGTCATCGCGACCCTGGCCGGCACCGCGGTGCGCTTCTATACGCTGAAGGTCGACTACCGCCAGTATCCGAGCTACCCCCAGGGGTATACGATCCACCTCTCCATGGGCCTCATCGCGGCGTTCCTGGGCGCCCTGGCCGTGCCGGCGCTGGCAGCCCGGGAGTTCGCGGCGGCCTCGTTTTTGGGGCTGGCCGCGACGCAGTTTCGCGAGGTACGCAAGATCGAGCGAGAGGCGCTGGCCAACCTGGAAGAGACGGAACTCGTGCGCCGGGGCGCGGCGTACATCGAGGGCATCGCCAGGGTTTTCGAAGCCCGCAACTACGTGGCGATGCTGGTGGCTCTCATCGTGAGCGGGGTGCTCACGGTGCTGCGACCGCCCCACGCGCTCTGGGCCACGGCTTGGGCCGTCCTGGTGACGGCCGCTCGCCCTGGTGACGCTGGCCCGTACCGCCCGGGGACTTCGCCTCGGCGACATCGCGACGGTGCAACGGGCAGCAATCGTCTTCGACGGTCCGCTCCTGACGGTCGAGGGAGCCGTCGTGCTCAACATCGGACGGGCGCCCGCGCGGGAGATCTACCGGAAGCAGGGCGTGGCGATGCTGTTGCGCCCGAGGGACCGGGCGGCCGCCGCGACCCTTGCCAATCCCGGCCAGCGCCAGGCCATCCTGCACGACGTGGTGGCACGGGTGGGGGTACGCATGGACGTCGACGAACCGGAGTTCGCCCCCATCGCGAGGCGCCACGTCGAGCAGGACGCGGTAGTGCTGGTGATCATCCCGCAGATCGCGGACACGGGCGCCATCGTGCGGGCCATCCGGGAGGTCCCGGTGCTCGAAGCGAGCGTGCAACTGGTGGGGTACGGCGAGGAGGACACCATACTGCCCCGCAACCTGGAGGTCGATCGCCGTGGGTGACGTACGGATCCGGGCCAGCGAGTGGGTGCTGGCGGTGATCACCACCGACCGGGAGTACCGGCCGGCAGGAGCACCGGTGTTCTACGCCAGGGACCGGGACGACCTCGAGCGCATCGCCCTGTACCTGTGCCGCAGCGCATTGGCGACGGCGCACGAGGTCACCCCGGGCACCTTGATCATCATGCGCCACTGAAGTCGCCGCCGGGCCTCGCCAGCGTCGCGCTCTGGGGGAGGCAGAGCCCTTTGCGCGTGGTCTACCACTGCTTCGGAGGGGCTCATTCGTCGCCGGTGGCCGCGGCCATCCACGCCGGCCTGCTTCCGGCCGACCGCGTTCCGGACGGCCGCACACTTGCGCGCATTCCTTATTTCGACACGACCCCTCCCAGCCACTGGGGAGAGCTCCTGCCGGTCGGCAAGGATGCCCACGGGCACGAGATCTACGTCATGGGACACGGGCCGCACGGGGCCCTCGCATGCCGCGCGGTGCTGGCCGGCTACGCGCTCGGCCGGGAAGAGTGGCCGCCGCTGTTGCTCATCGACACGGTCCCCTACATCAACCTGTGGATGCGCATCGGCGGTTTCCTCTCCCGCCGGTTGCGTCTGGTCAGCCTCGGTAGACCTCTGGTAATCTGGGGAACGAAGCGAGCTTATCCGAGGCTGGCGGCCCTGGTCCGGGAGGTGCAGGCTCGCTGCGACTCCCGAGCGCGGCCGTCGGCCCAGCGTTGAGATCGAGGTTGGCACGTCATCTTGAGAGTCGTACCGGCCGGCGAGGGAAGCGCCGCCCCGGCCCCCTTGCCCAAAGTCGCCATCGTCGGGCGGCCCAACGTGGGCAAGTCCACGCTCTTCAACCGGCTCGTCCGGCGCCGGCTCGCCATCGTCCACCCCCAGCCGGGGGTCACCCGTGACCGGCTGGAGGCCGCCGTCACCTGGCGCGGCCACAGTTTCGTCCTGGTCGACACCGGGGGCCTGCTCGACACCGTTCCCCGCGAGGGAGTGGAGGGAGTCGTCTGGCAGCAGGCGTCGGCGGCGGTGCAGGAGGCGTCCCTCCTGCTCCTGGTGGTCGACGTGCGCGACGGGGTCATGGCCCTCGACCGCCAGCTGGCCAACTGGCTGCGCCGATCGGGCAAACCCTCTTTGCTCGTGGTCAACAAGGTCGACGCTCCGGCGCACGAAGCGGGTATCCACGAGTTCGCCGCCCTGGGCCTGGGCGAGGGCGTCCCCGTGTCGGCCGCCAGCGGCCGAGGCGTAGGCGAGCTGCTGGATCGTATCCTGGACCTCCTGGGTTCCCGGATGCCGGCGCAGGCACCAGCTCCTTCGCCCGCCGGGCCGCCGCCGGTCCGCATCGCCATCGTGGGCCGGCCCAACGTGGGCAAGTCGTCGCTGGTCAACGCCATCGTGGGACAGCAGCGGGTGGCCGTCGACGAGCGCCCGGGCACGACCCGGGACGCGGTGGACATCGATCTCGAGTGGCAGGGTCGCCGGATCTCCCTGGTCGATACGGCCGGCATCCGCAAGCGGGCGCGCCCGGGAGCCCGTGACGTGGAGCAGCTGGCCGTGGCCCGCGCGTTTCGGGCCATGAGCCGCTCCGACGTGGCCATCGTCCTGATCGACGCCACCGAAGGCGTCACGTTCCAGGAGGCGCGTCTGGCCGGCCGGGCCGCCGAGCTCGGGCTCGCGGTGGTCCTGGCCGTCAACAAGTGGGACCGCATCGGCCGGCCCGACCAGAGCGTCGAGCGCTACGTCCCCGAGGTCCGGCACGCCGCGGGGCGCCTGGACTGGGCTCCGGTCCACTTCATCTCGGCGCTGGAAAAGTGGGGGATAAGGGAGCTCCTGCAATCGGCTCTGGCCGCTGCCGATCGTCGTGCCCGCCCTCTCGACCCCGAGATCGTGCAGAGCTGCGTCGACGAGGCGGTCCGCCTGCGGCCCCCGGCTTCGCCGGGACGCGCCGCGGTCCGCATCACGGGCGTCCGGCAGGTGGCGTCTCGCCCGCCCACGCTGGTCCTGAGCGTGCGGGGGGTAGACCGCCTCGACGATGCCTACTTACGCTATCTCGAGCGCCAGCTGCGAAGCCGCATCGATCTCACCGGCACGCCCGTTCGCTGGGCGGTACGTCCCTCTGCGAAAAGGCGTCCGGCCCTGCCTGCTTCCGGTCATAGTTGACCGGCCTGGCCCATACCATGTACCAGCCGTTTACGGATCGGAGCCGGGCGGACGACCGCGCCAGGGCCCGATCGCCAGAGGGGCGTTGGGAACATGGACCGCTTCGATGTCTTCCGCGACATGGCCGAGCGCACCGGCGGCAGCGTCTACGTCGGCGTGGTGGGCCCCGTGCGTACCGGGAAATCGACGTTCATCCGCCGGTTCATGGACCTCCTGGTCATCCCGCGCATCGACGATCCCGAGCAGCGGGATCGCACCCGGGACCAGTTGCCGCAGAGCGCCGCCGGGCGCACGATCATGACGACCCAGCCGCGATTCGTGCCCGACGAGCCCATCGAGATCGTCGTCCAGGAACCCATCCGGATGCGGGTGCGCCTGGCCGACTGCGTGGGCTACACGGTCAGGAGCGCCCTGGGTTACCAGGAGGACGGGCAGCCCCGCAGGGTGCGGACCCCGTGGTTCGATGAGGAGATCCCCTTCGAGCAGGCGGCCGAGATCGGCACCCGCAAGGTCATCACGGAGCACTCCACGGTGGGGCTCGTGGTGGTCACCGACGGGTCCATCACGGACATCCCCCGGGAGGAGTACGTGCCGGCCGAGGAACGGGTCGTCCGGGAACTGCAGGAACTCGGCAAGCCGTACCTCGTCGTCCTCAACTCGACCCACCCCGACGATCCCGCCACCCGCCAGCTCGCAGCCCAGTTGAGCGAGCGCTACGGCGTGCCGGTCGTGCCCGTGGACGCCCTCAACATGGACCAGGACCGGCTCCTGGCCATCTTGCAGGAACTGCTGTGGGAGTTCCCCGTGCGGGAGGTGGGCGTGCGCCTGCCCCGGTGGATCGAGGAACTCCCGGCCGACCACTGGGTGCGTCGCAAGATGGTGGAGGCCGTTCGCCAGCAGCTCGAGCAGGTGCACCGGGTGCGGGACGTGGAGACGGCCATCGGCCAGATCGGCCGCCACGAGCTGGTGGAGTCGGCCCAGTTCGCCAGTATGGACCTCGGTACGGGGTGTGCGGTAGCCGATGTGCGCACCCGGCCGTCCCTGTTCTACCAGGTGCTGAAAGAGCTGACGGGTTCCGAGATCGACGGGGACCACCAGCTCATCCGGCTGGTGCAGGACCTCGTGCGGGCCAAGCAGGAGTTCGATCACATCAGCGAAGCGCTGGCCCAGGTGCGGGCGGTCGGGTACGGGGTCGTGGTGCCGCGCAACGAGGAGATTGCGTTTCAGGAGCCCGAGCTCGTGCGGCAGGGCAGCCGCTTCGGGATCCGGCTCAAGGCGAGTGCCCCCACCATCCACATGGTGAGGGCCGACGTGACCACGGAGGTGACCCCCTTCGTGGGCACGGAGCGGCAGGGCGAGGAGTTCGCCCGTTACCTTTCGGGCCTGTTCGAGGAGAGCCCGGAGAAGCTGTGGCAGTCGGAGTTTCTCGGGCGCTCCTTGCAGGAGCTGGTGCGGGAGGGGATCCAGAGCAAGCTGCACCGGCTGCCCGAAAACGCCCAGCAGAAGCTCCAGGAGACGCTGACACGGATTGTCAACGAAGGAAGTGGCGGTCTCATCTGTATTATTTTGTAAGCACCTTTTGTGCCCGACATGACGGTCTTCAGCAGGAGGATCGTCGAAAACGGCGAAACAGCGCACCGGAGTAATTTCCAGTCCGGCAAAGGCCGGCACGTGAGCCGTTGAAGGGTGTGTCGCATAGCTCCGTGCGAGCACGGATAAGCTAGCGCCTGCCACAGCGTGCCACGGGTAGGCAAGCCGGGCACCCGTTGGGATCCTTGCGGATCACCCGAGAGGAGATGACGGAAATTGACCAAGGCGGAGCTCATTGACAAGATCGCCGACAAGACGGGTCTTACCAAGAAGGATTCCGGGCGAGCGCTGGACGCGGTTTTCGAGAGCATCACCGAGGCGTTGGCAGGCGGACAGAGGGTGCAGCTCGTAGGGTTTGGCAGCTTCGAGGTGCGCAAGCGCGCTGCTCGCAAGGGCCGCAACCCGCAGACCGGGCGCGAGATCCAGATCGGAGCCCGGCAGGTGCCTGCGTTCAAGGCCGGCAAGGCCCTCAAGGACGCCGTCGCTCGCTGAGCCCGCGTTTCCCGGGACCCGCATGACCAGGGGGCGCCGCGCAGGCGGTGCCCCTTTCCAGTTTTACACGGGCGCGCATTGTGAGGGAAATCCCGCCGATCTATAATCGCGCCCAAAGATCCGAAGCCCTGGCGGGAGGACGGCGGTGGCGGCGTGAGCGGCTCGGCGGTGTACCTCGGCATGCTCGGCTTCGGCACGGTGGGTCAGGCCGTGGCCCGGGCGCTCGTGCGTCGTGCCGACGACATCGCCCGGCGCACCGGCCATCCCATCCGGCTCGCCCGCATCGCCGTGCGTGACGCAGCCAGGCCCAGAGCCGGATGGCCCGAGGGCGCCCGGCTTCACACCGATCCCGTCGAGCTCGTCGAACAGGCCGACGTGCAGGTCGTCATCGAAGTCATGGGCGGGGAAGAGCCCGCTCTCAGCGCGATCCGCCGAGCCCTCGCCCTGGGGAAGCCCGTGGTGACCGCCAACAAGCTGGTGATGGCCCGTCACGGCGCCACGTTGCTCGCGATGGCCCACGACCACGGGGTGCCCCTGCTCTTCGAGGCGGCGGTGGGAGGCGCCATCCCCATCATCCGGCCCATCCGGGAATCGCTCGCCTCGGACCGCATCCTGGGGTTGGCCGGCATCCTCAACGGCACGACCAACTTCATCCTGACCGAAATGGAAGAGTCGGGGACAGGCTTCGGCGAGGCTCTGGAGCGGGCCCGCTCGTTGGGCTACGCCGAAGCCGACCCCCAGGCGGACCTCTCCGGCTGGGACGCCGCCTACAAGCTGGCAGTGCTGGCGTCGATCGCCTTCGGAGGATGGCTCTTGCCGGAGGCGATCCACGTCACCGGGTTGAACGGCATCGAGGGTCGCGACATCCAGTACGCCAGGGAGCTGGGGCTGGTCGTGAAGCTCCTGGCCTCGGCCTCGTCGAAGGATGGCCGGGTCGAGGCGTGGGTGGGGCCGGCCTTGCTTGCGCGCCATCATCCCCTGAGCCAGGTGCGGAGCGTCAACAACGCCATCCTGCTCTCGACGGAAGCAGCCGGCGAGCTGATGTTCTACGGGCCGGGCGCAGGGGGCGATCCGACGGCGGCTGCGGTGCTGGGCGACGTGATGGACGTGGCCAGCAAGGGCGCTGGCGTGCGGGAACCCAACGGTGGCCTGGTGCCGCCGGCAGGGCGGCGGATGGAGGCGACCGACCCAGGGAGCATGGTGAGCCGCTTCTACATCCGGATGCAGGTGCTGGACAGGCCCGGGGTGCTGGCGGCGATTGCGGCGGTATTCGGGCAGTTTGCCGTCAGCATCGAGTCCGTGATCCAGAAAGGGCGGGGAAGCGAGCCGGTGGACCTGGTCTTCGTCACGCACGAGGCTCCGTACTCGGCCGTCCGGAAGGTCGTCTCGGAGGTCTCCCGGTTGCCGGTGGTCGTGGACGCAGGCGTGCCCATGCGGGTGGTGGCGACGCCGTGACGCCTGCCCCACGGACGCCCGCCCCACGAGGGGTGCTGGCGCGATACCGGGAGTGGCTGGCCGTGCCTGCCGGCCTCCCCGAGGTCTCGTTGGGCGAGGGCGACACCCCCCTGTTGCGCGTGCCGAGCATCGAGCGCGCCCTCGGACTGCGGGCCCCCCTCTTCGTGAAGGTGGAGGGGCAAAACCCTACGGGCTCTTTCAAGGACCGGGGGATGACCGTGGCGGTCTCGCTGGCCGCCCATCGCGGGCGCAAGGCCGTCGTCTGCGCCTCGACCGGCAACACGGCCGCTTCGGCGGCCGCGTACGCCGCTCGGGCCGGCCTGGAGGCGCTGGTGGTGCTGCCGGAAGGGGCCGTGGCCGGCGGCAAGCTGGCCCAGGCCATTGCGTGCGGGGCGCGGGTCGCCCAGGTCGACGGCAACTTCGACCAGGCGCTCGCTCTGGTACGGGAGATGGCGAGCCGGCTCGAGGTCGAGCTGGTCAACTCGGTCAACCCCGCCCGCCTGGAAGGCCAGAAGACGGCCGCGTTCGAGGTGTGCGACGCGCTGGGAGAGGCGCCGGCCTACCTCGCCATCCCCGTCGGCAACGCCGGCAACATCACCGCCTACTGGATGGGCTTCACGCAGTACCACGAGGCCGGCCGCATCTCCTCTCGCCCGATCATGCTGGGCTTCCAGGCGGAAGGAGCGGCTCCCCTGGTGTTGGGACGGCCGGTGAGCCGTCCAGAGACGGTGGCCACCGCCATCCGCATCGGCCGACCGGCGAGCTGGCAGGGGGCGATCCGGGCGCGGGACGAGTCGGGGGGAGTCATCGCCGCCGTTTCGGACCGGGCCATCCTGGAGGCCCAGCAGGAGCTCGCCCAGCGGGAGGGCATCTTCTGCGAGCCGGCGTCGGCGGCGAGCGTGGCAGGCGTGGCGCAACTGGCGAGAGCCGGCTATTTCCGGGACGCTTCGAGGCCCATCGTTTGCGTCCTCACGGGCTCCGGGCTGAAGGATCCCGACCGGGCGGCCCGGATGGGCAGGCCCGGCCAGGTGGTGCGGGTGACGGGCCGGCTCGAGGAGGTGGCGGCCCTGCTGGGCGCCACCGTCCCGTTGCACGCCGCGCCGGAGGAGCCCGTTGCATGAGCCAGGGCCGTCCTCCCGTCGCAGCGGCGGTGGCGGAGGTACCGGCCTCCACTGCCAACCTGGGGCCCGGCTTCGACACGTTGGCCATGGCGTTGGAGCTGCGGGTGCGGGTGGTGCTCCGGTGGGTGGACGCGCCGGGCCCGCAGGCGCCGGCGTGGCCCCCGCGCCTCGTATCGGCCCAAGTGCTCGGGGAGGGGGCCGGCGGGCTCCCCACGGATGCATCCAATCGCGTCTGGCAGGCCGCCCTCCGGCTTTTCGAGGCCATCGAGCCGCCGTCGTGGGCAGTGGGGCGCGCGGTCAGCCTCGAGGAAGAGAACCTCATCCCGCTCGCGGCGGGCCTGGGCTCCAGCGCCGCCGCCGCCGTGGGGGGACTGTGGGCAGCCAACGCCCTCTGCGGAACCCCGCTCGCATACCGGCGCCTGCTCGACATGGCGGCGTCCATGGAAGGGCACGCCGACAACGCGGCGGCCGCCGCGCTCGGGGGCCTGGTGGCCTGCGCGCGGTACGGCGAGCGGGTGGAGGCGATTCGCGTGCCCATGCCGAGGGGCGAACTCGTGGCGGTCGTCGCCGTACCGCAGCGGCAGCTGCCCACCGAGGCTGCCCGGCGAGCTTTGCCGACCGGCGTTGCCTTCGGTGAGGCCGTGGCCAGCGTGGGCGGCTGTGCGCTGACGCTCGCGGCCCTCACCACGGGAAGGTGGGAGGCGCTGAAGGAGGCGATGGCCTCTGACCGCCTGCATCAGCCGTACCGGCGGGCGCTCGTGCCCGGGCTGGAAGAGGCGATGGAGGCAGCCCTGCAGGCAGGGGCGTTTGGCGCGGCGTTGAGCGGTGCAGGCCCCTCGGTGCTGGCCTTCAGCCGGCCTCACCTGGCCGACGAGGTGGGAAGGGCCATGGTGCGGGCTTTCGCGTCGCGCGGGGAGGCGGCCCGGCGGATGACGCTGCAGCCGGCCGCCGAAGGAGTCCGAGTCAAGACGCTCGGTTACGGTGGAGAGAGGCAGGGAACGGGGTAGGTCATGGGCTTGTTGGTGCAGAAATTCGGGGGTACTTCCGTCGCCACGCCCGAACGGATCCGCCACGTGGCGCGGCGGATCGCCGATCGCTACCACGGCGGCCACCGGGTGATCGTGGTGGTTTCGGCCATGGGCCACACCACCGACCAGCTCATCGAGCTCGCACGCCAGGTGACGGCTCAGCCGCCTCGCCGCGAACTGGACATGCTACTGTCCACCGGCGAGCAGGTCTCCATCGCCCTGGTGGCCATGGCGCTTCAGGACATGGGGGTGCCGGCCATCTCGCTGACAGGCTCCCAGGTGGGCATCCAGACCGACGGGGTCTTCACCCGGGCCCGTATCCGCCGCATCTCCACGGCCCGGCTCCACCAGGAGCTCGACGCCGGGAGAGTGGTGGTGGTGGCGGGGTTCCAGGGCGTGACGGAGTCGATGGACATCACCACGTTGGGGCGAGGGGGTTCGGACACCACGGCGGTGGCCCTGGCGGCGGCCATCCAGGCGGACGAGTGCGAGATCTACACCGACGTCGACGGCGTGTACACGGCCGACCCCCGGGTGGTGCCCTCGGCACGCCTGCTGCCGGTCATCTCGTACGGCGAGATGCTGGAGATGGCGAGCCTGGGAGCCGTGGTGCTGCAGCCTCGTTCGGTCGAACTGGCCGCGCAGTACGGCGTCGTCATCCACGTGCGCTCGAGCTTCCATGACCGGGAGGGAACGCGAGTGGTTGCGGAGGCCAATCTCGAGAAGGCGATGGTGGTCACGGGCGTGACGCATGACCGCAACGTCGCCAAGATCGTCATCATCGACGTGCCGGACCGCCCGGGGGTGGCCCACCGGCTCTTCTCGGAGCTGGCGGCCCTCGGGATCAACGTGGACATGATCGTCCAGACCGCCAAACAGCAGCACACGACGGACCTGCTCTTCACCGTCGCCCGGACCGACCTCGACCAGACCCTCGCCATCGTCCGGCGGGTCGCCTCCGAGCTGGGCACGGACGACGTCCGTCACGACGCGACGGTGGGCAAGGTCTCCATCGTGGGGAGCCGGCATGGTGAGCAATCCGGGCGTGGCCGCCAGGATGTTCGGGGCGCTGGCCGCCGAAGGCATCAACATCCAGGCCATCTCGACCTCCGAGATCAAGGTCTCCTGCCTCATCGACGAACAGCACCTGGATCGGGCCGTCCGGGCGGTCCACGACGCCTTCGGTCTGGGCGCCCACGAAGCGGAGTCGGAGGCGGTCGAAGCCTCGCAGGCCTGACGGCAAGAGAAATGGTCGGGGCGCCGGGACTTGAACCCGGGACCTCTACCACCCCAAGGTAGCGCGCTAGCCAAGCTGCGCCACGCCCCGAAGCGTCCTTACGATAGCACACCTGCGCTCACGGGTCAATGAAGCGCGTGGGCTCCGGCCAGGGCGGCTCGCAGGGATGCCGCCTCCAAGACAGAATCCACGCGGTCCGGGAGGCATCTCCGTGGGGACACCCGCGAAGTGGTGGCGGCGGTGGCCGGTTCTCGCGGCGGTCGGATGGACCATGACCGTGCTCTGGGCCATGGGAGGACAGGCCCAGCAGCCGGTGACACCGGCGCCCAGCCCCGCCATCCTCCCGCCCGCCAACCCGGTGGCGTACGTGCGCATCGCCACCGAAGTGCTCTCCGGCGTCCAGGCCCTGGCAGAGGTGGATGCCGGCGGGGGGCTCCTCGCCATCGGGTGGCGGGATCGGGTCGAGGTCGGACGGTTTACGAGCGACTACCGGTGGGTCGAGAGCTTCAAGCTCGGGCTGCCCTCGGGGGTCACGGCGCTTACGGTCGCCAGCCTCGAGAGGACGGGGCAGCCGGACCTGGTCGTGGGGTCCGGGGGAGCAGGATCCCTCACGGTGATCCGGGCCATCGCATCAGAGCGGCCGGTCGTCGTACCCGTTTCGGGCTACCTTTTCGGCGAGGCGCGGCAGGTCGTCGCCGCGGAACTGGACGGCCCCCCTCCCCTGGAGATCCTGGCCCTCAACGGCAACGACGAGCTGTTCCTGTTCAGCGCGGCGGCCGGCGGGGGTTACCGGCGGCTGTGGCGCAGCAAGCCGGGGGTGCGGGTGCGAGCCGTCGCGGCGGGCGACCTCGACGGGGACGGTATCGCCGAAGTGGTGACGGGCGAGCAGGGTGGCGCTTTGCGCGTCTACCGCTGGAGGGGTGCGCTGGGGCTCCAGGCCGTCGCGGAATCCTATCCCTGGGGCGCCGTCACTGCCCTGACCGTCGTACCCGCGCCGGACGGCTCGAGCAGCGCCAGGATCGTGGCGGTGACGGATCGTTCGCTCGTCTACGCGTATCGGTGGGATGCCGGCAGCCTGGTCGTCGCGCAGCGGGCCTTCGACCCCGACCAGCGCCTGCGCCTGCGATGGGTGAGGGGGAGCGTCGTGGGCCCGCTGCCCGCGGGCACGGCCGCGCCGCTCGTCCTGGAGGGGGCGGGTCCTTCAGGGTTGCAGATGGTGCGGGTGGTGGGCGACCAGCTCTCGTGGATCGCGTCGGCGACGTGGGTCGGGGCATCCCCCGGGTTCGTGCGCCGGCCGACCCGAGAGCTCCTCGTGGTGCGTCCCGGCGGGCAGCTGGACGTGCTCAGCCAGGTCTCTCCCAACTTCCTGGTGATTTCCGTGGACGGCCGGGAGATGGGGCTCGGCCCGGGCATCCACGTGCAGTGGTCGGGAGACTTGCCACTCGTGGACGTGACACAGCTGGGGCAGTTCGTGCCGGTCTCCGTCATGCACGAGCCGGCCTCGCGCCATGCTGTACTCCAGGCAGGCACGAGCGTGGTTCGCCTGTATGCCGACCTCCCCCTGGCGCACGGGGACCGGTCCAGCGTGGACCTGCCGGTGGCGCCGGAGTTCGACGCGGCCCGGGGCATCCTGTACGCGCCGTTCGAGGTGCTGCGGCCCCTCGGCTGGGCCGTGGCCTACGACATCGCCCGCCGGCGCCTGACCCTGCGCTCTCCCTGGCCGGTGGCGGGGGGATGACCGGGGTGACGGGCGGCAGCGGCGCGAAGGCGGTCCGGTTGCAGGTGTTCGGCCGGGTGCAGGGTGTCGGCTTTCGGGATTTCACTTGCCGGGAGGCCCGGCGGCTCGGCCTCGCAGGCTGGGTGCGCAACCTCCCCGACGGGTCGGTCGAGGTCTGGGCCGAGGGAACGGACTCCGCCCTCGAAGAGCTGGTCGAGCGCGTGCGCAAGGGGCCTCCGGGCTCCAGGGTCATCCGGGTCACACAGGCCTCCGAGGTGGCGAGCGGCCGGTACCCGGACTTCGAGGTGCGGCGGGATTGACGAGCCCGGGCCTTGCCGGGCCCGGATCCATGCGAAGGCAAGGAGGCCGGTGACGGTGTCACACCGGGCGGAGCAGCTCTCGTTGTTCGGGGGAGAGGATGCCGGGGCGCAGGGAGCCGCACCAACGACCGGCCACCCGGAGCCGGCTCCCGATCGTCCGCCGGCTGCGAGCGACGACTGGATGCGACGGCTTTCGGGAGCGCGTGACCTGCAGGCGCTCGAGGCCATCGTCAAGGGATGTACCCGCTGCGGCCTGCGGGCGACGTGTACCCAGGTGGTCTTCGGAGAAGGTCACCCCCGGGCGCGCCTGATGCTGGTGGGAGAAGGGCCCGGCCAGGTCGAAGACGAGACCGGCAGGCCGTTCGTCGGGCCTGCCGGCCAGCTGCTCGACCGCATGCTGGCGGCCATCGGGCTCAGCCGGCGGGACGTGTACATCGCCAACGTCGTGAAGTGCCGCCCTCCCAACAACCGGGTGCCCACCCCCGACGAGATGGCCGCGTGCTGGCCCAACTTGCGCCGCCAGATCGAGCTCATCCGCCCCTCCATCGTCCTGTGCCTGGGGGCCACCGCAGCCCGGCAGCTGGTGGAGCCGAGAGGCTCCATCTCGTCCCTACGAGGACGCTGGTACGTGCGAGACGGCATCCGGTACCTCGTCACGTTTCACCCGGCGGCGCTGTTGCGGGACCCGTCGAAAAAGCCGATGGCGTGGCAAGACCTCCAGATGGTTCAGCGCGCGCTGGCGGAGCTCCAGGCGGCCTCCGCTTGAGCCCGCGAGCGGGATGACACGGGGCTTGCTCGAGCAGGATCGCCGAAAGAATGCGGCGAAGTCGGCCTAGGCGCCGAGACGGCGGCTCTGGCTCGATGGGTGCAGGGAGCCTTTCCCTGCGGGGGGTCAGGCCCGGGCAGTAGGGGGACGTGGCAGTGCAACGAGTGGCAGCCGAGCGGATCCGTAACGTAGCTCTGATCGGGCACGGGGGAGCCGGCAAGACGTCGCTGGCGGAGGCCATGCTTTTCGTAAGCGGATCCACGAGCCGGTTGGGCAGCGTGGACCAGGGGACCGCGGCCACCGACTACGACCCGGAGGAAGTGCGCCGGCACATCAGCATCCAGGCCGCGGTCGCAGCCGTGGAGTGGGAGGGGCACCGCCTCAACGTGGTGGATACTCCCGGGTACTTCGACTTCGCGGCCGAGGTCGTGGGGAGCCTGCGGGTGGTCGAGGGCGCCGTGCTGGTGCTCGCAGCCCCACAGGGCGTGGAGGTCGGCTCGGAACAGGTCTGGGCGATGGCGGAGCACCCGTACGAGGGCGGGCGCCCGGTGGCGCGGCTGTGTTTCGTCAACAAGATGGACCGGGAGAACGCGAGCTTCGGCCGCACCTTCGACCAGCTCCACCAGCTGTACGGCACCCGGGTCGTGGCGGTGCAGATCCCCATGGGAGAGGCGGAG
The DNA here is from genome assembly GCA_014896295.1 of Limnochordaceae bacterium. GTDB lineage: Bacteria > Bacillota > Limnochordia > Limnochordales > Geochordaceae > Carboxydichorda > Carboxydichorda subterranea. Next base: position 213,344 of record JADBKR010000003.1, read on the forward strand.
CACTTCCAGGGAATCATCGATTTGATCGAGATGAAAGCGTATCGCGTCTCGCCGAAGGGGTTCGGGGAGGAGCCGTCCGACATCCCCGCCGAGTGGCAGGAGCAGGCGGCTACGTGGCGCGACCGGCTGGTCGAGGCGGTCGCGGCGACCGACGACGAGCTGACCGCCAAGTTCCTGGAGGAGCAGCCCATCGAGCCCGAGGAGATGCGCCGGGCGCTGCGCCATGCCGTGCACCAGGGCACGCTGACCCCTGTGGCGTGCGGCTCGGCGACCCGAGGGGCCGGGGTGCGCCGGTTCATGCGCCTGCTGGTCGACCTCCTGCCCTCTCCCGAGGATGCGGGCGACGTCGTGCTGCTCGACGCGAAGAGCGGGGAGGTCGTGCGACACCGAGCGCGGGCCGATGGACCGCTGTATGCCCTGGTCTTCAAGACCATCTCGGACCCTTACGTGGGCCGGCTCAACTTGTTCCGGGTATACTCCGGGGCCATCCGCAGCGACTCCAGCGTCTACAACCCCCAGCGGGGCAGGGACGAGCGCATCGGCCAGCTTTTCGTGCCTCGAGGCAAGGAGCAGCTGGCGGTGGAAGAGCTGGGCCCCGGCGAGATCGGTTCGGTGGCCAAGCTGCAGGAGACGGGTACGGGCGACACGCTCACGGCCAGGGACGCGCAGCTGCGGCTGCCCGGCATCCGGTTCCCCGAGCCGGTGCTGACCATGGCCGTGCATCCCAAGAGCCGGGGCGACGAGGACAAGATCTCGTCGGGGTTGGCCCGCCTGGCAGAAGAGGACCCGAGCGTCCGGGTCGAAAAGTCGGGTGAAACGGGGCAGATCCTGATCTCCGGGATGGGCGAGCTCCACCTGGAGGTCATGACCAGCCGTCTGCAAAAGAAGTTCGGCGTCGAAGTCGAGCTCGTGCCCCCGCGGGTGCCGCTACCGGGAGACGATCCGGAGTACCCAGAAAGCCGAGGGCAAGTACAAGAAGCAGACCGGCGGGCGCGGGCAGTACGGCCACGTCTTCCTCGAGCTCGCTCCGCTCGAGCCGGGCAAGGGCTTCGAGTTCGTGGATCGTATCTTCGGCGGAGCGGTGCCTCGACAGTACATCCCTGCGGTCGAGAAGGGGGTCCGGGAGACCTGCGCCGAGGGTGTGTTGGCCGGCTACCCGGTGGTCGACATCCAGGTCGCCCTCTACGACGGTTCGTACCACCCGGTCGACTCCTCCGAAATGGCCTTCAAGATAGCCGCTTCCATGGCGTTCAAGAAGGCCTTCATGGAGGCCAACCCCGTCCTGCTGGAGCCCATCCTCTCGGTCGAGGTCGAGGTCCCCGAGGCGGCCATGGGCGACGTCATCGCCGAGCTCAACAAGAAGCGAGGGCGTATCCTCGGCATGGAGGCGCGCGACTCGCTGCGGGTGATCCGGGCGCAGGCCCCCATGGCCGAGATGTTCCGTTTCGCGGTCGACCTGCGCTCCATTACCCAGGGCCGGGGGCGTTTCAAGACGGAGTTCGACCACTACGAGGAGGTCCCCGGACCCATCGCCCAGCAGGTGATCGAGGCCGCCCAGAAAGAACGCCAGGGTGCGTGACGCCGGCAGGCCGCGAGGCAAGCCGGGAGGACGCCGTCATGGGAGCCGCCGCTCCGGGCATAGGCTGACCCGGGAGGTGGCCCTGTGGGGGCGGGTTCTTGGGTGCCCGCAGGACGGCGCGTGGGCGGCGGAGCAGCCCGGGGCACGGCAGGCGCCCACCAGGCGGCTGGTGGCATGCCCGTGGCGGGGGCCATCCTGGCGGGAAGCGCGGTCGCTCTGGTCGGATGTATGGCAGCGGCCGTCGTCCTGGGTACTCTGCAGCGCTTGGGCTGGATGGTGGTCGTACCGGAGTGGATTTACCTGGCAGGCGCTTACGGGACCGCCGCCCTCGGCGGGTGGCTCTCGGGGCGCCTTGCCGGCCACGCCGGCCTGCTGTGCGGAGGCGGGGTGGGCATGCTCCTGAGCGCGCTGGCGGCGTGGGTGGCCCTGAGCACTGCGGCGTCTCCGCCGGTGCCCGACACCGTGGCCGTGATAGGATGGGGAGCGGCCGGCTGGCGGGGAGCGCTCGCCATCGTCGTGGCTGCCCTGGCCGGCGCGCTGGGCGTCGGCACGCCCTGAGCGGCATTCCGTCGTCGACGGGCGCCATCCCGTGGGTCACCGCCCGGGAGGGGAGGGAAGAGCGAGCCCCTCCCTTTTTTGCGTCTTTCGTGTAGTGGGTTGCCACGGTCAGCAGGGTGTTAACGCTGCCTAGAGAACATGTTGGGTGCGCCCCACCGAGGGGGCGTCCCACCGCGTCGGGGACCGGTGCGGGATGGAAGCGTGGGGGGAGACCGTGGGACATCCCGGAGCCGAGGCGCCGGAGGTGCAGGCGCACGCCCGCCAGGGCGTGGCGGTGGCCGTGCTGGTCTGGGCCGTCACGGCGGCGGCCGTGGTCGCCACCGTGGTGGCGACGAAGCACTGGTGGCTGCCGCCGGTGGCGTCGACCCAGGGCATGGCCATCGATCGGTTGTTCCTCGTCATTTTCTCCATCATCTCCGTGGTCTTCGTCCTGGTACACCTGTTGCTGGGCTTCACGGCCATGCGGTTCCGCCAGACGAGCGCGGCCCAACGGGCCGCTCACTGGCACGAGAACCGGCGGCTGGAGGCCGGGTGGACCATCGCGACCGCCGGCGTCCTGATCGTCCTGACCATCTTCGGCGGTTCACTGTGGTTGCAGGTGCACGGTTCGCCGCCGTCCGGCGCGATGACGGTGGAGGTCGTCGCGCAGCAGTTCGGCTGGCAGTTCCACTACCCGGGCCCGGATGGCGTGCTCGCCCCGGTGGACCTGACCCGCGACTCGTTCCGGTCGCCTCTCGGCATCCAGCGCGCGGAGCGCGGCGCGGCCGACGACGTCGTCACCAACGAGCTCCATCTGGTGGTCAACCGGCCGGTCAGGCTGCTCATCCGGTCCAAGGACGTCATCCACAGCTTCTACGTGCCTCACTTCCGCTTCAAGCAGGACGCGGTGCCGGGCCGGGTCACCCAGGTGTGGTTCACTCCCACGCGTACCGGCACGTACCCGATCGCGTGCGCGGAACTGTGCGGGGTCGGCCACTTCGTCATGGCCAGCACCCTGAAGGTGGAGACCCCGGACCAGTTCGAGGCGTGGATGGCGTCCCTCGGGGACGCGCTGAAGGAGAGGGAGCGCTATGGCGGTCATCGAGCAAGAGGCCCGTACGGCGCACGAGGTGGCGCACCGGGAGAGCTTCTGGCGGCGCTACGTCTTCAGCCTGGATCACAAAGTCATCGGCATCCAGTACCTCGTGACGTCCTTCGTGATGGCCCTCGTAGGAGGCCTGTTGGCCATGCTGATGCGGCTGGAGTTGGGCTGGCCCGGCTCGTCGTGGCCGCTGTTGGGCCGGATCCTGCCGCAAGGCTTCCCCAACGGCATCATGAACCAGGGCTTCTACCTCTCCCTGGTCACCATGCACGGCACCATCATGATCTTCTACGTGATGAGCACGGCGCTGACCGGGGGGTTCGGCAACTTCCTCATTCCCTTGCAGATCGGGGCGCGGGACATGGCCTTTCCGTTGCTCAACATGCTGTCGTACTGGCTGTTTCCCGTCGCCTCCGCCGTCCTGCTCGCCGCCTTCTTCGTCCCGGGAGGAGCGCCCATCTCGGGGTGGACGGCGTACGCTCCGTTGTCGGCGACCCCGCTGGCCGGGCCGGGAGAGGGGCTGGGACAAACCCTCTGGCTCGTCAGCCTGGCCATTCTCATCGTAGCCTTCCTCTTTGGCTCCCTCAACTACATCACGACGGTGCTGCAGCTCCGGACCCGCGGCATGTCCATGATGCGGCTGCCCCTTTCCACCTGGGCCCTGTTCATCACGGCGATCCTGTCGCTGCTCTCCTTCCCGGTGCTGCTGGCTGCGGCGATCATGCTCCTGTTCGACCGGCACGCCGGTACCACGTTCTTCCTGCCGGCAGGCGCGGTCATCGGGGGAAAGACCATCACCGCCGGCGGCGGGGACCCGCTGCTGTGGCAGCACCTCTTCTGGTTCCTGGGGCACCCTGAGGTCTACATCCTGGTGCTTCCGGCGATGGGCATCGTCTCCGAGGTCATCTCCAACAACGCCCGCAAGCCCGTCTTCGGGTATCCGGTCATGGTGCTCACCATATCGGCCATCGCCTTCCTGAGCTTCCTGGTATGGGGCCACCACATGTTCGTGAGCGGCATGCACCCGATGCTGGGCACCGCATTCATGACGACCACGCTCATCATCGCCGTCCCGTCGGCCATCAAGACGTTCAACTGGCTGGCGACGCTGTGGGGCGGGAAGCTGCGTTTCACCCCGGCGATGCTGTTCGCCATCGGGTTCGTCTCGCTGTTCGTGACCGGCGGGCTCACCGGGCTGTTGTTGGGCCAGCCTGCCTTCAACATGTACGTGCACGACACGTACTTCGTGGTGGCCCATTTCCACTTCGTAATGGCCAGCGCCGCGCTGTTCGGGATGTTCGCGGGACTGTACCACTGGTTCCCCAAGATGTTCGGCCGGATGCTCGACGAGCGGCTGGGGCGATGGCACTTCTGGCTGGCGTTGCCCGCCACGTTCGGCACGTTCTTCCCCATGCACTTCGCCGGTCTTGCCGGCATGATGCGGCGCATTTACTCGCCCCAGATGTACGGCTACCTGAGCGGCTTGAGCGGCGTCAACGCCTTCGTGTCGGTGAGCGCGTTCGTCATGTTCGTGGCCCACATGCTCTTCGTGGTCAACGTCGTCTGGAGCCTGGCGAAGGGCAAGCGGGCGGAGGCCAACCCGTGGCAAGCGACCAGCCTGGAGTGGACCACGTCGTCCCCGCCGCCGCACGGCAACTGGGGCGAGCGGCAGCCGGTCGTCTACCGGTGGGCATACGACTACAGCTTGCCGGGCAGCGACCGTGACTTCGTACCGCAGACCGTCCCGGCGGAGGTCGCCGCCCCGGCCGCCGTGCAGGGGGGCCAGTAGCCCGACATGGCCACCGTGACGACCACCGAGCAGCAGCGGACGGAAGGCCGGGCAAGCCAGACGCCCGTGCCGGGGCCGGGCGACCCGGGCAACGGCTATCCCGGCGGTCCCGGGCGGCCATGGACGCCCGGCTCGGGCGGAGGGGCCAGCGACCTGGTGTCACCCGGGACGGGCGCCGGCGTCTTCGCGGCATGGGTACTGTCGGCCGCCGTGGCCATGCTCTTCGTAGGGTTCACGGCGACGTACCTGGCGCGGCGCACGGCCGTGGACTGGCAGACCGGCCCCATGCCGGCCATCTTGTACCTCAACACGGCCGTGCTGCTCGGGAGCAGCGCCGCTCTCGAGTGGGGGCGGCGCCTGTGGCGCGCCGGGCAGGCTCGTAGAGGTACCGGCGCGGTCGCGATCGCCGTCTTGTTGGGGGCCTCCTTCGTAGCAGGGCAGCTCGAGGCGTGGCGGGAGCTTGCCGGGGAGGGCGTGGGCCTGGCCGCCAGCGCGCACGCTTCGTTCTTCTACCTGCTCACCGGGATGCACGCATTGCACCTGCTGGCCGGCATCGCATGGCTGCTGGCGGCCTGGAGGCGCACCGCCCGGGCCGCGCGGGTGGCCACACCCGATGGCGACTGGGGCCGATCAGGCGAGCTCCCGGACCGGCCAGGCGCGACCGTCGAGCAGACCGAAACCTCTTTGGGGGCCGCTGCGGTCTTCTGGCACTTCCTGGCGGGCCTGTGGGTGTACCTCTGGGTACTGCTCTTCTGGACGTGAAGGGAGGGGGCGGGACGAGATGACGGGCGCCCATCCGGTCGTGACGGACGGCGCGGACGAGACCCGGGTGACCGGGGAGTGGGGAGGCGGCGTCTCCCCGTTCCGGGTCAGCTGGGCCAAGCTCATGATGTGGCTCTTCTTGCTCTCCGACACCCTGACGTTCGCGGGGCTGTTGTCGGGGTACGGGTACTCGCGCCTGTCGAGCCCGTCGTGGCCGGCCTCGCACGAGGTCTTCAACCTCAACCTGGTCGGTCTCATGACCTTCATCCTCATCTGCTCGAGCGCCACCATGGCCATGGCGGTCACGGCGGCCAAGTCGGAGCGGTGGGCCGACGCCGTGCGCTTCGTCGGGCTCACCATCCTGGGCGGGCTCGTTTTCCTGGGGATGCAGGCGTACGAGTGGAGCCACTTCATCGGCGAGGGGGCACGGTTGTCGGGCAACCCCTGGGGAGCGCCGCTGTTCAGCGCGTCGTTCTTCGTCATCACCGGCTTTCACGGCCTGCACGTGACCGCCGGCGTGGTCTACCTGACCACGGTGCTGGCCCGGTCGGCGCGGCGTCGCTACACGGCCGACGGCGTGGAGGTGGCAGGCCTGTACTGGCACTTCGTGGATCTGGTCTGGGTCTTCATCTTCACGTTGCTGTACTTGATCTGAGGGGCAACCGGGGAGCGGAGGTGGTGCAGCCGTGGCATCGTCGACTCCAGGCGGCCTGCAGGTGAGCGACCGGACCGAGGCCGTCGCCGCCCATGCCGAGGCGGCCGCGCACCAGGGTTACGGTGTGTACGTGCGCACGTGGGTATGGCTTCTCGTCTTCACGCTGCTCGAACTCGGCGCCGCCACCGTGGCGCTGCCCCGAGCGGTGACGGTCACGCTGCTCGTGGCGCTGGCCCTCATGAAGGGGAGCCTCATCGTGGCCTACTTCATGCACTTGCGCTTCGAGCGGCTACAGTTCGTGTACGCGGTGCTGAGCCCGTTCATCTTCACCATCATCCTGTTCGGCGCGATCGCGCCGGACGCGATCTTCCGGGTGCATTGACGTGCCGGTCGCCGGTACGCGAGACGTCGGAGCGAGCCTCGTCGCGCTCGTCGTCGTGCCGTACTTCATTGCCGCCGTGATTTTCTTCGTGCTCTGGCGCCGGAAGCCTCAACGTGGCCGCTTCCGCCTGCCGATGGACGGAGTGGATGGGCAGCAGGTGGGTGCGCCAGGCATGCCGGGTCGTGGCGCTCACGGCGACCGCGACCCTCTCGTGGACGGCGCCTACCTGGCCGGCGGAGCGTCCGGCGGGGCGGGTCCTTCCCGCCGCAAAGGCGGCTTTCCCGGCGGCTGAGGCGCGGCCGACGGTCTTGCGCGGCGTCTACATGCCGCCCGGACGCTTGTTGCGGGGCATCGGCGAAGGCGAGTGGCGCGCCCTTAGCCGCGCCGGGCTCAACGCCATCGTGGTCGACGTCCGGGATGACCGTGGCAAAGTCACCCTACGGCCATGGGAGACGGGTGACGATACGGCTCGGGGCGAGCGCGAGGGGTCGGCTCCAAGGGTGGTGGTCCGCCAGGCGAGGGCCCACGGTATGGTGCCCGTAGCGCGCATCGTCGCCTTGCGGGACGAGACGACCGGCCCCGATCGGCCGCAGCTATTCCTGCTCGGAGGCGGAGGCGAGCCGTGGGTGGGACCCGCAGGGGAACGGTGGCTCGACCCTCGCTCGAGCGCGGTGCGGACGTATCTCGCATATCTCGCCCGCATGGCCGCCGACGCCGGGTTTGCGGAGATCCACCTGGACTACGTACGTTTCCCCAGCGAAGGAGGGGGAAGAGGGCTGGCACGGCCCGGAGCTGCCGAACGGGTCGCCGCCATCCAGCAACTGGTGGCGGGCGTACGGGAGGCGCTGGAAGGCACCGGGGCCACCCTGTCCGTCGCCATTTTCGGCCAGGCCTGCAGCGTGCCGGGAGACATGGGCATCGGGCAGCAGTGCGAAGCGATGGCCTCCGCGGCCGATGTGCTCGCTCCCATGGTTTACCCCTCCCACTTCGGGCCCGGCGTCTTCGGCATCCCCGTGCCGGAGCGGGAGCCGGCCCGGACGGTGGCTCTCGCGCTGGCCGCGACGGGGCAGAGGGTGGGCCGCGCCCGAGTGAGGCCGTGGCTGCAGGCGTTCAGCCTGAGGGTGACGTATGGCCCGGTGGAACTGGCTGCCCAAATCGAAGCGGCGGAGCAGGCGGGGACCGCCGGCTGGTTCTTGTGGAACCCATCGGGCCGGTACCCCTACCTGGCGGCCGCCACCACGCTGGTGCGAGAATCCCCGGGGATGGTGCCGAGTCGAGCGGCAGTGACGGGGGGATGGAGCCGGCCGTGAGCGCGTCGTTCTGGATGGCCGCCTTCAACGCAACGATCAACGCCGTGAGCGCGGGAGTGATCCTGCACGGCCATGCCCGGATCCGGCGCGACGACGCCAGGGCCCACCGCAAGGCGATGGTCGCCGCGACCGCCCTGCAGGGGCTCTTCCTCGTCGTGTACGGCCTCAAGACGTGGTGGTTCGGGGTGACCCCGTTCGAGGGGGAGCCGGGGATGCGGGCCATCTACCTGGCGCTGCTCGGCGCGCACGTGGCGGGCGCCACCCTGATCGTGCCGCTGGTGGGATCGTCGCTCGTCCTGGCGTTGACCGGCCGGATACGGCAGCACCGGGCGGTATCCCGCTGGACCTTTCCCTTGTGGGTGTTCGTCTCGGTCTCCGGGCCGCTGACCTTCCTGATGCTCTACGGGCTGGGGCGACCGGCCGGGGACTGAGCCGCGCGACGGGTCGGGCCGCCGCTCGGTGCACGGCAGTACGCTTTCGGCTCGTCGCAGCTGGCAGGGGCGGCAGGACTTGAACCCGCAACCTGCGGTTTTGGAGATGCTCCAGGCGGTACGACGCCAGGAAACTGGCGTGTCGCCAATCCATGCCAGATGCCCGCCATCGCTGCTGTGACGGGGTTTTCGCGACTCTCGCGATGCCTCCTGTTCTCCATGTGCATATAGCACGCGCGGTTCATGCCCCGGCTGCGTCATTGGCTAGCTCATTGACACCATCGCAGCGATACAGCAGAGAACGCGCGAGGCTGGCCGTGGCTCTGTGACTCCCTCGGTTGGTCTCAGGCGATTATAGCCGACGATTTCCTGCGTGCTCGGTATTGCTCTCGCATTCTCGTACGGATGTCGATTGCACACAAAGAGGACGTGGGTTAGACTTGCCTTGGTGCCGCCAAGGAGAGTCGCGGGGTACGTATGCCCATGAGGGGGTAGGCGATGCGATCCGAGGGCCGGACGGCATTCCTGGAGCATCTGCAGTGGGTCAATGCCCTGCGGCCCGAGGTCGGCCCTCGGTGGACGCAGCGTGACTACCACGTGATCGAGACGGAGTCCCGCTGGATGGAGCGCGTAGCCGTGACGCTAGAGGATGTGCGGGCCGAGCTCGTGCGGCTGGGCTTCGATATACCGGCCGGCACGCTCTACTACTGGAAGTCCCGCGGCCTGCTACCGGCGCCCAGGCGCTTCCCGAAGTCGGAGGGCCGTGGCATGCTAGCCGACTGGCCTCCCCACACCGTGGCCGAGGCCGCCGCCGCTAAGGTTCTTCTTGACCGGCTCCGGGCGCGGATCGGGGAGATCAAGGCGGTGAGGGAACTGGTGCACGAGGCAGCGGAGGACCAGTGGACGCTCCTGCGGGCGGCCGACGACCCCCTCTGGCCGATGATCCGGGAGTGGCTCATCGTGGCGGCCAAGGTGCAGGCAGGCTTCCCGCTTGACCAGCCGGCCGAGGTTCGGTTGCGTGGCCTGCGCGACGGGCGGCCCGTGTTCGACGTGAAGCCCGCAAAGCCCATTGACCTGCCGCCGAGGGGTATGAGCTACGCCGAAGCCTCCCGGGCGGGCCTTCTGCGAAAGCGGAGCGTCGATACCCTCGTCATGTAGGCAACAGGAAAGCATCGCGGGCCCTGGTGCCCGCGCCTACGCCAGTTGGCCCCGGCAAGACGCCGGGGCCTTTTGATTTCGGTCAGGAGGTGACGAGCATGGCCGTCAATCTGGACGAGATCGCCACCATCGACGCGAAGGAGGCCGCTCGAGTCCTGGGGATCAACCGGGTACGGCTCTACCGGCTCATCCGGGAGGGCGCCATCCCGGCCATCCGCATCGGTCGCAGCGTCCGCTTTCGCGTCAGCGCGCTCCGGGCCTGGATGGACGAGCAGGAGCAGCGGGCCAGTCGACGCCACGCCGCCTAAAAAGGACGAGCTGCCGGTCGCGTCGGCCGCGGCAGGCAGCATAAGTCCAACAAAACAAGTGCCGCCAGGTTGCGTCGGCGCGGGCCTGGCGGCGGGCGACGAACGCAGACACGGAAGGCGATGCCTAATGTCTACGGATAGCGTATCCACACCCAACTCCCATGTCAACCCAACCAAGGGCACCTGCCCACCCCGACCCGACGATGACCCCTGGTGGGTGCATCTCAGCTACATCCGCACCACGCCGGATCGGCGGCCTATGGACCACTACTGGCAGGAGCACTGCAAACGTCATGCATGGGATGTCATCACCGACCCCGAAGCACCGCATTATGCGAAGGTGCGGGCCGCCGAGGCCATCCTGACGGCCTGGTACGACCGTTCCCGGCTCGTGTGGCGCCACAACCGCTGGGGACGCCACCCGTCCTTCTCGACGTTTGTGCGGGCCGTGCTGGCCGACGATCCCGAGGTCTTCGACGAGCCGGAGATCGCCCGCAGTCTGCGCGTCATCTACGGGCCACCGCTACGCTGGCGGTTCACGGTCGCGGGCGGCAGCGTGCTCGACCCGAACGGGCGACCGGAGCGGCGCAAGGCCAGCAAGGCTTCGGGGCGCCGTGCGGCCGGGGCGGGGAGGCGGTCGGGATGACGGCCGCCGAAATCGCCCGCGCCCTGGGCGGCCATTCCGCCGGGCAGGGGTGGCTCTGCCGATGCCCGGTGCCCACCCACGGCCAACGCCGGGGGGACCTGCACCCGTCGTTATCGATATCAGACGGCCCCGGCGGCAAGGTGCTCGTGAAGTGCATGGCCGGCTGTAGCCAGGAGGCCGTCATCGCCGCCCTGCGGGAGCGCAAGCTGTGGCCCGCGGCCCGCAAGGATAAGCGCCAGATCGTAGCGACGTATGACTACACGGACGCCGACGGCCGGCTGATCTTCCAGGTGGTGCGCTACGAGCCCAAGGGGTTCGCCCAACGCCGCCCGGACGGACGGGGCGGTTGGATCTGGGACCTCAAGGGCATCGAGCCCGTGCTGTACCGCCTGCCCGAAGTGCGAGCAGCCGTCCAGGCCGGGCAGAGGGTCTACGTGGTAGAGGGCGAGAAAGACGCCAATAGCCTCCGGGCCTTGGGACTCGTCGCCACCACCGCGCCAATGGGGGCCGGAAAGTGGCGGAAAGAGTACGCTGAAGCCCTGCGGGGTGCCCACGCCGTCATCCTGCCCGACAAGGACGAGCCCGGCCGCAAGCACGCCCAGCAGGTGGCCCGCTCCCTGCATGGGGTGGCCGCCAGCGTCAAGGTGCTGGAGCTGCCCGGTGACGGGAAGGACGTGTCGGACTGGCTGGCTGCCGGGGGCACCCGCGAGGAGCTGGAGCGCCTGGCGAACGAGGCCCCGGAGTGGGCGCCGCCCGCCACGCCCGAGCCGTCCACGGATGCGGCCGCCGATGATGCCCCGCCTGGCTATGCCCTCCGCCCCGATGGGGTGTACGAGGTCCGCATGACCGAGCGCGGCGAACCGCGGTTGACCCGGCTCACCCACGCCCCCCTCCGCATCGCAGCCGTGGGCGAAGACCCCCTGACCGGCGAGCGGTTCCTTCGCTTGGCCGGCGAGCACCTGGGCGAGCCCGTGGAAGAGTGGGTGCGACGGGCCGACGCCATGAACGCTGGGCGGCTGGCCGAGCTGGCCGCCGGTGGGCTACCCGTCCACACGGCCAATGCCAGCAAGGTGGTCCAGTACCTGGCCGCATACGAAGCGCACAACGGCGCGGCCCTGCCCCGGATCCTGCTCGCCCAGCAGACGGGCTGGGTGACGCCCCGGACGTTTCTGGCCGGGGAGGCCATCGGGCCGGATCCGGCCGAGCTTTGGGCACCGGGGGCGGAGGACCGCCGGGTGATCGCGGCCTACCGGCCATCCGGCACGCTGGAAGAGGCCCTGACGCTGGCCGCCGAGGTGCGCCGCCACCCCGTGGCCAGGCTCCTGGACGATATGGCATACGTCGGCCCGCTGATGGGCCCGCTGGGGATCCGAACCTTCGGCGTCCATGTCTGGGGGCCGTCCGAAGGGGGCAAGAGTGCCGCATCGTTTCACGCCGCGGCGGCCTGGGGCAACCCCGAGGAGTTGGCCCGCACCCTGTGGGTGACAGGGGTCGGCGCCGAGCGCATGGCCGCCCTCGTCAACGGGACGGTGCTGGTGCTCGACGAGCTACAGGTTGACCCCGACCCCGAGCGCCGGCGCACCCTGATCTATCTCCTGAGCGGCGGCAAGGGTAAGACCCGGGGTGCCCGCGCCGGGGGGCTGCAGGCCGTGGCGCGGTGGCGGGTTCCCGTGATCACCAACGGCGAGCAGGCGATCACGTCGGTTGCCGGGATGGAGGGCGAGGCGGCCCGGATGATCGAGCTATACACCCGGGCGTTGCCCGACAAGGAGTTGGCCGTGCGCGTCCATCACACCATCGCCCACGCCTACGGGCGCCGTGGCCCGGCTTTCGTGCGGGGGCTGCTCGAAGCCATCGACGCCGGCCGAACGTCGTGGCACGCCCTGCGGGACCTCCACGCCGAGATCCAGCGGCAGCTTTCGGGGCAGATGCCCACCCGCTACCGCGGCCACTTGGCCGCCGTCGCGGGGCTCATCTTGGCCGATGCCCTGGCCCAGGAGATCTTGTTCCCAGAGGAGTTGCCCTGGGAGGAGGAAGGCTTCCCGGCGGCGGGCCGGGTGGCCGAGGCCACGCAGACCCTGGTCGCGGTGCTCCAGGATCCGGGCGAGATGCGGAGCTACGCCGAACGGGCGCTAGACTGGACGGTTAGCTGGGCCGAGGCGAACCGGGATCGCATTTACGACCCGGAACGCTTCACGGGCGATGAGGCCGACGCCCGCAGCCGCGGGTGGTGGGGATGGATCGGCGCGGAGGGCGTCCCCAGCGAGCACACTCCCGGAGGCCGCGAGTACGTGCGGACGCTGTACCTGCGCCCGGCCGCCTGGGAGCCGGCGCTGCGGAAGGAGGGGTTTGACCCTGGGCGGGTGTTGAGAGACTGGCGGGAGGCCGGATGGATCGTGCCCGGTAAGGCCAAAACCTGCACGAGTGCGCCGGCGACTGTTCGGAGGAGCAGGAGCGGGTGGTTGCGCTGCTGGTGGCCGCAGCGGCGCCCAGCAGGAAGTCGAGGCCAGGGCGGCAGCCGAGGGCAGGAGGGTCCGGAGCGATCGGAACGGAGAACGCAGTCTGGTCGGGGCTGGTTCCTGACACACTAGGAGCCACAATGGATCTTTATAGGGCGTTCCTGAGCTCCGATTCTCGAAACCTAAGCTTTCTACCACATCCTTCATGGAGGGGTGCAGGCTCCGGCAGGGAGCAGCGCGCGACAGGCCCTCCTATATACACGCGATTTCGGTCGGAACGGTCGGAACAGGACCGACAGAAACGGGCTCAAACGCACGTGTGACGCGGCTTTGAAGCCGTTCCGACCGGCCCATTTTCAGGTCGGAACGGACCTGTCAGGTCGGAACGGCAGGTCGGAACGGCCCAGCGGGAGGGGATAGTGCGACATGACTATCACTCCCCCGGATGCTTGCGGTGCATGCCTGCGGCGGGGGCGCTGGGAGTACCCGCAGCCCGTGACGGTGCTGGAAGATGGCCCGAGCATGGTGGCGTACTACGCCTGCCGGTGTGGGCACCGGTGGCGCTGTGGGTAGGATGCCGGGTTCGTGCGGGAGTGGGCACGTGAGTACGGGCGGGGCGCAGGGTTTACCGGCTGGCTGCGCAGGCAGTGGCGACGGGACGACCCGGTAGGCGACCTGGCGCGGGATGTGCGCCTTGATCCAGACTGGCCGGGTCGGGCGCGAAGACCGCAAACCTACCGCCGGTATCTGGAACAGTGCGGCGCTTGCGAAGGAGCCCTGCGTGCGCTGGAGCGCGCGTGGGTGGAGTGGCGGCTGGAGGAGGTACCTCGAGATGCCCGCTGAGATGAAGCGTCGCCCTCCCTTCCTGCGCCCCCTGCGCCGGCGCTCCCCGACGCCGGGACCTGGGCCGTTCGTGGCGACGGCTGGGTTCGTCGCCCGCACGTGGTAACAGGTTCGCGCGCCCCGAGCGCGAGCGCGAACCGAACCCCAAAAAGGCCAGGCGTGACTATGGTTCGCCCGGGGCAGGTTCGCTCTTGCGTCAGGTTCGCGGTTCGCTCCGGCGCTGTGCCCGTAGCTCCCGGAGAGGCACCCGGGCCGGGGCCGCCGTGTCAAGCGTGACACGGGTCCCGGCAGCGTGACGCGGTCGGCCTCACGGGCCCCGGCTTCCCGGGGGCCGTGGGCTGGCCGCGCGGCAGGTCAGCACCGGTGCGACAAACCGGTGTTCACTTCTGGGCCCAGTTGCCATCGAGCGTCGCAAGTGGCGTCAATGACGTTGCCAATGAGGGGTGAGAGCATGCCGAAGGGCAAGATCGCCATCCTGGAAGAGCGGGTCCGCGAGGTGGATGCCGAGCTGAGCAAGGTCCACGAGACGGCCTGGCCGCTCCAGAACGAGCTCGAGACCCTACAGGAGCGGTGGCGCAAGCTCCCTCAACCGAAGACGGCCGACGAGGCCCTTGCTCTCGCCGGGGAGCGGCGGCAGCTTCGGGAGCGCATGGAGGCCCTCTTGGCGAAGCTGGAGGAGACGAGGCCGCTGGTGCGTCGCCTGACCATCGAGCGCGACGAGCTAGCCGAGGCGCTGGCAACCGCTAGGCGGGTGGCGGCCGAGGCGCGAAGGCTCCTGCCCGCCCGCCGTGGCGCTCTACAGCGCGCCCGGGAGGAGTACGAGACCGCCATCTCCGACGCCAATGCCAGGCTGCGGCGGGCCGAGGGGGCCGTGGAGGAGCTAGAGCAGGCGCTGCGAGAACTCGAGGGCGACGAGGATGCAGCGAATGGGGGCAAGAGCCATGAGCGGGCCGCGTGAGGCACAGGTGCAGACGGAGACCCAGGAGGGCGCCACCCGCCCGGAGGTGGTGCTGGACGGCAAGGCCTACCGACTTCGCCGCCTCACCGTCACCGATACCTTCCGTCTTGTGCGGGTACTGTCGAAGAGCATCGGGGCGGCCATCCTGAGCGGCCAGGTTCAGGAGCTTCGGCGGGCGACGCCAACGGAGGTCATGGGCTTCCTGGCCGGGCTGTTGCTGGCGGCCCTACCGAATGCGGAGGCCGAGGTGCTGGACTTGCTGGGCAGCCTTGTCGGCATGAAGGGCGAGGAGTTCGCTCGCCTGCCGATGGGCTCAGAGCTCGAGGTCATCGCGGCGCTGGCCCAGGTACCGGAGCTGCCGCAGGTGGTGCTATCACTCATGCGACTGGTGGCGGGCGGGCAGGTGCCTTTCGGTATGCAGCAGCCAGTGTGAGTCACCCTGCCCCGGTCACGCCTGCCGTGTCACGCGTGACACGTCTTCGACGAGGCCCTGGCGCCCAGGAGCGCCGTGCGTGTGAGACGAACCCACGAGCGGAGGTGGGTCTGGCGTGGCGGAAGAGACCATCTGCCCGTGGTGCAAGAAGGCGGCGAGGTTGGAGCTGACAGAGGTCTACGCGACACGGCCTGGCGAGGAGGCGGGCAGGTACGTTGACGTTCTGCGGTGCGCCTCCTGCGGGTCTCTCCTCTCGGTCATTGACCCGTGGACGTATGAGATCCGGGAGATGCTCATGAAGCGAGACAAGCGGTAACGAGCGCTCGTGTTCCCAGCGCGACACAGGCCCCGGCCACGTGCCGGGGCTTTTCGCGCGATGCGAGGTGAGCGGCGATGGAAGTTTTCCACTTGTGGGCTAGATTGGCCCTGGACCGAAGCCGCTTCGAGGCCGATCTCAAGGCCGCGCAAGGCTCGGGCGAGCAGGCGGCTGAGCGGGTGCGGTCTTCATGGCAGCGCACGGGGCAAGCCATCGAGGAATCGCTCCGGCGCGCCCGCCCCGCGAGCACTGGCCTACTCTTGTTTGTCTCTGGCTTGATGGCAAGTCTTACGGCTGCCGCTGCGGCCAGTGTGAAGTTCAATGCCGAGTTGGAGCAGACCGCCCAGGGCTTCGAAGTCATGCTCGGCAGCGCCGAGAAGGCGCGCGCGTTCCTGGACGAGCTTGCCCGATTCGCCAGCACGACCCCGTTCGAGTTCCCCGGCCTCGTTCAAGCCTCCCAGCGCCTCCTTGCCATGGGCTTCAGCGCGAGCGAGATCCTGCCCACCATGCGCGCCGTCGGCGACGCGGTCGCCGCGCTGGGTGCAGGGCAAGAGGGCATCGACCGGCTTGTTCGCGCCCTTGGGCAGATGCAGGCCCGAGGCAAGGCGGCTTCGCAAGAACTCTTGCAGATCACCGAACTTGGTGTACCGGCCTACGAACTGCTCGCCGCGAAGATAGGCGTATCGGTTCCAGAGGCCATGCAGCTCGTCGAGAAGGGCGCCATCGACGCCCGCACCGCCATCGACGCATTGGTCTCCGGGATGGAAGAGCGCTTCGGCGGGATGATGGAGCGCCAGTCGAGGCGCTTCCTGGGCCTCTGGTCGACCATCAAGGACACCTTGCGACTGCGCGCAGGCGAGGCTTTCGAGCCCTTGTTCGAGGCGGCGAAGCGATGGGAGCAGCGGCTGGCGGAGTTTGTTCAGTCTGAGCGGTTTGCTCAGATGGTCGAGAACCTCCGGCAGGCGGTGGAGCGCTTCGTGGCATTCGCTGAGGGCGCCGTGGAGCGTCTGCGTCCATTCGGCGAGTGGCTGGCGCGGCATGCTGATGTCGTGATCCCGAGCCTGACCGGCGCGATCATGCTAGGCCTGGTGCCGGCCCTTGGCGCCCTCGGGAAGGCCCTGTATATCAATCTAGCACCCTTTGCGCCCTGGCTGGCCGCCGGCGCGGCTCTCGGCGCGCTCCTGGCCCTGCTGACCCGGCGTTCCCGAGAGGCCGCCGCGGCGCAGGAGGACTACCGCGCCCAAGCCGAGCGCAACCTGCGCGCCCTCGACGAGCAGGCCCGCAAGATCCAGGAGGAGCTCCAGCAGCTCGACCGCCTGCTGCCCGTCGTGGAAGACCTCGGGCGTAAGCAGGACCGCACGGCCGAGGAGACGCAGCGCCTCGAGGCCGCGCTCAAGGCCCTGCAGGAGCGCTACCCGTGGGTGCGCACGGAGATTGCCGGCACCGGTGAGGCCTTCGACAGCCAGCTCCAGGTCCTCGCGAACTACCGCACCAACTTGCGCGGGATGCTCCAGGACATCGTCCAGGCCAAGGAGCTCATCGCGCGGCTCACCCTGCCGCAGCTGGAGCGAGATCTTGCCCGAGCGCAGCAGGAGCTTGCGGCGGCCCGGCAGGAGGCGGCGCGCGTCGCCACCTTGCAGGACGTCCTGGCGAAGGGCGACCTGTTCCAGATGGGCGAGATCCTCAAGAAGGCCGGCGTGGAAATCGACAAGAGCAAGGGCCTCTTCGGCACCTTCTCCGACTACGTCCAACGGCAGTCCAACGCGAGCGCCGAGCGCCTGCAAGGCCTCAGCCAACGCGTCCAAGACCTCACGGCGCAGATCCACGAGCTGAAGCAGGCGCAGCAGGACGCGCTCACGTTCCGGGCGACCGGTCAGCTGCCATCCCGTTCAGCCACCTCGACGCCAGCGCCGGCCGCGCCGCCCGCACGTTCCGCCCAGGCCGTGGAGCTTCCTCCCGTGCTGAGTGTTCGGGAGGCCGTCCAAGCCGCAGCGCAGGCCGCGGACACCATCACGCAGGCCTTTTGGGAGGGCATCAAGGCCGGGATGGTCAAGCGGGGCGCGACGCCAGTCGAACTCGCCGAGGCGCTGTCGGCGCTGCTCGACTCCGGTCGGCCCATGTCGGACGAGCTGCGCGCCCAGTTGGAGGAGGAGTACCGCGCGCTCCTGCCTCAGATCACACAGGGAGCCGTGTCGCTCGCCAAGGCGCAGAGCACCGCATTCCGTGCGGAAGCCGAGGCCGGTATGGAGCAGGCGGTCCGTGACTCGGCACCCTGGATGCCTGATTCGGAGGCCACCCGCCAAGCCCTGGCAGAGGCCGACCGTGCCGGCCAGGACCAGGCGCGCCAGTTCGTTGAGGGCTTGCTGGCAGGTCTTCGGGCGCGTGGAGCCACAGCGCAGGAGATCACGCAGGTCATCGCGGACCTGCTGGATTCCGGACTCGACCTGTCGGACGAAACCCGCCAGATGCTCGAGCGTACGTACGAGGACCTCTTGCCCCAGACGACGGCCTGGGCGGTGCGACTGGCGAAGGCACAGGGCGACGCCCAGCGGCAGGCATTCGAAGACTGGCAGGCAGACTACCAGCAGCACGAGGCAGAGAAGACGCGCATCGCCAGGGAGGCTTGGACGCTACGCTACCAGCTGCAGGCCGACGCGGCGCGTTCTGCCGACCACGAGCTGGCGGGTATTGAACGGCTGCAGGTCGAGCGCGGCCGGCAAGCCGACGCCGACCGTTATGCGTCCTTGGCCGACTATTACACGAAGGCCGACGAGCGAGCCAAGGAGGCGGCGCAGCGGCAGCAGGAATATGAGGAGGCGCTGTTCCGCTGGCGCAAAGCCATTGGCGACGTGACGCTGCAAGAAGAACTGGAGCGCGACCGGAAGCGCATCGAAAGCCTTGGCGCCACTACCACCCAGGGCATGATGGCGCTGGAGACGTTCTATGAGAGCTGGGCGCAGCGGATTCCGGAGCTGAAGGACGAGGAAAAGAAGGCCCTCGCTGAGCAGCTCCAGGCGTGGATGGAGGTCTACGGCTCCGACGGCCCCATCGCCCAGACCGTACGCAGCCTGTATGAGCTGCTGACGGAGGAGACCAAGTCCTTCGGCGAGACCTTCGTCGAGTTGTTCCGCAACCTGGGCCACCGTATCCAGGAGACCCTCGCCGAATCGGCCGGCGGGGCGCTGTCGTCCTGGTTCGAAGCGCAGAACCGGGTGCGCGAGGCCAGCGAGGACGTGGCCCGTGCGCAACAGGCCTACAACGAGGCCGTGGCGCAGTACGGCGAGAAGTCGGAGCAGGCACGCCGCGCCGCCGATGAGCTGGCCCAGGCTCAGAAGCGTCTCCAGGATGCCATGGCTGAGGCCGGTAACTTCGGCAAGATGGTGGCCGACACGCTACGCAAGTCCTTCCAGCAGCTCTCGGTCTGGTTCGTGACCGAGATGCTGAAGTCCATGACGAGCGGGCTCGGGCAGTGGCTGGCCTCGAACCTCGCCATTATCGCCAAGGCCATCTGGGGCTTCCTGGCGCAGGCGTACTCGGCCTTGGTCTCCTGGTTCTGGTGGCTCGGGCCGGCTGCGCCCGTCGCGGCCGGGGCCGTCATCGCGGGGGCCGTTGCTGCCATCGGCTCCATGCTGGCCAAGGCGGGGGCCTCGCTGTCCGGCGGCGCGCCGACGGGTGGAGGCGCGGATACCGGAACCGGCGGCCGGCAGCCCGGCGCTGAGACCGGCGGAACCGAGACGGGTGGCGGCGTGCAGGTGGCCCAGCTCACCGGCCCGGATCGGGACTTCTTCGCTGGCCTGCTGGCTCCGCTGGCGGCCTTGCAGGTGTTCCAGGGCACCAGCGAGCGGATCTACGGGGCGCAGGTGGAGACGAACGAATGGCTGGCCCGGATCTATGGTGCCATCGCGGGGGTCGACGCACCTGGCGCAGACCTCGCCGGGGTCGGCGCCGGCGCGGAGGCGACGGCTGCGGCCATCCGGGAGCAGACCGGCGTGCTGCACACGGACCTGCGGGAGATCGCAGATCTCCTCCGCAACCCGGTGCCGTTCCCGGTCTACCCGGCGGCAGGCGCGCCGCCCTTCCCGGTGGCGCTTGACCATGCACTGCGCACCGGCGGGCTCGGAGGCCTTGAGGAGCTGATGGCCCGAACGCTGTCAAGCGGCCTAAGGGGAATGGGCCGCGGCCGCTAGGGCGCGTCCAATGTATGGCGCGCAAGGTGGTGAGGACTCACCCGAGCACGATCTCCTCACCCTCTGAGAGGGCTTTGGCGTCCCGCAGCCAGATCGCTACGGGGTTCCACACGCTATATTCGCCCTCCGGGGGCGGCTTTACGCCGAGGTACATCTTGATGGCGGCGGCACACATGCCGATGCCGGCGAGCTCCTTGGTCCAGCCAGGCTCGTCAGGGTCTGGGTGGTGCATGAACTGGGCGAGCTTCGTTCCGCTGCATCCAACGTCCCGGATGTACTCTTGCTCTCCGACCCGAATGACGAACCGGTGGATCACGCCGTCAAGGTCTGGGGGCGTCACCTCGCGAACCCAGCGAAGGCACCAGGGCGGCCGTCTTGGCATCGCGCGTCACCTCACCGTTCGAGGGCCATGACGTAGGCGCAGGCATTGCATCGAAATGGGCGCACCTAAAGGTAGGGGCCCAGATGTTGCAATGGCCTGCGTTCACCGCGACGATAGGCATCGGGGTCAAGCAACACGAACGCTATGAGACCCATGTACTCGGTAAAAACGTCGACTCCAGACGCGCCGCAGCGGGGGCAACGCTCAGGCGCCTTACCATCTCCCATCGGCCATGTCGTCGTAAGCGTCATTCGGCCTGCCGGCTCGCCATCCTGCAACTGGGAAAGGGAGGCCGACCCTCAGGCAACGGACGAGGCAGAGCACGGAAGGGGTGACGGACATGGCTAGCCAGGAAGCATGGCCGGCTAACGAGTGGGAGCGGCGCCTGACCCACTTGGCAGCCCGGCTGCGCGACGCATGGTACGCCTTCGGGGATGCCTGGCGCGCAGCCGGGCTCACGCCCGCGCACCCGCTCCACGGGATGGTCGAGAGGGCCGTTTCCGACACCGCAGACTTCATCGCCAGGGTGACCGACGACTCGAAGATCTACCACGACCACGCCGGGCAGATCGCCGAGCAGTGGTGGCAGATACGGGCGGAGGCGGCGCGAGCTCTCGGAGAGGCGTCAGAGGTAACCCGCCTGGCGCAGCGCATGGCCGAGCTGTGGGCCGCGCTGGCTGAGGCTACACCGGGCAAGGAGGAGGGTGCGGGCTAACCTCACCGGTTTCGGTAACCGGTAGGCGCACCGTAACGCAGAGGCGACAGGCCTCTGGGGGCCTGTCAATGACGCGGCCAATGAGGGGGCGGGCGACGCGACGCTCGCCCCCCTTTGTTGCGCAACGGGCGACATCGGGGGTGTGGGGTATGCAAGACGTACTCAAGCCCATCCTTAACCTGTTGCAGCCGGGCACCGTAACGCTCCTGGCGGGACAGGCCGGCGGAGGGAAGACCACGCTGGCGTTCTACCTGGCCGCAGAAGCGGCGAGGATCTGTCCCGTGGTGACCCTAAGCTACGAGCCGTATGTGAAAGTGCGCCGGGCCGCGGCGCGCATGCCCAAGATCGGATTCGTGGCCGGGTACGAAGGCGATGACCGGTACATCGATGTTTGGCACGAACCGGAGGAGTACGCGGCGCACCGCGGGCTCCTGGCCGTGGGCGAACTCCTGTGCTACGGAGTGATGGCACGGGTCAGGGCAAGCAGCGGGGCGTTCCCCAAGGTCGGAACAGTAGTGGCCCGCCTGCGGGCGATGGTCGAAGCGAACCCGGAGCTTGCCGTCCTGACCTGGCTCTCTTTCCCGCCCCATGTGAGCGTCAGCATCGAGCGAGCGGGCCTGCACCGCTGGGTGGAAGAGATAGACATGTGGACGGCCGGCGGGGTGACCGCCGCGCACCACGCAGCTCTCGTGAAGCCCGTTGGCGGGTGGGATTGGCGGAAGAGCCGCGCGGCCCAGCAGGGCGGCATGATTGCCTACGTGGCGAAGCCGGAGCCCCGCGAGATTGCCATTCCGCCATTGCCGTCCCTCTGGCTGCCGTGAGGGGGCGAAAAGGAATGAGCGCCTTGGACGTGGCCCGCCCAACCTGCCCGGCACTTCAGCCCATCCCTCTGCGCTCTCGGGAGGTGAAGCGGCAATGATTCCAGCGCGGGCAGCCGTCTTCGTATCGCCGGATGGCGAGGTCCATTGGAACCCCGACTTGGCACGCCAAGATCACCCGACACTCGCGCGTTCCATCCTGGCGCGGCTGGAGCCGGACAAAGCCAAGGCGCATGATGGGGCGGTGCTCGAGGCCCTCATGGGGCGCGGCTGGGCGCGTGCGCGCCCGAGCGCCGGCTGCTGCTCTTACGCACTACCCCTGACGGATGCCCAGAAGCGCACGGTCGAAGAGCTGTTTCGCCGGTGGGGGCCGCCGAAAGTCACCTATGAGCACACCCCAACCGGACGCTACGCCCAGGCGTACACATGGGAGCCCAAGCGCTGGGGTGGCGTTGCCCCACCCGCGACGGCAAGCTGCGGCCGAACCTCGACGGGCGAACTTCTACGACGACGCGATGCAACCGCGCCGTAGCTCTGCGCGAGGCCGTGATGCTAGTCGTGCCACATGACGCTGCCGCCTAGCGGGCTGCGGGCTGCGTGGGGGCGCGACGGCGAAGTCTGGCCTCAGCCGATCCGCGCCCTCGTTGAAGGCGGAGCCGACCCCTGTGGGCCAGCGGGACGCGCTGCCTAGGGATAATCCCTTCACCATGCCCGACGAGGAGGCCCGGCGTATCGAGGCGCTCATCTACCGGCTGCTCCGGCTCGACGCCGCCATTCGCCGGCTGCCCGAGCGGGAGCGGGCGATCGTCGAGCTGCGCTTCGCGGAGCGGGCCAGGTGGAGCCAGATCGAGCGCCGGCTCGGCCTGACCCCACACCTGCGCGTCGCTCTGTGGGACGGGGTGCTGTGGCGCCTGGCGCTGGCCCTCGGCCTTCTGGACGACGCCGCCGAGCCGCCCGCCGCCGACGCACCTGCGGCGCCCGTTGAGGAGGAGAAGGCGGCGAGTGCGTGGGAGCCGTGGCACGCTTTCGAGGCCACGGTGGACTTTCTCTCTGGCTTCCTCACGGCGTGGACACGCCCGCCGAGCTGCTCCATCTGTGGCCGCCTCGTCATGGCCGGCGATGACGTGAAGTGGGTCGGCGAGGCCCCTGACGGTCTCGCCCACCTTCGGTGCGCGGCGGGGGTGAGGGGCTCTCATGCCGCCTTGCCGCCAGCAGCCCAGGAAACGGGCGTTCTGGCCGCGTAAATGGTCGGGGTATAGGGGCATGCTACCCGCCCGCCCAACGCGGCTCCTGGGGGTCGGCGGAGGGGGTGGGTCAAGCCGGGGGATGAAGAGCGGGGGTTCAAGGCGCTGGCTGCGAAGGTGGGGTTACATCGCGAAACCGTTATGGCTATCTGGAAGGCGCTGGGTGTCGAAAATCAACACGCCCCCGCAAAAGCCCGCCAGGACGGCAGCCAGTCGTTCTCCACGGCTCTCCGTCCAGGATGTGGCTTGAGACGCCCCGCAAAACCCCGTCTCTGGGCCGCGTTTGCCGAGCCGGACGACTTTCTACCCTACCCCGACTCCAAACGGGACCCCTAGGGCCGTTTCGGCGTGCCCAGGTGCTGCCATCCGGTAGGACGCCCTGCTGTTTTCGGCGAACCCTGTGCCGGGAGGCTTAGTGCGGTGAAACTACTGCGAACCCGTGAGGTGGCGGAACGAGCCAGCGTGTCCCTGGTGGCTGTTCTGCACTGGGTGCGAGCCGGCAAGCTGCACCCCGTCCTGCCTGTGGTGCGGGGCCAATCCATGCTCTTCGACGCCCGCGAGGTGGAGGCGTTCCTGCGAAGCCGGGAGGAAAAGCGTGCCCGCCGTCGAACTTAGTACGCACTAAGTTAGATGGGGGGAATGGCCCGATGGCTTTGGCCGAAGGGGTTCGGCAGGAACAGCCCGCCAGGTTCTATGACGCTGCAGCGAGCTTCATGGAGGCCGTGGAGAGGGCCCACCGGGAGCTAGCTGAGGAGATCCTGCACCGCACCATGTTCGAGCTGGACTGCCTGACCATGCTGGCCCACGAAGTGGTCGAGCACACGCTTTTGCCCCGCATCGACGACCTGGATCATGGCCGGTGGGAGCCGGAAAGCGTCGCCGAAGTGGCGGCCGGCGCGGCAGAGGCGTGGGGCATGGAGCTGCTGACCGAGCATGGGGACGACGAGCGGCTGAAAGAGCTGCTGTGCCGCCACAACATGCCGCCCGAGGCCGCTGGCCGCTACTACAAACTGGCCCGCCGACTGACCGAGCGGGCGCGCGAGCTGGTGAGCGAGTCGTGAGAGTGAGGAGCATCGGCTCCTGCCTGGTCTGCGGCAAACCTTTCACTCGCAGGCGCCGCCTCCAGATCTACTGCTCGACGCGTTGCTGGCTGGAGGAGCGGCGACGGCAGCGGGAGGTGGAGCGGAGGCAGCAGGCAGGGCGTTCTCATGCCAGCGGGGACAAGCAAGGGCCCGCAACCTCAGAGCAGGCCGGGCTCTTCGGCGCGCCCGAGTGCAACCACTGAAACCGCAGGGGGCGCGGCGAAAAGCCCGTCGCGACGGTCTTTGGGGTGCAACCGCTCGGTGCAACCAAGCGCAACCGTGCAACCAGGACACAGGGCCTAGGGGGAAGTGGCCCATGCGGCTTCGGGGGTGGCTTTACCGCAGGCTGAGGTCATCGGCGACCGCTTCGGGCAGCCCCTCGACGAGGGCCTGACCGGCCCTTCCCCTTTTTCGCGCTCGGAGCTTGACACCCGGACCGCTAGCATGCTAACATGCTAGCGGAGGGAGGGAACCCGATGCTGGCGACGGCGAAGCGGGGGAAGGTAGCGACCCTGGTCCGCATGCCCAAAGAGCTCTTCGAGGCGGTGCGGGAGCGGGCATTCCGGGAGCGGCGCAGCATCAACGCCCTGCTCGTGGAGGCCACGAGCCGGTACATGGAGCAGGAGCGGCCGGCACCCACCCCGGACCTCAAGGCCCGCATCCTGGCGGCCATCGCCGCCATCAACCGGCAGGTCCGGCGGTTCGGGTTGGTGACGCTGCCGGAACTCCGGGCGGCCCTGGAGGACGTCGACCGGGCGACGCTGGACGCCGCACTGCTCGAGCTTGGCGCCGAGCGGCAGGTGCAACTTGTGCCCCACGACCACGTCGCGACCCTCAGCCCCGAAGAGCGGGCAGCGTGCGTGCGGGATCCGCTTGGGCAGTGGCTGTTTTGGGTGCGGCAAATCGAGGACCACGCGGGGAAGGGAGGCTCCGAGGGTGGCAGCCGTTGAAAAGGTCGAGACGGGCATTTACAGGCGGGGCAACAGCTACCTCGTTCCGGTTTACGCCGGGCGGGACCCCCTGACGGGCAAGCAGCGCTACCGGTACGCCACCGCCAAGAGCCTTGAAGAGGCCCGCCGGCTGCGCCGCCAGCTACAGGCCGAGGTGGACAAGGCGGGCCACGTGCCCCCGCAGTCCATGATCTTCGGGGACTTCCTCACGAAGAAGTTCATCCCGGAGCACGTGGCCACGCGACGACTGCGCACCCAAAAGGGCTACGGGGATATCATCGCAAACCATCTGGTGCCAGCGCTCGGCAAGGTGCGGCTCGACAGGCTGACCCGGGAGCACCTCGTCGCGTACTTCCGGGCGAAGCGGGAGGCCTCGAAGAAGGACGGCTCCCGGGCTCTTTCGGAGCGCACCCTGCTCCATCACTACCGGCTCATCCACAAGGCCCTGAATTGCGCCGTTGAGTGGGGCTACGTCGGGCGCAACGTGTGCGATCAGGTGCCACCCCCGAGGCCCGAGCGCTATCGGGCCAACACCCTGACGGCCGAGCAGGCCGACAAGCTACTGGAGTACCTGAAGGAGAAAGGGCACCGCCACTACGCCCTCATCGCCACGGCGCTCGGCACCGGGGCCCGCATCTCGGAAATCCTGGCGCTACAGTGGCAAGACGTCGACCCGATCCACGGGGTCATCACCATCCGGCGCTCGCTGGAGAGCCAAGGCGATAAAACGCCCCGCTTCGGGTCGACGAAGAACGGAGAGGGCCGGGCTATCGCGATGGCCGACTTCGTGCGGGAGGCGCTGGTCGACCGCTGGACCGAGTATCTGCGGGAGAAGGACGCCTTCGCCCAGGACTATCGGGACTTCGGCCTCGTCTTCTGCAAGGAGAACGGCGAGCCCTACGACCAGCGGTACATCACGCACATGTTCGCCAAGGCGCTGAAGGACGCCAAGCTGCCGCACGTCCGCTTCCACGACCTGCGCCACACGGTGGCGACGCTGCTGCTGAAGCGCAACGTCCACCCGAAGGTGGTGCA
The DNA here is from genome assembly GCA_014896295.1 of Limnochordaceae bacterium. Lineage (GTDB taxonomy): Bacteria > Bacillota > Limnochordia > Limnochordales > Geochordaceae > Carboxydichorda > Carboxydichorda subterranea. The sequence goes on from JADBKR010000003.1 coordinate 239,425, forward strand.
GGAGATCCTCGGGCACAGCACCATCCAGGTGACGCTCGACATCTACTCCCACGTGGTGCCCGGCCTGAACAAGACAGCGGCCCAGGAGCT
>JADBKR010000004.1 GCA_014896295.1 Limnochordaceae bacterium
GACCACCAGCGGCCCGAGGTGGGAAATGGAGCCCTCCCGGCGGCGCACGGCCTCCTCGTAGAGCGCAGGGGTCACCAGGTTCCAGTACACGTTGCCCGTGTTGACGATGCCGTGCCGCTCCAGCCCGTAGGAGCTGCGCGGGGTCTCCGCCATGCCCGATCGACCGCCCTTCTCACGGATGCCTCGCCCACCCCCACGCCCGGCACCCGCCCGGTGAGCCCTTGCTTACGTCGCCCGCACCGCAGTCCCTGCCGGGCCGGCGGGCCGTTGCTGCGCCAGGATCCGGTGCGCGTCGTCGTAGCCCTGGCGCATCAAGGACGCAATCGCCCGGCTCTCGCCAAAGCCGAACGTGCCCGGCGCCTCCACACCTTCCGGCGGGCAGATCGGCACGATCCTGAGCGCCCGCTTGCGGCGGCCTGCGCTCTCGTACCCGATGGCCCGCTTCAGGCGGCGCATGACCGGGCTGTCGGGGTCGGGGCTCTCCTCGATGATCGAGACGATCTCGCTGACGAGCAACGCCTTGCGCAGGTCTCCGTACAGGAGCCGGTCGAGCATCAGCGGCCACAACCGGCGCATCACCGCATAGACGTCGGCGAACGGCCCGCTTTCGTACCCCGGCGCTCCCTCGCCGCACCGCGGGGCGGTGCCGATGAGCACGATGTCGGTGGCTCCCCGGCGAATCGCCTGGTCGAGCGGCGCGTTGTCGAAGATGCCCCCGTCCACGTACCAGCGCAGCCCGATCTCGCCGGGAGGCGAAGGCCCCCGGGAACGCCGACGAGGCCAGCACCGCATCCAGTACCCGCACGTCCGGCTGCGTACGGTCGAACGCGTGGGTCACCCCTTCGTTGAGGTCGGTCGCCGTCACCACCAGATCGACGCGGCGAAAGTCGCCCATGCGCCGCCGGGGCGGTAGGAAGCGACACAGCCGCCGCACCACCACCTCGCCGTCGAGCAGGGAATCGATGGCCTGCAGCACGAGGGGCGACGGACCGTGTACCACGAGCCGCCACGAGGCCCGCAAGCAGCGCCCGCCAGTTGAAGCGCAGGAGGCCCGACAGGGAAAGCCACTCCTGCTCGAGCGCCGCCAGCGCCCCCTCGAGGTTGCCGGCCTCGATGCCCTCCGCCATCACGGCGCCGTTGACCGCCCCGATGGATGACCCGCTGACGATGCCGATGCCCTGCGGGCCGAAGCGCTCGGCCACGGCTCGAAGCGCCCCGACCTGATACGCGCCCCGGGCTCCGCCCCCGCTCAGCACCAGCGCCACACGGGCAGCATCTCCCGTAGACATGGCCGATTTCCTCCCACGCTCGGCTTATGCCGCTGGCCTCACCGTTTCTTCACACACCCTGCATCATCCGTTCGGCGCTGCCCACCACCCGTTCGGCATCAACCGGCCCTTTTTGCGCGACAATGCCGTTGCGAGGTGACGCCATCGTGTGGACGTGGCATGGGGGTGGCGGTCCCGGCGTCATGTGGTACGGCTCGTGGTGGATCGGCGGGGTCATGACCATCGTCTTCTGGGCTCTGGTCATCGCCGGCATCGTGCTGCTCGTCAGGGCGTTGACGTCGCCCGGCAGGACGTGGGCCCGCGCCGAGGAGAGCCGCGCCATGGCCATCCTGGAAGAACGGTTCGCGAGGGGGGAAATCACGGCCGAAGAGTTTCGCCACATGCGCGACGAACTCCGCCAGTCCCGCCGCTCCTCCGTCTGAGAGGGCAACGGCCGGCCGGGCAGCGCTAGCGCTGGAGAAGCCCCCGCCGGAGCCGCTGCCCGGCCCTCGCGCCACCGGCCGATCCTCTCCGTTTTGCGTCTTGCGCCATGTCCTCGCCCGCCTTTCCCGGGTTCCTCCGGGCCTGCTACCCACGCCGCGGCGGGACTCGGCACCGGGCTTTCCGGTATGATGCTGTTGCCGGGAAAGCGACACCTCGAAGCGCTGGCCGTAGAGGAAGGGGTGGTGGCTCATGGCTCCTGAGACCATCGACGTGCTGCGCTCGGCGCTGCCGCTGCCCAGGATCGAGGATGCGCGGCGGATCCTGTGCGTGCAGCCGCACCCCGACGACGTCGACATCGGTGTGGGCGCGGCCATCGCGAAGCTGGCCCGGTTGGGGGTCGAGGTCGTCTACCTCACCGTGACCGACGAGTCGGTGGGCACGCTCGACCGCGGCCTGACTCCGAGCAGCCTGGCAGCCCTGCGCAGGGAGGAGCAAGAGAAGGCGGCACGGGTCCTCGGCGTCAAGGAGGTGCGCTGGCTCGGGTACCCGGATGCGGGCGACTACTCCGAGCACGCGGTGCGGCAGGACGTGATCCGGACCATCCGGCAGCTGCGCCCCGACCTGGTCGTGACCGTCGACCCCAACCTGCCCTACGAGTCGCACCCGGACCACCTGCGGTGCGGGCGGGCGACCGCGGCGGCGGTCTTGCTCTACAACTTCCCCCACATCCGCACCGACCCGGCCGTCGACGAGGCGTTCACACCGTACGCGATGAAAGGGATCGCGTACTTCCACACGGCCCATCCCAACGCCTACGTGGCGGTCGGCGAGGAGGACTGGCAACGGCGCTTCGAGGCCATCGCCTGCCACCAGAGCCAGGTGGACGGCCCCACTTTGGAGCTGTACAAGTTTTACTTCGACCTGAAGGCGCGGGAGTACGGCGCGACGGCAGGATGCGAGCGGGCCGAGGCGTTTCGGGTGCTCACTCCTCAGATGATGCACTGTTTCGTCGACGCAGCGCGGATCTGAGCCGGACCCGGCAGGCGGGCACGGATCGCGCGAGGGCGGCGAGGTCTCAGGGGGAGGAAGGGAGCGGAGGATCGTTGTCGGCAGACGTGCGTCTTCACCGCAGGCCCCGGAGCGCGCAGGGACTGGAGTGGGTGGCCCGGGCAGGCGCAGACCTGCGCCATCTCTCCTTCGGCTTGCTGCGCCTGGGGCAGGGCCAGGCACAAGAGGTGGCGCTCGCCGGCGAGGAGGCGGTGCTGGTGCTCGTGGAGGGCAGTCTGGGCGTGCAGGGCCGGGTGGCCGGGGCGCCCGAGGGCTTCGCCTTCGATCCGGTGGGCCCGAGAGCGGGGGTCTTCCGGCAACGGGCCAGCGCGGTCTACCTGCCGCCCGGCACCGAGGCGGTCATCCGGGCTCACGCCCCGCTGCTGGCGGCATGGATCACGTCACCCACCGGCCCCGCCGGCCAACCGGGTGCAGCAACGCCCGCCGCCGGCCGGGCGCCCCGCCCCGTCTGGATCCGCCCGGAGGAGGTTCGCGTGGCCGTGCGGGGGAAGCCGGGCTACCAGCGAGAAGTCCACGATCTGGTGGACGAGCGGGTACCGGCCCTGCGCCTGCTGGTAGGGGAAACCTTCAACCGGCCCGGCGAATGGTCCAGTTACCCGCCCCACAAGCACGACACGGCCATCCCCGGCGTGGAGACGCCCCTGGAAGAGGTGTACTTCTTCCGGGTCGACCCGCCTCAGGGCTTCGGCGTCCAGATGCTCTACAGCCCTTCCCGGGAAATCGATCAGGCGTATCGCGTCCTGGACGGCGACGTTACGCTGTTACCCTTCGGGTACCACCCGGTAGCGGCGGCCCCGGGGTATCGCATCTACTACCTGTGGGCCCTGGCCGGCGCCGAGCGGCACCTGAGCGTCCAGGACGATCCCGACCACGCCTGGGTAACGGCCCGCCCGGGCTGAAGACCCGGCGGCTCCTTGCTTCATCGGCAGCGCCCCGGCTCATCCTTCCGGTTGCAGGGCCACCTCGACGAACGGCCAGCCGCTTTCGGGGTCCACGCCCCTGCCCGTTTCGTCGCCTTGCACGACGAGCCGGCGCGCCTCGTGCGGGGGTAACAGCCAGCGCACGCTGCCGTAGGCGGGCCTCCATCCCTGTGGCGAGCGTACGCTCGCCGAGACGCGCACCTCCCGGCGATCCCATCGCGCACGAAGGGTCACGACAGCGAAAGCCCCCTGCTGGTAGGCGAGCGTCTCCCCGTCGTCCTCGTACAGGCCGAACGAACTCTCCCCGTCCTCGCTGCGCCCCGGGTAGACCCGCACCCCCCGGAAGTCATCCGGACTCGCTCCCACGTGCGGCACGACCTTGCCGACGGGCACGAGGGCTCCTTCCCTGGCGAGCACCGCCGGCCTTTCCAGGGGAACGGGGATCTCGTGCTCCTCCCCTCCGCGCCCTACGACTGCTCCCGTGAAAAAGTCGAACCATTCGACATTTCCGGGGAAATAGACAGGCCGTGCCCTCATTCCCGGCTCGGCCACCAGCGGCACCAGCAAGAACGGCCCCAGCATGAAGTCGAAGGATTCGCCCCTGGCCCGCTCGTCCTCCTGGAACTCGTAGACGAGCGGCCGGTGGATGGGATGCCCCTCCGTGGCCGCCTCCCAGAACAGGGAGTACAGGTACGGCAGCAGCCGGTAACGCAGCGCGATGGCCTCCCGGATGATGGGCGTCGTCTCGGGGTACGTCCACGGCTCGGTGGGGCGGCCGGACCAATTCCACGAGTGGATGCAAAACCGCGGGTGGAAGATGCCGTTTTGCACCCACCGCACCAGCAGTTCCGCATCGGGCTCGTCGCCGAAGAAGCCTCCCACGTCGTGGCCGGTGTTGGCCATCCCGGATAGGGCCAGGTTGAGCCCCATGGGAACGTTGTACCGCAAGGTCCGCCACGACGTCGTGTTATCTCCCGACCAGGTCTGGGCGTAGCGCTGCATCCCGACGCTCGCGCTGCGCGTGATCACGTACGGCCGCACGCCGGGGCGGTGGCGCAGCTGGGCTTCGCGGGACGTCTTGACCATCAGCAGGGTCTGGACGGGGTTGAGCGCGAGGGCCGGATGGCCTAGAGCGACCTGTGCGTCGGCCGTCCAGAGCGGGTATTCGTTGTTGTCGTTCCAGGTCGCGTCGATGCCCGCGTCGAGCAGGCACCGCTCCACCTGTTCTCCCCACCACCGCCGGGCCTGCTCGGCGGTGAAGTCGAGGTGCGCCCCCTGGCCTCCCCAGAACCCCTGCAGGTACACCCGAGAGCCCCCGCCGGCCTGCCGGACGAGGCAACCCTGGCTCGCCAGCTCCTGGAAGCGCGGGTGGGTCGTGAGGACGGCCGGCTTGATGTTGGCCGCCACCCGCAGGCCCGCTTCGTGGAGCCGTCGCATCAGGGCCGGCGGATCGGGGATGCGGGTCCGGTCCCACTGGAAGACGTGGCGCTGCCCGTCCGGGGTACGGCAATACCCGGAGGAGAGGTGCACCAGGTCGCACGGGATCGACTCTTCTGCCAGGCGGCGGGCGAAAGCCTCCAGGCGCTCCCCCGGATCCGGTGCCTCTGTGTACTCCATGCTCGAAGCGAGGTATCCGAGGCTCCATCGGGGTGGCAGAGGCATGCGGCCCGTGAGCCAGGTGAGGCGCTCGACGACCTCCCGGATGGACGGCCCGTAGATGAAGTAAAGATCCACGTCGCCCCACCGGAACGTCGCGTAGCGATAGGGCCCGTAATAGTTGTGCAGCTCCTGGCCGAAGTCGAACTCCGCGGCCGACGGGTTGTCGTACAAGAGACCGTAGGCCGTGCCGTCCGGCCGCAGCGTGATCACGAACGGGAAGTGCTTGTACAGGGGATCGGTGCGCTCGGCGTCGTAGCCGAGGGTGTCTCTCGGCTCCAGGCGGAATCGCCGCCCGTGGTGATCGAGGGGCCCGGCCACCTCCCCGAGCCCGAAGTAGCGCTCCCTGGCGTCCCGGCTCAGGTAGTGAGCGATCCGGCCGTCCGGGAGGCACTGGTACCCCAGGGCCGGATGGTCCCCGGCGAGATAGCCGGAAGGGCCGTACCAGGTGATGGCGAGCGGGCTCAACTGTACTCGGAGGTGCAGTACGCTACCCCTCAGGTTCAGCACGGCGCCAGGCTCCGCCGGCTGCGGGAAGCTCCCCGCCAGGTCGGGCTCCTGCTCGAAGGGCGGGCACGAGAAGCGGCCCATGTCCTCCCGGTCGCGCCCTTCGTACGGCACGTCGCCCGAGGCATCCGCGATGGCCCACGTGCGCGAAAGCCCGCCACCCCTGCCCGGCCGCACCTGCACGCGCACGATGGCCGGCTCGAGGCTGGTGATGGCGATGCGCTCCCCGTGACTTCCCACGAGCGTCACCCGCGAAGGCGCCCTCGCGTCCACGGCGGCAACCGCTACCGGATCCGTCAGGTCCACGATGTCGGTCTTCCACCTTTCCTGGCCAGCAGGAACTCCCGGCCGGCTGCAGAAACGTTTCACCACCCGGCAGGAGGAAACCTTCCGTGCACCGGGAGACCCCCGGTTTTCGCCGGGAAGAAGGAGGGTCCCGACCATGAGGCGTGTCGTGACGCTGACAGTGGCACTGGCACTCCTGGCCGCCGGGATCGGCGTACCGGCCGCAGCGGCGCCTGCACCCACGCCGCTCCGGTTCGTCTGGTTCACCGACGGGCCGGATCTGGCGGCGATCCAGAAGCTCGTTGGCCAGTTCAACGCCGCCAACCCGGACGTGCGCGTCGAGTTGTCGGTACTGCCGTACGCCCAGCTCAACCAGCTCCTGCTGACCCAGGCCGCGGCCGGCAACGCGCCGGATCTGGCGCGCGTTTCGGAGCCCGGCCGGTTCTTCCAGTACCTGCTCGACATGCGCCCCTACCTTTCGGACCGGGCCTTCCGATCGGCGTTCATCCCGTCGGCTTTGAAAGCGGTTGAGGGAGATCATGGGGAGCTGTACGGCATTCCCCACGACTTTACCCTCAATGGTCCTTTCGTCAACGTCACCCTTTTCAAGAAGGCCGGCATCGCCCTGCCGGCGGACCGCTGCGTGAGCTGGGAGACGTGGGGCAAGCTGGCGGCGCAGGTGCGCGACGCGACCGGCGTACCGTTCGCGATGGCCGTCGACCGGAGCGGCCACCGTCTGGACGGGTTCATCCAGTCTTTCGGCGGTAGCTTCTTCACGCCAGACGGCAAGGGCCTGCGCATCACCAGCCCGGAGACCCGCAAAGGCGTCGAGGCCTTCGTGCGGATGCACCAGGAAGGAATCATGCCCCTCGAGGTGTGGGCCGGCGGCGGCCAAGGGTATGCCGCGGCCAACCAGTACTTCATCAACGGCCAGTTGCCGTTTTACCTCTCGGGCAACTGGCAGGTCGCCCAGTTCCACGACAACATCGGCGACAAGTTCGAGTGGAAGGCCGTCTTCAACGGCTGTGAGAAGCAATACGGTGGGATGCCGGGCGGCAAGTTCATCGTGGCCTTCGCGCAGACCAAGGCGCCGGCCAAGGTGGTCCGCCTGATCGAGTTCCTCGGGAGCAAGGAAGCCATGCGGCAGTTCGCCAGGGAGAGCCTCTTCCTGCCGACCCGCAACGACCTCATCAAGGAGGGGATCGAGTATCCCTACGCCAGCGACGTCATGAACACGTTCTTGAAGGGCATCCCGCTTTTGCCCGAGACCTCGTACGAAAACTACAACATGTACTTCGGCCCGGTCGCCAACGAGGTGCGCGACAGGGTCACCCAGGCCATCCTGGGCGAAATCTCGGTGGACGAGGCGCTCCGGCTGGCCGAGGCCAAGTCCCGGGAGATCATGGGCATCAAGTGACGAGGGCAAGAGTCGCGCGGCGGGGGCACCGGCGCTCCTTTGGGGCGCCCCCCGTCGCCGGCCGTGACGGAGGAGGGCGTCGATTTTGGCGTCGGGCAGCAAGCTGCGCGCTCGCCTGGCCCCGTACCTGTTCGTAGCGCCCAACGTGCTTTTCTTCGCCACGTTCGTGGCGGTGCCGGCGGTGTACGGGTTCTGGCTCAGCCTCTTCACCACGTCGCCCTATCGGCCGACCCAGTTCGTGGGGCTGGGCAACTTCGAGGCGTTGGCCCGTGACGACCTCTTCTGGAGAGCCGTCCGCAATACCGTCACTTTCGTCGTTGGGGACGTGGCGCTGGTCGTGGCCCTGGCGGTCGCGATAGGGATGCTGCTCAACCGATCGGTGCGGGGCCGGGGGTTTTTCCGGAGCGCGTTCTTCTACCCGGTGCTCCTCTCCCCCGTCGTGGTGGCCATCGCGTGGCAGTGGATCCTCAACAACCGCTTCGGCGCGCTCAACAACGCGTTGCGGTGGCTCGGGATACGGCCTGTCCCGTGGTTGCTCGATGCCTCGTGGGCCATGACCTGGGTCATTCTCGTCCACACGTGGGCCACCGTGGGGTTTTTCGCCCTCATCGTGCTGGCAGGGCTGCAGTCGATCCCGCCCGTGCTCTACGAGGCGGCATCCGTGGACGGCGCCACTCCGTTGCGGCGGGCCCGGCACATCACCCTCCCCTTGCTCGCCCCTTCGGTGCTCACGGTGCTCATCCTGAGCCTCATCCATGCTTTCGAGATCTTCGACTACGTTTACGTGATGACCGGCGGCGGCCCCGGATTTGCCACGCTCATGATGGTCCAATACATCTACCGGGCCGGCTTCGAGCTCGACCAGTTCGGGCTGGCGGCCGCCGGGTCGCTGGTGTTGTTCGTGATCATCCTGGCCTTGACCGCGCTCCAGTTCGTCATGGGCCGGCTCGTCGAGGCGGTGTAAGGGATGGAAGCGAGGCGGGTGGGGGCAGCAGCGGAAGGCCCGGGGTTGCACCCGAGCCCGGTCGCACCGGCGCGCCGGGCGTCCCGGCGCTCTCCGCTCTGGAGCGATCTGCTTTCGTATGCGGCATTGGTACTGGGCACCCTGGTGATGTTCGGGCCGGTCTTGTGGGTGGTCGTCTCCTCGTTCAAGGTGCCGTCGGAGCTTTACCGGGTCCCCGCCACGTTCTTGCCGGAGCGATGGGTCTTCTCCAATTACACGGACGCTCTCCGGCAGTTTCCCTTCGTGCGCTACCTGGCCAACAGCGTCTTCGTCACCCTGGCAGCGACGGCCATCACGCTGGCCATCAACTCGATGGCAGCGTTTGCGCTGAGCAAGTACCGCTTCCCGGGCCGGGACTTTCTTTTCCTGTTCATGCTGAGCACGCTCATGGTCCCGCTCCAGGTCATCATGATCCCCATCTACCTGGTCGTGGCACGCCTCGGCATGATCGACACCTTGTGGGGCATCGTCATCCCGCCGGCCGCCACGCCGACGGGCGTCTTCTTGCTCCGCCAGTACATGCTGACGATCCCCGACGAGCTCCTCGACGCCGCCCGCATCGACGGCGCCGGCGAGTGGCGCATCTACCGGCAGATCATGCTGCCCCTGACCCGCCCCGCGCTGGCCGTGCTCGCCATCTTCTCCATCATGTGGCGCTGGAACGACTATCTCTGGCCCCTCATCGTCATCAGCTCCGACCGCAACTTCACGCTGCAGTTGGGCCTGGCGCGCTTCCAGGGGCAGCTGGTCACCGATTGGAACTACGTGCTGGCGATGACGGTGCTCAGCATCCTTCCGATCACGCTGGTCTTCGCGTTCTTGCAGCGCTACCTGGTAAGCGGGATTGCCACCACGGGACTCAAGGGGTGACGAGCCAGCCATGAAAGGCCGTCCGACCATCGCCGACGTGGCCAGGGCGGCGGGCGTCTCCATCGCGACGGTGTCCGCCGTGCTCAACGGCCGTCCCGGGCGCATCCCGGACGCCACCAGGGGTAGAGTGCTCCGGGCCGCGGAGATGCTGCACTACCGGCCCAATCCCTTTGCCCGGAGCCTCAAGACCAAACGCAGCTACACGCTGGCCCTCGTCGCCACCGACATCAGCAACCCCTTTTACCCGGGCCTCGCCAAAGGGATCGAGCAGGCCGCTCTTTCCCAGGGCTACCAGCTGATCATCTGCAACACGTTCGGCTCGCTCGAGCGCGAGCAGGACCACCTGCTGCGGCTGAGGGACCGGCAGGTCGACGGGATCATGCTCGCGTCGTCGATCACGCGCCACGACGCCCGTTACCCCGTGGATCTCCTGAAGGACGTGAAGACCGTGCTGCTCAACCGCACCATCGAGAACGTGAAGGCGCCCGTCATCCGCATGGACAACGTCGGAGCGGGCAAGGACGTGGGGCGCTACCTGGTGTCCCTGGGCTATCGCTCCATCGCCTACATCGGCGGCCCGGAGGATCGCCCGGCTTCTGCCGACCGTCTCCGTGGACTGCGAGAGGCCCTCGACGAGGCTGGCGTCCCATTGCCCGACGGCTGGGTGCGGTTTGGGGACTGGGAGCGGGAGGAAGAAGGCTACCGGCATGCCCGCTCCGTCTTCGGAGCGCCGGGCCCCCGTCCTCGGGCGGTCTTTGCCGGCAACGACATTCTGGCGATGGGGGTCATCCGGGCCGTGAAAGAGATGGGCCTGCGCGTGCCGGAGGACGTGGCGGTCGTAGGGTTCGACGACCGTGACATCGCGGCCTTCAGCGATCCCCGGCTGACGACGGTGCGCTATCCCTCCGTCGAGATGGGCTACCACGCCGCCCGCATCCTGCTCGACTGGATCGAGCGGCCGGAGGTGGAGCCTCCCCCGGTGGTCACGCTGGGCTGCCAGCTCATCGTGCGGGGCTCCTGCGGCGGGCAGGCCGTCCAAAGGGGCCCGACGGCATGATCCGGCCCCTCTCCGAGCCGGGTAGGGCTCCTGCGCTCGAAGGCGACGGCCCGGAGGAGGTAGCGCTCACCCTTTCCAACCGGGCCTTCACGATGGCCCTCGATTGCTGGGGGCGCGTCCGGAGCCTCAGGCTCGTCAATCACGGCACGGTGATCCGCCCGGGCCGCTTGCGGTGGCACCTCGCCCCGGCCAGCGGGCAAAGCCGCCGGTCCGCGACCCTCTCGCTCACCGGAAAAGCATGGCGCTTGTGGCCGGGCATGCTCCAGGCCTCGCTCTTGGCGGAGCCGGGAGATGTATCCCTGGAGGTGGAGGCCGGCGCCGACCGGGAGGCGCCGCTGGTCTGGTTGCGATGGCGCCTGCACGGGCCCCAAGCTTCCGGTGCGGCCCCTGACCGGCAGGATGCCGCTTGCCCGGCTCTGGTCGTCCGGATCGCTCCCCGTCGGGACGAAGAGCTCGCTCGCGCCGTCGTGCTGCGCATGTTCGGGCCGGCCCGCTACGTGCCGGAGGCGCTGGAGGCCGTGCGTCGCCACGCCGAGGAGGCTGCGGCGGCCCTGCGGACGCAGGCCGTCGCCGTGCAGGCAGGCGCACGGTCGTGGCTGCTGGACGGCGTGTGGTTGCACGCCTCTCTGGAGTGTTCGGGGCTTCAGGTCGCGGATCGAGGTGAGGGCGATGGCGCACGCTGGACGTGTCTCCCCGGCTCGCCGTCCTCCGGCGGCATGGAGGCCACGCTTGTGCTTTGGGTGGAGAACGCCGTGCCGACGGTCCATCAGGCCCTTCTCGCTCGGGCGCCGACGGCCCCACCGAAGCCCCTTCCCACTCGACCCGGCCCCGCATCTTTCGAAAGCGGCGACGCCCTGCTCGATACGCTGTTCGCCTTCTCCCTGGACGCGGCCGTCTCCAACTTCAAGGCCGACCCTCTGGGCGGCTTCGAAGGCCTGACGGCGGGCGTACACTACGAGACCCCGGCCCGGACCTATTTCCGGGACGGCTACTGGACGTCCCAGGCGCTCTTACCGTTTTACCCGGACCTCGTGCGCGCCCAGGTCGTCGCGCTGGCCGGGGGCGTCCACGACGACGGCTCGTGCCCCAGCGCGGTGCTTTTCCCCAACCCCGTGCTGGCCGCCGCGCTCGAGGCGGCGCACCGGTTCGTCCCCGGGTTTTCGGCGCTCCACCGGCCGCCTCGCGACTTCTGGTGGGGCCACCACGACTCTCCGTCCTTCTTCCTGCTGCTGCTGTACGACTACCTGGCGTGGACGGGCGATGGCTCCGTGTTGTGGGAACCGGTCCCGGGGAGCCCCCGGGAGGCCGGATCGCGCCACACCGTCCTGGGAAGTGCCGTACGGGCGGCCCGCTACTTGCTCGACGCAGACGTGCATGACGAAGGGCTCGCCCGCAAGCCGTACGATACCCTGGACTGGGCCGACAACGTCTTCCGCTCCGGGTGGGTGACGTATGACGAGGCCTTGCGGGCAGCGGCCCTGGGCCGTGCAGGGGCCATCCTGGCACGGCTTGCCCGCTGGGGGGATCCCCCTCGGGAGGAGGGCCTCCAGGAGCTCGCGACGAGCTCGGCCCGGCTGGCCCTGGCCCGGCGCCTCGAAGAGGCCCGCCGCCGCGCCCGGCTCGCCATCAACGAGAAGCTGTGGTTAGCCGACAGGGGATACTATGCCGAGTACGTGGAACCACCCGCCGGCGGTGGCACGGCGCCCTCGGTGCCCGAGCCGCACCTGGCCATCGACACCCTCACGGTGCTGTTGTGGGACCTGGCCCCCGTGGACCGGGCGCGACGAGTCCTGGATCAAACGGAGATCCTCCTCGAGTCCCGTCGTAACCACCGCCAGCCCTACGGTGACTGGGGCGTCATGTGCTGTTTTCCCCCTTATCGGGACCGCCGCCGGCTGACCGGCAAGACGCGCTTCCCCTACCGCTACCACAACGGGGCGGAGTGGCCGTACTGGAGCGCGGTACTGGCCCTGCTGCGCATGCGGTACGGCACCGGCGACTGGCGCTATCCGCTCGTGCGATGCTGGGAGGTGGGCCTGGCCAAGGGCCGGGCGGCTCCCGTCGAGTACCACTCGCCACCGTATGCGCCGGGTTCGCCCAACCAGGCGTGGAGCAGTATGCCGGCTGCCGCCATGGTGCGGGGCGGGTTCGGCATCGAACCCGATCTCGACGGCCGGTTCACGGTGCGGAGGCCCCCCTGGGGCCCGAGCCGCTTGAAGGGAGTGCACATCCACGGGCAGCGCTACGACTTCGACCTCTGAGGCGCAGGCCTGCCGCATCCGAGCGCCTGAGCCCGCTCACGAAGCTCATCTTCGGCAGCGGCGACATCTACGGCGGCGGCGGGCAAAACATCGTCAATTTCCTGTACCTGATCTTCCTGACGGACGTGGTGCGGATCCGTCCCGCGCTGGCCGGCCTCGTGTTCCTCGTCGGGCGGATATGGGACGCCGTGACCGACCCGGCCATGGGCGTGGTGACGGACCGCACCCGGACCCGGTGGGGCCGCCGTCGCCCTTACTTCCTGGCGGCCACGGTCCTCGTCTTCGTCTCCTACGTGCTCTTGTGGGCGCCGGTGACGGCAGCCGGCGAATGGGCACGTTTTGCCTATTGTCTGGCAGCATACCTCTTCTTCGACCTGGTGATGACCATGACCATGGTGCCCTACTCGGCCATGAGCGCCGAACTCACCCTGGATTACCACGAGCGCACTTCGGTCATGTCGTACCGCCTCGCCTTCTCCATGGGAGCCACCATCCTCACGGCGCTGTTCCCCATGTGGATCGTGGAGAGGGCCCCCGATCCCCGCACCGGATACCTGGTGATGGCGGTCGTCTTCGGGGCGCTATTCGCCCTTCCATGGGGTCTCATCTTCAAGTACTGCCCCGAGCGGCCGTCGTTCCAGCGGCGGATGCCGTCGCTCGACTGGCGCGACCTCCTGCTCGAGCCGTGGAGGTTGCGGGCCTTTCGCACGCTGGTGGGCATGTACCTGGCAGGCTTCATCGCGCTCGACGTCGTCTCTTCCCTCATCGTCTACTTCATGAGGTACAACCTGGGCCGCCCCACGGAGGCCAAGTTCGTCATGGGCACCACCATCGTGATGCAGCTTTTCTCCCTGCCCCTCTGGGCCTGGCTCGCCTCGCGGATCGGCAAGGGCCGCGCCTACGCCGTCGGCGGCGCCTGGTGGATCGCCGTCATGCTCGTCTTCCTCGCGTTCGACCCCGCCTGGCCCGCCTGGTCCATCTATCTGCTGGCGGGCGCCATGGGCCTGGGCGTTTCGGCCATCGCCTTCATCCCCTGGGCCATTTTCCCCGACATCACCGAGGTGGCGGAGCTGGCCACGGGCGACCGCCGGGAGGGGAGCTTGAGCGGCTTCATGACCTTCCTGCGCAAGGTCGCCTCGGCCATCGCCCTCTTCGGGGTCGCGCAGGTCCTGGACCTCACGGGCTACCGCCCTCCTTCCGATGAGGTAACGGGAGCGGCGGCGGTCATGGCGCAGCCGCAGGCAGCCCTGGCGGCCATCCGGCTGATGCTCACCCTCGTGCCGATCGCGCTGGCAGGCGTGGGGATCGTCCTGGCCCTGCGATACCCTCTCACGGCCCGGATGCACGCGCGGTTACGGGACCTCCTCGCGTTGCGCCGGGGCGAGAAGCAGGCAAAGAGCATCGCACAGCAGGAGGAGATGGAAGCTTCCTACAAGTCGCTTTACGAAACGCTGGTAGGTGGCCCGCCCCCGTCGCCGCCCGGCGTAACCCGGGACCCGGCTCCCAACCGGTGACGCTACCGTAACGGTACAATGGCAGCAGCGAGGAGGCGCACGTGCCCATGGCCAAGACCCAAGGCGAGGTGCTGGAAGCCTTCGCCCCGGCTTCCGAACGGGGAGGCCCCGTCGACGTGCTCGCCATCGGGGCCCACCCGGACGACATCGAGCTGGGCGCGGGAGGGCTCTTGATCCTGGCGCGGCGCAAGGGCCTTTCCACCGGCGGGATCGTCCTGACGCGGGGCGACGCGGGCCGCTTCGGCACCGAAGAGCAACGCCGCAAGGAAGCCGCCGAGGCGGCGCGCATCCTCGAGCTCTCCCACTTCGAACAGCTCGACCACCCCGACGCAGCGCTGGCCGCCACCCGCCAGGCCGCGGTCCAGCTCGCCCTGCGGCTGCGCAAGCTGCGGCCCCGGCTCATCCTGGCGCCGCATCCCGAGGACCGCCACTTCGACCACCAGGCCGCCTCACGGCTGGCCGACGAGGCCGCCTTCCTCGCCGATCGGGCCACCTTCGACCCGGAGACGGCTCCGCTGTCGAGGCCTGCTCTCTGGTGGTTCGGGCTCGACCCGGCGACCCTGCACCGCCCCCACCTGGTGGTAGACATCACCCCGGTCTGGGCGCAGAAAGAGGCCGCCCTCCGGGCGCACGCAAGCCAGGCGCCCATCGTGGCCGGCGCGGAGCTCTACGCCCGGGTCTACGGCGCCATGATCGGCGTGATGTTCGGCGAGGGGTTCATCCCGGCGCGGCCGGCGGCGATACAGCCCGACCTCTCTTTGCTGTGAGGGGCCCTCCGCGGCCGGCCCCCGTCGCCTTACCGCAACAACCGCTCGACGAGAAAGCCCTCGTCTGCCCCGCGTGCGGCGGCGATGTGGCGCACCGCCTGGACGGCGCTCGCCTGCCGGTGGATGATGAGGCTGACCCCTTCGGCGACGGCTCGCGGGTCGTCCCTGCCCGGGTACAGCACGTTGCGCCCGACCATGGCGCCGCGCACGTTGGGACCCTCGGCCATCCCCCGCTCGAAGTCCTCGAGCACGGGCACCGGGCTGTCGTGGGTCTCGCCGCCCAGCAACAAGATGGGCAGCGTGGTGGCCCTCGCCACCCTCCAGAACTCAGGCACGTAGGGGATCTTGAGCCACACACGGTCGCTCGCCTCGCCCAGGCCCGCCGCCACCCCGACGGCCCGGATCATCTCATCGGGCTCCAGCACGACCTGGTAGCGGCCCTCGACCCGGCGGACCGGCAGGACCTCCACGAAGCCCGGCAGGGCGAAGCGCCGCAGGCCGTTGAGGGCCTGCGCCACGTAGGACATCGTCTGGATCGAGTAGCGCGAGTGCGCCCCGGGGTCGATCCGCAGCAGCACTTTGCCGGCGTCGAGCCCCCGGGCGTGGATCGCCTCCGGGGTGAAGGCCGTCACGCGGTCTTCCATCTCGTACTCCACGCCCGCCAGGCCCGAGCGGTTCATCGAGCCGATGACGACGCGCCCGTCCAGGAGCCCCTCGTGCCCGCGCTCCTTCAAGAGGTAGTCGACGAGCAAGAGTTCGTCCACGACGTCCGGAGTGGCCATCACGCCGTCCACCATGGGGCTGGTGAGCACCCTCAGCACCCGTCCCAGGTACTCCCACCGATCGCCCAGGGCGACGGGGTCGCTTCCTGCGGCCGTGACCCGCCGCGCCGGATGATCGGCGGCGAGCACCAGAAGCTTGCCGTCCTCAGGGGCGATGGCCGCGGGTCGCCGCCTCGATCGGGCCGCCTCTTCGATCCGCTGCGCCTGGCGGACCCGGCTCTCGGCGAGCAGGGCCCAGAGCTGGTCGGTCAGGAAGCGCCGCGTGTGCCAGTAGAACGTGCCGGGCGTGTAATTGACGTCGATGCGGTGGCGGGCCACCTCGTAGATGGCCCGGGTGCTCTCGAGCACGGCCTCCGACAGCTCTCCGGGCCTCGGCACGACCTCGAACCCCACCGGCCCCTGGTACCCGATGTCGACCAGCGCGGCCAGGAAAGCAGCCAGTTCCTCCTCCCTCACGGCGCTCTTCGGGTGATCGAGCCGAGGGTGGCTGTCGCCGTAAAGGGGTCGGCCGGGTCGAGCACCGCGCTGCCGATGTGCACGTGCACCAGGAAAGGCGCCAGCAGGCGCACGGCGTCGGGGGTCTCCGGCGAGCCGTCCGCCTGTTGGATGAGGGGCATGTGGGAGAGGTCGTACAAGAGCCCGAAGTTGGTGTGGCCCAGGTGGGCCCGCACCACCCGGGCCACGGCCAGGGCCTCGACCGACGGGCCGATGAGCATGTTGCGGAAGCCCGGCTCCGGCCGCCGGTCGAACGACTCCAGCACGATCATGATGGGCGCCCTGCCCAGCGCCTCGGCGCGCCGGCGCGCATACCCGGCGATTTCCCCCAGCGAGCGCACCAGCGCCTCGGTGGCCTCCTGCCGGCGCTGGTTGCCGGGAGAGGGCCCGGGGTCCCGCCCGCTCAGCAGGCTCAACGAGACCGCCCCCAGCTCGTACGCCTCGTCCACGCACCGCAGCAGCCGATCGACCGCCTGGCGCCGTGCCACCTCGTTGGGGCTCGATATGTCGCTCGGAGGGATCCAGCGCTCCTCGTTGACGAGCTGGACGGGCTGAGCGCCGTAGTATACCTTCTTGCCCCGTTCGGCGCACAAGGCCCCGATCCGGCGGCGCAGGGCCGGGTCCTTGATCTGGGTCAGCTCGATCCCGCCGATGTACTCCTGGGCCGTCAGATGCTCGACGGTCGACAGCATGTAGTGGGCCGGGGCCTCTCCGCGGCTCGTCGAACGGGTGCTCCCCGGCCCCGGGTACGCCATCCAGTGCACGACGGTCACAAGGTTGGACTCCAAAGCCACCGGTCTCACCCCCGCTACGGCTCCCCCGTCAGCCCTGCTCCGCGATCCCACAATTCGGAGTAAACCGGCATCATGACCTGCACGAGCCGCTCGTAGCGCTCCGCAAGCGAACGGTAAGCGGCGGCCAGCGACGGATCCACCGCCACCTCCCGCTCCGGCGGGTTGAACGCCCGCGCCGCCTCCAGGGGGTCGCGCCACAGCCCGACGCCCCACCCGGCCAGGACCATGGCCCCGAGGGACGCGGCCCGGCCGAGCCGCGGCACGATCACGGGCCGCTCGACAGCGGCCGCCTTGATCTGCAGCCACAACGGGCTGCGGGCCCCGCCTCCCATGGCCACGATGCGGCTCACGGCCAATGCCGGCGCTCTCCGAGCACCTGCCGGCACGCCCTCAGCTCCAGCGCGACGCTCTCCATGGCGGCCCGGACCAGGTGAGCGCGGGTGTGCTCGAGGGTGAGCCCGATGGCGGCTCCCCTCGCCTGAGGTTGCCAGCGCGGCGCACGAGCCCCCATGAAGTACGGGAGCAGGAAGAGACCGTCGGCTCCGGGCGGGACCTCTCCGGCCTCCTCGCTCATCGCGTCGTAAACGTCCTTCCCTTCCCGCTCCAGCCTCCGGCGCTCCTCCCCGAACGCGAGCTCCCGCAGCCACCGCAGGATGGCGCCCGTGGCGTTGAGCCCCTGCTCGACCAGCCAGTGGCCGGGCAGCACGTGCACCGTGTACAGCAGGCCGGGGACGCGCGCCCCCCGGCCTACCGCCTCTGGCACCACCGTCGACACGTTGGACGTCGTGCCGGTGGACTCCATCGCCTCCCCCGGCCCGAGCGCCACGCCCAGGGCCTCCAGGCACCGGTCGCCGCCCCCCGTCACCACGGGCACGCCGGCCCGCAGCCCCAGCGCCTGGGCAGCCTGCGGGGTCAGGCTCCCGGCTCGCTCGTGAGAGGCCACCACGGGGGGAAACCGCCCGGGGTCGATGCCGGCCTCGTCGAACGCAGCCTCCCACCACCGCCCCGCCAGGGAGTCCCACATCATGGTGCGCGAGGCGAGCGACGGGTCCGTGACGAACCGGCCGGTCAGCCGGTGGACGACCAGGTCCCTCGGTTGGAGCAGGTAGGCGGCGCGGCGCAAGAGCTCTGGCTCGTGCTCCCGCATCCACAGGAGCTTGGCCAGCGTGAAGGTCGCATCCGGCACCATGCCCGTGTGCCGGTGAATCCTTTGCGCGCCGAGCCTCCGGGCCAGCGCCTGGACCTGGGCCGCTCCCCGCCTGTCCATCCACGAGATCGCCCTGGCCAGGGGCCGGCCGTCGAAGTCGACGAGGGCGACCGTCTCCCGCTGGGAACTGAGCCCGATGGCCGCCACGTCCGGCGGCACCTCGCCCCGGTACGCCCCCGCTCGCTCCATGTGCGCGAGCGCGCGGCGCACCGCAGCTATGCACGCCTGCCACCAGTCCTCGGGGTCCTGCTCGGCCCACAGGGGCCGGGGATGGTAAGTGGGGTACTCTTGCTCCCCCTGGCCCACCGGCCGCCCCGTGGCGTCGAACATCACCGCCTTGCACGCGGTGGTGCCGACGTCGATGGTCAAGATGAACGGGCCGGCGCTCATCCGGCGGCCTCCTCCCGCCGCAGGGGCATTCCCGGCAGTACCGGCGCACTCCTGCCATGCCGTGGCCGCAACCTCCCATACTTTGCCACGGCGGGTCCGACATGAACCATGCCCCCCGCTGCCGAAGCTCCCGGGTAGGTGTTGGCCTTGCGCACGAGCCCTCGTTTCGCCCGGACGAGCCCCCGCATCACCGCCCACGTCGTCGCCGCGATCGTGGCTGCCCTGGCCGTGTCCGGCCCGACCCGGCCGGCGCCGGCTTCGTCGGTCCCCGAGCCCGTGACCGGACACCAGGCCTTCCAGGCATCCTTCATGCAGGCTCACCAGGCGCTGGAAGAGCGGCGCGCCCGGGCCGCGGTGGAGCACGCCCGGCAGGCTCTCCGGGCTGCCGTGGGCGACGACGTGCTGGATGCCCGGCTGGCGCTCGCCGAGGCCCTGGAGGCGGCGGAAGAGCCCGAAGAGGCCGCCGACGTGTGGATGGACGCACTCCAGGGGTACGCCATCCTCTTTCGCGGGCCCCTGAGAGACCAGGTGCTCGCCCGTCTCGAGCAGCTGCAACCCTTCATGGACGCCCGCACGGATCGAGGCCGGGAACAGTTGTTACGGTACTCCGGGTTGCTGATCCGGTTCGGGAGAGCGCAGCAGGCAGTCGCCATCCTTTCCCGCCCCTCCCTCCTCGAAAGCCCGCACGGCACCCAGGTGGCAGCCCAGCTCGCCGCCGCCCTGGATCGACTGGGGCGGCACGATGCCCGCCTGGCGCTGGTCCGCCGGGCGCTGGATCGCGCGGGGCAACGGCCGCCCCAGAGCCCGCAGGAGCGGGAGGCGATCCTGCGGCTGAGGCTCGCGCTGGCCGACGAGCAGGTACGGCAGGGGCAGGAGGAGGCGGCCGCAGACTCCCTGGAGCAGCTCATCGAAGAGGCCCGCGGGACGGAGCCGGCGGGCGACGCGCTGCTGGAGCTCGTCCGGCTCCGGCTCGAAAAGCGCGACCTGAGGGGGGCCAGGGAGTACCTGGCCCGCCACGAGTCCGCCACCCGCGCCACTTCCGGCCGGGACGAGGCCCTCCGAGCACTCCTGGCCTGGAGCTACCCGCACGACCGGGAAACGGCGGGTTGGGCCCTGGACCGCCTGGGAGAGCAGGCGCCGCAAGACGCGACGTATCTCTTCTGGCGGGCGAAGTGGATGCAGGCCGCTCCCTCCCCCGAGAGGGATCCCGGCGCGACGCTCGCCTCGACGTTGCGCCGCCTGGTGCGCCTCCACCCGCTCTCTTACCAGGCCCTGCTGGCGGCCGAGCGGTGGGAGCCGGCCGCCGCCGAGCTCTCGGGCGTGCTGGGGCCTCCGGGTGGCCCGGCCGTCTCTGCCGCTGCAGCGCCGTCCGACTCCTCGCTGGAGGCTCTGGACGCCGCCTACCACCGCGGCCTGAAGCGGGAGGCCACGCTCGACCTGCGCTACCTGGTCCACTCTCGCCCCACGGTTGCCCGCCTCGCCGCCCTGGCCCGCTGGGAGATCGAGCTCGGCTGGCTTCGCCCCGCCATGGACCACCTGGCCCAGCTGTTGCGGGTGGCCCCCGTTCACTACCAGGAACGCTGGGTACTCGAGGGAATGTTCCCGCGGCCGTACCGGGCGCTCGTGGAGCAGGTCGCCTCCCAGGAGGGAGTCGACCCGTTGTGGCTGTTCGCCATCATGCGGGAAGAAAGCGCCTTCGAACCGCAGGCGCTGTCCGTCGCCGACGCCTACGGGCTCATGCAGATCCTCCTGCCCACGGCCGCCGAGGTGGCGGCCTCCCGTCGGTTCGAGCCGCCGGATCCCGCCGGCCTCTTCGTTCCCGAGACCAACGTGCGCCTCGCAGGAGCGTACGCCGCCGAGCTGTACCGCCGTTTCGGCGACGTCAGGCTGGCGTCGGCCGCCTATCACGCCGGGCCCGGCAGGGTGAGCGGGTGGTTGCAGGCATTGGGGGCCAGCGACGATGTCGATCTCTTCGTGGAGCGGATCCCCTTCGAACAGACGCGCACGTACGTGCAGAAGGTGTACCGGTCGTACCTGATGTACCAGCGCCTGTACGCATCCCGCAGGTGATCGCCGGGAGCGACGCCGACCCCAGCCGTGTCGGCCTCCGTGGTACGGGGATGCTTGAGTCTGCTCGAAAGTCCCACTCAAGTGCGTGGTGTTGCGCGCTTTGCGTGAACGTGATAAGATTTGCGGGGGTCACCCGGGCAGGTACGACGCCATGATCAAACCCGAACGCCACGACCGCATCTTGAGCGAGATCGCCCGGCGCGGCGCGGCCAGTGTCGCGGAGCTGGCCGCGTTGCTGGGAGTTTCGGAGGCGACCATCCGTCGGGACCTCCAGGAGCTGGGAGAGAGCGGGCTCTTGCGCCGGACCCACGGCGGAGCCTCCCTCGCCGACCAGTCCGACGAGCTTCCCTACCACTTCAAGGTCACCGCCTTCTTGCCCGAGAAGCGGCGGATCGGGGCGGTGGCGGCTTCCATGGTGCAGGACGGCCAGGTCGTGGGTTGCACCGGCGGCACCACGGTGGCGCAGTTCGTACGGGCGCTGCGGGGCCGCAAGGTCACCGTCGTGACGAGTGCCGTCAACGTAGCGGCAGACCTGGCCAGTTCTCCCGAGACCGAGGTCTTCGTGACCGGAGGGGCGTTGCGAGGCCGATCGTTCGAGATGGTCGGGCACACGGCCGAGCGGGCCATCCGGGAGTTTCGTTTGGACGTGGCCGTCGTTGGCGTGGACGGCCTGTCCGTTGAGTACGGCCTCACCACGTACAATCCCGCCGAGGCCCACGTCAACCGCACGTTCATCGAGCAAGCCAAAGAGGTGTGGGTGGTCGCCGATCACTCCAAACTCGGCAAGGTGACCCCCGCCATCATCGCGCCGGTGGAGCGCATGCACCGCCTCGTCACCGACTCCAGCGCCCCCCACGACTTCCTGGCGAGGCTCCAGGAGCTCGGGATCCAGACGATCACGGCCTGAGGTCTGCTGAGCCGCTGCCGCGTGCCCTCCGGTATACCGTACACGGGATGTGCCAGGGATTGGTGCATGGTTATTCATCTCGCCGGCAGGAACCGGTGGGGTGTCGTCGAAGCTCCCCGCAATCTCCAGGCGCATAAAACAGTGTTTTAGCTTTCCAAACGCCTGGCGATCGGTCGATGTCCCCACGGGAGGCACGAGAGGCTTGCCGACGACCGGAGGTAGCCGCCGGCGGCGGTCACCGGACGCATACGCCATAGCCAGCGTGGACAAGGCGGTACGGCTGCTCCTGACCCTCGGCCACATGCCCGGTCGGGCGGCGGGGATCACCGAGCTCGCCCACCGTCTGCAGCTGACCAAGAACCAGGTCTTCCGGCTCCTCAAGACGCTCGAGCGCCATCGCCTGGTCGACCAGGACCCCGGCGGCTCCCTCTACCGTCTCGGGTCGGGTCTGCTCGTCCTGGCGGCAATGGCCCGCGATGGCCTGCAGCTGGTACGGGCGGCCTCTCCGACCCTGGATCGGCTGGCCATGGCGACGGGAGAGTCCATCCACCTGGCCGCCCGGGAGGGGCTGGAGGCCGTCATCGTGGACGTGCGCGAGAGCCTGCATCCGGTGCGCCTGACCGCCCAGGTGGGTGGCCGGTATCCCCTCCACGCAGGGGCATGCCCGAGGGCCATCCTGGCCTTCCTGCCGCCGGAGCAGCAGGAGCAGGTCTTCCGCGCGTTGCCCCGGCTGCCGCGGTACACCCGCCGTACGGTGGAGGATCCCGAAGCGCTGCGCCGGGAGCTGGACGCCATCCGGCAACGGGGCTACGCGATCAGCGACGAGGACGTGGACCTGGGCGCGCGGGCCGTGGGCGCCCCCATCTTCGCCGCAGGCCCTTCGCCGTCTGCGGACGGCGGGACATGGGCGCTTCAGGCCGTAGGCGCCTTGAGCATCGCCGGGCCGACCGTGCGCCTGCCCGATCCCGTCCTCGCACGGTACGGGGAGATGGTCGCGGCCGCCGCCCGGGAGATCTCCAACCGGCTCGGCGCGAGGGCAGCCGTCCCGGCCATCCCCGGCGCCGACGGCGAGGAGGGCGCCCGGTGACCCGTTACGTGCTGCGCCGGCTGGCCATCATGGTGCCGGTGCTGATGGGCATCACCGTTGCTCAACTATGCCATCGTCAACCTGGCTCCCGGCGATGCCGTGGACCTGCTGATCAACCCGTCGATGAGCGAGGCCGACCGGGCGGCGCGCCGCCAGGCCCTGGGCCTGGACCAGCCCTTTCTCGTGCGTTACGTGCGGTGGGCAGGCGAGACGCTGCACGGCAACCTCGGCTACTCCTATACCACCTCGGAGCCCGTGGCCCGGCGGATCGCCGAGCGCGTGGGCCCCAGTTTGCTCCTCATGGGCACCAGCTACCTCGTCGCCTACGCGGCGGCGTTGCCGCTCGGCGTGCTCTCGGCCGTCCATCCCTACACCTGGGTGGACTACCTCTCGGGCTTCGCTGGCCTGCTGGGCGTCTCGTTGCCGACGTTCTTCCTGTCGCTCGTGTCGATCTACGGGTTCGCCTTGAAACTCGGGTGGTTGCCCACTGGGGGCATGACGACGCTCGGCGGCCCCTTCGATCTCCTGGACCTTCTCCGGCACCTCGCCTTGCCGGCCCTGGTGCTGGCGTTGTCCAACGTGGGCCTGGTGCTGAGGCTGGTGCGATCGAGCACCCTGGAGGTGCTGCGGCAGGATTACGTTCGCACGGCTCGCGCCAAAGGCCTCCCGCAAGGCGCCGTCATCTTCCGGCACGCGTTGAAAAACAGCCTGATCCCCGTCGTGACCATGGCCGGGTTGCAGCTCCCGGCCCTCATCGGCGGAGCAGTCGTCACCGAGCAGGTCTTCCAGTGGCCGGGGATGGGATCTCTGTCGATCCAGGCCATCCTGCAGCGGGACTACCCCACCCTGATGGCCCTCAACCTTCTGGCCGCGGTCGCCGTGCTCGCCGGTGGCCTCCTGGCCGACGTGCTGTACGCCGCCATCGATCCCCGCATTCGGTACGAGTAGGAGCGTGCTCACCGTGGATGACTTCCCCACCCCGCCGGTGGCAGCCACCTTCCGCCCTGAAGTCGCCGGCTCGGCGCTCCCGGCAGCGGCCGTCCGCGCCGAGAGCTTCGGCGCGGTGGCGGCGAGGCGTTTTCTGCGCCACCGCCCGGCCGTGGCCGGCCTGGTGGTCCTGCTGCTCATCGCCCTGGCGGCGGCCCTGGCGCCGGCCCTCTCGCCGCACGATCCGTACGCCCTCGACCCCACGGCCTTCGGAGCGCCTCCGTCCGCCGCGCACCCGTTCGGCACGGATGCGGTCGGCCGGGACGTGCTGAGCCGCCTCCTCTACGCCTCTCGCGTGTCGCTGCTCGTCGGGGTATCGGCGGTCGCCATCAACGTGGTGCTGGGTACGCTGCTCGGCGGCATCGCCGGGTGGGCCGGCGGGGCGGTGGACGCGGCCATCATGCGGGTGACCGACATGGTGCTGGCCTTTCCACTCCTCATGTTGATCCTCGTCCTGGTGAGCGTGCTGGGCCCTGGGCTCACCAACGTCGTGCTGGTGCTCGGCCTGCTCGGCTGGCCGCAGGTGGCCCGCCTGGTGCGAGCCGAGGTGCTGCGCCTCAAGCAGCAAGAGTTCGTGACGGCAGCGCGGGCCATCGGCTGCCGCGGCCCTCGCATCCTCTTCCTCCATCTGCTGCCCAACGCTTTCGCGCCGGTGCTGGTGACCGCCACCTTCCTCACCGCGCAGGCGATCGTCATCGAAGCGTCCTTGAGTTTCCTCGGAATGGGGGTGCAACCGCCCACTCCCAGCTGGGGCAACTTGTTGACCGACGCGCAGTCCATGGCCGTGCTCGAGCAGATGCCGTGGTTGTGGGCCCCTGCCGGGGCGCTCACCGTGCTCGCCGTCCTCTCCATCAACTTCGTCGGCGACGGGCTACGGGACGCGCTCGACCCGCGGCTCAAGCTCTAGCGGCCGTGCTTCGTCATCCCGGAGTGTCCACCGCGAGCGTGCATCCACGAGAAAGGAGCTGGAGTTTCGTCATGCAGCGCGTATTTCGGTTGCTGGCCCTGGCCCTCTTGACCGGCATCCTGGCCGCCGTCCCCCTGCCGGCTTCGGCAGAGAAGGTGATCCGGGTCGGCCTGTGGAGCGGGCCGGGCACCTTGAGCCCCATCAACGCGGACTCGAGCTACGGGTACTTCGTCGTCCACTTCATCTTCGACACGTTGGTGGAGATGGAGCCCGACTTGACGTTCGCCCCCCGCCTGGCGCGCTCCTGGGAGATTTCCAAGGACGGGCGCACGTACACGTTCCACCTGGATCCCAAGGCCACGTGGCACGACGGCAAGCCGGTGACCGCATCCGACGTGGCCTTCACCATCCGCACCATCGCCACGCCGGGAGTCCAGACCAACCGGGGTAACGCCATCAAGGCCATCCAGGGGCTCGACGAAACGGGCAAGATGACCGGTAACGCCATCCAGGGCGTGCGGGTCATCGACGCCCACACCATCGCCATCACGACCCAAACGGCCGTCGACCCGGCCCGCTTCCTGGAACAGCTGGGCACCGGGGTCTTCATCATCCCGGAGCACCTGTTGAAGGGCCTGACACCGCAGCAACTGTCGCGCGCTCCGGCCCTGTTGAACCCAACCGTCGGCAGCGGGCCCTTCCAGTTCGTTCGTTACGTCCAGGACCAGTACATCGAACTGAAGCGCTACGACCGTTATTACCGTGGACCCGCCCGGGTGGACCGGATCCTGGTCCGGATCGCCGGAGCAGCCTCGATCGCTGCGGCACTCATCAACGGAGAGATCGACGTCGTGGCCGGCCCGGGCATCGGCGAGGTGCCTTTGCAGGATTGGGAGATGGTGAAGCGAGCTCCCAACCTCCGGCCCGTCACCGCTCCGTCGCTCGGCTATCAGTTCATCGCGATCAACAGCACCCGGCCCTATTTGAAAGATGACCGCGTGCGGCAGGCCCTGGCCCGGGGAGTGGATCTCAAGCTCCTGGTGCAGCAGCTGTACCGTGGCGAGGCGATCCCTGCCGTGGGACCTTTCTCGCCCGTGACCCCGTACGTCAACAAGTCGCTCCAGCCCATCCCGTACGACCCGGCGGGCGCGCGCCGGCTGCTCAGCGAGGCCGGGTGGGACTTCTCCCGCACTCTCCAACTCCTGGTGCCCACGGGCAACACGCTGCGCGAGCAATCGGCGAGCATCATCCAGGCAACGCTCCAGGCGGCGGGCGTGCAGGTGCAGATCCAGCGGCTCGACTTCCCGACCCTCCTGAGCCGCGTTTTCAAGCACGACTATGATCTCGCGCTCCTCGGTTGGACCGACACCTTCGACCCCGATCACGTGAGCTCCACGTTTCGAACCGGCGGGCAGTACAACCTGGGCGGGTATTCCGATCCCGAGGTCGACGCCATCATCGATCAGGCGGCCCGGGAACAAGACCCCGCGCGCCGCAAGGAGCTCTATGATCGGCTGCAAGTGCTGTTCCAGCAAAAGGTGCCGGCCGTCTTCCTTTACTATCCCAACATGCTGGCTGCCGTCAGCAAGCGTCTGGTCAACGCCGACCCGGGCATCGTGCCGTTCGAGTTTTACGCTGCCCGGTGGGACGTAGCCGACGGCCCTGCAAGCCGGTGAGGAGGTCGACCGCGTGAACGTCCCCGCATCCTCTACCCCTTCGAGCGGAGTGGAGAAGGTGGTCCAGCACCTGCGCGCTCGATTCGACGAGGACCTCGAGCAGGTGCGGGCCTTCCTGCGCACGCCCAGCGTCAGCTACACGGGGCAAGGCATCCAGGAGACGGCCCGACAGGTCGCCGGATTCATCCGCAGAGCTCGGCGGGACGGCGAGCGTGGTGCCGACCGCGGGCCATCCCATCGTCTTCGGGCGCCTGGACCAGCAAGCCGCGCACACCGTCCTGGTCTACGGCATGTACGACGTCATGCCCGCGGACGAGCCCAACTGGTCGAGCGATCCGTGGGCGGCCGAGATTCGCGAACTGCCGGGCCTGGGCCTCTCCGTCGTCGCCCGCGGCGCGGTCAACACCAAGGGGCCGCTGGCGGCGTTCTTCCGGGCCGTGGAGGCGTACCGGCACGTGGCCGGCCGCCTGCCCGTCAACCTCCTGTTCGCCATCGAAGGGGAGGAGGAGATGGGCAGTCGCCACTTCCTGCCGTTCGTCGAAAGCCATCGCGAGGAGCTGCGGGCCGCCGACGCCGTGCTCTTCCCGTTTTTCAGCCAGGACGAGGCGGGCGTGCCCTCCCTCACGCTGGGTACCAAAGGCATCCTCTACTTCGAACTCGAATGCCGGGGCGGCGATTGGGGCGGTCCGGCCGAACGAGGGATCCACGGCTCCAACAACGCCTGGGTGGCCAATCCGGTGTGGAGACTGGTGCAGGCGCTGGCGACGCTGGTCGACGAGGAAGAAAACCCGAAGGTGGAGGGGTTCTTCGACGGGGTCACCCCCTCGATCCGGCCGAGCGGGAGATCCTGCGCCGTCAGGTCGAGAGCGGGCTGATGGACGAGCGGCCGTTCATGCAGTTCGAGCACGTGCGGAGATTCAAGGGGGGCTTGCGGGGCGTGCCGCTGTGGGAGCGGCTGTTCGGCCAGCCCCAGTTCAACATCGACGGGCTCGTGGGCGGCTACGTCGAGGAAGGCACCAAGACGCTGCTGCCCCACCGGGCGCTGGCCAAGCTCGACGTCCGCACCGTGCCCCGCATGGATCCCGACGCGGTGGCGGCGGCCATTCGCCGGCACCTCGATACGCACGGTTACGCCGACATCGAGATGCGGGTGCTCAACAACTATCCCTGGTCGAAGGTGCGCCTCGACGAGCCGGCCGTGCAAGCCATGGTCGAGACGTACCAGACCATGGGCCGCACGCCCCAGATATGGCCGCTCAATCCGGGTTCGGCCCCTTACTACGTCTTCGAGCGGGTGCTCGGGATCCCGTACGTAACCGGCGGGTTGGGACACGGAGGCCGGCAGCATTCGACCGACGAGTACTGCACGGTCCAGGGGATTCTCGACTTCGAGATTTCCATGGTGCGCTGGATGGATGCTTTCTCCCGCCGCATGGACGAAAGGAAGCGATGAAGTGAGCCACTCCGAGCAGACGACGCTCACGGCCGATGAAAGGCTCCTGCTCGCGGACGTGACGGGCGACGAGGCATGGCAGCTGGTCGAGCGCTTCGCGGCGCTCCGCCGGGAGTCGGGAAGCGAAGACGAACGCCAGGCCGCCGCTTACGTCGTCGAGCGCCTGCGCGCGTACGGGGTGCCCGTTGAAGTGCACACTCCCCGGCTGTACTTGAGCTTGCCCCGGGGCGCAGAGATCCGGGCGGGCGACGTGCGCGTCAGGGGCAAGACGCCCTCCTTCTCCGTTTCGACCGGGCCGGCCGGCCGCAGCGGGCGGCTCGTCTACGTGCCCTCGGGCTTCGCCCGGGGCAGCGGCGACCTCTTCGAGTCGGGCCTGTCGGGGCACGGCGGCGAGCGCGACCTCGAGGGCGCGGTGGCGATCACCGAGGGGTTGCCGTTGCCGCAAAAGGTGACGGATCTCCAGGCCAGGGGCGCCGTTGCGGCCATCTTCGTCAACCCGGGCGAGCGGATCCACGAGGCCATCTGCACCCCGATCTGGGGCGCGCCGGACCTGGACAACCAGCACCGCAGGCCGGCCCTGGCCGTGGCCGCGGTCAACCGCTTCGACGGGCAGCGACTCATCGAGCGAGCCCGCGCGGGCGGGATCGCCACCGTCGAAACCCACCTCGAGGAGGGGCTCTATCCGTGCCCCGTGGTCGTGGCGACCATCCCCGGCGCCGTGGAGCCGGACGCATTCGTGCTGCTCCACGGGCACCTCGACGCCTGGCACGTCGGAGTCGGCGACAACGCCGTGGGCGACGGGGCCCTCCTGGAGGTCGCCCTGGCGCTCTGGAAACACCGCCAGAAGTTGCGCCGCAGTGTTCGGGTGGCCTGGTGGCCCGGCCACTCCCAGGGCCGCTACGCCGGCTCGACGTGGTACGCCGACACCTTCGGCGTCGACCTCGCCGAACACTGCGTGGCCCATCTCAACTGCGATTCGCCGGGATGCCGGTGGGCGGAGCGCTTCGACGACCTGTGCTGGACGCCGGAGCTGGAGGCGTTCGTCCGGGAGGTGATCCGGGATGGGGCCGGGCAGGAGGCTCGCGGCGGCCGGCCGCCCCGGGCGGGCGACTACTCGTTTCAAAACCTGGGCATCAGCGGCGCGTTCATGCTCTCCTCGACCATGCCCGACGAGCTCCGGGAGGCCAAAGGCTACTATGGCGTGGGCGGTTGCGGGGGCAACATCGAGTGGCACACGGAGGCGGACACCCTCGAGGTGGCGGATCGCCGGCTCTTGCAGCGTGACACCCGGGTGTACGCCCTGGCCACCTGGCGGCTTGCGACGGTGCCGGTGCTGCCTCTGCGTTTCCGGGCGATGGTCGCCGACATGCACGAGGCGGCACGCCGCTACGCCGCGCTCTCCGAAGGCCGGGTCGACCTGGAGCCGGTGCTGCGGGCGCTCCAGGAACTGGATCTGGCGCTCGTCCCCGTGGAAGAGATGGCTGCCGGTGCGGCCGGCCTCGCCGCCTCCGGCGACGCCCCGGCCTTACGCGAGATCAACCGCGCCCTGGTGGAGCTGAGCCGCATCCTGGTGCCCCTGCACTTCGCCAGGGAAGGGCGGTTCCGCCAGGATCCGGCACTGCAGGTGCCGCCTTTGCCCGACCTGGCTTTCGCCGAGCAGCTGAGCGCGTGGCCCGACGGAAGCCTCGAGGCATGGTTCGCCTCCAACTCCCTGGTGCGCGGGCGCAACCGGGTGGTCTACGAGCTCCACCGCGCCAGGCAGGTCGCGGAGCAGCTGTCCGCACGGCGCTGACGCTGCCCGGCCCGTCCAGAGGATCCGCCCGTGAGGGGCGCCGGGGCGCCGTCAGCCGTTCCCGGGTACGAGGCCCGCACGGCTCGACTTGCCGGCCTCTCCGCCCCTCGCCGCCCCCTCCCCTTGCGTCGTTCCCTTGCGCCGGTAACAATGGGAGAAAGCGCCGCACGGGTCGGGGGGTTCGAGGTGGCCGACGAGCTCACGTATCCGGACGCTCGCAGGAGCGTGCCCCCGGCGGCGGACGGCCTCCTTTCCGCCCCGGACGGCCGGAGTAGCGCGCCGGCGCGGACCGGCCCTGCCCCTGCTCTCCCCGCGCCCCCCTTCGCCGGCGACCGCTTCCGGCCGCTGCGGCAGGAGGTACACTGGCTGGGCGAACTGCTCGGGGAGGTCCTTCGCGAGCAAGGTGGCTCCCGGCTCCTCGAAGCCGTCGAGCGGGTACGGCTCGCCACCCGACGCCTGCGAGAGGCGTGGAACCCCGAGCTCGACCGCAGCCTGACGGCTTTTCTCGCGGGCCTGCCCGACAGTCTGGCGGTGCAGGTAGCGCGGGCTTTCGGGCTGTACTTCCTCGTCACCAACCTGGCAGAACAGCACCACCGCGTACGGCGGCGCCGTGCCTACCGGCAGGACCACGACCGCCCGCAGCCCGCCTCGCTGCCGGCCCTGGTCGCCGAGCTCAAGGAGCGAGGCCTCGACTCGGCCCAGGTGCTCGAGCTACTGGGCTCCCTGGAGATCCAGCTGGTGTGGACCGCCCACCCGACCGAGGCTTCCCGCCGCACGGTGCTCGGCATCCTGCGCGACCTCTACGAGCTGCTGGAACTCCGGGAGCGGGCGAGCGGCGACCTCGCCCAGCAAGAAGAGATCCGGGAACGCGTCCACGAGCTGCTCACCCTGCTCTGGCAGACCAGCGAGGTTCGCTCGCGCCGGCCCGACCCCATGGACGAACTGCGCCGCGTCCTCTTCTTCTTCGATGGCACCCTTTTCGACGCCCTTCCCCGGCTCTTCGAGTCCCTGGAACGCGAGCTGGCGCTGGCGTTTCCCGACATCCGGCGCTTGCGGGCTTCGGGCCGGCGGCTGCCGGGACCCGTGGTGCAGCTGCGCAGCTGGGTTGGGGGCGACAGGGACGGCAACCCCTCGGTCACCGCCGCCGTCACGTGGGAGGCCGCCTGCCGCCAACGGGATCTGGCGGTCCGGCGGTACATGCGCGCCGTCCGGGGCTTGATGGCCCGGTTCGGGCAGAGCAGCCGCCTGACACCGGTCTCGCGGGAGCTGTTGCGCTCGGTCGAGGAGGACGAGGCCCGCTACGCTCCACAGCCGCTCGGCTTCATCCGGTGGAACGACGACGAGCCGTACCGGCGCAAGCTGGCCGTCATGTACTGGCGCCTCGAACTGCTGCGTCGCCACAACCTGGAGTTGCAGAGGCGTTGGCCTTCTCTGGAGCCTGTGCCCCCGGGACAGGAGGGGCGCTACCGTTCGGCCGCCGAGTTGCTCGAGGACTTGCGCCTGCTGGAGCGGAGCCTGCTGGCGGGGCGGGGGGAGACGATCGCCGTCGGCAGCCTCGGGCGCCTCATCCGGCAGGTGGAGGCCTTCGGCTTCCATCTCGCGCCCATCGAGGTGCGCCAGCACAGCGACGTGCACGCCCAGACCCTGGCGGAGATCCTGGATCGCGCCGGCATCGAGCCGGCGTACGAGGGCCTCGACGAGCAAGCCCGGCAGAGGGTGCTGGTCCGCTTGCTCGGCCAACTCGCACGCGAGGCACCGGGCCCCTGGATGGGCCCCTCGATCGACCGGGACGCCCTCAGCCCGGTCGCCCAGGAGGTGCTCCGCACCTTCCACGCCATCCGGGCGGCCCGCCGGGAGATAGGGCCCGGCGCCATCGACACTTACCTGGTGAGCATGGTCCACCGCCCCAGCGACGTGCTGGAGGTGCTGCTGCTGGCCGAGTGGACGGGTGCCCACCGGATCGGCCCGGACGAGCGCTGGTCGCCCCTGCGGGTCGTGCCCATCGTCGAGACCATCGAGGACCTCGGGCGATCCGCCGGCATCGTGCATTCGCTGGCCTCCCTGCCGGCCATGCGGCCGTACCTCGAGGCGTGGGGCGGGCTCTTGGAAGTGATGCTGGGCTATTCCGACTCGAGCAAGGACGGCGGCTATCTGGCAGCCAACTGGGCCCTCTACCGCGCCCAGCAAGAGATGCTCCGCATCGCCGGCCCTGCCCGCATCCGGATCCGTTTTTTCCACGGGCGAGGGGGTACCCTGGGACGAGGTGGAGGGCCCACGACCCGGGCCATCCTTGCCCTGCCTCCCGGCGCGACCCTGTGCGGGATCAAGCTGACCGAGCAGGGCGAGGTCTTGTCGGAACGCTACCTCATCCCCGATCTGGCCCTGCGCAGCCTCGAGCAGGTCGTCTGGGCGGCCGCCCACAAAGCCCTCGCCGATCGGGGCCGGCCGGACGGAGGAGCCGGCGACGAGCCGTCCGCCCGGCGCTGGCACGCGCTCATGGAGCGCATGGCGCAACGATCCCTGGAGGCGTACCGGGAACTCCTGTTCGGCGACGGCCAGGCTGGATTGCGCTACTTCTTCGCCGCCACTCCCATCGAACACATCGGACGCCTCAACATCGGTTCGCGGCCCGAGTCACGGGGCGTTGGCCGGCGCTTCGAGGAACTGCGGGCGATCCCCTGGGTCTTCGCGTGGAACCAGAGCCGCCACCTGCTCCCGGCCTGGTACGGCACCGGCACGGCTTTCGAGACGATGATCCAGGAGGAGGGCGTCGAGAGCCTCACCGAGATGTACGAACGGTGGCCCTTTTTCCGCGCCCTCGTGGACAACTTGCAGATGGCCCTCGCCAAGGCCGACATGCGAATCGCCGCCCGCTACGCGGCCCTGGCCGGGCC
The DNA here is from genome assembly GCA_014896295.1 of Limnochordaceae bacterium. Classification (GTDB taxonomy): domain Bacteria; phylum Bacillota; class Limnochordia; order Limnochordales; family Geochordaceae; genus Carboxydichorda; species Carboxydichorda subterranea. The sequence continues at coordinate 32,479 of JADBKR010000004.1, forward strand.
CGACGCCGCCGGCGTCTTCGGACGCATCGAGTCCGAATACCGGCGCACCCGGGAGTGGGTCCTGCGCATCACCCGGCAGCAGGACCTCCTCGAACGGGAACCCCACCTGCGCGAGTCCATCCGGCTGCGCAACCCGTACGTGGACGCCCTCAGTTACCTGCAGGTCATGTTCCTGGAGCGCTGGCGGTCGCCGGGACCGCGCCGTCAGGGCCATGAGGATCTCCTCTTCGGCATCCTGGTCACCATCAACGGCATCGCGGCAGGCCTGCGCAATACCGGCTGAGCGGGCCGCTCGGGCCGTCAGGCGGCCGGGACGTCGCAGACGGGCAGTTTCCGGGGATACTTGAGAGCGCTTGCATGACCCTGGAGAAGTGTGATATATCACATACGGGACTGCGGTATGAAGCACGTGGTCAACAAGAGCCTCGTCAGCCAGATCCACGACGTATTGCGGGAGGACATCGTCAGCCTGCGGCTCGCCCCGGGTGCTCGCATCGCGGTCGACGCGATGGCGCGACGGTTCGGAGTCAGCCGTACCCCCGTGCGAGACGCGCTCAACTGGCTGGTGGAGGAGAGGCTCGTGCAGCTGTCGCCGCGGGTCGGCTACTTCGTGGTGCAGCTGACGCCGCAAGACGTCGAGGAGATCGCCGACGTCCGCAAGATGATCGAGCTCTACGCGCTGGATCGGGCCTTCGGGCGGTTCGAGCCCGGCGAGCTGGAGGCGATGGAGCAAGAGCTCGAGCAGACGCTGGCCCTTCCCGACCGGCGAAGGCGGGAGGCGTTCGACCGGATCGACCGGCGCTTCCACATGCGCCTGATCGCCCGATCGGGCAACCGCCGTTTGCAGGAGCTGGCCGAGCGCATCTACGTGTTCGTCGACATCATGCGCCATCTCAACGTGCGCCCGGTGGAGGCGCTCCACGAGCACCTGGCCATCGTGCGCGCCATGCGGGCCGGGGATCGGGAGCGGGCCACACGGCTGTTGGCCGAGCACATCGACAACGTCAAGGCCGTGATCCTGCAAGACGCGCGAGCCCGCATCGCTTCGACCGACGGCACCAGGAGGGACGACCGTAATGACCGCGTCGAGTGGCAGGGCAGGCGCCGGCGAGCCCCCTCGTGAGGCGGGGCTCATCGGCCTGGGGCGCATGGGCCTCGGGGTTGCCCGGCGGCTTCTCGGAGCGGGCTGGCGGGTGGTAGGATGGGACCTCGCCGCGCCTGCTTGCCGGGAGGCCGCGAAGGCCGGTGTGCACGTAGCGGAGTCGGCGCACGACGTGGTGGCGAGCCTCCGGTCCTCCCAGGCGGATCTGGCTCATGGTGCCGGCCGGGGAGCCGGTCGATCGGACGTTGTTCGACCCGTCCCACGGCATTCAGGCGCTCCTGGAGCCCGGCGACGTGGTGATCGACGGGGGCAACTCGTTCTACGAAGATTCCCGCCGGCGCGCCCGGGAGCTGCGCGAGCGGGCCGGTGCCTGGTTGGTGGATTGCGGGTCGAGCGGGGGAGTGGAGGGTGCCGAGCAGGGTCTGTGCCTCATGGTCGGCGGTCAACCGGAGGCGGTGGAGGTCGCCTTCCCCCTGCTGCAGGCTCTGGCCGCCCCGGGAGGGCTTGCCCACGTCGGCCCGCCGGGAGCTGGCCACTTCGTCAAGATGGTGCACAACGCCGTGGAGTACGGGATGCTCCAGGCCATCGGCGAGGGGTTCGAGCTCCTCTCGGCGGCGCCGTTCGCCCTCGACCTGCACCAGGTGGCCGATCTCTGGACACACGGCAGCGTCGTGCGGGGATGGTTGATGGAGCTCCTGGCGCGGGCCCTGGCGAGAGACCCGCGCCTCGAGGGCCTGCGGGGCGTCGTCGGGGGCGGAGAGACCGGAGGGTGGGCCATCCAGGAGGCCTGGAGACGGGGCGTCCCCTTCTCCACCCTGGCGTCCGCCTACGCCATGCGGCTACGTTCGCGGCAGGAGGAGTCGGTGGCCGCCAAAGTGGTGGCGGCGTTGCGCCGGGAGTTCGGCGGGCACTCCGTCACGCCGGCGAGGCAGGCCGCAGGAGGAGAGCGATGAGCGTGGGCCGCGGTGGGTCTGCCGAGGGGTTCGAGCTGGCCGGCGGGGGCGGGCGTCCCCGGCGGGTGCTGCTGGAGCCGAGCGCCGTGCAGGGCCTGATGCCGGGCGGCATCCGGGTGCCGATGCCGGTGGGCCGCTGGGTGCGCCAGCGGTTCGACGCGTCGCACGTCCATGACCTGCCCGGGACGGTGCGCCGTGAGCTGGATCGTTCCGGCATCGCCCAAGCCGTTCGGCCGGGCCGGCGCATCGCCATTGCGGCCGGAAGCCGCGGCATTGCCCATCTCGCCGAGATCATCGGGGCGGTCGTGGAGGAGGTGCGCCGGCGTGGCGCCGCTCCTTTCATCGTGCCGGCCATGGGTAGCCACGGGGGAGCGACGCCGGAGGGCCAGCGGCGCATTCTCGCCGAGCTGGGCATCGACGAGGCGCGCACGGGGTGCCCCGTGGTCTCCTCCATGGAGGTCATGACCCTCGGCCATCTGGAGGACGGCACGCCCATCTACTTCGACCGGGCGGCTTTCGAGTCGGACGGCGTCCTGGTCGTCAACCGCGTCAAGCCTCACACGTGCTTCCGCGGCCCCATCGAGAGCGGCCTGGCCAAGATGATCGCCATCGGGCTCGGCAAGCATCAGGGAGCCACCGCCCTGCACGCGCACGGGTTTCCCCGTTTCGCCGAGCTCATCCCTCGGGCGGCCCACCTGGCTCTGGAACGAGCGCCCATCCTCGGCGGGCTTGCCATCGTGGAAAACGCATATCAGGAGGTCGCTCACCTGGAGGCCATCCCGGCTGCCGCCATCCTCGAGCGGGAGCCGGAGCTCCTGGCCATGGCCCGACAGCGGATGGGGCGACTGCCGGTCGACCGGCTCGACCTCTTGATCGTGGACGAGATCGGCAAGGAGATCAGCGGCGACGGGATGGACCCCAACGTGACGGGCCGCTACGCCGAGCCCACCATGCACGGCGGGCCCCACGTCCAGAAGATCGTGGTCCTCGGCCTCACCGCCAAGACTCACGGCAACGCCTCGGGCATCGGCATGGCGGACGTGACCACGCAGCAGGTGCTGGACGCCATCGACTTCGCCGCCACGTACACCAACCTCGCCACCTCGACGCTCCTGGCAGGTGGGCGCATTCCCGTGGTGATGCCCGGCCCTGAAGAGGCCGTCTCGCTCGCCCTTCGGACCCTCAACGGCGTCACGCCGGACCAGGCCCGGGTCATCCGCATCCGCAACACGTTGGAGCTGGAGCGGATCTGGGTATCGGAGCCGGTTTGGGAGGAGCTCGCCGGCCGGGGCACGGGGGAGCCCCTGTCGGAGCCGGCGCCCCTGGCCCTTTGAGGCCGGTCCCCCGGATCGGGAAAGGGGAGACGAAGCATGGCCCATACCCTGTTGGGCGTCCCCGGCAACCGGCCCCGTGAGCCCCTCACTGCTTCACGGCGCCTTCGAGCCCCCGCATGAAGAAGCGCTGGCCCGCCACGAAGACCGCGAGGATGGGTACCATGGCGATGACGGTACCCGAGGCGATGGCCCGGGTGTTGGTGGCGAACTGTCCCTGCAGGTCGAGCAGTCCGGAGGCGAGCGGGTAGTAGCTCTTGTCGGTGAGGACGATGATGGGCCAAAGGAAGGAGTTCCAAAAGGCGACGAACTGCAGGATGGCAAAGGCGGCAACCGACGGGGCGGCCAGCGGCACCATGATGCGCCACCAGATGCCGAGCTCCGTCGCGCCGTCCACCCGGGCCGCCTCCAGGAGCTCATCCGGGATGGCCAGGTACGCCTGGCGCATCAAGAAGATACCCACGGTGGAGGCCAGGCTCGGCAGGACGACGGCGGCGTACTGGCCGGCGCCGGTATGCAGCAGTCCCAGCTTGATGGTGGTGATGTAGTTGACGATGAGGCCCGCCTCGTTGGGCAGGATGAGGGTGGCCACGATGGCGCCGAAAACCAGGTTGCGCCCGGCGAAGCGCAGCTTCGCCAGCGGGTAACCGGCCAGCGCAGCCACCACCAGGCTCCCGAGCACGCCGCCGGCCGTGATGACGACGCTGTTGAGGAGGTACCGGAGCAGGGGCACCGTTTCGACCACGGTGCGGTAGTTGCGCAGTGTCGGCTGCTGGGGCCAGAGCGGCGGGGGAACTGGAAGACCGCGCCGGTGCTCTCGAAGCTCGTGACCACGGTCCAGACGAACGGGTAAATGGTCGTGATGGCGATGGCCACCAGCACGAGGTAGACGAGCAACGCCTCAACGTGGCGCATACCCCGGGCAACCAGGGACGCCCGCGTGGTGGCCCGGGCCGGCCGTATCGCCGCTGCAGCCGCCGCCCCTGCCCGTCCCTGCACGGCCGGCCCGTCGCCCCTCACGCCACCTGCCCCCCTCGCACGTAGCGGAAGTTGAGCAGGCTGAAGAGCAAGCTCACGACGGCCAGCACCAGGCTGGCCGCGGCCGCCTCGCCGTAGCGGAAGTCCTGGAACGCTTTGGAGTAGATGTAGTACATGGCGGTGTACGTGGAGCCCGCCGGCCCGCCGCCGGTCATGACGAAGATCTCCTCGAAGACCTTGATGGCGCTGATGGTGGAGAGCAGGCTGCACAACAGGATGACGGGTCGCAAGAGCGGCAGCGTGATGCGCCAGAAGACCGTCCACCGCCCCGCTCCGTCGATGAGGGCCGCCTCCTCGTAGGTGCGGTCGATGGACTGGAGCCCGGCCAGGTACAGCACCATGTAATAGCCGAAGCCTTTCCACAGCGTGACGAACATGACCGCGTACAACGCCACCGCCGGCCGGTTGAGGAAGTTGACCGGGCGGTCGAGCAGCCCCAGGCCCCTCAGCACCCAGTTGACCGGCCCGTACTGGTCGTACATCCAGCCCCACATGATGCCGACCACGGCGAAGCTGGTCACGACCGGCACGTAGTAGGCGGCGCGGAAGAGAGCGATGCCGGGCAGTCTCCGGTTGACGAGCACCGCCGCCCCGATGGCCGCCAGCTGGATGATCGGCACCACCAGCACGTACCGCAGCGAGTTGGAGAGCCCTGGTCCAGAAGTCCGTTTCTCCTGCGAGCTCCCGGAAGTTGTCGAGCCCGACCCACTGGGGTGGCGTGATGACGTTGTACCGGGCGAACCCCAGATAGGTGCCGAACGCCATGGGCCAGAAGGTGTAAACCCCCATCAACACCAGGGCCGGCAGCAAGAACCCGTAGGCGATGAGCGTCGTGCGAAGCTGAGACCTCATGGCTCCCGGACGCCGCCCTCTCCGCCCGCCGCCGCCGGTGGGCGGGAGGGGCGGCACCTCGTCGAGCAACGTCATGCCCAGCACCGCCGGGCTCGTCCAGCGGCTTGCGCCCTCCACCGTCAGCGAGGCGATGGTGCGGGACGGGTACGGATTGGGAATGACCAGTACGTCGGCCCCGACCTCGAGGCCCCCTGCGGTCTTGCCCCGCCAGGCCGGGTAGCGGCGCAGCGACTCCACGGGGAGGTCGGTCCAGGCCGCGATCTCCCGCCCGTAGCGCAGTGGCACCGTCAACCGGCTTCCGTCCTCGTAGCGCAGGACGTAGCTCCCGACCAGCTGCCCGGGGCCCGGCGCTCCCCACCCTGACGTGTGCAGCACGGCCACGGCCGCTGCCCGGGCATGGAGAGGGATGGTGACGGCCTCCGGCAGCTGACGGGCTGCCCCCCGCTCCGTGCGCACCATGACCGCCCCGCTCAGGTCAAACCGGTACGGGCCGAGCTTCACCGTCCGGCCCTTCGGCTGCGCCTGCCCTGCCGCCCCTGCGGCCTGTGCGTCCCGCCCTGCCACGAGCGCCGACCAGTCGTACTCGGGCCCCTTGCCCAGCCAGCCGCTCCCGTCGGGATCGACGAGGCTGCGCGTGGCAAACGGGCTCAGGTCGACGAGATGCCCCCGGATGGGCCGGTACGGCGCCGGCGCCCACGCGTCCGCGTAAAGCCGGGTCGCCACGTCGTCGGGGACGGGAGCGTCGGGGTTCCAGAAGCTCGCCGCCGCTCGAACGTACGCCACGGCCTGCTCGGCGTTGCCGTCGAGCACCGTACGGTTGCCCCATTGCCCGGTCCAGCGGGTCTGGATCATCCCCATGGCGCCGTCCTGCAGCGCGCTGCGGGCAAAGCTCTCGGCGTTGCCCGGCTGGGACCACGTCGCCCCGATGACCCGGAAACCGGCCTGCCGTATCTGCCGCACCGAGACGAAATCGTCCCCCGGCAGGTAGTGCCAGTCGGTGATCACGATGTCCTTGGGGAGCTGCGGCACGATCTCCGGCGCCGCGTCCGAGAAGGCCGCGTCCTGCCACATCATGACGCCGACGCCCCGTGCTTTCAGGTGGCGATACAGGCGCAAGACGTCCTGCACGAAAAGCCGGTCGAAGCCGACGGCCCTCGCCTCGTCCGTGGCGGGGAAGCGGCAAACGCTGCGCACCTCGTCGTGTCCGATGTGCACCCACCGGGCCCCGAACGCCTCCACCGCCTCGTCGAGCACCGGCAGCACGACCTCGTACGTGCGAGGGTTGAGGGGGTCGTAGGCGAACGGCTCGGGACAGGCGGGATCGTGCAGCAGGTCCCGGTTCTTGCCGCCGTAGAAAAGCCACTGGGCATGCCCCAACAGCTCGATGAGCGGGATGGGCTCCAGCCCGAGCTGCCGGGCCAGGGCCGCCACCCGTCTCGCCTCGTCCTTGCTCGCACCGAGGGGGTGCCAGATGTCCCGCGTCGACTCCCACTTCACGTAGTCCGCCATGACCAGGACGGCATTGAACTTGTAGGCGGCCAGCATCTCGAGCAGGCGGTCGTTGATGGGGCGAGAGAAGGCATCCAGGTAGATCATGGCGCCCCGGAAGGCAAACGCCGGCCAGTCCGCGATACGGGCGAACCGCAGGGCCGGCCCTTGCTGCGAACGGACCAGGAGCTGGCGCAGCGTCTGCGCGCCCCAGTACGCTCCCGCCTCGTCGGCCCCGGCGACCCACGCGCCCTGCTCATCCACCACAAGCGCGTACCCCTCGGGCCGGTCCGCTTCCAAGCCCGACGCCTTGATCCTCTCCGCCAGGTCGGGATGCTCCCGGGTTCCGAGGACGATCTCCGGCCCCCGGCGGCCATCCGGCGAGGTGGTCACGGGCAGCTCGAACCCGAAGCGCCGCGCCACCTCCGCCTGCACGACCCGCGCCGCTTCTTGCAAGCGGGCCCCTTCCCCTGCCACCCGGATACGGGCATCGCGGAGCCCCAGGCTTCCCCGTGGGAATTGCGCCTGCCGCGGCGCCGGCACGAGCAGGGGCTGATCCTCATCGGACGGCGCCTGCATCGAACGCTGCCGCCTCCGGGGTCAGCGCCGCCGGAGCCGGCGCCGGCGCGGCAACCAGGCTGAGGTTCGCCCACGCCAGGGCGGCACCGGCCCCTGCCAGCGCCACTGCGGCCAGTCGCCTCACAACTCGGCGTTCCATATGCGGACGATCTCGTCGAGGGCTTGCTTCACCGGCTTCCCGCCGAAGAAGGCGGCCTCCACGTTGTCCTTGAACGCCTTGAACAGCTTGGAGGCGTTGGGCACGTGCACCGTCAGGTCCTGGGCGTACTGGAGCTGCGCCGCGTCCGCCACGCGGGCCTGGTCGGCGGCGGTCGGGCCGCCCTTGGTGAAGAACGGATCCCTGGCGGCCTTGATGGTGCTCGGGAACGTGTTGGACGCCTTCGCGAACGCCAGCTGGTGGGCGTCATCGGTGGCGAACAGCGCGAACTCCACCGCCAGCTCCTTGTTGCGGGTGTTGACCGGCACCGAGAACCCCATGAGCGGGGTATGGATCACCCGGCCCTCGTCGAGCGGGTAGGCGGCCGCCCGGGTCGACTCGTAGATGGCCGGGTTGTCCTTCTGCACCCGGATCAAGAACTGCGGCCCCGTCAGGAGCATCCCGAGCCGCCCTGCGGTGTACAGCTCCGTGGCTCCGAGATAACCCCGGCGCATGGTATCTTCCGGGATGTAATCCTGCTTGAACAGGTCCACGTACTGCTCCACCAGCTTCACGTGCTCCGGCGAGTTGAACAGCGCCCGGCTGCCGCTTTCGTCCAGGACGGGAAGTCCCGCCTCCTGGAAGACGAAGAGGAAGTTGACCCCGTTGATGTTGGGCATGAAGCCGTACAGCCCGGTCTTGTCCTTGATGCGTTTGGCTGCCTCTATCATGCCTTCCACGGTGGTAGGAGGGCGCTCCGGGTCGAGCCCTGCCTTCCGGAAAATCTCCACGTTGTACGCCATGACCTTGGGTGCCCAGTACCACGGCGCGCCGTAGATGACGTCGCCGTCCTTGAACGTCGCCAGAGCCCTGGGGAAGTAGACGCTCCATGCCTGTTTGGGCGCGTACTTGCCCAGATCCAGGAGGGCCCCCTGCTGGTACAGCTGCACGGCGGTGTCCGAGTTCAAGTTGACGACGTCCGGGGCGGTGCCGGCCGCGATGGCCGACAGCAGCTTCTGCTGGATCGCCTGGATGGGCACGTCCGTCCACTTGACCTGGACGCCGGGATGCGATGCCTCGAACTCAGAGGCCAGCTGCCGCATCTCGTTGTCGAAAAACGGGCTGAGCGAGATGGTCCAAAACTCGATCTGGCGCGCTGCGCCGGCACGAGCGGCGGGAAGCGCCCCGCCGGCGGCCGGCCAGGCGCCCGCCAGCGCCACCGCCGCGATCGCCCCGACCGCCACCCGTGCAAGCTTACCGCCCGGCCCTGTCCGTTGCCTCATGGTGCCGATCTCCCCCCTGACTGGCCTGGCCCGTCATGGGCCGCCGTCGATCCGCACCCCCAGAGCCACCTCGAACAGGCGGTCCCAGGGGAAATCGACCCGCTCGACCCGGATCCGGGGCGAGCCCGAAGCCGCACCCGGCCAGCGATCCATCGTCGCCTGAAGCCGCTCCCGCGCTCGCTCGGCGAGGGCCTCGCGGTGGCTGCCCAGGGCGTACGGCGACACGCCGAGCCGAACGGCAGCTTCGACCAGTTCCTGGCGGACGAGGGCCTGATAGCCCCAGTCTTCGGTAAACCGGAGCGCCAGGAAGCTGCGGTGCGCCCGTTCGCTGGCCACCCGCTCGTCGCCGCCGAGTCCCCGCGCCACCAGCCGAAGCGCAGCATGGGCGAGGGCCGTCCCGATGGTGTTGCTGGCCGTGTTCCACCCGGCGTATGCTCCCAGGGCCCATGGAGATAGGTACGCCGGGAGCATCTCCACGAGCTCCCGGTCCGCACCGTTGGCGTAGGCAACGTCGGCCAGCGCCGCCGGCCGCTCCGGCCGCCTCTCCAGGGCGTCCTGCAAGGCCTCCAGAAACTCCGGCAGGTTGCGGCCCTTGCCCACCGACTCGCCCGGAAGGGCCTGCAGCGGGGCTTCGTGCTGCGGCCCATCGGGACTGTTGACGAACAAAGCCAGCTCGCTCTCGCCGAAATCGGGGCTCAACAGGGCGCCGAGGGCCGTTACGTGCCCCTTGATTCCTTCCATGAGCGGCCGATCTTCGTAAAGCGGCACGACCCCGGGGCCCGCGGTCGACGAAAACCGCACCCCGACGCGGGGCCGCAAGCCCCGATCCCGCAGCGCCTGCCGGGCGAGGAGCACCAGGGCGGTCTCGTCCGCGCCCGGGTGGATGCGGACCCTGCGGTGCACCCCCCGCTGCGCCACCAACGCCGCCAGCGCCTGCTGCTCCCTGGCGTGCAGACCGATGGGCGGGCTGTCGTCCTGGGTGAGGACGAGGAAATCCACCACCCCTTCGGCCACGAGCTCCACCAGCGCCCGGTTGACCTGGTGGTTACGCGCTCGCCGCCAGCGCCAGTCCTGCCGCACGCCGGCCGGGACCTCCGCCTCGAGCGCGGCGCGCCGGGCCACGACCCCATCGAAGTCGAGCGCTCCGAGCTCCTGCGCCACCACCGGCGGCAAATGGGCCTCCCCGCCCTTTCGCAACGCCTCCCACGCCCGCGGACCGAGCTCGACCGCATGCTCCGCCACAGAGAGCACGTAGAGGCGCCTGCCGTAGCTGGCCCAGTACGCCGGCTCCTCGTCGTCGCTGTCATATCCCGGCGTCCGCAGGATCACGCTCTGGACGAAGATGGGCAGCTCGGGGCGGCGCTGGCGGATCCGGCGCAAGGCATCCAGACGCTTCAGCGCTTCCTCCTCGCTGACCCCCACGACGCGAGACGGGATGAGACCGCCGAAAGCCAGCGTCTCTGCCGCCACGATCAGCCCGTCCGCGCGCTCGGCCTCGGCACGGAGCCAATCGCCCAGGAGACGGGTATCCGCAGGCTCTTTCTTGCGGCCCATGAGCTCTTTCGGGGGTACGGCCACTTCGATGCCCGCCACGGCCCCCAGCATCACGGGGTAGGCGTGGTTGCACGGCCGCTCGTCCAGCGGCAGCAGGGCGACGCGCCTCACAGCCGCAAAGCCTCCCCGATCGCGTCCCACCATCCCCACTCCTCGACGTGGGACGCGTCGAAGACCATCACGCCGTCGCTCGCCTCCCGGCACACGCCGGATGGCCTCCTGGGCCCGTCGTGGGCGTCCCCGGTACTGCTCCAGGTAGATGCCGGCGTAGGTGGGCCGCACCCGGCCCGTCACCGCGTCCACCAGGCGGGCAGCCCCTTCGACGCTCTTCCACTCAGCCCCTTCGGCCTCGTGCCGGTAGACTTGCGGGTAGTAGTTGCCGGAGAAGAAGAGGTCGAGGATCTCGGCGTACCCGGTGGCCGAGTACCCCCTGGGGATCAGGGGCCGCACGTCCGGCACCACGTGCTCCAGCGCAGAAGCGAGGGCGGCGCTGGCCCAGTTGACGCCCACCTCATGGTAGACGGGATACCAGCTGCCCGCATACGCCCCGAGCAGCGCGCCTGGCCGTGTGCCGGACACCGTGCGGCGGGCCGCTTCCATCCACTCCCGGATCACCTGCGCCCGCAGCTGGAGCCAGGCGCCGTACCAAGGCCCGGGGCGGATCCAGCGGCCGTCCGTGGTGCGGACGGCCCCGGACCCTGTCCTCGTGGGCCGCTGCTCCCTCGCCGCCAGAAGCTGCGCCCGGATCGGCTTCCTCGTAAACGTCTTCGGGCCAGCGGGCAACCGCCCGCCCCACCAGCGCCTCGAGCCGGCGGCGCGTATGCTCCCCGAAGTCGGCCACGATCCCCGGGTAACGAGCCCGATCCAGCACGATCCCCGCGACCGGGTAGGCCGCCAGGATTTCCCGCAGGATCCCGAGTTCGTACGCCTGCACCTCAGGGTTGGCCGGGTCGACGAACGCCCAGCGCTCCTCCGCGAAGCGGGTGAGCCGATCGAGGCGCCCCTCCCGGTACGCGACGACTTCCCATCCCGCCCGCGCCGGATCGCCCGCCAGCAGGCCACGCAGCCGGCCCTCGTGGACCGCCCCCTCGCAAAAGACGTTGACGGAGGCGAAAAGCTCGAGCGCCTCCCGGTAGGCCATCTCGACGGCCGTACCCAGCAAGTCGTAGCCCGCAGGCAACGAAACCCCGGAGCGCCATTGTCGCAAGACGGGTGCCAGGCGGCTGGGGTAGAGCACCTCCCCGCTCGTCGGCTTGACGTCCACCACCACCGTCGTGAAGCCCGCCTCCCTGGCGCGCCCGAGAAGCGATCGCAGCCCCTCGGCGCTGCTCGTGCGCGGCAAGTTGGCCGTCGCGTCGATCCAGAGCACGTGGCGTCGGGGATGGGACGAGGCCATTCAGACGTACGCCCCCTGTTCGCGCAAGATCTGCCGCAGCAGGGCGGCGTCCAGCCCCCGGGGCGTAACGCCCCTGGCGGCGGCCAGTGCGGCGGCCGTCCCGGCCGCCTGCCCCAGCGAATGGCAGTTGGGCTGGATCCGGATGGCCGACTGGGCCTCGAAGGTGGCCGAAACCGACCGCCCGGCCACCAGCAACCCCTCGACCCCCCTGGGCAGGAGGCAGCGATACGGGATCTCGTGGAAGTCGCCCTCGGGGGGGCGGCCGCTTCCCAGCACCAGTCCCCCACCTCCCCTGCCGCCGTCCCTCACCAGGTGGATGTCCACCGGGTAGCGATTGCGGGCCACGGCGTCCTGGAACTTGCGGCCGGTCACGATGTCGTCCAGGGTCAGCACGTAATCGCCGACGATGCGCCGGCTCTCCCTCACGCCGACCATGGGCGCCACCTGCTGGACGTACGCGCCCTCGCAACCGGGCAGGTACTTGCGAACGAACGCGACGAGCCGCCGGATCGCCCGCCGGCCCTCGATCTGGGCCCAGGTGAGGTCCTCGGCGCTCGTCCCATCGACTCGGCGGGCGATACGGGGGCAGTTGAACGCCAGGGCGTCGGGCCGCCCCGGCACGCTGAAGCACTGGAAGTACTCCCCGTCCGCCTCCAGCAGATCCCCGGCCTCCACCGCTCTGCGGAAGACGTCCTCCAGCACGTGTCCCCGGCCCCATACCATGGCGGCCTCGAAGTAGGGTGCAGGCCACGGCTGCCCACCCAGGCTCTCGACGAACCGGGCCAGCTTCGGCACGTCGACGCCACCCGCTATCCAGCGCACGGAAAAGCCTGCCGCTCGCCCTGCTCGCCCCCGCTTCGCATCTCGCACCCTGCACTGGCCGCCACGTCGGCGTCGCCGGTGGCATCCACCACGACGCGCGCTCGGATGCGCTGCAGCCCGGACTTGTTGTGCACCAGGACGCCGGTGACCCGACGCGGCCCCCCGTCTGCCGTCTCGACCAGGGCCTCGATGACGCGGTGTAGTACAGCAGCTGCACTCCCGGCCTCGAGGGCCATCTCCTCGAGGACCGCCTTGAGCGCCTCGGGGTCGAACCAGCCGTCGTTCTCCGGCGTCGCCCCGCCCCCGCCCATCGTGGCCAGCCGGGCCTTGATCTCGTCGGTGATGCCGCGGTTGAGGTTGGCCTGCCCGAGCCGGTTGGGCATGAGGGGGGTCACCAGCGCTCCCGTCGCCGTCCCGCCCAGGAAGCCTTGCTCCTCGACCAGCAGCGTGCGCGCCCCGTTGCGGGCCGCGGCGATGGCCGCCACGCTGCCCGCGGTACCCCCGCCGGCCACCACGACGTCCCATGCCTGTTGTTGGAGCCCGTGCGACTCCATGACCAAGGCTCGCCCTTCACCCCTTCAGCCCGGTAGTGACGACCCCTCGCACGAAGTGCTTCTGGTTGAGCAAGAACACCAACAGTACCGGCAACGTGACCACCAGCGTCGCCGCCATCAGGGGCCCCCACTCCACCGTGAACTGGGAGCGGAAGATCTGCAGGCCCAGCTGCACGGTGCGCATACGCTCCTGGCTGGTGATCACCAGCGGCCAGAGGAAGTCGTCCCACACCGTGGTGAACGAGAAGATGGCCAGCGTACCCAGCACGGGCCGGCTCAACGGCACGTAGATCCGCCAGAAAACGTCCCACTCTCCGGCGCCGTCGACACGGGCCGCATCACCCAGCTCCTTCGGAATGGAACTGAAGAACTGGCGCGTCAGGAAGACCCCGAACACGCTGATCACATAGGGCAACAAGAGACCCCCATAGCTGTCGATGAGGCCGGTACCTCCCCGTCCCAGCCAGTCGTTGCCACCCGCCAGCGGGAAAGACTTGACCAGGATGAACAAAGGGATGAGGGTGACGTAGACCGGGATCATCATCGTGCCCAGGATGGCGAAGAAGAAGAAATCCCGCCCGGGGAAGTCGAGTCTGGCGAACGCGTAGCCGGCCAGAGAGCAGAAGAAGAGGTTGAGCAGCGTGGCGGTCACAGAGACGAACCCGCTGTTGAAGAAGTAGCGCGCGAAGTCGGTGTAGGCAAACGCGTTGACGAAGTGATCCAGCGTCAGGCGACTCGGGATCCACACCGGGGGATAGGCGAAGAGTTCCTCGTTGACCTTGAAGGCACTGACCGCCATCCACGCGAACGGCCCCGCCATGACGACGCTGACCGCCACGAGCGCCGCGTACGTACCCAGCAACCGTAACGCCCGCACCACCGAGCCTTGCATGCGCCCACCCACCGTTACTCCACCGCCGAGCGGAAATACCGGACGTTGATCAGGGAAAGGCCGAAGATCACCATCGCCAGCGAGAAGGCGACCGACGACGCTTCACCCATCTCGAAGTACTGGAACGCCCGCTGGTAGATCAGGTAAGCGACGGTCGTGGTGCGCCCGAGAGGGCCTCCCCCGGTCATCGCGTACACCTCGGCGAAGGTCTGGAAGGTGCTGATCAGACCCATCACCACGATGTAGTACGTCACCGGACGCAGAAGCGGCCACGTGACGTGCCGGAACTTCTTGAACGCCGACCCTCCGTCGAGCTCGACCGCCTCGTAGAGCTCGTGGGGGATTCCCTGGAGGCCCGCGAGGTAGATCACCATGTTCCACCCGATGCCCCTCCACACCCGCATCAGCACGAGGGAGTGCAGGGCCAACTCGGGATCACCGAGCCAGTTGACGGGCCCCATGCCCAACCGGTCCAGCAAGAGGTTGAGTAACCCCGAACGCGGCTCGTACAGCCACAACCAGATCATGCTCACCGCGATGATGGAGGTGACTACGGGAAGGTAGTACAGGGTCCGGAAGAGGGCGATCCCACGCACCGCCCTGTTCACGAGCAAGGCGAGTCCCAACGACAGCACGATGTTGAGGGGCAACACCTCGAGCGAATACTGCGCTGTCGTCCGCATGGCGGGCCAGAAGAGCGGATCGTCCAACAGAATGCGGCGGTAGTTGCCCACCCCGACCCACACCGGCGGAGTGAGGATCTGGTACCGGGTAAAACTCAGGTACAAGGACGCCACGATAGGGCCCACATGCACGACCGTCACGTAGATCATGACGGGAGCGATGAACGCGTACCCCATGAGCGCCGTGTAGCGCCTGTTGCGGTTGCTCCAAAAGCTCCGCAATCCCGACGACGTCTGGATGGGAGCCGGGATCGTCCTGGCCGTCGTGGGTGCCTCGCTTTCCGGGCGGAGGGCGACCGCGGGCACGCGACCCGGGGGTGCCCTCCGCCAGCTCTTTAGGATCGCGTCATTGCAACTCGCGCTGCGACTCCCTCGCTGCCTCCTCCAGGGCCTTGGCCGGCGTCATGGCGCCGTACATCGCCTGTTCGATGTAGCGGGAGATGGTATCACGGATCTTGACCCACTGCGGAACGTTGGGGTTGCCCCGGGAAACGGCCATGCCCTGCAGGTAGACCTGGAGGTTGGGGTCGGACGCAATGTGGGGGACCTTGCCCAGCGACTGGCGAGCAGGCAGGCTCTGCAACGCCACGTTGATCTTCTCCATGGCGAAGGGAGACGATAGGAACCGCAGCACGCGCCACGCTTCCTCCTTGTGCTTGCTGCCGCTCGCCATGAAAAAGCCGTTGAACGCATACAGGGCCGCCTGGGTCTTCCGCTTGAGGGGCGGGGCTACCCGGAGATTGGGATACACCTGCGGAGCATACGTCTTCACGTTGGCGAGGTCGCCAGGCACGCCGAATATCATGGCGACCTCGGGCGTCCCGATGGCGGGGATACTCCCATGCCCCATATTGATGCTCGTGTCGGTCGTGCGGTCTTTCAGCACGAAGCCCGCCATCAACTCCAGCGCCTCGACGCCCTCCGGCGAGTTGAACGTGACCTTGCGGAAGCTCTTGTCGAAGAAGTCCCCGCCGTTTTGCCAGAGGAAGTTGGCCCAGATCTGGGGCGGATTGACGCCGTTCGTATACAGATCCAGTCCTTCGCGGACGAGCCGGTTACCCCGCCAGATGGTCACCTTGCGAGCCGCTTCCCGCAACTCCTCCCACGTGGACGGCGCCTTGTCAGGGTCCAGGCCGGCCTCCCGGAAGAAGTCCGCCCGGTAGATGAGAAGCCACCCGGATCCGAAGATGGGCATCATGTAGCGCTTGCCGAGGTAGGAGCCGGCATCGAGCGTCACGCCGAAGTCCGCGGCATCGTCCATGCGGGCGATGTAGCCGTCGAGGGGCTCGATCTGGCCGCTCGATGCGAACCCGGCCGTCGCCGCCTGCCCGTGCATGAACAAGTCCGGCGCCACTCCGCCCGCAAACGCCGTGGCCAGCTTCGTGGAGAGCTCGCCCCACGGCACGAAAGTCACCTCGAGGTCGATGTCCGGGTTCTCCCGTTCGAACGCCGGCACCACTTCCTTGAGAACAGTATCCATCAATGGTTTCGGGTTACCTGCGAACCACACGTCGATTCGAACATTGCTCGCCGCGGCTACCGGTGCTACCCCGCTTGCTGCCAATACGATGGCGACGATCAGGGGCATCCACCTGCGCACGCCTCTCGCACCTCCGTCTGATGGGATGCACTCCCAGAGCTCAGTAGAGCTTGGGAGATATGGCCTTGCCGACATCCTCCTGATGGCGCCGTACCGCGTCCGGACGGCGCGCGACGAGCCCCCGCACCAGGAGGTCCAGCACGTGGAGTTGCCCGATCTTGGACGTGAACGACCCCGACTGTAGCGGCATCTCCCGGGTGGCGGTCACCAATACCACGTCAGCCACCCGGGTGATGGGCGCCTGCGCGTACCCCGTGATGGCGACGGTGCTCGCGCCCCGCCGCTGAGCAGTCTGCAAGCATTGCACGGTGTCCGGGGTGCTCCCCGACACCGACAGGCCCACCGCCACGTCGCCCGGCTCGAGGGTGCCCGGCGGCCATCAACTGGAAGTGCGGGTCGGCGAACGACAGGGCCGGGAAGCCGAGACGCCAGAAGCGGTAGTGCGCATCCTGGGCCGTGATCCCGGAGTGCCCGGCGCCGTAAAAGTGAATCTGCCGGGCTCGGGCCAAGAGCTCCACGGCCTGCTCCAACCGCGATCGGTCCAGCAGCCGGACCGTGTCGGAGATGACCCGGCTATTCTCCGCGGTCGCCTGCTCCACCAGGTCCGGGGACGCCTGCTCTTCCCGGATCACGGCGGTCGGAGCGTTTTCGGAGAAGATGTCCGCGCCAGGGCCATCTTGAAGTCCTGATAGCTGCGGTACCCGAGCTTGCGCGCGAAGCGCAGCACGGTCGTCTCGCCTACCCCGGCGGCGACGGAGAGCTCCGTCACCGAGGCGTAGACCGATGCCTCGGGGTCCCGCCGCACCGCCTCGGCCACCTTGCGCTCGGAGCTGGTCAGCGAAGCCAGGCTCGTGTGGAGGCGGGCGAGCACCGGCGCATGCCGATCCGGGCCATCCGGCCGCGCGGAGCGGGCTGCTTCGTACGAAGGCACGGGCTCAACCCCTCTCGAGCGCTTCGGCGAACCGCCGGGTGATGAGCTGCGGCCGGGTGATGGCCGTCCCCACCACCACGGCGAACGCCCCCAGCTCCAGGCAGCGGCGCGCCTGGTCCGGCTCCCAGATGTGCCCCTCGACGATGACCGGCACCCCGAAGCGCCCGGTCACCTCCGCCACCATCCGCTCGATGAGGGCGAAATCGGGCCGGTACCCCAGGGGCTCGTGATCGCCGGCGTATCCCACGAGCGTCGTGGCAACGACGTCGAAGCCGAGACGGGCGGCCCGTACGCCCTCCTCGACCGAACTCACGTCGGCCATGAGTGGCACCGCGCTCCTGGCCCGCATCTCCTCGACGAGCCGCTCCAAGGTCCACCCGCCGGGCCGGGGGCGCGCCGTCGCATCGCACGCCACCACGTCGGCCCCCGCATCCAGCACCTCCAGCGCCTCGGTGAGGGTCGGGGTGATGTAGACGGGAGAGTCCGAGTAGTGGCGCTTTACGATCCCGACGATGGGAAGGGGTACCGCCTGCCGGATGGCGCGGATGTCCGCGGCTCCGTTGGCCCGGATACCCCGAGCCCCTCCCTGGTAGGCCGCCTTCGCCATCTCGGCCATGAAATGCGGCCCATACAGCGGGTCTCCCTCACCGGCCTGGCACGACACGATGAGGCCGCCCGCCAGACTCTCCAGCACGGATCCCGGCATCTCCGGGCGTAACCCCTTTCGCACGAACGATTTCGACGTGTGGAGCATTCCTCCTTCATCAGCGGCGAGTCCGGTGGAGAAAAGCTCCGACCCCTCTCCCGCGACGCCGGTTTTCCCTGCTCACGCTCCTCTTCGCTTCTTGCCGCCGAGGACCCTCACCTCCGTTCGCCGAAGCGAGGTACACCGGCACCGATCACTTTGCGGGGGTGAAGCGCCTGGGCAACGTCATCACCTACCGGAAGGTCGTGGACCTCACCCACGTCCTCGAGCCCGGCAGTCCTGCCTGGCCCGGCGATCCGCCCGTGACCTTCGAAACCGTAGCCACGATCGAGGGCAACGGGTACTACCTGCGGCGGTTCAGCATGGGAGAGCACAGCGGCACCCACCTCAACGCTCCGAAGAGCTTCCACCCCACGGGATCGAGCGTCTCGGAGTACCCGCCGGGGGCGCTCGTTACGCCCGCCGTCCTCGTGGACGTCCGGGAGCGCGCGGCCGCCGCCCCGGACTATACGCTCGCTCTCGAGGACATCAGAGCCTGGGAGCGTCGACACGGGGACATCCCCGCCGGGTCCGTGGTGCTCCTGTTCACGGGCTGGCAGGAGCGGTGGAGCGATCCGCGTGCCTTTCTCGGGCTGGACGCAGAGGGCCGGCTCCATTTCCCCGGATTCGGCGTCGAGGCCGCCCGGTGGCTCCTGCATGAGCGCCGCATCCGGGGTCTCGGGACCGATGCCCCCGGAGTGGAGCCTGGGTGGGACTCCTCTTTTGCCGTCAACCGGCTGGTGCTCGAGGAGCCCTCCTTCGCCGCCGATCCGGCCATCAAGCCGCCGCCGCGCCTCGTCCTCGAGTGCCTGGCCCACCTCGACGAGCTGCCTCCCACGGGCGCGATCCTCGTCATCGGGATACTGCGCCTGCGTGATGGCTCTGGCTCCCCGGCGTCGGTGCTGGCCTTGGTGCCGTAGCGCCGGCGCGGCGGCCGGTGGCTGCACGTCATGGGCTGGAACCGCCCGGCTCTGCAGTTTTTCCAGCGGGTATTACTTCATCTGGCCGAGGCGGTTCGCGTTGGAAATAGGTACAACTGGAGGCACGGCTCGCCTTCCGGTTCGTCCGGGGGGTACGGCCGCCCGGTCGGGCAAGGCCGCCGTACAACGCTCCTCGAGCCGCCGCTTCAACTGCCAGGCGAGCCCGGCCAGCAGCGCCGCCACGCCTGCGGCGGCCCAGTAAACGGCCCGCAAACCCCACCCATCGGCGACGAGGCCGGCGGCCAGCGCGCCCAGGGCCGTAGCCAGCGCTTCGGCTCCGTCCAGGCCGCCCATCCCTCCTCCGCGCTCGTCGGCTCGCGTGAGGGCTCCGGCCGACCACGTCGCCCCGATGCGAAGCAGCGCGTACACGGGAAGCCCGAAGGCGATGGCCGCTGTAAGAGCTCCGGGCGCCGCGGCCATGACGGCGTACGTCACGCCGTAGAGCACGGCGCCCGTGACCATGAGCGGGCCCGGAGCAAGACGCACGCCCGGCCGCCCCATGACCGCGTACACCAGCAGCCCGAGACCCGTGCTCGCCGCCACGGTGACGCCGTACCCGGACTCGCTGCCTCCGAGCACGCCCGTGAAGTAGAAGCCGAACACCGTGAAGCTCGCCTCCGCGGCCAGCGCGGACAGTCCGAACACCGCGAACAGCAGGGCCATGGTCCCCCGGCCGTACAGCCGGCGCCAGTCCGCGACCATTCCGGCGAGCCGCCCGCGGAACGTGGCGATCCAGGAGCGGGCTGCGCAAGCCTTCCGGCCCCCGGGCAGGCCTCGCAAGGCCAGGCCGGCCCACACGCCCTGTGCGGTCACGACCCCTGCAACGACCAGAAGCAGGCCCTGAGGCGAAAGCCCCAGCCGCCCGCGGGCCGCCACTGCGGCGCTGCCGAGCAGCCATCCCCACGACTCGAGCTGCAGCCACCACGCAAGCGGGCGGTAAGCAGCAGGGCGCCCGTCCCGGGAGGTGGCCGCCGCGCCGGGCGCCGCTCGACCTGCCGTCTCGCCCACCAGCGATACCAGGGCCTTGCCGGCCGGCGACAGCGCCGCGAAGAGCGCGGCCGTCAGGCTCACCACCATCATCGCCTGCAAGCCGGTCGAGACCTGGAGCAAGCCCACGCTCGCCAGCCAGTAGCCTGCGATGCCGACCAACAGCACGCGCTCGGGCCGGCCCGTGACGTCGACCAGCGCCCCCCACGCGTTGGCCGCCACGAACCTCACCAGAGCCGGCAGGGCCGTGACCAGGGCCAGCTGCGTGATCCGGCGTTCCCCGGAGGCATAGAGGTAGAGAGGGACGTAGCCGAAGATGACCAGTTCGGTGAGGGTTCGCGTCAGGCTGGCTCCCAGCACCGCAGCCAGCTCTCCGGCCCGCCCGGGAGCATTCGCATGGAGCCCCAAGGCTCGTCCACCCTCGTCGCAGCGCTCGATCCGCGACGTTCATCATATCATCGAGCGCCGCCGGGAGGAGTCTGCCTCGTGCCGGGCAAAAGGGTACAGCAGAGAGCAAGAGCCGCCTGCCGGCCCGATCCGGCCGCCGCGACAGGGGGTACTCGGCGCCCATGCTGGACTACCTGCACGCCCTCGACCTCTTCACGCCCGAGCAACGCCAGATCCAGCAAGAAGCCCGCCGCCTCCTCGAGTCCGAAGCCCTGCCCCACGTCCGCGAGTGGTGGGAGGCAGGGGCCTTCCCGCGCCACCTGATCCCGCGGTTCGGCGAGATGGGGTTTCTCGGCGCCAATCTGCCGGAACAGTACGGCTGCGCCGGCATCGACAACGTCGCCTACGGTCTGGTCATGTACGAACTCGAGCGCATCGACTCGGGCCTGCGGAGCTTCGTGAGCGTGCAGGGGGCACTCTGCATGTATCCCGATCTTCGCGTACGGCTCCGAGGCACAAAGGCGCCACTACCTGCCCCGGATGGCCTCCGGCCAGCTCGTCGGCTGCTTCGGCCTGACCGAGCCCGAGGGGGGATCCGACCCCGGGGCGATGAAGACCCGGGCCCGCCGGGACGGAAGCGACTGGGTGCTGTCGGGCACGAAGATGTGGATCACCAACGGCACCATCGCGCACGTCGCCGTCATCTGGGCACGGGACGAGGAAAGCGGCGTGGTGCGCGGTTTTCTCGTGCCGACCGACGCGCCCGGCTTCACGGCCCGGGAGGTGCCCCACAAGATGAGCCTGAGGGCGTCCGTGACCTCGGAGCTGGTACTCGACGAAGTGCGGGTGCCCGAGGAGGCGAGGCTTCCCGGAGCCGAGGGGTTGCGGGCCCCCCTTTCGTGCCTGACCCAGGCCCGCTACGGCATCGCGTGGGGCGCCCTGGGAGCGCTCGAGGCCGTCTACGAGGAAGCGGTCGAGTTCGCCCGCAGCCGCGTCACCTTCGGCCGCCCCATCGCCGGGCGCCAGCTGGTGCAGGCCAAGCTCGCCGACATGCTGACCGATCACACGACCGGGCTGCTGCTCGCATGGAGGCTGGGGCGGCTGAAGGACGAGGGAGCCCTTCACTTCGCGCAGGTGAGCATGGCCAAGCGCCATAACGTCCGGGCGGCGCTGAAGGCGGCGCGAGCGGCCCGGGAGATCCTGGGGGCCAGCGGCATCACCCTGGACTACCACGCCATCCGTCACATGCTCAACCTGGAGACCGTGGACACGTACGAGGGCACGTACGACATCCACACCCTCATCCTGGGTCGGGAGATCACCGGCCTGGGAGCCCTCGAGTAGGGGGCCAGGTGGCCATGCTTTCAGAGCAGGCGAGCACGGGCACCGGGACCCCGGGTGCCGTCGCGGGGAGGGCCCCTGTCCCACTCCAGGGGATCAAGGTCCTGGACCTCTCGCGGGTCCTGGCCGGCCCCTTTTGTACCCAAGTGCTGGCCGACCTCGGAGCCACGGTGTGGAAAGTGGAGCCTCCTTGGGGGGACGAGACGCGCGGCTGGGGTCCGCCGTTCGTAGGAGGCGAGAGCGCCTACTTCCTCTCCGCCAACCGGGGTAAGAAGAGCCTTGCCGTCGACCTCAAACACGAGGAAGGACGCCGGGTCGTACGAGCGCTCGCCGGTCGGGCCGACGTCCTGGTGGAAAACTTCAAGACCGGCGACCTCGCCCGCTACGGGCTCGACTACGAGCATCTCGCCGGTGCCAACCCCCGGCTCGTCTACGTCTCCATCACCGGCTTCGGCCACGACGGGCCCCGGGCCATGGAGCCTGGCTACGACATCGCCCTGCAGGGCATGACCGGCATCATGAGCGTCACCGGCTGCCCGGACGGACCCCCGACCAAGGTCGGGGTCGCCTGGATCGACGTCATGACGGGGTTGACTGCAGCGGTGGGCGTGCTGGCCGCGCTGCGGGAGCGGGATCGGAGCGGCCTGGGCCAGCACCTGGACCTCTCCTTGTTCGACGTCGGGGTCATGGCCATGGCCAATCTCGCCCAGAGTTATCTCGTCACGGGCCGAGTCCCTCGTCGCCTGGGTAACGCCCACGCGCAGCTGGTGCCGTACCAGGCGTTCGAGGCGGCCGACGGCTGGCTCATCGTGGCGGTGGGCAACGACGACCAGTTTCGCCGGTTTGCCGAGACGGCCGGCCTCGCGGGTCTCGCCCGTGACCCCCGCTTTGCCACCAACGCGGCAAGGGTGGAGCACCGGGAGGAGCTGGTGGCCATCCTGGCCGAGGCGATCCGGGCCCGCCCGCGCGGGGAGTGGATCCGGCGGCTGCAGGCCGCCAGGGTACCCGTCTCGCCCGTCTACGACCTCGGCGAGGTGTTCGCCGACCCGCAGGCCCAGGCTCGCAGGCTGGTGTGGCAGGCCGCTCACCCGGCGGCCGGGGCGCTTCCCATGGTGGCGAGCCCATTCCAGCATTTCTCCCGGACGCCGGCCGGGCCGGGCGCGCCGCCGCCCCTGTTGGGAGAGCACACGGCCGAGGTGCTGCGAGACGTGCTGGGCATGGAGGAGCAGCGCATCGAGGCGATGGAGGCCGCCGGCATCGTCCGGACGGCTTTGCGCGAAAGGGGAGAACAGAGCCGTGGCCGTACGCAAGATTCTGATGCTCGTGGGTGACTTCGTGGAGGATTACGAGGTGATGGTGCCGTTCCAGGCACTGCAGGCGGTGGGGCATACCGTTCACGCCGTCTGCCCGGGCAAGAAGGCCGGGGAGAAGGTGCGGACCGCCGTCCACGACTTCGAAGGCGACCAGACCTACAGCGAAAAGCCGGGCCACAACTTCGCCCTCAACGCCACGTTCGACGACGTCCGCCCCGAAGCGTACGACGCACTGGTCATCCCGGGAGGCCGGGCGCCCGAGTACATCCGGCTCGACGAGCGGGTGCTGGCGATCGTGCGGCACTTCGCCGAGACCCGCAAGCCGATCGCGGCGATCTGCCACGGGCCCCAGGTGCTGGCGGCCGCCGGGGTGCTCGAGGGCCGGTCGTGCACGGCCTACCCGGCCGTCGGCCCTGAGGTGCGCCGCGCAGGGGGACGGTGGGTCGAGGTGCCCGTGGACGAGGCCCACGTGGACGGCAACCTGGTGACGGCGCCGGCCTGGCCGGCCCACCCGAAGTGGATCGCTCGCTTCCTGGAGGTGCTGGGTACCCGGATCACGCCCTGATATCGCAGGCAGCCTGTCAGGCGCCGGCGCGACAGGGCCGCGGTCAGCCGGTACGCCGCAGCCACGGTCAGGAGGAGGACGGCTCGCTGCCGTCCTCCTCCGCTTCTCGCCCCCGGCTCCTCGCCCTCCGCTTCTCGCCTTTGGAGTGCGTTGCACCCCGGGCCACTTTGTGCACGCTTTCACAGTGTGCAAGACGCGTGCAAGGTGGCGGCACGCTGTGCGCAAGGCGCACGCCAGCTACTCGCCAGCCACTTCGCCTAGGCTTGCATTGGAGCCGGGTGACATTACGGGAGGCTTGCGAGGTGATGGCCGTGTCCCAACCAGAGCGGGTCGTGGGCAGGCGCCGGTTGTTACGGTGGGGTGCGGCGCTGGCCGGCGCTGCGGCAGCCCGGGCCGCTACGGGAGCCGCCGGGCGTACCGCCCGGGCAGCGTCGGTGGTCGACGGGCAAGCCTGGGCCATGCTGGTGGACATCACCCAGTGCGTGGGATGCCGCAGTTGTGTGTTGGCCTGCCAGGAGGAAAACGGCTGGAAGGGGGATCCTGAAGGCCAGCAACTGGACGGCGAGCGGTGGACGGCCGTCCGGGAGGTGGCCGTCGAGGGATCCGAGGAGCCGCGCTTCGTCCGCACCGAGTGTTTCCACTGCCTGCAGCCTTCCTGCGCCGATGCCTGCATCGTCGGCGCCCTGCGCAAGACGGCCGAAGGCCCCGTGGTCTACGATGCCGGCAAGTGCATCGGCTGTCGCTACTGCATGATCGCCTGCCCCTTCCAGGTGCCCCGCTACCAGTGGGACCAGACGTTCCCCCTGGTGGCCAAGTGCGACTTCTGCGCCGATCGGATCGCCGCAGGAAAGCAGCCGGCTTGCTCCGAGGCGTGTCCCACGGGAGCGACGCTGTTCGGCCGACGCGACGAGTTGGTCGAGCAGGCGCGGGCCCGCCTCGCCTCCGAGCCCGACCGCTACGTCCAGCACGTTTACGGGCTCGAAGAGGCGGGCGGCACGTCGTGGCTGTTCATCACGGACGTGCCCTTCGAGCAGCTCGGCTTCGCCCGGGTGGGTACCACGCCGCCGCCCCAGAGGACCCGGGCCTGGATGCAAAGGGTCCCGGCCATCGCGGTGGGCATCGCCGGGCTGCTGGCGGCGGCCCACGTCATCGAAGGGCGAGGAGGTAACCACGCATGAGGCCACACTGGCGCCCCGCGGCCAACTCTTCGGGCTCTGCCCTCGGGGCCGTGCCGGCGGCCTCCGGCTCCGAGCGGGCGGGGCTCGTCGAGGGCATCAGGCTGTCCCTGCAGGCTGCCGGGCCGGTCCGCCTGGCGATGGGTCTGGTGGTGGCCGCCGCGTTGGTGGCCGCCGGCTACCGCATGATCTACGGGCTGGGCGCGGCGACGCACCTGAGCGACGCCTGGCCGTGGGGTCTGTGGAAGATCCTCGGGGTCGTGGCCGGCATCCCGCTGGCGGCGGGCGCGTTCGTCGTGGCGGCGTGGGTACACGTCTTCCGCCACCACGGCTACGAGTCGCTCGCACGCCCGGCGGTACTGGCGGGGTTCATCGGGTACTTAACGGCCATCGCTTCTCTGTTCGTCGACATCGGGCAGCCCCACCGCATCTGGCACCCCATCGTGATGTGGCAGCCCCACTCGGTGCTGTTCGAGGTGTGCTGGTGCGTCATCCTGTACACGACGGTGCTGGCCCTGGAGTTCAGCCCGGTCGCCTTCGAGAAGCTCGGGTGGCAGCGCGCCGGCCGCATCGTACAGCACTTCATCGCGCCCATCGCCGGAGCGGGCGCCACCCTCTGCGTGCTCCACCAGAGCAGCCTCGGCAGCCTCTTCCTCATCGCCCCGAGCCGCATGAGCCCGATGTGGTACACCCCCTGGCTGCCCCTGATCTTCTTCGTCTCGTCGGTGGCGGCAGGGCTGGCCGTCCTACAGCTGCTGGCCTGGGTGGCCGACCGGGTGTACGGACAGCCGGTCGCCGAGTCCATCCGGGCAGGCCTGGCCCGGGGCCTGACGGGCGTGCTGATCCTGTACCTGGCCGTACGCCTGGGGGACTGGAGCCTGCGGGGTACGGGCCCGTGGCGGGCTTCTTGGGGCCTCGAGGGGGCACTTGCCTGGGCTGAGGTCGTGATGGGCATCGTCCTGCCGCTCGTCTTGCTGCTGGCCGCCGGAGTGCGCACGGGTGGCCAGAAGTGGCGGGTGGCCGCGGCGGCTTTCACGGCCGCGGGCGTGTTGCTGCACCGGCTGGATACGGGCCTCACCTCCATGCGGGAGGCGGCCTGGCTGCCCTACGTGCCGTCGGCCATCGAGTGGCTCGTGATGGCGGGCATGGTGTGCGCCGGGATGCTGGCCTACGACTGGGTCGCCCGTCGCCTGCCCCTCTTCGAGCACGATCCCGAGGCGGCGCGCTGAGGCCGTGCGCAAAAGGGGCCGAAGCGCCCCGGATGACGGCGGCGAAGTGACCCGGTCCCTCCATGCGGCTCCCTGACAGGCTGCTGTCAGGGAGCCGGCGCGACAGTGACCCCAGCGATCGACCTCGAGGAGGGTTCGTATGCTGGAGTCACCCGGGCACCCGTGGTTGGATGCGGCCGCCCGTGCGGGGCAACGACAGGTCCATCCGCTTCTGCTCCTGCCGGAGGGACGGGACCTGAGCCGGGAATACCACCGCCCCGACTGGGATTACCTGGCCTACGTGCTGCGCCGCTGGCGCCGCCGGCCGCCGCGCTGGTTGCAGAGACTCGTGGCGAAGCTTGCCGGCCCCCGCGTGAAGGGTCGCCGCGGCTCGGGGGAGGAAATCCACCGCCTGCCCCCGAACACCCATTTGGGTGATCCCCGTGAACCGGACGGAACGCCTTGCGGCCATTACTCTTCTGTTGCTCGCCCGGCGCCGGGTTACCGCCGCTGAGATCGCGCGCACCTTCGAGATCAGCGAGCGTACGGTCTATCGCGATCTGGATGCCCTCGGACAAGGGGGGCTGCCGCTCATCTCCCAGGCGGGCGCGGGCGGCGGCTACGAGTTGCCCGCCGATTACCGGCTCATGCCGCTCACGTTGACGCCCGACGAAGCGATTGCCCTGTGGACGGCGCTCCAGGCCATCGGTTCCCGGGACCATCCGATGCGGGAGGCGGCCCGGGGGGCGTGGCTGCGCATCCAGGCGGCGCTCCCTCAGGAGCTGAGGGCCCACGTCGTCGACGTGGGCGCCGGCGTCGACGTGAGCCGGATGCTGCCCGACGCCCAGGTGCCCGCTACGGTTTTTGCCACGGCCGTGCGGGCCCTGAGGGAGCGCCGGCAGCTTCGCATCTGGTACCACGTGCCCACCACCGGTCACTCGACCGAGCGGACCGTCGACCTGTATGGATTGGCGTGCGTGCGCGGGCGGTGGTACGCTCCGGCGCACTGCCACCTGCGAGGGGGCTTGCGGTCGTTCCGGCTCGACCGGGTCACCGCGCGGAGCTCCTGAAGAGTTCCTACACGTTGCCGCGCACCTTCGACCTGGCGGCCTGGGTCAAGGGTCTGTTCGACTACGAGCAGCGTGCCGAGGAGCGCCTGCCGATCGAGGTGCACTTCTCGCCCCAGGCCGGCCGCAGGGTGGTCGACGACCGCTTCTTCCGGGAGGGTCTGGAGCGGCAGGCGGACGGCAGCTTCAAGGCCACCCTCACCATTCCCGTCTCCGACCTCGACTGGTATGCGGAGATCGTGGTGGGCTACGCCGGGCAGGCCCGGGTCGTGTCGCCCCCGGTGCTGCGAGAGCGCGTGGCCATGCTGGCTCGCGGTCTGCTCGAGGTTCACGAGGCCCCTGCCAGCGCAGGAGGGGGTGACACCTCGTCCACGCCCCCTTCTCCTTGACGAACGCATGCTCTCATGCGATAACATGCCCAAGGTGGACGGGCCGGTGGGGGCCGCCTGGGGTCGGATGCCTCATACCGGCTCGCTGTTCCAAGACCCCCGAGAGGTGGTGCCCTGCGTGCAAAACAAGGGGCTGCGCCGGTTGCGGTGGCCGCTGGCCGGAGCCCTGGCCCTGGGGATGTCGCTCGTTTCCTTCTCGGCATGGGGGGCGGGCAGTCTGGCCGTCTCCACGTGGGGATTCAATCTTGATCTCATTAACAAGAACATCACCCAGCCGTTCGAGAAAGCGACCGGCGTCCGGATCTCGTACGAACTCGGCAACAACTCGGACCGGTTCACCAAACTCATGGTGCGCAAGGGCAACCCCAACGTCGACGTGGTGCACCTGACCGACGACTTCGCCGCCCGGGCCGTCAAGGAGGGCCTGTTGCAGCCCATCGACGTCTCCCGCCTCTCCAACTACGACCAGATCTACGACTGGGCCAAAGACCCCGTCGGCGGCCACTATGCCGTGGGCTACACCGTACAGGACTACGGGATCGTCTACCGCACGGACAAGATCAAGACGCCCATCACGTCGTGGAAGGATCTGTGGCGCGACGATCTGGCGGGTCACATCAGCCTGCCGGACATCACCACGACCCAGGGCCCGGCGACGGTGGTCATGGCGAGCCGAGCCTGGGGCGGCTCCGAGAAGGACGTCGACGTCGGCTTCGCCCGCCTCAAGGCCCTGCGCGATAACGTCGTCACGTTTTACAACCGCTCCTCCCAGCTGGTCACGCTCTTCCAACAGGGGGAGGTATGGGCCGCGCCCGTGCTGCGCATCGCCTGGGGCCAGCTGCTGGAGACCGGGCTCCCCCTGCGCTGGGTGGCTCCCAAAGAGGGTAGCGTGGGGTTCGTCAACGTGCTGGGCATCGTCAAGGGCACTCGCAACCTCGACGCGGCCTACCGGTACGTCGACTTCCTTCTGAGCGAGCAGGTCCAGAAGGCGGAGGCCATGGATCTGGTCGACTCCCCGGTCAACCGCAAGGTGGAGCTGCCGCCGGACAAGGCCAAGCTGCTCACCTACGGCCAGGACAACATCGAGAAGCTCATCTTCCTGGACCCCAACTATCTCCTGCAGGCGCGGGAGCAGTGGGTCGACCGCTGGAACCGGGAGATCGCCTTCTGAACGGGGCATGTGGACCACGGGCAAGGGCGCCACGGTGTGGCTCGTGGCGCCCGCACTCACTTTCCTGGGGCTCTTCTTCCTGATCCCCCTCGCCCTGGTGCTGGGCGGGAGCTTCTACGAGCCCGGCACGGGCCTCACCTGGGCCGCCTACGGGCAAGTCGTCGGCGACCCGGTCGCGCAGCGCGCCTTCTGGCGAACGCTCCGGGTGGCCGGGGTCGTGACCGTGCTGGCGGTGCTCCTGTGCTACCCGGCGGCGTACGCGGCCAGCCGCGTGACGTCGCCGGCACGTCGCACCCTGCTGGTCTCCCTCGTCATCCTGCCCCTCATGACGAGCCCCGTGGCCCGCACGTACGCCTGGCTCGTCGTGATGGGGCGATATGGCCTCATCAACGAGTCGTTGCGCGCCCTGCAGCTGACGAGCCGGCCCGTACCGATCCTCTACACGGAGACGGCGGTCGTGATCGGGCTCCTGCAGCTGTTCAGCCCGCTCATGATGCTGGCGCTCATGAGTGCCTTCGAGAACGTCCCGCGTGAGGTCGTGCTCGCGGCCCGTAGCCTGGGGGCGTCCGAGTGGCAGCTCTTCCGGCGGGTGCTGGTGCCGCTCACGGCCGAGGGCCTGGTGGTCGGGGGCACCCTGGTCTTCACCGGTTCGGTGACGGCTTACGTCACGCCCGCAGTCCTGGGCGGCCCTCGCCAGCTCCTGCTGAGCACCCTGCTCTATCAGAAGGCGTCGGTCACCCTCGACTGGCAAGCGGCCACCGTGATCGCGGTCATCATGCTGGCCACGACCCTGGCCGCCAGCACCATCCTGCGCCGGGGCGCCACGGCCGCCGTAGCCAGGGGGCGGCCCGCATGAAAGAGCCGCTCGCGCCCCGGGCCGCACTGGCGGTCCTCCTTTTCTTCCTCCTGGGGCCGTTCCTGGTGGTCTTCGTGGCGGCGTTCGGCCAGGAGCGCTCGCTCCGCTTCCCGCCCAGTTCGTTCACGCTCGAGTGGTTCGGCCGGGTCCTGCATCAGCAGATGTTCGTCGACGGCTTCCGGACAAGCCTCGTCGTGGCCGTGGTGAGCACGCTCGGAGCGCTGCTCATCGGGATCCCGCTCGCGTACGCCACGGCACGGTTCGACTTCCGGGGCAAGGGCCTCGTTCAACTGCTGGCGACCGCCCCGGTCATCGTTCCCGAGCTCGTGGTCGGCCTCGCCCTGCTGCGCTACTTCGTCCTGACCGCGCAGCTACCGATCCTGCCCAGCCTCTTGATCGGCCACACGGCGCTGCTGATCCCGTACGCCGTACGGGTGGTGCTCGCGAGTCTCGCCAACGTACCCATCGACGTGGAGCAGGCCGCCGTCAGCCTGGGAGCGTCGCGGCTGGGCGCCTTTCTCCGGGTCGTGCTGCCCAACATCCGCAGCGGCATGCTCGCGGCCGCGGTTCTCGCCTTCATCACCTCGTTCAACAACGTTTCGGTCTCGTTGTTCTTGACGGGGCCGGGGATAGCCACCTTACCTATTCAAATGCTGGTGTACATGGAGTATTACTACGATCCCTCCATCGCCGCCCTGTCGACCCTGTTGATCCTCTTCACCATGCTGGTGGTCCAGGCGACGGAGCGGGTATTGGGGCTGTCGCGCTATGTCTGAAGGCATGGGGCAGGAGCCGTCCCTCCCTTTTCTCCAGCTTCGCGACGTGGTGGTGGCGTACCGTCCCGGCGAGTGGGCGCTGCAGGGCATCTCCTTCGAGGCCGAGCGGGGCGAGCTCGTCTCCTTGCTCGGGCCGAGCGGATGCGGCAAGACGACCACGCTCCGGGTGATGGCCGGCTTCATCCCGGTGCAGCGCGGGTACGTGACCATCGGCGGGCGCGATTATACGAACGTGCCCCCCAACCGCCGCAACATCGGGCTCGTGTTTCAAAGCTACGCGCTCTTTCCTCACCTGACCGTCTTCGAAAACGTTGCGTTCGGGCTACGCTTGCGGCGCCTGGGCGCAGCCGAGATCGGCCGCAGGGTGGGCGAAGCGTTGCGGATGGTCGGCCTGGAGGGGCTGGACCAGCGGCTTCCCGGGCAACTCTCGGGAGGCCAGCAACAACGCGTGGCGCTCGCCAGGGCCATCGTCATCCGGCCTCAACTGCTGCTGCTCGACGAACCCCTCTCCAACCTCGACGCCCGCCTTCGTGTCGAGATGCGGGGCGAGTTGCGGCGCGTCCAGCGCCGGCTCGGGGTGACCATGGTCTACGTCACCCACGACCAGTCGGAGGCCATGGCTCTGTCGGATCGGGTCATCGTCATGCGCGACGGCCGGATCGAGCAGATCGGGACGCCCGAAGAGGTGTACCGCCGTCCCGGGACCCTGTTCGTCGCCCAGTTCATGGGGTTCTCCAACCGTTTCCGGGCGCAGGTGATCGGTTTGGAAGAGAGCCAGGGCGCCCCCGGGGAGCGGCTCGCGACGGTGGCCTTCCCCGGCGGCCGGATGCGCGTGCGGGCTTCGAGCCGCCTGCACCCAGGCCGGCACGTGACCGTGGCTTTCCGACCGGATGCGGCGCGGCTTGCGCCCCCCGGTGGCGAGTCCGGCCTGCGCGGGCCGATTCTCCTGCGGATCTTCCAGGGCGGCACGGTGCATTACACCGTGCGCACGCCCGCCGGGGAGCTGGCCGCCGAGGTGCCCGCGGAGCAGGCGACCTGGGGCGAGGGAGACGCGGTCGAGCTGGCCGTCGAGCCCGACGCCGCCCTCGCCTTCGAGGAGGCGTGAAGCGCGTGGCACGGCAGGATTTCTCTCAGACACCGGGAGAGACAACCGGGCTGCAGCCCCAAGTGGAGCCGCAGCGGCACGTCCGCTGCGTGCCGGGTGACGTGGCCCCTCACGTGCTGCTCCCGGGAGACCCCGGCAGGGCTCAGCGTATCGCTGCCGGGCTCCCCGAGGCCCGGCTCGTCGCCCAGAACCGGGAGTTCGTCGTCTACACGGGCCGTACGCGAGCGGGTACGCCCGTCAGCGTCTGTTCCACGGGAATCGGCGGCCCCTCTGCCTCCATCGCCCTGGAGGAACTGGCGCGAGTGGGCGGCACCTGCTTCATCCGGGTCGGGTCCGCAGGGGGGCGCCAGCCCGGCGTCGCCATCGGGTCGCTGGTGATCGCGACGGCCGCCTACCGGGCAGACGGGACCTCCAGGGCTTACGTGCCGCCCGAGTTCCCGGCGGTGGCCGACCTGGGGATCACGCTGGCCCTGGCCCGGGCCGCCCGCCGGCTCGGGTACGCGTTCCACCACGGTATCGTCTTCAGCCGGGACGCTTTCTACCGGCAGGACCCAGGGCTCAACCGGCAGTTGACCGAAGCCGGCGTCGTGGCCTCGGAACAGGAGTGTGCGACGCTCTTCGTGGTGGGCGCCGTGCGCAGGGTACGGGTAGGCGCCATCCTCGCCACGGACTCCAACATCTTGCTCGAACGCCAGCCCCCCGCCGCCGAAAGGGAGCGCCTGTTCCGGCGGGCCGAGGCGCAGATGATCGACGTGGCTCTGGCGGCGGTGGACGACCTCGCGCAAGGGAGTGAGCCGTGGTGAGTGAGCCTCCCCTGGACCTGGTCGTCGCGGAGGCCCGCATCGCCGACGTCGTGCTCCAGCGTATCTTCCTCGGGTGGCTCGGGGTGCGGGCCGGTCGCTTCGTGTACGTCGAGGAGGGCCCGCTCCCGCGGGAGATCCGGGCGGCCGCCCGAGAGGTCGTCGACGCGGGCGGCGCGGTGGTACAACCCGGGCTCGTCGACGCCCACATGCACGTCGAGAGCAGCCTGCTCACCCCCGGGCGCTTCGCGGAGGCAGTGGTGCCCTGGGGCACGCTGGCCGTGCTGCAGGACCCCCACGAGATGGCCAACGTTCTCGGGGCGGACGGCGTGCGGTGGATGATCCGGGCGAGCCGGGGTCTGCCGCTCGACGTGCGGACCGCCGTCCCGAGCTGTGTCCCGCCCACGACCTCGGGCCTCGAGACGGCCAACGCCGAGCTCGGGCCCGACGACGTGCGGGCGCTGGCGGGCGAGGAAGGCGTCCTGGCGCTCGGGGAGATGATGGATTACCAGGGCTTGCTGCGGGAAGAGCCGAGGTCGGTCGCCGTGGTCCGGGCAGGAGCGGCGGCCGGGCTCAGCCTGGAAGGGCACGTGCCGACCCTCGAAGGCA
This sequence comes from Limnochordaceae bacterium, assembly GCA_014896295.1. Classification (GTDB taxonomy): domain Bacteria; phylum Bacillota; class Limnochordia; order Limnochordales; family Geochordaceae; genus Carboxydichorda; species Carboxydichorda subterranea. Next base: position 65,147 of record JADBKR010000004.1, read on the forward strand.
TGCCGCTGTCCCGGTACGCCGCCTGGGGCATCCGCTCCGACCACACGCTGGCGACGCCCCGGACGATCGCGGAGAAGCTCGCCAAGGGCATGGTCGTGATGCTGCAGGAAAAGTCGCTCGCCCCGGAGACCGTGGCTTTCGTGCGCGATCTCCCCGACCGCTCCCGGGTGCTGCTGGTGACCGACGACGTGCTGCCCAACCGGCTGAGGTCGGGGCACCTGAGCCGGATCGTGGAAAGGGCCGTCGCGCTCGGCTGGCCGCCTCTCGACGCCGTTGCCTCGGCGTCGCTGCGCCCGGCGGCCTACCTGGGCATGCGAGACCGGGGGTTGATTGCGCCGGGCTATCGGGCGGACTTCCTCATCGCGGAGGAGGTCGGCCACTTCCCGCCTCACCGGGTGTACGCGGCGGGCGCCCTGGCGGCCGAAGAAGGGCGGGCCCTCTTCCAGGCGCCGTCCGGGCCGTTGCCCGAGGAGCTCGCCCGGCGCACCGCGCTGAAGTCCGTCTCGGACCGGTGGCCTGCGCCGTCGCTGTTCCGGGTGCCGGGGACGCCCGCCTCCCGCTGCATGGCCGAAGTGCGTGTGGTCCGGGTCAACGAGGTGCACACCTTTACCACCCTCGAACGGCGCCAGGTCGTCCTCGAGGACGGGTTTCCGGCGCCGTCCGAGGGGAGCGCCCAACTCCCGGACCTGTGCGCGGCGACGGTGATAGCCCGGCGCGACCTGCCATCCCTCTCCTCGCCCGGCGAGGTCCCGGGGCGGCCGCCCGTCCTGAGTTTCGTGGCAGGCCTGGGGCTGCGGAGCGGAGCGTTCGCCAGCAGCTTCGCCCACGACGTGCACAACCTGTTCGTGGTCGGCACGTCGCCCCACGACATGGCCTGTGCCCTGCGGGCCGTGCTGGAGATGGGCGGCGGGATGGCGGTCAGCTGGACGGAGGGCGGCAAGCGCCACACCGAGACCCTCCCTCTCCCGGTGGCAGGGCTGATCTCGGACGATCCGCCATCCACCGTCGCCGAGAGGTTCGACCGGCTGGAGACGGCCCTTCGGCGTCTCGGGATGCGTCACCGCAACCCGGTTCTGCTGCTCACCATCCTGCCTCTTTCGGTGAGCCCCGCCTTCAAGATCTCCGACCTCGGCGTCGTGGACGTGGAAGGGCACCGGGTGCTCGACCCGGTCATCTCCCTGAGCACGGCAGGGCCCGGCGATTGCTGACCGCAGCGGAGCAGGACGGGGGGATGGTCGTGCAGGAAGGCCATGTCATGGGTGCCACGGGGGTTCGCGTCCCCCCGATCGGCCAGGGGACGTACCGCATGGGGGAGGGCGACGCCCGGCGGGACCGCCAGGAAATCGAGGCGCTGCGCCTTGGCATCGAGCTCGGCATGACCCTCATCGACACGGCGGAGATGTACGCGGGCGGCCGGGCCGAGCAACTGGTCGGAGAGGCCATCCGGGACGTGCGAGACCGGGTCTTCCTCGTGACGAAGGTGTGGCCCACCAACGCTTCGTACGAAGGGACCCTGCAAGCCGCCCGGAGGAGCCTGGCGAGGCTGCGCGTCGACCGGATCGATCTTTACCTGCAGCACTGGCCCAGCGAGTTCCCCGTCCGGGAGACCATGCGGGCCATGGCCACCCTGGTACGGGACGGGCTCGTCCGGTTCGTGGGGGTGAGCAACTTCGACGCCCGCCAGGTGCAGGAGGCCCAGGAGGCGCTGGGCGACATCCCCCTGGTCGCCGATCAGGTACTCTACCACCTGCGCCAGCGCGGCATCGAGGCGGAGCTGTTGCCGTACTGCGAGGCGCATCGGGTGACGGTGATGGCGTACGCGCCCCTGGGGCGGATGGGCGAGTTCCCGGGGCCGGACACTCCCGGAGGGCGCCTGCTGGCCGAGATCGGGCGCAAGTACGGTAAGACCCCCGTGCAGGTTGCCCTCAACTGGCTGGTCGCCCGTCCGAGCGTCATCGCCATCCCCAAGGCCGCCCGAGTCGAGCACGTGCGAGAAAACGCGGGAGCCCTGGGCTGGCGCCTCAGTGAGGAAGACTGGAAGGCCATCGACGAGGCCTTCCCCGCACCGCCGGAGCCGGGCTCCCTGCCGCACCTGGCGCCGTCGCGCAAACGCTGACGAGGTCCCATTCGGCCACTTCCACGACTGACGCGCTGCCGCCCCTTCGGATCGGGAGGCGGTAGCTCCATTTTCGACCCGCATGGCCCGGTGGCCGGCGGCCGGCTCCGGCCTGCCCCAGCCTGCTCGCGTCCCGTCAAAAGGACGCCTGCAGGTACAGCCCAACCCCGGACACGGAGACGTCCTGCCGGCGCTCCTTGAACGTCATGTCCCGGTAGCTGAAGTCCGGGGAAACCGGTACGCCCCGGTACAACGCGTAGAACGCCCCACCCCCGATCCGCAGGGGCCCGATGGGATAGCTGAGGATGGCCCGTACCTGGGTCACCGGCACCGTCGCGCTGACCTCCTGGGCGAAGAACGCACGCTCGCGGAATACTGCTCGTGACCTGCCGGATCCGTGGTGGCGCTCGTCAGGACCTCGTCCACCGCGTGAAGCCGGGCTCCGCCGCCGAACGCAGCGTACATCGGCTGCACCCAGAAGGCGACTCGGGACTCGGCGCGCACGGATGCGCCCAGGCTCAAAGCGCCGGCCAGGCCGAGCACCGCGCCGCGCAGCCACCCGCCGAGCGAGCGCGCCCGTGCGCCGTTCGTTGCCGCAAACATGCAGGCCATCATCCTCCCTGAGGTGATACCGCCGGCAGGAGCGCAGGAAGTGGATCCACCACCCGAGGGGTTCGTCAGGGCAACGGGGGTTTGCGACGGTGGCCAGCGCTTCGCAGTGGCCGCAACTTGCTGGCACGGCTGGCATTTCATGCCGTGTCCTGGCGGCACGCCTCATTGCATGCAACCGATGCACGTGCGTTGCAGCAGGAGATTTCCATCACGCATGGAAAGATTGACCCATCAGCTGCCGGCGATCGGCGGGCAATCCGCAGCAAGGAATGGAGATCATGAGCAAAGGAAAGGGCTCCCGAAGACCTTCTCTCGCGCTCCGACGTTGTCCTCGCTGCGTTTGCCCGCGGCAAACGCCGGGGACAGTTCTTTCACATAGTAAACAAATAGGCGGCTCGTCGCTTCCCGCGGGTGCTCGCCATGTCCATGCAGGCCGGTGAAGCCTCCCTGGCCCGGCGCCTGCCTGTGGCCATGGCCGAGCCGAGAGCTCGGGAGGTGCTGGCCCTCCTTCACCGCCGCGGCCGGCTCACCCGTGCGGAGATCGCCCGCCTCACCGGGCAGTCGCAGGCTGCGGTCTCCCTGCTGGTGCGCACGTTGATCGAGGCCGGGCTGGTGCAGGAGTCCCTTGCCGCTCCACGAGGGCTGGGGCGGCCCGCTCACCATCTGGGCATCGCCCCGGGCGCCTGGAGCGTGCTCAGCTTCGAGGTGGTGGCCGGCCTGTTGCGCCTGGCGGTGGTGGCCGGGGACGGCAGCGTCCTCAACGCGACCGAACAGCCGCTGCCCACGGGCACGCTCGGCCTGCATGCCCTCATCCAGCGCATGTTGCGGATGGCCGCCGAGGCCGATCGGGGCTCCGCCGGGCCTCTTCTCGCCGCCTCCGTCTCCGTGAGCGGGGTGGTGCATCGTGGAGTCGTGGTGCTCTCGGCCGGGCTGGGGCTGCGCCAGGCCCCCGTCGCCGAGCCGCTCTCCGAGGAGCTGGGGGTGCCGGTCTGGCTGGTCAACGACATGGACGCCCGGGCCCTGGCGGAGTACCGCTATGGCGTGGGGCGAGGCGTGGACCACCTGGTATTGGTGGCCGTCGAGCCTTCCGGGATCGGTGCGGGCATCGTCCAGCAAGGCAGGCCGTTCGCCGGAGCCAGTGGAAGCGCCGGGGAGCTCGGGCACGTCACGGTCGAGCGCCACGGGCTCGCCTGTCCCTGCGGTAAACGCGGCTGCCTGGAGGTTTACGGCAGTGAAAACGCCATCGTCTCACGCAGCGCGCACCTGCTGCGGCTGCAGCGAAGGCGCAGGCCGTTCGTGGAAAGCCCTACCGAAGGGTTCCACTACGTGCGCCGCCAGGTGGAGGAGCTGTGGGCCCTGGCTGCCGCGGACGCGGGGATCCGGCGGATCTTCGAGGACGCGATGGACTACCTCGGGACGGCCGTGGCCAACCTGGTGACCCTCTTCGACCCCGAGCTGGTGATAGTGGCCGGGCATCTGATGAAGCTCTTGGGGCCATGGGGCATGACGCTCCTGACCCAACGGGTGCGGGAGGGGGCGTTCGATCCCGGGGCCGAGCACCGCAAGATCGTCGAGGCGGCCCTCGGTGAGGACAGCGGGATGCGGGGAGCGGCCTACCTGGCCGTGGATCGCATGCTGGCCGGCGATTGAGGGGCAGCGCCATGCGCCGGCGCGGCGATCGGCCTGTCGCCGGCGGCAGAGAGGGGGGGACCGGCGGGAGCGGCAACGTCGGAGCATCAGGGAGGGGTTGGAGCGTGCCGGAAGTGACGGAGCACGAGTCGATAGGTGCGACGCGATAGCAATCACCGTGAGGAGGAGCGACATGCGAGGCACCTGGCTACGTTCGGCGTGGGTCATGGCCCTTTCGGCGTTGATCGTCGCAAGCCTGGCCACCGTGGCGGCGGCCGAGGTCACCACCATCCGCTGGCTGTACCCCGGGGGCGAGCAACCCGTCTCCCAGCAAACCTGGAAGAGCCAGATCGAGCGCTTTGCCAAGGTCCATCCGGAGATCAAGGTCGAGGTCATCGACGTGCCCTGGGATCTGGCCCACGACCGCATCGTCAACATGGTGATGGCCGGGGATGGCCCCGACCTCATCCAGATGGGCTCCCGCTGGATTCCCGAGTTCGCCGAGATGGGCGCCCTGATGCCCCTCGACCAGTACTTCGGCAAAGAAAAGATGAGCCTCTACTACCCGGGGCTGGTCAAGACGGTGACCTACAAGGGCAAGCTCTACGCCCTGCCCCGCGCCTACAGTACCCAGGCGCTGATCTACCGCACCGACCTGATCAAGAATCCGCCCAAGACCTGGGATGAGGTCGTGGCGATCTCGAAGAAGATCCAGAGCGAGCACCCGGGCATGTACGGGTTGGGCATCGGCGGGGCCAACCACGTCAGCACCCTCTCCCAGTACTTCACCATCCTGTACACGTACGGCGGCCGCGTCTTCGACGAGCAGGGCCGGCTCCAGCTGGACAGCCCCGAGGCCGTGGCCGCGTTGAAGCGCTACGTGGACTTCTACCGCAAGGACAAGATCGTACCCAACCCGCTGGAGTACAACCGGGAGCAACTGCCGGAGCTGTTCTCGGCCGGCCGGATCGCCATGTTCGTGAGCGGGCCCTGGGGCGGGCGCGCCCTCGGGCTGCCGCCGGACAACGACCGGATCCCCTACGCTTCGGCCCCCGTACCGGCGGGGCCTGCAGGCACCGCGACCGAGCTGGTCTCCGACAGCACGGGCATCTGGGCCGGTACCCGCAACCTGAAGGCAGCCCTCACCTTCCTCGACTTCATCACCTCCCCTGAGGAACAGGTGCAAAGGGACCTCATCGGCGGGCTGGTGCCGCAGGGACCGACCATGGCCACGCGGCCCGAGTTCACCAAGAACCCGTTCTTCAAGACCTTCATCGACATGGCACCGCACGGAGTCCCGCAGCCGCAGCCGACGCTGTGGGAGCCGTTCCAGGAGGTCATCGTCAACATGGTGCAGTCGGCCACCCTTGGCATGGTGACGCCGGAGCAAGCCGTGAAACAGGCCGTTCAGGAGCTCCGGGCCAAGGGCCTGGTGCCGGCGGAGAAGAAGTAGCGAAGCTGGTAAGCAGCACGCTCGGCGGTTTCGCCCGGGGGCCTCGCCCCCGGGCGGGCCGCCCATGGGGGACGCACATGCGAAGCGGGTTTGAGACACATCCGGTTTCCCTCAGGCAGAAGATGGTCGGGGGGTTGACCCGGGAGGAGCGGTCGGCCTTGCTTTTCGTGGCTCCGGCGCTGCTCTTCCTGGCCGCGGTGGTCATCTATCCCCTGGCCACGACCTTGTGGGGCTCCTTCTTTTCCGAGTCACTGGTGCGGCCTCTGGACGGTGCGCGATTCGTCGGGATGGCCAACTACGTGCAGGTTCTGTCGGATCGGGCCTTCTGGCTGTCGCTGTGGCGCACCATTCTGTGGACCGTCGGCTCGGTCGCAGGCAAGACCATCATCGGGCTCGTACTGGCGCTCTTGCTCGTGCATCCATTTCGGGGCAACGCCATCTACCGGGTCCTGTTGCTCGTACCCTGGGCCACCCCTCAGGTCGTGGGGGCCGTCGCGTGGAAGTGGCTGTACGACAGCCAGCATGGCTATCTCAACTACCTGCTGCTGATGGCAGGCGCCATCCACGACCGCATCATCTTCCTGGGTTCACCTGCCTCTGCCCTCGTCTCGTTGATGGTCGTCGACATCTGGTTCGGGGTACCGTTCATGGCGGTGGTGCTCCTGGCGGGGCTCCAGTCCATTCCGTCCGACATCTATGACGCGGCGGCGGTCGACGGCGCGACCGGGTGGCGGCAGTTCCGCCACGTGACCCTGCCGCTGCTCGCGCCCGTCCTGGGCGTCGCCACCAATCTATCGGTGGTCTGGACGTTCAACTCCTTCAACATCATCCAGACGATGACCAAGGGAGGGCCCGTGGGAGCCACGGAAATCCTGGTGATCCGCACGTACAAGGAAGCGTTCGCCACGTACAACGTCGGGACGGCGTCGACGTACTCGTCGCTGATCTTCCTGATCCTCATGGCCTTCAGCATATGGTACTGGCGGCTGCTGCGGCGAGGGGGGAGCGCGGCATGAGATCCCGGGCGCTGGGCCTGATCGGCAAGCACGTGGCGCTCATCGTCATCCTCGGTGCCATGCTGCTCCCGGTCGTCGTGATGTTGGGCACGAGCCTCAAGAGCATGGACCAGCTGTTCACGTGGCCCCCTCGTCTGTTCCCGAGTCACCCGCAGTGGCAAAACTACGCCGAGGTGTGGGGCGGCCGGTACCAGTACTCGCGGGCCTTCACCAACAGCGTCATCATCGCCGTCTTCACGAGCCTGCTCTCGGTCCTCCTGGGAGCGCCTGCGGCGTACGGGGCCAACCGGTTCAAGTTTCGCGGGAGCTCGGCCTTCATGTTCGGGGTGCTCGCCACTCAGATGATCTCGCCCGTGGTCTTCATCGTGCCGCTCTACAAGGCCATGCGGGCCTATCACCTGCTCAACACGCTGACCTCCGTCATCATCGCGAGCACCGCCTTCGCCGTCCCCATGGTCATCTGGTTGCTGCACGGCTATTTCTCCTCGATCCCGAAGGAGCTCGAAGAGGCCGCCATGGTCGACGGCTGCAGCCGCGCCCGGGCGATGGTCCAGGTCATCCTGCCCCTCGCCGCCCCGGGGCTGGCGGCGGCGGCGATCTACGCCTTCATCATGGGGTGGAACCAGCTCATGTTTCCCCTGGCGTTCCTCACCCGGAGCGAACTGCGCCCCATCCCGCTGGCGCTGTACGACTTCTCGGGGTACAACATCGTCTTCTGGCACCACCTGATGGCAGCCTCGATGATCGCCGTCGTCCCGGCTGCCATCGCGTTTGCCCTGGTGCAGCGCTACCTGGTCTCCGGGCTGACCGCAGGGGCTGTGAAATCGTAACGCATACGTCGTCCCGATGGCCATCGCGAGCTTCGCCGGTGGGTGAGCGCCCACCGAAGCGAAGCGTTCAAAAGCGTTCAAGGGAGGTTCGGGTCGTGGAGGATGTCGTGACGTTCGCCATCGTCGGCGCCGGAAACCGTGGGGCCGACGTTTACGCCCGCTACGCGCTCGAGCACCCGGACGAGGCCAGGGTGGTGGCCGTGGCCGATCCGGATCGCGCAAGGCGGGATGCCCTGGGAGACGCCCACGGCATCCCGCCAGAGCACCGCTACCCGTCCTGGCAGGAGATCCTCGAGCACCCGCGGCTCGCCGACGCGGTGGTGATCGCCACCCCGGACCGCTTCCACGTGGAACCGGCCCTGAGGGCGATCGAGCTCGGATACGACATCCTGCTCGAAAAGCCCATCGCCCCGACGCCCGATGGGGTTCGCCGCGTGGCCGAGGCGGAACGCCGCTCCCGAGAGCGGGGCAGTGGCGGCAGCGTCACGGTCGCGCACGTGCTGCGCTACACCCCGTTCTTCTCGACGATCAAGCGGCTCCTCGAGGCCGGGCGCATCGGGGATCTCGTCTCGGTGCAGTACACGGAGAACGTAGGGTACTGGCACTTCGCGCACAGCTTCGTGCGCGGCAACTGGCGCAACACGGCCACGTCCAGCCCCATGATCCTGGCCAAGTCGTGCCACGACATGGACATGCTGCGATGGCTCGTCGGAAGGCCCTGGAGGCAGATCAGCTCCTTCGGGTCCCTGGTGCACTTCCGCCCCGAAAACGCCCCGCCGGGGGCGCCCGCCCGCTGCACGGACGGGTGCCCTGCAGCGGATCGCTGCCCCTTCGACGCGGTGCGCTTCTACGTGCAAGAGATGCGCGACTCCAACGACTGGCCGGTGTCGGTCATCACCAGGGACTTCTCTCCCGAAGGCCGCCTCGAGGCACTGCGGACCGGCCCTTACGGGCGATGCGTGTACCGGTGCGACAACGACGTCGTCGACCACCAGGTCGTGGCCATCGAGTTCGAGGGCGGCGTCACCGCGGCCTTCACGATGTGCGGCTTCACCGAAGAAAACACCCGTACCCTGAAACTGATGGGCACCCGGGGCGAGATACGGGGGCATCTCGAGAAGGGCGAGATCGAGGTGCGGAGCTTCGTGACCACCGGCGCTGCAGGCCCCGTCCACGAGGTGATGCGCCTTGGCGGCAACGGCCGGCACGCCGGCGGTGACCAGGGCCTCATGGCGGCCTTCATCCGGCGGCTGCGGGCCCGCAAGAGCGGGGCGGTGCCTGAAGAGGCCCTGACGTCGCTGCAGGAGTCCCTCGACAGCCACTTCATGGCTTTTGCCGCCGAGCAATCCCGTCTCCAGGGCACGGTCGTGACCCCCTGAGCAGGGCTAACCGCGGGCTGCGGCCCGGCCATCCGGGCCGCAGCCCGTCGGCCACGATGTACGCGGTTGCGTGAGGGCGAAGCCTTGCGTCCGAGCTGCCTGTAAGCGGTACGTGACTCATCCGCGCCGCCTTTTCCCGCCGAGCACTTCCTGTAGCTGTTGCATCAGGTCTGAGCGCACCCCACACTGGTGAGGCATGAAGATTCCCTTCTGCTCGATCGCTGTGACGTGAAAATCTTCTCAAGACCTCCTTCGGCCTGGCCGAAGGGAAGAGAGAGGAGCGATCCGGCATGGAGGTCCGCTCGGTCCCGAAGAGCCTGGCCGTCCTGGAGGGGTTGCTGCCCCAGCTCAACGCCGCAGAGCGGCGGGTCGCGGAGTACCTCCTGCAGCACGCCTCCGACGTCATCGGCCTCTCCATCACGGAGCTGGCCGACCGCAGCCAGGCGAGCGAGGCGACCGTGGTACGGCTGAGCCGCCGCCTCGGCTGTCGCGGGTACCAGGACCTGAAAATCCGGATCGCCCAGGAGATCGTGGAGCCGGCCCGCCGCATCCACGAGGACGTGGTCCCCGGCGACGACCCCGCGTCTGCCGCCCAGAAGGTCTTTGCCTCCACCATCGCGGCCCTCCAGGCGACCCTCGACGTCATGGATCCGGAGGCGATGGAGCGAGCTGCGGACGCCATTCATCGCAGCACCGAGGTGGTCTTCTTCGGGGTCGGGGGCGCCGCCTTCGTCGCCGCCGATGCGGCTCAACGTTTCGTCAAGCTCGGGCTGCTCACCCAGGCCCTCAGCGACAGCCACGCGCAGGCCGTGAAGGCGTCGTTGATGCGTCCGGGCTCGGTGGCCGTCGGCATCAGCCACTCGGGCAGCACCAAGGCCACCGTCCAGGCCCTGGAGCTCGCCCGCCGCGGCGGCGCCACCACCATTTGCGTGACGAGCCTGGGCCGATCGCCCATCACCCGTGCCTCCGACATCAGCCTCTTCACGTCGGCGCGGGAGACGGCTTTCCGTACCGAGGCCATGTCGTCCCGGGTGGCCCAGGTCACGCTCCTGGACGCCCTCTTCGTGCTCGTCGCGTTGCGGCGCTACGAGCAAGCATTGGCCAACATCGAGCGGGCCAGGGAGGTGAACGCCGACAAGCGCTATTGATAGCCCGGTTCGGACCCGGCCGGGCAGGATGATCCCGGGTCCCACACGGAAAGGAGGCTTCCCTCTTGTCATCGCCTTACGCATGGATCCGTTCCACACGTCCCACCCGTACCCTCGCCTGGCCTCTCACCCTGCTCGCCACCAGCGTGCTCCTCCTCTTCGCGGCCTGTCCGGCGCTGACTGCGCAGGCCCGCACGAGTCTGGTCGTTGCCCAGGAGGTCCCCGTCGTCGAGCTCGACCCGCTGGCCGGATACATCAACGCGCCGTCCCCTTACGAAGTGGGGCTCGTGCTGTTCGACAACCTGGTCGCCTTCGACGAGCAGCTCCACGTCGTCCCCTCGCTGGCCACCGGCTGGAGCGTTTCTGCCGACGGGCGCACGTGGACGTTCCATCTCCGCAAGGGCGTCAAGTTCCACGACGGCACGGAGTTTGACGCACAGGCCGTCAAGTTCAACCTCGAACGGTACATGGATCCCCAGCTCAACCCCCTCAACCGGCCGTTGTGGGATCCGCTGCAGGCCGTGGACGTCGTGGATCGCTACACGGTACGGATCGTGACCAAGTTCCCGTTCCCCACCCTCCTCAACACGCTGGCCCACGGCTCGGCCTCCATGGTCAGCCCTGCTGCCGTCAAGCGGTACGGTAAGGAGTTCGAACGCCATCCGGTCGGCACCGGCCCGTTCAAGCTGGCCCGCTTCGATCCCGGGAGCACGGTCGTCGTCGGAGCGCTTCGATGAGTATTGGGGACCCAAACCCGGCGTCGACGAAATCACGTTCCGGTACGTTCCCGACAACTCTGCACGGGTCGGCCTCCTGCTGGCGGGCCAGGCCGACGTGATCACGGCGGTGACCCCGCAGGATGCGGTGCGGCTCTCCTCCACCGGCGGCATCACCGTGATTTCCCGGCCCACCCTCCGGACGGTCGGCATTGGCTTCAGCTTTCTCCACCCCGCCCTCAAAGACCCGAAGGTGCGCCTTGCGTTCAACTACGCGGTCGACAAGGCCGGGATCGTGAAGGCCATCTTCCTGGGGCAGGCCGACGTGCTCGATTCTCCGGTGGCGCCCGACGCGACCGGGCATCTTGCCGTCGGAGCCCACCCTTACGATCCCCAACGGGCTCGCGAACTGCTCCGGGAGGCCGGATGGATACGGGCCGGATCGGGGCTGGTCGAAAAGAACGGCGAACCCCTGTCGGTCACCCTCATCACGGCCGAAGGGGCTTATCCTAACGACATCCAGGTCGTTCAGGCCGTCGCCAACCAGCTGCGGGCCGTGGGAGTGGACGTGCGCGTCCTCAAAGTGGACAAGGCGGGGTACTGGGACTACCTCAAGGTGCCGGCCCGGGACGTGAAGTTCGACATGTTCATCTGGGCGTTCAACCCATCCAACGGTGACGGGGGCTACACGCTATCGAGCCTGTTCAAGTCCAATCCCGACGACCAGGGCGTTCCTCTGGTGTGGAACATCGGCAGGTACCGCAGCGCCCGCGTCGACCAGCTTCTGGCCGAAGCAGACCGGACCATGGATCCCCAGGCGAGGGAACGCGTGCTCGGCGATGCGCAGAAGGCGTTGATGGAGGACAACCCGTACATCTGGCTGTACGCCGAGCGCCGCATCACCGCCGTCCGCAGGCGACGTCAAGGGCGTCTCGCTGCTGCCCACGCTCTTCACCAACCTGCGGGCAGTGTCGCGTTGAAAATGCGGCGGTGAGCAGGGCCCCGCTTGCACGGCGGTACCCGGGTCACTCGACTCGGGTGCCGCCCCGAGGAAAGGAGGGCAGGCCAACCCCGCGGCATGGTGCGTTTCGTACTGAGGCGGGCCGCCCAGGCGGTAGGAGTGCTGGCGCTGGTGCTGACGGCCGTCTTCTTCTCGTTTCGCCTGGCGCCGGGGGACCCGGCCCGTCTCGCGGCCGGCCTCGGAGCATCCGAAGAGGCTGTCGCCCGCGTGCGGGCAGAGATGGGCCTTGACCGGCCCCTGGCCGCGCAGTACCTCTCCTACCTCGAGGGGCTGGCTCGCCTCGATTTGGGGCGGTCCACCCTGTACGGTCGCGACATCGCCGGCGCCATCGCCAAGAGTCTGCCCGCGACCCTGGCGCTGGCCGCAAGCTCGCTGCTGACGGCCCTGGTCCTGGGGATCCCGGCCGGTATCGTCTCCGCGCTGCGGCCGGGCTCGATGCTGGATCGCCTTGCCTCGACGCTCAGCGTCGCCTTGTTGAGCATCCCCAACTTCTGGTTGGGGCTGCTGCTGATGAGCGGGTTCGCCATCCGGCTGCAGTGGCTGCCGGCAGGCGGCTCCGGCACCCTGGCCACCCTGGTCCTCCCCTCGATAGCGGTAGCTGCCCGGCTCGTCGCGCTCTTTTCCCGAACGGCCCGCTCGGCCTTGCTGGAAGTCCTCGGCCAGGAGTACGTGCGGACGGCGGTGGCAAAAGGCCTGCGCCCGGCTACGGTGGTCGTCAAGCACGCGCTGCGCAACGCCTCGATCCCGATCGTCACGCTGCTCGGCCTGCAGGTGGGCTATCTGCTGGGCGGTTCCGTCGTGGTGGAGAGCTTGTTTTCCTACCAGGGCGTTGGCTTCATGCTCATCACGGCTGCGGGTGCTCGAGACTACGCGATGGTCCAGTCCCTGACCATTCTCTACGTCGCCACCTTCCTGGTGGTCAATCTCCTGGTGGATCTGGCGTACGCCCGTATCGACCCGAGGATTCAATACCGGTGAGGTCACGATGGTGGACACGGGACGTCTATCGACCGATTCAGCACCCGTGGCGCCCACGCTCCAACCTGGCCGTTGCCGGGGCGCTACCCGGCAATGGCCAGGCGACTGGCGCGCGTGGGCCGGCCTGGTGATCCTGGCCGGCTTCACGGTGCTCGGGCTCCTCGCCCCGCTCCTCGCCCCCTACGGCGCGGACCAGCAGGACCTGACGAGCGCGCTCCAACCTCCTGGGCCCAGGCATTGGTTGGGCACGGACGAGCTCGGCCGTGACATCCTGAGCCGTCTACTCTACGGCGTGAGGCCTACCACGCTCATCCCTTCGATGGGCGTCGCCATCGGAGCTCTGCTGGGTATCGCCCTGGGCTTGGGATCGGCCTACCTGGGCCCGAAGGTCGAGTCTCTGCTCATGGGGTTGACCGATCTCGTCCTCACCTTCCCCTCGATCGTGCTCGCCATCGCGATCGTGACCATCCTGGGGGTCGGGGAGAAGAGCCTCGCACTGGCCATCGCGGCGGCAGCGCTCCCCGGTCCGGCCCGTATCGCCCGTGCCGCCGCCCTGAAGGTCAAGGGCATGGAGTACTTCGAGGCCGCGAAGGCCGTGGGCGCCTCCGACGTCCGCATGGTCCTGCGCTACCTCTTGCCCAACGTGGCGCCGGCCCTCATCGTGCAGATCACGTTGGAGCTCAGCCAGGCGGTCCTGCTCTCGGCGGCCCTGGGTTTCTTGGGGTTGGGAGTGCAGCCCCCCGCGCCGGAGTGGGGCACCATGCTGAGCCAGGCCCGCGGGTTCGTGCATCTGGCGCCCCACATGATGGTCTTCCCGGGCCTCGCCATCGCCCTGCTGGTGTTCGCCCTCAACATGGCGGGCGACGCGCTGCGGGACCATCTCGATCCCGCGCGCTCCAGGGGGCGGCGCTTCTGAGCAGCCCGGCAACGTCCTCACCGATGGGAGGCAATCCGATGCCAGAGGCATCGAGGCAAGCAAACGCCGTCGAGCTCCCAGAGCTTCCTGCCAGCATGTTTCGCGTCATGGATCACCTCATCGCGGCCGACCTCACCGCACGAGGCGTCGTAGATCCCCTCTTCGAGGCGGCGGCAGCGCAAGCGTGCGGCACCGTGGAAGGCCGATCCGGGCCTCCAAGCCTGACGGAAGCCGTCTCCGGTGCCATCGCCCGGCGGCTCATCGCCCACGGGGCGGGAGCCCGAGCGCTCTTGGCCACCGGCTTTCCGTCACGGTCCTGGCTCTTCGATGACCTGACCGAGACGGACGGCCCGGTCGGCGTGGCCGTCCTGGCGCGGTCCTCGAGGAGGCGTGGCAAGTCGTACCGGTGGTGATCACCGCCCCGGCCCTGGTGCCGTACGTCCAGGCGTCGCTGAGGGCGGCAGGGCTGATCCTCGGTTCGCTGGAACAGGCTCTCGCCTCCAAGCCTGGCCCTCCCTCCGCCTCCGTGGCGGCGGTGGTGCCGTTCCCCTCTGACCCGGACGTCGCCCGGGATGCCGCCGACCAGCTGCTCTCCCGCACCGCCCCGGCGCTGGCCGTGGCCGTCGAGATGCCGGGCAAGGGGGCCGACGGCCGTTATCACAACGTATCGGGGCGGGAGGTCCCTCCCCACCTGGTGGCGGATGCCGATCAGCTGTTCACGCTGGCCCGCTCCCGAGGGATCCTGACCGTGGGCATCGGTGACGGGGGCAACGAGCTCGGCATGGGCAACATCGCCGAGACGGTCGCCCGGGTCGTTCCCCAAGGAGAGACCTTCGCCGCCCGCACCCCCGTTGACTTCGTCGTGGCCGCCAGTATCTCCAACCTGGGAGCCTTCGCCCTTGCCGCCGCGCTGGCGGCCCGTGCGGGGCGACCCGACGTGCTCGATGCGATCGACGTCGGGAGGATCATCGAGCGCTGCTCCTACGCCGGGGCCATCGACGGGCTGAGCGCCCGTGTCGACCCCCTGTCCGACGGCACGCCGGTCTCTCTCAACCGGGCGATCTGGGATCTCATGCGTTTCTCGGTGCGGCAGGGGTTGAAGGGGTGGACCAAGCAATAGCGGCCGTCGAAGCCTTCCTGGCTCTGGATCTCGGCACGAGCGGCTGCCGGGCAGCGGCCTTCGACGTCCGGGGGCGGGTGCTGGCCTCGGCGCGCCAGGAGTACCCGACCTACTCCCCCCGGCCGGGCTGGGCAGAACAGGATCCTTCCGAGTGGGAGGATGCGGCCGTTGCCGTCTTGCACAGGGTGGCGGCGGCGGCCGGCGGGCGATCCGGGCGGATCGAGTTCGCCTCGCTCACCCTCACCGGCCAGATGGCAGGTCTCGTCCTCATCGGGCGCGACGGCCGGACCCTCTACCCTGCCATCCCATGGCACGACCGCCGGGCGCAGGCGCAGGCTTCCCTCCTGGATGTCGCCGTGCCCGAGTTTTACCGCATTACCGGATGCCACGCGTCCCCCGTCTACCCCGTGGCCAAGTTCCTGTGGCTGAGGAGGCGGCCGAAGGCCGGATCACGGGGATCGCGTCGGAGCCCTTTCGACGGGCGCTCGGCGAGACCCGCTGGGTCCTCTCGCCCAGGGACGAGCTCTTCCGGCGCCTGACCGGCGAAGTCGCCACGGATCCTTCGTGCGCCGGGGCCACCGGGCTTTTCGGTATGGCCTCGCGGTCGTGGGACGAGCGGCTGTGCGACCTTGCCGGCGTCGATCCGTCGTGGCTCCCGCCCATTCGCGCGGCGACCGAGGTGGCAGGACGCCTTCCTGCTCGCCTGCACGAGGCGACCGGACTCCCGTCCGGGCTGCCCGTGGTGCTCGGTGCCGGGGACGGGGTCGCCCAGAGTCTTGGAACGGGCTTCGTGCAGCCCGGGCAGCTGACCGTGAGCCTGGGCACGAGCGGGGTGGTCCGCACCGTGACCGCACGGCCGCTGCTCGATCTCAACAGCCGCGCTCGTGCTCCGCGCCTCACCGTCTACCCCTTCCTGGCCGGAGCCGGAGGCGAGCTGGCGTGGGTCGCCAACGGTGCGACGGCCAACGCGGCGGGAGTGCTCGAGTGGCTCCGGGCTGCGGTCCTCCGGCGGCCGCTGCCCATGGACGAAGCGGCCTCGGTGGTGGCGGGCTCCGATGGGCTGCTTTTCCTTCCGTACCTGTCGGGAGAACGAACCCCCCTATGGGAACCTTCGGCCCGCGGGGTCTGGTTGGGTTTGACCCCGGCCCACACCGACGCCCACCTCGTCCGCTCCGCGGTGGAGGGGGTGGTGATGGCTCTGCGGGCCGTCACCGGCGCGCTGGCGGAGAGCGGGGCGCGTGTGCACCTCGCCGCGCTGGCGGGCGGCGGCAGCATCCATCCCGTCACGGCCCGCATCCTGGCCGATGGGCTGGGGATGCCCATCACCCGGCTACCCGACCCCGGACTCGAGACGGTTCGGGGGGCCGCCGTCCTTGGTCTGGCAGCCCGTTTACGAGAAGGCTCGTCGCTGGACGAAGCGACCCTCGCCCGCCATGCGGCTCGGCAGCTCGTGCCGGCGCCGGTCGAGGTGGTCGAACCCGGCCCGTGTGCCGGCGCCTACGCGGCGCTCTTCGAGCGGTTCAGCGAACTGACGCAGACCCTGCTCCCGCTTTTCCGCCGTTTCTACCAGGAGAGGAGCGCGACCGTTGCCTGAGATGGCTACCTCCGTGCATCCCTTCGAACGACTCGGCCTGGGCCGGGTCATCAACGCCGCAGGCAAGATGACCTACCTGGGCGGCTCGGCGCTGAGCCCTACGGTGGCGGCCGCCATGGCCGAGGCCGGGCGCCGCTACGTCGACATGGCGCAACTCCAAAGGGCGGCCGGCCGGGCCATCGCCCGACTCACCGGCGCCGAGGACGCCACGGTCACCTCCTGTGCCGCCTCCGGGCTGGTGGCGGCCGTGGCCGCCTGCCTCACCGGTACGGACGTCGGCAAGATACGGCGCTTGCCCGACACCGACGGGCTGGAGCGCCGCGAGGTGGTGCTCCAGAAGGGCCACTCCGTGGACTTCGGGATGGAGATCGTACAGCTCGTCCGCATGACCGGCGCCATCCCGGTGGAGGTGGGCTCCGTCAACCGCACCCGCCCTGACCAGATGGCTTCGGCCCTTGGCCCCCGCACCGCCGCGGTGCTCCACGTGGTCTCGCACCACGCCCAGCAGGAAGGCATGCTCGACCTGCGAGCGGTGGCCCACCTCGCGCAAGCCCGGGGCATCCCGGTCGTCGTCGACGCCGCAGCCGAGGTCGACCTGCGCGCACACCTGGCCGCCGGGGCCACGCTGGTCGTCTACAGCGGCCAGAAAGCCGTGGGGGCTCCGACGTCCGGGTTCGTGGCCGGCAAGGCGAGCCTGGTCGAAGCGTGCCGCCTCCAGGAGCTCGGCATCTGCCGGCCCATGAAGGTGGGCAAGGAGGCCATCGCGGGGCTGCTGCAGGCGCTCGAAGAGTACGTAGCGGCCAGCGAGGCGGCGTTGCGCCAGCTCCTGGAGCGCCGGGCCAGGCGCCTGGCCGGTGCGCTTTCCGAGACCCTGGCCGGTGCCGGTCTGCTACATGCCAGGGTCGACATCGTATCCGACGAGACCCGGCCGATCCCCCGAGTCCGCCTGACCATCGAGCCGGGCCACTCGCCGGTGGACGCCCGAGCCCTGGTCCGGCAGCTGGAAGCAGGTAACCCGTCGATCCGGACTCGCAACCACCACGTGGAGTCGGGGATCGTGCTGTTCGACGTCCGTACGCTCGAAGACGAGCAGATCGACACGGTGGTGCAGCGGGTCGTCGACGCCCTCAGCGGAAAGGAGCCTTCGTAACCATGCCCGGCGAAGATCACGAGCAAGGTCCTCGGGTCCTGGTACCGGCCCCCGGACGGCCGTTTTCCCGAGCCGTACGCGCGGGGGGCCTCGTGTGGCTCTCAGGCGTCACGCCCCCGGCGGACGTGATCCGGCACTCGCCCGACGATGCGGCCCGCCAGACCGAGGCATGCCTGCGCCGCATCCAGCAAACCCTCGAGGAGGCAGGGCTCTCCCTGCGGCACGTCGCCCGCGTCACCGTGTACCTTGCCCGCGCGAGCGACTTCGAAGCCATGAACGCCGCCTACCGTGGCTTCTTCCCCTCCGATCCCCCGGCCCGCACCACGGTGGTCACCGGCCTGGTCGTGCCCCAGGCGCTCGTCGAGATCGAGGCG
This sequence comes from Limnochordaceae bacterium, assembly GCA_014896295.1. Lineage (GTDB taxonomy): Bacteria > Bacillota > Limnochordia > Limnochordales > Geochordaceae > Carboxydichorda > Carboxydichorda subterranea. Next base: position 83,199 of record JADBKR010000004.1, read on the forward strand.
GTCGCGGCGCCGGACCCGTAGGGCCGGCGCCCAGCTCCCCCACGCTCCGTGCCTGCCCGGCCCCGCCCGCCCGGCCGAGGGTGGAGAGGGTCTACGCGGCGCTCTGCGCGCCCGGCCGAGCCTCTCGCCCGAGCACCGCGGCGTAAAACGTCGCCACCACCTCGGGATCCTCGGCCAACGCCTCGAGCGGGTAGAGCAGCATGTCGCGCCGTCCCACCCGCACCCACAAGGGCCGCCCGACCTCGTCTCGCCCGCGGACCTCGGCCTCTCGGGGCTCCAGCACGAGAGGCGTCGAAGTAAACGGATCCGGCCCCTGCGGGAGCTCCAGCTGCCCGCCCTCCCAGGCCAGCGCCCTGGGCGCCGGTTCGGCGAGGTTGAAGCGGTTGTGCGGCTCACCGCCGAAAAACCGCCGGGCGTCGGCCGCCGCCACCCAGCCGCCCTCGTGGGAGCGCACGCTCGTCGCGTGCAGGTAGCTGTACAGCACCCGCCCGGGCACCTCCATGAGCCGCGCCCAGGTCGCCGCCCGCAGCTTCTGGGCCGACGGCACCACCAGGAGGGGCGGCAGCGCCTGCTCCTGGCCCGGCGCCAGGTCCCGTTCCAGCACCGCCTCCGGCAGGTAGCCCAGTTTGCGCAGCGCCGCGTACGCGTTGAGCAGCGCCCGCTGCATCACCGCCGCCGGCCGCTCGGAGAAGGGGTACACCTCGTGCAGGTACGACGGTACCAGCACCCCTGCCCGCTCCAGGTGCGGCAGCGGCGCGTCCATGGCCTCCCGCAACGCCCTCGCCACCGGGCCGTGCCGTGCGGTCTGCCCGCAGCATGCCGAACGAAAGCTCCAGCGCATGGTGGCTGTAAGGGTCCGTCTCCCGCATGGCGTCCGGGAAGTCGAACCCGCACCACCAGCAGATCCGGCTCGCACGGTGCAGGCGCGCTTCCACGACCACCCGCCGGGCCCAGGCCGCCACCTCCTCCTCCCCGAAAACCGAGTGGGTGGCGCCAAACTCCTCCAGCCACAGCTCCTTGCCCAGACGGGTCGCGAAGCGACGCGCCATGGCCATCGCCATCCCGTACGCGGCGACCTGCCGGTCGGGGTGAGTCTCGGCCAGGTACAGGTGAGGGGCGATGACGTCCTGCGCGCACGTCGGCCGAAAGCCGCTCGCCGTATCCCCCAGCACGTACCAGGCCCCGTCGCCCAGCGTCACCGGGCGGTGGGGATCCAGGCGCTTGACCAGCCCCACCATTCGGGAGGCCCACGCTTCTACCGCTTCTGCCGGTGCCGGCCCCGTGAAGATGGGGACCTCGTTGGTGAGCACGTACGCCTCGAGCGCCGGGCTCCCTTTGACCGCCTCGACGATCGTGGCCAGGTACCGCTCCTGCGCCAGCAAGAGCCCCGGGTCCGTGTACAGCCGGCTCGGGTCGGCCATCCAGCGGGGCGGCCAGTTCTGCCCGCTCATGTGCCCCACCAGGAACGTGAGGTGGACGCCCAGCCCGATCCGTTCGTTGAGGCGCATGTACCGCTCCAGCCGCTCCAGCATGGCCGGCTCTACCCGCTCCGGCTCCGGCATGAAGTCGGGCCAGAAGAGGAAACTGCGGGTGTACTCGATGCCCGCCTCTTTGAGCGCACGCAGGTCGGCGGCGATCGCCTCTTCCCGGAAGTCCCGCCACATCCCCGGGCCTGCGTAGCTCGCCCAGTAGTTGACACCCAGTCGCTGCCCTGTCACGTTACCACGGACCTCCCCTTCGAAAGGCTGAACGCATCGGCGAAAAGCTGCCGCGTATACGGATGTTGGGGGTGGGCCGTCACCCGGCCTGCCTCGCCCTGTTCTACCACCTTGCCCTGGTGCATGACCAGCAGCGTGTCGCTCACGTAGCTGGCCAGGCTCACGTCGTGGGTGATGAACAAGATGGCCATCCCGTACTCGTCTCTCAGGTCGAGCAGCAAATTGAGGATGGTCGCCCGTGAGGAGGCATCCACCATGGTGGTGGGCTCGTCGGCGATGAGCAGCCTGGGTCGCACGACCAGCGCCCTGGCGATCATGATCCGCTGCCTTTCTCCCCCGCTCAGCTCATGGGCGAACTTGCCCATCACCTCGGAGGGGTTGAGCGCGACCCGCTCGAGCGCCCAGCGCACGCGCCGGTCCCTCTCCCCGGCCTCCACCCTGCCTTCCAGCCGCAGGCTCCGCTCCAGGACCCGCCGCACTGGGAAGAACTGGTTGAACGATGAGAAGGGATCCTGGAACACCGCCTGGACCTGCCGCCAGTACGCCCTCAACTCCCCCAGGCGGGAGAGGCGCGTGACGTCCTGCCCCGCGAAAACGATCCTCCCCGCCGTGGGCCGGATGAGCCGAAGCAGCACCCGCGCGAGCGTGGACTTGCCGCTGCCGCTCTCCCCCACGACCGAGGCGATCTCGCCCCGCTGCAGCGTGAACGACACGTCGTCCACCGCCCGGACTTCTTTCGCCCCGTGCCCGAAGATCCGGGTCAGGTGCCGGACGTCCAGCAGTACCGCGTCAGTTGCCGGCGGCATGGCTCATACTGCCCGCCTCTCCTGCCCGTTGCTCGGCGACCCACCAGCAAACCGCCGAATGGCCCGCCCCGACATCCGCCACCGGTGGCGCCTCCCGTGAGCATCGGCCCATCGCCACCGGGCAACGCGGGTGGAAGCGACACCCCGGGGGTGGCGAAATGAGATTGGGCGGGGCCCCTCCCACCGTCTGGATGCGCTGGCGCCGCGTACCGGTCTCCAGCACGATGGTGGCCTCCATGAGGACCTTCGTGTACGGGTGCGCCGGCTGGAAGAGGACCTCCTCCGCCGGCCCCACCTCCACGAGCTGCCCTGCGTACATGATGGCGATGCGATGGGCGATGTACCGGAGCAGCGGCAGTTCGTGCGTGATGAAGACAATGCCCCGGATGATGCGCTGCTCCAGCAGGTGCGACAGGAGCGCCAGCAACGCCCGCTGCGAACTCACGTCGAGGGCGGAGGTCGGCTCGTCGGCAATGAGCACGTCCGGGTCGAGCAGCGTCGAGACCACCGCCACCACCCGCTGGCGCATCCCGCCGCTCAGCTGGTGCGGGTAGGCGTCCAGCACCCTCGGCGGCAGCGCCAGTCGCTCCAGACGCTCGGTGGCACGGGCGATGGCCTCTTTGCGGGTGATGCCCGCCACGTGCGAGCGCAGCACGTCGTAGACGAAATCCCGCACCCGAAGCGTGGGGTTGAGCGCGTTCATGGCGCCCTGGGGGAGCAGCGCCACCACCTTGCCCCGCAGCCCGGTTCCCACCCGGCCGCCGTTGATGCCGTCGAGCGGGATGTCGTGACCTGCCACCCGCAGCCGACCCCCGTCACCTGCAGCGGCGGGTGGACGTTGAGCGACAGGATGCTCGCGAGCGTCGACTTGCCGCACCCGGACTCGCCGGCGACGCCGAGCGCCTCGCCCTCCTCCAGCGTGAGCGAGACGTCATCGACGGCCCGGATGCGCGGCCCGTCGCTGTCGACCCGGTAGCTCGCGCTGATCCGGCGGGCCTCGAGCAGGGTGCTCACGCGCCCCGGCCCTCCCTTCGGAGCCTCGGGTTGTAAATCTCGTCGAGGCTGGCGTTCAGCAGCTGCAGGCTGAACGCAATGACGGCCAGGAAAAAGACCGGCGGCACGAAGGTCCACCAGACACCCTGGCGTACCGCCTCCCACAGCAGCGCCCATTGCAGCAACACGCCCAGGGAAATGGCGTTGGACGGCCCCAACCCCAGCATGCTGAGCGCTGCCTCCGTCAGCACGGCAGAGGCGAGCTGCAGCGTGAACGCCATGGCCAGATAGGAGAGCATGTAGGGGATGATCTCCCGCACGATGATCTCGACGCCGCCGGCCCCCGAAAGGCGGGCGACGTCCACGTGCTCTCGCGCCCGCAGGCTGCTCGCCTGCGCCCGTACCGCCCGGGCCGTCCATGGCCACGACGTGATGCCGATGATGAGGCCCATGACGGGCACGGATCGGGATTGCAGCGCAATCGAGAGCAGGATGAGGACGATGAAGGAGGGAATCGTGATGAGCACGTTGGTCACGCCCATCAGGAGTTCCTCCGTGACGCCCCCGTAATAGCCCGCCGTCGTCCCCACCACGGTGCCGATGACCACGGCGATGATGCCGGCGATCGCCCCGATTTCGAGCGACGTCCGGGTACCGTACATGAGCAGCGTCAGCTCGTCTTTCCCGAAGTTGTCGGTGCCGAGCAAAGCGCTGCCCGACGGCGGCTCGAACGGCATGCCCACGATGGCGTTGGGGTCGCGCCCGGCGATCGCGGGCCCCGCCAGCGCAAAGGCAAGTACCGCCAGCACCAGGACGAGGCTCGCCATGAACCGCTGCGAGCGAAACGCCCGCCGCACCGACCCGGAAACGGCCACTTGCTATCGCTCCCCCATTTGAACGGCCCGGATGCGCGGATCGATGAAGCCGTACGCCAGGTCGACCAGGAAGTTGGCCAGCAGCACCGCCGTCGCGATGAACAGCGTCACGCCCTGGATGAGCGGGTAATCGTTGAGGGAGATCGCGTTGAAGAGCAGGTACCCGATGCCGGGATACGAGAAGACCAGCTCGGTGATGAGCGCTCCCCGACCATGGTGCCCAGCGACAGGGCAAGGCCCGTCACCTGCGGCAGCATGGCGTTGCGGAAGACGTACCGCAGGATCGTGTTTTCCTTGACTCCCATCCCGGACGCGTAGTTGACGTAATCCGCACCCAGCTCGTAGATGGCCATGGAGCGCATCCCGACGGCCTGCCCCCCGATGGCGATCAGCACCAGGGAGAGGAAGGGCAGGGTGTAATGCTGGATCAGGTCCACGATGAATCCCACGGACAGGTTCGGGCTCAAACCGAAGCTGTACCCGCCCGCCACCGGGAAGACCGGCACCACCACGGCGAGGAAGTACAACAGGAGAATGGCCATGGCGTAATACGGGATGCTGGAGACGGCCAGTGCGCCCACGAAGAGCGTGCGGTCGAACGTGCCTCCCTTGTAGGCGGCCAGGGCTCCGAGCAAGTTGCCCAGGATCCATCCGATGAGGATGGCCGGCAACTGCAGGGCCACGGTCCAGGGCAACGCCTGTGCGATGAGGTCGGTCACCCTGGCCGGGTAGAAGGAGAAGGAAGTCCCCAGGTTGCCCCGCAGGACGTTGCCCACGTACGTCACGAACTGCTGCCCCATGGGCTCGTCGAGACCGAACTCCTGCAAGAATGCCTGGTAGACCCGGCTCGCCGCCTCGCCCTGCCCGCCGCTCCGCAGGTACTGGGCGATGAGCGCGTCTACGGGGTTACCGGGAATGAGCCGCGGCAGCAGGAAATTGAGCCCCATGGCTACGACGAATGCCAGCGCGTACCACAACGCCTTGCTCACGATGTAGCGCCGCAGGTACGTCAACCCCCTACGCCCGTTCGGCGGTCACGGCTGCCCGCCGGGGCGGAGCGGGAGGGCTGTTTCCGAAGACCCTCCCGCTCCGCCTGTCGTGGCGGTCAACCGGCCGCCGCCGGGTGGTCCCTTTCCTTCCTGCGCGTCACTTCGGGACGGACCAGGCGCAGCACCGAGATGTAGAACATCGGGGGCGCCTTGGGGTCCTGGCTCGTCGGGAAGCCCGTCCAGTGCGTCGTGTTGAACTCGTAGAAGAGAAGCGGCCGGTACATGAGCGGAATGGCCGGCACGTTCTCCATGAAGATACGGTCGAGCTGCCCGTAGATCTCCTTCAACTGCTCCGGGCTCCCGGCCGAGGCGGCGCGGTCGAGCAAGCCGGCCACGTCGGGATGGGAGAACCGCCCGTAGTCCCGGAACGCTTGCTGGCCAATGGGCGGCACGCCCCGGTCGTCCAACACGTCCCGGAAGCGGGTCCAGGGGCTGGCCGCGCCTACCTGGGAGACATACCAGAGCACCAGGTCAAAGTTGCCGTTCTGCACGTTGGTGGAGACGATGGGTGCCTGCGGAAAGTCCGTGCGCACCTCGATGCCCACCTGCCGGGCGCTCTGGGAGACCACCTGCAGGGCCGCCATCCAGTCGGTCCACCCGTACGGGGTCTGCACCGTGAAGCTCAGCCTGGTCCCGTCGGGCAACACGTAAATGCCGTCCGGCCCCTTCTTCGCCTTGAGCTCCTGCTCCAGGATCTGGACGGCCTTCTTCGGGTCGTGCTTCCAGCCGTACTGCTCCACGAGCTGCTCATCGAAGTACTGGGACTCGACGCCGGTCGGCAGGATCAGGCTCGACTTCGCCGGCTCCGAGTACCGTGACATGGCGGTGCGGGCGATCAGCGCGTAGTCGATGGAGTACGCCAGCGCGCGCCGCACCTGGACGTTGTCGAGCCCTTTCTGGTGGACGTTGATGATCATGAGCGGGATCGAGCCCGGGATGTAGTACGGTTCCTTGTCGTACCAGGTCTGGACGTTGTGCAGCGTCCACACCTGCGGCACGAACTGCTGGGACCAGTCGACGTCCCCTTGCTTGAGCGCCAGGTTGCCGGCGTCGTTGCTCTTGAAGATCGGGTGCACGAGGTACTTCGGGGTGGGCATCCCGTACAGCGACTTGCCCCAGTACCCTTCGAACCGCTGCAGCACGATCCGCTCGGCCGAGTAGCTCTGCACCTGGTAGGGGCCGGAACCGACCGGCTTCAGGTTGGTGAACTGCATGAGCTCGGCGCGCCCTTTGTCTGCCAACGGGCCCCAGATGTGCTGGGGAAGGATCATGACCGTCGCGACGTACTGCTCGACCAGCGGCCGGTTGGGCTTCGCCGGGTCGAGCGCGATCTCGACGGTCCGGTCGTCCACCGCCTTGACCGACTTCACGTACTGCCAGAACGAGCTGTACCCCAGGGCGAAGCGCTCGGCCAGCTGGAACGTGAAGGCCACGTCACGTGCCGTGAGCGCCTTGCCGTCCTGCCACCTGGTGCCCGGCTGGAGCTGGATGCGCAGCGTGGTTGCGTCGACCCACTTCATCTCCCGGGCCAAGAGCGGCTCGAAACGGCCGTCCACGATGTTGTACAGGAAGAGGGACTCATAGACGTAACCGGGCGCCTGCTGATCCGGGTTGCCGTTGCCGCCCACCGGCCAGGCAGCGTTGGGCGCCAGCGGGTTGAAGTGGGTGGCAGGTCCCCACTGGAAACCGGCGATATATAGGGTTTGATTGCGGGGTAGCCCCTGGGCGAATGCCGGCGCGACCCCTGCAACGGCCACGGCCAGGACCATCCCCAGGAAGGCTGTGGTACGCCAGGTACGCTTCAAAGTGGGCACCATCCTCTCCAAACTGGGCCTCTACGGCCCCCGACCCGGGCCTTTGCGGGCCCCGTTACGGACGCCGCCCCACTTCCTCCGGGAGCGGCCAGCCCCCGGTCACTCCGGTTTCCTCCCGCCCCCCTTCCGCCGTGACGACCCTCAGCGCTCCCGGCTCGCGTTGCGGATGAAATCGTACGGGTACGGGAGCTCGGGGTCGCTGGCCCTGTCCAGAGCGGCGACCTGCTCGGCGGTCAGCTCCCAGCCGGTCGCGCCCAGGTTGTCCTCGAGCTGCGCCATGTCCCGGGCGCCGATGATGGGAGCCGTTACCCCGGGCTTGCGCAGCAGCCAGTTGAGCGCCACCTGAGCAGGCGTCTTGCCGACCTGCCCGGCGATCGCCAGCAGCGTGTCGATGACCCGCCAGGTCCGCTCGTTGTTGTAGCGCTCCCAGTTCTCGCTCCACCCATAGCGGCTCGCCTGCTCGATGCGGGTGCCTGCCGGCGGTGCGGTCATTCCCCGGCGAAACTTGCCGCTCAGCCATCCACCCCGCAGCGGGCTCCACGGGATGACACCCAGCCCTTCGTTGACGCACACGGGGATGAGCTCCCACTCGGTGGAGCGATCCAGCAAGTTGTAGAGGGGCTGCAAGCAGGAAAACGGCTCCCAGCCGTGGGCCCGTGCCGCGTCGATGGCCTTCTGCAGCTGCCATCCGGTGTAGTTGCTGGCCCCCGTGTAGCGGACGAGCCCCTTGTGCACCAGGTCGTCCAGCGTCGATAGGGTCTCCTCCAGAGGCGTGCCCGGGTCCCAGGCATGCACCTGGTAGAGATCCACGTAATCCGTTTGCAGGCGGCGGAGGCTCGCCTCGATGGCGGCCACGATGTGCTTGCGGCTCAGCCCCAGGTCATTGGGGCTCTTTCCCATGGCGAAACGCACCTTGGTCGCGATCACGTAGTCGTCGCGCCGCTTGCCCTTGAGCCATCGGCCGAGGATCTCCTCGGAGACGCCGGCGGCATACACGTCGGCCGTATCGATGAAATTGCCTCCGGCCTCGGCGAAACGGTCGAGCATGCGGTGGCTCTCGGCCTCGGACGATTCGCGCCCGAAGGTCATCGTGCCGAGGCACAGCTCGCTGACCTTCAACCCAGTACGTCCCAGATACCGGTAGTTCATCGCTGTGTCACCGCCTCCGTGGATGATCGATGTCCGGGCGCCCCGGCTGTCGATCGCGCCCCATCCGCCCCGCTTTCCTCCGCCCCGCTGCCCGCCACCGGAGCCGTAGTCGCCCGCTCCACCAGCACGGGTTCGAGCAATAACCGCCGGCCCGACGGCCGACGCCCATCCATGAGCTCGAGCAGCATCCGGATACTCGACTGCCCGATACCTTGGGCATCTTGCCGGATGGTGGTGAGCGGGGGCTGGAAGTACTTGGCCATCCAGATGTCGTCGAACCCTACCACCGACATCTCCTCCGGCACCCGCACCCCGTGCTCCCGTAGCGCCGCGACGACCCCCATGGCAACGCTATCGTTAACCGCGAAGACCGCCGTCAGCCGGCCTCCCTCGCTGCGGCCCCCGCCTCGCAGGTAGTCGCGGACAGCCTCGTAGCCGTTGTCCTCCGGCCTCGGCACGGGGCGCTGCGGCTGCAGCACGGTGAGGTTCGCCGCATCGCCGTACGGGGCCAGCGCCCGCTCGGCCCCGACCAACCGGTCCTGCACGGCGATGCAATCGATCTCAGGGCCAGGCACGAAGGCGATCCTCCGGTGCCCCAACTCCAGCAGGTGGGAGGCCGCCAGGAATCCCCCCTGGATGTTGTCCGTGGCCACGTAGTCCACCGGGCACCCTGCCAGGTACCGGTCCACGAAGACCAGGGGTACCCCCCGGTACGCCAGCCTCTTGAAGAACTGCACGTTGTGGCCGCTCGCGACGGGCACGATCAGCATCCCGTCGACCCGCCGGCGCAGGAATGCCTCCACGTTTTCCCGCTCTTCCTTCGCATCCCCGTGCGAACAGTTGACCAGCACCTCGTAGCCTGCTGCCCGGGCCAGATGATCCACCTCTCGCACCAGCTCGTTGGCGTACGGGAACGAGAGGTCGAACACACAGAGCCCCACCGTCCGGGTCTTCCCGCGGCGAAGGGCCACCGAGAGAAGGTTTTTGCTGTAGCCGAGCCGCTCCGCTTCCTCGAGCACCCGGCGGCGCAGCTCCTCGCTCACCCCGTCTCGCCCGTTGAGCGCCCGGGAGACGGTCATCGTGGAGACCCCCAGGCGCCTTGCGATGTCGGCCAGCGTCACCATAGCGCCCTCGGCCCTCGTTATCGATAACTTCCGGGCCTCTCATTCTGCTCTTGTAACCGGATTTCCTGCCGAGTGCTCTCGGGATCGCGCGCACCCCTCAAAGCTCGTCGTATCAAGGATCATGAGAATTGCTTCACGTTTGTATTGCCTGCGCCCTCGGCCCGGGTCGTCACGACCATCCGTTCCCCATCGCGTGGCCGTTAACGTCGCCGGGCAGGATCGGGATGGTACCCGTCGAATACCGGTTGCCGGTACGTCCCGAGCTCTCCACGCCGGAGGAGGCAAAGACCCCGTGCACGACATCGAAGCCCTCGTACGCCAGATGAGCCTGGAAGAGAAGGCGGCCCTCTGTTCAGGAGCCACCCCCTGGACGACCAAACCCCTTGCCCGGCTCGGCGTCGCCTCCATCACGGTTTCGGATGGCCCCCACGGCCTGCGCCGGCCCATCGAGCAAGCGGACATGATCGGCCGGAGCATCCCGGCCACCTGCTTTCCCACGGCCTCGGCCCTGGCATGCTCGTGGGACCGCGACCTGCTGCGGGAGGTCGGCGAGGCGCTGGGCGTCGAGGCCCGGGCGCTGGGCGTCCACGTCTTGCTCGCGCCGGGGATCAACATGAAGCGCACACCGCTTTGCGGGCGCAACTTCGAGTACTATTCGGAAGACCCTTACCTGGCCGGTGAGCTGGCGTCTGCGTACGTGGAGGGCGTGCAGTCGACCGGCGTGGGTACCTGCCTCAAGCACTTCGCCGCCAACAACCAGGAGAGCGAGCGCCTGAGCATCAGCGCGGAGATTCCGGAGCGGGTGCTGCGGGAGATCTACCTGGCCGCCTTCGAGCGGGTGGTCACGCAGGCTCGCCCGTGGAGCGTCATGTGCTCGTACAACCGCATCAACGGCACCTACGCCTCCCAGCACCGCCACCTGCTCACCGAGATCTTGCGGGACGAGTGGGGATTCGAGGGCGCGGTGATATCGGACTGGGGCGCCGTCGACGACCGAGTCGCAGGCATCGAGGCGGGGCTCGACCTGGAGATGCCGGGTCCGTCACCGTCCAACGACCGGCGCATCGTCGAGGCCGTACGGTCGGGCCGGCTGGACGAGCAGGCGCTGGATCGCGCCGTGACCCGCATCCTGGCCCTCGTCGAGCGCGCGCTGGCCCAGCCGGGAGCGCGTGATCCGGCCCGCGGCCTGCAGGCGCCCGAGGTCGAGGCGCATCACCGGCTCGCCCGGCGGGCCGCGGCCAGGTGTATGGTGCTTCTCAAGAACGACGGCGGCGTGTTGCCCCTCGACCCGGCCCGGTTGCGCTCCGTCGCCGTCCTCGGCCACATGGCCGTCGCCCCACAGTTCCAGGGCGGCGGCAGCTCCCGGGTCCAGCCCACCCGGGTGGACGTGCCGCTCGACGAGTTGCGGGCCGCTGCCGGCTCGGTGGCCCTGACGTACTACCAGGGCTACCTGGAAAGCGGCGAGCCCGACGATGCCCTGCTCCGGTCGGCTGCCCGGGCTGCCGAGGCGGCCGACGCCGCGCTCATCTTCGCCGGGCTGCCCGACGGCGTGGAGTCGGAAGGGTACGACCGGCTCGACATGGAGCTCCCGCCCGGGCACGTCGCCCTCATCCAGGCCGTCGCGGCGGTCCAGCCGCGCACCGTCGTCGTGCTCCACAACGGGGCGCCCGTCTCCATGGCCGGGTGGATCGACCGGGTGCCGGCCGTACTGCTGGCGGGGCTCGCCGGGCAGGCGTCGGGGGCGCCGTCGCCGACATCCTCTTCGGCCGGGTCAACCCCTCGGGTAAGCTGGCGGAGACGTACCCGGTGCGGCTGGAGGACAACCCGTCGTACCTCAACTTCCCCGGCGAGAACGGCAAGGTCTTTTACGGCGAGGGGCTTTTCATCGGGTACCGCTATTACGAAGCTCGGGGCGTGCAGCCGTTGTTCCCCTTCGGCCACGGGCTCTCGTACACCACGTTCTCGTACGGACAGGCCAGCCTCAGCCGCCCCAGCATCGCACCCGGCGACTCGCTGGAGGTACAGGTGCCGGTGACCAACACCGGCAGCCGCGACGGTGAAGAGATCGTGCAGCTCTACGTGCGGCCGCACCGCTCCCAGTTGCCGCGGCCGGTCAAGGAGCTCAAGGGGTTCGCCCGGGTGGCGCTCGCTCCCGGAGAGACCCGTCCGGCCAGCTTCCGGCTGACCATCCGGGATTTCTCTTACTACGACCCCGAGCGCGGGGGCTGGGTGGCCGAGCCGGGGACGTACGACTTGCTCATCGGGGCTTCGTCCCAGGACATCCGGGTGCAGGCAACGGTCGTCCTGACCGGCGGCGTGCTGGCCGATACCCGTCTCACCGCGGAGTCATCCATCCAGGCCTGGCTCGACGATCCCAGGGGCAGGGAGGCTCTCGAGCGCTTCGTGCCCGACGAGGTCATGCGCCGGTACCGGGAGCAGCCTGCCGTCATGCGCCGGGTGCTTCGCAACTACCCGCTCAAGAAACTCCCGCACGTCACCGGCGGCCGGGTCGACGAAGCCGCCGTCCAGCGCATCCTGCAGTCCGCGGCCCGCTGACACGCCAGGGGCGAGCCGGGGGTCGGGCCCGTGCAGCCCGTGCCCCCGGTTCACCCGCGCACAACAAAGCGTCAACCTCCCCGTAACACGGCATGGCTCGCCTGTAACGCGGCGCCGGTAGACCTATCCCACAGAAGCGGGGTGGGCCCTGGCCGTGCACCGGGAGATGACCCCCAAAGTGCCGTCGCCGGCCGTTTTCTCCACTGCAGCGCCGCCTTTCCCGGAGAGGCCTCTACCGGACAGGCTGGGCTTTGCAGGAAGCCGCCTGCGCGCCTCGCTCGAGCGCGCAGGCCGGCTGCTCGGTTCGGAAGCCGTGCAGGCCTGGCTCTTCCTCCTTCCGGCCCTGGCCATCCTCGCGACCTTCGTGGCCTGGCCGGCGGCCTACAGTTTCTACCTGAGCCTTCACGACTGGGACCTGATGAGCCCCGCTCGCCGCTTCGCCGGGTGGGCCAACTACGCCCGGCTGGCCCGCGACGGCCAGTTTTGGACGGCAGCCGCCCACACGCTCGAGTACGCCCTGCTCACCGTCCCGGCCAACATGGCGCTCGGGCTCGGCCTTGCCCTCGCCCTCCACCGCACCCGGCGCCTGCGCACGGTGCTCCGCACTTCCTACTTCTCGCCGGTCGTCACGTCCACGGTGGCCGCCTCGGCCGTCTGGATGTGGATTTACCACCCTGAAGTGGGGCTCCTCAACGACCTGCTGCACCGCGTCTTCGGCACGGGCCCCATCCCCTGGCTGGCCGATCCCCGTTGGGCCATGCCGGCGGTGGCGCTGATGTCCGTCTGGCGCTCGGCGGGTTACACCATGGTGCTGTTCCTCGCGGGCTTGCAGGGCGTCCCCCGGGAGCTCCAGGAGGCTGCCCGCATCGACGGCGCCGGTTCCTGGGGGGTCTTCCGGCACGTGACGTGGCCCATGCTGAGCCCCGTCACGCTGTTCGTCTTCATCATCTCCATCATCGATAGCCTCCAGGTCTTCACCCAGGTGCACGTCATGACCCAGGGAGGGCCGGCCGGCGCCACCGAAGTCGTGGTCTACTACCTCTACTACCGGGCCTTCGAGCTCTTCCAGATGGGCTATGCGTCTGCGGTGGCGTACGTGCTCTTCGCCGCCATCGTCGCCCTCACGGTCTGGCAGTTGCGCCTCTCGGGACGGTGGGTGTTCAAGGGATGAACGGTGCGCCGGCTCTACGCCACTCCGCCCATGGCTTCTCCCGCTGGCGGACCGGGGCTGCCGGGCGGGAAGCCATCGGCGCCCTCGTCACCGCCCTTGCGGTGGCAGGGGCCGTGGCGGTCCTCGTGCCCTTCGCATGGATGCTGATCACGTCGCTCAAGGGGCCGGGCGAGCTCATGGCCATCCCGCCGCGCTGGATCCCCCAGGAGTGGCGCTGGGACAACTACGCCCGCGCCTGGCAGGCGGCACCGTTCGGGCGGTTTTTCCTCAACACGGCCGTGGTGGCGGGCACCTCGGTCGCCGGGCAGATCGTCACGGCGACCCTCGCGGGGTACGCACTGGCCCGGATGCGCTTCCGCGGGCGCCAGACCGTGTTGGCCGCCATCCTGGCCACCATGGCGATCCCCGGCGAGGCCACCCTCATCCCCGCTTACCTGCTCATGAGGGATCTGGGCTGGGTGGACACCTACCTGGCCCTCATCGTCCCCAACCTGGCCGGCGCCTTCGGCATCTTCCTGATGCGCCAGGCGATGGTGGCCCTCCCGAGGGCACTCGAGGATGCCGCCTTCATGGACGGGGCCAGCCGGTGGACCTTCGTGTGGCGGGTCGCGGCGCCCCTGTGCCGCCCCACCATGGCGACCCTGGCGCTGCTCACCTTCCTCGGCCAGTGGAACAGCTACTTGTGGCCGCTCATCGTGACCAACAGCGAGGCGCTGCGGCCCGTCCAGATCGGGCTGCGCTACTTCATCAACCAGGAACTGGGCAACGACTGGGCATTGCTCATGGCAGGCTCGGTGCTGGTGGCCGTGCCGACGGTCGTCGCGTTCCTGGCAGCCCAGCGGCAGTTCATCGAAGGGCTTGCCGCGGGGGCGGTCCGGGGGTGAAGCGGCCGCCTCCGCCCGCCGGGGCGGTTCCCCGTCGCGAGGCTCCCGCATCGCTGCGCCCTGGCGCCTGGGAACCTCGGTATCCAGGGATTCGACATCCGGAAAGGATGGTGGGCACACCATGAACCCGCAAGTGCGTCGCATCTTCGTGGCCACGGTCCTCGCAGCGGCAGGATGGATGGCCTGGGCAGGGGCCCTGGCAGGCCCGGCGGCAGGCGTTGCGGAGGCGGCCCCCGTGACCCTCCGCTTCTGGACCACGTCGGCCCCCGGCGGCTCGATGGACGGCTGGGTGAAGGAGTTCGAGCGCCTCAACCCGGACATCCGCGTCGAGGCCCAGTACATGGGCAACTACGACGAGATGGCCCAAAAGCTCCTGGCGGCCGTCGCCGGGCGCACCCCGCCGCACGTCGCGCAGCTCGGCCAGCGGCACGGCATCCCGCAGCTGATCGACGCCGACGCGCTCGTGCCGGTCGAGCGCTTCTTGAGCCAGGCCGATCTCGCGGACATCATCCCGGGCCTCTGGAGCCGGTACACGTACAAGAACCAGCGATGGGTCATCCCCTTCCAGCCGAGCACCCCGGGGCTCTGGATCAACCGCACCGCACTGCGACAGACGGGCCTCGACCCGGCCGCCGCCCCGGCCACCTGGGAGGAACTCCTGCGCATGGCCCAGCGGCTGACCGCCGACACCAACGGCGACGGGCGGCCGGACCGGTGGGGGTTCGGGTCGTGCGCGGACGTGCCGTGGTACGTGCGGCCGATGGTTTTGCAGGCAGGGGGCACCCTGTTCGATGAGGCGGGCCGGCCGCAGCTCACGTCGGAGGCCGCCGTCAAGGCGCTCGGCTTTTTCAGGGACGTCGTGCACACGTACCACGCCGAGCCTCCCATGGGCCACCAGACGGCGGAGCGTGACTTCATCAGCGGCCGGTACGCACTCCTCTTCTGCTCCACCTCCGTACGGGGATACTACGAGAAGGAGATTGGCTCGCAGTTCGAGCTCGGCGTAGCGGCCATGCCCAAGGAGAAGGAGCAGGCCGTCGGCCTCGGCGGCAACGCGCTGGCCATCTTCCGTTCCGATCCCGAGCACGAGCGGGCGGCCTGGCGGCTCGTCCAGTACCTGACCGGGACGGAGCGGATGGTCCAGATCGCCACCGAGACCGGCTACGTCCCCATCCGGCGCTCCGCGGTACAATCGCCCGCCGTCCAGCAGCTCCTGCGCCAGAACGAACGGGCCCGCATCATCTACGACCAGCTGCCGCTGGTCAAGGACCACCCCATCCATCCGGCCGACGCCCTGATCTGGCGGGGCCTTCTGCGGGCCGTGGAGCAGGTGCAGACGAGCGCCGCCGTAGAGCCCCGAGCCGCTCTCGAACGGCTGCAGAGCGACGTCGAAGTCTTCATGGAAGGCTACCGCTCGGCGCACCCGTGAGCGCGGCGGCCTGTTGCCGCCCGGCCGCCGAACGGCCCGGAGAGGAGTGCTGGCACGTCCGTGCAGATCATCGCCCACCGGGGAGCATCCCGGTACGCTCCTGAAAACACCAGGGCCGCCTTCGACCTCGCCCTCGAGATGGGTTGCTCCGCCCTGGAGACGGACGTGCGGCTGACGGCCGACGGGGTCGCCGTCTTGATGCACGATGCGACGGTCGACCGGGTCACCGACGGGCGGGGCCCGGTCGACCGCCTCACGTGGACAGAGCTCACCCGCTTGCATGTGCGGTGGCCCGATGGACCGGAGCGCCTGCAACCTGCCCAGGGCGAACCGCCGGGCATCATGCGGCTGGAGGAGTTCCTGGAACGCTACCTGCTGGCCCCTGCCGAGGAGGGGCACGCACCTGTGGTCGTCCTCGAACTCAAGGCCCCGGGCACGCCCGAGGCCGTCCACCGGGCCCTCGGCGCCCGCAGCGGAGACTTCTC
Source organism: Limnochordaceae bacterium (assembly GCA_014896295.1). Taxonomy (GTDB): domain Bacteria; phylum Bacillota; class Limnochordia; order Limnochordales; family Geochordaceae; genus Carboxydichorda; species Carboxydichorda subterranea. The sequence continues at coordinate 99,252 of JADBKR010000004.1, forward strand.
CCCCGACCGGCTGGTCATCACGAGCTTCGACCCGGCGTTGCTCGAACGAGCCCGCCGGCTCATGCCTGCCGTCGCCATCGGCCTGCTGGCAAGGGCGGTCGAGCTCGCCGCTTTGGAGACGTGCAGCCGCTTGAACGCCGACCAGATCTGCCCGAGCGCCTGCAGCATCACGCCTCATGCCGTAGAGGCGGCTCGCCGGCAGGGCCTGCAGGTGCGGGTGTGGGGCGTGCACAGCGACCTGAGGCTCCTGCGACGGGCGTGGGAGGCCGGTGCAGACGGCGCCACCACCGATGCTCCCGACATGGCCCTCGCAGCGGTGCGGTCCTGGCAACAGCTCCGAGCCGACGGCTCGGTCCCCGGCCCTGCCCGGCCCTATTCAACGGCGTCCGCAGCAGGACTCGAAGGCCCTTGAGGTGAACCCCCCAACCGGGACGATAGGGGTCCCGCCGCGCGACGGCACCCCGGGGGGTGAGCGGTGTTCGGCCGGCTCGTGACCGCATCCGCATCGTGGTCGTGGAGGCGCACGAGGTGTTCCGTACGGGGCTACGGCTCATCCTCGAGCGGCAGCCCGACATGGAGGTGGTCGCCGACCTGCCGGATGCCGGTGACCTGCAGGCGGTGGTCGACGGCTTCAGGCCCGACGTGGTCCTCTTCGGCACGTGTCACCGTGCCCGGCAGACCCAGGCCATCGAATGGCTCTCGCGTCGCCGCCCTTCGGTTGCCACGCTGGTCTTGATGGTGCACCCGGAGCTGAGCCTGCTCCGGGAGCTGGTTCGCGCCGGGACGTGCGGCTTGTTCCTCGCCAGGAGCCCCGCCAGCGAGCTGTGCAGGGCGGTGCGCACGGTGGCGGGCGGCGCGCTCTACGTCGACCCGGATGTGGCGCAGGTCTGCGGGCTCTCGCCCCAGCTGCCGGGCCCACGAGGCCGTGCCGAGCTTTCCGATCGGGAATGGCACGTATTGCGGCTCCTCGCCCTCGGCTACTCGCGCCAGGAGATAGCCAGGCGCGTGGGCGTCAGCGTGAAGACGGTCGATACGTACCGTAGCCGCATTTGCGAAAAGCTCGGCCTGCGCGAGCGGTCCGACCTGGTACGGTATGCGCTGTGCAGGGGCCTCGTACAGGAGGAGTGCTGACGAGCGTGCCGTTTTGGTCCGATGAGCGCCTGGAGCACCTGGAAGCGGCGCTCGACGCCCTCGACGATGCGGTCATGGTGGTCGACGAGGATCTCTGCATCGTCGCGTTCAACCGCGCCGCCGAAAAGCTGACCGGATTCACCCGCCAGGAGGCCCTGGGGAGCCGCTGTTTCGAGGTGTGCGCCGGGCGTTTTTGCCGCAGGGTGTGCGACATCGAGGGGTTGTTCGCCACCCGGCGGCCGCCGGAGGACTTCGAAAGCCCGGTACTCTCCAAGGACGGGCGCGTGCGTCTGGTCCGAGTCCGTACCGTCCCGCTCACGGGGCGGGGCAACCGCATCCTGGCCGCGGTCCGCATCTTGCGGGACGTCACCGCAGAGCTCGGAAGTCGGCCGGGGGTGGACCAACGGGAACGGGATCGGTGCAAGGGCTACGGGCGCCTGGTCGGGGCCAGTCGCCCCATGCTCCGGCTGTACGAGGCGCTCGAGGCGCTGCGCGACAGCGAGTGGCCGATTCTCGTGCAAGGCCCCCGGCACGGAGACCGATTGGGTAGCCCTCACTCTCCACGAGCTCGGCATCCGGTCGGCAGGCCCCTTCGTGCCCGTGCTCACCGAAGGCCTCCCCCCTGTCACAGTGCGGGAGCGGCTGCTCGGGGATCGGGACCACTCCGAGGCCCATGGCCATGCGCCGGTGGGCGCGCTGCATCTCGCTCATGAAGGCACGCTGTTCGTGGAGGACATCGCGGACCTCCCCGCCGATTGCCAGGCCGCGCTGGCGCGCCACCTCGACGCCTGGCGCCCCGGTCAATGGCCCGACGTTCGGATCGTCGCCGGCACGCACCACCGCCTGGAGGATCTGGTCGTCACGGGCAGCTTCGACAAAGGCCTGGCTGCAGTGTTGCAGCAGCGGCGGGTCGTGGTGCCGCCTCTCGTGGACCGGCTGGACGACATCCCCCTGCTGGCGGAGAAGATCCTGGCCGACATGACTCCGCAGGCCCAGCCCCTCCCCCAGCTGACGGGTGCCGCCCTGGCCCGCCTCATGTCGTACCCCTTCCCCGGCAACGTTCGGGAACTGGAAAGGATCCTGAGGGCCGCTGCCATCCTGGCTCAGGGACCGGCCATCGATGCGCCCCACCTGGTTCTCCCCCACCCTCCTTCGCCCGCTTCCCCCGACCCGGCGCTTGCGCCCAACGCAGGGGCGCTTTCGCGCGAGCAGCTTCTGCAAGCGCTCGAAGCCCACCACTGGCAGATCGGCCAGTGCGCCCGGGCGCTCGGCATCAACCGGACCACGCTCTGGCGGCGCATGAAGCGGCTCGGCTTACAGCGACCCCGGGCTTCGTGAGACCCGGGCCGTTCCCGGACGCTGCAGCCAGGTTGCGCCCTGCAACATTTCGTTGCACCGCTCGCCCCGATCGCGAAGAAACGTTGCAAATCCACGCGGATCGGTAGCCACGAATTTGGGCTTTCGCCCGACAGACGCCTTGCCCGCCTCGCTGTAGCCTGGTACCCGGGAGGGCATCCGCGTGAAGTCGAGCCTCACCCGGACCGCGGGCCGTAAGCGCCCCGCCCTCAGGCGGGCAAAGCTAATCGGGATCACGGCCATCATCGCGGCGATCATGGCCGTCAGCTGGCTGTTTCCCTCTCTTGCCGGCTCCGCGGGAGGACAGGAGCGGGAGTTCGTCATCACCGCCCGGCAGTTCGCGTTCGATCCTCCTCGCATCTACGTCAACCTCGGGGACCGGGTCACGTTGAGGGTGCGCTCGCTCGACATCACCCACGGCCTCTACCTCGACGCCTACGGGCTCAACATCCGAGTGCCGCCGATGGAGGAAGGCGTCGTCTCTTTCGTGGCCGATCGCCCGGGTAAGCTGCGCTACCGGTGCTCCGTCATCTGCGGGCCGTTGCACCCGTTCATGGTGGGAGAGATCGTCGTGCAACCCAACCGGCTCTTCCACACGGGCGGTGTGCTGGCCGCCATCGTCGGCCTCGGGGCACTTGCTTACGGCTGGTGGAGAAAGGGCGGTTGAACATAAGCGCCATGGGACCTGCCGGAACGTCCGAAGCCGCTGCCATCACAGCCCGGCCGCTGCCGCGAGGTGTGTTCAAACGGGATCTCCTCCGGCGCTGGCCGCGCCTGTCGCGGCTGTTGCATCAACGCTGGTTCCAGTTCGCCTTGATGTGGCCCGGGCTGCTGGCCTTCGTCGTCATCATCGCGAGCGGCCTTTTCGGTATCCCCATCGGCGCGAAAAACTTCGCCGTCGTCTTCGTCTGGATCGTCTGGTGGGCCCTGCTCATCATGCTGCTCGTCCCCTTCGGGGCCCGGGTCTGGTGCACCGCCTGCCCCATCCCCTCCCTGGGCGAGTGGCTGGCTCGCCGCCGGTTCATCGGCCATCACGCCGGCGCTCCCTGGAGCCTCAACCGGCGCTGGCCGAGGCGGCTGCGCAATCTGTGGCTCGCCAACTTCGGGTTCCTTTCCATCGCGCTCTTCAGTGCTATCGTGACCACCAGCCCGGTGGTGACCGGCGCCCTGCTCCTGGGGCTGTTCGTGCTCGCCATCGTCATGCACCTGGTTTACGAGCGGCGCGCCTTCTGTCGCTACCTCTGTCCCGTGGGGGGCTTCCTCGGCCTCTACTCCATGGTTGCGCCCGTGGAGCTCCGGCGGCGCAGCGCAGAGACCTGCCTGGCATGCAAGTTCAAGTCGTGCTTCCGTGGCAGCACCGTCGAGAGCCTCGCAGTAGGCGGGCAGGGCGGATACCCGTGTCCCATGTCGGAGTTCCCGGGCGCCCCCATGGAGCGCAACAACTACTGCATCCTGTGCACCGAGTGCATCAAGGCCTGCCCGTACGACAACATCACCATCAACGCTCGCCCCTTCGGTCTCGACCTGTACGTCCAGAAGGGGCGCAAGATCGACGAAGCCTACAAGGCGTTCATCATGCTGGGCAGCGCTCTCGCTTACTCGCTGGTGATGCTCGGGCCCCACGGGTTCTTGAAGGATTGGGCCAGCCTGAGGCAACCGGAGGGGTTCATCGTGTACGCCGCCGGGTTCTTGTTGACCACGCTCGTGGTCGGCCCCCTGCTCCACCTGGTAGCCACGGTGCTGGGCCGCTGGATTGCGGGGCGTTTGGGGCATCGCATCCCGCTCAAGGAGCTCTTCGTCGACGCTTCGTACGCGCTGGTGCCCTTCGGGCTGATGGCCTGGATCGCCTTCAGCCTCTCTTTCGTGCTGCCCAACCTCTCTTACGCGATCCCCACCATCTCGGACCCCTTCGGTTGGGGTTGGAACCTGCTCGGCACCGCATCCTATCCCTGGACGCCCTATGTGCCGGGGTGGGTGCCCTTCCTGCAGTTGCCCGTGCTGCTCGTAGGGCTCGGATGGGGCGTGCTGAGCGGCTTTCGCATCTTACGGTCCGACTTCCAGGGCGACACCCGGGCCGCGGCCCTGGCGTCCGTACCGTTCGCCGTGTACCTGACCGGATTGGCAGAGCTTTTCCTTTGGCTGTACCTCGGCTGACAGCACCGGGGGAGGACAGGCGGTGGGACGGTTGGCAACTCGCGCAGACGGCAGGAAAAGCGCTCGTCAGGAGGTGATGGCCGGCATCCTGGTCTTCCTGGCCGTCGTCGGCGCGCCCCTCGCCATCTTCGGGTACGAAAAGGCGGTGCGACCGGCGCTCGCGGCGCCCAACGAGTTCCACATCATCATCCGCATCTTCGAGGATGGCGGATTCCAGCCGTCCTACCTCGAGGTGCGCCGGGGAGACCGGGTACGGATCAAGCTTACCAGCTACGACGTAACGCACAGCTTCCAGCTCCTCGACTTCGGTATCGACACGGGCCCCATCTTCCCGGGGACCTCGCGGGTCGTGGAGTTCGTCGCCGATCGGGCAGGGACGTTCCCGTTCCAGTGCAACGTGCGCTGCAGCCCGCTGCACCGCAACATGGTGGGCCAGCTCGTCGTCAAACCGTGAGTCCGCAATCTTGACATTGGGGGGACGTGGAAAGGCCATGCGTCGAAGTCATGTGAAACACGTAGTCTGGGGCCTGGCGGCGCTCGTGCTCGTCACCCTCCTGTCCGGCTTCTCCTTGTTCGGCGGCAAGGAGGCCCCGGGCGGGGATGCGAGCAAGGCGCTCGTCCCACCGGGTAAGCTGGACGAGTACTATCTCTTCGCTTCGGGCGGGCACTCGGGGCAGGTATTCGTCTACGGGGTGCCGTCTATGCGGCGGATTCGCACGATTCCCGTCTTCACGCCCGACCCCGCCTGGGGGTACGGCTACGACGAAGAGACCAAGGCGATGCTGGGAGGGCTCACCTGGGGAGACGTTCACCACCCGGCGCTATCGGAGACCAACGGCGAGTATGACGGGCGGTGGCTGTTCGTCAACGACAATGCCAACAACCGGGTGGCCCGGATCAACCTCAAGACGTTTTACACCGAACAGATCCTCGGGCCCATTCCCAACATCATGGGCCCCCACTCCGCCACCTTCGTGACGCCCAACACGGAGTACCTGTTCATGGGGTCCCGGTTTGCCACTCCCATTCCCGTGGGCACTTACGTTCCCATCCAGGAGTTCAAGAGCAAGTACTACGGCGTGCTCGCGGGCGTGAAGATCGATCCCAAGTCGGGACACATGGAACTCGCCTGGGAGCTCTTGCTACCGCCGTGGCACTTCGATCTCGGCGACGCGGGCAAGAAGGTCAGCGACGGCTGGTACTTCCTCACGACGTACAACACCGAGGAAGCGTACGAGACCCTGGAGGTCGGCGCCTCCGCTCGGGACCGGGACTTCATCGTGATGGTCAACTGGAAAGAGGCGGAGAAGGCGGCTGCTGCCGGCAAGTTCCAGACCATCGCCGGCGCGAAGGTGATCGACCCGGTCAAGGTGCCGGGTATCGTCTACCTCATGCCCGTGGCCAAGAGCCCTCACGGCGTGGACGTCGCGCCGGACGGCCGGCACATTGCGGCGGCAGGCAAGCTCCAACCGACCGTGACCGTCTACGACTTCGAGAAGATCAAGTCGGCCATCGAGGCCAAGAAGTTCGCCGGCGAGGAGCGCGGGCTTCCCATCCTGGACTATGAGGCGGTGCGGGTCGCCGAGGTGCCCGTGGGGCTCGGGCCGCTCCACACCCAGTTCGACGACAAGGGGTATGCCTACACCAGCCTCTTCATCGACTCCGCCATCGTCAAGTGGAAGATCGGCGAGTGGAAAGTCATCGACAAAGTGGACGTCCATTACAACGTCGGCCACCTGTGCGCCGCCGAGGGTGACACCACCTCCCCGGACGGCAAGTGGCTGGTGAGCCTCAACAAGATGGCCAAGGACCGCTTCCTGTCGGTCGGCCCCAGCCACCCCGAGAACCTGCAGCTCATCGATATCTCGGGAGACAAGATGAAGCTCGTCTACGAAGCGCCCGTGGATCCGGAGCCGCACTACGCCCAGATGATCAAGGCAGACAAGATCAAGCCCGAGGTGGTCTTCTACAAGGACGTGAAGCGCCCCAACTCCGTCTGGGATCCGAAGGATGCCAGGGTCGTCCGCAAGGGCAACCGCGTGGACGCGTACATCGTCGCGATTCGCAGCCGGTTCATCCCGGACCGGGTCGAAGTCAACGAGGGTGACGACGTCTACTTCCACCTGACCAACAACGACATGGACCAGGACATCACCCACGGCTTCGGCATCCCGCTCTACAACGTGGACATGCAGGTCGAGCCGGGCGAAACCAAGACGATTCACGTGAAGGCTACCAAACCCGGAGTGTACCCGTTCTACTGCACCAACTTCTGCTCCGCGTTGCACCAGGAGATGCAGGGGTGGTTCCTGGTCAAACCCAAGAAGTGACGGACACCACGCCAGGCGGCTGCCGGCGGCGGGAGGTGATGGCACGGCCCGCCGGCAGCCGGGCTGCCCCGTCCTGATCCCATTGACAGGAGGCGTACCCCGAAACCATGGGCCGATGGATGTTCGCCGGCACGCTGGACCGGCGCGCTCGGTTGGCGATGTTACTGGCCGCTTTGTGCGTGGCGCTTTCCTTCCTGGGGCCCTTGTGGTCGCTACGACTCGGGGCTCCCCAGTACCCGGAGGGGCTCAAGCCTGCACGTCTACGCCCACAAACTCGGCGGGCGGATTGACGTCATCAACAGCCTCAATCACTACATCGGGATGAAGCCCATCGACGCCGCCGACTTCCCCGAGTTTCGCTACCTGCCGCCGGCTTTCGTCGCGGCGGCGGCGATCATGTTGGTGGCAGCGCTCACGCGGCGCCGCTGGCTCGCCGGGGCCCTCGTCACGGCCAGCCCTGCGCTCCTCCTGCTGCTGTACGACCTTTACCGCTGGCTGTACCGGTACGGGCACGACCTCGATCCGAAGGCTCCCATTCGCATCGATCCCTTCATGCCCCCCGTCATCGGATGGAACCGCCTGGCCAACTTCACCACCCTCAGCTACTTCAACTGGGGGGCCGTCCTGTTCCTGGTGGGCATGGCGCTCGTCTTCTACGCCTGGATCACGTCGGACCCCGCCCGCCAGTCTCGCAGCGCGTCCCTCACCGAGCACCTGCACGCCCCGAAGGCAGGAGCGACAAAGCCGTGAGGCGCTGGGCCACCGTAGCGTGTCTCGCCCTGGCGGCGCTCGCCCCCGGCTTCGATCGCGCCGGCGCCGCTGTGCTGGAGGTCGGCAGCGCCGCGACCTACCCCACCATCTCTGCTGCTTTGAACGCCGCGTCCAGCGGAGACGTCATCCGGGTCCACCCCGGCGTCTACCGGGAAAACGTGGTCATCGACAAGCGCGTGGTGCTGGAGGGGCTCCCCGGGGCCGTGGTGGACGGCGGCCCCGAAGGCGACGTGATCACGATCAAGGCCAACGGTGTCACGGTACGGGGCATGACCGTCGTGGGAGGCGGGCACCGCCTTTGGCGGGACGAATCGGGCATCAAGGTACTGGGCAACGACAACGTGATCGAGCGAAACACGCTGCGTCGCGTGCTCTTCGGGATCCACGTGTGGGGCGGTCATGCCAACGTCATCCGGCACAACCGCATCGAAGGCCTGGCCCAACTGATCGAGCACGACCGAGGTGACGGCATCCGCCTCTACAACTCCAACGGCAACGTCGTTGAACACAACCACATCATCACGCCGCGCGACGGGATCTACGTCGAGTTCGCCTCCCATAACCGGATTGCGTCCAACCGCATCGAGAGAGGCCGCATCGGGTTGCACTACATGTTCTCCGACGACAACGTCTTCGAAGAGAACGTCTTCGTCGGCAACGGCGTGGCCTCGGCCATCATGTACTCCAAGCGGCTCGTGGTGCGGCGCAACGTCTTCGCCAAGAGCTACGGTTACGGGGCTTACGGGCTCTTCTTGAAAGACGCCGACGGGGCCATGGTCGAAGACAACCTGGTGCTCGCCAACGAGACCGGCCTCTCCCTCGACTTCGCGGTCCGGTGCACGCTGCGCAACAACTTCGTGGCGGCCAACGAGATAGCCGCGCGCATCCTGGCGAGTTCTCAGGACAACGTCTTCGTCGACAATACCTTCGCGGCCAACGGGGAAGGCGTCTACCTCAGCCCCGGCAACCACCGGCAGCGATGGGACGACGGCGTCGGCCGGGGCAACTACTGGAGCCAGTACCGCGGGTACGACCTCGACGGCAACGGGGTCGGCGACGTCCCGTTCGACGCCAGCGAGGTCTTCGGCCACCTGGTCGAGAGCTACCCCGAGCTCAAGCTGTTTTTCCAGAGCCCGGCGGTGGCGGCCGTGGCCCTGGCCGAGCGCGCCTTTCCTCTGCTCGACCGGCCTCAGGCGCTCGACCGCTACCCGGTGATGCGGCCTCGCCCGGTGCCCCGGGATCTCCTGGATCGCCTGGGCGCCTCTGAAGCGCAGCAACCCGTGGCGTGGAGTGCGACCGTCTCCGTGGCAGCGTGTGTGGCCGGCTTCGGGATCCTTCGGGCGGGAGGACGCAGGCGGAGAGGGGGACGACGGGGATGAACACGTCCCATGAGGATGTTCCCCTGCTCCACGTGGAGGGGGCGTCCAAGCGTTACGGCGAGGTCGTGGCGCTCGACCACGTGTCCCTCACGGTGGGGCCCGGCGAGATCGTGGCCCTGGTGGGACCCAACGGCGCCGGCAAGAGCACCCTGCTCAAGGTGCTGGCCGGTCTGACCTGGCCATCCGAAGGGAGAGCCTGGGTGCTGGGGCACCCCGCCGGGTCGCTGCCGGCCAAGCAACAACTCGGCTTCCTGCCCCAACGGGTCTTCCTCGGGGAGACCATGGAGCTTTGGGAAGTCCTGGAGTTTTTCGCCACGCTCCGGTTGCCGGGCCTGCGGGACGCGTCCGGCGTGATCACCGCCGCCTTGGAGGCGGTGGGGCTGGCTGGCCTGGAGACTCGCCTGGTGCGGGAGCTGTCCGGGGGTATGCTCCAGCGCCTCGCGCTCGCGCAGGTGCTGCTCGGCGAGCCGAGGGTGCTGCTGCTCGACGAGCCCGCGCTCAACCTCGACGTCGAAGGCCGCCAGCGCCTGCGCGATATCCTGGCCCAGGTACGGCAGCGGGGCGGGTGCGCGCTGGTCTCGAGCCACCTGCTCGAGGATGCCATGCACAGCGCCGACCGCATCGTCATCCTGGAGTCGGGACGGGTCGTGGCGGACGAGTCGGCGCACACCGTGGCCGGGCGCCTCGAGAGTCGTCTCCACGTGACCGTCGACGATGTCGCGGGAGCCCGGGGATACCTGGAGCGGCTCGGGGTACGGGTCGGCACCAACTCGGGCGGACAGCTGGTGCTGTACTGCACGGCGGACCGGGCCCTGGCGCTCTTGAGCGAACTCCACCGCGCCGGGTACGCCCCGCGCGAATTCCGGACCGGCCGGACGAGCCTCGAAGAACTCCTCACTGCCTACCTGGGCCGGGTCCAGCCGGCCGCATCCCCTCAGGCCGGCGAGGTACCAACCAACGGAGAGGAGAGGTGAGCGGCTGTGAGAGGGCGGGGGAAGCTCACCGTGATCCTGGCGGGTATCGTGCTGGCGGCCGGCGCCGTCGCCGTCGGGCTGGCGACGCGCTCCCAGGGCCCACCGCCTCCGGCCCAGGTGCTCTACGGAGTGGACGATTGCGTCGAGTGCGGCATGGTCTTGACCGACCCGCGCTCGGCCGCGCAGATGATCACCACCGACCGGGTCGTCAAGTTCTGCGACGTCGGCTGCCTGGTGGTCTACCAACTCCGCCACCATCCCGATTGGAAAGGCGTACGCGCGGCCTACGTACCCGACTGGCACACCCAGCAGTGGCTGGACGCCCGTACCGCCTGGTGGGTCACCACGCATCACAAGACTCCCATGCTGTACGGCCTGGTCACCCTTCGGGATCGTGGAGAGGCGGAGGCGATGGCCCGGGAGCACGGCGGCCGGGTCATGACCTATGACGAGGTGGCCGCGATGGACCTCCTGCGAGAGGAGGCGCGGCGGTGAGAGCCGCTACGCTGCGAGACGTCGCCCTCTGGGAGTTCCGGGCGGTGAGCCGGGCGCGGTGGTCCGGGGTTTTCGCCATCGTGTTCGCCGCACTGGCGCTTTCCCTTTCCTACTTCGGGATGTTCCACACCGGGTTCAGCGGGTTCGTCGGGTTCGTCAGGACATCGATGAGCCTTCTCAGCGTCATCACCCTGGTGCTGCCGCTGGTTGCCCTTGCGGTCGGTTCGCTGCTCTTTTCGGGAGAGCGGGAGGGCCACCACCTGATACTCGCCCAGCCCGTCACACGCAGCGAGGTGGTGGTGGGCCGCTACCTGGGCGTGGGTGCGGCGCTGGCGGGTTCGACCCTGGTCGCCTTCGGCGCCGCGGGTTTCGTCATCGCCATGCGGGCGGGCACCGAGGGATGGCTGCGTTATCTGGGGATCGTCGGGCTATCGGTGCTGCTCGTCGCCATTTCCCTGGGAATAGGGGTGCTCCTCGGGATCACCTCCCGGGATCGTAGCCGGGCCCTCGGCGGCGCCATCATCGTGTGGGGCCTGCTCGTCGTGCTGTACGACCTGGTCGCGATGGGGATCAGCGTGATGCTGAGCGGCGAGGTCGTCCGGCCGCTCCTGCTGTCGATGGTGATGGCCAACCCGGTCGACCTGGTGCGCGTGCTCGGCCTCTTGCTCATCGGAGCCAGGGCGAGCCTGGGTGCCCCCGGCGCCGTCCTGTCGGCGACCCTCAGCGACGTCGGCGGTTGGGTCCTCTTGCCCCTCGCCGTGGGGCTGTGGTTGGTGCTGCCGCTGTTCGTGGCGTGTCGCAGCTTCGAACAGCAGGACTTCTGAAACGGAAAAGGGGGTTCGTATCCGGCCATGCCAACGCTTCGTGATCGACGCATACTGGTGCTCGGGCTCGCCATCCTCGTGCTGGGGGTGACCGGTGGCGCCCTGGCGGTGGGCGAGGCAGTCCGGCCCCCGGAGATCGTGCCCGGGGAAAGCCGCTGTGCCAACTACCCGTGCAAGATGATCATCAAGGACGTCGAACACTCGGCAGGCCTCGTGACGAGCGCAGGGGAGTTCACGTTTTGCGACATCGGCTGCCTGCTGGTCTACATGAAGACCAAGGTGGCCGAAAACGAGGAGATCCTGGGAGCGTTCGTGCACGACTGGCCCAGCGGGGAGTGGACCGACGCCCGCACCGCCACGTACGTGCGCACGGAGATCCGCACGCCGATGCGCTACGGGCTCATCGCTTTCGCAAGCGCCGACGAGGCACAAAGCTACCGTGCGCAAAACGGCGGCGAACTGCTCGACCTCCAACAGGCCACTCACTACGTCATGACCGAACGGGCCAAGCGCATGGGAAGCGCTACCGAGCACGGCAAGTAGGGACAGCGGCACCTCCCCAACCGGACTCGCCCCGGGGCACGGCGGCGGTGAGCGGCGACCCCGTGCCCCGGGGCTCTTTTTGCCGGACCCCGACAGGAGCCCGTCGCCTGCCCCCGAACCCCCTTGCCTCGGGAAGGGAGAGACGCCCGTCCGTGCCTTCGATCGACATGCCGCTCGAGCAGCTGCGAGCCTACAAGCCCCCGCTCACGAAAGCGGCGGATTTCGACGCGTTCTGGGAAGCCACGCTCCAAGAGCTTCGCGCTACCCCGCTCGACCCGGAGATGGTTCCCCTCGACCTCCCCCGGGGCCATACGGACTTCTACCACGTACGCTACACGAGCCTCGGAGGGGCCCGCATCGCCGGGTACCTCGCCCGCCCTCGCCACCTCGACGAGAAGGCCCCTTGCGTGCTGGTCTTCCACGGGTACGGGGGCTCCAAGCCCCAGCCGTGGGAGCTCCTGAAGTACACCGACCTCGGCTGGTGCGCCCTCGCCATCGACACTCGAGGCCAGGCCGGCGAGTCCTCCAACCCCTCCGAAGGCCCGAGCGGTCACGTTCACGGCTGGATGACCATCGGCGTCGAGGAGAAGCAGACGTACTACTACCGTGGTGCGTACGCGGACTGCGTGAGGGCGTTCGATCTCGTCACGAGCCTCGACTTCGTCGATCCGGCCCGGGTGGCCGCCACCGGCGCAAGCCAGGGAGGCGGCCTCTCCATCGCGACGGCCGCCCTCGAGCCGCGCCTTTGCGCTTATGCGCCCGACATCGCCTTCTTGTGCCACTTCGAGCGGGCCGTGCGGATCGCCACGGAAGGCCCCTATCTCGAGATCGAGAAGTACCTGCGCCGGTGGCCGGAGAAGCAGGAGCAGGTGTGGGCCACCCTCTCCTACTTCGACGGCGTCAACCTGGCGAGCCGCATCCGGCAGCCGGGGTTGTGGTCGATCGGCGGCAACGACAACGTCTGCCCGCCGTCGACCACCATGGCCGCCTTCCACCACGCCGGGGGCGAGAAGGAGCTCCGGTTTTACCCGTTCGCCTACCACGAGGTGCCTGCGGCCCACGAGACGGCCAAGATCCGGTGGCTCGCCAGGAAGCTGGGCCACCGCCCGCTCGGAGCCTAGCCGGCTCGGTAGTGCTCCCTCAGCCGGGCGTTCCAGGGAGCGGCGAGGATCTCTTCGATGAGGCCCTCGGCCTGTTGCGGCGTGCTCGAGCGGGGGTCGTCCATGAGCGCCAGGAAGAGGCTCGTCCGGTCGCCCTCCCGGAAAGCCTGCACAACCCGCTCCATGCGCAGCCATCGAGGCAGCAAGACGTGGAGCAACAGCCTGCGTGGCAGGCGGTCGATAGGCTCGCGCTCGATCCGGAGGCCGCGCACCGTGGCCGGGACCTCCACGAAGACGTCGTCGGGTATCCCGGCGATGGCCCCCTGGTTGGGAATGTTGATGACCAGGCGCGCCGGCCTGTCGTTGACGACCGCGTCGATGAAGGGCACGATGGCCTCCCCGCTCGGCGCAGGCGGGAACTCCCGGGTAAGGGACACTTCCGGGTTGGCGGCTGCCGCACGGATGGTCTCCAGCCCTCGCTGCAGCCGGTTGAGGTGAAAGGTCCACCCCACCTCCGAGTCCGGCCCTCCCGCCGGGAACCACCGCCGTTTGGTCTGCAGGTCCCGATGCCACCACCACGGCGATACGCTGCGCACCGTATCGCCGATGGGAAACAGCCCGTAGAGCCGGTACATCTCCACCGCCGCCGGGGACATCTGGGTCGCCCACGGCTCGTACAGGTAGGCAGGGCTCTCCCAGTAGGCCTCGGCCTTCGAGCGGATCCACTCGTCCAGGAGCGGATAGGCATCCTCGCCCCGGTACCGGAACCGGGTCAGGAAGATCGCGTGGTTGAACCCCGCCACCTGTACCTCGACCCCGGCCGGGTCGAGCTCCAGGGCGCGGACGATCTCCTCGTACTCGTTGAAACCGTGGCAAAACCCCACGACCTTCAGCTTCGACTCCCGGCCCACGAGGGTGCTACCCTCGAAGACCGGATTGGCCACCTGCAGGTACCACGCATCAGGGCAGACGGCCTCCATCTCCCGGGCGACTTCGAGGAAGAAGGCGAGCTGGTGGTAGGCCGCAAACCCGCCGTAGTAGTCGCTCACGCGGTCATCGATGCCCCGGTAGTAACCGTGACGTTCGGCGATGGCACGCTCGGCCTCCATGCCGGCGTAGCCCCCGACCTTGACCGTGTTGATGACGAAGTCGCTGCCTTCGAGCGCCTCCCGCCGGTGGGTCGTCTTCTCCAGGCGCAGCCTGGCTCCGGTCTCGGCGACGTAGCGCGACGCCAGGTCGTAGATCCGTTGCAGCCGCTCCTCGCTGATGTCCATGAGCGCAAGCGTGGTGCCTGCCAGCCCGGGGGTCACGCAAAAGTCCCGGACGAGCCGCATCGAGAAGATGACACTACCAGCCCCGACGATGGCGACCTTGGCCATGCCCCTACCCCTTTCCCTCTTGACTGCCCTGGCCTGGGCCGTAAAGATGGCACAGGACTTGCCGGCCGTCCACTTCGACGCGCGGCGGCTTGACCCCCCTGCAAACCTCCATCGCCACTGGGCAGCGATCGACGAACTTGCAGCCCGGCGTTCATACGATCAATGCCGTCGAAGGAAGGAGGGAAGCGCGATGCGACGGACCGTCGGGTCGACGGGGCTCGCATTGGTATGGTTTCTCGTGGGGTTGGCTCAGGTGGTCTCCACTCACTTGCCTCCGGGGATGTCGCGGCAGGAGACGTCATCGTGGTCGCCCTGCACGGGCAGCTCGCCAGTCCAGGGGAGTTCAACACTCGATATGTCCGAAGAGGAGCCCTTCCATGGAAAGGGCGGCCTCGCCCTCAGCAGAGCTTCAGGAGTTGGCTCACGTTGGCCGTCGCCAGGCACTCCACGGTGTCGGCGGCCCCATAGTAGATCTTGACCTCGCCGCTCTCCTCGAGAATGAGCCCGCCGGGGAAGACGACGTCATGGCGAAAGCCCTCGGTTTCGTAGGGCGCCTCGGGGACGAGGAGCGGCGTGCGGGCCATGCCCACGATCCGGCTCGGGTCGTCCAGGTCGAGCAGGAGCACGCCGGCGGTGTAGCGCTTTTGCCACTTCTCCTCCCAGCCCCGCTTGCCGCGCGCCGGGTCGGTGTCCACGGCGTGGTAGACCACCAGCCAGCCCCGCTCGGTCCGCACCGGCGGCGCTCCCGGCCCCACCTTATCGTTGGCCCACCACACCTGCTCGACGCCGAACAGACGCGTGGATTCGCCCCAGTACCGCAGGTCGGGCGACCATGACATCCAGACGTCGAACCACGGCACTGGCCGCATGTACATCGGGAAGGGCCGTTCGAGGCGTACGTAACGGCCTCCGATCTGCTCGGGGAAGAGCACCATGTTGCGGTTGTCCGGCACCGACAGGTGCACCAGCTCGAAGCGCTCGAAGTCGTCGGTAACCGCAATCCCACCCCGGATGCCGTGGAGCGTGTCCACGGCGAAGCAGACGAAACAACGGCCATCCATCACCGTGAGGCGAGGGTCGTAGACCCGCAGAATCTCGTGACGCCGTACGCCGGGGAGGTCGCCGGTCGAGCCGCCGCCCCGAAGCTCCCTAAACCCGTCCCGGGGATCCATGAGAGGCTCCGGCACCCGGCGCCTTGTCCCCAACGCAATCTCCCGATGTAGGTGTCGATGGCGCCTGCGCGCTCCGGCACCGCCTGGCGCAGGAGGCCCCGTAGCGCCCTCAGGTGCGTGCGCAGCTGGGCCGGGGTTTCAAGCAGCCGCCGCGCGTCCCGCTGCCGGGCCACCGTCTCACTTGAATCCGGTGAGGGCGAAGCCCCGGATATAGTGGCGCTGCATGGCCAGGAAAACCACAATCGTCGGCACCACCGCCATGGCCGTCGCGGCCTGCAGCCGGCCCGCACTGAGAGCCGTGGAGTAGGCCGTCGCCATCATCCGGATGCCGACGGGCACGGTCATGAGGTGCGGAGCCGACGTCGTGACGATGAGGGGCCACAAGAGGTAGTTCCACTGCCCGATGAACGTGAAGATGGCGACCGTCGCCAGCGCGGGCCGGGTGAGCGGCAGCATGATCCGGGCCCAGATCCCGAGCTCGGAGGCGCCGTCGATGCGGGCTGCGTCCAGCAGTTCGTCCGGGACGCTCATCATGAACTGGCGCATGAGGAAGATACCCCACGCGCTGACGGCGAAGGGCAGGATGAGGGCCATGTGCGACTGCAGCGCGCCGACCCCGCCCATGCCCAGCCAGTCGTTGCCGCCCATGAGCGGCAGGCGCTTCAGGATGTAGTACACGGGCACGAGAAACAGGAACGCCGGGAACATCATGGTCGACAGGAAGAAGGCGAAGATGGCGTCCCGGCCGGGGAAGTGGAGCTTCGTGAGGGCATAGCCGGCGAGCGAGCTCGTCGCCAGCACGAGGAGCGTCACGGCGGACGAGACGATCGCGCTGTTGGCGAAGTACAGCCCAAGAGGCACGTTGGGATCCCGCAGGACCTCGGCGTAGTGCTGCCATTGCGGCACCTCCGGCCACCAGACGGGCGGGATGCGGATGCTCTCCTGGTAGGTCATGAGCGAGGCGCTGATCATCCAGAAAAAGGGCAGGAACATGGCCGCAGCCACCAGCGCGATGACGCCGTAGCGCACCACGCCGAGCGCTACCCGGCCGGCCCGCCGGTGTGGCGGCAGCTTCCCACGCACCGCCGTGACGGCGCCTGCGTGCGTGCGAGCCGCAGCGACGCGACCGTGGCCGGCGACCACTGATGGGTCACTCATAGGCTTCGAGACCTCCCCGGCGCAGGACGCGCAGCAGGATGAGGGTCACCACGAAGATGATCACGAACAATAACAGCGCACCGGCCGTCGCCCGTCCTGCCCGGAGGTTGCGGAACGCAGTCGTGTAAAGGTAAAGCGCCACGACCATGACCGCTCGCGCCGGGGTCGTCCCTGACTCCGTGCCGCCGAGCGCCATGGCATAGACCAGGTCGAACACCTGCCATGCTCCGATCAGCCCCGTCACCGACAAGAAGAGCACCGTGGGCCGCAGCATCGGCAGCGTCACGTGCCAGAACTCGTGCCAGGCCCCGCGCCGTCGATGCGCGCCGCATCGTAGTACTGGGGCGGCACGTTGCGCAGGCCCGCGATGAAGACGATCACCGTGGCCCCGACGCCGGCCCAGATGGCGGTCGCCATGATGGAGGGAAGGGCCAGCTCGGCGCTCGAAAGCCACTGCTGCGGCGGCAGCCCCACCAGGCGCAGGATCTCGTTGAGGTACCCGTGCGCCGGGTGGTAGATGCCGCCCCAGATACGCCCTACGGCAATGGCCGGCGTCACGACCGGGGCGAAGATCAGGAACCGCCACAACGGCCCGCCCCGGGCATTGTTGATCAGGAGCGCGATCAACAGCGCCACGGCCATGCCGATGAACACGGTGCCAAGGGCGTATATGACGGTGTTGCGCAGCGCGGCGCCGAACATGTCGTCCTCTTGCAACAGGTAGAGATAGTTGCTCAACCCGACCTTGCGCGCTCGCTCGAGCGGCGTGAGCAAGTTCCAGTTGGTGAACGAAATGTACACCGACATCCCCACGGGGATCAGCAGGAAGACGGCGTAAAACAGGAGCGCGGGCGACAAGAACGCGTACCCCGTGATGGTTTGCCGGGCCTGCCGGGAAAGGGCCATGCCATCCGACCGCCTCTCGTAGTGCGAGGGCTGGGGCAGCGCGGGAGCCCCTCCTGGTCCCGGCGCCGCCCCGCACCGGACGGATCTCGACCGGCTCAGTACAGCTCTTTCAGGATCCCGTCGATCTTACCCGCCGCGTCGCCGAGGGCCTGCTGGCTGGTCTTCCTGCCGTGCCACGCCTCCACGATCTCGTGCCACAGCACGCTCTTGATTTCGGCGCCCTGCAGCACGTTGGGCTCGTGGCGCGCATGGGCGAGCTCCTGTACGAAGACCCGGGTGTACAGGTCGTTGAGCTGGGCCGGGTGGCCGTTCAAGTCACCTTTCCGCGGCGGGATGCTGCCGATGTTGGTCGCCTGGTACGTGCCCATCAACGTCGTGCCGTTCTTGAGCGGCTGGGCCGCGAACCACCGGATGAAGTCCCACGCCTCCTTCCGCACCCGGCTGGAGGCGTTGACGCCCAGCCACCACGAATAGGCGGCATTGATGGACTTGCCACACAGCTCCGGCACCGGTGCTACGCCAACGGTGGCCTCGTACTCCTTACCGAAGCTCTGCACGAGCGTCGACTCGTACCAGGAGGCCATGATCATGGTGGAGACGCGCCCCTGCGGAAACTCCCAGACGCTCCCGGAGACGTCCGTCGCGCCCTTGCGGAACAGATCGAGCTCCGCCTCGAGCGCCTGGACTCCCTGGGGGCTGTTGAACATCGCCTTCTTGAAATCGGGAGCGAGGAACTCGCCGCCGCAGCTCCACAACAGGCCGAGGTACGGGTGGACGACCGCCGACTCCCAGCCGGCCAGGAAGGCGAAACCGTAGCGTTCGATGGTCTTGTCCTTGCTGCGCTTGGTAAGCTTGGCACCCATGTCGACCAGTTCCGACCAGACCTTGGGCGGCGCTCCGAACCCCGCCTCCTGGAGGTGCTTCTTGTTGTACACGAGGGCGTAGTTGCCGACTTCGAAGGGAATACCCCAAATCTCCCCATCCACGGTGGCGCCCTGGACGGCCACGGGAATGTAGTTGGCCTTCACGTCCTTGACGAGGTCGGCAGGCACGGGATCGAGCACGCCGTCCTGCACCAGCTGGGGCCCCCAGGTGTTGAGGACGCTGATGATGTCCGGCCCGGTGCCGGCTGCCTGAGCAACCAGGAGCTTGTTGAGGTATTCCTCCATGGGTACGCTCTGGAGCTCGATCTCGACGTCGGGATGGCTCTTCTGATACTCCTGAACGTACTGGCGCAGGCCCTTGGCGACCAGTTCCTTGTCCTTGTAGATCCCCTCGATCTGGAAGTCGCTCCAATGCACCTGCCACACGATGCGCTTCCTGGCCGCGCCGAGCGCGACCGCCGACCACACCATCGCGGCTGCCACAGAGACCGCTACTACCATCACCGACCGGCGCCACCACCGCTTGTTGCTCACGGTCGAAAACACCCCTTTCCCCTGCTCATCGCCCATGGCTCACACGGGCCAAAGACCCCTCACTCCGGCCGGATCAGCACCACCGCCACGGCCCAGGGAAGGAGCCGCACGTCGTCCAGCACGATACGGGGCCGTCCGTCCGGCCCGGGCCGTACCGCCACCTGATGCACCTTGCCGCTGCCAAGCGCGCCCGGCTGGCCGTCTTGCGCAGTCAGCTCTCGCAGCTCGAACCGGCCCGCCCCTGCCGGCGGGTCGACGGCCAGCCGCACCGCCAGCTCGTCGGCGGAGTGGTTGAACACGTACAGGATGCCGAACGGCCCCTGTTCCCTGGTCTCGCCCCTCGAGAGCCGGGCCTCCACCTGTCCCGGCGAAGCGCCCTCGACCAGCACGGGCCGCCTGGCCCCGGCCGCTTGCGCGAACCCGGCGAGGAAGGCACCCGACGCCGGGTCCCGCTGTACGTGGTAAGCCAGGCTCACCCAGCTCCCGACCAGCACGGCCTGCCCGCGCCCTGCCCGGCGCACCGTCACGGCCGGCTCTCCATCTTGGAAACGGCCGACGACCTCGGCCTCGAGCGGCTCCAGCGCCTGCTGGTAGAACGCCCCGGTGACCCTCCCCCCTTCGAAGCCGGAGACCCCGGGCGCCGGGTCGACGAACAGCACCACCGGCTCCTGGAGATCTCGCCGCCCGGCCGTCCAGTGCTCCTGGGCTCCGAAGAGCTCGCGCAGGCCGGAGCCGGGTACCGACCGGTCGACCACGCCGGCCTCGTCGTTCCACCCCGTGCGGGCCTCGGCCACGACGGTGCCGCCGCCCTCCACGAAGGCGGCCAGCCCTCTCGCCACGTCCCGCCGCACCAGGATGGAAAAGGGCATGTAGATCACGCGGTAGCGGCCCACCTCGACGGGCTCCGGCCCGGGAGCGAGGCCGAGCGCGGCGCCGGGCCCAACATCATGGCCGGCCCAACCGGCGTCGCCGCCTGCACCCGCGTGGCCGACCTCCTCGTGGACAGGGCGAGCAGCACCGCCCTGTGCCCCGCCGGCAAACCCGGCGATCTGGTCGGGGTGGACGAAGTCGACGGGATAGTGACGCTCGAAAAGCGCCCGGTACACCCCCAAGAGAGCCCTCGAGGGGACGTACGGCGACTTCTCCCGCAGGCAGCCCCAGAGGATGTTGGCATCGTTGTTCCAGAGGATCGCGGCGTCCGCCTGGGGCACCTGCGCGGCCGCGAAGAGGTCGGCGTAGCGGTCGACGAGGCGCGCCACCTCCCCCGCGGCCTTTGAGCGCTCCGTCGGAGAGCCGTCCGGATGGGTCAAGCCGAAGCCGGCCGACTCGTAGCCGCGGCTCATCGGGCGCCATGCGTAGAAGTTGAGCCCTTTGGCCCCGTGGCTGATGGGCCCCCATGTCCACGCCCGGATATCGGCAGCGGTCACCGGCTCTGCGAACGTCCCGACGTATCCGTGCCCTCCCTGGAGCTCGCCGAGCCAGAAGGGCTTGCCCACCGAGGCGCACGCCGAACGCGTGCTGTCGAGGTACGCGCCGCGCACGGCGGGATCGGCGGTCTCCTTGGCCCCGACGTGCTTGGGGTAAAACGAGGTGCCCCATATGTCGACGACCTTCGTCACCGCCCAGTCGTCCGGCTCGCCCTGCTCGACCAGGGGCGTCACCATCACCGCCGGTACCGCGGAGTGGCTGGTAACGGGATGGACGGGGTCGACCGACTTGATGGTCCGGGCGCGCCAGGCCAGGTCTTCCGTGATCTTGGCGATGATGAACCGCTGCCAGTCGATGAAGTCGGTGTAGGTCATGAGCGAAATGAAGCGGGGCGGGTCCACGGCCTCCCAGCTGCCGAACCCGCGGTACCATGCCCGGTTGAGCGCCGCCAGGTCTTGGTAGCGGCCCTTCAACCACCGGCGGAACCGCTGCTTGGAGTGGTGGCAGTAACAGAAGAGGGCCGGCTGCGGCAGGTAGTCGAAGTACGCCCACTGGACGATGTGGGGCTCGCTCCACACGTCGTAGGCCAGGAAGGCCGGGTGGTCTTTGACGCGCTCGGCCACGGCCCGCATGAAGTGCTCGGCCGCCTGGCGCACCCCGGGGTGGTCGTAGCAGAAGCCGGGAGACCCCTGCGAATCGATGGCCTGCCCGCCCTGGGAAACGTACCGGCTGTCGGGGAACTCCTGCAGGATCCAGTCGGGTGCCGAATCCAGGTACAGCTGCAGGACGACCCGCAGCCCCATCTCGCCCGCGTGGCGCAGCAGCCGGTCGAGCGCCTCGAAGTGGTACTCCCCCGGGGACGGCTCGCCCGAGGCCCAATCGATCCAGCCCCGCACCGTATTGAAGCCCGCTTCCCGGAGGTGAGCCAGGTCCCGGCGCACGATGTCGTCCCCGTCGGGCCCCAGGGGCTCGACCATGGTCGCCCGGGAGGGGCCTGCGGTGTACCACGCCGCCACGGGCAAGAAAGGCCGGGGTAGGGCGGAACCGTTCGTCACTGCCGCCTGCCTCCTTCGTCGTTCTCGCCTGCCCCTGCGTCTCGATGGGATTGGCAGGAACTGGATGCGCGAGGGCAGATATATTGATGTAACAATGGGTTGTTCGACCTCGCGCACCAGGATCCTGCCACCGATTGCAGGAGCGAGGATAGGAGGAGGCCAAACGCCCGGGACGAAGCCCTTCGCCGGGAGGCGATGGGGCCATGGCCGGCGCGAGGCTGAGGGTGGACTTCCGTAGGCTCCCCGAGGAGCTGCGAGCAGGGTTGAAGGCGATCATCGCCGATCGTCCCGAGCACTTCTGTGTGGCGGGCGAGCCGACCGGCTGCGCGTGCGGTGACGGGAAGTGCACCCCTATCGACCTCACCTTCGCTCGGGATGAAGCGCTGCGGGACAGGCTGGCGCTGGCGGTCGACATGGAGCAGGATGGCCGAGAGGTACGGGTCGCATACGGGCAGAAGGCAGCAGCGTTCCGGGCGCTGGGGCGGCTGCTCGGCCAGCTCGTCGCCGGCAACGGCGACGGCGTCGCCATCTCGCCGTTCCGCGAAACGTCCCGGTTCGATACTCTGGGGATCATGGTCGACGCGTCCCGCAACGGCGTGTTGCGGGTCGACGTCGCCAAACGGCTGCTGCGCCACGTGGCGCTGATGGGCATCAATGCGTGCATGCTCTACACCGAGGACACCTACGAGGTGCCGGGGCAGCCCTTCTTCGGGTACCTGCGTGGGCGCTACACCCGCGACGAGCTCGAGGAGCTCGACGGCTACGCGTTCGACCTGGGCATCGAGATGATCCCCTGTATCCAGACGCTGGCCCACCTCGAACAGGTTCTGCAGTGGCCGGCTTTCCAGGAGGTCCGGGACACGGCCGGCGTGCTCCTGGCCGAAGACGAGAAGACCTATGAGCTCGTGGAGAAGATGATCCTGGCCGCCAGCAGCCCCTTCCGCACCAAGCGCATTCACGTGGGAATGGACGAGGCGTGGGGGATCGGCACCGGGCGCTACAAGGAGTTCCATGGCGAAAGGCGTCCCTTTGACGTTCTCAACGCCCACCTGGGGAGGGTGCGGGAGATCTGCCGGCGGCACGGTCTGCGGCCGATGATCTGGAGCGACATGTACTTCCGGCTCGGTTCCAAGACTCACGATTACTACGACAGGGAGACCGTCATCCCCGAGGACGTCAAGCGGGCCATTCCCAAAGACGTCGATCTGGTCTACTGGGACTACTACCACCTGGACCCCGACTTTTACGCGGAGTGGATCGATCGCCACCGGGAGCTGGGGTCCGATCCGGTGATGGCGGGCGGCGTCTGGACGTGGGACCGGTTGTGGGCTTCGCTGCCGTTTTCGTTCACGACGACGGACGCCTGCATGCGGGCGTGCAAGCAGAAGGGTCTGCGGGAAGCGTTCGTCACGATGTGGGGCGACGACGGCATGGAGTGCGACGTCTTGAGCGCTCTGCCGGGGATCCAGTTTTTCGCCGAGCATGGTTATACAGCGGGGGAGGCGGTCGACCAGCACCTGCTGCGCCTCAACTTCCGGGGCGCGTGCGGGGCCGATGCCGACTTCGACGACTGGGTGAAGGCGAGCGAGGTCGACGCCCCGCCCGGCGTCGACGACCCGGGCAAGAGCCACGCCAACCCCGGCAAGTGGCTGCTGTGGCAGGATCCCCTGCTGGCGGTGATGGACCCGCTGGTGGAGGGCTTGCCGGTGCGGGAGCACTATGAGAGGCTGGCACGGGCGCTGTTTGCGGCGGCGGAGAAAGCGGGCCGGAGCAAGAGGGAGGGCGGCGCGAGAGACGATGGACGGCAGGAGGACGGCAGAGCGAGCCGAGCGGAGACGGACCGCGGCTTCAACTGGGGCCGGCGGCTCCTCCTCCCCGCCTACCTCGCGCACGCCCTGGCCCTGAAGAGCGAGCTACGCCGGCGGCTGGCCGAGGCCTACGCGAAGGATGACCGGGCCACGCTGCGGCAGATGGCAGCCACCGACATCCCCGCGCTGCAGGCAGCCGTCGACGAACTGTGGAAAGTCCACCGCGACATGTGGATGGCCACGTACAAGCCGTTCGGATGGGAAGTGATCGAGAGGCGGTACGGCGGCCTTCAGGCGCGGCTGGCGACGTTGGCCGACCGGATCGCCGGCTACCTGAACGACGAGCTCGACGCCATCCCCGAACTCGAAGCCAAGCTGGAGAGGCCCATGGAGTCGCCTCCGGGCTCGCTGCCGGAAGTGCATTACGCCAGGGTCGCCACGCCCAGCACGATCAAGTGAGAGAGGGCCCGCCTGGTAGAAGCTACGGAAGTGCTGCATGAAGCGGATTGGGGATGGGCCCAATTGGCCCCATCCCCAATCCGCTGGGATCGCGCTCCCAGCCGGTGCCTACCGGAGCAGCTTACCGTTGACGGGCTTTCCTTTCATGAAGGCAGCAATTTCGTCAGCTGCTGCCTGCGGGGAGATTTGTCCCAGCAGCGCCTTCTGGACGGCCACGATGGTCGTTTGCACCAATTCGTCATACCAGGTCACCTGGGGCAGCGCTCGCGCCACCGCCGACTGTGCCCCGAATTGGCTCCAATACGGATACTTCTTCAGGAGCACAGGGTCGTTGTAGAGTTCCTTGAACAGCGGTAGGCTCCCAATAGTCATGGCTCGCTCGCGATCCCGCTCTTTCGAGATCATGAACTGAATGTAGCGCCAGGCCGCATCCTTGTGGCGGCTCGTCTTGGGAATAGCAAACGCCTCGGGCAGCGTCAGCGTGGCCTGTTGAGAAGCTTCCTTGGCAGGCAAGTACCGGGCCACTTCGACCTGTCCGACTACGCGCGAGCGCGACGGGTCGTTGGCATAGCTGTACGTCACCGGAGGTCCCTGGAAGAAGAACGCTGTGGACCCGCGGTAGAAGAGGTCAGCCGCCGCCTCTTGTGACAGCGTCACGCTTGAGGGGTGCACGATCCTGTAATCCCGCAGCATCTTGGTCATGAACTCCAGTGCGTCCAACGCCGGCCGACGGTTGATCGTCACCGTTCCCTGCTGCCGGTCGAAGTAGTTGGCGCCGAAGCTATACAGATAAAAGGCCACAGAGTTGCCCAACGCCCATTCCTGGTTCCAGTATTCGGCCGACGCGTAGTCCGCCACTTTGGCCTGCTGCAGCTTCCTGCCCTGCGCGACTACCTCATCCCACGTGCGCGGGGGCACCGCGAGCCCAGCCTTGTCCAGCATGGCCTTGTTGTAGAAGAAGAACCGGGTGTCGTTGTTCCACGGAATGCCGAGGACGTGCTCTCCCTGCGTGAAGGTCTTCAGCAACCCGGGCACCAATTCGTCCAGATATGCTTTGCTCGTATACCGTTCCAGAGGCTCGACCCAGCCTGCCTCGGCAAACTTCGCGACCCATCCGTTGTCGAACTCGATGACGTCGTACGTTCCGCCGCCGGTCGCCATGTCCGTGAGTACCTTGTCGGCCACCTCGTCCCACGACATCTGGATGAACTCTACCTGGATACCGGTGGCTTGCTCGAATTCCCGTGTCTGCTTCTCCCAAATGCCCACCAGGTCCATCTCATGGCGAGGCATGATCACGGTAATCCGATCCGCGGCCAGGACGCTACCGCTCAGCGCACCGGCCAACAGTACTGCAACCAAGGTGCCTACCATGAGTCTGCATCGAAAGCATCCGTTCCGGGCCACTTTCACTACCCCCTTCTTATTACTCAGCCTTTGACGGCTCCCGCAGTAAGTCCCTGGACGATGTAACGCTGGAAGGCAATGGCGAGGATGACCGGAGGCAAGCTCGTGAGCACCCCCGCCGTGGCCATGGCCGCGTAGTCCACGCCCAGCTTACTCGAGAACTCGGCGATGACGACGCTCATCGTTTTGGATCTCAGCGTCGAGCTCAGTATGAACGCGGAGAAAAACTCGTTCCATGCGATGATGAAGGCAAAGATCCCCGTGGCGGTGATTCCAGGGGTCGCCAGCGGCAAGACCACCCTGGCCAGTGCTCCTGCTCTGGTGCAGCCGTCCACCCTGGCCGCATCCTCCAACTCCCGCGGAATATTCACGAAGTACCCTGTCAGGACCCAGGTGGTCAGCGGAAGGATGAAGGCCACATCAGCCAGCGCGAGCGCGAGTTGGGTATCCAGCAAGTGAAGTGCGCGTACCGCGGCGTACATGGGTACGATGATTACCACTGCAGGTAGTAGCTGGGTCATCAACAGCCCGCCCAAGGCGAGGTCCCTGCCCCGGAAGCGTAGGCGAGCGAACGCATAACTCGCCATCGCGCCGGCGACGAGCGAGACGATCGTGGCACCTCCCGCCACGGTCAGGCTGTTGACCGCACTACGCTGCAGACTCCGGTGTACGCTCGTGGCGCCAGGCCCGCCCGTGAGGATCCACACGTAGTTCTCGAAATGGGGTCGCTCCGGAACCCATCTGAGCGGCACACTGGTCAGCTCAATCCGAGTGGATACGCTGCTGATGACCAGCCACGCGAACGGAGCAAGAATCCACGCGCACAACCCCGCGACGGCCAGTAGGACACCCGCCTGGGCGACATGACGCCGCATCCTGCCGCGACGCCCCCTTGGAGTTCTCTCGGCCACCTCCTACGCCTCCACTTCCTGCGAGCCGAGAGTCCGGACGTATATCACGGCCACAACGAAGGCCACGATCCCGAGTAAGATGGCGAGGGCCGACCCGTATCCGAACCGAAGGAACTTGAAAGTCGTCAGGTAGGTGTAGTAAGTGAGCAGATTGGTCGCGTTCGCCGGGCCTCCTCGAGTCATGATGTAGACAAGGTCGAACTCCTTGATGGCCCAGACGGTCTTGATCGCGAGCGTGACGGCAATCACCGGCCTCAGCATGGGCAACGTGATGGCTGTAAACCGCCTCCACACAGTCGCTCCGTCTACCATCGCCGCTTCGTACAGCTGCGATGGGATGGTCTGTAGAGCCGCATGCAGAAGGATGACCGCGACGGGGGTCTCCTTCCATACGTTGGCCGCTACCACTGCCAGGAAGGCAGTGGTAGGCTGCCCCAACCAGATCTGATACTCCTTTGCCAGACCGGTTTGAACGAGCAGAGCATTCAGAACCCCGTAGTTCGCATCGTATATCCACTTCCACATGGTGCCGTTGACGACGTACGGCAGAGCCCATGGCAGGAGAACGAGACCCCGAACCACGTTGCGAAGAGGAAACCGCTGGTTGAGGAGTAGAGCGATGAGTAACCCCAGCACGGTTTCAACCGGTACCGTCGCCAAAGCGAAGTAAAGGGTCCGGGTAAGGGCCATGCGAAACTCCGGGTCGCGAAAGGCTCGGAGGTAATTGGCCAGGCCCACCCAGGTGCCACTCGAGGGATCGGAAAGCACTAGCCCAGTCAGGCTCATGGCTACCGCTCTCACAATGGGGTATGCCAACACGGCCGCCACCAGTAGAGCGGCGGGCAAGACCAGTATCCCGGCGAGGCTGCCCTGGCGATCCAGCCAACTCCGCTTCATCAGCGTATGCCCCGTCCACGCTGCGCCATGAACTCCATCACGCGTTCCAACGACGGGAAGCCAGGTGTACCGCCCGGATAGGTCGTCGCGATCGCCCCGCACGCGTTGGCAAAGGCCAGGCGGTTCTCCACCGGTGCCCCGGCGAGCCACTGCACGATGAAGCCTGCATCGAAGGCGTCCCCGGCTCCCGTCGTGTCCACCGGGTCGACACGAAATGGCGGGCTTTCGACGAGCCTTCCGTCACGGCTCACGGCAAAGGCCCCATCCTTCCCGCGCTTCACGACGACCATTTCGCGTACCGTTTCGCAGACTGCCCGCGCCGCGTCACGAGGGTTTTGGATGCCCACGTCCCCGGTAAGCGTACGAGCAATTCCCAGGAGCTCCACCTCGTTGAGCATCAGCACGGTCACCCAGGGAAGCACGTTCTCGAGGCCCGCCCATCTCTCTGCCGGATCGTGCCCGGGGTCGAGGGAAGTCGTCATCCCCGCTTCCACCGCCCTGCGCAGGATGGCGGGCAGGTCGTGCTGCAACGCGGTCTGGAGAAAGAAAGAGCCGGTATGGAGGTGACGCGAGCCCAACACCGCCTCGAGGTCGACATCCCCGCCCTTCATGGCGGCCATCGCCCCGGGGAAGGTGATGAGCATACGTTCGTCCGTTCCGGTGATGGCGACCGTGACGCCTGTCTTCACCGATGGGTCGACCTTCACGGAGGTCGCGATCCCTTCGTCTTTCAACGCCTCCACCATGAACCGGCCGAACCAGTCGGCCCCGACCATCCCCACGAACCGTACCCGGATCCCAAGACGGGAGAGGATGGTAGCGCAGATGGCCGACGAACTCCCAATCGTGATGATCGCGTCCTCCACCACCCGCTCCCGCCCGGGGGCCAGCTTGCCCTGCACCCGGCTGAGGACGATGTCCGGGTTGAGCTCCCCGAGCACCGTGACGTCCGATGCTTGCTTCATCCGCCCGGCCTCACCCAAGCTCTATCGAGCGCCGCAGGTGACGCGGATGGTCGGGGTCGAGCCCCTTGCGCAGGCTGATCGCACACGCCAGCCGCTGCAAGCGGACGAGCTCCACCATGGGGTCGTGCTCCGCCTGCACGACCCGTGCCCCGAGCGCCCCGATGTCCCGGGCAAGGGCGGCCATCCGTTCGTCCGAGGGGTCGAGGATCACGACGAGCGTGGAGGGGCCGGCGCAGCTCATGGGCCCGTGGCGGTACTCCAGCGGTACGTAACGCTCGGTCCACAGCAGTGCCATCTCCTGCGCCTTGAGGGCCGCCTCGCACGCTACCCCGAAGCGCCAGCCCGAGCCCAGGACGACCAGATGGTCCACGCCTTCAGCCGGAAGGGGGCTCGTCATGACCCGCTCGAGCAGATCCGGCAGATCGCCGGGCAACGGCCGACCGGCCAGGCGATCCACGGCTGCCCGCAAGAGCAGCAGAGCGCTCGTCGCCGAGGAGGTTTGCACGACGCTTTGCTCTCGCACCCACTCCAGCAGGATGGAATGGTCCACCCGTGTGGCCAGGGGGTTGCCGGAGTCACACGTCACCGAGACCCGGGGCCGGATGGCCGCCCGATCGGCCGCCTGGGCCGCCTCCAGCACCTCGGTCGTGGTACCGCTGCGGCTGATGAAGAGCACGGCCTCTCCAGGATTGGGGCGGTACACGGAAGCGGGCACCGCCCGGGCTTCCACGCCAAGGGACTCTCGCGCGTACTCCGCTGCCGCGGTGGCGACGTAGTAGGACGAGCCGGCTCCCACCAGAGCAACCCGTCCTGTGCCGAAAAGCTCCCGGAAGACGGGCTCCCAACGGCTGACCGACTCCAGCGTTTTCCGCCACGCCGACGGCTGGCTCGCAATCTCGGCCTCCGTGAAGGTCATGCCTGCAACCCCCCGAGCCGGAGGGTAGCACGGCAACCGATACGAAGTCAACATGTCTATGCACGAACGTGATTATATCTCACCCGTGTGATGCGTCCGGTTGTCTGATCCCACCAAACCGTGTGCCCACGCGGGGCTCAATGCAGGAGAGCCCGGCACCGGCGCCAATCCTTGCGCTGTCCCCTTGGGTAAACGCCACCCGGAAGGACGGTGGGAGCCGTGTCGACGCGCATCGCTGCCCAGCTTTACACGTTGCGCGAGATGCTCCGGACGCCGGAGGAGATCGGGCAGACCCTCCGGCAGGTCAAAACGGCGGGGTACGATGTCGTGGAGCTCTCCGGACTGGGCCCCGTGGACCCCCAACACCTGCGGGACATGCTGCAGGCGGCAGGCCTGGCCGTCTGCTCGACGCACAATTCCTGGGAACGCCTGCGTGACGAGCCCGAGGCCGTCTTGCGGGAACTGCGCCTGTGGGGCGCCACGCACACGGCGGTCGCTTCCATGCCGTCCTCTTACCGGCACGAGGCCGGCTACCACCGGTTCGCCGCCGAACTCAACGAGCTCGCCGCCCAGTATGCCCGGGAGGGCGTTCGCCTGGCCTATCACAACCACAGCTTCGAGTTCGAGCGGTTCGGTGCGAAGAGCGGGATGCAGATCCTGCTCGACGAGGCCACCCATTACGCCCTCCAACTCGACACCTACTGGGTGCAGCACGGCGGCGCTGACCCGGCCGCCTGGATCCGGCGGGCGGCGGGCAAGCTGCCGGCCGTGCACCTCAAGGACATGACCATCGCCGGCGGTGCGCAGGCCATGGCCGAGGTCGGCGAAGGCAATCTGGAGTGGCCGGCCATCTTGCGCGCATGCCAGGAGGCCGGGGTCGAGTGGTACGTGGTCGAGCAAGACGTCTGCCGCCGCCCGCCCCTGGAGAGCCTCGCCATCAGCCGGCGCAATCTGGAGCGCCTCCTGCGCACCAAGGAACGGGTGCAGTCCTTTTTCGGCCGGTACGCGGCCCATTACGGCACGAGCGCCGGCCACCGGCACGGCTCCGACCTGGAGCGCCTCATCGAGATGCTGCGCCCCCGGCCCGGCGAGCGGGCTTTGGACGTCGCCACCGGCGGGGGCCACACGGCCTTCCGCCTGGCGAAGCACGTTGCCGAGGTGATCGGGCTCGACCTGACCGAGGCCATGCGTGACCCCTTCGAGCGAACGGCCCGGGAGCACGGGCTCCACAACGTGCGGTTCCACGTCGGGGATGCGGAGCGCCTGCCCTTCGAGGACGGAACGTTCGACGTGGTGGTCTCCCGCCGGGCACCGCACCACTTCGCCGACATCCGGCGGGCGCTGGCAGAAATGACCCGGGTGCTGCGTCCCGGCGGAAGGCTCGGCATCGCCGACATGAGCCCTCCGGAGGATCCGGGCGCGGCCGCCCTGTTGAACGCGCTCGAACTCGCGCGCGACTCATCTCACGCAAGGGCCTATACCCCGGGTGAATGGCGGGAACTCGTGACTCGCGCAGGCCTCGAGGTGACGCACCTGGAGACGGTGTCGGCCGACGTCCCCTGGGAACAGTGGCTCGCCCCCGTCTCCGCCGGACGGCCCGGAGGGCAAGGCCGCCGCACGGCTCCTCCAACAGGCCGATGCGGCTGTGGCCGGTCACATCGTATCCCCCCGGCCGGCCGCGGCCGGCGGGCGCGTGGTGCACCGGCTTTGGACCGTGTTGGTAGCCGCCAGGCCGCTGGCTCGCCCGTAGCCGTTCGCCGTGGAAACGTCTCTCGGCTCCACTCCGGTGAGAAGCGGCCCCGCTCGATCGGCAGGGCCGCCCGACTCCGCCCTGAGTTGCTCGACACGGATCTAGCGAACGGTCACCGTACCGTGCATCCCGAGTTCGTAGTGGCCGGGCACCAGGCAGGCCATCTCCCAATCGCCCTGGTGGTCGGCAGGCACCGTGAAGTCGAGGCTGGCCTCCCCGCCCGGTTCGACCTCCAGCTCCCCCAGATCCTCGACCTCCGCGGCCGCCTCACCCGCCTTCAACAAGACCTCCACGCCGCTGAAGAAGTTGGTGCGAAAGCTATGCGTGCCCCCCGAGGTGACCAATCCCCGGCCGATCATCAGCTCGTGCTCCGTCGTACCCCGGTTGCGGACCACCAGATGGTAGGTTTGCCCGGGTTTCAGCGTGATGCGGGACGGCGTGAAGTGGTAATCCCCCATCTCCAGGACCAACGTCGTGCCGCCGGCGCCCGCGGCCTGCTCGTCTGAGTGGCCGCTCTCCGCGGCCAGCGCCCCCGCCGCGAGCCCCAGCACCACCATGACCGCCGCCGCCACGATGCCCATCCCCCGGATGCCCGGCCTCGGCACTTCAACCTCCGTCATGCCTGTGGGACCCCCCTCTCCGATCACATTGTAACCGTAATCAACGTCCATTACTTGCCATCCGCGGAAAGTCATGGACGGCCATCCGGATATGCGTGCGGGTGGCAGGCGTCTACGACCTCGACCTCGAGGCCATCTTCCTCAGCTACGTGGAAAGCCCGGGCGAGCGCACCCTGCCGCAACCGCCGGACCAAGCCGCTGAGGCGGCGCTCATGTGAAGGGGTTCATATTTTCTCCGTGGAGTCTTCATCATCGGCGTCCAGTCGATGGCTATGATGGGTGAGGGTGGTCTCCGGCAAGGCGGGCCACCTGGAGGGGGCAGCAGCACGTGGCAACCGACCCCAAGGGACACAGGGGCGTGAGGCGGGGTGCAGGGCGCCGTCGCCTGGTTGGACGAGTCCCGGCCTGGCACGTGGCTTTCGTGCCGGCGGTGGCTCTCCTGGTAGCGTGGACGGCCGCTCTGCTGGCGACCGCTCCTGACGTGGCCAGGGCAGCTTCCGGCACGCCGCCGTCCGGCGGTGCGGCTCCAGCCGGTGGCACGGCTCCGGCTGCCGGGGCCAAGCAGGCTTCCGCAACCTCCGCGGCCTCGTCGCCGGGCGCCTTCACGCTGGATGACGCCGTCGCGGTCGCGCTCCAGGGTGCCGACTTCGAGCAGGCCCGGCTGGCGCTCGAAAAGGCTCGCCTGGAGTACCAGCAGGCCATCGCCGCCAACGCCGCCTCGCCGTCGCCGTTCGCCGAGCAGCTCGCGCGACACACCTTCGTCCAGGCGCAAAACCAGCTCGTCGACGCTTACCACCAGACGGTCTCCTCGACCGTCGGGGCGTACGTCGACGTGGTGGCAGCCCGCTACGGGCTACAGGCCGCGACCCTCCAAGCACAGAACGCCCGCCAGGCCCGTGACACGGCCCGGCAAAAGGCCGCGGCGGGTTCCCTCGGTCCCCTCGAGCTGCAGGACGCCGAAAACCAGTTGCAGTCCGCAGAGGCCGATCTCGCCCGGGCGCAACTGGCCCTGGACCAGGCGATGGATCGCCTCGCCCAGGCCCTCGGCTACCCGGAGCAGATGCCGCGGGCCGACGCGCTGGCGCTTCCCGCCCAGCTGCCGTCGGTGCCGGGCATCACCGCTCAGCAAGCTCTGCAAAAGGCGCTCGCCGCCAGCCGAGACGTCAAGTGGCGGCGGGAAGCGGTCGACATCGCTCAAAAACAGCTCGATCAGGCCGAAGCCGAAAAGGCATCCCCACTCGAGCTGCAGGTGCAACAAGCCAACTTGCGTCAGGCCCAGCTGGCCGCCCGGCAGGCAGAACGCGGCGTGGAGGCAGCGGTGCGAGGGGCGCTCGGGCAGGTGCAGGTGGCGCGGCGGGGGGTTGACGTGGCCAGGGCTCAGATGGAGCTCGAGCAACGGCGGCTCGACGGCGTACAGCAGCAGCGCAAGCTCGGCCTCAAGACCGACCAAGACGTAACCGCTGCGCAGGCTGCGGTGGCCAAGGCGCAGCAGAGCTACGCGAACGCCGTCAAGACCTACCTCACCGCGCTGGTCGACCTGCACGAGCAGCTGGGCGAGGCACCCGGGTGGGGGCCGGTCGACGCCCTGGACAAGCTGCTCGAGGAGCCGGCCTCATGAACGACCGCCGTAGTGGGCCGGGCACACGGCTTCCGGCCGTGCGGCTCGTGGCCGCGCTGCTCACGATGGCGGGGGCCCTGACAGTAGCAGGGGGAGCCGCACGGGCGGCGGCGCCTGTCGCCGCGCAGGGATCCGCCTCCCCCGTCTCCGTCGAAGAGGCCGTCGCCGCCTACGTCGAGCGGGACGCGGCCGTGCGCAAGGCTCGCACCGATTACGAGACGGCCCGGATCAACTATCAGAAGGCGACCGGAGTGGCGGCCGCCCCCCGGTTCGACGTCTCCGGATCGGCCGAGTGGGGAGTGCCCCCGGGCGGCAATCTCGGCGGCTCGCAGGGCGCGACGGCCGGAGACCTCACGCTGCAGTGGTCGCCTGTCGACCCTCTGGCGCTGTCCGGTACCGTACACGTCACCAACCGGCAGGAAGCCTCGAAAGGCACCACGCCGGCGACGTCATCCACGCAGGCGGAGAAGAGCACCGCGTCTTTCCAGGCGACCTGGACGCTCTGGCCGCCGTCCGGCGCTTCGGAGCGCTCTCTCCAGGCTCTGAGCGCCTCGGTGACCCTGCAGGACGCGACGTCCGCGCTCCGGGAGGCAGAGAGTGCGGCAGCGGCCAGGGCACGCCTGCTCTACGTGCAGGTCCAGGCGGCCGCAGCCCGGGTCTCCGTCCGTCAGAGCGCTCTGAGGTCGGCCGAAGAGGCCCTGGATCGGGCCAGGACCCGGCAGGCAGCCGGCCTGGCAGGGCCAGACGTGGTCGCGCAGGCTCGCCAGGCTGCCCAGCAGGCTGCGGCAGCGCTCCAGAAAGAGGTCGCCTCCCTCGCCTCGCTGGAGCAGTCCCTGGGCTTCCCCGCCTCCCGGCTACCGGCGCTCCCCACCGGTGACGCTCTGGTCGCGGCCGCCCGGCAGGCAGCTGCCGCAGCGCTCTCGCCCGCCGGCTTCCCGGGCGGGCAGTTTCCGGTCGGCCCTCCCGACGGGCGCGGGCTTGCGACTTCCGTTCGGCCCCTGCCTGACGGGCTCGTCGATGCCGCCCTGCGCCGGGCGCCGGAGGTTACGCTGGCGAAGGCCCGTCTCGATCTTGCGGTCCGCCAGCAGCGGGCCGTCGAGGCCAGGTGGGGCACCGTGAGCCTCTCCGGCGGCGTCCGGGCCCCCATCGAGACCTCGTCCGGCGGCTCGGGCCCGATTGGTGAGGGCACGTGGTTCGCCGGGGTCTCTGCCGGGCTTTCCCTGCTCGACGGCGGAGCGCGGCGCCTCGACGTCGAAAAGGCACGGCAAGCCGTCGACGACGCCCGGGCCGCCCTTGCCGATGCCGAGCGAACGGTGGCCAACGACGTGGCCGGCCGGTGGCAGTCCGTGGCGAGTGCAGCCCTCAACCTGCACGCTGCCCTTGCGTCCATGGATCAAGCAGAACTCGCGTGGCGGACGGCCCAGGCCCGGGCCCAGGCAGGCGCTGCCTCGCAAGCGGAGGTGGACGAAGCCCGGCGCACGCTCGATCTGGCGGCCCTGGATGTCATCGAAGGGCCGCTACGCTGCGGCACGAGACCGAGCAGTTCGTTGCCCGGCTCGAGGGGGCAGTGGACGGGATCGCGGCCGGGAATGACGGCGCATCTGCCGCCGGGAACTGAGGTGCGTTGCGCCGCAGGAGTGGGACATGCGGGACGCGCGGTACCGGCGGCCGGTGCCCGGTACCGGGCGTAACCGGGCGTAGCGTGTTGAGTGGGCCATCTTCAAGGAAAAGGGGGCTCGCGTGACGCCGTGCGATGGAACAAGCGCCACGCCTTGATCGGCGGGCTTCTCGTCGTAGTGGTGGCAGGCGCCGGCCTCGTAGCGGCAGGGGTGTTCGGGGCAGCGCCCTGGCAGCGACCTGCCTCCGGGAGCAATGCGTTCCAGGAGCGGGCGCCGTCCCGCGATGGAGCCTCGCCGGGGCGGGGCGCGCCTGCCCTCAGTACCGCGCTTGAGGCCGAAGGGCGCACGCTGATGCGGCTTTCCCAACAGGCCGGCGTCAGGGCGGTGCCCGTGCGCCGCATGGACATCCAGCGCCACGTCGAGGCCACGGGGACCCTGGCGGCAGCCCGTGAACAAAGCCTCTCCTTCGGCATCGCCGGCCGGGTCGCCACGGTGCCCGTCGAAGAGGGGGCCACCGTCAAAGCCGGCACCGTGCTCGCCACCCTGCGGGACGACGACCAGCAGCTCGCCTACACCAAGGCGCGCAACGAGTACGAAACCGCCCGACTCGAACAGGGGCCGGCCCAGGTCGAGGAGAAGCGCCTCGCCCTCGAAAAGGCGCGCCGTGACCTCGAGGCGACGCGCCTGGTGGCGCCGTTCGACGGCGTCGTCGCCCGCCTCGGCGTTCGACCCGGGGACCAGGTCAACGCCGCGCAAGAGGTGGCCTGGCTCGTCGACATGGGTTCGCTCGAAGCCCACGTGGCCGTCGACGAGGTGGACCTGGCGTACGTCAAGCCGGGGCAGGCCGTGACCGTCACGGTGAAGACCTATCCCGACCTGGCCATCCCCGGGCACGTCGACCGCATCGCCGCCGCAGGGCGGGCGCAGGGCGACGTGGTGTTGTTCGACGTGGTGGTGAAGCTCGACCAGGGTGACCCCCGGCTGCGGCCCGGCATGTCGGCCACGGCCCTGGTCGAGGTGCAAAACGCCCGCAACGTCCTGGCCGTCCCCGAAGAGGCGGTGGCCGAGGTCAACGGCGAGACGCTGGTCAGCCGGGTCGTCGGTGACTCCCTCCAGCCGGTGAGGGTAGAGCTCGGCGTGAGCGACGGCAGCTTCGTCGAGGTGCGCAGCGGGCTTCAGGAGGGCGACCTGGTGCTCGCCACCAACTACGCGGTCTACCGGCGGCTCACGGGCGGCCAGGAAGCGGGGGCGGTGGGTCGCCAGAGCAGCAACCCGTTCTTCTTCCGGTTGTCGCCGGGCCAGACGCAGGGGCAACGGATCCGCACCGAAGCCCCGTCCCGAGGGGATACCCGGTCCCGATGAGCTCCTTCGTCTTTCAGCTGGTGGACGTGACCAAGACCTACGGCCGCGGGGAGAGCGCCGTGCAGGCCCTGCGCGGGGTGAGCCTGACCATCGGGCCGGGGGAGTTCGTCGCGGTGACGGGGCGCTCCGGCTCGGGCAAGTCGACGCTGTTGCACCTCATGGGGTGCCTCGACCGCCCGACGGCGGGCCATCTGTTCCTCGAAGGGCAGGACGTGGCCCGTCTGAGTGAACCCGAACTCGCCCGCATCCGTAACCGGCGCATCGGCTTCGTCTTCCAGCAGTTTCACCTGATGGCCCGCGACACGGTGCTGCGTAACGTCGAGTGGCCGCTCATCTACGCCGGGGTGGGCGCCCGGGAGCGGCGGGCCCGAGCCCTGGCCGTGCTGGAACGGCTCGGCATGCAGCATCGCCTCCGCCACCTTCCGTCGCAGCTCTCCGGCGGCGAACGGCAGCGAGTGGCCATCGCCCGGGCGCTGGTCTCCGATCCGGCAGTGATCCTGGCCGACGAACCGACCGGCAACCTCGATTCGGCCAACGGCGCCCAGATCCTGTCCATTCTCGAGGATCTCAACCGGGACGGGCGGACGGTGGTCATCATCACTCACGACCCGGGGGTCGCCCGGCGGACCCGGCGCATCCTGCACATGCAGGACGGCACGATCATTGCCGACGGGCCGTCGGTGCCGGAGGCGGCTGCGTCCGAGGTGGCTGCGCCAGGGGCGGCGACCCCGAGGAACGAGGGGGGGACTCGCCCGTGAGAACCGCGGAACTGTTGCGAGAGGCATGGCACAGCGTGAAGAGCGGCGGGATGCGGTCGTTCTTGTCGGCGCTGGGCATCGTGATCGGTGTCGCGGCGGTCATTACCCTCGTGTCCGTAGGAGAAGGGGCGCGCCTGCGCATCACGGCGCAGCTCACGGAGCTGGGCTCCAATCTGGTGACGGTGTCCCCGGCGTTCCGGGTCGGGTCGGGCGGCCGGGTGTCGGCGGAGGCGACGCAGGACTTGACCGTCGACGTGGCGGCGTCCTTGCGCGAAAACGTGCCGGCGGTGGCCGACGTGACGCCCATCGTGCAGACCCGGGCCACGGTGGTGGCCGGCGCCTCCAACTTGAACGTATCCGTCATGGGCGTGGACGCCTATTACGACTCTATCCTCAACTACCACCCGCTGGTCGGGAGGTTCATCCAGGAGCGGGACGGCCAGGCTCGAAGCATGGCGGTGGTGCTCGGGTACCAGGTGGCGACCCAGCTCTTCGGCTCCGAGGTGCCCGTGGGGTTGCCGGTGATGCTGGTGTTCGGGGGGCGCAGCGTGCCGGGCGTGGTGGTCGGGGTGATGGAGCCGAGAGGCAGCGCCTTCTTCTCCAACTTCGACAACCAGGTGTACGTGCCCATCGAGTCCATGGTGGCCCGGGGTATCGTGCGGGACCGCGTCGGGCAGTACCTTGCTCGCGTGCGGGACGGCGTTTCGGTGGAGGAAGGCATCGCGCAGATCGAGTTCTTCTTCGCCCGCAAGCTCGGAGGCGACGGCCTCGTCAACGTGACGAGCCAGCAGGCCATCCTGTCGGCGGTCAACCAGGCAACGGGCACGATGACGCTGCTGCTGTCGGCCATCGCGGGGGTGGCGCTGGTCGTCGGCGGCATCGGCATCATGAACGTCATGCTCGTGGCCGTGGCCGAGCGCACGCGGGAGATCGGCGTGAGGCTCGCCATCGGGGCGAGGCGGCGGGACATCGCGCGACAGTTCCTGGCGGAGTCCGGCGCGCTCAGCCTGATCGGCGGCGTCGTGGGGCTGTTGGTCGGGTGGTTCGGGGCGTGGGTGCTGGCAGGGGCGTTGAGCTTCCCCTTCGTGGTGTCGGTGCAATCGGTGATCGTGGCCATCGGCTTTTCGACGGCGGTCGGTATGATCTTCGGGCTGTATCCGGCACAACGGGCATCCCGGCTCGACCCCGTCGAGGCGCTGCGGTACGAGTGAGCCGGTGGAGCGGCCGGCCCCCATGGGCGGGGGGCCGGCTTGACAGGTGTCCTGAGACGGTGTATCACTGAGACGGTGTATCGAATGGCCCATGACGGAAAGGCTCACGAGCAGACGGTCTCCAGCATGCTGCAGGCGCTCAAGGCGGCCGGGTACCGGGTCACGGCAGCCCGGAGGGCCGTGGTCGAGGCGATGCAGTCGTCGGGGCACCGCAGCGCCAGGGAAGTGGTCGAGGAGGTGCGGCGCCGGCATCCCGGTGTCGGCAGGGCCTCGGTCTACCGGACGCTCGCCATCCTCAGCAAGGTATGCGCAGTGCAGCCGTCGCTCCTGGGCACCACCCGGGCCCACTACAGCGCGGCCGACCAGGGGAGCCACCACCACTTCATCTGCAACAGGTGCCACCGGGTCATCGAGTTCGACGAGTGTACGGCGGCGGGCATGGTCGGCGACATCGAGCGGCGCCTCGGCGTTCGCATCCAGGGGCACTTGCTGGAGTTTTACGGGTTGTGCCGTTCGTGCCTGGCCGCCATGTGAAGGTCGGCAATCCCGGCGGTGACCGGGCCATCGGAGGGGTGACCGGATGAACGAGGGCAAGCGAATCGACGGGCGCAGGGTAACGGCGAGTTTTGTGATACGGTGTCTCATCATCGCCTTCGCGGGCGTCATGCTCGTGGCAGGTGCCATCCCGGGCACGTTCGCCGGACGCCAAACCGGGCCGGTGCCAGCCACCGCAGCCGCGCCCGGCAGCGCGAGCGTTCCCGCCGGGGGGGTCGCCCGCTCGTCGACGGGCTCGCAGGGGCTCATCGTGACCAGCACCAGCATCACCGCAGACCTGGCTCGGCAGGTCGCCGGCGACCGGTGGGAGGTCGTCTCCCTCATGCCCCTCGGGGCCGATCCCCACGCGTTCGAGCCCACTCCCCAGGACGCCCGCCTGCTGGCGCGGGCCCGGCTCGTCGTGCTCGTCGGCGCCGGCCTCGAGCCGCCGGCCGTCACCCGCCTCGTTCGCTCGGCGGCTGTGCAGGCCCAGGTGATCGAGCTGGCGCCACAGCTCGCGGTACGCTGGGAGGGCGTCTCGGCGCACGAAGGCAGCTCCTCGCAGGAGGAGAGTCCGTCGGGGCATGAGCCCGGCACGGACGCGCACGAGGCGTCGCACGGCGACCTCGACCCCCACGTGTGGACGAGCGTGCCCAACGCGATGCGCATGGTGCAGCAGATTGCCTCGGCCCTCGAGCGCCTCGACCCGGCAGGGAAGGCCGCCATCGCGGCGCGCGCCGAGCGCTACCTCGCCCAGCTGCGGGAGCTCGACGCGTGGGTGCGCCGGCAGGTGGACCGCGTTCCGAGAGAGCGCCGTGTGCTGGTCACCAACCACGAGACGCTCCACTACTTCGCTCGAGAGTATGGATTCACCGTGGTGGGGGCCGTCATCCCGTCGGTGAGCACGCTGGCCGAGCCAACGGCGGCCGAGACGGCGAAGCTGCTGGACGCCATCCGGCGAGCCAACGTGCCCGCCATCTTCGTGGAGGCGACGGTCTCGCCGGTGCTCGCCCGTCGGCTGGCCCAGGAGGCAGGAGTGAGGGTCGTGGCCCTTTACTCGGATTCCCTGGGCCCCGCCGGATCCGGTGCCGACAGCTACGCCGGCTATATGCGCACCAACGTGACCCGCATCGTGGAGGCGATGTCCGATGGCCGCTGAGCGGCAAGTAGCCGTACTGCCGGACGGAGAGGTGCCCGGCCCTGCGCCAGCGCCAGGCGGGCCGGCCCGGCCACTCCTGGAGGTCGCGGGGCTTCGGGCCGGATACGGCACCCGGGTCGTGCTCCATGACGTGAGCTTCACGGTAGAGGCCGGCCAGCGGGTGGCCGTGGTGGGGCCCAACGGGGCCGGCAAGTCGACGCTCTTCAAGTGCATCGCGGGCGTCCTGCGCCCGCTCGCCGGGGCCGTGCGGGTGCAGGGCGGCCCGGTCGCCTACGCCCCGCAGCGGGAGGCCGTCAACTGGCATTTCCCCGCCACCGTTTGGGACGTGGTCATGATGGCCCGCTACCCGTACTACGGGCTGTGGCGCCGCCCCCGCCCTGAAGACCGCGAAGCCGTGGCCGAAGCGCTCGAGCAGGTCGGCATGGCCGGCCTCGCCCGCTCCCCCATCCAGGCGCTTTCGGGCGGCCAGCAGCAGCGGGTCTTCCTGGCCCGGGCGCTGGCGCAGCGGGCGCGCCTGGTGGTGCTCGACGAGCCGTTCAACGCCGTCGAGGAAGGAGCGCAAGCCGCGGTCATCGAGGCGCTGTCCAGGCTGCGCGAGCGCGGCGTCGCGCTGCTGGTCTCGACCCACGACCTGGATTTCGTGGCAGGGAGTGACTGGTTCGACCGGGTGATGGTGCTCAACGGGCGCATCCTCGCCTTCGGCCCGCCGCAACAGGTCTGCGGCCGGCCTTCCGCCACGGGCAGCCCGTCCATGGTGCGGTGGGCCCAACCGGCTCGCTGGGCCGCGTGGGCCTCGTCGGCTCCGTCCGAAAGCCGTAACGGGGGTACGGCCTGATGTGGCACTGGCTGGCCGACCCGCTGCAGTACGGCTTCATGCAGACGGCCCTGATGGCTGCCTTGATCTTGGGCGTAACGAGCGGGCTCACGAGCACGTTCACGGTGGTACGGGGGATGGCCTTCTTCGCGGACGCGCTGGCGCACGCGGTGCTGCCGGGGGTGGCGCTGGCGTTCGTGTGGTGGGGGGCGAGCGGGGCATCGCTTTTCTGGGGGGCACTGGCGGCAGCCCTCCTGGCGTCGTGGGCAGTGTACGGCATCGCCCGGGAAAGCCGCGTCCGGGAAGAGACCGCCATCGGCATCGTCATGGCGGCGGCCCTCGCGCTGGGGGTGGCCATCATCTCCACGCAGAGGACGTATGCGGTGGACCTCTCTCACGTCCTCTTCGGCGACATCCTGGGGGTAGGGTCCGAAGACCTGGTGCGCACGGCCGTGCTGGCCGCGGCCGCCCTTGCGGTCACGGTGGCGCTGTGGCGGCCGTTCTCCATCGTCTCCTTCGACCCGGTGCTGGGAGCGACCATGGGGCTCAGGGTCGGGGCTTTGCAGTACGGGCTGCTCGCCCTCATCGCCGTCACCACCGTGCTGGCACTGCAGACGGTGGGCGTCACCATGAGCCTGGCCATCCTGGTCATCCCGGGCGCGACCGCGAGGCTGCTGACAAGCCGGCTCACTCCCATGGCGCTGGCGTCCGTCGCGATCGGCGTCGGGGCGTCCGTCGTGGGCCTGTACGCCTCCTACTACCTCTCGATCCCGTCGGGGCCGGCCATCGTCCTGGCCCACACGGCCATCTTCGCAGCCGCGCGGGTGGCAACTTCGTTGCGGCCCGGCGGGGGCCGCGCAGCCGCCGGGCCGTAGGTCAGGCGTCCCCGGGCAGCGGCGGGAACACCAGGCCGAAGCGCAGCACGGCTCGTCCCTCACAACCCTTCCAGCGCGCCCAGGACGAGTTCCACAAAGCCCGCGGCATTGACCCTCACGGCCACCTCGACGTTGCGCTTGCGGTCGTCCCGTTCCGGCGGAAGCACCCTGGTGTCGCACAGAGTCATGCCGTAGGCGCTGCCCCCGTCCGTCACGACCTGCACCGGCAACGCCTGCATCTCGAAGAGCTCGGGGCGGGCCAGATAGGCCACGGGGCACGGATCGTGCAGCGGAGCCCCGAGCTCTCGCTCCCCGAAATGGCGGGCGCTGGTCTCCAGGTAGAAGGTCAGGAGATCCGCCAGCGGCTTACAAAGCCGCCCCCCTGAGCGCCGCACGCGCTCCACGTGGGCCGGGGTGAGCCGGGCCTGGTGGGTCACGTTCAAGCCGAACATCGCAAGCGGCGCCCCCGACTCGAGCACGATGCGGGCCGCTTCGGCGTCCGCCCAGATGTTGAACTCCGCCGCCGGCGTCACGTTGCCGGCCCCCGTGGAGCCTCCCATGAACGCGATCCGACGCACCCGGCGGGCGAGCTCCGGCCGAAGGCGAAGGGCAAGGGCGAGGTTGGTCATCGGGCCCGTGGTCACGACGGTGATCTCCCCGGGCGACGCCTCCACGAGGCGGATGATGGCCTCGACCGCGTGGCCCGGCGCCGGCGCCTCGTCGCAGGGGGGCAGTTCGGCGCCCGCAGAGGCCAGCCCGTTTTCCCCGTGGAAGCCCTGGGCGGTCTGCTGCGTTCGCACCAGAGGCCGGTCGGCGCCCTGGTAGACCGGCACGCGGCTGCCGATGGCGCGCAGGATGCGCAGCGCGTTGCGGGTCGTGTCTCGCACGGGAGCGTTGCCGGCCACCGTCGTCACGGCCTCGAGCCGGAGCGACGGGTGACGGGCCGCCAGGATCAGGGCCACCATGTCGTCGTGGCCCGGGTCGCAGTCGAGGATGAGCCGGGTGGGGCCCGGCGCCGGCGTCATGGCCTTCTCGACCTG
Organism: Limnochordaceae bacterium; assembly: GCA_014896295.1. Lineage (GTDB taxonomy): Bacteria > Bacillota > Limnochordia > Limnochordales > Geochordaceae > Carboxydichorda > Carboxydichorda subterranea. Next base: position 141,548 of record JADBKR010000004.1, read on the forward strand.
CCCTCCGAGCACCCGCTGGGCGGCCAGTCGCCGAGCGCTTCGAGCGCGGCACCGACCCCCGCGCCGAGCTTGACGGGGAACCCCAGGTCGGCCAGGCTGCGCTCCAGGACGGCAAGCTGGGCCGCCAGGTAAGCCGGATGCGCCGCCTTGCCCATGTGCCCGAGCCGAAACAGCTTGCCTGCCAGTTCCCCGTAGCCTCCCGAGATCATGACCCCGTAGCGGCTGCGCATGTGGCCGCGCAGTTGCTCGTCAGTGATGCCGTCCGGCACGTGCACCGCCGTCACGGCGTTGCCGGCGATACTCTCCCGGGCCGGCCACAGCCGCAGCCCCAGAGCCTTCACCCCTTCCCGGCATGCTCGCGCGATGGCAGCGTGGCGCGCCGCGTAGGGCTCGACGCCGACCTCGAGCACATGGCGCAGCGCGGACTCGAGCGCGTAGATCAGGCTCACCGACGGCGTGTACGGAAACCGCCGGTGCTGGAGCCACGTGTCCTTCCAGTCGAGCAGCGACAGGAAGCTCGACCGGAGCGGCGGCTTACGGCGTTCCATGGCCTCCCACGCGGCCGGGCTGACGGCCATGAGCGAAAGCCCGGGCGGCCCCCCCAGGCATTTCTGCGGGCCGGCGACGGCGACGTCGATGTTCCACTCCTCGGGGCTCAACACTTCGCCACCCAGCCCCGAAACGGTATCGACGACGGTCAGCACCCCTCGCTCCCGGGCGATGCGCCCGATCTCGGCGACCGGGTTGACCGTGCCCGAGGGGGTCTCCGAATGGACGACGGAGAGCACCTTCACGTCCGGGTGCCGGTCCAGGGCGCGCTCCACGTCGGCCGGGTCGATGGCCTCGTTGTACGGCACGGCGAGCTCGATGACCTGCCCGCCGTGCCTTTCGACGTACAGCTCGAACCACTTGCCGAAGACGCCCGACACGAGGTTGAGCACCTTGTCGCCCGGGTTGAGCAGCGACGCTGCGGCCGCCTCGAGCCCCAGCACCGCCTCCCCCTGCAGGATCACGACGTCGTATTGAGTCCGGTAGACCTGCTTGAGCAGCGAGGACGTGTGGTCGAAGAAATCCACGAACGCCGGGTCGTAGTGGTAGAGCACCGGCCGCGACTGAGCGCGCAGCACCTCGTCCGTAACCTCGACCGGGCCGGACGCCGCCGTCATGAAAGGCCACTCCACACTCCGCACCCCCCTGTGCTCTGATGGACGGTCAGGGCCGCTTGCTCTTCTACCAGCCGAGAGAGCACCCCGCCCACGTCCGTCAGGTGCCGGAGCCCCTGGAACCGCTCGGCCCCCGCGCCCTTGACCCGCAGGGGCACTTCCCGGCTCGTGTGCCCACCCGGCCACCGGAAGTACCAGATGCGGGCGGCCGAACGCTCCAGGCCTCCCGTCTCGTGATCCGCCGTGAGCACGACGAGAGCGCCGGGCCGCTTCGCGGCAAAGCGAAGCGCCACTCCCACGGCCTCGTCGAGGGCCTGCATCTCCTGCGGGAGGATGTCCACCCGGCCCTCGTGGCCGAGGTGGTCGATGCGACCCGCCTCCACCACGAGCACGAACGGCTGCCCGCTCCCGCCGTCGAGCCACCGTAGCGCCGTTTCGGTCATCTCGGCCAGCGAAGGCTGGTGAGGAGGCCGCTCGGCCTCGTAGGCCATGGGGCCGTCGGCAAACAGGCCGAGCAGCCTGGCCTGCTCTCCTGCCGCCTGGCCCCGCTCTGCTGCCTTTTGCGCCACCGTACGCAGTTCGGAGCCCGTCTGCACGACCAGATAACCAAGCGATCGCGCCCGTTCCAGAGGTGCTTGCCCGCCCCCGTCCTGCGTGCGATGCGTCCACTGGTAGCGCCCTCCGCCGAGGATCACGTCCACGCCGAGGTCCAGGTACTGGCGCGCGACCGATTGGTGCTCCTGGCGGCGCTCGACGTGGGCCGCGAACGCGGCCGGGGTCGCGTCGGTCACGGTGGTCGTGCTCACCAGGCCTACCCGCATGCCGGCCTGCTTGGCCCGCTCCAGCAGAGTGGGCCATCGCTCTCCGTGCGGGCCCATGGCCACCATCCCGTTGGCGGTCGGGTGGCCGGTCGACAGGGCCGTCGCGGCCGCGGCCGAATCGGTCACGCCGGAAAGCGAACGGGTCGCAAGCGAGGCGGCGGGCTCGAGCTCGTCCACGAACGGCTTGCTGTGCCGGAACGCCCGCAACAGCTCCAGGTGCTGGTGTCCCATCCCGTCCCCGATGAACAGCACGATCTGAAGCGGATGCGTCGCCGGCTGCCCCCGGGCCACGTCGCCCGGCGGCGTCCACGCGCCCAGCGTCACCGCTGCCAGGAGGGCCATCGCGACGACCCGCGCGCCCCAGGCCGTTCGACCGGCCGCCCCACCAACCCCGACGGGATGCCTCATGCGGCCTCATCGTTCCTTTCCCTGCGAGCCTCGCCGGTACTCATCGGTACGGTTGCCCGCCCAAGAGCTCCCCTCCTGCGTCGGAGCCATCATAGCACGGCGCCCGCCGTGCTCACGAGGAGGGACGCTGTGGACGATGACGAGGACGAAGGCTTCATCGGGACCGGAGGGCAGGGGACGGCCGCGGGCGCCTGGAAAGGAGCACCGGGCCATGCCGGACGCGCCTTTCGCCAATCGCCGGCCCTGAGGAGGAGGCGTCGCCCATGTTTGGGATGCTCGGCATCGCTGCAGGCATCGTCGCACCCATCCTGTACGCCGTCACCGTGGTCGCCGGGGCCGCAGCCACTCCGGGCTACAGCCACGCCCGCAACGCCATCAGCGAACTCATCCAGACCGGTGCTCCCGCAAAGGCATCCCTCGACCCGTGGTTCCTGGTGTACAACGGCCTGGTCGTCATGTTCGGCGTGGCTCTGGCGCAGGCGTTCGAGGCGCGTACGGATCGGCACGGCCGGGGCGCGGGCCGTTTCGCGGGCGGCGTTCTCGCGATGGTCGGGGTACTTGGCGGCGTGATGACCCTGTGGTTTCCCATGGATCCCATCGGAAGCGAGGCTACCCCTGCCGGTACCGGCCACGTGGTGCTGGCCGGCCTCGTCTCGCTCGGCTCCATCGTCGCCATGGCGAGCGCTGGGCTCGCTTTCAGCCGGAGCGGGCGATGGGCAGGTTACGGGCTTTACTCGTTCGTCTCTGTCGCGGTGGTTTTCGCTACCGGCGCCATGGCCGCGTGGAGTGCGGCGACCGGCTCGGGGTGGATGGGCCTGTGGGAGCGGCTCACCATCGGCGCCTTCCTGCAGTGGCTCCTGGTCGTCGCCCTGGCGGTGATGGCGAGGCGCAAGCGTCCGGCCTGGGTAGGGGTGGGCCGGAGGCCGGGCAGGATCTTCATGCGCTGAGACCACTGCCAGGGGCTCGTCGAGCCGGCAGGCGGGTACGGACGGGCACAGCAAACCGCAAGACGTACGCGATCTCGACGTTTTCAGAATGCCCGCGCAACGACGGATCCTGACGAACGGCTTCGGTATTCCGTAACCCCTGTCGGATCGCTCCGCAAGCCACGTACGATAGCCCACGTGCGACAGCCATCTCGGTGCCGTCCCCTCCTGAGGCGCTACCACCGGGTACTCGGACAGGATGGCCCCTTGAGCCTGGTAGCCGGAATCGATTGCCCTTTCGTCGATTTCACCGATTTCCCATCAGGGCAGGAGGAGTGACGCCGTCTATGTCGTATACGGGGAGCAGGGGATGCAATCGATTGTGATAGAAGAGAGACTCAGCTGCGTTGCCGCAGCGTGGGATGCACGGTGACCATCAAGGAGATCGCCGCGAAACTGGGGCTCTCGGCGTCCACGGTGAGCCGGGCGCTCAACCACCCTGAGATGGTGGCACCCGAAACCCGAGTCCGGGTGGAGGCGGCCGTCCGGCGCCACCGCTACCGGCCGAGCACCATCGCACGCAGCCTGCGCGTCCGCAATTCGCAAACGATTGGGCTCATACTGGCCGACATCACCAACCCCTTCCACGCCGAGCTGGCTCGCGCTGTGGAAGCGATTGCTAGAGCCCGCGGCTTTACGGTGATCTTGTCCAACAGCGACGAGGACTCGGAGCGCGAGCGAGCCTCTCTCGAGACGCTGTTGAGCTGGCGGGTGCGGGGCCTCATCATCGCCCCGTGCGGCCGTAATCAGGATCTGCTCCAGGAAAGCCTCCGCACGGGCATCCCCGTAGTGCAGGTCGACCGCGTGATCGAGGGGCTGGAGGCTGACGCGGTGTTGGTCGACAACCGCGCCGGCGCCCGCATGGCCGTCGAGCACCTGCTCGAGCTCGGGCATCGGCGGGTGGCCCACGTGGCCGGGTCGCTCCATCTCACCACGGGCGCCCGGCGTCTCGAGGGGTACCGGCAGGCTATGGCTGCCGGGGGAATGGCACCCGACGAAGCCATGGTGGCCGTTGGCGATTTCCGTGAAGAGGGGGGCTACCGTGCCACCCTCGAGCTGTTCGGGCACAGCGCGAACCGCAACCTTCCGACAGCGCTGTTCGTGGCCAACAACGAGATGGCTGCAGGAGCGATCCGAGCGCTCGGAGAGCTCGGCCTGAGCGTCCCGGAAGACGTGTCGTTTGTTTGCTTCGATGATTCCCGATGGGCGCGCCTGATGCGGCCATCCTTGACCGTCGTGGCCCAGCCGGTCGGCGACATGGGACGCACGGCAGCGGAGCTGCTCTTGCGCCGCATCGAATCCGGTCGGCAGCAGCCCACGACTTACACGTTGCAGCCGAGCCTCGTCAAACGGCAATCGACCGCCATGGCGCCCCCAGAGGCGTCGCTTTCAGGGGGAGGACAAAACGCGGCGGAGCCGCCCGGCAAACGCCGCGCTACTCGGCGGAGCCTCGCGAGGCCTGCGGTGACATAGCGAGGAGCAGGACGGTGGTGTTGGTGGTGCAGAAGTAGACCGAAGCTCGGCATCCTCACCTTCTCCGATGGCCGGCGTTACGCCCACGAACGGCTGATCGAAGAGAATAAGGCCTTCGAGCGGCGTCTACGGGGCGCCCTCGAGGGCGCCGGCGTCGAGGTGGTCACCGGCGAACTGGTGTGGACCAACCAGCTGGCGGTGCAGGAGGCTCAGCGTCTGGCCCGAGAGGGTTGCGAGGCGACCATCTTCCATTACGCGGTCTGGGCTTTCCCGCAATTCACGGCCCTTGCCGCCCGGTTCGCACCCCGCCCCATCCTGCTCTTCGGCCCGATCAATCCATCCAGGCCCGGGATGGTGTCGGTGCTGGCGGCCGCTGGAGCGCTCGACCAGATGGGCATCCCCTACCGGCGGGTCTTCGGCGAAATCGAGGAGCCAGAGGTGCTCCACAGGGTCCTGGCATGGGCCCGTGGCGCCCATGCGGCCTATCGGCTGCAGGGCGAGACTTTCGGGCTGTTCGGAGGGCGGCCCATCGGCATCAACACGGCAACAGCGCCGGTGGATCAGTGGGTGAGCCAGTTTGGAATCGACGTCGAGCACGTCGACCAGTGGGAGGTCGTACGACGCTCGCAGGCGTTGATCGGGACGGATCGGGTGCGCCGTGCTCGGCAGTGGCTGGAGGAGCACGTGCGCAAGGTACATTACGACGGGCAGCAACTCACTCCCGAAAAGCTGGAGCTGCAAATTGCCTCTTATCACGCCCTTCGTGACATCATCGATGAACGCGGTTTCGACTTCATCGGCATCAAGAGCCAGCCGGAGCTCACCGAGCACTTCGTGACAACGGACGTGCCCGAAGCGTTCCTCAACGACCCGTACGACTGGGAGGGCCCGCACGATCCCATCGTCTGTGCCACCGAAGCGGACATGGACGCAGCCTTGACGATGGAGGTTTTCAAGCACGTTGCCGGCACTCCCGTGCTCTTCGCCGACGTGCGGCACTACTTCGCCGACCTCGGCATCTTCGACCTGGTGAACTCCGGCCAGCATGCGACCTACTTCGCCGGCCGCAGCTTCGAGCCGGAGCACAACCTCCCGAGGGTCGAGCTCAAGCCTCAAGGCTTCTACTTCCCGGCCGGCGGCGCCGCGGTCTTCCACGTAGCCGCCCCGGGCGACGTTACCCTGGCCCGGCTCACCCGTGAGAAGGGCGAGTACCGGATGCACATCGTGCGGGGTGAATTCGTGAGGCTCGGACCAGAAGACGAAACGCGCCGCATTGCCCTCGTCCAGGACAACTGGCCGCACGCGTTCGTGCGACTCCGTGTGCCTGCAGAGCGTTTTCTGGCCGAGTTCCCCTGCAACCACGTCCATGGGGTCTACGGCAACGTGGTCGCGGAGCTCCTCGAGTGGTGCGAGATCACCGGGACTCGCCCCATCTTGCTGGGAGATGGAGACGTGCCAGGATCGCCCATCACGGATACCAGGCAACAGAAGGGTGGACGTCCATGACCCTTAGCAGGCGCTCGTGGCAACCGCTGAAAGAGCTGCTTCAGGACGTGCTCGACCGGCCGTACGCCCTGGCGGCCTTCAACGTCTACGATTTCTGGGTCACCCGAGCTGTCGTCCGCGCGGCCAGCGACCTGGGCGTGCCGGTCATCGTCGCATGCGGAGGGTCCGACCTGGACATCGTGGGCCCGGAGGCAGTGGCCTCGTGGGTCGCTTCGGAACGTTCAAAGGCGCCTGTCCCCGTGTATCTTCACCTCGATCACGGTCGGGACCTGGCGGAGGTCATCCGGTGCATCGCGGCCGGATTCGATTCCGTGATGTTCGACGGGTCGCAGCTTCCGTTTGAAAAGAACGTCCAGAAGACCCGTGAAGTGGTGTATGCCGCGCGCTCGACAGGCGCCGTCGTCGAGGGAGCCGTGGGACGGATCCCCTCGAAAGGGCAAGGCGAGCCCGGCGTTGCCATCACGTCCGAGGATCGGGTGTCCGTCGAGATGGTGTCCCTGTTCGTACAGGAGACCGGCGTCGACCTCGTGGCCGTTCCGGTGGGAAGCGCTCACGGCGCCTACGCGGCCGGGACACGGACCCACCTCGACCTGGATCTGGTTCGCGCCCTGAGCCAGCAGGTGCGGGTGCCACTCGCGCTGCATGGGGGATCGGGAGTGGACGAAAGCGACATACGCGCCGCGATCGGCATGGCTTTGGGAAAAGTCAACTTTGGAAGCGTGCTACGCGCCGCGCACACCGGTGCGATTCGCGAGTTTTGTCATGCTTCTCCCGCGCGGGATCCTGCCGAGCTCGGCCGGATGACTGTTGAGAGCGTGTACGAATCCGCCCGGGCAAAGCTGTCACTCCTCTTCGAGGCGGTGGGACAGGGGAGGTGAGGCAAGGCGGTCAAGGAGGCTGACGACAGGCATCACGACGAAAAGCGAGACGGAAAGGGGTTGTAAGATCATGCAGTCTCACAAGCGGTTGACGCTCCTCGTGTGGGTCGTCCTCGCGACGTTGGCCATGGCCGTGTCCGTGCACGCCGCATCCGACCTCGTTCCCATCAAGAACCTGTCAGGAGATACCGTCTACGTACCCAAGAGCGACCTGGGCACCATTATCACGGACGGGAAGAAGCCTTTCGCGGGAAAGACCATCACCATCACCGTCAACGTCGCCGGGCCGAAGGGGCCCATCGAGGGGCCGCTGCACGAGTGGCGTAAGCCATGGGAGGAACTCACCGGTGGTAAGGTGAACATCGTTGGCATTCCTTACGCCGAGCATTACTCGAAGGCTATGACCGACCTCCTCACGGGCACTGGCCAGTACGATATCTTCATGGCGGGAGCCGATTGGTACGGTGACCTGATAGCGGGAAACTACATCATCCCCATCGACAAGTATTTGAACGATCCCCGCTTCCCGAAGTGGGATCGCTCCGCCATGCCCCTGTCGCAGGTCGCACTGCACACGTGGCAAGGCCACTGGTATGGGGTGCTCAATGATTCAGATGGCCAGGTGCTCTACTACCGGCGTGACATCCTGACCAACGCCTCGTACCGCCAGAGGTTCAAGGCAAAGTACGGTTACGACCTGCCCGTACCGCCCAAGACGTGGGAGCAGGTTCGCGATATCGCCGAGTTCTTCAACGGCTGGGACTGGAACGGAGACGGTGAGCCCGATTCCGGTATGGTGATGCACCTCAAGGTTGGCGGGCAGGGAATGTTCCACTACGCCTCCCTGTCCGCTCCGTTCGTGCTCTTTCCCGGACCGACGGTGGACAGGTACCACAACGTGTACTGGTTCGATCCCGAAAACATGAATCCTCTCATCAACTCTCCCGGACACGTTCGCGCGCTGGAGCTCCTGTTGCAGCTCGCCAAGTTCGGTCCTTCTGCACAGCTCAGCTGGGACCTGGGTGAGGCCTGGGACTACTTCATGCGCGGCAAAGCCGTGCTCACCTTCTCCTGGGGTGACGTGGGCGGGCTCGTCCAGGAGCCAGGTCGCTCGGTCATCAAGGGTAAGCTGGGCACTGCCATGCTTCCCGGTACCCTCGAAGTGTGGGACCGTGAGCATAATCGCTGGGTCAAGTTTGACTCGCCGAACGTGGTGGGCAACACAACTGGTGGATCGTGGCACGGCGTGATTTCGGCACTTTCCAAGAATCCGGAGGTTGCCTATCACTTCCTCGCATTCCTGGCCATGACTCCCATCAGCCAGTGGCACGCTTACCGGGGCTGGGACGGCGTAGATCCGGGTACCCGGCACCATTTCCTGGCGCCACAGGGCGATGCAAAGCTGGAGGATTACGTGGCGCAGGGCTGGAATGCGGAGGACGTGCGCGAGTACACACAGGCGTACTACGAGACCTTCTTCGCGGAGAGGCAGCTACCCTACCTGCGTATCCCGGGAGGCCACGAGTACTGGGTGTCGCTCGATCAGCACATCTCAGAGGCGTTGACCGGCGCCGTCAGCGCAAAGGAGGCCCTGGACAGGACGGCCCGGGACTGGGACGAGATCACCAACCGTCTCGGAAGGCGCGAGCAGCTAGAGCTCTACAGGCAATCGATCGGATACGGCAAGCCCTATCAAGAGGCCATGGGCGGAAAGTGACGATGCCGCAAGCAGGCCGCCGGACCTCCGGTCCGGCGGCCTGCGAGAGTACTGGGGGTGTAAGTGTGAGCAGGCAGCCAAGGACTGCCACAATGGGGCTTGCAGGGGCGGAGATGATAGGTTGGCCACGCCTTTCCTACAAGACGGTGACCAAGCGTATCCTTCTGCTTCCGGCGGCAGTGTGGACGCTCCTCTTCACGGTCTTTCCCTTCGTATATACGCTCTGGATTTCCACCCAGCGCATTCGTCTGGGACGTCCGGGGTACTTCGTAGGGATGGAGAATTTCGCGAAGGCGTTTGCTGACTACAAGCTGTCCGAAAGTGCCCTCGGGACCATCCTCTTCATCGCCGTCGCCGTGCCTCTCGAGCTCATCCTGGGATTTGCATTCGCTCTCCTGTTCAATCGCGATTTCCGAGGGCAAGGCGTGCTACGAGCCATCATGACGATGCCGCTGTTTGCGACGCCGGTCGGTGTGGCATACCTTTTCACGACGATCCTCTATGAGGAGGGCGGGCTCGTCAACTCCCTCCTTGCCCCGCTCGGGTGGCATCCCCCGTGGCTTTCCAATCCCTTCTGGGCACGACTCTCCGTGCTGCTGGTGGACGTATGGCAGTGGACACCCTTTTGCTTCCTCGTGTTCCTGGCGGGGCTGCAAGGCCTGCCTCAGGAAGTCCTGGAAGCGGCAAGCCTGGATGTGGTGAAAAACAGACAGATCGTCACGCAGGTCGTACTACCCATGATGGCGCCGCTGATCCGGCTCGTGTTGCTCCTCAGGTTCATCGAGGCAGCGAAGGTCTTCGACATTCCCTTCGTGCTAACTTCGGGCGGGCCAGGACGGAGCACGGAAGTGTACTCCCTATACACGTTTCGTGTGGGGCTGCGCTTCTTCGACCTCGGGTATGCGGCAGCCCTCAGCCTGTTGTTGCTGGTAGTCGTGATGGTCGTCGCGAACCTGCTGTTCCGCGGCACGAGGGAGATGTATGACTGATGCACAGGACAGACGAGAGCCGGTTTCGAGATGCTGTGTCGAAGACACTGACCCGGGTTGGCCTCGTCCTCGTCACCGCCATCGTCGTGGTCTGGGTCATCCTGCCCTTTTACTGGGGGATATCGATGTCGTTCAGACCGGCAGCCCAGGCGCTGCAGATCTCCGGGCTTGCCGTGCCGGGGTTGTCATTTCGTCCTACGGCCGAAAACTGGATAACCGAGCTACATGTGCCGGAAATGCGCAGATCCATGGTCAACAGTATGCTGGCAGGTCTGGGCGGCACGGCCATTGCGCTGCTTCTCGGAGCGCCTGCTGCCTACTCGCTTGCCCGCTTCAGGTTTACTCGTCCAAAGAACCGTGACATCACCATCTGGTTCATCTCGCAGCGTGTCATGCCGCCGGTCGTCGTGGCCATTCCGTTCTTCCTGACCATGAGGGCCCTGCATCTGCTGGATACGTTGATCGCACTCGTTCTGGTCAACGCTACTTTCACAATGCCCTTCGTGATAGCCATCCTCGTCCAGTCGTTCCGTGACCTGCCCCCCGATCTGGAGGAGGCGGCCCTCCTGGACGGAGCGACACACATCGGGGCAATGCTGAGGGTTGCCATTCCGCTGGTTGCGCCGTCGCTCGTGGCGGCGGGTCTCATCGGGTTCGCATTCAGCTGGAACGAGTTCCTCATGGCGCTGACCCTTACGTCCAGAGACGCCATCACGATGCCGGTCCGCATTGCAAGCGGATACGACACGCGGGGTGCGCAGTTCTGGTACATCGCCGTACGATCTCTTCTGGCCATGAGCCCTCCGGCGATCGTGGCCATCATCGCGCAGAGGTTCGTGGTGCGAGGCTTGACGCTCGGCGCCGTTCGAGGGTAGGGGCGGCGCAGCAGGTGGAGAGGGCCTGACCGGCAGTGTACCTGATCGGGATCGATATAGGCACTACCAACTGGAAAGTGATAGCCTTCAACCAAAGCGGGGAGATTGTCGCATCGTTCAAGCAGGCCACCAAACGGTACCATCAAGGAGCCGGCCGGAGCGTATGGCGCGCAGACGACGTCTGGGAGGCGGTCATCCAGGGGCTTGCCTCCGTGACAGAGCAACTGGGATCCGACCGAGCTCGTGAAGTAACCGCGATATCCGTGACGAGCGTGGGCGAGGCCGGGCTCTTGGTGGATCGTCGAGGCGATCCCGTCAGCGAGATCATTGAATGGTTCGACTCCAGGACGGAGCCGCAGCGTCTTTGGTGGGAGAGCCGTCGGAGTCCCAGGAGTATCTACGCGATAACCGGCTTCCCGATGTCTCACATTCCGAGCATCAACAAGGTGATGTGGTTCAAGCAGCACGATCCGGTACTATTCGGCAGAGCATCCAAGTGGTTGTGTGTTGCTGACTACGTGCTGTTCAAGCTGAGCGGGGAGATGGTCATGGACTTCTCCCTGGCAAGCCGTACGATGGCGTTCGATATCCGCGGACGTCGATGGTCATCCGAATTGCTAGAAGAAGCGGGTATCCCCGTGTCGCTGTGGCCCAGTCTGGTGCCATCCGGCACGCCGCTGGGGCCCGTCACGGAGGAGGTACGGAGACGGACGGGGCTGGGGTCTGGGACCACGATCGTTGCAGGCGGCCACGATCACGTTTGTGGCGCGTTGGCCGCCGGCATCTATCGCCCGGGTGAGGTGCTTCATTCCATGGGCACGGCGGAGGCCGTGCTGATGACCTTACCATCGCCGCTGCTCACGGAATCCCTCGCCGAGGCGGGATTCAGTATCGGGTGCCACGCCGCAAGGGACCGATACTATATCATGGGCGGGCTGCTGGCATCCGGGGCTACCATCGAATGGCTACGGGAGCTATTTCCAGACCTTGGATACGGAGAGGCCTTCTACCTCGGCATGACCCGGGAAGCGGGCAACTCGCCGCCTGGGGCGAACGGGTGCCTGTTTGTCCCGCACCTAAGGGGTACCATTCAGCCGCCTGACGCGCGGGCTCGGGGGGCATGGTTGGGCCTGGGAGCCTATCACAAACGCGCGGACCTCCTGAGGGCTGTGCTGGAGGGACTGGCCCTGGAGACCATGTTCCTCACTGCACTCATGCATCAGTTGACCGGCCAGGGCATCGATTCCATCACCGTCACCGGCGGGGGCACGCGTAACAAGCTCTGGGTGGATATCAAAGCCGCCGCCTCCCCTGCCCCTTTGTACCTCGCGGAAGTGCCCGAAGCTACCGCGCTGGGCGCGGCCTTGCTCGGCGGGCTGGGAGCAGGCGTCTGGACCGACGAAGCGGAAGCGGTGGCGAGCATGGTACCGTCCAAACAGGTGGTGCAGGGCAATCCTCGGTGGAACACCATCTACCAGCGCAGCTCTCCGCCGGTGGGCCGATCTTTACACTGCGCTGCAGAGCGTGGGGGCATTGGCCACCGTACCCGATCTGCCGGATTGACCGACGCGTGCCTCCCGGAGTCGTTGGGGGCCCTACGCGCCCTTGAGCGCGCGGCAGACGCTGACCGGGTGCCCTCCTACCGCCTAAGCCAGGACGGTCTGGGGCACCGGCCTCTCGACGGAGACGGGGATCCTTTGCGTCAGCTTCCTCTCGAAGGTCTCGATCCGCTGCCGGAGCGGCAGCAGCGTGCTCACCTCGAGTTCGTCCAGCAGCTCGGAGTAGCGCTGGCACATGTACTTCAAGAGCCACCGGCAGAGCGTATCGTCCCGCTCCACCGCGCGATCGAGCGCGAGCCGGCTCACCTGGATGACCTCGGTCTCGCCGATGCTGTAGAACGGCACCATGGGATACTCCGAGGCGTGGCTCTCGCACTCGCGCAGCATGCTCGCGATCCGGTTGACGATGCCGATGTTGTCCAGCTCTTCGTCGATGCCCAGGGTGAGCCCCAGCGTCCTGGCGTTGAGCATGGCAGCTGGTAAGGACGCCGAAATCCGGACGGTAACCCGGCACCTTGGTAAACAGGAGGGCCGGTCCCCGCCGCTTGCTGTTCAGCTCCGAGATGGCGCCGATCTCGAGCCTCGCTTCCGCGTTTTCCACTCGCCTGAGCTGGCCTATTTTCTCCGCCTTCTCCAGCCACCCGCGGAGGTCGAAGGCCTCATACGTCGAACGAGGGACAGCCAACCGACGACACCCCTTTCAAATCGGTTGCTTCCGGCGGAACACTACCACCGCAGGTGGAACACCATCATTAGCGCAGGCTAATGTGGGGGTGCCGGGAGCCGAGGGCCTCACATATAACTATTCAACTTGATTACTCTTTGAAGAATGATGCCGTGAGGAAGCCCTGGCCTCAGTCCGCTCGCCGGCCGAGAGAGAATCCCGCCGGGGTCTTGGTCAACTGGCGGGCGATCACGGAGCAAAGCGCGAAGTTGATGCCGCCCTTCAGAAGGTTGAAGGGAACGACCACGGGCAGGAGCAACGCGACGGCGTCATCCAGGCTCCCTCCCATGAAGAGCGGCACCAGGAGGAGGGTCAGCAGGACCTCCGCCGCCGTGTAGGCTGCGACGGCCACCACCCCGGCGAATCCGATCCGGCGCCCGCCGCGGTGGAACGCGACCGCCGCCGCCACTCCCAGGGCGGCGCTCCCCACCAGCCGGCTGACCACGCCCACCGCGCCGCCGCCCGCCGTCGCCCCGAGAGCCAGCGCCACCACGGCGCTGATGGGCAGCACCCAGCCCGGACCCAGCCATAAGCCGGCCAGGATCACCGGGATGTCGCTCGGGTCGTAGAGGAGGTAGGGCGCGACGGGCAGCAGGGGGAAATGGACATACAGCGCAAGTACCAGGGAGATGGCCGCCAGTAGCCCCGACGAAGCGAGGCTCCGGACCCACCTGGCTTCCCGGCTTCCTCCCTGCCCTCCTGCCGGGACCCTCTCCGGTTGCTGGATGTCCTTCAGGCACGGTCCCATCCGGCGGTACCTCCCGTGGGTCAAATCAGGGTGCATCCGCGAGCGTCCATCGGCCCCGCGGCTCCGGGACGTCGAAGCGGAGCAGGACCTCCTGGCCGTCGGCCAGGCCCAACGTCGTCCGCAGGTGGACGGGAGCCACGATCTCTACCTTGCAGGGGTCGTACCCCTCGACCAGCGGCCGAACCACCAAGCCGTCTTGCCAGCTGCTGACGCATGCCAGCCGCACCCGTCGCAGGATGGAGCAACAGATGGCTCGGGAAGGCGGGACCAGCACCGTCCCCTTTCCCAGGAGCTCTTCCAGAAGCACCAAGCGACTCTGGATCTCCTCCGCCACCTGGACGTTCAGCGTGCCGAGCTCCGGGACGAAGCCGTAGCGCTCCTCCACCGCTTTGCGAAACCAGCCGTGGGCCGTGGCTTGCGTCCCATGCCCGTTGCCGGTCCGCACCGTGCCTCTGACGATCCGCTCCAACCGGGACGTACCTCCTCGGGCCCTGGTTCCTCCCGCCGTCTCACCTTCTCATCGCGTACCGCTCGCGCCTCGCGCCGCGCATTAGCGTGGGCTAAGGCGGTTGCTGGGGCTTCTTTCCTCGCACGGGGGCGCTTCCCGGGGCCGGCGCAGGCGCACTGCAGGCCGCCTCTCCGCTTCGACGTGACGTCACTTGGACGTCGCCGGCACGGGTCGGAGGTGATCATTTGATATCGAGGCGGCCGTCCCCGGAGGCGCACCATGTTACCGGATGCACGCAGTGCGGGCCGGGAACCGGCGGTGCCGTCGCCCGAGGCCCGGGATCGTCCGCTGCCCGCCGGGAACGCAGGATCAATATCAGAAGGGAGAGGCGTTTGCATGGGCAACCTTCACCTGACCATGGCCTGCTGGAACTACGATCGGACCCGTGCATTGCAGGAGGGACGTATCAAACCCGACGGGATCGACCTGACGTACCTTCCGCTGCCGGTCGAGGAGACCTTCTTCCGGATGCTGCGGCACCGGGAATTCGACGCCGCGGAGATGTCCCTGTCGTCGTACGTGGTATCGCTCTTCAGCGACAACCCGCCGTTCATCACGCCCGAGTACCAGATGACGGCCGGCGTCTGGATTCGCGGGATCCTGTCCGACGAATATGGCGTACCCGTGGACAGCGTGGAGTACTTCACCGGCGGCGAAGAGGAGCCCGGCCGCCCGGAGAAGCTCCGCCTGGATCTGCCGAGCAGCATCCACGTCCACCCCATCGGGCCCGAGAAGACGCTCTCGGCCATGCTCGACAGCGGCGAGATCGACGCCCTTTACACGGCGCGCATGCCCTCGTGCTTCGCGCGGGGCTCGCAGAACGTCCGACGGCTATTCCCCAACTACAAGGAAGTCGAGCAGGCGTACTTCCAGAAGACGCGCATCTTCCCCATCATGCACACCGTGGTCATCCGCCGCGACGTCTACGAGAAGCACCCGTGGGTGGCGCAGTCGCTGATGAAGGCGCTGGCCCAGGCCCAGCAGGAGGCCTACGCGGACCTTTACCAGACCGCTGCCCTCAAGCTCATGCTTCCCTGGCTCACGTCGCACGTGGAAGAGACGCGTGCCGTCATGGGCCGGGACTTCTGGCCCTACGGGTTCGAGGCCAACGAGGCAACGTCGGCGGTCTTCCTGCGCTACTCGTACGGGCAGGGGCTGTCCAAGCGCCTCCTCCAGCCCCGGGACCTCTTCGCCCCGGAGACGCTGGAGTCGTTCAAGATCTGAGCCGTTCGAAAGGCGAGGGGGCGCCGGCCGCACCCCCTGGGCGGGCCGCACGCCCCTTGCGCCCTTTCGAGGCAACGGCGAGTCCTTCAGGGGACCGCCTACCACCTGGAAGGTGGGGGAACCGTGAGCATGCAGTCCGCTCAACCACTCACGCGGTGGTGGGCCCTTACCCGCGGCGACGTCGACGCCACGGTGGCGCAGGTAGGGCTCAACCTGGCACAGATGATCATTCCCGTCTTCCTCCTGCTGCCGGCCGGAATCTCGGCGGCCTTCAGCACGACGCACCTCTTGCCGGGGTACGCCCTGGGCTTCCTGGTCGGCTCCCTGGGCCTGGCTTTCCTCGGGATCCAGCTCGGTCGCCGGCAGGCGCGGTCGGACGTCACCTCGCACGTCTACGGGAACAACGTGCCTGCCATCCTGGCCTACACCCTCTCCATCATGCTGCCGGTCTACCTGGATCAGCACGATCCGGTGCTGGCCTGGGAGATCGCGGCGGGTGCCGTGATCTGGACCGGCCTCATCAAGCTGGCCATGGCGCCCCTCGCCAGGAGGTTGCGAGCCATCATCCCGGTGCCGGCCTCCATGACGGTGTTCGGCACCGCCATGTACAGCTACCTCGCCCTGATCCTGCTCCAGCGCCTGTTCGACAACCCGATCGTCGGCCTGGTGGCCCTGGCCATCGTCGCCGCGGCCGTCCTGGCGCGGCTGCGCGTCACCCGCTGGGGCATTCCGCCGTTTCTGGTGGTCTGGCCCATCCCGCTGGCCATCGGCCTGGCCATCGGCTACGTGCGTCCGACCTGGCAGGGGATCGCGCCGACGGTGCCATGGGCGGTCTCCCTGGGGAGCTTCCCGAGCACCACGGTGCTTTTCAGCGCCATCACCGATGCGCGGCTCTTGCTCTTCGACTACGAGGACTTCTGCGCAGCGCTGGATTCGGATCCGGCCATGATGCGGCTGCTCTTCTCCCAGCTCCAGCAAAGGTTCCTGGTGGCGGTGGAGCAGTGTCTCGTTTTCTCGAGCGAGGCTGACCAGGCGGTGGCCTTCACCCTGCGGTCGCTGGCGGAGGCTCTGGGCGACGGCCGCAGTTCCGAGGTTGCCGTCAAGCTGCCGGTGGTGCGCGAGCAGATCGCCATGTTGAGCGGCAAGAGCGTCCCTTCGGCCAACCGCGCGCTGCAGCGGCTTCGCCGGCAGGGAAAAGTCCGGTTGGACCGTGCGACCATCACCGTGCCCGGGGAATTCCGCATCGCCTCCTCGGAACGAAGATGGCTCTGGCAAGGCTGAGGCGATCGGAGCCGCATACCCGGCTGCTGTGCCGAAGCTCCTCGCCGTCATCTGAAAAGGGTTGCAAACGTGGGCACCGTGCGTAATAATCACCGTAACGAGGCGGCGAGCCGACGGCTCGGTCTTCCCGTTGCCCTGGTCTCCCCCATCAACCACCGGTTTCTGGAGCCTGTCGCATCACCGCCCGGCAAGCTGGGCGGGAAAGAAAGGGGGCAACCAGCATGTGGGTGAAGCCGGCGTTCGAGGAGATCTCCGTCTGCGCTGAGGTCACCGCCTACGTGTACGTCCGCTGAGTACCGGACCGGCGGTCGAGCCGGGCACCGGGCCGGAGAGCGCTTCACCGTAACGGCAGCCCCACGTCCACGTACCTGACCCGGCGGGTTTCTCCCACCTCCCGGCCCGGGCCCTCCGACCGGTGGCGGTAGAAGGGCGAAGCCGCCATGGACGCCACCAACGCATGGGCCAGACCCAGGTTGGCCCGTAGAGTTCGCTTGCGCTGGGACAGCGTGCGCCGTCGTCACGTGCTCTTGATGCCCGAGAAGGTCATCGTCCTCAACGAAACGGCCGCCGCTGTCCTTGCCTGCTGCGACGGCAGCCGTACCACCCGCGACCTCATCGCCGAGTTGAAGCAGCGCTACCCGAGCGCTGAAGTGGGCGACGACGTCATGGCTTTCCTCCAGGAGGCGACAAAGAGAGGGTGGGTGGAATGGGTGCTGCCGGGGTGATGGCGGGCGCTCGGACGCCCCGCCCTGTTGCCCCGCCGATGGCCATGCTGGCCGAACTCACCCACCGGTGCCCGCTGCAGTGCGTTTACTGCTCCAACCCCGTCCAACTCGTCGCTCGCTCCGCGGAGCTGGACACCCATGCGTGGGCCCGCATCTTTCGCCAGGCGGCTCGGCTCGGCGTGCTCCAGCTGCACCTATCCGGCGGTGAGCCGCTCTTGCGCCGTGACCTGGCCGAGCTCGTGCGGGTGGCTTCGGAAGAAGGACTGTACACCAATCTCATCACCAGCGGAGTGGGCCTGTCCCAACGCAGGGTGGAGGAGCTCAAGGATGCCGGGTTGGGCGCGGTTCAGCTGAGCTTTCAGGCGGCCGACCCGTCCCTTGCCCGGGAGATTGCGGGTGGCGAGTTTTGGGAGGAGAAGGTAGCTGCCGCCACGCTCATTCGAGAGGCGGGCATCCCCTTGTCCCTCAACGTGGTGCTCCATCGCCACAACCTCGGCCAGGTCCGGGAGCTCATGGAGATGGCGGCCGCGCTCGGAGCCGAGCGCCTGGAGCTCGCCAATACGCAGTTCTACGGGTGGGCGCTTGCCAACCGCGCCTTCCTGATGCCGGACCGGGCTGCCCTGGAGAGCGCCGAGAGAGAGGTGGCCGCCTTTCGCGCCCGGGGCAGCTCCCTCGAGATCCTTTGGGTCATCCCCGACTACCACGAGGGCCGCCCCAAGCCGTGCATGGGCGGCTGGGGGCGCCTCCAGCTCACGGTGGCCCCCGACGGGCGGGCGCTGCCGTGCCCGGTGGCCTACGTCCTGCCCGGCCTGGACCCACCGCTTGCCACCGAGGCGGCGCTGGACTGGATCTGGTACGAGTCCCCGGCGTTCCAGAGATTTCGTGGGTTTGACTGGATGCAGGAGCCGTGCCGGAGCTGTGCACGCCGGTTCGAGGATTTCGGCGGCTGCCGCTGCCAGGCGTTTCTGCTCACGGGCGATCCTGAGGCGACGGATCCGGCCTGCGCCCTATCCCCACACCACGAGCGAGTCGTCGCGGCAACCAGCCCGCTCAGGGGTCTCGACGCTGCATCCCCGCGACCCTCGCCGGCCAGCAGCCCCCGCCCGGCGAAGCCTCTTTACCGCACGTATCCGGGCCCCCGCGAGGCGGGCGTTTCCTCATGAGGATCCGGGTGCTCGGCACGGCCGCGGGCGGCGGTCTCCCCCAGTGGAACTGCAACTGCGCCAACTGCCGCCGTGCTCGGGCCGCCGGCCCGTCCGGCCGCCGTCTCCAATCCTCGCTGGCCGTCTCTCCCGATGGCGCAGCGTGGTACCTGATCAACGCAACGCCGGACGTCCGCGAGCAGATGGCGAATTTCCGGGCGCTGGCGCCGGGGCCTGGCATCCGGGAGACCCCGCTTCGCGGCGTCCTGCTGACCGACGCCGAACTCGACCATACCCTCGGGCTGCTGAACCTGCGAGAAAACGCTCGTTGGACGCTGTGGGCCACTCCTGCCGTCCTGCACGTGCTCGAGAGCGTCTATCCGGTGCTTCCCATCCTGCGCGCTTACTCCTCAGAGCTGCAGGTGAGGGCCATGCCGGTGGACAGGGCGTTCATGCTCCCGCCTGAGCGTGCACCGGGCGCGAGCGTCCGGGTGCTCGCGCACGGAGGTCTCTCGGCGACTGCCCATCTACGCGCAAGCCTTGTCCGGCGCGCCTGCGCCGGGAGCGGTCGTCGCCTTCACGTTGACCAACCCGACTACCGGCCGACGGCTGGTCTACGCTCCAGGGCTGCGCCGGCTCGAGGCCCCCTCCGAGCACAGCTCGAACAGGCCGACGTCGTGCTGCTGGACGGCACGCTCTGGGACGAGGACGAACTCGTCCGCCTCGGCGTCGCCCACCGCACCGCGGCCGACATGGATCATGCCCCGATGAACGGCAGCCACGGTACGGCCCGGTGGTTCGGCGAATTGTCTGCGCGGTGGAAGCTTTACGTTCACGTCAACAACACCAACCCGGCCCTGGATCCCTCGTCGCCGGAGCGGCGAAGGCTCCGGGAGGCCGGGCTGGACATCGCCGAAGACGGTTGGGAGGTCGAACTATGAGCCAGCCATGGCCGGCCGCGGAGTTCGAGGCGAGGCTGCGGGCCGTCGGGGAACGGCGCTATCACCACCTGCATCCGTTCAACCAGAGGATGCACGCCGGGCAGCTCTCCCCCAACGACATGCGCTTGTGGATAGCCAACCGGTTCTACTACCAGAAGAACGTGCCCGTCAAAGACGGGATCCTGCTGTCCAAGCTCCCGACCCGGGAAGACCGCAGGCTCTGGCTGCAGCGCATCATCGATCAGGATGGACGGGAGGGCAACGAGGGCGGCTTGGAGCTGTGGGTCATGATGGGCGAGGCGGCAGGGCTGGAGCGGGACGACCTCTGGTCGGACCGTTTCCTGCTGCCGGGGGTACGGTTCGCGGTGGACGCTTACGTCACCTTCGTGCGGGAGCGACCGTGGCTCGAGGGCGTGGCGGCCTCCCTCACCGAGCTCTTTGCGCCCGGCATCCACGAGGCGCGGCTCGAGGCCTTCCGGCGCCACTACCCGTGGATCCGGCCCGAGGGGTACCGGTACTCCGAGAGCCGGCTCAGCCAGGCGCGGCGGGACGTGCAGCACGGGCTGTCGCTGGTACTGCAGCACGCCCGCACCCGCGAGGACCAGGAACGGTGCGTGGCGGCCCTGGAGTTCAAGTGCGACGTGCTGTGGTCGCTGCTCGACGCCGTGCAACTGGCCTGCGAGCAGCGCCGGGCTGCGTGACGAGGGCGAACGGCGACAGCCGGCCTCCCCGCTCCCCCCGCCCCTGCCTGAGGAGGGCGTTCCGCCCATGGGGGTGCCTCGTTAGGCGTTTTGATCGAGACGCCCCCGCTCACAGCTTCTCCGCAAGCCAGTCGACGACCTCGGCCCAGAGACGGGGCCGTGCCTCCAGCAGAGTCGTGCCGTGCCCGGTCTCAGGCAGGACACGCAGCTCCCATGCCCCCTGCGGCGCCTCGTCGAACATCTCCCGGTTACGCAGGGTGAACGGCCCGTCGTCGACGCTCGTGACGAGCAGCGTCGGATCACTACGCTGCCGGGCTGCATCTACGGTGCCTGCAGGGGAGAGCAGCACCAGAGCGCGGACAGGCGGCTGTCCGGCCACTGCGGTGAGGAGCGCCACCGTTCCTCCGAAGCTGGCCCCTACGGCGCCAAGGCGTCCGGCAGCAGCGCCCCGCGCAGCCAGCATCTCCAGCGCGGCCTTCCCATCTTCGGCCAGCGCCTTGCGATCGAGGCCCGGGCCCACGCTCATCCCCTGCCCCGGAGGGTCGAGGGCCAGCACGTGCCATCCCCGGGCGGTCATCTCTCCGACGTAGGGAGACCAGGCGTGCCTGGAACTCCCGGCCATCGCGAGGAGCAACACACCCGGCGCTCCCTCGAAGCCCTTCCAGTAAGAAGCGTACAGCGTCCGGCCGGCCGAAGGTGCCACCTCGACGGCCTCTGCCCCCGCCAGCGCGGTGAACTCCAGGTCCGCCTTCCGACGCTGCCGAATGAGGGTTTTCACGTCGACCCCGGACGCGGTACACCGCTCTTCGATCCGGGCATATTCGACCGGTGCCAGCGGGTCCGCCAGCATCGCCGCGTAGACCCGCGATGCGGCCTCCCGGTCGCCCTCGTCCCACTGCACGTCGGCCCGGAAGAGCTGCAGGAACTTGCTCATCCATCCCGCGAAATGCGAGCCCGCCCTGGCGAGCTCGTCTTCGCGCCGGATGGCCTGGTCCAGGCAGGCCTTGCCGGCCGCCCTGTCGCCTCGCCGGATCAGCGCTTCGGCGAGGTTGGCGAGAATCATGCACTCCAGCACAGCGTCATCGGGCTTCCGCTCGGCCAGTGCGCGCCGCAGCAACGCGATGGCGGCGTCCAGCACCCCAGGATCCGTGTGGCGCTCCTCGGCGTACCGTCCGAGGCCCAGTAGCGTGCGCGGATCGGCGTCGGTGGTCTCCAGGAGGCGGCGCATCCATGCCGTGGCGGCTTCGTACTGCGAACGATCAAGGTACCAACGGGCGCATATCTCGAGTGCGGCGGCCCGCTCACGAGAGGAAGCGCGCTTCAGGAGGTCTTCGGCCGCAGCATCGCCCCCGGCCTCCAGCGCCTGCCGGACACGCTCCTCCCACCTGCCCGCTCCTGCCATCCCCCGCACCCGCCTCCCCGCCGCATGCTTCGGCGCCGTCATACGATGGCCCCTTCCGGGAACCCTCCAGGCTCCTTCTCGAGGCCCTCCACGGCCGCTACTACGCCGCACCCGTGAGCCAAGCCCCGCTGCCCACGCCACCGAGCGGCAGGTGTTGCCGGCCGGCCACCGAACTGCCGGTACGAGGGAAGGAGACCGAGATGCCGGTAGGATGGGACCTGACGGAGGGAGCCGGTGCGGCAACCTCCGGCGAGCGCATCCGGGTGGTCATCGTAGAGGACGAAGGGCTGTATCGAGACCTCCTGGCCACGGCGCTGTCTCGCCACCCGCGCATCGAGGTGGCGCGGGCGTTCGGGGATGCCGGGTCGGCGCTCGAGGTGGTGCCGTCGCTGGACCCTCACGTGGCCATCCTGGATATCCAGCTGGGCGGGCCCTTCAACGGCATCCACCTCGGCCTGCGGCTCCGGCGCAACATACCGGGATTGGGCGTGGTCTTGCTCTCCAACCACGCCGATCCGGATTTCCTGATGGCCGTGCCGCAAGAGGAGCTCTCCGGGTGGTCTTACCTCCTCAAGCGCTCCGTCGGGGACCTGGCCACGCTCGAGCGGGCCGTGGAAGGGTCGGCCGCCGGGCTCGTCGTCCTCGATCCGCAGCTGACTCGAGGAGCGCTGGCCCAGCGGCGCGGCGGGCCCGCGAGCCTCACCCCGCGCCAGCGGGAGATTTGGGCCCTGATCGCCCAGGGCTACACCAATACGGCCATCGCGGAAAAGCTGCATCTGTCCCCCAAGTCGGTCGAGAATCACATCAATCTGCTCTATCAGGAACTCGGTATCGACAGCGCGGACCGCACGGTGCACCCGCGGGTGAAGGCCGTGCTGCGGTACTTGAAGGAACCGGGCGCTTGAGCGCCCTTGAAACGTGCCGCCGTAGCCAGGGCACGGTTTCCCCTCTCAGCGCGGGATCCCCAGAAGCTGGCGAAGTCTCGAGACCTCCAGATGCTTCTTGCTCAAGAAGCCGGCGGCTCCCACCGACCGGGAGAGGGCCTCGTACTCAGGATCGTCCAGCGCGCTGACCAACACGACGCGTACGCGCGGCCACCGGTCCAGGGCCTGCCGGGCCGTCTCCAACCCATTGAGGCCCGGCAGGTGCACGTCGATCAGGAGCACGTCCGGCTGAAGCTCGACGAGTCGCTGTAGCGCTTCTTCGCCTGTGCCCGCCGTTCCCACGACTCGGAAGGCGGGATCGGTGGCGAGGATGAGACGGGCCATCCGGAGAAAATCGGGCTGGTCGTCGACCAGCAATACGGCGTATCCCATCCGCTCTTCCGGATACCCGTCCCATCCTACCCCCGAAAACCCCGGGACGAGCTTACCGTACCATCGGGCAGCGGTCGAGCAACAGGGGGCACCCCCTGGTTCGACCCGGGGGTCATCCCCTGGCTGCCCCCGGGCGCACCCTCGCGCCGGTGGGGGCTGCCCTCCCCTGCAACGAGGGACGTCACCCTGGTTGCCCCGTGCGCACGGTTGTTATGCTGGGTACCGCATCGAGCCGGCGGAAGGCCCGCCCCGTGGTCGCGACGGCGGCCCCTCGCACCGGGCGGGACGCCTGCGAACAGGCGTGCGTTGATCTCATGGCCATCGTCCTTGGGATCAGCCGGGTGGTCCTCCGTCCAATTGCTCGCATGCTGGCACCGTTCGTACACTCTCCACGGTAAGCAAGCCGCATCATGGTGCGGCGGGCGGGAGGCTGTGAAAACTTGGGGCGTTACGGTCCGGCGCGGCGCCACTTGATGGCCGTCGTTCTTGGAGTGGGACTCGCCTCGGCATCGGTCGCCGCGGCACACGCCACCGCTCCGATCACGGTGGACTACCAGCTCGACTCGCCGACGCCCGGAGCGAGCCGCAACGACGATGGCGTCTGGGTCGTACCGGCCGGCCAGCGCATCGAGTGGACCGTCACCTGGACCCTCTACAACCGCTCGGGGCAGTCGTTGAACGACGTCGGCGCGGTCAACCACTACTCGGCCGAGATCGACGTCGACCCCCGCTCGGTGGTCGCATCCCGGGGCGAAGTGCTCGTGGAGCCCGTCGGCGGGCGCAGGAGCGCAACCGCCGTCGTTTGGGACGTGGGCACGATGCGTCCCGGGGAGACGGCGACGATGGTACTGAAGATTGCGACCGGAACGAACCCGCGCGGCAAGCAGATGTACGGCGAACCGGGCAACTATGCCCTGGATTCGGGCCTGACCGTTCGGTGGCGAAAAGGCAGCCTCTCCCTCCCGTGCGTCGGGGTCAAGGCGGTGGCAAGAGGATGGCTCCGGGTCGAGGTGTCCGGGACCCGGATCGACTGGCGCATCCGAAAGCCGGGAGAGTATGCCGCCCTGGCTTTCCGGGCAATCGTCTCGAGCAACCAGGACGTGACGTTCTACTTCCGGGAGTTCGGGGAGCTCTTGCCGGCAGCTTCGTCCCGCGGGGACGCCCCTGGCATCCCGGTGTTCTATGCGATAGGCGATAGCCTCGACCAGGCCGCGAGCGCGGGATGGCTGGCCGCTGACCAGCTCAACGGCCTGCAGGTCCGGTTGGGCCGCTCCGAGGCCCTCGAGGAAGGGATCGCGTGGTCCTTGTGGCAGCGGCTGCGCATCGGCCCCGAGGTCGGGCCTGCGGCCTACGTGAACGAGGCGTCCGTGGTCTTCGTACCGGCCAACGTTCGCGAGTTCGTGGCCGACGGTTCATGAAACACGGGCACCGCCCTGAGAGGGGGTGAGAGATGGCTCGATCCGGTTGAGGTCGTGTGAACTGGTCGTGTGCGTCGGATAGTTTCCATCGTCGTGTCCGTCTGTTCCGTCTGTATGATCGCCCGTCTGCCAGGAAAACGGAAGGAGAACGGCATGAAGAGGTTCAAGGCACTCTTTTTCGTGATGGTGACCGGCCTCGTGCTCGCGGCCGGCGCGGCCGCCTCGGCCCAGTACAATCCGAACGGCGAGGCGCTCCCGTCGGGCGCGAGGGAACAGGAAGTGTACTACTTCAACCCGGACAATCAGGCCTGGGAGTCCATCGGCTCGGGCAACGCAGACCAACTTGCCCGGAGCTGGAACTCGGGCCCGCTCCAGGGCAACTGCAACAAGGCGTACTGGGACATCACGTTCACGAGCCATGCGTCGGTCGCCCAGTGGATCAACTGGTCGCTGGCGACCAGCCGCAAGGACTGGCGGATCCGTAAGCCCGGGCAGTACGCCTCCGACTCCATCGACTTCACCATCGCGAGCAACAACGACGTGGTCGTGAGCTTCGACGGCTTCGGCGACCTGGAGTACCTCGGGCAGCGGGTCGAGGACCCGCAACTCCAATACACGATCCCCACGTACTTCGGCGTGGGCGCCAGCTTCGCCGAGGCCAACGCGAACGGCTGGGTACGGGCGGCTGACCTCAACGAGACGACCTATACCTTCCCCAACAGCGAAGACCTCCACCAGGGCTTCCAGCTCAAGTTCTGGCAGCGCCTGGACGTCCAGAAGTCCAACTCGTCGTCGGAGTACGAAAACGTGGGGACGGTGCGGCTGGCCGTCACCAACCTGAAGTTCTGGATCGATGGGCAGACCGGCCGCTACGCCCAGGATCAGTTCGGCACCCCGCCGACTGAGGAGTACGTCCCGTCGACCATCTGAGGCGCTGCGGCGGAGGGAGGGGGAGGGCAGGGTCCCTTCCCTTCCTCCTTCCAGGACAACCTCGAGCGTTCAAGGAGGCATCCGGTTTGAACCGTCCGCATCGCATCCCTCTCCAGATGGCCGCCGGCCTCCTCGCCCTCCTGGTCTTTGGCCGGGTGGCTGGGGCGCAGCAGATCGGGTTCACGGTGAGCCCGCTCTTGCTCGAGCTGGAGGGGGCACCAGGGAGCACGGCCCGGTTCGAGATCACGGTGGCCAACGAGAGTGGAAGCCGACCGGGCAACTTCACCGTGTCGGTGGCGCCCGTTCGCCAGGACCTCTCGGGCAACTACCGGGTCGACCCGACCAGCAAGAGCGACCGGTCGGCGGCGGAGTGGATCCGGGTGAGCCCGGACCGGTTCTCCCTGGAGCCCGGCAAGGGGCAAATCATCGCGGGGGAGCTCACGTTTCCCCGCCGGTTCCGAGGTGGAGCTTACGCGGCCGTGCTCGTCACGCTCCAGCCCGACGAGGGAGGCCCCCAAGACGCAGCACGCCAGGTGCTGCGAAACGAAGTGGCCGTCATCGTCGAGGCGGTGGCCATGACGCCCGGTGTGCGCCCCGATATCCACCTCGAACGCTTCAGCGTGCTGTCCGCCGCGCAGAAGGGCTTGGAGCAGTACGCCCGGCAGTTCGGTTCGCAGGCGCTCATCTTCATCGGGGACCTGGTCAACGAGGGTACCGTGCACGGGTTTGCGGCGGGGTCGATCAGCCTCTGGGACGAGGCAGGAAGGAAGATCAAGCAGATCCCCCTGGGTACGGGGCGGGGGGCCATCCTTCCCGGCGCTACCGTACGAATGGCGTCCATCCTGCCCAACGGGCTCCCGCCGGGCCATTACTCGCTGCAAGCGGTGGTGAACTACGGAGGGCTCCGGCCGGCCATCTTGCGCCAGAAGTTTACGGTGGGGTCCGAACTGCTCCAGGCCTCCCAGAGCGGGCGAGGCGTCCGTTTGGCCGTGGAGCCCGACGACGTGACGTTCGATCTCCTACCCGGGGCCTCTCGCTACGCGTCGGTGCGCATTCGTAACCTCGACAAGGTGCCGCTCGCGGTTAGCGCCCGGGTCCTGCCGCTGGTCTACGACGCCGGCGGCAATCCCAACACGGAGCCGGTCGCAACCCGGGATCCGGCGGCGCAGTGGGTGGAGCTCCGCCCCGACACCGTCACCATCGAGCCCGGGCAGGTACGCAGCATCCAGGTGGGGGTGCGGACGCCGAAGGACGCCTCGCAAGGGGGTCACTACGCCCAGGTGCTGGTGACGGCCCGGCCGGCCCGGGAGCCGGGCCAGGACGCCGGAGAAACGCAGATCAACGTGCCGCTCCACGCCATGCTGGGTAAAGACCTCAAGGCCGCCGCCGAGCTGGCTCCTTTGAAGGTGGAGCCTTCTCCGGACGGGAGGTTCTGGCTGGTTTCGTCCGTCTTTCGCAATACTGGCCAGATCCACCTGACCCCCAGCGCCCAGGTGATCGTCGAGCTCAAGACCCTCCCGGAGACGGCGCCGGGCACCGAGTACGTCGGCGACCCGATCTGGGTCGAGTCGACCCGGCTGACGTTGCCTCCCGTCACGACGCCGGTATTGCCGGGGGGTGAGCGCAACCTGGGAGCGCTGCTCGAGATCCCTTCGCAGCCCGGCGAATATCGCATCCGGGCGGTGGTGCGCTACCCGGGCGGGCAAGCCCTGGCCCAGGAGGCCATGATGCGCGTCAGCCAGACCACCGCGTCCAAACAGCCAGCGGCGCAGGGCCGGTGAGACACCAACGAGAGATGCAGGAAACGGTGGGGTAACCGATGCAGTGCAGGCGCCTCGTGATCCTGGCCGTTGCGCTGGTGGTGGGGACCTCCGCAAGCGTGCAGGCCCAGGCCGCGCCCCCGAAGCAGGCCCCGGCGCAACAGCAGCCGGCGGCACAGAAGCAGCCTCCCGCCCCGAATCAAGACGCGGATGCATCCCCGGCGGAGCCGCTGGTCTCCAACGTCTTCGTCGAGACGTACCTGACGCAGGCGTTGCAGGACATCGCCATGCAGGCGGGTGTCAACATCCTGGTGGACCCCGGCGCGCAGGGGTTCGTCACCCTGGAGCTCAAGGACGTACCTCTGGAGAAGGCACTGGCCATGGTGCTGGCACCCAACGGGCTCACGTTCGTCAAGCTGGACGACCGCACGTACCTGATCGGCAAACCCGACCCGAAAAGCCCCATCTTCCACCAGCTCAGCCAGACCGAACGGGTCCGGCTCGGATACGTCACGGCCGATGAAGCGAAGCGCCTGCTCTCCGACTACTACACGCCTTACGTGCGCTTCGACGCCGAGACCAACACCGCCGTGATCACCGCGGCGCCCGATCTGTTGAAGCGCATCCGGGAGGACCTCCAACGCATCGACCGGCCCGCCCCCCAGGTGCTGATCGATGCCGTCGTGTCGGAGGTGTCGGACGAGGCGCGCAGGCAACTGGGCCTCGACTGGGGTGTGACCTTCACGCCCGATGATGCCGGGCGGAATCGAAAGTACGAAGCAGGATTCAACATGTTGCAGCAAGGGGTGTTCAACGTCGCGCTGCAATTGCCTTACGAGTCGCTCATCGCCAACCTGCGCAAGATGGAGGACGCCGGCAAGGCCTCGATCCGTGCCAACCCCCGGCTCACCGTGCTCGACGGCCAGAGCGCGGAGATCTTCGTGGGCGAGGACCGTTACTTCAAAATCGTCACGGGATCCGACGCCACCCCCTTCACCCGCCTGGAGGCCATCAACGTGGGCGTCACCCTCAACATCACCCCCAGGGTCGCGCCGGGCGGCTACGTGACGCTTGTCGTCAAGCCAACCGTCAGCGACGTCACCGGCCAGGTCGGCGACGATCTGCCGGTGGTGAGCCGGCGCCAGATCTCCACCACCGTGCGGGTCAAGGACGGAGAGACGCTGGCGCTCGGGGGCCTCGTGCAGGACAGCGAGCAGACGGTCACCTCCAAGGTGCCGCTGTTGGGTGACCTTCCCTTGCTCCGCTTCCTGTTCTCGTCGACGCGCACCCAGCGTGCCAAGTCGGAGGTCGTGGTGTTCATCACTCCTCACCTCCTCGAATCGCCCGGACCGTAGCCCGCTCGACAGAAGTCAACAGGAACCATCCCGTACGAAAGGAAGCGTCTGACGTGCGAGGCTCTACCAGGACCCTGGCGAGGCAGATATGCCGGGTAGTGGCTGCCGTTCTCCTGATGGCCGCGGGCGCCGGCCTGCGTTCCGTCGCCGTCCGGGCCGGCTCGACGGGAGGCGGCCTGCCGGATGACCCGGCCGCCCATGTCGCCCTGTTCGACGTCGCCGGGGCGTCGTCATCGGCTTCGGCCGTCCTGCTCAACCCTGCGGCGGCTGCGCAACTGGGGCGGCCTCTGGTGGCCGGGTGGGCGGTCGTGCCCTCCGCCGGCTCAGCGCCGGGGGACGCCCGGCCTCTTTATGCCGTAGCCCTGCTCGATCCGGGGACCGGGGGCCCGGGAGCCAGTCTATCCGGCGGGCTCACGGGCGTCTTCCGCCGGTCAGGCACGGATACGCCGGGCGACGGTGAGTTGCTCCGGCTCGCCTACACGGTGGCGGCCCGCATCGGCTCCGTCGCCCTCGGAGCCAGGGCCGGCTGGGAAAGGCGGCTCGCAGGCGCTGACCCCGAGCAGCAATGGACCGCCGACGTGGGCTTTCGCACCCAGCTCGGCGCCTGGCTGGCCGTGGGAGGCGCGATCGCCGGGATCCCGGTGGGAGCGAGCGACCTCGCCGCCAGGGCCCGGCGAGGAAGCGCCGGCCTCACCATCTCCTTCCCCGGACTCGCCGGAGGCCCCCTGGAGGGGAGCCTCCTGGCCCTCGGGTGGGACGATGCCAACCTCGAGTCCGGCGCCGGCACCACCCTGGTGGCCAGCGGGCGGCTGGCGGCCAACCGGATGGTGGCCCTGGACGCGGCGGCCGGATATGACCCGAGCACGAGACAGTTGGGTTACTGGGCAGTCGCACTGGCCGTGTTGCCGTCTCCTTTCGGTCTGGAAATCGGGTACTCCTCGAGCCGCTCCTATCGCCTGGGTATCGACTTTCAGCCGTGAACCGAAAAGGGTCCAGCGGCTCGGCCGGGGGTTTGGGGGGTTCCTTCAGTGACCGTTTTCGTAACGGAGACCTGGGCACAGCAGGGCAACGACGTAGGCCCGCTACCGGGCCATGAGGCGGAGCTCCACGAGCTGTGGTGGGCACACGAGGTCAAGACGATGCTGGCGGTGGTCCAGATGAGCCTGGCAGCCCTTCAGCGCAAGGCGCCGCCGGTGCGGGAGCTCGCGGCCCGAGAGATCGACACGGCGCAGGCCTCCATCCGCCGGGCCACGGCTCTCGTGGAAGGGGCCCTCGGCCGTCCCACTTTCCGCTTGATCGAAGGGGAACCGCTGCTCGTACCGGGCATGCTGCGCTCCGTGGCTTCCATGATACGCTCGGCAGCGGACGGGCGGGGCGAGTCGTCCGGGCCCGTGGAGGTCGTCGAACGCTATGACCCCTCGGTGCCCCTGATCTGGGGGATCGCCGGCTGCTCGAGGCGGCCTTCGTCAACCTCGCCATCAACAGCCTGCAGGCGATCGGAGCGGAGGGCGGGCGCATCGAGTTTTGCGTGGCCTCCACGCCGGCCGGCCTGGAGGTCTGCGTCCGCGACACCGGGCCGGGCTTTGCGCGACGCGGCCTGCCGGAGCTCGCCGACCCCGCGCTCCGGCAACTCGCCGGGTGCGGTGGGACGGGCCTGGGGCTGTCCATTGTCCGGGCGGCCGTGTACATCCACGGTGGCCGGCTTCACATCGGCGATATCGAGCCCCGCGGCGCAGAGGTCGGGATCGTGCTGCCGGTGTTCGGGTGACGGGCACGGTTCACAGGCATGCCCGACAGACAGGGGGAGTCGGATGAACAGCGGGGATGCAGGCAAGGGCCAACCGGGCACGGTCGCCGAGCCGGCGCGGAGGGTGCTCGTCGTGGACGACGACCCCCTCTCCCGCAGCGCGTTGCGTTCTTTGCTCGACACGATTCCCGACGTGATCGTGGTCGGCGAGAGCTCGCAGGCGTCGGAGGCAGCGCAGCGGGTCGACAGCCTCCAGCCGGACGTGGTGCTGATCGACATCCAGATGGCCGGCCCCAACGGCCTCGAGCTGACCCGGAGCCTGGTGCAACGGCACCCTGACCTCAAGGTGCTCATGGTGAGCGTGCTGCCGGAAGATCCGTTCGCGGTCGAGGCGCTCAAGGCAGGAGCGCTCGGCTACCTCCACAAACGAGACGCCGGCACGCACCTGGAGCAAGCCCTCGCCCGGGTCGCCCTCGGCGAGGTCTACCTGGCCCCGTCGGTGGCTCCGAAACTGGTGCGCCGCCTGGTCCACGAGCGTGTCCAGGGTCCATCGGGTCAAGGACTCACCCCGAGGGAACGGGAGGTGCTGAAGCTCCTGGCCGCCGGCCGCAGCAACAAGGAGATCGCCACGGCGCTCGACGTGACGCCCAGGACCGTGAAGGCTCACGTGTCTCGGATTCTCCACAAGCTCCATCTGGACGACCGCTTCCAGGCGGCCCTGTACGCGCTGCGTTCGGGCATTGCGCCCGCTCCGGACGCGGCGGCCCCTCCCACCGAGGGAGTGGCAGGCAGAGGGGGACGTTCCACGGAACCGTGAAAGGCCCCCTCCCGCTCACCCTCACCCGGGCCGCTCACGCGGCGTGGCCGCCCGCCGGCCGCCCGAACTGCTCCGCCTCCGTCGACCCCGCCAGGGCGACCGTGGCGGCCTCACCGCCCGACACGGCCAGCGCGACCAGGTCGAAGTAGCCCGCGCCGGCCTCCCGCTGGTGGCGTGTCGCGGTGTACCCGTCGGCCTCGCTGGCGAACTCCTCGTCCTGAAGCCGGACGTACGCGGCCATGCCCTCCTCCCGGTACGCCCTGGCGAGTTGAAACGTGTGGAGGTTGACCAGGTGCCATCCGGCCAGCGTCACGAACTGGAACCGGTACCCCATGGCGGCCAGTTCCCGTTGCAGCCGCGCAATGGTGCCCGCGTCGAGATGGCGGCGCCAGTTGAACGACGGCGAGCAGTTGTAGGCGAGCCACTTGCCCGGGTACTGCCGGTGCAGCGCTTCAGCGAAGGCCCGGGCTTCCCCAGGTCGGGCTTCGCCGTCTCGAACCAGACCATGTCGGCGTACGGCGCATAGGCGAGCCCCCGGGCGATGGCCGCCTCGAGGCCGCCCCGCACCACGTAGAACCCCTCCGAGGTCCGCTGCCCCGTCAGGAAGGGGCGATCGCCCGGGTCGACGTCGCTGGTCAGGAGGGTGGCGCTCAAGGCGTCGGTCCGCGCCACCAGTACCGTAGGAACGTCCAGCACATCGGCGGCCAGGCGCGCGGCCCGCAGCGTGCGGATGAACGTGGATGCCGGCACCAGCACCTTCCCGCCCATGTGGCCGCACTTCTTCTCGGAGGCGAGCTGGTCCTCGAAGTGGACGCCGGCGGCGCCCGCCTCGATGAGCGCCTTGGTCAGCTCGAAGGCGTGGATCGGGCCGCCGAAACCCGCCTCGGCGTCGGCCACGATGGGGGCCATCCAGTCTCGCCGGAGCGCCGCACCCGCCGCTTCGGGCCAGCGCTCCGACCACTCGATCTGGTCGGCCCGCAGCAGCGCCTGGTTGATGCGGCGCACCAGGGCCGGCACGCTGTTGGACGGATAGAGGCTCTGGTCGGGGTAGGTCTGCCCGGCGAGATTGGCGTCGGCCGCCACCTGCCACCCGCTCACGTAGATGGCCTGAAGGCCCGCTCGCACCATCTGCACCGCCTGCGCGCCCGTCATGGCGCCGAAGGTGGCCACGTACGGTTCACTCTGGAGCAGGCGCCAGAGCCGCTCGGCCCCCCGCCGCGCCAGCGTGTATTCCTGCCGCACGGAGCCGCGCAACCTGAGGACGTCCGCCGCCGTGTGGTCTCGCCGGATACCGCTCCAGCGGGGATCGGTGACCCACCGTTCTTCGAGGCGGCGCTGCTCGGCCAGGGCATCGGCCGGCGCCCCACCCGCCTGCGGCACGTGCCCGTTGCCCGCCCCTTCACGACGCTCCTCCATCGCCACGTTCAACCCCTCCCTCTCTCCTGAGCGATGCCGGCGTGAGTTTCCCGCAGGTAGGACAGGCCGGGGATCGTGAGGAACTCGACGAACTCCGGATCGAGCACCAGCCGGTCGAGCAGCTGGGCCGCCTCGTCGAGCCGCAACGGGCCACCGTCGCCGCCGTCCGCACCCGAGGCGGCAGGCGAGGAGCCGGCCTCGGCGCGCAGGCGTTGCAGCTGCTCCGCTCGCGCGGACCGGTAGAGGGCCCCGAAGTCCCGGTGGCGCACCCACTGCCACAGCTGAGACCGAGCGATCTCGGCCGTGGCGGTGTCTTCCATCAGGTGATGGATCGCCACCGCCCCCCGGCCGCTCAGCCATGCGGCCAGATAGCGCAGCGCCACGTCGATGTCGCCGGCGAGGCCCCCCTCGGTGATGGGCCCGTCAGGAATCGCGAGCAGCTCCTCCGGGCGCTCCGGAGCCGGGGACATCCGCTCGAGCTGGTTGGGCCCCGGGAAGGCCCGCTCGAAGACCTCCCGCACCACCCCGACCAGCCCCGGGTGCGCGACCCACGCGCCGTCGTACCCCTCACCCGCCTCCCGCTCTTTGTCTGCCCGCACCTGGGCGAGCGCCCGCTCGTTGGCGTCGGGATCGTCCTTGCGCGGGATGTACGCCGACATCCCGCCGATGGCGTGGGCGCCGCGCCGGTGGCAGACGTGGACGAGCAGCTGCGACGCCGTGCGCAAGAACGGCGTGGACGGCACCGTCAGAAGCGCCCTGTCCGGCAGCACTCGGTCGGGACGGTGGGCAAAGGTCTTGATGAAGCTGAAGATGTAATCCCACCGCCCGAGGTTGAGCCCGGTGATCCGCTCCCGGAGCTCGTACAGGATCCCCTCCATCTCGAGCGCCGCCAGGACGTGCTCGATGAGCACGGTGGCCCGGATGGAGCGGCTCGGCAGGCCCAGGCGCTGCTCGCTCCACTCGAACACCTCGTTCCACAGCCGGGCCTCCGCTGCGCCCTCGAGCTTGGGAAGGTAGAAGTACGGGCCGCTGCCCCGTTGCAGGAGCTCCCGGGCGTTGTGGAAGGCGAACAGCCCGAAGTCGAACAGCGAGGCGGAAACGGGCCGGCCGTCCACCCACACCCCGGGCTCGTCGAGATGCCAACCCCTGGGCCGAACGCTCAAGACCGCCGGTTGGGAGCCGAGCCGGTACACCCGACCGTCGGGCGCGACGTAGCTCAACGTACGGCGGACGGCCTGCCGGAGGTGGGCCTGCCCCTGCACCATGTTGGCCCACGTGGGGGCGTTGGCGTCCTCGAAATCGGCCATGAAGACCTGGGCTCCCGAGTTGAGGGCGTTGATGATCATCTTCGGGTCGGTCGGGCCCGTGATCTCGACGCGCCGGTCCACGAGGTCGGATGGGGGCGGCGCTACCTTCCACTCGCCCACCGGGCCCGCCCGAAGGTCGAGCCCTTTACCTTCGCGCACCTCTTCGAGCCGGTCGATGCGCCGACGGAGCAACTCCTGCCGTGCCTGCCCGAACGTCCTGGCCAGTGCCGCCACGAAAGCGAGGGCAGCCGGGGTGAGCACGCTCTCGGAGCCCGGTACGGGCGGTTCTCTGAGCTCCACGCCGTCCGGCACCTGGTAAGACAAACCACAGCGCCTCCTTCCTCGGGTACGGGAGCGTGAGGCCGGATCCAGCCGCAGACGGAGGCCGATGGTTTGCACGGAAGGCAGTGTGTATACAGGGTGTGGGATCCACACTAGCGATTCGATCTCCGGGGCGCAAGCGAGATTTCGCTCCGGGAGAGACGAAGCTGGCCAGGAAGGCTCGCCAAAGCGCCGCCTAGCTCGCCCGGCCACACAGAGAGGCTTTTCGCAACCCAGGCCCGCCGACAAAACCTTTGATACCCCTTGCAGATACCTGGGGAAGTCTCCTAGGATAGACGTCAAAGGTTCGAAGCTTACCTTTGTGACAACGGTTGCTACCATGCCCCGGCCGTTGAAAGGGGGGAAATGGGTGTTGCGGGTGCTCGTGGCGGTCGACGGTTCCGAGGGCGCGCGCAAGGCGGTCGACGTCACGGCCCGGTTGCTCGAGGAGGTGGCCCGGCCGGACGTCATCCTGCTCCACGTCCTCCCCGGACAGCGGGGCCTGGAGTACCTCAGCTCGTCCCCCGAGCTCTGGGAACGCATCCAGGACCTGTCGGCCGAGGAAGAGGAGGAGGGCCGGCAGCTTCTCCAGCGCTACAAAGAGCGCCTCTCCGGACTGCCTTCCGCTCCCGAACTGCTCCTCCGGCGAGGGGACCCTGCCGAGACCATCCTCGCCACCGCCCAGGAACGCAAGGTCGACCTCATCGTCATGGGTGCCCGGGGCCTGGGCCCGGTCGCTCAACTCATCCTCGGCAGCGTCAGCCACAAGGTACTCCACCTGGCGAGCTGTCCCGTACTCATCGCGCGGTGACGGCGGGAAAGCATGGTGGAGCGGTCCCTTCCCATTCGACGCACGGGGGGTTGAAACCATGGAGGCTCGGGCTGGAGCGCACGCAGCCGTGGTACAGGCGCGAGCGCACGAGACCACCGCCAGGCTCTGGCACGTGATCGCCGCGTCGACGGGCGGCACGCTCATCGAATGGTACGACTTCTACATCTACGGCAGCCTGGCCACCGTCATCGCGGGAGCATTCTTCCCGCCCGGCCATCCCACGGCCGCGTTCTTGGCCACGCTGGCGACGTTCGCCACCGGGTTCGCCGTGAGGCCTTTCGGCGCGCTCGTGTTCGGGCGCATCGGCGACCTGGTGGGCCGTAAGTACGCCTTCTTGGTGACGCTCACCATCATGGGCGGTTCGACGATGGCCATCGGGCTCGTGCCGTCGTACGCATCCATCGGCCTGTTTGCGCCGCTCATCGTGTTGCTGCTCCGGTTGCTCCAGGGCCTGGCGCTGGGCGGCGAGTACGGCGGAGCGGCGGTCTACGTCGCCGAGCATGCACCCGACGGGCGGCGGGCTTCTATACCAGCTTCATCCAGACGACGGCGACGCTCGGGCTCTTCGTCTCGCTGGGGGTCATCCTGGCGGTCCGGCTCTCCCTGCCGGAGGCGGACTTCAACGCCTGGGGCTGGCGCATCCCCTTCCTGCTCTCGAGCGTGCTGCTCGCGCTCTCCCTGTACATGCGGGTGCGGCTCAAGGAGTCGCCGCTCTTCAGCAGGCTCAAGCAGGCCGGGCGCACCTCGCGCTCCCCCTGCGCGACACCGGGCGCAATTGGAAGCTGATGGCGCTTGCGCTGTTCGGCGCCACCGCGGGGCAAGGGGTGGTGTGGTATACCGGCCAGTTCTACGCCCTATACTTCCTGCAAAACACGCTCAAGGTGCCGTTCGTGACCTCCAACGTCATCATTGCCGTGGCGCTGGCCCTCGGCACCCCGTTCTTCATCTTCTTCGGGTGGCTGTCCGACAAGGTGGGCCGCAAGCCGGTCATGATGGCCGGTAACCTGCTGGCGGTCCTCACGTACTATCCCATCTACCAGGCCATGAAGGCGTTCTCGGACCCCTTCAACCCGGTGGGCCTGACCCTCATGGTCTTCCTGCAGGTGCTCTACGTGACCATGGTCTACGGGCCCATCGCAGCGTTCCTGGTGGAGCTGTTCCCTGCGAAGATCCGCTACACGTCGCTCTCCTTGCCGTATCACCTCGGCAACGGGTGGTTCGGAGGGTTCACTCCGCTCATCGCTTCGTCGGCGGTGGCGGCCACGGGCAACATTTACGCCGGGCTCGTCTACCCGGTGGCCGTGGCGGCCATGACCTTCGTGGTGGGTACCTTGCTGGTCAAGGAGACCCACAAGGTCTCCATCTGGGAAGAGGTCGAGGGGTTGGAGGCGGCCGGCGCCGAGTAGCGGGGGCGCCGGCGCGAGAGACGGTACAGGCGCTCTGCACGGCCCGGGATACGGTGTGCGTGCGGGCGTGCCGTGCGGACCCATTCGGGGGCTTTTCACCGGTGCGTGAAAAGCCCCTTCTGCGTTACCCCTCTGCACGGTGGTATAATCCCGCTAGACTGACTGGTCGGTTCGATGGCGGCGCCGGTGGGGATGGGGTCGTTGGCACGGGCAATCCATCTCGCGGTCGAGGCGGCAAGAAAGCGGGCACGAGCGCTCGGACACCCGGTACTGGCCAGCGCGGTCTTGCCGGTGGGCCGTCTCGACCCGTCGGCCGCGTTCGTGGGCGCCCTCTCGTGGCCGGGACATGCCCCCGGGCCGTCTCGTAGCGCTCCTGGTTGGCAGCGCTTCGCCCTGGCCGCTGGCGACGAAGGGCCGACGATCATAGGCGTTGGCGCCGAGTGGACGCTCACGGCAGCAGGGGACGCCCGTTTCGAGGAGATCCAGGCCCGCTTCCGCCGCCTCGCGGAAGCGTCGACCATCCTTCGCGACGGCCACGGGGACCTTCGCGACGGCCACGGGGATGGCCATCCTGCTGCCACGGGCATCGTGGCGCTGGGCGGCTTTCGCTATGATCCGCACCGGTCACCCGATGCCGCCTGGCAGCAGATCGCCGACGCGGACTTCATGATCCCCCGGTTCTTGCTGACGATACCGGCAGGGTCGGAGCCGGCCCTGCTCACGATCAACCTGGCCGTTTCTCCTTCTGCCGATGCCGGCTTGACGGCCTCCCAGGCGGCCTCGCAGGCTCGCGCCTTGATCGAGGCCATTTCGCAAGGTCTGCCGGCCCAGCCGCCGGCGGTGTCGCAAGCTCCACCGCCTGTGCCCGATGACGGCGCACGACGGTGGCTGCGCGATGACGGCGCGGATCGCTGGCTGCACGAGGTGCGCCTTGCAGTCGACGCCATCCGCGAAGGCCGCCTCTCGAAGGTGGTGCTGGCCCGGGCGCTCGACGTGGAGGCTCCCGGCCCCCTCGACCTGGGGCGCCTTTTCGAGGCGCTCTGGGGCCAGTGCCCCGGCTGCGCCCGCTTCGCGCTGTCGTACGGCGGGATGTGGTTCATCGGCGCGTCGCCGGAGCGGCTCGCGGCCGTCGACGCCGGCGGGCAGGTCCGTTGCATGGCGCTGGCCGGTTCCACGGGCCGGGCAACGAGCTTTCACGAAGACGAGGCGCTGGCCCGGGCGCTTTTCGACAGCCCCAAGGAGCGCCACGAGCACCGGCTCGTCGTCGACGCCCTGCGCGAGGCGCTCGCTCCCCTGACGGAGTCGCTGCAGGTGCCAGGCACCCCACGCCTGCTGCGGCTGGCCTCCGTCCAGCATCTGCACACCCCGCTCGCCGGGCGCCTGCGCGCCGGCATCTCCGTCGTGGACGTGGTGAAAGCTCTGCATCCCACGCCGGCGGTCGGTGGCCATCCGAAAGCGGCCGCCCTGGAATGGCTGCGGGGGCACGAGGAGTTCGACCGGGGCTGGTACTCGGCTCCCATCGGCTGGTGGGACGCTCAGGGCAACGGCGACTTCTGGGTCGCCATTCGCTCGGCGCGGCTGGAAGAGGCCCGGGCCACCCTCTTCGCCGGATGCGGCATCGTCGCCGACTCCCGCCCCGAGAGCGAGTGGGAGGAGTCGTGGCTCAAGCTCCAGCCCATGCTGCGCGTCCTCGAGGAAGGCTGGAGGCGGGGGAGGGTCGAGCGCACTCGTGAACCCGGCCGAGGTCACCTACCTCTACGTGCGTGAGTTCGTCGACGCCCTGGCCGTGTCG
Organism: Limnochordaceae bacterium; assembly: GCA_014896295.1. Classification (GTDB taxonomy): domain Bacteria; phylum Bacillota; class Limnochordia; order Limnochordales; family Geochordaceae; genus Carboxydichorda; species Carboxydichorda subterranea. Next base: position 179,736 of record JADBKR010000004.1, read on the forward strand.
GGACTGCGCCACGTCTGCCTGGCGCCAGGATCGCGATCGACGCCGCTCGCGATGGTGCTGGCGGAGCACCCGGGGGTGCGCGTCTGGACCCACGTCGACGAGCGCTCGTGCGCCTTTTTTGCGCTCGGCATGGCCAGGGGGTTGCGGGAGCCCGTCGCCGTCGTCTGCACGTCCGGCACTGCGGCCGCCAACTTCTACCCCGCCGTGATCGAGGCCCGGTATGCCCGGGTGCCGCTCGTGGTGCTGACGGCCGACCGCCCTCCGGAGCTGCGTGACGTGGGTGCCTCCCAGGCCATCGACCAGCTGGGCCTGTACGGGCCCCACGTCAAGTGGTTCGTGGACGCAGCCCCTCCGGAGGCCTCCGGCCGGATGCTGCGGTACGCCCGCATGCTGGCGGCCCGAGCCGTCCGGGCCGCCGCGGCGGAGCCGGCAGGCCCCGTGCACCTCAACTTCCCTTTCCGGGAACCCCTGGTGCCGCAGGCGCCCGAGGCCGCCGGCGGCGACGGGCCGGCCGCCTGGAGCACGGACTCCCTCAGGCTCGTCGAGGGCCGGCGAACCGTCGACCCTGCCGTCCTCGACGACATCGCGCGGTGGATCGCGGGTTCGCCCCGGCCCCTTTTCGTGCTGGGCCCGCAGGAGGACCCACGCCTGGCGGCGCTCGCAAGCGGGTTTGCGGCCCGGGTGGGAGCGCCGCTGCTGGCCGACCCTCTTTCCCAGGCCCGGTGGGGACGTCACGAGCTGCGAGCGGTGGTCGACAGCTACGACCTCTTCTTGCGGGACGAGGCGTTGGCGGACCAGCTACGCCCCACCGCCATCGTGCGCCTGGGAGCGGCGCCCGTCTCCAAGGCGTTGCTCGGCTACCTGGAGCGCCGCCTCGACGTCCCCCAGGTGGTCGTGGATCCCGGGGGCGGATGGCGGGACCCGGCGCTGTCGGCCACGCAGGTTTGGCCGGTGGATCCGGTGGCGCTGCTCGAGGAGCTATCCCGCTACGTGGAGGCGCCGGAAGGGCCGGGCAACCAGCCACGCGCCGGCGTCCTGCAGCTGCAGGGGTCCCGCCAGGAGGAGCGCCGGGCCTGGCTGGAGCGCTGGCTCGCCCTGCACCGCGCAGCTCGCCAGGCGGCCTGGCGGCTGCTCTCAGAAGGCGAGGGGCTCTCCGAGGCCCGGGCGATCGCAGAGCTGGTCCGGTTGCTGCCCGATGGCTCGACTCTTTACGCCGGCAACAGCATGCCGGTGCGTGACCTGGACGGCTTCGCAGAGGCCGGCCCCCGGGCGATCCGGGCGCTGGGCAACCGGGGCGCGAGCGGCATCGACGGCGTGGTCTCGAGTGCCCTGGGGGTCGCGGCGGTGAGCAAGGGGCCGGTGGCGCTCGCCATCGGGGATCTCTCCTTCTACCACGACCTCAACGGCCTGCTGGCCGCGCGCCTGCACTCCCTCTCGCTCACGGTACTGCTCCTGCACAACGACGGCGGCGGCATCTTCTCCTTGCTGCCCCAGGCCGACCACCCCCAACACTTCGAGCAGCTGTTCGGCACGCCCACCGGGTTGGATTTCCGGCCTGCCGTGGAGATGTACGGAGGGCGCTTCACGAGGGTGGCGAGCTGGGGCGAGTTCCAACGCGCCGTGCGGCAGGGACTGGAGGCGGGCGGCCTCTCGGTGGTCGAGGTTCGCACCGAGCGCAGCGCCAACGCGGCCCACCACCGGCGGTTGTGGGACCAGGTGGTGCAGGAAGTGCGGGCGGCGGTGGGGCTCTCATGACCGGCCGGGCCCAGGGCGCTCCCGGCGTTCGCATCCCGGTCAACGGGCTGCACCTCTACGTGGAAGCCTCAGGGCCGGGCCCGGGCACGGAGCCGCATGACCGGACGCGGCCGCCGCTCCTGTTGATCCATGGCTTCACGGGAAGCACCCGGACGTGGCAGGCCCATCTCGGGCCATTGGGCCAAGCGAGGGGCCTGGCGTACGCCGTGGATCTGGTCGGGCACGGCCGCTCCGACGCGCCCGGGGAGCCATCCCGCTATGGTTTCGCCAGCGTGGTCGAGGACCTGCTCGGGCTGATGGACCGGCTCGAGGCGCGGGTGGTCGACGTGCTCGGCTACTCGATGGGAGGGCGGGTCGCCATGCACCTGGCCCTGGCCGCGCCCGGCCGGGTGCGCTCGCTGATCGTGGAAAGCGCCTCGCCGGGCATCGAGGACCCCGAGGAACGAGCCCGCAGGCGGGCACAGGACGAGGAGCTGGCCCTGCTGCTCGAACGGGAGGGCATCCGCGCTTTCGTCGAACGCTGGGAGAGCCAGCCGCTCTTCGCGACCCAGGCCGCGCTCGATCCGGCCGTGCGGGACGCGGTGCGAGCCGACCGCCTCAGCCAGCGCCCTCACGGGCTCGCCTTCGCGCTCCGCGGCCTGGGTGCCGGAGTCCAGCAGCCTCTGTGGAACGCGCTCGGCCGGGCTGCGCCTGCCGGTGCTGGTGCTCGCCGGCGAGAAAGACGCCAGGTACCGCCACCTGGCAAGGCGCATGGGTGCCCTCGTGCCCGGCGCCCGCGTGGCCGTGGTAGAGGGCGCCGGGCATGCCGTACATCTCGAGCGGCCCGAGGCGTTCCGGTCGCTCGTGCTGGAGTTTCTGGCCGGGGTGGACGCCCGGTAACGGGCCGCCCCGCCGGAAGGGACTTCTGCTGGGAGGTGAGCGAGGTGCCGGTTGCGTGGAAGCAAACCCGCACCTACCAGGACATCCTGTACGAAACCGCGGAGGGCATGGCGAAGATCACCATCAACCGGCCCGAAGTGCGCAACGCCTTTCGGCCCGAGACGGTGATGGAGCTCATGGACGCTTTCGCGGCCGCCCGGGACGACGGGTCGGTGGGGGTGATCATCCTCACCGGCGCGGGCAAGGAGGCGTTTTGTTCCGGAGGCGACCAGCGGGTGCGGGGCGAAGGGGGTTACGTGGGAGCCGACAAGATTCCGAGGCTCAACGTGCTGGACCTCCAGCGCCAGATCCGCACGCTCCCCAAGCCGGTCATCGCGATGGTGGCCGGCTGGTGCATCGGAGGCGGCAACGTGCTCCAGCTGGTCTGCGATCTCACCATCGCCGCCGACAACGCCATCTTCGGGCAGACGGGGCCCCAGGTCGGCAGCTTCGACGGTGGCTACGGGGCAGGCCTCCTGGCCCGCACGGTCGGCCAGAAGAAGGCGCGGGAGATCTGGTACCTCTGCCGGCGCTACACGGCCCAGGAGGCCCTGCAGATGGGCCTCGTCAACGCCGTGGTGCCCCTCGATCAGCTGGAAGAGGAGACGGTGCGGTGGGCCAAGGAGATCCTGGCCAAGAGCCCGACGGCGATCCGGGTGCTCAAGGCAGCGTTCAACGCCGATACGGACGGGCTCGCCGGCATCCAGGAACTGGCCGGCAACGCCACGCTCCTTTACTACCTCACCGAGGAAGCGAAGGAGGGGCGCAATGCGTTCCTGGAAAAGCGGAAGCCCGACTTCTCCAGGTTCCCCAGGCTCCCGTGACCGGGGCTTCGCGGCGACGGGCACGGGTACGGCCGTGGGCATGGGCGTGACGGGCCCCGCCGAGGCGGCGGCCGGGCTCCGGCAGCCCGGAGTGAGCCGGGCGAAGGCGTGGGTCATGGCCGCCCGCATCCCCACGCTCCCTGCGGCGACGGCGCCGGTGCTGGCGGGCACGGGGGCAGCGGCCGCGCACGGGCCGTTGAGCCTTCCCGTCTTTCTGGCCACGCTGGCGGCCGCGCTGCTCATCCAGGTCGGGACCAACTTCGCCAACGACCTCTACGATTTCCGGAAAGGGGCGGACCGGCCCGGGCGCCTGGGCCCGACCCGGGTCACGCAGACGGGACTGCTCTCCGAGCGGGACGTGGAGCGGGGCACGGTCGTCGCCTTCGGGGCAGCCGTGCTCATCGGGGCGTACCTGGCCTCGGTGGGCGGGTGGCCCATCGTGGCCGTGGGGCTCGCCTCCATCGTCGCCGGCGTGCTCTACACAGGAGGGCCCTGGCCCATCGGCTACCACGGCCTCGGGGATCTCTTCGTCTTCGTCTTCTTCGGGGTCGTCGCCGTGACGGGCACGTTCTACCTGCAGGCCGGGGCCGTCACGCCGGGGGCGCTTCTCGCCTCCGTACCGGTCGGGCTGCTCGTGACCGACATTCTGGTGGTCAACAACCTGCGCGACATCGACCAGGACCGGCAGGCGGGCAAGCGGACCCTCGCGGTGCGCATCGGAGAACAGGCCACCCGCATCCAGTACGCGCTTTTCGTCGCCACGGCCTTTGCCATGCCCGCCGTCTTGCGGGCCGTGGGAGCAGCGGGGACGCTCTTTTGGCTGCCCTGGCTCAGCGCGCCCATCGCCTGGCCGCTGGTGCGCCGCGTCCTGGGCGGCGAACGCGGGGCGACGCTCAACCAGGTGCTCAAGGGCACCGGGCGGCTGCTCCTTGCCTTCAGCGCGCTGCTCGCCATCGGCATGGCGTGGTCGCCATGAGGCTCCCGGACTGGTTGGCGCACCGGGCGGCGACGGCCGGAGAGCGCCTGGCGATCATCGCCGGCGACGTGCGGTGGACCTTTCGGGAGCTCGACCGGCGGGCGGCCTCGCTGGCCCGCCGGATGGTCGGGCTCGGGGTTCGCCCCGGGGACCGGGTCGCTTTGCTGCTGCCCAACGGGCCCGAGTTCGTCGAGCTGGCGCACGGGGTCGGCCGCGCGGGCGGCATCCTGGTGCCGCTCAACACGCGCCTCGCCCCGCCGGAACTCGCCTGGCAGCTCGGGCATGCAGCTCCCCGGGCGTTCGTCTACGCCCCGCAGACCGAGCCGGCGGCCCGAGCCGCTCTGGCCCGGTGGGCGCAGGAAGGGCAGACGGGGGCGAGGCCGCCGCCTCCGAGGTCGCTGCCCTTTCCACGGAGGAACTGGCGTCGGCACCCGAAGCGCCCGATGCGTCTCTCCGTCCGTTCGTGGAACTCGAGGCGGTGCACAGCATCCTCTACACCTCCGGCACCACCGGGCGGCCCAAAGGGGCCTTGCTCACGTACGGCAACTACTGGTGGAGCGCGGTGGGCTCGGCCCTCAACCTGGGCCTCTGCGCCGGGGATCGCTGGCTTGCCAACCTGCCCCTCTTCCACGTGGGGGGCCTCTCCATCCTGGTGCGTGGCGTCATCTACGGCATGACGGCGGTGGTGCACCCGCGCTTCGACCCGCAGGCCGCCAACCGCGCCATCGACGAGGAAGGGGTGACCCTCCTCTCGGTGGTGGCCACCACGCTGGCCCGCATGCTGGATGCCCGGGGCGAGCGCCCTTATCCCCCGTCGCTCCGGGCCGTGCTCGTGGGCGGCGGGCCCGTGCCCGTGGCGCTCTTGGAGCGCGCCGCCCGGCTCGGTATGCCGGTCGTCCAGACGTACGGCCTGACGGAGGCCGCCTCGCAGGTGACCACGCTCCCGCCCGGCCAGGCGCTGCGCAAGCTGGGTTCGGCCGGCAGGCCGCTGCTCCCCACGGAGGTGCGGATCGAGCGAGATGGCCGGCCTGCCGGGCCTGGAGAGGTGGGCGAGATCCTGGTGCGTGGCCCTACCGTGAGCCCGGGGTATTTCCGCGAGGCGTCGGCGGCTGCCGCCGGGAAAGACGGGGCCAAGCAGGATGCGCCGTCGCTTCCCGCCCGGCGAGACGGGGGCTGGTTGCGCACCGGGGATCTGGGGTACCTGGACGAAGAGGGTTACCTGTACGTGGTCGACCGCCGGGACGACCTCATCGTGAGCGGCGGCGAAAACGTCTACCCGGCCGAAGTGGAAGCAGCCCTCCTGGCCCATCCGGCCGTCCAGGAGGCGGGCGTGGTGGGGATCCCGCACCCCGAGTGGGGCCAGGTGCCGGTGGCCGCCGTGCGGTTGCGCGCGGGCTGGGCGCTAACGGCGGAGGAGCTCCTCGCCCACTGCGCCGGGCGGCTGGCGCGCTACAAGGTGCCCAGGGAAGTGCGCATCGTGCAAGCGCCTCTGCCCCGCAACGCGGCGGGCAAGCTGCTGCGCAGCAGGCTTCGTGAGCAGTGGCTCGAAGCGCGCGCAGGGGGCGGCGGCCAGGGACAGGAGGTCTCACCCGGCGAGCCTTGAGCTGCTCAGGCAGCCTCCCAGAAGGAGCCGGCCTCTTCCGCCCGCCTCGCATGGCTCAGGTGGCTGCTTGCCCACGGCCTGAGGCGACCCCATGCGCCTCCCAGACGGCGCGCCGCCAGCCGTCCCGAGCCGACCGCCACGAGGCCGAGCGCCAGCAGCGTGCCGAGGGCTGCGCTCTGGCTGGCGTAGCCGCCCTGTTCGAGCCCGAAAATGAGCCATCCGATGGTTTCGGTCCCGGACCCGGCCAGGATGGCCGAGAGGGTCAGCTCGGCGAACGACTGGGTCAGGACCAGCACGGCCCCTGCGGCCAGCGCCGGCCGCAGGATGGGGACGAGGACGTAGCGCATCGCCTGGAGGAACGAGGCGCCGTCCACCTGCGCCGCCTCCTCCAGGCTCGGGTCCAAGTCGCGCCAGCCCGCCGCCACCGGTTCGAAGGCGAACGCCAGGAACCGCCCGAAGTAGGCGACGTTGAGCAGGCCCAGCGTGCCGTAGAGCTCGAGGCCGGGAACGGGCGGCTTCAACCAGGCGAGTAGCACGCCCAGGCTGAAGACCATCCCGGGCACGGCGCCCGGCAGCGCGATCGCCAGCCGTACCGGTCGCCACCACCACCGGCGCCACGTCGACCCCTGCCGCTCCGCCCGGACGACACCGTACCCCAGGATCCCTGCCAGCCCTGCCGTGACCAGAGCGGCAGATCCTGCCAGCCACAGGCTGTGGAGCAGGGCCCGGCGCAACGGCTCCAGCCGCCCGAGGACGAAGGCGAAGTGTTCCAGGGTGAGATTGGCCCATCGCAGGGGTAGCCCGTACGCCCGGATCATGGCCATGGCGGCCATAGCCATGAACGGCACCAGCACCAGCGCCGCAAGCCCGCCGACCAGCAGGACGGCACCGGCCCAGCGACCCCGGCCCCAGGAGAACGGCGCCTTCCCGGATTGCTCCCCCGTGCCCCAGCCCCCGGCGCCCTGCGCCCACTTGGTTTGGAGGCCCACGAGGAGCCCCGCCGGCAGCGCGAGCGCCAGCGCCAGCCCCACGGGCCGGTCGAACCCGCTCCCCAGGGCAGAGGCGACCTCCCGGTAGATGAGCGTCGGAAGCGTGATGTACCCCGACGGGATGCCGAGCAGCGCCGGCACTCCGAAGTCGCTGAGAGCGGACAGCGCGGCCAGCAGCGCGGCGGCCGCCAGGTAAGGGCGTACCATCGGCAGCGTCACGTGGAGCAACAGCCGCCAGCCCGACGCGCCCTCACAGCGGGCCGCCTCTTCCACCTCCCTGGGCACGGCCAGCAGGCCCGCCCGGATCGGGAAGAAGGCCAGAGGAAGGGTGACGAGCACCAGCAGGGCAACGATACCGCCCGGCCCGTAAAGCGACCAGAGCGGCCCCTGCGCACCCGAGATCCACCGTAGCGCCTGCTGCAGCGCGCCGACCGGGCCGGCCCAGTGGATGTAGGCGATGGTAAGCAGGTGGGGTGGCACGACCAGCGGCACGAGCAGGGCGGGTGCGACCCACCGGCGGCCCGGGAGGTCCGTCTTCGTGGCAGCGACGGCAAGCGCCAACGCCAGCGCGGTCGTCACGACCGCCGACGCGCTCGTGGTGAAGAGGCTATGGAGGAAAGCCGCCTGCACCTGGCGGCTGGTAGCCAGCCATGTCGCTACGGCGCCCGCCCGGGCGAGCCCGCCCGAGCCGCCGGCGAAGAGATGGGTGCCCAGCCTCACGAGCGGTATCACGCTGAGGACGACCACGCCGGCCGTCCCCGTCGCGAACCAAACCCCGGCCGGGACGGCTCCCCGGCGAAGCGGGCGGCGCATCGCGTTCACTGCCCGAAGACGTCGGAGAAGCGCTGCTTGTCCGCTTCCCGCCCGGCCGCCAGCTCGGCCGGCGGCACGGCCATCACCCGGATCCGCTCGAGCGCCGGAAACCCTTCCGGAGGCGTCACGTCGCTCCGAAGCGGCATGTACCCGAGCCGCGCGGCGAGCTCTTGCCCCTGCTTCGAAAGCACGAAGTCGACGAACCGCCGGGCCGCCTCGAGGTTGGGCGTACCCTTGACGATGCCGATGGGCTCCGTGATGACGGGCACCCCCTCCTCGGGATACACCACCTCGATGGGGGACCCCTGCAGGCGCGCCCGCACGGCCATGAAGTCGACGATCGTCCCGTATGGCCGCTCTCCGCTCGCCACGCTACGCAGCACGGCGCCGTTGCCCTGCACCATCAGCACGTCTTGCCGGGCGAGGGCTTCGAGCCATGGCCACCCCAGCCCTTCCGTGCGGCTCCATACCCCCACGTTGTAGGCCGCCGCCCCGGAGTAAAAGGGGCTCGGCATCACGAGCTTGCCGCGCACCGACGGTTGCAGGAGGTCGGCCCACCGGCGCAGCGGCTTGCCAAGGGTGCGGTGGTACACGATGACCGTCGCCATCACCTTGGTGCCGTAGTACATCCCCTCAGGGTCGTAGTAGGCAGCAGGGATGCGGGCCGCTTCAGGCGAGCGGTAAGCCTCCAGCAGGCCCCGCTGCTTGAGCGCTTCGAAGGTCGGGGCGTCGGCAACCAGCAAGACGTCGGCCCGCCGGTGGCCGCTCTCGGCCTCGAGCAAGAAGCGGCTGATGACCTCCTCCGTGCCGGAGCGGAAAATCGAGACCGCCACGTCCGGATAGGCCTCCTCGAAGGCCTTCACGAGCGCTGCGGCGTCCTGGTCGGGCTGCGACGTGTAAAGCTGGAGCGTCTTCTGGGGAGCAGCCGCGGCGAACGAAGCAAGAGCCGCTACGGCCACCCCCGCGGCGACCGCCATCACCATCCGGCGAACGAACCGGCCTGCCAACACGGCACGTGCTCCTTCCGCTGGTCGCATCCTGGTTGTCGAGGTCGTCCTGACCAGCGGTGGAGGGGTTCAGGAGCCGGGCCGGCGCCCCTGTTACGAACAGGTGACACGCTGGTGAAATCCGTGCATGCCCATCAACGTGGCGCCGGCAGGAACCGGTTGGTGAACGCCGACGCCGCGTCGAGCCGCCCCTTCACGAGGCCGTGCTCGAGCAGCCAATCGGCGAGGCGCTGCCACACCTCCAGCTTCTGCTCGCCCCACCGTGGCGCCTCCGCCCGGTACCGGGGGCTCAGCCACCGCTGGCTCTCTCGCACGAGGCGAGGGTCGAGCTCGGGCACCCGGCGCACGAGGATGCCCGCCGCCTCGTCCGGGTGCTCGATGCTCCAGGCGTACCCCCGGGCGGTCGCCTCGACGAACCGTCGCACCAGCTCGGGTCGTTGCCGGATCAGCGACTCCGACGTGATGATGACCGGCGTGTAGTAGTCGGGCACGCAGCCGGCGTACCGGTCCATCATGACGACGTCGATGTCGAGCCCGCGCAGCTTCGCCTCGATCCCCTGCCACCCGTAGAAGATCCAGGCGAGGTCGACGTTGCCCCGCTCGAGATGGGAGAGGAGGTCGCCCACCCCGATGCTGACGAGCTGCAGCTTCTCCGGATCGCCTCCGTCGCATCGCATCAGGCTCGACAGTACCGCCCGCTCGATGGGAAGCCCGAATCCCCCGTAGCGCTTCCCTTCGAAGTCCTTCGGCCGCCGGATCCGGGCGCCGGCCATCGAAGCGAACCCCGACGTGTTGTGCTGGAGCACGGCGGCCACCGACACGACAGGTACGCCCTGCAGCCGCGCGTAGGTCATGAACTCCTGCGCGCTGAAGCCGAAGTCTGCCCGGCCCGCTCCCACCACCGACTCGACGGAGACCCCTTCACCCGGCTCCACGATCTGGACGTCCAGGCCCTGGTCCCGGTACCAGCCCTTGTCGAGCGCCACATACAGCCCTGTGTGATTGGTGTTGGGCGACCACTCCAGCATGACAGTCACGCGCTCGGCAGGCCGGGCCGCGGCCGTCACCAAAGAGGCGAGGCCCGCCACTCCCAGTACCGTCGCGATCGCCACCACGGCCATCGTTGCCATCCTGCGCTCCATCCGCCGACGCTCCTCTCCCCAAACGGCGCTCGGTCCACGGCCGTGCCTCGCCCGCTGCCCTTCAACGGCCACTGCTCGACGGACACCGCTCAATGGCCACGAGCTCGGTACGGCGCCACTTTCTCCTCCAGATCCGCCAGGTCTTCGTCGTCGGAGCAGGCATTCGAAGCTCACCATCGCCTTGGGCATCCTGCTCCCCCACCTTTGCCGAACGCGAAAAGCCGCCACCCGACCCGGGTGGCGGCTTTTCGACCGCTCGTTCGACGCTTCCGCTCCCTACGCTGGTATGACCCAGGTCAGGTTCGAAGGGTCGGCAGCATTGCGGGCTGCCCTCTCAGCCGGGCTCTCCCGGCTCCCCCGGTCGGCCTGTTTACTTGTCACCGATCTTATAGGCCGTGACGGCCTGGAAGTCAACGGCAGTGCGCGGTCCCCGATCTCGTAAGGCCGCCCCGCTCCCCTCAGAGCCACCAGGTGCTCGCGAGAAGGCCCAGGTACGCCGCCGCGAGGGTGGGAGGCATCACCAAGAGCCCCGTCTTGAGATACTCCCAACCACCCACGCTGACGCCCCGCTGCTGGAAGAGCGCGAGGGTCAGCACCGTGGCCAGCGACCCCACGACCGTGAGCAGCGGGCCGACGTTGACGCCGAGCAAGAGCGCGTAAGGGGCGAGGCGATCCGGCGGCCCGTCGCCCGCCTGAGGCACCGCCAGCGCGCCGGTACCGAGAAGCGTCATCGGGATGTTGTTGATCAAGTTGGAACCGACGGCGGTCACAGCGGCCAGCCGCCCCAGCGACACGGCGTCACCCGCAGCGCTCAACCCCCCGGCCACGCCCATACCTGCCTCCCGGGACCAGGCGCCGGCCGCCGCGGGCCGGGCGCTCGCCGCCGCTCCAGGCAGGAAGGCAGCAGCGGTCAGCGCCCTGCCGGCCTCGGTGGCGCGAAAGCCGTCCATCACGACGAACAGCCCCACTACGAACGGGATCACTCCCCACGAGATGCTGCGCACGAAAAACCCGGGCAGCACCTCGCGGCGCACCAGGGCAAGCACCGCCGAAGCGGCGCCGCCGGCCACCGCGACGGGCCACAAGGGCGCCCCCAACCAGCCGGCGACGCCGAAGCCCGCAATCGTAGCCACCACGATCCCGAGGCTCCAGCGCAGGAAAGGCGACCGTCCCAGCGCTCTGGCCTGAAGCTGCAGGTCCTGGGCATCGACCGTTCCTTCGAGGCGACCGCGGAACAGGACGTACAGCATCCCGAAATCGGCCGCGCCCGCGAGCAGCGCCGGCAGCGTCATGACCCGGGCGAACTCCCAGAATGGCAGGCGAAAACGAGCCTGGACGAGCAGGTTGGTGAGGTTACTCACCGGGAGCAAGAGCGACGTCACGTTGGCCACGTGGACCGACAGGTAGACGAAGGGCAAGGGGTCGACGCGGCTTCGTCGCAGCAGGCGGACGACGAGCGGAGCCAGCACGACCGCCGTGGTGTCCAGACTGAAGAAGACGGTGGTGACCGCCCCCAGCACGTAGAGCGCCACGAACAGGCGCCTCACGCTGCTGCCCGCCATGCGAGCGGTCCAGTGGGCCGCCCAGGCGAAAACGCCCGCCCGGTCCGCGACGGAGGCCAGTACCAGGACCCCGGACAGGAAGACCAGCACAGGGGCAGTCTCGTGAACGATGGAGACCACACGCGTCCAGTCCACGGAGCCCGCCACAGCCATCGCTACGGCGCCTGCCACGGCGACCCACGCCTCGTGCACCCCCAGCGGCCGCCACAACACTCCGACCACGGTCGCCGCGAAGACCAGAAGGGCCGCTACCGACGCACCCGCCCAGTCCATGGGGCTCCTCCTTCTCGGGCGTACGGCCTCCGATCATAAGAGCGGTGGGCTCCCCTGGCAAGAGCTGGCGTACGGGTCGCTTCCGCCTGAGCTCCCCGAGGCAGGCGGAAGCCTGGCTGGAGAAGCTGGCAACGGCGGCGGAGCGCAGCCGCGCCTCGACGCCGAGCCGCCACGACGACCGGGACCCCGAGAGCAGGGAGCCCTCAGGCCCCGTTGCCGGAAGCGGCGAGCGCGCCTCCCTGCAGCAGCCGCAGAAGCACGGCGGCCGCACGGTCCTCTGCAGCCCGCAGCTCGGGCGAGCCGAAGGCGGGACGCCAGTCGTGCCAGAGTTCGTCGCTGATGAGCAGGAGATGGCACACCTCCACGCCCCGGAAGCGGCCCAGCGTGTACAGGGCCGAGGTCTCCATGTCGACGCCCACGACGCCCCGGGCGCGGTAGCGCTCCACCTTGCTCCGGAGCTCCCGGTAAGGGGCGTCCGTCGTCCAGACGGTGCCGGTGACCGGCCGGATGCCCTCGGCCTCGCAGGCTGCCTGCAGCAGCCGGGCCAAGCGGGGCGACGGCCCCGGCACGTTCTCCCCGGCCCACCCGGTGCCCTCTCCGGACAGCGCGTAGTGGGCAGAGGTTCCTTCCTCGGAGAGGCAGCCGGTCGGGATGAAGAAGCTGCCCACCGCAACGGCAGGCTGGAGGCTGCCGGCGTACCCCACGCTGACGAGGATGCGGGCGCCGCAGGCGATGAGCTCCTCAGCCACCATGACGGCGGCGGGAGCCCCTACCATCGCCATGGTGAGGCTGACCGGCCGCCCCTCTACCTCGGCCCTGTACACGGGGTGCGACTCTCCCGTACAGCCACGGCTGCTCGGGCGACGCGCCGAGCAGCTCCCTCAGGCGGGCGAGTGCGCGATGGCTCCACGAAGTAATGACGACGGGCGCCACGCTCAGGCTGCCGGGCGAGAGGCGGCGCGTCCTCACCACGTACTCCACGAACATCCGGGGCGTGATGTGCTCGTCCACGAAGGTCCCCCCGTTCACGCACCGATGGGCACGTCTAGTCTGACGGGCTCCGCCTTCGTGAGGCGGCGGGCCCGCATGGTGCGACCCCAGTGCGGCTGACCGGGAGGGGAAAGAGGAGGACGAGGCGCTGCCGCGCTCTTTGCCGCCCCGGCGGAAAGCTCAACCCTGCCGGCGAACCGGGCGGTGCACCGTCGGGCGCGCCATAACGACGCCCACTGCCACGAGATGAGCCGCTGCCATCCCCATGGAGGCACCACCCCTTTCGCACCCGCCCCGGAGTGCTGGGGCAGGATCATGACCGCGTTGCAGCCTGTGGTACCAGCATAGGGTCGATCTGGCCGAAGAGTCAACGCTCATCGCGGCACATCAGGAAAGCCCGGAAACGTCAAACTCCAGCCCGGGTGCCAACTCCAGTCCTGCTGCCGGCAGGGACTACCTCGAGGGCGGGCGAATGCCCGTTGGGTGGCCGTTGCGAGCATCGACGTACGCCGGAGAGAGCAACGAAGCCCGCCGGCTCCCCCGCCTCCCAGGCAATGACGTTCGCCGCCTCAGCCGGCCCCGCCGCAACAGGATTGGGGCTTGCCCCGGTCCTTGGCCGTCCGGAACGACTGCCCGCACCCGCACGTCGAGACCGCGTTGGGG
>JADBKR010000005.1 GCA_014896295.1 Limnochordaceae bacterium
ACGAGAAGAAAAGCCGGCCCGATCGGCCTGCTGTTCCTGCTCCGGAGGCGGGCGAGCCGTGGGTGGGACCGCAGGGGAGCGGTGGCTGCCAAACCCCAGCACCAGCGGCGCAGTCGCGAGCATCTGCCTTATCACCCTTACATGGCCGCCGACGCCAGGTTTGCCGGGGTGCCACCTGGACTACGTACGTTTCCCCAGCTTGAAGAAGGAGGGGGCAGAGGCCTGGCACGGCCCGCGGCTGCCGAGCGGGTCGCCGCCATCCAGAAACTGGTGGCGGGCGTACGGGGGAGGCGCTGGGCACCGGGGCCACCTGTCCGTCGCCATGTTCGACCGAACTCTGGCAGTGGGAGACATGGGCATCGGGCTAGCGCAAGTGCGAAGCGATCGGCCTCCGCGGCCGATGTGCTCGCTCCCATGGTTTACCCTCCCACTTCGAGGCCCGGCGCGTCTTCGGCATTCCGTGCCGGGCGGGAGCCGGCGGACGGTGGCTCTCGCGCTGGCCACGACGGGGCGAGGGTGAGCCCCGCCCGGAGTGAGGCCGTGGCTGCAGGCGTTCAGCCTGAGGGTGACATATGGCCCCGTGGAACTGGCCGCCCAAATCGAAGCGGCGGAGCAGGCGGGGACCGCCGGCTGGTTCTTGTGGAACCCATCGGGCCGGTATCCTTACCTGGCGGCCGCCACCACGCTGGTGCGAGAATCCCCGGGGATGGTGCCGAGTCGAGCGGCAGTGACGGGGGGATGGAGCCGGCCGTGAGCGCGGCGTTCTGGATGGCCGCCTTCAACGCAACGATCAACGCCGTGAGCGCGGGAGTGATCCTGTACGGCCACGCCCGGATCCGGCGCGACGACGCCAGGGCCCACCGCAAGGCGATGGTCGCCGCGACCGCCCTGCAGGGGCTCTTCCTCGTCGTGTATGGCCTCAAGACGTGGTGGTTCGGGGTGACCCCGTTCGAGGGGGAGCCGGGGATGCGGGCCATCTACCTGGCGCTGCTAGGCGCGCACGTGGCGGGCGCCACCCTGATCGTGCCGCTGGTGGGAGCGTCGCTCGTCCTGGCGTTGACCGGCCGGACACGGCAGCACCGGGCAGTATCCCGCTGGACCTTTCCCTTGTGGGTGTTCGTCTCGGTCTCCGGGCCGCTGACCTTCCTGATGCTCTACGGGCTGGGGCGACCGGCCGGGGACTGAGCCGCGCGACGGGTCGTGCCGCCGCTCGGTGCACGGCAGTACGCTTTCGGCTCGTCGCAGCTGGCAGGGGCGGCAGGACTTGAACCCGCAACCTGCGGTTTTGGAGACCGCTGCTCTGCCAGTTGAGCTACGCCCCTGCGCTGGCTTCGAGTATACCATCTGGGAGGTCGCCGGGAGCAAGCGAGGCCGTCGACGATACGCGTGCGACGTTTGGCGGCCATGGCAGGGTCTGCGCCAACGGGGGCGAACCCATGCGCCATCCGGATGGGGCTTTCGGGATGGCAGCGGAGGGCCGGACAGGCAAGAGGGTAGGAGAGGAGCGGCCAGGCATGGAGCACGAGGACACCACCATCCTGGCGATCTTCCGGCAAGCGCGCACCATCGCGGTCGTGGGGCTTTCTCCCGATCCGTCGCGCCCGAGCCACGTCGTCGCGCGCTACCTGAAGAGCCAGGGATACCGGATCCTGCCCGTGAATCCAGCAGCCGGCGCGGTGCTCGGGGAGAAGAGCCATCCGGACCTCCTGTCCATCGGGGAAGGCGTGGACGTGGTGGACGTGTTCCGGCGCCCTGAGCACGTGCCGGCCATCGTGGACCAGGCCATCCGGATCGGCGCCCGGGCGCTGTGGCTGCAGGAGGGCGTCGTCCACCCGGAAGCGGCCGAGAAGGCCCGCAAGGCCGGCTTGCTCGTCGTCATGGATCGCTGCATGCTCAAAGAGCACCGGCGCCTTTGCGACAAGGGGCTTCTCGCCGCTCCCGGATGAGGAGAGCATCGACGGGGAGCCCGGCCTCACCGGGCCACCGGCTCGCCAGCGACCCGGGCCCGGGCCTGGATGGACTCCAGGCTGTAGTGCTCCTCGAGATAAGTGACGATCTCCCGGGCGATCTCGTCGTTGATGGGCAGCCCGTAGCGTTGCCGCATCTTGTCGACCTCGGCGACCCACGTCTGTTTCGGAAACTCCCGGTGCTGGAGGATGGGAGCGAGCGAATGGCAGATGGTGCAGAAGGTCTGCACCGTCTCCTTGCCCTCGCCGGGTTCCAGCTGCCATTCTGCCAGGACGAGCTCGGCATAGACGGGCCCTGTGACCTCGGAAACTTGCGCCGCCGGCGCCGGCGGCGCGATGGCCGCCTGGCGGCTACCCAGCCATGCGGCGATGCCCACGAGCGCCGCCGTTGCCACGCCTGCAACCAGTGCCGCCGCTCCGAGCCGTTCGTGCTTCGACCCCATCTCAGGCGACCTCCAGGTAGCTTGCGTACTCGAGCACCGAGTTGAGCCGGCGCGCGGTGGCGTAATGGGCTTCGAGGGGTTCGAAGGGCTGGACCTCGCCCTGGACGCCCGTCGCGCGGGTGAGGATCGTCAGCTTGCCCCGCTGGCGCGGCGTGAAGCGGTAGTGCCACACCCGCCACACGTACTTGCCGTAGGACGGCTCGAGCGCTGCCCGATCCCACGTCTTGCCGCCGTCGAGGCTGACCTCGACCCTGGCGATGCCGATCCCCGAGTCGAAGGCGATGCCCGTCAGCTCTGTCTCCCGGCCGGCGTGGAGCACGGTGCCGTCCTGCGGGGTGGTGACGAAGGAGACGATCCGTAACGGGTCGGGCCCGGCCTGAGTGCCGGCCCACAGGTTGTCGATGGGGGTGGAGCGGATCTCGATGCGCACCACCTGCTTGACCCAGCCCGGAGCATACTCGCCCGGCACGACCAGGCGGAGGGGCGCTCCGTTCCAGATGGGGATCTCGGCGTCGTTCATCTTGTAGGCGAGGATGGCGTCGGGATTCATCAGTTCGTCGACGCTCTGGATCCGCCAGTACTCGGGCGCCTTCGAGGCGATGGTCTGGCCGGCCGACTTGAACGCCACCTGCACGGCGTTGTCCTTGACACCGACCGCCTCGAGCAGGTCGCGCACGCGCACGCCCGTCCACTTGGCGGCGGAGACGTCACCCTTGCCCCAGGGAACACCGGGCAGCAGAGGGCGCAGGGTCGCCCGCCCCATGCCGGTGCACGCCCCGACCGCCGCCACGGAGACTTCCTCGAACTTGCGCAGGTCGTCGAACGTGAAGCTCCGGGGACTCACCGCCGCATCGCCCGCTACGTCGACGCGCAGTTCCTCCGGCTGGATCACCGGGATGTTGGCTTCGCGCCAGCGCACGTAGTACGCGTCGCGGTCCGTGAGCGGGTAGATCTCCTTGCCGATGAGCGCACCCGTCGGCGTCTCGTACACTGGGGGCTTGTCGTAGATCTGGATGAGCGGGCGCTTACCGGGAAGGGCGACCAGGCGCGTCGGATCCCGGGGCGCGGGTCCCGCCTGGATCGCGCCCGCCGCCATGGCCCGTCCGGCGACGCTGGCGTAGGCCCCGAGCCCGGCCACGGCGACTCCCATCCGCCTCAGAAGAGCGCGGCGATCCATGAAGTCCGACACGAGCCGTCACCTCCATCGGGTTGCACGGGCGGGTACGGTGGATACCGTACCGGGTAGGGAAACGGTTACATCCATGAGCATAGGGCTAGGGCGGCCGGATGTCAACCGGGGGGCAGGCCGGCGCCAGGCGGGTGCGCATCACCGGCCGGGAGGTATGCCGGGGGTCCACGGGGTGTGTTGACGGCAGGCGTGCTAGCATGCTAGCATACATATAGCTCTGCAAGGGGGAGCACGGCGATGCCGGGCGCACAGAAGAACATCCGGCTGTCTCGGCGGGCGCTGGAACTGCTGCGGGCCCTCAAGTACGTCTTCGATGCCGGGGACCATCTCGTCATCGAAGCCGCCCTCAACGAGGTAGCCGAGCATCTCCTGCTCGGGTGTGCCCAGCGCCTGCGCATGGCTGAGAAGGGCCTGGTACCCGAGCAGGAGGTCCAGCGGCTCCGCGCCGAGGCAACGGTGCTGGTGCAAGCCCTCAACGTCGAGGCGGGGAAGGGCTGGCCGCCCTACCGGATCGAGGGGAACGACGTCGCCCGTCAGGACGAGGACGGCACGTGGAGGTCCCTCGCCGCTCCGGATGAGCCGATACCCCATGGGTTGGCCGCGATACCCGGGGGGCGTACGACGCCCCGACGCACGCGGGCTGAAAGCCCGCACCGGCCGGCCAAGGAAACGGTCGAGGGGGATACGCGATGATGCAGCTGACCGACCGCATGCGCAGGGCGATGGAACGGGCCGAGGGCGTGGCCCGGGCCATGGGCTCTGCACGGGTGGAGCCGGCGCACTTGCTCGCCGCCCTCGCCCTGGAAGAGGGAAGCGGGGCAGAGCGGCTGCTCCGGAGGGCCGGCATCGACCTGCGGGCCTTTCGGTTGGACCTTCCCGGCGGCGACCCGGCACGCGGAGCCGGCAAGGTACCCTTCTCGCCACAGGCCAAGCAGGTGGTCACCCAGGCAGGCGCAGAAGCGGTGGCGCTCGGTCACGCCTATCTTGGCACCGAGCACCTGGCGGTGGCCCTGGCGGGCTCCCACACCGAGCTCCTGGCCGCCTTACGACAGCACGGAGCCGGCGGGCAGGAGCGTCTCCGGGAGCTCCTCCGCCGTGAAATCGACGAGGAAAGCCGCTCGTAGGCGCCGAAAGCGGCGGCCAGGTTGCGCAGGAGCAGGGACCGGTGATTACGCAGCAGACGAGGAGGAGGGGCCTGCAGTCCGCCAGCCTTACGACTCCGCCACTCGGCAAGGGGTTTACAAGATATCGTGGGCCGCTTTCCAGCGGCTCGCGCGGAGTCTCGCGACGCGCCTTGCGGGGCTCGGCCTGGACGCCGTCGGGGGGCCGGGGCGGGATGATCCCCGCCGCCGAGGTCGCCCTGCGATTGCGGCTCGACCTCTTCCCCGCCGTGATCTCGCGGCGGGTAGGGGACAGGGTTGCCTCCGCCGACCCGGTGTGGTGCAGGCCGTCCGCGCCGCGGGAGCCGCCTCGGTCGTGACGGTGGCGATGGCGAGCCACACCTGGGCGGATCCGCGCCCCGACGTGGCCGGACTCGTGTCGGACGCGCTCGTGGTGCTGCCGTGGGGCCGTTACGCCCTCGAGGACGGCCGGTGGCGCCTGCACCCGGAATACGTGGAGGCCCTGGCGTTGCAGCGCACCGAGCCGAAGGGGCGAACCCCCCGGGTAGATGCCGGCCGCAGCCGGTGATGGGTGCGAGGTAAACCGCTGCGGGCCAACACGCCAGCTCGTGGAGGCCCTGGCGTTGCAACGCACCGGGCGGTGCGTGCTTGCGGCGACAGCCCAGAAGGTGTCGCGGTCTACTGCGCTAAATGTCTCTTTAGCGCAGTAGCACGCATACACGACGGATGCCGGCGCCGGGCGTGCACGACCGGCCTCGATGCGCTACGCTCGTCACCAGGAAGGGTGAGCATCGTTGACCCCATCGCGCCGACCCAAGCCGCGCCCCCCGCGTACTCGCGACATCGAGGAGTCCCCTGACCAGGCGTACCGGCCGTTGCCGCCGGCCGCAAACACCGTGGCGCAGCCCGCCGGCACCGGCTCGGAGCCCGTACCGGCCGATCCGCTCATCGAGCAGTACTATCGGTATCTCCTGGTCGAACGGGGGTTGAGCCGGAGGACCGCGCGCGCCTACGCCGGCGACCTCACGTTGCTCGACCGCTATTGCCGCAGCCAGGGTAAGAGCCTGGCTGCGGCCGATGCGCTGCTCCTGCGCGGATTCCTCGAGTACGTGTATGACGATCGCCAGAACCAAGCACCCACGCGGGCTCGCAAGATCAGCGCGATCCGCGGCTTTTACCGCTATCTCGTGGATCAGGGTGTCCTCGCCGCCAGCCCGGCAGAACGCCTGCCGAGCCCCAAGCTCCCCCGGCGCCTTCCGGTCTTCCTGACCGGCGAAGAGGCGGCCGCCCTGCTCGAGGCATCGGCGGAGGCGGGGCCCCTGCCCGCCAGGGACCGGGCCCTCATCGCGACCTTCCTCTACACCGGTTGCCGGCTGGGAGAGATGCTGGCCCTTCGCCTCGACGACGTCGACTTTGCCGCCGGTGCCATCCGCTTTTTCGGCAAAGGCGGCAAGGAGCGCCTGGTCCCCATGCGCGAGGAGCTCGCCGAGATTCTCTCCGCCTACCTTCCGCAACGTCGCGAGCTTGCCGCCCGCTCGCGCTCGGACCGGCTCTTCGTCAACCGGCGGGGCGAACCGCTCTCTCCGTCCGGCGTGCGCTACTTGCTGCGGCGCATCCTGTCGGCCCTGCCCATGGCCCGGCCGGGCCTCTCCCCTCACAAGCTCCGTCACACGGTGGCGACGCTGCTGCTCCAGGCGGACGCGGACCTCCGCACCATCCAGGAACTACTGGGGCATGCCTCTCTCGCCACCACCCAGCGCTACACCCACGTGCTCAACCGACGTCTCAAGGAACAGCTGAAGCGACTTCCCTACTGAACGAGCCCCCTGGCGCCGTTGCGTCGTCCGCCAGATCGGCTGTAGCGCCGGCCACCCCGCCGCCTTTGCCTGCGACCGGTGGCCAGGGAATCCAGAGCCTTCGCCCAGGCTCCAAGGCCTGAGGCGCCTCGATGCCGTTGGCCCGGCGCAGGCTCTCGACCAGCCACCTGGGATCGGCCCCGGCCGGGCCCTCGCGGACGGCCACGTCCCAGAGCGTCTCGCCCGGCCCGACCACCCGCTCGTACCCGAGCGTCTTCGGCCCCGTGCTCCCGTGCCGGTCCGAGGGCTCCCGTACGGCCTGCCACCGGAGCACCCAGGCCAAGAGCAGCACGCCAACGGCGATGGTCAGGGCGGCCTGCCATCCCTGCGCGACCCGCCCGCCGCTTCCCGGCGGCCGACTTGCCGCCGGCCTTGCCTGCTCGAGCTCCCCGTGCAGGGAGATGACCTTGGCCGGCGTAGAGCGCTCCACCGTTTCAGTCCTCCTCCGAGACCGCGGTACCCGAACAGCCGGGTGGCGAATCTCTGTTCGCAGGATATCCGAACATATATGCGCCTGTCAACCACCTGTTTGGGGAAACGCGCGCTCGCCGGCGAACTCATGTTTGCGAAGGGCGAACGCACGTGTTATCATGGCAATGACCTTCCAGCCAGGGCATCACGCCGGGGAAAGGACGGTGCGGTGGGCCGATGGCACCCTCACGGGAGCTCACGCCTCGTCAGCGTCAGGTGTTGGAGTTCATCAGGAAGATGGTCCAGAGCCGGGGCTATCCGCCGTCGGTACGGGAGATCGGAGAGGCGGTGGGCCTGAGCTCCAGCTCGACGGTCCACGGCCACCTCGCCCGGCTCGAGGAAAAGGGGTACCTGCGCCGGGATCCCACCAAGCCCAGAGCCATCGAGATCCTCGACGACCACCGGCCCGTCCGCAAAGAGATCGTCCAGGTGCCCGTGCTGGGTCGGGTGCCCGCGGGCCAGCCGTTGCTCGCCGTCCAAAACGTCGAGGACTTCTTCCCCCTGCCGGCCGACTTCACCGAGCACGCCGAGGTCTTCATGCTGCGGGTACGGGGCGACAGCATGAAGGGCGCGGGCATCCTGGACGGCGACTACGTGGTGGTCCGTTCGCAGCCGTCGGTCGAGAACGGCGAGATCGCGGTCGCGCTGGTGGAAGACGAGGCCACCGTGAAGCGGATCTTCAAGGAGAAGGGCCAGGTCCGCCTCCAGCCCGAAAACCCGCGCTACAAGCCGATCCTCACGAAGGACGTGCAGATCCTCGGCAAGGTCATCGGCGTCCTGCGCAAGCTCGGGTGAGCGCGCCATCCCGTCGGCGGCCACGCCGAAAGGTGCAGCACGACCCCCTTGCGCAGACGAGCGCGGCAACCGCCGCGGCCGTTACCCCGCGGCAGGCGCCGTAGAGCCTTTCAGTTGACCGCTACCGATGACGAGCTCGGAGCGGCCTCGGGCGTGACCTCGTGCACCAGGGCGTCCACGTCCTGGTCCGCGAGCCCGAGCATGGCGAAGAAGAGCCTGAGAGCTTGCTCTTCCCCGTTACGCTCGGGGTCTTCGGCTCGGCGATCGGCAGGAGTCTCCAGCAACGTGGCGAATTGGCGTCGGGCCAGGTGGTAGGCGGAGTCGAGTCCTTCACGTTCGATGGCTTCCATCAGCAGGTCGTAGACACGTCGGCGGGCCTCAGCGTGGGCGGTCCAGTACCGGGGGTTGGGCGTCTTGCTGCTGGCGAGGATGTCTTGCTTGGCCAGCCGCTTCGACCGCTTCAACCCCCGAAGCACGTCTTCGGGAGAGACGTTGAACACGGGTAGCTCCTCCCTCCACGTCCCCACCCGCGGGGGTCCCATCTCACCCGATGGCTATATTCTTACCCTGTCGGACCATCCCCTCTCCCCTTTCCTGGAAGAAGGCCCCTTTTTCCAAGGCGGGTGTCCGAGCGGCGTGTCCCCGCCCGGCGCGCTTGCCTCGGCCTCAGGCAGATGTTGCCTTGGGTGCCTCTTGCCGGGTGAAGCGGTCCTCCGTGGAGAACATCGGCTGGCCGAGCCGCAGGCCCCACCGTGCCAGGGCCTCGTAGTCGGTCAGGTCGAACTGCATCGGCGTCACGGAGACGTAGCCCCGGTGCACTGCGCCCGCGTCGGTCGTCGGATCCTCCCGGTCGCCCTCGTCCGCGTCCCCCACCAGGCGGAAGTGGCCGTCCGTGCCCGGAGGCTTCTCGAAGGCGTCACGGTAGCGCCGGTTGAGCCCGATACGGGTCCAGCGCAGCGCCGCCACGGGATCCGGCACTTGGTCGGGAACGTTGACGTTGAGCAGTACCCCCTGGCCCTCGGCCCGCTTCTGCAACATCCACTGCACGATGACCGGGGCCACCTGCCGGGCCGGGTCGAAGCGGGGCGCGTGCTTGTCCGTGATGGACGAGATGGCGACCGCCGCGATCCCGAGCAACACCCCTTCGGCCGCCGCCGCCACGGTGCCGGAGTAAAAGACGTCGATCCCCAGGTTGGCCCCCGGGTTGATGCCCGAGACCACCAGATCCGGCGGGTCAGGGAACAACTCCAGCACCCCCAGCTTCACGCAGTCGGCCGGAGTACCCGATACCGCGAAGGCGGGCCATCGCCCTGCGAGGGTGCGTCTCTCGACCTTGAGCGCGTCGCGTACCGTGATGGCATGTCCCGTTGCACTGCGGTCCCGATCGGGGGCCACGATCCGCAGTTGCCCGATGGGATCGAGGGCCTCTGCCAGGGCGGCGAGCCCCGGGCTGTCGATACCGTCGTCGTTGGAGAGCAAAATGCGCGCCACCGGCACCATCCATCCCCGTTGCGCCTGCACTGCCGAGCAGGCTGCTCGGATCCCGCTGCTCCCGGGCTCCGTTAGCTCTGGTTGTCGTAAGAGGCCTTGAAGACCCCCTCGAGCGCGGAGAGGTCCGCCAGCACGCGGCTCCGGTCGGCCCGCGCCGGGAGCTCCACCGTGACCTGCAGGGCGGCTTTGGCCCCCTCCTGGGCCACGATGTCGACACCCCGGATGTTGACGCCGTGGCGTCCCAGCACCGACGCCACGGCTCCCAGCTGCCCCGGCTGGTCCGAGACGACCAGCGCCAGGACACTCTCCTTGCTGGAAAGGATCTGGCGCTCGACCCGGCTCAGCCAGATCAGCACCACGACCGCCAGGGCCGTCGTCATGACCGCACCCAGGTAGAAGCCGGACCCCGCCGCCAGGCCGATGCCGGCGACGACCCACAGGCTCGCGGCCGTGGTCAAGCCCCGGACGGTCGGGCCCTCCCGCAGGATGGTGCCCGCCCCGAGAAAGCCGATGCCCGATACCACCTGGGCCGCGATCCGGGTCGGGTCGTAGGGCCAGAAGCTCGATCCTTGAGGGGCCAGCCCGTAGGCTGAGACCAGCATGACCAGCGCCGAACCGAGGGAGACGAGCGTATGGGTGCGAAAGCCCGCGGGCCGCCGGTGGCTCTCTCGCTCGAGGCCGATGATGGCCCCCAGCAGCCCGGCGAGCACCAGACGGATGACCAGCTCGATGTCGGAGATGCCCACCGCCCTCACCCACCTCTGCCCCTAGGGTTCCAGTATAGCAGCCGGCAGACCGCCGTGACCAGCCACGAGCCATGGACAGGTCGTATGGCCGCCTGGCGCGCACACGCTCCGGCGTATCCTGCCCCATGGTTCGGCAAGAGGCCCGGGCCACTGCAGGGATGCCAGCAGCGCTGCGGCGTCTCGGGATCACTCAGGGCTTACAGGATGGAGAGAGCACGCAGGCGGTCGGCCACCGCGCGCCAGACCTGGGACGCAGGGTATGGAAGGCGGAGCACGGCTCGCCCGTCCACCCAGGTCGGTTGCAGGTTGTTGACGATCACCTGCTGGGCCAGCGCCGGCAACGAGTTGGCCGGATCCACGGTGAGGCTCGACCCGACCACCACCATGAGGTCGGCCCGGGCCGCCTCGCTCACCGCATCCTCGAACGCCGGCGGCATGGGGTCGCCGAAGAGGACGATACCGGGCTTGATGGGCCCCCCGCACGTGCAGTAGGGGCCGATGCCCGCCTGGCGCAAGCGCTGCACCAGGGCCGTGAGGTCGTAATGGCGGCCGCAGCGGGTGCATCGCGCCGAGCGGACGTGCCCGTGGACCTCCAGCACCCGCCGGCTCCCCGCCTTCTGGTGCAAGCCGTCGATGTTCTGCGTGATGACGGCTTTGACGAGCCCGGCTGCTTCGAGGCCCGCCAGCACGTAGTGGACAGTGTTGGGCCGTGCGCCGAGCAAAGGGGGCAGCCAGGTCTCGCTGGCCAACCGGTAGAAGCGGCCGGGGTCCTGCCAGAAGGCGTGGACGGACATGGTCTCCATCGGATCGAGGCGTTCCCACAAGCCGGTGCCGGGGCTACGGAAATCGGGGATGCCGCTGTCGGTGGACGCCCCGGCTCCCGTGAGCACCACGCAGTGAGACGCCTGGACCAACGCGTCGACCAGGGCCGTGACGTCCCGCTCGAAGCCCCTGTAATCCAACGCCTCCATGCTCGCCCTTCCACGCCCCGGGCCTGCCGGCCTCTCGTCGGTCGTCTCCGGCCGCGCCGGTGGGCGGCCGCCGTCACCTGTCAGACGTAGCGGCGCTCGATCTTGTGCTTGATGCGGCACAAAGCGTTGTCGATGGACTTGGTGTGAGTGTGGAGCCGCCGGGCCATCTCCTTGTACGACAGCCCGTTGACGTACAGCCGGAAGACCCGGTACTCGAAATCGCTGAGCACCTGCCGCACGTACTGCTGCGTCTGGATCAGCATCTCCCGGTCGATGACCAGGGCTTCCGGATCGTCCACCCGCGAGTTGGGCAGCACCTCGAGGAGGGTCCGGTCCCCCTCCATGTCGTAGACGGGCCGGTGCAAAGAGGTGTACTGGTTGATGGGGATGTGCTTCTGGCGGGTCGTGCCCTTGATGGCGCTGATGATGTTACGGACGATGCAAAGCCGCGCGAAGGACCAGAAGGAGGATGCCCCCGGCGTGAAGTCGCGGATCGCCTTGTAGAGGCCGATCATGCCCTCCTGGAGCAGATCGTCGTCCTCGGCGCCCTGCAGGAAATAGGGTCGGCTCCAGGCGTGCACCAGCTTGCGGTACTTGGCGAGCAGGTACTCGAGGGCGTCTTCGTTGCCCGCCTGGGCGAGCTGGACCACCTCTTCGTCGGTGAGGTCCGAGAAATCCGGCGCTCCCGGCCTGGGCTGCCACGACCAAGAGGAAGATGCTGCCCGACTCTTCCCCATGCCCCACGACCGCCCCTTACCCCGTCGGAGTCGCATCCGCTAAAGCGTATGCTGGAAAGGAACTCCCGCACGCGGCCGCGCGAAAAGGGATCCCGGCAACGTCAACCGGCGTGGCGGGTGGCCACCTATCCCTTTCGAGGGAACTTCGGCAACTTACAACCAATCTCCTTCTCAATTGTAGGCACGGATGGAGGGCGACCGGCAACACCGGAAAAAAAAGAGGCTCCGGAACCGTCCTCGTCCAATCGCCGGCTCCGGAGCCCCTACCTCAGCGACCTCCGGGTACTCTCATCGGGTAGCATACAACCCTGACTTCACCACCTCGTCACCCCGGGACTGTGGCTCCCACGCTGCCCCAGGCGCCGACTGGGTATAGCGCGCGACCTCCGTCCCCAGCACCCCGTGGGGGCCGAGCACGCCACGCTTCATCTCGGTCGCCTCCGTGCTCTGGGCCTTGAAAGAAGCGATCAGGTAATGACACGCCTCCCACGGATCCACCGAGTCCCCGCAGGTAAAGACATCGATGGCTGCATATCCGAGCTCGGGCCAGGTGTGGATGGCAAGGTGGGACTCCGCGATGACCACCACGCCGCTGACACCCTGCGGGCTGAACTTGTGGAACGTAACCTCCCGCACGTCGGCCCCTGCTCTCAGGGCTGCTTCCACCATGATGGCCTGCACCTGCTCTTGATCGTCCAGGATCGCCGGGTCACACCCGTACGCCTCGCACAGAATGTGACGTCCCAGCGCCTGCGTCATTCCATCTACGACCCCCTTCCAGATGGCCCGCGAACGCCTGCGGCGCCAGGCTTCGTCGCAGGCAATCACCCCCCATGATAGCAGACCCCCCCACCCTGTCAAGGATTACCGAAAGAAGTCTCGAACGGCGTCACGAGGCCGTTCCGCAGGAGCTCGTCGAGGGCACGGGCCACCCCCAGGGCCACGTGGTACCGGGAAAGCCCTCCCTGGATGAAGACGTCGTAGGGCGGCCGCATGGGCAGGTCCGCCGACAGTTCGCTCGACGAACCCTGGACGAAGGTACCTGCGGCCATCGCCACGGCGTCCCGGTAACCGGGCAGGCGCGCGGGGGTGGGCACCGCCCGCCAGTCGAGCGCCGACGCCTTCTGCACCCCGCGCAAGATGGCGAGCGCCGCCTCCGGCCGGCCTGCCCGCACCACCTGCACCGTGTCGTGACGCTCCTCGAAGGCTCCGGGGCTGACGGCAAATCCCCACGAACCGAACGCCTGCGCGGCCACGCATGCACCGGCCAGCGCCTCGCTCACGGACCGGGGGGCGAGCCACAGGCCCATCCAGACCCACCGCATGACGCCGAGCCCGGGACCCACGTCGGCGGCCAGCCCCGGAGCCACGAGCCGCTCGGCGGCCCGGGTCACGAGGTCGCGGCGCCCGGCGAGGTATCCGCCGCTGGGGGCAAGCCCTCCGCCGGGATTCTTGATGAGCGAACCGGCGACCAGATCGGCGCCCACGTGCCCCGGCTCCCGCTCCTCCACGAACTCGCCGTACGCGTTGTCCACCACGACGATGCAGCCGTGCGCGTGCGCCACCCCGCAGATGGTCTCGATCTGCGCCACGGACAGCGAGGGCCGCCACGAGTAGCCCCGGGAGCGCTGTACCAGGATCGCGCGGGTGTGCGCCCCGAGGGCCGCTTCCAATCCCGCCAGGTCGACGCTCCCGTCCTCCCTGAGCGCGACCACCCGGGTGCGCACACCCCACTCGGCCAGGGATCCCGGGGCAGGCTGCTCGCCGAGCCCGAGCACCGGCCAGAGGGTGTCGTAGGGGGCGCCCGTCGCCACCACCAGTTCGTCGCCGGGCCGCAAGACCCCGAACAGCGCGGCGGCCAGCGCGTGCGTACCCGAGACCATCTGGGGCCGGACCAGCGCCGCCTCTGCCCCGAAGAGGGAAGCGTAGACTTGTTCGATGGCGTCGCGGCCGGGGTCCGAATACCCGTAGCCCGTGGTCTCTGCCAGATACCCCTCGCTGGCCCCCGCCTGCTGGAAGGCGGCCAGGACCCGCGCCGTATTGTGGGCCGCGACGCGTTCGATGCGGGCCCATGGAGAGAGCGCGCCCGGCTCGGCGGGCGCCTGGACGCGGGACAGGGCGTCCATCACCGCTCGTTCGGCGAGGGGGTGGATGTCCGGAAAGGCCTCCCGCACGAAACTCGTCGGGATGGCGGTCATCCCCCGCCTTCGGCAGCCGGCCGCGCCAGGGCGTCGCGGATGGACGAGGCGAGCTGCCCGATCCCTTCCAGCGCCGCCGCCACGTCGTCACCGGCCCGCATCCAGGTCGAGGCGAAGGCGCTCCCTACGACGACCCCGTCGGCCCACCGGTAGGCGGCCGCCTGCCGGGCTCCCGCCACTCCGAACCCCAGCGCGACGGGAAGGCGGGTGGAGCGCCGCAGGGCATCCACCAGCTCTCTCGCCTGGGGCGCCAGGTCGTCGCGCGCCCCGGTGACGCCCGGCCGGCTGATGGCGTAGACGAAGCCGTCGCTGGCGGACGCGACGCGCTCCAGCCGGCTCATTCCCGTGGGAGCGGCCAGGCTCACCCAGGCGAGCCCTTGCTCCTGGAGCTCGGCCATGAGACCCGCGGCCTCCTCCACCGGCAGATCCGGCACGATCATACCCGAAAGCCCATAGCGGGCCATGGCCCGGGCCACCTCGGCCTCCCCCATCCGCAAGACGGGGTTGTAGTACGTCATGATGACCACCGGGACCCCCGACCCGCCCCTCTCCGGGGGGAGCGCCACCCTGCCGGCCATCTCCAGGACGCCTCGCAGCGAGACCCGGCTCTGCAGCGCCGTGGCCGCGGCCGTCTGCAGCACGGGGCCGTCGGCCACGGGATCCGAGAAGGGCACCCCCACCTCCAGCACGTCACAGCCCGAGCGCGCCAGGTGGACGAGCGCTCGTTCGGAAGTGGCGAGGTCGGGGTAGCCGCCCATCCAGTACCCGACCAGGGCGGCCCGCCCCTCCTGCCGGGCTTGCTCGAAGGCTCCCGCCAACCGCCTGCCCCCTTCGGAGCGGGCAAGAGCAGGAAAACCGAGCTCTTGTCCTGCCGCCGCCTGGCCTGTCTCTACCCCTTCACCGCCCATCCGGTCCGCCCCCTGTCCGTTGGGAGGACGGAGCCGGAAGCCACCCGAGCCGGCCGGCCACGACCTCCACGTCCTTGTCGCCCCGTCCCGATAGGCTGACGAGAACGATCTCGTCTTCGCGCATGCGCCGGGCGGCGTCCAGGGCGGCCGCCACGGCGTGCGCGCTCTCGAGGGCCGGCAGGATCCCCTCCAGCCTGCCCAGCAGCTGAAAGGCTTCCAGCGCCTCGTCGTCCCGGACGGTCGTGTACTCCGCCCGACCGGTCTCCCGCAGGTAGCTGTGCTCCGGCCCGACGCCGGGGTAGTCGAGGCCTGCCGAAATCGAATGCGTCGGGGCGATCTGCCCCTCCTCGTCCTGCAACAGCAGGCTCCGGGAGCCGTGCAGCACGCCGACGAGGCCGCGGTTGAGGCTCGCGGCGTGCTCTCCCAGCTTCTCTCCCCTGCCCCCTGCCTCCACTCCCAGCAGGCGCACGCCGTCGTCTCGCAGGAAGCCCCGGAAGATGCCGATGGCGTTGGAGCCCCCTCCGACGCAGGCGACCACCAGGTCCGGCAGCCTCCCCGTCGCTTCCAGCACCTGCCGGCGGCTCTCGGCGCCGATCACCGATTGGAAGTCGGCAACCATGACGGGGTATGGGTGTGGGCCCACCGCCGAACCGAGGACGTAGTGGGTATCGGCCACGCTCGCCACCCACTCTCGCATGGCCTCGTCCGTGGCATCCTTGAGGGTGCCGCTGCCGGCGCGCACCTCCCGCACCTCGGCCCCCAGGAGGCGCATGCGCACCACGTTGAGGTGCTGGCGCGCCACGTCCTCGGCGCCCATGAAGACCAGGCACGCCATGCCGAACCGGGCCGCCACCGTGGCCGTAGCGACGCCGTGCTGCCCGGCGCCGGTCTCGGCGATCAGGCGCCGCTTGCCCATGCGCCGGGCCAGCAGGGCCTGTCCCAGCGCGTTGTTGATCTTGTGCGCTCCCGTGTGGGCGAGGTCTTCACGCTTCAGGAAGATACGCGCGCCGCCCACGTAGCGGCTGAGGCGTTCCGCGAAGTATAGGGGGGTCGGCCGCCCTGCGTAGTGCCGCAGCAAGCCGTCGAGCTCCTGCCAGAAGGCGGGGTCGTGGCGCGCCGCCTCGTAGGCCTCCTGGAGCTGCTCCAGGGGCGCCATCAAGATCTCCGGCACGAAGCGCCCCCCGAAGCCGCCGAAGTAGCCGCGACCGTCCGGAACGCCGTCGAGCGGCGGCGCGGCCGGCCCGCTAGCGTCCCCGATCGGTGCCGGGCCCGTCGTCACGGACCTTCCTCGTACCTGCATCCAACCGTCTCTCCTCCCATGCGCGCACGGTTGCGACGAACGCCTCGATGGCCCCCCGGTCCTTGACGCCGGGCCGGCCGGCCTGTTCCACACCCGAACTCACGTCGACGCCCCACGGCCGGGCCGCTTCGAGGGCCTTCACCACGTTGCCGGGCCGCAGCCCGCCCGCCAGGATGACGCGCGGGTGGACGGCCCCCAGGACCCGCACCCACTCCGTGGCGGTGGCCGTCTCCATGGGGCGCCCGGTGCCGCCGGGCTGCTCCCGGGAGCCGCTGTCGAGCAAGAGCGCCCACCACGCCCCGGCGGGTGCGACGGGGCTGCCCGACGGCCACAGGGCGCGGATGCACCGCAGGCCGGAAGACGGCAGGCGTTGCACTCCCTCCGGGAGCTCCACGCCGTGCAGCTGCACGACGTCGAGCGAAGCGAGGTGGGCCTGCTGTTCGATCTGCTCGATGGGCTCCTGCGTGAAGACCCCGACGACGTCGACCCGCCGCCCGGCGCGGGCCGCCTCCTCCCGGGCCGCCAGGGCGAGCTCGCGGGCGCGCTCGGGCCCCACCGCCCGGGGGCTCTTGGGGGTCAGTACCACGCCCACCGCGTCGGCCCCTGCCCGCACGGCCGCCACCACGTCCTCCTCCCGGGTGAGGCCGCAGATCTTCACCCACACTTTCATGCTCGCCGGGCCCAGGCCCGCAAGGCCCCTTCGAAGAAGGCTCCGGGGTCTTCGGAGCGCATCAGCGCCTCCCCTACCAGCACCCCGTCCGCACCGGCCCCCCACGCTTCGGCGACCGCCTCCGGGGCCGCATAGCCGCTTTCCGCCAGCCGCACGATCCCCTCCGGGACCTGCGGCAGCAACCGCAGCGCCGTCCGGGTGTCCACCTCGAACGTCGCCAGGTCGCGGTTGTTGACGCCGAGTACGGAGACGCCATCCAGAGCCATGGCTCGCTCCAGCTCCCGCTGCGTGTGCACCTCCACCACGGTCTCGAGCCCCCGGTCGCGGGCGTAGCGCAGCAACGAGCTCAGCCGGTCCTCCTCCAGCGCGGCGACGATGAGCAAGACTGCCGACGCACCCACCTGCCGGGCCAGATCGATCTGCCACGGCTCCACCACGATGTCCTTGAAGAGCACGGGAACCGCCACGGCCCGCGCCACCGCCGCCACGTCGGCCGGGCTGCCCCCGAAGAACGCTTCGTCCGCCAGCACCGACAC
Organism: Limnochordaceae bacterium; assembly: GCA_014896295.1. Taxonomy (GTDB): domain Bacteria; phylum Bacillota; class Limnochordia; order Limnochordales; family Geochordaceae; genus Carboxydichorda; species Carboxydichorda subterranea. The sequence continues at coordinate 17,400 of JADBKR010000005.1, forward strand.
GGCCGCCGCCCCGGCCCGTTGGTACGCAAGCGCCCGGCTCACGGCGTCGGCCGAAGGGGCGATATCCCCCGCCGACGGAGACCTTCGCTTGACCTCCGCCACGATGGGAAGCCCGGCTCCCGGAGAAGGCACGGTGGTCCCCGTCCCCCCGGCCTCGAGCGCCTGCCGGTACGCCTGGAGAGCCTGGCGGGCCCGGCGCAGGGCCGCTACCAGGCTCCGGCGAACCGGCCTCGTGCCGGCCTGACTGTCTTGCAGCGTCGCGGGCCGAGCGGCCCTCTTCGCCTGCACCATGACGGCCAGCCGGTCCGGAGGACCGGCCGCCCCTTCGAGGGCTCTCATGCGGCTCCTTTCGCCTCCCGGCTGAACGAGACGAGCGCCTCCAGCCGCTCCCTGGCCCGCCCGGAGTCCAACACGTCCCGGGCCACCTCCATCCCCTCGGCCAGGGAGGCCGCTTCACCGGCGGTCCAGATGGCGGCTCCCGCGTTGAGCACGACCACGTCCCGCACCGGGCCGTGCAGCCTCCCCGACAAGACGTCGGAGACGACCCGGGCGTTGGTCACCGGGCCATCCCCGCGGACGGCATCGGGCCCGGCCGGGGTCAGGCCCAGTTGCGCAGGCTCGATGACCAGTTGCTCGACGACGGCCCCGTCCTCGACCCGGGCGGCGAGCGTCGGGCCGCTCAGGGTGATCTCGTCCATCCCGTCCGTCCCGTGCACCACCAGCGCCCGCCGGGCGCCCAGGCTGGCCAGCGCTCCTGCGACCAGGGGCACGAGCCGCGGCTCGTACACGCCGACCAGCTGGTAGGGGGCGTCAGCCGGGTTGGTGAGGGGCCCGAGGATGTTGAAGACGGTGCGGATTTCGAGTTCCCGGCGGGGGCCGGCGGCATGCCGCATCGCCGGGTGGAAGACGGGAGCGAACAGGAAGGCGAGCCCCACCTCCTCCAGGCAGCGGCGCACCGCTTGGGGATCGAGGTCGATGGCCACCCCCAGAGCCTCGAGCACGTCGGCGCTACCGGCCTTGCTCGACACGGAGCGGTTGCCGTGTTTGGCCACGGTGAGCCCGGCGCCGGCCACCACGAAGGCTGCGGCCGTCGAGACGTTGATGGAGTGGAGCCGATCCCCGCCGGTACCGCAGGTGTCGACGACCTTGCGGCCCGGCGGCGGCGTGACCTTGAGCGCATGCCGGCGCATGGCCTGCGCCAGCCCCGCCACCTCGTCGACCGTCTCGCCCTTCATGCGCAGGGCCACCGCGAAGCCGGCGATCTGGGCAGGGGTGGCCTCCCCCCGCATGATGGCCGTCATGACCGACTCCGCCTGCGAACGGGTGAGGGAGCGCCCCTGCGCCAGTATCTCGATGGCCCGCTGGATCGGAAACGGCTCGAAAGCCTCCATCGAGCTCATGCCCTCCTCCCTGCCCTGGCCCGGCTTTCGGCCTCGGCCAGGAAGTTGACCAGGATCCGTCTCCCGTAAGCCCGGGTGAGGATCGACTCGGGGTGGAACTGCACGCCCTCGATGGGAAGCGTGCGGTGCCGTACGCCCATGATGCAGCCGGTCTCGTCCACGGCCGAGACCTCGAGCTCGGGGGGCAGCGGCTCCCGGGCGATGCAGAGGGAGTGGTATCGCCCGGCCTCGAAGGGGCTCGGGATCCCCCGGTAGATGGTGCGGCCGTCGTGAAGGATCGGGCTGGCCTTGCCGTGGAGCAGCCGGTCGGCCCGGACGATGCGGCCTCCGAAGGCCGCCCCGATGGCCTGGTGGCCGAGGCAGACCCCGAGCAGGGGAACGCCGCCGGAGCGCCGGACGAGCTCCACGGAGATGCCGGCCTCTTCCGGGCGGCCGGGCCCCGGCGAGATGACGATGGCCGCCGGGCGCATGGCCAGCACCTCGTCCACGGTCGCCCGGTCGTTGCGGATCACCTGCACCTCGGCGCCCATCTCCCCCAGGTAGTGCGCGAGGTTGTAGACGAACGAGTCGTAGTTGTCGATGACCACCACCGGCCCGCGGGCACGGGCGCTTCTCGCCCGGTGGCAGCGTGGCCCTCCTGCTCCGCGATCACCCGGCGTGCCCCTCCCCCGTGGCCGCCAGGGCCGAGAGCATGGCCCTCGCCTTGTGTTGGGTCTCCCGGAGCTCCCGGCGCGGGTCGGAATCGGCCACGATCCCGGCTCCGGCCCTCACCACCGCCCGCTCTCCGTGAATGGCCAGGGTCCGGATGGTGATGCAGTGGTCGGCGTTGCCCGACGCCGAGAAGTACCCCACGGTCCCGGCGTACGGCCCCCGCCCGCTCGCCTCCAGGGCGTCGATGACCTGCATGGCCCGTACCTTCGGGGCGCCCGTCACCGTGCCCGCAGGGAAGGTGGCCCGCAGCAGGTCGAACGCGTCCTGCCCGGGACGCAGCACCCCCTGGACCTGGGAGACCAGGTGCGTGACGTGAGAGTACCGCTCGATTTCGAGCAGCCGGGGCACCTCCACGGTGCCGTACCGGCAGACCCGGCCGAGGTCGTTGCGGCCGAGGTCGACGAGCATCATGTGTTCGGCGAGCTCCTTGGGGTCGCTCGCCAGCTCCGATTCGAGGCGCGCCTGTTCGGCGGCGTCGCGGCCCCGAGGCCGGGTCCCCGCGATGGGCCGCAGCATGGCTCGTTCCTGCTGGGAGCGGACCATCACCTCCGGGGAGGCTCCCACGAGGTGGAGCGGCCCCGGCGAGCCCGGCCGCGGGTCGGGGATCTCCAGGTAGAACATGTACGGCGACGGGTTGATGGCGCGCAGGTGCCGGAAGACCTCGAGGGGCGGCCGGCGGCACGGCGCCACCACCTCCCGGGAGAGCACGACCTGGAAGACGTCCCCCGCCTCGATGTGCCGGCGAGCTTGCCGGACCGCCGCTTCGAAGGCAGGGTCCTCCTCTTCCAGGCCCGGAGGACCGCCCTCGAGTCGCCCGGGAGCCGCCCCGGCCTGTGCGAAGGCCGGGCCCGGATCGCCGTTGGACGGCATGGCAAGACGTTCCCACATCGCCTGCAGGCGCCCGGCGGCCCGGTCGTGGGCCTGTCGCGCCGTCTCCCCGGGACGGCGCCGGGCCAGCGTCAGCAGGTACCCGGTACCCCGGAAGTGGTCGAAGACCACCACGGCGTCGGCAAGCAGGTAGGCGCCCATCCAGCCCGGCAAGGTGGCCGGGCGTCCCGGGCCGAGAGGCTCGATGGTGCGCACCAGGTCATATCCGAAGAAGCCCACCGCACCCCCGACGAAAGGGGGAACGTCGTCGGTGTGAGGGAAAAGGGGCGCCAGGAGTTCTCGCACGGCCGATTCGGGGAGCTCGAGAGCCCTCCACCGGTCGCGCAGGTACGCGATCGGGTCGGCCACGGCGCGGCGCTCCGTCTCCACGAGGGGAGCACCTCCCTCCCCCGCCTCGTAGACGCGCGCCAGGCCTTCCTCGAAGGCGACCAGGGCCGCACCTCCGCTGCCAACAAAGGAGAAGCGGCCCAGACGCCCGCCGTGGTCGGCGCTTTCCAGCAAGAAGCGGCCCAGCGGGTGAGGTCCCAGGCGGTTGAGCGCCACGAGGGGCGTGAGGGTATCGGTCAGGAACGACGCGCACAGGACGGCCGCGCCCGTTCGCTCGAGGAGCTCGACGAAGCGCCCGCGGTCAGGATGAAGTTGCACAGGCCCCCAGCCCCCATCCGGGCGGTGCGCCTGACCGGCGAGCAAGAAGACCCACGAGCAGGCTCGCGCCGATGACCTACCTCACCGGGAGGAGGCCGGCGCAACAGACGAGGTGCCCTCGGAAAGGCGCCGCAACTGTGACCCTCCGGCGAAACTCGCCGGAGGACCCTCCCCTCGGCTCGCCTCGACCTCGCTCACGCTCTCCTGATCTCGTCCAGTCTCGTCTCGCGGCCTGGGGCACCAGAAACGTTGCCGCCATTGTAACCAGGGCCTGGCGGCCCTGTCAAGCCGTGCGAGGCCGGAACGTGAGCCCGCTCGCCTCCCAGCGTCGCATGGCCTCGTCCAGACGGTCGTCGGGGATGGTGAGGGAGATCCGGACGTATCCCTCCCCTTGCCGGCCGTACCCCACCCCCGGGGTCACCACCACGCCTGCGCTCTCCAGCAGGCGCCCCGCGAAGCCGATGGAGTCCCATCCCGGGGGCACGGGGATCCAGAGGTAGATCGCCCCCAGCGGCGGCCTCACGGGCCATCCCATGCGCCGCAACGCTTCGACGACCCGATCGCGCCGGTTCTGGTAGAGGGCGGACATGGAGGCGCTGAAGTCGCCGTGATGGTCGAGCGCCTCGACGGCCGCCTCCTGGATGGCGCCGAAGACGCCCGAGTCCAGGTTGGTCTTCAGCCGGCCCAGGGCCTCGACCGCCTCGGGGCTACCGCACGCCCAGCCGAGTCGCCACCCGGTCATGTTGAAGCTCTTCGAGAGGGAGTGGAGCTCGATGGCCACGTCCCGGGCGCCCGGAATCTGCAGGATGCTCGGGGCCCTGTAGCCGTCGTACGTGATCTCGCTGTAGGCAGCATCGTGGCAGATCAAGAGGCCATGGGCCCTCGCGAACTCCACCGCCCGCTCGAAAAAAGCGAGGTCGGCGGTCGCGCCCGTCGGGTTGTTGGGATAGTTGAGGAACAAAAGGCGCGCTCGTCGCAGTACCTCTTGCGGCACGGCGTCGAGGTCCGGCAGGAAGCCGGCCTCCGCCCGCAGGGGAAGCTCCCACACCTCTCCCCCTGCCAGCAGCACGGAGCTCTGGTAGACGGGATAGCCCGGGTCCGGCACCAGCGCCACCGCCCCCGGCTCCATGACCGCCCACGCCAGGTGGGCCAGCCCTTCCTTGGAACCGATGAGCACCAGTACTTCTCGCTCCGGATCGAGCTCCACGCCGAAGCGCCGGGTGAACCACCGGGCCACGGCCTCGCGGAAGCTCTTCAACCCCGCGTACGGCGGGTAGCGGTGGTGCCGGGGCTCCCGCGCCGCTTGCCCCAGGGCCTCGACCACGGCCGGCGGCGTGGGCCGGTCCGGGTCGCCGATCCCGAGGCTGATGACGTCCACGCCGGACGCTCGCGCCTGCTCGATGCGGCGGTCGATCTCCGCGAAAAGGTACGGGGGTAGCCGATCCATCCTGGAAGCCAGTTTCACCGGGCCGACGCCTCCTTCACCCAGTCCCACGGGAGCGTTGCCTCCATGACCAACCGGGCGGGGCCCGTCATCCGGATCCGGCCCAAAGGGTGCTCTGGGTCGGGCTCGTCCCACTCCACCTCCAGCCGGCCCCCGGGCAGCTCCACCTCTGCCCGCCGGCCGGCGCGCCCCGTGGCGGCCGCCGCGACCACGCAGGCGCAGGCGCCCGTGCCGCACGCCATGGTCTCCCCGGAGCCCCGCTCCCAGACGCGCATCTTCAGCCTCCCCGGCTCCACCACCTGGACGAACTCCACGTTGACCCGCCCGGGGAAGCGCTCGTGGCGCTCGATGAGAGGGCCCACCTCCCGTACCGGCGCCCGGTCGACGTCCTCCACGAAGAGCACGGCGTGGGGATTGCCCACCGAGATGGGCCACACCTCCAGGCGCTCCCCCCGGACCTCCAGCGAGACGGAGCGCCCCAGGGCGCTTCCCGCGGGCCCCACCTCGTGAGGGGCCCCCATGTCGACCCGCACCCGCGCCCTGCCGAAGGAGGGCGACTCCAGGATCTCCACGCTGCGCAAGCCCGCGAGGGTCTCCACGTCGAAGCGCCGGGGCAAGCCGTGGCGCTGGTGCATCCACATCGCCACGGCGCGGATCCCGTTGCCGCACATCTCACCCTCGCTGCCGTCGGCGTTGAAGATCCGCATGGCCGCAGGAGCGGCGCGGCCTCTTGCCATGAGGATGAGCCCATCGCTCCCGATGCCCAGGTGCGGGTCGGCCACCGCCCGCGCCAGGGAGGGCCAGGTCACCCCTTCCGGCAGGGCGACGTCGCCTGCCGCCAGGTCGACGTAAACGTACGCGTTGCCGAGGCCGTGCATTTTGACCACGCTCAGGCCCGGCTCCCTCACGGCTCCCCCTCCTCGGGCCCCGCAGATGGGGCAGCGGCCGTTTCGCAAGGCACGGCGGTGAAGTTCCAGCGCGGCGAGGGCCTTTCCTTCCTCGCGGCCCCAGCGCCTCCCGGCGTGCCAGCCGGCTCCGAGGCCCCCGGCGAGGCCTGCCATCGCCGCTGCTACCAGGGCGGCGAGCTCCATCCCGGTTGCCCCTCCTCGCCCGCTCCGGGACCGTCCGCCGCCCGCCGGCCCAGACGGCGGGCCACCGCTTCAGCCGGCGGCGTCATCACCAACACCAGGCCGGTCTCGAGCGGGTCGACGAGGGCGCCGGCGACAGCCAGGGCCACGCCCACGGCGAGCCACGCCCCGCGCAGGGGCCCCGGGCCCGCCAGCGGCCAGCGTTCCCCGTCCACCCAATGGTCGAGCGCCTGCACGGCCAGGATCGCCACCGCCGCACCGGCAAGGGCTTGCCACCCGGCCAGCCATCCCGTCGCCGCCACCACTGCGGCCACCTCGGGCCAGGCCTGCCGGTAGGCCCGCCCGGCCATCCCCGCGCTCCACGCGGCGACGAGGAGCGAGCTCGCCCACGAAGCCCGCAGCAGGACCGCTGCCGCCGTGGCCAGCACCGCGTACGTGATGGAAGCCGCGGGGTCGTACCCCGGCTCCTGGTCCACGACGCCGTCCACCAGCTTGATCGCCACGCCGGCCAGCCAGACGGCCGCCGCGGCAGCGGCCACGCAGGTAGCGGGCGGGGCCGCCGTCTCACACGAAGCGTTCCACGAAGCGGCGAACACGGGCAAAACCCCAGCCTTCCACAGCGGACGTTCCCAGTACGATCCGGCGAGGCCACGCCTGCCGCACGGCCTCGAGGCCCCGCTTGCCACCGGGCAGGTCGAGCTTGTTGACGATGACCGCGTAGCCCCGGCGCCGTTCCCCGTACCGGGCGAGCTGGAAGTCCATGTCATCCTCGTCCAGCAGCCGCTGGGGGCGCCTGGCCACTTCGGCGCCGTCCAGCACGTGCAGCACGACCGGGCTTTCGAGCACGGCGCCGAGGCTCTCGGCCATCGCCTGGCGGAGCTGGGGATCGGGGTGGATCCCATCCGTCAGGCCCACCGTATCGGTCAGCCGGATCCGCACCCAGCGCTTGGCGTGACGCCACTGCACCTCCAGGTGCTGGAGCTGCCGGGTCGTCGGGCCCTGCGAGCCGACCAGCCGGGAGACGGCATCGGCAGGGTCGAGCTCCACCCAGCCCTCGTCACCCGAAGCTCGCGATCCGCTCGAGACCAGCAGCCGGCTCATGCCGCACCACTGGGCGAAGCGGAGCACGAACAGCGTCTTGCCGACCCCCTGACGCCCCACGACGGCCGCCACGGCCGGGGCAGCGGACGGTTGCGCGGGCATGGCGACGCCCCGGCCACCCTTCTACTCCACCGGGATCTCCAACGGGATGTCCTGGGCCTGGATCAGCATCAGGTCGTCCACGGTCAGGTGGGACCGGCCCTGCAGCCGCACGGCCTGCCGGCGCACGGCCGCCTCCAGGATGTTGCGCAGGAGCCGGGCGTTGCCGAAGTGCTGCAGTTCGTTGAGCCGCTCTTCCAGCAAGAGCACGGCCAGGCGCTCGCGAGCCTCGGGCGAGAGCCGGTACTGGCGGGCTTTCAGCATCTGATCGGCGATCTGGAGGAGCTCCTGGCCCGTGTAGTCGGGAAAGTCGATGAGGATGGGCACCCGGGAGCGCAAGCCCGGGTTGAGCCGCAAGAAGGTCTCCATCTCGGTGCGGTAGCCTGCCACGACGACGACCAGCTCGTGGCGGTGATCCTCCATGGCCTTGACCAGGGCGTCGACGGCCTCCTTGCCGAAGTCCTTGTCACCGCCCCGGGCCAGGCTGTACGCCTCGTCGATGAACAGCACGCCGCCCAGGGCCTTGCGGATCTGCTCGCGGGTGCGCTGGGCGGTGTGGCCCACGAACTCTCCCACCAGGTCGGCCCGTTCGACTTCCACGGTGTGCCCCTTGGGAAGGACTCCCAGTGCCTTGAACATCCGCCCGACCAGGCGCGCGACGGTCGTCTTGCCCGTGCCGGGATTGCCGATGAACGCCATGTGAAGGACGAGGGGATCGCTCGCCAGGCCCACGCTGGACCGGCGCTGGCGGATCTCGACGTACGCCCGCAGCTCCTCGATGGTGCGCTTGACCCGCTCCAGGCCGATGAGCGCGTGGAGCTCGCCCATCACCTGCTGGAGGCTGTCCGGATCCCGCGGGCTCGTGCTGCCCTCCGGCCCCGGCCCCGCGGGCGCGCCCGCGCCGGCCTCGCCGGCCGCCTGCAGCCGGGGAGCCTGGCCGGCAGAGAGCAGGCTGAGGGCTTTCGCCGGGCTCAGCCGGCCCTCGGCGACTCGTTCCAGCAAGGGATGCCCTGCGTAGGACGGATGCACCATCGCGTTATGTATACGCGGAAGGGGGGAGCCGGCGGCACCCGGTGCGGACGGCGAACCAGGCGGCGATGTGCGCCGCCGCGTCGGCCGGGCCCTCGAAGCCCGAGAGGTCCACCCAGTGGATCCGGCGGTCCGGGCGAAACCAGGTGTACTGCCGGCGAGCGTAATGGCGAGTGGCCGTCTTGAGGCGCCGGACCGCCTGGGCAAAGCTCTCCCGCCCGGCCAGGTATCCGGCCATCTCCTTGTACCCGAGGGCCTGCATCGCAGTATGGCTGCGGGTGAGGCCGCGGCGCAGCAGGCGGCGGGTCTCGTCCACCAGCCCCCGGCGCACCTGGTCGTCGACCCGCTCGTCGATGCGCCGGTAGAGTTCCTCCCGCGGCCGGGTCAGCCCGACCCAAACGGCCGGCAACGGCCGGGCACGGGCGCGCGACTCGGCCTGCAGCGCGCTCATGGGCCGCCCTGTAGACTCGTAGACCTCCAGCGCCCGGATGACCCGGCGCACGTTGGCCGGATGGATGCGGCCGGCCGCCTCGGGGTCCACCGCCTGGAGCCTGCGGTAGAGCGCCTCGGGCCCTGCGGCCGCAGCCTCGGCTTCGAGGCGCGCCCGGACCTCGGGCGCGTGGACTGCCGCCGGCGGCACCAGATCGTCGACGAACGCCCGCAGGTAGAGGCCCGTGCCGCCGCAGACGATGGCCACCTTCCCCCTGGCCCGGACGCCGGCCAGGGCCCGGAGGGCGGCCTCCCGGTAGAGGACAGCGGAGAAAGGCTCTTCGGGCTCGGCGATGTCGAGCAGGTGGTGCGGGACGCCCCGCTGCCGTTGGAGCGAAGGCTTGTCGGTGCCGACGTCGAGGCCGCGGTACACCTGCATCGCATCGGCCGATAGGACCTCGCCGTCCAGCCGGAGCGCAAGCTCGATGGCCACGTCCGTCTTGCCCACCGCGGTAGGCCCCACCACGACCAGGAGCGGGCACGGCCCGGTCTCGCCGGGTGTCAGGAGGGCGGGGGTCACGAGCCGGCCTCGCTCTCCCAGACGGCGTAGACCACCCGGCTCGACGAACCGCCCTCGAGGCGCGGCGGCTGCAGCAGCGCCAGGCGCTCGGAGTCGCGCCGTTCCTTGACGACGACGCGGCGCCGGGCGACGATCCGCGCCAGGGCCAGGGCCTCGGGGGTCAACTCGCCCGGATCGGCCAGCTCCCGCCAGGCCCGCATGGCCTGGGAGCCGGGGAGCCCCTGCTGGAACATCACGTCGAAGTAGACGACGTCGAAGCTGCCGGCAGGCCGGGCGCGCAAGAAGGCCAGGTGGTCCTCCGCCTCGATACGGATACGAGAGGCGGCCGCCGCCACGTCCGGGGACGGCCAGGGATAGGCGCGCAGCCCCTCGGCGGTGAGAAGGGCGAGCGCCGGCACTTTCTCCAGGCCCAGGACCTCGCCTTGCTCCCCCGTCGCCCACGCGGCGACCAGCGCGTCCCAGGCGGGCCCGACGGTGGCGTCCAGCACCCGATCGCCCGGCCGCAGACCCATGGCCTGCACCATGGGATCCAGGCCGCCCGACCGCAGCAGGCGGATGCGGTGGAGTGCCATCCCGGGATGGTAGCGAAGGGCGCCCTGCCCTGTCCGGATGGTCAGGCGGCCCCGCTCGACCACCACCACGGCGGCCTGTGGGCCCAGACCGGTTTGGCCCAACGAACCCCGGCTGCGGGGGACGTAATCCACCCCGAGCCGGGAAGCGAGGCGGCGCGCGAGGATTTCCTGGGCGGGCGCCGGATCGCGCCCGGTGGTCACGGCCACGACCCGGACCATCGGAAGGCTCACGCCGGCGTCCGCCGCCCGAAGCGCCGGTCGAGCTCCTCGGCCTCGATGGCCACGACCACGGGCCGACCGTGCGGGCAGGTGTAGGGGTTGTCCACGAGTTCGAGGCCCTCCACGAGCCGGCGCATCGTCTCCATCGACAGCGGCGTGCCCGCCCGGATCGCCGACTTGCACGCCATCGTCTTGAACAACCGGTCCTGCCACGGCGCGGGTAGGAGCCGGGCATGCTCTGCTCCGGCCGGCCACTGCTGCGCCAGGTCTGCCACCTCTTCGAGCAGGAGGCCGAGATCCTCCGGCTGCACGGCCAGCTGCTCCATCCCCTTGACGGCCGGCACCGACCGCACCAGCCAGTGCCGGGAGCCGAACGGCTCCATCTCGAGCCCAAGGCGGCTCAGCTCGGCAACGAGCGGGCGCAGCGCCTCGGCAGCCAGGGGCGATACCTGCACGGTCACGGGCACGAGGAGGCGTTGCGCGGGGGGTGCCTCCAGGCCTTCGGCGGCCCGGAGGATCCGCTCGTAAATGGCCCGCTCGTGGGCGACGTGCTGGTCGACGATCACCAGGCTGCGGGGCCCCTGGGCCAGGATGTAGGTGCGCAGCAGCTGCCCGATCACCTGCAGGCCCGGGAGCTGCTCGGGTAAACCGGGAATCGGCTGTGCCCTGCTCTCGGCTCTTGCGACGGGCAGGGCCGCTGCCGCCGCCCCCCGAGGGTCGACGGGGCGCCCGGGCTCGCCGGGACGCCCGTAGGGCGCAGCGGGGCTCTCCCGTGCCCAAGAGTGAAAGGGCGTGGCCGCACCTTCATCCCTGGCCGCCGGCCGGAGCGCCGGCGGCGGCTCGGACCGGAGCGCCCGTTCGACCGAGGCTGCCACCAGGGCGAAGAGATCCCGGTCGTCCCGCAGACGCACGTGCCACTTGGCGGGGTGCACGTTGACGTCCACGAGATCGGGGTCGACCTCCAGATAGAGCACCGCCACCGGAAAGCGCCCTGCGTCCAGGCGCCCCTCGAAGCCGCGCACGACGGCCGCCGCAATCGACCGGTCTTCCACCCAGCGCCCGTTGACCACGATCCAGAGGTGATCGCGGCTGCGGCGGCTCCACCGGGAAGGGGCCACCAGGCCCCGGAGACGAAAGGGGCCCCGCTCGCCCTCCAGGGCGAGCATCTGCGAGGCCAGCTCGACGCCCACCACCGCGGCCATCACGTCGCGAGCGTCCCCGCTGCCCGGCGTCGCCAGGTGCTCCGCGTCTTTGCTCCGCACCTCCAGCGCTACATCCGGGCGCGCGATGGCGAGACCCGTGGCGATCTGCACGCACGCCCGCCGTTCGGCACCCGCCGACTTGAGGAAGCGGCGCCGCGCCGGCGTGTTGAAGAAAAGCCGCCGCGCCCACACCGACGTGCCATCGGGCGCCGGAGCGGGCCCCTCCTCCGCGAGGGCTCCCCCCACGACCCGCACCCGGTACCCGGAGGGCGCGTGCGCCGTCTTCGTCAGCAGCTCCACGTCGGCGATGGCGGAGATCGCGGCCAGCGCCTCCCCCCGAAAGCCGAGCGTCCCGATCCGGTCGAGATCGGCAAGCGTGCGAACCTTGCTCGTGGCGTGACGCCGGAAGCAGAGCCGGGCGTCTTCCGGATCCATCCCTTCGCCGTCGTCGCTCACCCGCAGCTCGTCGGCCATCTCGCCGATCTGGACGGCGATGCGCCGGGCGCCGGCGTCCAGGGAGTTCTCGACGAGTTCCTTGAGCGCGGAGGCCGGCCGCTGCACGACCTCGCCGGCGGCGATGTGGTGGACCAGTTCCGGCGGAAGCTCGACGATCTTGCCCATGGCCCGCCCCTCAGAAAAGGGACCCCTGCGCCAGCTCCGCCACGCTGCGCCGGGAGCGTGGCTGGGGCCGAGGGCCCTGGGCCCGTTCCGGGCGGGCCACGCCGTCGGACGCCGCAGCCAGGGCCGGGGTGCCGGCGCCGGACTGCAGAGGAGAAACGGCGGTTCCTTCGAGGCGTTCCAGGATTTCGCGGGCGCGCCCCACCACCGCCTCGGGGATGCCGGCCAGGCGCGCCACCTCGAGGCCATAGCTGCGGTCGGCGGCCCCGGGACGGATCTGGCGCAAGAAGGCGATGCCTGCAGCAGTCTGGGCAACGGCCGCGTGCACGTTGAAGACCCCCTCGAGCCGGCCCTCGAGTTCGGTGAGCTCGTGGTAGTGGGTGGCGACCAGCGTGCGGGCGCCCAGTTCGTGGAGGGCCTCCACGATGGCCCACGCCAGGCTGAGGCCGTCGTAGGTGGCCGTGCCCCTGCCCACTTCGTCCAGGATGACCAGGCTGCGGCGCGTCGCGTGGCGCAGCATGTACGCCGTCTCGCCCATCTCCACCATGAACGTGGAGCGGCCCGACGCCAGGTCGTCCGACGCCCCCACCCTCGCCATCACCCGGTCCACGATCCCGATCCGGGCGTGGGCCGCCGGTACGAAGCTTCCCATCTGGGCCAGGATCACGATGAGCGCGGTCTGGCGCAAGAACGTCGACTTGCCCCCCATGTTGGGGCCGGTCACGATGGCGAGCCGGTGGCTGCGGGTGTCGAGGTAGACGTCGTTGGGCACGAAGGGCGACTCCGACAACGACGCCTCCACCATGGGGTGGCGCCCGCGGCGAATCTCGATGACGTCGCCGTCGTCCACCGCAGGGCGGGTCCATCCCCGCCGCACCGCCACCTCGGCCAGCGACGCTGCCACGTCGAGCAGGGCCAGCTCCCTTGCGAGCTCTTGGATGGACGGCGCCAGCGCCAGGACCCGGTCGACCAGCGTCGTGAAGATCTGCGCCTCGAGGGTGGCGATGGCCTCCTCGGCGTTGAGGACCTGGCTCTCCTTCTCCTTCAGCTCGGGCGTCACGAACCGCTCGGCCCCGGTCAGCGTCTGGCGCCGCTCGTACTCGGGCGGGACGAGCTTGAGGTTAGGGCGGGTCACCTCCAGGTAGTACCCGAAGACCCGGTTGAACCCCACCTTGAGCGAGCGAATGCCCGTGCGTTCCCGCTCCCGCTGCTCCAGCCCCGCGATCCAGCTCCGGGCGTCCTCCGCCCCCTGGCGCAGTTCGTCCAGGTGCGAGTCGTAGCCCCGGCGGATGTACCCGCCGTCCCGGGCCTGGGCCGGCGGGTCCTCGACCAGGGCGCGCTCGAGGGTCTGAGCGAGTTCCACGAGGCGCTCGTCCGGCGGGCGGTCCACGAGCGCCTGCGCCGTCGCCAGGGCCGCCTGCCCCTGCTGCAGGAACTGCCGGAGCGCCACCAGGTCCTTCGGGGTCGCCCGTCCGGTGCCGCAGCGCCCGAGCAGGCGCTGAGCGTCCGGCAACCCCTTGAGCGCTGCGCGCAGGCGGCCTCGCAGCAGATGGTCGTGGAAGAGCCGGTCCACCCGCTCCAGGCGCTCGTGGATGACGCCGGGATCGGTGAGCGGCTCCTCCACGTAGCGGCGCAGCAGGCGAGCCCCCGGCCCCGTCAGGGTCTCGTCCAGGACGTCCAGCAGGCTCCCCCGCCGGCTGCGCTGGCGCAACGTGAGGGTGAGCTCCAGGTTGAGGGCGCTCGTGGGATCGATGACCAGCCCGGCGCCCGGGTCGTAGCTCTCCAGGGAGGTGATGTGGACGAGGCGGTCCTTCTGGGTCTCCCGCATGTAGGCGAGAGCGACCCCGGCCGCCACCTGGGCCTGGGGCCACCGCTCGATCCCGAACGCTTCGAGCGAGGCCACCCCGAAGTGGTCCAGGAGTACCCTCCGGGCGGCCGGAAGGTCCCATGGCCCTCCCTCCCACGCCGTGACGACGGGGCCGCCATCGGCCGCCCCGAGGCTCTGCCGGATCGGGCTTTCCAGGGCGGGCGGGACGAGCACCTCCGTCGCGCCGAGCCGGCGCAGCTCCTCCACCAGAGCCTGTTCGGGGCCGCCCCAGGAGGGGTCGGAGCCGGGGGCCAGGCGAGTCGCCCGCAGTTCGCCCGTCGAGAGATCCGCGAACGCCACCCCCGCCATCCCGTCGGCCACGTAGACCGCCGCGAGGTAGCGCCGCTCACGGCCCGTCTCGCCCGTCCACGTGCCCGGCGTGATGACCCGGATGACCTCCCGCCGGACGACGCCACGAGCCAGCTTGGGGTCTTCCATCTGCTCACAGATGGCCACCCGGTGGCCGGCCCGGACGAGCTCCGCGATGTAGCCGTCCGCAGCGTGGTACGGCACGCCGCACATGGGGACCCTGCGCCCCTTGCCGATCTCCCGCGACGTCAGCGTGATGCCCAGCACCGAGGCCCCAACGCGGGCGTCCTCCCCGAACAGCTCGTAGAAGTCGCCGAGCCGGAACAAGAGCAGCGCGTCGCCGTACGCGGCCTTGAGCTGCCGGTACTGCTGGAACATCGGGGTCACCGAAGCGTCCGTGCGATCGGCCAGCGCGGTCCACCCCCTCGTGCCACCGGCCACCGGCGGCGCTACCGGCCAACGGCGCCTAACGCGCCTGGCCCCCGGCCCCGGCCGCCAGGGTCGCCGGATCCTGCGAAGCGGCGAGACGGCCGAACAGGGTCCACGTGTTGACGTCTTCGATGACGATGGGCACCAACCGCCCGATCAAGGCACGGTGCTGCTCGGCGGGCGCGTCGAAGACGACCACCTTGTTGGTGCGGGTGCGGCCGGACAGGCGTTGGGCGCTGCGCTCGCTCTGGCCTTCCACCAGCACCTCGACCGTGCGGTCGCGGTACGCCAGATTGCGCTCCAGGCTGATGGCGTTTTGCACGGCGATCAGCTCCTGGATGCGCTCCCGCTTGACCGGCTCCGGCACGGGGTCGGGGAGCTTCAGCGCGGCCGTGCCCGGCCGCGGCGAGTACACGAAGGTAAACGCCCCATCGAAGCGCACCGTGCGCACGAGATCGAGCGTCGCCCGAAAGTCCGCATCGGTCTCGCCCGGGAACCCTACGATGATGTCGGTGGTCACGCTGAGCTCCGGTATCGCCTGTCGCATCCGCTCCACCAGCGCCACGAACTCGTCGGCCGTGTAGCGACGGCCCATCCGGTGGAGCATGCGGTCGCTGCCCGACTGCACGGCGAGGTGCACGTGCTCGGCCACCTTGGGAAGGCGCGCCATCGCCTCGATCAGGTCCTCGGTCATCTCGCGCGGATGGTTGGAGGTGAACCGGATCCGCTCCAGGCCGTCGATGGCACTGAGACGCTCCAGCAACCGGGCCAGGCTCAGATGCTCGTCCGGGAGGTCCCGCCCGTAGGCGTTGGCCGTCTGCCCGAGCAGGGTCACCTCCCGTACCCCCTGCGCCACCAGCTCCCGGACCTCCTGCTCGATGGCCTCGGGACGGCGGCTGCGCTGGCGGCCCCGGGTGTTGGGCACCACGCAGAAGGTACAGCGGTAGTCGCACCCGTAGATGATGCTTACGAACGCCGTGACGCTGCCGGGCTCGCGCAGGACCGGCAAACCCTCCACGATCTCGCCCTCGTCGTGCCATACCTCCACGACGGGACGGCCCGTCTCGACGACCTGCTGGAGAAGGTCGGGAAAACGGTGGAGGTTGAAGGTGCCCAGGATGAGATCCACGTGCGGCAGCTCTTTTTTCATGCGCTCGAGCTCCGGCCGCTGCTGGGGCATGCAGCCGCAGATCCCGATGAGCATGCCCGGACGACGCTGCTTGAGCGCTTGCAGAGCCGCCACCTGGCCGTAGATCTTCCGCTCCGGGTTTTCGCGCACGCTGCAGGTGTTGAACAGCACCAGGTCCGCGTCCTCGATCCGGTCGACGAAGCCGTAGCCCATGCGCTGCAGCATGCCGGCCAGGGTCTGGGAGTCCCGCACGTTCATCTGGCAGCCCAGGGTCACGATATGGGCCCTGGGCCGACGGCCGTTTACCTGGGGCCCGTTCACGCCCATCCCCCTGCGCACAGCAACTTCAACTCGGAGCCTCGCCGACCATTATAACCGGGCCGGCCGATCAGATGCGAACGAGCGTGTCGACGGGCGCGTGGTCGTCGGTCAGGAGCGGCACGTCGTGGGTGTCGATGGGCTCCACCACCAGCGACCGGGCCAGGCTCGACGTACCCGGCGGAAGGCGCCCTTCCTGCTCGAGGCGCTCCACTCTGGCCTGGAACTCGCCCGGCGCCATGGCCTGCTGGTCGGTGGCCAGGACGATGATGTTGCGGTAGGCGGGGTCGATGGCGCTACCGGAGGTCGCCCCTACGGGCAGGACGTACGTGGTGGGGAAGACGGCCTGCATCGTGCGCAGCATCGAGCGGAAGAGCAGGCTGTGGCGGCCCGACAGGGCTCCGATGATGTTGGAGGCCACCACCCCGCCCGGCTGCAAGCGGCTCTTCAGCGCCTCGTAAAACTCCCGGGTCGCCAGGTGGAAGGGAATCGAATAGGCGAAGTAAGCATCCAGGAAGACCGCGTCGTACCGGGCTCGGGTGCGCTCCACGAAGATGCGGCCGTCCTGCGCGTGGACGGCGAGCCGCCGGTCGTCGAGGGGCACGGCGAAGAAGCGGTGGGCGACCCGGACGACCTCCGGGTCGAGCTCGGCCACGTCCATGCGCAGCGAAGGGTAGAAGGCCAGGAAGTTCTTCGGGACCGATCCCCCTCCCAGCCCTACCATCAGGGCCTCCCGGGCCTGTGGCGCGAGGGCCATGGCGAGGTGGAAGTAGCGGGTGTACCCGAAGACCAGCCCCTTCGGGTCCGCCTTGTCCATCGCGCTTTGCCAGGAGTCGTCGAACTTGAGGTATCGAAGGCCCACCGGGTCGTCGACCACCAGGATGTGGTGGTAGGCCGAATCTTTCTGGTAGACGATCGCGCCCCGCTCCTGTGCGAGGCCCGTCCACTCGGGCCGGCCCACTCCCGCCCCGACGGATGCCCCGGTGGCGGCCAGGGCCAGGACGGCTCCCACGAGGAGCGTACGCCCGCCGCCTCGCCCCCCGGGGGCCCCGCTGACGGTCGGCGACCTGGGGCGCCCGGACGAAGCAGGCGTGCGCCCTGAACCGGGCTTGCCACCGCCTGCCCTGGGAGAAGGCGCCGGCGATGGGGTCACCGGCCCTGCCGGCTGCGCCGCCCCGGCATGACCCCACCCCACCACGGCCAATCCCAGCAGGACGAGGACGACGCCCAGCACGTACAGGATCTGGGTCACGCCGAGCCACGCCACGAGATAGAAAGAGGTCAGGAGGGTGCCGGCGATGCTACCTGCCGTCGAGACGGCGTAGAGCGTCCCGGCGGTAAGCCCGATGGTCTCGACCCCCTGGGCCGCCAGGCGGATGGCGTACGGCGACACCGTGCCGAGGAAGAGCCCGGGCAGGAAGAAGAGCAGCAAGGCCGACACCAGGGACCCTTCCCGGATACTGGTCCCCGAGCTGACCAGCCAGTGGTTGAGCGGCCCTGCCCACAAAGGCATGGAGGTGACGAAAACGCCGGGCACCGCGATGAGCCACCCGAGCCATTGGGCTTGCGGTCGGCGGTCGGCCAGGCGGCCACCCACGAAGTACCCCGCCGTGAGCGCGGCCAGCACGACCGAGATGAGGCTGCCCCAGACGTAGATGGAGTTACCGAAGTAGGGAGCGAGAAGCCGGCTCCCCACCATCTCCAGCGCCATCAGCACGGCGCCCGCAACAAACACGACGACGCCCAGCATCCGCCGCTCCCGTCCCGGCCGAAGGGCCGCTCGCCCCGCCTACTGGATGATCAGGGCCGCGATGCCCAAAACGACGCCGGCCAGCGCGGCCCCCATCAGCCAGCGGTTTTGATTGCGCAGCTGCTCCACCTCTTGAGCCAGGCCGGCAGGGACACCCTGCGCGGGGCTCGCCTCCCGCACCAGCGAACCCATCGCCTGGCGCATGGTGCCGACATTCGCCCGCAGGTCGTCCACTTCCTTTTGAAGCCTGGCCTGCGCCTGCTGTGCGGCCTGCGCCTGCTGGCGATACTCCTCGAGTTGCGCCTGCAGCGCGGCCAGCTGCTTCTGGCGGGCGGCGTCTTGCTGCTGCAGCGCCTGGACCGCGGCTGCCAGCTGGTCGAGCCGCTCGAGGGAGCCCTGCAGGCGCCTCAGGTTTTCCTGCTGGGCGGCTATGAGCGCGCCGGCCTGTTCGGGCTGGATGCCGCTCTGGGTGAGAGAGTTGACCAGCTGGGCCAGGGAACCCCGTACCGCCTCGATGTCGCGGCTGAGGCTTGCGAGTTTGCCGTTGAGGTTCTCGACATCCTTGCTCGAGGCCGCAGACTGCATCTGCTGGGCCAGGGTGTTGAGCTGCTGGTTGAGCCCGTTGATGCGCTCCTCGAGCTTGCCCGTGCCCGACTCGAGGGTGACCAGGGCCTGCCTCATGCCCTCGGCGCTGACCCGCCCCTGGCCCAGATCTTGCTTCAGCTGGGCCAGCTCCTGGCTCAAGGACGCCACCTGGCTGCCCAGGTCGGACGTCACGGTGCGCAGGCCCTTGAGAGCCTCGTCCGTTGCCCGTGCCTGGTTGGAAAACTCCGACAGCACGTCCGAGAGCTTGGCATCGATCCGCCCTACGTTGCGGGCCTGGTCATCGAGCCGCTGCGACAGCTGCACCCGCTGATCCTGCCAGCGGGCAAGCTCCTGGCGGAACTCTCCGGTGAGCTGCCGCACCAGCCGGAGGTCGTCGCCGGTGAGCCGCACCTGGCCGGCCTCGACGTCCTGTAGCAACCGGGCCACCACCGCGGCCAGGGTGTACCGGTCCACGGGCCGCGATCCGTCGAAGCGGCCGGCCTCGAGCGACAAATACCCGCGCTGCACCAGGGTCATCACCGCGCGATAGGCCCAGTGGTCGGGCGGCACGTCCGCAACCGTGGGGGCAGGCTGTGCTTGCGCGGATTGCGCCTGGCCCGGGAGGGCCAGGGCGACCCAGACGAGGGCGAAAACCAGGAAGCCGGCCGCCCCCACCGCGGCCAAGCGCCGGACGTTGCTTGCGAGCCTTTCCTTCATGGCTTGTGCAGTCCCTCCGCACGTTCACGTCGTCTGCTCGGGCTTCAGGGCCCCTTCGAAGAAGAGCCCTTTGCCAAGGGAGCGGCCTTTCCCGTCGCGGTCACCTCGAGCTCCGGGAGCGCGTCCTGAGGGCCGAGACGGTACACGACCTGCCCTGCCGCGTCCCGGAACTCCGCGCTCTGGACCCGCACCGATCCGGCACCGGCTTCCTTCACCACCAGCCGGAGCACCAGGAGGCTCGCGGCCTGACCTGCAGGCACGCCCTTCGGGCCGGTCACCGATACCGTCACCCGGCCGGCCTCGCTGTCGGCCGCCTCCACGGTGAAGCTCGAACCGCCGTCCTCCTGCGCGCCTGGTCCCCCCGCCACGAAGAGCGTGCCCCTGTCGACCGAAAGCGCCCCTGCTACCAGCCGCAGCACCGCAGGATCGAAAGCGACGTCGATCCGGCCCCTGGCGAACGGCGGCAGGTTGCGGGCCAGGATCTCCACGTTGAACGCTTTGCCCACCGCGAGCCCCTGACCGGTCCATCCCGCCCCGCCCTTCACCAGGATCTGGATGGGCAGCGGCGGGATGACCACCGTGTTGGTGGGCACGGGCTGCTCGCCTGCTCCCTGGTACGCCACCTTCAGCGAGTAGGGCACGTTGCCGCTCACGCCGGTAGGAGTCACCAGCCAGGACAGATCCACCGTCTCTCCGGGGCGGAGCGTCCCGACGTACTGCCAGGCCGAGGCGCCCGGAGCGATGCGCAGGCCGTAGATCGTCACCAGTTGGGCCGAGACGCCGTACGCCTCCACGCCTCCGTCATTGCTCACGCTGCCCACGACCTCGAAAGGCGAAGGATCCCAGCGCCCATCGACCACGCCGATGCGGGCAGGCCCCCGCAGGCGTACCGACAGCCGAGCGGGGGCGACCAGCCGCATCGTGCGGCGCGCCGTGTTGGGCTCGGCGTTGGTCGCCTCGGCCCTCGCCGAGTAGGTGACCTCGGTGGGAGCGCCGGCCGTGACCCGTACCGACCAGACGGCCTGCTTCGTCGCTCCGGAGCCGATGGAGCCCAGATCGCGCTCCGCCTGCTCGCCGGGTGCAAGCTCGAGCCCGTCGGGCAACGCGAGGCGGACCTTCACCGACCGGGCATCGCCCCGCCCCGTGTTTTGGACGTAAGAGACGATGGTGAGCGGCTCGTTCTGGCCGATGATCGCCGTCTCGGGCCCCGACAGGCCCACCGCGAGCTGGCCCGGCGCTATGCTGATGCCGCCCAGGCCGTAGTAGACCACGATGGAGCGGCTGGCTCCGGCGGCCAGCGGCTGCGGCTCGTAGAAAAGGGCCACGGCGCTGTCGAGCTCGTACTCCCCTTTACGCTCGAACGTGCGCCCGGGTTTGAAGTCGAAGTCCCACAGGCTCTCCCGCAACACGCCCCAGTTGGTGAAGTAGACCCGGTCCGGCGGCGTGATCTCGCCGCCTCGCAGGGTTCCCTGGGCGATCACGGCCGGGCGGCTCAGGGAGTCGAAGACCTGGAAAAACTCCGGCGTCGACCGGCCGACCCCTTGGAGCGAGGTATCCGACTCGACCGCCCGTTCGCCCACCCGGAACGGTGCGCCGTCGTTGCTCCCCGCCATGGTGTCGAGGACGATGCGCAGGCCGACCGTGTGGGGCTGTTGGTCGTGATTGACCAGCACGTACTCGATCCGGACCGTGTCGAGCAGACCCGTCGTATGGCCCCGGGTGATCCCCAGGTGCTGGATCACCTCCACCTGGCCGGGAAACTGCCAGGCCGCCTCGATCCCCTGGCCGTTCTCGACCAGCCGGGGCGCCGTCACCCGGGTGCCGAAGGGCCCCCCGCGCCCCGCCGGCAGGTGGGTGGCCCCCCCGAAAACGTAATTCTGGCCGTCCAGCCGTACCGTGGTGAACGACGTCCACGGCTCCTCGCCGCCGTAAATCAGCGGCCGGTTGTCGTCGTCGGCCCGATCCGGATTGCCCCCGGTCGTACTCACCGAAAACCGGCCCGTGGCGTCCGGCGAGGCGTTGACCACCACCTGGATGAACTCGTTGGACAACCGTACCACGCCGCCCGGCGACGGGTTGGGTTTCGCCGGGGCTTCGGCGGCCCGAGCGACGGGGCCCCCCGCCAGGGCCGGCAAGGCCAGGAAGGGCACAAAGGCCAGCAAGGTCACGAGACGGGGCTTCTTGCGCAGCATGGGCGTATCCACTCCACCCGCCAGTGCCCCGGCGCTCACAGGTAGGTCACCCGGGGAGTCAGCACCTGGTAGCTGACCTTCGGCTGCACCCGTCCCTGGGCGTCCACGGGCATCTCGAAGTCGAAAGCCACGTCGAATTGGTAAGCCCGGCGCCCGCTCGAAGGAAGCAGCTTCCACTCCCCCATGACCCACCGCCTGGCAAAGTCGTCCAGTGCCGGGGCACCCGAGCTTTGCTTCACGGTGACCTCCCGGATGGTCCCGTCGGCGTTGGCCGTCACCGTCAGGACCACCCGGCCCTGCATGCCGTAGGTCACGGCGTTCTTGGGGTATACAGGGGAAGGACTCGCTTCGCCCACCAGGCTCGCCGTCGGATCTCCGACCGGCGGGCCCGGAGGGGCCTCACCCTTGCCGGTGCCCCCGGTGCCGGAGCTATCGGGACGGGTCACGGGCCCCTGCGAAGGGGTCCCCTCCTCGCCGACCTGCCCCGGCTCGTCCGACCCTGCCCGTGGGCGGGCCGGAGCCGCACTCACGGCGGCTACGCTGGGACTCCTCTCCGACGTGAGGACCTCCTTGGCTGCAGGAACCGGCCCCTTGACGGGCGGTTTCTCCTGAGCGACCCCGGGGGCGGACTTGCCGGGCGGCTTTGCGGCCGTAGTGCCCAGCGGGCGGGTAGGGGGCTTGGGCTTCTCCGCATACACCTGGGCGGCCGCCGGTGCCCTGGGCTTTGCCGGCGCGGCGCCCGCCGTACCGGGAGCACCGGGCCTGTTGAGCACGCCGTGACCGCTCGGCCCGGCGGGAACGGGGATGATCCTGACGACGGCCCCCTCCCCCATCGAGACCGTCAACGCGTCCGACATCAGGGCCGGGGCGATGAGCGCCAGCAAGATGGCGTGCAGTACCAGCGAGATGCCGATGAACGGCTCCAGCCGGCCCGGATCGTGTGAAAGCCCGCTGTGGGCTGACATCGGGCATGCCCACCTCTCCGAGACGTAGCCGGCTCGTCTGCTCAGCGACCTGCCGACGGTGCGGGCTTCAACTCCACCGCGAGGCCGAGCCGGTAGGCTCCCGCCCGGCGGAGCACGTCGATCCCCTGCACCACGAGGTCGTACTTGACGTCCCGATCGGCCTTGACGACCACCAAGCGGTCCGGGTGCCGGCGTATCGCATCCCCCACCAAGACCCCCATCTGGGCAAGGCCCACGGGACGCCCGTCCAGGAAATAGCGGCCGGCACGATCGATGGTGACCTCCAGAGCCGGGGCGGCTTCCCGGGTGGCGGTGACGGCCCTCGGCAGCTCCAGGTCGAGGGTCGCGGGATTGCCGCGCAGCGTGGAGAAGACCATGAAGAACGAAAGCAGGAAGAACATCACGTCGACCATGTTGATGATCTCGACCCGGGGCCGGTGTCGCTGGGTACGCGTGATGGCCACGGCAGTCGCTCAGCTCCTTCCCCGGACTTCCGTGAGCAACTGCAAGAGCTCGGCCGTCGTCCGGTTGAGCTGGGCCACGCGCTGGTCGATGATGCTGGAAAGATAGACGTAGATGAAGAGCACCGGTATGGCGATGATGAGGCCGGCCGCCGTGGTGATGAGGGCCTCGGCGATGCCGGAGCTCAAACCGGTAGGCTCGACGCCCTGCATGTTGGCCAGGATGCGGAAGCTCCGTATGATGCCCGTCACCGTACCCAACAGCCCCAGCATGGGAGCGCCGGTCACGATGGCGTCGAGCCACGCCATGCGCGCCTCTAGCTTGAGCACCTCGTCCTGGCCCACCCGCTCCACCCGGGACCGCACCTCTTCAATGGGGCGATCCCAGGCGGCCAGCCCTTCGGCCAGGACCGCCGCGGTGGGCCCGTTGACCCTGCGGATGCTCTGCATGGCCTCGAGCAAGCGGCCCTCGTGCACCAGGACCCGGAGCTCGTCCATGAGGTGGTCGCCATCGTCGTGCCGGAGCTTGGCGAAATACCAGAGGCGCTCGATGCTGATGGCCACCGCCATCACGGAAACGATCCCGAGGGGGACCATGACCGGTCCACCCTTGACCAGCATGTCCACGATTGCGGCGTACATAGAGCCTCCTCCGCCCGCGGCCGGGGTCGAGCGCGTAGCAGCGGCATGCTGCGTGGGGTCTTCGACGATCCGCCATGAATCCCTACCAGAGGCCCCAGGATCCACCCGGCGAACCCACACGATCCGGGACTCTTCCACAAATCTCGAAGCCGCTGCGCCATGACCGAGGGTGAGGACGGCGCGGGGACGCCCGTCAGAGGATCTTTTCCAGAAATCCCCTCGTCCGGGCCTCGCGGGGCTGGGTGAAGATTTGCTCCGGCGTCCCGGATTCGATGATCCGCCCTCCGTCCATGAAGATCACCCGGTGGGCCGCCTCCCTGGCGAAGCCCATCTCGTGGGTGACGACCACCATGGTCATCCCTTCGCGGGCCAGGGCCTTCATCACGTCCAGGACTTCCTTGATCATCTCGGGGTCGAGGGCCGAAGTGGGCTCGTCGAACAACATGATCTTGGGGTTCATCGCCAGCCCTCGGGCGATGGCCACCCGTTGCTGCTGGCCGCCGGACAGCTGCGAGGGATAGGCGGCGGCCTTGTCCGGGATGCCGACCTTGGCCAGCAGGGAGAGCGCGCGCTCCCGGGCCTGCTCGGGGCTCATCCCCCGCACCCGGATGGGGGCCAGCGTGATGTTGTCCAGCACGGACATGTGCGGGTAGAGGTTGAACTGCTGGAAGACCATCCCGATCTCGCTGCGCAGTCGGGTGATGGGGGTCTTGGGGTCGTTGACGTCATAGCGGTCGACCACGATGCGGCCTTGCTGGATCGGCTCCAATCGGTTGATGCAGCGCAGCAAGGTGCTCTTGCCCGAGCCGCTCGGGCCGATGATGACCAGCACCTCGCCGGGGTACACCTCCAGGTCGATGCCCTGCAGGACGTGCAAGGAGCCGAACCACTTGTGCACTCCGCGGACGAGGATGATAGGCTCTCGGACCGAAGACGGGGACCCCTCGACGAGGTCACTCGGCGCTGGCTGCAAGGACCGTTACCCCACCCGTGCGTCTCGTTTGGCGGCTCTTTTTCGCCCATTGCCGCCCGCCTCCTGCGCCGTTTTGGCCCGGGCCCGAAAAACAGCCCCCTTCGAAAGCGAGAGCGGAGACGGCCCCGGCGCCACCCGGTGGCACGCGGCCGTCTCCTTCTGCGCCGAAGCGTAGCCGGTCCTATCGGGCCCCTGCCGTCGCCGGCGCGTGATGCGAGTGGGCCGGCGGCGGGTCGGCCTCTTGCATCCTTTGCAGCCGGTCCTTCGTCACGCTCATCAGCAGAAGCTCGTCGACGCTTCCGTCCTCCTCGACCACCTGCATCCGGCCCTCCTTGCGGAAACCGGATTTCTCGTAACAGCGAATGGCCCGGGGGTTGCTCCTCAGCACCCGCAGGTAGATGCGCCGCAGGTGGCGGTCGCTGAACGCGTAGCGCAGTATGGCCCGCACCGCGTCGGTCCCCAAGCCTTGGTTCCACAGGCCTGGCAACCCGATGCGGATGCGAAGCTCTGCCTCGCCGCTGCGCCAGGCGATGTGGTGGAGGTCGATGTCGCCGATGGGCTTCCCGTCGGGCCCTTCGATGATGAACAGCTGGCGGTAGCGATCCTTACGTCCTTGCTCCAGCCACTCGAGGGTTGCTTCCAACGTGGTGGGGTAATCGCCCCGAGCCAGGCGCGCCACCTCCGGGTCGAGCGCCCACTGGAGCAGGTACGGTGCGTCCTGAGGCCGGGCAGGCCGGAGGCCGACTCGGTCCCCCTCGATGCGAGTCACCGATCTGTTGCACTCCCTCGCTGGCGAAGTTGGATCCCGGATGAGACGTCATGGCTTTCCCGTACTGCGTCCGTTACGTCGCACTGCGCTATCACGAGGGGACGTTGGCCGGCGTCCGCCATCGTGAGCCCAATTCGAAGGCGGGGGAGCCGACCCTTCCGGCAACTGGCGCCACAACTGGGGCCGATTGGGCGTCGAGTTCACTGCTCGAGCTGGCGGCGCAGCAGTGCCAGGGCCTGCCGTTCCCGGCGGGAGACGACGGGCTGGGAGATCCCGAGCGCGCTTGCCACCTCCTGCTGGCTCCAGCCCTGGAAGAACCTCAGCCACACCACCTGGCGCAACCCGGGGGAGAGCTTCTCCAGGGCCTGGCGCACCGCCGCATGCTCGCTCCAGTCGCTGCTCGTGTCCGATGGAGCGGCGCGCGGCTCTTCCAGCTCCACCGGCGGGGCCAGCGCCGCATCGGCGGCGGCGAGTTCTGCCGGCTCGACCCCGAGGGCCTGCGCGACCTCCTGGACCGTGACCGGCCGCCCCAGCTCTGCCTCGAGCCGCTGCTGGGCCAAGGCGGCCTGGCGCATCAGTGCCCGGGCGCCCCGCACGCCGGCCACCGCCTGGCTCTTCTCGACCAGCCGGCGTACCTCGCCGAGCATCAGGGGAACGGCGTAGGTGGCAAAGCTCACCCCGAGGGCAGGGTCGAAGCGCCGGGACGCTTCCACCAGACCGAGTCTCGCGGCCTGCAGCCGATCCTCCAGCTCCACGGGCGCCCAGTCGAAACGACGCGCCACCGCGACCGCCAGCCCCATGTGGGCGGTGGGATCGACGGCGCCCCCCGGGGCGGGCCCGCCGCCGGGTTGGGCATGAGACTCAGGACGGGGCAGCCTGGAGGGCCGGCCGCTTGAAGAGGCGGACACAGGTACCCTCTCCCGGGGAGGAATCCACCTCGAGGACGTCCACGTAGCTCTCGGCCACGGAAAAGCCGATGCCCAGGTGATCGCCGCCCAGGCTGCTGTAGCCGGCCCGCCGTGCCTTTTCCACGTCGGCGATGCCCACGCCCCGGTCCTCGACGACGATCTCCACCCCACCGTCCCGGATCCGCCCGGCCAGCCAGACCGGGCCGGTGCCGCCGGGGTACGCGTGGACCACCGCGTTGGCCACCATCTCGGAGACGGCCAGCTTGACGTCCTCCACCTCTTCCAGCGTGAAGGGCAGCCGCGCTGCGAACGCCGCCACGACGGAGCGCGCGAAGGCAAGGTTGGCGGGTGCCGCGGCCATGACGAGCACGAAGCCGTCGGGTCCGCTTGCCCACGGCTCCGGCCCCACGCATCGCGCAGGCCGGTGGGCATCCTGGAGCTCGCTCATGCGCGCCGCCTCCTCCGCCCGCGGGACTGCCCGGTCGATTTCGGCAACATCCGGCGTAACGCGTCGGCCTCTGTGTCGAAGACCTCCACGAAGCGCAGGGCGCCGCTGATCTCCAGCATGCGGCGCACCCGCACGCTGGGCTCGGCCACGCCCAGGCGGCCGCCCCTGCCCGCGGCCGCGCGGTAGCGCCCGAGGATGACGGCTATCCCGGTGCTGTCGAGAAAGGTCAACGCCTTGAGGTTGATGAGCACGTGGCGCAGGCGCTCGTCCGCGTTCCAGGCTTGCTCGATGGGGTCGCGCAGCTGGGCCGCCGAGGCCATGTCCAGCTCTCCGGCGACCCGGGCGACCAGCACGGGCCCGTTTCGCTGCAATTGCACGTTGACCGACAAGCGCGATGGGCCTCCCCGCCGAAACGGAATCGGCGGCTTACTTCGGCTCGCGCGGTGCCGGTTTCCTCTCGACAGGAATCCACGCCTGGACAAAGCTCCGGACCTGGCGGCCCACGAGGTCGCTCCAGGATGCGATGCCGACTGTCTGCGTCACCTGAACGGGCACCTCGGCGAGCACCGAGCCGGTCGTCTGGTCCAGGATGCGCACCGTTCCGACCCGGGCGTCGGCCGCGATGGGAGCGACCAGGGTCCCGGCGAGCTCCGCCTCCTGCCGGACGGTGAGGCGGCTTCCCCGCTCGACGGTCATGAACGCGTCCTGGGCCAGGACGAGCGGCACCCACGTGGACTCGCCCCGCACGACCTCGGCGTGGCCCACCACGTCGCCCTTCGAGGCCAGCCGGCGCGCCTCGTACCGGCGGAAACCCCAATCGAACAGCGCGCGCACGTCCGCCTCCCGGTCCTTGGCCGTCGGCGCTCCCATGGTGACGGCGATGAGGCGCAGGTTATCCCGGAGCGACGTGGCGGCAACGCAGTAGCCGGCCTCGCTGGTCATCCCCGTCTTGAGCCCGTCGACGCCGGGGTACCGCTTGAGCAGGCGGTTGAAGTTGTACAGGACCGGCTTCTTGATGCTGTTGTGGCGCATGGTGTACTCCCACGTGGAGACGAAGTCGAGCAGGCCTGGGGTCTGGATGGCCTGGCGGGAGAGGATCGCGAGATCCCGGGCGCTGGCGACGTGGGGCCCGGGATCCCCCGTCTCCTGGGGAGGCAGGCCGGTGGAGTTGGCGAAGTGCGTGTGCTTCATGCCGAGCTGCCTGGCCCGCTGGTTCATCATCTCGACGAAAGCGGGCTCCGAACCCGCCAGGTACTCGGCCACGGCTACGGCCGCGTCGTTGGCGCTGCCGACCCCGATGGCGTAGAGCAGGTCCCGCAGGCTCATCCGCTCGCCCGGCTCCAGCCAGATCTGGCTCCCACCCATGGAAGCGGCGTGATCCGACGCCACCACCTCGTCGGTCATGCGCACCCGGCCGTCCTGGACCGCCTCGAGCGCCAGCATGAGCGTCATGATCTTGGTCACGCTCGCCGGCGGCAGCGCCTCGTCCGGATGGAGCTCGTACAGGACCTGGCCGCTGGCGGCGTCCATCAAGACCGCGGCCTTCGACGTGAGCTTCAGGTCGGGCGCGGCCGGCGGCGCCACCGAAGTGGCCGGAAGCCCTCCTGGCCCGGGCATCCTCGATACCCAGACCACCCACACGGCCACGATCCCCGCCATGATGGCCAACGCTGTGGCAAGCCGCCTGACCAGAGGGCCCCACCCCCGCCCACGGGAGGTCGTGCGATAGGGACCCTATGATCGGGCTTGCCACAGCTAGAACCGCCGGCCCAAGGAAAAAGGATGCCTAGGCGCGCGGCCCGTCCGGCAGAAGGCTCGCCAGGAAGCTCTCGCCGGCATCGAAGCTCCCATCGATCCCCAGCATGGCGGCCGCGGTGCTGGCGAGATCGGCGAAGGTTCGCCGCACTCCGAGCGGGACACCCGGTCGCAGTGCCGGGCCCCACACCAACAGCGGCACGTACTCCCGGGAATGGTCCGTGCTGGGAGTCGTCGGATCGCACCCGTGGTCGGCAGTGATGACCAGCACGTCGCGCCGTCCGATGCGATCCAGGATCTCGGGCAGCCGCCGGTCAAACGCCTCCAGCCCCCGGGCGTAGCCTTCGGCGTCGTTGCGGTGCCCCCACAGCATGTCGAAGTCGACCAGGTTGGTCATGACGAGCCCACGCCGGCCCCGGGTCCGGTCGAGGAAGGCAAGGGTCGCGTCCACGCCCTCCATGTTGTCGCGGGTATGGGTCGCCTCTTCGATACCCCGCCCTGCGAAGATGTCCTCGATCTTGCCCACGGCCCACACGCCGAGCCCGGCCTCCCGGACTCGATCGAGCAGCGTGGGGCGGGGAGGCGGCAGGCTGAAGTCTCGACGCCGGGACGTGCGGCGGAAGGAGCCGGGAGTCCCCTCGAAGGGCCGCGCGATGACCCTCCCCACCGCATGGGGCCCGGTCAGGATGCCCCGGGCGATCTCGCACATGCGGTACAGCTCCGGCACCGGGATGACCGACTCGTGGGCGGCGATCTGAAACACGCTGTCCGCCGACGTGTAGACGATGGGCCTCCCCGTACGCAAGTGCTCCTCGCCCAGCTCTTCGATGATCACGGTGCCGGAGGCCGGGCGATTGCCGAGCACCCGGCGCCCGATGGCCCGCTCGAACGCCTCGATGACCTCGGGCGGAAATCCCTCGGGATACGTGGGGAAAGGACGGTCGAGCACGACGCCGGTCAGCTCCCAGTGGCCGGTAGTGGTGTCTTTGCCGGCGGAGCGCTCGGCCATCTTGCCGTAAGCCGCGGCCGGCCGCCCGGCGCACGCCACTCCCGGGATTTCGTCGATGCACCCCAGCCCCAGCCTCTCCAGGTGCGGCAGGCGAAGCCCGCCCACGGCCTGGGCGGTGTGGCGCAGGGTGTGGCTCCCTTCGTCGCCGAAGCGCGCAGCGTCCGGGAGCTCTCCGATGCCCACGCTATCGAGCACGATGAGGCAGATGCGGTCGACGGGCGCGGTCTTGGGTTGCACGGGCTGTTGACGCCTCCTGGGGCATTATAGCCCCGCCGGGGGAGCTGCCAACCACCCGCGCAGCCAGCCGGCCCCCAGAAGAGCCAGGGCGGCACCCGCCGCGGCCATGAGCAGGACTCGCAGGCCCAGGCGCAGGTAGGTGGCGAACGCGCCGGGAAGTTCGTGCGAGGCGACGCCCAGCATGGACCGGGCAACGACGAGGCCGAACTCCGTGGCGCCGGCAGCCGCGCGCGTGGCCGCCAGGGTGAGGCAGAGCTGCAGGGGAAGCAGGGTCAGGGCCACCGTGACGAGCCCATCCCATCCCCACCCCGCCAGGGCCCAGGTGAGGGCGCTACCCAACATGTAGCCTCGCACCAGCGGCGCCAGGAGAGCCAGGGGCGAGGCAAACACGGTGAAGCCGAGCGCCCAGGCGAGCCCGGGCCCCCACAGGAGCTGTCTTGCGAGCTCCCCGAGGAACGCCTGCCAGGCGGGAGCCTGCGCCGGCCACATCGAGAGCACGTAAGCGCCCGGCGACAGACCCTGGGCGCCGGGATGGCCCAGCGCGTGGCGCACTCCGACCCCGAAGGCGAAGGCGGCCAGGCCCGCCGCCAGGTAGACCGCCCATCGCCGCTGCAGCGAAACGGACGCCGCGCCCCACAGGGCCGGCTGCGCGCTCACTCCCGCCACCCCATCCGGCCGGCTTGGACGGCCCCGGAGTCGTCGCCGCGCGCTGCCGACAGCCGCGCCAGCACCATCCCCGCCGCCAGACAGCCATCGAAGAAGGCCGGATCGGCCGCCGGGTCCCGGCCCATGGTGCGTGGTACGAAAGGCAACCGCTCGAGCGCGGGTCGAGCCGGGAGGGGGTCGGCCTGCACCACCCGGTGGCGGCGCAGGATCCCCGCGGCGGCGAGCTGCCCGACTACGAGGCGGCGCAGCGCGCGGGGCAAGCGGGCGGGCATCACCACGGTGGCAGGGCGGCCGGCAAGCTGCCCCAAGGCGATCCGGTCATGATGGCTCACTCCCCGATGCCGCATCCGGGCGTCGGCCTGGGAGATGCGCAGGGGCACCACGGCCGTGCCGCCCAGGGCTGTTACCAGGTCGGCGAGGTACGCCTGCTCGAGGGCGGTGGTGCCGAGGGGAGTGGCCGTACCCACGGTGCCGGGCCCCGGTCCGACGAGGGCGACGTCGCATCCGGCAAGCCTGGCCATGGCCAGCGCGCTGGCCGGGTGCACGGCCTCCAGGTCCCCTCCTAGGGCCTGCCCGGCGGTGATGAGTAGATCGATCAGGCGGGCGCGCCGGACCTGCCCCAGGGTACGAATCGAGGCGGCAGCGAGCGACGTGGCATCGGTCATGACGTAGGCTACCCGGGGACGCCGCTCCTCGCCCCAGACCCACCGCAACGCGGCCACGAGAGGCGTGAGCATCCCATGCAGGGCCAGGACCGCCACCGGCAAACCGTCGATGCGCGTCACCCGGCGAAGAGCCCGGTGGTAGGGGCTACCGGGCTCTTCGGCCGCCCGCACGACCGTCTGCAGCGGGGTGTAGCGGAGCTTGACGATGTGCCCGTGCAGCCGCCGCCGCAGCGCAGGCGTCCGCCAATCGCCCGGCGGCCGGGGCGGATCCAGGGGAGCTACCACGACATGGTAGCCCCCGCTGCCGAGGGAAAGGGAGACGGCCGAGGTGTTGACCAGGACCCGTTGTCCCGGATACCACCCGCCGTACCCCAGTTGTGTCAGGGCATACGCCGGGTAAAACCCCGGCTCGTCGGACGGCGCAGCCCCTTGCCCGTCGATGCGCACCACCAGGTCGACCCGGTCGCCGTCCCGCCCGACGACCTGATGGACGACCCCCACTCGTAGCTCGATCACCGCGTTTTCGACGGGCGGGCATGCCGCCGGCTCGCTCCGGCGGGTCGATTACTCCCGAAAGCCGCCTCTCCGCCCACCCGGGCGCCTCAGCCCACCTCTGGCATCCCGGGCGTCCCGGCCGCGCCGGTCGGGCTCGGGCCGCGTGGTGCGGCCATCGATGACCCCGGCCTCGCGTTCGGCTGCGGGCAGCGCTTCCTTGCGCGACAGGTTGATGCGCCCGAGCCGGTCGATCTCCGTCACCTTCACGAGCACTTCGTCGCCGACGTTGACCACGTCCTCGACGCGGCCCACGCGCTGGGGCGCCAGCTCGGAGATGTGGACGAGGCCCTCCTTGCCGGGCAGGATCTCGACGAAGGCCCCGAAGCTGGTGGTCCGCTTCACCTTCCCGAGGTAGACGGCCCCCACCTGCACGTCGCGTACCAGGTTTTGGATGATCTCCGCCGCCTTCTTGCCGCTCTCCTCGTCGGCGGAGGCGATGAAGACCCGCCCGTCGTCCTCCACGTCAATCTCTACGCCGGTCTGCTCGATGATCTTCCGGATCATCTTGCCGCCCGGGCCGATGACGTCGCGGATCTTGTCAACGGGGATTTCGAGGGTCAGGATGCGAGGAGCCCTGGGGGAGAGCTCCGGCCGGGGCTTGTCGATGGCCTGGAGCATCTTGTCGAGGATGAACAGCCGGCCCGCCTTCGCCTGGGCCAGCGCCTGCTGCAGGATCTCTCGGGTCACGCCGTGCACCTTGATGTCCATCTGCAGCGCCGTGACCCCGTCGGCCGTACCCGCCACCTTGAAGTCCATGTCGCCCAGGGCGTCCTCGATGCCCTGGATGTCGGTCAGGATGGCAAAGCGCTCGCCCCACTTGACGAGCCCCATGGCCACGCCGGCCACCGGCTTGCGAATGGGCACGCCGGCGTCCATCAGCGCCAGCGTGCTGCCGCAGACGCTCGCCTGCGAGGTCGAGCCGTTGGACTCCAGCACCTCGGAGACGAGGCGAATCGTGTACGGAAACTCGGACTCCGGCGGGATGACCGGCAACAGCGCCCGCTCCGCCAGCGCCCCGTGCCCGATCTCCCGTCGCCCGGGAGCCCGCATGGGGCGCACCTCGCCGACGCTGTAGGGCGGGAAGTTGTAGTGGTGGATGTAGCGCTTGCGGTCTTCCTCCCGCAGGTCGTCGAGGAGCTGCTCATCCGACTTGAGCCCGAGCGTGCAGCTCGTCAGGACCTGGGTCTGGCCCCGCACGAACAGCCCCGACCCGTGCACCCTGGGCAAGACCCCGACCTCGCACCAGATGGGGCGAATCTCGTCGAGCTTGCGCCCGTCGGGCCGCTCGTGGTCCTCGGCGATCATGCGTCGGACCTCGTCCTTGAGCAGCTTGTCGAGGATGGTCTCGACGTCCTTGAGCAGCGGCGCCGCCTGCTCCTCGCCGCCCCGCTCGGCCACGAACTGTTCGACGACCTCTTGCCGGGCCTTCTCGATCGCCTCTTCCCGGGCCTGCTTGTCCGGGTTCTTGACCGCGGCCGCGATCTTGGGACGGCCGTACTGCTCTACCCAGGCCTGCACCTGCGGGTCGGGCGTGAACAGCGGCACCTCCACCTTGGGCTTGCCGACTTCCGCCCGCATCTGCTCCTGGAGCGCGACGATTCGCCGGATCTCCTCGTGGGCCCTCATGATGGCCTCGAGCATCTGGTCCTCCGGCACCTCGTCGGCGCCGGCCTCCACCATCATGATGGCGTCGCGCGTGCCCGCCACGACCAGGTGGAGACGGCTCGCCTTCTCCTGCTCGGCCGTAGGGTTGACCACGAGCGAGCCGTCGACGAGGCCCATCCGCACCGCGCCCACGGGCCCCAGGAACGGGATCTCGGAGATGGTCAGCGCTGCCGAAGCGCCGATGATGCCGAGCACGTCGGGCGGCGCGTCGTGGTCCACGCTCAACGTCGTGACCACGACCTGCACGTCGTTGCGGAAACCTTCGGGGAAGAGGGGCCGGATCGGGCGGTCCACCATGCGAGCCGACAGGATCGCGATGTCCCCGGGCTTCCCCTCCCGCCGCCCCCACCCGCCCGGAATCTTGCCGACCGCGTACATGCGCTCTTCGAAGTCGACCAGCAGCGGGAAGAAGTCGATCCCTTCCCGGGGCTGGCGCGACATCGTCGCCGTGACCAGCAATACCGTGTCTCCGTAGCGCACCACGACCGACCCGTTGGCCTGGCGCGCCAGCTTGCCGGTCTCGAGCTGCAGCCGACGGCCTGCCAGCTCCATTTCGTAGGAATGGACGTCAAACATGTGGGTATCCTAGCCTCCCTGATCAGTGGCGCAGCCCGAGCCGCTCGACGACCGCCCGGTAACGCTGGGCATCGATCCGCTCCAGGTATCGCAGCAGGCCCCTGCGCTGGCCGATCATCTTGTAGAGCCCGCGCCGGCTGTGGAAATCCTTGCGATGGACCTTGAGATGCTCGGTGAGGTCGTTGATGCGCTGGGTCAACAGCGCGATCTGGACCTCCGGCGAGCCCGTGTCCCCCTCGTGCCGGCTGAATTGCGAAATCAAGCTGGACTTGGTCTCCTTGGTCAGTGCCATGAATCCATGCTTCCTCCTCACGTCTGCGGCCATCGCCCCCAGCCCAAGCCCGGTGTGGAGGAGCGCGCCGCGCTCGAGCCGGGGGCCGTCCCGTCCTGGCGGGTACCGGCCGTCATCGCGTCTCGCCGTTAATCTATCACACGCTACCACCCTGCAAAAGCCGAGGTCGCTTTTCTGCCGCCGAGGCGAAGTACTCCAGGGCCTGTTCGCGGTCGACCCCGATCTGCGCCACCAGGTCGTCGACGCCGGAAAAGCGCCGGATGGGACGCAGGAATCGCAGGAACTCCACCCCGGACCGCCTGCCGTACAAGGACGGGGAGCCCTCGACCACGTGCACCTCCAGCCACCGGGCCCCCGGCCCGAAGGTCGGCCGCGTGCTCACCACCGCCAGCGCCGGCATCTGGTCGAGCAGGGCCAGGTAGACCCCGTCGCCCGGCAGTTGCTGAGCAGGGTCGGGCCGGATGTTGGCCGTGGGATAGCCGAGCTGGCGGCCTCTGCCCTCTCCCCGCACCACCTCTCCGGCCACTCGATACGGGCGGCCCAGCAGCTGCCCGGCCCCTTCCACTTCTCCTCGCTCGACGAGCTGCCGGATCAAGCTGGAAGAGACGGCCTGCCCCTGCAGCTGCACCGGCGGCACGATCTCGGTCGCCAGTCCCAGCTTCTCTCCGATCTCCCGGAGCGTGGCCGCGGTGCCGCTGCGACCCCGCCCGAAGGTGAAATTGAACCCCGCCACCACACCCGAGCACTGCAACCTCTCGCACAGGACCGAGGAGACGAACGCCTCCGGCTCGAGCGCGGCCACCTCCCGGTCGAATCCCAGCACCGCCACGGCTTCCGCACCGTACTCCCGCAAGAGAGCGACCCGATCGGAAAGCGGCGTGAGCAGAAGGGGCGGCGGTGCGTCCGGTGCCACGACCAGGCGCGGGTGGGGGTCGAAGGTGAGGGCCACGGCTCGGGCCTCCAGGCGCTCGGCGAGCCGACGAGCGGAGCGCAAGATGGCTTGATGGCCAAGGTGCACCCCATCGAACGTGCCGATCGCCACGATACTCTTCGCACCGGTGGAGGGCTCGGGAGGGTACCAGTCGATGCGCACCGTGCGGACGTCCTCCATTCTTCGGGTCCCTGCTCATCCCACCAGCATCTCGGGCGCCAGCCAGGGCCTCCCGTCGCGTACGGTGAAGCGCGCGATCCCGAAGAAGCGATCCCCCTCATCGTACAGCCTTACGTGTTCGCCGGCCCGCAGGCCGGCGGGGCGGGGGTCGGCCGGCGGCCACGCCACCGCCGTGCCGTGGCGGGCCCGGTGGAGAGATTCCCCTTCCAGGGAGACCCGGGGCAGGTGGCCCAGCCCAGCGTCCAGGGGCAGCAGGTACTCCGCCAGCCGGCGATGGCGGCCCGCCGCTTCGAGCTCTTCGAGCGTCACGGCCTGGTCCAGGCCAAACGCCCCGCTGCGCAGCCGCACCAGGAAGCCCAGATGCGCGCCGCAGCCCAGGCTCTGGCCCACGTCGTCGCACAGGGTGCGCACGTAAGTCCCCGCCGAACACGTGACGTCGAACACGACCCGGGCGCCGAAGGTGGCTCGTTCGGCGTCCTCGGGCCAGATGCTGTGCACCTGGAGATCGTAGATCTCCACGGTGCGCACGGGCCGTTCGACCTCGACGCCCTGGCGCGCCAGCTCGTACAGCCGCCGGCCCTGGTGGTGGACGGCGGAAACCATCGGAGGGCGCTGCTGGATCGTCCCGATCATGCGGGCCAGCGCGGCGTCCACGTCGCTCCACGGGATCTCGAACGCATCGGCCACGGCCAGGGTCCGCCCCGAAGCGTCCTGGGTATCCGTGCGGACGCCCAGGACCATCTCCGCCCGGTAGACCTTCTCGGCCTCCTGCAGGTAAGAGGCGAGGCGGGTTGCCTGGCCCACCAGGACGACCAGCACGCCGGCCGCTCCGGGATCCAGGGTCCCGGCGTGGCCCACCCGGCGCACGCCCGCCCACTTGCGCACCAGGGCGACGACGTCGTGGGACGTCATCCCGGGCGGCTTGATCACGTTGAGCACGCCTGCGGCGACGCCCGGCGCCTCCAAACTACGCCACCCTCCTCTACCTGCGCCCGTCTCGCGCCGGGACCGCGGGCATCGTGGCGACCGCCGCCTGGCAGGCGGCCACGACCCGCCGGACGGCCTCTTCGAGCGGAGCCTCCAGCGTACAGCCGGCCGCCCGCAGGTGGCCCCCGCCGCCGAACGCCCGGGCGATCGCCGACACGTCCACGTACCTCTGCGACCGCAAGCTCACCCGCGTCTTGCCCGGCTCCAGCTCCTTGAACAGCAGGGCGACTTCGACCCCGTGGATCATGCGCGGGTACTGGACGAGCCCCTCCATCTCGCTCGGGGGAACCCCGGCCTGTTGGGCGTCCTTCAGGGCGAGCTCCATCCAGGCGATCCGCCCGTCCTCGGTCCGCTTCAGCGAGTCGAGCATCCGCCCCAACAGGCGCATGAACTCCCACGACCGGGTGTCGTAGATGGCCATGGAGAGCTCGTGGGGGTCCACCCCCGCCTCCACCAGCTCCGCCCCGATGGCGAGGGTCCGGGCGGTGGTGTTGCTGAAGCGGAACGAGCCCGTGTCGGTGAGGATCGCCGAGTAAAGGCAGGCGGCGATGTCGGGGGTCAGCGACACGCCCAGGACCCGGATGAGGTAGTACACGAGCTCGCCCGTGGCCCCGGCTGCCGGCTCGATGAAGGCGACGTCGGCTCGGGCGTCGTTGGTGGCGTGGTGATCGACGTTGACGACCCGGGGCGCGCGGCGGATCAGTTCCCACGACGCGCCCAGGCGATCGGGGCGGACTTCGGTATCCAGCACCACGGCGAGCTCCGGGATCACGTGCTCCGGAGCCCCCACCAGCATCTGGTCGTGGCCGGGAAGGAAATGCCAGTACTCCGGATCGGGACCTGGAGAGATCGCCCACGCCGTCTTGCCCAGGCTCTCCAGGGCAAGCCGCAGGGCCAGGATCGACCCGATGCTGTCGAGATCTGGATCCACGTGGCCGATGATGGCGATGCGGTCGTGAATTTTCAGCTCGTGCGCCACGGTCTGCAGGGCACGCTCGGTTTCGGGCCACCGCGCCGTCACGATGGGGCCCCCTCGTGCTCCGGCCTACCCGCCTGCTGCCCCGTCGCCGGATCTGCCGGCGGCGTCCCGGACGGCTCGCGCAGCTGGTTGAGGATGGTCATCACCCGCGCCCCCCGGCGCACCGACGGGTCGAACTGGAACGTCACCTCCGGAGTGTAACGCAGGCGGATCCGCCGCCCGGCCTCCGTGCGCACGTACCCTCGCGCCTGCTCGAGCACGTCCATCGTTCGGCGCAGGTCCTCGTCGCTTCCCAGCACGCTCACGAACACCTTGACGTGCCGCAGGTCGCTCGACATCTCCACGTCGGTCACGGTCACGAACCCCAGGCGCGGATCCTTCATGCGCCGGAGGATGTCGCTCACTTCTCGCCGGTACTCTTCGCGAAGCCGCTCCACCCGAAGCCTTGCCATCGCGGGGCCTCCTACCTCGCGGGCGCCGGGGAGGGTTGATGGTAATACACGACGGAAAACTCGGTCAACTCGGCGTCGGCCCGCCCCTCCATCACCCGGCGCACACTATCCATCAACTCGCGGGCGAGATGTTCGTCGTGACTGACGCATGCCACGGCCAGGCGGGCTCGCTGCCACGTGAGCGGTTCGTCCATCTCCAGCACCGAGACGTTGTAGCGGGCCCGGAGCCGGTCCACGACCGCCCGGGTCACGCGGCGGCGATCCTTGAGCGACTCGCTCCCGGAGATCCAGAGCTCCGCAGACGCCACCGCCACGACCATGGCCCGGCTCACCGTCGCTTCCCTCACGCGCCCGTGCGGTCACCGGAGAGCACCGGCTGCTCCTGGCGCACTTCCACGACCTCGACGATCTCGAGCACGTCGCCCTCCTTGACGTCGTTGAAGCGCTCGATGCCGATGCCGCACTCGAAGCCCTCGGCCACTTCCCGCACGTCTTCCTTGAACCGCTTGAGCGAAGCGATCTTCCCTTCGAAGACCACGACGCCGTCGCGCACGACCCGTACGCTCCCGTTGCGCACCACGCGGCCGTCGGTGACGTAGCAGCCGGCCACGGTGCCGACGCCCGGCACCTTGAAGGTGCGGCGCACCTCCGCATGGCCGAGCACCCGCTCTTCCAGCCTCGGCTTGAGCATGCCCTGCATGGCCGCTTTCACGTCGTCGATGGCCTCGTAGATGATCCGGTAGGTCCGGACGTCGACGCGGTCCCGCTCCGCCAGCCGGCGGGCGTTGGCGTCGGGCCGCACGTTGAAGCCGATGATGATGGCGTTGGAAGCCGAAGCCAGACTGACGTCCGCCTCCGTGATCCCGCCGACCGCGGCATGGATGACGTTGACCTGCACCTGCGGCGTTGATGCCTGCTGCAGGGCCGCCTGCAGCGCCTCGAGTGATCCCTGCACGTCGGCCTTGAGCACGATGGGCAGCGTTCGGGTTTCCCCCTCGGCCGCCATCTTGCTCAGCGTCTCGAGCGTCATGCGGGCCGTTGGCCTCAGCTGCTCTGCCCGCTGTTTCTCCAGGCGTTCCTGGGCGATCCTCCGCGCCGTCTCTTCGTCGGGCGTCACCATCAGGGAGTCACCGGGTTGGGGCACGTCGGAGAGGCCCAGCACGACGGCCGGCGTCGATGGACCGGCCTCTTGCAGCGGCCGCCCGCGGTCGTCGAGCAGTGCCCGCACACGCCCGGGCACGGCGCCCACGATCACCGGGTCGCCCACTTTGAGCGTGCCTTCCTGGACGAGGACCGTCGCGACGGGCCCGCGGCCGCGATCGAGCTGGGCTTCGATGACCACGCCCTGGGCGGGCTGGTCCACGGGCGCCTTGAGTTCGCGCAGGTCGGCCACCAGCAGGATCATTTCCAAGAGCTCGTCGATGCCCTGCTTGCGCAAGGCCGAGACCGGCACCATGACCGTGTCGCCGCCCCACTCCTCGGCCACGAGCTCGTGTTCGGCCAGCTGCTGCTTGACCCGGTCCGGCGAGGCTCCCGGTTTGTCGACCTTGTTGATGGCGACGATGATGGGCACGCCTGCCGCCCGCGCGTGGTGGATGGCCTCGACGGTCTGGGGCATGACCCCGTCGTCGGCGGCCACCACCAGGACCGCGATGTCGGTCACCTGTGCGCCCCGAGCCCGCATCGAGGTGAACGCCTCGTGGCCCGGGGTATCGAGGAAAGTGATGCGCCGGCCCTGCACCTCCACCTGGTACGCTCCGATGTGCTGCGTGATCCCGCCGTACTCCTCGGCCGCCACCCGGCTCTTGCGGATGACGTCGAGCAGGGTCGTCTTGCCGTGGTCGACGTGGCCCATGATGGTGACCACCGGAGGGCGAGGCTCGATCTTGCCGGTCTGCTGCGAGGCTTCGCTCTTCTTCGCCTCGAGGAACCGCTCCTCGGCGCTCTTGGGGCGCTGAACGGTGAACCCCAGGTTTTCGGCCACCGCCGTGGCTACCTCGAACGGGATCTCCTGGGTGATGGTGGCCATCACGTTTTGCTTCATGAGCTGCTTGATGAGCTCGGCCGCCGAAACGCCCAGCCGGCTCGCCAGGTCCCGCACGACGATGCGCTGCGGGAGCTCGACCGTACCTCCGCGAGGCGCCGGGGGCGTGGCGGGCGCGTGCGATGGCCCGCGGCCGGGACCTGGACGGTGCCCTTTGCCCTTCGGCAGCGGCGACGTGATCGGAGGGCGCCCGCGCCCGGGTTTGCCATGGGACGGAGGAGATCCGGGGCGCCTCCCGCTCTCCGGAGGCCGGGTCGGCGCCGGAGCGTGGACCCCACCGGGCTTGGCAGCAGCTTTCTTGTCTCTGGGGGGCGCTTGCTTGCCGTGGGACGGACCCGAAGACGCGCGGGCCGCCTGCTGCTGGCGGTCTATCTGCGGGCGGTCCTGGGAGCGCTCTTGCGGACGCCTGTCCTTCGGGCGCTCCGCCGGCGCTTGCGACGCCTGCGGCCGCTGAGCGTGCGGCTGGGGAACGGCCCTGGACGGGGCCTGCTCGCCGCGAGCCGGCGCTTGCTTTGG
This sequence comes from Limnochordaceae bacterium, assembly GCA_014896295.1. GTDB lineage: Bacteria > Bacillota > Limnochordia > Limnochordales > Geochordaceae > Carboxydichorda > Carboxydichorda subterranea. The sequence continues at coordinate 57,396 of JADBKR010000005.1, forward strand.
AGCGGACACCTCCGAGCCGCGCTGCACAGAAGGCCCCTCCGCCGCGGGAGCGGCCGAGGCCTCCTTCGGGGCCGATGCCGCTGCCGGCGGAGCCTCATGGGCCGGCCGCGGCACAGCGGTGGCGGGCGCACCGGCCGGCTGCGGCGCCGGCACCCCGGCCGTCACCGGCGTCGCCCGGGAAGGCGCCTCAGGAGCCGGGCGCGCGGCCGGAGCCTCCCTGGCAGGCGCCACAGGCGCCGTGGCAGGCGGCGACGCCGGCGCGGGCGCCGGTTGTGCCCTTTGTACCCGCCCGACCAGCCGCGCCCCCTTGATCTCCCCGGCTCCGGTACCCTTGCCGAACTGGCGCCGCGCCACTTCCTCCTCGTCGAGCTCGACCATGCTCAAAGTGGAAGAGGCGGCGCTACCCCGGCCCTGCAAGAACGCCAGGAGCATCTTCGCGTCGACGTTGAGCTCCTTGGCCAGCTGATAGACCCGTAGCTTTTTCATGCCACCATCACTCCTGAACGGCCGGCGACCGCCCGCTCGCGTCCCGTGCGCTCACCGAACCCAAGAAATGGAATGCCAGGCCCTCGTCACACACCCCTATGACGGCCACCGGTCCCCGACCCATCGCCGAACCGAGCGCGACGCGGGTGCCCCACCGGATCACGCGCACCGCGCCTGCCCGCTCGGCCTCGCCTTGCCAGTACCGGGCCGCGCCCTCCGAGGCGTCCTGCGCCACCACGAGCAACCGCACGCGGCCCTCCCGGAGCGCCTGCCTGCAGGCCATTCGCCCGATGGCCGCCTTGTTGGCCCTTCTCGCGAGCCCCAGCCACGTTGCCGGATCCGCCACGGCCCACCCTACCGCGCGCCCCCGGCGGCCGCCAGCTGCCGGGCCAGCTCGTCGAACACCCCGTCCTCGATGGGGTGTTCGAGCGCCCGCTCCAGCTGGCGCCCCCGCCGAGCAGCATCGAGGCACTCCGGCCGCGGGCAGATGTACGCCCCCCGGCCCGACCGCTTACCCGTCGGGTCGACCACGACGCTCCCTTCCGGCGTCCGCACGATCCGGATCATCTCGCGCTTGGGCCGGACGGTGCGGCACCCGACGCAGGTCCGCATGGGCACCTTGCGAGGCCTGGGCTGTTGCCGGGCGCTCACCGTCCTCAACGCCCCTTCCGCTTGGGCCCCTGGCGCTGGAACCCGAAGTCCTCCAGAGAAAGCTCCGATAAGCTGCGGAGCACCTTCTTCGGCTTCTTGTCCGCATCCTCGACGGCCTCACGCGGCCCATCTTCGGCGCGCCGCTGGGTCGCCGGCCGCGGCGCGGCCGGTGCGGCCGCCGCCGGGCGAGCCGACGGAGCCGGCGCCGCCTTGGTCGTAGCTGCATCCGCCGGGGCCCCTGAAGCCGCCGCCTGCGGCTGAGGAGGAGCCTCCGGGCGCTCGCGCTCCTCCCCGGCCTGCGCCGGAGCCGCCTTGGCCTTCGCCTCGGTCTTTCCGTCCGCTTTGGCCTCGGTCTTTCCGTCCGCCTTGGCCTCCCGGGTGGCGGGGCTCTCCAGCACCCGCTTGGCTACCGCGAACAGCGGGACGGCCAGTGTATCCCGGCGGGCGGCCTCCTGACGCTGAGCAGCAGGCTCTTCGGGCGCGGGAGCGGCCTCGGGCTCCCCTTCCTCTTCGGAGGAGAACAGGGTCGGCAAAGACTCGGCCTCCTCCAGCTCTTCCTCCAGGTGGCGCCGCTCGAAGCGCCGCACACCCTTGATGCGGCGGACCTTGCCGGCGCCCTTTTGCTTGAGCTGCTGCTCCTCTTCTTCCACCGGCTTGACGGGCTCCGGCTCGATGGGGATCTCCTCTTCTTCGGCCTGCACGGCCGGCCCGGCATCGACCGGCACCTCGAGGGGCGCCCGGCTCGGCTCGGCCACCGGCACGGCAGGGACAGGCGCTTGCTCCGACTGTGCCGGCGTTTCGGTGCGAGCGGGGGCCGCCCCCGCCGCCGGCTGCGCCGCGGGCCGCTCCGCGGGGGGCGCCTGGGTCGCCGCTGCTCCTGCCGTCGCCGGCTGCTCCTCCCGGCCCACCCGGGCAGCCCCCGCTCCGGCGGCCTCCGGCCTGGCCTGCATCCACTGGCGCCGCTTCTCCTCGAACTCCTGCTGCACCTCGGCCCACTGCGCCTCGCTGCGGATGTCGATGCGCCAGCCCGTGAGCCTGGCGGCCAGCCGGGCGTTTTGCCCTTCCTTGCCGATGGCCAGCGATAGCTCCTTCTCCGGCACGATCACCTTCGCCGACCGGTCGGTGGGGTCCAGGTACACCTTGAGGACCCGGGCCGGCTGCAGGGCATTGGCCAGGAAAACCTCGGGATCGGGATCCCAGGCGATGACGTCCACTTTCTCCTGCCGCAGCTCCTTGACCACCTGCTGGACCCGGGCTCCCCGCGGCCCCACGCAGGCGCCCACCGGATCCACGTTGCGGTCCGTGGACCAGACGGCAATCTTGGAGCGGTGCCCCGCTTCTCTCGCGTGGGCCCGGATCTCCACGACCCCGTCGTGGATCTCCGGCACCTCGAGCTCGAACAGCCGCCGCACCAGACCCGGATGGCTGCGGGAGAGCACCAGCTGCGGCCCCTTGGCGGTCTTGCTCACCTCCGCCAGGTAAAACTTCATCCGGGTACCCGGCGTGTACCGCTCGGTCGCGACCTGCTCCGAAGGCGGCATGACTCCCTCGGCGCGGCCGAGGTCCACGTATACGTTGCGGTGCTCGATCCGCCGCACGATGCCGGTCAGGATGTCCCCCTCCCGGCTGTGGTACTCCTCGTACACCCGGCTCCGCTCGGCCTCCCGGATCCGCTGCACCACCACCTGCTTGGCGGTCTGCGCGGCGATCCGGCCCAGGTCGGGCAAAGTCAGCTCGACCTCGACCACGTCGTCGACCTCGAAGCGCGGGTTGATCCGCTGCGCCTCTTCCAGCGAGATCTCCGTCGAAGGGTCGGTCACCTTCTCCGCGACCGCCTTGCGGGCGAAGACGCGCACCCGCCCGCTGCGGTCGTCGAAGTCGACCCGCAGGTTTTGGTGGGGCTGCGAGGACTTGCGGAAGGCCGACTCGATGGCGTCTTCGATCGCCTTGAGCAAGACCTCCCGGGAGATCCCACGCTCCTTCTCCAGTTCGTTGAGAGCGCCCATCAGCTCGAGATTCATCGCTCCACAGCCCCCTGCCAGCGAACCCGCAGCCTGGCCCTGCTGATCCCTTCACGTGGCAGCGCGACCATGCTGCCGTCCTCCATCTCGAGTTGCACCCGATCGCCTGCGAGGCCCTTCAGCCGCCCGGTGAAATGGCGGCGCCCCTCGACCGGGCCGTAGGTGTGCACCTCCACCTCGCGGCCGGCGAACCGCTCGAAATCCTCCGCTTTGCGTAAAGGGCGCTCGACGCCGGGCGACGAGACCTCGAGCCGGTACGGCCCGGGTATGGGGTCGAGCCGGTCCAGCGCCCCGGACAGGGGCACGCTCACCGCCCGGCAGTCCTCCACGCTCACTCCACCGGGCTTGTCGATGAAGACGCGCAGCACGCGGCCCCGCGGACCGGGCTGGAACTCCACGTCCACCACCTCGATGCCGAGCTCCTTCGCTACCGCCTCCGCCTGCTCGATGACCAGTTGCTCGATCGCCTTCGGGTGCACCTGGCTACCCCCAACAGAACGAAAGAGTGGGGGGATCCCACTCTTCCGCCGCAAGAGCCGCTACACTTGCCAGGCGCTATTATAACATCGCGCAGGAAAGGCGCGCAACGAGCCCGCCGCGCCTTCACACTCCTCAGCGGGGCTGCAGGGCTTCCATGTCCTCCCTGAGCCACTCCCTCACCTTCGAAGCGGCCTCGTCCAGGGAGACCGGCACGTCCCGCCCGTCCGAGCGCCGGCGGATCTCCACCTGCCCCGACGCTGCCAGCCGCGCTCCCACCGTCACCCGGTACGGGAAGCCCATCAGATCGGCGTCGTTGAACTTGACCCCGGGCCGTTCCTCCCGGTCGTCCAGCACCGTCTCGACGCCGGCCCCGGTCAGCTCGTGATAGAGCCGCTCGGCCGCCTCGATCTGGCCGCGATCCTTGACGTTGACCGGAACCACCACCGCGTGATACGGAGCCACGCTCACCGGCCAGATGATCCCCTTGTCGTCGTGATGCTGCTCGATCACGGCGGCCAGGGTCCGGGTGATGCCGATGCCGTAGCACCCCATGACCACCGGCTTCTCCTTGCCGTCCTCGTCCAAGAACGTGGCGCCCAACGCCTCGCTGTACTTGGTGTGGAGTTTGAAGATCTGCCCCACCTCGATCCCGGCCGATCGGTCGAGCGGAGCGCCGCACCGGGGGCACGGATCTCCGGGCACGACCAGCCGGATGTCGGTCACCCGGTCCGCCGAGAAGTGGCGTCCCGGGACCACCCCGACCAGATGGGCGTCCTCCTCGTTGGCGCCCGTGACCGCCTCGTCGAGCGCCATCGCCCACGGGTCCGCCACGATTTCAACCCGGTTCAAACCGACGGGGCCGACGAAGCCCGCAGGCGCCCCCGTCACCTCCCGGACCCGTTCGGGGGAGGCAGCCTGGACCGAGGAGAGCCCGATGGCCCGGGCCAGTTTGACTTCGTTGAGCTGGTGATCGCCCCGGATGACCGCTGCGACGAGCCGCCCATCCCCTTCGTACAGCAGCGTCTTGAGAATGGCGTGCGAGGGCGTGCCGAGGAACCGGACCAGATCCTCGATGGTCCGCACGCCCGGCGTGGAAACCTTGCGAGGGGCCGGCGGCGCCTCCGTCGCCCGAGCGCCCTGCGGTCGCGCGGGAGGCGCAGAGGCCGGAGCCGCCTCCACGTTGGCCGCATAGCCGCACTGCCGGCAGTGGACGACCTGGGCTTCCCCGATGGGAGACAGCACCATGAACTCGTGCGTGACGTCGCCGCCGATGGCGCCGGGATCCGCCTCCACCGCGGTCGTCGACAGCCCGCATCGGTGGAACGCCCGGGAGTACGCCTCGTACATCTTGCGGTAGCTCTCTTCGAGCCCCGCTTCGTCCCGGTCGAACGAGTACAGGTCTTTCATGATGAACTCCCGGCCCCGGATGACGCCGAAGCGCGGCCGGATCTCGTCGCGGTACTTGTTTTGAATCTGGTACAACAGGAGCGGCAACTGCCGGTAAGAGCGCACCTCCGCCCGCACCAGCGCCGTGATGATCTCCTCGTGGGTGGGGCCCAGGCAAAACTCCCGCCCGTGCCGGTCCTTCAGGCGGAACATCTCGGGGCCGTACTCGTACCAGCGGCCCGTCTCCACCCACAACTCGGCGGGCTGCACGATGGGAAGCTGCAGCTCCTGCCCGCCCGCTCGGTCCATCTCCTCGCGCACGATCTCCGAAATCTTGCGAAGGGACCGGAAGGCGAGCGGCAGGTAGGTGTAAATCCCGGCCGAAGACTTGCGGATCAGCCCCGCGCGCAGCATCAAGCGGTGGCTGTCGCTTTCCGCCTCTGCCGGCTCTTCCCGGAGCGTCGGTGCCAGAAGCTGTGACATCCGCATCGCTGACAGGTCCCCCTACCCGCGCAGAAGGTCGAAGTACGTGGCCAGCAACATCAATCCGATGAGCAGCATCAGCCCCACCATCTGGGCCAGCGACTGCAGCTGCGGCTCCAGGGGCCGGCGCCGTATCCACTCGATCCCCATGAACAGGAGCCACCCGCCGTCGAGCACGGGCAGGGGCAGCAGGTTGATGAGGCCGAGGTTGATGTTGAGGATGGCGGCCAGCCCGATCAGATTGGCCGGGCCTTGCTGGGCCGCCTCCTGGACCATCGAGAAGATACCGACCGGGCCCGCGACCTGGACCGGCTCCCTTCCGCCGAGCATCCGGGCGATGATCCGGACGATGTCCCCCGTCGAGTCCACCATCTGGACGAATCCGCCGTACAGGGCCTGGGGCCACGGGCGGGCCCCTCCCATCCGGATCCCGATGTATCCCCGCCCGTCTTGCCGGGCCACCTCGACCACGACCTGACGGATCCGCCCGTCCCGCTCGATCCAGACCGGGAGCCTGGCGCCCTCGGGAGCGGTCAGCACGGCTCGCTGCACCCGGGCGCCGGTGGGGGTGTGGAGGTCGCCGATGCGCACGATCCGATCTCCCGGCTCGATCCCGGCCACGGCCGCCGGCCCTCCCGGCTCGATCCCCTGGACGACGGGCGGCACGAAGAAGTAGGCGAGCAATACCCCGGCCAGGACGAAGTTCATGGCCGGGCCGGCGGCGATGGTGAGCACCCTCTGCCACATCGGGCGGTTGGTGAATCGCCGTGGGTCGGACGGCGCCAGCGGCGGCTCGCCCTGGTCAGCCGGCGGCGACTCGGCCGGGTTTTCCATGCCCTCCAGGCGCACGAAGCCCCCCAACGGCAGCAGTCGCAACGAATAGTACGTGCCCCGCCGCCTCCAGCGCACCAGAGCGGGCCCGAAGCCGATGGAGAAGTCGCGGACCATGACCCCCACGGCTTTGGCCACCAGGAAGTGGCCCAATTCGTGCACGAGCACGATGGTACCGAAGACGAGGACGAACGCTACGATCCCGTTGAGCGTCACGCGATCCGCCCCTACAGCCTGGCCATCAGGATGGCAAAGAGATAAGCGGCGAGCCCGCTGGTCAGGACACTGTCCATCCGGTCCAGGATACCGCCGTGTCCCGGCAAAAGCCAACCGGAATCTTTCACGTTAGCGTCGCGCTTGAGCGCCGACTCCGCAAGGTCCCCGAGCTGGGCCGCCACCGTCGTCACCGCTCCCAACCCCACCGGCATCCAGCCGGCCATCTGCGCCACCTTTCCGCCCAACCACACCACCACGGCACACCCCACGACGGCCCCTCCGATGGCGCCCTCCCACGTCTTGCCCGGCGACACCCTGGGGAGCAGCCGGTGGCGCCCCATCAGGCGCCCGACTGCGAAGGCGCCGATGTCGGTCGCCCAGGTCCCGACCATCACCACCATGGCGTACGGCCAACCGAGGTCGGGATGGCTGCGCAACAACCACCAAAAGCCCATCAGCACCCCCACGTACGAAAAGGCGAAGGCGGCCGCCGCGGCCTCCAAGAGCACGCTCGCCCCGCGCAGCCATGCCCGCAAGGCCGCATACCCCAGCACGAGCGTCGGCAGCAGCAGCGGCAGGGTCCGGGGCCAGTGCGTGCCGGCGAGATGTTGCATGGCCGGCGCCAGCAAGACTCCCGCCAGCCCCGCCAGGATCAGGACGTCGCGCTGGGGCTGTCCGGCGCCTTTCGCCACGAAGAGATCGCCCAGCTCGAGCGAGCCCCATACCGCAATGATGGCCAGCGTCAGCGCCCACCAAACGCCACCCGCGTACAGCGCGACCAGCAGGATGGGCGCGCCTGCCGCTGCCGTCACGGCTCGCCGGGCGAACACCGCGCTCTAGACCTTTCCGAAGCGGCGATGACGTCGCTGGTAATCGACGATGGCCTGCAGCAGGTGGACGCGCCGGAAATCCGGCCAGAAGACCGGTGTGACCCATAGCTCCGAGTAGGCCAGTTGCCAGAGCATGAAGTTGCTGACGCGATACTCGCCTCCCGTGCGAATCAGGAGGTCCGGGTCCGGAAGGCCGGCCGTGTACAGGTAACGGGAGAAGCTCTCCTCGTCGACCGTCTCCGGGGAGACCTTGCCGGCTGCCACGTCTTGGGCCAGGCGTACGGCTGCGTCCACGATCTCGGCCCGTCCCCCATAGTTGAGCGCGACGTTGAGCAGCATGTGGCGATTGGCCCGGGTGCGAGCCTCGGCCGCGCGAATCTGCTGGACCACGTCCTGGGGCAACCCATCGAGGCGGCCGATAGCGTGGACCCGCACCCCCGCTTCGTCGATCTCGTCGATTTCTTCCCGGAGCACCTCCGTGAGCAGGCGCATCAACATGTCCACTTCCGCGGCCGGACGCTGCCAGTTTTCCGTGGAGAAGGCGAAGACGCTCAAAACCTCGACGCCCAGTTTCGCACAGGTACGCACCGCTTCCTTGAGGCTACGCACCCCGGCCCTGTGGCCGGCGGTCCGAATCAGCCCGCGGCGCTGCGCCCACCGTCCGTTGCCATCCATGATGATGGCGACGTGCCGTGGGATACGCGCCGGGTCCAGCTCCATCAGCAGGCGATGCTCTTCGCTGCGCACGTTGATCCAGGGCCAGCTGCTCTCGGCCAGGTGCAGCCAGACCCGGTCCGCCAGCCGCGCCAGCATCCGGTGGGGGCGCGGGGCCGACGAGCCTACGGAGCCGGCGTCATGCATCCTCACGCCTCCCCGTCGAGGCCGGGGCGTTGCTCGTAATACTCTCTCGCACACACGAGCTCGATGGCGTGCAAGGCCTCCGTGCCCGGCCGCATCACGCGCCGCTGCGCGACGACGCGTACCGCGCCCTTCTCCCCCTTGGGCCGGGGCGGCGCCGTGAAGCGCAGCGTGCAACGGTAGCGCCCGCCCAGGCGCCGTAGCGCCGCCTCGAGCTCCAGCCCGACCACGTCCGGCGGCACTTCCGGGCCGGCCCCGCCCGCCGCCGCGGGCTCTCGCCGCTCCTGGTCCAACCGGTCAGACCTCCATGATCTCCTTCTCTTTGCTCTCCAGGATCCGGTCGACCTCCTCGATGTGCCGGTCCGTGAGCTGCTGCACCTGCTGCTGAGCCCGGTGCACGTCGTCTTCCGACACCAGTTTCGCCTTTTCCCACTTCTTGAGCTCTTCGTTGACGTCGCGCCGGACGTTGCGGATGGTCACCCGTTTCTCCTCGGCCTGCTTGCGCGCCAGCCGCACGAGCTCCCGTCGCCGCTCCTCGGTCAACTGGGGCAGCACCAGGCGCACCACGTTACCGTCGTTGGTAGGGGTCACGCCCAGGTCCGACTTGAGGATGGCCCGCTCCACCTCCTTGAGGATGGAACGGTCCCACGGCTGCACCACCAGGGTGCGCGGCTCCGGCGCCGTGATGGAGGCGAGCTGGTTGAGCGGCACGGGTGCACCGTGGTAATCCACCACCACCCGCTCCAAGAGAGCCGGCGACGCCCTCCCGGTGCGGATTGCTGCGAGTTCCCGCCGGGTGGCTTGTACGACCGCTTTCATCTTCTCCCCGGCTTCTTGCAGCAATGCTTTCCAATCGCCCTCTTTAGCCACCCGAAACACCCCCGCCCACAGTGGTCCCGACGCGTTCTCCGGTCGCTGCCCTCACGATGTTGTCGGGCTCCCCGATGTCGAAGACGATGATCGGGATCCGGTTTTCCATGCACAAGGAGGCCGCGGTGGGATCCATCACGTCCAGCCCCCGCTGGATCAGCTCGAAGTGGGTGAGCCTCTCGAAGCGGTGAGCGCCCGGGTGCTTGCGCGGGTCGGCGTCGTACACGCCGTCCACGCCGCGCTTGCCCATGAGGATGACCTCGGCCTCGATCTCCGCCGCGCGCAGGGCGGCCGCGGTGTCGGTCGAAAAGAACGGGTTGCCCGTGCCGGCGGCGAAGATGACCACCCGGCCCTTCTCCAGATGCCGGATGGCCCGCCTGCGGATATAGGGCTCGGCCACCTGGCGCATCTCGATGGCCGACTGGACCCGGGTCGCCACCCCGAGGCGCTCCAGCACCTCCTGCAAAGCGAGGCCGTTGATGGTCGTGGCGAGCATGCCCATGTAGTCTGCGGTGCTGCGGTCCATCCCCCGCTCCGCCGCCTGCGACCCTCGCCAGATGTTGCCGCCTCCGACCACGATGGCGACCTGGATGCCCATCTGGCTGAGGGTACGCACGGCCTGCGCCAGGCGCTCCACGGTGGGAAGGTCGATGCCGAACTCCGCGTTGCCTGCCAGCGCCTCCCCGCTGAGCTTCAGCACGACGCGCCGGTATGGGGTTGCCATCGCCGAACCACCCGCCCCGGACATGAGTTCTCCCCCAGGAGCTCGCACTCCTTGGGTCGCCGGCCCCTGGACGTTACTCCTGCTGGTCGTCGGAAGCGAGCTGCTCGGCCCGCTCGAACCTGGCGAACCGCCGCAAGCCGACCTTGACCCCCAGGGCGCCGCTCGCCTGCTGGAGGTGGCGCGAGACGCTCACGCTGCCGTCCCTCATGTACGGCTGATCCAGCAGGCACACCTCCTGATAGAACTTTTCGAGCCGGCCCTCGACGATGCGATCGACCACCCGTTCGGGCTTGCCTTCGTTGAGCGCCGCCGTCCGGTAGATCTCCCGCTCGCGGGCCTTGACTGCCTCGGGCACCTGGGACCGATCCACGTACTCGGCCCTGAACGCCGCCACCTGCATGGCAAGGTCCCGCACCATGGCCCGCACCTCGGCCCGGTCGGCCGCTTCCTGCGGGCTCACCTCCGCCTCGAGCAGGACCCCGATGCGGCCATCCCCATGGACGTAGGTCTCGACCATCCGCGCCCCCGTTACGAAGGTTACGAACCGGCGCAGCCGCACGTGCTCGCCCAACCGGGCGGCCGTTTCGGTCAGGAGCTCCCGGGCCGTGAGCCCCGGCTTGCCGGTCAGGGGGCGGTCGAGGAACGCGTCCACCCGCGCCACGGAGGACTCGCCCCGGGGATCCGCGTGGGCCGATGGGTCCCTGGGATCCACCTCGTCGCCCACGAAGGCCGCGTGCTCCGCCAGCGCGCGAGCCAGCGCCCGGAAGTCGCCCGTGCGGGCTACGAAGTCCGTCTCGCAGTTGAGCTCGATGATGGCGGCCCTCCCTCGCTCGGGGAGCACGACGGTCTCGATGACGCCTTCCAGCGCCTTGCGGGTGGCCCGCTTGGCGGCCTGGGCCAGGCCCTTCTCCCGCAGGATGCGGATGGCCTCCTCCTCGTTGCCGCCCGCCTGCTCCAGGGCCCGTTTCACGTCCATCATCCCGGCCCCCGTGCGCTCGCGAAGGGCCCGGATACGTTCCGTAGTGACCTCCGCCACGTGTGCATACCCGCCTTCCATGGTCTCCCGGATTAGGTTGTCCCCATGACAATGGTGCGGCAGCCTTTCCTTGCAGGGCTGCCGCACCACCCATCGCCAGGCCCTCGTCGATCCACGCTGTTACGAACCCGCTTTGGTGTACACGTCACCCCGAGACGCTTCGGCCTCGACGGCGACGCCGCCCTGGGAGCCGCCGTCGCCGGGTGCCGCCTCGCCATCCACCGGATAGACCGTCTGCTCCTGGCCCTCCGGTACCGCGCCCTGCTGCTCGTGGGCCTGCTCACCCGCCTCGCCGGCCGCCGGCCCCTCCTGGCCCTCCCGGGCCTCCATGACCGCGTCGGCGATCTTGTGGGTGATGAGCCGTACCGCCCGAATGGCGTCGTCGTTGCCCGGGATCACGTAATCCACCTCGTCCGGGTCGCAGTTGGTGTCGACGATCGCGACCACCTTGATCCCGAGTTTGCGGGCCTCCCGGACGGCGTTGGCCTCCTTGCGGGGATCGATCACGAACAGGACCCTGGGAAGGGTCTGCATGTGACGGATGCCGGACAGGAAGCGCTCCAGCTTCTGCTTCTCCTTGCGCAGCTGCAGGACTTCCTTCTTGGGGAGCCGGTCGAAGACGCCCTCGGTCTCCATCCGGTCGAGCTCGTCCAGCCGGCGCAGCCGCCCCTTGATGGTGTTGAAGTTGGTGAGCGTGCCGCCCAGCCACCGCTGGTTGACGTAGAACATGCCGCAGCGCTGGGCCTCTTCCTTGACCGTGTCCTGAGCCTGCTTCTTGGTACCGACGAAGAGCACGGTCCCGCCGTCCTGGACCGTCTCCTTGACGAAGCGGTACGCCTCGTCGAGCTTGCGGACGGTCTCCTGCAGGTCGATGATGTAGATCCCGTTGCGCTCGGTGTAGATGTAGCGGGCCATCTTGGGGTTCCACCGGCGGGTCTGGTGGCCAAAGTGGACGCCGGCCTCCAGCAGCTGCTTCATGGAGATGACAGCCATCCCGTTCACCTCCTCCCCGGCGCTCGGTTGTTGACCGCCGCCGCCTCATCCCCGGGGGAGCCGAGCGGGACGAACCCTGCCCCGGCACCGCCGCCCGGGTCGCAAGAACGGCGTGTGTGCTGGTAAACGCCGGGGCGTAGTATATCACAGGGCCCCTGGCTTCTCAATCACGCCCGCACGTCCACGTGCTGCCCGAGGCCCGGTACCGCCGGAGGGCGCGAGGCAGCTGCCGGCTCGGCCGGAGCAGGTTTGCGACTCTCCCGGGCCCGAGCGCGCTCGGGGGCGGGGCGATCCTGTCGCTGGCGGCGGCGGTGTTCGTCGGTGGCGTCGCTGACTCGCCTGTGCTCCGTCCGGTCAGGGGCGCGCACCTGGCGGGCCTGCTGTTCCTGGGAACGGCGGGTTTGCTCGGAGGTGGCCTGCTGCGCGATCTGAAGCTGGCGGTGCGTGGCGTCCTGGGCTCGCGACGCCTCTTGCGCCCTCGGGAGAAGCGTCTGCAGGTCCACGTTGCGCATGGACATCGTTGAGGGCTCCGGGCCTTCCCCTCCCCTTTGCGGTCCACTGTCCGCCCCGCGCTCGGGCGGGCCTCACGTACGGCGTCAGCTCGCCTGCTGCAGGTGCGAGCGAAGGCGCACGATGGCCTTGGTGTGGATCTGGCACACCCTCGACTCGGTCACCCCGAGCACCCGCCCGATCTCCTTGAGCGTCAACCCCTCCTTGTAGTAGAGGGCGATGACGAGGCGCTCCCTCTCGGGCAGCCGATCGATGGCTTGCGCCAGCATGCGCTCCAGGTCACGCTCTTCCGCTTCTTCGGCGGGGCTCGGGGAGGCTGCGTCGGAGACGGTCTCCATCAGCTTGAGCTGGCTCTCCTCCTCGGGGTCGGCCACCCATACCTCGTCCAGGGAGACCAGCTGCGCCCCCGCCAGCTCGCTCATCAGCCGGTCGTACTCCTGCATCGAGATGCCGAGCGCGTGGGCGATCTCTTCGTCGCTGGCGGCCCTTCCGAGCTGGCTTTCCAGTTGGGCCAGCTTCTTCTCCAGCTCCCGGGCCTTGTGCCGCACGGACCGGGGTACCCAGTCCGCCGCCCGCAACCCGTCGATGATGGCGCCCCGGATCCGGGCCGCCGCATAGGTCTCGAACTTCACGCCCCGCTCGAAGTCGTAGCGCTCCACCGCCTCCACGAGCCCGAAGATGCCGTAACTGACCAGGTCGTCGAACTCCACGTAAGGGGGCAGCACCACCGCCAGGCGTCCCGCCACGTGCTTGACCAGCGGGGCGTACTCCAGGATGAGCTGCTCCCGCAAGTGCGGGGAGCGGTGCTCCTTGAACTCCTTCCACACGGCGGCCAGCCGGGAGGAGACGGGCAAAGACGCGACCTCCGGTTCGGTTGCCACCCGCGTTCCCACGCCTTCCTCAGATGAGCCCCATGCGCCGCATCTCCGCCTGGCGGCGCAGCAAGTAGGCAATGATGCGATCCCGGTCCCGCTCCAGGATGCCCGTGAACTTGACGGCCACCTCGCGGCCTTCTTGCTGGGCCTGCTGCGGCTCCACCACCCGCACCACCTCACCCGCAGCCTCGACGATGCCCGTGGGGAGCTCCAGGGCGAGCTCGAGCGCCGTCCCGGGGTCCATCCACGGGCCGTCGCGAAACCACAGCAGGACGCCGCCACCCCCCAGGTCCCGGCTCTCCGCCTCTCCCCAGGCGCCGCCGGGACTGCCGGGCGGGGCAGGCCTGCGCCAGCGCACCGGCACCCGCACCGGGACCCGCAGGAAGCTCCGGAGCTGGATGCGCTGCCACCGGGGCATCTCCAGCACCACCAGAGGGACCTGTCGCTCCTCCAGCCGCTCGATCACCCGGGTCTCGCCCTGGTAACGCGCTCCCCGGACGGGGTCCGCCTTCAGCACCAGCACGCTCACCGCCGAGCCGACGGGAATGGAAACTCTGGTCCCGCGGTACATCGGCACCGCCAGCGTCAGGCGGCCAGGGGCTACCCCCTCCACGCGGGTCCGGTACCGCCCTGCCATGGGGCCTTCCCGGACCTCGACCTCCACCAGATCGTTGAGTGCTACCGGTGGTTCCTGCGCCGCCACGCCCGTTTCCGACCCCCCGTTCCGCTAGTCGGCCGGTTCCTCGGCCGTCACGCCCACCCTCGCAGCATTCGCCGCAGGGTGCCGCTCAGTCCTCCGGACCGGCTTCGCTGCGAAGCCGGAGCCTGGGCCAGGCGGCCGGCGATTTCCCGGACGGCGCCGGCGGCCGCGCTGTGCGGAAAGCGCAAGAGAAGGGGCACCTGGTCGAGCACGGCCCGGCTCACCACCGGGTCGAACGGCACGCTCCCGAGGGGGGTGATCTCGATCCCCAGGAACCGCCGGGCGACGGTCCGCAGGCGATTCGCCGCGGCGGTGGCCTCGTGCGCGCTCTTGTGCATGTTGACCACGCAATGCAACCGGGGCAGGCTCCCGGAGCGGGCCAGGACCTTGACCAGCCCGTACGCGTCGGTGAGCGAGGTGGGCTCCGGGGTCACGACGAGCACGGCCTCCGGGGTCGCCCGGAGCATGGTGAGCACCTGCTCGCCGATGCCGGCGCCGGTATCGACCAGCACCAGGTCCACCAGCCGGTCGAGCCGGCGGATCTCCTGCAGCAGGCGCTGGAGCGGCTCGCCCCGGATCGAAGCGAGCTCCCACAGCCCCGAGGCCCCCGGCAGCACGACGACCCCCTCGGGCCCGGCACAAATCGCCTCGTCCAGCGTGCATCGCCCCTCCACGAGGTCGCCGAGGTGCCGCTCGGGCACCAGCCCCATCAAGATGTCCACGTTGGCCATGCCCATGTCGGCGTCCACCAGGGCCACTTTCGTCCCCATCTGCTGCAGGGCCAGGGCCAGATTGACGGCCAGGCTCGTCTTGCCGACCCCGCCCTTGCCGCTGGTGATGGCCATCACCCGGGCAAGCCCCGCCGGCGCCGCTCCGGCGGCCTCCTCCGCCGCCGGCGGCGACGGCCCGGGCCCGGACACGCCGGCCAAGAGCGCCCGCAGGCCCGCCGCCTGGTCGGCGACCGGCGGTGTCCAGCCGGCGGAGCCGGGTCGACCGTTCGCGCGTGACACCTCCCATGCCCCCCTACGCCTCTGCCCGCTCGCCCAGGCGCTCGAAGATCGCTTCGTCCACCCATGGCGAAAGGACCCAGCGGGCGACGGCAGCCCCGTCGGCCGCCTCGATGTCGTCCGGCACGCCCTGACCGGTCGTGATGTAGGCCAGGGGCTTGCCGGCCCAGCGGGGCGCGTTGACGAGGGCGCCGCGACGGCGGGTCTCGTCGACCTTGCTCACCACCACGCCCGAAAGCGGCAGCGGCCGGTATGCGTCCACCAGTTCCTGCATGTCCGCCTGGCGCAGCGTGGCCGGCACCACCAGGAGCATGTGGGATCCCGGGGGCAGGGCCTGGCTCAGGGCGAGCACCTGCTGCAGGCGGGCCCGATCTCCAGGGCTGTGCCCCGTGGTATCCACCAGCACCAGCTCCTCGTCCAAATCGGACAGGATCTCCCGCAACCGCTCGGGGCGGTCGGCCACCCGCATCGGCACGCCCAGCAGGTCGGCGTACAGCCGCAGGTGCTGGATGGCTCCGACCCTGAAGGTGTCGGTGCTCACCAGCCCCACCTTCCAGCCGCCGATGAGGGAGAAGTTGGCGGCGAGCTTGGCCACCGTGGTGGTCTTGCCGACCCCGGTGGGCCCCACCAGCATGGCCACCCGGGGCCGATCGCCCTTGTGCCAGACCGGCTCGGTGCTGACGCTCGACGCCACCTGCCGGGCCAGGGCCTCCTCGAGGTCCTGGCCGGAGAGCTCGGACAGCTGGGCCGCCTGGCGCACCAGCTCCCAGGCGGTCGCCGGCTCGACGTCGGAGCGGGTGAGCCGGTCGAACCAGACCGTCTCCTGCGCCCTGGCCATCGGGCGGGCCGGTGGCGAGGGGGCGCGCGGGCGGCCCGGGGCACCGGGGCTGCGCGGGGTGACCTGGCCGGGCAAGACGCCCGTCCCGGCCCGTGGGGGCGCCGGCACCGCAGGCCCGGGCCGCGCCCTTGGGGGAGCGGAGACGCCCTCGTGGCCTCGCTCGAGGGCGGCCACCACCTCGACCTTGGGAGGCCCCCACGGCTTCCACCAGGCACGCCACTGCCGCGTCTGCACGATGAGCGCCGCGTCGCCCATGTCCTGGCGCACCTGGTCGAGGGCCTGCTGCATGCTGGAAGCGACGTAGCGCTTAAGCCGCATCGGGTACGTCCACCACCGCTTCGCTCTTGACCTGGAAACCCGACGCCACTTCGGCGAACGACATCACCGGAAGGCGAGGCAGGGGCCGCTCGATGAGGCGGCGCAGGTAGCGCCTCACGCCGGGGCTGCACAGCACCACCGCCTGCCTGCCCCGGGCCGCCGCCTCCTCTTGCGCGCGGCCCAGCCGCACCACCAGCTGCTGCAGCCACTGCGGGTCGAGGGGTGCCGCCGGGGAAGCGGCCAGCTCCTCCAGGCGCTGCTCCAGAGCCGGGGCCAGCGTGATGACGGGGATCGTGCCGTCCGGCTCGGCGTACAGGTGCGAGAGCTGGCGGGCCAGCGCCGCCCGCACGTGTTCGGTGAGCACCTCGGGGTCGCGGCTTTCGCGCGCCGAGTCGGCCAGCGCCTCGAGGATGGTCACGAGGTCCCGGATGGGCACACCCTCCCGCAGCAGGTGCTGCAGGACCTTCTGCACCTCTCCCAGTCCCAGCAGGTCCGGCACCAGCTCCTCCACCACCGCGGCGCTGAAGCTCTTCACGTGGTCGAGCAGCACGCGCGTCTCCTGGCGGCCGAGGAGCTCCGCGGCGTGGCGCCGCAGGAGTTCGCTCAGGTGCGTCGCCAGCACCGAGGGCGCGTCGACCACCGTGCAGCCCGCCGCCTCCGCCTGGTCGCGCAGTTCCTGGGAGATCCAGACCGCCGGCAAGCCGAAGGCAGGCTCATGGGTCCGGATGCCCGACAGGGCGTCCAGCCCCTGGCCGCTGTCCATGGCCAGCAGGTGGTTGGGGAAGAGCTCGCCCTTGCCGATCTCCACGCCTCGCAGCTTGATCACGTAGCTGTTGGGCTTGAGCTGCATGTTGTCCCGGATGCGGATGGGCGGCACCACGACCCCCAGGTCGAGGGCGACCTGGCGGCGCACCATGGTGATGCGGTCCAGGAGTTCGGCGCCGTGGGACTGGTCGACCAGCGGGATGAGGCTGTAGCCGATCTCCAGTTCCACCGGGTCCGTTTGGAGCAGGCTCATGACGGCCTCGGGGCGCTTGGCCTCTTCCCGTTCTTTTTCCACGGCGGCGAGCCTTGCCTTCTCTGCCGCTCGCCGCTGCTCCCGCGCCATCGCCGAGGCGGCAGCCGCGGCCACCCCGGCCAGCGCGAGGAAGGGGAGGGTCGGAAGCCCCGGCACCAGCGCCAGCACCAGCAGGACGCCGGCCGCCGCACCCAGGGTGCGGGGCTGGCCGAAAGCTGGCGGGTCATGTCCTGGCCCATGTTCTCCTCGGACGAGGTGCGGGTCACGATGATGCCGGTGGCGGTGGAGACCAAGAGGGCCGGGATCTGGGTCACGAGCCCGTCGCCCACCGTGAGCAGCGTGTAACGGCGCAGCGCCTCGGCCACGTCCATGCCCATCTGGAGCATGCCGACCGCCAGTCCGCCGAGGACGTTGATGAGGGTGATGACCACGCTCGCGATGGCATCGCCTTTGACGAACTTGCTGGCGCCGTCCATGGCCCCGTAGAAGTCCGCCTCGCGCTCGATGGCCTGGCGCCGGGCCCGGGCCTCCTGCTCGCTGATGAGCCCGGCGTTGAGGTCGGCGTCGATGCTCATCTGCTTGCCGGGCATGGCGTCGAGGGTGAAGCGTGCCGCCACCTCGGCCACGCGTTCGGCGCCGCGGGTGATGACGATGAACTGGATGACGACCAGGATGAGGAAGATCACGAACCCAACCAGGTAGTTGCCCCCCACGACGAACTGCCCGAACGCCTCGATGATCCGCCCGGCGTAGGCGTGCAGCAGGATGAGGCGCGTCGACGAGATGTTGAGCGCGAGCCGGAAGAGGGTGACCACCAGCAGCACCGAGGGGAAGACCGAAAACTGCAGCGGCTCCTTGACATTCATGGTCAGGAGCAAGATCAACAGCGACAGCGTGATGTTGGTGGCGAGCAGCAGGTCGAGCAAGGCGGGCGGGAGCGGGAGGACCATCATCAGCACGATGGCGACGACCGCCACGAAGACCGCCGCGTCCGAGCGCCCGGCCGCCCCCAGCATCATCCTCGCTCGCTGCGAAATGGCCACGGGATGCTACCTCCTCCTGCCGGCGGCCCCGGCCGGCCGCCGGAGCCGGTACACGTAAGCGAGCACCTCGGCCACGGCCCGGTACAGGTCGGGCGGGATGGCCTGGCCCACCTCCGCGGTGTCCCACAGCGACCAGGCCAGGGGCGGGTTTTCCACCACCGGCACGCCGTGCTCGCGGGCGGTCTGCACGATGCGCTGCGCCAACCAGTCCTGGCCCTTGGCGACGACCTCGGGGGCCTCCATGCGGTCAGGCTCGTAGGCCAGGGCGACGGCGACGTGGGTCGGGTTGGTGACGACCACGCTGGCCCGGGGCACCTGCTGCATCATGCGCCGCATGGCGATCTGGCGCATGCGGGAGCGGATGCGGCTTCGCACGTGCGGGTCGCCCTCGGACTGCTTCAACTCGTCGAGCAGCTCGTGGCGGCTCATGCGCAGGCTCTGCTCGTACTCCCACCGCTGGTAGGCGTAGTCGGCGATGCCGATGACGAGCAGCACCAGCCCCATGCGCAGGAGCTGCCCGTACGCCAGCTCTCCCACCCAGGCCGCCGCACGGAGCGGGTCGGACCCCACCATGTCGCCGGCCCCCGTGACCACGTCCCGGATGAAGCCGTAGGCGGCCCAGAAGACGACCAGGGCCTTGGCCGCCGACTTGGCCAGCTCCACCAGGGAGCGGGCCGAGAAGAGCCGCCCGAAGCCTGCCACCGGGTTGATGCGGGCGAGCTGCGGTTCGAGGGGCGTGCCCGACGCCAGGAAGCCCACCTGGGCCACCTGCGCCGCCAGCCCTGCCAGGCCGACCCCGACGACGAACGGGACGACCCCCCGGGCGGAGACGAGCCCGGCCCAGCCGACCTGGCGCAGCGTGTCCAGGGTGAGGTCCTGCTCCCAGAACGCGCCGCCCCAAAGGCGCGTCCCGAGCGCCCGGACGTCGCCGATCAAGAGGCGTGCGACCCCCCGCACCATGAGCGCCCCGCCGAGAATCACGAGCGCCATGGTAAGGTCCATGCTGCGGGCCACCTGGCCGCGCTTTCGAGCCTCCTGGCGGCGGCGAGGGGTCGCCGGCTCCGTGCGCTCACCGTCGGCGAAGCGCTGCAGGTCGAAGCGGAGCGGAGAGGACAGGAGCGGGCGCGTCGTCACGGTGCGAGCCCGGAAACCATGCGGCTCACCCACTCCCACATCCCCCCTCCCTTTCCGAAGATCCCGGACAAGACCCCCGTGAAGGCGGGCAGCGCCAGCAGGATGGCGACGAAGCCGAGCACGATCTTGACCGGGAAGCCGACCACGAAGACGTTGAGCTGCGGTACCGCCCGGGCCACCACCGCCAGGGCCACGTCGGAGAGGAACAGGGCGGCCATCACGGGCGCCCCGAGGCGGATGCCGAGCAAGAAGGCCTGAGCGAACGTATCCAGCGTCGCATCGAGCAACTCCCCCGACGCCGCCATCGCGCCCGGCGGCACCAGGCGCAGGCTCTGCGCAAGCGCCCGGATCATCTCGTGATGCCCGTTGACCCCGAAGAAGACGAGCGTCGCGAGCAGCATCTGGAACTGCCCGATGAGGGGGACCTCCTGGCCCATCGTCGGGTCGATGACGTTGACCACGCTGAAGCCCATCGGCAGATCCACCAGCTGCCCCGCCAGCATGATGGCGGCGAACACGGTGTTGATCCCGAAGGCCATGACGGCCCCCACGACCGCCTCCCGGGCCAGGGCGTAGGCCCAGCCGGCCCAGGCAGGTCCGAGCCCGGACCCGGCGGCTGCGCCGGTCGGCGCGGCGAGGCCCTGGAGGATCGCCTCCGGCGCGATGGGCACGAGCGGCAGCAGGAGCCACGCCAGTACCGCCGACAGGCCGAGGCGCGCCAGCGCCGGCACCCCCGGCTGGCCGAAGACCGGGCGGGCGACCAGGACGAGGGTCGAGGTCCGTACCCACACCAGCACGAACGCCGCCACCGAACCCACCGCTATCCCCCGCCGCCCCTTCTCTCAGCTGATGAACGACGTCAGGTTGCCCAGGATGCGGTTCGTGAAGTCGAGCAGGGTCCTCATCATCCACGCGCCGAAGACGAGCATCCCGAGCAGCGTCGCCAGGATCTTGGGCACGAAGGCCAGGGTCTGCTCCTGGATCTGGGTCGTCGCCATCAGGATGCTGACCACGAGCCCCACGACGAGCCCCAGCCCCACCAGCGGGCCCGAGACCAGCAGCACGGTCACGATGGCGTCCCGGCCCAGCGTCAGCACGGTGGCTTCGCTCAAGGACGCTCCCCTCCCCTACTTCACGCTCGTCAACAGCGCCCGGGTGACGAGGTGCCATCCGTCCACCATCACGAAGAGCAGCACTTTGAACGGCAGCGAGATCATGACGGGCGGCAGCATCAACATGCCCATGGACATTAAGGTACTGGCCACGATCATGTCGATAACCAGGAAGGGCACGAAGATCAAAAAGCCCATCTGGAAAGCCGTCTTCAGCTCGCTGATGACGAACGCCGGTATCAGCAGGTACGTCGGGACCTGATCCCGCCGCTCGGGCCGCGGGGAGCCCGAGGCCGAGACGAAGAGCTCCAGGTCCTTCTCCCGGGTGTTGCGGAACATGAAGTCCCGCAAGGGCAGTTCCCCTCGCCGGAGCGCCTCCTGCTGGTCGATCTCGCCCTGCAGGTACGGGGCGATGGCCTGCGAGTACACGCTCTGCCAGGTGGGGTGCATGGTGAAGAAAGTCAAGAAGAGTGCCAGCCCCACCAGCACCTGGTTGGGAGGCACCTGCGGAGTCGAGAGCGCGTTGCGCACGAAAGAGAGGACGATGACGATGCGGGTGAAGGAGGTGACCATCACCAGGATCGCCGGCGCCAGGCTCAGCACGGTCAAGAGGACCAGGATCTGAAGGGTCGTCACCAGGTCGGGCGCTTGCGGCGGCTGGCCGTTGAGCCGCAGCTCGATCGAAGGCAGGCGAAGCGGCGCCGGCGCAGCAGCGGCGGCGCACGCGGGCGCGCCCGAGCCTGCCCACACCAGCGTCAAAAAAAGAAGCCCCACCAGGAGCCGGCTGTGGTACCGGCCGGACCGGTCAAGGAGCCTCATGGTCGGATGGCCGGCCGATGCTCGTGCCGTCGCCCCCGTGGCCTTCGAACGGCCGGGGCGCATCTCCGGCCGGCTTCCCCCTTCCCCACGGCGCGCGTCGAAAAAGCCAGTCCCCCGGGGTACCCCGGGAAGAGGCGGCGTGGATGTGCTCCCATAGCGCCGGGTCGTCCCAGGTCGCCAGGCGCCGGATGGTCTGCCCGCTCAGCCCCACGAGCAACAGGTAGTGCCCCACGGCCACGAGGTAAAGCGCCTTGCCCTGCCCGAGGGCCAGCGTGTCGACGACCCGCAGGATCCGGGAGGAGCGGGCCAGGCCACGGCTCGCCACGGCCCGGCTCGCCAGGTAGGCGAGCGGCCCGAGGAGCGCCAGCGCCCCCACCACCCGGAGCACGTCGCCCCAGCCTACGCCGCCTTCCATGCCCTCCCCCTCGCCCGATCCGTCACGGGAGCTCCCGGGCGCGGCGCGCCCGGGTCACGATGTCGTTGATCTTGATCCCGAACTTCTCGTCCAGCAGCACGATCTCGCCGCGGGCGACCAGCTTGCCGTTGACCAGCACGTCGACCGGCTCGCCGGCGAGTTTGTCGAGCTCGACCACGCTGCCCCGCCGCAGCTCCATCACCTGGCCCAGCGTGAGCCGGGCCCGCCCGATCTCCACCGTGAGGGTGACCCCTACGTCCAGCAACAGGTTGAGGTTGTGGGCCTCCCCCTCGGCCTGTCCGGGCTGCAGTTCGCCGAAGCGCACGGGATGCACTTCGACGGCGTCGCCTCTATTGAATGACGAATTCGGTGAAATAGACGTTCACCACTCTTCCCCGGACGACCAGCTTCTGCAAAGCCTCCACGAGCCGCCCGCGCAGCTCGTCTCCCCCCTTGGCCGTCGCGAGTTCCTCGAACCGGCTGGCCCGCACGACCGCGATGATGGTGTCGCGCACCTGGGGCTGGCGCTTCTCCAGTTCGGCGACCACTTCTCTGCGGTCACCCTCGATGACCACGCCCATCCGGACGTACCGTATGGTCATCCCCGGCCCTGGAGCCAGGTTGACGATGAACTCCCCGGCGTCCAGAGTCGGGCCGAGCGGTGCGGTCCCGGATGCCCAGGCCGATGACGGGGGTGGTGGAGCCGCCGGCTCTCTGACCGTCACCGCGCTTTGAGGAGCGGGTGCGGGCAGCGCCCGGTTGAACATCAAGTAGGCCAGGAAGGCGCTACCCGTCGACGCCGCGATGATGAGCGCGACGATCAGGATCGCCCAGGCGACGCCGCTGCCCCGGGATCGGGGTTCCGGAGCCGGCGCCGGTGGCGCCGGAGGTTGTTGCACGGCCAAAGGGCATCACTCCATCCCTGGGTCGGTTCTACCGGGCCGGCTCCTCCTTGAGGCCGGTCCTGAGGATCACCACGTCGACGCGGCGATTTTTCTGCCGGTTGGCCTCAGACGTGTTGGGCACCAGCGGGTGAAACTCCCCGTAGCCGGCGGCCGACAAGCGAGCCGGCGTCAGGCCGTGGCGCTCGATCAGGTACCGCACCACCCGCGTGGCCCGGGCGACGGACAGCTCCCAGTTGGAAGCGAAGCGTTCGTTGTGGATGGGCAGGTTGTCCGTGTGCCCTTCCACCCGCACGTCGTTGGGAATCTGCTTCAACACGCCGGCCACCACGTCGAGGGCCCGCATCGACTCCGGGCGGAGCTCGTCCTTGCCCAGGTCGAACAGCACGCGGTCGGCGAAGCGCACCACGATGCCGCGCTCCTCGGGCACGAGCTTCACGCCTTCGCCGAGCCCCTCGGCCTCGACGACTCGAGCGAGCTCCCGGTAGACCTGCTGGATCTGCACCGACGACGCCGACGTGGGGTTGGGCGCGATGGCGATCGGGGGGCTGCCGACCGACGACTGCGACTCGAAGGAGCGCCCCGTGTCCAGGATACCGATGGCGCCGCGGAAAGCCGACATGATGGCCTCGAAACGCTGCACGTCCACCGTCGAGATGGCGAAGAGGATGACGAACAGCGCCAGGAGCTGGGTGACCATGTCCGAGTAGGTCACCATCCACTGGGGGGCGCTCATGTTGACGCCCGTGCCCTTCCGGCGCTGCCGGCCGCTAGCGAGCCCGCGCACCGCTGGTCACCGCCGGTTGAGGTGGGGTCGACGTGGCCCGGCCGGGCTGAGGACGAGCGGAGCGGGCCGGCTCCTTGCGCGCCGGGGGCAGGAAGGAGCGCAGCTTCTCCTCCACGATGCGGGGGTTTTCGCCCGCCTGGATCGAGAGCACGCCTTCGATCATCATCTCCCGGATCATGACTTCCTCGTCGTTCTTGACCCGCAGCTTGCCGGCGATGGGCGTGAAGACCAGGTAGGCGGCCAGAGCGCCGTAAAGGGTGGTCAACAGTGCCAGAGACATGGCAGGCCCAACGGTGGCCGGGTCGTGGAGCTTGCCCAGCATGCGGATGAGCCCCACCAGGGTGCCGATCATGCCGAACGCCGGCGCATAGACCGCGAGCGACTCGAACAGCGCCTGGCCCTGGCGGTGGCGCTCTTCGATGAAGGTCAGCTCGATGTCCATGATGTTGCGTACGAGTTCGGGATCCGTGCCGTCCACGACCAGCTGGATGCCCCGGCGCAGGAAGGGATCCCGGATGGTCTCCGCCTCTTCTTCCATGGCGAGAAGGCCCTCGCGCCGGGCTTTCTCCGCCAGGCGGACGATGAGGCGGATGAGCTCGTCCGGCTGGAAACTGCGATGCCCCGCAGCGATGCCGATGATCCGGAGCGCGTTCGTGAGCTGGCGGCCCCGGTAGTTGACGATGGTGGCCGCCACCGTGCCCCCCATCGTCAGCAACAACGACGGCAGGTCGAGGTACGGGAGGATACTCCCCCCGATCATGATGGACCCGCCGATGAGGCCGAGCCCGATGAGTATGCCCAGGATCGTGGTGACATCCACAGCCCGCGGACCTCCTGCCCTGCACCGGGTCCTTCCTGGTACGTCGCCGCTCTACTTCCGCTCGGGTTCGAGGCGCTCGCCCTGGGCGGCCTGCCCTGCGACGGCGCCCCGTCCGACGGAGGGTCGTTCACCGGCGGAGAGGGTCTCGGGGCGCATCCGCTGCCGGTTGAACTCCACCACCAGCCGGATCACCTCGTCCACGCTCTCGGCCACCACGTGCTTGCGCCCCGTGGCGAGCGAGATGACCGTGTCCGGCGTCTTTTCGACCGTTTCGATGAGGTCGGCATTGACAACGAACTCCTTGCCGTCGAGCCGGTGGACTTTGATCATGGCCATGCCGGCCTCCTCGCTTCGACCGGGCCGCCCCGCTGCGGCCTGCGGCCTCCGGCCCGGCCTGTGCCTGCGACCGGGCTTCCTGCCACCCTATGCCCTCTCCATCCGTACGTCGCCGGGGCGGCGACGGGAGACCGTCCCGTCCCCCGCCGCCCCGGCCTTGCCCTTAGCGCTTCAACGTCATGAGCTCCTGGAGCATCTCGTCCGACGTGGTGATGACCCGGGAGTTGGCCTGGAATCCTCGCTGGGCGAGGATCAGGTTGGTGAACTCCTGCGACAGGTCCACGTTGGACATCTCGAGGAAGCCCGGGATCAGCAACCCTCGGTTGCCCACGCCCGGGGCGTCGACGTTGGCCGGGCCGCTGTTGCCGGACTCGGTGAACAGCGTGTCCGACTGCTTCACGAGCCCCTCCTGGTTGGGGAACGTCGCCAGCGCGATGCGTGCCAGATCCATGGTCATGTCGTTGGAGAAGACCCCTTTGATCACGCCCAGGTCGTCGATGGTGAACCGCACCAGCGAGCCCGGCGCATACCCGTCCCGCGTGAGCACGCTGGGGCTGCTCTCGGCTGGCGTTACTCGGTCATGGCCGTTCCAGTCGATGCTCGGAGCTCAGCCGTCCACCGTACCCGAGGCATTACGAGCCATGTCCAGCAGGGACGTGCCGGGTTCAGGCATCCCTGAATCGTCGAAAGTGACATTACCGGGAGGTCTATCGGTCGACGGAACTGCGACCATCAAGGTGATGCCGAGGAAGCATCCCAGTCATTGCGTGTTCAGGTTGCCTGTCGAAACGTTAGCTGCAACGGTGTGCACTGCGCCCAGGGAATCGAAGATATCCACGGATCGGATCGACTGGCAGGTCCATTGTGAGGGTCGCTGCTCCAGGTTCCCCCCGAGTGCCACGTTAGTCGTTTGTTTCGGGGGCATGGATGTCACGCTGGAGAGCGTGATAGGCTTCGGATCAGCGTTCTTGTCAATTTGCCAGACTCCCGAGACATCCGGCTGCCGCGTTCCATCCGAGCACCTTCATGCCGTTGGTGTAGACGAGGCTGCCGTTGCTGTCCACGGTGAAGTTTCCGGCCCGCGTGTAGTACCGGTTGGTGCCGTCCGTCAGCACGAAAAAGCCGTTGCCGTTGATGGAGAGGTCGGTGTCCCGCCCGGTCGCCTGGGGAGCGCCCTGGGTAAACAGCGTATCCGTCGACCCGGTCGTCACGCCCAGGCCCACCTGCACCGGGTTGACACCCCCCATGTTGCCGAGAGGCGCACGCGCTCCCTTGAGGAGCTGGCTGTACACCTCCTTGAACGTCATCCGGCTCGCCTTGAAGCCCGTCGTGTTGACGTTGGCGATGTTGTCGGCGATCACGTCCATGTCGAGCTGGTGCGTGCGCATGCCCGACACGCCCGAGAAGAGGGACCGTAACATCCGCTTCCTGACCTCCCTGCCTTCGAGGCGGCTGCCTCCGTCGTTCGGCGGCCGCCCGTTCGCGGCAGGCTTCCTCCCACCGGAGGTCCGGCCTGCCGACGGCGCATCGTTCGCCTGCGTGGCGCCGTTCAACCGAACACGACGCTGTCGATGTTGGTGAACACGTTCTCCTTGAGTTGCGGTTCGTCGACCACCGTGATGACCGTCCGGTTTTTGACGCTCACCACGAACGCCAGCCGGTCGACCATCACCACCGCTTCCCGGGCCCCCTTGGCCTCGGCCCGGGCCACGCCCTCCTCCAGGCGCTCCCGCCGCTCCGGCGTGAGGGCGATCCGGCGCTCGGCCAGCCGCCGCTCCGCGTGGGCGGAGAAGCGTAAGGCCTTCCCGGCGAGCGATGGCCTCGCCCAGGATCTGCTGGAACGACCCGCCCCTCGCCCCGGTCGGCTGCGCCGGCGGCGCCGGCCGGGGTCGTCCGGCCGGTTGCACCGGGCGAGCGTTGCCGTTGGCTCCGATGCCCTGCGGCCCCATCATCACTTCACGACCTCTGCCACGTCGGAGAGGGGATACTCCTGGCCGCCCACCACGAGGCGGGGCATGCCGTCGACCACCTTGACCTTCTCCACGACGCCTTGCACGAACTCATCCGAGTCCGGCGGCCGCAGGAGCACCGTGCGCCCCAGCAGCTCGGCCGCCTGCGAGAGCATCTGGGTCTCGACGAGGCGCGCCGTCAGCGCGTGGATCCCCCGCTCGGCCTCGAGCTGGCTGAACTGCGCGAGCTGCGTGACGAACTCCGTCTCCTTCATGGGTTCCAGGGGGTTTTGGTACTTGAGCTGCAGCGTCAGGAGCTTGAGGAAGTCGTCCGTGCTGACCTCCTGGCCCTGCGAGAGCCACGACGACGCGGTCTTCGCCGCAACCCCGTACGTGCTCGTCCCGTCAACGGCCGTACTCAACGCCTGTCACCTCCTCTTTTGCCTTCACACCCTCACGTCCACCGCCGCCATGCCGAGCCGCACCCATGCCGGGCGGCCGGCAGCGGCCGTCTCGTGCCCGTCGGGCGAGACCTCGGCCAACACCCAGCCCGCCGGGACTGCTCGAGTATCGGCCCCCCAGGTGCCCGGGGAACCCTGCGAGAAGTGCTGGCCGACCTCCACCGAGAACCCCGCCAGTTGGAGCCCCGCCTGCTGCAGGGCCTCCTCCAGCGCGCCCGCCTGCTGCTGGAGCAGCTGGCCCGTTTCCGGGTGGCGGGCCACGACGTGGACGGTCAGGCGCCCGTTGTCGGTGGTGAGGTGGAGATCGATCCGTCCCAGCTCGGGCGGGTAGACCTGGAGCCGGACGTCGCCGCCGTCCGGGCCCAGCCGCGCCGAGAGCACCTCCACCCTGCGCACGTCGAGCGGCCGGCCCGCCTGCTCGATCCACCGGGCCACCCGTTCGGCCACGACACGGGCTGCCGCCGGCCCTTCGGCGGGCCGGTGGGGCGCCGGCGCAGAGTCGGGGGCGATGACGGATCCGCGGGTGAAAGCACGGTGGTGCGCTCCCCCGCAGCATCGGAGAGCATGCCCGGCCCGTGCCCTGCCGGAGCCACCGGCGTTCCGGGACGCTCCGGGGCGTCCCCGGCGGCGCCGGATCGGCGGCCGTGCTCACGCCCGGCCTCCGGTCCGCCCTGGCCGGTTGCCGGGTGGCCCGGTTGGGCCGGTGCCGTGGCCTGGGCGGTCTGTGCACCGCCTCCGGGTACCGCTGCCGGCTCCGGGTCCGATGGCGGGGCCACGGGATGGCCGGTAGCGGCTCGCCCTGGGGCGGCTGCCGCGTCCTGGGAGACCCGGTGCAGCGTCTCGGGGCGGAGGGTGTAGAGGGTCTCCGAGGCGCCGGAAACAGCCGGCGCACCCTCGCCATCCGGGAGGACGTCCCCCGCAGGCCCCGGAAAGTCCCCGGAGCCAGCCGCCGGAGCCCCCTCGTCGAGGGCCGGCCCGGACGTCGCGTCGCCGCCCGCAGCCGCCGTACCGCCGGCCGGATGGAGCACCTGCCCGGGACCGGGTCCCGGATCCGTGCCGCCCTTACGGCCCCACGCTGCCCGAGCCGTGGCCTTCTCGAGGTCACGGAAAAGCTGGGGTCCGGTGCCGCCGGACGGTGCCGTCTCGCTCATCCGTCCTCCCTCGGGCATGCCCCCGGTGCCGCCGCCCGGCACGGCCGCCGGGTAGGGCCCGCTCGCCCCGCCGGTGACGATGCCGGCGGGCAGGACACGGGAGGCGGTCCCCTGGGCTTGCCCGGCCCCCGGCACGCGGGCCCCTGCCAGGATTGCTTCCTGCACGGGATACGCGCCCGTGCCCTGTGCTCCAAGCCCGCTGCCGGGTGTCTCCCCGTCCACCGGTACGGCCGGTATCTCTCCGCCCCGGACTGCGCTGCCCGGGACTTCGGGACCCAACGCGCCTGCTACCCCTTCCGAGCCGATTGGCGTGGGGGTCCCGGTAAGCCCGGCAGGTACGGTGCCGGCCGGCTGCCCGCCCGGCGCCTGGACGTTCGCCGCGCCGGAGACGAGCGCCAGGCCCCATACGAGGCCAGTGCCCGAAGCGCCTGACCCCGTGCCCGCCGCCATACCTTCCACGGTTTCGCCGGGGAAGGCCATCCCCGGCGCGGGCCCGCCCGAAACTGGCAGGGCCTGCACGCCCGACCAGGCGAGCCCCGCCACTGCGCCTTCGAGCGCCGGGTCTCGCCGCCGGCATCGGAGGCCTCTTCGCCCCCCGGCCGGCCTGCCGGGCCCCCGGCAGCGCCTTCCGCCTGGCCGGGCTGGCGCTCCGGGGTGCGCCCCGAGCCTTGCGCCCGGGAGGTCGCACCCGTCGTGGCCGGGGAGGAGCCGGCGCCCTCCTGGCGAGCCCGCTCGAGGGCTGTCTCGAAGTCGTTCGGGCTCCCGTCTGCCCCCGCACCGCCTCTCGTCGCCGCCGGCTTCCCCGCCGGCGACGGCTTGCCCGAGACCCTGGGGGCCCCGGTTGCCGGCGCCGAGACCAGTCCTGTTGCTGCCGTCGTCATGCCTTTCACCTCCTTCCCGCTTGGGTCGTCGGGGACAATTGGCTCACCGCTTCGAGGATGCGGGAGGCCACCTTGGGGTCGAGCTTGCCGAGAATGGCCCCGGCTTGCCGCGGCTCCATCGAGCCGAGCAGCCGGCGCGCCAGCTCCAGGTCGAGCTGCTCGATGACCGGAGCGGCCTGCTCCGGCCTCATCTGCGCCACGGCCTCGACGAGCTCCCGGTAGTAGCGCTCCCGGTCGGCCGCGCCCGTCAGAGACTGCTCCCGAGCCGTAAGCTGCGCCTCCCGCTGGTCCAGGACCTGCTGGCGAGCATCGAGCTCGAGCTTGCGCTTGTCGAGCTCCTTGGCCATGGCGTCCAGCTGGCGGGCACGCTCCTCCAGCGCCTTTTCGCGCGCGGCCATCTCCTGGCGGGCCGCCGCCTGCGACTTCTCCAAGTTCACCCCCTTCTGGTAGGCAGTAATGTAATCGGCAACGCCGGGCAGGCGCCGTAGCTGTGCGGCCACGGCCCCGCCCAGGTCCAGCACGCCTGCCACGCTGAGCACCCAGACGCCGAGCGCCACCGAAGCGATGAGGGCGATGAGCGACCACCAGAGCTGGCGCACCCTGCGCTCACCTCCCATACCCGTTGCCCCGGCGCCGCACGAACCCCTGCGACCCGGCCTCGTCGAGCAGGGATTGCTCGTCCCGCTCCAGTTGCCGTAGGTACTCGGCCCTGCGCCGGTCTCTCAGGAGTTCCAGCACCCGCACCGCCCGGTGCGCCTCCACCACCATCGCCCGCTGCTTTTCCACCTGGCGCCGGGCCTCCACCCGCTGCATGTCCCAGTAAGCCCGCCGCCGGCTGAGCTCCGCCAGCACCCCCAGGCGTTCGGCCAGAACGGCGCCCTCGACCCCGCTGCCCGGCGCGCTCGCCGCCACCGACTCGCTCAGGGCCGCAAGGTATCGCACCCTGCGCTCCTCGCCCGCCGCGTACGCCTGCTGGGCCGCCTGCTCCAGCCGCAGCGCCTCGGCCATTTTCGTGCGCTCCACGTCGAGGCTCTGCCGGCGCAGTCGCAGGATGCGCTCCATGCGGAAGCGGAAGCGCTTCATGGCTCGACTCCGTACCGGGCGGCCAGGTCGGCCAGCGCCTGCACGGTCTCCCGGAACGAGGAGCGCTCGAAGACGCCCTGCTGCAAGAACCGGTCGATGGCCGGCCGGGCGTCCAGCGCCCGATCCGCGACCGGGTTGGAACCTCTCACGTAGGCGCCGATGTGCACCAGGTCCTCCACGTCCCGGTACGCGGCCAGGAGCCGCCGCACCCGGGCGGCCGCCTCCTTGTGCGAGGGCTCGGCCACCTCGGCCATCAGGCGGCTGATGCTCGCCAGCACGTCGATGGCCGGGTAGTGCTGGCGCTCGGCGATCGAACGGGACAGCACCACGTGGCCGTCGAGGATGGCCCGGCTGGCGTCGGCGATGGGTTCGTTGAGATCGTCGCCGTCCACGAGCACCGTATAAAAGCCGGTGATGCTGCCCCGCTCCGCCGTGCCGGCCCGCTCCAGCAGCCGGGGCAGGAGGGCGAAGACCGAGGGAGGGTAGCCGCGCGTCGCCGGGGGTTCCCCGGCGGCCAGGCCGATCTCCCGCTGGGCGTAGGAGAACCGGGTCAGGGAATCCATCATCAGCAGGACGTCCAGCCCCTGGTCCCGGAAAAACTCGGCGATGGCCGTCGCCACGAACGCCGCCTTCACCCGCACCATGGCAGGCTGGTCCGACGTGGCCGCCACCACGACGGCCCGGTCCATGGCCCCTTCCAGGTCGCGCTCGATGAAGTCGCGCACCTCGCGGCCCCGCTCGCCTACCAGGGCCACCACCACCACGTCGGCCGACGTGCCCCGGGCCATCATGCCGAGAAGCGTGCTCTTGCCGACGCCGCTCCCGGCGAAGATGCCGATCCGCTGCCCCTTCGCGCAGGTGAGCAGCCCGTCGATGGCCCGCACCCCCACGGAGAGGGCCTGGGAGATCCGCGGGCGGCGCAAGGGGTCAGGGGCCGGCCTGTCCACGGGATAGGAAGACTCGGCCGGCACCGGACCACGCCCGTCGGCCGGTCGCCCGAGGCCGTCGAGCACCCGGGAGAGCAGGGCCTTGCCGACCGTCACCCGAAGAGGGCGGCGGCGAGAGACCACCAGGCTGCCCGGCGCCACCCCCTCCGCGCTGCCCAGGGGCACCAGGATCGCCGAACGCTCCCGAAACCCGACCACTTCCGCCACCAGGGGCTCGGCCGGCGGCCGGTGCACCTCGACCAGGTCGCCCACGCGCACCGCGGGCCCCGTCGACTCGATGGTGAGCCCCACCACCCGGCTCACCGCACCGGTGAGGCGCACATCGGACGCCTCTTGCACCGCCTCGACCAGGGTCGAAAGGTCAACGGCCACGGCGCATCACGTCCATCACCGCGGCGGCCACCCCGCTCAACCGGGTCTCCAGCCCCGCGTCGATGCTGCCCATCTCGGTCTCCACCCGGCACCCTCCCGGCGAGACCGCCGGGTCGGCCACCCACGTGACCTCGAGCGCGCCCGGACGCCCGGGAATGTCCAGCTGCATGCCGGTGAGCAGACGGTGCTCGTCGGGGTGGACTCGCACGACCACCCGCCCGGCCGGCTGCGGCATCTCCTGCAGGATCGAGCCGAGGACGGCCGCGGTCACCTGCGGCCCGGCGCTCACCTCCCGGCGGATGACCCGCTCGGCGACGGCCAGGGCCAGCTTCACCACGTCGGCGTCGGCCTGGCGAAGCGCCTCGTCGCGCCGGCGCACCGCCTCCTCCACGGCCGAGCGCAGCGCCTGCAAAGTGGCCTGGAGCCGAGCCTGCACCTCTTCGAGGCCCTCGCGCCGGCCCTGCTCGCGCCCCGCCTCGATCCCTTCCCGGAAGCCCTCCTCCCGGGCCTGCTCCCGTGCCCGCTCCGCCTGGCGGCGGGCTTGCGCCAGGCGACGAAGCCACCGCTCCCGGTACGAAGCCCACGACCGGCCCGACGGCGCGCGCAGGCGCCGGATGCTTCCGCCGGGCGTTGGCGCCCCGCCTGCGGGCTCCGCCAGGTCCGGGAAGGCCGGCGACACCACCGCCGTCACGGCGTGCTCGCCCGAGGCGGGCAGGGCGTGGCCGTTGGGATGGCGCAGGCCGGCCCCGCGCGCCCTGTCCAACGAATGGACCTGCGGGGCGATCTGCACCCGGCTTGCCTTGACGAGACGGATCCCCTCAGACGAGGACCTCTTCGCTTCCGCCTCGAGCAATGACGATATCCCCGCTTTCCTCGAGCCGGCGGATGACGCCCACGATGCGCTGCTGGGCCTCCTCTACGTCGCGCAGCCGCACCGGGCCCATGTACTCCATCTCCTCGCGCAGCATCTCGCCGGCCCGCTTGGAGATGTTGCGGAATATGCGCGTCCGCACGTCTTCGCTGGCCGTCCGCAGCGCCAGCGCCAGGTCGCGGCTCTCCACTTCCCGCAGGACCTGCTGGATGGACCGGTCGTCGAGCAGCACGATGTCTTCGAAGACGAACATCCGCTTGCGGATCTCCTCGGCCAGCTCCGGATCTTCTTCCTCCAGCGCGTCGAGGATGGTCTTCTCCGTGGAGCGGTCGACCTGGTTGAGCACCTCCACCGCCGCGTCCACGCCGCCGGCCGCCGTGAAGTCCTGGGTGACCACGGACGAGAGCTTGCGTTCGAGAGCCCCCTCGATCTCCCGGAGCACCTCGGGAGCCGTTCGATCCAGGGTCGCCAGGCGTTTGGCCACTTCCACCTGGCGCTCCGGCGGCAGCGACGAGAGAATCGCCGCCGCCTGCTCGGGCTGCAGGTACGCCATGATGAGGGCGATCGTCTGTGGGTGCTCGTGCTGGATGAAACTGAACAGCTGCTGCGGATCGGCCCGCCGGGCGAAATCGAACGGCCGTACCTGCAGCGACGCGGTGAGCCTGCGGATGATCTCGGTCGCCCGCTGCGGCCCCAACGCCTTTTCGAGCAGTTCCCGGGCGTATTCGATGCCGCCCTGGGTGATGAACTGTTGCGCCAGCATCATCTGGCGGAACTCGAACATCACCCGCTCTTGCTCTTCGGGCAGCACCCGCCGGACGGAGGCGATCTCGAACGTCAACTGTTCGATCTCTTCCTCCCGCAGGTGTTTGAACACGTGGGACGAGATCTCCGGACCGAGGGCGATGAGCAAGATCGCCGCCCTTTGTTTGCCCGACAAGGTCGACGGGCTTCGCGTCGCACGCGCCACTGCCATGGCTCAGGACTCCTCCACCAGCCAGGACCTCAACAACTGGACGAACTCCTCGGGCTTCTCCCGAGCGAGCTGCTCGATCTCCTGGCGCATCCTGCGCCGCTCTTGCTCTTCCGGAGAGGGCTCCGCCGTCTCCGGCACCACCGGCGGCATGGTCACCTGGACCCGCTGGCGGGCGGCCCGCATGCGCCGGTTGACCCAGTACGCCACACCGACGGCGAGCGCCAGAGCGGCGAGCCACCAGGCCACTCCCTGGACCCTCGGCCGGGCCTGTGTCGCCAGCAACTGCCCTTGCAGCGCAGACGGCGCCTGCGCTGCCCCGAAGACCATGCTCTCGACCGTCACCTGATCCCCGCGCTGGGGCTGCAAGCCCAGGGCCGCGCTGACCAGCTGCTCGGTCCGCTGGCGCTGGAGCGCGTCCATGGTGGGGCCGTCGATGAAAACAGCGGCCGACAGCCGTTGGATCCGGCCGGGCGCCATGACGATGTGGCGCTCGACCCGGTTGATTTCGTAGTTGGTGACGCTCTCGAGGCGCTGCATCTGGGACGGCCCGCCGCCGCCCGCCGGCTCCACGTACCCGGGAATGTTGGACGTCACCCCGGGGATCCCCGCGGGTGGGGCGCCGGTTTGCCCGACCGCGCTCTCCTCCGTGCGCTGCTCGCTGCGGATGATGCCGCTGCGGCCGTTGACGACCGGCGAGAAGATCTCGTGTTTCTCCTCCTGCTGGTCGAAGGAGAGGTCGGCCGTCACCCGCACGAGCACGTGTCCCGGCCCCCAGATCTGCTCGAGGGTGGCCTGCAGACTGCGTTCGAGCTCCCGCTCGTAGGTGCGCTTGAGCTGCAGCTGCTCGGCGATGGCGGTGCGGGCGGCGCTCCCGCTGCCGGCGGCGTCGAGGGCGTCGGAGAGGACGGTCCCCTTTTGGTCGACGACCGTGACGTGCTCAGGAGTCAGGCCCTCGACGCTGTTGGCCACCAGGTGGACGATACCCCGCACCTGATCCCGGCTCAGCGTCACCCCCGGCATCAACGTGAGCAGCACCGATGCCGTGGCCGGCTGCTGCTCGGCGATGAAGAGGCTGCGCTCCGGGATGACGATGTGCACCCGGGCATCCTGGACGCCCTGCACCGCACGGATGGTACGGGTGAGCTCGCCCTGCAGCGCCCAGTAATACCGGAGGCGGCGTTCGAAGTCGGTCAGCCCCAGATTGGTCTCCTTGAGGATCTCGAAGCCCACGACGCTGTTCTTGGGCAGTCCCTGCATGGCCAGGTCCAGGCGCACCTGGTGCACCTGCGGTTCGGGAACGTAGACGGCGCCCTGTGCCTCGTCCACGCGGAAGTCGAGGCGGCGCTCCTGGAGCGCCACCGTGACGGCCCGCAGGTCCTCGGTGCCCAGCCCGGTGAAAACCGGCTGGTAACGGGGCCGACCGGCGACCCAGACCATCACCACCAGCAGGATGACCGCGGCGACGAGACCACCGGCCGTCGCCAGCCTGGCCGTACGCCCCATGCCCTGCCATATCGTCCGCAGCTGCGGCCACAGCCGCCCTAGGGCCGCTCCCATGTGCTACCTACCCTCCAGGAGACGGAGCATGTGCGTCACACCTGCATCCGGCTGACCTCCTGATAGGCCTCGAGCACTTTGTTGCGCACGGCCACCGTGAGTTCCAGGGCCAGTTGCGCCCGCTCGATGGCGAGGCTCACCTGATGGACATCCTGCACGTCGCCTCGTGCGAGGGCTTCGGCAGCATCCTGCGCTTGGAGCTGCAGCGCGTTGACCTGCTCGATGGCATCCCGCAGGACCTCGGAGAAAGGCCGCGCGGGCTGAGACCGGGACCCGGGGCCCATCCCGTCCTGTGGCCGGAGAATGGGTAAACTTTCCTTCCCGGGACTGATGCGACCGCTCCCACCCACGGCAGTCATGGCAG
This sequence comes from Limnochordaceae bacterium, assembly GCA_014896295.1. GTDB lineage: Bacteria > Bacillota > Limnochordia > Limnochordales > Geochordaceae > Carboxydichorda > Carboxydichorda subterranea. The sequence continues at coordinate 92,507 of JADBKR010000005.1, forward strand.
CTTACCGGCTCCTCCCTAGACGCGGATCAGGTCGACGGCCCACTGGGCCATGTCGCGGCTGGTGGTGAAGGCGGCGAGGTTGGCCTGATACGCCCGGCTTGCCGCCATCATGTCCACCATCTCGGTGACGACGTCGACGTTGGGATACTCGACGTAGCCGTCGGGACGGGCATCGGGATGACCCGGATCGTAGACGAGGCGCGGGGGCGCGGGGTCTTCGGCGATGGCTACCACCTCGACGCCCTGGCCCGAGAAGGCGGACGGGCCCATGCGGTTCCACAAGCCCAGGCTCGTCCCCTCCCGGGCGGCAAAGACGGGCACCTGGCGGCGGTAGACCCCGCCACGAGCCGAGCGAGTGGAGTACGCGTTGGCGAGGTTGTTGGCCACGAGATCCATCCGTAGCCGCTCGGCGGTCAATCCGGAGGCACTGATGTCGAGCCCTGATAGGAATGCCACGGTTTGAACGGCCCCCTCCCTGGCAACGCTGCAGCTTTCTCCACCACGTCGTCGTGGTGCTTCGGATCACCTCAAAGAGCGCGTCAGCGCCGGCCCTCCGTGATAGCGGTACGTAAAGCCATCAACCTTGAACCCATCACGCGCGTGAGGGATCGGTAAAAGAGCGAGTTTTTGGCCAGGGCGGCCATTTCACGGTCCACGTCCACATTGCTCCGATCGTTGCGCACGATGCTGGTGGTGTCCCGTTCGACCGACGGCGTCACGACCTGCACCGGCGCGCCGCTCAAGTGCGCGGGGTGCGTCCGGGTCAACTTCACCTTGATCCGGGCCTCCCTCGCCTGCTGGGCGGCCAGCGCCTCCTCGAACACGACGTCGAAGCGACGATAGCGAGGCGTCTCCACGTTGGCCAGGTTGTGCGCGATCACGCGCTGGCGCAATGACGCGGCGTCGAGCGCGTTTGAAAGATCCCGCTCGACGGGTCCCCAGAGGAACCCCGTACCTTCCATGATCCTCGACCGCACCTCCTCACGGACCGATTGAAACCCACCGGCTCCGCGCGATGGATATCGGCCGGGAGCCGCCGTTGCTTGGGCGATCCGTGCCTTGGGTCCCGGTTCGTTTCCTCCGACCCGGGACTGGGGTCCCGATCCCCGTCGTGTCGCGCTTTACAGCAGAAACTGTCAGTTTATGTCGGTTCGACATAAACCGACGGACTCCTCCGAAAAAGTCTGATTCACGGGTAAAGATCGGGTGACTTTTCAGACAATCCTGATACTTTCGAGGGCAGGCTCCCGCTCGGGCCTGGCGCGAGAGGGCCCCGGCGGCCCGTTTCGGCCACCGGGGCCCATCATCCATCCGGCGGGGATCCCTCCGTCGCAGGCCTCCCGATCCGATACCGGTCGGCCGGACGGCCTGCCCTTAGAGGATGTACCGGGAGAGATCCCGGTCTTCCACCACGTCGGCGAGCCGGCGACGCACGTACGCTGCGTCTACCACGACCCGCTGCCCCCGGTACGACTCGGCGTCGAAGGAGATCTCCTCGAGCACGCGCTCCATCAAGGTCTGCAGCCGGCGGGCGCCGATGTTCTCCGTCTGCTCGTTGACCCGTTCGGCGAGGCGCGCGATCTCGTCGATGCCGTCTTCGGTGAACTCCAGCTCCACGCCTTCCGTTGCGAGGAGTTCTTTGTACTGCCGCGTGAGGGCGTTTCGAGGCTCCACCAGGATCCGCCGCAGTTCCTCTCGGCCCAGGGGCTTGAGTTCCACCCGGATGGGGAAGCGCCCCTGCAACTCGGGAATCAGGTCGGAAGGCTTGGATACGTGGAACGCGCCGGCCGCGATGAACAGGATGTGATCGGTGCGCACCGGCCCGTACTTGGTCATCACCGTGGAACCTTCCACGATGGGCAGGATGTCGCGCTGCACGCCCTCCCGGGAGACGTCGGGCCCGGTGCCCCGCTCCCGCCCGGCGATCTTGTCGATCTCGTCGAGAAAGACGATACCGGTCTGTTCGGCCCGGCGGATCGCCTCGGCGGTCACTTCTTCCTGGTCGATCAGCTTCTGCGCCTCTTCCACCGTCAGGATGCGCCGGGCCTCGGCCACCGTCACCTTACGGCGCCGCCGCCGGCGCGGGAGCCACTGCCCGAAGAGGTCCTGGAGGTTGATCCCCATTTCCTCGACGCCCTGCCCCGAGAAGACCTCGACCATCGGGGGCCGGCTCTCCTCGGTCTCCACCTCCACCACCTGATCCTCGAGCTCCCCGGCCCGCAGCTTGCGCCGCAGCTCCGCCCGGCGAGCCTGGACTTCTGCCGCCTGGCCGTCGGTCTCGCTCTCCTCCTGCTGGCCCCGAGGCGAGGTCATCCCGAAGAGCGCGGCCAGCGGGTTGCTCGCCCGCTCCCGGCGGGGCAGTGGAGCCAGGAGTTCCACCAGCCGCTCCTCGACGACGGGTGCGACCTGGTCTTTGACCTTCTCGGTCCGCTCCTGGCGCACCATGCGCACCGCGGTCTCCACCAGATCGCGGATGATCGAGTCGACGTCCCGCCCGACGTACCCCACCTCGGTGAACTTGGTCGCCTCGACCTTGATGAAGGGCGCCTCCACGAGGCGGGCAAGGCGCCTGGCGATCTCCGTCTTGCCCACGCCGGTGGGGCCCATCATGAGGATGTTCTTGGGCGTCACCTCGTCGCGAAGCTCGGGCGCAAGCAGCTGCCGGCGATGGCGGTTGCGCAGCGCGACGGCCACCGCGCGCTTGGCCTCCTGCTGACCGATGATGTAGCGGTCGAGCTCCTCGACGATCCGGCGGGGAGTCAGCTCGTCCATGGTCATGGCTTCGAGCCCACTTCCTCGAGCTGGTCCACGACGATGCGGTCGTTGGTATATATGTCGATCCCGGCCGCAATGGTCAACGCCTCTTCCACGATGCGGGCCGGCTCCATCGTCGTGTTACGCAAGAGAGCCCGGGCCGCCGCCAGCGCCACGGGCCCGCCGGAGCCTATGGCCGCCACCCCGTCGTCGGGCTCCACGATCTCCCCGTTGCCGGAGAGCACCAGGAGGTGCGCGGTGTCCGCCACCAGCAGCAGCGCATCGAGGCGCCGCAGCACCCGGTCGGTGCGCCAGTCGCGGGCGAGCTCCGCCGCCGCCCGGGGAAGGCTCCCGCTGTGCGCCTCCAGCTTCGCCTCGAAGCGCTCGAGCAGGGTGAGCCCGTCAGCCGCCGCCCCGGCAAAGCCGGCCAGCACCCGCCCCTGCAACAGCCGGCGCACCTTGCGGGCCGACTGCTTGATAATGGTCTGCTGCGCCATGGTCACCTGGCCGTCGCCGCCCATGGCCGCCCGACCGTCCTTGACCACGGCCAGGACCGTGGTCCCGTGCCACGGCTCCCGGCCGGGACGCATGCTTCGCCTCACGGCGCCACGGCCCCCAACTCCGCCACCCATCGCTCGACCTCCTCCGCTACCCTGTCCACCGCCTCGAGCGCTCGCTCTGCCTGGCGCGCCCGGCGTTCCTGGCGGCTGCGGGCGCGCCCGGCCGGGGGCAGCAGGCCGAAAGCAGCGTTCATCGGCTGGAAGTCGTCGGGCCGCGCCGTGGTCACGTAGCGCCACAGGGCGCCCATCATGGTCTCCGGCGGCAACACCATGGGGGAAAGCCCCCGAAGGATGCGCGCCGCGTTGACGCCGGCAAGCCACCCGGCGGCGGCCGACTCCACGTACCCCTCGACCCCGGTGATGAGCCCCGCCAGGAGCAGCCGGCCGTGGCCTTTGACCTGGCCCGTGGGCTCCAGCACCCGGGGGCATTGACGAACGTGTTGCGGTGCACCACGCCGAAGCGCACGAACTCCGCCTGCTCGAGCCCGGGGATCATGCGGAAGATGCGCGCCTGCTCGCCCCACTTCAGCCGGGTTTGGAAGCCCACCAGGTTGAGCAGGCGCCCTTCGGCGTCCTCCTTGCGCAGCTGCACCACGGCATACGGCATCTGACCGGTCCTGGGATCGCGCAGCCCGACCGGCCGCATCGGGCCGTAGCGCAAGGTGTCGAGGCCGCGGCGGGCCAGCTCCTCCACCGGCACGCACCCCTCGAAGAACTTGAGCTCCTCCGGCAGGTGTCCCTCGTGCACGTCGGCTTCGGCGAGGGCCTGGCTCAGCGCCTCGTACTGCTCCCGGTCCATCGGGAGGTTGAGGTAGTCGGGCGTGCCCTTGCCGTGGCGGCTCGCCCAAAAGCCACGGTCCGTGTCGATGGATTCGGCGGTCACGATGGGCGCCGCGGCGTCGTAGAAGGCCAGGAACCGATCGCCGACCAGCCGGGCCAGGCTGGCGGCCAGGGCATCGGAAGTGAGCGGCCCGGTCGCCAGGACGACGACCCCGTCGCCGGGCTCCGGGACCTCCCGGACCTCCTCCCGAATCACCGTGATGAAAGGGTGCGCCTCCACCTTGCGGGTGATCTCGGAGGCGAAGCGCTCCCGGTCGACGGCGAGCGCCGATCCGGCCGGGACGCGGTGTGCATCCGCCGCCTGTACGACGAGCGAGCCGAGCCGCCGCATCTCCTCCTTGAGAAGGCCGGCCGAGGTGTCGGTCCCGGCCCCTCCCAGCGAGTTGGAGCAGACCAGTTCGGCCAGAAGCCCGGTCTGGTGGACCGGCGTCGGGCGGGCCGGGCGCATCTCGTACAGCCGCACCCGCGCCCCCATGCGGGCAGCCTGCCAGGCCGCCTCGCTTCCCGCCAGCCCTCCGCCGACGACGGTGACCACAGGCCCGTCTTGCAGCGCTCCTTCGCTCATGGTGCCGCTGCTCCGGCCTCCTCCCCCCGCTCGGCCGTGGGCACGGCCGGCTGCGGGCGCCCGTCCGCCTGCGGCGCCTCCCGGGCCTGTGCGCTCTCCCGGTAATCGCAGGCACGCTCGCCTTGCTCGGTTTTCTCGTACCAGCCGGCGCAGACCACCTGGCCCGCCGACTTGCCCCGTCCGCCCTGTACCACCAGCGGCCGGCCGCAGCGCGGGCACTGCCGGCCCACCGGGCGCTGCCACAGGGTGTAGGTGCAGGTGGGGTAGCGGGAGCAACCGTAGAAAACCCTGCCCCGGCGGCTGCGCCGTTCGAGCAGCTCCCCGCCGCAGCGCGGGCAGCGCGCGCCCGTGTGGCGAACGAGCGGCCGCGTATTTTTGCACTCCGGGTAGCCCGAGCAGGCGAGGAACTGGCCGAACCGCCCCCACTTGATCACCATGGGACGGCCGCACACCTCGCACTTCTCGTCGGTGACCTCGTCCTGCACCGCGACCCGGCCGACCGTCTGCATGGCCTGCTCGATCCGGGACTCGAAGCCGGGGTAGAACTCCGCGATCACCCGCTGCCACTGGAGCTTGCCCGCCTCGATGGCATCCAGCTGAGACTCCATGCGCGCGGTGAACTCCACGTCCACGATGTCCGGGAATTGCTCTTTCAGCAGCCGCACGACCGCCCGCCCCAGGGGCGTGGGCACCAGCCTGGGGCCGTCGCGCTGGCAGTAGCGCCGTTCGAGCAGCGTCTCGATGGTGGGCGCGTACGTGCTGGGCCGGCCGATCCCCAGCTCCTCCATGGTCTTGACCAGGCTGGCGTCGTTGTAGCGCGGGGGCGGCTGGGTGAAATGCTGGCGCGGCTGGACCTCCTGCAACCGCAGCGGCTGCCCCTCGGTGAGAGACGGTAAGGCCTGACGCCCTTCTTCGTCGTCGGCGCCCTCGCTCTCGGCCGCCCCTTTCGCCCGGCCGTCCGCATCCTGCGTGCCGCTGCCGGGGGCTCCGGCATGGGGCGCCCACAGCTCGAGATAACCCGGCTTGATGATCGTGGATCCGGTCGCCTTGAGCCGGAACGGCCCTCCTTCCACTTCCACGACCGTGGACTCGACCAGGGCCGGGGCCATCTGGCTCGCCATGAACCGGCGCCAGATGAGGTCGTACAGCCGCCACTGGTCGCGGTTGAGGTAGGGTTTGACCGACTCCGGGTTGCGCTCCACGGAAGTCGGCCGGATGGCCTCGTGCGCCTCCTGTGCGCCCTTGCCGCTCTTGTAGACGTTGGGGCGTTCAGGCACGAAGTCGGGCCCGAAGTGCTCGCCGATGTACTGCCGGGCCGCCTCGCGGGCCTCGGCGGCGACGTGCACCGAGTCGGTGCGCATGTAGGTGATCAGGCCGACGGGGCCCTCGTCTCCTACGTCGAGCCCTTCGTAGAGCTGCTGCGCCAGCTGCATCGTGCGGCGGGCGGTGAAGCCGAGCCGCCGGGCCGCCTCCTGCTGCAGCGTGCTCGTGGTGAAGGGCGCCGGAGCCCGGCGCTGCCTGCGGCTCGACCGGATGGCGGCCACGTGCAGGGCCGCCTGCTCGAGTTCACGGGCCAGGCGCGTGGCCGTGGGCTGGTCGGGAATCTCGACCTCCTCGCCCTCGTACGCCACGAGCCGGGCCACGAAGCTGGCTTGCGCCCCGACCCCGTCCCCGGCGAGCAGCACGGCGTCGATGGTCCAGTACTCCTTGGAGACGAACGCCTCGATCTCGTCTTCGCGGTCGCAAATCAGCCGCAGCGCCACCGACTGCACCCGGCCGGCACTCAAGCCGCGGCGCACCTTCTTCCAGAGCAAGGGGCTCAGGCGGTACCCCACGACCCGGTCGAGGATGCGCCGCGCCTGCTGCGCGTCCACCAGCCGCTGATCGATGGGCCGCACGTGGTCGAGCGCTTGCTGGACGGCCCGGCGCGTCACCTCGTGGAACTCGATACGGCAAGGCTGGTCGGCGGGCAGTCCCAGGAGCTGCGACAGGTGCCAGGAGATGGCCTCGCCCTCGCGGTCAGGGTCCGTGGCCAGCAAGACCTGGGCGGCCTGCTTCGCCTCCGACTCCAGCTCCTTCACGGTGCGCGTCTTGCCCCGGATGATCGTGTAGCGCGGCCGGAAGCCGTTTTTCACGTCGATGCCGAACTCGGTGATGGGCAGATCCCTGACGTGCCCCATCGAGGCTCGGACCTTGTAGGAGGATCCGAGAAACTTGCTCAAGGTGCGCGCCTTGGCCGGCGACTCCACGATGACCAGCTTCAACCCATGCTTCCCACCTCTGCCGTCTTGGCCACGGGCCACTCTATTCTAACCCAAGCGCCTCCTGGCCCACCGCCCGTCCATGAGACGCCGGACGTAGCCGCCGGCCTCGAGCTCCGTCAGGCGGGCGAGCAGCGGCTGGACGGCCAGGTCCGCCCGGTAGGAGAGTTCGTCCACGTCCATCGGGCCTTTCGAGAGGACGTCCCACACCGCCCGCAGGGCAGGCGCCAGCTCCGCCGGCGAGGGTGGCCTGGACGGGGCGTCTCGCTCGGCCAGACGGTTGAGCAGGCGCCCCCATCGGCCCTCGGGCCCTCCGGCCGTCGCCGGCTCACCCGCCGCGGCCAGCCGCTCCAGGGCCTGCGGGCCCTCCAGCAGTTTGAGGGTGTCCAGGGCGTGCACCGCGACGTCGCCGGGTTGGGTGCACGGCGTGGCGCCGTCGGCCAGGAGCCGGTTGGAACCGACCGTCGTGGACCGGGTGATGTCGCCCGGCGTCACCAGCACCGCCCGGGAGAGGGCATCGGCCATCTCGGCGGTCGACAGCGCCCCGCTCCTGGCGCGGGCCTCCACCACCACCACGCCCAGGCTCAGACCCGCGATCACGTAGTTACGCCGGGCGAGGCGCCACCGGTCGACGGGAGTACCGGGCGGGTACTCGCTGATGAGCGCCCCTGCCGCCTCGACTTGCCGTGCGAGCCGCTCGTGCTCGCGCGGGTACACGCGATCGATGCCGCAGCCGAGCACCGCCACCGTGCGCCCTTTCACCCGAAGCGCTGCCTGGTGGGCCGCCCCGTCGATACCGGTCGCGAGCCCGCTCACGATCGTAAACCCCCACTCCGCCAGCCCCGTGGCGAGCTTCTCGGCGGCCATCAGGCCCGAGACGTCGGCGTTGCGGGAGCCCACGACAGCCACGGCGACCCGGTCGTCGGGCCACAGGCTGCCCCGCACGTAGAGAACGACCGGCGGATCCGGCAGGGCGAGCAGGTTGGAAGGGTAGATCGGAAGACGCCAGGCCTGGCGCGCCGCCGCGTCGTCCCACGGGGTGATGGCGCGGGCCCGGCACCGCTCCAGAGCCCGGGCCAGCCGGCCGAGGGCGCGCGGGTCACGGCGGCTGCGTAAAGAGGCCCGCGCCGTGCCCGAGAGCAGCGGGTCGGCGCTCCAGGCCTCTGCGTCGGCCTCCCACGCAGCACGCGGCGACCCAAAGCGCTCCACTGCCCACCGGACGGCCGCCGGCCCTACGCCCGGGAGCTCCATCAAGGCCCCGGCGTAAACGCCGGGCGCGAACGGGTCAGGACGACCCATGGCTGGTTTCCCGCAGCTGATCCTGGGCGACCAGAGAGGCCAGGTTGCAGACGGTGCAGACCAGCACCAGCGTGTCACGGCGGCGCATGCGCACCTCGTGCAGGGTCTCCTGCCGGCACGAAGGGCAGAAGAAGGGGAGACGACCGGTCGGTTTGGCATCCTGCTGTGCTCGCTTCATACTCCCGTCTCGCTCCTCCGGGAGAGGATCCAGATGGGCCCCTAAAGCCGCACCGGCCGGAAAACCGTCAGGCGCTCCCCGTGGCGAACTCCCGCACCAGGGCGCAGACCCTGTCGACCTCCTCGACCTCGAGCTCGGGAAACATCGGCAGGGAGAGCACCTCCTGCGCGGCTCGGTCGGCCTCCGGCAGAGGCCTCGGGTGGGCCACCCGCTCCTGCAACACGGCCTGGCGGTGCAGGGGCACGGGGTAGTAGACCGTCGAACCGACGCCGTGCTCTTTCAGGTAGGCCTGGAGCCGGTCGCGCCGGGCCGAGCGCACCGTGAACTGGTGGTAGACGGACCGCCCGCCCGGCGTCTCGGCCACCGGCACCACGTCCAGGCCGGCCAGGCCCTCCCGGTAGCGCCGGGCCAGGACGCGCCGGCGCTCGGTGAACGCATCCAGGTAGCGGAGCTTCACCCGCAGGAGGGCCGCCTGGAGTTCGTCGAGGCGGCTGTTGATCCCTCCGACGTCCTCGCTGACGTAACGGCGCCGCTGCCCATGGTCCCGGAGGATGCGCAGTCGCTCTGCCACTTCCCCGTCCCGGGTGACCACCATCCCACCGTCCCCGCACCCTCCCAGGTTCTTGGTGGGGTAGAAGCTGATGACGGCCGCATCGGCGAAGCTGCCGACCGGACGCCCCTGGTAGGATGCCCCGATCGCCTGCGCCATGTCCTCGACCACCTTCAGGGATCGGGCGCGGGCCAGCTCCATCACCGGCTCCATCGCCACCGGGTTGCCGTACAGGTGCACCACGACGATGGCCCTGGTCCGGGGCGTGAGGGCCTCGGCGATGCGCCGTGCGCTGGTATTGAGCGTATCCGGCTCGATATCGGCGAAGACCGGGGTAGCCCCGGCCCGCACGATGCTCGTCGCGGTGGCGAGGAAGGTGAACGGCGTCGTGACGACCTCGTCGCCCGGCCCGATGCCCAACGCGCGCAGCGCGAGGTACAGCCCGTCCGTGCCGCTGGCCACCCCCACCCCGTGCTCGACCCCGCAGAGCCGGGCCACCTCCTGCTCCAGCGCCGCGACGTTGGCCCCCAGGATCATGTGGCCGGAGGCCAGCACCTCCCGGGCGGCCTCCACCAGTTCGGGGAGGAGCCTTGCGTGCTGGCGGGTGAGATCGAAAGCGGGGATGGGATTGGTGAGGGCGTTCACCGTGACGTCTCCTCTCCGTCGGTCTCCTCCGGGGATGCTCGCATGACGTTGCGACGGGCCTCCGGGTGGCGCCGAATGAATGCGGCCAGCTCCTCCACCTCGGGCATGGCCCGCATCTCCTTTCCGATCAAAGCTTCGGCCTGCTCGGGAGGGAAGTCGCCCCGCAAGAGCAGGCGGTACGCCCGTGACAGGGCCTGGCGGGTACCCGGAGGGACGGCGGCGCGCCGCAGCCCGACCAGGTTGAGCCCGCGCAGCGACGCGGGCGCCCCGTGCGCCAGAGTGAAGGGTGGCACCGCTCCGGCAACCACGCTCAAGCCGCCGATCATGGCCCGCCGGCCGATCTCCGCTCCGGCCGAGAGCAACCCGAAGCCGCCCACCACCGCGTGGGGCCCGACCCGCACGCCCGGCTCCACCACCGAACCATGCGTCACGACCACCCCGTCGCCGAGCCAGGCCCCGGCTCCCACGAAGGTCCGGGACATGACGTAACAACCCGATCCGACGCGGGTGGGCTCGTCCCGCCCCGCCTGGATCACAGCATACTCCCGCACCTTGACGTTACGACCCACGATCACGGCCGGGACTTCGGTCCCCGGAGACGGCGTCGCCCCATCCGAGCGTCGCCCCCGTGTCGACGAGGCACGCCTCCCCCACCTCCACGCCGGGCCCGATGCGGGCTCGGGCTCCCACGCGTGTGCCGGCCCCAATCACCGCCCCTGCCGCCACCAGGGCAAAGGGCCCTATCGTCACCTCCTCGCCCACCGCCGCCTCCGGATGGACACGAGCCGTGGGGTGGATGCGAACGCTCGGGGCCCGCCGGGTGCTATCGCGCATGGCTCATTCGATGCCTCCGCTCCTCCGGTACTGGAAGGCCTCCCTCATGTGCTCGACGCGAATGCGCTCCGCCCCCTCGAGGTCCGCGATGGTCCGGGCCACGGCCAGCACGTTGGCCATGCCTCGAGCGCTGACGCGCACCTGCCGGCCCAGCTTCACGTATTCCTCCTCGACACGCGGATCGAGCGGGCAGAACGCCGTCAGCTCTCGAGCGGTCAGCTGCCCGTTGACGGGAGACCGGCCGAACGGCACCATCCGGAAGCCGGCTTTCTCCAGCCGGCGGCGCTGGCGCTCCCGCGCAAGGATGACCCGCTCGCGGATCTTCCAGCTCGGCTCGGCCTCGAGGTGGCGTACCAGCTCCGCCTCCTCCACGGGGCGCATCCACACCCACAGGGCGAACCGGTCCGCCACCGGCCCTCCCAGCCGCCGCCGGTACCGGACGAGCTCGATGTGGCTGCACCGGCACTCCCCGGCCGATCGGGGCGCGCCCTGCAGCCCGCACGGGCAAGGATTGGCTGCCGCCACTACCAGGGTCTGCGCGGGGAGACGGGCCGAAGCCGGCCCCCGGGTGAGGGTGACCCATCCTTCCTCCATGGGCTCCCGTAGAGCGTTGGCCGTTTCGGGCGGGAGCTCCGAGAACTCGTCCAGGAAGATCAGGCCGCGGTGCGCCAGCGTCAACTCTCCCGGGCTGATGCGCGCGCCTCCTCCGATGAGCCCCGCCGTCGTACACGTATGGTGGGGCGCCCGTATGGGACGCCTGGCCCACGGATGCCACGGCCTCAATTCGGGGTCGTGCTCGTGAAGCCTTCCGGCAGCGCTGTAAGTTTGCAGCACCTCCAGCCATTCCTGGCGGGTCAGCGGAGGAAGGATGCCCACCATCCGGCGTGCCAGCATGGTCTTGCCCGACCCCGGGGGCCCCAGCAGCATGAGATGGTGCAGGCCTGCCGCGGCGATCTCGGCAGCCCGGCGAGCGAGGGCCTGGCCCCTCACGTCGGCCATGTCCTCCGGCTCGAGCGCCCTGCGCGGGCCTGTCTTCGGGTCGGGAAGGGCAAAGCCCGGGTAGCCGCGCCGCGGGGCCGGCACGCGGGAGAGGGCCGCGGGCGGGCTCCCGCGAAGTACCTGGATCGCCGCTTCGAGGGACGGGCAAGCCACCCACCCCCGCGCGTCGAGGGCTTCTGCGATGGGGCGGCCCCCTTCGGGAATGACGATCCGCAGGTCCGGATGGCGAGTCGCCTCGACCAGCAGCGGCACCAGGCCGTCGACCGAGCGCAGCGTCCCGTCCAGCGCCAGCTCGCCCAGCAGAAGGCTGCGGCGCAGCGTCGAGCCGGGGAGCTTGTCGCATGCGCCTGCCACCGCGCAGGCGATGGCCAGATCCAGGCTGCCGCCGCCCTTGCGCAGGCGGGCGGGCGCCAGATTGACGGTGATGCGCCCGGCGGGCAGGCTGAGCCCGATCTGCCGGAGGGCGGCGCGCACCCGATCGCGGCTTTCCCGTACGGAGGCATCGGGCAGCCCCACGATCCGGAAATCCGGCAGGCCCGGGCCGATGTGCGCCTCGACGTCGACCAGGCGGCCTTCGATGCCGACCACGACCGCCCCGTAGGTCCTGGCGTAACCTCGGATGAAAACGACACCTCCGGCGTCCCCGCCCGGAGGAACCGGTCGACGCGCTACGAAAGCAGGCATGGTCTTGTTTCGAGGTCGCCCGGCTCGTCCCTGCCGGGACAAGCCCGGCAGGCCCGGGCGGTTCGGAGGTGCATGCTTTGGAGCTGCGGTGGGTCAGCAAGGAAGTTCGCCTGGAGGACGGGACGCACGTCTATCACCTGTTGGATCATCCGGGTTCGGTGGCGCTCGTCGCCGTACGAGACGGCCGGGTGGCGCTCATCCGGCAATACCGCCCGGCCGTGGACGCGTGGCTGTGGGAGATCCCGGCCGGTACGCTAGAGCCGGGCGAGGCGCCCATGCAGGCGGCGAGACGGGAGCTGGAAGAGGAGACGGGCTGGCAGGCGGGGAGCCTCGAGGAGCTGGCCGCCTTCTACCTCGCCCCGGGGTATTCGAGCGAGCGCATGCACCTGATCCGGGCGCAGGATCTCCGCCCGGGACGCCGCCACCTGGACGCCGGCGAGGTGATCGGGGAGGTACGGTGGTTCACCCCGCGCGAGCTCCGGGAGATGGCCCGCAACGGCATGCTGTCCGACGCCAAGACCCTGGCGGCCCTCGCTTACCTCGACGCCGGCGCGGATGCGGCAGAGCCGGCCTGACGCTCACGCCTCCAGCACGCCGGGCACGTGGGCGATCTCGTGCGGCCTTCCCTGCCCGTCCAGGCCCACCACGACGACGTCGAAGCGCAGGGGCCGGTCCATGAGGCGGGGGTGACGGCTCACGTAGGCCCGAGCGGCCCGCCGCCAGCGGGCCTGCTTGTCTCTGCCGATGCTGGCCGCCGCCACCTCGATGCCCGGCCGGCCCGCCCACGGGGCACGGGCCCTCACCTCCACGAACAGGACCACGCCCTCCGGGTCCTCGGCGACCAGGTCGAGCTCGCCCACCTTGAACGCCACGTTGCGGTCGAGGATGACACAGCCCTGCCGCTCCAGCCACTCGGCGGCGGCCCGCTCGCCGGCCTGCCCGCGCTCCTGGCTGCCGGAGGTCACGCCGGCTTCCTCCCGGCCTCCCAAACGGGCCGAAAGGAGCGGCGGTGCAGGGGCGAGGGGCCCAGGGCGGCGAGGGCCTCGAGGTGCTCGGGAGTCCCGTACCCCTTGTTGTGCTCCCACCCGTAACCCGGGTAGGCGGGGGCCAGGGCCTCCATGAGGGTGTCGCGCAAGACCTTCGCGACCACCGACGCAGCGGCCACGCATGCGACACGGGCATCCGCCCGAGGCATCGCCTGCTGGGGCCACTCCCTGGTGAGGGGCAAGGGCAACGCACCGTCCACGACGATGCGACCCACGTCGCCCTCCAGAGCGTCGGCTGCCGCGCCCATCGCGGCCAGCGACGCTTGCAGCACGTTGAGCCGGTCGACCAGGAAGTGGGAAGCGACGGCCACCCGCACGTCGTCCGCCCGCTCCAGGATGACGCGGGCCAGCTCCCGGCGCGCTCTCGGCGAGAGGGCCTTGGAGTCGCGCAGGCCCTCCGGGCACCAACCCGGCGGCAGGAGGCACGCGCAGGCCACCACCGGGCCTGCCAGGGGGCCCCGGCCCACCTCGTCCACCCCTGCCCACCGCTCGCCGGCCGGCACCAGCAGGGGAGCGCAACCCTCCGCCCGGCGCCCCTGGGCGCCGGTGAGGCAGCTGGGGGCGCAGACTGCTCGAGCACGGCCCGGACGCCTGTCCGGTCCAGGAGGACCATCTGCTTGCTGGCCGCGAGCCGCCGGGCCCGGGCAACGTCGCTTTCCTCCATGCGGGAGTCCCATCCTCGGAAGCGTCGGGTCCTGGAAGGCCCTATCCTGCGCCCGCCCCGACGGGCACCGTCACGGGCGGGCCGCGCTCGCGAAAGTGGCCGGCACCTGGACCAGGCTCGCCCGGTAGAGCGGCCAGTAAATCAGCAGGGCACGGCCGATGATGGCGTCGCGGGGAATGAAGCCGACGTCGTCGAAACGGCTGTCGTCGCTGTTGAGGCGGTTGTCCCCCAGCACGAAGTACCGCCCGGGAGGCACGACCGTCCGGGCTACCTGGCTTTGCGTCGGGCCACGGGCGTAACTCTCCTGGAGCGGCCTCCCGTTGAGCAGCACGCGCCCGCCCTGGAACTCCAGCATGTCTCCCGGAACCCCGATGATCCGCTTGATGAACTTGCGCGACGGATCGGTCGGTACCCGGAAGACCACGATCTCCCCTCGCTCCGGGCTGCGGAACCGGTAGCTCAGTTTGTCCACCAGCAAGCGCTCGCCGTTGTGGAGCGTGGGCTCCATGGAGTGTCCCTGGACCAGGAAAGACTGGGCCACGAACAGGATGATGACCGCCGCCAGGCCAATGGCCAGGCCTACGGCCTCGAGCAGCTCCAGCACGGACTCCCGCTGCACGCCCTGCACCTGCGCCGGCCCGCCCTCATCGTGTCAGGCCCGCCGCTCCCGTACCCTCGCCTTCTTGCCGACGCGCTCGCGCAGGTAGTAGAGCTTGGCCCGCCGTACCCGGCCCCTGCGGACGACCTCGATGTGGTCGATGGAGGGAGAGTGCAACGGGAAGACCCGCTCGACGCCTATCCCCGAGGAGATCTTGCGAACGGTGAACGTCTCCCGGGTGCCCCCGTGATCCCGGGCGATCACGATACCCTCGAACGCTTGCACCCGCTCGCGGTCGCCCTCGACCACCTTCACGTGCACCCGCACCGTGTCCCCGGGCGCGAAATCCGGCAGATCCTTGCGCAACATCGGAGCTTCGACCGCGTGCTGCCAGTCCACGACTCGTACAGACTCCCTTCACGTCGCCAACCCGGGCCATCGCCACGGGACGGGGCGTCGAAGTCGCACCGCGCATTCTACCATGGCGGATCGCCTGGCGACAACTCGTGGCGCCAGCGTTCGACCAGTGCCCGCTCCTGCTCGTCGAGGGCCGCCTGCTCCAGAAGCCGCGGCCGCCGCCGCCAGGTCAGCCAGAGCGATTGCCGGCGCCGCCAGGCCGCTATCGCCTGGTGGTTGCCCTCCAGCAACACCGGCGGCACCTCCATGGAGCGGAAACGGCGCGGGCGGGTGTACTGCGGGTACTCGAGCAATCCCCCGCTCGGCCCCGGGGCCAGGGACTCCTCCGCCGCCGAGAGGGGGTTGCCGAGGGCTCCGGGCAACAGCCGCACCACCGCGTCGACGATGGCCAGCGCCGCCGGCTCGCCCGCAGAGAGGACCATCTCTCCGACGGCCACCTCTTCGGCTCCCAGCGCCGGAGCTACCCGCGCGTCGATCCCCTCGTAGCGCCCGCACAACAGGACGACCCCGCCGGGCCGACGGGCGAGCTCCAGGGCCATCGCCTGGTCGAAGGGCCGGCCGGCCGCCGCCAGCACCAGCACCGCAGGAGGCTCCGGCTCCTGCCTCGACGAGATGGCGTGCTCGGCGGCCAGCACCATGGGCTCCGGCATCAGCACCATGCCGCTCCCCCCACCGAAGGGCACGTCGTCGACCTTCCGATGGGGATCGCGGGTGAACTCCCGCAGATCCCACAGCCGGATCCTCACCAGGCCGCTCTGCCATGCCCGGCCCGTCACCCCGTCCGCCAGCGCCGCGGCCAGTGCCGCCGGCGCCAGTGTCACGATGTCCAACGGGTACCGCTCCATGTCACAGCTCCGGCGGCAAGTTCACGACGATCCTGCGGGCCGAGCGATCGACGCTGCGGACGAAGGCCCGCACCGCGGGCACGAGGAAAGGCGGGCCGCCGCTCGAGGGCGTGACCTCCCACAGGTCATGCGCCGCCGAGCGCACGACCGCGCTCACCGTCCCGAGCGCTTTGCCCTGCTCGTCCACCATCTCCATGCCCACGACTTCGAACCAGTAGAAGCTCCCCTCTGGCAGCGGCCGCACCTGCTCCACCGGAATCTGCAGGAGCGCCCCCCTCAGTGCTTCCGCCGCGGATCGGTCGCCGACCCCCTCAAACTTTACCAGGAACGCTCCCCGGGGCCCCGGCCTGCTCGCAACGATCCGCACCGGGCGAGGCTCCTGGCCTGCCGCCCGCAGCCATCCCGTCGCTCCTGCGGCCAGTCGCCGGGGATCGTCGCTCAAGAGCCGGCAGCGTACCTCCCCCCTGATGCCGTGAGGGGCAAGGACTTGCGCCACGCTCACCCATCGCGGGCCGGGCTCGGGGCCGTCAATCGAGGATCTCGACGTGAACCGTCTTTCCCTCACGCAGCGCCGCAGCCTTCGCGACGATCCGGATCGCCTGCGCGATGCGGCCCTGCTTGCCGATGACCTTGCCCATGTCCTCAGGGGCCACTTTCAGCTCGAGGATGATGGACCGCTCGCCCTCGACCTGCCGCACTTCCACCTGATCCGGGTGATCGACCAGCGCCCGCGCGATGTACTCGACGAGCTCCTTCACGTTCACCCTCCTATCCCTCCGCCGGTGCCGCAGTCTGCCCCTGGTCCTCGGCCGGCGCCTCGCGGCCCGCACCACGCCGGCGCTCCTGCCAGGCCCTCCACACTCCCGCCCGCTCCAGCAGCAGCTTGACCGACTCGGAGGGCTGGGCTCCCTTACTCAGCCACTCCAACGTCTGCTCCACGTCCACCCGGACCTCCGGCGGCTCCCGCAGGGGGTTGTAGTGCCCGAGCTGCGCGACGTACCGCCCATCCCGCGCCGACCGGGAGTCGGCTACCACGATCCGATAAGAAGGCTGCTTCTTCGCTCCCATCCGCTTGAGACGAATCCTGACCGCCAACGCTCCTCCGACCTCCTTCGTGATGGATGCAAGCCCGATGGACCCTTCGGCCCTACTTCACGTCCGGCAACCCCGACGGGGGTAGCGCGGCCCCTCCTCGTTGCGTCACCAGCCGCATCATGCGCCGGGCTTCCTCGTACTGGCGCAGCAGCCGGTTGACGTCCTGAACCCGGGTGCCGCTGCCCGCCGCGATCCGGCGGCGCCGGCTCCCGTCGATGATGGCCGGGTTGCGGCGCTCGGACGGCGTCATCGACTGGATGATGGCCTCCACCCGGTTGAGCTCCTTTTCGTCGACGTTGAGCCCCTTGAGCGCCTTGGCCTGCCCAAGGCCCGGGATCATGGACAAGAGCTGGTCGAGCGGCCCCATGCGACGTACCTGGCGCAGCTGGTCCAGGAAATCGTCCAGCCCGAAGCTGTCTTCCCGGATCTTGCGCAGCACGCTGCGTGCCTCGTCGGCGCGAACGGCTTGCTCGGCCCGCTCGATGAGGCTCAGCACGTCGCCCATTCCCAGGATGCGCCCTGCCATCCGGTCGGGATAGAAGGGCTCGAGCCCCTCCAGGCGCTCGCCCGTACCGGCGAAGAGGATGGGAGCTCCCGTCACTTCCCGTACGGAGAGCGCGGCACCCCCCCGGGCGTCGCCGTCCAGCTTGGTGAGCACGACGCCGTGCACCCCCACGCGTTCGGCGAAGGCCCTGGCGACGTTGACCGCGTCCTGGCCGGTCATGGCGTCGACCACCAGCAAGACCTGGCGGGCTCGGGAGGCCTCGACGATCCGGCGGGCCTCCTCCATCAGCTCCTCGTCGACGTGCTGGCGCCCCGCCGTATCCACGATGACGACCTCGTAGCCTTCCTTGTCCGCACAGGCCACCCCGGCCCGCGCGACGTCCGGCGCCGAAAGCCCCTGCCCGGCCGAGAAGAAGCCGCACCCCGCCTGCTGCGAGAGGATCCTTAGCTGCTCGATGGCGGCCGGGCGCTGCAGGTCCGCGGCCACCAGCAGGACGCGGCGGCCCTGGCGCTTGTGGATGAAGTAGCCGAGCTTGGCGGCGGCCGTGGTCTTGCCCGAGCCCTGCAGCCCCACCATGACCACCACTGCCGGCCACGGAGGGTCCAGCACCAGGGCCTGCGCCTTGCCTCCCAAGAGGGCCGTCAGCTCGTCCCGAACGATCCGTACCACCTGGTGAGCCGGAGCCAGCCCCTCCAGCACCTCGGCCCCGGTGGCCCTGCTGCGCACCCGATCGATGAAACCCTTGACCACCCGGAAGTTGACGTCGGCCTCGAGAAGTGCCAGCCGCACCTCGCGTAGCGCCTCGTCGACGTCCCGCTCGGAAAGCCGTCCCCGGCCCGACAGCCGTTTGAAGACGGCGTTCAAACGCTCGGTGAGGGCCTCGAACAACGCCTGCCCCGCCTTTCCCTACAGCGCCTCGGCGATTTGCCGGAGCTGTCCGCAGAGCGCCTCCAGCTCCCGGACCACCTCGTCCTGCCCGAGCCGCCGGGCAGCCGCCTCGGCGCGGCGCGCCTGCGCGAGCGCCTCGTCCAGCAAGCGGCGCTGGCGCGTGTACCAGGCCGCCAGCCCGAGTCGCTGCTCGGCCTCGAGCAGCGTACGCTCGCTGCGCTGCAGCGCGTCGTGCACGGCCTGGCGGCTGACCCGTTCGTCGGAGGCGATCTCCGCCAGGGAGAGGTCCCGGTGGTAGTACAGCTCGAACAGCCGCCGCTGGTTGGGCGTCAACAACCCCCCGTAGATGTCGTACAGGAGCGAAAGCCACCCGACCCGGACGGCCCGGAGCCCCTCGAAGCCGTTCGCTTGCCGGCCCACCCGCAAGCTCATGAGTCCTGTTAAGGATATCTCCTTTACAGCCTAGACTATAGCGGGCGGGGCAGCCCCGGTCAACGGCCAGGCGGGGATTCAGGAAGACGGCGCCACGTCGAGGATCGCCTCGACGAACGCGGCAGGGTCGAACGGGCGCAGGTCATCGGGGTCCTCGCCGATGCCCACCAGCTTGAGCGGGAGATCGAGCTCCCGGACGATGGCGAAGGCGATGCCGCCGCGAGCCGTGCCGTCGAGCTTGGTCATGACCAGGCCGGTCACGGAGACCGCCTCGAGGAAGACGCGCGCTTGCTGGAGCCCGTTTTGTCCCGTGGTCGCGTCCAGCACCAGCAGCACTTCGTCGGGAGCACGCCCGAGCGCCTTGGCGGTGACGCTGCGAACCTTGGATAGTTCCGCCATCAACTGGGACTTGGTGTGCAGGCGGCCGGCCGTGTCGATGATGACGGCGTCGGCCTTGCGGGCCTGAGCGGCTTTGACGCCGTCGAACGCCACCGAGGCAGGGTCCTGGCCCGGAGCTCCCCTCACCAGCTCGGCCCCCGCGCGCTGGGCCCACAGGGCCAGCTGGTCCTGGGCCGCGGCACGAAACGTGTCGGCCCCGACCAGGATGACCCGCTTGCCTTCCCGTCGCAGCCGCCATGCGAGCTTGCCGGCGGTGGTCGTCTTCCCCGACCCGTTGACGCCCACCAAGAGAACCGCCCTGGGTGGCTCCTCGCCCCGGTCGTCGAGCTCCAAAGCGGCCGTATGGCGGGAGAGCTCTTCGACCAGGATGGTCGCCAGCAGGCGGCGAAGCTCCTGCGCCTCGCCGGGGAGCCTCCCGGCCTGCCGCAAGCGCCCCGTGATCTCGCAGGCGAGGCGCGGCCCGATGTCGGCCTCGATGAGGCTCTCTTCCAGGGCCTCCAGCATCTCGGCAGAGGCCCCGTGGCGCCGGACCAGCGAGTCGATGGTACTCACGAGGGCGTCGCGGGTGCGGCTCATCCCCTCCCGCATCCGCTGCCAGAGCGACACCAAGATGTACCCACTCCTTGCACGAGGCGCGCCCTTACGCCGGGGTCGCCTCCAGCTCGCCCCCCAGCACCCGCGGCACCTCGCCGAGCTTGAGCACCAGCAGCCGCGACAGCCCCTGCTCGTCCATCGTGACCCCGAACAACGACGAGGCCGCCTCCATGGTGCGCTGGCGGTGCGTGATGAACAGGATCTGGCGCCGGGCGGCCATGTCGCGCACCACCGAGAGCAGCCGCTCGAGGTTGGCCTCGTCGAGCGAGGCGTCCAGCTCGTCGAAGACGCACAGCGGCGAGGGCTTTACCTGCTGCAGCGCGAAGATGAAGGCCGCCGACACCAGCGCCCGCTCGCCGCCCGAAAGCGCCACGATCGGCTGCGGCCGCTTGGCCGGTAACCGGACGTCGATCTGGACCCGGCTGTCGAGGGGATGGACCCCCTCCAGGCGAAGCCTGCCCTCGCCTCCCTCGAACAGCCGCCGGATCGTGGCGTCGAACGCCGCCGAGGCGGCGTCGAGCGCCTGCACCAGCCGGCGAGCGCTCAACTCGTCCAGCTCCTGCTGCCAGCGCGCCAGCCGCGCGAGGCTCGAGCGCACGTCGTCGTGGCCGGCCGAGCGTTGCTCGTACTCGGTGCGGGCCTCTTCGTACGCCTGGATGGCTTGCAGGTCCACCGGCCCCACCTGCTCGAGTTCCGCCTGCAGCTCCCGGCGGCGCTCCTCCAGCCGGGCGCGGGAGGCGGTGGCCAGTTCCTCGGAAAAGGGTACGACCGCCGCCGGATCGGTGACAGAGGCCCCCAGGTAGTGGCGCAGCTGTTCCATCGCCTGGCGCCACCGCTCTTGGGCCGTGACCAGCCCCCGATCCGCCCTCGCCATCGCCCCGGCGTGGGCTTCGACGGTGCGCTCCAGGTGCTCGGACTGCTGGCGGACCTCCTCCAGTTGCCGGCGCACGTCGGACAGCTGCTGGCGCAAGCGGTCGTGGTCTTCCTGGCCCTGGCCCAACCGGGCCTGCAGCGCGCGGACCTCCTCGGCGAGCTCCACCGACAGGGCGTGAGCCCGCCCGGCTTCTTCCCGAGCCGCCTGCGACTCGGCCTCGCCTTGCTGCAGGCGCTGGCGCAGCCGCTCCAGCTCCTGCTCCAAGCGGCGAGCCTCCGCCGCGGCCACCCTCTCCTCGGCCCGCAGCGCCTCGAGCTCTTCCACGGCCCGGACGAGCCCGGCCTCCAGTTCCTGCCGCTTCTTCCGCACGGCCTCGATGTCGGCGCTCAGAGCTCTCAGGCGCTCCCGGTGCTGCTGCTCCTGTTGCTGGTGCTGCAACAGGCGCGCCTTGAGCTCGTCCTGCGCGCGGGCGTGCTGGGAGGCCTCCGCCTCCCACCGGGCCCCCTGCGCCTCCAACAAGGCAGCCTCGCGCTGCAACCGGGTCTGCTCGGCGCCCAGCGCCTCCTGGCGTGCCCGAATGGCCTGGCTGCGGGCCTGCAGCTGCCCGACCTCGGCCTCGAGCGCCCGGGCCTGCTCTCCCAGTGCCTGCCACTTGCGGCGGGCCGCCTGCAGGGCCTCCTCCGACCGGTGGCGCAGCGCCACTGCCTGCTCGAGCTCCTCGCGCACCGCCCGCCACTCCCGCCGGCGCGCCAGGAGCTCCGAGCGGGAGTGTTCCCGGTGGCCGCCGCTGACCGGGCCCCCGGGCACCACGACCTCACCCCGGCGGGTGACGATCCGGGCCAGGCCGCCGCCCTGGCGCCCGGCCGAGATGGCGTCGGAGAGGCTCTCCACCACCAGGACCCGGGCGGTCGCGTACTCCAGCGCGGGGCGCAGGGCCGGGCTCACGTCCAGGAGGTCGCAGGCGAGGCCGACCACCCCCGGCATGGCGGTGAGCCTGCGGGCCTCGGCCTCGTCCAGGCGCCTCACGCGCAGGAAGTCGAGGGGAAGCAACGTGATCCAGCCCTGCCTGCGCTCCCTCAGGTATTCGATGGCCTGGCGCGCCGCCTCGGCGCTGTCGACCACGACCGCCTCCACGAACGCCCCGAGCGCCGCCATGGCCGCCTCTTCCAGACCGTCGGGCACCTGGATCAGCTGCGCGAGCGGCCCGTGCACCGCCTCCCGCCACGGGGCCTTCGCCGCCATGATGGCCTTCACCCCGCGGGAGAACCCCTCCAGCTCCTCGAACGCCTGCTCGATAGCCCGCGCCCTGGCCGCCAGCCGGTCCGCCTCGGCCAGAGCGCGGTGCAGCCGTTCCTGCTCCGCCCGAACCGCCTGCTCCGCCTGCACGAGGGCCCGGCGGGCCTCCTCGTGCTCGTGCCTGCGCCGGGCAAGGAGCTCCTCTCCCTCCGAGAGCTCCTGCTCCAGGTCCGAGAGCTCGGAGGCGAGCTCTTGCCGGCGAGCCGCGAGCTCCTCGAGGCGCCGGGCAAGCGCCTCTCGCTCCTTGTGTACGGACTGCTCGCGGCGGGAGGCGTCCAGCAGGTCATTGCGCGCTCTCGCCACCGACTCCAGGGCCTCGAGCAGAGCAGCCCGCTGCCCTTCGAGGGCCGCTTCCCGGGCGGACAGATCCCGGGTAGCGGCAGAAAGCTCCTGCTCGACGGCCTGGTGACGGGCCTCGGCCTCGGCGAGCGCCGCCGCCAGTTGCCGGCCCCGTGCCCGGCTCCTCGCCAGATCCGCCTCGCGAGCCTCGATCTCGCGCCGCAGCTCCTCCATCTCGCGCTGCGCCCGCTCGAGCCTCTCGTGCGCCTGGAACTCCCGGTCCGAGGCCCTGGCCAGCTCGTGCTGCTTGTCGAAGAGCGACCGGCGAGCCGTCTCGGTCTCCCGGGCCTGCTCGTCGAGGGTGCGGTCGAGGCGCTCCTGCTCGGCGAGCAGGGCCTGCTGGCGGGTGCGCTGCTCTTGCAGGAGCGCCCGGGCCCGCTCCACCTGCGCGCGGGCGTGCTCGTGGGCGCTCGTCGCCTGCTCGAGCTGCGCCTTGGCCGCCACGGCCTCCCGGCGCACCAGCTCCGCCTCGACCTGCCGAAGGGCGGTCGACACCTCTTGAGCCCGGCGAGCCCTTGCGGCCTGCCGCTCGAGGAACGCCACGTGCCGCCCCATCTCCGCCAGCACCGCCTGGGCCCTGTCCATCTCCTGCAGCGCCCGATCCCTGGCCAGCCGGGCGAGCAGGGCGACGTGGCGATACCTGGCGATGCCGGCCACCTCGTCGAGGGCCGCCCGCCGCTCGTCGCCGCCGCTGACCGCCAGCGTCTCCGCCGTGCCCTGGGACACGAGCACGTGCGAGCGGGCGCCGAAGTTGGCCCGGGCGAGGAGATCCTGGATGTCGCGCAGCCGGCACGGCACGCCGTTGATGGCGAAGAAACTCTGCCCGGAGCGGTACGCGCGCCGGGTCAGCGCCACCTCGTGGTGCGGCAGGCCGAGCGCCCCGTCCGTATTGTCGAACGTCAGGACGACCTCGGCCATGCCCAGCGGGCGCACGTCCTTGGTCCCGCCGAAGATGATGTCTTCCGTGCGGCCGCCCCGCAACGAGCGGGCGCTGGGCTCGCCCAGCGCCCATCGAATGGCGTCGAGCAGGTTGCTCTTGCCGCAACCGTTGGGCCCGACGATGGCGTTGAGGCCTTGCTCCAGTTCGACGCTGACCCGGCGACCGAAGGACTTGAATCCGTAAAGGTCCAGCCGCTTCAAGTACACGGCCTGTGTGACGGCGCGATCCCCGGCGCCCCGCTCACCTGGGCTCCACGATGAACCGGATGGCCGTCCGCTCCTCGCCGTCGATCTCGATCTCCGCGAAAGCCGGGATGCACACCAGGTCGATGCCGTTGGGCGCCACGAAACCCCGGGTGATGGCAATGGCCTTGACGGCCTGGTTGACGGCGCCGGCGCCGACCGCCTGTACTTCCGCCGAACCCTTCTCCCGCAACACCGCTGCGAGCGCACCGGCCACGGACTTGGGCTTAGAATTGGCTGAAACCTTCAGGACATCCATGCCCCAACGCCTCCTTCAACGCAAGGCCCGGCGGTAGTTTCGCCTGCCACGGGGTCGACGGCGACGGGTGGGACGCATCTTTCCAGTGCTAATAGTATTCAGCCGGTACGCCCGATCTCCTCTGGTCTCAAAGGACTTGTGACGGCCCGGCGCGCAGCCGCTCGAGCACCAGGCGGGCCGCCGCCTCTTCCGCGGCCTGCCGGGAATGGCCTTGCGCCCGCACCGTCACGTCCGGCGGGCAGCGGAGTTCGACGGTGAACCGCCGCTGGTGGGGCGGCCCCTCCATCTCCACCACACGGTATTCGGGAGCGGGCCGGTTGAGCTTGGCCAGAAGCTCCTGCAGCGCTCCCTTTGGGTTGGCCTGCGAAGGCGGGCGCACCAGGCGCAACGCGTCCGGGAGGCACCGTTCCAGGCTCGAACGGGCCGCCTCCCATCCGCCGTCCACGAAGATCGCGCCCACGACGGCCTCGAACGCCCCTGCCAGCACCCGCTCGTGCTCCCGCGCTCCCTGCACCTGGGCTCCCTTGCCCAGGAGCAGCCGCTCGTCGATGCGGTACCGGCGGGCCAGGCTCGCCAGCGTGGGCCCCCGCACCAGCTGGGCGCGAAGGCGCGTCAGCTCCCCTTCCGGCCAGTCGGGGAACTCCCGGAAGAGCCAGGCGCTGACCACCAACCCCACGACGGCGTCGCCCAAGAACTCCAGGCGCTCGTTGTGCTGTCCTGCGGCCGCGGGGTGCTCCGCTCCCACGGAGCGATGGGTCAGCGCCCGCCGGAGCAGCGCCGGATCCGCGAACCGGTGCCCCAGGGCCTCGCCGTCCCCGTCCCGCGGGGCCCTCCCATGATCCGCTCAGGCCGCCTCCTGGTAGCGCCGGAATACCAGCACGGCGTTGTGCCCCCCGAATCCGAACGAGTTGGACAAAGCCACGTCGACGTGGGCTGGCCGGGCCTTGTGGGGCACGTAATCGAGGTCGCAGCGGGGGTCGGGATGATCCAGGTTGATGGTCGGCGGGAGGACGCCGCGCTCGATGGCCAGCACCGTGGCGATGGCCTCCACCCCGCCGGCGGCGCCGAGCAGGTGCCCCGTCATGGACTTCGTCGAGCTGACCGCCAGGCGGTACGCGTAGTCGGCGAAGACCCGCTTGATCGCCACGGTCTCGTACCAATCGTTGTACTCGGTGGACGTCCCGTGGGCGTTGATGTACCCCACGTCGGTGGGGGCGACGCCGGCATCCTGGAGCGCGAGCTCCATCGCGCGGGCGGCTCCTCGCCCCTCGGGGGCGGGCTGGGTGATGTGGTAGGCGTCGCCCGTTGCCCCGTATCCGATCACTTCCGCGTGGATGCGGGCCTTTCGGGCCAGAGCGTGTTCGAGCGCTTCGAGCACCACGATCCCGGCCCCTTCCCCCATCACGAAGCCGTCCCGATCCCGGTCGAACGGCCGGCTGGCCCGCTCCGGCTCGTCGTTGCGCGTCGACAGGCTGCGGGCGGCGGAGAAGGACGCGATGGCAAATGGCGTGATGGCGGCCTCCGACCCGCCCGCGAGGATGAGGTCGGCGTCTCC
The DNA here is from genome assembly GCA_014896295.1 of Limnochordaceae bacterium. Lineage (GTDB taxonomy): Bacteria > Bacillota > Limnochordia > Limnochordales > Geochordaceae > Carboxydichorda > Carboxydichorda subterranea. The sequence continues at coordinate 117,664 of JADBKR010000005.1, forward strand.
CCGCTGGATGATCCGGAAGGCGTCCCCGATGGCGTCGGCCCCCGAGGCGCACGCCGAAACGGTGCACCGGTTGGGCCCCTCCGCTCCGAACCGGATGGAGACCATGCCCGCCGCCATGTTGGAGATCATCATCGGCACGGTGAAGGGGCTGACCCGATCCGGCCCCTTCTCGATGAGGGTGCGAAAGCTGGACTCCCAGGTCTCCATGCCGCCGATGCCGCTGCCGATGACCACGCCCGCACCCGGCCCCAGCGGGCGGTCGGGATCCAGGCCGGCGTCCTCCACCGCCATCACCGAAGCGGCGATCGCCATCTGGATGAAGCGGTCGGAGCGACGGGCCTCCTTGCGGTCCATGTACCGGGTCGGCTCGAAGTCTCGCACCTCGCCGGCGATGCGGCAGTCCAGCCCCGAAGGGTCGAAGCGGGTGATCGGCCCGACACCCGGCCGCCCTTCGACCAGAGCGGCCCAGAACGTCTCGAGCCCGGTCCCTATCGGCGACACCACGCCCATGCCGGTCACGACGACGCGGCGGCTACCTCGTCGCACGGTGACCCCCCTTTGCCACCTGCAACGACTCGTTACTCCTGGCGAGACTGGATGTACTTGACCGCATCCCCGACCGTGCTGATCTTCTCGGCGTCCTCGTCGGGGATCTCGAGGCCGAACGCCTCCTCGAACGCCATGATGAGCTCCACGATGTCCAGGGAATCGGCTCCCAGATCGTCGACGAACGACGCCTCGGGGGTCACCTCGGATTCGTCCACGCTCAACTGCTCGACGATGATCGACTTGACCTTCTCGAAGACGTCCATACCGGTGTGGCCTTCCCCTCCTGAGATGAATGGGAACGCGAGCACGTCGCACCCCTGCCGCCGGGCGTGGAACACCGGCCCGGCCGAAGCCGCCGCCCTTACCCTGCCATGGTCAGCCCCCCGTCCAGCACCAGCACGTGGCCCGTCACATAAGACGCCTCATCGGAGGCCAGGAACGCAACCGCCCAGGCGACCTCTTCCGGCCGGCCCAGACGCCCCATGGGAATCTGGGAGGCCAGCGCCCCTTCCTTGGCGCTCATGCGCGCCGTCATCTCCGTTTCGATGAACCCTGGAGCGACGGCGTTGACCGTGATGCCCCGGGACGCCACCTCCCGGGCGAGGCTCTTGGTGAACCCGACGATGGCCGCCTTCGACGCCGCGTAGTTGCACTGGCCCGGGTTGCCGACGAGACCGGCCACGGAGGAGAGGTTGACGATGCGCCCGTAGCGCTGGCGGAGCATGGGACGCAGGGCGGCGCGGCTCATGCGGTATACGCCTTTGAGGTTGGTGTCGAGTACGGTGTCCCAGTCTTCGTCGTTCATGCGCAACAGCAGTGTATCCCGTGTGATGCCGGCGTTGTTGACCAGGACATCCAGACGCCCGAATCGCTCGAGGGACCGCTCTACCAGGCGCTCGGCCGTATCCGGCCTGGTGACGTCCCCCTCCCACCCGGCCACCTCGCCACCCGTCTCCGAGGCGATACGCTGCGCCGCTTGCTCAGCGGCCTCTGCATGGCGGCTCGTCACGACGACCCTGGCACCTTGTGAGGCCAGTAACCGAGCGATGGCGTAGCCTATCCCACGACTCGCGCCCGTGACGATGGCAGTCCGGCCGGCCAGAGTCATATTAGTCCATCCCCTTTCAGCCGCGCAAGCGCCGCATCCAACGACGGCGGGTCCTGCACGCTCAAGGCCACGGCGTCGGGCAGCGTGCGGCGGACCATGCCCGTGAGCGCCTTGCCCGGGCCGATCTCCACGAAGTGCGACACCCCCATCGCGGCCATCGCCCGCAAAGCGCCCGCCCACCGCACCGGCGAGGTGACCTGAGCCACCAAGAGCTCCTGCATCGCACGGGCGTTGCCGGGCATGGGGCGGGCCGTGACGTTGGCCACCACCGGGAAGGCAGGCGCCTGCATGGGCGCGCGCTCGAGCACGGGTGCGAAGGTCTTGGCCGCCGGGGCCATGAAGGGCGAGTGGAAGGGCCCGCTCACCGGCAGCGGCACGTACCGGCCGCCCGCCCGCATAGCCGCCTCCCGTACCTCGTCCAGGGCCTCGACGAGCCCCGAGACCACCACTTGCCCGGGAGCGTTGAAGTTGGCCGCCACCACGGAGGCGGGAGCCGGCTCACCGGAAAGGGGGCGCCGGCGCCGGGATACCTCTTCGCAGATCGCCTCGACGGCCTCGTCTTCGAGCCCAATCACGGCCCCCATCGAACCCCTGCCGCCCGGCAGGGCTGCCTCCATGGCCTCGGCTCTCGCCCGCACCACCGCGAGGGCCGCTTCGAACGGCATCGCTCCGGCTGCGACGAGAGCGGTGTACTCTCCCAGCGAGTGGCCGGCCGCCGCCGCAGGGGTACGCCCCGCCTCCCGGCGGAAGACCTCCCACAGGGCCACGCTGACCGCGAGCACTGCGGGCTGCGTGTATACGGTCTGCCGCAAGAGCTCCTCCGGCCCCTCCCGGCAAACCTTCCACAGGCCGGGAAACACCCGCTCGGCCGCCTGCATCACCTGCGCTGCCGCGGGGAACGCCTCCACCATGGCGCCTCCCATGCCGACGGCCTGGGCGCCCTGCCCCGGGAAGAGTACCGCGAACGCGCCTCGGCGACTCGCGGTCACCGGCGACCGCCCCACCGGAGGACCGAGGCGCCCCAGGTGAGCCCCCCGCCGAAGGCGGCCAGGACCAGGTAGTCGCCCTCCGCCACCTTGCCTGCCCGCACCGTCTCGTCCAGCGCCAGCGGAATGGAAGCCGCCGAGGTGTTGCCGTACCGGTCGATGTTGACGACCACCCGATCCTCTTCGATCCCCAGGCGCCTGGCCGCCGCATCGATGATGCGCACGTTGGCCTGGTGAGGGATGAACCACCGCACCCGGTCGACCGAGACCCCCGCTTCCTGCAACGCCTTTTCGGCGGCCTCCCCCATGGTCCGCACCGCGATCTTGAACACCTCGTTGCCGGCCATCTTGATGAAGTGGAGTCGCTCGGCCACCGTGGCGGCCGACGCGGGCCTGCGCGAGCCCCCCGCCGGCAGGTGGAGCAGGTGCCCATAGCTACCGTCGGATCCGAGGTGGGAAGAGAGCAACCCGTATCCGGGCCCCACCGGGCCCAGCACCACCGCGCCCGCCGCGTCCCCAAACAGCACGCACGTCGAGCGGTCGGTGTAGTCGGTGATCTTGCTGAGGCACTCGGCCCCGACGACCAGGGCGTAGCCGGCCCGGCCCGTCGCCACGAAGGCCGCAGCCGTGTCCAGGCCGTACAAGAAGCCGGAGCAGGCGGCCGCCAGGTCGAAGGCGGCTGCCCGGCGCGCCCCCAGACGGTCCTGCACCAGGTTGGCCGTCGACGGGAAGGACATGTCGGGAGTCACGGTGGCCACCACGATCAGGTCGAGCTCGTCCGGCCCCACTCCGGCCGCCTCCAGGGCCCGGCGCCCGGCCAACAGCGCCAGGTCCGACGTGGCGGTCTTTTCGTCTGCGATGTGACGCTCCCGGATGCCCGTGCGGGTGCGGATCCACTCGTCGCTCGTCTCCACCATCTTCTCCAGGTCGAAGTTGGTCAGCACCCGCTCGGGCACCGCCGACCCCGTGCCCCATATCCCGACGGCACGCCCTTCACGAACCGGCATGCGACGAAACCTCCTCCGGCAGCCTCTGGATCGCCTCGCCGATCGAGGCCACGAGGTCACCCCTCACTCCCCGGTGGGCCAGCCGCACGGCGTTGGCCATGGCGACCTCGTCGGAGCGGCCGTGGGCGACGACGACCACCCCGCGCACGCCGATCAAGAAGGCCCCCCCGTACGACCGGTAGTCCAGCCGCGCCCGCAAGGAGGAAAGGGCGCCCTTCAGGAGCCATCCACCGAGCTTGCCCCGCACGCTCGCCGCGGCCGCTCGCTTGATCTCGCCCAGCAAGGCGGCGGCGAACCCCTCGATGGACTTGAGCAGCACGTTGCCCACGAAGCCGTCGCACACGACCACGTCGCACGCCCCGGAGAAGACGTCCTTGCCCTCCACGTTGCCCACGAAGCCGGGGACGTGGCGGCGCATGAGCGGGTGCACGGCGATGGTGAGCTCGTTGCCCTTCGTCTCCTCCTCCCCGATGTTGAGCAACCCCACCCGGGCTTCGGGGATACCCAGCACCACCCGGGCGAAGACCCGGCCCAGCACGCCGAACTGCACCAGGTGCGAGGGCCGGCAGTCCACGTTGGCCCCTCCGTCGAGCAGCACCACGGGGCCGGTGAAAAGCGGCAGCACGACGGCGATGGCCGGGCGCTCGACGCCCGGGATGCGGCCGATGTGGAGCAGGGAGGCGGCCAGCACGGCCCCCGTGCTCCCGGCCGACACGAGCGCCCCCTCCGCTCCCAGCTCCTTCACCCGGCGGGCCGCCACGACGAGCGAGGCATCTCGCTTCTTGCGCACGGCTTCGACGGGGTGCTCGTCCATGCCGATCTGCTCCGTGGCGGCCACGACCCGGATCCGCTCCCCTGAAGCCGCGCCCTGGAGCAGCGGCTCGATGGCGGTGGGAAGGCCGACCAGTTCGATAGGGCCGGACACGTCCGCGGCCGCCTGCAGCGCTCCTCGCACCGGCGACCTGGGAGCGTCGTCGCCGCCCATGGCATCAACGACCAGAGCCATCCTCGTCCCCCGCTTCCTCTGTGGGCCCATCCCGGGGCACCGCGACCACGAACAGCCCCCGGAGCACCTGCGCCTGCCGCACGCGGCTGTCCACGACGACCAGGTGAGTGGAGCCCCGGGAGCGCTGGATGCGGGCGCTGCAAACGACTTCTTCCCCTACCCGCACCGTCCGGGTGAAGCGCACCCGGGCCGACCCCGTCAGCGCCCAGTCGGCGTCGATGAGGGCAACCGCCAGGGAGTTGGCCTGGGCGAAGAGGTAGTGGCCCCGGACGATCCCCGTGCGGGCGAAGGCCATCTCCCCGGTCGTCCGCAGCAAGGAGATACCCCGGCGGCCGAGCTCGAGCTCCACGACCTCGCCGACCACCTCGCTGGCGTACAGCGACCGCGGCCGCACGAGCCGCTCGGCGAGCTGGCGGGTGCGCTGCCGTACGTCGGGAATCCCCAGCCGCAGGCGGTACAGGCGCACCGTCGGAAGACTGACCCCGATGCGGGCGGCGAGCTCCCTGTCCGTGAGGAACGGCTCCTGGTGCAGCACCGCCCGCAGCCGTTCCAGCCGTTTTTCTACGACCTGGTCAGGTGACCTACTCATAAATCGTGACCTTCGAATGCCCCGCCCGCAAGGGCGGGGCGTCGAGCTTTCCTCCCATGCCCCGGCGGCCCGGCCTCGCGCCGGCTAGCCCGTCATGCCTGCTCCACCGGAGGCAGGTACTGGCGGCCGTCGTACGTGCCGCAGTACGGGCAGACGCGGTGGGGCACCCGCAGCTTGTGGCAGCGCGGGCACTCAGAGAGATTGGGCGCTACGAGCCGCCACATGGAGCGCCGCGTGCGGGTGCGGGCTTTGGAGAAGCGCCGCTTGGGGTTTGCCACTGCTCATTCGCCTCCTCGCTGCCGGGGCACGGGCTCGACCAGCAACCGCCCCAGCGCTGCCCAGCGCTCGTCCACCCCGGTGCGGCGACAGTCGCAGGGGCCCTCGTTGAGGTTCTTGCCACACGTCGGGCACAGCCCCCTGCAATCCTCCCGGCACAGCCGCTTCATGGGCAGCGCAAGCTGCAGGTGCTCTCGGATCGCCTCGGACAGGTCCAAGACGTCGCCGGAGAACCAGTTGGCCACGTCATCGCCTTCCGGGTGCTGGCCTCTCAGCCGATCCGGATAGTACATCTCCTGCATCGGCCGATCGATGGGCAACACGAACGGCGACAGGCATCGCGTGCACTCCAACCGGGCCTCGCACCGCAACCGGACCTGGACCAGATACCCTTTCCCCGTGTGGGTGACCGTGCCGTGCACTCGTACCGGGCTGCACTGGATCTCGCCGCCGGCGACTTCCAGGGGCGGGGACTTCGTCTCGCCCTCGATCGGGAGCTGTCCGCCTTTTTGCTCCCGGATGGCGTGGATGTTGACCTGCACGGCCCTCTCGCCACCTCGCCCATTATAGTGAGCCCCTGGAGGGGCGTCAAGAAAAGCCATCCCTCCCTGCTCGTATACATTCCCGGGAAGCGACGGGAAACGCAGAAGGAAGGCTCAGCCATTGCGTCCGGTGCATCCATCCCTCCGGCCCGAACTCAGGACCTACCTCGCGGCCTTGCTGTTGGGACTGTTCGCGGCAGCCGTGGTGGTCGCCGCCAAGGACGCTTTCGAGGCCAGCCTCTTTGGCCTTCGACTGTGGCTCGAGGCGGTCCTCCCGGCGCTCATGCCCTTTTTTGCCCTCTCCGAGATCCTGGCGGCCTTCGGGGTCATCCATTTCATCGGTGTGCTGCTCGAGCCTCTGATGCGGCCGCTGTTTAACATTCCCGGGGCAGGCGCCTTCGCGTTCGCCATGGGGCTGGTGAGCGGCTACCCCCTCGGGGCCATCATCACCGCCCGGCTGTGCAAGGACCGGCTGTGCAACTCCGTCGAAGGCGAACGGCTGGTCGCTCTCGCCAACACCGCGGATCCGTTGTTCATGGCGGGGGTAGTGGCGGCGGGATTCTTCCAGGTGCCGGAGCTGGGAGGCGTGCTCAGCGTGGCCCACTACCTGGGCGTGCTGCTGGTCGGGTTCTCCGGAGCCTTCCACGACCGGGGCGCTCCCGAGACCCCGCCGATCGAGGCGACCTCCCGGGAGGGAGTGCTGCGCCGCGCCCTGGCCGCCATGCTGAAGGCGCACCGGGCCGACGGCCGGCCCTTCGGCCAGGTGCTCGGCGACGCCGTCCGATCGGCCATGCACAGCATGCTGCTCATCGGGGGCACCATCATCCTCTTTTCCGTCCTGCTGCGCGTGCTGGCCCGTGTGGGCATCGTACCCCTCCTGTCCGGGGCGGCAGGATGGGTGGGCCAGGCGCTGGGGCTCGATCGGAGCATGGGAGAGGTGCTGGTGCGGGGCCTGTTCGAGATCACCAACGGCACGCAGTCTGCCTCCCAGGCCCGGGGATCGCTCGTGGAGCGGGCGGCACTCGCGAGCTTCGTCATAGGCTGGTCAGGACTGGCGGTCCACACGCAGGTGGCCGCGGTGGTCCAGGGCACCGGTATCCGCCTCGGGCCTTACCTGCGCGCCCGCTTGCTGCACGGCGTGCTGGCGGCGATCCTCACCGTGGCCCTCATGGCACTCGGCATGGGGCCCGCCGTTGGCGCCTGGGCCGCACCGGCGGCTCCCGCGGGCCCGGTACCGCTGTGGTGGACCTTCGGGGCCCTGATGTGGCGCATGAAGACGGCGGCGTTGTTGCTGGGTCTGTTGGTCGTAGCGGCCACGGCCGGAGCGGTGGTACGCCGCCTGGTCGCCTGGGGTCCGTGGATCGCCCGGGCGGGGCGACTCTGAGCCGGGGAGCCCCGGCGGTCACTGCGCCGGCGTGGAGGCCTGTTCGACGCCCTGGCCCGCCTCTTGCTCGGGGCGGGGGTCGGAGGCCCCGGCCGCCTCCTGCAAGCGGCGCTGCAACTCTTCTCGGCCCCGCTGGACCTGGAGCAGGTGCCGCTGGATCTCGGAGAGGGTCTTCTCCAGCGCCTGCTCCACCATGGTGAGCACCGAGTCGGCGTAGCTGTTGGCGCCCGCCTCGAGCTCGGCGGCGCGCCGGCGCTGCTCCTCCATGAGCCTGTCCGCCTCTTCCCGGGCCTGGCGCAGCACCTCGCTCTCGCGCACCAGACGCGTCGCGTACTCCTCGGCCTTCAGTACGATGCGTTCAGCCTCGGCCTGTGCTTCCTGCAGCACCTGATCGCGCCGGGCGAGCAGCTCCTCGGCCTGCTCCAGTTCCTGGGGGAGGGCCCGGCGGATCCGATCGATGAGCTGCAGAGCCTCGTCGCCCCGGAGCACCGTCCGCCCCCCGAGAGGCAGGGTGGGGGCGGACGCCACCAGGTGCTCCAGCCGTTCGAGCAGCAACTGGACCGTCACGACCCGAGTCTGGTCGGCCATGGCGCGCTCTCCTACTCCTGTGGGCTCCCGGCACCCCCGGCGCCGTCGCCGGTGGAGAAGCGCGACCGCAAGCGCTCGGCTACCCCCGGGGGCACCCACCGGCCCACGTCCCCGCCGAACCGGGCTACCTCCTTGATGAGGCTCGAACTGATGAACGCGTACTCGCTCGACGTCACGATGAAGACGGTGTCGATACGGCTTTCCAGGTTGCGATTCATGGTGGCCATGACGAACTCGTACTCGAAGTCGGAGACGGCCCGCAAGCCCCGGACGATGGCGATGGCGTGGCGCGAGCGGGCGTAGTCCACCACCAGCCCCGAGAAGCGTCTCACAGCGAACGTTGGAAAGAGGGCGGCACGCCTCCTGCAACATGGCGAGCCGCTCTTCCACGCTGAACAAGGGCTGCTTGTTCGGGTTCTGCAAGACTGCCACGTACAGCGTGTCGAACAGGGCAGCCGCGCGGGTGATGATGTCGAGGTGACCGTAGGTCACGGGATCGAAGCTGCCGGGGTAGACCGCCACGCTCACGCAAGCCCCTCCCCTCCTCGCGCCAGAAAGGTCACGGTCGTCTCCCCATAGCGGGCCCGCCGCCACACGGTCCACCCGGCCACCGCAGCCGGCTCTTCCCGGGCGCCGTGCTGGACGACCACCACTCCATCGTCGGCGGCCAGGCCGGACGCGGCGAGCGCCCGCACCACGGCCTCCGCCAGACCTGCCGCGTACGGGGGGTCGGCGAAGATCACGTCGAAGCGTTCGCCGGAGCGACTCAGCTCCTCGATGGCCCGCAGCGCGTCGCGGCGCAGCACCGTGGCCTTCTCCCCGAGGCCCGTCCGCTCCAGGTTAGCCCGAATCGCCCGCAACGCCGCCGGATCGTCCTCCACGAAAACCGCCCGGCGGGCTCCCCGGCTCAGCGCCTCGATGCCCATCGCGCCCGATCCGGCGAACAGGTCGAGCCAGGCCCGCTCCAGGGTGAACGGCGCCAGGATGTCCATCACGGATTGGCGCACCCGATCCGTGGTAGGCCGTACGCTGCGCCCGGCGGGTACGATCAGCGGCCGGCCCTTCGCTATCCCTGCGATCACTCTCACCGGCCCGAAGGCCCGCGCGAGGGCCGCATCTGCGCGGTACCCGCCCCTACTCCTTCAGGGTGTAGATGATCCCGATGGTGCCGGGGCCGGTGTGGGAGGTGATGGTGGCTCCCAGGGTGGTGACGACCACCTCGTCGAACTGGCACCGCCCCAGGATCTCTTCCCGCAGCGCCTGGGCCTCCTCCAGCGCCGCCGCATGCACGATGGCCAGCGTCTGGCCGCTGCCCCCGGTCTCCTCGGCGCACATCTCCGCCAGCCGGGAAAGGGAGCGGGCCCGGCCCCGCACCCGCTCGACCGGGGTCACCATGCCGTCCTCGAAGGCCAGCACCGGCTTGAGCTGCAGCAGCCCTCCCACGAACGCCTGCGCGCGGCCGATCCGGCCGTTTTTCCACAGGTACTCGAGCGTCTCGACCGTGAAGCGCACCCGCATCCGCCGGGCGAGGTCCTGTCCCCGCTTCAAACACTCGCCGGCCGGGAGGCCCTCCTGCACCGCCCGGGCAACCTCCCGCACCGCCAGCCCCTCGCCCATGCTCACGAGGCGCGTGTCCCAGACGCTGACCGGCACCTCCTGGAACTCCCGAGCCGCCACCATGGCCGACTGGTAGGTGGCAGAGATGTCGGCCGACGCGTGAATGGACAGGATGGCCGAAGCGTCACGGGCAATCGCCTGATACGCGGCGACGAAGTCGGCCGGCGACGGGTGGGAGGTGCGCGGCAGCTCCTCGTTGCCGGCCTGCCGCATCATCTCGAAGAACGCCTCGTGGGAGACGTCGATGCCGTCCCGGTAGCTCTCCCCCTTGAACAGCACGTGCAAGGGCACCACGTGGACGTCGAACTCCCGTACCCAGGTGGCCGGAAGGTCGGCCATGCTATCGGTCACGATCCGGATGCGCCGAGCGCCTGCTGCCATGCCTCGCCCAACCTTTTCCTGGCCGTGTTGCCTCTCTTTGGTCCGAGAGCGGATCATTCGGCCGACAGGATGTAGTAGAAGATCGGTTGCCCTCCGAAGTACAGCTCGATCTCGGTCCCGTCCAACCGGCCCTTCAGGGTGTCCAGGAGCCGCTGGGCCTGCGAACGATCGACCTCGCGGCCGTAGTAGAGCGTCAGGAGCGTCTTGCCATCGCCGAGCAAGCGCCGCGCCACCTGGTAGACCACCTCGCCGATGTCCTGGCCCACCGAGACCAGCTCCCCGTCGGCCATGCCGACGATGTCTCCGGCTCGGATTTCATGGTCGCCGAAGTGCGAGTCGCGAACCGCGTACGTCACCTCGCCGCTCGCCACGCGTTCGAGGGCCCGTTCCATGCGGGCGGCGTTGGCTTCCAGCCCGAGCTCCCCGGAAAAAGCCAGCGCCGCGGCCAACCCTTCCGGGATGTTACGCGAGGGCACCACGATGACGGGCTTGGAGGCGATCGCCGGCACCTGCCGGGCGGCCATCACGACGTTCTTGTTGTTGGGCAGAAGGATCACCCCGGCGGCGGGAGACGCCTCGACCGCTTTGACCAGCTCCTCGGTGCTGGGGTTCATGGTGGAGCCGCCGTCGACCAGCTGCTCCACGCCCAGGCTCCGAAAGATATCCTTGAGGCCGTCGCCGCTCACCACGGCGACGATGGCCACCCGTCCCGTCGCGCCGTGGTTGGCGCGGGCCGCCAGGTCCACCGGCGCGGCCTTGCTCGGCCGGTGGTTGCCGGCGGGAGGATCGGACACCCGGACCCCGACCGGGGCAGCCTGCGGGGCAAGGGCGCGACCAGACGAAGAGGGCAAAGTCGCGGGGCCGGATCGCCCCGGGGAGGCGTGCGAGGCCATCCGGGAAGAGCCCTCGGCGGGAGGGCCGGCCAGTGCGGCCGTTTGTTGCTCCTTCTTGCGCCGGGCGGCCTGGCGGTTTTGCTCCTGCATGTTGTTGACCGATACGTTGAGCAGTTCGCCCCACCGTACGCCGACTTCCAGCGCGCGGCCGGGATGGTTGGTGTGGACGTGGACCTTGAGCAGCGAGGGGTCGCCGACCACGAGAAGGGAGTCCCCGAGCGGCAGCAGCGCTTCGCGGACCTGCTCCTGGGAGATCCCCTGTCCCATGATCAAAAACTCGGTGCAGTACCGGTACCGGACGTACGTCTCCGTGATGCCGCCGGGTTCATGGCCGGGCATGGCGACATCGGCTGTCTCCCGGGGCACCGCCGCGGCCGCCGGATGGCTCCGGTCGGCCGCCGCTGCGGCCGGGGCGCCGGTGCTTGCCGGCTCGCTTGCAGCGCCGCCTCGAGCAAGACCACCAGCCCCTGGCCCCCCGCGTCGACCACCCCGGCCTGCGCCAGCACGGGCAACTGCCGGGGCGTCCGGGCCAGTGCGATCTTCGCCCCTTCCGAAGCTGCCTCGAGGACCTCCACGAGGCTGGCCCCGGGACGCCGGGCAGCCCGCTCCGCCCAGCGGGCCGCTGCCCGGCCAACCGTCAACATGGTACCCTCGACCGGCTTGATGACCGCCTGGTAGGCCGTCTGAGCCGCCTCCTGGAGCGCGTGGGCAAGGCGCGCCCCATCCAGGGGAGCCCCCGGCGGAGCAGCGGCGATGGAACGGGCGAAACCACGGAAAAACTGGGAGAGAATCACGCCGGAGTTGCCGCGTGCCCCCATCAGCGCTCCGCGGGAGGCCGCCTGTACGACATCCCGCAGCCTGCCGTGGAGGTCTTTCTGGACCTCTTTCCACGCGGCCGAGAACGTGAGGAACATGTTGGTGCCGGTGTCGCCGTCCGGCACGGGGAACACGTTGAGGGCGTCGATCGCCGCTTTTTCCCTCTCGAGTGCTTGAAGGCCCGCCTCCATCCATCTCAGGAAAACCTCTCGGCCCTCGCCCGAAGCCGCCCCACCCATTCGTCATACCCTCCGCGTGGAACTCTCGGAATGCCTGCGCCGGCGGTCGCCCTCGCCCACCCGTACACCCTGGACGTGGACGTTGATCTGCCCCACCTCGAGCCCCGAAATCTGCTCCAGGCGGTGCTTGACCTGCTGCATCACGTTGCGGGCGACCTGGAAGATGTTGACGCCGTACTCCACCATCACGAAGAGGTTGACGACGATCACGTCGTCCTCCAGTCGGACCTCGACGCCGCGATGGACGTTTTCCAACCCCAGCAGCTCGGCAATCCCGTCCGGCACGCTGCGAGCGGCCACGCCGACGATCCCGTAGCACTCCCGGGCCGCGTATCCTGCGACAGCGGACAAAGCCTCCTCCGCGATCCGGATGCTGCCGAGCTCGTTGGTCAGCGTCACCGCCATGCCCTGTGCCCCCTCGCTGCCCCATCATACCAGAGGCAGGGCCCCTGGGTTATTCCCCGCTGGCCCCGGCCTTCCTTTTCCTGGACCATCCCGCCCGTTTCGTGGTGTTGTGGCGGGCCTTCGGCCGTGGTAGAATGCGGCCTGGTCTGGTCGTCGCAGGAGGAGGGAGGGTTCGGCCGTGGCCAGAGTTTGCCGGATTTGTGGCAAGGGAGCGCAGACGGGGTTCAACGTGAGCAAGTCGTACCGCCATACCCACCGGCGCTGGATGCCCAACCTGCACCGCCGGCGGATCGTGGTGGAGGGCCGGGTGGAGCGCGCCTACATTTGCACCCGGTGCCTGAAGAAGGGCAAGGTGCAGCTCGCCGTCTGAGGGACGGGAGAGCTCACGCCCTGGCCCGCAGGCGCACGCGGGGGATCATCAGGTCGGCCGCCAGGCGGCTGACCGCGTCGTGTTGCTCCGGCGCGCCTGAGCCGGCCAGGTCCACAGGGACGAACCTGACCTCCGGAGGCTCCGGGCCCGGGATCCAGAGGTCGCGAGGGTCGGGCCCGGGCTCTCGGGTCACCACCACCAGCCGATCGAAGCAGCCCCCCAACGCAGGTAGCCAGGCCGTCCACGGCCGTTCGGCGCAGACCGCGGCGATCACCATCTGGGCACGCCGGGCTTCGGCGTGCACCCGCCTGCGCAGGGAGGGCGTCACGGGAGCCCCGGCGACGACGCCCGCGCGCGGGGCCTGCGGATGGCCCAGCAGGGCCACGCGCAGGCCGGCACCCGTGAGCACCGCCGCCATGCGATAGGCGAGCCACAAAGCCTGCGGCCGCAACCATCCTTCGGCCGCCACCACGGCCACCGTCTGGCCCCGGATCTCCCGGGGCAATGCCGGATTGGCCCCCGCCGTCGACGCCATCGCCGTCCGCCTCCCTCTCGCCTTCAGGGGATCCGGAGCCCCGCGACGCGCGCTTCGTGGGACACTCGAGGCCGGTGTGCGGTGTTTTCGATGGATCGTTTGCCTGACTTTCGCTACCCCGTCGACCGGACTCCACGGGTGGGAGAGGATATGAACGTGCGGGTCGCTGTCTTGCGGCACGGTTGGAAAACCATGCAACGCCCTGCTGTCCGGGCCGGCTCGGTGCGCCCTCCGGCTTGCCGGCAGGAGACGCCCCTCGACGGCCCCTGCTCTCCATCCACCACCCCCCGCCCCGGCGAGCGTGCCGAAGATTGCGATCGTCGTGCGCCGCGGGGCTCCTGGGCCCTACGATACCGCGGCGAGAGGTGGTAAGCAACACTAACGTCCCATCCAAAATGCCGACGGTGCGCCTTCCAGGGGCATCCGGGGATGTTAGTATGACTTTACACGCCCTGCCGCGCCGGCAGGGCGCCTCTCATGCTCCCGCGCGCCCCGCCCCTCCCGCCTCGGGGCCCGCCGAGGGGAACCCCGCGACCGCGCCGCTCACGCGGCGCAGCCGGGTCACCGCGCCGGCCGGGTCGTCGTCCTTGAACACGAAGGTGCCGGCCACCAGCACCGTCGCCCCGGCTTGCACGAGGGCGGGAGCGGTCTTGTCGTCGACTCCTCCGTCGACCTCCACGTCGCACGAGAGCTGGCGCTCTTCCAGCAGGCGGCGCACGGCCTCCACCTTGCGCACCATCTGGGGGATGAAGTGCTGCCCGCCGAAGCCGGGGTTGACCGTCATGACCAGCACGAGGTCGGCCAGTTCGACCACGTAGTCGAGGGCCTCCACCGGCGTGCCCGGATTGAGCGCGACCCCCGCCCGCAAGCCCAGTTCCCGGATGTGCCTGAGGAGACGGTCCAGGTGGCGGGTCGCCTCCACGTGCACGGTGAGATGGTTGGCTCCCGCCCGGGCGAACGCTTCGACCATGGATTCCGGCGACTCCACCATGAGGTGGACGTCCAGGGGCAACGACGTGACGTGCCGCAGGGCGGCAACGACCACCGGGCCGACGGTCAGGTTGGGCACGAAGTGGCCGTCCATGACGTCGACGTGCAGCCAGTCCGCGTTGGGCACCCGGCTCACCGACTCGGCCAGCCGGGCGAAGTCGGCCGCCAACAACGAGGGCGCGATACGCACCCGGGGTAACGGGGGAGTCATGAGTAGCGGCGCACCTCCATGGCCAGCACCTCGTCGAGCAGGCGGCGATAGTGCTGGTAACGATGCTTCGAAACCCGGCCTTCCTCGACGGCCCGGGCAACGGCGCAGCCCTCCTCGCCCCGGTGCAGGCAGCTCTCTCCGAACTGGCACCGGTCCGCCCACCGGCCGATATCGGGCATCCATCGGTCGAGGTCACGGGAGCCGATGCCGACGAGGTCGAGGCGGGAAAAGCCGGGCGTGTCGGCGAGGAGCCCCCCTCCCGGCAGGGGGAGGAGCCGGACCACCCGGGTCGTGTGGCGGCCCCGGCCGATGCGGGCGGCCATCTCGCCCACCTCCGCCCCGGCCGCCGGCACCAGCGCGTTGAGGATGGAGGACTTGCCGGCGCCCGACGGCCCGCTGAGCGTGCTCACGTGACCGGTCAGCAGCCCGGCCAGCTCCTCCATCCCCTGGCCCGTGCGGGCGCTCACCAGCACCACCGGATAGCCCACCTGCCGGTACCGCTCGGCCCACGCCCTGGCCTGCCCCTCGTCGTCCAGGTCGACCTTGTTGATGCAGACCACCGAGCAAAGACCGGCCGCCTCCCCCAGCACGAGCACCCTGTCCAGCAAGAAAAAGTCCGGGTGGTCGACCGGCACGACGGCCACGAGACGGGTCACGTTGGCAAGGGGCGGCCGCGCCAGGCACGTGACGCGGGGCCCCACCTCTTCGACCACGCCCCGCCCGTCGGCCAGCAGCCGCACCTTGACCCGATCTCCGGTGAGCACGGGGCCCCGCTTGCGCACGTTGCCCCGCAGCGTGGCCAGCACCACGTCTCCGGACGGAAGCTGCACGTCGTAGAAGCCCGAGCGGCGGGAGATCACCATGCCGTCGACGGTGCCCTCACGCTTCGCCAGCGGGCGCACCGTCGCTCCGCCCTCCTCCTCGGACGGCTTGCGTGCTCGCGCCATACGGCCTACCGGCTCCTCACGGCCCGTCCTGGGGGAAGGGCGCCTCCTCCACCATCGCGCCGCCGATGTACACCTGGAACCGGGCGGAAGGCCCTCGCCCGCGCACCCGTTCGGCCAGGTAGCTGCCCCCCGCCACCGTCCGCCGGAAGACCTCCTTGGCCCCGAAGTCGTCGATGACGAGGATGACCACCTCCTGGTCCTTGCCGGGGGGCACCTGGATCCCCACCTCGGCCGTCCGCCACTTGCCCGACGGAGCGCTCGTCGCAGCAGCCGGGCCCGTCCCGGCCGCAGCCCCCGGAGCCTGTCCCTGCGCCGGGCTGCTCGGGCCCGCCGGGCCGGAGGCACCGTCGCCCGGAGGCGGGGCCGAAGCCGAGCCGGGCGAGGGCGTCGCCTCCGGCGCCGCTCCCCCGGAAGCGCCCGGAGCAGACGGCAGTACCGGTGCGGCCCCGCCGCCCTCCTGGGCGGTCGGAGGCGGTCCCTGGCTGTAGATGACGTCCACGCTCCACCCTTGCTCGACCTGGCTACCCGGCGCGGGGTCTTGATCGACCACCGCCCCCGACGGGTACTGCTGGTTGTACTCGGCCCACGTGTTGCCGATCTGCAAGCCCAGCGCTTCCAGGCGCCGGCGGGCGTCGTCGAGGGGCAATCCCGTCAGGTCGGGGATGGTCACGGTGGCCGGCGGCTGCTCGCCCCGGCTCACCACCAGGTTGACCGGACGCCCCTTCTCGAGCTGCGTGTTGGGCTCGGGGTCCTGGGTGATGACGGTGTTGGGCGGCCGGTCGGGCGCATATCCATACGTTACCTCGCCACGGGCGAATCCCTGCTGCACCAGGAGCAGCTGCGCATCCCTCAGCGACTTGCCCACCAGGTCCGGCACCACGCCGACCTCCGGGCCCAGGCTGACGGTGGCCCAGATCTTCCGGCCCTCCCGTACCCGGCGCCCCGACTCGGGATCCTGGCGGATGATCTGGCCGCTCGGCACCGAGTCGGAGTAGATCCGCTGGTCGACCCCGTAACTCAGGTGCTGCCGCTCCAGCAGCATCCGGGCTTCGGCCTCGGTACGGCCGACGATGTTGGGCACGACCACTTCCCTGGGGAACAACAAGTCGGAGAAATGCGACGCCGCCCACACCAGCCCGGCCATGAACGCCACGACGAAGGCCACCGTATAAAGACGAGACCGTCCCCTGTGCGTGCGACCGGCCGTAGGTGCATACGCCCCTTCCCTGCCCCCGGCGCCCGGCCGCGCCTCTGCTGCGGCCCTCGGCCAGGTGACGACCTGGGTGGGAGCGCCGTCCGCAGCCGCTGCGGCCGGCCGCTCGGGTTGGGTGGACCGCTCGCGACGCCTGCCCTTCTCGCCGCGCCCGGCCCCCGTTCCCTCGTGTCCCCGAGGCGGCTGCAGCAAGCTCAACAGCGGGAACTCCTCGGCCTCGGGCATCGCCCGCCTCAGCTCCTCGTACAGGGCATCGGCCGATGCGGGACGCCTGGCCGGGTCTTTGGCCAGCAGATGCATGACCGTGCGCTCGAGCTGGGGCGGCACGCCCGGGACCTGGTCCCGGATCGGCGGCACCGGGTCGTGGATCTGCCGGATGGCGACGGCGATGGGCGAGTCGGCGGTGAACGGTACGTGCCCCGTCAGCATCTCGTAGAGCACGATGCCGAGGGAGTACAGGTCGCTCGCCACGCCGATGGATTGACCCCGGGCCTGCTCGGGCGAGAAGTAGTGGACGGAGCCCAGCACCGTGCCCGAATCGGTCAACGACGTGGCGCTCGCGGCCCGGGCGATGCCGAAGTCCGCCACCTTCACCAGGCCCTCGGTCGTGACCAGGATGTTGTGAGGTTTGATGTCCCGGTGGATGAGCCCGTGCCGGTGGGCATGCGACAGGGCCTTGGCGACCGCCAGGGTGACGGCTACCGCCGCCACCGGATCGAGGCGGGTGTGCTCTTGCAGGATTTGCTTGAGGCTCTTCCCGTCCACCAGCTCCATGACGATGTAGTGCGAACCGTTGTCCCGCCCGACGTCGAAGATCTGGACGACGTTGGGATGGGAGAGGCTCGCAGCCGCCTGCGCCTCGCGGCGGAAGCGTTCGACGAACTCCCGGTCGCCTGCGAATTGCGGCCGCAGGATCTTGACGGCCACGGGGCGGCCCAGGAGTTCGTCGACGGCCCGGTAGACCACTGCCATGCCGCCCTCTCCTACCGGGCGGATGAGGCGGTAGCGTCCCGAAGCCAGGTGCATCCTGGATGTCACGTGGGATCCACTCCCGGGGGATCCTCCTGATCGAGGTCGTCCTCCTCGATGAACGCGATCACGACGGTCACGTTGTCCGTGGAGCGGTGCTCGCAGGCACGCTGCACGAGCGCCTCGGCCGCCGCGCGGGGCGTGGCGGAGGCCCGCACGACCCGGCCGATCTCGTCGGACTCGAGGCTGCCGGTGAGGCCGTCGGTGCACAGCACCAACCGGTCCCCGGGCCGGAGCGCCAGGCTCATCACGTCGACCTCGACCGGGCCATCGCCCCCGAGCGCTCGCGTCAAGACGTGGCGGTGGGGGTGAGTGCGGGCCTCCTCCTCGGTCAGGGTGCCGTTTCGCACCAGTTCGGCGGTGACGGAGTGGTCCTGGGTGATCTGCTCGATACGCTCCCCCCGGACCAGGTAGGCCCGGCTATCGCCGACGTGCCCGATGAAGGCTCGCCCCCGCCGGATCCAGACCGCGGTCAGGGTGGTCCCCATCTCGCTCCACTCGGGATGAGAAGCCGACGCCTCCCGGATGCGGCGGTGCGCCCGTTCGAACGCTGACCGGACCTCCGCCTCGCCGGCCGGCGAGGGTACCGAGCCGTCCGTGAGGGCGGCCAGGGCCAGCCGGGCCGCGACGTCACCGCCCGCGTAGCCGCCCATCCCGTCGGCGACGGCCAGGATGTCGCCCCGGGCTACCCAGGCGTCTTCGTTGCGGGGACGTACCGTTCCCTGCTCGCTGATGGCCGCGACCTGTACGCCGGCTCACCCCCTGGACACGTTGGCCGTCACGTGGCGGGCTCCCAGCTGGCCGCAGGCGGCGTCGATCCGGCGGCCCCGAGGGCGCCGCAGCGTCACCGCGATCCCTCGCGCTTTCAAGGTGGCCCCAAATGCCTGCGCCGCCCGCTCGTCGCTGGGCTCGAAGGGGACTCCCGGCACCGGATTGTACGCGATGAGGTTGACGTGCGCCAGCATACCCTCGATCCGCCGGGCGAGCAAGCGTGCCTGCGCCGGCGAGTCGTTGATGCCCGCCAGCAAGACGTATTCGAAGGAGACTCTGCGGCGGGTGGCTCGGGTGTACTCCCTCACGGCGGACAGCAACGCCTCCAGCGGCCACCGGCGGTTGAGCGGCACGAGCCGATCCCGCAAGGCGTCGTCGGGCGCGTGCAGCGACACCGCCAGCCCCACCTGCAAGGCGGGCTCGGCGGCCAGAGCCTGGATCCCCGGCACGACGCCGGCCGTGGAGATGGTGATGCGCCGCGTGCCGATCCCGAACCCGCCGGGCCCGCGCAGAAGCTCGATCGCCTGCCGGACCACCGCGTACCGCGCAAGCGGCTCCCCCATGCCCATGAAGACCACGTGGCTCGGCCACCGGCCCGCTACCGACCGTGCCCAGGCGACCTGGGCGGCGATCTCCCCCGGCTGCAAGTTACGCCGCAGGCCCATGCGCCCCGTGGCGCAAAACGGGCAGCCGATGGCGCAGCCCGCCTGCGAGGAGAGGCACAACGTCAGCCGGTTGCCCGCCGGGATGAGCACCGCCTCGATCTGGGCCGGAGCCGCCGCGCTCCCGCGCAGCTCGAGCAGCCCCTTGACCGTGCCGTCCGGGTCGTGCTGGAGGGCCCGGGTCTCCATCACCTGCTGCCAGGCGACCTCGGCCAGGGTGTCCCGTAGCCCTGCCGGGAGATCGGTCATGGCCCGCGGGTCGGTGACCCCGTGACGGAAGACCCACCGGACGACTTGGTCGGCCCGATAGCGCGACTGCCCCCATGCGACCGCGAGCGCCTCGATCTCCGCTTTCGGCCTCACCAAGCCGATCGGGAGCACCGGCCCCGCCGTCCCATCGCCCTGCCAGACGCCCACGCGCGGCCCCCTATCCGCAATTGACACCTGTGCCGGCCGGGCAGTATACTGGCCCTGCCCGGCCGGCAGGACGCCACTGGGCGGCAGTCCAGGCGTGATTATACCACGCCGGGCGAGGCCCGCCGGTCGAGGGTGGCGGCACGGGGCCGACGGGCTGGCAAACAGCCGGGGCGTAGCTCAGTTTGGTTAGAGCGTGCGGTTCGGGACCGCAAGGTCGGAGGTTCAAGTCCTCTCGCCCCGACCATCCCCCGCCTCGCCCTCTGGCGTTCAGGCTGACTTGTCGAGTACCTGCCTCGCGAGGGAGTTGCCGAAGCGCACCCGGTCGACCAGTTTGGCGATGAGCAGCGAGTTGGTCGGCAACCGGTCCCGCCGTCCGCCGAGGCCTGCCAGCGTGGCCAGGAAATCACGATTGCCGTGCTCCCACGCGGCCATGATGGCGTTGCGGATGGCCGCTTCGACACCGCCCGGCGTCGTTCCATAGCGGTCCGCGAGCCTCGGGTAGATCTCCTTGGTGAGCGAACCACCCAGCATGCGGTTTTCCCGCACGACCATGAGGACGGCGTCCCGCAGGTAGATGTACCCCTTGAAATGGGCGGGCACGCCGATCTGGTGCAGCAGCACGGTCACCTGGGCTTCGGCGTCGGCGCCGGCGCGCGAAGCGGAGCGCGCCGCTTGCGAAGTGGCCGCAGCGGCCGGCTCTTCGTGCGCGGCGGACTCCTGCGCCGTGCCAAACTGGCGGATGCGCTGGGCCAGCAAGTCGAGGTCGAACGGCTTGACGATGAAGTATTGAGCACCCAGCTCGGTAAAGCGCTGGATGACGTCCTCTCGCCCGAAGGCGGTCACGACGATCACGGCGGGACGAAGCGGCCGCAAGGTGCCGTCGGAGTTGACCGGCTCGGCGGCACGGAGTCTTTCCATGACCGCCAGCCCGTCCAGATGGGGCATGGTGATGTCCAGCAACACCACGTCCGGGCTCAGCGCCTCGATCTTGGCCAGGGTCTCCTCCCCGTCGTAAGCCGTGCCCACGACCTCCATGTCGGGAAGGCTGTTGAGGTACTGCTCGAGCGTCTCGCAGAGTTCGATGTTGTTGTCCGCGATCAGGACTCGAACCACGCACCACTCCTCCTTCTCCTCCAACTCTTCTGCCAGGCGAAGCAGGGACAAGCAAAAGAAAAGGCCGCCTCCCCACGAATCCCCTACAGAGAGTCCCCGCGGTGCGGCCGTTCGCAACGTTCGCTGTTCGCGATAATCTCTTCGAAGACCGGGACGAGCTTCCTTCCTGTTCATACGCGCCGGAGCGGCTCGAATCGGACGACAAAGAACCCGTCCGTTCGGACCTCGTGGGGCAGGAGCGTCATACCCTCTCGATCGGCGCCGGTACCTCTCGGCCCACGCCACGCGGCCATCGCCTCGACGGGCACGGCCTGCATCCCATGCCGCTCGGCGACGTAGGCCAGATGGTCGGTCGTCTCCTCGCGCTCGAAGGAGCAGACGCTGTAGACGAGTCGCCCGCCCGGCCGGATGAGCCCGGCCGCCGCGTCCAGGAGCTGGCGCTGCAGGCGGGCCATCTCCTCCACGTCTTCGGGTCGCCGGCGCCACCGGACGTCGGGGCGGCGGCGTACCGTGCCGAGGTCGGTACAGGGAGCATCGAGGAGCACCGCGTCCAGGCTGCCTGCGCCCAAAGGGGGGCGCCGGGCATCGGCCACGGCGAAACGAAGGGAGCGGAGTCCGAGCCTGCGGGCGTTTCGTCTCACCAGCCCCAACCGCCCGGCGTGGCGGTCGAAGGCCAGGACATGCGCCTGGTCTTCCGCCATCTCCGCCATCTGGGTCGCCTTGCCGCCCGGCGCCGAGCAAAGATCGGCCGCCGTCTCGCCCGCCACGCTCCCCACCACGAGGGCCGGCAGCATGCTCGCCTCGCTTTGCGGCGAGAAGAGCCCCTCGTCGTAGCCGGGAAGTTGCTCGAGCGAGCGTCCGGGGAGGTGGATCTCGAGGGCGAACGAGACCAGCGCGCCCACCCCCGACGGGATCCCCTCCGCGGCCCAGCGCCGTTGGAGGGAAGCCGGCGTGGTACGCATCAGGTTGACCCGCACGGTGGGAGGCGACGGCTCGTTGTTGGCCCGTAAGATGGCCTCGGTGGTGGCGAGCCCGAAACGGTCGAGCCATCGCCGTACGAGCCAGCGCGGGTGGCCGTAGGTGATGGCCAGGCGCTCGTCCACCGGTCCGCCGGCCGGTGCCGGCATGCCGTCGCGAGAGGCCCTCACGAGAGCCCGCAGCACCGCGTTGACGAACCCCGAGGCCTCCGGGTGGAGCCGCCGGGTCAGGCGTACTGCCAGATCCACCGCGATGGGCGGAGGCGTGGAGGTGAAAGCCGATCTCATAGGCCGCCACCCGCAGCACCTGGCGAACGGGCGTATCCACGGCCGTGAGCGGCCGGGCGCTTACCCGTTGCAGCGCCCAGTCCAGGCGGGTCTTCCACCTGAGCACGCCGGCCGCCAGGGCCGTCGCCCGGGCTGCAGATCGAGGCCGTCGTCGCGTGCTGGCGCAGCAAGCCCCGGAGCGCGAGGTGCAGGTACGCTCCCTCTTCCTCTACGCGCCCGAGGGCCAGGCTGGCCAGCCGGCGAGCCTCCAGGCTCGCTCCCTCACGCACCCAGGATCGACCCGGGCTCGAGGTGGAGCCCGTTCCAGAGCTCGAGGCCCGTCATCGACCGGCTCCCTTCGGGTTGGACCCGGGCCAGGGAGAGAACGGTGCCGTCCCCGCACGCGACCCGAAGCTCCCCTGCCCCCGGCTCGACGCCCAGCACCTCCCCCGGGCGCCTTCCGGTGACCGTTTGCCCGGCGACCCTCGCCTCCACGACCTTGATCAACCTGCCTTCGTGCGTCGTGAAGCACCCCGGCCACGGGTAAAACGCCCGGCACCGCCGGGCGATCCGTTCGGCGGGTTGGGTCCAGTCCACCCTCCCCTGCTCCTTTTGGAGCCTGGGAGCAAGCCGTACGCCCTCTTCGGGCTGCTCGAGCGGCTGCAGGGTACCCGCCTCGAGGCGCGCCACCGCCTCCACCAGGAGCTCGGCCCCGGTCTCGGACAGCCGGTCGTGGAGCGACGCCGCCGTCTCCTCGGGGCCGATCACGGCTGCTCGCTGCAACAAGATGGGGCCGGTGTCCCAGCCCTCGTCCATCCGCATGATGGTAACGCCCGTCACCCGGTCGCCCTCGAGAAGGGCCCAGGCGATGGGAGCCGCGCCGCGCCAGCGGGGCAGCAAGGAGGCGTGTACGTTGATGCACCCGTAGCGAGGAAGCCCGAGTACCTCCGCCGGGATCTTGTGGGCGTAAGCGACCACCACCAGCGCCTCGGCGCCGGTGCTCCGCAGAACCCCCGTGAGCTCATGGGGCTCGAGGTGCTCGGGCTGCCAGATCTCCAGCCCGAGCGCCTGCGCCTCCACCTTGACGGGCGGGGGCGCCGGCCGCATGCCCCTCCCCTTGGGCCGGTCCGGTTGGGTCATGACCAGCGGGATGGCATGTCCCGCCCTTGCCAGCGCCCGCAGGCTCGGGACGGCAAACTCCGGGGTCCCCGCGAAGACCAGCCTCAGGCCCGATTCCCCCGCTCCGGGCGATCCGGGCCGGGGCTGCCCACCACGGCCGCCTGCCCGACCTGCCGGGGCGGCGCGCCCTCTTCCCGGCCCGACGCCTCCCCTTCCTCTTCCTGGACGATGCGGCTCGCCCTGTCGATGAAGAGCACGCCGTCGAGGTGGTCGACTTCGTGCTGGATGATGCGGGCGAGATAACCTTCAGCGTCGAGCTCGAGGGGGCGCCCTCGCTCGTCCAGCGCGCGGATCCGGATGCGGGCCGCCCGTTCCACGTACCCGGTCACCCCGGGGATGCTGAGGCAGCCCTCGACGTCCACGTCGGATCCTTCGGAGGCGAGGATCTCCGGGTTGATGAGCGCCATGAAGCGGTCGCCGGGATCGACCACGATGATCCGCTCCAGCACCCCCACCTGGTTGGCCGCCAGGCCCACGCCCGGCGCCTTCTCCATGGTCTCCCGCATATCCTCGATGAGCTTCCGGTGCCGCCGCGTCACCCGCTCGACGCGCTTCGCCTTCTGGCGCAGCACGGGCGCTCCGATCCGCAGGATCGGCAATACGGCCAAGCTACGTCGGTCCCTCCACCAGGCGTCGCGCAGGGCGGAAAGCGCCCCCGCCGCCTCACTCCGCCCTATTATACATGCTCCGAAAAAGCGGCCCGGAGCCGGCCGGAACGGAGACGACCTTTCGCCGTGACCTGCGCTCACAGGACGCTGACGGGATCGACGTCGACCGTGAACGCCTCCGGCCGGCGACGTCCCCGCCCGCCGAGCGTCTGCGTCACCGCCCCGGCAAGCTGCCGGACCTCGCCGTCGGGCCCGCGCACGACGACCTGCCAGCGGTAGCGGTCCCGGATGCGGGCGATGGGCGCCGGAGCCGGGCCGAGCACCTTGACGCCTCGGCCGCGCGACGCCTCCTCCAGCCGGCGCGCCAGCTCCGTGGCCCACTCCCGGGCTCTCGCCTCGTCGGGGTCGGACGCCACCATCCGGATCAGCTGCCCGAACGGCGGATACGAGAGCCGCCGCCGGAAGGCCAGTTCCTCGGCATAAAAGCCGCGCAGGTCCCCGAGGGCGGCCGCCTGGATGCTGTGGTGATGCGGCTGAAAGGTCTGGATGACCACGGTGCCGGGCCGCTCGCCCCTGCCCGCCCGGCCGGAGACCTGGACGAGCTGCTGGAGCGTCCGTTCGGCGGCCCGGAAGTCCGGAAGGTGCAGCGTGACGTCCGCCAGGACGGCCGCCGCCAGGGTCACTCCCGGGAAATCGTGCCCTTTGGCCACCATCTGGGTGCCGACCAGGACGGCCGGCCGGCTGTTGGCAAACTCCTCCAGGATCCGCTCGTGGGAACGCCGCCGCGTGGTCGTATCCGCGTCGAGCCGCAGCACGGGCACGCCGGGGAACGCCTCGGCCAGGGCCGCCTGCACCTTTTGCGTCCCGAAGCCCACCGGGGCGACCTGCCTGCTCCCGCACCGGGGACAGATCGACGCCATCGCCGTCTCGTAGCCGCAGTAATGGCAGCGCAACCGGCCGCCGGCAGCGGTATGGTGGTAGGTCAGGCTCACGTCGCAGTGCGGGCACCGCCAGCTGTACCCGCACTCCCGGCACGCCATGGCGCCGGAGAAGCCTCGCCGGTTGACGAACAAGATGGCCTGCTCCCGCTGCTCCAGCGTCCGCTTGAGCGCCTCGTGAAGCGGGCGGCTCAGAGGCGATACCCGGCCCGTGGCGGCCAGCTCCTCTCGCAGATCCACCACGAGCACGGAGGGCATGGGACGCCCGTCGATCCGGCTCGGGCATCTCGAGCAAGCCGTAATGGCCCTGGCGGGCTTGCCAGACGGACTCCATCGAGGGAGTGGCGCTACCCAGCAACACCACCGCCCCTGCGCGGCGGGCCCGCTCGATGGCCACGTCCCTGGCGTGGTAGCGCGGGGATTCGTCCTGCTTGTACGAGGACTCGTGCTCTTCGTCCAGCACGAACAGGCCCGGTCGCACCACCGGGGCGAAGACGGCGGATCGGGCCCCGATGACGACCCGGGCCTCCCCCGAGCGGGCCCGCTCCCACCGCAACCGGCGCTCCGTCGCCGACATCTGGCTGTGGAGCACCACGACGTCGCCGAAGCGCTGGCGGAAGATCCGCACCAGCTGGGGCGTGAGCGCGATCTCGGGCACCAGCACGACCGCCGACCGCCCGGCAGCCAGGCAAGAGGCCACAGCTTGCTCGTACACCCGGGTCTTCCCGCTGGCGGTCACGCCCCAGAGCAAGAAGACGCGGTGCTCGCCCGGCCTCGAGCGCCCGGTCGATGGCGACGACCGCCGCCTCCTGGGCTCCGGTCAAGGGCGGTGCCCCCCGGCCGTCCCGCCGGGAAGCGCTCTCCGAAGAAGGCCGGTCCGGCCGGGGACGCCGCAACGACGGGGGAGGCGCCACCACCTTGAGCGCGGCTCCGAGCGGTGCCAGGTAGCGCCGGGCCATCCAGCGGGCCAGGTCCAGCGCCTCGTCGTCGCACCGGTCCGCCTCCTCGCCCACGGCAGCCACGGGCTTGAGACGGATCCCGGGCGGAGCGGCCTCGTGAGCGACGACCCAGCCCCAAACCAGCCGGCGCTGCAAGGGCACCCGTACCCGCGTGCCGGGAGGGGGCAGGCCCTGCCCGGGTGGGGCCGCGTAGCTGAGGGGACGGTCGATCACTGCCTCGTCCGGGTCGATGGCGACGACGACGCTGCGGGCTGCGCCGCCAGCCACCTCCCCGGCGCCGTCAGCGCGGTTACTTGACACCGCCTTTGGCGGGGAACTCACAGACCACGCGGCCTTCCGCAATCTCGCGCAGCGCAATGGTGACCGGCTTGGTGGAGTCGATCGCAACCAGCGGGGGGGAACCCTCGAGCAGTTGCCGCGCCCGGCGGGCCGCCGCCGTCACCAGGATGTACCGGCTCCTGGCGGGGTTACGCTCCAGCATCGTCTGCAAGGATGGCTGGTTGAGCATCGTCTCACTCTTTGCCCCCAGGTTGCTCCCAGACTGCCGCGACCCGGGAAGGCCTGCACGCCTCCGCGAGGATGATGGCCTGCAGAAGCTCGCTCGCCCTCTCCAGGCTGGCGTTGACCACGACGTAGTCATAATCGGGCGCCGCTGCCATCTCTGTCAAGGCCATCTGCATGCGGCGCTCGATCGCCTCGGGCGAATCCGCCCCCCGGCGGACGAGACGCTCACGCAGCGCCTCGAGGGAAGGGGGCAGCAAGAAGACGAAGACGGCGTCCGCCAACCGGTTGGCGCGAAGCTGCCGGGCCCCCTGGATGTCGATGTCGAGCAGCACCACCTGGCCGGCCCCCACGGCCCGTTTCACGAACTCCGCCGGCGTGCCGTACCAGTGGTCCCCGAAGCGGGCGTACTCCAGTAGCTGGCCGGAACGCACCAGCTCGAAGAACCGCTGCTCGCTCACGAAGAAGTAGTGGTATCCGTCGATCTCTTTCGGGCGTGGTGGGCGGGTCGTGGCGGAGACCGAGTAGACCAGCTGGGGCATGCGCCGGCGCACTTCGTTGACCAGCGTGTTCTTGCCGACGCCGCCAGGGCCGGAGACGACCACCAGAAACCCACGTTTCAAGGCGTAGGGCAGTTGGCTCGTATGGGGCACCGCCAGTTCGCCCGACGTCTTCATTGCGGCTGGACGGCGGCCTCCGGCGTGGAGTCCCGGCCGCTCAAGCGATGCGCCACGGTCTCCGGCTGGACGGCGGAGAGGATGACGTGTTCGCTGTCGGTGATGATGACGGCGCGGGTGCGGCGCCCGTACGTGGCGTCGATGAGCCGTCCCCGATCCCGAGACTCCTGGATGATGCGCTTGATGGGCGCCGATTCCGGACTGACGATGGCCACGATCCGGTTGGCCGAAACGATGTTGCCGAAGCCGATATTGATGAGGCGAATTTCCACAGGACGGCCCCCCTACTCGAAGTTGAGCACTTGCTCCCGGATCTGCTCCACCAGTCCCCGCATCGCGACCAGGTGGTGCACCATCGCGGGGTCAGGCGCCTTGGCGGTCGCCGTCGACAGCTCCCGCTCCATCTCCCGCAGCAGGAACTCCATCCGCCGGCCGGGGGCCGGCTCGCCCGCCAGCTGGCGCATGTGCCAGATGTGGCTGCGCAACCGCTGGATCTCCTCGCTGATGTCGGCCCGCTCGGCCGCCAGGGCGACCTCTTGCGCGAGACGCTGCTGAAACGCCCCACCGTCCAGAACCGGGGGCCCGGCGGCGGAGTCCGGTACCACGGCTTTGAGGAGCTCCCGGACCCGACCCGCCAAACGCTCATGGTATCCTTCCATGTAGCGAGGCAGGCTCCTCTCCACCTCGCCCAACGAGGCGTCGATCGTGGACAGCCGCCGGTCCACGTCCTCCCACAACCGGGCCCCCTCGCGACGGCGCATCCTCGCCACTTGCTCCAAAGCCTCCTGCAGCATCGGCCGCAGCAATCCCCAGACCCCTTCTTCGTCCACGGGCTGCTCTTGCACCCGGACGACCTCCGGAAGGACGAGGAGGTCGGTCAACGACAGCGGCGTATCCAACCCTATCTGCTGCCGGATCTGCGTGAGCTGGTCCCAGTATTGGAGCAAGGCGGAGGCGTTGACCCGCACGGTTCGCTGGGGGTTGTCCGGCTCCTGCGCGTCCACGACGACCTCCACCCGCCCCCGGTTCAATCTCTGGGATACCAGATCCCGGATCCGGGGCTCCAGAGGTTGCCATGCGCGCGGCAGCCGGGTCACCACATCGAGGTAGCGGTGGTTGAAGGTCCGGACCTCCACCCGGATACGCCCGGACAGGCCATCCTCTTCGATGGAGGCGAACCCGGTCATGCTCGCAGGAGCCGGCGGCTCCGAGCGAGCCGCAGCCGTCTGGGATGCATCCGACAAGAGTGCGTCCGACCCCCGTCGGGGTTCATCTTATCACGAGGCACGCGCCCACGACAGCCACGCGCTGATGCGCCGCGCCCACGCGTGCAGCGTTGCGCCGAGCCGGTCGGCCAGCACTCGCAGCACGAACGTCCCCACCGATGCCCCGACGGCCAGGGCCCAGGTCGTCACGTCCAGCGCCACGGTCTGGAAAAGAGGCTGCACCCTCCCGATGCTCACCACGGCCAGCTGCATGGCCAGCGAAACCCCCACGGCGCCCACGAGCACCGGCGCCGGCCAGCCGCCTCGCCCGGTACCGGCCCCCAGCCGCAACGCGTACAGGAATTGGGACAGGACGAGGGTCATGAAGGCGGCGGTACGGGCGACCGCAAGCCCGCCGCCCGACGCCATGGCCACGGCGAAGACCACCAGGGTGGTCGCCCCGATCAACAGGCCCTCCTCCGCGATCTCCTCGGCCGCGCCGCCGGCGAAGAGGCTTTCGGTGCGGGGTCGCGGCGGGCGACGCATGAGCTGGGGGGTGGGGGGCAACAGCCCCAGCGCCAGAGCCGGCAGCCCGTCGGTCACCAGGTTGACCCAGAGGATCTGCAGCGCCGTCAGGGGCACGGGAAGCCCGAGGATGCCCGCCCCCAGCATGACCAGCACTTCGCCGGCGTTGCAGCCGAGCAGGTAGCGGATGAACCGGCGGATGTTATCGTAGATGGTCCGCCCCTCTTCGATGGCATCCACGATGGTGGCGTAGTTGTCGTCGGAGAGCACGAGGGCGGCCGCCTGCCGGGCCACGTCCGTGCCCGTGAGGCCCATGGCCACCCCGATGTCCGCCTCCTTCAACGCCGGAGCGTCGTTGACCCCGTCCCCGGTCATGGCCACCACGTGGCCGGCCTCCCGCAGCACCCGGACCAGCCGCTTCTTGTGGGCAGGCGAGGCCCGGGCGACGACCCGGCGGCGGAGCAGGGCTTCCTTCAGCTCGTGGTCGTCCATGCGGTCGATCTCGCCCCCCGTCAGCGGTTGCTCGTCCTGCTGGAGCAATCCGACCTGGAGGGCGACGGCGCGGGCGGTCGCCGGGTGATCGCCCGTGATCATGACCGTGGTGACGTGGGCCTCGCGTGCCCGTTGCAGCGCACGGGCCACGTCGGGGCGCGGCGGGTCGCGCAGGGCGACCAGCCCCAGGAAGGTCAGGTCCCGTTCCAGCGCCTGGGCCAGGGTGAAGACGTCGCTCCCGGCCGCCGGAAGAGCGCGGGCGTCGGCACGGCGGGCCGCCACGGCCAGCACTCGCAGCCCGTCCGTCGCCAGCGCCTCGGCGTGGCCCAGCACCCGCGCGCGCTCGGCGTCGCTGAGAGGCCCCTCGCCGCGAGCGCCTTGCGCCCTTCGACAGCGCGCCAGCACCGCATCCGGCGATCCCTTCACGTAGACCTCTGCCTGGTAAGGCAGCGTTCCCCGGACCGCCACGCTCATCATGCGGCGATCGGCCTGGAAGGGCGCCTCTACCAGGATCGGCCAGCGCTTGCGGGTCTGGACGGGATCGAGCCCTGCCTTGCGGGCGGCGCAGACGAGGGCCGCCTCGGTGGGGTCGCCGGCCGCCTGCCACCGGCCGCCGTGGAAGGTGACGTCGGCGTGGTTGCACAGCACGGAGGCCCGGAGCAGCCGGTGCAGGGGCTCGATGCCCAGGGGATCGATCGCGGCCCCGTCCATGGAGAAGGTCCCCCGGGGCTCGAATCCCTGCCCCGTTACCTCCACCCGGCCCCACGGAGCGACGACCTGCTCCAGGGTCATCTCGTTGCGGGTGAGCGTGCCGGTCTTGTCGGCACAGATGATGCTGGCGCACCCCAGGCTCTCCACGGCGTTCAGCCGCCGTACGATCGCTCGCCTCTTGCTCATCCGCTGCACGCCCAGCGCCAGGGCCGCCGTCACCGCGGCGGGCAACCCTTCGGGGATGGCGGCCACCGCCAGGCTGATCGCGATGAGAAACATGGAGAGCCACGGCTGCCCCTGGAGGATCCCGACCAGAAAGACCACCGCGACGGCCGCAGCCGAGATCCCCACGAGCCACCGGCCCAGGTGATCCAGGGCATGCTGGAGCGGAGTCGCCACCACCGGCGCCTCCGCCACCATGCGGGCGATCGTGCCGAGCTCGGTGAAGGTGCCCGTGCGGACCACGAGGGCCCGGGCGCTCCCCGCGACCACCGTGGTACCGGTGAAGACCATGTGGGACATCTCCGCCCAACCCCCGGCCCCGGGGAGGGGCCCGTCCGCCGGAGCCTTGCTCACGGGCACCGACTCCCCGGTGAGGGCCGCCTCCTCGACCATGAGCCCGAAGGCCTGGACCAGCCGTGCGTCGGCCGGGACCCGATCCCCCTCCTCCAGGAGCAGGAGATCTCCTACCACCAGCTCCCGGGCAGGGATGTCCTCGACGCGGCCTGACCGCACGGCCCTCGCACGCGGCGCCTGCCAGCGAGAGAGTGCCGCGATGGCCTTCTCCGCCCGGTACTCCTGGGCCACGCCGAGCAGCGTGTTGAGCACGACGATGGCCACGATGGCCATCGCGTCGACTTCCTCCCCGAGCAGCCACGACAGGGCGGCCGCCCCCAGGAGCACCAGCGTCATGAACGAACCCATCTGCTCCCAGATCAGGCGCGCGAGGCCCGGGCCGCCCTCCGACGGGATCTCGTTGGCGCCGTGGCGCATCAAGATGGCCGCCGCCCGCTCCTGGGACAGCCCGTGGTGAGGATCGGACTGGAGCCTGCGGAACACTTCGGCGATGCTGAGACGTTCGGCCCCCTCCAGCAGGGAGCCCGAAGCGGCGCGGGGACTGGCGAACCGGCCTCGACGCGGCATGACGCGCGGCTTCCCCCTGACCCTCCAGCTCGTCCGCGAGCGTCGGACAGCTAAAGGTTTATGGGGAAAGCGGCCCGGTCTTTACGCAGGAAAACGTCGCTCCTGCAGGGCGCTTGCGGGCTAGGGCCGACTCGCGGCCGGGGCTTCGGGCTGCAGCCGCTCGAGGTGGCGGCGGGCCGGAAGGTACTGGGGATCGAGCTCCAGGGCCCGGCGGTATTCGGCGATGGCGGCGGGAAGCTGGTCGAGGTGTTCGTAGGCCTGGCCCAGGAGGTCGTGGATCTCGGGCAGCAGGTGATCGACGCGATTGGCCTGCTTGAGCAGCTCCGCGGCATCGGCCCAGCGCCCGGCGTCCATGAGGCTCTGGGCCAACACCAGGTAGGCGTCGACCCGCTCCGGAGCCAGGCGAACGGCCTCCCGCAGTTGCCCCTCGGCTGCGGCGCGCCAGTCGGCCGGCGACCCGGGGCGAGAACCGGGCCACGCGGGAGCGAGGCGCTCCGCCGTCTTCGGATCCAGTTCGGCCGCCAGGGCCAGGCGCCCCATCTCCTCGTGGACCAGCCCGGCCCGGGGGTCGGCATCCAGCGCCTGGCGCAGCGCCCGGGCCGCGGCCGCCGGATCTCCCGTGCGCCGGTACGCCATCCCGGCCAGCCCCCAGGCGCTCAGGCGCCACGCCGCAGGGCGGCCGTCCAAAGGCAGCGCC
The DNA here is from genome assembly GCA_014896295.1 of Limnochordaceae bacterium. Taxonomy (GTDB): domain Bacteria; phylum Bacillota; class Limnochordia; order Limnochordales; family Geochordaceae; genus Carboxydichorda; species Carboxydichorda subterranea. The sequence continues at coordinate 149,187 of JADBKR010000005.1, forward strand.
TGCACGGTCCTGGCCGCCTCCGCCCACCGGCCCTGCGCCGCCTCGATCCATGCCAGCAGCAAACCGGATTCCAGGTCTTGCGGGAAGGACCACCGGGCCAGGCGCAGCTTGCTGGCCGCGGCCTCCAGTCTTCCCCGGGCCAGGTCCTCCAGGGCCGAATCCACCCACCGGCGAACGGCCGGCGGGGTGACCGGCTCTGCCGGCGCTGCCGCCTCGGGAGGAGCCGGAACAGCCGGCGAGCTGGCCAAGGCCACGGCCGCGGGCTCCGTAGCCCGAGAACCGCCTTCGACCCACGCCAGACAAGACGCGGCGAGCAGGGCGAGAAGCAGGCACGTCCAGGCCTTGCGTCGGGTGCTCATGCGCAGGACGTTCGCCGCCGCCCGCGCCATCCCTCCCCCGCCAGGTCCGGCCCTTGCCCGAGGGCGGGGCTCTCGGCCGCCATCAGGCCCGACGCCGTGCCCGGTACGGCGCGGGCCGTGGTAGAATCGCCGAGGGGCTCGACATGGCTCATCCCGCCGAAGGCCCGGCATCCGGCAAGATTCGCGTCACACCCGCGGCGGTGGCCGCATGGTCGCTCGAGATCGGCGAGCGGCTGGCCGGCGCGTGGGTGCAGCGCGTCTACCAGGCGACCTCGGGCTACTTGCTGCTGGTGCTGTACGCCCCTCGAGCCGGCGAGCGGCTGCTCGTCGTCGACGTGTCGCCCTCCCATCCCGTCGTGGGCCTGCTCGAGGGCAAACCTCCCCAACCCAACCCGGCGCAACCCCCGGCCTTCTGCATGCTCCTACGCAAGTACCTCGGCGGAAGCCGCCTGCGCTCCGCCGACTCCCTTCCCGGCGAACGGGTCTTGTTGCTCCGCTTCGCCCGCGGGCCAGGGTCTGTCGATCGCTCACCCGGTGAACGGCCGGATGTCACGGCCGAGGCTTCGCCCGAGGGCGGCGAAGGGATGCCGGCCGACCTGACGCTGGCGGTCGAGCTCACCGGTCGCACCGGCAACGTCGTGCTGATCGCCGGCGGCCGCACCCTCGGGTGGCTGCGGGTTCCGGGGCCCGCTCGTGGGCTTGTCCTCCAGCAACCGTATGTGCCGCCGCCCTCTCGGCCGGCCGCCCCGCAGGGCGCGGCCGCCGCACCGGCAACGGCCTTCGTCCCGTCGCTGGAAGAGGCAGGCCGTATCTGGGCCCAGGCCGTCTGGCAGGGAGCGCTCGAGGCTTCGCGTACCTCGCTGTTGCGTTACCTGGGCGAGCAACGACAGCGCCTGCAACGCCGGCTCGAAAAGCAAAGCCAGGATCTCGAGCGTGCTCGCGACGCCGACTCCTTGCGCCGGACCGGCGAACTCCTTCTCACGTTCGCCGCCCGCATCCCGCCGGGGGCCACGAGGGTCACGCTTCCGCCCGAGGACGCCGGTTTTCCCGACCCGCCCCGGGAGATCGAGCTGGACGGTTCCCAGACCGCCGCCGCCAACGCCCAGTCCTACTTCCGGCGCTACCGCAAAGCCGTGCGGGCCACCTCGGTGCTCCAGTCCGCCATCCTGGAAAGCCGCCGGCTGCTCGAGGCGGTGGAGACCCTGGAGGTGCTCGCTCGCGAGGCCGACCGGCCGTCCACGCTCACGGCCCTGCGCGAGGAGGCGCTGGCCCTCGCTCACCAGGAGCGCTGGCGCCCGGCGGCCGCGGCCCTGGACGGTCGGGAAGCCGAGGGGGTGCCCACGCGGCCATCCGGGCAGGGTCGGCCGCGCAAAGACCGGCAAGCCGCAGGAGCCCCCATCGCCCGCTTCCGGGCGGCAGACGGGACCGAGATCCTGGTGGGGCACAGCGCCCGGGCCAACGATCATCTGACCCTGCACCTGGCCCGCCCCGGCGACTGGTGGCTGCACGCGCGGCAGATCCCCGGAGCCCACGTCGTGGTGCGTTCGGACGGGCCTCCGGCGGAGGCGACCCTGCTGCAAGCCGCGGCCCTGGCCGCGCGGTTCAGCGCGCAGGGCCGATCCGGGGTGCCGGTGGCCGTGGACTACACCCGGCGCCGTTACGTTCGCAAGCCGCCGGGCTCGCCCGCGGGCTTCGTCGTCTACGACCACGAAAAGACGGTGCGGGTGACGCCCACCCCCGACCTGCTTCCGGCGCCCGTCAGTGACGAAAGTGCCGGATCCCGGTAAAGACCATGGCCAGCCCCGCCCGGTCCGCCGCGGTGATCGACTCCTGATCCCGCATCGAGCCCCCCGGCTGGACGATGGCGGCGATCCCGTGCTCGGCCGCCAGCTCCACCACGTCGGAGAAGGGGAAGAAGCCGTCCGAGGCGAGCACCGCGCCGCTCGCCCTTTCCCCCGCCTTTTCGATGGCGATGCGCGCGGCATCGATGCGGCTGGTCTGGCCTGCCCCGATCCCCAGGGTCTGCCCGTCGCGCGCCACCACGATGGCGTTGGAGCGGGCGTACTTGACCACGCGCCAGGCGAAACGAAGGTCGGGCCACAAGCGTTCGGGGACGCTCTGGCGGGTGACCGTCCGGAGCTCCCCGTCCACCCAGTCGACCGCATCGACCTGCTGGACGAGCAAACCTCCGAAGACCGACCGCACTTCGAGGGCGGAGCCGTCCCCATCCCGGCGCCAGGGAGGCTCGATGGGGCCCACCTCGATGAGGCGAAGGCGAGGCTTCTTCGACAGCACCTCGAGGGCCTCCGGCTCGAAGGAGGGCGCCACGATCACCTCGAGGAACGTGCGCGCCATGGCCTCGGCGACCATCCCGTCCACGGGGCGGCTGACGGCCACCACCCCGCCGAAGACCGAGACCGGGTCGGCGTCGTGGGCCAGCTGGTAGGCCTGGAGCAGGCTGTCCGCCACCGCGGCCCCGCACGGAGTCGCGTGCTTGATGGCGACGGCGGCCGGCCGATCCGAAAGCTCTGCCACCAGGTCGAGGGCGGCGGCGGCGTCCGCCACGTTGTTGTACGAAAGCTCCTTGCCCTGCAGGACCTTGCCCCACGGCACCGAGGCGCCCTGCACGGGCACCCGGTAGACGGCTCCCGCCTGGTGGGGGTTCTCCCCGTAGCGGGCCACGAGCCACCGGGTCGCCTCCAGGGTGAGGCGCTCGGGGAAGGATACCTCCACCCTTTGGGGCGCCGCGGCCGGGGGACCGGCTTCCTGCTGCAGCGCCTGGGCGATGACGGCGTCGTAGCGCGCCGTGCGCCGGACCGCTTCGGCGGCCAGGCGCACCCGGGTCGCGTCTGCGGGCAGCCCGTGCGGAGAGTGCCGGATCTCGTCGAGGACCGCGGCGTACTGGGAAGGGTCGGTGAGCACCGCTACCCGAGCGAAGTTCTTCGCCGCAGCCCGGGCCAGCGCCGGGCCTCCGATGTCCATCGACTCCACGAGCTCGGCGAGGGTGAGCTCACCCGAACGGTAACGCTCGAGCCGCTCCTCGAACGGGTAGAAGTTGACGACGACCAGGTCGAAGGGCACGCCGCCCGCCTGCTCGAGTTCGGCCAGGTCTTGCGGCGACGGCCGGGCGAGCACGCCACCGAAGACTCGCGGGTGCAAGGTCTTCACCCGGCCGCCGAGCATGGAGACCTGGCCCGTCAGCTCGCTGAGCGGCCGGACCGGCACACCCGCCTCCTGCAGGTGCCGGCCGGTACCCTCGGTCGCCCACAGCTCCCAACCGAGGCGCACGAGCTCCGACGCCAGCGCGGCCAGCCCCTCGGTGCGGGAGACGCTGAAAAGTGCCCGGCGAGGGACGCTCTCGTTCGATGCTGCTGGATCCGACACGGTCGATCCGCCCCCTCTTGCCCCCGGCCCTCTGCGTTTACCGGATCCGCCGGCTCCCCGGGTCGCTCAGTGCGATGCCCTGCTCGCACAGCGGGCACGCCTCGGGCGGGTAAGTGCGAAGCTCCAACCGGACCAGGGGCCGGAAGGGCACCGGCGGCGCGAACCGGCCGCCGCTGCGGTCGATGAGACAGCCGATACCCACCACCTGGCCCCCGGCCTCTTCGACGGCCTCGGCGGTCTCCATGACGGAGCCGCCCGTCGTCACCACGTCTTCGACGAGCAGCACCCGGGCTCCGGGCGGCAGGGAAAAACCCCGGCGCACCTGCATGCGCCCGCCCACCCGCTCCGTGAAGAAGGCCCGGCTCACGCCCAGCTGCCGCGCCAGCTCGTAAGCGAGCAGGATGCCCCCCGTGGCCGGCCCCACCACGACCTCGGCCGGCAAGTCGAGCAACCTCAGGGCGAGCAGCCGCACCATCGCTTCGGCCACCCCGGGGCGCTCGAGCAGCCGGAACTTCTCCACGTACCGGTCGGAGTGGAGCCCCGAGCTCAACTGGAAGTGGCCTTCTAGCACCGCCCCGGTTTGCTGCAAGAACCGCAAGGCCTGCTCGTCGGGCGCGGGCAGGCGCTCGACGCGCAGGACGACCGAGTCGAGCCAGGCCTCGAAGCTGGCGGCGCCCGCCGTCTCCAGGTGATCCCGGAGGCCTTCCACGATCTCCAGGGCGGCCGTCGGCCTGTGGAACGTGGCCGTCCCGACGGCCACGGCCCGAGCACCGGCCAGGAAATACTCGAGCGCGTCGCGAATCGTCTCCACGCCGCCGCTGCCGATGATGGGCATGCCGGTCGCCCGGTAGACCTCCGACGCCAGCCGCACCGAAAGAGGCCGGACGGCCGGCCCGGACAACCCTCCCACCCCGGCCGTCAGGGCGGGCCGGCCCGAGCGGGTGTCGATCACCAGCGCCGGGTACGTGTTGGCCACGGTGAACCCGTCGGCCCCCACGGCCGCCGAGGCGCGGGCGACCTCCACGGGGTCGGCCCCCATCGGGGCCAGCTTGACGAAGATCGGCCGCCGCGTGACGGCGCGGACCGCCGCCACCACCCGCGCCGCGGTCACCGGCGAGGTGGCGAAGGTGGCGCCGCCTTCCTTCACGTTGGGGCAGGAGATGTTGATCTCGAAGGCCGCCACCGCTCCGGTCCCGTCCAGCCGGCGGGCCACCTGCGCGTACTCCTCCACCTGCTTGCCCACGATGTTGGCGATGATGGTGGCGCCGGTGGCCGAGAGCTGCGGCAGCACGTGTTGCACGAACGCCTCGACCCCCGGGTTTTCCAGGCCGATGGCGTTGACGAGTCCGGCCGGCGTCTCCACCAGGCGGGGCGGGTCGTGGCCGGTCCACGGCTCCAGGCTGAGCCCCTTGGTGACCACCGCGCCCACCCACTGCGGCTCCACGATCCCCCGCAGGTCCAGGCCGTAGCCGAACGTGCCCGACGCCATGACCACAGGGTTTCGCAGGCGCAGCGGCCCGAGCTGGACTTCGAGCGACGCCCCGGCGCGCGGCCTCATCGTCCCGGACACCTTTCCCAATCCAGTTCGGAGGCGTCGAAGACGGGACCTTCGACGCAGGCCCGGGCCCATCCGGTGACCCGGTACCCTTCCCGCCGTTTCCACGGGACCACGCACGACAGGCAGACGCCGGCGCCACAGCCCATCACGGTCTCGACCGAGAGCTGGAGAGGCCGGGGACGCTGGGTGGCCAGAGCGGCCAGCGCCTGGAGCATCCCCCACGGCCCGCAGGCGAACACCCCGTCCGCCCGATCCCAGTACCGCCGCGCCACCTCGACGGCGGTGCCGGGCTCGCCCCGGCTACCGTCCTCGGTCGCCACCGTCACCAAAGCGCCCACGTGCGCCATCTCCTCCGCCAGCACCACCTCGGAGGCCGTTCGAAAGCCGAGCACCGCTTGCACGCTCCACCCGTCCCTGCACAGGGCCCGGGCCAGCCACAACAGAGGAGCGGCGCCCACGCCCCCACCGACCAGGAGGGCACGTCCTCCCGAAAGATCCCACCCGAAGCCCCGTCCGAGCGGCCCGAGCACGTCGAGCTGGCTTTGCTCGGGGCGGGCCGCCAGCCACGCCGAACCCTTTCCCACCACCTTGACCACGAGCGCCGCCCGGTCGGGCTGCGGGCCCAGGTCGGCGATGCTGAACGGCCGCCGCAGCAAGGGGTCCACGCCGTACGGGTCGCGGGTGAGGACGTGGAGGAACTGCCCGGGCCGGGCCTCTTCGAGCCCCGGCAGCGACAGGTCGAGCCGCACGACGCCGGGCGCGAGCTCCCGTCGGGCGATGACGCGAGCGGTCCGAAGGCCCGCGGCGTTGTCCGTCATGCCAAAGCCCCCGCGCTCTCGTCCTTCCCCGGGAGCCTCCCGTCGCCACCGGCGGCGCGGCGCAGGGCGCCGACGAAACGATCGAAGAGATAGGCGCTCTCCTGCGGCCCCGGCGTCGCCTCGGGATGGTACTGCACGGACCAGACGGGCAGCGACCGGTGGCGCAGGCCTTCCACCGTGCCGTCGTTGAGGCTGCGGTGAGTCACGATCAGGTCCGGCGGGAGCTGCGTCTCGTCCACGGCGTAGCCGTGGTTGTGCGTCGTGATGAAGACCCGACCCGTCTCCAGGTCCTTGACGGGGTGGTTGCCCCGCGATGGCCGAACTTGAGCTTGTACGTGCTCCCGCCGAGGGCCAGGGCCAGGATCTGGTGGCCCAGGCAGATGCCGAAGATCGGGATGCCGCTCGAGCAAAGCTCCCGCGCCGTGGCGATCGGACCGTCCAGCACGGCCGGGTCGCCCGGCCCGTTGGAGAGCACCACCCCGTCGGGATGGAGCGCCCGTATCTCCCCGGCCGTGAAGCGACTCGGCACCACCGTCACCCGGCAGCCCCGCTGGACCAGGTGGGTGACGATGTGGCGCTTGACGCCCAGGTCGACGACCACGACCCGCGGCCCGGGGCCGGTCCCCACGTGGTAGGGCTCGCCCGCGCTCACTTCCTCTACGAGCGGCTGCTCCGAGAGGCCCGGCACACGCCGGGCCGCCTCGATCAGCTCCCGGGCCGGGCGGGCTTGCGCGCTGATGACGCCCCGCATGGCGCCCCGGCTGCGCAGCCGCCGCGTCAGGGCGCGAGTGTCCACGCCCGACAGCCCCGGTATCCCCTGTTCCACGAGCCACTGCTCCAGCCGCGCCGCGCCGGGGTGCGCGTCCGGCAGGTCGCACAGTTCCCGCATGATCACTCCGTTGACCTGCGCCCTCGAAGACTCGAGGGCGGCCGGAAAGGTACCGTAGTTGCCCACGAGGGGTTGGGTGAAGACCACGATCTGGCCCCGGTACGAGGGGTCGGTCAGCACCTCCTGGTAGCCCGTCACCACCGTGGTGAAGACGACCTCACCCCACGCATCCGCCGCCCGGCCGATCGCCTCCCCCTCGTAAACGGCACCATCTTCCAGCGCGAGCCATGCAGGCCGTCGTGACGTGCGCACGCTGCCGATCCTTCCTCTCTACCCCGACGCCCGCAGCCATGTGACCCAGGTGCGCCTCACGCCCCGCCGCGGACGTCGTTGACCTGATCGCGTAGCCGGCGCGCAGCCTCGGCGCCGGCCTCCTCCCACCGCCGCTCGCCGCCGGGATGGGTCCGCCAGGCACCCAGTATAGATCGGGAGGCCGCGACGAGTCCCCCCAGGCCGCGACGGTCGAAGGCCGGGCCCAACGCCTCGACCTGGCCACCCTGGGCGCCGACGCCCGGCAACAACAGCCAGATCCCGGGCAGCTCGCGCCGCATCTCGCCGATGACCTCCGGATAGGTCGCTCCCACGACGGCCCCGACGGAGGCAAACCCGCTCGGTCCGAAGCGGCCGGCCGCCCACCGGCCGATCAACCCGGCCACCGCACCGGCCACGGTCTTCCCGCCCGCGAGCGGCAGGTGCTGCAACTCCCCGGCCGAGGGATTGGAGGTGTGGGCCAGGACGAAGACCCCCTTGCCCGACGTATCCACCCACTCGAGAAACGGCCGGACGGAGTCGGTCCCGAGATACGGATTGACCGTGCAGGCGTCGGCGCCCAGCACCTCGGTGCTCCCGTCGCCCGGCCACTGGAAGCGGCCGATGAGGGCGCGCGCGTAGGCGGCGGCGGTCGCGTCGATGTCCCCCGGCTTGCCGTCCACGATGGTGAGAAGCCCCATCCCCCCTGCAAGCCGGATGAGGCGCTGCAGCGTCGCAAGCCCGGCCGGCCCCAGCGCCAGGAAGTAGGCCAGCTGGAATTTCACCGCGACCACGAACGGGGCACACGCCCCGACGAGAGCCGCCCCGACCTCCTCCGTGGCCGATGCCGCCCGCTCCAACAGGCTCTCGTCGGCGTGGCGCGACAGGATCGAAGGCGGGAAGAAGATAGGATCCGGGTCGAACCCCAGCACCACGCACGAGCCCCGGGCCGTGACGGCTCGTACGAGCCGCTCTCCGAAGTGGGGTTGCTCAGCCATCGTCGATCGTGCCGGCGAGCATCGCGATCCGGCCCCCCACGACGGTGCCCACCGGCCGTCCCTGCACCTTCCACCCGGCGAACGGGGTGTTGCGCCCCCGGGAGCGGAAGCGGGCCGGCTCCACCGTCCACTCCTGGGCAGGGTCGAACAGGGTGATGTCGGCTCGAGCCCCTTCGGCCAGCACCCCGCCCTCGAGCCCCAGGATGCGGGCCGGCGCCAGCGACAGGGCCCGCACCGCCTGCATGGGGGTGAGCACCCCCTGGTGGGTCAGGGCGCCGAGCGTCAGGGCCACCAGCGTCTCCAGCCCCACGGCGCCGAAGGGCGCCTGGTCCAGCTCGACCTCCTTCTCCTCGGGGGCATGGGGCGCGTGATCGGAAGCCACCGCGTCGATGATCCCATCGGCCAGAGCCTGCCGCAGGGCCTGCCTGTCCTCCTCGGTACCGAGCGGGGGACTGACCTTGGCGGAGGCGTCGTAGCCTTCCAGGGCCTCGTCGGTCAGGAAGAGATGGTGCGGGGTCACCTCGGCCGTCACCCGCACTCCCGCCTGCTTGGCCTGCCGGATGAGCTCGACGGAGCGGGCCGTGGAGACGTGGGCCACGTGCAAGTGCGCACCCGTCGCCGCGGCCAGGGCGATGTCGCGGGCGACCACGATGCTTTCGGCTTCGGCCGGGATACCCGGCAGGCCCAATCGCAGGGACACCGGCCCCTCCCGCATCACTCCGCCTCGGGCGAGGGAGGGATCGAGCGCGTGCACGATCACGGGGCGTCCCAGGTCGGCGGCGTATTGCAGGGCGCTACGCATGAGCGACGCGTCGGCCACCGTGTCGCCGTCGTCGGAAAAGGCCACCGCGCCCGCCTCCGCCATCTCGCCCATCTCGGCCAGCTCTTTGCCCTGGCGCCCCTTGGTCAGCGCTCCGATGACCCGTACGCCCACCACGCCTTCCCGGCGCGCCACGGCCTGGACGTGTTCCACCACGGAGGCATCGTCGATGGGCGGCTGCGTGTTGGGCATGCAGGCGACGGCGGTGACGCCGCCGGCCGCCGCCGCGCGGGTGCCGGTGGCGATGGTCTCTTTGTGCTCCTGGCCGGGCTGGCGGAGGTGGGTGTGCATGTCGATGACACCGGGGACGACCCACCACCCCCGGGCGTCAATGACCCGGTTTGCCTGCTGCCCGATGCCGGGGGCCATCCGCACGATGCGGTCCCCCTCGACCAGGACGTCCATGACCTGATCCGTTCGGGAGGCCGGGTCGATCACCCGGCCTCCCTTGATGAGAACACTCATGACGAGAGCGTGCCTCCCCCTGCGTGGCCCGCGCCCCGTGGCGCTTCCGGCGCCGCCCCTCCACGAGCCCGTCCTTCTCCCGGGCACCGCTCATCAAGTAGAGCACCGCCATGCGCACGGCCACGCCGTTGGTCACCTGCTCCGTGATGACGGCCCGAGGGTCGTGGACCACCGCCTCGTCGATCTCCACCCCCACGTTGGCCGGCCCGGGGTGCATGATGAGCGCGTCTTCCTTCAGCCTCCCCAGGCGCTCGGCGGTCAGGCCCCAGCGAGCCCGGTACTCCCGAAGGCTGGGCAGGTACCCGCGCTGCATGCGCTCCCGCTGGATCCGGAGCACGTTGACCACGTCCGCCCACTCGAGGCCGTCGTCGAGGCGCTCGAACCGGCGGATGCCGTAAGACCGCTCGAGCCCCTCGGGCATCAGCGTGCGAGGGCCTGCTACTGCGACCTCGGCGCCCAGGTGCAGCAACCCCCAGAAGTCGGATCGGGCGACCCGGGAGTGGAGGATGTCCCCGACGATCAGCACCCGCAAGCCGGCGATGCGGCCTTTGTGCCGGCGGATGGTGTAGAGATCGAGCAGCCCCTGCGTGGGGTGCTCATTGGCACCGTCCCCGGCGTTGACCACCGCGGCGGGGATGGTGCGGCTGACCAGGTGGGGCGCGCCGGCCGAGGAGTGGCGGATGACGACGAAGTCGGCCCCGAGCGCCTGCAGCGTCCTGGCCGTGTCCACCAGGCTTTCGCCCTTGACGACGCTGGACTGCGCCACCGCGATGCTGGTGACGTCGGCGCTCAGCGCCTTGGCCGCCAGCTCGAAGCTGGTCCGGGTACGGGTGGAGGGCTCGTAGAAGAGGTTGACCACCACGCGCCCGCGAAGGGTAGGGAACTTCTTGACGGGGCGCTCGAAGACCTGACGCATCACGTCCGCCGTGTCGAGCACCTGGGTGATCCGCTCCGCGCCCAGGTCCCGCAGGCCCAGGAGATCTTTCGGCCACACGGCGCTACCTCACCTCTCCCCCGGCCGGGCGCCGGTCCCTCGTCGCGCTCCAGGATGACCACCCGGTCCTCCCCGTCGATCTCGCGGATGTGCACGTCGACCAGCTCCCGGCGGGCCGTCGGCACGTGTTTGCCGACGAAGTCGGCCTGGATCGGCAGCTCCCGGTGGCCCCGGTCGATGAGGACGCCCAGCTGCACCCGGGCAGGCCGGCCCAGGTCCATGAGGGCGTCGAGCGCAGCCCGCACCGTGCGCCCGGTGAACAGCACGTCGTCCACCAGCACCAGTGCGCGCCCGGATACGTCGAAGTCGATCTCCGTGCGGCGCACGACCGGCATGCTCGCCACCGCGCTGAGGTCGTCCCGGTACAGGGTGATGTCGAGGGCCCCCTACCGGGATCGCTCGCCCTTCGATGCGCTCGAGCAACTCGGCCAGGCGCCGCGCCAGCGGCACGCCCCTCGCCTTGATGCCCACCAGCGCAAGCGACGGGGCTCCCATGTTGCGCTCGGCGATCTCGTGGGCCATACGCTCGAGCGCACGGCGGATCTCCTCGGCGTCCATGATCTGCGCGCGTTCCCGCAAGCCCAAGGGAAGGCCCCCTCGATCCTCCTACAGGCGCCGGCTGCTCGCCTCGGCCCGCAGCCGCTCCAGCGCCTGCTCCATGTCCTCCGGCAGGGGCGCGACGAAGTGCATGGGCCGGCCCGTCACCGGATGCACGAACACCAGCTCCCTGGCGTGAAGAGCCTGGGCTTTCAAACCCAGCTCGCCCCTGGCCTTGTGGCCGCGGCCGGCCCCATATACGGGGTCCCCGGCGATGGGATGACCGATGTAAGCCATGTGCACCCGGATCTGGTGAGTTCGGCCTGTCTCGAGTTTTACCTCCAGCAGGCTGTATGCTCCGAACCGTTCCAGCACCGTGAAGCGGGTGACGGCCGGGCGGCCCTCGGGCACGACGGCCATGCGCAGCCGGTCGTGAGGATGGCGCCCGATGGGGGCGTCGACGAGGCCGGCTTCCACGCCCGGCTGGCCCCGCACGATGGCCCAGTAGATGCGGTGGATGGTGCGCTCCTTGAGCTGGCGGGTCAGGCCGAGGTGAGCGTCGTTGGTCTTGGCCACCACCAATAGCCCGGTGGTGTCCTTGTCGAGCCGGTGGACGATCCCCGGGCGCATGACCCCCGCGATCCCTGACAGGCGGGGCGAGTGAGCGAGCAGCGCGTTGACGAGGGTGCCCGAGAAGTTGCCGACCCCCGGATGCACCACCATGCCGCGAGGTTTGTTGATGACCAGCAGGTGCTCGTCCTCGTAGACCACGTCGATGGGGATGGCCTCGGGCTGCAGGTCCTCCGGGCGCTCGGGCGGGGGTACCAGCACCCATACCTCGTCGCCCTCGGCCACGCGGTGGGCCGGCTTGGCGGGACGGCCGTTGAGCAGCACGTTGCCGCGGGTGATCAACCGCTGTACGAACGCCCGCGAGGGGCCGACCTCGGTGAACTGGGCCAAGTAGGCGTCGACCCGGAGCCCGTGGGCTTCGGGTGGCACCGTCAGCGTGATCTCACGGCCTGCTTGCGGATCCGGGCCTGCGTGCATCCCCACTCACGATCGGGAGCGGCTGTCGCCCTCGGCGGAGACCGCCGGGGCGTGGTGCCGGACGAGGTACCAGAAGAGCAAGCGCGACGCCGACGACGATCCCGGTGTCGGCCAGGTTGAAGACCGGCCACACGCTCAGGTCGATGAAGTCGATGACCGACCCCGTGCGCAGCCGATCCACCAGGTTGCCCGCCGCGCCCCGGCGGCCAGCCCCAGGCCCGCCAGCGCCAGGCCGCTCTTGGGGCCGACCCTCCCCGCCATCACCACCGCCAGCACGAAGACGAGCAGCGTCGCCGCGACGAAGAGCTCCTGGCGTCCCTGGAACAGGCCGAAGGCGGCGCCGGGGTTGGTGACGTGGGTCAACCGGATGAGGCGCCCCGCCACGCCTACCGACTCCCCCGGCCCGAGCCAGCGCGAAACGGCCCACTTGGCCGCCTGATCGACGGCAAGCGTCCCTGCGGCCCATGCCAGTACCATCCCATAGTCCCGTCGCACGTGGCTCATTCTACCATCCCTGCCAGGCCGAGAGAAAGGGTACGGCGCCCGGCCTCGCGTCGCCGCCCTTCACGAAGGGGCAGTCGCGGGCGGCTGCTCTTCCTCGTCCTCCATGGAGCGGGGCCGCCGTCGCCCGGGACCGCTCGGGTCGGGGTAGATGGCCTGCAGGTCGGCGACCCCCTGTCCCGTCACGTCGGCCACGAACTCCACTTCGCCGGTTCCGCCCTGCAACTGGGTGTCGGCCCCTTCGAAGGTCTCGTCGTAGTCCACGGCGCCCGGCACGTCCTGGGGCGAGTTGGCGTTGCCGTATGGGGCCAGCGCCTCCCAGACGTCCTCGGGGCCGAGGGCCGCCTCCCCCTCGTTGACCAGGTTGGCCCGGGCGAAGGGCGGCGCGAGCGTGGCTTCCTCCAGGGGTCGCAAGCCGGGTCCCGCTTCGACCCTGCGTTGCTCGTCCCTATCGTGGATCCGCTGGCAGTGTACGCAGCGGCGAGCGTACGGCATGGCGAGCAGGCGCGCCGTGCCGATCGACCGGCCGCACTCCTCGCAGTAGCCGTAGGTGCCCCGGTCCATCCGGACCAGCGCCTGGTGCACCTCGTCTCGGGTGATGCGGAGCCGTTCGAGCAGTCCCAGATCCTTGCTCCGTTCGTACGTCTCGTCCGCGAGGTCGGAGGTATGCTGGTCGTAGCTCGATAGTTCCCCGACGCTCTCGCTCTCGGGCCGGTCGAGCCCCTGGCGCTGCATCGCTTCGGCCCGTTGCCCCAGATCTCGCTCCAGCCGCTGGAGGCGCCGGCGAAGCCGCGTACGTAAATGCTCCGGTAGCGAGGGCACCCAAGGCCACTCCTCTCGGGGCGGGCCCTTGTTCATCAGTGGCGCGCGAGCTCGGTCTGCACGATGCGGACGATCTCCGCGACGAAGTCGCCGATGTACGGGATGTTGAGGGCGGCCAGCCGCCCCAACAGGTACAGGAAGATGGCGCCCACGGCCGTGAAGCCCACTGCCAGACCGAACCCCCGGAAGACTCCGGCCATGAAGTTGAGCGACAGCAAGCGCGCCGGGTTACGGTAGAGTTCCACGAGCTCGGCCAGGTTGGCTTTTTCCATCGCGGCCACCAGGTCGTCCAGCCGCTGGATGAGCCTGCCGACCGGCGAAGCCGGCGCCCGGCGCCGTGCAGTGCTGCGCCGGCCGGCATCGGGAGCAGCCTCCCGATCGTGGGGCCTGGCGCCTTCCCCTTCGTGCTTGGAGGCCATGCGACGCAGTCCCAACAGCGCCCGCGCCCCGCCCCGGCCTAGTGTGCCCCGCCCTGCCGCGGCCCAGCCCCACCACCTCAGGCGCCCGAAGCGACGACCTCGGCGCAGCGCTCGCACAGGTCCGGGCGCCCGGGGATCTCGCCCACCGACGGGAGATACCGCCAGCAGCGCTGGCACTTCGCGGCGAGCGTGGGCTCGACCTCCACGTGCCAGTCGGCCCCGGGCCGCAAAGTCACGGAAGCCACCATCAGCCAGGCGCTCAGCGTCTCGGGCCCGGCTCCCAGCGACTCCAGCAAGCGGGCAGGAGCTTCGACGATGAGCTCGGCCTGCAGCGAGGTCGAAATCCGGTCCTCCCCCCGGGCCTGCTCGAGGGCCCGCATCACCTGGCGGCGCAGCTCGAAGAACGGCTCCATCCGGGCGAGCCGCTCGGGGTCACGCCACCGGGCCGTCTCGGGCCACCGGGTCAGGTGGACGCTCTCCGCCTCTTTCGGCCCGGGCACGTGCTGCCACACCTCTTCGGCCGTGTGCACGAGAATCGGGGCGATGAGCCGTACCAACACCTGGAGGACGTGGTAGAGCGCGGTCTGCGCCGAACGCCGGGAGAGCGAGCCGGCGGCGTCGCAGTAGAGGCGATCCTTGAGGACGTCCAGGTAGAACCCGCCCATGTCGACGGTGCAAAAGCGCAAGATCTCGTGGTACGGGACGTGGAACTCGTAGCGCCCGTAAGCCCCGACGCACCGCTCCGCCAGGTCGGCGGTGCGGGCCAGCGCCCACCGGTCCAGCTCCTGCATCCTCTCGAGCGGCACCTGATCCTGCGCCGGATCGAAGTCGAACAGGCTCCCGAGCAAGAAGCGCAACGTGTTGCGGATGCGCCGGTAAGCGTCTGCCACCTGATCCAGGATGCCCGTCGAGACCCGCACGTCCTCCCGGTAATCCGACGAGGCGACCAGAAGGCGCAACACGTCGGCGCCGTACCGGTCGATGACCTCCTGGGGCGCGACCGCGTTGCCCAGGGACTTGTGCATGGCCCGTCCCTGGGCGTCCACGACGAAGCCGTGGGTCACCACGGCCCGGTACGGCGGCTGACCTCGGGTGGCAACCGCCGTGAGCAGCGACGACTGGAACCATCCCCGGTGCTGGTCCGTGCCCTCGAGATAGAGGTCGGCGGGCCAGCGCAGCTCTTCCCGCTGGGTGAGCACCGCCTCGTGACTCGACCCCGAGTCGAACCAGACGTCCATCGTGTCGGTCCCTTTCGCGAAGCGGCTGCTGCCGCACTCCGGGCACCGGGTCCCCGGGGGTAGCAGCTCTTCGGCCTCGTGGGCGAACCAGGCGTCCGACCCCTCCCGGGCGAACACGGCGGCCACCGCCTGGATGGTGCGCCGGTCGATCAGCGGGCGACCGCACCCCTCGCAGTAGAAGACCGGAATGGGCACCCCCCACGTCCTCTGGCGGGAGATACACCAGTCATGCCGGTCGGCCACCATCCGGCGAATCCGATCCCTCCCCCAGGACGGTACCCACTGCACCTGGTCGATGGCGGCCAGGGCCTGGCGCCGGAAGCCGTCCACCGAGGCGAACCACTGCTCGGTGGCGCGAAAGATCACCGGCCCCTTGCAGCGCCAGCAGTGCGGGTACTGGTGGGTGGTCAGGCCCGAGTGGAACAGCCGGTGCCGGCTCTCCAGGTCGCGCAGGATGATGGGAGTGGCCTCGTCCACCCCGAGCCCTGCGTACGGCCCGGCCAGCTCGGTGAACCGCCCGTGGTCGTCCACCGGCGTCACCACCGGGAGCTGGTAGCGCAGCCCCACCTCGTAGTCCTCCTGGCCGTGGCCCGGTGCGATATGGACGGCGCCGCTGCCCTGCTCCATGCTGACCATGTCGTCCCCGACCACCGGCACCTCCCGCGCCTCGAGCGGGTGCATCAGCGTGGCGCCCAACAGCTCGAACCCCTTGAGCCGCCGGACCACGGCGGGGGCACCGTCGCCTGCCAGCGCCGCCACGGAGGCGAGGCGGGTTTCGGCCACGACCAGATCCCGCCCGGCGATGCGGGCCCAGACGTAAGGGTGATCCGGATGCACGGCCACCGCCTGGTTGGCCGGCAGCGTCCAGGGCGTCGTCGTCCAGATGAGCATCGAGGCCCCGGCGGCGGCCAGGTCCAGCCCTGCGCCGGAGCCGTCCTTGAACGGAAAGGCCACATAGATGCTCGGGCTTTCGTGATCCCGGTACTCCACCTCTGCCTCGGCCAGCGCCGTCTCGCAGCGCGGGCACCAGTAGACCGGCTTGAGCCCCCGGTAGATGTACCCGCGCTCCACCATCTCGCCGAACAGCTCGACCTGGCGCGCTTCGTACGCCGGCTCCAGGGTGAGGTAAGGGCGCTCCCACTCGCCCCAGACGCCCAGGCGCCTAAACTCCTCCCGCTGGATGTCGACGAAGTGGAGCGCGTACTCCCGGCAGCGCCGCCTGAACTCCAGCACCGACATCTGGTGCCGGTCGATCCGGTGCCGGCGGATCACCTCGTGCTCGATGGGCATGCCGTGGGTGTCCCATCCGGGCACGTAAGGCGCCCGCATCCCTTCCATGGAGCGGACCCGGACGATGAAGTCCTTGAGGATCTTGTTGAGAGCGGTACCGAGGTGGATGTTGCCGTTGGCGTAAGGCGGCCCGTCGTGCAGCACGAACAGCGGAGCGCCCTCCTGGCGCCGCATTTGCTGGAGCTTGTCGTACAGCCGGTGCTCCTGCCAGAAGCGCTCGATCTCGGGCTCGCGCCGGGGCAGGTCGGCCTTCATGGGAAAGGCGGTCCTGGGCGTCAGCACGGTGCGCGACCAGTCCGCCTTGCCGTTGCCCCCGGCCGTCTCGGTCTGCTTCGTCGTCGAGGTCTGGGTTGGACGATGCACCTGTACCACTCTCCCCGGTCTCGTTGGCCCGCAGGTCCCATTCGAAAACGAAAGGCTCTCGTCCAAGGGACGAGAGCCCCATCGCTCACGCGGTACCACCCTCGTTGAAAGACCGCACACTCCGCACCGGGCGCCGGCGCGGCGCACGGATCTTCCCACTCGATGGAGGAGGTAACGGCCCTCTCCGGCCCGGTCTACCCCGGGGCGCACCGTGAGGCCCCGGCTCGGCGGGCGGCTTGCGGGTGATCTTCACGACCGCGTGTCGCCGGGCTCGCACCCACCCCGGCTCGCTCCCGGACAGAGGCCGGTCGCTACTCTCCCGCGCATCGCCTGTGCACGCGAACGCAAATGTCGATGTTAGCTCCGAGTATACCGCACACCGGGTGCGCTATCAAGCGCTCCGGGCCATGAAAGTGGGCCGGGGCCCCGGCTTCAAAAGACCGCCAGGACGATCCGCTGCACCACCATGATGAGCAGGAACGCCACGATGGGCGAGTAGTCGATGCCCGGCACGGGCGGCAGCACCCTGCGGATGGGGGCCAGCACCGGCTCCGTGACGTCCCGCAGGAACCGGACGGCAGGATGGTACGGGTCCACGGGCAGCCACGAGACGAGCACCCGCGCGAGCAGGATCCAGCTGTACAACGCCAGCAACCGGTAGACGAGCAGGCCCAGCCACCCCATCACTGCGCCCATGGGTCAAGCCCCTCCGCTTCCGGAGGCGGCCGGGTGCTGCAGGCCCGCCTCCCCCAACTCCCGGGACCTGCGGGTGCCGGCGAGCACCGCCTCCATGAGCGCGCCTCGCACCCCACGGCTTTCCAGCACGGTCAACCCTGCCGCCGTGGTGCCGGCCGGCGACGTCACCCAGTTGCGCAGCTCCGCCGGGTGGCGCCCCGTGTCCAGCACCATGCGGGCGGCTCCCGCCAGGGTCTGGGCAGCCAGGAACATGGCCGCCTCCCGGGAGAGCCCCGCCGCCACTCCCCCGTCCGCCAGCGCCTCGATCATGAGGTACGCATAAGCCGGCCCGCTCCCCGACAGGCCGGTCACCGCGTCCATCAGAGCTTCCCCGACGACCACGGCCCGCCCTATCGCCTCGAAGATGCCGAGCGCCCGCTGGAGGTGGGCGTCCTGGGCGAAGGTGCCCTTGCAAAGGGCCGTGGCCGCCTGCCCCACCAGCGCCGCGATGTTGGGCATGGCCCGCACCACCGGCGTGCCAGGGGGCAGCCGCCGCTCGATGGTCGACGTGGGCACCCCGGCGGCGATGGAGATGATGAGGTGGCGCTGGGGCTCCACGGCGGGAGCCAGCTCCCTCAGCGCCTCCACGATGTTTTGAGGCTTGACCGCCACGACCGCGGTATCGGCGGTACGGAGCGCCTCGGCGTTGTCCAGGGTCACGAGGATCCCATAGCTTTGCTCGACGTGCGCACGCCGTTCGCTGCTCTTGTCGGTTGCCACCAGTTGCTCACGGTTGACGAAGCCGCCGCGCAGGAGGCCCCGGATGAAGGCCTCGCCCATGGCGCCGGCCCCGATGACCGCGACGCGCTCTGCTACTTTCACGGGGTCGTCGTCCCTTCGAGTTCGACGTCCACGCCACCGGGGGCACACAGCACGATGTCCTCGGAGATCCTCCGCATGGAGCCGTCCAGGGCGAAGACCACCCCTGAGAGGAAGTCCACGATGCGCCGGGCGGTCTCCCGGTCGGCCGCCCGGAGGCTCACCACGACAGGGCGCTGGCTCCGCAGGTGAACGGCAATGGCCTGTACGTCGTCGAACGCTGCCGGCTCGGACACGATCAGCTTGGACTGCGGGCGAGCCGGGGCCACCCCGCCGGCGACTGCGGCCCCTGCGCCAGGAGATGCGGAGGGCGCCAGGGGGACCACCCGGGAGCGCCGGGCAGCCGCCTCGGCCTCCCTGGGCAGCTGCGCCGGCGAGCGGGCCGGCGTCCGTTCGGCGGTAGCCGCATCCTCCGCATCCACGCCCAGCCATCCCAGGACCCGCTCGATGAAGCCCGGCATGTGCGCCTCACCTCTCCAGGCCGCTCACGATCCCAGCCATCGCGGCCACCGGTAGACCCTGACCCTGTCCGAAACGCCCTGCACGACCGCCCGGCCGCCCAGGCGTCCGACCACCTGAACCGGCACGAAGACCGGCCCGCCCTCCGTCTGCACCCAGACGCCCGTGCGCCCCGAACGGGCGGCGAGCGCCGAGGAGGGCACGATCACCCCGGTGTAGCGGCCGGTGACCAGCCGCACTCCCGGCACGAGCCGCCGGTACAGCCACTCCACAGGCTGGCGTTCGAGCCGCAACTCCAGGGAGCCTCCCGGCGCCGCTGGCGCCTTCGTCACGCTTCCGGGCACCCCGGTGCCGCCGGCCCCGACCCACACCTCCACCCGTTGCCCTTCCGCCGGTCGCAGGCCAGAGGAGCGATCGGGCCAAAAGATCCCGCGGAGCTCCGCGTGGTCGACGAGCCGTACCACGGGTTGACCTCGGGCGACGACGCCGCCGTCCACGAGCGAAACCGGCCGGGCCGGGTCGTCTCGGGGAGGCCGGGGAGGCGCCGGCGCAGAAAAGGCGTCGGCGGCCTCCAGCCCGTCGGAGACGAAGCTCACGATGCCGGCCGACGGAGCCCATAGCGTGGCCGCGCCGCCCTGGGCGCCCTCCGGGATCACGCGCAGGAGGGCCTGACCCCGGCGCACGGCCTCTCCTTCGCCGACGAGCGCGACCACCCTCCCGGCGGAAGGTGCCCGCAAGAGCCGCTCCTGGCGAACCACCCAGAGCGTGCCCGGCGTCTCCTCGGAAAGCTGGCCCCACCGCGCTACGTCGACCGGGCCCCACGCAGCCGCCACCCAACGGGCGCTGGCGCCCCAGCCGGCCCATCCCATCCAACCCAGGAGCACGGCCGCCACCAGCAGCCGCCCGGCCCGGTGCCGGCGCCGCTGCTCCCGCCGGGGCGTCGCCACGCGCTCGATCTCCTCCACCTGCGGTTCTGAAACCCTTCGGCGGCGGGCCTGTCCCACCTGCATGCCCGGCCCCCGGCCACTGCCGACAGACTCCAGCAGCAAGGCGAGCGGCCGCCTGCCGCTCCCGCCGCCGCCCTTTCCACGCGCCGGCAAAGACTCCTGCGGGTAGCCAGTATCCTGCCTGCTACCGGCCTTCCAGCCACCGGGCCATTCTCGGTACCAGAGGGAAACTCACCAGTGCACTCAGCAAGTTGAAGAGGGTGTGGGCGTGGGCCACGCTCTGGGCAGCCGAACCCGCCAGACTCATGACGAGGTCGTGGAAAGGACTAAAGAGGATAAGGGCCGCCGCGGCCCCTGCCAGGTTGAGAAAGAAGTCGGCCATCGCCAGCCGTGTCGCCCCTTTTCCGAGAAACAGGGACGCCACCAATCCTGTCGTCACCGTACCCACATTGCTTCCCAGCACGACGGCAATGCCGGGACGAGTCTCCATCAAACCCGCCGCCACCATGGTCACCACCGACGTCGTAACCGTGGTGCTGCTCTGAATGAGGGAGGTAACCAGCCATCCCACGCCAAATGCCTTCAAGACCGAGCCAGGCTCTTCGAGAGTTCCCAAGACTCCGGCAGCGAGCGGGCCCAGCGACCGGCCAATCCACTCCATCCCTTGAAGGAAGGCACCAAGGCTGAACAAGGCCAGGGAAACCTCCCTCCGGCTCGACAGGAAGTAGCCTCCCGCCCCTACCGCCATCATCCCAATGCCCACGCTCGGAAGCTGAAGCGCCACGAGTTGTGCGGTCAGCGTCGTCCCGACGTTGGCTCCGATGATGGCGTAAAGAGCGTGGGCCATAGGGAGACTCCCCGTCTGCACGAGGCCGAGGGCAAGGACCTCTACCATGCTGGAGCTGTGAGCCAGAGCGGCCGCGAGCATGCCCGACACCGCCATAGCCACCGGGCCATCGCCGGCGATGACGAACCACCGCTGCACCCATGAGCGGGCCGCCGTGCGTATGGCGAGATACGCCAGCCGTACGCCAGAGACGGCCAGCACTAATCCCAGCGTTGTTCCGAGGACCGCGGGCACACCTCCAACTTACTGCTGGCGTGGGTAGGCCTATGATGGAGAGGCCGTCCCCCACGCCTTTTCGTGCTCCACGTCACCGGTGTACAATCGCCTCGTGGCACAGGGATCAAACGCGCGAGCCTGTTCGGGCACAGTCCTCGTGTTGAGCAACGGCCACGGAGAGGACACGGTGGGAGCCGAAATCGGCGCCGCACTGCGCGAACTCGCACCGGACATCGACGTACTGGCAGCACCCATTGTGGGACTGGGCGGTGCCTATCGTCGCAAAGGTTTGCCCATCGTCACCCCTGTGGCCTCGATGCCAAGCGGGGGGTTCATTGGCATCCAGCGCCCGGGGGCCGTATGGCAGGATCTCCGGGCCGGGCTCATCCGACTCCACCTGCGCCAGGCACGGACCTTGTGCCGGCTGCGCGTTGGCATCACGCTGATGGTAGGGGTCGGCGATCGGCTCATGCCCTACACGGCGCGATGGGTCGTGCGCCGCCCGTTAATCATGGTAGACATTGCAGACTCCGCCTATCTGTCGGATCGGCTGTCCGACGTATGGACACCCCTCGATGTTTCCCTCCTGCGACGTACCGCGCTGTGGGTTTTTCACCCGGGACGCCTTCAGCGCTGCCTCTCTCGTAGGCCAGGGAGTGCGGGCCAGGTTCGTGGGCAATCCCATGATGGACTCCTTGGGGTTCACGGACGAGGCCCCTGTCGTCGACTCGGCAGGGTCGCCTGTCGTAGCGATCCTGCCGGGGAGCCGTCCAGAGGCTTATCGCAACCTCTCCATTCTTCTTTCCGCGGTCCCCCTGCTCGCAGGCCGTCATCCCTACCTGTCGTTCGTCATGGCGTGGGCCGAAAGCCTTCCCCTTCCCGCCCGCGAGGGTGGGGTACACTGGCCGGACGGCTGGCGATGGGTGCCTGCCGGAGGTGGCACGGGGCAGGGGGGGTGTCTCTACGGACCTTGCGGGGCTAAGGTGACCGTCGTGGCTTCACGCTTCGGTGACGTTCTCCGGCAAGCCACCGTCGTCATGGGGATGGCGGGGACCGCCAACGAACAAGCAGCGGGACTTGGGAAGCCAGTCGTGACGTGCCCGGGCAAGGGCCCGCAGGTGACGGAGGAACTCTGCCGGCGGCAGGAGAGGCTCCTCGGGGAGGCCGTCAGCGTCACGGCTCCCCGGGGTGAAGCCCTCGCCAACGCCGTCTCTGCCATCCTGAGCGACCCTGCTCGCATGGAACGTATGGGCAATGTAGGAAAGGCCCGTATGGGACCAGCGGGGGGCAGTCGCCGGATTGCACGGTACGCCGTACGGGCAGTGCGGTTGCTGCAGCGTGCGGCTGGTAACACCAAAACTCGTGGCAGACCGGGAAAGGGGTCTCATCGCCTGTGATGGCCGAGCGTCCGGTGGATACCCGGGCCCGGGAGAAATCGGCCTTGGTGCCGGCTGCTGCGCCTTCGCATGGAAACGAGAGCGTATTGGGTTTGGCTCTCCTGCTCTTTGGCGCGGGCGCAGGCCTTGCTACGACGCTGGTGTTCCTCGCTCAAGGGGCATGGCAGGCCCTCCGGGCCGGCTGGGTACGTCTCACTTCCCCTGCGGCGACTCGGACATCTGCCCGGGACCTATCCCTCTGGGACCGGGTTCATCCCCTGTTGTTCCTGGGAGCAAGCGCCCTCTCCGCATGGCATTCGCCCGCCCCTGAGCTGGCCTGGCCTGCTGCTGCGATGGTCGCGACGTTCATCCTTGTCTTCTGGTCCGTACAGCAACAGCCCCTCGCCCCGCACGGTTCTCCGAGCGAGGCAGCCCACTACTGGGTGATGGGTACCCTTATCCTCGCCTCGATGGGATTGGGGTTTTTCATGGAGGACTCGACGATCGTGAGGACTCCTTTCCTCGGCAAGAACGGAATCGGGACTCTTCTGGCCATGGCGCTCCCGGTGGCCCAGCTTGTGGCCATCGGCGGTCCCCACCAGGTGCTGGGGTGGGTCACGGCGATGGTAGGAGCCGTGGCACTGTTTCTGAGCTTTTCTCAGGGAGGCTGGATCGGCGCCGTGACCGCCCAGGCAGTGATGCTGGCCGCTGGTACGCCTCGCATGCGGCGCCATGTCGTTACCCTCGTCCTGGTCGTTGCACTCGTCGTGGCTTTGGCGGCTTCCATCCTCTGGATGGCGCGTCCACCGGCCTTTGGCGTGTTGCTTTCTCGGATCGACCCCACTTCGTCGTCCAAGACGGAGCGGATATATATCTGGGAAGGCTCGTGGCGTATGTTCCTGGAGCACCCGTGGTTCGGCGTGGGATTGGGTGCGTTCAGCCGGGTGTATCCTGATTACCGCGTCAGTGCCGCGCACGAACCCAATGTGTCCTTTGCTCACAATCTGTTGCTCAACCTTCTCGCAGAGACCGGGGTGCCCGGATTGGCCGCTTTCATTGCCATTCTGGCAACGTGGCTCAGGCAAGCCCGTAAAAGGCTGCTCCAGGCATCCCCAGAGGAGCACGAGTGGGTGGCCGTGCTCCTTGCCGCGCTGACCGCCTTGCTGACCCACCAGCTCTTCGACGGCACGATGTGGTCCCTACACATCGGCGTGGGGTTTTGGTTCCTCGGTGCGATGCTGTACCGAAAGCGAGCACGCCCGTCCAACGAAACATGTCCCTGAGAACCCATGGACGAAGGGGCCCGGACATGCAGGCAACCGTCATCATCGCGACTTACAATCGGGCGCGGATACTCGACCATGCACTGCGCGCGCTGGGCAGCCAGACGCTGGACCCGGCGGCCTTCGAGGTCGTGATCGCCGACGACGCCTCGACTGATGACACCCCGGACGTCGTCGCGCTCCACAGGCGCAAGGGCTTGCCTGTTCGCTTGCTCCCGTTGGATCACCACGTCGGCGCGGCGGCAGCTCGTAATGAGGCTATCCGGGCCAGCACGGGCGAGTTGCTGGTCTTCATCGACAGCGACATCATCGTCATCCCTTCGTTCCTCGAGGAGCATCTGGCCAGCCACCGGCGATGGGGGCGGGGGATCGTGACGGGGCCAGCCATGCTCATCCGCTCACTGGACGAGATCGGGCGGCGGCGGTTCACCGTTTGGGACTGGTCCTCCGCCCCTTTCGCCGGCGGAAATGCCTCGGTGAGGCGAGAGGATGCCTTGGCGGCCGGGCTGTTCGACGAGAGCTTCGGAGAGCTCGGATGGGAAGACGTCGAGTTCGGGCTCCGCTTGAAGGCAATGGGGCTCCGTACACGGTTCAACGTGAAGGCCGCTGCGTATCACTTCAAGCCGGATCCCCCAGACGCGGAAAAGCTTGCCGCCTATGCGGCCTCGCAAGGAAGGATGGCCGTACACCTGATCCACAAACATCCCGGAGCTGAAGCGCGTCTTGCTACCGGCCTCAACCCTGTGGGCATGGCCATCGATTGGCTTGCCTCTATCGGCGACTGGGACCTGAGGCTGGCCCGGTGGGTGCTCGCCAGGACCGATGACGTATCACGCAGCAGGCTGCGGACGCTGGCGCTCAAGCAACTGTACAATCGTACGTACTTCAAAGCAGCTCGAGAGGCACTCTCCGCCGCGAGCTCTGCTGGCTCTGCGGAAGCCCTACCCCCGAGTTGAGGGGGTCAGTCCTTTTCGTCGCGAGGCGGAACGTTGTCCCGGCTGCCCGGCTTGCGCCGCAGCTGCGCCTCCGCTGCCCGCTCCAGCTCCTGCCAGTGCGACAGGGGATCGAGGTCGAGCGGATCCTTTCCTGCCTCCTGGTGGAAATGGGCGTCGTCCAGGCCCGACGTGCTGTAGGCGTCCCTGGGATAGCGCCGGCGGCGCCGCGTCGGGCGCGCTCGGGCCCCTTCACGTGGCACGGGCGGTTCCCTCCATCCGGCCCTATTGTGCCCGGAGCAGGGCCGGCCGCTCTGGCGCGGGCACGGCGGCCCGGTGATCCGGCACGGCAGCCCTCCGGAGCGCGCCCCGCTCGTGCTCGAGCCGGTAGCCCACGCCCCACAGCGCCCGGATCCGGAGGGTGCAGCACGAGCCCGCCATCCGCAGCTTCGCGCGCAGCCGGCTGATGAGCACCGTCACGCTCTCTTCGGAGGCGGCCTCCTCGTCGCCCCACAGGCGCAGCAGCAGCTCCTCCCGGCTGAAGACTCGCCCGGGGTGCGAGGCGAGCAGCCATAACAGGTCGAACTCCCGTCCCGTCAGGGGAATCTCCCTCCCGCCGAGGAAGGCGAGCCGGCAGGTGCGGTCGAGCACCAGGTCGCCCACCCGGGCCGTGCCGGGGCCCGTCCCGGGCCGGCCGGGCGCAACCTGGGGGCATCCTGCCCGGCGTGGCCCGGTGCGCCGGTAAATGGCCCGCAGCCGCAGCGCCAGCTCTGATGCCGAAAAGGGCCGGCACACGTAATCCTCGGCCCCCGCCCGCAGGGTCGCGATGCGGGCCGAGCAGCGGGCGTCGTCGGAGAGCACGACCACCGGCATGCCCCACCTTCGAGACAGCCAGTCGATCAACGGCGGCGCCTGCGACTCTGGCTGCTCGAGATAGACCAGGGCCAGGTCCGCTTCCGCGGGGTAGACGTCGAATCCCAGCCGCTCCGCTCGGGCTCCGGGGATCCCGGACATGCCGGGCGCGCCTCGGGCGACGTCCAGTCTCCCTTCGGCCCCGATCTCGATCCGGAAGCCCAACCGGGAGAGCAGCGGCACGAACTCGCTCGCCTCTTCGAGCCGGAATCCCAGCAGCAGCACCCGTGGGGATGGCCCCCAGGAAACCTCCTGGGCCGGCGCCGGCCCCGACGCCGCCGTCATGACGCCGTCACCCCTACCGGCCGGCGGCTCTCCTGCGTTTTCGCCTCCTCTGGCAGCGCGTCCGGCTCCTCGACGAACAGCGGCCAGTGCCGGGCTACCCAGTCGTAGCCCAGCACGCCCGCAGCCACGATGGCTCCCGTAACCCACAGCTCCAGCAAGGAAGGCACATATGCGGCGCCGGCGCCCGCCCGCATGGAGACCAGCACCGAGTCGATGCGGTTGGCTATGACGCCCACCACGGCCAACCCGGCCGCCACGAGGCGGGCCCGGGCGCTTTGCCTCCAGCTCTTACGGCTCATGATCAGGGCCGGCAACGCTGCGCCCACGAGGACCTCCAGTCCGGCCGCCACGCTCTCCAGCGATACCGGCCGCGTCCAGGGCCCCTGGCCCCGGCTCACCCAGTCGCCCAGCCGCAGCGCCAGGTACAGCGCGAGCATCCAGGCCATGCCCCGGGCCAGCCCCTCGACGAGCGCCGGCTCGACCCGGTGACGGTAGACCCGGCTTGCCGCCGCGGCCTCGAGCTGGATCATGCCGAGCCCGGCCGCCACGGCCGAGACGAAGAAGAGCACGGGCAACAGCGGGGAGTACCAGAGGGGATCCATGCGGTACGTGGCGATGAGCAGCAGGCTGCCCAGCGACGACTGGTGCAGCACCGAGCACACCACCCCCAGGATGACCATCGGAACCAGCGCCCGGCGTACGGCCCGGCATGCTCGGTGCCACCCCAGTCCCTCCAGCGCGACGGGGCTGAATTCGAAGGCCAGCACCGTCGTGTAGACCATCACGCACCAGGCCACCTCGAACATCACCGAATGGGGCTGCCACATCACGATCGGGTGCCAGATGCGGTACGGCCGCCCCAGGTCCATCAACAGGCCGGCGATCACCATCAGATATCCGAGAAACCCCGTCAAGACCGCCGGGCGGGCCAGCGGCGCATAACGATGCTTGCCGAACAGGTGCACCCAGGCCGCCACGACGAACGCCCCGGCCGCCAGGGCGACGCCGCCCATGACGTCGAAGGCGATCCACCAGCCCCAGGGCCAGGCGTCGTTGAGATGGGTGGTGGCCCCCAGGCCCCGGACGAGCCGGTAGACCATGGCCAGGCCTCCGGTCAGGGCCAGCGCCCAAAGCGCCAGGCGTCCCCAGCCGAGCTCGGCGAGCCTCTCGGTCGTCGAGCGCTGCCGCGACCTGCCGGGAATCCACCGCGCCTCCGCTCTCATGCTCCGGGCTCCTTTCCGGATGGCGTGCCGGCCCACTCTCCGGCCTCTTGGGCCTCGTGCCGGCTCTCTCGAGCGCTCTCCCACCAGCGCACGACGGTCATGAGAACGGCCACGCCGACGGCGACCACGGGCACCTTCTCCATGACCGCCTGGGTCTTCTGAGGCGGGGGCGTGCTGCCCACCGAGGCGAAGCCCAGCTCTTCGAACGGCACGTCGGACAGATACAGCCACGACGTGCCCCCCGCTTCGGTCAACCCGTAGATGCGGGGTACGTACCGGTCGGGGTGATCGGCGATGCGCTTCCTCGCGACGGCGACGAGCTCGGAGCGCCGCCCGAACGTGGTCGCCCCCGTCGGGCACGCCTCGGCGCAGGCGGGCGACTCGCCCCGCTCGAGGCGCGGGGCACACATGATGCACTTGGCCACGAGGGGCAGCGGGGTTTCCCACTGGTAGCGGGGGATGTGGAACGGGCAGGCGACCATGCAGTACCGGCAGCCGATACAGCGCCCGGCGTCATAGACCACGGGGCCCTCGGGGGTCTTGTGCAGGGCCCCCACGGGGCAGGCCGAAGCGCAAGCCGGGTCGAGGCAGTGAAAACACTGGGTCCGTACGTAGCGGACGTGGCCCGGGTCTCCCGGCAGCTCGACCTCCCGGACCGCCGTCCACTGATCGCCGTCGATGGCCGGGCGCTCCGGATCTCCGGTCCAGCCGTTGGCCTCCTGGCAGGCGTAGACGCAGCTGCGGCATCCGACGCACTCCGTGAGGTCGACCAGCATCCCGAAGCCGCCGTCGCCGTCTGTCACCGGGCCTGAAGCAAGCACCGGCACGGCGAGGCTGCCCGATAGGCCCGCCGCCACGGCCCCGGCCCCGCCGGCCAGCAGGGCCCGCCGGCTCAAAAGGGGACACGACCTCGCGCCGCGCACCTCGGTGGGCAAGCCCCGTCCCTCCCTGTCGGTCCGCGCTGCAAGAGCCCTGTAAGACTCTTGCTGTCCGCTTACAATCCTAGGGATAGAGGCTTGCCGTCACCCTGCGCTGCACTTGCACCTGGCTTGCCGGGACATTGCCGAAAGCTAACACCCCACGCAAAGCCACCGGCGACGAGGGCAAGGAGAGGTGCGCCGGGCGGCCCCGAGGCCGTCCCGCCGCCGTGGGGGGCCCCTCACACGGCCGGCACTTGAGGCGCGGGCGACCCCGGCCGGATGGGCCGGGCTCTGAACCGGTAGCCCACCCCGCGCACCGTCTGGATGAACTGCGGGGCCAGGGGATCTTCCTCGAGCTTTTCCCGCAACCGGCTGATGCAAACCGTCACGTTGGCGAGATCCCCCGCGTAATCGCTCTGCCACACTCGATCGAGGATCTGGTCCCGGGTGAAGACCACCATGGGGTGGCTCGCGAGCAGCCACAAGAGGTCGAACTCCCGGGCGGTGAGATCCACCGGCTGCCCCCGCCGCCACACCATGCGGCACTGCCGGTCGATCGTGAGCCCCTCGAAGTGGAGCACCTGCTCCGTGCCCGCTGCCGGCGCGCCGCCCTCGGTCGCTCCTGCGTCGGGCCGCTCGCCCGCAGCGGAGGCGCCTGCGCGTTCGACGCCGGGATCAGGGCGGGCCCGGCGCAACACCGCCTGGATCCGCAACACCAGTTCCGCAAGGCTGAAGGGCTTGGTGAGATAGTCGTCCGCTCCCAACCAGAAGCCGGTCAGGCGATCGGGCTCCTCGCTGCGGGCCGAGAGGATGATGATGGGCGTGTTGGAACGTTCCCGGATGGCGTGGCACACCTCGTAGCCGTCGAGGCGCGGCAGCATCAGGTCGAGCACGACCAGGTCGGGCCGGAAACGGTCGAACTTCTCCAGGGCCTCTTCCCCGTCCGCCGCCACCTCCACCTGGTAGCCCGAACGCTCGAGGCGATGGCTCACCGCCTTGAGGATGTGCGGTTCGTCGTCGACGACGAGTATGCGTTCGGAGTCCACGTCGAACGGATCACCTCCGGCCTTCCGGTGTTGCCTGCGGCCTCGCGCCGACCGGGACGCGTGGCGGGGCGGGCAGCGTGAAGGTGAACGTGCTGCCCTTGCCGAGCTCCGAATCGACCCAGATGCGCCCGCCGTGCATCTCCACCAGGTGCCGGGCCAGCGCCAGCCCCAGCCCCGAGCCCGGATATTCCCGGCTGGCCGAGCTGTCCACCTGCCGGAACTTCTCGAAGATGATGCCGTGGTGCTCGGGCCGGATGCCGATGCCCGTATCCCGCACCTTCACCCGCACCATGGGCTCCTCAGGGCCAGGCTCCTCGAGCTCCACCGCCACGTGGCCGCGAGGGGTGAACTTCACGGCGTTGGAGAGCAGGTTCATGAGGACCTGCTCCACCCGGACGCGGTCCGCCTCCACCCAAACCGGCTGCGCCTGCGCCGGCGGGCGCACTTCGAGGCCCTTGCGAGCAGCCATGGGCTCGATGCGCCGCAAGGTGGCCTCGACGGCCAACCGTACGTCGAAGACCGTGCGGTCGAGCTGCATCCTCCCGGCCTCGATGCGGGCCAGGTCGAGCAGATCGTTGATCTGCTCGTACAGCCGCTGTGCACACTCCCGGATGTCGGTCAGGTACTCGCGCACCTGGTCACTGTCCGCGGTCGCCCCCTCCTCGCTCAACAGCTCCGTGAAGGCCAGGATGGAGGTGAGCGGGGTGCGCAGCTCGTGCGAGACGGTGGCCAGGAACTCCGACTGCAGCTTTTGGGCCCGTTCGAGCTCCACCTGCTTTTCCTGCAGGCGCGCGTTGGCCTCGGTCAATTTGCGGGTCCGCTCCTCGACCTTGGCCTCGAGGTCGGCGTACAGCTCCCGCAGGGCTCCGGCCATGGAGTTCATGACCGAGGCGAGCACGGCCGTCTCTCCGACCGCGCCCTTCGGCAGGGGAGCGGGCGTGAGGTCGCCCGTAGCGAAGCGGGACGCCATCGCGGTGAGCTGCCCCAGGGGAGACGTGACCTGCCGGCGCAGCAACACCGCCAGCACCGAAAGCGACAGCGCCGTGAGCAGGAGCGTGAAGCGCAGCCGGCTGCGGATGGAGGAGGCGACGCCCGCCTCGAACTCCTCGATGGGCACCTGGATGCTCAACGCCCCCATGAGGTCGCCCACGGCCGGCGGCCGATCGTGCCCGGTGCTGAGGGCACTTTGCTGGTGGCACGTCAGGCAGCTTTGCTCGAGATGGATGGGCGCGACGTACCGGAAGACCCGGGGCCCGTGCCCGCCGTCGGGCAGCACCGCGGCGAACTCCGTGGCGGCCGGGTCGGCGGAGAAGCGCCTGAGCGCCTGCTCCTCGACCGGGTCGGGTACGTGGGCCGCCCGCTCGGAGCCCATCCATACCTCTCGGACCCGGGCCGCCGAACTGGAACCGAAGATCTCTCCCACCACCCGGGCCACGACGACCGGATCCAGGTGATGGAACCCCGCAGGGTTGACGGCCACCCTCTCCGTCTCCGCCTGGGCGACGAAGGACCGCACCGCCAGGAATTGCTTCGTGACGGCCCGCGCCCGCTCGGTCAGCGTCAGCTCCGCCTGGACGCGCTGGCGGTAGGCGTCCCAGCCGAAGCTCGCCAGGCTCATGAACAGGGCCACGGCCGCTACGCTGCCCAGCAGGCGCACCGCCAGCCGATCCCACGGTCTCATGGCCCGTTGCACCCGCCTCTGGTCGTCCGCGGCTCGATTATAACACGCAGATAACAGGATTGTGATGGGCGTCACCAAGGGGTGCCGGGAAAGAGGGAAGGCCAGAGGTAGAGCTCGGCGGCGGTGGTGATGAGGCGCTGGACCCGCCACCGCCCGTCGGCGTGGTGCAGCAGCTCGACCCAGACCGGTACGCCGCCCCAGTGCCCGATCAGCACTTCATGCCGCTGCCCGGCGAACGGGCTGCCGTCGCCCGCAGGTGCCTCGAGACTGACGGGAAGCACGGTGTAGTAAACGTCGGAGACCATCACGGGGAGGCCGCAGCCCCTCCGTCGCCGGCCGCCCGGGTTGCCTGCTCCCGGGCCCGGATCAGCTCCTTCAGGCGCGCCAGGGCTTGCGAAAGCCCCCCTACCTCGTCGATGATCCCGGCGTGGACTGCCTCTCGCCCGACGAGCACCGTGCCGACGTCCCGCACGAGGTCACCCGTGCGAAACATGAGCTCCCGCAGCTTCTCCTCGCTGATCCGCGAGTTGTCCACGATGAAGCGGATGATCCGGTCCTGCATCTTGTCGAGGTACTCGTAGGCCTGTGGCATGCCTACCAGCACGCCCGACAGGCGCACCGGGTGCACCGTGACGGTGGCGGTCTCGGCGATCAGGCTGTGGTCGGCCGCCACCGCGATCGGGATGCCGATGGAGTGCCCGCCGCCCAGCACGACCGAGACCGAAGGCTTGGAGAGGGTTCGTACCATCTCCGCGATGGCAAGCCCGGCCTCGATGTCGCCCCCCACGGTGTTGAGCACGATGAGCAGCCCCCGGACCCGGGGGCTCTGTTCGACGGCCACGAGCTGGGGGATGATGTGCTCGTAGCGGGTGGTCTTGTTCTTGGGGGGCAGGCTCACGTGCCCTTCCACCTGCCCGATGATGGGCAGGACGTGGATGCCCAGATCCCCCGACGGGACCGCCGCGAGCTGCCCCAGCTGCCGCAGGTACTCGAGGGGAGGCGCCGCCTGCGGGTTGGGAGGTGCCGGGGGCGCCACCGCAGGGACCCCGCGCTCTCCGTCCGGCGTCTGACCGTCCTCCTGCTCGGGGCCGTCCGATGGGTCCGCCCCCTGTTGGCTCCAGCAAAACACCAGGTGTCCTCCCGTAGCGTGCCGGTTGTGAACGGGCAGCCGCTCCCACGAAGGCCGGCTGCGCCCGGGAGGTAGTATGCACCGTCTGTGGCCTCAGACCTCGACGATGATCGGCAAGATCATGGGCCGGCGCTTGAGCCGCTCGAAGATGAACTGGCCCAGCGCCTCCCGCACCCGGCCCTTGACGGCTCCCCACTCGGCGCCGTTTTTCGACAGCACGTCGAGCAGCGCCGTCTTGGCCTCCTGCCGGGCCTCCTCCATGAAGGTCTCCGACTCCCGCACGTAGACGAAGCCCCGGGAGACGAGCTCCGGCCCCGCCAGGAGCTCCCCCGATCGGGAGTCGACGGTCAGGACGACGACCAGGATGCCGTCCTGGGCGAGGTGACGGCGATCCCGGAGCACCACGTTGCCCACGTCGCCCACCGACAGCCCGTCCACGAAGACCTGCCCCGCCTGCACCCGGCCCTTGCGGGCGAGCCGATCGGCGGTGAGCTCGAGCACGTCGCCGTTTTCCACGATGAAGATGCCGTCGGGCGCGATTCCCACGTCCCGGGCGAGCCGGGCGTGCTTGACCAGCATCCGGTACTCGCCGTGCACCGGCACGAAAAAGCGCGGGCGCACCAGGTTGAGCAGGAGCTTCAGCTCCTCCTGGCAGGCGTGGCCCGAGGCGTGAATCCCCTCGAAGGGCTCGTAGATCACGTTGGCGCCGAGCTTGAACAGCCGGTTGACGGTCCTGCCGACCAGCCGCTCGTTGCCGGGGATCGGGTGCGCCGAGATGATGACGGTGTCGCCCGGCACGATCTCCACGAGCCGGTGATCCTGGGAGGCCATGCGGGAGAGGGCCGACATCGGCTCTCCCTGGCTCCCGGTGGTCAGGATGACCAGCCGGTTGTGAGCCTGCTGGGCGATCTGGTCCTGCGCGATGAGGACCCCCTCCGGGATCCGCAGGTACCCCAGCTCGGCGGCGATGCCCACGACCGTCTCCATGCTGCGTCCGACCACCGCCACCCGCCGGCCGGTGGCCACCGCCGCGTCGATGGCCTGCTGGATGCGGTGGACGTTGGTGGCGAACGTGGCCACCAGCACCCGGCCGGCCGCCCTGCGAAACGCCTCGAGGAACGCCTCCCCCACGCGGCGCTCCGACGGGCTCCAGCCGGGCTGCTCGGCGTTGGTGCTGTCGGAGAGCAACAGATGCACGCCCTGCTTGCCCAGCTCGGCCAGCCGGTGATAGTCGGTGGGGCGCCCGTCGATGGGGGTCTGATCGAACTTGAAGTCGGTGACGTGCAGGACCGTGCCGACGGCACCATGAACGGCGATGGCGACCGCATCGGCGATGCTGTGGTTGAGGTGGATGAACTCCACGTCGAAGCCGCCCAGCCGCCGCCGCTGCCCGGCCTGCACCTCGATGAACTCGGGCAGCGACTCCAGGTTGTGCTCGAGCAGCCGGGCCCGCACGAGCCCCAGCGTGAGCCGGGTGCCGTAGACGGGCGCCTGGATCTGACGCAGGACGTACGGCAGGGCGCCGATGTGATCTTCGTGACCGTGGGTCAGGACGATGGCCCGGACCTTCTGCCGGCGCTCCACGAGATAGGAGAAATCGGGGATGACCAGGTCGATCCCCAGCATCTCCTCTTCGGGGAACATCACCCCGGCGTCGATGACCAGGATGTCGTCCGCGCTCTCCAGCACCATCATGTTTTTGCCGACTTCGCCCAGACCGCCCAGGGGGATGACCGAGAGCGCCGGCTCACTCGAACCCATGCGGCGTGCATGCACCTCCCTAGCATCGGGGCCGTCGACCGCCCCTCGCTCATCCGACCAGCGCCAGCTGCTCCATCGCCTTGCGAATGACGGCCGTCTCCGCCTCGGAGGCCTCCACCAGCGGCGGCCGCACCGGGCCGACCTTCACGCCGGCCAGCTGCAGGGCCCGCTTGATCGGAATGGGGTTGGTCGTGACGAACAAAGCCTTGAAGAGCCCGAAAAGCTCCAGGTGGATCGCCTTCGCCCGATCGACCTTGCCGCTCACGAACGCCTCGATCATCTCCCGGATCCGCCGGCCCACCAGGTGGGAGGCGACGCTGACGACGCCTGCTCCCCCCACGGCGAGGATCGGCAAGGTCAGGCTGTCGTCGCCGCTGTAGATGAGGAAGTCGGGCGGCGTCATGGTACGCACCAGTGAGACGTGATCGATCTGTCCCGACGAGTCCTTCAGCCCCACCACGTTGTCGATGGCCGCCAGCTTGGCCGTGGTCTCGGCGGCCAGCATCTGCCCCGTTCGGCCCGGGATATTGTACAGGATGACCGGAAGGCTCGTCGAGCGGGCGATGGTCTCGAAGTGGCGGTAGAGGCCCTCTTGCGGCGGCCTGTTGTAGTACGGGACCACGGCCAGGATGGCGTCGACCCCGGCTTTCTCGGCCTTGCGGGTCAGCTCCACGCTGTGCGCGGTGTCGTAGGTGCCCGTGCCGGCCACCACCGTGGCCCGCCCCCCGACCGCCTCGACCACCGCCCGGAACAGGCCCAGCTTCTCCTCGTCCGTCAGCGTCGGCGACTCCCCCGTGCTGCCCGAGACCACCACCCCGTCCGAACCCGTCTCCACCAACCGGACGGCCAGCGCGGCCGCCGCCTCGTAGTCGACGCTGCCGTCCGGCCGCATGGGCGTCACCATGGCAGTCAGGAGCCGTCCCAGCTCAGCCATCCTCCTCACGCTCCCCTCCCCAGCTCGAACTCCTCGAACAGCGCCCGGATGGCGTCTCCCAGGCGCTCTCCGTCGATCAGGCACGAGATGCTGGCATGGGAGTCGCTGGTCTGTAAGATGGCCACGCCGGCGCCGGTCAGCGCGCGGGCCACCCTCGCCATGATCCCCGGCACCCCGTGCATCCCCGCGCCTACCACCGAAACCTTGGCCAGCTTGCGGGTCACCGCCACTTCCACGTCGAACTCGGCCAGCGCCTCGTGGACCGCCGAAGCGGACGGCTCCGGCACGCTGAACATCAACTGGTGGGGGCTCACCAGGATCAGGTCGATGCTCACGCCCCTGCGGGCCACCGCTTGCAACAGGCGAGAGTGCAGCGCGTCCTGGTTGAAGTCCTGCCGGCCTCCCACCACCACCTGGGCCAGATCCCCCACGTGGGCGATGCCGACCACGGGCCGATCCGAACGGATCTCCATGGTCCCGCCCGCCGGCCGGTCCCATACGAGCGTGCCGGGATGATCCGAACCCGTTTGCCGGATGCGCAACGGCACGTGCCCTTCCATCGCGATCTCGACGGCCCTCGGGTGGACGACCCGGGCGCCGAGGTGGGCCAGCTCGGCCGCCTCCCGGTACGCCACGCTGGCGAGCGTGGGGGCGTCGGGCACCACCCGCGGGTCGGCCGCCTTGATGCCGTCCACATCGGTGAAGATCTCGACCAGCTCGGCCCCGAGCGCCACCCCCAGCGCAGCGGCGGTCGTGTCGCTGCCCCCACGACCCAGGGTGGTCACCTCGCCCTCCTCGGTGACCCCTTGGAAGCCCGCCACCACCGGCACCCGCCCTCCGGAGAGCTCTCGGTGCAGGCGCTCCGTGCGGATCTGCAGGATCCGGGCGTCGGCGTGGCGGCCTTCCGTGAGGATGCCCGCCTGGGCCCCCGTGAGGGAGACGGCCGGGATGCCCTGGCGGATCAGCGCCTGGGAGAGCACGGCGCAGGCGATGATCTCCCCGCAGGCGACGAGCTGGTCCTGCTCACGGGGATCCGGAGCCCCGCCGGCCTCCCGGGCCAGGAGATCGAGCAGCGAGTCGGTGGCGTACGGCTCTCCCCGCCGCCCCATGGCGGAAGCCACGGCGACTACCGCGTAGCCGTCCTCCCGGGCCTTCCGGACGTGCTGCACCACCTGGCGGCGTCTCTCCGGCGTCGCCACGGAGGTGCCGCCGAACTTCTGTACGAGCACCCGCATCGTTTCACCGCTTTCCGCTCTAGGCGAGCAAGCCCAGGACCTGGGCGATCTGCACGGCGTTGAGCGCCGCGCCCTTGCGGATCTGGTCGCCCACGGCCCAGAGGTTGAGCGCCCCGGGCCGGGACGGGTCCTCCCGGATGCGGCCCACCGCCACGGCGTCCTTGCCGCTCCAGTCGAGCGGCATCGGGTAGCGCTGCCGCTCGGGGTCGTCGACCACCTCGACGCCGGGGGCCTCCCGCAGGAGAGCCCGCGCCTCGTCGGCCGATAGCGGCCGGGCCAGCTCCACGTTGATCGATTCGGAGTGGCTGCGCAGGACGGGGACCCTGACGGTGGTCGCGGTGACGGCAAGCTCCGGTTCGTGGAAGATCTTGCGCGTCTCCCGCACCATCTTCCACTCCTCTTTGGTGTAGCCCGCCTCCTCGAACCGGTCGACCTGGGGGATCACGTTGAACGCGATGGGGTAGTGCCGCTCCGCGGAGGCGTAAGGCAACACCGCCGGCTCGTACGTCTCGCCCCGGACGTACGCCCGCAGCTCCTCCTCGAGCTCGGCCATCGCCCGGGCGCCCGCGCCCGACACCGCCTGGTACGTCGAGACGACCACCCTCCGGATCCCGGCGGCCCGGTGCAGCGGCCACAGGGGCACCGCCATGATGATGGTCGAGCAGTTAGGGTTGGCGACGATGCCCCGGTGCTGGAAGGCATCCTGGCCGTTGACCTCCGGCACTACCAGGGGTACGTCGGGCTCCATGCGAAAGGCGCTGGAGTTGTCGATCACCACGGCTCCCTTGCGGGCGAGCTGGGGGGCCAGCTCCCGGCTCACCGAGGCGCCGGCCGAGAAGAAGAGCAGGTCGAGCCCCTCCATCCGGGAGGGGGTGGCCGCCTCGATCGAAAAGGTCTCTCCCAGCACCCGCACCGTCTTGCCCGCCGAGCGCTCCGAGGCGAACAGCCGGAGATCGCCGAGCTTCCAGCGGCGCTCCTCCAGGATCTTCAAGAACTCCTGTCCCACCGCACCGGTGGCCCCCACCACGCCCACTCTGACGCCTCGCGCCATGCCGCCTTTCGCCTCCCGCCGCACCGGACCGTCGACCGCCCGGGCCTGCTCGTTACGTCCTTCAGCGCACCTGCCGCCGCGCCCTGTCGATGATCATCGGCTGGATCTGCCGGCCCTCCAGGGCCGCTTCCAGCGCCGGCAGGATCAGGGAGAAGTCCGCGACCATGGACGTTGGCTTCTCTTCGGGATTGTCCTGCCCGAAGGGTACCATGTAGACGTTCTTCATGGACAGGACGAGCCCCAGGTTCTTCGCGTTGGCCCCCAGCGCGTCGTTGGTGGAGATGGCCAGCACGACCGGGCGGCCGTTTCGCAAGGTGGCCTTGGCCGCCATCAGCACCGCCGAGTCGTTGATCGCCAGCGCCAGCTTGGCCAGCGTGGTGCCGGTGCACGGGGCGATCACGAGCGCATCCAGGAGCTTCTTGGGTCCCATCGGCTCCGTCTCCACGATGGACCGCATCACGCGGCGCCCGGTCGCTTGCTGCAGCCGGGCCACCCACTCCTCGACGGTGCCGAAGCGCGTGTCGACCGCGTGTTCCGACAGGATGGGAAACACCTGGGCTCCTTGCGCCACCAGCTGTTCGATGGACGCAAGCACCTCCTCGAACGAGCAGTGGGATGCGGCGAGCGCCCAACCGATGCGCTTGCCTTCGAGCAACGCAGCCACGCCCTTTCCTTGGCGACGGGCGGCCGCCGTGCCGGCAGGCCTGGTCAGGGAGCCAGCGATCGGGCCAGGATGCCGGGCACCACCTGGGCCAGGATGGCGCCGGCCGTTCGGGGCGCCACCCGCCCCGGCAGCCCGAGGGCATGGATCGCCTGCACGCCCGAGACGGGAGGCAGCTTCGAAGTCGGTCCCGCCCGCGTCGGAGGCGATGTCGACGACCAGCGCCTGCGGCTTCATGCGCCGCAGCACCTCCTCCGTGACCACCAGGGCCGGCGCGGTGTTGAAGATCACGTCGGCCTGCCCGGCGGCCGAGGCCAGCTCGTGCGGCCAGATGGCCGCCACGCCGGCCGCCCACGCCCGGGCCCACTCCGTGCGGTGGAAGACGACGGCCTGCACCGAAGCGCCCAGAGCGCCGAGCACCCGGCACAGCTGCTGGCCGCAGCGCCCGTACCCCACCACCACCGTGCGGCTCCCGTGCAGGGTGACGCGCAGGTTGGCCATCGCCAGCTGCACGGCCCCCTCCGCGGTGGGGACCGCGTTGAGCACGGCGATCTCCTCGTCCTTCTCCAGTTCGAACAGCCGGATGCCGTGGCGGGCCGCCGCAGCTTTCAACGCCGGCCTTGCGCTGCCGATGATCAGGAGCGTCCCCGAGCGCAGGCGCTCCAGGGCGCCGTCGTCGAGGAGGATCCGCACCCCCGGCGCCATGACGGTACGGATGGCTCCCTGGGGGTCGGTGCCGCTCAGCGGGCAGAGCACCGCGTCCGCCCGGGCCGCCACGCTTGCAAGCTCAGGGGCGAAGTGTGCCCCCGGAGGAAGGAGTGCGGCCGGGAACCCCACCATCCAGACGCCGGCTCCCAGCTCCAGCAGGCGTTCGGCCAGAGCCAGCTCCCGCTCGTCGCCCCCGGCCACGACCAGGGTGCGACCTTCCAAAGAGAGTTCCATGGATCGTGCCATCGCCCCGCCGCCACACATGCGTCGTTGGCGGTCGCCCGTACCTTCCTTGCGCCTCTTTCCGTGGCAGTATATGAGTCCTAGGACGACGGGGTTCGGCCGGGGTGGCAGGCTCGGTCAGTGGCGCAAGGCTCCGGGAGGCTGTTCGAAGAGGATCTCCTCGAGGGAGTGGACGCCCCGCAAGGCCCCCACCCGCTGCACGGCGAGGAGCACCCCGGGCACGAAACTGCGCCGGCTGGTGCTGTCGTGCCGGATGGTGAGGGTCTGCCCCTCCAGCCCGAAGATCACTTCCTGGTGGGCGACGAGGCCGGGCAAGCGCACGCTGTGGATGGGCACGGGATCCGGAGCCCCTCCCTCCGCACGCCCCCTGGCCTCGGCGATCAGGGCGGCGGTGCGCAGGGCCGTACCCGATGGGGCATCGAGCTTGGTTTCGTGGTGCATCTCCACGATCTCGCAGCGCGGCATGTACGGGGCCACGAGGGTGGCCAGCCGCATCATCAACAGGGCCCCGATCGCGAAGTTGGGCGAGACCACCGCCCCCACGCCCCGCTGGCGACACCGGGCGTCCAGATCCTCGAGCTCGGAGCGGCTGATGCCGGTCGTCCCCACCACCAGGTGGATCCCCGCGTCGATGCAGGTGAAGGCGTGCTCCAGGGCGGCCTGGGCCTCGGTGAAGTCCACCAGCACGTCGATGGAGGCGCGCTCCAGCAGCCTGCGCACGTCTCGCTCGATGAGCACGCCCACCTGGCCGATGCCGGCCAGCTCACCGGCGTCGCGGCCGGCCGAGCGGCGCCCGAGCGCCCCTACCAGCTGCATGTCGGGGTGCTGGACGACCGCCGCCACCACTTCCCGGCCCACTTTCCCGGAAGCCCCTGCGACCGCGACTTTGACCGGCATGTCCTGCCCAGGCCTTTCCTTCGAGGCCGATCGCCACTTAGCTCCATTCTTCTTCCCGTGGCCCGTCCCGTCAAGCCGCCGGCCCGCGCGCCGCAGCCCGGCCCCAACGAAAGGGCCGCCTGCCGGGATCCGGCGGGCGGCCTGAGATGGGCGGCTGTCGCGCGCCCCGCGCCCGCGGGGCGCGAGGAGCGAGGCGCGCTACTGGGATCGCTTGCCGGTCTGCGACGCCTTGCGAGAACCGACGTGGGACTCGACGTTGTTGGCGCCGTGGTCGCGCAGCAACTGGGTGGCGGTGTCGATGCGGGCACTGTCGGCCTGCACGACGGCCAGCACTTTGCCGGATTTCAGCTGGCCTTCGTAGAACCTCCCGCGCTCTTCCGGGATGCCCAGATCCAGCAACCCGCCGGCCACGCCGCCCGTCACCGCGCCGCCGAGGGTCGCGGCCAGCGGGCCTGCGGCCACGACCGGCCCGATCCCCGGAATGGTCAGGGCACCGATGCCGGCCAGGAGCCCGGCGATCCCCCCCAGGGCTCCGCCCCACCAGACCCCCTCGCTGACATCGCCGCCGGCTTCCTGATCGCCGCCACCCCCGCCACCGGCGCCCTGGCGGGCCTGCCCCTTGGCCAGCACCGAAATCTCGTTGTTGGCGAAGCCCTTGTTACGCATCTCCCGGACGGCCTTCTCGGCCTGCTCCCGGGTGTCGAAGACGCCAATGACCGTTGCCACCATCCACCGACTCCTTCCGGTCCGATTGCCTGGATGTCACGAGGTGTAGTCTCTCCGGCCCGGTGGAGTTCATGCCGGTGGATGGGCGCTCCCCCAGTTCCACGATGATCACGTCGGGCCCTACCTTGAGGACCCGGTTCCACGGTACGACCACCTCGCGCCGTCCCCACAAGCCGTGCCGTACGGGCAGCACCAGGGCATCGATGCGGCCGCCCCGCACCTGGATGACGAGGTCGGCCTCCCGCACCGGCCCGATCCGGATCCCCTGCGAGAGATCCACGATCTCCTTGCCGATCAGCTGGCTCATCAACATGCTCCGGTCCTCACCGGCCCCCCTCGATCCTACGCACCGGCCGCCTTGCTTCAGACCTGGCCCCTCACCATCACCAGGATCGGCGGTGCCCCCTCCGGAAAGCGGCCGGCCACGCCCTGGTCCCAGCGGCCCACCCGGATGCCGAGGGCGTGGTCCCGGCCGAGGCTCCAGCCTGCCTCGAAATAGAGATACGGCGCAGCGGAGCGGCTGCCCGGGATCTTGTAGACGAGCCGGGCGCCCCGGGCCGGCCATCCCGGGTCGAACCCACCCGGTCCCCAGGACGCCTCGAGGCGCACCACCCCGCCGGCGCTGAGCCACGTCGCCCTCAGCCGCCACCCGGCGCCGGGGGTGAGCCAGCCGCTCCAGTCCGGCCCGCCACCCCCCAGAGGATCCCACCGGACGCTGCCGCCGCCCCGGCGCCCGTCCCACTGCAGCGCACCACCGACTCCGGCCGCTCGCCCGGAGCCGTCGTGCTGCTCATCGTCTTGCGTCGCTCCCTGCTCCCACTCCACGTGAAGCGTGAGGCGCCCGGGATCGACCTGCCAGCGCCGGCCCGCACCCGCCCGGTACAGGCTCTCCCCTTCCTCCTGCGGCCAGGGCCAGCGGCCCTCGAGCTCGACCCACGTACCCGGGCTCACGGCTTCGGGTCCGGGCCCGAGGCGCCCGCTGGCCCGGATCTGGCCCGGCGGCGGCTGCCGGTCTGCCAGGAGCGGGGGCTCGAACGCCGGGCTGGCGGCGCTCAACGCCATCCGCCCCCGGGGCGGGCGGCGCGACAGGGCCGCCACGTGCACGGCCCATCCCTGCCGGCCCTCCACGAGCGCGCCGTCCCGCCAGGCCACTTCCGAAAGCCCGGCAGCTCCCCGTACCTCGACGCCGCCGTCCCCCCTCCAGCGCGCCCAGCCTCCGGCTGCTCCGCCGAGCCGGCGCACCGTGGTATCCGGCAACGTCGCGAAGGTGAGCCGGTGCAGCCCCGTGTCGCTCACCACGCCCTGGACGCCGAAGCGGGAGGTGGCCCACTCCCCGGCCCACGCCCGCCCCTCCACCCAGCGCCCGTGGACGTACCAGAGCGGCAACCCCCAACCCAGGATCACGCGGGCGCTGCCCGCCTCCGGCTGCAGGCCTGCCTCCCAGATGCGCGTGCCGGGGCCGAAGACGTCGCCGTCGACGAGCGGCAGAGGACCTGCGAAACCGCCGTACGGCGAGGCCGCGTAAGCCCCGATCCACCCCGCCGCCGCACCGGTCGCCCAGGCGAGGCGGGCCTTCCACCCCGGCCACTCGGCCGCCGAGAAGAGGCCGGGCGGGGAGGCCCCTTGTTGCCACCCTGCCGCCTCCAGGCGTACGGGCCCCGAGGACGCATCGCACGCCGAGAAGGCCCAGGAGGCCAAAGGAGCGGTCGGGTGCCGGGCGTCGGCCCAGCGGACCCCACCTTCCCAGGTGAGGGAGAGCCCGGGCGGCCCGTCAGCGGGCTCGGGAGAGCTCCGAAGCGCCAGAGCGTCCCCATCCGCCCAGCAACGGCCACCGGGCGCGAGCAGCCCGGTGGCCGTCCACAAGAGAGCGATTGCAACACGTTGGCTCCAGCGGCTGCTTGCTGCGAAGATGGTGCGGTGAATGGCGCATACCCCCTCCGAAGGGGGTTCTTTCTGCGGGGCTGGGAGGGCTTTCCTCTCGGGGCCGCCCGTCGCGCGGTCCCGGTTCTCTCAGCCCGCCGCCGCCAGGCGCCGCTGGGTCTTCCAGTGCACGGGGCCCACCGCCGCGTACGCGTACCGGTCCGGCAGGAACATGGACGCCGCCAGGCGGTGCACTTGCTCGACCGTCACCGCCTCGATGCGGGCCAGCACCTCGTCCGCGGGCAGGTACGCCTCGCCGGTGAGTTCACAACGGGCCAGCCGGCTCATCCGATGGCTGGTGCTCTCCAGGCTGAGCATGAGCGAGCCCTTGAGGTGTTCCTTCGCCCGGCGCAACTCGTCCTCCCGGATGCCCGAACCGGCCACGCTGGCCAGTTCCTGCTCGATGAGCTCCAGCACCGAGGTGGCCTTGTCCGGGCTCGCCCCCGCGTAGACCGTGAAGTACCCCGTGTCGGCCAGCGCCGTGTGGTAAGAGTAGGTGGAGTAGACCCAGCCTCGCTCCTCCCGCAGCTGCTGGAACAGGCGCGAGCTGACGCCGCCCCCGAGCACCGTGTCGAGCACCATGAGGGGCCACTTGTGGGGGCTCCCGGCCTCCAGCCCCGGGGAACTCACGCACAGGTGGGCCTGCTCCGTCTTCTTGCCCCGCACCAGCCAGCGGAACTCGCTCTCTACGGGGGACGACCGGCGCGGCCGATCTCCGGGCGGAAGCCCGCCGAACAGGCGAGCGACCTGATCGACCAGCCGCTCGTGGTCGAGCCTCCCGGCAGCCGCCACCACCAGGCGCTGCCCGGTGTAGTAGGTCCGGACGAACTCCCGGACCTGCTCCGGCAGGAACGCCCGCACCGACTGCTCGGTGCCGAGCACGCTGCGGCCGGCCGGATGGCGGCCCAGGGCGGCCTCCGCCACCAGGTCGTGGATGAGCTCGTCGGGGGTGTCCTCGTACATCCGGATCTCCTCGAGGATGACCCCCTTCTCTTTCTCCACGTCCGCGGGATCCATCCGGGAGTGCAAGAGCATGTCCGCCAGCAGGGCTACCGCCCGGTCCAGGTGCTGGTCGAGCACCCGGGCGTAGAAGCAGGTCTGCTCCTTGGTGGTAAAGGCGTTGAGCTGGCCGCCTACGGCGTCGATACGTTCGGCGATGTCGCGGGCCGACAGGGTGTCGGTCCCCTTGAACATCATGTGTTCGATGAAATGACAGATGCCCTGCTGCTCGGCCCCCTCGTCCCGGGAGCCTACGTCCACCCAAAACCCGATGCTGGCCGAGCGCAGGTCCTCCAGCGTCTCGGTGACGATCCGGACCCCGTTGTCCAGGACGGTGCGCTGTACGCTGCCCGACAAGCCTTCGCCTCCTCGATAGGGCCGCCGCCGAGCACTGGACCGCCGGCCGGTCCAGGACGACCTCCCCCATTATAGGCGCCCCGGCCTGCCCTTTGCCTGGTAGGGCGAAACCAGTCCCGCCAGGACGCGCCCCTGCCCCCACCGCTTCCCTGAAGGCGTGCGGGCAAGGCGCGGCGTAAGCGAGCCCTGGCCGGCGCGCAGCCACCGGCCCTCGGGAGGGGCGCAGCCACTTCGTCGTGTCCCAGAAAGCCGTAGCCGTCGTCGTTGCCCTGATCCTCTACCTGTTGACCATGGGTTCGCAGTCCGGCAGCCCTCCGGGGCAGTCGACCGCTCCCCCGGGCAGCACCCAACAGGTCGAGGTACCGTTCCCCGCGGTCGTCCGGGTCGACCAGGCCGTCCTGCGGGCAGGGCCCGGTACTTCCTATGACCGGATCACCGTGCTCCATGCCGGCGCCGTCGTGACCGTCACGGGCCGGTCGGGCCAGTGGTACCGGGTCGAGACCGGCTCGGGCATCCAGGGATGGATCTGGGAGCAGCTGGTCGAGCGCTCCACCTGGCCGGCGGCCGATCCCGCGCAGAGCCGGGCGTCGGTGGTAGGGCGCAAGGTGATCGGGTACTACGTGCAGGACCCCTATCACCCCTCGTACGACTCGCTGGTCCGCTACACGGACCGGCTGACGGGCGTCGCGCCCTGGGCCTGGCAGGTGGACGGCTCCGGGCAGGTGCTGCCGGCCTCCGACGCGGCCGACCTGGGCCGGGCGCTCAGGGTCGCGGGGATCCGGGGCCTGTCGACCTTCGCGCTCGTCCACAACTACCAGAACGGCACCTTCGACTCGGGATCCGTGCACCAGCTGCTCTCCGACCCGGCGGCCCGCCGGCGCGCCGTGGACAACCTCGTCCAGTGGGCGCAGCGTTACGGCGTATCGGGGATCAACCTCGACTTCGAAAACGTGCCGGCCCGGGACCGCCAGGCGCTCACCGCCTTCGTCGCCGAGCTCGCCGCCCGGCTCCACGCCGACGGGCGCCAGCTGACCATCGCGGTGCCGGCCAAGACGGCGGACGATCCGTCCAACTCCTTTTCCGGAGCCTTCGACTACGCGGCGCTGGGGCGCCTGGTCGACGGGGTCTGGCTGATGACCTACGACGAGCACTATCGTACCGGGCCGCCCGGGCCCGTGGCCTCCATCGGCTGGGTGGAGCAGGTCGTGCGCTTCGCCGTCTCCCGGATCCCGCCCGCCAAGGTGCTGCTGGGCCTGCCCGCATACGGATACGAGTGGTCGGGCAGCGGTGCGGCGCGGGCCCTCACGTACGACCAGGCCATGGCGCGGCTCGAGCAGCTGGGGGCCGCCCTGCGCTGGCACCCGGTGCACAAGGTCCCCTACTTCACGGCGGGCGCAACCGAGGTGTGGTTCGAAAACCGCTACAGCCTGGGCTACAAGCTGACCCTGGTCTCCCGGTACGGGCTGGGGGGCGTGGCCATCTGGCGGCTGGGCCAGGAGGACCCCGGCCTGTGGGACGTGCTCCACCTGGCCATGTAGCGACCGGCCCCGCAAGCGCGGCTCAGGGCCCTGCGCTCGTATGGGCGGCCGCTTGCCCCTCCTCCTCCAGGGCCGCCACCATCTGGCCGACCGTCACGGGGGTGAGGGAGCGCTGGCGAACGAGGGCGACGAGCCGGGGGAGCGCCTCCAGCGTCGGTTGGGTCGGGTGCATGAGCACGATGGCGCCGGGCCCCAGCTTGCGCTCGACCCGGGCGAGGATGGTCTCCACCGGAGGGCGCTGCCAGTCGATGGTGTCCACGCTCCACATGGTCGTGTAGTGCCCCTGCTCGGCCGCGACCCGGACGATGCGGGCGTCGACCTCCCCGTAGGGGGGAGCGAAGAGGGTCGGCCGCCTGCCGGTCAGCT
Organism: Limnochordaceae bacterium; assembly: GCA_014896295.1. Taxonomy (GTDB): domain Bacteria; phylum Bacillota; class Limnochordia; order Limnochordales; family Geochordaceae; genus Carboxydichorda; species Carboxydichorda subterranea. The sequence goes on from JADBKR010000005.1 coordinate 194,144, forward strand.
GCTCCAGGAGATCGGCGTTTTTCGCGATGAGCGCCCGCAGCTCCGGGTCGCCCAGCTGCCGGGGGTGCGCGTGATCCCACCCGTGGTTGCCCACCTCGTGGCCCCTTTCACGCATGCGGCGCACGAGCTCCGGGAACTTCTGCGCCCACCGCCCCGTGACGAAGAAGGTGGCCCGCACCTTCTCCTGCTCGAGCCGGTCGAGCAGGGCGGGCAGCACCTCCTCCCCCCAGTCCACGTTGATCGCGAAGGCGACCAGGGGGCGCCCGGGTGGCCCCTGGTAGATGGCCTGATAGTGCAACCGGGTGACGGCCGGCAGCAGCCGGGTGAAGACCGGCTCGACCCGGGCGAACGGCGGCGCCGCCAGCAGCTTGCGGGCGGTCGCGGCCCGGTCCAGCTCCCGGCCCTCGGCTTCCGGGACCACCCGGCCGGTCGTCGCGTCCTCCTTCGCGTCTCGAGCCGGGCGATCCAGCTCCCGGCCCATCTCGTCGAGCCTGCGGTGGAGCTCTTCCGGCAGCAGCCACCCCACAGCCTGCCCGGCCAGGGTGACGCCGGGCTTCACGCCGTAACGCAGCCGGACCGCCGTGTCCCACAGCCACGGCAGGCTGGCCAGCACCAGCGCGCCGGCCCCCACCCCGAGGGCCCGTTTGACCACCCGTGCGTCGACCGTGAAGAAAAGCCTCACGCCCGGCCCCCTCCATTCGTTCCGGGACGGCACCGGTCTCTCAGCGGCTCGGTGGGCGTTGCCCGGGCGGAGGAGCCGGCGGGCCGGGGCGTTGCGGCGCCGGCGGAACCGGGCGCGGGCGGCGGCGCTGCAGGCCGGAGTGGGGTTCGATGATGTAGTCGGAGTGGTAGATGAGCTGCGAGACCGGCACGATCTCGAAGCCCCGCTCTCGCAGCATCGGGATGAGCCGTTCCACGGCGTCGGGCGTGTTGGCCCCGTCGTTGTGGAAGAGCACGATGTCGCCGGGCCCGACGACCCTCATGACCCGGTCGATGATGGCGCCGGCGCTGAGGTTCTGCCAGTCCAGCGAGTCGACGGACCACTGGATGGTATAGTAGCCCAGCTGGTCGGCCACCTCGATGACCTTGTCGGAGTACTCCCCGAAGGGCGGCCGGAAGAGCAGCACCCGTGGCCGGCCCACCAGCGCGTCGATGCGCCGCTGGTTTTCCTCCAGCTCCCAGCGGATCTGGTCCGGGGAAAGGGTGTTGAGGTGGGGGTGGGTATAGGTGTGATTGCCGACTTCGTGGCCTTCGGCCACGATCTTGCGGACGTACTCCGGGTACTTGTCGACCCAGTTGCCCCCCAGGAAGAAGGTCGTCTTCACGCGGTGGTTGCGGAGGATTTCGAGGATCCGGTCGGTGCGCGAGGTGCCCCACATGGCGTCGAACGAGATGGCGATCCGGGCGTGGGCGGTGTCGACCTTGTAGATGGGCACGAGGCGGCTCAACAGCACCCGGGACACGACGGCCACGGTCTCGCTCCCGACCAGGTAGCTGGCCACCGAGGCCAACCAGACCACCGGCACCGCGACGAGCCAAAAGCGCGCTCCGCGCCAGCGGAAGACCACCGTCGACGACCCCTGGTGCAAACCTTAGTCGCCGCCGGTGACCCGCTAGAACTCACCGGGTGAAAACGTGCCGGCCGATGCGCGCGACCACGGGGCGCCCGGCCCAGAACTCCGGGGTGACCGTCCGCTCCGGGTTGTAGAAGTAGAGGGCCCCGCCCGTCGGATCCTCGCCGGCCAGCGCCCGGTCGGCGGCCTGCCAGGCGGAGGAGTCGGGCTGCACGGAGTAGAGGGTCTCGGCGCTGAACGGGAACTGGCCCGGTTGCAGGAGGACCTCCTCGACGGAGTCGGGGAACAGGGGGCTCTCGACCCGGTTGAGCACCACCGCCCCCACCGCCACCTTGCCCTCGAACGGTTCGCCGCGGGCTTCGAGCCAGATGATCGCGGCGAGCAGGCGCCGATCCTGTTGGGAGTACCGGTACAGCCGGCCAAACCCGAAGGCGGGTCGCGCCGCCGGGGCGGGGGAGGCCGCGGCGGCGACCGAGGGATCTCGCCCGGACGGGGCTGCGTCCGGGACGACCAGCGGCTGGCCCACGGCGATGCGATCGGGATCGTCGAGGCCGTTGAGGGTACGGATCACGTCGACGGTGGTGTCGAAACGGCGGGCGATGCTGAACAGGGTGTCACCTTTTTGGATGACGTAGATCCGCGTGCCCGGAGGCGGACGGAAGGTGAAGGGCGAGGACGGGCCCGGCGCCAGCTTGCCGGCGGCATCCGGTGAAGCCGCCTGGCCTGCGCGGGCCGCCACCACCGCCACCAGGACCGCGACGCTCAGGATGATGGCAAGGACGGTCTTGTCCACTCGACGACCTCCCGCACGATGCGATGAGCCGGGCCGGCGATCAAGGAAGACCGGGGAAGCAGGTCCAAGAAACGATGTCGATAGGAGCGGGTCAGAAGGCGGGGGTCGGCGACCACGACCGCCCCCCGATCCTGCCGGGTGCGGATGAGCCGCCCGAATCCCTGCCGGAAGCGGGTGACGGCCCGGGGTACGGACTCTTCCCAGAAGGGGTCCCCTCCTTGCTCGGAAATCCGCTCGACCCTGGCCCGGACCAGGGGGTGATCCGGCACCGGGAAGGGCAGGCGGGCCAGCACGACGCACGAGAGCGTCGGGCCCGGGAGGTCGACCCCTTCCCAGAAACTGTCGGCGCCCATCAGCACCATCCCCTCGCCCCGGGCCTCCCGGAACGCGTCCAGCAGGGCCGTCCGGGAAGCGCCCCCCTGCACCAGCACGCGCACGCTCCCGGCCGCAGGGAGAGCCTCCATCTCCTTCCATGTTTCGGCCATCATCCGGTGCGAGGTAAAGAGCACCAGCAGGCGCCCCCCGAGCTCCACCGCCAGGGCCAGGGATAGCTCCGCCAGGCGTTCGACGAAACCGGGGCGATCGGGCGCCGGGAAGTCCGAGGGCACCGCCACCAGCGCCTGGGAGCGGAAGTCGAACGGGGATGGAATGACGCACTCGGTCAACGCCTCCTCCCTGCGGACGACGGGCGGCGCGCCGGAGACGCCCACGACCACCCGCATCACCGCGCCGTCTTCGTCCCACTCGGCCTGCGCTTCGCCCGCCCAGGGCGCCGGCGCCAGGGAAGCCGGACTCGAAGACGGCCCGTCTCCGGCAGGGGCATTCCCGGCTGACGCCAGCCCGAGGCGGCGGCGCAGCGGCAGGAATCCGGCGGGGCCGTCAGCCAGGGTGGCGCTGGTGAGGATCGCGGAGCGCACGGCGCCGAAGAGCTCCGCCGCCAGCACAGGCCCCACGTCCAGCGGGGCCGCTCGCAACACGAGGCCGGGCGCCCGCGAAGCGGCTTCCATCCAGAAGACGTATCCCTCCGCCTGCGCGCTCGTGACCGCCTCCAGGTCCCGGGCCGCGCGACGTGCCCACCGGGCCACGGCGACGAGATCGGCGGCGGCGTGCGAACCGGCCCGCTCCTCTCCGTCGCCCTCCTGGCCCGCCATTCGCTGGGCCAGCTGCTCGGCCCGCGAGGCGACCTCCTCCAGGGCCTCCTCTGCCTCGCCGAGAAGGGCCGGCCCGCAAAGGGTCTCGGCCATCCCCGGGGTCAGACGGGCCGGGTGCTGGACCGCTCCGGGCGTGCGAGCCGTGCCTGCCGCCATGCCCGGGGCTGCGCGCTCCAGTCCCCGCCGCAGCGCGTGGAACAACCGCTCCAGCACGGCCAGCGCTGCGCGCGCAGGCTCCCCCAACAGCCGCGAGCGGCCCCTGGTCAGGCGACGCAGGCGGGCCAGTACGGCCTCGCTCGAGAGCTCCACCCCCAGGTGCGACACGGCGACGTCCTCGAGATGGTGGGCTTCGTCCACGACCAGGTAGGAGAAAGGAGGCAGCACGGCGGCCTCGCCGGAGTCGGCCTCCCGCCTGAGCGCCAGGTCGGCCAGCAGGAGGTGCTGGTTGGTGAGGACGAGCCGCGACTCCAGCATCCGGCGCCGGGCCACGTGATAGAAGCAGGCCTCGTACAGGGGGCACCGGCGCCGGGGGCAGCGGTCCGGTTCGGCCGCCACGAGCGGCCACACCGCCTCCCACCGGCCGGGCGGCAGCTCCGACCAGGTGCCGGCGTGGGCGCGTCCTTGGTCGCCCGCCCCCTCGCTCCAGCGGATCAGCTCGTCTATCGCCGGGCGCGGCGGCTGCTCTTCCGCCAGCCCCTCCAGCCAGTCGTGCTGCCCCCGGGCCAGGTGATCGAGGCGGAGCAGGCACAGGTAGTTGCCCCACCCCTTCGCCAGCGCAACGGGGAGGGCGCGGCCGAGGGCCTTCTCGGCCAGGGCAACGTCGTGGCGCAGGAGCTGGTCCTGCAGCGGCAGGGTGTACGTGGCCACCACCGCGCGCCCCTCTGGGTCCTCGTCCAGCAGGTGGGCGCCGAGGGGAATCAGATATCCCAGGGACTTGCCCGTCCCCGTGCCGGCCTCGATGAACGCGATGCCCCCGGCCCGCAGCCGGTGGGCCACCTCCTCGGCCATCCACGCCTGCTGCGGCCGGGCCTCGTATCGCGCCCCGAGAGCCCGGGCGAGAGCGCCGGAGGGGCCCAGGGTCTCGTCGATCCAGGCGGCGTTTCGCCCGCGGGATGCGCCGATCCTCGCTCAACCCCCCTGAAGCAGGCAGGCCCCCGCCGAGCGTCTAGCCCCTGGCGTTCGCGCGCAGCCGCGCGAGCGGGCCTTCCTGCAGCACCGCCCACCGGAAGGGGCGCTTTGGATGCCCCTCCAAGAAGCCGCTCAGCGACCAGCGGTCCAGGCCTACGTTGAGCCCGGCCAGCGCGGCCACCCAGGCGATCAGCGCCGGCAACGGAAGGCACTGGCCCGCCGTCCACCCCAGGGCCGACCCCAGGGCGTTGGCCCCCGCATCGCCCAGCATCGCCTCGCCCCGGCGGTCGTACGGTAGATAGGCGGCCACGGCCGCGCTGACGGGCAACACGTCCCACCAGGCGCCGCGCCGGCCGGGCTCTGCGGCCAGGGCGAGCAAGCCCATCCCGGCAAGATAGGCGCCGGCTGAGCGCCCGGGAGCCGTATCGAGTTGGTTGAGCAAGTTGGCCCCGAGCACGGCGCTGGCCGCGCTCAAGCTCGCCCGGGCGATGCCGGCTTGCCGCGCGACGGCCATCCCCGCCGCGCCGGCCGCCAGTGCGATGCCGGCTGCCTTGAGGATTCCCGTGCGGGGCCGGCCTTCCTTCCAGGCCCTCCAATGGGCCCTCCATCCTCTCGGCCCCCGGCCGGCCGAGACATCGTCCAGCAGGCCCGCCAGGGTCGCCACGACGACCGGCCCGTAGGCCGGGGGCAAGCCCTGACCGGCGCCGCTCACCAGGGCTCCGGCCACCGAGGCGGCGGTCGTCGCCGCTCCGGCGGCCGTGGGGACCCGCGTGCCGCGGCGGCTGGCCCGAACGAGCCCGATCTCCTTCGCCGCTCTTGCCACCAGGGGCGTCCCCCAGCGCACCGCTCCCCACGAAAGGGCCGCCCCCGCGACCCGTCTCACGACCGTCCCCATGGCGTTTGCGTCCCTGCCTCGTCTTCTTCCGAGCGTGCCAGGCGCCAGAGCGTGAAGGCCACGTCCCGCATCTGCCGGCCCCGGTGCAGCCAGCCGGCGAGGTCCCGCCCCGTCGCCCGGTGAGTGAACGGCACCTCGAGCTCGACCACACGCAAGCCCAACCGCCCGGCCCGGATGCTCATCTGCAGCTCCACCCCGAACCGCAGGGCCGGGCCTTCGAGCAACGCGGGAGCGATCTCCGCCCGCAGTGCCCGCTGGCCGGACAGGGCCGCCCTGGGTTGCCACCCTCCCATCCTGCGCACTGCCCAGCCGGCGAGCCCCCGCACCAATCCCAGCCCTCCGCCGGAGCGCACCGTGGGGATGGCCACCGCCATGTCCGCGGCCCCGCCGGCCACGGGTGCGCACAGAGCCGCCAGCGACGCGGCCGAGGGGCCCAGGTCGGCGTCGGCCAGCAGCAGGACCTCCCCGCCGGCCGCCCGGTACCCCGCGCGCAACGCCTCCGACTTGCCGGCGTGGCGCCGCAGTCTCACGACGCGGGCCCCTGCCTCGGCCGCCTCCTCGGCCGTGGAGTCGGACGAGCCGTCGTCCACCACCACGACCTCACGAACGCCCGGTACCGTCCACAGGGCGCGTACCGTCGGTCCCACCCGGCCCGCCTCGTTGAACGCAGGGACCACCGCGCTCACCGCTTTCGCCTGCGTGGACGCGCTCAAGCCAGCGGATCGCCTCCTCCTCCGTCACCTGCCCCTCCCGGCCTTCGACGAGGGCCGCGAGCAGCGCTGCCTGCCCGAGGGGCTCGTCCACGGCGTCGACCCACGCCGTCGCCGTAACGGGTGACGCCGGCAAGCTTGCGCTGGAAGAGGCCCAGAGGATGGCTTGCCGGGCCCGATCGGCCGGCGACGAGGTGGGGTCGTCCCCGGCCCCCACGAGCCCCACGACCCGGTTACAGGGGCCGACGACGAGGAGGTGTGCAGCGCCGGCGCTCACCGGGGCAGGCCCCGTGCGGGGCACCACCAGCCGGACGCTCGCGCCCGCAGCGCGCAGCAGCGATTCCACCTGCAGGCCCGCGGCCCGGGCCCCGGGTACGGCGATCACCTCCACGCTCTGCCCGTCCAGGCTCCGGGCGACGACGGCCGGAAGGATGGCCTTCACCGCCAGGCGATACCGCTCGAGTTCGGCCCGGAGTGCCTCTTTCTCCTCGGCGGCGCGGCGGATCTGCTCCTCGAGCTGCGCGAAACGCTGCTCGAGCTGGACGATCACCTTCTCCTGCCCGGCCAGGAGATGGCCGCCCGCGCCGGCCGTGCCTACGGCCACGCCGACCGCGAGCGCGACGAAGACGGCTGCGAGCGTCAGGCTGTGCTGGCGGACGTCGGGGATCACGATGGCCTCATCCCACCCCTCCCACCCACATCCCCGCCCGCACCCGGAGCCACAACAAGCGGAGCAGGGTTCGGAGCCCCTCGGAGGCCAGGGCGACGGCCCCCAGGGAGGAGAGGGCGGCAGCTGCCAGCGACACGTAGGGCACCCAGCCGGGGCCAGGATCATAGAGCCGGGCCAATCCCCGGGCGTCGACCAGCAGGTGGCCCACTCGCATGCGAACCAGCACGGTGCTGGCCATGCCGGCACGCCCCTTTTCCAGGAAGTCGAGAAAGCCGGTGTGGGTACCCACCGCCACGATCATCACGGCCCCTGCCCCGTGGGCGAGCAGCAGGGCTACGTCTTCGCTCGTGCCCGGCGCCGGCAGCACGTGGGCGAACCGGCCCAGCCTGCGCACCCGGGCGAGCCCCGGAGCAGGCCCGCCGGGGTAGGCGTGGACGACCAGCTCCCTGGCCTCGAGCAGCCCCCGGTCGCTCACGGAGTCCATGTCGCCCACGACCACGTCGGGCCGCCACCCTGCCGACAAGAGCGCGTCCGCTCCCCCATCGACGCCGATCAGGACCGGGCGGGCGCGGCGGATGAACGGAGCGATCATGGCCAGATCCTGGCGGTACCCCTGCCCCCGCACGACCACCACGGCCGGGCGCCCGCGAATGGGGGTCGACAGGGGCGGGAGTTCCAGCGGCTCGGTGAGGAGGGCCTTCTCCTTCTGGGCGTAGGCGATGGTGTTGTCGACGAAGGCCGAAGCGAGCGGGGCCAGCCGCCGGCGGGCCAGTTCGAGCCGCGTCTCGATGTCGCGGGCGCTCAGGCGTATGCCGCGCCCCAGCGGCCGACCCTGTCGATCGCGGATCGTCGCTCCGTCCACCCGCACGATCTGGCCGTCTCGCACCCGCTCGAAAATGGCCCGGCCGACCTCGTCCACCACCGGGACGCCCGCCCGCGCCAGGACCAGGGCCCCCTCCACCGGCACGCTTCCGCTCAGGCTGCACAGCGCGTTGACGACCGCCGCCGGCCGCGCCTCCGCCAGCCCGGCCGCGGTGGTGGCATCCAGGTCCCGGTGGGCGATGACCGCGATCTCACCGGGCCTCAGGCGCAAGGCGAGGCGCTTCGTGAGGGAGTCCAGGCGAGCCCGGCCCTGGATCGGCCGGCCATCCCTGGCCGCTCCGCCCGGGAACGCAAGCCGCGCCGCTTCCACCTGCGGTCGCTCTCCTCGGCGCTAGTGTGAGCGGCGCCGGCCCGGAAATTGCATCGAACGCCCGACGGGCCACCCGCAGGGGATCTCAGGCGCTTCGGGCGATGTCCGAGCGCACCTGGTCGGCCATGCGGGCGATGAACGAGGAGTTGGTAGGGCGCGTCCGGTTTTCGTCCATGAGATGGGCGAACATGGACTCGATGAGCGCCAGGTTGCCGCGGGCCACCGTGCTTTCGATGGCGTGACGGATGGCCCGCTCGACCTTGAACGCCGAGGTGTGGTGCATCGCGGCGATACGCGGGTAGAGGTCTTTGGTCACCCTGTGCAAGAGCTCCTGGTTTTCCACGACCATGACGATGGCGTCCTTCAGGTAGGCCCGGCCTTTGTAGTGCGGCGGTACGCCCAGGTCCTCCATGTACCGCACCACCCGGCTCTCGAGCTCCCGCCGCTTGCGCTCCCGGTCACGCCGCCCGGCCGGCCGGGCCCCCGTGAGCATTTGCCGCAGGCGCTCCACCAGGGTCGGCACGTCGAAGGGCCGCACCACGAAGTAGTCGGCCCCCCACCCGTACGCCGCGCTCACCACCGAGTCGTCGCCCACGGGGCTGACGACGATCCACCGCTCCGGCCCCGGCCTGTCGTCCGGCGACGCCCCCCTGCGCCGGGCATGATGGCGCCACCAGGAGGTGAGCCTCTCGGCCCCGGAGGGCCCCCCCAGCCCGGGAAGCGCCAGGTCCAGCAGCACCGCGTGCGGCGGCCCCTCCTGCGACTCCGCCAGCAGGCGCTCCATTTCCGCGGCGCTCTGGGCCAGGCGCACCGGCCCGAACGCTGGGTCCTGCTGGAGCCTCTCTGCTACCGCCCGGCCGAAACCCTGGGCATCGTCGCTGAGCACCACGAAAAACGGTTGCATTCTTCGACCCCCCTCGTGGAGAGAACTCACCGAAGCGCCCGGCATTTGCTAAGCGGCGCGGTCAGCTTTGTTCTCCGCCCGACCCACCTGTCCTCCGGGAACCTTCCACAGCCCCGCGGTTTCCGCCATGGCTTCCATCAGCACCCCGAACCCCCGGCTCGGCTCCTGGATGGCCACGTGGGTCACGGCACCCACGAGATGGCCGTCCTGCAGGATGGGGCTGCCGCTCATCCCCTGCACGATGCCGCCCGCCTGCTCCAACAGGCGCGGATCGGTCACCCGGAGGACCAGGCGCTGCGACGGTGGCACTCCCAGCGTGCGGATGCGCAGGATCTCGATCTGGAAGCTCTCCACCCGCTCGCCCCTCAGCACGGTGAGCATGGTGGCCGGCCCTTCCCGCACCTGTGACTCGAGGGCGACCGGCACCGGCCGGTTGACCAGCCCCGCGGGCGGATCCCGGACAATCCGGCCGAAGATGCCCACCGCCGTGTTCTGGTCGACGATACCGAGCTCGCCCTGCGAGTCCTCGAACGCCCCCACCTTCTCCCCCGGCCGTCCTCGCATGCCGGCCGCCACGCTGGTGATCGCCGCCCGTACGATGCGCCCGCCGGGCATCACGAGCGGGCGGCGGTCGGCTTCGACGATCATGTGCCCGAGGGCTCCGAATCGGCGAGTGCGAGGGTCGACGAACGTCAGCGTCCCCACGCCGGCGGCCGTGTCGCGCACCAAGAGGCCTGCCACCCACCGCACCCCGGCGGCGTACCCGGCCCGGCTGCGCAACGAACGCCCGGCAGACCGGGACGTGGCCTCCTGGATGGGAGAGGGAAGCAGGCGGGTCCGGAACCGGTGATTGCCACGCGCGACCAGCAGCTCGACCGGCCGCCCGCGGCTCCCAGCTCCCTGGATGGCGAGCGTCAGGTCCTCGGGGCGGCGCAGCAGCTGGCCGTCGGCCTCCAGGAGCAGGTCTCCCGCCTGCAGGCCCGCCTCTTTCGCGGGATAGCGCACCCGGCCGGACGGCTCGCGCACGGGCACCACCTCCGCCACCACCAGGCCGTGAGGCGCCAGCAGCACCCCGATCGCCTGGCCGCCCGGAACGAGCTCGAGGGGCGGCACCACGTCCACGACCATGGGCGGCAACGGAACCAGCCCGAACAGGCTGAGCTCGAGCCGCACGCTGCCCGGGCGGTCGAATTGCACCACGGCGCCCTGGTGGTCGTGGAGTTTGATGAGGACCCGGTCCTCCGGGCCTGCGACCCGCACCGGGGGAGGGACCGGCAACAGCGCGGGGTTCCCCGAGATGGCGCGAATCCGCCCGGGCCAGCTGAAAAGCCCCGTAGCGGACAGCCCGAGGAGCAGGAGCAAGGGCCAGAGCAGTGGGCGGGTGCGCTGCCGAAGGGTGGTGCCTCTTTCCATCCCGGACGCCTCCGGGCTAATTTCCCCGCAGGCACCGGGCCCCCGGCGGGTAAGTGCGTGGGCGGTCAGCCCTCATCCGGCCGCTTTGGCTTGGCCTGCCAGGCGCAGGAGCTCTTCGGCATGCACCCGGGCGGAGTCGGTGATCGTCGACCCGCCCAGCATGCGAGCGAGTTCCTCGATTCTCTCCCCAGGAGAGAGAGGACGTACCTGGACGAGGCTTCGCCCGTCCCGGTCGACTTTCTCGACCCGGATGTGAAAGTCCGCCATGCTTGCCACCTGGGGCAGGTGGGTGACCACCAGCACCTGGCGCAGCCTCCCCAGCCGGGCCAGCCGCTCGCCGACCGCCTGCGCCGCCCGCCCGCCGAGCCCCGCGTCGGGCTCGTCGAAGACCAGCACCGGCACCTCCTGCACGTGGGCCAGCACACTCTGGCAGGCGAGGAGGGTGCGGGACAGCTCGCCGCCCGACGCCACCCTGGCCAACGGCCGAAGCGCCTCGCCCGGGTTGGCGGAGAAGTGGAAGGTCACGCCGTCGCGCCCCGAAGGGCCGGGCTGCTGGTCAGGCGCGACCGCCACCTCGAAGCGCGCCCGGGGCATGGCGAGCTCCCCGAGCTCGCGCTCGACCGCTCGCGACAGCCTCTCCGCCGCCTCCTGGCGGCGCCGGCTGAGTTCGGCGGCCGCTTGCTCGTAGCGCGTCCCGAGTTCCTCGACCGCCGCCTGCAGCTGCCCGGCGCGGCTGCCCTCGTTCTCCAGAGCCTCGAGCTTGCGCCGGGCGGCGTCCGCGTACTCCAGCACCGCCTGGACGGAGTTGCCGTACTTGCGCTTGAGCCGGTCGATCAGCTCCAGGCGTTCTACTACCTCTTGGAGGCGGTCGGGCCTGACCTCGTACTGATCCAGGTGGCGGCGCATCGCGCGCGAGCTCCCCGAGCTGCTCGGTGCAGGCGAGAAGCTCGCGGCCGATCGGCTCGAGGGCCCGGTCGAGCGAGGCTGCCTGCTGCACGAGGCGCTGGGCCATCCCCGACAGCGCCAGCGCCCCCACGTCCGCCCTGGACGAAGCGCCTGCCCCCAGGTGCTCCAACGCCTCGCCCAACAGCTGCTGGAGCTGGACGGCATGAGCGAGCCGCGAGTGCTCGTCCATGAGCGCCTCTTCCTCGCCGGGGCGGAGGGCCGCGGCGTCGATCTCCTGGATCTGGAAGCGCAGCAGGTCGATCTCATGCAGGCGCTCCCGTTCCCGGGTGCGCAGCTGCTCGAGCTCGGAGCGGGCCGCGCTCCACCGGCCCCACAGGTCCGCCACCCGGCCTGCCAGCTCCAGCACCTCCGGGCCGGCAAAGGCGTCGAGCAGCTGGAGCTGGACCGAAGCCAGCATGAGGCGCTGGCTTTCGTGCTGGGTCTGCACGTCCACCAGCAGCGCGCCGAGGCGCGCCAGCTCCCCGACGGTCGCCGGGCGCCCGTTGATACGGCAGCGGTTACGTCCCGAACGGTGAATCTCCCGGGCCAGCAGCAGCTGGCCGTCTTCCGGTGGGTAACCGGCCGCCTCCAGCGCCTGCGCCACCCCCGAAGAGGCGGGCACCTCGAACAGGGCCTCGACCCGGGCCGCCTGCGCGCCCGTGCGGATGAGGTCGGCCCCTGCTCGCTGCCCGATGACCATCCCCAGGGCATCCAGCACGAGGGACTTCCCGGCCCCCGTCTCGCCCGTCAGGACGTTGAACCCCGGCCCCAGGGAGAGCCGGCTCTTCTCGATGAGGGCGACGTTTTCCACGTTGAGCTCTGCGAGCATCGCACTCTCTCCGTACTGACCCATGGACGCTCACCGCAGTTGCGAGATGCGCTGCACGACCTGCTCGGCGTTGGGATCCAGGGTTTCGGCGTGCCGGCGGGGCCGCACGATGATCAAAATGGCGTCGTCGCCGGCGATGGTGCCGATCACCTCGGGCCAGTCGAGCGCGTCCAGGGCGGCGGCCACGGCGTTGGCCGTCCCGGACAGCGTGCGCAACAGCACGATGTGCCCCGCCGCCTCCACGTGGACCACGTACTCCCGGAGCGCCCGTCGCGCTCGGGCGAGCCGCTCTGCCAGGTCGGGCTCGCTCGCCTGCGCGTAGCGGTAGCGACCGTCCTGGGTGGGCACCTTCACCAGGCGCAACTCCTTGATGTCCCGGGAAATGGTGGCCTGGGTGGCGACGATGCCCTGCCGGCGCAGGTGGTCGAGGATCTCCTCCTGCGTCTGGACGGGCACGTCACGGACGATCCGAAGGATGGCCGACTGGCGCCGTGCTTTCATCGGGACCCGGCGTCACACCTCGGGATGGCTGAGCCGCTGCCGGAGCACCGCGTACGGGGAGCGCCCCGACAGCCGCACGAGCCGCGCCCGGAACGGAGCTCGCCGGACCACCACCTCGTCTTCCGGATGCATGGGTTCGCTGAGCTGGCCGTCGACGGTCAGCACCAGATCTTCGCTGGGGCCGTGGGCCAGCACGGTAATGGTCTCCTCCGGCCGGATGACCACGGGACGGGCCACCAGGGAGTGGGGACAGATGGGGGTGATGACGAAGCAGTCCAGGAGCGGATGGACGATGGGCCCGCCCGCGGACAGCGAGTAGGCGGTCGAGCCGGTGGGTGTCGCCACGATGAGCCCGTCGGCCGGGAAGGCCCCGATGACGTCGCTCGTGACCCGCGCCTCCAGGCGCGTGATGCGCGAGTAGGTGGTCCGGGCCACCACCACGTCGTTGAGGGCCAGCCACCGGTGGGTACCGTGGCCTTCGGCCCTGATCAGCTCCGCCTCCACCATCATGCGCTCCTCGACGCCGAAACCTCCCTGTACCAGCCGGCCCAGCATGGACGGAAACTCGGACGCCTCCACCTCGGCCAGGAAACCGAGGCGCCCCACGTTGACGCCCAGCACGGGCACGCCCTGGGGCGCCGCCTGGCGCGCCGCGTGGAGCAACGCCCCGTCCCCGCCGAAGACCACGACCACGTCGGCCCCGTGCCAGTCCGCGCCCGGCCAGGCCAGATCCTGCCGTCCGGTAGCCTCGGCGGCGGCTCGCTCCAGGTAGACGTCGGCGTGCAGGGCCTTCAGTGGCGCCACCAGTTCCAGGGCGAGCCTCAGCGCCTGGGGCTTTTCCCGGTGAGGCGCCAGTATCAGCTTCCGGACCGTGGCTGCCCCGCCTCCTCCTGACGCGGCACAGGCTCGGCGAGCGCCCTCTCGATCATGGCGTCGACGGTGGCCGCTCCGGTCGCCATGCCCGCGCTCCCTCTCGAAGCCAGCGGCCGCAGCACCTCGAAAAACTCCAGGTTGCCCTTGGGGCCCAGAAGCGGGCTCCTCAGCACGGCCTCGACCCGAAAGCCTGCCTCGACCGCCGAGCTCGCCACCTTTTCCAGCACCTGGCGATGCACGCCGGGGTCCTTCACGACCCCGCCCCGCTTCACCTGCGCACGCCCGGCCTCGAACTGAGGCTTCACCAGGACCACCGCCCATCCCTCCGGGCGGAGCATCGCCCGCAGCTTTGCCAGGAACAGGGTGACGGAGATGAACGAGGTGTCGACGGTGATCACGTCCAGCGGCTCGCCGATCCGCTCCGGGGGCAGGTACCGGATGTTGGTGCGCTCCAGCACCACCACCCTCGGATCGTTGCGGAGCTTCCAGGCCAGCTGCCCGTAACCCACGTCCACCGCGTAGACCTTGCGCGCCCCGTGTCGCAGCAAGCAGTCGGTGAACCCGCCGGTCGAAGCTCCCACGTCCATGCAGACCGCGCCCTCTACCGGCACCGGCACTTCCTCCAGCACTCGCTGGAGCTTGAGCCCGCCGCGGCTCACGTACGGGTTGCGAGGTCCGGCCACCTCCAGCCTCACGCCGGGGTCGATGCGCTGGCCCGGGCGCGAGATCACCTGCTCGCCGGCCCTCACCGCTCCCATCAGGATCAGCTGCCGGGCCTCTTCCCGGCTCCTGGCCAGCGCCTGCTCCACCAGCGCCTGGTCGGCGCGGGGATGCTTCACCGGCTTACCCGCCATGCTGTGCCCCTTCACTGGCGGCCTCGCCCTCCCGCCGCCACGCGCGGCCTGCGGGCCGAGGCGGAGGCGCGAGCCGGCCCTCCGCCCGTGACGAAGGAGCGGCCCGCCAATCGCTCCAGTGAGGCCAGCAACCGTCCCATGCGAAAGACGATCGCCTCCGCCTGGCCGATGGCGAACGCCTTGAACGCCGCCTTGCCCCCCACGGTCAACCCCGAGATGGCGGCGACGATGGCCGCCGTTCCCCAGAGCTCCTGCAGGCGCGGCCCGCCGGGCACGAGTTGGGCGACGATCGCGGCACCGAGGGCGCCCGAGAGGGTGCCCGCCACGTCTCCCATCACGTCGTTGGCAAAGTTGGCCACCCGGTCCGCGTTGCGGACGATCCAGATCGCCTGGGGCGCGCCCGGCACTTTGTCGGCGGCCATGGCGTGGAAGTTGCGCTCGCTCGCTGCGGTGGCCGCGACTCCGATCACGTCGAAGAGGATGCCCGTGGCGATGACCAGGAGCAGCGCCCCAACGGCTGCCGCGACCCCCAGCGTGCTGGCCGCCCCGCTCGACGAGATGGAAAGGACGGCGGAGATGGCAGCGGTGGTCAGGCCGATGCTGAAAAACCTTCGCAGCGGGCGCCTGCCGTTGGTCGCCCCCACGGATGGAATGCGATGCTCCTCCTTCAGGGCGCGCGGCTTTGGCCCGTGCGCCCGCCTACGAAACGGCGACGGCCCGGATGCCTCCCGGCACCGGAGTCGTCGCCGTTTGCTCGACCATTGGAGCTATACGGAGGCCCCACGGGGGTGGCAGCGCTCTGAGTAAATATTGTGGCTTGAGGTCCAGCAGGTTTTCCCTGCGGCCCTCCGGGCCGTCGCCGGCCCGGCGGTTTCCCCTTTCCGGCCACACTGCCGCGTCACCGTCGGCAGGGCTGGATTGCCACTTAGACCACACTGCAATCCCCAGAGCGCCCCTCGCTCGGCGAGGACAGCCTAGGAGTTTTCCTCGACGCAGCACACTGTCCCCTAGCCTCTTTTGCCCCGGAGCTTTCAGGCTGCTACCACCGTACGGCCCGGGCCCTTGGGGAGTACGATGGGAAGGACCAGCCATCCCGCTTCGGCGGCTCAAGGCAGGCTACGCTGCACCCAGCGCAGGCACCCGGCACCTTCCAGGTCCTCGTGCGCAGCACCGCGTGCAGGTTCAGCCCACGTCGTAGTTTGCCCGGCCCGACTCGGATCTGGCGGGCGCCCCACGAGCGTGGGTCTCCGCGGTCGCAGGGTCCACGCCTGCATGCCGTTGCAGATCGCCCCACGACCTTAACCCCCAGCAGCCACCCCGGACTGGGCGTCCAAAGCCGCCACCAGGGACTTCATCGATGTGCCCTCGACGGATTTTTAGGCCCGTCCTCAGGAGCAGGTGCTCCGACTAGGATACTGCGCCACCCACCGTTTCGGGGCACTCTCAGTATATCACACCGTCCGTTCGCACAAAAACCGGCCGAGGTCCCGCAAGGGCCCGGCCTTGGGCCCGAGCGGCTCGAGCGCTTCCAGCGCGACCCGGGTGAGACGTTCGGCCTCCCGCAGCGCCCCTTCCTTCCCCAGTACCGCGGCCGCGCTCACCCGCTGTTCTCGGGGATCCGCCTCCACGTCCAGCACGTCGTCGATGATCTGAAACGCCCGGCCCACCGCCTCGCCGAACTCCCCGAGGGCCCGCACGACGGCGCCGTCCAAAGCCTGCGGGCCTCCGTCGACGCCCAGCAGCCCGCCGGCCACCACCGAGGCCCTCAGCAGTGCCGCCGTCTTGCGCCGGTGGATGCTCCACAGCCGCTCGGCCGGCACCGGCCCGCCCGTTTCGCCCATCGCCTGCAGGTCCTCCGCCTGCCCGCCCGCCATGCCCCGGCTCCCGACGGCCAGCGCCACCTGGTGAACGATGGCGAGCGCCGTCTGGGCACTCACGCCGCTCCGCTCGGGCAGGCTCGCCAGCACCTCGAACGCCAGGCTCTGCAAGGCATCGCCCGCCAGGATGGCCGTCCCTTCCCCGAAGGCCCGGTGGCAGCTGGGCTGGCCCCGCCGCCAGTCGTCGTCGTCCATCGCCGGCAGGTCGTCGTGGATCAGCGAATAGGTGTGGATCATCTCCAGCGCCGCCGCCAGGGGGAGGGCCGAGCGCGGCTCGCCCCCGGTCGCCTCGCAGGCGGCCACCGCCATGACCCCCCGGACCCTCTTCCCCGGCGCCAGGGTCGAGTAGCGCATCGCCCGGTGGAGCACGGAAGGTTCCTCGGACTCGGCCGGGAGCAGCCGATCCAGCTCGCCGTCCACAGGCGGGGCCCATCGCTCCAGGTAGGCGGCGCCCGCTGCGGCCCGGCCCGGAAGGGGGGCGGCGCTCATCGTTTCTCCTCTTCGTCTTCCAGAGGGACGGCGACGTCGCGCCCCTGCTGCTGGGAGAGCACGAGGAGCCTGGCCTCCGCCGCTTGCAGGCGCTGGGCGCAGATACGGGCCATGCGCACGCCCTCTTCATAGGCCTCCAGCGCTTGCTCGAGGGTCAGCTCCCCGGACTCCAAGCGCTCCACGGCCTGTTCCAATCGCTTGAGGGCCTCCTCGAAGGTCAGCGAGTCCTCGCCCGTTCCTTCCATCATCTGGCTTCCCCTTCGCGTGGTCCCGCTCCGGCAGAGCCCGGCGGGTCGGCGGCCCTCCCCCACGGCACTCCGGGCGATCGCTCCCGCACCTCGCAGCCGAGCGAGCCGTCGGCCACCCACAGCCGCACCCGTTGCCCCGGGCTGGCGTCGGCCACGCTCCGGATACGCCGCGCCGTCGTTTCGTTCTCCGCCAGGGCGTATCCCCTCGCCAACAGCTGTAGCGGGTTGGTGGCCGAAAGCCTTTCCCCGAGGCGCGCCAGCGCCAGGCGGGGCGCTTCGAGGCGGCGCCGCATCTGCCAATCGGCCCTGGCCCGCAGCTCGTCCACCTGCTGGCGGTAGGTGGCCAACCACCGCTGCGGCTGCTGGAGCAGCCGGTGGCGCGCGAGCCGCTCCACCTGTTCCCGGGAAAGCCCGACGTGGCGCCGTATCGCCCGATCGAGCCGCCACCGGTACTGCTGCAGCGAACCGGCGGCCGCGGCCTCGTCCGGGCCGGCCAGCTCGGCGGCGGCCGTGGGGGTGGAGGCCCGTACGTCGGCGGCGAGCTCCACCAGCGTGACGTCGATCTCGTGCCCGATCGCGCACACCACCGGCACCGGCGAGGCCGCCACGGCCCGGACCAGGCGCTCGTCGTTGAAGACCCACAGGTCGTCGGCGGCACCCCCGCCGCGGGCCAGGATGACGACGTCCACCCCGGGGAACCGGGTGATGCGCTGCAGGGCGGAGAGGACGCTCTCCACGCTGCCCTCGCCCTGCACCCGCGCCGGGCAGACGATGAGCGGCGTGGCCGGGCTCCGGCGCCGGAAAGTGGCCCGGATGTCGCGCAGGGCCGCCCCGTCGAGCGAAGTGACGACCCCCACGCTCTTCGGCCACTTCGGCACGGGACGCTTGCGCGCCGGGTCGAACAGGCCCTCGGAGGCGAGCCTCCGGTAGAGGGCCTGCAGCCGGGCGTGGAGCAGGCCCCGACCCACCGGGTACAACCCCTGGACGTAGAGCTGGTAGGCGCCTCCCGGCGGGTAGACGTCCACGTACCCGGTGGCCACCACCTGGTCCCCGTCCTGGACCCGCAAGGCGAGCCGCTGCGCGTGGCTGCGCCACATCACGCAGGGGATGCGGCTGGCCGAATCCTTCAGGGAAAAGTAGAGGTGCCCGGAGGCGCTGTGCGCCTTGAACCCCGTCACCTCGCCCGCCACTGCCACCTGCTGCAGGCTCAGGTCGGTGGCCAGCCGGCTGCGGATCTTCTCCGTCAGCTGGGAAACGGTCCACACCCTGCCACCGGGCAGCGCCACGGGCCAAGGGGACGGCGCGCCGGACTGCGCCGACCCTGGCTCAGCTCTGGTCGACATGGCGCACCACGTTACCGAGGATCCCGTTGACGAACTTGCCGGAGTCCTGGTCGCCGTACTTCTTGGCCAGCTCGACCGCCTCGTTGATGGAGACGCTCGGCGGGATGTCCTTGAGATAGAGGATCTCGAACAGCGCGATGCGCATGACGTTGCGATCGACGTTGGCCATCCGGTCCAGCGTCCAATCGATGGCAAAGCGCGAGATGAGCCGGTCGATCTCCTGCTGGTGGTTGATGACGCCTTCCACCAGCTGGCGCCCGAACTCCTGCTGGACCGGAGAGAGCGGGACTTCCTTGAGGCTCCGCTCCAGGGCGGCCTGCCAGTTGGCCTTCCCCACGTCGACCTGGAACAAGACCCGCAGCGCCACTTCGCGGGCCAGACGCCTGCTCATGGCCTGCCCCTTTTGCCCCTACTCCGACCGGGAACGGTGGCCGTCCCGGGAAATCCCCCTGACCACCAGACGGATCTGCCCGCAGCTGACGCCGGCCGTCTGGCGCAGGTACTGGTCGATGCGAGACTGGACCTGGTCGCACAGCTCCGGGATGGGCTCGTCGGGGGCCACGGTCAGGATGACCCGAACGTTGACGTCCCCCACGGAAGAGGGGGTCACCTGGACTTCGGCCTCCCGGATCCCCTGCACCTGGGAGGCCGCCCGCCGGGCCAGGGTCTGGATGGCCCGCACCGAGATGTGGACCTCTCCCAGGCTCGTCGAACGCACGATGGTCCGATCCCGGCCTGCGCTGCGCACGGCCGGCCGCAAAGCTGCCGCCCCGATGATGGCCAGCGCGGCGCCGACGGCCGAGACCAGTACCCGCCCGCGGTTGGGGTCCTGGGCGACCCACCAGGAGAGCGTCGACCCGGCGTCCCATCCGAACAGCCCCACGGTCATACCGACGAAGCCGACCGCCACCACCACGAGGCCGGCCACCAGGACCAGCGCCCGGTCGATCACGGGCAAGCGCCCCGGAGGCTCGCCTTCACCCTGGGCTGCCGACGACGCCGAGGTCGAACCGCTCAGCGGATACACGCCCTGGCTCCTTCCTCAACGCACCCGGCTCTCTTCGGTCCGCTCCGGCTGGGGCAGCTGAACCCCCTGCACGTGCACGTTGACCTCCGTCACCTCGAGGCCGGTCATGGTTTCGATCTGGCGCTTCACGTTCTCCTGGACTTTCCACGCCACGTCGGGGATCCGTACGCCGTACTGGATGACGATGAAGAGGTCGATGGCCGCCTGGTGCTGCCCGACCTCGACCCGCACCCCTCGCGACAGGTTGCGGCGCCCCAGCATCTCCGCGATGCCGCCGGCGAGGCCGCCGGTCATCCCCGCGACTCCCTCGACCTCCACCGCGGCAAGCCCGGCGATGGTGCTCACGACCTCGTTGGCGATCCGGACCTCGCCGAGCTCCCCTTCCTGCGACTCGATGAACCCTTCCGACGCGTCGGCCCCCATGCCCTCGCCCACCGCGTCGCCGGATGGTGCCGGCCCTGCGCCGCGCTCGTCACCCGGCCAGTGCTCCGCATCCACCACTCAACAGCCCCTTCCTTCGAACGGGCCGTGCGCACGCGGGCAAGCCCATTATAGCAAAGCCCCGGCCGCTCCTTCCGGAGCGCCGGGCCCCCGGTCAACGGCCGCCCGGGACGTGCACGTGCATGACCCGTTCGACGAAGTCGGTGGAAAGCCGTCCCTCGCCAAACTCGGGCGAACTCACCACCCGCCTCAGAAACTCCACGTTGGTCCGGACGCCTTCGATGCGCAACTCGGCCAGCGCCGAGGCCATCCTCGCGACGGCCTCCTCCCGCTGCTGACCCCACGCCATCAGCTTGGCCAGCAACGAGTCGTAGTAAGGAGGCACCGTGTAGCCCGCGTAGATGGCCGTGTCCACCCGCACCCCCGGCCCGCCCGGCAGCCACAACCCGGTGATGGTGCCCGGGGAGGGGTGAACGTCTCGGGATCCTCGCAGTTGACGCGGCACTCGATCGCGTGGCCGTCGAGCCGGATGTCCTCTTGCGCCAGGGTGAGCTCCTCCCCGGCGGCGATGCGGATCTGGGCTTTCACCAGATCGACCCCGGTCACCATCTCGGTGACCCCGTGCTCGACCTGCACCCGGGTGTTCATCTCCAGGAAGTAGAAGTGTCCTTCGGGGTCCACCAGGAACTCGACCGTGCCCGCGTTGACGTAAGTCACGGCTCGGGCGACCCTGAGGGCCGCCTCCCCCATCCGCCGGCGCAACGCCTCGTCCACCATGGGAGACGGGGCCTCTTCGACGATTTTCTGGTGCCGCCTCTGGATCGAACACTCCCGTTCGCCGAGGTGCACCATGTGGCCGTACTGGTCGGCCAGCACCTGCACCTCGATGTGCCGGGCGTCCGGCAGGAGCTGCTCGAGGTACAGCGTCCCGTCGCCGAAGGCCGACTCCGCCTCCGCCCGGGCAGCCTGCAGCACCCGTCGCAGCTCCTCGGGCGTGCGAGCTACCCGCATCCCCCGGCCGCCCCCGCCGGCAGCCGCCTTCACCATCACGGGATAGCCCACGGCCTCCGCCACGCGCACCGCGTCCTGCTCGTCCGACACCGGGCCGTCGCTGCCCGGCAGTACCGGCACTCCGGCCTCCCGTACTCGCTGGCGGGCCCTGAGCTTGTCCCCCATCGACTCGATGGCAGAGGCCGGAGGGCCGATGAAGACCAGGCCGTGGCTCTCGCAGATCTCCGCGAAGTCGGCCCGCTCCGCCAGGTAACCGTACCCCGGGTGAATGGCGTCGGCGCCCGACAGCAGCGCGGCGCTGATGATGTTGGGGATGTTGAGGTAGCTCCGGCTGGAGGGGGCGGGCCCGACGCAGTACGATTCGTCCGCCAGCCGCACGGGAAGGCTGTCGCGGTCGGCCTCGGAGTAGACCGCGACGGTGCGGACCCCGAGCTCCCGGCATGCCCTGAGGATACGGAGCGCGATTTCGCCGCGATTGGCAATGAGTACCTTTTGAAACACAGGCTGGTCCCGCCACCTCGGCCGTCGGTGTCGCGTATTCGTCGATCGCTGGATACCGCAATCGGCAGGACGTCTACAGGCGCTCCAGGGTCATGAGAGGCTGGCCGTACTCGACGGGCTGGCCGTTTTCGACCAGGATCGCGCTCACGCGCCCGCGAATTTCGGCCTCGATCTCGTTCATCAGCTTCATCGCTTCGATGATGCACAGGGTCTGGCCCGGCTCCACGACATGACCCGGCTCGACGTACGGAGGGGCATCGGGTGCCGGGGCGCGGTAGAAGGTCCCGACCATCGGCGCACGCACGGTCACCAGGCGGTCCTGATCGACCACCTCACCCTCCGCCGCCTTGGCGGCGGGCACGGTATCGGCCGAAGGTGCGTCTGACGATGCCACCGGTTGTTGCGCGGGCGTCTTGTCCGGCGCCGCGACCGGCGCCGGAGCCGGTACGAAGGCGGAAGCCTTCTTGATGGAGATCCGGACTCCGTCGCTCTCCAGCGTCAGCTCGGCGACGTCGGTCTCGTCCAGTACCCGGATGAGCTCCTTGATCTCTTTCAGCGTGACCCTCACCGGCCCATCGATCACGTCGGCCCCCTCAACCTCCTGTCCCCGGCTTGCCACAGCGCGGGTACTTCACCGCCCGGCGCCACTTTCCTCCCAGGCTCGACCGCCCCCGAACGCGGTGAGGCTGTCAATGATAGAAATGTTTTCTCTCCGCACGCCGGCCATACGTGCGACGAGTTCACCGATGCGGGCTGCGCCCTGGGCCGAAAGCGGCTGCGGGACCACCACCTGGACGCCCGATTCCCCGATGCTCACCACCGGATCGGGAATCCCCGCCGACTGCAACAGCTGTTCGACCTCGATCTCCCGTCGGCTGCGTTCCAGCAGCTTGAGGAGCTGGCCTTGCGCTTCCGCCTTGCGCGCTTGCGAGGCCTTGGGATCGTCCAGGATGCGCTGGACCGTCTCCATCTCCTGGCTGCGCAGCCGTTCACGCTCGGCGCGAAAGTCATTCGGATCGGCCCGCCACGTTGCGCCGGGCCGCCCCACGCCGGGCTCGCGAGGGCTTGCCGCCGGAGTCCGCTCAGGGGCCGCCTCGGGAACGGTGGCGACGGCTGCGTCGGTGCCGCCCCCGTCCTCGGCTGGCGTCGCCTTCGGCGCCCCTTCTTCCGACAACGCCGGGACGCTCGCGGGGGCCGGAGCGAAGTTGCGCTCGAACGCCATCGGGATCCCCGGCCCGGGCGCGTGTCCCAGGGCAGTCCAGAGGCCCCACCCGACCAGCCCGGCCACCAACCCGACCAGCCACCATCTGAACGCCTTGATGTTGAGCGCGTAAAACATCCGCCCATCACCTCTCTCTACCGGCGCTTGGCTTGTACATGGATACGGTACGGGGCCACTCCTAATGCCGCCGACACGGCCCGCTGGATCGCCAGGCGGATCCGCGGGTCACGGGCCCCGTCGGCGACCACCACCACCCCCCGGACCTCGGATACCGCTCGGTCAGAACGATGGGGCCTTCCCGGCGCCCGTCGGCGTCCCGGATGATGACCGCCTGCCGCTCCTCCCTGCGCTCGCTCGCCGGCGAGGAGGGAGTCGAGCGCGGGGCGCCTTCGCCCGGCAGGCCGGGAGGGGAAGCGCGCTCGTCTACGGTTTCGTTGTATGCGATCACCTGTTCGGACGCCTGATCCCACGTGATCATCACTTTGACGCTTCCCACGCCGTCCATGAGGCCCAGGATCGCCTCCAGCTCCCGCTCGACCTCCTGCGCGTACCCGGGGGCTTCGGGCACCGCAGGGGCGACGGCCGCGGCCGGAGCGGCCCCCGGCGCACCCGGGGTGACGAGGCTCTTACCCGTCCCCGTTCGGTCCGGCTGCTGGCCCATGAGGTCGGGCAGGCCCATGAGCCCGATGCCCACGGCGGCGGCCGCCACCAGCAGCGCCGCCGTCCTGGCCTGGGCCGGCGGGAGCTTCACCAGCTCGGCCCACCGCTTCAGCCAGGCCGGCTTGAGGCCGGACGATCCTTCGCCGAAGCGCCCGGACGGGCGATCTTCCAGCACCGTCGCCAGGACCCCCCTATGGCTCGAGATCGATGCGAACCGAAGCGTCGTCGACGCCTGCGAGCGCCGCCACGTAGGCGCCCACCCGGGAGAGAGGGGGGGCGGTCTCGGACCGGCGCCGCGCCCGGATCTCCATCCGCACGCCGGCCGAAAGGCTCCCTTGCGAGGCGCGGCTCGTCCCCGGCTCCACCCGGACGTCCAGGACCTCGTATCCCTGGCCTTCCATCGCCTGGGTCACCACCGCCCGGACGGCGCCGTCGAGGCCCTCGACGGCCTGGGCCGCCATCGCCTCGCCGATGCCCTCCCGCAGGAGCGGCGCGCCGGAGGCCGCCGGCGGATCGCCGGGGACCAGCTGCTCCCGCCACGTTCCGGCCGGGGCACCGGCCAGGCCGGCGTTCTCCACCAGGTCGGCGACGGGGCGCAGCACGGCCGCCACCAGCACGAGCCCCATCACGGAGCGCACCGTGCCCCGCAGGTTCCCCTCCGGTATCAGCAGCGACACCAGCACGAACAAGAGCAGCAGGGCCATGATCTGCTGGGCCCAGTGGGCAAGCCCGCTCACTCCCTCACCTCCTTCGCCGCGATCCCGGCCTTCGCGCGCCGCTCAACGGGCCAGTACCGCCATGGTGCCGGCTCCGATCGTCGCGGCGAGGGCCAGCACGAAGACGACCACCGTGGCCGCCAGGGCCGACAGCAGCAGCCCCAGGGTGTCACCCATGGCCCCCAGGGCGCCGACGATGCGCGGGTCGCTGACCGGCTGAAGCACGGCCGACGCCAGACGGTAGACGAAAATCACCGCCAGGAGCTTCAACACCGGGGCCAGCGCGGCAAGCATCACGAGAGCGAGCCCGATCACCCCGATGCCGCTTCGGATGAGGGTCGAGCCTCCGGCCACGACCTCGACGGCCTCCGACATCATCCGCCCCACCACCGGCACGGTGGCGCCGGTCAGGTACTTGACCGTGCGCAGCGCCACCCCATCGGCCACCGGGGCGATGACGCCCCGTACGGCGGTGGCGCCCAGCAGGATGGTCAGCGTGAGCCCCAGCGCCGTGAGGGCGAGTTGGTGCACCAGGGAGCTGAGGCGGGAGATCGGGAAGTCCGGGGCGACGTGGCCGGCCACCGCCAGGCCTCCCCCGATGACCAGGCCGGGCACCACCACCCGTTCGAGCACCGTCGCCGCCAGCGTCACCACCCCGAGCAGGACGGGGTGCAGCGCCAACGAAGCCGGCCCGGCGCCCGCCAGAAGCGCGAGGCTCGACAAGGTGGGCATGACCGCCTGGGCGATGGCGCTCATCTGCTGCACGCTCTGTCCCACCATTCGCAGGGCGAGCGTCAGGCTCTCGAGGCCGATCCAGACCAGGGCCACGAGCACGGCGGCCTGCGCCACGTCCTGTACGCCCTGGCCCCCGACCCCTTTGCCGAGTTGCGCCAGCACGGCCCCCAGCAGGCTGAGCGCGACGATCCGGGCCAGGGTGCGGGCGTTGGCCACCAGCTCCCGGGTCAGGACCGCCACGGCCGCGTCGAGCACTTCCTCGGCCGAGGGAAGCCCCTCTCGCCCGGCCGTGGTGAGAAACCGCCGGAAGTCGAGACGCACGCGGTCCTGGACGTCCCGGTCCACCGACCGGTACAGCTCGTCCAGCCGCTCGGAGGTCGACGTGCTCCACGCCCCTTTGGTAGACCTCCTCGACGATGCGGGGCGGTTCGGTCCCTTGCGGGGCGGAGCTCCCCGCAGTACCGCCGGGCGAGACACGACCTCCCGGGAACTGCGCCGTAGCGGCCAGGGAGCTGCCGGCGCCCATCGCCACGGCGACGGCGATCGTGGCCACGGCCTTTGTCCACCGGCTCAAGGGGTGTCAACCCACCGCCGGCAGCAAGCGCCACAGCGCGTCCAGCAGCGCCACGAAGACGGGGAGTGCACTGGCGAGCACCGCCACCTTCCCGACCGTCTCCACCGTCATGGCCACCGATTGCTGCCCCGCATCCCGGCTCAGCTGAGCGGCAAAGCCGGCAACGTAGGCGATGGCCACGGACTTGAGGATGACCTCGATGTACATCGCCGAGCCCCCTGCGGCCCGGTTGAGCCGCCCGAACGTCTCCACCACCTCTCGCAGCGGGCCGACGATCGTTCCCAGGGCGAGGGCCGTGAACGCCACCAGCAGCGCCAGCGAAAACTCCGGCGTGCGACCTTTGAGCAGGGTGATCCAGACCGTCACGACCAGGCCCACGCCCGCCACCTTGGCCACCAGTTCCACCTCTCACCACCACCGGAAAACCGACTCCACGTCCCGGAACAGCTGGCCGATGAGCTGGATGATCCACAGCAACACGATGATGACGCCGGCGAGGCTGAGCATCTGCGCCTGCTCTTCTCGTCCTGCTTGAGAGAGGAAAAGGTGCAGGATGGCGATCAGGATCCCCAGCCCTGCGATCCGGTAGATCAACGTCACGTCCACGATCGCCACGACCCCCACCGGCGTCGACTACAGGAGCATCACGGCCAGCGCCAACCCGATCGCCAGCCCGGAAAACCGGTACAGGCGCTCGAGGCGCTCCTTCTCCTGGCGGGCTTGCTCGATGACCCCGTCCAGGCGGGCCACGCCGTCTCGCAACAGCTCGACCTGCATGCCTGCGTCCACCCGGCCGAAGTGCAGGCACAGCTCCCGGAAGATGCCGAGCTCCTCCGGCTGCAGATGGCAGCGGTCGGCCACGCTCTCCATCGCTCGCAGCCACGCCTCGCCCGCCGGCTGGCCGGGCCCGGATCGGAGCCGGGCCGCGGCCCCGGCCAGGCTGGTCCGGACACAGCCCGAGGTCGCCCGGGCCGCGCGCTCGAAGGCCTGGGGCGCCGGCAGAGCCAGGTGCTGCACCGCCGCCTCGATCACCCGGAGCGCCCGCCGGAGCTGGATCAGCTCCTCGACGCGCCGGGCGAGCGCCTGGGCCCTCAGCAAGCCCACGCCGCCGAGTCCTCCCGTTACCAGCGCGAAGCCAACGGTCTGGAGCGTCTCAGACCTCCCCCTCCCCGGCGGACGGGACGGTCCTCGCCACTTGCTCGACCGTCCCGGGGCCGCGCCGGCGGCTCAAGACCACGACCCGTTCGAAGACCTCGTGGTGCAACAACGCGGCGATGCCGGGCCGCCTCCGGGCTTCCGCGAGGTTCCAGGCGTGGGCCGAGGCCAGGATGGTGCAACCCGCGTGGGCGGCCCGTTGCAGGGCCTCCACGTCGTGGTCCGATCCCACCTCGTCCGTGACCAGCACGTCCGGGCCCAGGGAGCGAAGCGCCCAGACCACTCCCTCCGCCTTGGGACACCGGTCCAGCACGTCCGTGCGGGGGCCGACGTCGTGCTGGGGGAGGCCGTCCACGCACCCGGCCAGCTCCGAGCGCTCGTCGATGATGACGACCTGCGCCGGCTCCAGCCCGGCGGCGGGCAGCCCCGAGGAGGCGACGCGGGCGAGATCCCGCAACAGCGTCGTCTTGCCGGCCCCGGGCGGCGAGACGACCAGGGTGCTGGCCAACGTGCGCCGGCCGCCCCGCGACGTGAGCAGCGCGGGGACGAGCGGCTCCGCCGCCCCTTCGACCGCTCTCGCCATGCGCAAGACCACGCTGGAGAAGTCCGTGAGGGCTTGCACGTTGCGCTGGGATCCGACGACCACCCGCCCGCCGAGCCCGACTCGGTGGCCGCCGGGAAGGGTCAAGAAACCCTGGCGCAGCTCTTCTCCCACCGCGTACAGCGAGCCGGAGGCGAGCCGATCGACCAGGGATTGCACCAGATGGCTGCTTGCCACGAGCGCGCCGTCCGGCCGCGCCGACAAGAGCCCGCCCGGGCCGGCGAAGTACTGCCCCTTTGCCGTGACGACCATGAGGGGGCGCCCGGCCCGCACGCGGATCTCCAGCACGCAGGCGGCCACGTCGTGGGGCAGAGACTCGATGGCGCTGCGGACGGGTTCGGGCAAGAGCGGCAGCACCGCCGCTCGCCACGCCACGCCGCCCGACGGGCCCGAACGCGGCACGCTACGAGATTGCGGCGCCCTCCCCGGGCTCCGCACGTGAGGAAACGACGGCGGCGTCGGTCCGGTCCACGGCATGTCCCTCCGGTAGACGCTATGAGGGGAAGCCGGAGGGTATGCCTGGGCCGGCTCCCTAGGCGCGGGACAAGTACTCGCCGGTCCGGGTGTCGATCTTCAGCACGTCTCCCGTGTTGATGAACAGAGGTACCTGGACCACGAGTCCCGTCTCGAGCTTGGCCGGCTTGGAGCCGCCCTGGGCAGTGTCGCCCCGGACGCCGGGCTCGGTCTCGACGACCTTCAGCTCGACGTAGGTCGGCAGCTCCACCCCGATGGGCTGTCCCTCGTAGAACTGGATGAGGATGACGTCGTTCTCTTTCAGGTACTTGGGAGCATCGCCCAGGTAATCTTCGTGGATAGCGATCTGCTCGAAGCTCCGGGTGTCCATGAAGTACCACTCGGTCCCGCTGTGATAGAGGTACTGCATCTCGCGGGTCTCGACGTGGGCCCGGTTGACACGCTCGCCCGCCCGGAACGTCCGCTCGATCACGTTACCGCTCTTCACGTTCTTCAGCTTGGTGCGCACGAACGCGGCGCCCTTGCCGGGCTTCACGTGGAGGAACTCCACCACGCTCCAGACCTCGCCGTCGACTTCGATGGTCAGCCCTGGTCGCAAGTCGTTGACTGAGATCACGGCCGTTGCTCCTTTGCCCGGGCCCTACGGCCCCGTTTGCCACGGATTAGCCGGGGTTGCCACCCACCACTTGGAGGTCCTTGGGAGACGAGGTCAACACCTCGCACCCCCCCTCGGTCACCACCACGAGATCCTCGATCCGGACGCCGCCCCACCCCGGAAGGTACACGCCGGGCTCCACGCTGGTCACCATCCCCGGCACCAGCACCCCGTCCGACACCCTCGACAGCCTGGGAATGGGCTCGTGGATCTCCAGGCCCACGCCGTGCCCCAGCCCGTGTCCGAAGTATGGGCCGAGCCCGGCCTCTTCGATGACCGCGCGAGCGAGCGCGTCCACCTCCTGGCCGGTGCGGCCGGGGCGTACCGCCTGCACGCCGGTCTCCTGCGAGCGTCGCACCAGGTCGTAGATCTCCCGGGCCTTGGCCGAGACCGGCGCCACGGCCACCGTCCGGGTCATGTCGGAGTGATAGCCGTCTGTGACGCACCCGAAGTCCAGCACCACCAGGTCGCCCGGCTGGATGGCGCGGTCGGTGGGATAGGCGTGGGGCAGCGCCCCGTTGGGGCCGGAGCCGACGATCGTGTCGAAGGCGAGGCGTTCGGCTCCCTGCTCGCGCATGAAGACCTCGAGGCGCCACGCGACCTCCTTTTCGGTGATGCCCGGCCGGATCACCGTGAGGATGTAGGAAAACGCCTCGTCGGTGATGGCCACGGCCCGCCGCATCCGCTCGAGCTCCCACGGGGACTTGACCGCGCGCAACGCCTCGACCTGCTGCTCCACCGGCACCCACTCGAACTGGCCCATCTCCTGCTGCCAGCGCGAAGCCTGGCGCACCGTGACGTGATCCGCCTCGAACGCGACCTTCCTCGCCCCGATGCGCTGCAGGACGTCGCGCATCGCCTCCCAGACGTAGTCGCCGTGCTGGATGACCTCCCAGCCAACCGCCTGGGCGCGGGCCTGCTCGGTGTAGCGCGAATCGACCAGCAGCACCGGTCGCTCTCCCGGGTCGCGGGAGACGATGGCCACCCCGGCGCTCCCCGTGAAGCCGGTCAGGTAGCGGCGGTTCTCGTAGGCGGCCACGACCATGGCGTCCACTTGCATCTCCGACACCTTGCGGGCCATGGCCTCGACGCGGGCGCGTATCTCCTCTGCCTGGTCCACGCGTTCACCCCCGGGCTGATTGCTAATACGGCGGAGCCGTTACACCCCCTGCTCCTGCCCCCAATAGTTTACCAGCGCCCTCAGGGCGAGCACGTACCCCTCGCCGCCGAAGCCGCTGATCACGCCGATGCAACCGGCTGCCGTGACCAGGCGCTGGCGCCATGGCTCGCGCCGGTAGACGTTGGTGAGATGGACCTCGACGGCGGGCAGCCCGCACCCGGCCAGCGCGTCGCGGATGGCCAGGCTGTAATGGCCGTAGGCTCCGGGGTTGATGACGATCCCGTCCACCTTGCCCGGCGCCTGGCCGATGGCGTCGATCAGCGCCCCCTCGTGGTTGCTCTGCAGGAAGGAGACGGCCACGCCGAGCTTCTCGGCTTCCCGGGCGATGCGGCCGTTGATCGCTTCCAGCGTCTCGGAGCCGTAGATGTGCGGCTCCCGGACCCCCAACCGATCCAGGTTGGGCCCGTGGAGGACCAGCACCCGCCGCAACCTTCGTTCACTCCCTTCCTGCCCCGCCCGCGGCGCCGGATGCCGCCCGGCCGTGCTGGCGGGACCAGATGCGGGCGAAAGCGTCGAAGCCGACCCGGTCGCTCACCACCAGAGGCGCCCCGGAGCGCTGCAACAGCACCCACCGCTGATGCCCCGCGCGCCGCTTCTTGTCTTTGCCCATCCACGCCCACAGCGTCTCGGCCGGCGGGGGATCCGGAGCGGCCGTCGTGGGAAGGCCCACCGCCTGCAGCATCGCCTCCACCTGCCCGGTGAGGCCGGGTTCCTGCAGCACCCCCAGCTCCTCGGACAACAGCAAGGCGGTCACCATGCCGATGGCGACCGCCTCCCCGTGCAGGAACCGCTCGAAGTTGCTCGCGGACTCCAGGGCGTGGCCGACCGTATGGCCGAAGTTGAGTATCGCCCGTTCCCCGGTCTCGGCCGGATCCTCGGTCACGACCAGGGCCTTGACGGCGACCGAGCGGCGCAGCAATTCCTCGAAGCCCTCCCCGTCCGCTCGCGACGGGGCCCACGGGCCGTCCATCTCCCCGAGCAGCGACGGATCGCCCACGAGCCCGTGCTTGATCACCTCCGCGAGCCCCGAGCGCCACTGCCGGACGGGCAAGGTAGCCAGCGTCGCCGGATCGGCCACGACGGCGAGGGGATGGTGGAAACTACCCATCAGGTTCTTCACCCGGGCCGTGTTGACGGCGGTCTTGCCCCCGATGGAAGCATCGGTCTGCGCGAGCAGGGTCGTCGGGACGGCGACCCAGGGGATGCCCCGCATGTAAGTCGCCGCTGCGAAGCCCGCCGCGTCCAGCGCAGCGCCGCCCCCAACGGCCACCACGAGGCCGCCTCGATCCACCCCGGCTCCGGCCGCCACCTCGCACAGGCGCTCGACGACCTCCAACTGCTTGGCTTCCTCCCCCGGGCCGACCGCCGCTACGGTGGCATGCCAGCCCGAGCGCTCCAGGTCGACCGCCACTTGCCGGGCTAGGGCCTCCACCGCCGCGTCGGCCACGACCAACAGCCCTCCGCCGAGCTCCATGCGGCTTGCCAGAATCTCCAGCACGGCCGGCAGCTCTCGCACGAGCCCCCGCCGCACGAGCACCGGGTAACCGCCCTGGGGGCCGAGCACCCACGCGGCAGGTGGGCCCACCCGCAGCCAGGCGAGCGCCTCGACCAGCCGGGTCGCCACCTGTTCGGCCCCCTGTTGCCGGCCGTCGACCCAGATCGGCGCCCCGGCGTACCACCATCGTCGCCTCGCCCACAGCGCACGCGCGTGAGCCTGCGCCTGCGGCCCCGATCCCAGGAGCGGCCTCGCCCGGCCGTCGCTCAACGCTCGCTCCACCGCTCGGGCCACGTCGCAGTAGAGCCAGGCGGCATGCCCGGTGGCGGCCATTCGCGCACGGTTTCGAGGGTCCTCCACGATGCCTCCGCCGGTGGCCACCACGTGGTCCGGCCAGCCGGCCACCTCCTCCAGGAGCTCCCGCTCCAGAGCCCGGAAAGCGGCTTCTCCCCCCTCCGCGAAGATGGAGGGGACGGAACGACCGGTCCGCCGCTCGGCCAGCTCGTCGAGATCCACGAAGGGAAGCCCGAGCCTGGCGGCCACCATTCGGCCCACCGTGCTCTTGCCGCAGGCCATGAACCCTGTCAGATACAGGTGTCCCACCGGCGCGCATCCTCCGCTTCGCTTCAGCGCCGGGCAAGCCGCCGCCGGTACGCCTCGACGGCTTGCCGGAGCTCTTCCACGCTGTCGCCGCCGAACTTCTCCAGGAGCGCCTCGGCCAGCACCCAGGCCATCATGGCTTCCCCGACGACTGCCGCCGAGGGCACCGCGCAGACGTCGCTACGCTCCACGGCCGCTTCGGCCGGCTCGTGGCTCGCCATGTCCACGGTGGCCAGAGGGCGCATGAGCGTGGACAGGGGTTTCATCGCCGCGCGAACGACGACCGGCTGTCCCGTGGTGACCCCACCTTCCAGGCCGCCGGCCCGGTTGCTCGGGCGGAAGTACCCGGGAGCCTCCGGGCTTGCCATCCACTGGGGGGGCGGGACGGGCCCGTACAGGATGGGATCGTGAGCGGCGGAGCCGGGCCGGCTCGCGAGCTCGAAGCCCGGGCCGACCTCCACCCCCTTGACCCCCGGGATGCTCATGAAGGCGGCGGCCAGCCGCGCATCGAGCCGCCGGTCCCACTGCACGTAACTACCGAGGCCGGGCATCACCCCGAGCGCGGCGACCTCGAAGATCCCCCCGAGGGTATCTCCGTCCCGCCGGGCCTGATCGATAGCCTCCATCATCGCCCTCGTGGCCGTCTCGGAGGCGCAGCGCACCGGGGACGCCTCTGCCCGACGGGCCAGCTCCGCCCAGTCGAGCTCCGCCGACCCATCGAACGGATCGGCCTCGACCGGTCCGATCCGTACGACTCGGCCGACTACCGTAATCCCGACCGCCGCCAGCAACTGGCGGGCGACGGCCCCGGCCGCCACCCGCGCGGCAGTCTCCCGGGCCGAGGCCCGCTCGAGGACGTTGCGCACGTCGGTGAAGCCGAACTTGAGGGCCCCCGCCAGGTCGGCATGCCCCGGACGCGGCCGCGTCACCGGCCGGCTCCGCCATCTGGCGCCGGCCTCCGCCCCTGGCTCCTGCTCGGGCCGGACTTGCGGCGCCATGGTGTGGGCCCAGTGCGGGTAGTCCCGGTTTTCGACCTGGAGCGCGATGGGGCTGCCCAGGGTCATCCCCTGGCGCACCCCGGACAGGATGTGCGCGCGATCCTGCTCGATCCGCATCCGCTGGCCCCGCCCGTATCCTTCCTGGCGGCGGCGCAGTTCCCGGTCGATGGCCTCCGGCGAGAGCGCCAGACCCGCCGGCACACCTTCCACGATCACCGTCAACGCGGGGCCGTGAGACTCCCCTGCGGTGAGCATGCGCAACACGCGCCTGGCCTTCCTCCCTCTCTCGGTCCCGTGCTCACCCCGGCCTGCGGCCCGTACCGGGGCGGCCCTCCTGCACGGATCGTCTCCTGCCGGCGAGCCGGGCCTGCACCCGCGCGGCCGGCAGCCTGCCACGCCTGGCGAGCCACCGCAGGACGGCTCGCTCGATCGGGCGCGTGATGGCCCTGGTCAACAGGCTCTCCTCGGGACCGAGCGGATCGACGAGGATGGTGAACATCCCCGCCCGCCGGCCTCCGAGCACGTCCGTCCACAGCTGATCGCCGACGACCGCCGCCTGCTCCGGTCGACACCCCACGAGGGCGGCCGCGGCCAGGAAGACCGAGCGACGCGGTTTGAAGCCCGAGCGTACCGCCGGGACCCCCAGGGCTGCCGCGACGGCCGCCCGCCGGCCCCGGCGGGCGTTGGACAGGATGACCACCTGCAGCCCGGCCCGGCGAGCCCGCTCGACGAAGCGGTAGGCCCGGGCGTCCGGTAACGGCTCGACCCAGGGGATGAGGGTGTTGTCGATGTCGACGAGCAGGCACCGGATCCCGTGGCGCCTCAATCCGTCGAGGTCCACGGCCTCGAGGTCGTCCACCCACAGATCCGGCACCAGGAGTTGCCACGGCGCCGCCGCCAGGAGCGTGTAAGAAGCGCTCGGGCCGTTGCTGTGCTGCATAGTGGCCCTATTATAGCAAGAGCCCGTCCGCGATCGGCCGGAAAAGGAGGGGGAGGGAGCGGGCCGGGGCGAGGAGGGCCCTCGGTGGTCCGCTTACCCGTTCTGGAGCTGCTGCTGGAGTTTGGTGAGCGCCCGTTTTTCGATACGCGAGACGTAAGAGCGGGAAATCCCCAGCTGGCGCGACACGTCTCGCTGCGTCTTGCGCATCCCGTCCAGCAACCCGTAGCGCATCTGGAGCACCCACCGTTCCCTCTTGGTCAGCGTGGTGAGGGTGCGGCGCAGCCGGTCCTTCTCGGCCTGGGCCTCCACCGCCTCGGAGACGCTGTCGGCTTCGCTCCCGAGCACGTCGATGAGGGTGACGTCGTTGCCGTCGCCGTCCGATCCGATGGGGTCGTACAGGAGGGTCTCCCCCCGGTTCTTGCGCACGGAGCGCAGGTGCATCAGGATCTCGTTTTCGATGCACTTGGCGGCGTAGGTAGCAAGGCGGGTGCGGCGGCCCGGATCGAAGGTATTGATGGCCTTGATGAGCCCGATGGTACCAATGGAGATCGAGGTCTTCGGTCTCCTCGCCCGTGGACTCGAACTTCTTCACCACGTGGGCCACCAGGCGCAGGTTGTGCTCGATGAGGATGTTGCGGGCCTCGGTGTCGCCGTGCAGCATCGCCTGGACCAGCCGGCTTTCCTCTTGCTCGTCCAGGGGCAAGGGGAAGGATCCCTCGCCGCCCACGTAACCCGCCAGCCACGGAATGTGCCGCAGGGACTCCGCCAGGATATCCCACGCTGCGAGCCATGGAATCAAGCTCCGTACCCCCCACGCCATGAAGCCAATTCCCATGCTATGAAGGCGCGGGAGGTACGGTGCTGGTCCCCGGGTGCCGGCTAATAGGCGAGGCGGCGGCGCGCGTCGACGTGGTCACGGAAGGTGCGGCTGAAGACGTGGGTCCCGTCGCCCCGTGCCACGAAGTACAGGTAGGGAGTCGAAGCCGGCCGGAGCACTGCCCGGATCGAAGCGAGCCCCGGGCTGGCAATGGCGGTGGGGGGAAGCCCCGGGTACCGGTACGTGTTGTAAGGTGAATCGATGGCCAGGTGCTGCCGGTAGAGCTTCTTGGGAGGGGGGTGCAGGACGTACATCAGCGTGGGATCCGCCTGGAGCGGGCGCCCCAGACGCAGACGGTTGTGGAACACCGACGCGATCAGCGCTCGCTCGCTGTCCCGCATGGCTTCCTTTTCCACGATGGAGGCGAGCACCACGACCTGGTGCAAGGAGAGCTTACCGCCTGCGCCGAGCTCCTGGTAAAGGGGCAGGACCTTCTCGGCAAAGCGGGCCACCATCTTGCGAATGAGGGCCTCTTCGTCTTGACCCACCGCGAAGCGGTACGTGTCGGGGAAGAGGTAGCCCTCCAGGCTGCCGGGCGGCTTGTCGATGGGCCGGCTCTCGCCGAACAGCCAGCGATCGTCGGAGGCCAGCTCGATGAAGCGCCGGGCATTGGCCAGACCCGCGCGCTCCAGGCGCCAGGCGATACCCTCGATGGTCGAACCCTCGGGGATGGTGACCTCCTCGACGGCCACCGCGCCCCGGGAGAGGATCCGGATTATCTCCTGGGGCGCCATGTCGGCCCGCAAGCGGTAGTAGCCGGCCTGCAGCCGCTGGTCGAGCCCCTGCACCCGGGCCATCAGGGCGAACAGCCATCCCGATCGCACGAGGTTGCGCTCCTCGAGCTCTCGCCCGACCTGGGAGGCGGTGCTCTCTTGGGGCACGTGAATGATGACGCTGGCCACGAGCGGGCCCGACGACACCGGCATCATCCACGCCGCCACGATGACCCCGACCGCCGTGACGGCGAGAGCCCCGGCCGCGGCTGCGATGCCCACCCACCGGCCGGCCTTGTGCCACCCGGTGCCGACCGCTGACGGGATCTCGGCGGGATGCAACCCCCTCCCCACCTCCTGCCCGTTTACCGCCGGGCGGCCGTGCGAGCGGCCACCCGGCACTCCTCGAACACCTCAGTGACGGCGGTCTACGTCTTCCTCGTCCTCGTCGTCTTCGTCCAGGTCTTCGTCCTCTTCCTCGTCCTCGTCGTAGTCGTCGTCCTCGTCCCAGGCGTCCCCGTCGTCCGATTCGTCCTCTTCGTCGCCTTCTTCCTGCTCCTCCAGCGCGTGGACCACCCGGTCGAACTCGTCGTCGTCTTCCACGTTGACGAGGACCTCTTCGCCGTCGGCGTCGTTCTCCAGGCGGAAAACGTATGCTCCCTCCTCGGGATCCTCCTCCGGCAGCAGGACCGCGTACCGCCGCTTGTCGACCTCGACCACGTCAATCAGGGTGAACTCGTGCTCTTGCCCCTCGTCGTCGACGAGAGTGACCCGATCCTCGTCCTCGGCATCGTCCGCATGCTCCGCGTGCCGGCGCTCCTTCTCTTCGGCCACGTGGCATCCATCCTTTCCCGCACCGGGACACACTCAGCCCTGACCGTCTGCATCTCCGGCCTCATGTAGGGTACCCTCCGCCTGCGCTCGCCTTACCTGGCGCCAGGTGAGGTAAGCATCCAGGATGATGGCTGCCGCCACGTGGTTGACCGCCCTGCGGCGACGACGCCGGGGAAGGTCTGCCTCCAGCAGGATACGTTCGGCCTGCCGGGTCGAAAAGCGCTCGTCGAACAGCCGCACGCGCACGTCGACGACGCTCCGCAGCTTGCCGGCAAAAGCACGCACTCGTTCCGCCTCGGGCCCCTCACGGCCATCGGTGCGTGTTGGCAGCCCCACTACCACCTCCTCGACTCCCAGGGACCTGACCAATTGCAAGACGGCCTCCAGGTCTGCTGCCAGACCCTTGCGCCACAGCGTCACCAGGGGTTGAGCGGTCGCCCCCAGGGAATCGCTGATCGCCACCCCGAGACTCTTCTCGCCCACGTCCAGCGCCATGATACGCCCTTGCACCGGTCGCATCGGCATCGCCGGCCCGCTTTGCGCGCTTCGGTCCACTGGCCGGCGTCTCAATGGCGGGTACCGGGGCAGTGGATGTAGTGCTCGATGATCTCCTCGAGCAGTTCGTCCCGCTCGACCGTACGGATGAGGCTGCGGGCGTTGTGGTGGCTCGTGATGTACGTGGGATCACCCGACAGCAGGTACCCGACCAGCTGGCTGGTCGGATGATACCCCTTCTCGACCAGGGCCTGATAGACCTGGCGCAGGACCTCGGCAGCTCGCCGGCGGCCCGTCGCCTCGTCGACCCGGAACCGTACCGTCTCTCCCCCGGCCCCGGGTGGCTGCGGAGGCGTGGCGGCTCCTGGTGCCGTGAGCACTCTGCCTCCCCCTTTTCTGGATGGACTTGCGCCGGATCCTGCTCGGCTCCCCCGGCATCCATGGGCCCTCTCCTCAGCCGGCCCGGGCCAACAGCTCCTTGGCCCGCTGCCGGGCCGCGTGCAGGGCCTCGTCCACCCGTGAAAGGTCCCTGGCGCCGGCTTGCGCCAGCTCCGGCCGGCCTCCCCCGTCGCCCCCGGCCGCTCGCGCCGCGGCCTTGACGATCTCGCCGGCGTGGACGCCGACCCTCGCCAGCTCCGGGCTGGTCATGGACACGAACAAGACTTTCCCGTCGGACGGGCTCGCCAGGAAGACGACGCAGGAGCCCAGGGCCTCGCGGAGCCGGTCGCCGAGCGCCCGCAAGGCAGGGGCGTCCAGCCCCTCCAGGCGCTCCACCACCAGGGCGGCCGAGCCGACGCGTTCGGCCCGAGCGGCCAGACGCCCCGCGTACTGGGCGAGCAGTTTCGCTTGCAGCCGTTCGATCTCGGCCTGGCTGGCCTTCTGTTGCTCCAGCAGGCGCTCGACCTGCTGCACGAGCTCCTCGGGCCCTACCTGGAGCTTTCCCGCCACCTGTCGCCACTGCCGTTCACGGCGGCGCAGGTACTCGAGCGCCGCCTCCCCGGCGACGGCCTCGATACGCCGGACGCCGGCGGCCACGCCGGTCTCCTCGACGATGTGGACCAGGCCCACCTC
Organism: Limnochordaceae bacterium; assembly: GCA_014896295.1. GTDB lineage: Bacteria > Bacillota > Limnochordia > Limnochordales > Geochordaceae > Carboxydichorda > Carboxydichorda subterranea. The sequence goes on from JADBKR010000005.1 coordinate 231,508, forward strand.
GCCGGTCCTCCGCACGTGGGTCCCGCCGCAAAGCTCCCGGCTGTAGCCCTCCCCGATGTCGATCATGCGTACGCGCTCGCCGTACTTCTCACCGAACAAGGCCATGGCGCCTTGGGCCAGCGCCGCCTCGACGGTCGTCTCCACGGGGACCACCGGCAGGTCGTCCAGCACCCGCCGGTTGATCTCTTCCTCGAGGCGCCCCGAGCTGCTCGGGCGAGAGGGCCTCGAAGTGGTTGAAGTCGAACCGCAGCCGATCGGGGGCCACCAGCGAGCCCGCCTGCGTCGCGTGCTCCCCCAGGATGCCCCGCAGAGCACGGTGCAGCAAGTGGGTAGCCGTGTGGTGCCGGGCGGTGCGCATCCGCCGCTCCCAGTCGACGCTCGCCTCTACCCGGTCGCCTTCCGCCAGCCGGCCCTCCTCGACCCGCACCCGGTGCACGATCGCGTCGGCGAGCGGCCGCTGCACGTCCAGTACGCTCGCCGCTCCCCCCGGCCACCGCAGCGAGCCCGTATCCGCCACCTGCCCGCCGCCCTCCGCGTAGAAGGGCGTCCGGTCCAGCACCACCAGCGCCTCCTGGCCCGCCTGCGCGAGCGACCGCCGCTCGCCGCCGACCAGGACCGCCACCACCACCGCTTCGGCCCGGCCCTGCCCGTAACCCACGAACTCGGAGCTGAGCCCTTCCAGCGCCTCGGCCAGCGCCTCCGTGCCCGAACCGAGATACCCGTACGTCCGGCGGGCCGCCCGGGCGCGCTCCCGCTGCGCCTCGAGCAGCGCCCTCGCCCCCTCGAGGTCGACCTCGACGCCCCGTTCCCTGGCGATCTCCTCGGTCAGCTCCAGGGGAAAACCGTACGTGTCGTACAGGCGGAAAGCTTCCTCGCCGCCGATGCGGCCCGGTGCCTGCCCGCCACGGCTGGCCAGCATCTGGTCGAGCACCGACAGGCCCGTCTCCAGGGTCGAGAGAAACCGCCGCTCCTCCGACTCCAGCACCCGCAGGATGAGGTCACGACGCTCTTCCAGCTCGGGGTACGCGTGCCCCATCGCCTCGACGACGGCTCCGGCCAGGCGGGCCCACAGCGGCTCGTGGATGCCCATGAGCCACGCGTAGCGGCTCGCTCTCCGGATGAGGCGGCGCATGACGTAACCCCGGCCCTCGTTGCCGGGCACGATCCCGTCCATCGCCATGAACGTCGCGCTTCGCCCGTGATCCACGAGGATCCGGATGGTGCGGTCGGCGTGCGCCTCCTCGCCGTACGTGCGCCCGACGATGGCGGCAGCCTGCTCCAGGATCTGCCGCACCTCGTCGGTCTCGAAGATGGTCTCGACGCCCTGCAGGATGGCGAGCATCCGCTCGAGCCCCATCCCGGTGTCGATGCCCGTTCGCTTGAGGGGATGGTACTGGCCCTGCTCGTCCTTGTGGTACTGGATGAAGACCAGGTTCCAAAACTCCAGGAACCGCCCGCAATCGCAGCCCGGCCGGCAGCTCTCCTGCCCGCAGCCGTACTGTGGGCCCCGGTCGATGTAGATCTCCGACGAGGGGCCACACGGCCCGACCCCGATCTCCCAGAAGTTGTCCTCTTTGCCCAGCCGCACGATCCGCTCCGGGCTCAAACCGATCTCCCGGTGCCACAGGTCGAACGCCTCGTCGTCATCCTGGTAGATGCTCACCCACAGGCGTTCGGGATCGATCTCCAGGACGCCGGTGACGAACTCCCACGCCCAGGCGATGGCCTCCCGCTTGAAGTAGTCTCCGAACGAGAAGTTGCCGAGCATCTCGAAGAACGTACCGTGCCGGGCAGTCATCCCCACACGGTCGATGTCGGCCGTGCGGACGCATCGCTGGCACGTCGTCACCCGCCGGTAGCTCGGCTCCGCCGTGCCGAGGAAGTAAGGCTTGAACTGCACCATGCCCGCGCCCGTCAACAGGAGCGTCGGATCACCCTTGGGGATCAACGAGGAACCCGGAAGCCGTACGTGCCCTTTACTCTCGAAGAAGCCCAGGTACGCCTCCCGCAGCTCCCTGGCCGTCATGCTTCGCATGGAAGCCCTTCGATCCGACTCCTTACCCTGCCGCCTGAGAATCACCTAAAGGGTATAGGAGCCCCCAATGCTTGTCAATGCGGACGTTGCCCCCGCGGCGGCCTTGCCCGGGGGCGGCGGGCGCAGCGGGGGCTGCCGGGCGGGCGGGTGGGGCCGCCGGCGGGGACGGCGCCGGGCCGCCTCCGGCGGCCGGCCGCAAGAAGAAGAGCAGGGTGGTGCGACCCACGGAAGCGACGGGCACGGCCAGCAGCATGCCGAAGATCCCCGCCAGTTCGGCCCCGGCGAGCACGGCGGCGATGACGACGAGGGGATGCAGTCCGGAGGAGCGGCTCATCACCCGGGGTTGCAGCAAGGCGCCTTCGATCTGATTGGCCGCCACCAGCAGCACGACCGCCCAGACCGCGGTCCACGGGCCGTTGGCCAGGGAGAGCAAGACGATGGGGATGCCGGCCGCCACCGGGCCAAAGTAGGGCACGATGTCGAGCAACCCGGCCAAGAGGCCCAGCACCAGGGCATAGCGCACCTTGAGGAGCACGAGACCGGCTGCGACCAGCGCGCCGATGGACATGGAGACCAGGAGCTGGCCCCGGATGACGGCCGCCAGCGTCCGGTCGATCTCGAGCGCCAGCTCGACGGCCCTGCGGCGCACGCTTGCCGGTATGACGGTGACGATCCCCTCGGCCAGCCGATCCCGGTCCTTGAGGATGTAATAGGCCAGCACCGGCGTGAGGATCAGGTTGAGGACCTGGGAGAGCGTGGAGACGAGCAGGCCCGCCAGGCGCGAGGCGAACCCGGTCAGCATCCCCTCGATCCGGCCTACGGCAGCGTTGAGGGCGTTCTGAACCACCTCCGGCAGGGTATGCAAGCGCAGCCGCCCCAGCATCTCCCCGATGGCCGCGTTCCATTGCTGGCTCTGGGAGGGAAGGCGGCGGGCCAGGTTGTCGACCTCGGCGACGACGGAAGGGACGACGCTCACCCACAGCAGGCTGAGAAGCAGGCCCAGGGCGAGGTAGACGATGAGGATGGCCGGCCCCCGGGGCACCTGGCGGGTCTCGAGCAAGGCGACCAGCGGCTCCAGCAAGTAGGCCACCACGAGGGCCAGGACGAACGGCGTGGCCACCGCCCGCAGTCGCCAGACGACGATCAGCAGGGCCAGGCCCACCAGCCCTGCCGCATACCAAAACCGGCGCTCACCCACGGGAGCGTCCACGCCTCACGCCTCGGGCGCTCCCCGTGGCACGTACCGCCCCGGCTCTCCCGGGCCGCCCGGTTATGACTTGAGGCCCAAGAGCGCCAGCGTGGCGTCCACCGCGGCCCGACCGGCATCCAGTACCAGCTGCAGCCGGGAAGACCGGCTGTCCTCGAGGGCCGCCTCGGCCGCCTCCCCCGCGACTGGCCGGCGCAGCCTCCGCAGCGGGATCCCGTCGGCCCGCTGCGAACGGTCGCCGGAGGATCCGGTCGCGTAGAGCACCAGCAGCGCCCCCAGCACCCCACCCCAGAGCATCCCTCGCACGAACCGCCGCATCCCGGTTTCCCTGCCTCCTCATCGCGGTGCAACCTCGTACGGGCGTGCGGAGGTAGTATGCGCAGCCCGGGAGGCGTCAACCAGCCCCCTTCGGATGACGGCCCCTCCGATCACCACGTCGCCGCGGTAGAAGACCACCGACTGGCCCGGCGTGACGGCCCACTGGGGCTCGTCGAAGTGGCACCGCACGACCGGCTCCGGCGTCCCGGTCTCGGCAGGCGCAGGCTCGATGGTGGCCGGGGCGTCCGCCGCCATGCGCCGGATGCGAGCCTCCACCCGCATCGGGCCCTCCAGCCGTGCCAGAGCAATCCAGTTGGGCCGCACGCCGATGAGCCCCACGGCCTGTGCCTCCCGGCGATCCCCGACCACCACCCGGCGGCTGGCCGGGTCGACGGCGACGACGTACAGGGGCCTCCCTGCGGCCAGTCCCAGCCCCTTGCGCTGGCCCACCGTGAAGAAGGCGACCCCGGGATGACGGCCCAGCACGTGGCCGGTCGTATCGACGATCTCTCCCGGCTGTTGCGCCTCGGGCGCATGCTCGCGCAGGTAGCGCCGGTAGTCGTCGTCGGGGATGAAGCAGATCTCCTGGCTCTCCGGCTTGGATGCCACCGGAAGGCGCAGCGTGCGCGCGATCTCCCGCACCTCCTGCTTGGTGTAAGGCGCCAGCGGGAAGACCACCCGCTCGAGCTGCCACTGGGTGAGAGGCCACAGCGCGTACGTCTGGTCCTTCGCCCGGTCCTTGGGGCGAAGGAGCAGGTACCTCCCGCTACCGTCCGAAGCCCGCTCCACCCGCGCGTAATGCCCCGTGGCAAGGGCGTCGGCCCCCAGCTGCACCGCCCGATCGAGCAGCGCCCCGAACTTGACCCGCTCGTTGCACCAGATGCACGGATTGGGCGTCTGCCCGTCCAGGTAGGCCCGGGTGAAGGGGCCGATCACCGCCCGTTCGAAGAGCTCCTGGAAGTTGAACACGTAGTGGGCGATGCCCAACCGGTCGGCCACCCGCCGGGCGTCCTCGACCGCGTCGATGGAGCAGCACCCGACGTGCCGCCCCGGCGGGCGCAGCCCCCTGGGCCATATCTGCAGCGTGACGCCGATGACCTCGTGGCCTGCCTCGGCCAGCAAGGCGGCGGCCACCGCGCTATCCACCCCACCGCTCATGGCTACGACGACCCGCATGCATCCGGTCCTCGCTCTCCGCTCGTCCGCAAAGCGCGGATGACGTGCGCCATCCGGCTCGCGGCCTCGGCCATCTCGGCCTCGGTGTTGAACGGGCCCACGCTCACCCGGATGGAACTCGCCACCCTCTGTTCGTCGAATCCCATGGCTTGCAGCACGTGGGACGGTTGGAGCGCACCCGAGGTGCAGGCGGCGCCATACGAGCAGGCGACGCCCGCCATGTCCAGGGCGGCCAGCAACACCTGGGACTCGACTCCCGGCACCCACAGGTTGACGAGGCCCGGCGAGCGCCGCGCCGCACCCGTGTTGATCTCCACGTCCGGTACCAGGCGACGCAGATGATCGAGGAGGTCTCGCTCGAGCTTCGCCTTGTGCGCCTCGATGGCCTCCCGCTCGCTCCTGGCCCACTCCAGGGCCGCCGCCATCCCGAGGATGCCCGGCACGTTCTCGGTACCGGGGCGCAGCATGCGCTCCTGGCCGCCACCGTAGGCGACCGGGTCGAAGGGGATGCCACGGCGCACGTACACGAGCCCGGCCCCCTTCGGCCCTCCCATCTTGTGGGCGGAAAGGGCAAGCAGGTCGCAGCCCAGGCTGCCGGGATCGAGGACGGCGTGGAACGGGGCCTGCACGGCGTCCACGAAAAAGCGGGCGCCCGCCGACGCGGCCAGCTCCGCCACGTCCTCCACCGGCTGGACGGTGCCGACCTCGTTGTTGACCAGCATCAGCGCGATGACGCCCACCCGAGCGCCCCGGGCTTGCACCCGCTCCAGGGCGCGCCGCACCTGTTCGGGCCGCACGACCCCGCTGCCGTCGCTGCCGGCCAGCTCCACCACGAAGCCCCGGGCCTCGAGGGCCCGCGCCGCGTCGAGCACGGCGTGGTGCTCGATGGCGCTCACCACGACGCCCGAGCGCCCCTCCTCGCGCCGGGAAGCGGTGGCCGCCCCGATCAGGGCCAGGTTGTCCGCCTCGGTCCCGCCCGAGGTGAAGACGATCTCGCCCGGCGAACACCCGAGCCACCGTGCCGCGGTCGCCCGGGCTTCGTCGAGGAGCGCGCGGACCCGCCGCCCCGGCGCATGGGGGCTGGATGGGTTGGCATCGGCCAGCCCCTGCTCCAGGACCCTTCGCATGGTCGCCTTGGCGGCCGCGCACATCGGCACGCTGGCCGCGTTGTCGAGGTAGATCTCGGCCATGCCCCGCTCCTGCGTTCTTCCGGCGCCGCACCTCGCGGTGCGCACCGGTTCACCTTAGCATGCTGCTTTCCACGGTGTCAAAAGGGCAGGCTGTGCGGGCGGCCGGAGAGGGCATGGGCTCATTCCGCCTCCGATGGGACGGGGCGCTCTTCGCCCGCGCCGCCCCGCCGGGCGACCCACCGGCGGTGGAGCTCCGCCTCGGCGCCCTGATCGGAGGGCCGGTAGAACCGCCGGCCCTGCAGGGCGGCAGGGAGGTAAGCCTGCTGGACCCAGTGCCCGGGGAAGTCGTGGGGGTAGAGGTACCCTTTGCCGTGGCCCAGGGCGCCGCTGTCCCGGCTGGCATCCTTGAGGTGGTCGGGTACCTCGTGCTGCCCGGAGCGCTCCAGCTCCTCCAGCGCCGAGAAGTAGGCCCCGGCCGAGTTGCTCTTGGGGGCGAGCGCCAGGTAGATCGTCGCCAGCGCCAGGTGGTACTGGGCTTCGGGCAGGCCCACCCACTCGAGGGCGTGCGCGCAGGCTGACGTGACCACGATGGCCTGGGGGTCGGCCAGCCCGACGTCCTCGGCGGCCAGGATGAGCAGCCGCCGCATGATGAACCGGGGGTCCTCCCCCGAGCGCACCATCTTGGCGAGCCAGAACAACGCCGCGTCCACGTCGCTGCCCCGCACGGACTTGATGAACGCGGAGATGGTGTCGTAGTGCTCGTCCCCCGAGCGGTCGTACCTCGGCGAACGCCTCTGCATGGCCTGGCGGGCGCTCTCCAGGTCGATGACGGCGACCCGTGCGGCCAGAGCCGCCTCGGCGGCGAGCTCCAGCGCGTTGAGCGCACTGCGCGCGTCCCCTTCCGCCGCGCGCGCCAGATACTCGAGCGCCTCGGGAGCCGCACGCAGCGACAGGCTGCCGAGCCCTCGCTCCCGGTCGGCCAGGGCTCGTTCCAGGATCTGGCGAACGTGGCGCGGCTCGAGCGGCCGGAGCTGGAAGACGCGGGCCCGGGAGACGAGCGGGCCGACCACCTCGAAGAAGGGGTTTTCCGTCGTGGCGCCGATGAGGGTGACGGTGCCGTCCTCCACGTGGGGCAGCAGGGCATCCTGCTGGGCCCGGTTGAAGCGGTGGATCTCGTCGACGAAGAGGATGGTCCTGCCGCCGCTGGCCCGCCGCCGCCGGGCCTCGGCCACCACCCTTCGGATGTCGGCCACCCCGGCCAGCACGGCGCTCAGCGTCTCGAAATGCGCCTGCGTGCGCTCCGCGATGATGGCCGCCAGGCTGGTCTTGCCGCTTCCCGGCGGCCCCCACAAGATGATGGACTGGAACAGCCGGTCGGCCTCGATGGCCCGCCGGAGGGGAGTACCCGGGCCGACGACCGCATCCTGCCCCACCAGCTCGTCGAGGCTGCGCGGGCGCATGCGCGCCGCCAGCGGCACCCGTCCTCCGGCAGGCGCCCCCCGCTCCTCGAACAGCGCCGGTTGCTCGTGTCCGCTTGCGTTCGCGGCGTCGACCACCCTCGTACGGATACCAAGAGCCCCGCCGTGCCGCTGAGGCTACCCGTTGATGAACCCGGTGCTCAGGCAGGTGGGTGCCCTCCTGCGGACTCCCTGGGCTACTGTCCGTGCCAGCGGACAGCCTGCCCTACGCCCGCAGAGCCCGGACTCCCTTTGTGATGGTGTTGGCTCATCACAATGGCAGCTTCACCGCGAACACAGCAGGGCTCGAAGACGCCCGTCGTTACGAGCCTCGAAGGGGCCGGCCCCTCCGGGCCGGCCCCATCATATCACACGCTCGCACGGCCGGGCAACGGGCGCGCGCGGCTCACGGCACCGGCACCTGAGGCACCCGCAGATGCAGCTCCCGCAGCTGGCGCTCCGAGATGGGGGCGGGTGCCCCGGTCAGCGGGCAGGTCGCCTGGGCGGTCTTGGGAAAGGCGATGACGTCCCGGATGCTGGGGCGCCCGGCCATCATCATGACCAGCCGGTCGAGCCCGAGCGCGATGCCGCCGTGAGGAGGCGGCCCGTACTCGAACGCCTCCAGGAGGAAACCGAACTGGGCCGTGGCCTGTTCCCGGGAAAGCCCGATGGCGGCAAACACCCGCTCCTGCACCTCCCGGTCGTGGATCCGGATGCTCCCGCCGCCGAGCTCCACCCCGTTGAGGACGAGGTCGTACGCCCGCGCCCGGACCCGTGCCGGGTCGCTTTCGAGCAGGGGCAGGTCCTCCGGCCGGGGCGACGTGAAAGGATGGTGGCGGGCTTCCCAGCGTCGCTCCTGCGCGTTGTACTCGAGCAGCGGGAAGTCGACCACCCACAACAGCTCCCACCGGTCTTTCGCCACGAGGCCGTGCCGCTCGCCCAGCTCCAGGCGCAGGCGGCCCAGGGCGGCCAGCACCGTCTCCTCCTCGTCCGCCGCCAGCAAGAGCAGGCTCGCCTCCTGCTCCCGGGCCAGGGCGATCAGCATCGTCTTTTCGCTCTCCTGCAGGTGGCGGGCGATGGGGGACCGGAGCTCCGCCCCGTCCACCACGGCCCACGTCAGGCCCTGGAGCCCGAGGCGCGGTGCCTCGTCCACGAGCTGGTCGAGCTCGCTGCGGGAAGGGCGTACCGGCATCGCCAGCGCCTTGACCCGCCGGCCGGCTGCGAGCGCCTCGGCGAAGATGCGGTAACCGCTTCCCCTCAGCTTTTCGCTCACGTCGAGGATCCGGCCCGGTATCCGCAAGGTCCGGCTTGTCCGATCCGAAGCGCCCCATCGCCTCCGAAAAGGGGAGGCGTGGCAGGGGAAGCCGGACCTCGACGCCGAGGATCTCGTAAAACAGCTCCGCCATGAGGCCTTCGGTCAGGGAGAGGACGTCCTCCTCGTCGGCGAACGACATCTCCACGTCGAGCTGCGTGAACTCGGGCTGCCGGTCGGCCCGCAGGTCCTCGTCGCGGAAACACCGGGCGATCTGGTAGTAACGCTCGACGCCGGAGACCATCAACAGCTGCTTGAACAGCTGCGGTGACTGGGGCAGGGCGTAGAAGTGCCCCGGGTGCACCCGGGAAGGTACCACGTAGTCGCGCGCGCCTTCCGGGGTCGACCGGGTCAGCATGGGCGTCTCAATCTCGAGAAAGCCGAGGCGGTCCATGTACCGCCGGATCCGGTCGTTGACCCGGTGGCGCAGCTTCAGGACCTCCAGCATGCCGGGCCGGCGCAGGTCGAGGTACCGGTAGCGCAGGCGCAGGGCCTCGTCCACCTCGGTCCAGTGGTCGACGGGAAACGGCGGCGTCGCCGACGCGCTGTAGCGCCGGAGCTCGCTCGCCACCACCTCGACCGCACCGGTGACGAGCTGCGGGTTTTCCATGCCGGGCAGCCTCCGACGCACCCGGCCGGCCACGCCGATGCAGTCCTCCGGCCGCAGCCGCTCTGCCAGCTGGAAGACCTCCTGGCCCGCTTCGGGCGTGACGACCACCTGGACGACCCCGCTGCGATCTCTCAGGTCGATGAAGATGAGCCCCCCGTGGTCACGCCTGCGCAACACCCAGCCGTCCAGGCGCACGTCCTGGCCGGCGTGCTCTTCCCGTAGCGTCCCTGCCTCGTGCGTACGCTTCAACAGCTGGCCAAACGTAGTGCCGCTCATGATCGCTCTCTTTCTCCCTACGCCTGCCCTGGCCGTCCTATCGTGCCCGTTGCTGCTCCCGCGAGGCCGGCGCTCCCTCTAGGCCAGCCACCGGCCCACCAACGCCACGACTTGCGCGTCGTCTGCCCGCTGCTGCTCGCCCCGCGCCAGGTGCCGCACCACCATCGGGTCGCCGGGCTCGCTCGTCTCCTCCTCTCCGACGATGACCGCGACCCGGGCTCCGGCCCGGTCCGCCCAGCGCAGCTGCGCCCTGAGGCTCCGCCCCTCGTAGTCGGTCTCCACCCGCCACCCCTGCTCGCGCAGCCGCCGGGTGACGAGCAGCGCCTCCCGGCGCCGGGCAGGGGCTGCGCTTGCCACGTAGACGTCGATCCATCCGGCGCGGCCGTCCTCGAGCCCGCCCGCTTTGCCGGCGGAGGAGGCCGCGAGCATCGCCCGCTCCATCCCGGAGGCAAACCCGACGCCGGGAGTGGGCGGCCCGCCCAGGCTCTCCACCAGACCATCGTAGCGACCCCCGCCGGCCAGGGCGTTTTGGGCGCCCAGCTGGTCCGAGAGCACCTCGAAGACGGTGCGGGTGTAGTAGTCGAAGCCGCGAACCAGGCGGGGATCGAGAGTATACGAGACTCCCAGGGCCCCCAGGTGGCCCTGCAGCGTCTCGAAGTGCACGCGGCAGTCGTCGCACAGGTAGTCGAACGAGCGCGGCGCCGCCTCGGTGACCGCCCTGCACGTGGGCACCTTGCAGTCGAGCACCCGCAACGGGCTTCGCTCGAGCCGGCGCTGGCAGCTTTCGCACAGTTGCGCCGCCCGGGGCCGCAGGTACTCCAGCAGGCGTTCCCGGTAAACCGGACGGCAGCGCGGGCAACCGATGCTGTTGAGGTGCACGGAAAAGCCGGACAGCCCCAGCCTGCGGAACAGCTCGATGGGCAGCAGGATCGCCTCGGCGTCGAGAGCCGGATCGTTGGAACCGAGCGCCTCGGCGCCGATCTGGTAGTGTTGACGCAATCGGCCGGCCTGCGGGCGCTCGTAGCGGAACATGGGCCCGATGTAAAACAGCTTCACCGGCTGCGGCCACAGTTTCATGCCGTGCTCGATGTAGGCCCGGGCCACCGGCGCCGTCCCCTCCGGCCGCAACGTGATGCTGCGGCCGGAACGGTCGGCGAAGGTGTACATCTCCTTTTCGACCACGTCGGTCGCCTCGCCCGCCCCGCGGACGAACAGCTCCGTGTGCTCGAAGACGGGCGTCCGGATCTCCCGATAGCCGTAAGAGGCCATCACCTCACGGGTGACGGCCTCCAGGCGGCTCCATTGCTCCGAACGGCCCGGCAACACGTCCTCCGTGCCCCGAGGTGCCTTGACCGTTGCCATGCCTCGTAACTCCTACGGGTTGGTCTTGGGCTGCGCCGGTTGCGCGGGCGTCGCTTGCGACGGCTGCGACGGCGCCGGCTGCTGCTGCGCTTGCGGCTGTGGGGGCGCAGAGCTCTGCGACTGCTTTTGCTGCTGCTCCTGCAGCCGCTTCATGAACTCCTCCTGCGCCCTTTGCTGCTCCTCCATGACCTTCTGGATCTTCTCCAGCTCCTGCTCCTCCCGGGCCGCGTCGTCCTTGAGGCCCAGGCTGCTGAACATCATGTACAGCGTCAGGTGCATCTGCAGGTCCATGGGAGACAGCTCCGACGCCTTGCGGAAAGCGGCTGCCGCCTTGGCCTTGTCGCCCTTCTGCTGGTAGGCGTTGCCCAGGGCCAGCTGCAGCACCGGGTCGCTCGGAGCGAGCTCGGTCGCCTTCTGAAAGGCCGCGACCGCCTCGTCCACCTTCTTGAGCCCCATCAGGGTGGCGCCGATGCCGTACTGCACGTACGCGTCGTCCGGCGTCTTCTCGGCCGCCTGGCGATAGAGCGCCAGCGCCTGCTCGGCGTCCCCGCGGGCCAACGCCTCCCGGGCGGCCAGCTGCGGATCGAGGATCGAGACCGAGGCCTGCCGCCGCAGATCGGCGAACCACTTGGCAAACGCCTCGTTGGCCTTCTCCTGGCGGAGCTGGTCGACGAGCTGCGGCTTCTCTTTCTCGAACTCCGGCCCCCTGGCCTCCTTGCGGTCGAGTACCTGCACGATGTGGTAGCCGAGATCGCTCTTCACCGGCTGGGAGAAGGCGCCCTTGGCCAGCTGGAACGCCACGGCCTCCACCGGCGCCGGCAGCGCCCCCCGGCCCAGCATGCCCAAATCGCCGCCCTTCGCCTTGGTCGCCTCGTCGTCCGAGTACTTCTTGGCAAGGGCAGCGAAGTCGGCCCCGGCCTTCAGATCCCGCTGCACCTGCTCGGCGCGCCGTTTCGCCTCCGCCCATCCGGCGTCGTCGGCCTTGGCGGGGCGGAAGAGGATCTGGCGGACGTGAACTTGCTCGTAAGCCCGGGCCACCTCCTGGTCGCTGACCTGGATCCCGGAGGCGAGCTTCTCCTGGAGCTTCTCCGCCATGAGCCCGTCCTCGATGGCCTTGCGCAGGTCTTGCTCCGTCATGTTGCGCAGCTGCAGCTGCCGCCTGAACTCCGCCTCCGAGGGGAAGCCGTCTCGCACCTGGTTGAAGCGCGTGTCCACGTCCTTGCGGTTGACCCTGATGCCCTCGTCGCGGGCGGCCTGCACCAGCAGCCTCATGTTGATGAGCTGGCTGAGGGCCTGGTACTTGATCTCCTCGATGTCGGTCGGCCGGACGGTGCCACGGCTCTGCTCGTAGGCGCGCAGCTGGTCCAGGTAGGTTCGCTGGAAGGACGCCAGGTCGATGGACTGCCCGTTGACGTTGGCGATGGCCGCCTGGGCGCTCTGTTCTCCGCGGAAGAAGAACGGCACCCCGACGTACAGCAAGGTCACGGCGAAGGCCACCGCCACCACGACGATGATCCATTTCATCTGCGAACGCATGCGTTCAAACAGCATCGCCCAAATGCGCCACCCCTCTACCCACCGCGACGCGCGCCATTTTACCGCCCCTTCGACGGCCCGTCCAGTTGCGCCCCGGCCGTCACCGCTTTGGGCGGCGTCTCCACGACCAGCGTCACGGGGCCGTCGTTGACCAGCATCACCTGCATGGAGGCGCCAAAGCTTCCCGTCGCGACCGGGATCCCCCGGCGCCTGACCGCCTCTTCCAGCTGCTCCATCACCCGGCGCGCCTGCTCGCGCGCAGCGGCGCGGTCGAAACTCGGCCGGCGCCCCTTACGGCACTCCCCTGCCACGGTGAAGTTGGAGACGAGGAGGATGGAACCGCCGGCCTCCTGCACCGACCGGTTGAGACGGCCCTGATCGTCCTCGAAGATCCGCAAGCCCGCCAGCTTCTCCGCCATCCACTCCACGTCCGGCCGGGCATCGCCGTGCTCCACGCCGACGAGGGCCACCACCCCCGGCCCCGTCGAGGCGACCACGCTGCCGTCCTCGAGCGTGACGCGCGCCTCTTTCACCCGCTGGACCACGACGCGCACGAAACGCTAGACCTCCGGGGCGTGCCGCACGCGGCCCGGAGCCGCGGGAGAGGCCGGCGAGCTGGCCTGCGCCCGGCGAACGTCGATGACGCCCTCGACCTGCCGGAGGCGGCGCATGAGATCGGCGAGGTGAGGCATCCCGTCGATGTCCACCACGACGTGGATGATGGCCAGGCGATGGCGGGTCGTGCGGGTCTGGACGGCTTCGATGTTGGTCTTACCGTCCGAGATGGCGTTGATGATGTTGGAGAGCAGGTTGACGCGGTCGTGCGCCTCGATTTGCAGGTCGACCGGGTAGAGCACGCCGGCCACGCTGCGCCAGCGCACCTGGACCTGCCGGTCGGGCTCCACCAGCATCTGCTGCAGGTTGGGGCAATCGGCCCGATGTACGGAGATGCCCCGCCCCCGGGTGATGTAACCGACGATGGCGTCGCCCGGCACGGGCGAGCAGCACTTGGAAAAGCGCACCAGGAGGTTGTCCGCCCCCTCCACCACGATGCTGCTGCCCGCGTCGGTATCGCCGCGGCCGGGGCGTACCGGGGTCTCCTGCCGCCGGTGCACGTGCTCGGCCAACTCTTCCTTGCCCACCAGGCGCGCCAGCGCCTGCGCGGCCGAGATCCGCCCGAACCCGATGGCCGAGTACAGGTCCTCCACCGAGGCGAGCCCGTACCGCCGGCTCAACTGGGCCAGCGCGTCCTCCTTCGCCGCCTCGGCCAGGTCGATGCCCAACCTCCGGGCCTCGCGCTCCAGCATCTCCCGGCCGTGGGCCAGGCTCTGCTCGCGCCGGGCCTCCTTCAGGTAGCTGCGGATCTTGCTCCGGGCCTTCGACGTCTTGACGAAGTTGAGCCAGTCCTGGCTCGGCTGCGCGTGCTTGCCGGTGACGATCTCCACGATCTCGCCGTTGCGCAACCGGTAGTGCAAGGGCACGAGCCGCCCGTTGACCTTGGCGCCCGCGCAGCGCAGGCCGATGTCCGTGTGGACCGAGAAGGCGAAGTCGACCGGCGTGGAGCCCGCCGGGAGGTTCTTGACGTCCCCCTTCGGCGTGAAGACGAAGACCTCGTCCTCGAAGAGGTCGATCTTGAGGGTCTCCATGAACTCGTGCGGGTCTTTCATCTCCCGCAGCCATTCCATCACCTGGCGCAACCAGGCCACCTTGGCGTCGAACGCGCTCGCCGTCCGCTTCTCCTTGTACAGCCAGTGGGCGGCGATGCCACGCTCGGCCACCTCGTGCATCTCCTGGGTGCGGATCTGCACCTCCAGGGGCTCGCCCCGGGGCCCGATGACCGTGGTGTGGAGCGACTGGTACAGATTGGACTTGGGCATGGCCACGAAGTCCTTGAAGCGGCCCGGTATCGGCTTCCAGAGGCTGTGCACCATGCCCAGCACGGCGTAGCAGTCCTTGACGTCGCCCACGATGACCCGCACGGCCATGAGGTCGTAGATCTCGTCCAACGAGCGGCCCTGGGTGCGCATCTTCTGGTAAATGGAGTAGAAGTGCTTGGGGCGCCCCTGCACCCGCCCGGCGATCCCCATCTCCGCCAGCTTGCGGCGCAGGATCTCCATGACCTCTTCGAGCTCGCCCTCGCGCTCGGTGCGCTTCTTGGCCACGGCCTGCACCAGCTGGTAGTAGGCCGTAGGGTCCAGGTAGCGCAGGGCGAGGTCTTCCATCTCCCACTTGAGCTGCCAGATCCCGAGGCGGTGAGCGAGCGGCGCGTAGATCTCGAGCGTCTCGCGGGCCACCTTGCGCTGGCGCTCGGGCGGCAGGTGGCGAAGGGTCCGCATGTTGTGCAGGCGGTCGGCCAGTTTGATCAGCACCACGCGCAGGTCCTCGGCCATGGCCAGGAACATCTTGCGCAGGTTCTCCGCCTGCTGGGCCTCCCGGGACTGGAACGGGATCTTGCTCAGCTTGGTGACCCCGTCGACCAGCCGGGCGATCTCCGGGCCGAAGTGCTCCGTGAGCTCCTCCACCGTCACCGGGGTATCCTCGAGCACGTCGTGGAGCAGCCCCGCCGCGATGGTCGCCACGTCCACCTGGAGCTCCGCCAGGATCCGCGCGACTTCCACGGGGTGCTGGAAGTAGGATTCGCCGGAGTCTCGTACCTGGCCGGCGTGCGCCTGGCGCGCGAACGTGTAGGCGCGCGCCAATAGCTCCGTGTCCACCGTTGGATTGTAGGCACGGATCCGATCGATGAGCGCCTCCAGGGGCGCATCCAGCGTAGTGGCGGCCGTCGCCTGATTCATCCCGACCCGCAGCCAGCCCGGTCCCCCTCACGCATCATACCGCACCAGCGTTACGATCTGGGAGTCGGAGAAGCCCATGCTCTTGAGGCGCTCCCTGCCTCCGAGAAAGGTGAGCTCGATGAGGAACCCGAAGCCCACGGTCTCGGCCTCCAGCTCCCGCACGAGCCGGGCCGCGGCACTCATGGTGCCGCCCGTGGCCAGGAGGTCGTCCACCAGGAGCACCCGCTCTCCCCTTTGGAGCGCGTCCCGGTGGATCTCCAGCGCGTCCTTGCCGTACTCGAGGTCGTACTCGACCCGGATGGTCGCTGCGGGGAGCTTCCCGGGCTTGCGGATCAGGACGAAGCCCGTCCCGAGCTCGTAGGCCAGGGGTGCCCCCAGCACGTACCCCCGCGACTCGACCCCTACGACCGTCTGAATGCCCGCGCCGCGGAAATGGTCGGCCAGACTCCTCACCACGTAGGCCAGCGCGGCGCGATCTTTCATCAGCGTCGTGATGTCCTTGAAACTGACGCCGGGCCTCGGGAAATCGGGAATCTCCCGGATGAGCGCTTTCAAATCCATGGCCCCGATGCCTTCTTCCCAACCCCACGGCTCACCCGCCGCAGCCTCGTTGCCACCAGGCAGGCGCCCCTTGCCGGAAGGCCTCCTGGACGACTTCCTGCCACGAGCGGCGGGCCCGAGTAAACTCATTATAACGGCGGGACTGCGCCAAGTCGAGCTTTACTCCCGCTCTCGCCCCCTTCCACACCCAGCCCCCGTCACCCGCAAGCCGGCTCGACGAGCCCCAGGTCCTCGAAGACCATGAGCGCCCGCTCCACCAGTTGAACGGGACGACCGGGCCTCCAGGCCGGATCCAGCACCTGCAGGCTCTGCACGAGCCCCACCACGTCCGGGCCCAGGCGAGGCCCCGCCACGCGCGCCTGCGCCGAGCAGAGGCGGAAGATGTGCCGGAGCTCCTCCACCCCCGGCAACGCCTGCAGGATGGTGCGCTCGAGGCGCTCGCGCTCCGCCTCGCCGTAGCCCAGGACGACCCGCACCGCCCCCCGGTTGCGCCAGGCTGCCTTCCATTCCCAGACGTTCAGGGGCAATTGCCAGACCAGCACCACCCCTGCGGCGTCGAGGAGCTCCATCCCTCGAGGGTGGGATGCCACCAGAGCCCTCGGCCCGTGCAGCAAGGCCGTTTCCCATGGCGTGCCGCCGGCGGCAGCCCGCCCTGCCCCTTCGTCCATCCAGCCTACCCGGTGCGCCAGGTCCGGCGCATGCTCCCACAGGGCCGCGCACGTGCGGACGGCCTCCCGCCACTCGTGCACGACGACGAGCACACCGACCTCGTTTGTCGTGCCGGGCATCGCGTCCAGGGTATGGCGCAACCACCCGGCGAGCGCGCCGATTCCCTCATCGGCGAGCCCGCGGCGGTCCTCCACGACCGCCGGCGCCGGAGTCGCCCCTTCCGGTCTCCGTGGCCCAAGCTCCGCTTCGGAGCCTGCGGGCAGCACCGGCGAGCGCGACCCTTGCGGATCCCACACGAGCAGCGCACAGCCGTCTCGATGGCTCTCCCGGAGCTCGAGCGCCTTCAACTCGACGTCGCCCCACCGGCCCATTTGAGGGGTGAAAGCCAGATCCACCGGGACGCCCCCCGAGGTGGCGCGGTCGAGGATCGCTTTCCATGCCTCCGCCTTCCCGAACGCCACCACGGGCATCTCCTGGCCCTCCCGGCGCTCCTTCACCACCAGCCTCAGGTGCCGGCCGTCGGCGCCGATCGGCCGCGCCTCCACCACCGCCAGGCCTTGGCTGGCCAACACGGGACGAGGGTTGCCCTCTCCGTGCGGCTCGAGCAGGCGCAACTGGCGCACCAGCGTTTCGTCCACGTCGCGAAGGTCGACCCATGCCTCGACGTCGAGGACCCGCACGTACGGTCCCCGCCAGCGGGAAGCCAGCGTCTGCGTCACGCAATCCCGTAAGGCTTCGACGTCGGCGCTGGCCAGCGAGAAACCGGCCGCCATGGGGTGGCCCCCGAAGTGGGTGAAGGTGCGGGAGCATGCGGAGAGCAGGGCGTAGAGATCGACCCCCGGGACGCTGCGCCCCGACCCCCGAGCCTTCTCCCCTTCCGTCGCGATGACCAGCGCCGGGCGCGCGAAGCGGTCGACCAGCCGCGAGGCCACCACCCCGATCACCCCGGGATGCCAGCCCTCCCCGCTCACCACCAGGATCGGGGGATCCTCCGCCTCGACCTGCGCCTCGGCCTGCTCGAGCGCTTGCTCGAGGACCTCGCGCTCCGTGGCCTGGCGAGCCCGGTTGGCCTCCTCCAGGCGCAGCGCGGCCGCTTGCGCCTGTGGCTCCTCCTCCGCCAGCAACAGCCCCACGCCGACGCCGGGGTCGTCCACGCGCCCGGCGGCGTTGAGCCTGGGCGCCAGGATGTAGGCCACGTGGTAGGTATCGACCGAGCCCGGGTCGACGCCGGCGACCCGGGCAAGCGCGGCGACGCCCGGGAGGGGAGCCGTGCGGATCTGCTGCAACCCCTCCCGCACGAGCCGGCGGTTTTCGCCCGTCAGGCTCACGACGTCGGCGACGGTGCCGATCGCAGCCAGCTGCACGAGGGCAGGGGCCATCAGGCCCTCCTCCCTGCCGGCGAGGTCCAACAACGCCATGGCGGTGTGGTAGGCCAGGCCCGCCGCGCTCAGCCGGTCGGCTCCCGGCCACGCCCCCAGCTGGTGGGCCGCCACGATGGCGGCCGCCTCCGGGAGGGTCGACGCCGGCTCGTGGTGATCCACCACGACGACGTCCAGGCCCCGCCGCTGCGCCTCCCGGACCGGCTCGATCGCGGTCAGGCCACAGTCTACAGCCACCACGAGGCGAATGCCCCGCTCCGCCATCTCCAGCAGGACCTCCTGGTGCAGGCCGTAGCCCAGGGAGAGGCGATGCGGGATGAACCAGTGCACCCGTCCGCCCAGATAGCGTAACGCCCGTACGAGGATGGCCGCCGCCGTCTGGCCGTCGGCGTCGTAGTCTCCGTAGACGACCACGGGCTCGTGGCGCCGCAGCGCCTGCAGGATCCTCCAGGCGGCCTGCTTGACGCCCGGCAGCCGCCACGCCTGCCGGGAGGGCGCCGGCGTTCGCAAGAACTCCGCGGCAGCCGCCGGCTCTTCGATGCCCCGGTGGATGAGCAGTTGCCCCAGCACCGGGTGAAGTCCCAGCAGAGCGGCCAACCGCCGCGCCCTCGCTGGCTGAGGCGCGCGGGATCGCCACTCCACGGCCTGGACGCCCACAACCCCCTGCCCCATGGCCGCCTCAGCCTGTAGGGCGATCCTGGGCCGAGGCGGCCTCTCTCACCTCGGGGTGCGTCGCCGCCGCGGCCGCCTCCGCCAGCCGATCCCGCTCGGACTCGACCGCCGCCAGGCGCGCCTCGAGCCGGCGGGCCCTGCCGAGCGCCCGGCGAAGCTGCCACCGCAGCCGCATGTCGTCCGCCCCCAGTACCAGCGCGACGGCCAGCCCGCCCACGGCCGCCGCGGCGGCGGCGAGCCTCCCGGCATCGACCTGCCAGCTCCATGCCAGGAGCTGCACGGTCACCGGCACGGTGTTTTGCAGGGCGAACGCCGCCACCACCAGCACGATCACGAGGAACGCAACCACTACGACCGTCAGCGGAGATTCCCCCCAGCTTTGCCCGGCGCCGCTGTGTCTCCTACAACCTGCCGGAGCGCCAGATGCCCCAGAAGAGCCCTGCGGACAACCCGATCGAAGCCATGAGAGCCAGCCCGGCCGCCACGTGGATGCCCGCCAGGCGCGGCCCCGTCTCGTCCCACAGGAGGGCGCCGGCGATGGCGAGACCTCCCGCCAAAAGCGCCATCGCCAACCGGTTGACCGCGCGTTCGAGCCGGCGCAACGGTACCTCGTATCCGTCGGGCCGCCAGCGCACTGCGAGCCGCCCGGTCTCTGCCTGTTCGAGCAGGCGATCGACCCTCTGCGGGAGGGTACGAACCACCTCGACGACCTCCTGCAAAGGACCGAGGAGCATTTGGGCCTGGCGCCGCAAGGTCAGGCGGCGCAGGACGAGCCTCCGGGCGAAGGGGACGGCCACCTCCAGCGGATTGAAGGAGGGGTCCAGCTGGCGCCCCAGGCCGTCGAGCAGGAGCAACGCGCGCGCCAGGAGCAACAGTTCGGACGGGAGCACGAGACGATGCTGGTACGCCACGTCCAGCGAGTCGCGCACCACGTCCGCCAGAACGAGCTCCGAGATGGGCCGCCCGTAGTTGCGGGCAATGAGGTCTTCCAGGTCGCCGACGAGCCGCTGCGTGTCGGCCCCGGGGGGCACGATGCCCATGCGGCGCATCCCCCGGACGGCCCCCTCCGCGTCCTGCCGCACGACCGCCAGGAAGACCCGCACCAGCTGCTCGGTCGTCTGAGGGCGGAGCGCCGCAACCATCCCGTAGTCCAGCACCCCGAGCCGGCCGTCGGGCTCGACCAGCAGGTTGCCGGGGTGGGGGTCACCGTGGAAGAAGTGGTCGACCAGCACCATCTTCAAGAAGATCTGCGCCCCCGTGCGGGCCAGGGCGCGCCGGTCGACGCCCATTTCCTGCAGCCGGTCCCACTCGGAGATTTTGACCCCCCAGAGCCGCTCGAGCGTCAGCACTCGCCGGCCGCTGAGCGCGTCGTACACCCTGGGGATGCGGATGCGCCGGTCGTGGCGGAAGTTGTGGCGGAACCGCTGGATGTGGCGGGCCTCGAACCGGTAGTCGAGTTCACGCCGCATGATGCGGGCGAACTCCTCCGCCAGCCGCACCGGATCGATCAGCCGTTCGGCCAGGCGCTCCCGGGCCAGTTTCGCCAGGTCGTCGATGATCTCCAGGTCGGTCTGGACCTGTTCCTCCACCCCGGCGCGCAGCACCTTCACCACGATCGCCTCGCCCGTGGGCAGGGTCCCTTCGTACACCTGGCCCAACGAGGCCGAGGCCATGGGGTGGGGGTCGAGCCGCGCGAAGAGCCGCTCGACGGGAGCCCCGAGCTCCTCCTCGATGGTCTTGCGGCTCAGCTCGAAAGGTTCGGGAGCCACCCGGTCTTGCAGGCGGGCGAGCTCCTCGACGTACTCGCGCGGGAGCAGATCGGCCCGCAGGCTCAGCACCTGCCCCAGCTTGATGAAGGTGGGCCCCAGTTCCTCCAGCGCCTGCCGGAGGTGCACGGGCCCGCCGGCGGCCGGTGCAGCGCGATGCCATGCAGGAAGCAGCCGGCGAAGCCCGAGGCTTTCCAGCACCACGGCGAAGCCGTGCCGGGCGAGCACCTCGGCCACCTGCCGGTAACGGCGCAGGTGCCGGAGCGGTCGTGACAGCCCCGGCACCTCCCGATCCGGATGTCGTGGCTCACCGGCAGGCCGTGAACGGCTCACGGTTCACCTGCCCCCAGCGACCGGCCACCGTCCTGCCCGGGGACGCCTCTCCCCGGCCGTCCCCTCGAACCCCCGGCTCCTGGCCAGGCCTGGGCAGCGATCAGGCGGCCGCCCGGGCCCGGCGGCTGCTCCGCCTCAGGTCGGCCAGGCGCCAGACCACCCACAGGGCGCTGGCCACGAACACCGACGAGTAGGTACCCGATGCGATGCCCACGAACAGCCCCAGCGCGAAGTCGTGGATGGTGGCACCGCCCAGCAGCAGAAGCGCCAGGACGGTGACCAGCGTGGCGCCCGCCGTGTTGAGGGTGCGTGGCAGCGTCTCGGTGATGGCCTCGTCCGCCAGCCGGTCGAAGTCCTTGCGCCGCCCGGCCCTGCCCAATTTCTCCCGGATCCGGTCGAAGATCACGATGGTGTCGTTGACCGAGTAGCCCAGGATGGTAAGCACCACGGCCACGGTCGACACGTTGACCTCCATCCCCAGCAGGGAGTAGAGGCCCACGATCACGAGCCCGTCATGCAGGAGAGCCGCAACGGCGGCAACGCCGAAGCGGTACTCGTAGCGAGCCGTCACGTAGACGAGGATCCCGCCCGAAGCCAGCAGTAACCCGATCAGCGCCTGCTTGACGAGCTCGCGGCCCACGACGGGCCCGACCACCTCGGTGCGCCGATCGGTGACGCCGGGTCCGAACGCGTTCCTGAGGGCCTCGTCGACCCGCCGGATCTGAGCTTGATTGAGCTCGGAGGTCCGGATCAGCACCGCCCGGCCACCGTCCAGGGGCTGCACGATGGATCCCTCCAGCCTGAGATCCGCGAGCTCTGGCCCCCGCAGCACCGTGCTGACCTCGGCGGCCGTGACCGGGCGCGGCATGCCCCGCTCCAGGAGCGTCCCTCCGGTGAAGTCGATCCCGAGCACGAAGCCTTTCGTCACGATCACGACGACGGCTGCCGCCAGGAGGATCGCCGTCAGCCCCAGGTACCAGGCTCGGTACCTCATGAACGGGTACACTCGGGCCGGAGACGCGGTCGGCTCCGCCGCTCGGGCTGCCCCACCCACTCTGCTGGCCTTGATCATTGGGAGACGCCCGCCCCTCCAGGCAGCAGTTGCCGCGCTGCCCGCTCAGGATCCCGGTCGATGTAGATCGAGAGGAGCAGGCGGGTCAACACTATCTGCGTGAACATGCTTGCCACGATACCGAGGGTCAACGTGACCCCGAAGCCCCGGATGGGACCCGTTCCGAAGTAGAACAGCGCCGCCGCCGCGATCAGCACGGTGACGTTGCCGTCGAGGATGGTCCGCAGGGAACCCTTGAACCCTTCGTCCATGGCCGCCCGCACGCGCTTGCCTTCTCGCAGGGCTTCTCGGATCCGCTCGAGGACCAGGACGTTCCCGTCCACCCCCATGCCCGTTGAGAGCACGAGCCCCGCGATGCCCGGCAACGTCAGCGTCGCCTGTAACCCCACCATGGCCCCGAGGAGGATGATGATGTAAGCCGCCAGGGCCAGGTCGGCGATGCCCCCCGGCAGGCGGTAGTAGAGCAACATGTAGAGGAACACGAGCGCTGCTCCCACGATACCCGCCCGCAGGCTTTGGTCGATCGACTCGCGGCCCAAGGTCGGCCCCACGGTGCGCACCTCGGCCACCTTGAGCGGCACGGGCAGCGCGCCGGCGTTGAGCTGGACCACCAGGTGCCTGGCCTCCTCGACGGTGAAGTCGCCCTCGATCTGCGCCTTGCCGTCCGGGATGGGCGTACGCACGACCGGCGTCGAGATGGGCTGGCCGTCGAGCAGGATCGGGATGACCTGGCCCACGTAACGCGTGGTGAGATCGGCGAACTTGCGCGCGCCTTGCGGTTTGAACTCGATGGCGACCGCCGGGCGCCCGAACTGGTCCCGGCTCAAGCTGGCCGTGGCCAGATCGGCTCCCGTCAGCACCGTCTCACCCGTCGGGCTCTTGAACTCCAACAGCGCGGTCTTGCCGATGGTCTGGATCGCCTGCTGCGGGTTGTCGATCCCCGGCAGCTCCACGATGATCCGCCGCTGGCCCTGGCGCTGGACGATGGGCTCCGCGATCCCGAGCCCGTTGACCCGCCGCTCGACGATGGCCAGGGCCCGCTGCATGGTCTGGTCGTCGACCGTGCCGATACCGGGCGACGGCTCCGCCTCCAGCACGACGTGCGTCCCGCCCTGCAAGTCCAGGCCCAGGCGGAACGGGCGCGTGAGCAGGAGCACCCCGGCAACGGCTACCACTGCCAGAATGAGGAGCGTTCTCCACAGTTTCACCGAACTCACACGCTGTCCTCCTCAACGGTGCGCGCTTGGACCGGTGCGGACGCCCTCTGCCACGCGCACAGGCCGTATTATAGTCCCTGCCCTCGATCCCGGTCAAACGCCTTCACGGCGCGTCCTGGAAGCCCTCGCCGCCGGGACGGTGCACCCCTCACAGCAGCCGGACCCCGTTCATCTGGAGCTGGAAGCGGCATCCCAGGAACTCGGCCGCCCGCCGGCACATCAGCATGCGGGTGAGGAAGATCTCGAAGTACTCCATGAGCGGGATGATGGAGGTATCCACTTCGAGCTCGAGCTGGACCACGTGCTCCGGCTGGTGCACCCGCAAGAACGACTTCTGTACCGCATAGTTGACCCGGTCGTGGATGTCGAAGCGGGCCCGGTCGGGGTTCTGGACGCGGCTTTTGTGCACGTCGCTCTTGTCGGCCAGGATCAGCGCCGCCGAGACCGGGTTGACGGGCTGGCCCACCTCTTCCTCGTGGTTACCGACCGCCCCTGCGACGACGGCGATTTCGTAAGGATCCATCCCCAGCTCCGAGAGGACCTGGACCAGGACGGCCGCCCCCACCTGGCCGTGCGCCTCCCGGGCGATCGCGTTGCCGATGTCGTGGGTGTAGCCCGCTATCTCGGCGAGCTCCGCCTCCCGCTGGCTGCGGCCCAGGTGCGTCATCACGTTGCGGCTCACCCGGGCGACGAGCTCCGCATGGCGCTGGCCGTGCTCGGTGAAGCCCTGGGCGGCCAGGTGCTCGTTGGATGCCCGGATGAGCGCGCCGATGAGAGGGTGGGCTCGCACCTGCTCCAGCCTCACCCGCTCGGGCAAATCCTCACGCCTCCTCCTTGCCCTTAACGTGACTGACCCCTGAGCGGCTCATGCGGACCTCGACCTTGTCGGCGATCCGGACGGTGAGCGTATCATCCTTGATGGCGGTGATCTCCCCGTGGATCCCGCCCACCGTCACCACCCGGTCCCCCTTCTTGAGGCCTTTGAGCATCTGCTCCCGGCGTTTCTGCTGCTGGGCCTGGGGCCGCCACAGCAGCAAGTAGAAGAAAACGAACGGGATGACCAGGAACAGAATGAGGCTCAGCACGCTGCCCTGCGCCTGCTCCTGGCTGGCTGCCAGCCAGATGGGTGTCACTATCACGTCTCCCCTTCCTTCGTCTGGGTGCCGTACTTTTGACGGATCGCCTCCCGGAGCTCCGGCAGCCGGCCTTCCCGGACGGCCTGCCGGATGCTCTCCATGAGCCGCGTCAAGAACCGCAAGTTGTGCACGGAAGCCAGGCGCATGCCCAGCATCTCGCCGGCCTTGAACAGGTGCCGGACGTACGCCCGGGAGAAGTACCGGCACGCGTAGCAGTCGCACTGCTCGTCGAGCGGGCGAAGGTCGGTGGCGAACGGCGCGTCCCGGATGATCACCCGGCCCTCCGACGTCCAGATTGCCCCATGGCGGGCCAGGCGCGTCGGCAGCACGCAGTCGAACATGTCGTACCCCAGCGCGACCGCCTCCACCAGCACGTCCGGAGAGCCCACCCCCATGACGTACCGCGGGAGCTCCCCCGGCAGCTGCGGCTCGAGGTCCGCCAGCACCTCGTACATGGCCGCCTTGGGCTCACCGACGCTCAAACCACCGATGGCGAGCCCGTCGGGAGCGATGGGCAGGGTGAGCTCCAGGCTGCGCCGCCGCAGGTCCGGGTACACGCCCCCCTGCACGACCCCGAAGAGCAGCCGCCCGCCGGCTCCCCGCCCGCCCAACTTCTCCCAGGCCGCCTTGCTGCGCCGGGCCCACGAAGCGGTTCGCTCTACGGCTCGTTCCACCTGTTGACGATCGGCCCCGAATCCGACGAGTTCGTCGAGGACCACCGCCACGTCGGAGCCGAGGGCCCACTGCACCTCCATGGACCGTTCCGGCGTGAGCAGCTGCGGCGAGCCGTCCAGATGGGAACGGAAGGCGACCCCCTCGTCCGTCACCCGGCGCAGATCCGCCAGGCTGAACACCTGGAACCCGCCGCTGTCGGTGAGGATGGGATGCTCCCACCCCATGAACCGGTGGAGACCCCCGGCGGAACGAACGACCTCGGCTCCCGGGCGCAACATGAGGTGGTACGTGTTGGCCAGGAGCATGGAGATGCCGATCTCCTCGAGCTCGCGCGGCGCGAGGCCCTTGACCGTCCCCTGGGTGCCCACGGGCATGAAGACGGGCGTTTCGACCCACCCGTGGGGCGTCTCGAGGCGACCGAGGCGGGCCCGGGTCGACCGGTCGCGAAAGTCTACCCGAAAGGCTGGGCTCACGGCAGGATCAGCATGGCGTCGCCGAAGCTGTAGAAACGATAGCCGAGCGCCACCGCCTCCCGGTAGGCGGCCAGCACGCGTTCGGTGCCCCCGAAGGCACACACCAGCATCAGCAACGTCGACCTCGGCAGATGAAAGTTGGTGATCAGCACGTCTACTACTTTAAAGGCGTACGGCGGATAAATGAAGAGGCGGGTCGACGCCGGCCCGGCCTGCACCCGATGCGAACCGACCGCCGCCGACTCGAGCGCCCGCACCACCGTGGTGCCCACGGCCCAGACCCGGCCTCCCGCCTCGTGCGTGCGGAGGATCGCCTCGGCCGTCTCCTCCGGGATGGTGAAGAACTCCTCGTGCATCACGTGCTCCTCGACGCGCTCGGACCGCACCGGTCGAAAGGTCCCCACGCCGACGTGCAGCGTCAGGGGCTCGATGCGGACGCCGGCCCGGCGGATTCTCTCCAGGAGCTCCGGAGTGAAGTGGAGCCCGGCGGTGGGAGCGGCAGCCGAGCCCGCCACCCTCGCGTAGACCGTCTGATAGCGCTCGGGGTCGTCCAGGGGCACTCGAATGTAAGGAGGAAGGGGCAGGGCTCCCAGCTCGTCCAGCAGCGTCTCGACGGGTTGGGTCTGGCTGGAGAGCTCCACCACCCGGCCCCCCTCGCCGGTCCGCTCCACGACCCGGACGCCCAGGCGCCCATCCCCTGCCTCGAGCCACTGTCCCACCGGCGCCCGCCGGCCGGGCTTGACCAGCACGTGCCATCGCTCCACGCGCTCGGGCGCGGTTTGCGGGCCCCCGGCAGGCCCCCGTCGGCGCGGCGTAACAGCAGCAGCTCCACCCGGCCCCCTGGGGGCGCCGGCGCGCGAAAAGCCGGGCCTTCATCACCCGGGTGTCGTTGACGACCAGCAGGTCACCGGGCCGCAGGTACTCGATCACGTCGCGGAAGACCCGGTGCTCGGTGCGCCCGTCGCCGTGCAAGACCAAAAGACGCGAGGCGTCGCGCGGCTCGGCTGCCCTTTGGGCGATGAGGGCAGGAGGCAACTCGTAGCTGAAGCGGCTGGTCTCCATCACGCGCGTGCGCCGCTTGGCCGGGCAGTGGGTGCGCGACGCGCACGCCGCCGGGCAGGCAGGGCGGCCTCAGAAACCTCCCCGTAATCGTACCGAGGGGACGTCCAGCTGGAGCGACGAGGCATCCTCTGCCGGGACGACCGCCCCACCGGAGGTCGCCTCGATCGAGCCGCTCGTAGCGTCCATCACCCGGGCGCCTTGCTGGCCGGCCCCCTGGAGCTCGCTCGTGGGCGCGATCTTGGACCCGGCGGCGGTGGCGGGGGAGACGACCTTGGGTCCCGCCACGCTGGCGTCCGACGCGCCGTCGTCGACCGTGGCCACCGAGACGTCGCCGCCGGAGGACGCATCCCCTCCGGCCGTCCCGCCATCGGGGCCTTTGGAAGGCGTCACCGGAGCATCCGTGCCAGAGGTGGCAGCAGGGCCGCCCCTCGCCGCCGGCCGGCGATCCTCCTCACTCCGGCCCGACAAGAGCGCCCTGCGCAGCTGCTCCACGATGTCGGTAGCATCCCGCCCGGAGGCAGCCCTCTCGCCGATCCGCATCCGGACGTTGCTCCAGCCGGAGAAGTCGGTCCGGGCCGACAGCTGCGGCGCATCCATGCGCTCCGACAGGCGGATCGAGGGCGCAGGAGCCACCGGCGGCGACTCGGAAGCCAGCGCCCGCACCGGCTTGGACTCGGCGTCGGCGGTCCCCTCTCCGGGCATCGGCGTGGCCGCCGGGGAGCCTGCCCCCGGCACCACCGCCGTCCCCGGCATCGGCGGGAGGGCGCCGCCTCTCAGGTAGACGGCGGCGAACACGGCGCCCACCACTCCGAACGCCAGAGCCGTAGCGGCTGCCGTCCGCCGCCACGATCCGAAGAAGGCCGCCACGCGCTCTCCCAGGGGCGCCGGCCCCACGATCCCCCACACCTCCACGCCGGGGAGGTACTCCCCCTCGTCCACAATCCGGGCACGGACGAACTGCCCGTCCGGAGTCAAGACCACCCCCTCGCGCTCGCCTGTGCGCTCCAGCAGTAGCCCTCTCACTCGACTCAAGAGCCGGTCCCCCTCGACGCGATCCGTCCCCGGGGTCAGTGCCGCAAATACTCCTTCAGATGTGGGAAGTCGCCGCTCAGGATCAGCACCAACGCAATAATATACTTTCGCTGCCGCTCGAGGGTCTTACGGCTCACGCCGACCAGGCCTTCGAGATCCTTCAATGGAAGATTTCCCCTCTGGCGTACCTGCTCGGCGAGATCCGGACGCTGGACGATGGAGAGGGCGACCTGGAGGGCCCGCTCCCGCGCGTCCCGGTGATGGGGCGACTGGTCGACCAGATCCTGGAACCGGATACCCATCCCGTGGAGCATCCCCGACAGCCTGCCGATCTCTTCCCGCCTCTCTTGCGCCAGGATCGCTTCCTCGAACTGGCGCTGCGCCTCACGGGCCTCCACCTGGAGCAGGGGATCGTCGAGCTCGCCGTCCTCCGTCTCGCAGACGAGCCCGCTCAAGGGCACCTCCAGGCGCTGGCTCGAAGACTCGTGGCGGAAATGGTCGATGAGCCGCCGCCGGATCACCATCTCGGCGAAGGAGAAGAAGCTGCTGCCGCCCTGCCGCTTGTACGCGCTGATCGCCTCGTCGAAGGCCATCATGGCCACGGACGCCTCGTCGTCCTGGCCCACGCGCACGAACCGCCCTGCCACCGACGCGGCGGCCCGCATGACGAACGGCCGGTACGTCTCGAGCAGGCGCTCCCGGGCGGCCCGATCGCCCTCCTGCGCCTGGCGCACCAGCTCATGTACCTGGCTCGGCGCCGCGGCGGCCGCCCGGGCCTGTTCCGTCCCCTGTGCAACGGACCTGTCTGTCACCGTCTGGCCACCTCGTGTTGGTCTTGCGGCCGGCAGCGTAGCGCAGGCATAGATTTCACGGGCCGGTGAAAGATACCTGCCGCCCCGCGGCACCCTCCAGGTGAGAACGGGAAAAGGCGTCGGGCAGCAGCTCGTCGAGCCCGTACCGCCGGCGCTCCTTCCCGTTGTCCACGATCACCGCCATCCGGGGGCCGAACTCCGCCAGCACCTGGCGGCAAATCCCGCACGGCGTGGTGAGGACGTCGGTCGCGGCGACGACGGCGATGGCCACCAGGTCCCGCCGCCCGGCCGCCACCGCCTGCCCGACCGCCGTCCGCTCCGCGCACAACGTGGCTCCGTAGACGGCGTTCTCGACGTTGCACCCCGTGAAGATCTGCCCGTCGCCCGTGAGGAGCGCAGCCCCCACCCGGAAGCCGCTGTACGGCGCATAGGCCCGTTCCCGGACCTCCCAGGCCCGGCGCACCAGGGCCTCTTCCTGTGGAGGCGTCAACCGCGTCGCATGCTCCCCCAACACGCCCACCCCCGTATCGGCTGCGCGAGCGGCGCGCCCGGCCGCCCGCGCGCAAAGAGGCGCTCATCCCAGCAGCAAGAAGACGCCCGCCATCACGCCGACGCCCAGGGCGGCCCCGGCGGCGACTTCCCAGACATCGTGCAGCCCCGCCTCCAGGCGGCTTTCCGCCACCAGGCCCGCCAGAACCGCTCCTAGTCAAGCTCAGCCAGGGGCCGGCGCCGGCAAGGTAGATGGCCGTCGCCAGCGCCCACGCCACCGCCGAGTGGCCGCTCGGCATGCCGCCGGCCAAACGCACCGGGCGGGTGAGCCAGCTCTTGCCCGCCCAGGTGAACAACAGCGTCAGGCTGATCCCGACCAGGGTCAGGTAACTTTGCGAATGGCGCGCCGGCACGGCCGAGGGGTGAGCCAGCACCGCCATCAGCGGCTGGTAGAAGAGCAGGATGCCCACCACGACCGCCCCGATGGCGCTGACCATGACCGCTCCGGCCGCCACGTTCTTGGCGATGCGGGCCAGGTCGTGCAACTGCGGCGAGAAGAGGTCCACCGCGGCCTCGACGGCGGTATTGACCAGCTCTGCCACCAGCACGACCGCGACGGTCAGCACCAGCACCGCAAGCTCCAGCCGGCTCAGCCGGACCGCCAGCGCCAGCACCATGACGAGCAGGGCCAGCAAGAAATGGATACGCAGGTTACGCTGGGTGCGCAGTGCGTGCACCAGCCCGGCGGTGGCAAACCGGAAGCTCTCGGCCACGCTGCGGGCACGCCGGGGGGCGGGGCCCTGCCCCTCAGGAAACGCCACGGCGCTCACCGGCCCAGGCCGCACGCTTCGAGTGCGGCCTCCTCTTGCGCCCGCATCACCTTCCGGGATGCCTCGTCCTCATGGTCATAGCCGAGCAGGTGCAGGCAGCCGTGTACCGCGAGATACGCCATTTCCCGCTCCAGCGAGTGCCCGTACTCCCGAGCCTGCTGCTCCGCCCTCGGAGCGCTGATGACGATCTCGCCCAGCAGCACCGGCTCGCCCGGGGGGCCGGCCGCCCGGTCCGGCTCCTCCTCCAGGCGAAAGGAGAGCACGTCCGTCGGCTTCGGGATGGCCCGGAACCGCCCGTTGAGCTCCTGGATCGTCTCGTCGTCCACCAGGGCCACGCTGACCTCCACCGGCCGCTCGGCCCGCCCGACCTGCTGCTCCAGCACCTTGCTGACCGCCCGGTGGATCAGGCGGCGGCGGATGAGCTCCTGGACGGCGACGGCCCGCTGGTGGTTGTGGACGTGCACGATCCAGGGCCGGGAGGCCCCTCGCGCTCGCGGCGTCGTCATGCCCGGCGCGCCTCTTCCTGGCGCTCCAGCTCCGGGTACTCGATGCGGGCATGGTAGATGCCCGTCAGGATCTTGACGAAGGCGCTGCCGATATCGTTGAGCTCTTGCAGCGTCAGGGTACTCTCGTCGAGTTGGCCGTCCAGCAGCCGCTCGCGGATGACCTTGCGCACCAGCCCTTCGATCCTCCCAGGAGTAGGCCGAGTCAGCGATCGGGCAGAAGCCTCGACCGAATCGGCCAGCATGACGATGGCCGTCTCCTTGGTGTGGGGTTTCGGGCCCGGGTAGCGGTAGTCCCGCTCGTTGACCTTCTCCGCTCCTTCGGCCTGGACCGCCTTCATGTAGAAGTAGCGCACCAGGTCCGTCCCGTGGTGCGTGCGGATGAAGTCGACCACGCCCTCCGGGAGCCCGGCCTGCCGGGCCAGTTCGACGCCGTCTTTCACGTGGGACATGATGATGAGGGTGCTCAGGCTCGGCATCAGCCGTTCGTGGGGGTTGGCGTCGCCGAACTGGTTCTCCACGAAGAAGTAAGGCCTGCGCACCTTGCCCACGTCATGGTACAGGGCTCCCGTGCGGCAGAGCACCGGGTCGCCTCCCACCGCCTCCGCCGCCGCCTCGGCCAGGTTGCCCACCATGAGGCTGTGGTGGTAGGTGCCCGGCGCCTCCAGGAGCAACCGTCGCAACAGCGGCTGATTGGGGTTGGACAGCTCCATGAGGCGCACGGTGGAGATGGCCCCGAACAGGGTCTCCACGAACGGCAGCAGGCCCAGCGCCAGGATGGAGCTCAACACCCCGTTGGCGAGCCCGGCCCAGCTGGCCACGACGGTGTCGGGGTCCGATTGCATGAGCCCGAGCGCCCCCAACGTCGCCAGGCCCGCGACGCCCGAGACCACGCCGGTACGGGTCAGGTCGGAGCGCTGGCTCAGCCGGTGCACGTTGAAGACCGCCGTCATGCCCGTGACGAAGCTCACCAGCACGTGGCGCTCGCTGAAGCCGAAGAGGAGCCCCATCAGCACGGAGAGCGCCGAGACGAGCCCCGCACCCAGCCGGGCGTCCACCAGCAGAGTGGCCAGCATCCCCGAAAAGGCGACGGGCGTCAGGTACCCGGCGGGCGCCCAGCGCAAGCCCTCCAGGATCCGGCCTGAAACGGCCGCCACCAGGGCGAGGGACGCGACGAGCGCGGCCATGCGCGTCGAGCGGGCGATCTTGGGGTGAAACCGCGCGACGTACAGCGCCATCAACCCGACGAGCAGCGCCAGGAGCACGCTCGAGCCCAACAGGCCCGACCAAAACCGCCCGGAACGGCCCAACAGCCCCAGGTCGGACAGGAGCTCCACGTGCTCCTCGGTCACCACGTCGCCCCTGCGCAGGATGACCTGGTGCTGCACGATCATGACCGGCTGGACGCTGCGGATGGCCTCCTGCCGGAGCCGCTCGATCCGGCCGGGGTCGAGGATCAGGTTGGGCATGAGCGCGGCCCGGGCCATGGTCCGGGCCGTCGGCACCGCCTCGGGGGGCATCTTCAACCGCCCGATCTGGTCATCGACCTGGCCCTGCGCCGCCTCTACCCCATCCGAGGCGATGCGGGTGGAGCTCATGACGTGCTCCACCACCCCGGGCACCTGATCGTGCACCGCCATGAAGGCGGTGGGCGTCATGCGGAGCGCCTCGGTCACCGCGGCCGTGGGGAGCGCGAGGTTGGCCTGCTGCAGGATCAGGGATTGCAGCGGCCCGGCCCGCTCCCGGGCCTCTGCCGCCGGCGGCCGGTAGTTGGCGTCGGGCGGCGCACCCGAGCGCGCCGACCGCTGCGCCCTTTGCCAGAGGCGCTCCCGCTCGGCAGCGATGAGGGCGAGGGCCTTGCGCACCCGGTCACCGGCCTGGACGGCCGCGGTGGGGTCGATGGAGTAGTTGGCCGGGTCCTCGGCGGCACGCCGCAGCGCATCCTTGACCGCCTGCTGCTGGAGCTGCCTCGTCTGGTACCGGTTTTCGATGGTGCGGGGGGCCTCGATGTCGACCGGGCTCACCTGGCCGGGCGCCAGCCGCACTCCGGGGCGAGTCACCGCCGGCACGAACAACGCGACCAGCACGGCCCAGCTCACCACGGCGACCGTCAAGGGATGGTCGAGGCGCCGCAGGCGCTGCCCGGTATGAAGGTGCGAGAGCCGTCTCCAGATGCTCGCCAGATCCGAGCGCCGGTCGTGCATCCAGGAGACGGTCGGCGCCACGTGGCCCTCTCCGGGTTCGGCGGGCAAGCCATGCCTCCCCCATCCAGGATCTCCACCGCGCCGGGCCCTGCCCGGCCGCTTCACGTCCCCAGTATAGTGCGGCCCGGATGGGAAGGCCAGCTGGCCGCCTCAGCGCCCCTCGGAAGGTACGAACTGGCCGATTTGCTGGACGGCCTCCACGATCGCCCGGCTGCGGACCACGACCACCCCCCGGCTCCGCTCCTCCTCCTGGGTCGTCACCGTTTGCCTCAGAATCTCGGGAGACGCCCCGAGCCCGGCCAGCGCCCGCTCGAGCGCCAGCTCTTGCGCGATCCGCCGGGCCTGCTGCCTGTCGAGGGCGACGGCATGGGATCGCATTTCGTCGTGAGCGACCCGGTCCCACGCGACCGGCACCCAGTCCAGCGGCCGCGGCAGGCGATGGTGCGCGATCTCGCTTTGGAACCGCCGGAATGGCGGGTCGATCGCTCCCAACCTGAGGTGCCACGGGCCCACCCGGACGAGCCAGCCCGTGGCCCGCCGACCGGTCGGGGTGTCGATGCGCATCTCGAGGGGCTGCTCGGCGATCGCCTCGGACCAGACCCGGGCGTACACCACCCCGGTCGCCCTCACCGGCCTGGCGGAAGCCGGGTCGACCCCGGCCGGCGGCTGCCCGGTGATGAGCACCTGCCCCCGGCGCACCACGTCGCCCCGCCGGACCACGGGCCACCCCGCTCCGGGGATGACCTGGACCACCAGGCCGTCCATCGCGGCCACCACGTCACCGGGAGCCATGAAGAGGCGCTGTTCGTCTCGTCGCGGACGTACCTCGACCCGCGCCACGCTGCCGACGATCTGGACCCGGGTCCAGGCGAGCTGCGGCATCGCCTCCAGCAGTTCCTGCTCCAGCTGGCGGGTCTCGACGCGGTGCTTGAGGACGCCAGGACGCAAGCCCGACCGGCTCAACACTTCCTGCAGCTGCTCCAAGAGCCGCCCGGAGACCCCCTGCACGTCCACCACCCAGACGCGGGCGCTCAGGGCTGCCACCAGGACGGCCGCCACCGCGAAGCCGGCGATCAGGCCAGGCCTGGCGGCGATGCGCGCCGCGACGAAGGGGAGCCCTCCTCGCCGGATGAGCCGCACCCGTACCCCGCTTTGCCGGGCGGGAGCCCGCAGCCGGCGGAAGTCCCGGGCCGCCACGGTCGCCACCAGCACGTGGCGACCCACCCGGCGGGCCCGGTACAGCTGCACCCCGGCCCGGCTCGCGAGGTTGACGAACCCGGCCAGCCCCTCGCCGCTGGCCCGGATCACGACGTACCCCGACAGCCATTCACCCATCGGCCCGGTCCGTCCCATGCCATGCGCCGCCGGTGAGCACGACCTGCTCGATCTTCCCGTCGACGCGCAGCCAGTCGGGCTGGATGGCGCCGATGACCAGCCCGCGCCCGCGCACCACCAGCTGCCCCGAAGGGACCCGCACCACGATCTCCCCCGTGGAGAAGTGCACCAGGCCCCGGTGGTTCTCCACCAGCAGCCGCCGGGTCCCTACGATGGAGACCCGGCTCTCGCCGAAGACGTCTGCCGGGATATCCAGGGCCCGGGCCGCGCGCCCGGCCCAGCGGTTGACCATGGTACGACAGCTTCCCCCGCTGGTCCGCGTTGCCTGGACATCCTTATGCGCTCCTACCCCGAGGAATCCGTGCGGGCGGATGGAATGAGGCACGGGGGGGATGTTGCCCATGGTCGGGTCGTTCCGCAACGAGCCCTTCGTCGACTTCTCCGTACCCGAAAACCGGCGGGCCATGGAAGAGGCCGTCGCCCGGGTCCGATCCAGCCTGGGTCGCCACTATCCGCTGGTGATTGGCGGCGACTCCGTCACCACCCGCGAGGAGATCGCCTCGACCAACCCGGCCCGCCCGGCCGAGATTGTCGGATATGTTTCGAAGGCGGACCCGGAGCTGGCCGATCGCGCCATCCGGTCCGCCTACGAGGCCTTCGGGCGCTGGAGCCGGTACAGCCCCGACGCCAGGGCCCGGGTGCTGTTGCGCGCGGCGGCCATCATGCGGCGGCGCCGGCTGGAGCTCAACGCCTGGCAGGTCCTGGAGGTCGGCAAGACGTGGGTGGAGGCCGACGTGGAGACGGCCGAGGCCATCGACTTCCTGGAGTACTACGCCCGCGAGATGATGCGCCTGGGAGCGCCCCAGCCCCTCACCCCGCTTCCCGGCGAGGAGAACGAGCAGCGCTACATCCCGCTCGGCGTGGTCGTGGTCATCCCGCCGTGGAACTTCCCGCTCTCCATCCTGACCGGCATGACCTCCGCCGCCCTGGTCGCCGGCAACACGGTGGTGCTCAAGCCGTCCAGCCTGTCGCCCGTGATCGGCGCCAAGGTGGCGGACATCCTCTTCGAGGCCGGCATCCCGGAGGGCGTCCTCAACTTCACGCCGGGAAGCGGCGGCGCCGTGGGCGACGTC
The DNA here is from genome assembly GCA_014896295.1 of Limnochordaceae bacterium. Classification (GTDB taxonomy): domain Bacteria; phylum Bacillota; class Limnochordia; order Limnochordales; family Geochordaceae; genus Carboxydichorda; species Carboxydichorda subterranea. The sequence continues at coordinate 266,075 of JADBKR010000005.1, forward strand.
CTGGTGAGCCACCCGCTGACCCGGATGATCGCCTTTACCGGGTCCAAGGAAGTGGGGTTGCGGATCAACGAACTGGCGGCTCGTAGCGCGCCCGGTCAGAAGTGGATCAAGCGGGTCATCGCCGAGATGGGCGGGAAGAACGCGGTGATCGTCGACGAAAGCGCCGACCTCCCGGCGGCCGCGCAGGCGATCGTGACCTCCGCGTTCGGCTTCCAGGGACAGAAGTGCTCGGCCGGATCCCGGGCCATCCTGCTCGATGCCGTCCACGACCGGGTGCTCGAGATGATCGTCGAGCGTACGAAAGCGCTTCGCATCGGCGATCCGGCGCTCTACGAGACCCAGGTCGGGCCGGTGGTCGACCTGTCCCAGTTCAAGAAGGTGCTGGAGTACATCGACGTCGGCCGGCGCGAGGGCAGGCTCGTGGCCGGAGGCCGGCCGTTCGGCGAGTCTGCCGAGCGTCCGGAGCAGGCCGGGTACTTCATCGAGCCGACCGTCTTCGCGGATGTGCAGCCCCAGGCCCGCATCGCCCAGGAGGAGATCTTCGGCCCGGTGCTGGCGGTCATCCGGGCGAGAGACTTCGATCACGCTCTCGAGATCGCCAACGGCACCGAGTACGGGCTGACCGGGTCGGTCTATGCCCGGGACCGGGCCAAGCTGGAGAAGGCGCGCCACGAGTTTCACGTGGGCAATCTCTACTTCAACCGCAAGTGCACGGGAGCCCTGGTAGGCGTTCACCCCTTCGGGGGCTTCAACATGTCGGGCACCGACTCCAAGGCCGGCGGGCCCGACTACCTGCTGCTGTTCACCCAGGCGAAGGCCATCTCCGAGGTCCTCTGAAATCCGGCGGGCCCGGTGCATAAAGGCGCCCGGGCCGGAGCGAGACTACGGGCGACGCCGTGATGCCCCCCGAGGGGCCACGGGCGTCGCCCACCTTCGTGGGACCGGGAAGGAGCAACGCCGTGGCAGGGCGCCGAGCTCGACGACATCCCCATCCCGGCGATCCCGGAGAAAGGCCGCACCGGTTGCGGCCGCTCACCACCCGGCAGGAGAAGGGCGCCGACCAGGAGGCGGGCGAGAGCCTGGTCGTCATCGACAACCCCGACGACGCCGAGCTGTATCCTCCTACCGAGACGCCTCGCCGCAGCGCCGGTCGCCAGGCCCGCTCCGAGACCGAGGGACATTGACGGGCCGCCGGCAGGCACTCCCCGCTCGCCCACCGAGCCGTCAGCGGGCGGGCGGGGGCGTGCCGAGGATCCGCTCGGCGTTGTGGCGGTAGATGTCGGCGAGGACCTCGCCCGGCAGATCCAGCCCCCGGATGACCGGCATCCCGTCACAATCCGGATCCTCGACGGGAGAGGGGCATTCGACGCTCGTCTCCCAGAAGAGGCGGTGCGTCCAGTACCGGGAGGTATAGCGCACCAGGTCGGACCCCCGGGTCACCACCTGGTCCGTACCGAAGACGATCCGGTGCCGGTTGCGGATGAAGAAGTCCCGGGCCGCCTCCCGCTGGCGGCCGAGTTCCCGGATCATCCATTTGGTGGCGCTCGTGTCGAGGAAAAGGTTGGGATGCCGGTCCAAGAGCTCCTGGAGGTGATCCAGGTGCTCGGGATCCCCGCCCATGTGCGCCGCCACGACCGGCATGCGCGGGTGGCGATCCAGGACGGCCTCGAGCTGGGGGTACTGTTCGGCCTTGGTGCCGTAAAGTTGCCGGTCGGTGTACACCCGCTCGAACCAGATGTCCGGGTCGGACACGTGCACCAGCAGCCCCATGCCCAGCGCGTCGATGCGGGCAAGCAGGGGCGCCAGGCGCGGGTCGTCGAGCCGCAGCCGGGTCGTCGCGTAAAAGCGCGGGGTGAACCAGAACTTCACGAGCCGCACCCCGGCCCGACCGGCCTGTTCGATGCGCTCGAGGTTTTCTTTCAAGAAGCGCTCCTCGTCGTCCAGATGATCGTAGCGCAGCTGGGGAGCGATCACGACCGACCCGGCCCACCCGTTGCTCACGGATGCCGGCGCCAGGTAGTCGTGCACGATCACCACCAGGGTGTCGATGCCGTAAAGCTCGGCGGCCCGGAGCAACAGCGCCGTTTCGGGCAGCGTGCCGGCATGGGTGTGGATGTCGACGGCCTTGACCGGGGCCCGGGACGCAGGCACCGCCGTGAAGTTGCGGGCGGCGGCCTGTTGGGTCAGCTCGTAGTCCAACGATGGTCGCGCCTCCTTCGAAACCCTCGGCCCACGCGCACCGACATTGTGGCTCCCTCCGCCCCGCCGCGCAAGCGTGAAGAGGCAGGCGGCGGAGGCTTCACAGCCGGTCGCCGGGTAGAGGAATGGCACGCGTCGCGAGCGTAATGCTAGGGCGCGGCCCTCTGCGGCCGATCCCGTGACCCACGAGGAAGTGGCGGCGTGCGGCAGCGACCACGATGGACCCAGGCGATCGGGCTGGCGCTGGCGATCGCGGGAACCCTGGGGCTGGCCGGCTCGTGGAGCCTGGCCCAGCGCTACGTCGCGCTGACCCGTGCGCTCAACCGCCTCGCGGTGGACGTGGCTCGGGTGCAAGCGGCCCCACGGCTCGTGGTGGACCTCCGGTACCGTAACGGCGGGCCCTGGCCCGTGGCGCTGCTCGAGGTGCAGGTGCTGGCCTGGCAGGACGGGCGGTATGCCGGGGCCGCCAGCGTGGACCTGCGGGACCGTCCCCTGCAGATCCCTGCGGCCGGCGGCGAGCGGTTGCTTGAGGTACCGTTTGCCGCGGCCGCGCCGCCGGGCGCGGCGACCGTCTGGCGATTGGCCGTATCGGGGCGCTTGCAGCTGCCCGAGGCGGGAAGCCACACCTTCGAGTATCAGGTGGAGTACCACCCGGGGGAGGGGTCGTCGTGAGCCGGCCATCCCCGGCCTCGGGGACAGCGGCGCCACCCAGGAAGGAAGCCGCCCTCTCCCGCATCCTGGCGGACGGGGTCAGCGTCGTGGGAGCCGGACTGGCCCTGGGTTTCTTGCTGGCCAACTGGACCCTGCCCGCGCTGAGCCCGCTCCCGTGGCTTGCCCGGGCCGGGGCGGCCGCGGGCGTCGCCTGGTCCGTCGCGAGCGCGGTGTTGTTGGGGTTGCGCACCGCTCGGCCGGCCCCTGCCGTGCTCCAGGCGCTGGCCAGCCTGGTGCTCGCGGAGATGGTGCTGATGGCCGTGGTGGCGGCTCCCGCCTGGAGCGGGGAGGCAGCCCCGAGCGACGCCGCCATGCTCTACGCCTTCCAGCGCGTCGCCCTGTCGCTCTTGCTGTGCGGCCCGGGCAGCGTCCTGGGCGCCGTCGTCGGCGCAGCCGCCCGGGGCTCGTCATCGGCGTGAGGTGGGGGGCCGGTAGGGCCGGCGCGCCCGGGGCGGGCCCAGCACCTCGCTCATGACGATGCCCAGGCGCACCGCCTGGGCCCCGGCCAGCCCCAGAGAGGCCGTGCCGGGCTGTGGGCGTGGCGGAGGGGGTTGCTCCTGGCCGGGAAGGGCCGGCGCCTGTTCTTGCTCGGGAGCGCCCTCGGCCTCCGGCTCCGCTATCGGAGCTTCCTCTACCGGGGAGGGCCGGGGTCGCGCCGGTGCAACACCTTCGGGCGGCTGCCCGGTCCTCTGCCCGCTTCGCGGGGCCGGCTTCTCGACCTGACGCGACCCTCGCGTCGCAAGCCGCTCCACCACGGAGAGCGCCACAAAGATGAGCAGGGCGATGAGGGCATCCACGGGGGATCAGGCTCCCTCTCGCGTCGGCCCCGGACGCTGCGGTCCTGCCCCCGGGCCGCCGCCCGTGGCGCCGGGGAGGCTGGAGGGCGGGGCGCCGGGCCCCGGGCGTCCGGTCTGCCCCTCCGTCATCTGGCCGATGGCCTGGCGCATGGCGGTGTCGGCCAGGATGTTTTGCATGGTATAGTAATCCATGACCCCGATCTTGCCCTCGCGCAGCGCCGCCGCGAGGCTGCGGGGCACCTCGGCCTCGGCCTCCACGACCCGGGCCCGCATCTCCTGCACCATGGCCAGCATCTCCTGCTCCCGGGCCATGGCGGCGAACCGCCGCTCGGCCGCCTTCGCCTCCGCGATGTTTTTGTCGGCGATGGCCTGGTCCACCTGGAGCTGCGCCCCGATGTTGCGCCCGACGTCCACGTCGGCGATGTCGATGGAGAGGATCGTGAACGCCGTGCCCGCGTCGAGCCCTTTGCCGAGCACGGTCTTCGAGATGCGATCGGGGTTTTCCAGGACTTCCTTGTGCGTGTTGGACGAGCCGACGGTCGTCACGATGCCCTCGCCCACCCGGGCGATGATGGTCGCCTCTCCGGCGCCGCCCACGAGCCGGTCGATGTTGGCCCGCACCGTCACCCGGGCTTTGACCTTGAGCTCGATCCCGTCCTTGGCGACGGCCGCCACGATCGGCGTCTCGATCACCTTGGGGTTGACGCTCATCTGCACGGCTTCCAGCACGTTGCGCCCGGCGAGGTCGATGGCGGCCGCCCGCTCGAAGGTGAGGTTGATGTTGGCCCGCTGGGCGGCAATCAGGGCGTCGACCACGCGGTCGACGTTGCCGCCGGCCAGGAAGTGCGCCTCCAGCTTGTCGATGGCCACGTCCAGGCCTGCCTTGTAAGCCTTGATGAGAGGCAGGATGATCCCCGCCGGAGGTACCCGCCGCAGCCGCATGCCGACCAGCGTGAAGATGCTCACCCCCACGCCCGCCGCCCACGCCGAGATCCACAGCCCGACGGGGATGAAGTTGAGCAAGACCACCAAGAACAGAACGACGAGAATGACCGGGAGCCAGAAGAGAAGCAGCGCCTCCACCGCCCTACCCCGCCCTCTCTTGCCGGGACGTCACCGGGCGAACGACCAGGGTGAGGCCGTCGACCCGCACCACCTCCACCGCGGTCCCCGCGTCGACGAACTCCCCCTCGGTGCTCGCGTCCACGCGCATCCCTTCGATCTCCACCACGCCTGCCGGTCGCAGCGGAGAGACGGCCCGTCCTCGCTTGCCCTCCCAGGCGCTCATGCTGGAAGAGGCCAGGTACCCCTCTTCCCGGCGCTGCCTCGCCCCGAGCACGATCTGGCTCCACGTGCGGGTGCGCCGCACGTACCGGAAGGTCAGCACCGCCACCAGGGCCGTCATCGCGATGGCCCCGCCGATGACGTACGCGGCGGAGGCGGCGTCCCGGAAGGAAAGGTAGAGACTGGCGAACACGGCCAGCAGGCCGGGGACGCCGGCGATGCCGAAGCCGGGGACGGCCACCAGCTCGACCACGAGCAGCGCCACTCCCACCAGGAAGAGCAGCACGACCTCCCATCCGGCGAGCCCGGTCAAGAGCCTCGCCCCGAAGAAGAGCCCGAGGGCGACGAGTCCCACCGTGCCGGCGACCCCCCACCCGGCGGTGGCGAGCTCGTAGATCATGCCGAGAAAGCCGATGGTGAGCAAAAGGGAGCTGACCGTGGGCTCCGTCAAGAAGCGCACGAGCCGCTCCGCCCAGTTGGGACGAACCTCCACGAACCGCGCTCCCCGAAGCCCCACGGCGGCCGCTGCCTGCTCCCGGTCGGGCGCGATGGCGTCGGCAAAGCCGAACTCCAGCGCCTCTCGAGCCGGAAGCGTCAGGAGCTTCCCCGCCTCCACCAGGCCCGGGATCGCCACGCTCTTGTCGACCATCGCCGCCGCGATGCGGGGATCCCGCCCCTTGGCCTGCGCCGTCGCCTCGAACTCGGCCCGCACCGCCGATACGATCTTCTCCTCGGCGGGGATGGGCTCGGCCGCGCCGATGCTGGCGGCCGGCGCCATCACCAGGTAGTCGGCGGCGAGGCTCACCAGCGCCCCGGCCGACTGCGCCCGCTCCGAGACGAACGCGACGGTGGGCAACCGGGCATCGAGCAATGCGTCCCGGATCTCCTCGCCTGCATCGAGCCGGCCGCCCGGCGTGTTGACGTCGAGCATGAGCGCATCCGCCCCTGCCTGCTGGGCCTGGCTCACGGCCCGGCGCACGAACGCCGCCAGCCCGAGCTCGATGACGCCCCGAACGGGCACCACGTATACGACCGGCGCCTTTCCCGGGGCGACGGCGATGGGCGCCCGCCGGGGGCGCGAGGGAGCGGCATCCACCGCCGGCGCAGCCGGCGTGAGCAGCACCGCCACGGAGGCGACGAGGGCCAGAGCTCTCCGGTACGGGTGCCGCGTGGCCGACTCTCCTCTCCGGCGACAAAACGAGTCGCCCGGGATCTCCTTTCGACCCCGGGCGACCTCATCCTTGGCCTGGCAGACTCCGCCCCTGACCTAGCCGCGGCGCCGCTTCGCCTGTTGTGCCTTTTGCTTGCGCCGCACGCTCGGCTTCACGTAATGCTCTCGCCTGCGCATCTCCGCCATGATCCCGTCGCGCTGCATGATCCGCTTGAAGCGTCTGAGGGCCGCATCCAGTGACTCGTTGTCCCCGATATGGATCTCGGCCAATGCCGGCCCCCCCTTCGCAACGTCCGGAAACCGGCCGGCGGGACCCCCGAACCCCTATCGGCTCCCTCCGCGGCACCGGGGATACTCACGCAGGTTCCACGTTGCCCTGCGGATTCCTTCCCTCTGGGGGAGGCTCCACGGGCGACGCGAGCACCCGCATCCGGCCCGCTTCCAGGACCTGCGCCCGAACGATCCGCCCCGGGCGCACCCCGTTCCCGGCCATGCCGGCCAGCCGGACCCGCACGTAGTGCTCGTCGACCCCTTCCGCCCAGGTGGTTCCGGCCGGGCCCCGCTCCACGAGCACGTCCACCTCGCGCCCGACGAGCGAACGGTGGTACCGAACGGCCAGCTCTGCAGCCACGGCCTTCACCCGCTGCATCCGCCGGCGAACGACCTCGGGCGGCACCCGGCCGTCCAGGCGGCCGGCCCGGGTCAGAGGGCGGGCCGAATAGGGGAAGGCGTGCACCCGGGCCACCCCCAACCTCCGCAGGGCTTCTACCGTGGCTTCTGCCGCCCGGTCGCTCTCGCCCGGGAATCCCACGATCACGTCGGCGCTCACCGCCAGATCCGGCCTCGATGAGCGGAGCGCCTCCACCCTCTCTTCCACCTCGGCCATCCGGTAGCGCCGGCCCATGCGCTCGAGCATCGCATCGTCCCCCGACTGCAAGGAGAGATGAAGGTGGGGACATAGCCGCCGGGAATCCCCCCACCGTCGCACGAGCGGCTCTGTGAGGCTTCCCGGCAGAAGCGAGCTGAGCCGCACCCGGAACGACCCCGGTACCTCCTCGATGGCCTCCAGCAACCGGGTGAGATCCCAGCCGTCCGCTCCGTAGGCTCCCAGATGGATCCCGCTCACCACGATCTCCCGGTAGCCGGCCGCGGCCAGGGCGCGCACCTCGTCGATCACCGCCTCGGGCGGCCGGCTGCGGGAACGCCCGCGCACGTAGGGCACCACGCAGAAGGCGCACATCTCGTCGCAGCCGTCCTGCACCTTGACGACGGCCCGGGAACGATCGACGAACGAGCGGACGGGAAGCTCCTCCCAGGAGCGCCGTCCCCGGCGAGGATCGAGGGCCACGTCCACTTCGGGCGATGGGCCGTCGCCCGCGACCCGACCCAAGCGCTCCATGGCGATCTCCACCAGCCTCCGGCGGCGGTCCGGCCCCACCACCGCCTCTACTCCGGGGATGGCTGCCAGTCGCTCGGATTCCAGCTGGGCCAGGCATCCCGTGACCAGCACCATGGTCCCGGGCCGTGCCTGCCGGACGGCACGGCGGATCGCTCGCCGGCTCTTGCGCCCGCCTTCCCCCGTCACGGCGCAGGTGTTGACCACGACCACGTCGGCCCGCTGCTCGCCGTCGACCACCGTCCACCCGTGCCGGGCGAAGAGCTCTGCCATGGCCTGCGTGTCGTATTGGTTGACCTTGCATCCGAGGGTGAGGAACGCCACGCGCATGGGTCTCGCCGGTCACCCCGCCCGGTATTGTAGCAGTCTCGCCCGGTGGACGCGCCCGGCCCGGCCGCGTGTATACATGTCATGACTCATAGCATTGACTTGACAGCAACCAGACAGCTTTCTACAATGCAGCCATAGTTCCGGCTGGGGGAAGGAGGATGGGTCGTGGCGGTCGTTGTGAACGGGCGGGCGACGGCCACCATCAAGGCAACCACCGCGCAGGAGCTGGTCGAACAGGCCAGGAGCCAGGGCGTGGTGATGGCCGACCTCAAGTTCGTGGACGTTCCGGGGTTGTGGCAGCATTTCCACGTGCCGATCGACGAGCTGAGCTCCAAGAGCCTGGCGGAGGGGTTCGGGTTCGACGGATCGAGCATCCGGGGGTTCCAGGCGATCCACGAAAGCGACATGTTGCTGGTCCCCGACCTCAGCACCGCGTTCATCGATCCCTTTTACCAGCACCCGACCCTGAGCCTCATCTGCGAGGTCCGGGACCCCGTGAGCGGGCAGGCGTACGATCGAGATCCTCGCCACATCGCCCGCAGGGCGGAAGCCTACCTCAAGGCGACCGGGATCGCCGACGTGAGCTACTGGGGCCCGGAAGCCGAGTTTTTCATCCTCGACAGCGCGCGCTTCGACCAAAACCAGCACAGCGGGTACTACTTCATCGACTCCGCCGAGGGCTTCTGGAACTCGGGCCGGGACGGCACCCCCAACCCCGGCTACCGGCCCCGCTACAAGGAGGGGTACTTCCCGGTGCCGCCGACCGACACGGTCGCCGACGTGCGGGCCGAGATCGCCCTCACCCTCGAGCACGTCGGCGTCGGAGTCGAGGTGCACCACCACGAGGTGGCGACGGCAGGCCAGGCCGAGGTCGATTTGCGCTTCGACTCCCTCACCCGCATGGGGGACCGGGTGATGCTCCTCAAGTACGTGGCCAAGAACGTGGCGCGCAAGTACGGCAAGACGGTGACGTTCATGCCCAAGCCGATCCACGGCGACAACGGCTCGGGCATGCACACCCACCAGAGCCTGTGGAAAGAAGGCAACAACCTCTTCTGCGACCCTTCCGGCTACGCGGGGCTCTCCGAGTTGGCCCGCTACTACATCGGGGGCCTGCTGCACCACGGCCGGGCCCTGGCGGCCTTCTGCAGCCCCACGACCAACTCGTACAAGCGGCTGGTCCCGGGCTTCGAGGCGCCGGTCAACCTGGTCTACTCCAAGCGCAACCGCAGCGCTGCCGTGCGGATCCCGATGTACTCCCAGGAGCCGAAAGCCAAGCGGATCGAGTACCGGCCCCCGGACCCGTCGGCCAACCCGTACCTCGCCTTCGCGGCCATGCTCATGGCCGGCCTGGACGGCATCGAGAACCGCATCGACCCGGGCGAGCCGCTGGACAAGGACATCTACGGCCTGACCCCCGCCGAGCTGCTGGCCTTGCGTTCGCTGCCGGCCAGTCTCGACGAGGCCCTGGAGGCGCTGCGGGACGACCACCAGTTCCTGCTCAAGGGCGGCGTCTTCACCAGGGACTTCATCGACCTCTGGATCGACTACAAGAAACAGCGGGAGGTGCTGGCGGTCGGCACCCGGCCGCACCCGTGGGAGTTCGTCCTCTACTTCGACGTTTGAAAGGGGGCACCCTTAGCGCCGAACGAGCCTTGACCCGCAACCCCGTACTCGTCTCCCGCCCGAGAAGAGGGCCGGCGCTCGCCGCCGGCCCTCTTCTGTCGGCGACTCACCAGCCTATGCCGAGGACGCTCACGTAGGCGAAGAGGATGCCGATGGCCGCTCCGGCCAGCACGTCGGACGGGTAGTGGTGGCCCAGGTACGTACGGGAGAGGCCCACGATCGACGCCGTCGCGAAGGCCAGCGGACCGGCTGCCGGCCAGCGGGCCGCCAGCACGGTGGCGATCGCGAAGCTCGCCGTGGTGTGCCCTGACGGGAAGGAGTAGTCGGACAGGGGCGCCACGATCACTCTCCGATCAGCGAGCACCAGGTAAGGCCGGGGCCGCTCCACCTGCCGCTTGAGCAGCTGCACCAGGAGGTGGCTCGTGCTGAGGGCAACGAGAGCCGTATACCCCACCCGGCGCGTCTCCGGCCCCATGAGGATGAGCGCCGTGCACAAGCCCACGGTGGACATCACGCCCCCGAGATGGGTGATCACGCGCATGAAGCGGTCGAGCCAGCGTCGCGCCATGCGCATGTGCACGTACCAGAACAAGCGCAAGTCGGCCGACATGAGCGTGCGGCGCCACCCCAGAGGCCTTCCCATCGCGAGGACCCGGCTCACCCCCCACCGGCCTCGGTACGTCCCCACCTTACCCCTATCCCCATGAACTTTCAATGACGGCTACGTAACATCCACGCGGCCACCGCGCGCAAGGCCCGCTCGGTATCCTCCAGGCTGGGCAGCACCGCCTCCGCACCCGCCCGCGCGAGATCGTCCATCCCGTACGGGCCGGTGGCCACGGCGACCGCCGCCATCCCCGCTCGGTGGGCCGCCTCCACGTCGAGAGGGGTATCGCCCACGACCACCGGTGCCATCGCCTCGCCGAAGTGCTCCTGCGCCCGCCTCACGGCGACCTGCAGCAGCTCGTGGCGCACCTCGCTGTCGCTTCCGAAGCCGCCCACGGGGAAGTACCGGTTGAGGTCGAAGGGCGAAAGCTTCAACCGGGCGCCCCGCTCGAGGTTGCCGGTGGCCAGGGCGAGCGCCCATTGCGCCTCCTGCTGCCCCCGGCGTAACAGCTCCAGTACGCCGGGTAGCACTCGTCCGGGCCGGCTCGCCACCTCTTCGGAGAGATAGGCCAGGTACCGGTCCACCAGGCGAGCCCGTTCGGCCTCCCACCGCCTGGGCTCGATCCCCCCGACCCTGGCCATCTCCCGGAAGATGGCAGGGTCCGTCCGACCGGCCGTCCAGCCCGGATCCAGCGCGACCTCCTGGCCGAACACCTCGCCCCAGGCGCGCTGGATGGCCCGCCGGCCTGCCCCGCCGCTGTTGACCAGCGTGCCGTCCAGGTCGAACAGCACCAGGCCCCTCACGACGGCGACCGCCCCCTCCGTCCCCCGTCGGCGTCGAACCAGCCGGCTCGCCGGAGGTACCCGTACAGCCCGCCTCCCACCGCGGCCATGAGGGCGAGCGCCAGCGGGTAACCGAGCGGCCACTCCAGTTCAGGCATGTGGCGGAAGTTCATCCCGTAGATCCCGGCGATCAGGGTGAGCGGCATGAAGAGGGCGCTCAAGAGCGTGAGCCGCTGCATCACGACGTTGAGCCGGTCGGTGCGCATGGCCAGGTACATCTGCACCAGGTTGTCCACGAGCCGCAGCTCGTTTTCCACGATGGCGAGCAGGCGATCGGCATGGGTGGCGATGTCCCGGAAATAGAGGGCGCTTTCCGGCGATACCAGAGCCATTCGCTCCCGCCCGAGGCGCCCCAGCGCCTCGGCCTGAGCTCCGAGGCTGCGCCGCGCGACCAGCAAGCTGCTTCGCAGGTGGGTCACGGCGGGCCACGGGCTGCGCTCGGCTTGGGCGAGTACCCGGCCTTCGAGCCTCTCTCTTTGCTCCACCAGGCGCTCGATGGCAGGGAACATGGCGTCCACCACCGCGTCGACCACCAGGTGCGCCATGAACTCGCTGCCCCGCACCAGCGCCTGGGAACGGGTCGACAGATACCGGCGCGCCTCGTCGATCTCCGGGGCGGGCTGGAGATGGGTGGTCACGAGGTAGGCGGGATGAATGAAGAGGTCGACCTCGCCCACCCTGAGCCGGTGCTCCCCCGGGCGCTCGCCCAGGCCGATGCGGTGCAGGACGACGAAGAGGTAGTCGGGGTAGGGCTCGACCCTCGCGAACTCGCTGAGCGAGCGAGCGTCTTCGAGGGAGAGGGGATGGAAGGGGAAATACCGCCCGACGGCCTCCCACTCCGCCTGGCTCGGCCCGTCCAGGTCGAGCCAGAAGGCGTGCCTGGCTTCGAGCCACCGGGGGAGCTCATGCCAGACCGCGTCTCCCTCGAGCACGAGCAACCGGCCTTGGCCGTCCAGCCCGACCAGGTGCGCGGCGATGAGTCTCCTTCACCCCCAGGTGCGCGCGGGCGATCGCGCCAGGATCCAGTTGGCCGCCAGGGCCGGAAGATCCATCCGTACGCTCACGGCGATCCCCTCGGCGACCCGGTAGCCTCCCCGGTGGGTATGTTCCACCACCGGCCGGCCCGCCACCTGCTGCGTCGCCCGCCGCACCCGCCTCAAGGCCAGGGAGAACAGGCCCTCGAGCCGCCCGACCGCCAGCGGCGCGACCGGCCAGACGGCGCTCCACAGCTTCTGGCGAGCCACCCCCTGCGATGGCTCCGCCGCCACCAGAGAAAGCAAGGCCAGCAGCAACTCGCCTTCGAGGGCCCCGAGGGCTCGCTCCCCCCAGGCACCACGCAGCCGCACGGGGCCCCCCGAGACCGCATCGACCCAAACGGCGACGGCGGGCTGCTCTGCCTGGTCGGAGAGGCGCTGCTCCGGGTACCGCATCACCTCGAGCCGCACCTCCTTGGGGGCGGCCCGCCGCGTTACTTGCAGCACCCTGGCCAGCTCCACCAGGCCCGGGTCCAGCTGCTGCGCCACCCCCACGGGCACCTCCCGCTCGCCGGGTAGGCCCGGACGTCGCCCCAGGACGAGATCCGCCACGGTGGCCGCCGCGAGGGCCGCGCCGCTCTCCGGATCCAGGCGGCACGCTGCTTGCAGCTCCCGCCACGCCTCGGAAAAGCGCCCTGCGGCCAGGTACGCGAGGCCCAGCCACAGGGCATAGTCGGCCTGTTGCGCGAACTGCTGCCGGAGCATCTGCAACACGCTGCGGGCCCGGTCGAGATAGGCCGGACCCGACCTCCGGCACCGCGCCGAGCGCATGATGAGCCAGCGGGCCATGGCGCTGGCGGCCACATGCCCCATGCCGGCTATTACCAGACGTCCCATGACGGCCAGGGGAAGCGGATCGTCCGCCGCCACGCCGACCAGCCACCCGGCCTCCGCCAGCACCTGGCTGTCGGCCGGGGCATCGAGCCGGCCCAGCGCCGAAGCGAGCCGGCCCCTCGCCCGCTCCGCCACGACCGCCGGCGGCCCGCCCACGTCGAGGGGCTCGTGGGCCGGCCCCTGGCCGGCCGCCTCCCGGCCGGTCGCCCGTCGCCACGATCCACCACCCGGTAACCGGTGCCTTTCGGGGATCCTCAGTGTGGCAGCGATGGCGGTCCTGCCCCCTATCCGCCTCCGGATCAAGCAGGAGCCCGGCCGGGCGGAAACCCGGCACTCGCTGCGGCTCAGAAACCGACCGGTGACACCAGGGCGTCGCGACCGAGTGACATCGTCATGGTCCTATTGGGGCCCTGCAGCACTCTTCCATTCTGTCGGCGATCCGTCCTTTCCTCTCGCCGAGATCCGGGGATTTGGGCCGCCTTTCGACGCCTTGCTACCCTTCACGCCTTTGCACGGCCAGCACCACGATGACACCGGGAGCCCGTACGAGACGGGCTCGCACGAGCTCCCCGACGTTTCGACCCTCCAAAGCACCCCGCAGGACGGACCGGCCTTCAACCGCCGGCCTTGTGCACCGCCTCGATGGCCGCCTCGTAGTGGGGATGGTCGGTGGCCTCGGGGACGTACTCGACGTACGTCACCTTGCCGCTCTTGTCGACCACGAACACGGCCCTGGCGAGCAGCCGCAGCTCCTTGATGAGGGTCCCGTACGCCTGTCCAAACGAGGCCTCCCGGTGGTCGGAGAGGGTGATGACCCGTTCGATCCCTGCCGCTCCGCACCAGCGCTTCTGCGCAAAAGGAAGATCCATGCTCACGGTCAGCACCCGGACGTCCGGGCTGAACCGGGTAGCCTCCTGGTTGAACCGCCTCGTCTCGGCGTCGCACACGCCCGTGTCCAGGGACGGCACCGACGCGATGAGGAGCACGTGGCCCCGATAGTCCGACAACGTACGCGGCTTCAGATCCGTATCGATCACGTGGAAGTCCGGCGCCTGCTGGCCGACCTGGACCGCAGGGCCCACCAGCGTCAGCGGCTGGCCCTTCATGGTGACGGCACCGGGACGTTCCACCGTGGTTGCGCTGCTCAACGCAGTCGACCTCCTTCGTGGCGTCGTTTCGTGCGACGAGCGCACCGTCTACCCCCCGGATGGGGCATCCCTCCCGGGGCTCGCCTCCGGGCGTCCCCGGTGCATCCCCCCTCTCGCGAAAGACCGGGCGTATGGCTCAGTCGTCCGGGGCGAAGCCCGTGATCCGGTCGATGGCCTGCACCACTTCGTCCGGAAGCCGTACGCCGGCGGCGGCGAGGTTCTCGTCGAGCTGTTCGGGGCGGGTGGCGCCGATGATGGCAGAGGTCACCTCGGGCCGCCGCAACACCCAGGCCAGGGCCATCTGGGCGGGCGTGAGCCCCGCTTCCCTCGCCAGCTGCGCCAGCCGCTCCACCTTGCTCAACACCTCGTCGGTCAGCAGCCGGCCCATGAACATGTTACTCGACGGGTCGGTGGCCCGGCTGCCGGGCGGCAGCGGCTGCCCGGGGCGGTACTTGCCCGTGAGCACGCCCTGGGCAAGGGGCGAGTAGACCACCTGGCCGATCCCCTCCCGGGCGCACAGGGGCAGCACGTCACGCTCGATGTCCCGGTGCAGGATGTTGTACAGGGGCTGGTTGGAGACGATGGGATCGAGGTTGAGCCGTTCGGCCAACCGCAGCGCGTCGGCGATCTGGACGGCGCTCCACTGGCTGACCCCTACGTAGAGGACCTTGCCCTGCGTGATCAGGTCGTCCAGGGCCCGTAGCGTCTCGTCCAGGGGCGTCTCGGGGTCGTACCGGTGGCACTGGTACAGGTCGATGTAATCCGTGCCGAGCCGCTTGAGGCTCTGGTGGCACTGCTCCATGATGTGCTTGCGGGAGAGTCCCCGGTCGTTGGGGCCGTCTCCCATGGGAAAGAAGACCTTGGTGGCGAGCACGTACGAGTCGCGGGGGAAAGCCCGCAGGGCCTCGCCCACCACCTCTTCCGCCGCCCCCCGGTGGTATACGTTGGCGGTGTCGAAGAAGTTGACGCCCTTTTCGTAGGCGCTTTGCACCAGCGCCACCGATCGCGCTCGGTCGACGGAGGCGCCGTAAGTCAGCCAGCTTCCCAGGCCGATCGTCGAGAGCTTCACGCCGCTGCGTCCAAGCCTCCGGTACTCCATGGCTCGGCTCGACCTCCTTCGTACGTGGACGGACGGACGATGGGTACGACGGGCTTCTCCGGGACCCGACCCGTTCCTCGTGCAGGTGTGCCGGGAAGGTGCACGAAGATTTCTAGTTCGTGGCGCGCGCTTCGTCAAGCGCCGCGCTCGCCGTATGGGCAGGCGGGAGCCCGCCCATCCTGCAGCCAGGGGCCAGGGAAGGAGCAGGGACGAAGCCTTGGAGACGTTCCGCCAGGCGCTGCTCGTCGCCCGCGTCGTCCTCGTCGACCGCGGCCGGGTGTTGCTGGCGCACCATCGCCACGAGGACCGGGGTGAGGACTTCTGGTGCTTTCCCGGCGGCCACGTGGAGCGGGAGGAAGCGTTCGTCGAGGCGGCCGTGCGGGAGTTGAGGGAGGAGACGGGTTACGAGGTCGAGCTGATCGACGTCGCCTACGCCCTGGACTTCCCCAGGGGCGGCCACCGGGGGGATGTCGCGGAGCTATTCTTTCGCGCCCGTATCCGCTCCGGGCAGCTCCGAGTGCAGCAGGAGCCCGGCCTGGACGGCGTCGAGTGGGTGCCGATCAGCCGCCTGCTCGATCGGCCGGTGCGGCCCGCCGAGCTGGCCCGGGCGATCTACGACGGGCGCTGGGAGACCTGGAAGGTGCCGCTCCCGGAGCCATCGTGAGCCCCGGAGCGCCGCCGGCCCGGCCTCTCATCCCTTACGGAAGCCCAGCCAGAACCCCAACGAGAAGCTACCTGCCACCGCGAGGCTGCTGGAGAACCAGGCCACCACCCGGTCCAGGGCCCCCCGGGCGCCTCCCGCCTGCTGCATCGCACTGGTGTAAGCGGACTCGATCACGTCCCAGTGGACGGTGATGAACCCGATCCTCGACAGACCTACCAGGAGCGCCGTCAACGCTCCCACCAGGATCAGCGCGACCTTGAGGGCCTTCTTGAGGCTGTAACCCACGGAAAGCCCGAGCACCAACCCCAGCCCTGCCTGCTGGCCAAGCAGGCCCCAGTTGAACCCCGACTCCGTCACGAAGCGCCTCCCCCCTGGCGGAGAGGAGAGGGGCGGCAGTCGGTGAGACCGCCCGCCCCTTCCTTCCCAATCCCCGGCGAATCCTCGTCAGGCGGTGGCCTGCCGGGGAGGCCGGTCTTCGATCGGCACGTAGCGAAGGTCCATGGGACCGGTGTACTCGGCCCTGGGCCGGATGAGCCGGTTGTCCTCGTATTGCTCGAGCAGGTGCGCCGTCCACCCGGCGATGCGGCTGACCGCGAAGACCGGGGTGAAGAGATCGACAGGTATCCCGAGCGTGTAGTAGACCGAGGCAGAGTAGAAGTCGACGTTGGGGTACAGGTCCTTCTCCTTACGGACGGCCTGTTCCACGGCCAGGGAGATGTCGTACCAGAGCGTCTGTCCCCGGGCCCGGCCCAGCTCTTCGGAATACCGCTTGAGGATGAGCGCTCGCGGATCCCAGGTCTTGTAGACCCGGTGCCCGAACCCCGGGATGCGCTGCTTCGAGGCCAGCTTGGCCTGGATGACCTCTTCGGCCCGCTCCGGCGAGCCGATCTCCTCGAGCATCTTCATGACCTGCTCGTTGGCGCCCCCGTGTAGCGGCCCCTTGAGCGTGCCGACCGCGGCGGCGATGGCGGAGTACATGTCCGATAGCGTCGATGCCGTCACCCGCGCCGAGAACGTCGACGCGTTGTACTCGTGGTCTGCGTGGAGCACGAGCGCCACGTCCATGGCGCGGGCCGCCGCCTGCTCCGGCTTCTCGCCGAAGAGCATCCACAGGAAGTTGGCCGCATGCCCCAGCAACGGATCTGGCTCCACCACCGGTAAACCCCGGCGCAGCCGGTGGAACGCCGCCACGATGGTAGCCACCTGGGCCGTCAGCTTCACCGCCTTGCGAGCGTTGGACGGCGGCGAGACGTCGTCCGCCTCCGGGTCCAACAGCCCCAGCGCGGCCACGGCCGTCTGCAGGGCCGCCATGCCCGAGCGAGGCGGCAGCATCTCGAGCAGCTCCAGGATCGCCGGCGGCACGCTCCGGGCCGCGGCCAGCGACTCCTTCAACTCCTCCAGTTCGCCCGAGTCAGGCAACCGCCTGTGCCACAGCAGGAAACAGACCTCTTCGAAGCTGGACAGTTCGGCAAGCTCCCGGATGTCGTACCCCTGGTAAACCAGGCGCCCTTGCACGCCGTCCACCGTGCTGACCGACGACCGGCCAGCTACGATGCCCTCCAGGCCCCGAGCGATCTGGGTCGTTTCGCTCATGCCCGGTTCGCCCCCCGTCTTAAAATCGCTTTCCAAGGCCCCTGGGAACACAAAGCCCCCGCTGGGATGTTTCGTGCTTGAGAACGCGAGTACCTTTCTTAACAAGCTCCTTCGCCGGCCTTTTCGTCCGTCCGGAGTATGATACAGCCTTGCGGCAGGAATATCGCGAGCGGGCGGCCAACAGAGCCGCCGAAAGAAGGTCTGGGCCTGTCCCATGGACGGAGAGCGGGCTTTCTCCAACCGGATGGAGCAGGCGGTGCGGGACGCCCTGGACGAGGCGCTCGCCTATCACCCCGACGCCTGCCGGTGCGAGCGGTGCCGGAGGGACATCACGGCGCTGGCGTTGCGCAGCTTGCCAGCCCGCTACGCCGGTTCCAGCGCCGGCACCGTGATCGTGGACGTGGAGCTACAGCGCCTGCAGAGCCGGCTCGAGATCTTCAAGGCCCTCCACCGGGCGATCCTGGAGGTCAAGTCGCGGCCCCATCACGCGCGCCCGGACTAGCGCCACCCGACCGCAGGCCGGAGACGAGCGACGCCGGCGAGCCACCGCCACCGGGTGGGCCCGCCGGCGCCGCCTCAAAGCTCGCGATACGGCAGAGCCGTTACTTGCCTTCCTCCACGATGCGCCCTTCGACCGAGGGGCTGACCGTGCCCCGGCTCTCGATGTAGCGAGCCACCACGTCGGCCATGATGGGGCCGGCGGCAGCGTCGACCAGGACCTTCCCGCCCTTCAACGCCTCGTATCCGTCGCCGCCATTGGCCATGTAGTCGTTGGTGGCCACCACGTAGGTCGCCGTCTCGTCGAGGGGCTTGCCGCCGGCCTCGACCCAGGTCACCCGCTGCCCGGCCGGCCTCGAGGGATCGAAGCCGAAGCGCAGCCCGGACACCTGCGGAAACCGCCCGGCCAGCTTCTCCACCTGGCTGACGCCGTTTTCCAGCGCCGAGCGGATCTGGGCTCCCGTGAGCTCCAGCTTGACCACGACGTTTCCGAACGGAAGCCACGCCACCACGTCCTTGCGGCGGATCGGGCCGGCCGGCAGCACGGCGTTGGTGCGGATCCCCCCGCCGTTGGTGATGGCGAGCTGGGCTCCCACCGCGTCGCGGATGGCATCGGCCACCAGGTTGCCGAGCGGGGCCTCCCTGGCGCGCACGGTCACGTTGCGGGCGTCGAGCTCGACGGCGGTCTGGCCGATGACCACGTCCATCTGCTCCGAGAGCTGGGCGAGCCACCGCTGGACGAGGGACGCCATCGCCGGCTCGTCGGGATAGCTCGGGTCGACCGCGATCATCCGGTCCTCGGCAGCGGTCACCTTGCCGCCGTCGACCGTCAGCGTCACCACGCCCAGGTAGCGGTTGTCGCTGCCCGCCTTGACGATCAGGCGCCCGCCCACCTCCTGGCGCATCACGTCGTGCTCGTGCCCGCCGACGACCAGGTCGATCTCCGGCACGGCCTCGAGCAACCGCACGTCATCGCTCATGCTCTGGTGGGTCAGGGCCACGATGACCTGAGCCCCCATGGCCCGCATCTTCGGGATGGTCTCCCGGGCCACCTCGACGGGATCCCGGAACTGCCAGGCGGCGCCGGGGCTGGACAGCACCCGAGTTTCAGGCGTGACCAGGCCCAGGACGCCCACGCCGATGCCGCCCATCTCCCGCACCACGAAGGGGTAGCTGCCCGGGAACGGCCGCCCGTTCTCGTCCACGACGTTGGCGGCCACCCACGTGAACTGGGACTCCCGGATGCGCTGCCCCAGCACGTCGTCCCCGAAGTCCCACTCGTGGTTGCCGAACGTGGAGACGTCGACTCCCAACTCGTTGAACGCCTCGATCATCTGCTGGCCCTTGAAGACCGAAGACATGGTGGAAGGCGAGATGACGTCCCCTGCGAACAGCAGCAGCGCTTCGGGGTCCTCCGCCCGCAGCCGCTGCACCAGGGTCGCAAGGCGCGCCATGCCCCCCAGCTTGCCGCCGTCGACGGGCTCCAGGGTGTAGGTGTCGTTGAAGTGCAGGATGTGGATCTGGGCCGCCAGCGCCGCGGCGGACAACCACAGGACGACCAGGACTGCGACCAGTACCTGGGCCAGCCGCCTTGCGCCCTTGGGCGCGCCGGCGCGCCGGCCGATGCCCAACCTTGCCTCACCGGAAAGCCACGACAACGCCCCCGCCTCCTCCAGGCAAACGATTGAGCCCTGCCAGGGAAGCTGGCAGGACGTGGGGAAGCTGGTCCCACGTCCCACTATACCAGAGCGAGGGCCGGGGCGCGGCCAAAAACGAGACGACGAGGATGCAACGGCTGCGTTTCAGGCCGGTCGCGACGCGGAGCTCTCCAGGGGGAGTGGACGGGTGCCGTGCCGCCCGAGCTCGGCCGCCAGCATCCCGGCCAGGATCAGTACGCCCCCGACGAGACCCCGCACGCCCAGGCGTTCGCCGGCCAGGGCCCACCCGCCGAGCGCGGCGAAGACCGGCTCCATGGCGAAGATGACGGCCGCGTGGGTGGCCGAGGTCCTTCGCTGCCCCCAGACCTGGGCCAGCAATAACACGCCGCTCACCAGCGGGCCCGTGACCAGGAGGGTCCCGGCGACCGCCGCATCCACTCCCCGGCCGTCCCATCGTTCGAACGAGGCGACGACCGCGCTGAGGGCGACCACGGCCAGCACCTGCCAGAGGGTGAACGAGACGCTCTCGGAGCGCCGGCCCAGGTGCGCCACCGCGGTCACGTGGCCGCCGAACGCCACGGCGCACATCAGCACCAGCAGGTCGCCCCGGTGGACCGCCAGGTCGGCCGGCTCCAGCGACATGACGGCCATGCCGGCGGCGGCCAGCGCGACGCCCACCAGCGCCGCGCGTTCCTGCGGCCTGCGAAAGACCCAGGCCTCCAGGATCGGTACCAGTACCACCGACAGGCCCGTGATGAACCCCGCCTTGCCCGGGCTCGTGTACTGCAGCCCCAGCGTCTGGAAAGCATAACCGAGAAAGAGGAGCCCGCCCGTCAAGAGCCCGGCCCAGCTCGCCGGCGGGCCGCCCGGTGAGCCGCCGCTGCCGCCGGCAGGCTCGGCCCCCCGGCGCCGGCTCTTCCATCCCTTCACCGCCAGCCACAGCGCCAGGGTAACGGCCGCCAGAGCGAAGCGGAGGGTCAGGAAGGAAAAGACGGGGACGCGGCTCACCGCGTCCTTGACGGCGACGAACGTGACACCCCAGACCAGCGTGATGAAAAGGAGCGTCCCGTCGGCCAGCCGGCGGCTTCGATGCGCCCCGGGCTCCACCGGCGCGGTCTGCGTCAACCCACCGTGCCCCTCTCCGTCCCCGCCGCCGGGCCGGCCCGGCGCGCACTCGCTTCGAAAGGCGCCAGCCGGTCCATCTCTCCGAGCCGCCTCAGCGCGTCCAGCGTCTCCCGGCGACCCAGCCGCGCCCGGGCCACCGCCCGCTTCCACACGGCTACCGTCCGGTCGTAGAGCTCCCGGTCCACGGGGAAGGGAATCCCGTCTTTCCCGCCGTGGGCGAAGGCATAGCGCACCGGGTCCCGGTAGCTGGGCCGGGCCCCGTAGACGATCTCGGCGACCATGGCCAGGGCCCGCACGGTACGAGGGCCTACCCCCGCCGCCCCGACCAGCGCCTCGTAGTCCGCGGGCTCCGCCCGGTAAAGCGCCGACAACGCCCGCTCCAGCTGCGGCGTCCGCTCGATGCCGTGGCCCGCAGGGAGCCTCAGCTCGTGGGTGCGCCCGATCCGATCGAGCTCCCGCCGCCACCAGGCCAGGTCCTTCCCGGCCAGTCGCACCGACGCCTTGCGCGCCGCGTCGCTCTCCCGGGCAGCCATATTGAGCGGGATGGATGCCTGGCGCATGCCCAGGATGGCCGCGTGGGGCTCTTCCACGAAGGAGCGTACCGCCTCGGAGAGCCAGTGGTAGCGGCGGGCCCAGCCGGTTTGCTCGTTCATCCCCTGCTGGACGACGCACCAGCGCCCGGAAGGCGTGAAGAAAAACGCGTGGTGGTAGATCTGGTGCCCGTCCTGGATGACGGCGCTGTCCACCTTGGCGGCCATACGGCTCGCCCGGACGAGGGTCGCGGGATCGAGGAGCAGGCCGTGGCGCTCCACGTGGGCGGTGATCTCGTCCGGCGTCCGCCGGGAGGTGGCGCCCTTGCCGCCGCACACGAACAGCCCCAGCTCGCCCATCCGGCCCTGCAGCCCTTCCTTGAGCGCGCCGCACACCACCGTGGTCACGCCCGACGAGTGCCAGTCGTAGCCCAGCACGCTGCCCAGAGACTGGAACCAGAAGGGGTCCGCCAGCCGCCGCAGCACCTCGTCCGCGCCCCACTCCTCCACCATGGCCTCGATGATGACCGCCCCGAGCCGCTTCATGCGGTCGAACAGCCACGGCGGGCACCGCCCTCCGTGCAGGGGGAGCATCGCCGTGCCGGTGTGCCCTGCCATTCCTCTCCAGCTCCTCGGCCCATTATACTGCGGGCGGGGGGTCGCTTCCGTGCCACTTCATGACGGAGATGCCGGGTGGGAGCGCTTGCGCGAGCGCATCGTCTCGTGCACGGCCTGCCCCCGCCTGGTGGAGTACCGCACCCTGGTGGCCCGCACCAAGCGGCCGGCCTACGCCTCATGGTCGTACTGGGGCCGGCCGGTGCCCGGCTTCGGCGACCCCGCGGCTCGTCTGGTCATCGTCGGCCTGGCCCCGGCTGCCCACGGGGCCAACCGCACGGGGCGGATGTTCACCGGGGACAGCTCAGGCGACTTCCTCGTGGGGGCGCTGTTCAGGGCGGGGTTCGCCAACCAGCCGCGCTCGGAGCACGCCGAGGACGGGCTGCGGCTCATCGACGCGTTCATGACCGCACCGGTCCGCTGCGCCCCACCCGACAACCGGCCGCTGCCGGAGGAGATGGAGCGCTGCTACCCCTTCCTCGAGCAGGAGATGGCGCTGCTCCACCGGTGCCGGGTCATCCTGGCCCTGGGGCGTATCGGCTTCGACGTGGCCCGCCGCCTGCTCCTCTCCCGGGCCGCCCACGACCCGCCGGCCCGGGAGCTGTTGCGTCACGCCCGCTTTTCCCACGGGGCGACGATCGAGCCCGGGGGCGACCTGCCCGCGCTGGTCGCCTCCTACCATCCCAGCCGGCAAAACACCCAGACCGGGCGGCTCACCGCCGCCATGATGGACGAGGTCCTGGCCCGGGTACGCCGGCTTCTCCAGGAGGCGGACGGTCAGTCCGGGGTGCGCGCCGATCGGTCGTAAGGCCGGTGGCCGACGACTCTGACTCGCTCGAGGCCCCTCCCCCGCGCCCCGTCACGCCGCCGGAGGCCAGCGCGACGCCGAGCAGGATCAGCGCCCCCCGGCCCAGGTCATGCCCGAAGCGGGCTCGCCCAGCACCCCGACGCCCAGGGCCGTGCCGACCAGAGGCTGAAGGAAGAAGAAGAGGCTGGCCGTGGCCGCCTCCAGGCTTTCCAGGCCCTTGCTCCAGAGGAAGAAGGCCAGCGCCGTCGAGACCAGGCCGAGGTAGGCCACCCCTGCCACGACGCCCGGGTCGCCCTGCAGGAGCGGTGTCAGGGCCGCGGCCAGGCCGCGCCCGGCCGGTGCCGGCGTGGCCGCCGGAGCCGCCAGGGCGCCATGCGGGCCCGTCTCTCGCAGCGCCATGGGCAGGGCCACCACGAGGCCCGTGAGGCTCGCCACCGCCGTGGTCAAGAGCGCGCTCACCCGGTACCGGGTGGTGATCAGGCGTACCAGCACGGAGTAGAGGGCCCATGTGAGCGCCGCCCCGACCAGCCACGCGACCCCGAGCAGGAACGGCCGGGCCGCGACCTCCACGGCCCCGGCCCAGCTCGCCGTTCCCTCTCCTTCGGGTCTACCGAGCGCCATCAGCGCCGCCCCAGCGATGGCCGCCGCCGTCGCCAGGAACTGGCGCCCGTTGGGGCGCTCCTGCAGGAGCCACCACCCGAAAAGGGCCATGAACGCCGGCGACGCCGACGTCACCAGAGCCCCCACGGACGCCCCCGTCCAGTGGGTCCCCTCGAACTGCAAGCCCAGGGAGACCCCGGGACCCACCAGCCCGGCGAGCCCCAGCAAGCCTGCGGCCCGAGACGGCATCCGTTCGCCCAGCACGAGCGCCGCCGCCAACAGGACGGCCCCGCCCACCGCCAGGCGGACGCCGAGCAGCGTCCAGGGCGGGATCTGCTCCATGACGACCCGGCTCACCGCGTACATGCCGCCCCAGATGGAGGCGGCCGCCGCCAGCATGAGGGCCGCACCGGCACGCTGCACGGGTTGCCTCCGGGGATGGCCTCAAAAGCCGCTCGAAAAGCGCGCCCCAAGGCGCGGGACCGCGCCCCCGCCCACGGGCTCGATCCCCAGGAACGCCTGCAGGTCCCCCGCCCTTCCCCGCACGCCGGCCCCCACGCCGAAGGCGAAGGCCGACTCGGAGTCGCGGAAGCTGAAGTCGGACGCCTTGGCCGCCCAGTCGGCGAAGAGCAGGCCGTACGACGCCGTGTCCGGCCCGAGCCACAGCTGCACCGGCGGTGGCGGCAGGCTGAACTCACGCTCCAGCGTCAGGCCCAGCCCTGCGCGCCCGGGCGCCTGGGCGCCGGTCGGAGCCGCCCCCCGCACCAGGAGTTCTGCCGGCCACCCGCCCGCCCGAAAGCCGAGGCGGGACAGGACGGTCGTATCCGTGCTCCCGCCCCCCCAGGCGGAACCGAGCTTGGCCTCCACCCGGAACCCCTGCACCATGACGGGCACTCGCAGCATGAGCGCCGCGAAGCCTCTTCCCCGGAGCGCCCGCCGGACTGCTGGCTGGCCACGCCGCCCACCAGGTCGAGCTTCGGCTCCGCCAGCAGGTCCGGAGCGATCTCCCATGGCGCCTGCAGACTGGCCCGTAACGCCCGGAAGCGGGTCGACGTGGACGGCCGCAAGAACTCCATGGTCGTCTCCTGCCGCGCCCAGAGATCCCCGACGAGGGCCCCGAGGCCGAACGACACGTGTTGCGGCCCCAGATGGACCCAGCGTACCGTGAGCCCGGTGGTCCCGTCCCAACCGGGCACCCAGCTCACGGGCCAGTGCATGGCCCGAAGGTCGAGGGTGTCGGTGGGCGCCATCGAGAGCACCGTGCCGACTCGCACGCGCAGCCCGTCCCGCTCGTACCCGTGGGGGTCGGTGGGGTCCTCCGGCTCCCACCCGGCGCCCGCGTACGCGAGCCAGGGATCGGCCACGCCCCACAGCTCGACGCCCAGTACCGGCCCGCTCAGATCCAGCACCGGCACCCACTGGAGCTCCAACGGCAAGGAGGACGTGGCGGCCGGCGCCGCGGCCGCCTCCCCGGTGGCGGCCCCCCACAGGCCCGTCGCCAGCACGGCGACGCCCGCCGCCAGCGCCAGCGCCAGACCCACCCGGCGCCAGGGCCCTGCGCCGAGGGCCGCCGTGCCTTTGCGTCCACGACCGTTGCCCACGCCTGCGTCTCCACCCTTCACAGCGGTTGATACCTCCGCTTGCGCGACTGCCACCGGACCAGGCGCCGCACGCCGGCCTCCCTCGCCCAGGCCATGGCCTGCTCGAACCCGGCCCCGATCTGTTCCGGCGAGTGGGCGTCCGATCCCAGGTGAACGTCCAGGCCCGCCGCCACCATCCGGCTCAAGAGCGAACGCGAAGGGTAGATCTCGTGGGCGGGCTTGCGCAAGCCCGCCGTGTTGATCTCCACCGCGATCCCCGCCCCCCGTGCAGCCTGCAAGAACCGCTCGAAGCTCTCCTCGGGAAAGCGAACCGGCCGCATGCCGAACTTCTTCGGCAGGTCCGGGTGGCTCAGCACGTCGAACAGCCCGCTCCGGGCCGCCTGGCCCATCAGCTCGTAGTAACGGAGCCACACCCGATCGACGTCCGCCCCGGGCCACCCGATGGCGGGATCGCAGTCGACGCACATGCCGTCCACGAAGTGCACCGACCCCATGACGTAGTCCCACGGCACCCCTTCGAGGGCCTGACGGATCGCCTCCTCCGCGCCCGGTACGTAGTCGACCTCGATCCCGAGCCGTACGGGAAGTCCCCGCTCCATGGCCCGGCGGACAGCCCCGACATACCGTTCGAGCGGTTCCTCGAACTCATGCTCCAGCCATGCCCTCACCTGGGGGTCCTGCCCGGTGCCTTCCTCCCAGAGCGGCGCCATCGAGGCGCGGAACTCGGCGAACCGGAAGGAGTGCTCGGTGATGCCAATTTCCTCCACTCCGGCTCCGAAAGCCGCCTCCACGTATCGCTCGACCCGTTGCGGAGCGTACGGCAGGGGAGCGCGGGTCTCGTCGGAGACGAGGTGCATGTGGTAATCGCCCAGACCCGGCATACAGGCGAGCCTCCTCGGTGAGCGGAGTTGCAGACTCCATGCGCATGGTACGGCCCCCCGCTTTTCCAGGTCAAGGTCGCGACGGCAGGAGTACACCGCCACGCGCAGAAGGTGGAAACCGACCGGCATACTGGGGCCTTCTCGGGGAGGGAGAGCACCTTGGCCGCCAGGCGACGCAAAGGATTTTGGGTGGCAGCCACTGCCCTGGTGATGCTGCTGGGACTGCTTCCGGCAGGTGCGCTGGCTGAGGAGGCGGGCGGGAGCACCGAGCCCGCTCCGTACGCGACGGTCGAGCTTTCCGGGGTCGTCATCCTGCGTGTCAGGGAGGCAGGAGGCTGGGAGTCGGTGTGGGCGCGGGCGGAGGAGATTTACCGGAGGATCAACGAGGCGATCAACCAGTACGGGAGCGAGCTTTCCCCGGACATGGTCACCATCGCCTCGCTGCAGACGGGCCCGGCCCTGCACGTCGGGGAGCACCTCATCGTGACGGTGGACGAGGCCTCGGCCCGCTCCAACGGTGCCTCCCCCGAGACGCTCGCTCGCGTTTGGGCCGCCAACCTCAAGAAGGCGCTGGACCGCTATCTCGCCGTCAATTCACCGGCCTACCCGCCCGTTTTCTGACGCCCTGGCAGGGTCGTGGCGGCCCTCCCGTCACGACCCCGGCGCAGCGTGGGGCGGTCCGGCCGGGCCGCCCCACCAGCCTGCTCCGTCCGTCATGAAGCCCGTCGCCCCGCGATCCACGCCCACCCGCCCCAGCTCCCCCACGCCTCCACGCCGAGGCCCTGCCGCTCGATGGCCTCCGCCACCTCCTCCAGACGTCCGGCGACGATGCCGGCACCGATGAACAGGCCGCCCGGCTCGACCAGCGTAGCCAGGGGGCCTGCCAGCTGGACGAGCCACTCGGCGAGCAAGTTGGCCACCACCACGTCAGCGCCCCGGGGAGCCAGCGCCCGCCGGGCCGCGTCCACCGAGCCCCGGCGCACCACCACCCGGGTCACCCCGTTTCGGCGCGCGTTCTCCCGTGCCGCGGCGACCGCCAGCGGGTCCGTGTCGACCGCGACCACCCTCGACGCGCCCAGCCGGCGCGCGGCGATGGCCAGCACGCCGGTGCCCGTCCCGACGTCGGCGACCACGGCCGCCGCGCGGCCCGCAAGCTCCGTCTCGAGGGCCCACAGGGCCTGCTGCGTCGTGGGGTGATGCCCGGTGCCAAAAGCCATGCTCGGGGGTATGATGAGGCGGATCGGCCGGATGCCGGCGCTCGGAGGACCGCCGCGCCCCCGGGCGACGACCTCGAAGCTGCCCACCCGGACGGGGGCGAGGGTTCTGGCCCAGGCCTGCTGCCATCCCAGGCGCCAGGCCCGGTCGGAAAAAGAGGCGATCCCGACCTGGATGGGGGAGGCTCTCCGCCCGGATCCGTCCGGCGGAGGCGCCGCCGGGACGGCCGCCTCCACCCAGGCGCTCACTTCCTCGTGCAGCCGGCGCGCCGCCCGGCGAGCCTGTACCCCCGACGAGAAGTAGGCCACCAGGGTGGTGGCCCGGGAGTCACCGGGGTCTGGGTCCTGCACTTCCACGCCGCAGGCGCCACACTGGCCCGCCACCCACCCGGCCCAGTCGGCCGCCTCCGGCGGCAGGCGGAGCGTCACCCGGTACCAGGCCACCGCGGCGCCTCACCGCTTGTGCCAGTGGCCGAACAGCCCCGGCCCTGTTTCGTGGCGACCGGCGGAGGCCGCCCGGGCGCCCCGCGAGGGCTGTTCCTGGCCGCCCTCGCCCACCGAGGCGCCGTCCTGGGGCGCCAGCGCCTCCCGCAACAGCTCCTTTTGCCGGCGCGTCAGGCGCGTCGGGGTCACGACCCGGAAGCGCACGATCTGGTCGCCCCGTCCTCCGTGACGGCGGCGGATGCCCTTCCCGGGAATCCGGAACGTGTCGCCGGTCTGGGTCCCTTCCCGGACGGTGATCACTTGCTCCCCGTCCAGAGTCGGCACCCGCACTTCGCCGCCGAGGGCGGCGTCCAGCATGCTGATGGGCACCTCGCAGATCACGTCGTCGCCGTCTCGCCGGAAGATGGGATGCGGCCGCACCTTGACGAAAACGTAGAGGTCGCCCGGCGGCCCGCCGTTGAGCCCGACGTCGCCTCCGCCGGGGACCCGCAGCCGCATTCCGTCTTCCACCCCGGGCGGCACCGTGACGGCGATGCGACGGGATGTACGGACGCGGCCCTCTCCCCCGCACTCCCGGCACCGGACCGGGATCTCGACACCCCGCCCTCCGCAGCGGGGGCAGGTCCGCACCTGCACGAAGCGCCCGAACAGCGTCTCGCTCACCTGCTGGAACTGGCCGCTCCCGCCGCACATGGAGCAGCGCTGCGGGGGATGGCCCGGCTCGGCTCGGCTGCCGTTGCAGCGCGGGCAGACCTCGAGGCGGGGGACCTCGACCCCGATCTCCGTCCCGAAGGCAGCCTGCTCGAAGGTCAGCTCGACGTCGTAGCGCAGGTCGTCGCCCGGTACCGCCGCGTCCGGGCGGTGCCGGCGTCCTCCGCCGCCGAAGAAGACGTCGAAGAGGTCGCCCAGGTCGCCGAAGTCTCCGAACCCACCCGGCCAGCCTGCTCCCCCCGGCCCGCCCGGGCCCGGCCCGCCCGGAGCCTGCCCGTCGAAGACCTGGCCGAACCGGTCGTACTGGGCGCGCTTGTCGGGGTCGCTCAACACCTGGTACGCTTCGTTGATCTGCTTGAAGCGCTCGGCCGCCTGGGGGTCGTCCTTGTTGACGTCGGGGTGGTAACGGCGCGCCAGATCCCGGAACGCCTTCTTGATCTCCTCCGGGCTGGCGTTGCGGCTGACTCCCAGCACCTCGTAGTAATCCGGCTTACCAGCCACCGGGCGCCGTCACCCCGCTCTCGTGCCGGCGCGCAGGCCCACGCCCCGCCGCCGGCTCACGAGCCCTTCCCCGTCGTCGACCCCGGGTTTTCGACCCGGTAGTCGGCGTCCACCACTTTCGCCCCGCTCGCATGGCCGTCCGGGCCGGCGCCGGCCGTCGCCCCCGCGCCGTTGGGGCCGGGCTGCGCGGAGCCGGCCGCGTACACCGCGGTCGTGACCTCGTGGAGGGCCTTGCTGAGCGCCTCGGTCCGATCCTTGATGAGCTGCACGTCGGAGCCGTCCATCGCCTTGCGCAGCTCCTCCTTGGCCCGGTCGATGCTCTGCTTGTGGGCGTCGGTCACCTTGGCGCCGAGGTCCTTGAGCATCTTGTCGGTGGCGTACAGGAGATTGTCCGCCTGGTTGCGGGCCTCGACGAGCTCCTTGCGGCGGCGGTCCTCCTCGGCGTGCTTCTCCGCCTCCTGCACCATGCGCTGGATGTCCTGCTCGGCGAGGCGCGAAGAGCGGACGGTGATGGCCTGGGAGCGCCCGGTCCCGAGATCCTTGGCCGACACGTTGACGATGCCGTTGACGTCGATGTCGAACGACACCTCGATCTGGGGGACCCCGCGCGGCGCCGGCGGGATCCCGGTGAGCTGGAACCGGCCGAGGGTCACGTTGTCCGCCGCCATGGGTCGCTCGCCCTGGAGCACGTGGATGTCCACGACCGTCTGGTTGTCGGCCGCGGTGGTGAAGACTTGCTTCTTGCTGGTCGGGATCGTCGTATTGCGCGGGATGAGCACCGTCATGACGCCGCCCAGAGTCTCGACGCCCAGGGAGAGGGGCGTCACGTCCAGCAGGACGATGTCGCGTACCTCCCCGGCGAGCACGGCGCCCTGGATGGCGGCGCCCACGGCCACCACCTCGTCAGGGTTGACGCCCTTGGTCGGCTCCTTGCCGAAGATCTCCCGGATCTTGTCCTGCACGGCGGGGATTCGGGTGGATCCGCCGACGAGCAGGATCCGGTCGATCTGGGAGGGAGAGAGCTTGGCATCCTCCAGGGCCCGGCGTACCGGCCCGACGGTGGCCTCCACCAGGTCGGCCGTCAACTGGTTGAACAGCGCCCGCGACAGCGTCCGCTCGAGGTGGACGGGCCCGTTGGGGCCGGTGGCGATGAACGGCAGGCTGATGGTGGTCTCGAGCAGGCCCGACAGCTCGATCTTGGCCTTCTCGGCGGCATCCTTGAGCCGCTGCATCGCCATGCGGTCGCCCGAGACGTCGACGCCGCTCTCCTCCTTCAGCTCCTTGACGAGCCAGCGCATGATCCGCTCGTCGAAGTCGTCCCCGCCGAGGTGGTTGTTGCCGCTGGTCGCCTTCACCTCGAAGACGCCGCCGCCGAGCTCCAGGATGGAGACGTCGAAGGTGCCGCCGCCCAGGTCGAAGACCAGGACCGTCATGTCCTGCTTCTCCTTGTCGATGCCGTAGGCCAGGGCAGCGGCGGTGGGCTCGTTGATGATCCGCAGGACCTCCAGGCCGGCGATGGTACCCGCGTCCTTGGTGGCCTGGCGCTGGGCGTCGGTGAAGTAAGCAGGACAGGTGATGACGGCCTTCTTCACCGTTTCACCCAGGTAGTTTTCGGCCTCCTGCTTGAGCTTCTGCAGGATCATGGCGGAGATCTCTTGCGGCGTGTACGCTTTGTCGTCGATCCGGACCTTGTAGTCCGTGCCCATCTTCCGCTTGATGGAGACGACGGTCCGATCCGGGTTGAGGATCGCCTGGCGCTTCGCCGCTTGCCCGACCAGGCGCTGCCCGTCCTTGGTCCAGGCCACCGCCGACGGGGTGAGGCGGCTACCCTCCGCGTTGGGGATGACCGTGACCTCGCCGCCTTCCATGACGGCGACCACGGAGTTGGTCGTGCCCAGGTCGATCCCGATGACCTTCTCACTCACCTTGTTGCTCGCCATGCTCGATCCCTTCCGTCCCAGCGTCGCTTTCCGCTGCCGGCTGCGTCTCGTCGTCCGCGGCATCCTCTGTCGGGCGCAGCGACACCCACTCGTACCATCGCGGGCCGCAGGACCCGGCCCGTCCGGGTCAGGACGAAGCCTCGCACCAGCTCTTCCACCACCCGGCCGTCCTGGGCCGGGTCGGTCACCTCCACCGTCCCGATGGCCTGGTGCACCGCCGGGTCGAAAGGTTCGCCCAGGGCGGCTACCGCCCGAATCCCTACCGTGTCCAGCGCGGCCATGAGTTCCTGATGCACCATTCTAATCCCGACGCCCACCTGCGACCACCGGGCATCGGCCGGGATGGCCGTCATCGCGCGCTCCAGATCGTCGAGGACGGTCAGGAGCGGGCGCGCCATGCGCTCGACCGCGTCGTCCACGGCCCGCTCCACGTCGCTGCGGCTGCGGCGGCGATAGTTGTCGAAATCGGCCCGCAGCCTCAGGAGCTGGTCCTCCAGGCTGGCGATACGGCTGGCCGCCTCTTCGAGCTGCTTGGATGGATCGGGGGAGGTGAGCGCCCCGTCGGCCGACGGCGCTGCACCTTCTCTTTGCGCCTGTGGCTGCTCCCGTTCCTCTCCGGTTGGTGGTAAGCCCCCGGCCTCCCGATCGCCGGGCGCGCCACCCTGCCCGGCGGGCTCGTGCTTGCCGTCGGGCTCCTGTCGCCCAGCGGGCGGCTGCTGGTCGGGGCCTACTCGGGCATCGGCCGCCTCGTTGGGTTTACGCTTCGGATCGTGGGATGCATCGGGCTGCAGCACCCACACCCCCTTCACGAAGACGGCCTGCACGCAAGGCAGGCCGCACGACATAGGACCGGTCCTCGCCCGCTCCTGCGGGCGTCGCTTCGCCTGGGTCTACCGGTGTGTCAGGTTTGATCGGGCAGTAAGGTCATCGCCTCCGTCAGCACGCGGCTCACGCTCTCCACCGCCGCGAGCGCCCGCCGGTAGTCCATGCGGGTCGGCCCGATGAGCCCTATGACGCCCATCGGCCGGTCGCCCCTCCCGTACGGGGCCATGACGACGCTGCACCGCTGCAATTCGGGCACCGGCTGCTCGTGGCCGATGGTCACCTCCAGCCCGGCCACGTCGCCGTCCATCAACAGCGCCATCAACGTGTCAGGATCCTGGAGCCGGTCCAGCACCTGCCGGGCGACCTCCACGTCCTTGAACTCGGGCTGCTCCAGGAAGAAGGGCACGCCCTCGACGTAGACCTGCTCCGCCCCCCGGTTTTCGGTGAACAGGTCCAGCAGGGGCTCCACCACCAGGTCGCGCCAGCGAGGGTCCGGCACCTCGTCGCTCACCTGTTCGAGGAGCGTGCGGGTGAACGCCTCCGCCGAGACCCCGTGGAGCAACCGCGACAGGGTCGTCGACATCCGCTCCAGCGCCTCGGCTCGCTCCTCGGCGTCGGCCCACCGCAGCAGCCGGTTGTACACGAAGCCGGGGTCGGCGACGACCACCAGCAGCACGTGCTCCGGGTCCACGGGGGTGTAGCGCACGTGCCGGAGCACCAGCCGGCGCAGCGAGGGCCGCAAGACGAGCGTGGAGTAGCGCACCCGCCGGCTCAAAGCGCGCCCGGCGCGGGTGATGAGCGTTTCGGGATCCCTGGCCCCGAGCAGCTCCTCGTGCCACGCCTGCGGCGGCTCGGCAGGCAACTCCTCCCGGGGTATCAGCACCTCGACATAGTAGCGGTACCCCAGGTCGGACGGGATGCGGCCGGCCGATGCATGCGGCTGCTCCAGGTAGCCCTGCTCCTCGAGGTCGGCCATCTCGTTGCGAATGGTCGCAGGACTCACGCCGGGCAGGTACTTGCGCGCGACCGTACGGGAGCCGACCGGCTCCGCCGTCTGGATATAGTCGTCGGTGATGGCCCGCAGGATCCGCTGCTTCCTATCCTCCATCGTCGCCCCAAAACCACCTGTTAGCACTCTACTCGGGAGAGTGCTAACCTGCATTGAGATTAGCAAGCCAAGGGCGTGGTGTCAAGCAAAGCGGCCGCCGGTGCCACGCGGCCATCCAGCGACTTCCAAAGGAGGTTCCTACTTCCCTCCGGCATATCCATACCCCGGCTTGCGAGATCCCTTTGATGGCGAGTCGAGCTCTGGGGGGATGCAAAGGTCATGAGAGAAGCGCACGGCAAGCCGCTCGCTCCGTGGGCCCTGGCCTCGGCCGTGGCCGTGGTCGGGATCGTCCTGGCCCTGGCCGGGCCGGGAGCAGGGACCGCCCTCGCCGAGCCGCGGACGGTGGCCAGCGCCCATTTCTCGGCCATGGGATTCGGGGTCGACCTGGAGCGGGAGCACTCCGGCGCCAGCTCCTGGCTCGTGGGGATCGCCCTCGATCCCGTAGGGCTGTACGCAGGGGTGCGCCAGTATACCGTCTCGGCCCCGGTGCACCGGCCGTTTTACGGGGCGTACATCGGCGCGCAGGCCCGCTCGGATCCGGCGCGCCTCGAGGAGTTCGAGCCGGGGCTATGGGTGAGCGGCGGCTACGAGATCCGGTTCGACCGCCGCGTGCGGGGCACCGGTGAACTGGGATTCGGGCTGGTCAGCACCGGCGGCAGGATCAGCTCCGACGTCTTCATCGGGCTCGCCCTGGGCTTCTCCCTGTAGGAGCGGCTCTGCCTCACCGGGCAGCGGACGGGCCGACGCCGTGATGGCGACCGCCACGGCGTCGGCCACCAGGAACCCCCGATCGGTCAGGCGCACGGTGCGCCCGTCTCGCCGGATGAGCCCGCCGGCCTCCAGCCGATCCCACACCCGGGCGTCGTAGGCTTCTTCCAGCGGGTACCCCAGCTCCCGGGCGAACCGCTCCCGGTCGACGCCCTCGGCGATGCGCAAGCCCAGCAAGATCCGCTCGTCCATCCACTGGCGCAGGCTCAGCCGTTCGATGAAGCCGACGGCCGACCCGGCCGTCGCGCCGCCCGGGCGCACGGCCCGTACGTAGGCGGCCGGAGCGCGCACGGAGGCGAAGCGGAAGCCGGCCCAAAACGAGTGCGCCCCTGGCCCCAGGCCCAGGTAGGTCTGGTGGCGCCAGTAGCCGAGGTTGTGCTTCGACTCCTCGCCGGGCCGCGCGAAGTTGGACACCTCGTAGCGTTCGAGGCCCGCGCCGGCCAGCGTCGAGACCACCAGCTCGACCATGCGCACCTGGGTCTCCTCGTCGGCCATGGGCAGTTCTCCCCGCCGCCATGCTTCGAAGAACGGGGTCGATGCCTCGAGCGTGAGCACGTAGGCCGACACGTGGCGGGCCCCGAGCTCCCCCACCAAGCGGTCGAGGGTGCGGCGCAAGGACTCGGCCGTCTGGCCCGGGATGGCCACCATCACGTCCAGGTTGAACCGGGCGAAGCCGGCCCGCCGGATCATGGCCACGCTGCGCACGGCCTGCTCGGCCGTGTGGATCCGCCCGAGCCGCCGCAGCTCCTCCGGCTGCAGGCTCTGGACCCCCACGCTCACCCGGTCGATGCCCGCCTCCCGCAGCGCTTCGAGCTTCTCCAGGGTCAGAGTGCCGGGGTTGGCTTCGATGGTCGCCTCCTCGAGATCGGAAAGGGGCAGGCGCTCGCGCAAGCCGACGACGAGCCTGCGTAGCTGTGCCGGCCGCAGCACCGTGGGCGTGCCGCCGCCGACGAACAGGGTGCGAAAACCCCCGCGGCCGCCCTCCAGAAGAGCCGCCCACTGCTCGGCCTCCTGCAGGATGGCCTCGACCATCTCGTCGAGCTGCCCCGGATCCGAGAAGGCGTACGAGTTGAAGTCGCAATAGGGGCACTTGGCCACGCAGTAAGGAACGTGCACGTACAGCCCGCGCGGCCACCGGCGCCGGGACGACAGGCTCTCGACCAGCGAACGCACGAGGGGGTGCAGGCGCAGCGGCTCACTCAATGCGCAGCACCGCCATGAACGCCTCCTGCGGCACGTCCACCATCCCCAGCTGCTTCATCCGTTTCTTGCCCTCTTTTTGCTTCTCGAGGAGCTTGCGCTTGCGGGTCACGTCGCCCCCGTAGCACTTGGCCAGCACGTCCTTGCGAAGGGCCCGCAGCGTCTCCCGGGCTATCACGCGGCTTCCGATGGCGGCCTGGATGGGCACGTCGAAAAGCTGGCGAGGGATGAGCTCCCGCAGCTTCTCCACCAGCTGGCGCCCCCGCTGGTACGCCCGCTCGCGGTGCAGGATGCACGACAGCGCGTCCACGGGGCGCCCGTTGAGCAGGATGTCCAGCTTCACCAGGTCGCCCTCGCGGTGGCCCACGTACCGGTAGTCGAGGGAGGCGTACCCCCGGGTGAGCGACTTGAGCCGATCGTAGAAGTCCATCAGGATCTCCGCGAGCGGCAGGTCGTACGTGAGGACCGACCGGCTGGGCACCGGGTACTCCAGGTTGAGAAACTGCCCCCTCCGGTCCCGGCACAGGTCCATGACCGGGCCCACGTAGTCGGCCGGCGTCAGGATCGTGGCTCGCACGTACGGCTCCTCGATCGCCTCGATCCGCCCCGGATCCGGCATGTCCGCCGGGTTGTCGACGGTCACGGCCTCCCCCGAGCGCAGCCTTACCCGGTAGGCCACGCTCGGCGCCGTGGTCACCAGATTGAGGTGAAACTCCCGCTCCAGGCGCTCTTGCACGATCTCCATGTGCAGAAGGCCCAGGAACCCGCACCGGAAGCCGGGCCCCAGCGCCGCCGACGTCTCGGGTTCGAACTGGAGGGAGGCGTCGTTGAGCTGGAGCTTTTCCAGGGCTTCCCGGAGCTTCGGGAACTCCTCGCTGTCCACCGGATACAGCCCCGAGAAGACCATGGGCAAGGGCGGGCGATAGCCGGGAAGCGCTTCGGTGGCCGGCCGGTCGACCCGGGTGATGGTGTCGCCGACCCGGGCGTCCCGGATGTTCTTGATACCGGCCGTGAGCGCTCCCACCTGGCCGGCGGCGAGCTCTGAGACGGGGACGAGCTGCGGCCGGAAGACGAACAGGTTTTCCACGTCGTGCTCCGCGCCGGTGCTCATCAGCCGGATCCGGTCGCCGACCGAGACCGATCCGTCCATGACCCGCACGTAGGCCACGACCCCGCGGTAGGAGTCGAAGTGGGAGTCGAAGATGAGCGCCCTGAGCGGCCTGTCGACGTCTCCCCTGGGAGCGGGAATGCGCTTCACGATGGCATCCAACACCTGGTCCACGTGTAAGCCCGTCTTGGCCGAGATGCGGATCGCCTGGCCCGCCTCGAGCCCCAGGACCTCCTGGATCTCGCGGGCGACCCGGTCGGGGTCGGCGTTGGGCAGGTCGATCTTGTTGATGACCGGAATGATTTCGAGGTCGTGCTCCAGCGCCATGAGGAAGTTGGCCATGGTCTGCGCCTCGACGCCCTGGCTCGCGTCCACCACCAGGAGCGCGCCCTCGCACGCGGCGAGGCTGCGAGAGACCTCGTAGGAGAAGTCGACGTGGCCGGGCGTGTCGATGAGGTTGAGGAGATACGGCGCTTCTCCGGCGGGAGTGTACTCCATCGTCACCGCGGTGAGCTTGATGGTGATGCCGCGCTCCCGCTCCAGGTCCATTTGATCCAGGACCTGGTCCACCATCTCCCGCGAGCTGAGGGTGCCCGTGCGCTCCAGCAGCCGGTCGGCCAGGGTAGACTTGCCGTGGTCGACGTGGGCAATGATACAGAAGTTGCGGATGCGCGATGGATCCACGCCCGATGATGCCCCTCCGGCACAAGGTGCCCGACAACGAGTGATTATAGCAGATGGGCTCCACGGGGCAGGAAGGCCCCACGTCGCCGCAGAAGCCGCAGAGCGCATCGAAAGGCAGGGAGTCACCTCTGGATCCTACCGGTCACCCCGCGCCCGCCGCCCCAAGGGGCCGCCTCCTGCGGGACGCGGCGCTCACCATGGGGCTCATCCTGACCAGCCGCCTGCTCGGGTTCGTGCGCGAGCGGGCGGTCGCCGAGGTATTCGGGCGCACCGTCGAGACGGACGCGTTCAAGGCCGCGTTCAACATCCCGGACCTCATGTACTTCCTGCTGGTGGGCGGCGCCATCACCGCCGCGTTCATCCCGGTCTTCACGGGCTATCTCGCCCGAGGCGAGGAAGAGAAGGGCTGGAGGGTCGCCAGCACGTTCCTCAACGGCACCGTGGCCCTTCTCCTCCTGGTGACCGCAGGCGGCATGATCTGGGCGCCGTCGCTTGCACCGCTGGTGGCGTACGGCTTCACGGGCCACGAGCGGGTGCTGCTGGTGGAGCTCATGCGGTGGATGTTCCCGGCGGTCTTCTTCACGGCGCTGGCCGGGCTCGGGATGGGCGTCCTCAACAGCTACCGCCATTTCACCGTGCCGCTACTCGGACCCATCCTCTACAACGTGGGCATCATCCTGGGCGCTTACGTCCTCGGCCCTCGCATCGGGATCCGGGGCATGGCGGTCGGCACCGTGGCAGGCGCGGTCGCCAACGCGGGCCTGCAGTGGACCCTGGTGACGCTGCGCTACCGGCGGTGGCGGCCGGTCTTCGATTTCGCCGACCCCGGCGTACGCCAGCTGTACCGGCTGATGCTGCCGGCGCTCTTCGGGCTGTCCATCACGCAGCTCTCCCTGATCATCAGCACCAACCTGGCCTCGACGCTGCCGGCCGGCTCGATCACGGCGCTGACCCTCGCCAACCGGGTGATGCAGTTCCCGCTCGGCATCTTCGCCATGGGGCTCTCCACGGTAGCCTTCCCGACCATGGCCACCCACGTGGCGCTGGGGGAGATAGAGCAGTTCGGCCGTACGGTGAGCGCCGCCATGCGGGGCATCCTCTACTTCACCATCCCGTCGGCCGTGGGGCTCGTGATCCTGGCCGAGCCGGTCATACGGCTGCTCTTCCAGGCGGGGCAGTTCACGGCGGAGGACAGCCGGGCGACGGCGCTCGCCCTGGTCTTCTACGCCGGCGGGCTCGTGTCGCAAAGCGCCATTCAGATCCTGACCCGGGCCTTTTACTCGTTGCAGGATACCCGTACTCCCGTCGCCATCTCCGCCGGGGCGCTGGGGGTCAACACGGCGCTCAGCCTGGTCTTCCTGCATGCCACCCGGATGGGCCACGCCGGGCTGGCCCTGGCCTTCACCTTGACGAGCGTGGCCAACTGGGCCGTCTACCTGCTGCTGCTCGGGCGCAAGACGGCGGGCATGGTCTGGGCATCCCTCGGGGACTTCCTCGCCCGGGCAGCCGCCGCCAGCGTCCCCATGGCCTGGGCGGCCTGGACAGCGGCAGCATGGGCCACCGGGCGCTACGGCATGGAGACCTTCCAGGGGCGGGCCCTGGTCGTGGGAGCCGGGGTGGGGGCCGGGGCGGCGGTCTACGCGGCGGCCAGCTGGCTCGTGGGACTGCGGGAGGCTCGCCAGGTGGGCCAGGCCGCGGGGCGGGCCGCGGCGGCGGCCGCGGCCCGGCTTCGCACGGGCCTGGGGTGGCTGCGCCAGGCGGTGCGCCGGCTGCCGGGCACGGGCGGCGCCCGGCCGTAGCACGCGAGGGCCTCAGCTCCAGGCGCTGCGGGGAAAGGGGCTCTTGAGGAGCAGCGCGGCGATGCCCTGGGCCAGCAGCAGGGCCGATCGCCGCGCGGCCGCCTCCTGGCTGCGGTACGAGCCGACCTCGATGAGCAGGGCTCCGGGGTGCACCTGCTGGTTGTAGTAACGTCCGGGCCGGAGGATGAGCCGGCGCAGCAGCCCCGGAAAGCGGGAGTCGAGTTCGGCGGCAAGGGCCCGGGCGACGGCCAGGTTGCTCTTCTCCTCGGCCCCGTCGCGGCCCGTGCCCACCACCAGCGCGAGCTGGGCGACCGACTCACCGTCGACGGAGGTCTCGAGATCGCCGCCCTCCTGCGGAGCGTCCCGGTGCAGGTCGATGAGGAGCCGGAGCGACGGGTAACGCTCCACCAGCGCCCTGGCCGTCTCCATGGATCGCACGTAGGCGAGGTCGTGGCTGGGATAGTCGTGGATGGTCGTGATGTGCACCGCCGGGATGCCCAGTGCGTTGAGGGCGTCGACCAGCGCTTTCCCGACGCGGACGACCCCCGTGTCGGTCGTACCGAACCGGTGGTACTCCAGCGGGTCGGACGGGTGAAAGTCAGGCGTGCGGTACATCTCCGACGTATGGGTGTGATAGACGGCCACCCACACCGCCGCACGGGCAGGGCCGGAAGGGCGAGGGCGCGCAGGCGGATCCGGCGGCTTTTCCGGGGGACGGGGCCGCTGCAGCGACGGGGGAGGCGCCAGGGCGGGCCGGCCCGGCGAGCCGTCCTCTGACCCGCGGTCGGAGGGGACAGGCGCAGGCGAAGGGCGTGACGGCGATGGCCCCGGCTCTCCGGCACGGGCGGCCGTGGGAGCGGCCGGCCAGGCCACCTCGGTGGCCCGGGCGACCACCCAGGCGCCGAAGCGCTGCAGCAGCGCCATGCGCTCTACGGGCGGGGCAGGGGTCTGCCCGTTGCGGGATGCCGGTGCGGCGGAGCCCGCCGGCATCCCGGGAACGCCCGGAGGCACGAGCCAGCCCGGCGGGGGCATGATGGTGGGCCCGAGGGCGAACCCCAGTGCGGCGGAAGCCGTGACGGCGAGCACCCGCAAGCCTGTCCGGGCGGAAACGACGAAAAACGCTCCGCGACGCGAAAACAACAAAGACGGTCCCCTCCCGGGTACCCATGGCTATGCCGGGAGGGACGGTCCTATTCCGCGACGCCGGAGCGGTGGGCCCGCTGGGAGAGCTCGACGAACCACAGGAGCTGGTCGTACAGGCGGCTCAATTCCACCGCGGAGTGGTAGGTGAAGTGAACGACCATCACGACCGGCCCTGCCCCGAGGCTCGTCAGCACGCGGTAGCTCGGATGCGTGCCGAGCAGCGAGGCCAGCCCCCGCGCCGCTGCGGCGGCTGCCGTCACGGTCTCGTCGAACGTGATCCGCACGACCGCCTGGCCCTCGTCCGCCGGGTCCCCCGCCGCAGAGGCCGGGGTGATGCGTAACGCCGCGTCGCGACCCCGGAGCCGGCCTCCGGCCGGACGTGAGGAACGCTGCGAAAGCTCGCCTCGCACCCGCGTCTTCGGACGTCTCCCCTGCGGCCCTGACTCGCAACCGCCTCATGTCATCCGTTCGGCGAAGACGCGAGGATTCCTGTGCCGGGTCAGGGGTGCTCGAGAGGCGAGCGCCCGCTCAGATGGACCGGAGCACCTCTTCGAGGTCGAGCCCTGGGTGCAGGGCGTCGTTGAGCGCGCCGGCCACGACCTCAGAGGCGTCCTCGATGAAGACGTCGATCTCCTTGGGCGTCACGACGAGGGTGGCAAGGAAGTCGTCGTCTGCCTGCGCGCCGTCCCCGGTGAACGGCGCGCCCGAGACCATCGGCGCGGCCTGGCTCCGGGCGTCCTCCCGGTGAAGGAGGGGCGGAAAGGCCCCCGGCGGCACCGCCGGGGCGCCCGCCCAACCGTCCCCGACGCCGCCCAGGCGCGAGGCGTGGATGACCGTGGGCACGCCGACGGCCACGACCGGGATCCCCAGGGTCTCCCGGTTGAGGCCCCGTCGCACGTTGCCCACCCCTGCGCCCGGTTGGATGCCGGCGTCGGAGATCTGAACCGTCGAGCACAGCCGGTCGGGGGAGGCGGCGGCCAGGGCGTCGATGCAGATCACGGCCGCAGGTTGGGTGCGTTGCACCACGCCGGCCACGAGTTCCGTGGTCTCGATCCCGGTCAGGCCCAGGACCCCCGGCGAGATCGCGCTGACCGGCCGGAGGGAGCCCTTCTTCTCGGGCGGCAGCATCTCGTGCAGGTGGCGGGTGACCAGGATTTGCCCCACCACCCGCGGGCCGAGGCTGTCCGGCGTGGCGTTCCAGTTGCCCAGTCCGGCGACGAGCACGGGGGCGTCAGGCCCGACTCCTTGCCGTCGGAGCAGCCCGGCGAGCTCTTTGGCCACCAGGCCGGCGACTTCTTCTTTGGCCTCCTGCGAACGCTGGCGCAGCTGGGGCGACTCTACGGTGGTGTACGTGCCGGGGGCCTTGCCCAGGGCGGCTGCGCCACGAGGGCCCGTGATGCGCACCCGGTGGACCGAGGCGTACCGGCCCGACTCCCTCTCGGTCTCCACCTCGGGCACGGTACTCCTGCTCCGGCTCACCACCGCCTGGTGAGCCTCGACCGCCAGGTCGGTGCGCGGAGAGCCGGGCCTTCGGGCGTCGATCCGGGTATGGCCGCGCCGGCGCGTCACGTCGTCCACGAGCCTGCGCCCTGCCCACCAGCGGGAGCCGGCAGGCGGCAGCCCGGCGGAAAAGGAGGGCATGGCAGGACGGGCAGCGGGCAAGCGCCATTCCTGTTCGTCGGGGCCGGACGTGGGAGGCAGAGGCGATGGTGACATGTCAGGTGAAGCGCACCTCCTCGGACGAAAAGGGTCCCGGGAGAGCCCGGTTACCCCGCCGGTCGTAGCATGCCCCCGAGGCCGCTCGGCGTTGCAGGGGCGGGTGGCGTGTGGTAAAATCACGCCGTCCGTGCCGGCCGAGGAGCCTTTCGGACCACGAGGAGGTTGCGAGGGTTGCCCAATACCCGTTCTGCCGCCAAGCGCTTGCGCCAGTCCATCCGCCGGCGCCAGCACAACCTGGCCATCAAGTCGGCCATGCGGACCGCCATTCGCAAGTGCCAGCGCGCGGCCGCCCGGCAGGTCGAAGAGGGTTGGAAGCTCTACCCGCTCGCGCAGAAGGCCATCGACAAAGCGGCCCGCAAGGGAGTCATCCATCCCAACCAGGCCGCCCGGCGCAAGTCCCGCCTCGTCGCCATGCTCCGCCGGCTGGAGGCCGCCCGGGCCCAGGGTGCGGCTGCTCAGCCGGCGGCTGCGTCACCGGCGCCCGCCGAGGGTCAAGGGGCCGGCCAGACCGCCTGAGCCATCCGCAAGAGCAGGCGGCGCAAAGCGTCCTCCGGATCCACGCCTTGTTTGGAGTCGTAGTCGGTCTGGGCCACCCAGCCGAGAACGGTGGTGAGCCCCTCGATCCCGAGGCGCCGGGCGCGCGCGGCCGCCTTCCGCACGGCAAATGGAGGCCGGCGGGCGAAGGCCTCGGGAACCGGTTCGGGGAGGCCTGACCCGCCCGGAGCCTGCCGGGCCAGGGCCTCGGCCATCTCCCACAGTTCCATGGCCTGGCGCCCGATCTCCCGCCAGATCCACGACGCAGGCACCCCCTCCCGCTCGATCGCGCGCGCCAGCCGCCAGGCCTGGGCCGTGTCGCCGTCGAGGGCGGCCTCGGCCACCTGGAATCGCCGGCGGTCGGCCTGCCCGCCGAGGCCCGAGTGTGCCGGCCCCTCTTCCTCCAGCACGGCCTCGACCAGGTCCGCCGAGAGGATCGCCCGGACCCGGGCCTCGTCCAGCGCCTCGCCCTCCAGCACCTCGAGTTTCGCCAGCTCCTGCGCGGCCCGCTCCGGAAAGCGCATCGCCATGCGCTTGACC
The DNA here is from genome assembly GCA_014896295.1 of Limnochordaceae bacterium. Lineage (GTDB taxonomy): Bacteria > Bacillota > Limnochordia > Limnochordales > Geochordaceae > Carboxydichorda > Carboxydichorda subterranea. The sequence goes on from JADBKR010000005.1 coordinate 307,964, forward strand.
AGGCGCAGAGCCGGCTCCGGCAGTCGCAACCGGGCAAGCCGGGCATCCAGCTCTTGCTCGCGCCGGCGGCCCGGTGCGCCACTGTCCCAATCGACGAGTTTCCAGGTGCCGGCGTCGAAGGCGCCGGCCTGCCGAAGGGCTTCGGCCGCCCGCCCCTCCTCCGATTGATCCCAGAGGGCGAGCCTGTCCTCCCCGAAGGAAAACCGGCCCGTCGTCGCCCGCACCAGGGCTTCGAGGTCGTCCTTGCGCATCTTCTCGGCGTGGCGGACCAGGAAAACCCGCGGGGCGCCTGAAAGGGGCGGAGTCCACAGCTGGGCCAGCATGTCGGACAGGGTGACTTCGTCCGCGAACCAGACCACCCGCTCCGTCCCTTCGCCCGCCAGCCCGTCGAGCCAGCGCTCGACGAGGGAAGGGTCGGCTGCCCGGAGCAGATACCCTCCGGGACCGGGCACGTCCGAGGGGGCAAGGGCCGCTTTCGCGTCATCCCCGTTTGTACTCATCGCTCGAGCTCCCATCCCGACTCGCTCCCGACGGCCTGGAAAGGCCCGTCGAGAGCGCACGCTTCGCCTGCGGCTAGGTCGGCCGTGCCGCCCTCCCAACGCACGCAGCCGCGCTCCAGATCCAGGTAAAGCGGCGCTGCGCCCGCGAGCGCCAGGCGCAGGGCATTTCGGGCGGCGCCACGGGATGGCGCAGGTGCTTGCCCATCCCCGGCGACGTCGAGCCGCGAACCTCGCACGGCGATACCGCCCACCGGGGCGGATTCCGGGCCCTCGGGCATCCCTGCCACGTACAACGCGCCCCCCTTCAGCCGCACCCGGACCGAGGCGGCCTGCGCGGCGGGCGCCTGAGCGGACGGAAAAGGCTGTTCCGGGGGCTCTTCTTCGCCCTCGCGGGCCACGCTCACCAGGACGTCCGCCCTGCCCCGGCCGAAGTGCCCGACGACCGGCCGGAGCTTCTTCAGTGCGGCGTCGAGATCCTCCGGCCTCGACACCCGCACCGCCGTCCATACGGAACCATCCACTCCGCGGGCCGCCATGAACCAGCCGTGCGTCCCCGCTCGCCCGGCAGCCACCACCGCCGCCCCGCCCTGAGACCATCCCCAGGGCCATGCCAGCGCGGCCAAGCACGCTGCGCCGGCGGCCCACGCCGGTACCGGCGTGGGCGACCTGCCCCGCTCTCGTTGCAGCCGCCCCACGAGTTGCAGCCGCCCGACGAGCGCTCCCCAGACAGCTGCGGCGACCACCGCCCAGGCCCAGGGGCCCGGGTGGGGAGCCCACGCTGCCTCCAGCGCCTGGCCCTGCCAGGCTAGCCACTCGAGTCCCGACGCAGCCACGGAGGCCACCCATTCGACCGGGCCGACGAGCGGGGCCGGCACCACCAGGCCGGCGAGGGTGGCCCAGATGAGGGCTCCGCTCAGGGGCGCTGCCGGGATGCTGGTCCACGCACCCACGGCGGAGACCCGGCCGACGAAGAGGGCCACCAGGGGAGCCACCGAGGCCCAGGCCGCCACCGAGACGGCCGCGGATCTCGAGAGGCGCACCCCCATCTCCTGAAGGGCTCCGAGAGGTCCGGGAAAACGGCCGTCAAGACGCCGCACCGGAGCGTCGAGGCTGGCCTGGGCCCACAGGCCGATGCCCGCCGTCGCGGCGTACGACATGAGAAAACCCTGGTCGGCGGCTTGCCATGGCCCGCCCATGAGCAGCTGCAGGCCCGCCGCATAGCCCAGGCTATCGAGGAGCCGGAGCCTGCCCCCGATCACCCAGGTGGCGCCGGCCAGGCTCTGCATCAAGGTCGACCGCACAGCCGGCGCTTCCAGCCCTGTCAGCAGGGCGTACGCCCACCCACTCGCGATCGCCACCGCGGCTACCCCGGCCCTGACCGGGAGGCGTCTCGCCCCCGCCGTCCGCCGGAAGAAGAGCAAGACCGGGCCAGCCAGCAGGCTCACGTGCACCCCCGACACGGAGAGCAAGTGGGCCAGGCCCGAAGCCTGCAGGGACTCCCGCTGTTGCCCGCTGAGGGCTTCTCGTTGCCCGAGGGCGATCGCCTGCATCCATGCGGCAGCCGGCGACGCACCGAAGCGCTCCGTCAACCGGCCGCGCAGCGCATCGGATCGCTCCCCGGCCCAGACTGCGATCCGAGTGGCGGCGGGAAGGCGGCGCTCCCGTGCCAGGGCGTACCACCGCCGGCGGTCCTTGACCCGCAGCTCCAGCGCCACCCCCCGGGCACGCCAGTACCGCCTGGGGGAGAACGCCCCCGGAAAGGGGGCCTCGTCCGGCACGCTCACCAGTCCCCGGGCTCCGATCGCATCGCCCCTCGCGATCGCCCTGGCCAGGCTGTCGCCGGCCGGCAAGCGCACCCGCACCGCTCCGGGCAGGGGACGCCATCGGCACGAGCCGGGGTCCTCTGCGACGCCTTCGTCACACCAGCGACCGGCGCCCAGGATCAGGACCGGCGTGTACCATGCCGTTTCTACCGCGATCACGGTCCCCTGCACCCACGCCACCCGCCCGGGCTCGAAAGGCGCCACCGCCTGCCGCCACCTGTCCATCTGCCACGTGCCCACCAGCAGCCCCGCGACCAGCGCACTGCCGACAGCCTTCCAGCGGGCGGGGTGCGTTCCGCCGGGCCACGCCCCCGGCTCCGGCCGCTCTTCTCCCGGACCAGCCGGCCCGGGATCGCGGACGGAGCCGGCGGCCACACCCTCGCCTGTCTCCAGGGCCTCTTCGTCCCGCCCACGTCTATGGAGGCCCTCACACGGCCCCACGCCCGGGCTGCCGCCGATCCGGCCAGCGCCGCTCCGTACGCCGCGCAGGCCCATGCGACCACCTCGGCCTGCCCCGGGTCGGCGGTGGCCGCCACGGCGCTTCCCAGAGCGAAAGCCCAGGCCACGGCGCCCGCCTTGGAGACCAACCCGGCCATGGCCGCGCCTCACGGCTTTCCGGCCACGATCCGGCCGGCCAGGCGTTCGAGCGTCTTGGGCCCGATCCCGGGGACCTCCACGAGATCGTCCACGGAGCGAAAGGGCCCGTGCTCTGTTCGGAAACGGACGATCCGCTCCGCCAGTGCAGGTCCGATGCCGGGCAGCTCGTCCAGCTCCTCCGGGGATGCCGTGTTGATGTCGACCGTCCCGCCCCTCGACGCCGGGGACCCGGGTCCCCTGCCGGGTGCCTGCCGCGCCCCTGTGAGGCGTAACAGGCGTGCCTCGAGCCGCCTCGACAGCCCCCGGCACCGGGGGGTGGCCCGGAGGAAGATGGCAGGTAGCGGCCGGGGCGCTCTCCCCGGGCTCCCGTTCGGCTGCCAGCACTGCCCCCTCCGGGACGGCTCGCCCGCCCGGGACTCCTCCTGCCCGGCCTGCGAGGCGGCCACGCTCACGGGCCGTAACACGACGGGCGGGCCCAGGTCGGTACCCAGCCGGTATCCCGTGGCAAAGAGCGCGGCGGCCGCTGCGACCAGGGCCAGGTGCCGCCCGGCGGCCACCCGGCCGGCCCGCTTCACGCGCAATCCCAGTCGCAGCCACCTGCGCGGCGTCATGCGCTGCACGACTCGCCCTCCTTTTAGCTCTACTATCGTTACCCTGACTAACTCATTGGCCATGGCTTCTCTCTTTCCCTTGTCGCCTCACCGGTCGTCGTCCGCCCCGGGTGCGCCCCGCAGCCGGAGCCTCCCTGCAGGTGCGGGCAGCGGTACGTACTGCACCGAGGGCCGGCGCTCGGGAGCCTGCGGGTAGAGGTCCATGAGGGCGTACATCTCGGGCGGCAACCCGCACCGCACGGGCAGGCCCCACTCCTGGAGCCTCCGGCACTCCAGCGGGTAGTCGTGCGTCCAGTGGCCCTGGGTCAGCCGGTCGGCCACCTCGGCGGCCCGGGGCTCATCGAGATGATCCCGCAAGAGCTCCTGGACGAAGTCGCGCACCTGCTGCAGCGCCTTGCGGGCCAGATCCGCCATGATGAGCGTCTCGTCATCGACGCGGTTGCGGTCCTTTTGTTCTACGGCCCGCACGATCGAGGCCGCCGGCCACTGCCCCAGTTGAGGGTCGACCGGCCCCAGCACGGCGTTCTCGTCCATCCAGATCTCGTCGGCCGCCAGGGCCAGCAGCGTTCCCCCGGACATGGCGTAGTGGGGCACGTAGACGCTCACCCTCGCCGGGTGGCGGCGCAGCGCCTGGGCGATCTGTTCGGCCGCCAGTACCAGCCCGCCGGGGGTATGCAGGATGAGGTCGATCGGCACGTCCGGCGGGGTGGTGCGAATGGCCCGCAGCACTTTCTCCGAGTCCTCGATCGTGATGAACCTCCGCCCGAACAGCCCCAAAAGCCCCCACGCTTCCTGGCGGTGGATGAGGGTGATGAGGCGGCTCCCCCGGGCGGCCTGGATACGGCGCATGAGCCGCAGCCGCATCCTTTCCACCTGCTGCTGGCGCAGCAGCGGCCACAAGGAGAGGACGAGGATGGCGATCCAGAACCACTGGAGCACGAAGTTCATCGAAGAGCAGGCCCCCGGGCTTAGTCTGCCGGGGGCCTGCTCCCGTCATGCGGGGGCCGCCGGGTCTCAGCCCCGCTCGGTCACGACGCTCACCAGCTTGCCGGGCACGACGATCACCTGCCGGATGGCGCGCCCGGCCGTCTCCTTGCGCACCCGCTCGGAGGCCAGCGCCGCCTCCCGTAGCGCTTGCTCATCGGCATCGGCAGGCACCTCGATGCGGTCGCGGACCTTGCCGTTGACCTGGACGGCCACCGTGATCCGGTCCACCTCCAGGGCCTTGGGGTCGTACGCCGGCCACGGCTGCTCGTGCACGCTCTCGCCGTGGCCGAGCCGCGCCCACGCCTCCTCGGCCAGGTGCGGGACGAACGGCGCCAAGCACAGCGTCAAGAGCTCCAGAGATTCCCGGACCACCTTCGGGTGCGGGGTGGCTTGCGGGCGCTCCTTGTACCGGTAGAACGCGTTGACGGCCTCCATCAGGGCGGCGATGGCCGTGTTGAACGCGAAGCGCTCCGAACAGTCCTCCGTTACCTTGCGCACGGCCTGGTGCACCGCTCGCCGCAGCGCCCGTTCGTCGGGCCCCAGCGGCCTGCCGTCTTCGCCCGCCCCGCTTCCCGACAGCAGCCCGTCCGGCGCCGCATACTCCTGCACCAGCCTCCAGAAACGCTGCAAGAACCGCAGCGCGCCCTCGACGCCCGAGGTGCTCCACTCCAGGTCCCGTTCCGGCGGCGCGGCGAACAGGATGAAAAGGCGCGCCGTGTCGGCGCCGTAACGCCCCACGACTTCGTCCGGGTCCACCACGTTGCCCCGAGACTTGCTCATGGCGGCCCCGCCCAACGTCACCATGCCCTGGGTGAACAAACGGGCGAAGGGCTCCGGAGTCGGCACCCATCCCTCGTCGTAAAGCACCTTGGTGAAGAACCGGGAGTACAACAGGTGCAGCACCGCGTGCTCGATCCCGCCGATGTACTGGTCGACGGGCATCCAGTAGCGGACTGCCTCCCGGTCGAAGGGCGCCTGCTGCTCCCTCGGCGAGCAGAAGCGCAGGAAGTACCAGGACGAGTCCACGAACGTGTCCATGGTATCCGTCTCCCGGCGGCCCGCCCGCCGCAGCGCGGGCAGGTGGCCTCGACGAACGCCGCCGACGTGGCCAGGGGCGCCCGGCCCTCCGGGGCGAAGTCCACCTCCCGGGGCAACATCACCGGCAACTCGGACTCGGGCACCGGCTGCTCCCCGCACCTGTCGCAGTAAACGATGGGGATGGGCACCCCCCAGTAGCGCTGGCGGCTGATGAGCCAGTCGCGCAGCCGGTACTGGACGGTGGCTTTGCCCGCACCCCTGCGCTCCAGCTCCCGGACGATGGCCCGCTTGCCCTCCTCGCTCGGCATCCCGTCGAAGGGCCCCGAGTGAACCATCACCCCGGGCTCCACGTAGGCCGCCTGGAGCTGCGAACCGTCCAGCGGCACGCCGGGCCCCTGGATCACCACCCGGATGGGCAGCCCGTACTTGCGGGCGAACTCGAAGTCGCGCTCGTCGTGGGCCGGTACGCCCATGACGGCACCGGTGCCGTACTCCATGACCACGTAGTTGCCGACCCAGATGGGCACCGGCTCGCCGGTGAGCGGATGGACGGCGTGGGCCGGCGTGGGCACGCCTACCTTCTCCGTCTCGGCCAGCTCTTGCTCCCGCAAGGCCATACCTTCGGCCATGTGGCGCACTTCGTCCTCATAGGCCGTGCCGGCCACGAGCCGGGCCGCCAACGGGTGCTGCGCCGAGAGGACCAGGTACGTGACACCGAACAGCGTATCCGGCCGGGTCGTGAAGACCGGGAGGTCGTCGCCCGTCTCCTGCACCCGGAAGTGCACCTCGGCCCCCTCGCTGCGGCCGATCCAGTTGCGCTGCATCACCTTGACCCGCTCGGGCCAGTCCGTCAGGGCCTCGAGGTCGTCGAGCAGCCGATCGGCGTACGCCGTGATCCGGAAGAACCACTGGCGCAGGCGCCGCTGCTCCACCTTGCTGCCGCAGCGCCAGCACTCCCCGTCGACCACCTGCTCGTTGGCCAGGACCGTCTGGCAGCGCGGGCACCAGTTGACCCGGGCATCCGCCCGGTAGGCGAGCCCCTTGCGGTACATCAGCAAGAACAGCCACTGGGTCCACCGGTAGTACTCGGGGTCGGACGTGGCCAGCTCTCGGCTCCAGTCGTAGCTGATCCCGAGCCGCTTGAGCTGGTCGCGCATCACCGCGATGTTGGCGTACGTCCAGTCGGCCGGGTGCTGCCCATGCTTGATGGCGGCGTTCTCTGCGGGCAGGCCGAAGGCGTCCCAACCCATCGGGTTGAGGACGTGGTACCCCCTCATCCGGGTGAAGCGGGCCACCACGTCCACCAGGGTGTAATTGCGCAGGTGCCCCATGTGGAGCCGGCCGGAGGGGTAAGGAAACATGCCCAGCGCGTAGTACTTGGGTCGATCCCCTGCCTCGGTCGCCTCGTACTGGCGCCGGCTTTCCCAGCGCTTCTGCCAGTAAGGCTCGATGGACCTGGGGTCGTACTCCCGAGCCCCGCTTCCGGCCACTTCCCGCCGGATCTGCGTCGTCGCCATCGGTCGAAGCCCTCCCCGAAACAACCTGGCGGAAACGAAAAGGCGCCTCTCGCCCCCTAGAGGCGAAAGGCGCCCGCCTTCCGCGGTACCACTCTACTTGATCCGGGGATGTATCGCCCTCCCGGATCCTCTCCTGTGGCTGTAACGGAGCCTGCCGTCCCCTCGCAGGACGGGCTGCCCGTCCCGGACTACCCGGCCCAGAAGGCCGATCGCCCGGGAAGCTCCGGGGCGAGTTGGCGACCCGGGCGGCACCGCCTCGCACCACCGGCGGCTCTCTCTTGCCGGACCCGACTGCCGGTCGCTACTGCTCCCCGTCATTGCCGCATATCCACTTGTAAGAAAAGACCCACCTCGAGGAAGTGGTGGAGCCGAGCGGGATCGAACCGCCGACCTCGTGAATGCCATTCACGCGCTCTCCCAGCTGAGCTACGGCCCCACGGCGGGTCGCCCTTGATTATAGCGGCGCGTCCCCGACCGGTCAAGTGAAGGCAACGAGACGACCTCGGAAGCGCCTGTGGGGCTACGGCCCCACGCTGATCTGCGGCGCCTTGTCCCACAGCGCTTCGAGCCGGTAGAATTCCCGGTCGGCGTGGTGGAAGACGTGCACCACCACCGCACCGTAGTCCAGGAGAATCCAGCGCGCGCCGTCCGTGCCTTCTCTCCGGGGAACGGGGGCCCCTGCCTCGTCGAGCTTGCGCTCCACGTAGTCGGCGATGGCCCGCACCTGGGGGGTCGACTCGCCGCTGGTCAACACGAAGAAATCGGCCACCGGACTCAGCTCGCGCAGGTCGAGGATGATGGTATCCTTCGCCTTGCGTTCGTCAGCCGCGAGGGCGGCCAGCCGTGCGAGTGTCTCGGCTCCCAGCGCGTTCACCTCCTGCCGGCAGGCCCGGACGGTCGACGACCGGCCGCTCGGCCAGATCCCGCCCCACCAAGACCACCACCGGCTCTGCGGGACGGCTGCCGAGCCACGGCCGCACCAGCGGGCCTTCCTCTTCCGGACCCCGGGAGCTCAACAGCGTGGCGATGCGATCCGCGAGATCTCCGGCCGCGGGGTCCAGCACCACCACCCGGGTGGTATCCAACCCGAAGCGCTTCGCGTTTTCGACGCGCGCCACGCGGATCCCCCGCGCCTCGAGCAGCTGGGCGACCCTCGCCGCCGAACCGCCCACGCCGTTGGCGTTGAGCACGGCGACAGGCCCGAGCTCTGCGTCCGGCGGCTGGAGCACCTCGCTCGCCACCTGCCGGGCGCGGTCGCGGTCAGGCAGCCAGTAGCTGGCGCCGGCGACGGTACCCGGCATCCCCGGCAGCACCGACGTTTCGATTTGCAACCGGCGGTGACGCATCAGCCACGAGGATGCGGCAAGAGCCAGATCCATGGAAAGATCGGTCTCGACCATGCCGTACGCCTGGCGCACCAGCCGCGGCAAGCGTGCCAGGGTGCGGGGCTGGAGCACCGTGCTGGCAAGCGCCCGGATGAACTGCTGTTGCCGCTCGATCCGCCCGTAGTACTGCCCGGTGCCCGGATCGTACGAGATGTCGCCGAGCCCATCGGCCCGGTAGCGCACGAACTCCAGCGCCTGCTTGCCGTTGAGGCGCTGGCGCCCGGGCTGCAGGTCGATGACGAGCCCCTGCGCCCGGTCCACGTAGTGCATGCGGCGGGGCACGTCGACCTCCACCCCGCCCAGCGTGTCGATCACGTGCTCGAAGGTCTGGAAGTCCACCCGCACGTAGCCGTCGACGGGCACGCCCAGGAGGTCGGAGAGCGTCCGCATGAGGGTGCGGGGCCCGTAAGCCGTGAACACCATGTTGACCTTGTTGTAAGAGCCGCCGGGCAGCCGCACCCGGGTGTCCCTCGGGATGGAGACGATGCCGACTTTCCCGTCTCGCAGGCTGAAGCTGACCACCATGATGGTGTCGGTCCTGCCCGGATCGTGAGCCCGGTCGTCGGTGCCGACCACGACGGCCGACAGGTAACCGTCCGAGGCCAGCCCCGAGCGCAACGGGCTTTCCACCAGACCGGCCAGCCAGCCCGGCCCCCGGAAGAAGGTGACCAGCACGGAGACGACGAGGCTCGAGAGCCCCGCGCCCAGGAGCCACCACAGCCGTCGGCGCCGGCGCCCCGGCCGGGCCTGCCTGGTGCGAAGATCGTGGCTCAGGTAGAGATCGGGACGGTCAATCATGGCGGTCTCCCGCCCTTGCCAGAAGGGCCCAATTGCGGGCTGCGACCGTCCTCGGGTGCATCACCTTGCCGGTATCGAGCAGATAACGGAGCCGGGCATCCAGGCTCAACCGGTACGCCTTCAACAGATCGTGGCGGGCCACCTCGCGAATGTGCACCGCTTCCGAAAACTCCCGGGACGGCTCGCTATAGTCCGCGACCACCAAGACCATTTCGATCGGAGAAGGCTCTGGCCGTCCGGTCGTATGGAAGCGCACGGCCGCCAGGACCTCCCGATCCTCGACGCCCAGCTCCCTGCGGGCCCAGCTGGCAGCCGCCGGCCCATGGAGAAGCTCGGCCGCTTCCCATTCGATGGGGTCCAGCGCCCCGTCCCACTCGAGCGCCGCCTGCCGCAGGCGCTCGCGATCCCAGTCCCTCGCCGCATCGTGCAGCAAGCCCGCCAGGGCCGCCGCCTCTACGTCAACCCCGTTGAGCGCGGCAAGCTCTCGGGCCATCTCGACGACCCCTGCCACGTGCCGCCAGCGCTTCGCCGCCACCATGGCGCGCACGCTGCGCTCGGCGGTGCTCCACCCCACCTGCATACCCTTTTCTTGCCACACTCCTCGCTCCAACGAAAGGGCGGTCCGCCTAACCATACCACGGCGACGGACCGCCCGCCACGGCCCTCCGTGCCACGCCGCAGCGGGCGCCGGAGGAGGCTAGTGCAGGTCAGCTCGGGCTACTCGCGCTCGGCCCTCGGTCGAGCCTCGTTGACGACGATCTCCCGGCCGCCCAGCTGGGTGCCGTTGAGGGCCTGCACCACCTTTTGTACGTCCTCGTCGGGCACCTCCACGAACCCGAACCCCCTGGAACGCCCGGTGACCCGGTCCGTGATGATGCGGGCGGAAATCACTTGGGTGTACTGGGCAAACGTACCTCGGAGCTCCTCTTCGGTAGTCTGCCAGGGCAGGTTGCCGACATACAATGTCTTGGCCATGAAACTGATCACCTCGGGTCCCTTGCGGCCGCTCGAGTGGGAAGCTTCGCCCGGGCCATGGCGGCCTCGGTGTGTCCCGGACGCTTCTCGGAGCCACTGCGCTTTCTATTCTGTTCCCCCGGGTATTTGGGCCATGCGATGACCTCCCGCCACGACCTCCCTCCCCGTCGGCGCTTGGTACAGCCGGTGCTTGTAGATGTAGTCGACCACCGGCTCCGGTACCAGGTAGCGGATGGGCTGGCCCCTGCGCACCCGCTGCCGGATGTCGGACGAGGAAATGGAAAGCCCGGGCACCTGCACGACTGCGATGCGGTGCCGGAAACGACGGAAGAGCTCGCCCAGTGCCGACTCCAGCCGCTCGAGGTCGTAGCCCGGCCGGGTGGCTGCGATGAGGTGACACCGCTCCAGGAGCCGTTCCGGTTGCTTCCAGGTCAGGATCTCCAGGATGGCGTCGGCTCCCGTGATGAAGTACAGTTCGGCATCGGGCGGCAGGCCGTGTCGCGCCTGCTCCACGGTGTCCACCGTGTAGCTCGGCCCCGGCCGGTCGATGTCCAGACGGGAGACCTCGAAGTAAGGGTTGCTGAGTGTCGCCAGCACCGTCATCAGGTACCGGTGTTCGGCGGGGGTCACGTCCATGGCGCTCTTGTGCGGCGGCCAGCCGGACGGCACGAACCAGACCCGCTCCAGCCCGAACTCCACCCGCGCCCCCTCGGCGGTCACCAGGTGCCCGTAATGGATAGGGTCGAAGGTGCCTCCCATCAGCCCGATGCGGATACTCACTCGCGTACCTGCCCGTCCCCGAAGACTACGAACCGCGTCGTCGTGAGCGCCTCCAGCCCCATGGGGCCCCGGGCGTGGAGCTTTTGCGTGCTGATGCCGATCTCCGCGCCGAATCCAAACTCGCCGCCGTCGGTGAACCGGGTCGAGGCGTTGACGTATACCGCCGCGCTGTCGACCTCCCGCACGAACCGGCGCGCTGCCGCCAGATCCTGCGTCACGATGGCCTCCGAGTGCCCCGTGGAATACCGGGCGATGTGTTCGAGCGCCTCGTCCAGGCTCTCCACGACCCGCACCGCCAGGATCAGGTCCAGGTACTCCGTGGCCCAGTCGGCCTCAGTGGCAGGCACCGCCTGGGGAATGACCTCGCGGGTGGCCGGGCACCCGCGGATCTCGACGCCCAGCTCCCGCAGACGGGCGCCCAGCCGGGCGAGGTCGCCCCGGGCCGCCACGTCGCGGTGGACCAGCAGCGTCTCCACGGCGTTGCAGACCGTGGGGCGCTGGATCTTGGCGTTGAGGACGATCCGTTCCGCCATCTCGTAGGAGGCCGAGGCGTCCAGGTAGATGTGGCAGTTGCCCGCGCCCGTCTCGATGACAGGCACGGATGCCTGCTCCACCACCGTGCGGATCAGCTCGGGCCCTCCCCGCGGGATCAGCAGATCGATCCATCCCCGGGCATGCATCAAGGCCACTGCGGCCCGGCGATCCGCTGTCGGCACCACGGCGATGGCCCCTTCCGGCACTCCTTCGCCCTGAGCCGCCTCCGCCAGCACGCGGCCGATGGCCAGGGAGGTCTCGAGCGCCTCCGAACCGCCCCGCAGGACGACCGCGTTGGCCGACTTGATGCAAAGGGCCGCCGCGTCGGCGGTGACGTCGGGCCGTGACTCGTAGATGACCCCGATCACCCCCAGGGGCACCCGGATCTCCGTGATCTCCAACCCGTTGGGCCGCCGCCACGAGCGGACGGCCCGTGCCAGAGGGTCTTCGAGCGCCGCCACCTGCTCGATGCCCCTCGCCACCCGCTCCAGCCGGACCTCGTCGAGCAACAGCCGGTCGACGAGCGCCGCGCGCAAGCCGGCCGCCCTGGCTCGCTCCACGTCGTCGCGGTTGGCCTGCAAGATGGCCGCGGCGTGCCGGCGCAGGGCTGCTGCCATTGCAAGCAAAGCCCGATCCCGGGCCTTCGACTCCATCCGGGCAAGAAGCCGGGCCGCCTGCCGGGCGCCGGAAGCGAGCCGGCGCACGGTCTCTTCGGGCGACGGCTCGCCCTTCTCCCCAGACGTCCGCCGGTCAAGGGCAGGCGATGGGAGGCTCATCGAAGCTCAGGCCCCCTTCTGCCGGGCTTCGCCGCCCGCCACGGCCACGAACTCGTCACGATGCACGACCTCCCAGGAGGTGCGCACGCGGCTCACCACGGCGGCGAGCTCCGTGGAGTGGCGACCCCTGGCGCGGCGAAGCTCGTCGCTCGAGAACCTCACGATGCCTCGCCCGACCTCCTGGCCACCGGGGTCCGTCACGCTCACCACCGCGCCGGCAGGGAACTCCCCCACCACTTCCACCACGCCGCTCGCCAGAAGGCTCCTTCCCTGGCGCACCAGCGCCTGAGCGGCCCCTTCGTCGATGACCACGGCACCCGTGGAACGCGGGTAGAAGGCGAGCCACCGCTTCTTGCCCCGCAGCACCTCGGGAGCAGGCTCGAAGAACGTGCCGACCGACGCGCCGGAGAAGAGGCGCTCCACTACGCCGGGCTCCGCTCGGGCCAGCACGGTCGGAATCCCCGCGGCACCCGCCATGCGGGCCGCCTGCAGCTTGGTGGCCACGCCGCCCGTCCCCATCGGGCCTCCTGAAGCGCGGCGGCTCACCAGGCCGTCGAGCGCGTCGCCGAAGGCGACCGCCGGGATCCGGCGGGCCTGCGGGTCGCGCCGCGGGTCGCCCGAGTACAACCCGTCGACGTCGGAGAGGATGACGAGCAGATCGGCCTCCACCAGGACGGCCACCATGGCCGCCAGCCGGTCGTTGTCTCCGACGCGGATCTCGTCGACGGCCACGGTGTCGTTTTCGTTGACGATGGGGATCACGCCGCGCCCGAGCAGTGTCTCCATCGTGCGGTAGGCATGGGTGAAGCGCTTGCGGTCCCGCAAATCGTCCGCGGTGAGCAGCACCTGGGCACACGTGCGGCCCTGCTCGGCCAGCAGCGCTTCGTACACGCCGACGAGCACGCCCTGGCCCACGGCGGCAGCTGCCTGCTTCTCCGGGAGGGAGCTGGGGCGGCGTTTGAGCCCGAGGCGGGGCCAGCCGAGCGCAATCGCCCCCGAGCTGACCAGCACCGCCTGGCGGCGGGGCGGGCCCTGGATCAACGCATCGACCTCGCGGCAGACGGCCCCCAGAAGCTCCAGCCGGGGAGCCCCGCGTCCATCCGAGACGCTGCTGCTGCCGATCTTCAGCACCACGCGGCGGGCGCCGCGCACCCACGGCCCCAGACCCCTGGCGTCGGTCACTCGACGATGCTCCTGGCTGTCACGTCCGAGACCCACTACCGAGCGCACTATTTCGTGCCGCCATGTGCCATTCCTTCACTCATTCCCTGAACGGCAGGGTATGGATGCCAACCTGTACGGGATCGCCGGGCTTTGCTCCTTGCGAACGCAGACGGTCGAGCACCCGCGAGCGCTGGAGGATCTCGTACAGGTAGGCCCGCGCATCGGGCTGGCCCTCCAGGTCCAGACGCGCGGCCAGCCGCTCGAGCCACGGCGAGCGCACCACGAATCCCCCATCCTGCCGGAGCACCTCGACCTTGCGCGCCTCCCGCAACCGGCCGGCGACCCGGACGGCCGGCCGCTCCTGCGGGCCAGCGCCAGCGGCTCGCGTCGGTTGCTCTCGGGCCACCGCCTGCCGCAGCTCCTCGAACGCCCGGAAGAGGAGCGCATCCACGCCCTGCCCGGTCGCTGCGCTGATGGGCCAAACCTCCAGGCCCAGGCTCCTGCATGCCTGCTCCAGCACGGGCAAACGCTGGCGAGCCTCCGGCAGGTCCATCTTGTTGGCTGCGACGAGCATGGGCCGGGCCAGCAGCGCCGCGTCGTACTGCTCGAGCTCGCGGCGGGTGACGTGGAGAGCTTCCACGGGGTCCGTGCCGTCCTGGGCGCTCGTATCCACCACCAGGATCAGGAGGCGGGTGCGCTCCACGTGGCGCAGGAAGGCAAGCCCCAGGCCCAGTCCCCGGTGAGCTCCCTCGATGATGCCCGGGATGTCGGCCATCACGAAGCTCTCGTCGGGCCCCAGGCGCACCAGGCCCAGGTTGGGCGACAACGTGGTGAAGGGATAGGCCGCGATCTTGGGGCGGGCCCGGGAGCTCGCCGCGAGCAGGCTCGACTTGCCGGCGTTGGGCAACCCCACGAGGCCCACGTCGGCCAGCAGCTTCAACTCCAACCGGATCCTCCGGTGCTCCCCGGGGTCCCCCCGCTCCGCGATCCGAGGGGCGCGGCGCACGGGGTTGACGAAGCGGGCGTTGCCGCGGCCGCCCCGGCCGCCCCGGGCGACCCGCACCGTTTGTCCCGGCTCCACCAGATCGGCCAGCATTTCTCCCGTCTCGTCGTCGTAAACGACGCAGCCGGCCGGCACCCGGACGACCAGGTCCTCGCCGTCGGCCCCCTTCTTGTTGGCGCCGCTGCCGTGGTGCCCCCTGCCGGCTCGAAAACGGCGACGGAAGCGGAAGTCGGCCAGGGTGAAAAGCTGCGGATCGGCCTGCAGGTAGACGTGGCCGCCTCGGCCCCCGTCTCCGCCGTCCGGGCCGCCGCGCGGGACGTACTTCTCCCGCCGGAAGCTGATGATCCCGCTCCCGCCGTCTCCCGCCTGCACCTCGACGACCACCCGGTCGACCAGAGGAGCCTCCCGAAGCCGCGCAGACTCCACCCTACCGCCTCCGTGCCCGGACACCAAGGCCCCTCGCCACGACCGCGTCCTTCCCCCGTCGCAGGAGAAGGCCGCCCCGCGCAAGGGGCCTCGCCGCCTCCGGATCTGACCGCGGGCACAGCGCTCAGGCCGTCACCGTGGCCCCGCCGGCGCTCGATCGCACCGCCACGACGCGAGCGCCGCCCCTGGACTCGAAGGAGACCCACCCATCCACGAGGGCGTACAGGGTGTGGTCCCGCCCCATGCCCACGTTGGGCCCCGGGCGCAGCCGGGTGCCCCGCTGGCGCACGATGATGTTGCCGGCCTTGACCATCTGCCCGTCCGAACGCTTGACGCCCAGGTACTTGGGCTGGCTGTCCCGCCCGTTGCGAGAGCTGCCGACACCCTTCTTGTGCGCGAAGCGCTGCAGATCCATGAACAAGACGGGCTCACCGTCCACCCGTCGTCCACCCATGACGGTGTTGGCCATCTCGTCGTTCACCCCCATCTTCCACTCGCTCCACGATGCGTACGTGCTTCGGGTACTGCTTGACGATCTCGTCGAGCCCCCACAGGGCCGCCTCCAGCACCGCCTGGGCCTTCACCCACGCCGTGGCGCCGTCGCCACCTGCTGGCGGCTCGCTCGTCACCGCCAGGGCGACGAGCCCCTCTCCGGCCTCCAGGTGGGCCCGCTCGCCCAGGTACCGCACGGCGGCGAGCGCGGCCGTCTGCACGATGGCCGATGCTGCCGCACACACGATGTCTTTTCCGTAAGGCCCCCAACCGGCATGCCCGCTCGCCCGGAGGCCCGTGATCGCACCGGAGGTTTGCCGGCTGACCTCCACCGTCAGCATGGGCGGTCGCCGGCCGGCCTCACGTCGCGGGCCCCTCGATGCTCCGGATCTCCAGCCGCGTGAACGGCTGCCGGTGCCCCCGGCGGCGCCGGTAGTTGACTTTCGGCTTGTACTTGAACACCAGCACCTTGCGCCCCCGGCCGTGCTCCACCACCCGGGCCGTGGCCCGAGCGCCTTCCACCGTCGGGCTCCCCACGATGGTGCGCTCGCCTTGCCGCACCATCAGCACCCGGTCCACCGGGACCTCGTCGCCGACGTTGGCTGCGATCCGCTCCACCGTGATGAGGTCGCCGGGGCTCACCCGGTACTGTCGCCCTCCCAGTTCGACGACGGCGTAGTCTGCCACGTTGTCCTCACCCTTCGACCGCTCGCACCTTCGTACCATGCACTGTGCGATTGTAACATCCGTCGCATGGGCCGTCAAAGCCTCAACGCACCCGGTCCTCTACCGGCGAGACGACCCGGCCCTTGGCATAGGTCCGGAAGACTTTGGTGATTTCCACCTTGAGGCGCCGGCCGACGTGCCGGCCTCCACCCTCGATATCCACCACGTACCCCTCCAGGCGCGCGATACCGTCCTTGGGGTTGTTGACGTGGGGCTCCTCGACCTCCAGGTCCACCAGCTGCCCTTCCTTGACCGGCATGGCCTGCGCCTCGACCTCTTCCCGGCTCCCCAGGGAGAGCACGCGGATCTCCTCCATGTGCACGTCCTCGCTGCCCCGCACGAAGATGACCCTTCCCGTCTCCCCCTCCAGCCGTCGCAAGTTGGCGCCGCCGGCCCCGATGACCTGTGCGGCCACCGAGGGATGCACGGCCAGGAGCATGGCGTCGGCCTGCGACGAGCGGGCCAGGTCCGCGATCTGCCGTTCCACCTTTTGGGCCATGGTCACCTCGGAAAGGACCCGCCCCGTTCCCTGGCAATAGGGGCAGGGGCGCTGCAGCACGGCGTAAAGGTCCTCCCGCACCTTCTTGCGCGTCAGTTCCACGAGCCCCAGCCGGGTGAATCCCAGGACGTGGGTGCGGGTGCGGTCCTTCTTGAGCTCCTCGGTGAGCCGGGAGAGGACCTGCTCCTGGTCTTCCTTGCGGTCCATGTCGATGAAGTCGATGAGGATGATGCCCCCGAGATCCCGCAGCCGCAGCTGCCGGGCGATCTCGACGGCTGCCTCGAGGTTGGTGTGCAAGACCGTGTCGGCGAGGTTGGTCGTGCCCGTGTAGCGGCCGGTGTTGACGTCGATGGCCGTGAACGCCTCGGTGTGGTCGATCACCAGGTAACCGCCGCACTCGAGCCATACCCGCCGGTCCAGGGCCCGCTCGATCTGGGGCTCGATGCCGAACTCGTCGAAAATGGGCCGCTCCCCTTGGTAGAGCTGCAGCCGATCCCGTATCGAAAGCCCCACCGACTCCGCCAGGTCGACGATCTTCTGGTACTCCTGGCGAGAGTCGACCACGATGCGCGAAAGCTCCTCGGTGAACACGTCGCGGACGAGCCGGTACACGAGGTCGTGGTCCCGGTAGAGGATCGACGGGACGGGAGCCCTCCTCGCCCGCTGGTGGACCCGATCCCACACCCGCAACAGAAAGCGCAGATCCTGCTGGAGCTCGGCCTCATCGTGCCCTTCCGCCACCGTCCTGACGATGAGGCCCATCCCGCGGGGGCGCATCTTGCGGGCGATGGCCTTCAGGCGGTCTCGCTCCTGTTCGTCGGCGATACGCCGGGAGATCCCGACGTACTCGTTGAACGGCATCAGCACCAGATAGCGGCCCGGCAGGCTGAGGCTGGTCACGACCCGGGCGCCCTTGGTGCCGATGGGTTCCTTCACGACCTGGACGACGACGTCCTGGCCTTCTCGCAAGCGGCTGGGCTGGCGAGAGGCCCGGCGCGGGATCGCCTCGACCCCCTCGTCCTCCGCCCCCTCTCCCCCGTGGTCATGGTTACGGCCGTCGAGATACGGAACGGCGTCCCCCAAATAGAGAAAAGCGTTGCGCTCGAGACCGATGTTGACGAAGGCGGCCTGCATCCCCGGCAAGACGTTCTCGACGCGGCCCTTGTAGATGTTACCTGCGACCCGCTCGTGAGCCTCCCTCTCCGTGAACAGCTCCATCAGCCGGCGATCCTCGAGCAGTGCTGCCCGCGTCTCCCCGTGCCCCACGTTGATGACGATCTCCCGTACCATCTCCCCCGTTCAACTCCTAACCTTCATACCTCAACCCCCAAAGCGTTCGGATGGCCCCGAAGCTGCCATGCCGGTCCCGACCCGTTCGGCGTCGCTTCCCTCTCTTTATAGCCTTCGGGCGGGCAGGCTCGCCACCGGGGTGCTGGCACCCCGCCCCACCAGCACCCGCAGCACCTCCCCCTCGTCGGTGAGTCCCACGAGCCGGCCGCTGGGGTCGGCCACCACCACCAGGTGGTACCGGTCCGGCACCAACCGGTCCGCCACCTGCATCACCGTAGCCGCCCCGGGCGCCACCAGGATGCGCCCCTCCATCACCCCGCTCACCGCCCGGCGCGACCCTGCCTGGCGGGCCAGGTAGTACGCCCAGCTCCCAGAGGCTCGCTGCCGCTCCCCCCGCGCGGCGTGCAGCAAGAACAAACCCATGACCGCGCTCCACAGGCCTTCGCCCCGCACGGCGAACTGCCAGGCGGCCACGATCGCCATGACGGCCCCTGCGATCTCGCCCGCCAGGCTCACCTGGCGGGTCGCGGTCCGGAACCCCATCCGCCGGGCGAGCAACGCCCGTAGCAACCGGCCGCCATCCAGGGGAAAGGCGGGCAGCAGGTTGAAGGCGCCCAGGCCGAGGTGGTCCCACCCCCACTGGGTCAACATGGCGACGGCGAAGCCGGCAGGGCCTCCGTCGGATGGTACGCTGTCATGGGCTGCCCCGAGAGCCCGCCCTGCGGCCACGAGGGCGAGCCCCGCCATCAGGCTCGCCGCGGGCCCGGCGAAGATGATCGGGATCTCGTCCGCGGGCTCTACCAGGGCCGCCTCGTCGAGCCGCGCGACCCCGCCGAAAGGGAGCAGCTGGATTTCGTGGGCCCGCACGCCCCGGCGCCGGGCCCAGACCACGTGGGCCACCTCGTGGGCCAGGACGGCTCCGAACAGCATGGCCGCCCGCATCCCCGCCCCCGCCAGCACCAGCAGGAGGGCGAGCAGGAGGAAGGCAGGATGCACGCGTACCCGGGTGCCACTCAGCGAAAAGAGTATCACAGGGCTGTCTGCCAGCCTTCCACGCCGGCCGGCCGGTCCCTCGCGCGAGCAGGCTCGGCTCCCTCCAGTCTATGAGACGAGACCCCACCGCTGCCCTACCAGGGCACCCGGCGCGCGCCCACTCCGGCGACCATGCCCAGCGCGGTGAGCGTGGCAAGCCCGTGACTGCCTCCGTAGCTCAACAGCGGCAGGGGAATGCCCATCACGGGCACCATCCCCAGCGTCATCCCCACGTTGAAGACCACGTGGAACCCGACCATGACCACGACCCCGGCCGCCAGGAGCGCCCCGCCTCTGTCCCTCGCCTGCGCGGCAATGGCGAGGCCGCGGCGAATGAGGACGAAGAAGAGCCCCAGCACCGCTGCCGCTCCGAAGAAGCCCAGCTCCTCCCCGATCACCGAGAAAATGAAGTCCGTGTGCCGGGCCGGGACGAAGGCCAGCTGCGTCTGCGGGCCCGAAAACAGACCCCGGCCAAACAGCTTGCCGGACCCTATGGCGATCACGGACTGCGACACGTTCCAACCGGCCCCCTGCCGGTAAGCCCCCGGATCCACGAAGACCGTCAGCCGCTGGATCTGGTGAGGCTTCAAGACCTCGAACCAGCCCAAATAGGTCACCACCACCGCGGCGGTGACCGCCAGGGCGGCGGCTCCGGCCATCCATCCCAGGTAGCGGGCCGGAGTCTGTGCCGCATATAGCATCCCCAGTAAAATCACTCCAAAAACCACGGCCGTCCCCAGGTCCGGCTGCGCCAGCACGAGACCGGCCATGCCGGCGGTGAGCCCGATCGGGACCGCCAGGTCCCGCCACGACTCAGGGGGCTTGCGCTGGCCCAGGTACTCGGCCAGCACCAGCACCAGGGCGACCTTGGCCAGCTCGGACGGCTGTACGGCAAAGGGGCCCAGGGGGAGCCATCCCTGCGTGCCTGCGACCCTCCGCCCCGCTACCAGCACCGCCACCAGGAGCGCGGCACCCAGGCCGTAGACCACCCCGCTGGCCCGGAGCAGGCGCCGGTAATCCACGGCGACCGCCGCGACGAGCCCTATCAGCCCGGCCAGCAGGTTGATCGCCTGGCGCCGCAGGTAATAGCCGGGGTCGCCGACCACCCAGGATCGGGTCGCGGAGTAGACCATGACCGCGCCGATGATGGCCAGCGCCAGCGCGGAGGCGATCAAAGCCCCGTCGAGTCTGGGCGAAGAAGCGCCGCGCGGCCCTCCCCGGCCGGGACACGGCCTATCGCCTCGCGCCGACCGTGCGCCGCGGGCCCCGGATAGGCACGTTGGCAACCAGCTCGACCTGGGCCTGGGTCCCCCTCGACGGGCTGCTGAGCGAGACCTGGATGCCGTCTTCGGCGACCTCGACGTAACGGGAGATGACCTCCAGCAGCTCGTCCTTGAGCGTATCGATCAGCCCCGGGGGCAGCTTCGCCCGGTCGTACTTGAGTACCAGCTGCAGGCGCTCGCTGGCCAGCTGCGCGCTGTTGGAGCTACGCTGGCCCGTCAGTCTTGCCCACCAGTCCATCTGCACCCAGGCCCCCGATCCTTCACGACGCCGCCTTCGTGCCCCTGACCAGCTTCAACAGTCGAGCCATCAGGCTGCCGTCCTCCAGCTCGAGAAATGGCACCTCCTGCCCCTCGAGCCGCCGGGCGATGTTGCGGAAGGCCTGGCCCGCCCGCGAGTGCCCGTCCAGGACTGCAGGTTCACCCCGGTTGGTGGTGACGATGATCTCCTCGTCGTCGGGGACGATGCCGATGAGGGGAATGGCCAGGATCTCCAGCACGTCCCCGACCTCCATCATGTCCCCCCGCCGCACCATCCGCGGCCGGATGCGGTTGATGACCAGCTTCGGCTCGTACAGCTCCTTGCTCTCCAGGAGGCCGATGACCCGGTCGGCGTCCCGGACGGCGGCGACTTCCGGGGTGGTGACGATGATCGCTTCCGTCGCACCCGCCACCGCCGTGTGGAACCCGTGGTCGATGCCCGCCGGCGAGTCGACCAGGACGTACTCGAACTCCTCCTGCAGCTGCGCCATGAGATCCCGCATCTGGGCGGGGGTGACCGCGTCCTTGCCCCGGGTCTGGGCCGCAGGCAACAGCGTCAGGTTTTCGGTACGCTTGTCCCGGATCAGGGCAGCCTTCAGCTTGCAGTTGCCCTCCACGACGTCGACCAGGTCGTAGACGATCCGGTTTTCGAGGCCCAGCACCACGTCCAGGTTGCGCAGGCCGATGTCCGCGTCGACCACCACGACCCGCCGCCCGTTCTGCGCCAGGGCTGCCCCCAGGTTGGCCGTGGTGGTCGTCTTGCCCACGCCCCCCTTGCCGCTGGTGATGACTATGACGCGCCCTGCCATTCCCACGTGCCCTCCTCCAGTGCGGCCGGATACGGTTGTACCTCCACCACGCCCTCGCGGATCCAGGCCACCTCCGGGCCGCGGTCGACGGCCCCCTCCTCGGGGAGCGCGCCACCCGGTGCGCGATGCGCAGCTGCAGCGGGGCGAGCCTCAGCGCCAGCACGACCGCCCCTTCGTCGCCCCGGGCCCCGGCGTGCGCCACGCCCCGGAGGGTCCCCATCACGACGATGTCCCCGCTGGCGATCACCTCGGCCCCGGGATTGACGTCACCCACTACGACGAGGTGCCCGTCGTAGGCGATCCGCTGCCCCGAGCGCAACGTGCGCCGGACGAGCAGGGTACGGCTGGCGGCGACGCTGCTCGCAGCGGGCCGGCGGCTCTCGGTCGGGCGCAGGCCGGTCAGGGCCACCTCGTGCGCCAGCTCCGCCGAGCCCACGACGGCCCTCACCGCCGGCGCTGCGGCGGCCCGCCCGTCGGCCGGCGCGGCGCCGGGCCCGCCTCGCCCGGTGGCTCCGGCGGCTCCACCAGCTGCCACTCCCGCACCTGCAGCCCCCGGCGGGTCAGCACGCCCACGACCCGGCACCAGTCGGCCCACGTGCCGCGGCGCTGGCCCGCCTCGATCCAGACCGACGCCCCCTCGAAAAACCGGCCGGCGCCCTGCAGCTTCCGTTCCAGGGCCTCCACCAGTTCGTCGAGGGGGGCCTCCTCGTCGAGCACCACGCGAAGCCCTCGCCGGGAACCCTTCAGCACCACGACGTCGTGGCGGGGACCGTAAGCGAGCGACGCCATCGTTCTCCCCTTGCCTCCCCGGCATCCCTTCCGGCATGGCGATGTTCTTGGAAGCCTCGCGCTTTCCTGCCCCTCATGTCCCGGGGCGGGCGGCCCCGGATGGCCCGGCCGCCGTGGCCCGCCGGTCGAAGTAGGCCTTGAGGATGTCGTGGGCAATGGGGGCGGCCACGCCCGCGCCCCCGCCTCCGTTCTCGACCAGCACCACGACCACGATCTCCGGGGCGTCCGCCGGCGCCACGGCGGCGAACCACGCGTTGGTCTCGGAGCCCGCTGCCGACAGCTGGGCGGTCCCCGTCTTCCCCATCACCTGCACGGGGATGTCCGCGAACCGCCCGCGTGCCGTCCCGTGAGGCCCGTTGACCACGCTCCACAAACCCTTTCGAATGAGCGCCCAGGTCTGTGGCGAAGCCGGCACGCGAAAGAGGACCGACGGCTGCACCTGCACGACGGGCGTGCCGTCCGGGCGGGTCACCGACGCCACCAGGTGAGGCCGGTAGGCCGTTCCCCCGTTGGCCACCGCCATGTACACGACCGCCATCTGCAAGGGCGTCACCTGCAAGAAACCCTGCCCGATGGCCATGTCCAGCGTCTCCGCCTCGTACCACGAGCGCTGCCAGGCGGGCCCGGAACGGAAGTACTCGCGCTTCCACTGCGCGTCGGGCACCAGACCCGGTTGGTCAGGGGGGTAGAGGTCGACACCGGTCGCCGTTCCCAGGCCGAAACGCCGGGCCCAGTAAGCGAGCCGCTCGATGCCGACCCGCCGTCCCAGCTCCCAGAAGAAGTCGTTGCTCGACCACTCGAACCCGCCGACCAGGTCGACCCATCCCGGCGGGGCGATCCTCGGGACCGCCCGCAACATCCAGTCCGTCTTGCCGTACGGGCCGTGCCCGTCCACGTAGAAGCGTTCGTCGGGCCCAAACCGCTGGTCTTCCAGTGCAGCCGTCGCCGTGACCACCTTGAAGATGCTGCCCGGCGCGTACGTGCCCATGGTGACGCGGTTGAAGAAGGGATGATTGGGATCCCGGTTGAGGAACTCCAGGTAGAGCTCCCGATCCGGCGCCCACGGCAACAGGGCGGCCGGGTCGAACGCCGGGAAGCTCGCCAGCGCCAGGATCCCGCCGGTCCTGGGGTCGAGCGCGACGGCCGCTCCGGCCTCGACGGGACGGCCGCTGCGCAGCCGGGGATCCCGCAGCCGGCGTGCCTCGGCCGCCTGGATGCCCTCGACCAGTGCCGTCTCCGTCGCCTTCTGGAGTTCGAGGTCGAGGGTCAGGTGGAGGTCCATGCCCGGCACCGGGGGCTTCTCCTCGACCAGCCGCCGGAAGCGTCCCCGGGCGTCCACCTCGATCTGCCGGTACCCGTCCTGGCCCCGCAAGTACGACTCGTAGACCCGCTCCAGCCCGGTCCGGCCGATGAGGTCCGTGCCCCGGTACCCGGCATCTGCGAGCTGCGTCAGTTCCTCCAGCGTGATGGGGGCGACCTGCCCCACCACGTGCGCGGCGGTAGAATGCCGCAGGTAGTCCCGCACCGGTTCCTGCTCCACCATGACGCCGGGCAGGACGGACCGGTGCTCCTCGAGGGCGATCAGCTGCTCCACCGACAGGTCTCGCGCGATGCGCACCGGCTCGAAGCTGTACCGGCGGGCCTGGGCTCTCCACGCCTCCTCGATGGTCTGCCTCGGCACCCTCAACAGCTCGGCCAGGGTGGAGGCGAGGGGCGGGTCGCCCTGGTCCCCGGTGCTGTCCGCCATCTCCTCGGGGATGATGGAGGCCGTGTAGGAGGTCCGGTTACGGACCAGCACCTGCCCGTTACGGTCGTAGAGGAGGCCCCGAGGAGCCGTCACCGGCACCACTCGCAGGCGATTGCGCTCGGCCAGGGCAGCGAAGTGCCCGCCCTGCATCAATTGAAGGTACCACAGGCGCGCCCACAGGATCGCGAAGAGGACCAGCGCCGCCGTCCCCAGGCGATCGAGACGCCCGGGGGCGGCGGTACTCGCCTCATGTCCGGGCATGCGAGGAGGCGCTCCGGGCAAGAGCCTCACCCATCCGGGCCTCCTTCACGGCAAGGTGACGCGACGGCGGCCGGGCAGGCGCCTTTGCGCCCGTAAGGCCACCCCGTTGAGCAGGGCGTAAGCGACGGCGAAGACGGCGCCCGTGAGCAACGCATGCACGAGGACCTGGACCACCTGCGCCGCCGTGACGTACACGTCCACCCCGAAGGCCGCAGCTCCCAACTGCGCCACCCCCCATGCGGCCACGGCCGCGGCATCGGCCATGGCCACGGCCACGCCCAGGCGGTCGACCCCTGCCCGCGGCGCTGCGTACGCCACCCCCGCCACCACCAGCGCCCGGCTCGCCGCCCCCAGCCCGATGAGCACGCCCCCCGAGAGGTCGATGAGCAGCCCCAGCGTCAGGGCGGCCAGCACGGCCGGGCCTCCCCACCCTACCATGGCCATCGCCACCGTCACCGACAACAGCGTATCAGGCGTCTGCCCGAAGGGGGCGAGCACCGGCCAGACCACGAGATCGAGCACCACCGCTCCGGAGAGCACCGCCGCCAGCGTCCAGCGATCCTCCGGGGCTGCCAGCACGGGGGCCGCTCGCTCGCTTCGCAGCTTCATGGGGCCTGCTCCCGCCCCGGCCCGGGCATGATCACGTAAGCGTACGGGATCCGGTGGAGGTTGGCGGTGGCCACCGCCCATCCCTCGAGCCCGATCCGGTCGGGGGACCGGCGCACCTCCTTGAGCACGGCGACCGCCACGCCTTTCGGGTAGACCCCACCCAGCCCCGAGGCCACGATCCGGTCGCCACTCTCGAAGCTGGCATCGGGGGTCAGCGAGCGCACTTTCAAGAGCATGCTGCCGCTTCCCGTGCCCTCGACCAGGACCAGATCACCCGTGCGTACCACGAGGCCGCCCAGCGCCATCCGCGGATCAGAGATCAGGGTCACGGTCGCCGTGCGGGCCGTCACGCTCTGTACCTGCCCGATGACCCCTCCCGCCGCCACCGCCGCCATCTGGGGAGCCACGCCGTCGGCGCTGCCCCGGTTGATGACGATCTGGGCGTACCAGCGAGAGGGCTGGCGGTCGATGACGTCCGCCGCCAGCAACCGCATGCCGCCGAGCTCCGGCAGCCCCAGCTGGCGGCGCAACTCGCGGTTTTCGGCCTCGACCCCGCTCAACAGGGAAAGCTGCAGCCGAAGCGCCCGGTTTTCCTCCTCCAGGTCCCGGTACGCCCGCTGCAGGGAAGCGAGCCGGGCCAGGTTCTCCATCGCCCGGCTCATCCCCTGGGCGACCTGGGCCACCCACCCCTTGGGAACGGCCAACACGTCCGCCATCCAGCGCTCGGGAGCGGAGCGCTCGGGCCGCACCTGCGCCGTGACGTAGGCCAGGGAGACGAGCACCACGGCCCCTGCGACCCACGCCAGCGTCCACAGCCCACGAGCGCGCCGCTCCGTGGGGGGTCGCCCTTCGCCCCTGGGCCGCATACCGGTGGAAGCTCCTCACATCCGGCGGGGGCTGACGAGTACCCGGCTCATCTTGTCGAAGTGTTCGAGCGCCATGCCGGCCCCGGTCACGACCGCCGTCAACGGGTCGTCGGCCACGTGCACCGGCATTTGCGTCGCTTCGGCCAGCAAGGCGTCGATGCCCTTGAGGAGCGCGCCGCCGCCCGCCAGCACCAGGCCCCGGTCGACGATGTCGGCGGCCAGCTCCGGAGGCGTGCGCTCGAGGGTCACCCGCACCGCCTCGACGATGGAGGCGACGGTCTCCCCGAGGGCTTCGCGGACCTCCTTGCCGGTCAGGGTGAGCGTGCGGGGCAACCCCGTCACCAGGTCCCGGCCGCGCACCTCGTAGGTCTGCTCGTCCACGACCGGGTGAGCCGAGCCGATGGCCTTCTTCACCTCTTCGGCAGTTCGCTCTCCGATGAGCAGGTTGTACGTGCGTCGCACGTGCTGGACGATGGCTTCGTCCATCTCGTCCCCCGCGATGCGGATGGATCGCTGGGCCACGATGCCGCCCAGGGAGATGACCGCCACCTCGGTCGTGCCGCCCCCGATGTCCACCACCATGCTGCCCGTCGGCTCCTGCACCGGGAGCCCCACGCCCACGGCCGCGGCCATGGGCTCCTCGATCAGCCGGGCGTCCCGCGCGCCCGCCGAGAGCGCGGCGTCCACCACGGCCCGCCGCTCGACCTCGGTCACGCCCGACGGCACCGAAACGATGACCCGCGGCCTGCCGAAGGTGCGCCCGCCCCCCGCCTTCTCGATGAAGTAGCGGAGCATCCGCTCCGTGACGTCGAAATCGGCGATGACCCCGTCCCGCATCGGCCGTACGGCGACCACGTTGCCCGGGGTGCGCCCCACCATCTGCTTGGCCTCGTCTCCGACGGCCAGGACATCCCCCGTCTCCCGGTCGATGGCCACCACCGAGGGCTCCTGCAGGACCACCCCCCGGCCCTTGACGTAGACGAGGGTATTGGCCGTACCCAGGTCGATGCCCATGTCTCGGCCGAACCAGTGAAACATCGCTCGCCTTGTTCCTTTCCCGGGCCCGAGCACGCAAGGGCACGGCTCACTGCCCGTGCATCCTGCGCTGCGCCATCAGCCCCAACTCCCGGAGGCTCGAATAGCGACCGTGCCCTATGATGACGTGATCCACGACCTCGATCCCCAGCAGCTCCCCTGCAGAAGCCAGCCGCTCGGTGAGCTGCACGTCCACCTCGCTCGGAAAAGGGTCCCCGCTCGGGTGGTTGTGCACCAGAATCACCGCTGCACTGCTATGCTCGATGGCCGGTTTGAACACCTCCCGGGGATGAGCCGGGGCCTGGCTCAGATCCCCCTCGGAGACGGAGCAGATCCGGAGCACCTGGTGCCGGGCGTCGAGCAATACCACCAGGAACCGCTCCCGGTCGAGGCGACCCATCTCCACGCCCAGCAGGTCGAACACGTCCGACGCCTGGCGAACGTGCGCCCGCTCCCCGGCTCCGTGGCGCGCCATCCGGCGCGCCAGCTCCACGGCCGCCAGTACCTGGGCCGCCTTCGCCTGGCCCACGCCTCGCACCCGGGCCAGCGCCGGAGCCCGCGCTGCGAGCAGCCCGCCCAGCCCTCCGACACTTTGCAGCACCTGTTCGGCGAGCGCCACCGCGTTCACGCCCCGCCGGCCCGTCCTCAGCAGGATCGCGAGCACCTCGGCGTCGGAAAGCGCCGAAGGCCCGTGAGCGACCAGCCGCTCCCGGGGCCGCATCTGCCGGGGGCGTTGCTTGAGGGACGAGGAACCATCCTCGAGGGCCGTCGCCGCTCCGAGCCCCGCCGGTCGGACCCCCGGCCGGCGCCGGCCGTCCGGCCTCACCACAGGCCGCTGCCCAACCGGCGAAGCATCGTGTGCAACCGGGCGAGGGGCAGCCCCACCACGTTGAAGTAGCAACCCTCGATCCGCTCGACGAACAACCCACCCACCCCTTGCACCGCGTAGGCCCCCGCCTTGTCCATGCCCTCCCCGAGGGCCACGTACCGGTCCACCTCGTCCGGGTCGAGCGAGCGGAACGTCACCTCGGTCCGCTCGGCCTCCACCCGGCAAGCCTCCGGCTCGCGTCGCACGAGCGCGACCCCGGTCCAGACCTCGTGGGTCCGGCCCGATAACGCTTCGAGCATCTCCCGGGCTTCGCGGCCATCGGCCGGCTTGCCCAGGATCCGGCCGTCGAGCACGACCACCGTGTCGGCCCCTACGACGAGATCCCGAGGGCGCCGGCTCGCGACGCTCTCGGCCTTCGCCCGCGCAAGCGCCATCACCAGGCGCTCGGGGTCCTCCAGGCAGTACTCCCGCTCGTCGGCGTCAGGCACCTCGACCTCGAAACGCGCCCCCACCATCGCCAGCAACTGCCGCCGTCTCGGCGACGTCGAAGCGAGCACCAGACCCATGATGCGAGCGCCCTAATGCCCCCTCAACAGCCACGCCGCCACGGCGATCCCGATGGCGGTCCCCAGGTTGACCTTCAGCTGGAAGTCAAAACCCAACGTGAGGACCCCGGCCAGGCTCAGCGGGTCGAGCCGCAAGGCCAGAGAAGCGGAACGGGCCAGGACGGGCACGTACGGGGAAGCCGCCTGCGCGAGGCCGCTGCCGATGACGGCGCCGACGACGAGCACCAGGATCAACCAGCCCAGCCGTAGCCCCCGGGGATGGGGTCGCATCACCGCGTATCCCTCTCTCGACGCGTCCCTCGCGCCCGCCTGCCGGTTCGGCGACCGAGGCCCGTCCGGGTTCGCTGGCGACTATTCTCGCTGGTGATGCCCGCTCCTCTCGGAGCGAGTACCGGATACGCCAGGAAATCCCGGATTTGGGCATCCAATCTCCGTCGCAGGAGGTCGCACGCGCTGGTTGCCCATCCTGCTGCAGCGTCACCGGACGAAGCGCATGATCACGTCCATCAGCTCGGAAATGGCATCGTCCGCTCCCCGATCGGACCGGATGGCCCGGCTCACGCATCCCCGGGTGTGCTCCTCGAGCAAGGCGATGGCCACCTTGTCGAGGGCCGCTTTGACCGCGGCGATCTGCACGAGCACGTCGACGCAATACTGTTCCTCGTCCACCATCCGCTGCAAGCCGCGCACCTGGCCCTCGACCCGCCGCAGCCGGCGGATGAGGTCGCGCTTTCGCGCCGAGTACGACCCGCGCCGCCCCTGCTCCGCCGGGCCACCCCTCTCCAACCCGCACCCCGGTGCAGCCGGAGCGGTACCGCTGCGCCGACCGGGGTCCTCTGCTGGTCTCATCGCACCAGCCCGACCGCCCTATCCTGCCCGGGCCCTTCCCTCATGGGATGAACGCGTCCGGCCAGCGCGGCTTGAGCTTGCGGAGCGCCTCCTGAGCCTGCTCCCGGCTCGGGTAAGGGCCCACCCACACCTTGTAGGGTACCCCGCTGCTCTTGACGGTGGTGACCTGCGCGGGGAACCCTTCCCGACGCAGCGTGTCGGCGAGGAGGTTGGCGTTGGCCTGCGAGCCGAACGCCCCGACCTGAACCGAGAAACCGCCGGCGCTGGCAGTACCGGCCGAAGGGGGAGAGGGAGCCGGGCGGGCCGGCGGAGGGGCCGCGGGCTCGGTTTGCCTTGACGGCGCGCCCTGGGCCTGCGTGGAGGGGACGGCCTCGCCCGAATCGCTCGGGCGAGCAACCGGCGGCGCCTGCTGGGCCAGGCGCTCCGGCTCGGGCGCCGCGGCTTTGGGCTGGGGCAGCTGCATCATCCGATCGAAGAAGTATCGCCCCAGGGCGTAGCCGCCCAGGGCTCCCACGACGATGACCACGACCAGCGCTACCACGAAGCTCAAGGCTCCGCGCGCCGCGCTAGCCGGTTGCCCTTGCCCGTCTGCCATCGGCCCCACTCCCTGCCAGGGACCGTACTTTACCCCAGATCGCTCGGAATCCCTTCACTTCGCGGCAGATTTCGTCGAAGAGGGGGAGGCCGAAGGAGACGAGACGGCCAGGCCTTCTTCCAGGATCTCCCCGGCAAGGTAGAGAGAGCCTGCCACCACGACGAGGTCCTCGGGCTCGGCCCGGCCGACGGCGTACCGCAGCGCCTCGCGAGCCGGCATCACCGACACCGCCGTCCGGGCCCCCATCTGCGAGGCCAGCGCGGCGAGCTCGTGCGGGTCGATGGGCGTCGTCCGGCTCGACCTGGCCCGGGTCGCCACGACCCGCGTGGTCGGCCGCACCAGGTGGCGCAGCACGCCCTTCACGTCCTTCTCGGCCAGCATCCCGATCACCAGCCACGACGCCGGCCGCCCGAAGACCTGCTCCAGCGCCCGTGCGAGAGCCGCAGCCGCCTGGGGGTTGTGGGCGCCGTCCACCACCACCACGGGTCGCTTTCCGATCACCTGGAGCCTCCCCGGCCAGCGCACTTCCTGAAGCCCCCGGGCGACCGCCTCCGCCGTGATGGGCCATCCTCGGGAGGCCAGCCGATCGGCCACCGCCACGGCCGTCGCGGCGTTGACCAGCTGGTGAGGGCCGAGGAGCGGCACGGCCAGGCTTTCGTAGTGAACCCCGCCCGGGGCCCACAGCTCGAGCCGGCCCCCATCCGGTCCTACGTGCCGGCTGGCGAACACGTAGGAGCGGCCGTCGTTCGCCGGCGCTCGGCCGTCCGGCCCGGGCGTCCGTTCCTCGACCTCGAAGAGGGGGGCGCCCACCTTGCGGGCGGCGGCCGCCACCACCTCCCGGGCGGCCTGCGCCTGGGGAGCCAGCACTGCGTCGGCCCCGGGCTTGAGGATGCCGGCCTTCTCGGCCGCGATCTGCTCCAGGCGGCTGCCCAGCACGGCCGTGTGGTCGAGAGAGAGAGGCGTGATGGCCGTCACCTCCGGCTCCTCGACGACGTTGGTCGCATCCAGCCTGCCGCCCAGGCCCACCTCCACCACCGCGAGCTCCACGCCGGCCTGGGCGAAGTGCCAGAGCGCCATGGCCGTCACGAACTCGAAGTGGGTCGGCAGCTCTCCTCCCTCTCCGGCCCGGTCGACCGCCTCCCGCACCCGCCGATACGCCCGGACCAGCTCCTCGTCGGTGATGGGCGCGCCGTCCACCACGATCCGCTCGTGGAAGCGCACCAGGTGAGGCGACGTGTACAGGGCGGTCCGGATGCCCGCAGCCCTGGCCATGGAGGCGATCATGGCAGCGGTGGAACCTTTGCCGTTGGTCCCCGCCACGTGCACCCACCGGTAGGCCCGGTGTGGTTGGCCCAGGGCCTCGAGGACCCCGCGCATGCGCTCCAGGCCGAGCCGCACGCCGAAACGAGCCAGCCGGCCCAGGTAGTCGAGCGCGCTCGCCGTCTCCGGCGCCCGGTCAGTGGACAAGGTGCTTGAGCTGCTCCATCTGCTGCACGATGCGCGTGCGCCGCTCCCTTGCCTCGTCTCGCTTGCGACGCGTGGAGGCGACCACTTCCTCGGGCGCCCGCTCTACGAACTGCGGGTTGGCCAGGGTCGCCTCCCAGCGGGCAAGGAGCCCTTCCACCTCGGACAGCTCCCGGGCCAGCCGCTTCAGTTCTTCTTCGGTATCGAGCAGCCCTGCCAGCGGCAAGAACGCCTCCGCCCTGGCCCCCGCCACGGCCGGCACCGCGTCGCGCGGCCGCTGCTTGCCCGGCGCCTCGATGGTCAAATCCGACAGGCCGGCGAGCCGACGGATGTCCGAGGCGTGCGCCACCAGAAGAGGCCGGATGGAGCCGTCCGCCCAAACGATGGCCGGGATGCGGCGCCCCACCGGCACACCCTTCTCCGCCCGCACGTTGCGGATGGCCCGCACGACCTCGATGACCTGCCGCATGGCCTCCTCCGAGCTGTCGTCCGCCAGAGCCGCATCCGGCCTCGGCCAGGAGGCCACCATGACCGAAGACCCCTCGTGCGGGAGCCTCTGCCAGATCTCCTCGGTGATGAAAGGCACGAACGGATGCAGGAGCCGCACCGCTTGCTCCAGCACGTACCACAGCGTCGCCTGCACCCGTTGCCGGCCCGGCGACCCGGGCGCCAGCCGGGGCTTGGCGAGCTCGATGTACCAGTCGCACACCTCGTCCCAGGTGAAGTCGTAAAGCGCCCGGGCGGCTTCGCCGAGGTCGTAGCGCTCCAGGAGCTCGGTCACTTCGGCCGCCCGCCGGGCAAGCCGCGACAGGATCCAGCGTTCGGGAAGCTCCAGCTGCCCGTCCCGGGCCCACTCGACCAACCGCGCCGGGGCCGCGGCGGCGTCCTCGAAGTCCTCCAGGTGCATGAGCGAAAAGCGCGCCGCGTTCCACAGCTTGTTGGCGAAGTTGCGGCTGGCCTCCACGCGCTCGGGCCGCCAGCGCACGTCGTTGCCCATGCCCACGCCCATGACCAGGGTGAGGCGCAGCGCGTCCGCCCCGTACTCGTCGATGATCTCCAGCGGGTCGATGCCCGTGCCCTTGGACTTGCTCATCTTGCGGCCCATGGCGTCGCGCACGAGCCCGTGCAGCAGCACGTCCCGGAAGGGCACGTCGCCCATGAACTCGAGGCCCATCACGATCATCCGGGCCACCCAGAAGAAGAGAATGTCGAACCCGGTGACGAGCAGCGACGTCGGGTAGTAGAACCGCAGCTCCGCGGTCTCCTCCGGCCATCCCATGGTGGAGAAAGGCCACAGCGCCGAACTGAACCAGGTGTCGAGCACGTCCGGGTCCTGCTCCACCCGGGCCGATCCGCATCGGGGGCACCGCTCCACGTCTTCCACGCTGGCGGTGACCTCGCCGCACTCCTGGCAGTACCAGACGGGGATCCGGTGACCCCACCACAGCTGCCGGGAGATGCACCAGTCCCGGACGTTCTCCATCCAGTGGAAGAAGTGGCTCTCGAACCGCTCCGGCAACAGCCGCACCCGCTTCTGCCTCACCGCTGCGATGGCCGGCTCTGCCAGGGGCTTCATGCGCACGAACCACTGCTTCGAGACGAGGGGTTCCACCACGGTGCCGCACCGCTGGCAGTGGCCTACCGCGTGGTGGTGCGCCTCTTCCCGTACCAGGTATCCCTGGCGGCGCAACGCCTCGACGACCTTCTGGCGGGCCTGGGTCCGGTCCATGCCGGCAAACGGCTCCGGTGCGGCGGAGGTCATCCGGCCCTCTTCCCCGATGACCTGGACCGTCTCCAGGCCGTGCCGCCGCCCGATCTCGAAGTCGGTCGGGTCGTGGGCGGGGGTGACCTTGACGGCCCCGGTACCAAACGACATGTCCACCGACTCGTCCGCCACGATGGGTAGCCGGCGGCCCACCAGCGGCAGGATGGCCCGCTTGCCGACGAGCGGGAGGTAACGGGTGTCCTCGGGGTGCACCGCCACCCCGGTGTCGCCGAGCATGGTCTCCGGCCGGGTGGTGGCGACCACGATGTCGCCGCTGCCGTCTTCCAGGGGATAGCGGATGTACCAGAGCCGCCCGTCGGTCTCCTCGTGCTCCACCTCCAGGTCCGACAGGGCCGTCTGGCACCTGGG
Source organism: Limnochordaceae bacterium (assembly GCA_014896295.1). Classification (GTDB taxonomy): domain Bacteria; phylum Bacillota; class Limnochordia; order Limnochordales; family Geochordaceae; genus Carboxydichorda; species Carboxydichorda subterranea. The sequence goes on from JADBKR010000005.1 coordinate 341,011, forward strand.
ACACCAGTTGATGATGTAGTCGCCCCGGTAGATGAGCCCCTTGCGGAACAGGTGCACGAAGACCTCCCGGACGGCTCGCGAGCAGCCCGGATCCATCGTGAACCTCTCCCGTGACCAGTCGCAGGAGGCCCCGAGCCGGCGCAGCTGGTGGGTGATGACCCCGCCGTACTTTTCCTTCCATGCCCAGACCCGCTCGAGGAACTGCTCGCGCCCGAGGTCGTGGCGGCTCTTGCCCTCCTTGGCCAGCTCCGCCTCCACGACCACCTGGGTGGCGATCCCGGCGTGGTCGGTGCCGGGCACCCACAGCGTCGAGTACCCCTGCATCCGCCTGAAGCGCACCATGATGTCCTGCAGCGTGTTGTCCATCGCATGCCCCATGTGGAGCGACCCGGTCACGTTGGGCGGAGGGATGACGATGCTGAAGGGCTGCCGGGACGGGTCGGGGTCGCCCCGGAAGAAGCCCTGCCTCTCCCAGTACGCGTACCAGCGCGGCTCCACCTCCTGCGGGCTGTAAACGGACGGAAGGGTCTGGTGATCGGTCCGAGCCATGCGAGAACGCCTGCCTCCTCCTGGCCCGTACTAACGACGGACCCCCTCGCCAAAGGGCGAGGGGGTCCCCGCGGTACCACCTTTTTTCCCGGCCGGCACCGGCGCCCGACTCCCCGCCTGCCGGGGAGCGACCGCGCACCGCCGGGATCTTTGCGGGCGATAACGTACCCGGCCCGTCCGGGCCTACCCGGCTCCCGCCCTCCCGCTGTCTGCGGGCCCGCTCGCCGATCGACCCGGAAGCTCGGAAGCGACCTTCGGCGCCGCCACGACCCGGGGGCCTTTCACCCGGCGGGCCCCCGTCTCTACCGGCGGGACAGGCGCCTACTCCTCTCCCTCATCGCCTGCGTTCGTCAACTTAACGGCAATCTAGCATGGCCCCTGGAGGCTGTCAAGCTTCGCCGATTCCCTGGCGCAGGTTCTGGCCGCCAGACCCACGAAGGACGGCACTGAGCATGCGATCGAAAGGAAACGGCCCCGGCCCTGCCGAACCGCTCAGGAGCTCCGGGCTGCAAACTTCGGAGCGGTCCTGCGGGGGGACAGGGGGTGGTCGGCCCGCCTATCGGGACGCGTCATGCGGAGATTGCCCGTCGTATCGTACCGGCGTGGGAGAGTGGCGTAGGGGCCCAACCCCGGTCCGCGTCGTTTCCCGTCACTCCAAACAGGTTGGGGGCGGTCCATTCCATGCACGGTCATCACGGTCGAGCCCTGGCGTTGCTGGCGAGCCTGCTCCTGGTGGTCGGCCTGGCAGCCGCCGCGGGCGCGGCCCCGAAAAACCCGGATACCCTGGTCAAGGCCGAGTACGGCGAGCCGGAGACCCTGGATCCGGCCTTCGCGTACGACACCGCCAGCGGGGAGGTCATCTACCAGATCTACGAAAACCTCATCGCGTTCGACGGCAGCGACCTCACCAAGTTCGTGCCCATGCTGGCCACCCAGGTGCCGTCCGTTCAGAACGGCCTCATCAGCAAGGACGGCAAGACCTACCGGTTCCCCATCCGCAAGGGCGTCCGCTTCCATGACGGCACGCCCCTCACTCCGGCCGACGTCGAGTACAGCTTCGAGCGGATCATGCTGCAGGACCGCAACGGCGGGCCGGCCTGGATGATCCTGGAGCCGTTGCTCGGGGTCAGCTCCATCGAGCAGCTCGCCACCAGCATGGCCGGCGTCAAGGAGTTCAAGGAGGTCCCGGCGGACGTCCTTCGCAAGGTGTACGACAAGGTCGACAAGGCCGTCGAGGTGCAGGGCGACAGCGTGATCTTCCACCTCGCCAGGCCTTACCCGCCGTTCCTGTCGATCCTGGCCCACAACTCGAGCTGGTCTTCCATCATCAGCAAGAAGTGGGCCATCGCCCAGGGCGACTGGGACGGCAAGCCCGACAACTGGGTGAAGTGGCACGACCCCAAGGCCGAGGAGGACCCGCTCTTCGAGAAGGCCAACGGCACCGGCCCCTTCAAGCTGGTCACCTGGGAGCACGGCAGCCAGGTGATCCTGGAGCGCAACGACGACTACTGGCGCAAGCCGGCCCAGCTCAAGCGGGTGGTCATCAAGAAGGTCGACGAGTGGAGCACGCGCCTGTTGATGCTCCAGTCCGGTGACGCCGACATCATCGTGACGGATCCCCAGTATCTCGGCCAGGTCGAAAAGCTCCCGGGCGTGACGGTCCTTCGCAAGCTGCCGTGGGTCACCAACACCACCATGTTCTTCACCTACCAGATCGCTGCGGAGGGCAACCCGTACATCGGCAGCGGCAAGCTGGACGGCAACGGCATCCCGCCTGACTTCTTCATGGACATCGACGTGCGCAAGGCGTTCAACTACGCCTTCGACTTCGACACGTACATCAAGGACGTGGTGCAGGGCGAGGGTACCCAGGCCCGAGGGCCGATTCCGAGGGGCCTTCCCTTCTTCAACCCGGAGCAGCCGGTGTACAAGTACGACCCCAAGAAGGCGGAGGAGCACTTCAGGAAGGCCTGGGGCGGCAAGCTCTGGCAGACCGGCTTCAAGATGACCATCACGTACAACTCGGGCAACGACGCCCGCCGGATCGCCGGGGAGATCCTCAAGCAGGGCATCGAGTCCATCAACCCCAAGTTCCACATCGACATCCAGGCGGTGCAGTGGCCGACCTTCCTGCAGGCGTACCTGGAGAGCAAGCTCCCGATCTTCACCATCGGGTGGCTGGCCGACTTCCCCGACCCGCACAACTTCGCGGTACCGTACCTCGCCAAAGAAGGCGGCACCTATGCACCCGCGCAGCGGTTCCCCGAGGAGTGGTACAAGCAGTTCCAGGAGCTGATCGACAAGGGGATGTCGACGACCGACCCGAAGGAGCGCCAGGAGGCGTACTACAAGATGCAGCAGCTCGCTTACGACTACGCGCTCGACATCTTCCTGGTGGACCGCACCGACAACCGGGTCATGCGCGACTGGGTCAAGGGCTTCTACCCCAACGCGATCCGGCCCGGAGACGACTTCTACCCGATGTACAAAGAGGGTTGAGGAGGCTCGCGGGCTCTTCGGCCCCGGCCGGGGCCGGTGGGCCTGCGCCCGTGTCCGTGAAGCAACCTGGCAGGGGCCCGGGTGACCGGGCTCCTGTCACGATGGGGACGGCGAAGCCCGATGTTACGCCTGATCGTCCGGCGCCTGCTGCTGTTACCGGTCGTGGTCTTCGGGGTGACCGCGGTCATCTTCGGGCTCATCCAGCTCCTGAGCCCCTACCAGCGCATCAGCCTCTTCATCCGTGACGTCCAGGAGCTGAAGCGATTCTCGGCCCAACAGCTCATCGAGAAGTACCAGCTGGATGCACCCCTGCAGGTGCAATACCTCAACTGGATGAAGGAGATGGCCTCGGGCCACATGGGCTGGTCCGAGGTGGCCAAGCAGCCCCTCGCCGACGTGCTGCGCACCCGCTTCCCGGCCACGGTCGAGCTCACGATCTGGGCCATCATCCCCATGGCGCTCGGGGGCATCTGGCTCGGTACGCTGGCAGCCGTGCATCACAACCGTTTCCTGGACCACGCGAGCCGGGTCTTCGCCATCGTGGGCTGGTCCTTGCCGGCGTTCGTCTTCGGGCTCTTGTTCTTGATGTTCTTTTACGGGTACCTGGGCTGGTTCCCGCCGGGGCGGCTCTCCGTCTGGGCGACGGAGGCCCTGCTCGCTCCGAGCTTCCGTGCCTACACGGGGATGGTGACCTTCGACGCTCTTCTCAACGGCCGCCTGGACGTCTTCTGGGACGCGCTGCGCCACCTCGTCGGGCCGGTGACGACCCTCTCTTACCTGTACTGGGCTCAGCTCCAGCGGATCACGCGCTCGAGCATGCTCGAGACGCTGCGGCAGGATTACGTCCGTACGGCTCGGGCCAAGGGCCTCGACGAACGCACGGTCATCAACAAGCACGCGCGGCGAAACGCCCTCATCCCCGTCGTGACCATCGTGGGGCTCACGGTGCTGGCCCTGCTCGGGGGTGTGGTGATCACCGAGACCATCTTCGCCTTCCCGGGCATCGGGAGCCTCCTCGCCCTGGCCGCGCTCCAGCTCGACTACGCGACCGTCGTCGGCATCGCGACCGTGGCGGCCGCATTGACCGTGCTCATCGTGCTGCTCGTCGACATCGCCTACGCCCTGGTGGATCCCAGGGTCCGGGTACAGTGACCCCCGCAGGGACAGGTGGGAGACCCAGATGGACACCGTTCGGAGATACTTCCGCAATCCGATGGCGACGACCGGGTTCGTCTTGCTCATGGCGTTCCTCGCCGTCGCCATCCTGGCCCCGGTCCTGGCGCCCCCGCGCTGGCCCGACCAGCCGTTTCGTATCCCGCGCTACGGCTTTTCCGTCGAGCCCAAGCCCCCCACCGCCGAGCACCCCTTCGGCCTGACGGAGGGCCAGTACGACGTTTTCTACGGGGTCATCTGGGGTACCCGCACGGCCTTCCTGGTGGGCGTCGGAGTGGTGGGAGCGGCGGTGCTCATCGGCCTCGTCGTCGGCACGCTGGCAGGCTACTTCGGGGGGCGGCTCGACGAGCTGTTGATGCGGATCGCCGACATCCTCCAGTCCGTCCCTTACCTCATGGTGACCGTCATCATCGTGGCCATCTTCGGCAAGGGGCTCGACAACGTCGGGGTCACCCTGGCGCTCCTCTCGTGGATGCCGTACGCCCGGTTGGTGAGGGGAAGCGTCCTGCAAACCAAGTCCATGGAGTTCGTGGAGGCGGCGAGGGCCATCGGGTTGAGCCCCTGGCGGATCATGCTGCGCCACGTCCTGCCCAACTCCATTTTCCCCGTGCTGGTGCAGGCATCCCTCGACATCGGCGCGGTCGTGGGCACGGTCGCGGCGTTGAGCTTCCTCGGGCTGGGCGCCGAACCCGGATTCGCCGACTGGGGACAGCTGACGGCGTTCAGCCGCAACTGGATCCTGGGCCGGCCGGGCGAGCCGTTCGCCTACTGGTACACCATCGTGATCCCCGGCATGGCCATCGTGCTCTTCGTACTGGCGTGGAACCTCATCGGGGACGGTCTCCGGGACGTCATGGATCCTCGCCTGCGCCGGGAGATCCGCTGAGGGAGGGGCTCCGGCTCCCTTCTTGGCGTATGCAGGGGCCACCGCCCGCCCGCGCCCGGCCCTCCGGAGGCGGCAAGGCGGCGGCCCCTGCTCTTCAGGCCACCTGCAGGCTCGCCCCCGGCTGCAGTACCCGCACCTCGACGCCCTGCTGGCGGGCCGCCTCGACGAAAGGCGCCGGATCCTGCACCAGCACGTCGAAGGTCCCGTAGTGGATCGGCACCGCGAGCCTGGGCTTCAACAGCCGGGCGGCGTAGGCCGCGTCCTCGGGCCCCATGGTGAAGTTGTCCCCGATGGGCAACAGGGCCACGTCGATGGGGTGGCGCTCGCCGATGAGGGCCATGTCGCCGAAGAGCCCCGTGTCACCCGCATGATACAGGGTCTTGCCGTCGACGCGCAGCAGGTACCCGCACGGGTTGCCGGTGTAGACGACCCGATCCCCCTCCTCGGCTCCTGACCCGTGCCACGCCGGCGTCAGCTTCACCCACCCCCACTCGAACGGGCGGCTGCCGCCGATGTGCATGGGATGCACGCTGGCGCCCCTGGCCCGGCACAGCATGGCCAGCTCGTACGGAGCCACGATGGTGGCGCCGCTGCGTTTGGCGATGGCCACCGCATCACCCAGGTGGTCGCCGTGGCCGTGCGTCAGCAGGATGGCCCTGGGCCGGAACTGCTCGGGCCGCGCCCCCGCCTTCTCGGCCAAAGGGTTGCCGGTGACGAACGGGTCGATGAGGATGGTGCCGTGACCTCCCGTCACCTCGACGAAGGCATGCCCCCAGAACCTCACCTGCATGGCCTGGTCGTCCCCTCCCTGCGCGCCCGCCGCTGGTCCCCTAGACCCCGGCCTCGAGCGCACCAACGATGGCGTCGGCCATCTCCTTCGTGCCCACGGCCGTCGGGTCGTCACGGCGAGGCTTGAGATCGTAAGTCACGAAGCGGCCCTCGGCGATCACGTGCGCCACGGCCCGCTCCAACCGGTCGGCGGCCTCCTTCTCCCCCAGGTGCCGCAGCATGAGCATACCCGACAGGATGAGCGCCGTCGGGTTGACCTTGTTTTGCCCCTTGTACTTGGGCGCCGACCCATGAATGGCCTCGAAAACCGCGTACTCGTCCCCGATGTTGGCCCCCGGCGCGACCCCAAGGCCCCCCACCAGCCCTGCGGCCAGGTCGGACAGGATGTCCCCGTACAGGTTGGGCAACACGAGCACGTCGTACAGCTCGGGCTTTTGCACCAGCTGCATGCTCATGTTGTCGACCAGCATCTCTTCGTACTGGATCCGTCCCTCGTACCCCCGGGCCACCTCCCGCCCCACCCGGAAGAAGAGCCCGTCGGTGTACTTCATGATGTTGGCCTTGGCCACGGCCGTCACCTTGCGGCGGCCGTTGGCCAGCGCGTACTCGAACGCGTAGCGGATGATCCGGCGGCTGCCCGTCTCGGAGATCGGCTTGATGGAGATGGCCGAGTCGGGCCGGATCTTCCCCTGGCTCATCTCGATGATCTGGCGGGCCTGCGGGGTGCCGAGGTCCCACTCCACGCCGGCGTACAGGTCTTCGGTGTTCTCCCGGACGATGACCAGGTCGACCTGGTCGTAGCGCGACCGCACCCCTTTGTAAAGCTTGCACGGGCGAACGCACGCGTACAGCCCCAGCTCCTGGCGCAAGGCCACGTTGACCGAGCGGAACCCGGTGCCGATGGGAGTCGTGATCGGCCCCTTGAGCGCCACCTTGTTGCGCCGCACCGAGTCCAGGACTTCCTGGGGCAGCGGCGTCCCGTAGCGCTCCATGACCTCCGCCCCGGCCTCCACCACCTCCCACTCGATGGCGACGCCGGTGGCATCCAGCACCCGCCGCGTCGCCTCGGCGATCTCGGGGCCGGTTCCGTCGCCGGGAATCAATGTTATGGTGTGTTTCAACGTTGCTTGACCTCCCTTGGCTGGCAGTGATGAGATTCACGCCGGGTTGGATTTACAGTTCGTAGGCGCGAATGCCTTCTTCGAAGCGCACCCGCGGCACCTCGAAATCCCGGTAAAACGGGGCGGCGTCGGCCACGCTGCCCCGTACCAGCATCGCCAGCTGCTGGCTCGTGAGCGGCACGAAGGGCAGGCGATCCCCGGCGCGCGCGACGAGGCGGGCCATGGCCATGGGCACGTGGACGAACCGCACGGACGCCCGCACCCGGGTGGCGACGGCCCTCAGCAACTGGTCGTAGCGGATCCGGTCCGCGCCGCCCACTTCGTAGAGGCGAGGTGGCAGCGCCGCACCTTCGCGAGGCAGCGGAGCTGCGGCCGCCTGAGCGAACGCCTCCCCCACCACCCACACCGGCACCGGCTGCAGCCAAAAGGCGCCGTCCCCAAAGATGGGAAAGACCGGGAAGCGCCGCAACATGCGCGCCAGCATCCCGACGAACCCGTCGCCGGGGCCGTAGATCACCGACGGCCTGAAGACAACCGTCTCCGGGAACGCCGCGTCCAGCACCGCCCGCTCCGCCTCGGCCTTGGTACGCAGGTAAGGCAGGAGGTCGCCGGGCTGCGCCCCAAGGGCGCTCATCAAGACGAACCGCCGGATGCCCGCCTTGCAGGCGGCGGCGACGACGTTGCGGGTGCCCGCGGTCACGACGCGGTCGAACGTAATGCCCCGGGAGGGGAACTCCCGGATGATGCCCACCAGGTGGACGACGACCTGCGCGTCCGCCATCGCCTCGGAAAGGGCCCCCAGGTCCTGCACGTCGCCGTCCACCAGGCGCCCCCCGGAGGCGGCGACCTCGGCCAGGATGCGATTGCCCTCCCGGGAGCGGTAGCGCTCGGGGCCGGGACGCCGCAAGAGCGTCAGCCGTACCTCGCGGCGAGCAAGCGCCCGGACCACGGCGCGCCCCACGAAACCCGTTCCTCCCGTCACCACGATCCGCTGGACCTTCTGCGGCCCGGTCACGCCCCGTCACCCCCCTCGGGCGAGGACATCCCCTCCATGATAGCGAAACCCCCTTCCCATGACGGGCACCCTGGTCAACGTGGGCACCGTGATCGCAGGCAGCACCATCGGGCTCGTGCTCCGCAAGCGCCTGTCCCGGGACGGCACGACGGCGGCCATGCAGGGCGTCGGGCTCGTCACCCTGTTCGTCGGGATCCAGATGGCCTGGGAGGCCCTGGTCACCGGCGAGCCCGAGCGCGTCTCCCTCCTGCCGATTCTCTTGAGCCTGGCCCTCGGAGGCTACCTGGGGGATCGGGCCGGTATCGAGGCGTGGCTCGAGCGCATGGGACGGCGGGTCGAAGAGGCCGTCGAGCGGCGCTGGGGCCAGCAGGACGGCCACTTCGCCCGTGCCTTCGTCGCCTCCAGCCTGCTCTTCGTGGTGGGCCCCATGACGGTCGTGGGAAGCTTCAACGACGGCATGTTCGGCGACTACCGGGTGCTTCTGACCAAGGCCGTCATGGACGGCATCGCCTCCACCGCCTTCGCCGCCACCCTCGGGCCGGGCGTGCTGCTGTCGGCCGGCACGATCCTCGTCTACCAGGGAGCGCTGACCGCCGCGGGCGCCATCGCCGGCCGGGCCCTCGACCCCGTCTCTCTGGCGGCCATCTCCGCCGCCGGAGGCCTCGTCATCGCGGGCATCGGCTTCAACCTGCTGGAGGCCGCCCGCGTACGCACCGGCAATCTCCTGCCGGCACTGGCCCTGGCGCCCCTGCTGGCGTGGCTGTGGCGGGCGCTCGGCCTGCCCTGAAGCCGTTCAGCCGGGCAGGGAGAGCGCCGTGCGGGCGACCGCAAGCAGAGGCTCGGGCCAGATGCCCAGCGCCACGGTCCCCACGGCGAGCAAAGCGGCCAGAAGGGCGAGCGCCCGGCGAGGTCCGGCCGCCTCGGCCGCCGCCCCCCTGCCGCCATCGGCCACGATCCCGGTGTCCCGGGCAGCAGGACGCCCCGCGACGATGGAGTAGGCCAGCGTCAGGTACGGGTAGGCCAGCACCGCCGTCGAGACCGCCAGCACCAGCGCCAGCCACGCGGCTCCCTCACGGACGGCCGCCCCTACCAGCAGCACCTTGCCGACGAAGCCGCCGGTAAGCGGCATGCCCACCAGGGCCAGCAGAAAAATGGCGGCCGTCCAACCGGCGAGCGGCTGAGAGGCCGCCTGCCCTCTCAGGGCATCCAGCGGGTACTCGCTGCGTACCCCCGCCAGCATGGAGGCCGAGACGAAGAGGCCGAGGTTCATCAGGGCATAGGCGCCGAGGTAGAAGAGGCCGGCCGCTATCCCGTCCCCGGTGAAGTGGGGGAGGCCGATGAGCAGGTACCCGGCGTTGGCGATCCCGGAGTAAGCCATCAGCCGCCGCAGCTCCCGCTGGCGGAGCGCCCCCAGGCTGCCCACCAGCATGCTGAGCGCCGCCAGCGCCCACAGGGGGGCGTGAGCGGCGGGAGGAGCCACCGTCGCGACCCGGAGAAGGGCCGCGAACGCCGCCGCCTTGGTCGCCACCGACATGAAGGCGGTGACGCCCAGCGTGGCTCCCTCGTACGCATCCGGCGCCCAGACGTGGAACGGAGCCAGGGCGAGCTTCAGAGCGAGCCCCACCAGGATGAGGGCGAAGCCTCCCGCGGCGGTCCGGAAGGCGCCCTGCGCCGGCACCTCCGGCCCTCGTAGCGACAGGGTCCCCGTGGCGCCGTAGACCAGCGCCATGCCGAAGAGCAACACGCCGGAGGCGAGCGACCCCAGCAGGAAGTACTTGAAGGCCGCCTCCTGGGCCCGGGGATCCCGCCGCCGGTACGCGACCAGCACGTACAGGCTCAGGGAGAGCAGCTCCAGCCCCAGGAAGAGCCCGGGCAGCGTCGTGGCGGAGGCCAACAGGCCCATGCCCGCCGCAGCCAGGAGCAACAACGCATAAAAGCCGGCGGGCTCGTGGCGGTCCAGGACCGGCACGGAGATGGCCACACCCACGAGCCCGCCTGCCACCACCACACCGGTCGCCACACGGGCCAACCCATCCAGGGCAAGCCGCGCCGGACCGGGCGCGCCGGTCACGACCCCCGCTCCGGTCGGCGCGGGCGGCTGGGCCAGCGCCGCACCGCCCACGAGCCACAGCGAGACGGCTGCCGCTGCCAGGCTGACCAGCACGATGCCCGTATTGATGGCGGCCGCCCGTCGTCCCGGAGCGGCGAGTTCGATCCCGAGCACCAGGAGCGCCCCGGCCGCCAGGATCAGGCTGGGAGTCGCCCCGGCCGGAAAGAGCTGGCTCACGTCCACGATCTCACCTCATCCGCGTCCACCCATGCCACGACGCACCGGCGCCTCAAAGGCCGGCCACCACCCAGATGACGACCACTGCCGCGCCGGCCAGCACCGCCAGCGCGTACCGGCGTACGAAGCCGCTCTGGAGCCGTCCCAGCCACCGGCTGACCAGCGCGGCCAGGGCTGCCACGCCGTTGACGCTCCCGTCCACGCCCTCGGTTTCGACGACCGACTCGGCCCAGCGGCTCACGGCCAGCGCCGGCCGGACGATGACCCGGGCGTACGCGGCATCCACGTACAACCCTGCCGCCCAGGCCGCGGCCACCCATGCCGGTGCCCGCAGGCGGCTGCCCGCGTCCCCTCGCCCGGGGCCATAGACCCACAGACCGGCGCCGCCGGCGGCCAGGGCCACCAGTACCGGTAGCCACGCCACCGCCGCCGGCACCCCGTGGGCGGCGACCTCGGCCGCCGGCTGCACGCCGGACGCTCCGGCGCCCTCCTGGAGGCCGCGGAAGACCGAACCCAGCACAGCAGGTGCCCACTCCACGCGTCCCGGTATCCAGACCCAGCCGGCCACCGCCGCCAACGTCGCCAGGATGACCACCGGCACCGTCATGGCCCGGGTCGTGGCTTCGGGCTCGTGATGGGCGGGCCTGCCGATCCGTGCCCGCACCGCGCTACCCTGCGGGCCCGTGAAGATCAGCGCGACCATGCGGCCCGAGTAGAAGGCCGTCAACCCCGCCGCTGCCACCGCGAGGGCCCACAACCAGACGGCGCCCTGCTCCCAGGCTTGCTCCAGGATCGCCTCTTTGCTGAAGTATCCGGAGAACGGCGGGATGCCCGCCATGGCCAGGGCGCCCACCCCGTACGCCACGTAGGCGAGCGGCAGCCTGCCGGCGAGACCGCCCATGCGGCGGACGTCCTGTTCGCCCCCGAGGTAGTGGATCACCAGGCCCGCCGCCAGGAACAGCAAAGCCTTGAAAAACGCCTGCGTGAAGAAGTGGAACACGCCGGCCATCTGGGCTTGCAGCCCCACGCCCAGGAACATGTAGCCGATCTGGCTCATCGTCGAGTAGGCCAGGATCCGCTTGATGTCGGTCTGCCCGCAGGCCACGAGCGCGCCGAACAGCGCCGACAGCGCTCCCACCCACGCGACCGCCTGCGATGCGGCCGGCGCTGCCGCGTAGACGGGGTACATGCGGGCCGTGAGGTAGACCCCTGCGGTCACCATCGTGGCGGCGTGGATCAAGGCGCTCACCGGCGTGGGGCCGGCCATCGCGTCGGGCAGCCACACGTGCAACGGGAGCTGCGCCGACTTGGCCGCCGCCCCCCACAGCAAGAGCAGCCCGATGGCCGTCAGCGTCTCCTGGGGCACGCCGCCGAGGCGCTGGAACAGCGTGACGAAGTCGAGCGCCCCGGTCTGGTCCCACAGCCACGCCGACGCCACGACGATGGCGATCTCTCCGCCCAAGGTCACGAGAAACGCCTTGATCGAGGCCGCCCGGGCATCGGCCCGTTGATGCCAGAAGCCGATCAGCAGGTACGAGGCGAGGCCCACGTTGGCCCAACCGATGAGCATGGGCAACAAGCCGTCGGCGAGCACCAGCAGGCTCATGGCGAAGATGAAGTAGTTGAGCTCGGCGAAGTAGCGTCCGAAACTCGGATCCTCGGCCATGTACCCCACCGAGTAGATGTGGATCAACAGCCCCACGCCGGTGACGATCAGGGCGAACCAGAGCGATAGCCCGTCACCCAAGAGGCCCAGGCCGAGCCGATCCGCCGGCGTTCCCCCTGCGACCGCGGGCCCCGTGCCCGTCCACCATTCGCCGATGCGCCAAACCAGGGGCACATGCTCCGAGGGCGAGCCATGGGAGAGGTAGCCCACCAGAGCCACCACGGCGCTCGCAAACGCCAGGGCCACCGCACCGTTGGCGACCCACGCCACCGCCCGGCGGCTCCAGCGCCGTCCGGCCAACGCCAGCACCAGCGCCCCCGCCAGCGGGAATGCCACGATGGCTGCAAGCCAGGGGGATGTCACCATGCCTGCCGCGCCCGCCCCTTCACCCATTCAACTGCCGCACGTCGTCGGCGTCCACGTGCCGCCGGGCACGGAAGATGGTCACGATGAGCGCAAGCCCGATGGCCGCCTCCGCCGCCGCCACCGTCATGGCCAGGAAGGCCACCACCTGCCCCGAAGGCTCTCCCAGGTGGCGGGCATAAGCGAGAAAGGCCAGGCCGGCCGCGTTCCACATGACCTCCACCGACATGAGCATGGCGAGCGGCGACCGGCGGACCAGGACCCCGAGCCCGCCGATGCCGAACAGGACCACCGCCACGGCCACGTATGCTTCGACAGGAGCCCCCGGCATGACCCTCTACCTCTTCTCCCCCGCGCCGTGCGTCGTAGGACCGGCGGGTGCGACCGCCAGGCCTTGCCCCTCAGGCGGCTGCGCGGCGGCCGCCGGCTCGAGGACCCGGGCATCCTGCCGGCCATCTTCCGGTTCCGCCGCTTCGCGCCGGCGGCCCACGATGACCATCACGCCGACCATGGCCACCAGCAGGACGAGCCCCGCCACCTCGAGCTCGAAAGGAAAGCCCTGCAGGAGGGTGCGGCCAAACTCCGCCACGCCGCCGTATCCTTCCGGCACGGCTACCCAGGAGCCCGTCCCCCCGGCTCCGGCCGCCCGGCCGCCCGGCCCGAGGACCCTCAACAAGACCGCCGCCACGAGGGCGCCCACGGAGGCCAGCGCCAGCGGCAGCTGCAGCGCCAGTGGGTCGACCTCCGTCTCCACGGGCCGGTTGCGGGCGCTCAGGATGGTGATGACGAAGACGAACAACACCATCACGGCACCGGCATAGATGATGATCTGGGCGATGGCCAGGAACTCGGACTGCAGGGTCAGGTACAGGGCCGAGAGCCCCGCGAAGTTGACCAGCATGGCGAGCACGCCGTGGACCGGCGTGCGGGCCGCCACCACGCCCAACGCCCCGGCCACCGCGACCGCGGCCGCAGCCACGAAGACCAGCGTCATGACGCGACGGCCCGCCTCTCCTCCGGCACGCAGGGGCCGGCGTCCTGCCGGCGCGACAGCGCTCGCTGTGCCTCTTGCTCGCCGACGGGAGCCGTCACGCCTGGCCTCTCACGGCCCACCTCCGGCGCTTCCGGAGGTCGCCGCCCCTCGAAGGGAGGGTAGACGACCTCCGGCACGGTGAACTCCGTCGCCTCCCGATCGACCAAGATCCGCCGCCCGTAGACGAGTGCATCCCGGCTGAACGCGGCCATCTCGTACTCCTGCGTCAGATGCAGGGCCCCCGTCGGGCACGCCTCTTCGCACATCCCGCAGTAGATGCATCGCAACATGTCGATCTCGTAGGCAAACGCGTACCGCTCTCCGGGCGAGTGGGGATGCCGGGGGTCGTTCTCCGCGGCGTAGACCGTGATCGCATTGGCCGGGCAGGCCACCTGGCACAGTTCACAGCCCACGCACATCTCCTGCCCGTTGGCGTAGCGGCGCAGCTCGTGGCGGCCGCGGAAGCGCGCGCTCCTCTCCCGGCGCCTGTCCGGGTACTGGATGGTGTGCTTGCGCTGCCAGAGGATGCGCAGGGTCGTGCCGAAGCCCTTGGCCAGCCCGCGGGCGACCCTCCACGCTCGGGCCCCGGCCTCCGGAGGCACCCGCTCAACCGGCGCTGCCATCCCCCGATCGCTCCCCTCTTCCAACCGTTGTCGCCGCGTCAGCCGGCCAGGGCGGCCCACCCGGCGTACACCAGCAAGTTGGCCACCGACAGCGGCAGCAGGACTTTCCAGCCCAGGGCCATCAGCTGGTCGTAGCGCAGCCGGGGTACCGTGGCCCGCACCCAGATGAAGAAGAACAGCACGGCCCCGAGCTTCAACAAGAACCAGACGACGCCGGGCAACGACGACGGCCCGGCCCACCCTCCCAGGTACAGCAACGTGACCAGGCTCGCCTGGGTAATCAGGTTGACGTACTCGGCCATGACGAACATGGCCATGCGCAGCCCGCTGTACTCCGTGTGGTAGCCGGCGACCAGCTCCGTCTCCGCCTCGGGGAGATCGAACGGAGCCCTGGCCACCTCGGCGCTCGCCGTGATCAGGTAGATGACGAAGCCGAGCGGCTGGACCAGCGCGTACGGGTACGGCGACTGCGCCGCCACGATGTCCGACAGCCGCAGCGAACCGGCCATCACCAGCACGGCGAGCAGGTTCATGGCCATGGCGATTTCGTAGCTGATGAGCTGCGCGCTCGCCCGCAGCCCGCCCAGCAGCGCGTACTTGCTCTGCGACGCCCAGCCGCCCAGGGCGACCCCGTAGATGCCGAGCGACGTGAACGCGAGCAGCACCAGGATGCCCGCGCCCGGGTCGGCGATGCTGAGCGGGATGGTGTAGGGCCCGATATGCACCGGTGGCCCCACGGGAATGACGGCGTACGCCGCCAGCGCCATGAAGAGGCTGATGCCCGGTGCCAGCAAGTAGATCAGCCGGTCCGCCTCGGCCGGGATCACGTCCTCTTTGATGAGCGCCTTGACCCCGTCGGCCACGGGCTGCAGCAGCCCCCACGGCCCTGTGCGGTTAGGGCCCAGGCGAAACTGGAAAAAGCCCAGGATCTTGCGCTCGAAGAGCATCAGGTAGGCAAAGGTCCCGAGGAGCAACAGCACCAGGACCAGCGACTTGGCAGCCAACCCCAAGACGACGCCCCAGGAGGTCATGGCCGGGATGTCAGCGCACCACCTCTCCGGCGATCACCTGCACCGCCGTCACCACCGGGTGACGATCCCCCACCGCCACCAGGCGGTTCACGCCGCTTCCGGGGCCGTGAGGCTCCACGCCGGCCAGGCCGGGCCCCACCGCCCGGTCCACCGCCACGTGGCCTGTCACGGCGCCGTGCGCGGTGGCCAGGGTCACGGGCTCACCGCCCGCCACGCCCAGCCGCCGGGCATCCTCCGGGTGCAGGTGCAACGTCACACCCTGGCGGTGCACCTTCGGCGTGAAAGCTTCGTCATGGGCCGCCGTGCCCCCGCCCACCATCAGCCGGTCGAGCACCACGACCCGCAGCCCGCCCTCCGGCCCACCCGGCGCCTTGCCGTCCCGCGGCTCCGCCGCATGCGCCCGCCCGCCCCACAGGGCCCGGGCCTCTTGCGGCGCGAGGGCGCCCAGGGCCTCTCCGGCGACGTCGACGTCCCGGCCACTCCACCAGCCGTTCGCGCCCTTCCCGTGCGGCCCGGACGAGCTCCGGGCTCCCAGCCGGGAGGCGATCGCTTCGATGATGGCGGCGTCGGAGCGGCCCCCGTCGGCCCCGGCATCCAGGGCCGCCTCCATCCGGTGCACCGTGCCGTCCATGTCCACGAGCGTCCCGTCGCGCATCCACGCGGGGACGGCCGGGAGCACCAGCGTGGCGAGCTCGGCCGTGGCGGTCAGGAAGAGGTCCTGCACGATGACCGCCGGCGTCGTTTCCAGGGCCTTCTCCACCAGGGCCCGATCGGGGAAAGTCTCGAGCAGGTTGGCTCCCACCAGGTACAGCACCCGGAACTCGCCGCGCGCCGCCCGCGCCAGGATCCCGGCGGTGTCGAGCCCACCTCGACCCGGCAGCAGGCCGGTGGCTTCCGCTGCCCGACTCTGGGGTTGATCTCCGGGGACGAGCACGTGCACCTCTGCCCCGGCCTCCTCCAGCCGCCCGGCCAGATCGAGGAGCGCCTCCCCGGCCACGGCGGCCGACCCGTCCCAGGCACCTTTGCCGTCCCACACGATGGCCGCCGTGGCGTTGCGCCCTTCCCGGCCGGCCCTGGCGACGGCCTCGAGTACCTGGGACCTGATGGCCTCGATGGCCGCCCTCGTCTCCGCACCGCCGACGGCCCAGGTATGCCGCACCGCCTGCCCGCGGTACGACGGGTCGACCGGCCCGATCGAGAAGACCGCGGCGCCGGCGCCGGCCGCCTGCCGCACGGCGAGATCGAGCACGGGGGCTCGTTCGACCGGAGGTTGCCCCACCACGACGACGATCCCGGCGCGGCCCACGGCCTCCATGCGGCCGGCCCGTCCCGAGGGCGTCGCCAGCGACGCGACGGCCTGATCCCCGGTCCGGTGATCGCGATGGGGGGTGCCCACGGCATCGGCCAGCGCTCGCAGGGCGGCCGCCTCCTCCGCCATGAGCCGGCCCCCGCCGACGATGGCCACGCTCCCGGGCCCGGCGGTGGCCACCGCCTCCCGGATCGCCCGGGCCGCTTCCTCGATCGCCTCGTCCCAGGGCATCGCCCGCCTGGCGCTCCCGCGCCCGGCGAGAGGCGTCGAGAGCCGGTCCGCGGACTGCGCCCACCGGTAGTTGAACCGGCCCCGGTCGCACAGCCATCCCATGCCCCTGGCCCCGGCAACGTCCTCGGCAGGAGTGTGATACGCCTGCATCAATCCCCGGGCCCCGAACAGATGCTCCTCCGGTGCTCCCTGCGAGACCACCCGCACCAGCTGCCCGTGCCGGAAGTCCAGCCGTACCGGGCAGTGCACCGAACAAAGGGTGCAGGCGGAGGCCACCGGAGCCAGGTCCCACGGCCGTGCCCGGAACCGGTACGGCTCCGAGGTGAGCGCGCCCACCGGGCAAAGCTCGATCGTGTTGCCGGTGAAGTAGTGCGCGTACGGCTCTCCGCCGGCGGTCGCCACCTCGGCATGGTGCCCTCGCTCCGCGATGACGAGCTGGCCCTCGTGAGCCACCTCGTCGTCGAATCGCACGCACCGCCGGCACAGGATGCACCGCTCCTGGTCGAGCACCACGAACGGCCCCAGCTGCACCGCCTTCGGCTTGCGCACTTTGGCGTCGTAGAGCCGGCTTGCACCCGGGCCGTACCTGAACGTCAGGTCCTGGAGCTCGCACTCGCCGCCCTTGTCGCACACCGGGCAATCCAGCGGGTGATTGAGGAGCAGGAACTCGAGCACGCTCTGCTGGGCCTCCTGCACCTCCGGGTGGCGGGTGTCCACGACCATGCCCTCGGCTACGGGCGTGGTGCAGGCGGTCACCAGCTTGGGCATCTTCTCGACCTTGACCAGGCACATCCGGCACACGCCCGCCGGCTTCAACTTCGGATGGTAGCAGAAGACCGGGATGGGGATCCCCGCGCGGCGCGCCGCCTCGACGATCAGGGTACCGGGGGGCACCTCGACCGTGCGGCCGTCGATGGTCACGCGAAGTTGCGCAGGAGCTGCTCCGGCGGCGCCGTTCATGCCACCACTGCCTCCCGGACGCACCGGCCCAGCGTCACGTGGGCCCGGTACTCGTCCATGAAGTACTTGAGGCTCGACTGGAGAAAACCGACGCCCGCGTCCGACAGCGGGCAGATGGTGCGGCCGGCGATGTTGCCCGGAAGGCTCTGGAGGACCTCGATGTCCCCGGGCCGCCCCCGCCCGGCCTCGATGCGAGCCAGGATCCGGGCCGCCCAGTGGAGCCCCTCCCGGCACGGCGTGCACTGCCCGCACGACTCGTGGGCGTAAAACTCCGCGAGGATCCGGGCCGCTTCCACGATGCAGTCCCGGTCGTCGAGGACGATGACCGCCCCCGACCCCAGCATCGAGCCCGCCTTGGCGATGGACTCGTAGTCCAGCGGCACGTCCAGCTGCGCTTCGGTCAGGACGGCGGACGAACCGCCCCCGGGCTGAACGGCCTTGACCCGGCGGCCGGGCTCCAGGCCCCCCGCGACGTCGAACAGCAGCGTGCGCAACGGGATGCCGAGGGGCAGCTCGTAATTGCCCGGCCGGCGCACCCGGCCGCTGACCGAGAAGATCTTGGGGCCCGGGCTGGTGGGCGTGCCGATGGAGGCGAACCACCTGGCCCCCCGGTCGACGATCGACGGGATGCAGGCAAGCGTCTCCACGTTGTTGACCACGGTGGGCATGCCGTACAACCCCACCACCGCAGGGAACGGCGGCTTGAGCCTCGGCTCGCCCCGGCGCCCCTCGAGGGAGTTGAGCAGTCCCGTCTCCTCGCCGCAGATATAAGCGCCGGCGCCCCGGTGCACCACGATTTCCAGGGAAAAGTCCGATCCCAGCACCCGGGAACCGACGTAGCCCCGCTGCCTCGCCTCGGCCAACGCTCGGGAGAGCACCTCGTACGCCCGGCGGAACTCTCCCCGCAGGTAGATGAACGCCTTCGCGGCCCCGATGGCGTACCCGGCCAGCATGATCCCCTCGATGACCAGGTGAGGGTTGCGCTCCAGGAGCAGCCGGTCCTTGAACGTCCCCGGCTCGCTCTCGTCGGCGTTGCAAATCAAGTACCGGGGACGCCCGTCCTTGGGCAGGAAGCTCCACTTGCGCCCCGTCGGGAAACCGGCGCCGCCCCGGCCCCGCAAGCCCGAGTCGCTCACCTCCTGGTGCACCTGCTCCGGGCTGAGCTCCCGGACCGCTCGCCGCAGGGCCCGGTAGCCCCCTTGCGCCTCGTACCCCTCGATGGCCTCGAGGGCCACCTTGCCGATGCCGGCCGTCAGTACCGGCTCAAAGGTCTGGCTCATCACCCGGTCCCTTCCGCTCCGCCACCGGCCTTTGCCCGTTGGGAGAGATCGCCGGCGTTGCCGGCGCCCGGGTCGCCTCGCCGGGCAACGTGGCCTTGTCGGCCAGCCGGGCCGGCGGCACCCCATCCTTCAGCGACTCGATGAGGGCGTCCACCCGCTCCGGGGTGGCCCGGTGCACGTAGTAACCGTTGACCTGCAAGACCGGCGCCTGATCGCAGGCGGCCAGGCACTCCCCGGTGACCTTCAGCGTGAACATGCCGTCGCCCGTGGTCTCGCCGGCCACGACCCCCAGCCGCCGCTCCAGATACCCCACCAGCTCCCTCGCCCCGCCGAGGGCACAGGCCAGGTTGCCGCAGACGGTGAGGGTGTAGCGTCCCTCTGGCCTGCGCAAGAAGAGGCTGTAGAAAGAGGCGACCGACTCGACCTGAGCGGGCGTGAGATCGAGGATCTCCCCGACGGCGTCGATGTCCTCGCGGTCGAGGTAACCCCGCTGCTCCTGGGCCAGGTGCAACAGGGGCATGATGGCCGACCGCTTGTCCGGGTAGCGGGACAGGATCTCGCGCACCGCCGACTCGTCACGAGCCCACTGTGGCGCCATGGCGGCTCAACGATCCACCTCTCCGAAGACCGGGTCGATGCTGGCGATGATGGCCACCATGTCGGCCACCAGGTGGCCCCGGATGATGAGGGGGATCGCCTGCGTGTTGTAAAACGACGGGGGCCGGACCCGCACCCGCATCGGCCGGTTGCCGCCGTCCGAGACCACGTAGAAGCCGATCTCCCCCCGGGGGCTTTCCACCGCCTGGTAGACCTCGCCTGCCGGCACGTCGAACCCGTAAGAGACCAGCTTGAAGTGATGGATCAGCGCCTCCATGCTGCGCCGGACCTCCTCCTTGGGAGGCAGCGACAGCTTGGGATCCTCGACCCGGTACCCCCCCTCGGGCAAGCCGTCCAGCGCCTGGCGGGCGATGCGGGCGCTTTGCTCCATCTCCGCCATGCGGACGAGGTACCGGTCGTACACGTCGCCGTGCTCGCCCACGGGCACCTCGAAGTCGAACTCCTGGTAAGCGCTGTACGGAAACGCCTTGCGCACGTCGTAGTCGACCCCGCACGCCCGCAAGTTGGGGCCGGTCAATCCCCAGGCGAGCGCCTGTTCCGGCGTGACGGCCCCGGTTCTGCGCACCCGGGCGAGCCAGATCGGGTTATCGTCCAGGATGGCCCGCAGCTCTCCCAAGCGGCGAGGGAACGCACGCAGGTAGGCGTCCACCATTCGCACGAAGCCGGGCGTGACGTCCTGCGCGAGCCCGCCGACCCGGAAGTAGCTCGGATTCATCCGGGCGCCCGACACCTCTTCGAAGATGTCGAGGATGCCCTCGCGCATGTCGAAACCGTAAAAGTAGATGCTCTGCGCCCCCAGGTCCAGGGCATGGGTGGCAAGCCAGACCAGGTGGCTGGCGATGCGCTGGAGCTCCGTGAGCAGGACGCGCACGTACTGGGCGCGCCGGGGCGGCTCCACCCCCAGGAGCTTCTCTACGGCCAGCACGTAACCGAGGTTGTTGGACAGCGGGGAGAGGTAATCCATCCGGTCGAGCACCGTGATGGCTTGCTGCCAGGTGAGGTGCTCCGCGTGCTTCTCGATGCCGGTGTGCAGGAAGCCGATCTCGGCCTCGGCGTCCGTGATGGTCTCTCCATCCAGCTCCAGGATCAGGCGCAGCACGCCGTGGGTACTGGGATGGTGCGGCCCCACGCTGACCGTCATGCGCTCCTGCTGGACCTCGTCGATCCAGAGGGAATCTCCGAGCGCCTGCCGGCGATCCCGGACGTCGTGCTTCGTCGTCTCATGCATGGCCGTTCAACGCCCGTCTTCCTCCGCTCCCAGCTTGAGCGGTGCAAACCGGCTCCTGAGCGCCTGCGGCTGCCGGGACCGCTCCGGCCCCCGCAACGGGTAATCCTTGCGCAGGGGGTGGCCCTGCCAGTCGTCGGGCATCAAGATGCGCTTCAAGTTGGGATGCCCCTCGAAGCGGATGCCAAACAGGTCGAACACCTCACGCTCCGCCCAGTTGGCCGAGGGCCACAGGTCGCTCACGGTGTCCAGGCGTGGATCCTGTTCCGGCAGCGGCACCCTCAGCCGCAGCCGCCGGCGCTCGTGCACGTCGAGGAGGTGGTACACCACCTCGAAGCGCTCCTCCGCCGGCCGGTGGCCCAGGTAGTCGACGCCTCCGACGTCCAGGAGCATCCGGTAGCCCTGCTCCCGCAAGAAGCGCGCCACCTCCTTGAGGGCCCCGGCCCTCACCCGCAGCACCGGCGTGTCGGGCGAAGACGGCAAGAGCTCGACGTCTTGCGGCCATCGCTCGGCGAGGCGCTGCAGCAGCTCGTCAGCCACGGGCGGTCGTCTGCCTTTCCGGCGCCCGGGCGTCCCGCAGGCCGGCCTTCGGGTCTACGGTGCGGATGCGCTCCTGGAGTTTCAAGATGGCGTCCAGCACCGCCTCGGGCGTCGGCGGGCACCCCGGGACGTACACGTCCACCGGGATGATCTGGTCGACGCCCTGGACGATGGCGTAGTTGTCGAAGATGCCGCCGCTGGACGCACACGCCCCCATGGCCAGCACCCACTTGGGGTCGGGCATCTGGGCGTACAGCCGCCGGATGACGGGCGCCATCTTGTGCGACACCCGGCCGGAGATGATCATGAGATCCGCCTGCCGGGGCGAGGCCCGGAACACCTCGGCCCCGAAGCGCGCGGCGTCGTAGCGCGGCGAGACGAGATTCATCATCTCGATGGCGCAGCAGGCCAGCCCGAAGGTGAGCGGCCAGATGGACGACCGCTGGGCCCATCGGGCGAACCGGTCGACGGTGGTCAGGAAAAAGGGCTGGCTGACTACTTCCACTCGAATCCTCCCTTTCTCCAGACGTACGCATCCCCGATGGCCAGGATCAGGAGGAACAGCCCCATGACGGCCAGACCGTACCCTCCCAGGTGGCGCACCTGGATGGCCCAGGGGTAGAACGCGACCGTCTCCACGTCGAAGATGACGAAGAGCATGGCGACCACGTAAAACTTGACCGAGAAACGCCCGAGCAAGGGAGGCGTCGGGTAGCCGCTTTCGTAGGCTTCTGCCTTCACCGGGTCCGGACGCCGGGGTCCCACGCGAGCGGCCAGGAGACTGATCGTGGCCGTGACGACGAGGACCACCGCGAGGTAAATGGACAGCGCCCCGTAGGCCTCCACCGATCGCAAGCCCCCCGTGTACCCCGCCCCTCCCGGCGACCCGGCTCTCCAGGGGCCGGCTCCCCCGGGCGGCAGTTTGTGATAATCAGCACTAAAAACCCTCAATAAAAGCGGCGATCCCGTGGCCGTGCCACCGCATCCGATCGCCGAACGAGCCCCGTCTTCGCCTCTGGCAAAGTATAAACGACGGCTCCGGACCATGCAACGCGCCGGGTCATCCCGAAGGTTCCCGAAGGGTCCTCGCTTTTCCTCCTCTGCTGCGAGAGAGGAGCGGAAGGCAGGCGTGGCGTAGGGACCCGCCAGTCCTGGACGTGAAGGTGGCATGCAGCCGGCCGTGACAGCCTTTCCAGCGCCAGCCCCCGCGCCGAGCCCCGCCGAGGACCCGGCGGACGCCGGGGTGGTGGGCAACGGCCAAACGGTCGCGATCATCGCTCGCACCGGCGCCGTGACCTGGTGGTGCCTGCCGAGGGTGGACGGCCACCCGGTGCTGGCGCGCGCCCTCGATCCCTCCCGCGGCGGGATGCTCGACGTTACCCCTGCGTCGCCCCGCTCTCTTTCTTCCCGCCTGGCCGGAGCGCGCCAGGCGTACTACGACGGCAGTACGGTCCTCGTCACCCGGTGGAAGGCGGGAGGCGGCGCCGTTGCCGCGGTGGACTTCATGCCCTGGGGCAAGCCTGCCCTGGTTCGGGAGGTGTGGGCCTCCGCCCCTTCGCCCCTCGAGTCCCTGGTGTTGCGCCTCACCGTCACCCGTGCCGCCGTGGCCGGCCGCTGGGCGGCGGCCGGCGGGGATCCCGCGGCGCTGGTCACCGAAGACGCGCCTGAAGCGGCCATGGCCTTCGCCCTGGCGCCCGGGAGCACGAGCGCCCCCCCGCAGGCGTCGTGGGAGCCCGGCACCGGCACGCTCGAGATCCGGTGGAAACCGGCCGGCTCCTGGGATCCCGGCCGACCCGCTCCTCCTCATCCGCTCCTCGACGGCCTGCGGCCGGTCGCGCGCCTCGCCGTCGGCTACGGGCGCACCGTCGACCAGGCGCGCTCCGCTGCTGCCGCCCTGAGCCGCCTGTCGCCCGAGGAGGGCGTTTGTGAGTCCCGGGAGTGGCTGAGTCGCGCCGTGGTCCCGCAGGGCATGAGCCCCGGGCACCTCGCGGCCTTCCGGCGCTCCTTGCTCACGCTGCGCCTGCTCACCTACCCCGAGACAGGTGCCATCGTGGCGGCTCCCACCGCCTCATGGCCCGCCACGCCGGGCGGTTCGGACAACTGGGACTACCGGTTCACCTGGCTGCGAGACGGGGCGTGGACGGCCTGGGCGCTGGACCGGGCGGGGTTCCACCGGGAGGCCCGCGCCTTCTACCGGTTCGCGGCGCGCCTCCAGGCGGCCGACGGTCACTGGTCCCAGCCCCTCTATGCGGTGGACGGGCGGCTTCCGGTGGAGTTCGACGCGCCGGAGCTGAGCGGGCCCGGAGGCGAGCGTCCCGTTCGCTTCGGCAACGCCGCTGCCCACCAATTGCAGCTCGACAACGAGGGCAACGTCTTGTGGGGCGTGCAGGCCCACGTGGAGCTCACGGGCGACCAACAGCTGCTGTGGGAGACGTGGGACATGGTCAAGCGGGCGGCCCTGTGGGTCGAAGCGCACTGGCGCATGCCCGAGAGCGGCATCTGGGAGCTGCGGGAGTTCACCGGCCACTGGGTGCACGGGACGTCCATGGCCGCCGTGGCCCTGGCCAGCGCCGCGCGGTTGGCCCGAAGGGCGGGCACGGGCGAAGAGGCGGCCGGACGGTGGGAAGAGCTGGCCCGGGAGATCGCCCGCCAGGCGCTAGACCGTGCGTGGTCGGCCCGTCGCGGGGCGCTGATGCGGTTGTTCACCCCGCAAGGCCCCGACGAGTCTCAGGTGCTCGACATCTCGGTGCTGACGCCCCTTCTGTGGCACCTCGCCGACGCCCGCGATCCTCGCCTCGTCGCCACCATCGAGGCGATGCACCGTTCCCCGGCGGAGGGCGGGCTCACCGTGCGGGCGCCTTCGGCCGCCCGGGGCGGAGAAGGGCTGCTGCGGTTCGGGGACGGCGCCCTGCCGTTTTACATGGCCGGCTTCTGGATGGTGCGGGCCCTGCACCGGATGGGCCGGGACAGGCAGGCCGTGGCGCTCCTCGATCGCCTGTTGGAAGGGGCCAACCCCCTGGGGCTCATGGGCGAGCACCACGATCCGGCGACCGGGCGGCAGTGGGGCAACTTCCCCCAGGCCTTCAGCCATGAGGAACTGATCCACGCTCTGTACGAGCTGTACGAACCAGGGTAATCCGGTAGCGGTAGCGATCGCCCCGGTAGGCGACCCGCCTGAACTCCACGGGCGTCCCATCCACCAGGCGGGCAACCCGACGGATGAGGAGCACCGGCCGGCCTCTTCGCACCCGCAGCCGGTCGGCCTCGGCGGCGCCGGCCGGCGCCGCCTCGACGGTCTGCTCCCCGCTCGCCACCGGATACCCGATGGACTCCAGTGCCGAGTAGATGGTGCGGTCCGGTTCGGCGGAGGCCACCAGCCGGCCCTGGGCGGGCAGGAGGAAGCTGTCGTCGGTGAACAGCGGCTCCCCTCCCAGCCACACGACCCTGCTGATCTGCACGACCTCCTCGCCCGGCTCGATCCCGAGCGCCCGCGCCACCTCTGGCGGCGCCGGCACGCAACCCGCCTGGAGCACCCGCACCTCGAACGGGAGCCCCTGCTCCCGCAGCTCCTCCGTGAACCCCCGCAACACTGCCAGATGCGCGAGAACCGGCTGAGAGGCCACGAAGGTGCCCTGACCGTGGCGGCGCTCGATCAATCCATCCGCCTCGAGCGCGTCCAGCGCCTGGCGCACCGTCGTGCGGCTCACCCCAAACAGCCGCATGAGCTCCCGTTCGCCCGGCAGCCTGAAGCCGGGCTTCCACTCGCCTTCCGTAATGCGCCGGCGCAGCGCTTGATGCAACTGGTGGTAAAGCGGCAGCGCCGCTCCGCGGACGACCGGCTCCATCCTGCTCTCCCCGGGCGTGCTTCGAGCCGCCGCTCCGCTCACCAGGCCGATCACTCCATGACGCCCAACAGCAGGCTCATGAGCAAGAGCGCGAACACCACGCCGGTGATCACGGTAAACGTACGGTCACGCTCGCGGGCGAAGACCAGGACCGACGCCCCCACCCTGAAAACAGGGGTGAGCACCAAGAGCACCAGGCCGAGCTGGATGATGGCGAGGGCCCTGAGGTGAGCCACCCCTTCGAGCACGCCGGCAGGGGTCGTGGGGAACCGCCCGTCGGGGTACCCGCCGGTATCGGTGATGGCCCACACCGCCACACCGGCCGCGATCACGGCCGCGCTCACCAGCACTCCCAGCTGAAGGATGCGGCTGATGACGGTCTCCATGTCCCATAACGCCCGCTCGACCCGGGCCACCGGGCGGCCGCCGGCCCGGCTCGCCGCTTCGCTCCCTCCGGCTCTCACGGGACGACCCCTTTCCAGATCATCTCCAGACCCATGTAGACGAGCAGGGGCACGAAGGCGTAGCGCAGGAAACGCCCGGGCAACCGGGGCAACAGCTTGCTGCCCGCCCAGGCGCCGACCAGCACGCCGAGCGCCACGGGCGCCGCGATGCCCGGATGCACGTTGCCCCGCGCGAAGTGCACCCCGGCCCCTGCGGCCGCGGTCACGCCGATCATGAAGTTGCTCGTGGCCGTCGAGACCTTGATGGGCAGCCCCATGACCATGTCCATCCCCAGCACCTTGAAGACCCCCGAGCCGATGCCCAGGACGCCGGAAAGGCCGCCGGCCCCCAGCATGACCGCGAAGCCGCCGCCCAGGCGCCCCGCCCGGTACTCGATGGTCTTGCCCGAGGTCTCGTCGTGATAGCGACCCTCCAGCCGCAGCCGCCGCGCCCAGGCACTCTCGGGCACCCTGCCGGCCCCCTCGACGTGGCGCCGCTGGAACATCCCGTAGGCCGAGTACACCAACAACACCCCGAACAGCACGTAAAGGGCCCGGACCGGCAAGAGTCCCGAGACGTATGCGCCGCCGATGGCTCCGAGGGTCGTTGCCATCTCCAGAAACATCGCGATGCGCAGGTTGGTGAGCCGGTCCTTGACGTAGGCGGCCGCCGCCCCGCTGGACGTGGCGATGACGGAGACGAGCGACGCCCCGATGACGTGGCGGATGTTGTAACCCAGGCCGGTGGTGAGCACGGGCGTCACGATGATCCCGCCGCCCAGGCCCAGGAGCGATCCGATGAAACCGGCCGCGATGGAAAGGCCGAAAACGGTCAGGAAGGAGAGGGGGTCGAAGCCCAAGGGTACCCTCCTTTGCTTACTGGTCACTACCAGAATACCTCCGTGGCGTCCCTCCCTGCAATGCCCGCTGCGGCTTGACATCCCCCACGGCCGATGGCACGCTCAGTAGGGGCTTGCAGCACCCATGAGTCCTTCTCCCTGCTCTTCGAAAGGAGTCGCACCATGCCAGACGTGGCGAAGCGAGCAAACCCCGGCCCGTTCACTCCGTTGCCTCCCGGAGACGGCCGGAGCCTGCTCCTCGAAGACCCCGAGGGCCGCAGGCTCGAAGTGGCAGCCTGGGCGCCCGACCTGATCCGGGTGCGCTACGTTCCGCCGGAGAAGCCCCCCGAGACCCTCGCGTGGGCGCTGGCCCGCCCGGAGGGCGAGTGGCCCGAGGACTTCCCCGTCCGCCTCGAAGCTTCCCCCGACGGGTGGACGCTCAGCACTCCGCAGCTGGCGGTAAGGGTCCGGCGGGCCAACGGCGCGCTCGCCATCGACGCTCAGGGCCATCCCGAGCCCATCGCTGCCGACGACCCCGACCTGCCGGTCCGGGAGGGCAAGCCGCAACTCGAGCTCTTCAAGCAGCTGAGCCCGTCCTCCATGTGCCTCGGGCTGGGGGAGAAGACCGGGTGGATGGATCGGCGCGGCCGCATCCTCCAGATGTGGAACACGGACGTCACCCCCCACCTTCCCACCACCGACCCCCTGTATCAGTCCATCCCCTTCCTGGTCGTCTACGACCGTGGCCGCGCCTGGGGTTTGTTCATCCACAACACCTACCGGACGCGCTTCGATCTGGGCGCCACCCGCCCGGACCGGCTGGGGATCCACCTCGACGGCGGACAGCTCGATTACTTCGTGATGGCCGGCCCGGGGCTGGAGCAGGTCGTGGCCCGCTTCACGGAGCTCACGGGCCGTATGCCGCTCCCGCCGCGGTGGAGCCTGGGCTTCCAGCAGAGCCGCTGGGGTTACCAGACGGCGGACGAGGTGCTGCAGGTCGCCCGGGAGCTCCGCAACCGGCGCATCCCTTGCGACGTGATCTACCTGGACATCGACCACATGCGGGAGTACCGGGTCTTCACCTGGGATCCCGTGCGCTTCGCCGACCCCGAGGGCATGATGGCGAAGCTGCGGGCGCAGGGCTTGCGCGTCGTGACCATCGTGGACCCCGGGATCAAGATCGATCCCGAGTACCCGGTCTACTCCGAGGCTTTGGAGCGGCAGTACTACGTCCGCAAGAAAGACGGCAAGCCCTTCGAGGGCGTGGTCTGGCCCGGCCCCACCATTTTCCCCGACTTCCTGCGCCAGGAGGTGCGCAGGTGGTGGTCACAGTGGCACCGGGAGCTCATCGGGCGCGGGGTGAGCGGGATCTGGAACGACATGAACGAGCCGGCCAACTTCCGCCACCCCCTCCCCGCAGGCACCCTGGACCTCGATGCGGTGCACGGCCCCGACCTGGAGCGCCCTGCCGAAGAGCAGCGGCCGCTCCTCCACGCGGAGGCGCACAACCTGTACGGTTTGTTGATGAGCAAGGCGGCGTACGAGGCCCAACTCGCCCTGCGGCCCGGGGTACGGCCGTTCGTGTTGAGCCGCGCCGGCTTCGCCGGCATCCAGCGCTACGCGGCCGTCTGGACCGGCGACAACTCGAGCTGGTGGGAACATCTGGCCATGATGGTGCCGGAGCTGCTCAACATGGGCCTCTCGGGCATCGCCTGGGCGGGCGCCGACGTCGGCGGGTTCGCCGATCATGCGACGGCCGAACTCGTAGCCCGCTGGACCCAGGCCGGGGCGTTCACCCCGTTTTTCCGCAACCACGCGGCCATCGACGCGCGCCCGCAAGAGGTGTGGCGGTTCGGCGAGGAGATCGAGCGCGTCTGCCGTGACGCGATCGAGTGGCGCTACCGGCTGATGCCCTACCTGTACACCCTGTTCTGGGAGGCGGCCTCCCGGGGCACGCCCGTGATGCGGCCGCTCTTGTGGCACCATCCCGGCGACGCCGAGGCCGAAAGGGTCCAGGATCAGTGGCTGTTGGGCCCGCACCTGCTCGTGGCGCCGGTCATCACGCCCGGAGCACGGCGGCGGATGGTCTACCTGCCCGCCGGGGAGTGGGTCCACCTCCGCCAGCCGGTCCGCATCACCGGTCCGGCGTACGCGCTGGTGGAGGCGCCCCTCGACCAGATCCCCGTCTTCGTGGCGGCCGGCGCGCCGGTGCCCCTGGCGCCGCTCGCCCAGCACACCGGCGAGCTGCGCCAGGACGACCGGGTGAGCCTCCTGCTGATGGCGCCCGCGGGGGATCGTGGCGCGTTCGCCTGGACGTGGCTGTACGAGGACGACGGGGAGAGCCTCGACTACCAGCAGGGAGCGTACGCGCGCCGGCGCTTCGACGCCGAGTGGTCCGGATCGAGGGCCGAAGGGCGCCTCCGGCTCGTGCTGAAAGCCGGCCCTCGGGAAGGCGCCTGGCGACCTGGTCGCCCTTACTTCGAGGTCGTGGTGCAGCGGCCGCCGGGAGCCTGCCGCTCGGTGCGCTGGCAGGGGCAGCCGGTACCCCGATCCGGGCAGGCGCTGGCCCCGGCCTTCCAAGACGAGGCGAGCGCCGGGCCGGCCTCCGGGACGGCGGTCGGCCCCCTCCCGGTCTGGGACGAGCGGGCCGGGAGCGAGCTGGTCGTCCGGCTGCCCGAGACGGCCGAGCCGGGCGTCCTCGAAGCGGAGTGGGATCGTGCCGCTCAGGCGTAACCCGAAGGCCGCCCTCAAGCCGGGAGCCATCGTGTCGGAGGTGCGGGCCGGGTCGCTGGCCGACGAGGCCGGCATCCGGCCCGGCGACCAGATCGTGGCGATCAACGGCGTGCCGGCCAGCGACCTGGTGCAGCTGCACTACGCTGCGGCACAGGACAGGGTGGACTTGGAGGTGCGCCGGCCGGACGGCGAGACGTGGGTCGTGGAGATCGAGAAGGACGAAGACGAGGACCTGGGCCTTCGCTTCTCCGATCCCCTCTTCGACCGGATCGTCACCTGCGTCAACCGGTGCATCTTCTGCTTCGTCCACCAGTCGCCCAAGGGTATGCGCCGCACGTTGTACATCATGGACGACGATCTGCGGCTCTCCTTCCTGGACGGCAACTTCGTCACCCTCACCAACTGGACGGAGTCCGACTGGCAGCGCGTGCTGGAGCAGCACCTGTCGCCGCTTTACGTGTCGGTTCACTCCACCGAGGACGACCTGCGCGCGTTTCTCATGGGCACCGACGCGGCCCGGGGGATCCTGGGGCAGCTGCGGCGCCTGGCGGCCGCCGGCATCCAGGTCCACACGCAGCTGGTGCTGTGCCCCGGCATCAACGACGGGGAGCACCTGGATCGGAGCATCGCCGACCTGGCGGCGCTCTATCCCCACGTGCGGTCGATCGCCGTGGTGCCGGTCGGGCTGACCCGCTTCCGCCAGCGGCTGCACCCGTTACGCCCGTACCGGGCACCGGAGGCGGCGGCCGTCTTGCGCCAGGTGCACGCCTGGCAGCGGCGGCTGCTGCAACACCTGGGCACCCGGTTGGTCTTCCCCGCCGACGAGTGGTACTCCCTGGCCGGCCGGTGGGTGCCACCCCGGGAGGCGTACGAGGACTTCCCGCAGCTTTCCAACGGCATTGGCCTCGTTCGCCGGCTGCTCGACGAGTTCTACGCCGCCGAGGCCGGCGCCGTCCGCCGGCAGCGTGGGAGCGCCGGGAGGCTGCCCGGGGGCCGGCGGGTTCTCTGGGTGACCGGGACGTCGGCCCGGCCGTTCCTGGAGGCGCTCGCCCGCCGGCTGGAGCGGCGGCATCCCGGGCTCGAGGTGCGGGTGCACCCGGTGGTCAACCAGTTCTACGGACCGACCGTCACCGTCGCGGGCCTGTTGACCGGCGCCGACATCCGGGCCTCCCTGGAGCGCCTGCCCGACCTCGGCCGTTTCGATGCCGTCTACGTCCCCAACGTCGCGCTCAAGGCCGACGAGCCCGTCTTCCTGGACGACATGCCCCTTCGAAGCTTGCGAGAAGGCCTGCCCGCGCCCGTCGAGGCGATCGACGTGGACGGGCAGGCCCTTTGGTCGGCCACCACAGGGGCAGCCCTCACATCATCGGCACCTGCCGGATGAGCCGCCCGTCGATCCGTTCGAAGATCTCGTCGAGATCCGGGCCCGTGATGGTCAGCCCGTGGTTGCGAAGGCCGATGACCGCCCTTCCCGGGTCGGGGGCTTCTCTCACCAGATTGGCCACCGACTGGGCCAGCTCCAGGGTGCCGCAGGGGAAGTTGACGAGGGTCGACTTGATCCCGTCCATCCAGGCGTGGACGTGCAGGATCGCGCCCACCTGGGGGTGCTCCGTGTAGATCATCCAGTGCTCGATGGCATCCACCGAAACCCGGCGCGGGGTGACGTTGGGCGGGACGCTCAGGACGATCGCGTTCTTCTCGGCGTCGTACCCCTTGACCAGGAGGATGTCCTGCCCGACTTTCTCCAGCTTGTACTTGTTGACCCCGCTTGCGCTCATCCAGAAACTGTGCCGGTCGCGGCGGGCGCTGATGTTGCCGTAGCTGAGCCCGCCGATGCCGTACAGGTGCTGGACGTGCCGGAAGTCCTCCGGCGGCAGGATTTCCTGAATCGGGAAGGGCGCGGGCAAGAGGTCGAGCTCGCCGAGCCGCCGGCTCGTCCGGCGGATCTGATCGACCGCGGCGTCCCCCTCCCACAGCTCGGGAGGGAGGTCCGGCTCGAAGACGTTGTCGATGACCAGGTTGGACGATGCCAGCGGGTGAAGGCGCTCGTAGAGCCGGGCGAAATAGGACCTCTCGTCGGCGTCGAAGGGCACCGTGTAGTATCCCTGCTCGAGGGTCACGAAGTGCGTGTCGACCTTGCCGTCCTGGGGTACGGCGAACAGCAGCAGGTTGGAAAGCGACCGGATGAGCACCGGGTATCCGGCGCGCAGCACGTCTTTGGGAGGCTCCTGGCCCATCACCACGGAGCAGACGAACGTGGCCCGGGCCCGGCGCCGGTACGGCCTGGGATGTTCCATGTCCGTGAAGTTGAGCACCAACCGGACGTCCCGGCTGGGGGTCTCCTCGTAGACGTTGCCGCGCCGCTCGAGCTCAGCCCGCAGGCCGTCCGCGAGCCACTGCTGGACCGCCGACGAGCGCTCTCCCACGATGGCGAAGTTCATCAGTCTGGCGCACCCCCAAGTCTACAGCTCCTCGAAATCGTCCCCGCCGTCCAGGTCCTCCGGACCGCCGAAGTCGCCACCGAAGTCGTCCCCGCCCGGGCCCTCGTCGGAGCCCAGGCCCCCACCGTCTCCCAGGCCGCCGCCATCGCCGGAGCCGGCATCCCCGTCTCCGCCTTGGGACGAGCGCAGCACCATGATGTTGCCGAACAGCCGGGCCACGTCGGTGCTTCCGCAGGACGGGCAGACCGGAGAGAGGCCCGCCTCCTTCTCCGCCAGAGTGGCGTGCACGTCGAACCGCTTCGAGCACTGCTTGCAGCGGTACTCGTAGATCACCCCGACCCCTCGCCCTCCCCGAGACGTCGAGGATATACCAGGATAACCATGACTGGATGGTAGACAAGATTACCTTACCGAGTCGTGCCCGGCATGGCAAGCTCCAGGATACCGGGACGGACCCACCGCCTGCCCCCGGCCTCGACCTCGACGCCCGGCCACGAGGGCCCGTGGGCCGTGATGATCTCCACCCGGCCCGGCTCCGGCCCATCGGCGGCACCCACGAGGATGGTGTCCTCCGACTTGGTGCCGGTGATGCTGGGGTTCCAGGCAAAGGCACCGGGCGCCTTGACGACCTGCACGCTCTGGGGCGTGGCCAGGTACTCGCGCTCCGCGTAGGCGATGGCCCCCCCTTGGTGGTGGAGCTTCCACTCGTCCGGGTAACCGTGGCGCCGGTAAGCCTCCTGGCCTGCCAGCAGGATGTCGGCGACCCGCGCGCCCGGCCGGGTCGCGTCCATGAGGGCGGCGTCCACGTGGCAGACGGCCTCGTGCCGGGCCCGCAGATCCCCGGGATTCTGCCGAAGTGCACGAGGCGCGTCAGCGCGGCGATGAGCCCGCCTTGCCGGGCGCAGATGACCCCCATGAGATACCGCTCCACCGCCCGCCCTGTGGGAATGGGATGGCGGTACTGGCGAATACGGTCGTCGGCGGCGACCAGCACCACGGTCCCCTCCAGGCCCCGCTCCCACAAGGCCCGGGTCATGCGCCCCGCCACCTCCAGCTCGGTCATGCCCGGAGCCACCTCGGTGGCCAGCACCTGTTCGAGCGCGTCGCGAGACAGCGCCCCGACCCGGCGCAGCCGCTGGACCTCCTCCGCCGTGAGCGGGAAGCGCAACCCGGCCAGGGCGGCCTGCACGTTGGGCGTGCCGGCGATTCCGGTGTCGGAGGCGATGCGCCGGCCGTGCACCAGCCGCTCGATGGCCGGCTCGACCCCCAGGTGCCAGGGCACCGCCTCCACGTCCAGGTTGCCCCGTGGGGCGACGCCCTCCAGCTCTTCCCGGGCGACCCGGGGAGTTTCGATGTTGGTGGCAATGAGCGTCCATCGCCCCGGCTCGACCAGGAGCGACGCATTGCCGATCTCCGTGGCCAGCCCCACGTGGTTGTCGCCTCCGGCCGTCATCCACGCGAAGTTGGCCCGCCGGGTCAGGATCACCCCGTCGAGCTTGAGCGACTGGAGCATCTCCTCGATCCGCCGCTGCTTGGTCTCCACTTCCCGGCGCCGCAGTGCCGTTGCCTCCGTCTCGTCCCTCACGGTCAGGCTCCCCCTCTCGCGGCCCCGGGAAGTTTCGCCGTATGCGCGTGGGGTACCTGGCTTGCGGTGCGGATTCGTGGTAGATTCATGGTCCCGGACGGGAAGGTGCCATCCACGAACGTGAACACCGGCATCCGCAACGTGGCCATCATCGCCCACGTCGACCACGGCAAGACGACGCTGGTCGACGCCATGCTCCGGCAAAGCGGGCTTTTCCGCGCCAACCAGCAGCTCGAAGAGCGCATCCTCGATCGCGACGAGCTGGAGCGGGAGCGGGGCATCACCATCCTGGCGAAAAACACCGCCATCCTCTACGGCCCCGTCAAGATCAACATCATCGACACGCCGGGGCATGCGGACTTCGGCGGCGAGGTCGAACGGGTGCTGCGCATGGCGGACGGCGCCCTGCTGGTCGTCGACGCCTTCGAAGGCCCCATGCCGCAGACGCGCTTCGTGCTCCGCAAGGCGTTCGAGACCCACCTCAAGCCGATCGTCGTCATCAACAAGATGGACGTGCCCAACGCCCGGCCCAAAGAAGTGCTGGACGAGGTACTGGATCTGTTCATCGAGCTCGGGGCCGACGAGCAACAGATCGACTTTCCCGTGCTGTACGCCTCGGCTCGCCAGGGGTGGGCGAGCGCCGACCCCGCGGCTCGGTCGGGCACCATGCAGCCGCTGTTCGAGGCGATCCTCGAGGAGGTGCCCGCCCCTTCGGGCGATCCCAGCGCGCCACTGCAGGTGCTGGTGACCACCCTCGACTACAACGACTACCTGGGTCGCATCGGCATCGGCCGGGTCGTCAACGGCACCCTGCGCGCGGGCCAGCCGGTCATGGTGAGCGACCGCCAGGGCCGGCTCCGCCCGGCCAAGGTGGGCACGCTGTTGACCTTCCTCGGCCTCAAGCGGGAAGAGGTTACCGAGGTGCAGGCCGGCGACATCGTGGCCGTCACGGGCATCGAGGCCCTGGAAATCGGGGAGACCATCACCGACCCGGAGCGCCCGAGCCCTCTTCCTCCCATCCGGGTCGAAGCGCCCACCATCAGCATGTACTTCCTCGTCAACGACAGCCCCTTTTCGGGCCAGGAGGGCCGGTTCGTGACGGGACGTCAGCTCAAGGAGCGGCTGCTCCGGGAGACGGAGACCGACGTGGCCCTGGAGGTCGTGCCCACCGCTTCGCCCGACACCGTGGAGGTCAAAGGGCGCGGCGAGCTCCACCTGGCCATCCTCATCGAAAAGATGCGGCGGGAGGGGTACGAGCTCCAGGTCTCCCGCCCTCGCCCGATCCTGCGCGAGCAGGACGGGCAGGTCCAAGAACCGTACGAGGAGGCCGTGCTCTACGTGCCCGGCGATGCGGTAGGGCCCGTCATGGAGCTGCTCGGCTCCCGGCGCGCCGAGGTCCTGGAGGTGGAGCCCCAAAGCGGCGGCCAGGTGCGGATCCGGGCCTACGTGCCGTCCAGGGGTCTCATCGGCTTTCGCTCCCAGCTGCTCACCGAGACCAGAGGCGAGGGGATCCTGTACCACGTGTTCGACCACTACGGCCCCTTCGTGGGCGAGCTGCGGGCCAGGTCGGGCGGCGCCATGGTGGCCACCGAGACCGGCATGACCACCGCCTACGCCATCGAAAACCTCCAGGAGCGCGGCGTGCTCTTCTGGCCTCCCGGGGTGAAGGTGTACGCGGGCCAGGTCGTCGGCGAACACTCCCGGCCGCAGGACATCACCGTCAACATTTGCAAGGCCAAGCGGCTCACCAACATGCGTGCGAGCAGCGCCGACGTCGCGGTCAAGCTCGATGCCCCGCGTACGATGGACCTGGAGCGGTCGCTCGAGTGGATCAACGACGACGAGCTGGTCGAGGTGACGCCTTCGTCGGTACGCATCCGCAAGGCACCCAGGCCCACGGTGCAGGGCGTCGCCTCAAGCAACGGCAGGCAGCTCCAGACCTCTTACGCCGAGCGCTCGGCCGGCCCCTCCTGACGCTCGGCACGTTCTGCCGGCGGGGCCGTGCGCTCAGAGGCGGGAGGCAACGGCGCCTCCTCCCCCACGGGGCCCGTCGCCCCGGGCTGCCCCTGGGAGGCCGGGCCGTCTTCCTGGCGCTCCGCGGCGGTCGCCGCCTCTTCATGCCCCTTCGCCTGTGCCAGCGCCACCCGCTCCTCGCGGCTCACCTCGCGGGCGGTCGCGGGCCGCACCGTCATCTCCCCTGACAGCGCCCGATCCACCGCCGCCCTCAGCTCCAGCGAGCTCCTGGACCCCGCCCCTTTGGCGGCCCATCCCTGCGCGGCCTGGCCGGCGAGCTGCGCCCGCTCCTGTAGCTCCAACAGCCCGCGGGCGAGACGGATCGCCTCGTCCCGGACCTGTTGCAGCCACTCCCGGATCTGGCCGATATGCTTGCCCGCCTCGGCCGCCGCACGGCGCGAACGGTCGGCGCCCTCGTCCAGGCGGTTCTTGAGATCCCAGACCTGGCGGACCACTTCCCGCGCTTCGGAGGCGACCCTTCGCAGCTCCTCGGCCACCACGGCCACGCTGCGCCCCTGCGCCTCCAGCCGGGCTCCCTCGATGGCGGCGCTCAGGGCCAGGACTTTCGACTCTCCGCCGAAATCCCGGACCCGCTCCGCCATGGCGTCGAACTCCTCGATCGCCCGGGCGACGCCCTCCGCCTGGCCGGCCACCGCCGACGTGGCCGACGCCAGCGCATCGAGGCGCTCCCGCAAGGAGGCAAGGGCCATGCTCTGCGACTCGGCGACCAAGCGCCAGTCGCGCACGCCGTCCCCGATCCGGCCCATCCACGAGCCCAGCGCCGACGCAAGAGCCTGCTGGCCCTGGTCGGCGACTTCCAGGCGCCGGCGCAGCTCCCCCATGGGCCCTACCGTCACGCGGGCAAGCCACACGCAGCCGATCAGGCCCGCCACGAGAATGCCCAGCGCGACCGACCAGAGGCTGGCGGTGGCGTCCCGGCGGACCCGCTCCGACGTCTGCCCGATGATGGACTGGCGCTGGCCGATGACCCGGCGCAAGGAGTCCATGTCCGAACCCAGGGAACGCAGCCGCTGGGCGAGCTCGGCCGCCTGATCCCGGCTGATGACGAGGACCCCCGACGCCGCCTGGGGCCCGCTGTTCTGGTCGAGGGCGCCCCACTCGGTGAGTTGCTGCTGCATCCCGCGAATCTCGACCTGGAGCTGCTCCAGGCTGCGGCTCTGGTGATCCCAGGCATCGTAGAGCGCGGCGAAAGCGTCGGTCACGTTGCGCCCCACCCGGCCGCCGGCGAAGATGGCGCCGCCGATGCCCAGCACCAGGACGATGACCGTCACGGCGACGAAGTGCCCGGCGGGCCGGCGCGCGTTGGCCGATGGCGCGGCCAGGGCGCTGACCCCCGCGACTCCGGGCACCCGACTCGAGGGGACCCGCTCTCCTTGCTGCGACATGGCGGCCTCCCGCCTTCCCCCATCCCTGGCTCGCCTGGCCGTATCGCCATGGGCAGTTCGACGCCAAAGAGGTCTTGACCTCTAACTGCCAGGCGAGGAGGACTCTGGAGGCCAGCGTTCCATGAGGCTGCGGGGATCCACGTAGCCCCCCGGCAGGTAGGCGGCCCAGTGGAGATGGGGGCCGGTCGCAAAACCCGTAGCCCCGACGGTGCCGAGGATCTCCCCCTTGCTCACGAAAGTCCCCTCGCGCACCCGGATGGACGAGAGGTGCAGGTAAGAGGTGAACAACCCCCATCCATGGTCGAGGATGACCGTCTTGCCGGTGGCGAGGTGGTCTCTGGCCAGCACCACCCGGCCGCCGTTGGGGGCATGCACGGGGGTGCCCTCGGGGGCCGCGAGATCGAGCCCGGAGTGGCGCCCGCTGGGCGCGCCGTTGACTTCCCGCACGAGACCGAACTCGCTCGTCAGCCGGTACGGCCGGGCGAGCGGCCAGACGAACGGCCCCTGCCACAGCGGGCGGGGGTTGCTCCGAGAGCGGGCCCGGGCGACCTCTTCGTCCTCCCGGCGCCGCCGGGCCACGTCTGCCGGATCTTGCGGGCGGATGAGCGCCTCCTTGCCGGGATCGACGCGCAGCCGCTGCACGGGAAAAGCCCTGGGCCGCACCGGGACCTCGGCCGCCGCCACCTCCTTTCCGTCCTCCCGGACGACCAGCGGGTGCTTGCCCGGCTGCACGAAGTAGGAGACGGCGACGAGCGCGACGGCGCCCTGCGCACCGTCATCGTAAAACGGGAAGCTCCGGCCGGCCCACTCCCCGGCGAGGCGGTGCGCCTTCGCCCCTTCCACCCTCACCATGATCCACTGCCCGGGGGTCGCCTCCCGAGGCGCCAGCCACAACCGGACGCCGGGCGTCGCCCTTCCCCCGGCAACCTGCCATCCTGCCCACAGCACCGCCGCCAGGACGGCCAGCAAGAGCGCCGCACGCCGCTTCGGGGCAAGGGATGCGCCTCTCACGCTCGCCAAAGGCTCGTCACCACCTCGACGTGGGCCGTCTGGGGAAACATGTCCACCGGCTGTACCGGATCCCACCGGTAGGTGAGGCCCTGCGCCTCCACCCCTTTGACGAACTGCCGCAGGTCCCTCGCGAGCGTCACCGGATGGCACGAGACGTACACCAACAGTTCAGGCTGCGCCCTGACCAGCGCCCGCACCACCGCCGCGTCCAACCCTTTGCGGGGCGGGTCGACCACCACGAGCAGCGGCCGCATCCGTTCCCCTCCCTCCTGCAAGAGGCGCGGCAATACCTCCTCCACGTCGCCGGCCACCCACCGGGCGTGGCGCACCCCATTGAGCTTGGCGTTGCGCCGGGCGTCGTCGACCGCCTCCTGCACCTCTTCGACCCCGATCAGGCGGCCGACCCGGTCGGAGGCGGCGATCCCGATGCCGCCGACGCCGCAGTAGAGATCCAGGAGCGTACCCCGGCCCAGCTGGCCGCGGGCCTCCAGGAACGTCTCCACTCGCCGTCGTACCTCGTCGTACAGGACCTCCGCCTGCCGGGTATTGACCTGGAAGAACGCCGTGGCCGAAAGGCGCAGGCGCACCGCGCCGACCCTCTCCTCGAGGAACTCCCGGCCCCAGACGACGGCGCTTCGCTTGCCCAGGACGACGTTGGTGCGCAGCGGGTTGACGTTTTGTACCACGCCCACCAGCTCCGGCACCCTCCAGCGCACCCGCTCGGCAAGCTGGCCCAGCGCCTGGCGCACCTCCGGCCCGTCCCGGGCGGTTACCACCACCAGCAACGCTTCCTCCGTGGCCGCTGCGGTGCGGCAGACCACGTGCCGGACCAGGCCACTGCCCGTAGCCTCGTCGTAAGGCGGGAGCGACAGCTCCTCGATGGCGTCTCGGGTCGCCCTGGCCAGCCGTACGTTGAGGGGGTGCTGCACCCTGCAATCCAGCGCCTCGACCACCTCGTGCGTGCCGCGCCGGTAAAAGCCGATCACCGGCCGGCCGTCGTGCCCGCGGCCCACCGGGTACTGCGCCTTGTTACGGTATCCCCACGGTACCTCCATGCCCCGCACGGGGAGCACCCGCGACGCCGCTTCTTCGAGGCCGCCGGTGTGGAGGAGGGCGTCCTGGACCCCGGACCGCTTCGCCTCGAGCTGGGCCGGGTAGGCAAGATGGATGAGGGGACAGCCGCCGCAGGTCTCGGCCACGGGGCACGGGCCCTCGACCCGCAGCGGAGACGGCCGGATCTGCCGGGCGAGCCGGGCTCTCGCGTGGCGGCGGGCACGATGGCTCACCACCGCCTCCAC
Source organism: Limnochordaceae bacterium (assembly GCA_014896295.1). Lineage (GTDB taxonomy): Bacteria > Bacillota > Limnochordia > Limnochordales > Geochordaceae > Carboxydichorda > Carboxydichorda subterranea. The sequence goes on from JADBKR010000005.1 coordinate 379,823, forward strand.
CCGGTCCCCGGGAAGCCCGCCTTCCACGAAGACGACGAACCCTCCCGGAGTGCGCGCAACGCCGTCCCCACGGGGATCCAGGGAGGCCACGTCGAGCACCAGGCGCTGGCCTACCTCGGGAACATCCTCGCCGGGCGTGCCACTCGGCACCTTCGACACCGCCTGTTCCTCTCCGAGGCGTACTGAGGCTCGGACTCCTCTCATATCTATCACGGCGAGCGGAGAGCACGGAGGGGAATCCCGATGGTACCGAGCCGGCGCTTGCTGGGCTTGCAGGTGATCGACGTCGTCGACGGACGGGCCCTGGGACGGACGAGCCGCCTCATCTTCGACCCATCCGCCCGTCGCCTGGCGGCCTTCGTCGTCTCGTCCGGCCACTGGCCCCGGGAGGATCAGGTGCTCGAGTGGGGCCGCACGCGCGGCGTGGGGCTCCACGCCATCACGGTCCAGGGCGCCGACACCCTCGTGCGCCCCTCCGCCCTCCCCGAACTCCAGCCCCTTCTTCGCCGGCCGCTGCGCCTGTACGGCATCCGCGTGCTGACCGAAGACGGCGAGTTCCTGGGCGCCGCGGACGAACTGATGCTGGACGAGCGCTCCGGGGCCGTCCTGGAGGTCCTGCTCGCCCCCAAGGGGCTGTCGGATCGCCTCCGGGGGCGGCTCTCCATCGCCGCCGCCTCTTTGCTGGTCATGGGGGAAGACGCCATGGTGGTACGGGCCGGCACCCGGCCCACCTCGCACCGGGTGGCGCATGCCGGCGGCCCCTCCCGCGCCGGTGAGCACGGCGCGCCGCCCGACGGCGCGACCGGCCCCGCCTGCGCGCAGGCCCCTTCCTCACCCGGGCAGGCTCCCGTCGAAGCGTCCGCCGACGGGAACAGCCCCCTCCCCGAGACCCTCCGCCGGGGATGGGTTACGGTGCGCTCGCTGGCGCTGGCGCCTCTCGAGCGGCGAGTGCGGCGCGCCGGCCGTTGAGCACGCCCAGCCGGGCCGCCAGGCTCGAGCCCTCCCGCTTCTCGCCCGCCACCAGCGCGACGCCGTCCCGGGCGACCGAGCGGATGGGGGTGAGCCCCGCCGACCGCATCATCTCCTCGATCTCCGCCAGCGTGAGCCGGGAGCAGCCGTGCTTGGGCTCCCCCGTCTCCACGACCCAGTCGACGACCAGCACCACGCCGCCCCACGTCAGTACCCGGGCCACCTCCGCCAGGACCCGGTCCGGGGCCCGCATGCAGTGCAGGCTGTAAGTCAGCGTCGCCGCGTCGAACAGCTGCGACCCCAGCGCCGACAGGTGATGGGCGTCGTAACGCATGCAGCCCACGAACGCCTCGACCCCGGCCTTCTCCGCCTGTTGGAAGGCCCTGCCGAACCCGGCGTCGCTGATGTCCACGCCGATCACGGGCCTGCCCGTGACCTCGGCCAGCCTGGTCACCAGCGCGCCCTCGTAGCACCCCACGTCGAGGATGGGCCGTCCTCGCCCCAGCGGCTTGCGGAGCGTGACTGCCTGCTCCCACCTCGCCCGCCACGCCGCATAGCGGGCGGCCGCGGGAAGCGGGCGCCTCCTCCGCCGCCGCGGGGGACCGGCGCCGGGCATGGTCGCCGCCCGCGAGGCCGTCGTGCCCGCATCCCCGCCCTGCTCCCTGGCCCGCTCCATCAGGGCACGCAGGACCTCCCCCACCGTGGCTTCCACGCTACCCCACGTCGCCGGCCTGATGGGTTCCACGGGTGACCACCCGCTTTCTTCCGGCCCTTCCCTTCACCCCGCGTGGGGTACGCTTTCGAGCGCTGCATCCTTGAGCCACTCCCGAGCCGCGATCAAGGCGACGTCCCACACGGGAGCGAACGGTGGGGCATAGGAGAGGTCGAGTTCCGCCACTTCCTCCACCGGCAGCCCCGCGCTCAGCGCGACGGCCAGGACATCGATGCGCTTTGCGACCGAACCCGCCGGGCCGACCATTTGCGCGCCGAGCAGGCGCCCGCTCTTCCGGTCGCCCACGAGCCAGGCGTCGATGGGACCGCGTCCCGGGTAGTAGTGGGCGCGGCTGCCGTGGCGCACGTGAGCCTCCACCGCCTCCCAGCGGGGCTCCCGCTCCGCCTCCGCCCGGGTCAGGCCCGTACGCGCCACTTCCAGGTCGAACACCCGCAGCGCCGCCGTGCCCACGATGCCCCGAAAGCGCGTCGCCGCCGGCGGCGTTCTCGCCGGCCACCCGCCCTTGCTTGTTGGAGGTGGTGCCCAGCGGGATCCAGACGGGGCGCTCCAGCACGCGGTGCCACGCCTCCACCCCGTCGCCGGCCGCGAAGATGTCCGGCACCGAGGTCCTCAGGTGGTCATCCACCGCCACGGCGCCGGTGGCACCGAGAGCGATGCCCGCCGCCCTGGCCAGGGCCACCTGAGGACGCACGCCGGTGGCCACCAGCACCAGGTCGGCCGGAAGGGTGCGGGATGGCGTGCTGACCGCCGTCGCCGGGCCAGCCTCGCCCTGCCCTTCGATACCGACGACCGGCTCCCCGGTGTACACCTCGACCCCGTTTCGCCGCAGCTCCTGCTCCACGATCCGGGCGAGCTCCGGGTGGTAACCCGGCAACACCTGGGGCATGACCTCCACGATGGCGACCTCGAAACCGAGGCGCCGCAGGTTCTCCGCTGTCTCCAGGCCGATGGGCCCGGCTCCCACCAGCACGGCCCGAGGGGCCCTTCCCGCGGAAGCCGCGGGCGCCTTCAGCTCTTCCACGCGCCGGCGCATGGCCATCCCGTCTTCGAGTAACCGCATGACGAAGACGCCGGGGCGCTCCACCCCCGGCACCGGCGGCCTCACGGCGTAGGCTCCGGTAGCCAGCACCAGCACGTCGTAGCCGGCCTCCCACGTCTCGCCGTCGGAGAGCCGGCGCACCTGCACCCGGTGGGACCGGGGGTCGATGGCCGTCACCTCGTGGCCCACGTGCACGTCGATCCGCCGCTTCTCTCGGAAAAACTGGGGCGTGTAGACGACCAGGTCCTCGAGCCGCTCCACGAGCCCTCCCACGAAGTAAGGGATGCCACACGATCCGTACGACACGTAGCCGCTGCGCTCGAAGACCACGATCTCCATCTGCGGGTCCACGCGGCGCGCCCGGGAGGCCGCGCTCATCCCGGCCGCCACGCCGCCCACGACCACCAGCCGCCGCGACGCCATCGCCACGGCCCCCTCCCTACCGCACCCCTCTCGCCGCCGGCGCCTCAGGGATGATGGTCGTGGTCATGGCCGTGCTCGTGGTCATGGCCGTGGTGGTGCTCCTCGCCGTCCTCTTCGACGCCCCACGGATCCTCGGGCGACGCGGCCATGCCCACCGCGGCCAGCACGTGCTGCAGCATCACGGCTTCCGGTACGGCCCCCTCGACCTCTTCCCGCTCGTTGATGACGGTCTTGGGCACCCCATAGACGCCGTATCGGTCCGCCAGCTCCGGGAACTCCAGCGCCTCCACCATGTCCGCCCGGACGAAGGGGCTTTCCATGGCGAACTGGTGGGCGAGCCGCACGGCCTTCGGACAGTACGGGCACGTCGGCGTAACGAACACCTGGATGTGCACCGGCTGGGTGATCTCGCTCAGCTTCTGGCGCGTGGCCTCGGAGAGCCGGGTCTTCTCGTTGGAGATGTCGACGAGGTCCTCGATGAGGCTCCCGAACTCGTATCCCGCCGGGATGCCGAAGTAGCGGGCGCGCGTGTCGGTGCCGTCCTGCCGCAGCAGGACCAGCGCCGGCACCTTGTCCACCTCGTACAGCTGAGCCTTGGCCGGCTCGGCCCCGATGTCCACCACCTCGTACTCGACCCGATCGCTGAGGCTGGCCAGCTCCTGGATGAGCTCCACCGTCTGCCCGCAGTACTGGCAGTTGTTCTGACCGCTCTCGGAACCGTCGGTGAAGACCAGCACCTTCGCCTTGTTGGGTACCTTCTGGAAGAGGTCCTGCAAGTAGGACCGGTCCCTCGCGGATAGAAGCGGCACAACCACTCCTCCTTCGTGCGCTTTGACTTAGTTTACTCCGTGCGAACCATTCCCCGTGGCCCGGGAGGTGCTTACCATACCCTGTAGGGTATACCTCCGAGGTGAGAATAACCGGTGCCGCCCTGCCTGTCAATGGGCCGGTACAGACGCTCCTCACCCCGGCAGGCTCTCTTGCCGCTGACCGCCCGCGGCGGCGCCGGCGGCGGGCAGCTCGGTCCGCCCCGTCACCGCCCGGATCTCCCACGGTCTCAGCCAGGCGAACGCGGCGAGCGCCACCCCGCCCCCCATCGCCCAGGCGGTCCCCACCCCGGCGTGGTCGGCCACGGCGCCTGCCAGCATGCTGCCGATGGGCGCCACCCCCACGAGCACCAGCGTGTACAGGCTCATGACCCTGCCGCGCATGCGCTCCTCGCTGTTGAGCTGGACCATCGCGTTGGTGCCCACCGAGAGGCTGACCATCCCCCAACCGGTGAGCGCCATGAGCGCCAGCGCGGGCAGATACCACCGGCAGACGGCCAGGCCGGCGAGGCCCAGGCCGAGCAGCACCACCCCGGCCGACCGGCGCCACGCCGGGGGCTCCGCCGATCGCTCCGACGCAAGGCCGGCGGCCGCCACCAGGGCTCCCACCCCAAGGCTCGACATCAGCAGGCCGTACCCCGAGGCGCCCTGGCCGAGGGTACGGCTCGCGTAGACGGGGGTGAGGACCTGGAAGTTCATCGAGAAGAGGCTGACGATCCCCAGCAACAACAGCCCCTGGCGGATGGGCCGAGTGGCGCGGGCGTACCGCAATCCGTCCATGACGGGGCGCCACATGCCCGACGGGGTCAACAGGTCACCGAGCGCGCCGCCCGGGGGACGGGTCCTGTCGGCGGCGATACGGATGCCGGCCAGCACCCCGATCACGGGCACGAAGGAGAGCGCGTTGAGCAAGAACGCAGGGCCCGAGCCGACCGCCGCCACGACCAACCCGGCGACCCCCGGGCCCACGATGCGGGCCAGGTTGAAGATCGTGGAGTGCAGCCCGATCGCGCTGGCCAGGGCCTCGCGTGGCACCATGTCGCCCAGGAAAGCGTTACGGCCCGGCATGTCCAGCGTGTTGAAGACCCCGTAGATCCCTGCGATGACCACGACGTGCCAGTACCGCACCCAGCCCAGGACCGTGAGCACGCCCAGCACCGCGGCACACGCGGCGAGGGCCGACTGGGTCAGTATGAGCATCTTGCGCCGATTGGCATGGTCGGCGATGGTGCCGGCAGGAAGGGAGAAGAAGAGCACCGGAAGGCTCTGCACGGCGGAGACCGTGCCGAGCTTCACCGCCGAACCGGTGAGCTGCAGCACGAGCCACGCCTGGGCAGCCCCTTGCATCCAGGTGCCGATCAGCGAGATGCCTTGCGCCGCCAGGTACGACCGAAACGCCGGGAAGGAGAGGGCGCCCGCCCGGACGGCGCCCCACCGGCCCGCCCCCCGTAGCCCCATGCAACGGACGCCCTAGTGACGGGCCACGGCAGGCAGCACCTGCCGGTGGACGATCTCGGCCAGCCCGGGCTTGCTCACTTCCCGAAGCTCGTAGCGCACGCGCACCGCGGGCCTCTGGATGGCCACGATGCGGCGCAAGTCGATGGGCGTACCGACCACGACCACGTCGGCGGGCGTCGCGTTGATGGTCGCCTCCAGTTCCCGCACCTGCTCGGCGCCGTACCCCATGGCCGGCAGGACGGTCTCCAGGTGAGGATACCGGGCGTACGTCTCCCGAATGGATCCGACCGCATACGGCCTCGGATCGACCAGGACGGCGCCGTGCTTGCGAGCAGCAATGGCCCCCGCCCCGTAGCGCATCTCTCCGTGGGTCAGCGTGGGCCCGTCCTCGACCACCAGGGCCCGCTTGCCGTCCAGCCACTCGGGGTGGTCCACGGTGATCGGGGATTCCGCCTCGACGACCACGGCGCCCGGGTTGAGCCGGGCCAGGCTCTCCCGCACCGCCTGCACCGACTCCGGCGACGCCGTGTCGACCTTGTTGATGACCGCCACGTGGGCCATGCGCGCGTTGGTCTCGCCCGGGTGATAGCTGCGCTCGTGGCCCGCCCGGTGGGGGTCGACCACCACGATGTGGAGCGTGGGCCGGTAAAACGGCAGATCGTTGTTACCCCCGTCCCACACGATGACGTCCGCTTCCGCCTGCGCCCGGTCCAGGATGGCCCCGTAGTCGACGCCCGCGTACACCACGCTCCCCCTGTCCAGGTGCGGCTCGTACTCCTCCCGCTCCTCGATGGTGCAGTGGTGACGATCGAGGTCTTCGTAGGTGGCGAAGCGCTGCACCACCTGCTCTTCCAGGCGCCCGTACGGCATCGGGTGGCGGACCACCGCGACCCGCATCCCCGCCTCGCGCAAGATCGCCACGACCCGGCGGGTCGTCTGGCTCTTGCCCGCTCCCGTGCGCACCGCCGTGATCGCCACCACCGGCACGCGCGCTTCGAGCATCGTCGTCGAGGGCCCCATCAAGCGGAAGTCGGCGCCGGCCGCCAGCGCCACCGACGCCCGATCCATCACGTGGGTGTGGGGCACGTCGCTGTACGCGAAGACCACCTCGTCGACGTGCTGCTCCCGGATGATGCGGGGTAGCTCCTCCTCGGGATAGATGGGAATCCCCTGCGGGTATCGCGGCCCCGCGAGCGCAGGGGGATAGGTCCGCCCCTCGATGTGGGGGATCTGGGTGGCGGTGAAGGCCACCACCTCGTACCCCGGATGGTGCCGGAAAAAGACGTTGAAGTTGTGGAAGTCGCGTCCCGCCGCCCCCATGATGACCACCCGCGTCGGCCTCGTCCCCAAGACGCCGCTCCCCTTTCCGCGCGGATCTATCCTCTCACCCATCCCATCTTCAGGCTCCCAACAACAACGTGAGAATGGCCTTCTGGGCATGGAGCCGGTTTTCGGCTTGATCCCACACGATGGAGCGAGGCCCGTCGATCACCTCGTCGGTGATCTCCTCGCCGCGATGCGCCGGCAGGCAGTGCATGACCACCACGTGGGGAGCCGCTTGCTCCAGCAGCGCCCGGTTGACCTGATAGGCGGCCAGGTCCTGCACCCTGCGGTCGTGGTCGGCCTCCTGGCCCATGCTCGCCCACACGTCGGTGTAAACGACGTCGGCACCCGCGACCGCCCGGCGGGGATCCGCCTCCACCTCGACGCTCCCGCCCGACGCACGCGCATCCTCCCGGGCCATGGCCAGGGCCTGCTCGTCGAGCTGATACCCTGCGGGGCTGGAGAGTACCACGCGCATGCCCAGGCGAGCCCCGCCGAGCGCCAGAGAGCGCGCCACGTTGTTGGAGTCTCCGACGTAGGTGAGCTGCACCCCGCTGAGCCGCCCGAAGCGTTCCTGGATGGTGAGGAAGTCGGCCAGGGCTTGAGCCGGGTGCAGGTAGTCCGTGAGGCCGTTGATGACCGGCACGGTGGCGGCCGCGGCCAGCTGCACCACGTCGTCGTGCGAGTAGGTACGGATCATGATGGCGTCGACGTAGCGGGAGAGCACGCGCCCCGTATCCTCGATGGTCTCGCCCCGGCGCAATTGCAGCTCCTGCGCGCTCAGGAAGAGCGCGTGGCCCCCGAGCTGGTACATGGCCACCTCGAAGGAGACCCGGGTGCGGGTGGAAGGCTTCTGGAAGATCATGGCGAGCGTCCGCCCGGCCAGCGGCCGCACGTGCAGCCCCGCCTTGTGCCACGTCTTCAGCAAACGTGCCAGCTCGAGCATGCGCTCCAGCTCGGTGCGGGAGAAGTCCCGCAAGCAGAGGAAGTCCCGCCCGATCAGTGCCGTCGCTACCGGGTCCCGGGTGAGCCGCTCCCACTCAGGCAGTTGTTGGACCTGTACCTCCATGCCCGCCGCCTTCCCCTCCGTGTCATATGCAGCAGTGCATACGCCTGCCCGCGCCAACCCGCCCTCATTCTACCACCGCCCGGGGGGCCCGGCGCCGCAACTGCGCCCACCAGAGCGTCCCGCCGAGGGCCAGCGCGACGCTCACCCACTGCGCCAGGGTCAGGCCCAGAGCCAGCGGCTCTCCGAGGCGGAAAAACTCCATGAGGAAGCGGCCGGCCGAGTAGGTCGCCAGATACAAGGCCGTGATCTCCCCGGGCTCCCTATCGGGCCGGCGCCGGTACCAGACCAGGAACAGGACGCCGGCGGCGTCGCAGAGGGACTCGTAGAAAAACGCCGGGTGGAAGTAAGCGTAGGACGCCCACTCGAGCGGGCGCATCTCGGGGCGGATGTAGACGCGCCACGGCACCGAAGTCGGGTAACCGAACACCTCGTTGTTGAAGAAGTTGCCCCACCGGCCGATCGCCTGTCCCAGCAGGATCGAGGGCATGGCCAGGTCGGCGAGCCCCAGGGGGGCCACGCCCCGCCGCCGGGACATGACCCAGATGGTCAGCATCGCGCCGGCCAGGGCGCCGTGGATGGAGAGCCCCCCCATCCAGGTGCGCAGCATGTCCACCGGATGCTGCCAGAAATAGACGGCGTTTTGTACCACGAAGGCAAGACGCGCCCCCAGCAAGCTGAGGGGAATTCCCAGGAGGACCACGTCGATCAGGTCGTCCACGCTCAGGCCGAGGCGCCGGCGCTCGGGCTGCGCGAGGGCCCAGCCGGGCACGAAGGCGAGGGCCATCAACAACCCGTACCATCGCACCTGGACCGGCCCGATCCGGATGGCCACCGGATCCGCCGGCACCGCGCCCGTCCAGATGGGCAGGATCCAGGCTACGGCCTTCCACGCTACCGCCACCGTCGCCAGGGCTACCAAGACGGCGGCGGCCCCGCGCCCCGGTTTCACGCGGTCTCCGGCCACATCGCGTCACCGCCCACGTCGGCCGCCGGCGGTGCCACGGGCACGGCCGTCTTTTCGTCGACCGGTACGCGCGTGGCCAGCACGGGGCGCTCGGCGAGGGCCATCCGCAGCACCTCGTCCATGTGGGAGACGGGATGCAGGGTCAGCTGGCGCCGCACGTTCGCAGGGATCTCTTCGGCGTCCCGCAGGTTGTCCACCGGCAGCACCACCTGCTCGATGCCGTACCGGTGAGCCGCCAGGAGCTTCTCCTTCACCCCGCCTACGGGGAGCACCCGGCCGCGCAGGGTAATTTCCCCGGTCAGCGCCACGTCGCGCCGTACGGGCCGGCCGGTCAGGGCCGAGACCAGGGCCACCGCCATCGAGACACCCGCCGATGGCCCGTCCTTGGGGATGGCGCCCTCCGGCACGTGCACGTGGATGTCCAGCCGTTCGTAGAAGCCCGGCGGGATGCCGAGCTGCTCTGCCCGGGACCGGACATAGCTGTAGGACGCCTGCGCCGACTCCCGCATGACCTCGCCCAGCTTGCCCGTCAACCACAGCTTGCCCCGCCCCGGCACCACCGCCACCTCGATGGAGAGGAGATCCCCGCCGGCATCCGTGTAGGCCAGCCCCAGCGCCAGCCCGACCCGGTCCTCCGCCTCCGTCGGGCTGTCGTGGTAGCGCGGCGGGCCCAACCACCGGTGCAGGTTGGCCGCCGTCACCTTGAGGCGGCACGCCGGATCCTCGACGACCCTCCGGGCCGTCTTGCGGCATATGGCGGCCAGCTGCCGTTCGAGCTCGCGCACCCCGGCCTCCCGGGTATAGGCACGCACGATGGCGGTCACGGCGCCGGGAGCCACGCTCAGGTGCTTGGGGGACAACCCGTGGTCCCGGAGCTGCCGGGGAATGAGGTGGCGGCGGGCGATCTGGACCTTCTCGAACTCGGTATATCCCGGAATGGCGATGACCTCCATCCGGTCCCGCAATGCCCGGGGGATGGCCTGCAGCAGGTTGCCCGTGGTGATGAACAGCACGTCGGAGAGGTCGATGGGCAGCTCCAGGTAGTGGTCGGAGAACGCGTGGTTTTGCTCCGGGTCGAGCACCTCGAGCAGCGCGGCCGCCGGGTCTCCCCGGAAGTCGTAGCTCATCTTGTCGACCTCGTCGAGCAGCATGACCGGGTTACGGGTCCCGGCCTGGCGAAGGGCCTGCACGATCTTGCCCGGCATCGCCCCTACGTAGGTCCGCCGGTGTCCCCGGATCTCCGCCTCGTCGCGCACCCCTCCCAGGCTGAACCGCACGAACTTGCGCTCGAGCGCCCGCGCCACGGAGCGCGCCAGGGAGGTCTTGCCGACCCCCGGTGGCCCCACGAGGCACAGGATGGGCCCCTTGAGGCGGCTTCGCACCAGCTGGCGAACGGCCAGGAACTCCAGGACGCGCTCCTTGACGTGGGCCAGGCCGTAGTGGTCTTCGTCCAGGATGCGTTCTGCGGCCTCGAGGTCGAGCCGGTCGGGGGTCGTGCGGTTCCACGGAAGCGCCAGCAGCCAGTCGAGATACGTGCGGATGACCGCCGCCTCGGCCGACATGGGCGCCATCTTCTCCAGGCGCGCCACTTCGTGCTCGGCCTTCTCCCGCACGGCCTCGGGCAGCTTCAGCTCCTGGATCCGCCGGCGAAGCTCGCCCGCCTCGGAGTCGCGTTCTTCCCCCTCGCCGAGCTCCCGCTGGATGGCCCGCATCTGCTCGCGCAGCAAGAACTCTTTCTGTGTCTTCTCCATCTGGCGGCGCACGCGGCTTTGGATGCGGCGCTGCACGTCGAGCACCTCGGTCTCCCGGTGCAGCAGGGCGAGCAGCTTCTCGAGGCGCTCGAGGCGGCCTGCCACCTCCAGGAGCATCTGCTTCTCCTCGAAAGGCAAGGGAATCTGGCCCGCGATGGCGTCGGCCAGGCGCCCCGGGTCGGCCACCCCGCTCATCGCGCTGACGAAGTCGGCGGGGAGATAGCCGCTCAGCCGCACGTACTCGTCGAGGGCCGTGAGCACGCTGCGGATCAGCGCCTGGCGACGCATCCCGCCGGGATCCTCGGTGCTCCCGGGCCCGTCGTCGGTCTCCTGGATGGGCGCCACCCTGGCATGCATAGCGCCCTGCGACGGCCCGGGCTCGGTGGTCATGACAAGGCGCGCCCGGTAGAGGCCCTCTACCAGGACGCGAGTCTTGCCCTCCGGCATTCGCAGGAGCTGCTTGACCTCGGCCACCACTCCGACGTCGTGGACGTCGGCGGGGGCCGGCTCGGCGATCTTGGGGTCGCGCTGCGCCGCCAGCACGATGAGGCGGTTGCGCATCATGGCCTCGTCCACGGCGGCCACGGATCGGGGCCGGCCCACCTCCAGGGGCGACACCATGTGCGGAAAGACCACCAGCCCGCGCAGGGCCAGCAACGGAAGCTCAAGCTCCTGGTCGGCCCCCGTCCCCACGCGACCGCCCCCCGCCCGACAAAGCTCGAGAAAACGCCACGGCGCCCGAGCCGTTGCGCCGGGCCGCCCTTCGATCTTACCCTGCCCCGGAACAGGCCGTCAAAGCTTCCCGGGGCGCCGGCTCCAGGGCGCGGTCGAGCACGTCCTGCATCGTGACCGCCGGCACGACCTCGATTCCCTCGGCGTACCCAAAGATCTCCAGGTGGTTTTCCCGGGGAATGATCACGGTCCGGATGCCGGCACGGCGGGCCGCTTCTACCTTCGGGACGATGCCCCCCACCGGCTTGAGCAGTCCCCGCACCGACAGCTCGCCGGTGATGGCCACGGCCGGCTGCACCGCCCGGCCCGTGATGGCCGAGTACGCGGCGAGCGCCATGGCTGCCCCGGCCGACGGGCCGTCCACCGGTGCGCCGCCCGGGAAGTTGAGGTGAACGTCGTAGTCGCGCACGTGCACCCCGAAGTGCGCCTCGAGCACCGTCGCCAGCACCTGCACCGAGCTCATGGCCAGGCTCTTGCGCCGCACGGTGCGCCCGACGCCGGTCATCTCCTCCTCCTCGGTCACGCCCGTGACGGTGAGCCTGCCTGTGCCCGGGCCGGCCGCCGGCGCGGCGGTGGCCTCGATTTCGACCACCATACCGGCGTTGGGGCCCCAGACCGCCAGCCCGTAGACGCACCCGACCTGGGGCTCGTGCCGGACCTGTACATCGGGCCGGGGCGTGAGCTGGCTGTGGTTGACCACCCACTCGAGGTCGGCCCGGGCGATCCGGTCGCGTCCCTCGGAGACCACCAGACCTGCCGCCACCTGCACCATGTTGACCGCTTCCCGCCCGTTGGAGGCGTACCGCCGGACCACTTCGACGGCCCCCGGCTCCAGGGGAAGCCCAATCTTCTGCGCGGCGTTGGTGGCGATGCGGGCCACGTCGTCAGGGGTGAGCGGCTTGAAGAAGATCTCGATGCACCGGGACCGGATGGCCGGGGATATCTCCTCCGGGAGCCGGGTCGTGGCCCCGATGAGGCGGAAGTCGGCCGGCAGCCCGTTCTGGAAGATGTCGTGAATGTGGGGCGGGATGTTGGAGTCTTCGCTCGAGTAGTAGGCGCTCTCGAAGAAGACCTTGCGATCCTCGAGGACCTTCAGCAGGCGGTTGAGCTGGATGGGATGCAGCTCCCCGAGCTCGTCGATGAAGAGCACCCCGCCGTGGGCCTTGGTCACCGCACCCGGCTTGGGCTGGGGGATGCCCGCGATCCCCATGGGCCCGGCCCCCTGGTAGATGGGATCGTGCACGGAACCGAGCAGGGGATCGGCGATCCCCCGGTCGTCGAAGCGGGACGCGGTGGCGTCCACCTCCACGAAGCGGGCATCGGGCTTGAACGGCGAAAGGGGGTTGCGCTTGGCCTCTTCGAGCACGAGGCGGGCCGCGGCCGTCTTGCCCACGCCCGGCGGGCCGTAGATGATGACGTGTTGGGGGTTGGGCCCGCACAGCGCGGCGCGCAGCGCCCGCACGCCCTCCTCCTGGCCGACCACTTCCTCGAAGCTGGTGGGGCGCGTGCGCTCCGCCAGGGGTTGGGTCAAGGAGTTGGAGCGCAGCTTGCGCAGCCGTTCGAGCTCTTTGCGGGCTTCCCGGTCGATGGCCGAACGATTGACCTGCTGCGCCCGCAGGAGGTTGAAGAAGTAAAGGCCCGTGACCGCGGCAAAGAACAGGTTGACCAGCGCGAACAAAGCGACCAGATCCATGGGCCACCCCCGTGGAGACCGTCCTGGCCGGTTTCCAGGCAGTGGCTAGTATGCCGCGCGGCGTCCGCCTCCAAACGGTGCGATCGGGCGCGAAAAGGCCGGCGGCCCCTGGCCGCCGGCCTTTGCTTGCGAGCTAGGCCGTCTCCTCCCGACGCTTGGGCCCCGCCCTGGTCGCCCGATCCACCCGGATCAACCGGGGCGGCTCCCTGCGCTCGACCACCTCGACGGTCACCGTGCACTTCTTCACGTCGCCGGCCGAAGGCACGTCGTACATCACGTCGAGCATGATCTCCTCCAATACCGACCGCAGGCCCCGGGCGCCGCTCTTGCGCTCCATCGCCTTGCGGGCGATGGCCCGCACTGCGTCGTCGGTGAACTCCAGCTCGACGCCGTCCATTTCCAGGAACTTCTTGAACTGCTTGATCAGGGCGTTTTTCGGCTCGACCAGGATGCGCACCATGTCGTCCAGCGTCAGCGCATCGAGGGCCACCACCACGGGCAGCCGCCCGATGAACTCGGGGATCATGCCGAACTTGAGGAGGTCCTCCGGCATGACCTGGCGCGAGGACCTCGCCGATCTGGCGTTCTTGCTTGCGCACGATGGGGGCGCCGAAGCCCATGCTCTTTTGCTGGATGCGGTGCTCGATGATCTTGTCCAGGCTCTCGAAGGCCCCGCCGCAAATGAACAGGATGTTGGTCGTGTCGATCTGGATGAACTCCTGGTGAGGGTGCTTGCGCCCGCCCTGGGGCGGCACGCTGGCGACCGTCCCCTCCAGGATCTTGAGGAGGGCTTGCTGCACGCCCTCGCCCGAGACGTCCCGGGTGATGGAGGGGTTTTCCGACTTGCGGGCGATCTTGTCGATCTCGTCGATGTAGACGATCCCCCGCTCCGCCCGCTCCACGTCGTAGTCTGCGTTTTGGATGAGGCGCAGCAGGATGTTTTCGACGTCCTCGCCGACGTAGCCCGCCTCCGTCAGGGAAGTGGCGTCGGCGATGGCGAAGGGGACGTTGAGGATGCGGGCGAGGGTCTGGGCGAGCAGCGTCTTACCGGAGCCGGTCGGCCCGAGCAGGAGCACGTTGCTCTTCTGCAGCTCCACGTCGTCCGCCCCGACGCCGGCGTTGATGCGCTTGTAGTGGTTGTACACCGCCACGGAGAGGACTTTCTTGGCGTGCTCCTGACCGATGACGTACTGGTCCAGGATCGCCTTGATCTCCTTGGGTTTGGGGAGCGTGCCGAGCTGGGTGTCGGTCTCCTCGACCGTCTGGTCCTCGATGATCTCGTTGCACAGCTCGACGCACTCGTCGCAGATGTAGACGCCGGGCCCCGCAATGAGCTTCTTCACCTGCTCCTGGGACTTGCCGCAAAAGGAGCACTTCAGCTGTCCTTTTTCGTCTCCGAACTTGAACATGCCCGGCGTGTCTCCTCCGCTCCCCTGCCTGCGCTTGCCCATGATACCAGCGCCTACCGCCGCGCGCCCGGTCGGCCCGTGGCCTCCCGCAGGATCTCGTCGATGATGCCGTACTCCTTGGCTTCCTCGGCCGACATGTAGAAGTTGCGGTCGGTGTCCTTCTCGATCCGGTCCATGGGCTGGCCCGTGTGGCGGCTCAGGATCTCGTTGCCGATCTGCTTGAGGCGCAGGATCTCCCTCGCCTCGATCTCGATCTCCGTCGCCTGCCCCCTCACGCCACCCATCGGCTGGTGGATCATGATACGTGAGTACGGCAGGGCGTAGCGCTTCCCTTTGGCGCCGGCAGCGAGCAACAGCGCGGCCATGCTCGCCGCCATGCCCATGCAGATGGTGGAGACCGGCGGGCTCACGTACTGCATCGTGTCATAGATGGCGAGCCCGGCGTAGACCAGCCCACCGGGGCTGTTGATGTACAGCGAGATCTCCTTCTCGGGGTCCTCGGCGGCGAGAAAGAGCATCTGGGCGATGACCAGGTTGGCCACGTAGTCGTCGATGGGGCCGCCGACGAAGATGATGCGTTCCTTGAGCAGGCGGGAGTAGATGTCGTAGGCGCGCTCGCCCCGGGCCGTCTGCTCCACCACGATGGGAACCAACGTGCTCATGGGAGACTGCACCCCTCCTTCAAGCCGGTTGCTGCTGGGACTGCTCCACCCGCAGGATGGCCTCCAGCTCGGCCTCGTCGTCGATGCCGCCCTCGGCCTCCTGCTCGGTGACCTCGGCATGCTCCACCAACCAGTCTATCGCTTTGTCACGCCGCATGGAGGTGCGGACCGACTCCCGGACCTCTTCCTCGAGGGCTTCCAGCCTTGCCTGCTGCTCCCGCTGCCGCCGGTCACCGCCCGGCCTCTCGGAGGCCACTCCCACATCCTGCCCCTGCCGGTAGGAGGCCATGAGTTGCTCGACGCGCTTTTCGACCGCGTCCGGGTCGGGCTCCAGCTGCTCCTGGCGGGCCACGGCGTCCAGCACGAGTTCCTCCAGGATCTGCCGACGGGCATCGGGCTCGATGCTGCTGACGAGCTCGCTCGCCGAGCGGCCCGAAAGCTCGAGGTAACGCTCGAGCGTGAGGCCCTGCATGGCGAGGCGCTCCGCGAAGTTGCGCAAGAGCCGGTCCGCCCGACGCTGCACCATGGTCTCGGGCACCTCGACCGATGCGGCCTGGGTGACCTTCTCGACCACCTGGCGGCGCACGCCGGCCCGGGCACGGCGCTCCGCCACCTGCTCGAGCTCCGTGCGGATCGCCTGCTTGAGAGCGTCCAGCGTCTCGTACGGGCCCACGTCCTTGGCCAGGTCGTCGTCGAGGGCCGGCAGGCGCTTCTTCTTGACGGCCTGCACCGTGACCTGAAAGGAAAGGGTCTTGCCGGCCAGATCCTTCGTGGGGTAGTCCGCCGGCAGCGTCAACTCGAACTGCCGGCTTTCTCCGGCCCGGGCCCCCGTGATGGCCTCGTCGAACCCGGGCACCACCTGGTCCCGGCCGATCTCGATGGTGCGGCCCCGTGCAGCGCCGCCCCGGAACGGCTTGCCATCCAGCAGGGCGTCGTAGTCGACCTCGGCGTAGTAGCCCCGCTGGACCGCCTCGTCCACCGGCTCCAGCACGGCGAAGCGCTCCTGGATGCGGCGCAGCACCCGGTCCACGTCGCCGTCGCCGACCCGCACCACCCGCCGCTCGACCCGCATCCCCTTGGTGTCACCCAGCTTGACCTCGGGTTTGACCGTCACCTCGGCCTTGAAGACGAGCGGCTTCTCCTCCTCCATCTGCACCACGTCGAACCGGGGCTCGTCGACCGGCTCGATGCGGGCGTCCTCGACCGCCTCCCGGTAAGCCCGGGGGAGCAGGTACTCGAGCGCCTCGTCGTAGATGGGCTGGCGCCCCAACCGGGCCCGCAGCACCTGGGGCGGGACCCGCCCGGGGCGAAAGCCGGGGATCCGGACCCGCTGGGCGAGGCGCTGGTAAGCCTGGTCGAGGCTGCGCTGCACCTCGTCGGCCGGCACCTCGACCTGCAGGGAGACCTTGCTGCCTTCCAGGACCTGGACCGTTGCCTTGACGCTCACCGACGTGGCTCCTTCCACCGAGGCGCTGCAGGACGTGGCGATGGAGGCCCCGCAACGCAAAAGCAGCCTGATCGACTCGGTCGACCAGGCTGTTTCCGAACTTCGCAAAGGATGGAGCGGATGACGGGATTCGAACCCGCGGCCCTCGCCATGGCAAGGCGATGCTCTACCGCTGAGCTACATCCGCTCGCCCTGAAACCCCGGCGGCACCCGCTGCCTCGCCGCCCCAAGCGGGAGTCTACCGAACGCCGCGCGCCTTGTCAAGGCTGGCCTGGACGGCGTCGCCGGACCGGCGCCCCCTCTCGGTTGGTGGCCGGAGTTGGGCCCGCCCGTGAGCGGCCGCCTCCTCGGATGCTCCTGCGTCGCTCAGCCCTTCAACGCGCCGGCCAGGAGCCCCCGCATGAAGAATCGCCCGAGCAGAATGTAGACGAGCACCGTCGGCAGGGCAGCCAGGATGGAGCCCGCCGTGGGGAGGTTCCAGTAGACCGCCTGGCCCCCGGCCAGGTTGGCCAGGGCAACCGTCACGGGCTGCGCGTCCGGCCGGGTCAGGGTCACGGCGAACAGGAACTCGTTCCATATCTGGGTGAACTGCCAGATGGCCACCACCACGAACGCCGGGCCCGACAGCGGCAGCATGATCCAGCGGTAGATGCGGAAAAAGTCGCCGCCGTCGATCGACGCCGAACTCACCAGTTCGTCGGGGATTTCGGCGTAGAAGTTGCGAAAGAGCAGGGTCGTGATGGGCAGCCCGTACACGACGTGCACCAGGATCAGCCCGGGCAGCCCGCCGTAAAGATTGATGTTCCGCAGGAACTGAAACAGAGGAATCAGAATGCTCTGATAAGGTATGAACATCCCGAAGACCATCAAGGGAAAGATGACGCCGGCACCGCGGAAGGTCCATTTGGAAAGCACGTACCCGTTCAGACTCCCGAGCGCCGCTGACAGCAAAGTCGCCGTCACCGCCAGGAGGAGGCTGTTCTTCAGCTTCGGAGCGAACTGGTCCCAGGCCGTCGCGTAGCTTTGCCAGTGAGGCCGGTCCGGAGGAAGCCACGCACTGGCCAGCTGGATGGCTTCGGGCGCCTTGAGGCTCGTGATGACCGTCATGTAGACCGGCACGAGATAGATGGCGGCCAGCACCACCAGCGCCGCGTAGATCGAGAGCCGCCCCGGGCGTACCTTCTTCATCCCAGCTCAGCCCGCCGTGACCGGAAAGCGTTGACCAGGTACGGGATGATGAGCACCGACACCATGATGAGCAGAATCACGGCGATGGAGGCTCCTTTGGCCAACTGGTTGCCCCGGAAGGTGGTCAGGTACATCGAGATGGCCGGGACGCTGGTCGGAGCGTTGTCGGGTCCCGCCATGGCAAAGACCAGGTCGAAGATCTTGAGGGCGATGTGCCCGAGGATGATGAGCGCGCTGAGCGTGATGGGCTTGAGGAGCGGGAGGTCGACATACCGGTAGACTTGCAGCTCGCTCGCCCCGTCCACGCGCGCCGCCTCCCGGAGCTCGGAGGGTACTCCCGGAGCCCCGCCAGGTAAAGCGCCATGGTATACCCCGCCATCTGCCAGGTGGCAGCCAGCACGACACCGATCAGGGCGTCGTTGAACCCGTGCAGTTCGGGGAAGGGCAGGAGCTCGACGTGCGAGCCGGGCCCGAAAAGC
Source organism: Limnochordaceae bacterium (assembly GCA_014896295.1). Classification (GTDB taxonomy): domain Bacteria; phylum Bacillota; class Limnochordia; order Limnochordales; family Geochordaceae; genus Carboxydichorda; species Carboxydichorda subterranea. The sequence goes on from JADBKR010000005.1 coordinate 397,989, forward strand.
GCCCACCCCAGGGTGGCCCCCGCCGCTACCCCCGCCAGCGCAGGCCCGAGCCGCCGCCTCCTCCGAAGCCCCGACGAATGCGACCAGGGCCAGCGCGATGGCGATCCCGACGCCCAGGTACTGGAGCAGGTCCTGCCAGTTGAAGCGCAGGTACTGGGATCGGCTGCTCAACCACAGAAACGTCCACGGCTCACGCCCGACCATCGCCGGGAGCACGTTGACACCGCCCCGGGGCTGGAGCACCCAGCGCCACATGGTGCCCGTCACGACCAGTGAAAGCGACATGGGAAACAAGAAGATGGTGCGGAAGATGGCCTCGCCGCGCACCTGCTGATCGATCAGGATGGCCAGCGCCAGTCCCAACAAGAGGCTCGCTCCCACGAAGAGCAGCGTGAAGTAGAGCATGTTGACCAGGTCCTGGCGGAACCGGACGTCGAGGAACCCGGTGAAGAGTTCCCGGTAGTTGTCGAGCCCCACGAAGTGGATCGTCGGATGGAGAGCCAGCGCCATTTGCCGGCCCCAGTCGGTCAAGGAGAGGTACACCGTCCGGCCGATGAAGCCGTACACGAAGATGGCCAGCAGCACCAGCGACGGCGACAGCATCACGATCGCGAGGATCCGGTCTCTTCGGGACCCCACCCGGCGCCTTCCCCTCTACCCCAGCGCACCTGCCGGATGACCGGAGCGGGAGCCTCAGGTCCCGCCCCGGTCGTGCAGGTTGTCTTCGCGGCCTTCGCTCTAGGACGCTTTTGGCATCACTTCGCAATGCCTGCCTGGATGGCGATGGCCTGAGCGGCGTTGCTCGCAGCCTGTGCATCGCGGGTGTTGAGGAAGATCTCCATGACCGTGGCAAAGTCGTTCATGAAGCGCTCGTTGGCCACGACCCCGTGAACCAGGCTGCCCACGATCTTGTTGGCGCGCCAGTCCTGAGCGGCGCTCTTCAGGTAGTCGTTGTACTTGGACAGATCGCTGTCGGTGCGCGGGCTGATCGATCCCTTCAGCGGGTTGAAGATGTCCTGGGCTTCGCGGCTACCCAGCATGCGCAGCCACGCTACCGTGTGGTCCCGGTGCGGCGCGCCCACCGGCAACCCGAAGGTGTCGGACAGCATCATGAAGATCCCGCGGGTGCCCGGGGAGGGCGCCCATGCGAAGTCGGTGCCCGGCTTCAGCTTGAGCGTGGTGGTCATGTAGCCCGCGGCCCAGTCGCCCATGACGTTGAACGCGGCCTGGCCGTTGACCACCATGTCAATGGCCTGCTGCCAGCTCAGCGAAGGCGCGTCCGCGTTGGTGTATTGCAGGATCTGGCCGAACAGCTTCCACACGTCGAGGACCTCGGGGCTCGTCCAGGAGAGCTTCCCTTCCCACAGCGCCTGCCACTTCTCCGGCCCCAGCTTGGACAGGGCCACGCTCTCCCAGAGGTGCGAGGCCGTCCAGTTCTCGCCGAGAGCGAGCGGGGTCACGCCCTTCTCCTTCAGCGACGGGGCGATCTTGAGGAACTCATCCCACGTGGCGGGAGCCTTGACGCCCCACTTCTGCAGGTTGCGAGGGATGTACCACAGCACGTTGGAGCGGTGGATGTTGACGGGGACCGACCAGATACCCTTGTCCGTGCTGAGAAGCTTGATGAGCCCCTCGGGCAGGACCGAACGCCAGCCTTCCTGCTTGTACAGCCAGGTGAGGTCCTCCATGCGGTTGGCGACGACCCACGTGCCGATGAGCTCCTGGCCGGCGTGCACCTGGAACGTGTCGGGCGGATAGCCCCCGAGCATGCGGGTCTTCAGCACGGCCTTGGCGGCCACACCTGCCCCACCGGCCACCGTCGCGTTGATGACCTTTACGTTCGGGTAAAGCTGCTGGTAACGGGCGATGAGCGCCTCGAGGGCCGGCCCCTCGTCGCCCGACCACCAGGAGAAGATTTCGAGCTCTTGAGCAGGCGCTCCCAGGGCCGAAACGGGCCCGGCCAAAGAGACCGCAACGACTGCGAGCGCTACCAGGAGCGCTCGGATGCCGCGCCATCGCATCTCCGGTCACCCTCTCCTTCGCTTCCTTCGTCTCCTTTGGCGCACACGCTTCCCGCTGGCCGGTACACCGGGTGCGCGACCACCCCCGTCCAGGTGGACTTAGTTGCCGACCACAACCATTTCGCCCCATGAGTACGGCATGGGGAAGCGAAAATCCTTCCCTCCGGTCCGTGTGCCGGAAACCGATATGAGACTCGTGCGTCCGGTGCGAATGTGCATCATTCCTACAGAAAGCGCCGGGGCAACCGGGTAGCTTCTGAAACCGTGTTTCCCTTGATCCGGCCGTCCTCGCTGGATAAGATTGTCGCAGGCCCGAAGAGGAAGTCACACGGCTTGGTTGCCATTCTCGATGAATGAGGTGACGTCTCCTGGACTTCTCCGGCCCCACTGCCCACCACTCCCTCATGAGGGCGCGCAATGAGGCCGTGGTCCTCAACCTCCTGCGCCTGAGGGGGCCGATGTCCCGCGCGGACATCGCCCGCATCACGGGTCTTCATAAAGCGACGGCCTCCGGTCTCCTGGAAGCCCTGCTGGCGCGCCAGCTCGTCAAGGAGATCGGCACGGGTCCGTCCACCGGCGGCCGGCGTCCCAAACTGGTCACCCTCAACGCTTCGGCCGGCACCGTGATCGGTGCGGACCTCGGCGTCGACTACCTGCTCGTCGTCATGCTCAACCTGCACGGACAGGTCGTCTGGCGAAAGCGCATTCTCGAGGCGGGCTCCGCCAATCCCGCGGAGGAGGTCGAGCGGCTGGCTCACCTGATCGAGGAGGCGGTGGCATCCGTTCCGCCGGCTCCCCTGGGATTGCTCGGTATCGGAGTGGCGGTACCCGGTCTGGTCGAGGACGAGACGGGCCGGTTGTTGTTCGCCCCTAACCTCGGCTGGCAGGACGTACCCGTGGGCGATTTGCTGCGGCGGAGGTTCGACGTTCCCGTACGGGTGGAAAACGACGGCAACACCGGAGCCCTGGCCGAGGTATGGGCAGGGGCACTGGAAGGCGCCGGCCATCTCTTTTTCCTCAATGTCGGCGTGGGCGTCGGTGCCGGCATCATCATCGACGGTGAGATCTACCGCGGCGCTCGCGGCATGGCCGGCGAGTTCGGCCATACCACCGTGGACCCGGCCGGGCCGTTGTGCAACTGTGGTAACCGCGGCTGTCTGGAGACCTTCGTATCGCAGCGCGCGCTCACCGGGCTGGTGCGGAGGGGTGCCGACACCGGGCCCACCACGCTGAGCGCCGAGGCCGTCTTCCAGGCCGCGGAGCGAGGCGACCCGGCCGCCATCGCCGCACTGGCCCGGGTGGGAGAGTACCTGGGCATCGGGATCGCCAACGCGCTCCACACGTTCGATCCGGACGTCGTCGTCATCGGTGGCCCCATGGCCCGCGGCGGCCCCTCGATCCTCAACGCGGTGCGGCGGGTGGTCGAGCAGCGGGCCATGCCTTCCATCCGGAGCCACGTTCGCATCGTCGTTTCGACGCTGGGAGAAGATGCCCCGGCCATCGGTGCCGGGGCGATGATCCTGCAGGAGTTCTTCCGGATCCCGGGGACGAGGGCGCCAGCGCGCCCGTTGCGGAGTCACGACGACGTGGCTGACGCCCCGTTGTTGGGCACCCGAGGGGCCCGCCATCGTCGGAGCCGTTCATCCGGGACAGGATCCAGATGAAAGAGCGGTCCGGGAGGGGGGCGCGAGCCCGGAGCGGCGAGCCGGCCGTCCGGGGCAACTTCGATGAAGAGCTTCAGTCACCAGCTCATGGGTGCAATGGTGGCCCTGAGTCTCGCGTCGACCGCTATCGTAGGTGCTCTTCTGTACACGGGGGCAGCCGGGCTGATCGCCCAGCAGGCGAGCGGCTCTTTGCGGGCCGAGCTCGAGCTGCACGGCCAGCTCATCGAGTCCTGGACAGCCGGCGCCGTCGAGAGGGTGCAAGCCCTGGCCGCGAAGCTGGCCGCCCAGCCCCAGCTCTCCATGGACCTCCTCCCGATGTTCGCCGGCAACCTGTACGCGGACGTCGTGGGAAGCCAGACGCTGGTGCAGGTCAAGGTGGCCGACGCCCACGGAAAGGCGATGGTCCTGGACGTCTCCGGAGCGCTGCATCCAGCTGACGTCGCTTCGGATGCGGCGTTCGTGAAGGCCCTCGAGGGCCAGGCGGCAGTGGGCGAGCTGGTGCGCTACGACCAGGGCCGGCGGACGGCCGTAGAAGTGGCCGTGCCGGTACGGCACCCGAAGACCGGCAGGGTGGGCGGAGTCCTCATCGGCGCCGTACCCGCCGACTACCTCGAGCAGCGGGTGGCCGGGCTCAGGATCGGCGAGACGGGCTTTGGGATCCTCGTCGACCAGGCCGGTCTGGTCCTGGCCCACCCGGATTCCGATCAGGTGCTCGAGGCCAACCTGCTGCAGGGGCCGGTGGACGATGCGACGCGCACCGTCTACAGGCAGCTCCTGAGCGCCGACCGTCCCACCGTCAGTTTCGCCCGGATCGCCGGTGAACAGCGCATGGTGGGGGTACGGCCCATCGAAGGCTCCTCGTGGCGGCTGGTCGTCAGCGTGCCGCGGGACGAACTCACCCGGCCCCTCGGCACCTTGTTCCATCAGGCGCTCTTCATCGGGGCCGGCATGGTGCTGGTGTCCCTGTTGGCGGCCTACGGGATCGGGCGCGTGCAGTCCCGCGGCGTCGTGGAAGTGGCGCAGGCCATGGCGGCCCTGGCCCAGGGCGACCTGACCCGGACGGTGCCGGTGCGGGGCCGGACGGAGGTAGGGCGGCTCGCCGAGGCATTCAACACGACCCTGGAAAGGCTGCGGCACCTGGTCTCCCAGGTGCGAGGCGAGGCGCAGCAGGTGGCCGCTGCGAGCCAGGAGCTGGCTTCCTCCTCCGAGCAGGTGGGCCAGTCCGTACGGCAGGTAACCGCAACCGTCGACCAGATGGCCAGGGGCGGCGAGCGGCAGTCTGCTGCGGCAGCCAACGCCTCCGGCAGCGTCCGTCAGGTGGGGGAGACCGTGCGGAGCGTCACCTCGGGGATTCAGCGCATCGCGGAGGGCAGCCACGAAGTTGCTCGCCTTTCCCAGGAGGGCCGGGCAGCGCTCGCCGGCATCACGGAGCGGATGGCGCAGATCGAGCAGACGGCAGGCCAATCCGGCAGGGCAGTCGAGGACCTGGGGCAACGCTCCCAGCGCATCGGCCAGATCGTGGACGTCATCACCGGAATCGCCGATCAGACCAACCTCCTGGCGCTCAATGCCGCCATAGAGGCGGCTCGTGCCGGCCAACAGGGCCGAGGCTTCGCGGTGGTGGCCGAAGAGGTGAGAAAGCTCGCCGAACAATCCCGCCAGGCCGCCTCCGAGATCGCCGGGCTCATCGCCGAGATCCGCCAGGAAGTCCAACGGGCCGTTCGCGACACGGAGGCGGTGCGGGCTGCGGTGGCGGAGGGCGTCGAGGCGGTCAGCGCCTCAGGGCAGACGTTCACGGCCATCGCCCGGGCGGTAGAGGTGTCCGTCGCGCAGGTCAACGAGCTCCATGCTGCAGCGCAGGCCATGGCCGCGGCGAGCGAAGCCGCCGTCCGGGCGGTGGACGAGATTGCGACCATCACCCGGTCGAACGCTGCCGCTGCCGAAGAGGTGGCCTCGAGCACCGAGGAGCAGTCGTCGGCCGTCGAGCAGATCGCCGGCTCGGCGCAGCGCCTGGCCCGCATGGCGCAGGAGCTGCTGGCGGCGGTGGGCGCCTTCAAGGTGGAGTGACCGGCCGTCGGCCTGGGTCGAGACCTGCAACCCGAGAACAGCCGGCCGGTCCTGTCCCTTCCGCGGCGTGCCCGGCGGAACTCAGACCAGGTCGACCTCCACGCCCGCCTGCCGGATGTGCTCGACCTCCCGGGGGTCGGCGGCCTGGTCGGTCACGACCCGGTCGACGGCCGAGAGCGGTGCGACGTGGGCGACCGCCACGCTGCCGATCTTGCTGTGGTCGGCCACCACGATCACCTGTTTGGCCGCCGCGATCATGGCCCGCTTGATCTCCGCCTCCTGCAAGTTGGCGTTGGTGATCCCCTTGGCCGCCGACACTCCGTTGCACCCGAGGAAGAGCTTGTCGGCGTTGACCTGGGAGAGGAGCAACGTCCCGTAGGGGTTGACCAGCGAGTGCTGCAGCGAGCGTAGGGTCCCGCCCGTCACCAGCACCGTCACGTACGGGTACTTCTCCAGCTCCAGGGCGATGTTGAGGCTGCTCGTGATGACCACGACGTCCGTCAGCCCCGCCGGCAGGTGGCGGGCCACCTCGGTGGTGGTCGTCCCCACGTCCAGGATGATGGTGTCGCCGTCCTCGACCAAGCGCGCTGCCGCCTGGCCGATGCGCCGCTTCTCTTCCCGAAAGCGCGCCTCCTGCTCGGCGAACGGCCGCTCGTAGCGCGTGCCCCGGGCCAGCACGGCTCCCCCGTGCGTCCTCCGGGCGAACCCCTCCTGCTCGAGCTGCGAGAGGTCCGACCGGATGGTGACCTCGGAGACGCCCAATTCCCGGCTCAGCGCCGCCACCCGTACCGACCCCTGCCGGCCGAGGAGCTCCCGGATGCGCTGGAGCCGCTCGGCCGGAAGTAGCTGGACATTGTCCCCACGCTGCGTCCCGTCTCCCCGCTCGGTCATCGAGTGCCGGCTCCGTGGGTGTCCGTCAGGATAAGAACGTCCCTCGGAGCGAGCTCCACCTCCCCCTCAACCTCTTGATGGGCCAGCAGGTTTCGCAGGCGCCTATTACCCAGTGTAATCACGGTGGGCCGGTCACGGTGGTTCAAAATGAAGAGGAAGCTCTGGCCGCCACCGCGGCGTTCCACAACCTCCACCCCGTCAGGCACCTGGAGCGGCGCGCCGATCCCGTGCTTGTCGCACAAGAAACGTACCAGCCTGTCAACGAACGGCTGCTCGGGAGCCGAGCCCACGTACCACGCCTCGCCCGCTCCTACCCGATGGCGGGTGAGAACGGGCCGGCCAGCGTAGAAGTCGGCCCCGTACCGCCCGACCACCTCGGCCCCCTCGGTGTGGAGAAGGTCAAACAGCAGTGAACAAGCATACTGGCCGTCCAGCCCCGGGTAGCCCTGCACGACAATCCGGTTGGTCATGTCGGGAGGTAGCGCGTCGGTCTCTTCTACCCACACCCCCAGCAGGCGCCGCAGCGGCCCCGGGTACCCCCCGAGGATGATCCGGTCGTTCTCATCCACGATCCCGCTGAAAAACGTGCTGAGGAAGGTGCCACCCCCGGCGACGAACGTCTCGACCTTCTCGGCGAAGCCGGGATGCATCATGTAAGCTACCGGGGCGATCACCAGCCGGTACCGACCGAGAGGAGCTCCGGGGCTGACGACATCGACCGCCACGTTGGCCCGCCACAACGCCCGGTAGTAGGCCTCGACCTGCGGTAGATACTTCAGGGCGACGCTGGGCCCGCTCGAGTATTCGATAGCCCACCAGTTCTCCCAGTCGAACACGAGGGCCACCTGGGCGTCGATCCGGCTACCGAGGAATGTATCCCCCAGGGCTTCCAGCTCCCGTCCAAGGGCCTGTACCTCACGGAAGACGCGCGTGTCGGGGGTTCCCGCGTGAGAGATGACGGCCCCATGGAACTTCTCACACGCTCCCTGCGACTGGCGGAGCTGAAAGAACATCACGGTCTCAGCGCCATGAGCCAGTGCCTGGTAGCTCCACAGGCGCATGACGCCGGGCCGCTTCAGCGAGTTGTAAGGCTGCCAGTTTTGCTGGCTGGGCGTTTGCTCCATCAGCATGAATGGCTGACCGTCCTTGAGCCCGCGCATCAGGTCGTGGCGAAAGGCCACGGTGGCAACATCCACGTCCATCGGGGGATAGCTGTCCCAGGAGACCACGTCCATCTCCCGTGCCCACTTGAAGTAGTCGAGCGGTTTGTACGCTCCCATCAGGTTGGTGGTGACGGGTACGTCCGGCGTCCACCGCTTGATGGCGTCGCGCTCGCCCTTGAAGCACTCCAGCAGGCTGTCGGACATGAACCGGTCGTAGTCGAGGGAGATGGGCTGGAAGGCGGTCCGGGTCGGGTCGTGGTCGTCGAGGTGCTCACTCAAGACGTTGGGAGGCACTATCTCCTCCCAGTCGTACAGCGTGTGCCCCCAGAAGCGGGTATTCCAACGCCGGTTGAGCTCGTCGAGTGCCCCGTACCTGCGCTGCAGCCAGACCCGGAATTCCCTTGCACACCGATCGCAGTAGCAACGGCCTCCGTACTCGTTGTTGACGTGCCAGGCCACGAGACCAGGATAATCTTTGTAGCGCCTGGCAAGCTGCTCGGCGAGCCGCGCCGAGTACTGGCGATAGGTAGGGCTGTTGGGGCAGAAGTTGTGCCGTGCGCCGAAGCGCCGCTGGCGTCCTTGAAAGTCTACCCGCAGCACATCCGGATGGCGCCGTGCCATCCAGGCAGGAACGGCCGCGGTGGAGGTAGCCAGGCACACGCCGATGCCATGCTTATCGAGCTCCTCCAGGACCTCGTCGAGCCATCCAAACTCGTACCGCTCCTCTTCGGGCTGCAGCAGCGCCCAACTGAACACCGGCAGCGTCACGATGTTGATGTGGGCCTCCTTGAACAGCTCGATGTCGCGCTCCCAGACCTCCCGAGGCCACTGGTCCGGGTTCCAATCGCCACCGTACCAGATGCGGTTCGCGCTACCGGAAGCCACCAACGACCCCTCCCTAGCCCCGCAAGCTCCCCATGGTGAGCCCGCTTTGCCAGTATCGCTGTAGGAAGAAGAACAGGACCACTAGCGGCACGACCGAAAGAACCGTACCTGTGATGACAACGTTATACAGCAACTCTCTCCCGAAGGTGGATGCTGCGTTCCATGTGGCCAGCCCAACGGTTAACGGGAAATACTTGGGATCGTTCAAGGCAACCAGGGGAAGGAAGAAGTTGTTCCACGTCCCGACAAACGTCAGAAGGAAAAGGGTGGCAATGCCAGGACCGATTAGCCTCAGCACGATGCCAGAAAAGATACGCAGTTCTGATGCGCCATCAACGCGTGCCGCGTCGAGCAGATCGTCGGGAATGCTGTCCCTGATGTACATTCTCATAAAAAACGTCCCAAACGGGTTAGCGACAGACGGGACTATAATGGCCCAGTACGAGTTAATCCATCCCAACTGACGCAAAATCAAGAAAAGAGGAAGAACGAGCGCGGTTGAAGGAATCATCAGGGACACCAGAACAGCTCCGAAGACGGCTTCCCTTCCCCGGAAGCTGTACTTCGCCAGAGCATAGCCAGCCAGGGAAGCCACCAGGCTAGCCAGTGTTGCGGTAACGCCCGAGTACAAGAACGAGTTCGCCGTCCACACGGCGTAGATACCATCTTGATAGGAGAGAACCGTCCCAACGTTGTCGAACAATGCAAAGGGGTCGCTGAACCATAGGCCAAACGACCCGAACAGACTGGAATTCGTCTTCGTCATCGCGACGACAAGCCAATAAAAGGGGAACACGAAGTAAAGGGCTGCAGTTCCGAGCACTACGGCCCATAACCCTTGGATCGCATGGCGCACCTCCGATCTCGAGCCTGTCCGATCCGAAAGGCTCTCACGCACGAGCAACGGCTTCGTTATCGAATTGTTAGCCACCTCGGGTCTTTGTCCCCCCATGCCTCTACTGTCCCTCCCGGGTGATACGCATAAAGATAGCCGAGAATAGCGCAATGATCGACGCAAGGATGAAGGCCAGCGTAGCGGCGTACGTGAACGCCCCTCTGCTGAAAGCCGTAGCGTAAATGTATAGGTTAGGGGTATAGTTGAAAGGTACACTCGTCATTGCACCGAGGACGAACGGCTCGTTGAACAACTGAAAGCTTCCGATAATCGAGAGGACGGTAACGAAGACGATCATGGGGCGTATGAGAGGTATCTTGATAGTCCATGCAATCCTGAGGTCGCTGGCACCGTCAATGCGAGCGGCATCGTATAGTTCTGGCGATATTGTGGTGAGCGCCGCGGTTAAGATCACCATGTTGTACCCGGTCCACTGCCACGTTACCATGTTGATGATTGCACTGAGTAACCTATCGCTTGCAAGAAAGTTGACCGGAGCGATTCCCAGGAATTCGAAGAGTTGTCGCAGAGGGCCGATAGTTGGAGCATAGATGTACCCCCACATGAGGCTACTCACGACACCCGGAATGGCGTACGGGAGGAAGTAAGTAACACGCACCATCTTCTTTGCACGGGCCGACAAGAGCCCCGTGTCCAGAACCAAGGCGAACATGAGGGCCAGCGAGATCATGATGGTAATTTGGATTACACCGAATAGCAGAACGGTCTTCAAGGACCCGAAGAACAGTCCATCCTGGAGCGCACGCTCATAGTTGGCAAAGCCAACGAAAACCCGACGAGCCCCTCGCTGGCTAAACAGGCTCATGTAGAATGCGTACCCAATCGGGAAGACGAAAAAGGTAGAAAAGAGCACGAGGAAGGGAGTCATCATAACGTACGGGGTCAATCGTGTCCCAACAGACCGGTTCATATGTTGCGGCCCTCCCTCGTATCTCTTGCGGACAGGCCTGCGGCGTCAAAGTCTGGAGTACCGCAGGCCTGTCTCGTCATCAACAGTCTATCTGCTTCTCACTTGGTACCCCTGGAAGTTTGCCTCGTCTACGACCGCTTTCTGCATATTCGCCAAAGCCGCGTCCGGAGTCTGCTTTCCCGCTATCAGGCCGGACATCTGGACCTGAAAAGCATTGGAAACGGCGGTCTCCCAAGGACTGAACGTCCACGGGAGAACGTGTTGGGATGCCTCCTCGAAGAACGCGCCAATGTCCTGTCCACCAAAGTACTTCTGTGGTTGATGGAGCTCGGGGAGCCTCAGGCCGGCTGACGCTGCCGGCCACAGCCCACCGCCAATCCAGTTCTGGCGGATAGCACCCAGGTTCGTGTTGATCCAGGCGGCAAAGAGCAGAGCTGCCTGTGGGGACTTGGTTTGAGTCGTTACAACGGATGTCGATCCGCCCCAGTTGGCCGTCGCGAATTCGCCGGGCTTCCACTGGGGAATGCGTGCTACTCGCCACTTCCCCGATGTCTGTTCAGATCCTTGCATAAAGAGCAAGGGAGACCAAGCAGCAGCGATGTCGGACGCGATTTTACCCGTGTTGATGGCGTTCCACCACTCGACTTGACCCGAGACTGTGGATACAAGACCATTGCGGATCATATCGTACCAGTAATTTAGGACTCGCCTGGTTGCTGAGTCATCGATACTGACCGTCCACTGGTCCCCGCTGACCCCGAACCATTGTGCGCCTGCCGCCCAGGCATACGTCATGAACCGGTTTCGATCAGTAGCGTCGAAGTTCGCGATGTACACCCCTTGCTTGTACGAGCGCAACTTGCGCGCGGCCACAAGGTACTCTTCCCACGCGACCGGGAAAGAGCCAATTCCTGCGGCATCGAAAAGATCCTTGCGGTACAAGAAGGCGACAGGGCCGGTGTCTTGTGGAATCGCGAAGATCCCATCTCCTCGCTTTACCTGTTCCCAGGTCCAGGGAACGAAATACTGAGCATACCGCTCCGCGCCGTGCTTGCTCAGGTCAAGGAGACCGCCGGTATCGATGAACTGAGGAAGGAACTGGAATTCCACCTGTGCCACGTCCGGAGCCCCTGACCCTGCACTGATGGCCGTCAACAACTTGTTGTAATGGTCCGGCCCGACTCCCACGTTCTGGTGCTTGACATGGATATTCGGAAACTCTTTTTCGAAAAGCGACACGACCTTGTCAATACCGGGGACCCATGACCAAAAGACGATAGTGTGCTCTCCCTTGACCTCTGGGTAGGTCGGTTCTGAACTTGCGGCCCGGGACGTAGGAGCAGCAACGAGAGCAATTGCCGTGACGAGCATCGCCACAAGCCAAAACGTGTGCAGCCGGCTACTCCTCATGGATGAGTCCTCCTCACGGCCGAGTGTGTATCGACGCGGCCCAAACGAGACTACCCTGACGTCCTTCCCAACGAGAACCATCCCAACTCGTGTCCGACTTCTTCCCCCTCCTTTCTTCTTTCATCCCGACGATTTCCTCGATGCTGTCCTGTCGCGCACCATTGCCCTCCACAGCCACTCGCTAGAGGAGCGGCTACCTTCGAAACGCGTTATGGCTACTTAACAAGTAGCTGGCTGGCCACCGTCCACACGTGTCCTCCCTGCAGTGGGGGAGGGGGGATGCTGCTAATGCCATTATGCCCACGCTTCGATAACGCTCTCAATGTCGTCGACCCGGAGTCTTTCTCCGTTCTTACCCGAGGCGTCCGGGCTTCTGGCAAAGGCACCGGCTTGCACAAAATTACGGGCCATTACGCATTATCGTGCACTTAGGGAGCCCTTCGTAGCATATCACAACTTGGCGTAAGGTAGCAAGCAGGGACGTCAACGGGGAAGAGAGCTCCCCATGATGTTCCTATACCCCATTGCGGCTGTTGATCGTAGCCTGGACTTCGTGTTACCTTAGGCGTGGCAGAGGCGCAAATATGAGAAACGATACGGAACGCGAGTCCGAACGGCTTCCTAGCGGCGTTAGCCGTAAGGTTTACGCCCGGCTAGCGGTCCGGGTACGCCGGAGCGCAGAGGGCGATGGTAGGGCGTTGTACCTGTACCGTATCGCCATCCTTTCGCGGCCTACCGAGCTTACCAGCTCTCGGATCCGCGCCGAAGGGTCGCCCCCAAATGGCTGAGCTTCGCTGGCATCCTCTGTTGCAGCAATGGGTGGTGGTGGCCGGCCACCGCCAGGAGCGCACCTACAAGCCGCCGGCCTCCGTCTGCCCGCTTTGCCCGACCCGGGATCCGGCCCATCCTACCGAGATCCCCGACGCGGACTTCGACATCGCGGTCTTCGAAAACCGGTTCCCGTCTTTCGTCGAAAGCCCGCCGCCACCGGAGGTCGTGGGGACGTCGCTCAGCCCCGTCGCCCCGGCCCAGGGAGTCGCGGAAGTGGTCGTCTACTCTCCCGACCACGACCGCACGCTGGCCGAGCAGCCGGTCGAGCACATCCGCAAGCTGGTCGAGGTCTGGGCCCACCGGTACGAGGAGCTCGGCCGCCGGGCGTTCGTGAAGTACGTCATGATCTTCGAAAACCGCGGCGAGGCGGTCGGCGTCACCTTGCACCATCCCCATGGGCAGATTTACGCCTTTCCCTTCATCCCACCCATCCCGGAGCGGGAGATCGCATCCTCCCGCGCACACCTCGAGAAGACAGGCCGCTGCCTGTTGTGCGACGTCCTCTCTCATGAGGAGCGGCCCGCGGCGGTCCCCGGCGGCTCATCCTCCGGGCCATCGGCCGCCAAACGCCCGGGCAACGCCGGCATCGCAGGCGCCAACAGCGCCACGAGGGTCGTGGTATCGAGCGGCAGCTTCGTCGCGTTCGTGCCCTTTTTCGCCCGTTTCCCTTTCGAGGCCTGGGTCGTGCCGCGCCGGCACGTTCCGTCCATCCTGCAGCTGGGTAATGCCCAGCGATGGGATCTCGCCTCTGTTCTCAAGCAGCTCCTCATGCGCTACGACGCGCTGTTCGGGGTCAGGCTCCCCTACATGATGGTCATGCACCAAGCGCCTACGGATCGCCCGCCCGAGGAGTACCCCGAGTGTCACTTCCACGTCGAGTTCCTGCCGATCCAGCGTACCGCCGACAAGCTCAAGTACCTCGCTGGCAGCGAATCGGGCGCCGGCACGTTCATCACCGACATGAGCCCGGAAGAGATGGCCCATCACCTGCGACAGGCGGGAGGATGACCCATGGCGACCACGGATCCGGCCGAGGCGACCGGCGGGCCCGCAGCCCGCTTACGCGACCACCCGGCTGGCGCACGCGCGAGCACAGCCTTCACCGAGCGATTTGGACGCCGGCCCGCTCTTGTGGCCAGCGCTCCTGGCCGGGTCAACCTCATCGGTGAACACACGGACTACACCGGCGGCTACGTGCTCCCCGTGGCCATCGACCGGCGGATCTACGTGGCCGGCATCCCTCGCCCGGATCGCACCGTGCGGCTCTATTCGGTGGACTACGACGCCTCGGTAGACTTTTCGCTGGACGACGCCCGGTTGGACGCGCTGCGGCGTGACTCCGAGCACCCCTGGAGCGACTACGTGCGCGGAGTGTTCGCTGCGCTACAGGCGGAGGGCTACGCGCTTCGGGGGGCCGACATGGTCATCGCCGGCGACGTTCCCCAGGGGGCCGGGCTCTCCTCTTCGGCCGCCCTCGAGGTGGCGACCGCCCTCTTCGCGGCGGCCGCCGGTGCGTTCGAGCTGCCGCCGATCGAGGCCGTACGCCTGGCCCGGCGCGCCGAAAACGAGTGGGTCGGGGTCGCCTGCGGCATCATGGACCAGTTCGTCTCGAGGATGGCCCGGCAGGGGCACGCCCTGTTCCTCGACACGGACAGCCTCCGCTACGAGCACGTGCCGTTGCCGCCCGGGGCTGCCATGGTCGTGATCGACACCCGCGTGCGGCGCAGCCTCGCCTCGTCCGCCTACAACCTCCGCCGGCAAGAGGCCGAGGACGCCATCGCCGCCGCCCGCCGTCACGTCCCCGGCTGGCGGCTCGTGCGGGAGCTCCCGTCCCCGTCACTGCCCGGGCTCGCCTCCCGCATGCCCCCGGCCCAGCACCGGCGCCTCCGCCACCTGGTGGGAGAAAACGCCCGGGTCGTCGAGGCCGTGGCCGCCCTGCGGCGCTCGGACCTGGCGGCCTTCGGAGCCCTGATGAACGCCTCGCACGAAAGCCTGCGGGATCTCTTCGAGGTGAGCTGCCCCGAACTCGATGCGGTCGTGGAGATCGCCCGCAGCGTACCGGGCGTCTTCGGAGCCCGGATGACCGGCGCCGGATTCGGCGGATCGGCCGTGGCCCTGGTGAGAGCCGAGGCGACGGGCGCGCTGCTGCAGGCAATCGAGCGGGAGTACCCCCTGCGCGCCGGCAAGACGCCTCAGCTCTTCGTCCTGGAGGCCGGCGAGGGTGCCCGCGTCGAGGCGCTGCCCTCGTAAGAGGGGCCGCCCTCACGAGAGGCCCTGCCTTCCTGACCCGGCTCCAGCAGGACGCAGCGCGCCAGGTGACCCGGCCCGACCGTCACCATCCGGGGCAGGCCCTGCCGGCACTCCGGTCGCGCCAGCGGGCAGCGCGGCTCGAACGGGCAGCCGGGCGGAGGGGCGGCGAGGTCGGGTACCTCCCCGGGGGCCTCCAGCCGCTCCGGCCGTAGTCCGAGCTCCGGCTTGGGCGCCGCCTTGCGCAGGAGCTGGGTGTACGGATGGCGGGGAGCCCCGATGACCTCTTCCGACGGGCCTACTTCGACCACGTGCCCGGCGTACAGCACGGCCACCCGGTCGCACAGGTAGTGGGCCGCGGCCAGGTCGTGGGTGATGAAGAGCAAGGAGAGGTCGCGGCTTTCTTTCAGGTCCCACAGGAGGTTCATGATGTCGAGGCGCACCGATACGTCGAGCATGGACGTCGGCTCGTCCGCGAGCAACAGGCGCGGCTCGACGGCAAGCGCCCGGGCGATGCCCACCCGCTGGCGCTGCCCGCCACTCAGTTCGTGCGGGTAGCGGTCGACGAACCGTTCGGCCGGCGTCAGCCCGCACTGCTCCAGAAGCCTGCCCACCTGCAGCCGGACCTCCCCCCGGCGGGCGAGGCCGTGCACGACGAACGGACGGGCCAGCGTCTCTCCCACCGTCCGCAAGGGATTGAGCGAGGCGAAAGGATCCTGGAACACCATCTGGACCTTCTTGCGGTACGCGAGGAGCGCGTGGCGGGAGAGGCGTGCCGGTACCGGCTGGCCATCGAGGATCACCCGGCCGGCGCTGGGCGCTTCGAGGCGGGCGACGATGCGGGCCAGCGTCGATTTCCCGGAGCCCGATTCGCCCACGAGGCCCAGGATCTCCCGGTGCCCCACGTCGAGGTCGACGTCCACCAGGGCCTTTACCAAGCGCACCCGGGGCCAGCGCCCGATGCGAAAGGTCTTGCCCAGCCCCTCGAGGCGCAACAGCGGTGCCGCGTCCAGGGCCAGGCCGGAGGTGGCCACGGCCGGTGCCTGCTGGCTCATGCGTGCATGGCCCCTTCCGAGCGGGCGCGGGCACCGGCCGCCGCGGCGTTCTCCCCGTAGAGGTGGCAGGCCACCCAGTGGCCGGGCGCTACTTGCTGCAAGGGCGCCGTGACGGCCTCGCACACGGTGCCAAGGCGCCGCTCGCAGCGTGGCGCAAACGGGCAGCCTCGTGCCGGCCCGCGGAGATCCGGCGGCTGGCCGGCGATCCCTCGCAGGCGCTTGCGGGGGCCGCCGATGGGCGGGAAGGCGGCCATGAGGCGTTCCGTGTACGGATGGAGCGGGCGCTCGTAGAGCTCCCTCGACGGGGCTCTTTCCACCAGCGTCCCGGCGTACATGATGGCGATGGTGTCACTGATCTCCACCAGGAGCGACAGGTCGTGGGTGATGAAAAGCACGGCAAAGCCGAGGCGCCGCCTCAGCTCGTCGATCTCCTGCAGGATGGTGCGCTGGACCACCACGTCGAGCCCCGTCGTCGGCTCGTCCATGATCACGAGGCGCGGATCGAGCGCGAGCGCGATGGCGATGACCACCCGCTGGCGCATGCCGCCGCTCAGCTGATGAGGGTAGGCGTAGCGGTAGTGCGACGCCAGCCCCACGAGCTGCAGCATCCGCTCGATCCGCTCGTCGATGGCCTTGCGCTCCGTCACCCCATGCGCCCGTAGCGCGTCGGCCATCTGGTCGCCGATGCGCAGCACGGGGTTGAGGACGTTCATGGATGCCTGGAAGACGATGGCCATCTCCTTCCCACGCAGCCGCCGAAGGGCCTCTTCCCCGGCCTTCGTGAGGTCGCGGCCGTCGAAGCGCACCTCGCCCCCGAGGATCTGCCCTGGTGCCGGCAACAGCCCCGCCACTGCGAAGGCGAGGGTCGTCTTGCCGCACCCTGACTCGCCTGCCAGCCCGAGAAACTCCCCGGCCGCGAGATCGAGGTCGACGCCCCGTACCGCTTCCACGGCGCCGTCCCGGTAGACGTAGCCGGCCCGCAGGCCTCGAACCTCCAACAACGTCCCCACCGCTCTCACCGTACTCTCAGCCTCGGATTGGCGACCTCGTCCACCGCGAAGTTGATGAGCGCGAACGCCGTGCCGAGCAGGGCGATGCACAGCCCGGGCACGGCCATCCACTGCCATTGGCCGAGCAGGATGGCCTGGTTGTTTTGCGCCCAGTACAGCATGGTCCCCCACGTCACCACATTGACGTTGCCGAGCCCCAGAAACTCCAGGCTCGCCTCGCTCAGCACCGCGTACACCGCAGCGCCGAAGAAGTTGGCGGCGATGAGACCGGAGAGGTTGGGCAAGAGCTCGCCGAAGACGATCCGTGCCGGCCGCTCACCCACCACGACCGATGCCTGCACGAAGTCGCGCGATTTCAAGCTCATGGCCTGGGCCCGCAGCAGCCTGGCCCCCCACGCCCAACCCGTGACCGAGATGACCAGGATGATGGGGACGACGCCCTTCACCTTGACGTAGGCGGCCACGATGATCATCAGCGGCAACCCCGGCAGCACCAGGAAGATGTTGGTGAGGGTGGTGAGCACGTCGTCCACCACCCCGCCGGCGTAACCCGCCGTCAGCCCGACCACCACCGACAACAGCGTCGCCGCCGCTCCCGTCACGAGCCCGACCACCAGGGAAAGGCGGCTACCCCAGACGACCTGGGCGAAGATGTCCTGTCCGGTGGCCGTCGTACCCAGGGGATGGCGCCAGCTCGGCGGCTCCGACGGGGCAAAGGCCATGGCCGACGGCGACGTGGGGGCGATGACCGGCGCGAGGAGCGCGACCGCCGCGAAGAAGCCCAGGATGCCGAGGCCCCACGCCGCCTTGCGATTGCGCAGCACGGCTCTGAACGTGCCCATCGAGACTTACCCGCCTCCTGCTCGCACCCGGGGATCGAGCAGCGCCAGGGCCATGTCGGCCAGGAAGTTGGCCAGCAGCACCGCCAGCGAGATGAAGAGGAAGATGGCCTGCATCAGAGGATAGTCGAGGCTCGTCACCGCCTGGTACAAGATGAAGCCCACCCCTGGATAGGCGAACACCATCTCGGTCAGCAGCGCCCCGCCCACCACGAAGCCGAGCGCCATCGAAAGCCCCGTGAAGCTCGGCAGGATGGCGTTACGGGCCGCGTAGCGGTACTTGATCGCACGGTCCCGGAGCCCCTTGGCCCGCGCGAAGGCGATGTACTCCTCCCCCAGCACGCTCATCATGTTGTTGCGCATGGTCAGCAGCCACCCGCCCATGGCCGTCACGGCGATCGTCAACGCCGGGAGCACCGCGTGGCGCACCACGCCTGCCCAGTACGCCCACCCCTCGCCTCCTGCCGGCGAGGACCCGCCCCCGAGGGGAAACCATCCGAGCAGGAAGGCGAAGACGTAGAGCACGACCAGGGCAAACCAGAAGTACGGCATGCTGTTGAGGAAAAGCGCCACGGGTACCACGGCGTCGGCCAGCCGTGACCCGTGGCGCCACGCCGAGTGGATGCCGATGAGCGTACCTGCCCCAAAGGCGAGGAGCGTGGATACCCCGACCAGCCCCAGCGTCCACGGCAGCGCCTGGGCCAGCACCTCGGCGACCGGGGTGGGATAGTACGTGAGCGAGACGCCCAGGTCCCCCCGGAAGATCTGCTTCCAGTACTCCACGTACTGGGCGACCAGGCTCTGCCGCACGTTGAGCCCGAACGCCAGCTCGAGCGCCTCCAGCGCCCTGGGGCTGAGGCGCCCCTGGAACTTGGCGATCATCACCTGGGCCGGGTTGCCCGGCATCATCCTGGGCAGCACGAAGTTGATGGTGAGCGCCGCCCACGCCGTGAACGCCAGGAACCCCAGCCGCCGCAGCAGGTATCGCACGCTCGATCCCGCCTACTTCAAGTGCACGTTGAGGAACATCCAGACCGCCCCGATGCCGTCCGGCGGGTCGCCCCCGTTGTACGGGTCGTCTGCCGACGGCCAACCCGTGAAGCGTGACTCGTTGTAATCCAGGAAGTTGGTGCGCTCCGTCAGCGGGATGAACGGCACCTTGTCCAACACGATCCTGGCGATGGTTTCGATGGCCTGCTTCTGTTGCGACCGGTCGCTCGTGCGCCGGTACCGGGCAAGGGCCTCGGTGATGGCCGGATCGGTGAACCTTGCCCAGTTGGAGGTCGCCGTGTCGCCGATCTTCGCCCCCGAGAACTCCGGGCTGAACTCCATGTAGTACAGGTAGTAAGGCGTCGGCCCGGTCCCGGAACCCCACGAGATGGCCATGTCGTAGGTCCCGCTCATGAGGGAGGTGATGTAGCTATTCCAGGGCTGCTGGTCGATGACGGTCTCGATGCCGATGGCGGCCAGGTTCTGCGAAATGATCTGGGCCATGGTGATGAAGTCCGTCCAGCCCGAGCCCACCAGGATGCGCAACGCCGGGAGCTTCTTGCCGTCCGGGCCAAGCAGGTCGCCCGCCGAGTTCCACCGGAATCCCGCCTGCTGCAAGAGCTGCCGGGCCCCGGCCGGGTCGTACTGGAAGGCCTGCTTCTCGAGGGACGGGTCGATCCACTGCCCGACCTGTCCCGGGACGATCCCCGTCGGGTGGGCAGGCTTGACCACGCCGTAGTAGGCCCGCTCCGCCATGGCCTGGCGGTCGAGGGCCATGGCCACCGCCTTGCGGAATCGGCTATCGTTGAAAGGCTCCTTGGCGGTGTTGAGGTAGAGGATGTTGGTGTTGTTGACGGGCCACCAGAACTTGTGCACCGCTGGGTCTCGGGCGGCGAACGACTTGGCCGGATCCGGGAAGAAGGTGTAGGTGACGTCCGCCTCGTTGCGCAGCATCATCAGGAGCACGGTGGTGTTGGAGTCGACCGCCCGGTACGTGATCGCGTCGATGTAGGGCCGTCCCTCCATCCAGTAGCGGGGGTTGCGCACCACCGTCATGGACTGGGGTGTGAAGCTCTTCAGCACGAAGGGCCCGGTGCCGACCGGCTCTCGGTTGGTGAAGCTCATGGGGTCGTCGACCTTGGACCAGACGTGCTCGGGCACGATCGGGACCATGGCCAGGTAGTACCAGAGGGGAGTGTTGGGCGAGGAGAAGGTGAAGACCACCGTATGGTCGTCGGTCGCCTCGACCCTCTCGAGGCCTCCCTTCCAAACGGCCGCCAGGTCGGCGGCGGGATGTTGCTTGATGTAGTTGAAGGTGAAAGCCACGTCTTTCGCGCTGAACGGCTTGCCGTCGCTCCAGAGCACGCCCTGCCGGGTCTTGACCGTGAGCCTCAGGTTATCCGCGCTCCACTGGTACGAGACGCCCAAGCGCGGCCTTTCCTGACCGTTGGTCTCGTTGATGTAGTACAGGCCCTCGTAGATGGTCGCCGCGGTGGCCGGCATGTTTTGCCCGCCGGGGAGGAAGGGGTTACCGTTGTACACCATGGTCCCCCATGGCATGACCACCTGCAGGGTGCCACCGCGCTTCGCCTCCTGGGCGAGCCCTCCGCTCGCCACCACCCCGACGAGGGCAAGGGCTACGGCCAGCGTGATCCATCGACGCATGGGAAGCCGCCTCCTCTCGATTCTCGGAGCGTTTTCATGACTCCGCCCGAGCACTGCGAGCCACGCCACCACCACTGCGGGTACTTCCCGCTGCCCACACGACCCCTCAGCACCCACACGAACGCCGCACCACGAGATCTGCCGGCAGCACCCACTGTTCGTGCCCCGCGACTCCCTTGAGACGGTCGAGCGCGCTCTGCGCCAACCGGAAGCCGATGTCCAGCTTGGGCTGGTGCACGGTAGTGAGCGCCGGGGTTACCAGCCTCGCGCAGCGGATGTTGTCGAACCCGACCAGCGCGATATCCTCCGGCACCCGCACCCCCAACTCCCGTGCCCCCGCCAGCACTCCCATGGCCATCTCGTCGTTGGCGGCCAGTATCGCGTCGGGCGGGGGACGCCGCTCCAGAAGGGCTCGCAGCGCAGCTCTGCCTCCTTCTTCGGAGAAGTGCCCCACCTCCACCGCGATCGCGCTCTGCCGCCCGTGACGCTGCATGGCGTCCCGGTATCCTTCCAGGCGCGCCTCGCCGTCGGGTATGCCCGGGGTCCCGGCGATGAAGGCGATCCGCTCACGCCCGTGGCTGATCAGGTGCTCGGTCGCCTGCTCGGCGGCCTGCCGGTTGGCAACGGTGACCGATGTGACCGGTCCACCGGCGACTACCCTGCCGAACACGGCCACCGGCGGTCCCTGCGCGGCCA
Organism: Limnochordaceae bacterium; assembly: GCA_014896295.1. GTDB lineage: Bacteria > Bacillota > Limnochordia > Limnochordales > Geochordaceae > Carboxydichorda > Carboxydichorda subterranea. Next base: position 419,249 of record JADBKR010000005.1, read on the forward strand.
CTTCTGCGATGAAGGCATCGGTGGTCATCGGGGCGAGCAGCAGGATGGCATCCACGGTACCGTCGGCGAGCCAGCGGATGTGCGCCTCTTCCCGGCTCCTGTCGTTGCGGGCGTCGCAAACCAGGACCCGGTAGTCGTTGAGGCTGAGCGTGTGCTCGATCCCCTGGATGACCTCGACGAAGAAGGAGGCCGACAGATCCGGCACCACCACGCCGGCGAGCCCCGTGCGTGCCCCCCGGAGCCGGCGGGCGACGGGCGCCGGGGTGAAGTGGAGGTCCCTGGCCACCGCCAGCACTCGCTCTCGGGTGCGAGCGCTTACGCCCGGAGCCTGGTTGATCGCTCGGGAAACGGTTGCTTCCGAAACCCCTGCCGCCCTGGCTACGTCCCGAATCGTCGGCACCGGTCCGTCCGCCTCCGAGGCGCCGATCCCTGACCGGCGATCCCGTTCTCGCGAGACTGTTTCGTAACGTGGAGCGCAAATTCCTTCTCGAAGACCGCGGTCGTATACCATGTGCATGTTGCCGCGACGTATTCGGAATCGATTTCTAACTGATCCACGGGTAACCCACCCCGCCCGTCGTTCCGGTCGCCCCGGCGGCTTTCCCCTTCCCGATCCGGTGCCCGCCCCAAGAGGCAAACCCCGGCCACCCGCGGAAATGGGTCCTCGTGGCCGATACCGATACGGACGGAGGCGCACCGATGCAGGGCCAGGCCGGGAGAGAGCGTCGATGACTTATCGGGTGGGCGCGGATCTCGGGGGCACGTACTCCAAAGCCGCCGTGGTAGACCAAGAAGGCCGCGTGATGGCCCGTTTCTCGGAGCCCACGCCACGTGCTCGGGACCCAGAGGCATGCGTGGAGGGCCTCTTGGCGGCCATCCGCCGGGCGGCCGACTGGGTCGAGGCCCGTGTGGGCCGCTCTCCGGAGGGGTACGGGGTGTCGGTCAACTCCCCCTTCGAGCACGGCGACGTCATCCACCTCAACAACAACCTCCCTGCGCTGGAGGGCTTCGCCCTGCGCTCCTACCTGCGCCGGCGGCTCGAAGCGCCGGTCGTGCTGGAGTGGGACATCAACGCCGCGCTCCTGGGCGAGCTCTGGGCGGGAGCGGCCAGCGGCCGCCGGCGCGTCGTCATGGTCAGCATCGGCACCGGCGTCGCCGCGGCCATCAGCGTACGAGGCCAGCTCCTTCGCTGGGTCTACGACCAGACTCCGGGCGAGATGGGGCACATGGTGGTGGCCCGGGACGGCCCGGTATGCACCTGTGGCGGGCGTGGCTGTTGGGAGGAGATGGTCTCGTCGCGGGCCGTCTTGCGCATCGCCCGGGAAATCGCCGCCGGCGGCGATTTCCCGGCTCTCCGAGCCCTGCTGGACGGCCGGACCGCGCTGACCCCGGAGGCCATCTCCCGCCTGGCCGATACGGGTGATCCGGGAGCCCGGGCCGTCTGGCAGGAGGTAGGCGAGTGGCTGGGCGTCGGGATCGCAAGCCTCGCCCAGATCTTCCTTCCCGACCGGGTGGTGGTGGGCGGCGGCATCAGCCTTGCGGGGGAGAAGCTCCTCGCGCCCTGCCGGGCCTCCGTCGACCGGCACGTGGGGGATGCGCTGCGGGGCAGCTTCGACATCGTACCGGCGGCGCTGGGACAGGACTCCGCACTGGTGGGAGCCGCCTCGCTCGTGAGCGACTCACCCGGAGGGCCGCCGGCGCGTTGAGAGCACTCCATCCCGAAGCAGGTGGTGCGGGCGAAGGGACTCGAACCCCCAAGGGCTTTCGCCCAGCAGGTCCTAAGCCTGCCGCGTCTGCCGGTTCCGCCACGCCCGCACCGTCTCACCTCGGAGTATAGCACAGGGGATGGGGCGGGCGCCGCGCGGCACCACCCGGCGGGCCGCGATAGCGCACGCCACGAGCTCCGGCGGCATGTGCTGAAAATGGTATTGACACCCGCTCGTTGCCTGTGCTACCATCCGGCCAAACCAAACAGCGGTCCCTTATCAAGAGCGGGCGAGAGACCGGCTCGATGACCCCCGGCAACCTGCGAGCCTGACGGCGGTAAGGTGCCAATCCCGGAGGATAAGAGGACGAGGTACATCGTCCTCTCCCGCGCGGCCCATGAGCCGCAGGAGAGGATTTTCATGGACCGTCCTTCTTCGGTTTGCGTTCTGCCCATTCGCGGACGCCCCTCCGGCCGGTGCGGGTGCAACGGTGGACCTTCTGTGCCCTGTCGGCGGCGTGCAGGCCGCCTGCGGTCGCCGGTGGGAATGCACGTGGCACGGGGTGTCGACCCCGCTCCTGGGACGCTGGCTCATGGGGGGTGCCTTGGTATTGGCAGCCGCGGGCCTTCAGTGCCGGGAGTGTGGCAAGACCTTCCTGATGGGCCCTCAGTACGCGTGCGACGCCTGTTTCGGGCCGCTCGAACCGATCTACGACTACGGCGCGCTCCCGGGGCCGGCCCAACTCCGGGCGCGCATCGCCTCGGGCCCCGCCAGCATGTGGCGCTACGCCGACCTGCTCCCGGTGGCTCACGATCCGGAGACCGACCTGCAGGCCGGCTTCACTCCCCTGCTGCACGCCCGGCGGTTGGGCCGCTTGCTGGGGCTGGAGCGGCTCTTCCTCAAGAACGACGCCGTCAACCCCACGTGGTCGTTCAAGGATCGAGTGGTCTCGGTGGCCGCTGCCGCGGCGCGCCGCTTCGGCTTCGAGGTGCTGGCGTGTGCCTCTACCGGCAACCTGGCCAACTCGGTGGCCGCCCACGCCGCCCGGGCCGGCATGCCCGCCTACGTCTTCATCCCGGCGGGCCTCGAGCGCCCCAAGGTAGTCACCTCGGCCATCTACCACCCCACCATCGTGGAGGTGGAGGGAACCTACGACGACGTCAACCGACTCTGCGCCCAGATCGCCGACGAGCGGCCCTGGGCCTTCGTCAACGTCAATCTACGCCCGTTCTACGCCGAGGGTGCCAAAACCCTCGCCTACGAGGTCGCCGAGCAGCTCGGCTGGCACGTCCCCGATCACATCGTGGTCCCGGTCGCTTCGGGCAACCTGCTCGTCAAGATCACCAAGGGCTTCCGCGAGCTCCAGCGCCTGCGCCTGGTAGAAGCGAGCCCGGCACCGCGGGTGCACGGAGCCCAGGCGGCCGGATGCTCTCCGGTGGCCAGGGCTTTTCGCGAGGGCCGAGAGTACGTGGACCCGGTCGTCCCCGACACCATCGCCCGCAGCCTGGCCATCGGTAACCCGGCCGACGGCCGCTACGTCCTGCAGATCGCCCGATCGAGCGGGGGCGTGGTCGAGGCCGTCAGCGATCAGGAGATCGTCGAAGGGATCGCGCTCCTGGCCCGTACCGAGGGCATCTTCACAGAGACGGCCGGCGGCACCACCGTCGCCGTCCTCAAGCGCCTCGCCGAGCGCGGGGCCTTCGGGCGCGACGAGACGGTGGTGGCCTATATTACAGGGATGGGTTTGAAGACGCTGGACGCCGCCGAGGGTGTCGCGGGCCAGGCCGTGACCATCGCTCCCACCCTGCGCAGCTTCGAGCAGGCCTTGCACGAGGCGGTGGCGGCCGGGGGCAGGGCCGGCCACGGGCTTGCCGGCAACGGACACCTGCATGGCGGCCGGCTCCAGCCGGCTGGCGTACCGGCGTCGGATCGCTAGCATGTATGGCGTGCGTGCGCCCCAGGCGCACCACTCGGGGGGAGACGTTTCGCACCATGGCAGTGACGGTGAGAGTACCCCAGCTCTTGCGTGGCCTGACCAACGGGGAGAAGGAGGTCCAGGTCGAGGCGTCCACCGTGGCCGAGGCCATCCAGGCCCTCGAGCTGCGTTATCCGGGCATCCGCCAGCGCCTGGTCGACGGGGGAGGCGACCTGCACCGCTACGTCAACCTGTTCGTCAACGACCAGGACGTCCGGCTGCTCTCGGGCCTCGATACGCCGCTGCCCGAAGGATCCGAAATCGCCATCGTGCCCGCCATGGCCGGCGGGTGTTGACCTTCACCCACGGCGGCGCCGCGCTCTGACGGCGCGGGCGCCGCCATCCCGCCCGTAACCCGCGCACTCCGGCTCCGATCCTACCCGGCGGCTGCAAAGACCGCCTGGACGAAGGAGGAGAGGGTACCCGTGCACCTTTCAGACCGTCCCCTTTCTCGTTGCTCTGCCAGGTCCTCGAGGTGCCTGCGGCGTTCGTCCGGGAGCTGGATGCTCGTTGCCGCACTCCTGGCCCTGTTGTTGTCCGTCGTTCCGCTGGGCCGCGGCCCGGCGGCCCTGGCGGCCGGCACCGCACCGCTCCCCGGCCCGCTGGTCGACCCCACCTGGCTGGCCGCTCATCTCGACGGGCCTTTCGCTCCCCGTCTGCTCGACGTCCGCACGGATCCCTCCGCGTTCGCTCGAGGGCACATCCCCGGCGCCCTGCCGGTCGACCCCAGGGCCGATCTGGTGGATCCTTCCAACCCCGTCGAAGGGATGGCCGCTACGCCCCAGCAGTTCCAGCGGCTGATGCAGCGGCTGGGGATCGGGCGGGAGGAGCCGGTGGTGCTCTACGACGACCAGCAGGGCCTGTGGGCCGCCCGGGCCTACTGGGTCTTCAAGCTGTACGGGCATCCGCACGTGGCCGTCCTGGACGGCGGCATCACGCGCTGGACGCGGGAGGGGCGCAAGACCGAGACCGGGTCGCCGCCCTCGCCGGCCCTCTCCTCCCGCGACCTCTCGCCGTACCCCGTCCCTACGCCTGACAGGCAGCTGGTGGCGACCTGGCAAGACGTGCAGCGGATCCTCGGCCAGGCTCGGGTCTGTGACGTGCGCTCCCCCCAGGAGTACGCCGGCCTCGACGTGAGGGCGGCCCGGGGCGGGCACATCCCGGGCTCCGTCAATCTCGAGTGGTCGCTCGTGACTCGTCCCGACGGCACCTTCAAACCCGTACCGGAGCTCCGGAAGCTCTTCGAGAGCGCGGGGCTCGGCCCCGGTGCGGCCGCCGAAATCGTGGTCTATTGCCAGACGGGCGTCCGGGCGGCCCATACCTGGTTCGTCCTGCACGAACTGCTGGGCTACCCGTCGGTGCGCGTCTACGACGGCTCCTGGGCCGAGTGGGGCAACCGGCCCGATCTTCCCGTGGAACGCTGAGCGAAACGCTGAACGAAAGGAGGAGCGCCCGTGAACCCCCTGGGTCAACCCGCCGCCGCAACGGCCTGGCACCTTCCCGCCACCACCGTCCCTGGCCGCCACCCTCGGGGCGCTCGGAGTCGCCGGAGCCGGCTGGTATGTGTCGCAGCTCGGCCGGGACTACGTGCTCTTCTGGGCCTTCGGGGTGGCCCTCGGGGTGGTGTTGCAGCGCAGCCGCTTCTGCTTTGCGTCGGCGTTTCGGGATCTGTTCTTGTTCGGCGGCTCGTCCACGCTGAAGGGGATCCTGGCCGGCATGGCGGTGGCCTCGACGGGGTTCGCCCTGCTCGAGTCCAAGATGGTGAGCATGCCGGGCCTGCCGGGGGTGCTCCCGCCGGAGGCGCACCTGTTCCCGCTGGGATGGCACCTGGTGGTGGGCGGGGTGCTGTTCGGCATCGGGATGACCGTGGCCGGCGGGTGCGTCTCGGGCACGCTGTATCGGATGGGCGAAGGCTACGCCGCCTCGTACGCCGCCTTTGCCGGGATCGTGGTGGGCCTGGGCCTTGCCGCTCATAGCTGGGGCTTCTGGTGGGAGCACTTCATCGGGCCGGGGCCCGTCGTCTGGCTCCCCCGCTACCTGGGGTACGCCGGAGCGCTGGCACTGACGCTGGCGGGGATCGGGGCGGTCTGGCTGCTGCTCGAAGTCCGCGAGGCCCGTTTGCCGGCGGCCGCCTTCGTGACGGCCGGGCAGGCCGGAGGAGCGCCTTGGTCGCCCGCCGATCCGGCCTCCGTACCGGCCGCCGGGCCGGGTGCCGGGGGGATCGCGACGCCCCGCCCGTCAGCGGTGCGCCGGCGCCTTGCCGCCCTCGCCCGCCCGATTCTGCGAGATGGCTGGCCGGCGCTTACCGGGGGAGTCCTGCTGGGCCTGCTCAACGTGTACCTTTACGTAGCCCACATGCCGTGGGGGGTGACCGGGGAGATCTCCCGCTGGGCGGTAGAGCTCTCGACCCTGCTCGGCTGGCCGCCGGGGCCCCTGCCCGGAGCCGGCCAGCTGCCCGGGTGCACCCTGACCCTGGGCGGCAGCCGCCTGGTGAGCCACTCCCTCATGCTCGATCTCGGGATGGTGGCCGGGAGCTTCACGGCGGCCCTGGCGTCTGGAGAGTGGCGGTGGCGTATGCCACGCCAGCCCCGGCGCTTCGTCCAGTCCGCTGCCGGTGGCATCCTCATGGGCTACGGGGCGGCGCTGGCCGGGGGTGCACCATCGGCGCCTTCTTCTCGGCCATCCCGTCCCTCGGCCTCAACGGGTGGGTCTTCGGGGCCGCCCTGCTGGCCGGCGCCGGCCTCGGGAGCCGGCTGGTGCGGCGGTTCGCGTGAGACGTGACCCGGTGGCTCTCGAAAAACGGTACAATGCTCCACGCGGAGCGGCGAAGGGGGTTTCGATGACCCGTGGTGCTGGACGTTCGGGGCGAGATCTGCCCCTACCCGATGCTGAAGGCCGTGGAGGCACTCGCGCGGCTTGCTCCGGGCGAATCCCTCGAGGTGATCACCGATCACCCGCCCGCGCTCCAGACCATCCCGGCATACACCTCCCGCCTGGGCTACTCGAGCCGGATCGAGCCGGCGGGGCCGGGCGTGTGGAAGGTCGTCGTATCCAAGACGGAGGCGGCGCCTCGCCCGCAAGTGGCCGGAGCGCCTTCCGTGAAGGGAGCTATGTCGCGGCCATGAGAGGTGTCCCCTTGCTCACCGGCGAGCAGATGCAGCGGTACAGCCGCCAGATCCTCCTGCAGGAGGTCGGGGTGGAAGGCCAGCGCAAGCTCCTCGAGTCGCGGGTGCTGATCGTGGGGGCAGGCGGGCTCGGCTCGCCCACGGCCCTCTACCTGGCGGCGGCCGGGGTCGGCACCCTGGGCATCGTCGACGGCGACCGGGTCGACCTCACCAATTTGCAGCGCCAGATCCTCCACTTCACCCACGACGTGGGCCGCCCCAAGACCCAGTCGGCCCGGCGCACCCTGGAGGACATCAATCCCGAGGTCGAGGTGCGCCCATACCAAACGGTGCTCACCTCGGACAACGCCCTGGAGATCCTGCGGGAGTACGACGTGGTCGTCAACGGGTGCGACAACTTCCCGACCCGGTACCTGGTCAACGACGCCTGCGTCTTGCTGGGAAAGCCCCTCGTCGACGCCAGCATCCTGCGCTGGGAGGGGCAGGCGACGACGTATCTGCCGGGGCACGGGTGCTACCGCTGCCTCTTCCCCACCCCGCCGCCCCCCGGCAGCGTGCCCAGCTGCGCGGACGCCGGGATCATCGGGGCTCTCGCCGGCTTCTTCGGCACGCTGCAGGCGCTCGAGGCCGTCAAGGTGCTGCTCGGGATCGGGGAGACCCTGGTCAACCGGCTGCTGCTGTTCGACGCGCTGTCCGCCGACATCCGGGTGGTGCGCTACCAGCGCGACCCTGCCTGCCCGGTTTGCGGCGACCACCCGACCGTGACCCGCCTCATCGACTACGAGGAGTTTTGCGGCGTGCCCCAGCGCCACCCGGCGCCGCAGGCGCAGGCCCAGCAAGCGGCTAGCTCGGGCGACGGCCCGGCCGGCGAGGCCACGCCGGCCGTCGACGGCGGGGTCGCGCAGCTGAGCCCTCCCGACGTGTGGAAGGGGGTGCAGGAGGGCCGGGTGGTGCTCCTCGACGTGCGAGAGAAAGCCGAACGGGACATCATGCGCATCGAGGGCTCGCTCTGGATTCCCCTGGGAGAGTTGCCCCAGCGGCTCCACGAGCTGCCGAAGGGCCGTGACCTGGTCGCCTACTGCGCGGTCGGTGAACGAAGCGCCAGAGCAGTCGCCCTCTTGCGCCGGTCGGGATGGGAGCGTGCCTTCAACCTGCAGGGTGGCATCATCGCCTGGCTCAACCACCAGCTGCCGGTGGAAGGCCCTTCGTCCTGACCCCCACCGGGCGCCAGAGCTTCTCGCCAGCCATCAGGTCTGGCTTTGCAGAGCGCCCGCTTCCGTGACGCCCGCGAGGCTTTCCACCAGCGTGGCCAGGGCCGAGTGATCCGCCTCGCCCTGGCCCTTCGCCTCCAGGGCGCCCAGCAGCTCGTTGACCATGGCCGTGGCGGGCAGCGACACCCCTGCGGCCCTGCCCGTGGCGAGGGCAATCCCGAGGTCCTTGTGGTGCAGCCTCACCTTGAAGCCCGGCCGGAAGTTGCGCTCCAGGATCCGCTGGCCGTGGATCTCCAGGATCCGGCTCTGGGCAAACCCGCCCAGGAGAGCCTGCCGCACCTTCGCCGGATCGACGCCCGCTTTGCGGGCCAGGGTGAGCGCCTCGCTCACCGCCTGGATGGTGACCGCCACGACGATCTGGTTGCACGCCTTGGTGACCTGCCCGGCTCCCGCCGGGCCCATGTAGACGATCGACTTGCCCATGGTCTCGAGCAGCGGCCGGCATGCTTCGAAGACCTCGGCGGGGCCGCCGACCATGATGGAGAGCGTCGCTTCGATGGCCCCTTTCTCCCCGCCGCTCACGGGCGCGTCCAGCATGAAGCAGCCCCGCTCCTCGAGCCGGGAGGCGATCTCCCGGGTCACCATGGGGGAGATCGTGCTCATGTCGATGAGGATGCGCCCCGGCCGCAGGCCTTCGACGACCCCGTGAGGGCCGAGCACGACCTGCTGCACGTCCGGCGAGTCCGGCAGCATGGTGATGACCACGTCGGCCTCCCGGGCCACCTCCTCGGGCGAGCGGGCCTCCACGGCGCCCTCGGCCACCAGGCTCTCGACAGCGGCGCGGCTACGGTTGTACACCCGCAGCCGGTAGCCGGCCTGGAGCACGTGGCGGGCCATGGGCCGGCCCATGATGCCCAGCCCGATGAACCCTACGGTCGTGCGACCCGGAGCGATGGGCGGTAGGGACGACGTAGACGGCATGACGGCAGCGCCTCCTCGCTAACCCTCGTGCGGTAAGCCCAGCGCGGCAAGACCGGCTTCGGCCGCCTGCCGCAGCGACTCCTCCGTGCTCCCCTGCGGCACGTACTCGAGGCTGACCCACCCGTCGTACCCGGCCTCGTCGAGCGCCTGCAGCACGAACGGGTAGCGGATCTCCCCGGTGCCCGGCTGGTGGCGCCCCGGCACGTCGGCGATCTGCACGTGGCCGATGCGGGGCAGGTAAGCCTTGAGCGTCTGCGTGAGGTTGCCCTCCATGATCTGCATGTGGTAGGCATCGTACTGCACCTTGACGTTGGGTCGCCCGACCTCGTCGAGCAGGGCCACGGCCTGGCGGGTCGAGGTCAACAAGAAGCCCGGCACGTCCCGGTCGTTGAGCGGCTCGACCAAGAGCATGATCCCGTGCCGGGCGAGATGGTCGGCCGCCCGGCGCAGGTTGTCCACCAGGCAGGCGTGCTGGTCGGCGTAAGGCACCCCCGGCAGCAACCGGCCGGCCAGGCAGTTGAGGCGGCGCACCCCGAGCCTCTGGGCGATGGCCACCGCCTGGCGCACCCCCTCGGCGAACTCCTCCCGGCGGCTCGGGTCCGCCGCAATCCCCCGTTCTCCGCTCTCCCACCGCCCTGCCGGCAGGTTGAACAGCACCTGCTCCAGATGGTGCTTCTCGAGCTCCCTTGCGATGGCATCGACATCCTGTCCGTAGGGGAACAGGAACTCCACGTAGCGAAACCCTGCCCGGGCCGCCCGCTCGAACCGCTCGAGCAACGGCACCTCCGTGAACAGCATGGTCACGTTGCACACCCAGCGGATCATCCGCCGCCTCCTCCTTCAGGCCGGGCATAGGCCCGATCGAGTAGCTCCACCGTGTGCTGCACCCTCACGCGCCCGGCCCCCCGGCGGGCCAGCCCCTCCCGAATCTGCACGATACACCCGATGTTGCCCGCCACGACGGTGCCGGCCCCCGTCCGCAAGATGGCCTCCACCTTGCGCTCCTGCAACCGGCGCGCCAGCTCCGGGTGCTCCAGGTGATAGAGGCCCGCAGATCCGCAGCACGTATCGCCGTCGGGGATCTCCACGAGCTCCACTCCGGGCATCCGTGAAAGGAGCCTTCTCGGCGCATCCCGTACTCCCTGCGCGTGGCCGAGGTGGCAGGCATCGTGATACGCGACGCGCCCCGGGCGCCCGGCAGCGCTCGGCGGCGTGACGCCCATCGCGTCGAGAAATTCCGAAATGTCCCGCACTTTCGCCGAGAAGGCTCGAGCCCCGCCCTGCTCGGGTCGCCCGGCAAAGAGCTCGGGGTACGCCTTCATCGCCGAACCACACCCGGCCGCGGTCGTGAGGACGGCGTCCACCTCTTCAGGGCGGAACGCCCGGAGGTTGCGCCTCGCCAGCACCCGGGCCTGAGCGGTGGCCCCGGCGTGCAGGGCGAGGGCGCCGCAGCACCCCTGCCCCTCGGGGACGACTACCTCGACGCCGTTGGCGGTCAGCACCCGCACGGCCGCCTCCAGGATCCCGGGAGCCAGCACCGATTCCACGCAGCCCCGTAACAGCGCCACCCGAGCGCGCCGCGGACCTCGGGTCGGGATGGCCGGGGGTACCCCGGCAGCCCGCACCGGCTCCGGCGGGATGAGATCGATCATCGCCCGCAGCCGCCGGGGGAGCCACCGCCTCATCCTCCCGGCCGCCCGTCCCAGCGCCACCGCGGCCCGCAAGCGGCGCGGGTAGGGCAGGACCGACAGCAGGCCCCGGCGCCACCACCTCGACAGGGCAGAACGCTTGCGCCGCGCCTCTTGCCACTCCCGGAAGCCCACCAGGAGCAGGTCGTAGCGCACGCCCGACGGGCACGCCTCCACGCAGGCCAGGCAGCCCAGGCACCGATCCACGTGTTGGCCGGCCGCTCCGTCGAGGCTCAGGCGCCCTTCCAGCACCTCTTTGATGAGGTAGATACGGCCTCTGGGAGAGTCCATCTCCTCGCCCAGTTCCTGATAGGTGGGGCAGGCCGGCAGGCAAAAGCCGCAGTGCACGCACGCCTCGATCGCCGCGGCCATGGCCGGGCCGTACGGCCCCAGGCGAGCCCCATCGATTCGATGCTGCACCGGCACCCCTCCCCCTTACCAGGTCCAGCCGAAGCGCCCCGCCGGATCGAGCGCCCGCTTGACCCTGCGGGCGAAGCCCTCCCCCGGCATCAGCACGTGCGGAGAGCCCTGTGCTCCCCGCAGGGCCAGAGCCGCGTCCGCCAACCCGGCGAGCTCGGAGACCAGCAGGGAGCGCGCCGGCACGGAGTCCATGGCCGCCCACGCCACATGGCCCGCGACGCTGTAGTGGCGGAGGGCGCCGAGACGCTGCAAGGCTTCGTCGAGCCGTTCGATCCGCCCCGGGGTCGTGTGCAGCCGGAGCACGGCCGGAGCGCGGGAGGCCCACTCCAGGTCGCGCAAGACCTCCCACAGGGCCTGCTCGGGCGGGCCGTGCAGCCGCGCGCCCGGCGCCCCCACCGCGGCCTCCACCCGATCGAGCCGGGCGGCGACGTGCGCTTCCTCGCCGCTCACCCGCACCCACAGCGACCACGGGTCGTCTGCGGCAACCTCCGGCCCGCTTGCGGCCTGCAGCGCCCGGCGCTCGACCAGGTCGACCGCATCCGGCTCGAGCGGGGTGCGCAACAGCCTCCGCAGGGCCGCCGCCGCGTCGGGCAGCCGGTCGAATCCGAACCGGGCGGTGCCGGACGATGGCGGCGCCGGCAGCACCTTGAACGTCACCTCGACGAGCACGCCGAGCTCTCCCAGGCTGCCGCAGAAGAGCTTCGGCAAGTCGAAGCCGGCCGCGTTCTTGACGACCTTGCCGCCGGCTCGTACCAGCCGCCCCTCGCCGTCGACGAACCGGATGCCCAGTACGAAGTCGCGAACGCCACCGCGGCGCAGTCGCCCCGGGCCACCCAGACCCGACGCGACGGCCCCTCCGGCGGTTGCGCCTCTGGCGACCAACGGCGGGTCGAAGGGCAGGTATTGCCCGGCACGCTGGAGCACTTGCCCGAGATCGTCCAACCGGGTGCCCGCGAGCACCGTCACCGTATACTCCGCCGGGTCGTATTGGAGGATGCCGGCCAGGCGGGTCGTGTCGACAATCCGCAGCCCGCCCGGGGTACCGGCGACGCTGGCCATCCTGGCCGCGACGAGCCCCCACTTCGTGCCGCCGCCGCGGGGCACCACCACCCGGCTGGCCTTGACCGCCTCCGCTGCCTCGCCGGGGTCGGCCGGTGCCAGGACGTCCGCACCTTGCACCTCTTCGACCGCCATTGCCCGTCCCACCCCTCAGCCTGGGGCCGCGGATGGCAGCAGCGCCCGTCCCGCCTCGCCGGCCTCCTCGAAGCCGGGCGGAAACATCTTGCCGCGGTTGGCGATCCCCAGAGGATCCATCTCCCTGCGCAGGCGAGCCATGACGCGCAGGTCGCCCTCGGCGAACATCTCGCCGAGGAACTGCCGCTTCTCCAGGCCGACCCCGTGCTCGCCGGTGATGGAGCCTCCCTGGCGGATGCAGACCCGCAGGATGGCCGCCGCCAGCTCCTCGGCCCGCTCCCGCTCGCCGTGCTTGCGCCCGTCGTACAGGATCAGGGGGTGCAGGTTGCCGTCGCCGGCGTGAAAGACGTTGGCCACGCGCAACCCCGCCGCGGCGGCCAGCTGCTCGATCTCGCGCAGGGCCTCCCCGAGGCGGGTGCGGGGCACCACCCCGTCTTGCACCAGGTAGGCCGGGCTGAGCCTGCCGACCGCGGAAAAGGCGCCTTTCCTGCCCTTCCAGATCTTCAGGCGCTCGGCGTCGTCGGAAGCCACGCGCACCTCGGTCGCCCCCGAGCGCCGGATGAGCTCGTGAAGCCGCACGAAGTCCGACTCGACCTCGTCCCGGGGGCCGTCCAGCTCGACGATGAGCAGCGCTCCGGCGCCTTTCGGGTAGTTCGCGTGCACGGCCGCTTCCGCCGCTTCGATGGCGAGGCGGTCCATGATCTCCATCGCGGCCGGCAGAAGCCCGCTCTCCACCACGGCCGCCACGGCCTCGCCCGCCTGCTGCAGGCTCCCGTAAGCGGCAAGCAGCGTCCGCACTGCCTCGGGTTTGGGCAACAGGCGCACCGTGATCTCGACGGCGACCCCCATCAGCCCTTCCGACCCCACGAAAAGCCCCACCAGGTCCGGCCCGGGCACCTCCAGGCTGCTCCCGCCGAGGCGCTCGACCGTGCCGTCGGGGAGGACCACCCGGAGGCCCAGCACGTGGTTGGAGGTCATGCCGTACTTGAGGCAGTGGGCGCCCCCGGAGTTGAAGGCCACGTTGCCCCCCAGGGTGCAGATGACCTGGCTCGAGGGGTCGGGGGCGTAGTAGAGGCCGTAGGGAGCGGCCGCCTGGCTCAGATGGGCGTTGACGACCCCCGGCTCCACCACGGCCCGCTGCTCGTCGGGGTCGAGCCGGAGAATGCGGTTCATGCGGTTGAGGGCGATCACCACGCCACCGGGAGGCGGCACCGACCCTCCGCTCAAGCTGGTACCGCTCCCACGCGCGACGAACGCAACCCCGTCCTCGAAGCAGGCCCGCACGGTGGCTGCCACCTCGTCGGCCTCGCGAGGAAAGACCACGGCGAGCGGCATCTGGCGCTCCGAGGCGAGGCCGTCGGTCTCGTAGACCCGCAGAGCCGCCAGGTCGGTGACCATCCGTTCCGGGCCGTAGATACGCCGCAGCCGTTCGACGATGCCCACGGGCGCTCCCTCCCCCGTCACCCAGGCGGGTGTGGCCCGAAGGTTCGCTCTCCGCCGGCGCCTACCTCCACCGGGTCGCGAGGCGTCGGCCCGACCCCTGCACTGCGCTCTGCGCCCCTTCAGGTCACGAAGGAGAGGCGGCGAGCTCGGGATGGAACTTGCGCCAGTAGCGCAAGTACCCGTTGACCATGAGGGGCGTCGGAACAATCACGTCGTAGTGCTCGAGGATGGCCGCATGAGCCGCGCTTTCCACTCCTCGGGTGGCCAGGCGCTCTCTTTCGAGCTCCAGCAGCCCTTCGGTCATCGCCTCTACCGCCACCCCCCGCCGCGACTGCTCCAGGATGCGGTCGGCGCCGGTACGCAGGCTTTCGCGGACCTGTCCCAGGTGCCACGCGACGTCGTGCTCGTAAGGGCCGAAGTGCGTCAGCACCAGCCTGCGGGGTCGCAGCCCCTCCATCCGGTCGATGGTCCGGCTCCACTGCTCCACGTGGAGCTCCGGGGGCATCGCCGGCGCCCGCACGAGCGGCACCTCGGGAACCCGCACCCCCGCCGCGTCTCCCGTGAACAGCGTCTCCCCATCCAGCAAGTAGACGACGTGGTGCGAAGCGTGCCCCGGGGTATGGTACGCCTCCAGCCGGTGCCCGAGGATCTCGATGCGGGCGTACTCCCCGATGGGGCGCAGCAACTCCCGGTCGATCGGCGTGATGCCGCCCCAAAGCGCCTGCATGTGGTCGTGGCCGAACACCCTCCCCGCGCTCTCCCACAGCCGGGCCGGGTCGGCCAGGTGGGGCGCCCCGATCTCGTGCACCCATACCGGGCAGCGCGCCTTCTGCGCGAGCGCACCGGCCGCTCCGGCGTGATCCAGATGAATGTGAGTGACGAAAACCCCCTCGAGGCCGTCCAGGTGCAGCCCTGCCTCCTGTAGACCGCGCTCGAGCCCGCCAAGCGTGCTCTCCGGGCCCACCTCGATCAAGGCGAACCGGCCGCCCTCGCCCCGCAGCACGAAGCTGGCGATGGCCCGGTGCCGCCCCTGGAACTCCAGATCGATGCCGTCGACGCCGTCGGCCACGGCGAAGACGCGCCGCAAGCCCCCCTGTCGCATGGTGGAAAGTCGCGCCCCCCTCTTTTGCGGTTTCGACCGGTCGTTTGGTCCCACTATTCCGAGATGGGACATTCGGTCCTGCCAAATCCTCTTGATTGTGACCCACCCCTATGCCAGACTGAAACGGGCACGGGGCTTGCCGGTCATGAACCGGTGGCCGACGCCGGGAGGCGCTGGCCGGGAAAGGCAGGGGTGCGTGCCTCGTTTTTTGCGAAAGCTCGTGAATGTCTTCACTAAGACTACCCTTCCCTTCTCGATCCTCCCGCCACGAAGGAGTCGGTCGAGCATGAACGATGAGGCCCTGCAACCGGCCGGGAGCCGTCCCCTGGCGACGACCCCGGGCATACGGTTCACCCTGACCGCTCCCTGGGGTCCCGGCCGCGGCCCCCATCCTGGAGCCCGCCCGGTCGTACGCAAGGGGGACCGGGTCGCGGCAGGCCAGCTCCTGCTGGAGCCCGATGCCCCGGACGATGGGCCACCCGAGCCGGAGGAGGGGGCCCAGGCGGCCCGGGCAGGCGTCCCGGTGCACAGCCCGGTATCGGGCAAGGTGGTGGACGTCGGCCCGCTTTGCACGCCGGCAGGCGTCCTGCATGCGGTGACCGTAGAGTCGGACGGGCTCGACGAGTGGGCAGCCCCCCTGGAGCGGCCGTGGGATTGTGCTCACCCGGAGTCGTGGCCGCGCCAGGAGCTGGCGCGTTACTTGCTCCAGGCCGGGCTGACCGGCAGGTTGACCGCGGCGCGCCCGGGTGACGGCTCACTCCAACTCGCTGCAAGCCTCCCGGCGCTGCTGCGCCGGGGAGCCGGCGGCGCCACGCTGGTGATCAACGCCGTAGGGCCGGAGCCGGCGATCCCGAGCGAGGAGCTGGAGGCCGCTGCGGAGCCGGACGCCCTCGTGTTGGGGACGAGGGCACTGGTGAGAGCCCTGGGCGCCGCCCGCGCCGTCGTCGCCGTCCTCTCCTCCTCCCCTGCCCGGCCCGCGGTGGAAGAGGCGCTGCGCCGCCAGGCATCCGCCAGGGGCGCCGGCGACACCGCCCGGCCGGCTGCCATCCGGCTGGTCACCCTCAGGGAGCTCGACTGGCGGGAGGTACCGGTCCTGCTGGCCGCCCGGGCCATGCAGCTTTCCGGGCTAGGGGCGGCCCCCTTCGTCGTGGAGTCGGCGGGTACCGCGGTGGCCGCCGGGCACGCGTTGCAAGACGGCTTCCCCGTGACCCACAGGCTTCTGGCCGTGGCCACGGGTCCGAGGGGGCCCGTACGGGCTTTCCACGTGCCCATCGGGCTCGCCCTGGAGGTCGTCGCCGCATGGGCGATGGCCCCGAAGCCGGACACTCGCACGCCGGCTGCGCCGGGGGCCGACGGTCAGGTGCCGCCTGCGCCCGCCGTCGCCATGGCGCTGGCGGGTGGGCCGCTGCGAGGCGAGGCCATCCCCGACCTCAGCCTTCCGGTCACCGCGTCGCTTCCTGCTCTGGCCCTCCTGCAGGAGCGCCATCTCGAGCGCCTCCACCCGGAAGCGGCCTGCATCCGATGCGGCCGGTGCGTGGAGGTCTGCCCGGTGGGCCTGCTCCCATTGTACATCGCTCGGGCGGCGGGCGCCGGCCAGATGGCCGAGGCCCGGGACCTGGGCGCCCTTGCCTGCGTCGAGTGCGCGGCGTGCGCTGCCGTTTGCCCGTCCCGCCGGCCGCTCCTGCAGTGGATCACGCTGGCCAAGGGCCGCCCCTCCGCTCCCCGGAGGCGTCCGGCCGAGCGGGCGGCCGAAAAGGTGGCGACCCGATCGTGAAAGGGCAGGAGACGGTCACGCATCCCGTGCTGTGGGTCCAGCCGGCACCCCACGTCCACGTGGCGGAGCCGGTCACGACCCTGGTGCGCCTGACGCTGCTGGCGGCCGCCATACCGGGCGCCGCCGCCGTCGCCGTCTACGGGCTGGATGCCGTACGGCTGATGGCGGCCGGCATGGCCGGCGCCGCGGTGGTCGAGGCAGCGTGCGAGTGGTTGCTGCGCCGCAAGGCGCTCGCCACCCTCGCGGACGGCAGCGCTCTGGTCACGGGGCTCTTGCTCGCGCTCACCCTTCCACCGACCGCCCCGACCTGGATGGCGCTCCTCGGTGCGGCCGCTGCCATCGCGCTGGGCAAGTACGTGTTCGGCGGCCTGGGACACAACCTGTTCAACCCGGCCCTGGTCGGGCACGTCTTCTTGCTGGGGAGCTTCGCGCCCGCGCTGTCCGGCGGCACCGCGTCCAGGCCGGCGCTCATGGCCGTCGCCAAGGCAGGCAAGGTGATTCCCGATTACCTGCCCCTGCTCTGGCACGCCGGTCCCGGCCCCCTCGCGGCTGCCTCTCCGCTGGCGGTGCTGGTGGCCGGCGTTCTGGTGATGGGCTGGGGCGCGGGGCGCTGGCAGGCACCGGCCGGTTTTTTCGTGGGCAGCGGGCTTCTGGCCATGAGCATGGGGTGGCACCCGGCTTACCACTGGCTCGTGGGCCTGGCGCCCCTGACGGTGGCCTTCTTCGTCAACGACCCGCCCACGACGCCGGTCGCCGCCGAAGGGCGGTTCGTGTTCGGCCTGGGTGCCGGGGCGCTCACGGTGTTGCTGCGGCTGCAGGGGTCGTTCCTCGAGGGAGCAGCCTTTGCCGTACTGGTGATGAACGCTTTGACGCCACTGCTCAACCGGGCGTCGGTCGCGTTGCGCCGGCGCCACTGGCGTGTCGTCCGGGAGGCGAAGTCATTGCAGGCGGTCCACGGCCCGAGATGGCGCAGCGAGCTCCAGGCGGTCCTGGTGCTGGTGCTGGTCACGTCGGCAGCGGGGGTCTTGCTGGCGAGCTTCTACCACGCTACGGCTCCTCTGATCGCCAGCCAGCAACAAAAGCGGGAGATCGAGCTCGGCCTCAAGACGCTGATGCCCGAGGCGGTCACCTTCAACCGGCTGTCGCAGACCGACGGCGCCCGGGTTTTCGAGGCTCTGGATGCGCAGGGCAACCGGGTGGGCTACGGGGTGTTCACCGAGGGGCAGGGGTACCACGACGTGATCCGGCTGGCCGTCGGCATCGATCCCGAGGTCAAGGAGTTGCTCGGTGTGCGGGTCTTGCAGCAGAGCGAGACGCCGGGACTGGGCTCGCGCATCGAGGAAGAGGGCTTCTTGGGCCAGTTCGCCGGGAAGTCCCTGGACGACGCTTTCATGCCGGGTGAGGACGTGGACGGGATCTCCGGGGCCACGGTCTCGTCGGTAGCCGTGTGCGACATCGTGGTGCAAGCCATCGAGGCGGTACGGGCCGCCACGGAGGGGCGGTGAGCGGAGGTGGCCGACGAAAGCCGGGCCGGGCTGATGATGAAAACCCTGGCCGGCGACGTGGTCCGGGGCATCTGGGCCGAAAACCCGCCGCTGCGCATGCTCATCGGCATGTGCCCCGTGCTCGCCATTACGACGGCGGCCATCAACGGCCTGATCATGGGCCTGGCCGTGACCGCGGTGCTGCTGATCACCGGCGTGATCGTCTCGGCCATGCACCGGGTGATCCCCGACAACGTCCGCATCCCGGTCTTCGTGGTGATCATCGCCACGGCCGTGACCGTCACCGACATGACCCTGGCCGGGTTGCTCCCGGCGGTCCACGACGCGCTGGGCATCTTCGTCCCGCTCATCGTGGTCAACTGCATCATCCTCGCCCGCGCCGAGGCCTTCGCCTCCAAGCACGGCGTGATGCGCTCCGCGGCGGACGCGCTGGGCATGGGCCTGGGCGAGATATGGGGCTTGACGCTCATCGCCGCCCTGCGGGAGCTGCTGGCGAGAGGCACCATCTTCGGCTGGCAGGTGCTGGGCGACTGGTTTACGCCGCTCGGGCTCTTCTCGCTGCCTCCGGGAGCTTTCCTGACGCTGGGGGCCGTCGTGGCGGGCCTCAACGCCGCCGTGCGGGTCGCACAGGAGCGAGCGCAAGCCCGTAAGGCCGCCGGGATGGCGGGAGCCAGAGTCGCCGAGGCGGCCGGGATGGGAGGAGGGGTCCGGTGAAGCTGCTGTTGCTGCTGATCAGTTCGGCGCTGGTCAACAACATCGTGCTGGTGCGCTTCCTCGGCACCTGCCCGTTCCTCGGTATGAGCCGCCAGATGAAGACGGCCGTGAGCATGGGTCTGGCCACCACCTTCGTCCTGGTAGGAGCCGGGGTGGTGACGTGGATCGTCGACCGCGCGGTGCTGGTGCCGATGCAACTGAGCTACCTGCGGACCCTCGCCTTCATCCTGGTGATCGCCGTCTTCGTGCAGTTCGTCGAGATGGTGATCCGCAAGGCCAACCGGGCCCTGTACGAGGCGTTCGGCATCTACCTGGCGCTCATCACCACCAACTGCGCCGTGCTGGGGCTGGCGCTCATGGCCTCCAACAAGGCGTACGACCTGGCCGAGACCGCCGTCTTCGGAGTGGGGACGGGGCTTGGCTTCACGCTGGCTCTGGTGCTGATGGCGGGCATCCGGGAAGAGCTCGCCTACACCCGGGTGCCCAAGGCGTTCGAGGGCACGGCTCTGGCGCTCACCATCGCGGGATTGCTGTCGTTGGCGTTCATGGGGTTCTCCGGGATGGTGCCCATTTGACGGCACGAGCGGCGCTCCGAGCCGCAAGCGCGAGCCTGGAAAGGCAGGGGCTTGGCACATGGTACAGGGGATTCTGGCCGCGGTGGGCCTCCTGGGGAGCCTGGGGCTGCTCTTCGGCATCGGGCTGGTGATAGCGGGGCGCTTCCTGCGGGTCGAGGAGGATCCCCGGATCGCCCAGGTGACGGAGAGCCTGCCCGGCGCCAATTGCGGGGCGTGCGGCTTCTCCGGGTGCAGCGGCTTTGCCAGGGCCTTGATAGCGGGCGGGGCTCCCGTGGAAGGGTGCCGGGCTGGTGGCGACTCCACGGTCCAGAAGCTGGCGGCCATCCTCGGGCGGTCCGTGGGCCACACGGCCCGGCGGATCGCCAGGGTGCTCTGCGGAGGCGACTGCCACAGCGCCGTACAGCGAGCACGCTACGACGGGGTCATGGACTGCCGGGCGGCCGATTTGGTGGCCGGGGGCCCGAAGGGGTGCCCGGACGGCTGCCTCGGTCTCGGGAGCTGCGTGGAGGCCTGCCCGTTTGGAGCGCTCGCGATCGGGCCCGATGGGCTCCCGGTGGTGGACGAGCAGCGCTGCACCGGCTGCGGGCTGTGCGAACTGGTTTGCCCCCGGGGCGTCATCCAGGTCATGGACGCCGGCGCCTCCTACGTGAGGTGTCTCTCGACCCTCCCCGGCAAACAGGTGCGCCAGGTGTGCCGGTCAGGGTGCATCGGGTGCCTGATCTGCCAGCGGGCGTGCGACCGCGAGGCCATCACCGTCCTCGACAACCTGGCCTCCATCGATCCGGCCCGGTGCGACGGGTGCGGCAAGTGCGCCGAGAAGTGCCCGACCCACTGCATCGTGATCACGCCGGCGCCCGCTCGGGCCGAGCCGGTGCGGGTAGGTAGCGGCCCGGCGTGAACGGGGGCGGGGGTGACCCCGTGAGGCAGGCGACTACACGCTCCGGGAGCCGGTGGCTCGAGGCGGGTGCCGTGGCGGCCCTGGCCCTGGCCCTGGCAATGGCAGGCGCGGCGCTCGCGACGAGGGGGATGCCGTGGAGCGGGAGGGCCCCCGGCGGCGCCGGCTCACCGCTGCCCGGGAGCGCCCCGGACTCCACGGCGCCTTCGGACACCTCGGTGGTGCGCCGTGCCGACTTCGCCATGGGCAGCTTCGTGCAGATCACGGCGGCAGGGCCTGGCGCCCGAGCGGCGGTGGATGCCGCCATGGCGGAGGTCGAGCGCCTGGACGCCCTGTTCGACCGATTCGATCCGGACGGCCCCCTGGCGCGAGTGGCCAAAGGGGCGGGACGCCACGCCGTGGAGGTACCCGAGGAGGTCGGGCGGCTGACTCGCCTGGCCCTCACCGTCGCGCAACAGACGGGGGGCGCCTTCGATCCGACCGTGGCTCCCGTCGTCGATCTCTGGGGGTTCGGGGCGAGCTACGACCGGGATCCGCCACGGCACCCTCCGAAGGCGCAGGAGCTGGCCCAGGCCGTGGGTCTGGTCGATTTCCGGCAGGTCTCCGTACGCCACGAAGGTACCCGCTGGTGGATCAGTCTGGGGCGTCCGGGGATGGCTCTCGACCTGGGCGCCGTGGCTCAGGGGTATGCGGCCGACCGGGCCATCGAAGTCCTCGAGAAAGCCGGCCTTTCGAGCGCGTTGGTGGACGTCGGCGGGGAGGTACGGGCGCTCGGCCGGCGTCCGGGAGACGGCAAGCCCTGGCGGCTCGGCATCCAGCACCCGCGCCAGAGCGGCAAGCTGCTGGATACGGTCACGCTCCAGGACGGAGCGGCGGCTACGTCCGGCGATTACGAGCGTTACTTCGAATTCGAGGGTGTGCGCTACACGCACCTGATCGACGCCCGCACCGGGCAGCCATCCCGCCGGGCGATCTCCGTCACGGTCTTCCACCCCACTTCGGCCGCCGTGGCCGACGCCCTTTCGACGGCCCTCGCCATCGTCGGGCCGGAGCAGGGAGAGCGCTTGTTGCGGCAATGGCCGGGGACGAGCGCCATCCTGGTCGATCCGTCCATGCGCGTGCTCCGGATCGGGCAGGTGCCACGATGACGGGTAACGGCCAGGTGCCGGCGGCTCCGGCCTTTCCGCCCACGCCCGTGGCGAGCGCGGCGCTGGAGGGGGTCCATGCCGGGATCGACGCCCGGATCCGGCGGCTCACCACCGAGGCTATCCTGTTGGGGATGGCGCTGGCCCTGCACGTGATCGAGTCGGCGGTGATCGTCCTTCCCGTGCCCGGGGCCAGGCTCGGCCTGGCCAACGCCGTGGGCTTGCTGGTCTTGTGGCAGTGGGGGCCAGGGGCTGCCGCCCGGTTCGCACTCGTCCGCGTGCTGCTCAGCTCGGCCCTGACCGGCAAGCTGGGGGCACCGGGGTTCTGGCTGGCCGGCGCAGGCGCGCTGGCCAGCCTCGCCGTCATGACCCTTGCGCTGTCGTGGGCTCGCGGACGCCTTCCCCGCCTGGTGGTCACCAGCGTGCTGGGAGGGGTCGCGCACAACCTGGGACAACTGCTGGCCGCCCGCTACCTCGTGGGCCACCCCGGAGTCGGCGCGCTGGCCGGTCCCCTGGTCCCGCTGGGAGGGCTGGCTGGACTGGTCACCGGGGAGTTGGCCCGCCGCTGCCTGCAGACAGGCGCGTGGCAGCGGGCCTCGGGCCAACGGCCGGCCGGGACGCCGGCTGCGGCGGGATGGGTGGGACTCGCCCTGTCAGGGCTGGCGTGCACGGCTTTGACGGTCCTCGTGGCGGCAGGGGCAGGAAGGCTGCCGGGAGCAGTGACCGGGCCGGCAGGGAGCGCCTCGAACCCCCATGACCTCGCGGCCGTGGTGCAGCTGGCCGGCGACGAAGGCCATGGGAAGCAGGGTGCAGGCCGTCTTACCTTGAGGGTGCCCCTCGATCGCGACGGGCAGTGGGCCCTCCGAAGCGGATCCGTCGAGCTGGTCCTGGAAGTGCGCGACGGGCGGATCCGGGTGAAGTCCTCCACCTGCCCGCATCAGGTCTGCGTTCACACCGGGTGGATCGATCGGCCCGGCCAGGTCATCGTCTGCGTACCGGGCCGGGCCGTCGTGGCGATCGAGCGACGAGAGGGAGCATCCCCGGCCTGGCCGGACCAAGAGCAAGGCGTCGACGCCATCACCCGGTGAGGGGCCTGTCCCCCGTCGCCAGGGCCGGCTTGCTGTGGCAAACGCCGGGGATACCACGACGGGTTACCTCCACCCGCAGCAGTCCGGCTCAGACGGGGACCTCGACCCATATCGCGACGAAGTACGCGAAGCGCGAGCTGTAGACACCCATTGGCGCCAACTGCGTCGCCCCCTTCGTTGCCACGGTATCGGGGGCGCGGCTCGTTGCGCCAGGACCTCCGGTTCATCTGGCAGGCCGCCCGGGCATGAGCGGGGGGGCTCCAAGGGACCGATGACCGGGACACCTTGCCCTGGCCGAGGCCCATCGGGGGCTATATCGTATATTCGCAATGTTGAATAGCTCTTCGCCGCGGAAAGCGGCCCGGCTGCTACGGGCTCTCGGTCACCAAGACCGCCTTCGCATCGTCCTGGAGCTGGCCAGGAGTGAGGCGTGCGTTTGCCACCTGACGGCCACGCTGGGCCTGCGCCAGGCGGCGGTCTCCCAGCATCTTGCGGTGCTCCGGCGGGCCGGGATCGTCAAGGCCCGCCGCGACGGGCTTTACGTGCTCTACCGGCTGGCCAACCCCCGCATCCCGGCCCTTCTCGATGCCGTAGGGCTGCAGCCTGTGCCCCCGACACCGCCGGGTCCCGCTTCGTGCCGGTGCCCGCGGTGCGCGGCGGGTGCTGCGGCAGGTTCGCTCACCACGCAAGGAGATGACCTTGGATGATCGGGCAACTCCTCCTCGCCGGGCTGCGAGCGCTCGAGGAGTACGTCGCGCTGCACGTGCTCACGTGCCTCGTGCCGGCCTTCCTGCTGGCCGGCGCGATGGTGAGCCTGGTGTCGAAAGAGGCGATTGCCGCCTACCTGGGCAGCGCCACCCATCGCCTGCGCTCGTTCGTGGCTTCCGCCATCGGCAGCGTCTTCGTCGCGGCTTGCTCGTGCACCGTCATTCCTGTGGCAAGCGGGCTCTACTACGGTGGCGCCGGGATCGGGGCGGCGTTCATCGTGCTATGGGTGGCGCCGGCCGCCAACGTGCTGGCGCTCTCCTACACGGCTTCCGTGCTCGGGGGTTCGATGGCGGTCGTCCGGCTGGTGGCCGCGATGTCCACCGCTCTCGTGGTAGGGTTCGTGATGACCTGGGCCTTCTGGCGCTCGGAGGCCGCTCGGGCGGCGGGGACGGAGCCGGCTGCCACCCTCGACCCGCCCGGCGAGTCCGCGCCCGCCCCGGGCCTAGGCGCCTTTGCGGACCGGGCCGGCATCGTGCTCATGGCGCTGCTGGCTATCAGCCTCCTGGCTCCTAACTACCTGGTTCGGACGGGGCCGTACTGGGTAAAGGTATCCGTCTGGGCGGTCCCCATGAGCGCGGCCTTCGCATGGGCTCGGTGGCGCCTGGAGCGAGAGCGATGGAGCGCGTGGCTGCACGAGACGTGGTGGTTCGTGCGCTTGATCGTGCCCACCTTGCTCGCCGGCGTCTTTGCCGTGGGCGTCATCGCCGCCCTGCTTCCGCCGGAGTGGGTGCAGCGCTGGCTGGGCGGGTCGGGATTGGGGGCGTCGTTCGCCGCCACGCTCATCGGGGCCGTGAGCTACTTTGCCACGATGACCGAGGCGCCGTTCGTGGCGCGGCTCATGGAGCTCGGCATGGGTAAAGGGCCGGCGCTCGGGCTTCTGCTCGCCGGGCCGGGGCTCAGCCTACCGAGCATGCTGACCATCGGCCGAGTCTTCGGGGCAAGGAAGGCGACCGTGTACGTGGCGGTCACGGTCGCCCTGGCGACCGCCTGGGCGTGGGCGGCGGGTAACTGGCTGTTTTGACGCGCAAAGGCGCGGCCGGGCAGACCCGGCCTTGACGTCGAAGGGAGCATGGGATGATGCGCGTGGAGATCCTGGGCACCGGGTGCCCCAAGTGCAAAGCAACCGAACAGGTGGTGCGGCAGGCGCTCGCCGGACTCGGCATACAGGCCGAGGTACTGCACGTGACCGACCCGCTGGAGATCCGGCGGCGCCGGGTGATGTTCACACCGGCAGTGGTCATCGACGGCGAGCTCGTCTCGGCCGGCCACGTCCCCACTGAGGAGCAGGCCAGAGGGTTCGTGCAGCGCAAACTGGCGCGCTAGCCGGCGCTCGCGCAGGCCGCTGCAGGCTTGCCGCTGCCGGTAACGGGTAGTGCCAGGGCCCGTGACGCCGTCACTGCCCGGACAGCGCTGGGGCGCCCCCCAGGGCAACCTCGATCACCCGGGTATCGTAGGCGAACGTGATCGACAGCGCCCGTACGTCCTCCCTCTCCTCCAGCCGCCGCAGGGCGTCATAGCTCAAGCCGTCGGGCTCCTCGATGTGGCTGAGGACGACCTTTCCAGCCCCGAGCGCCCGGGCGCAAGCGAGCACCTCGTCGAACGTGGCTTCCTCCTTCAGGAGCGGGTGCTCGGGCGCTATCTTGCGCTCTCCCGTGAACGGGTCGACGTCGAAGATGCCCGCCGGCAGCACCGCCAGGTCGACTCCCCGGACGGCCTCGGGGGGCCGCCACCCGTGGAGCTCGTCCATGGCCACGAAAAGCCGTCCGGTCTGCCTCGCCGGGCCAGGCACGGCGACCTCGAGCGGGCCTTCGATCAGGAAGGCGAAGGTACGCTCCATGGCAAGCGGCACGGCCACGATGGCGTAGCCGTTCACGTCGTAGGGGCGCCAGGGATCCATGGCGTGCAGGTTGATCCATCGCTCCGCCAGGAATTCGAAGTGCCCCATCAACCCGAAGCGGCGGAAGTCCTCGAGCACCCCCTGGGGCACGTACACGTCTGTACGCCGGTGCCGCGTCGGTAAACGTCGCTGGTCCGCGTTGAGGGTTTCCCACACCCGCCGGCCCATCGTGTGGTCGGGGTGCCAGTGGGAGTAGAGCCCGGCGCGTATGGCCGGCAGCCGGGCGCGGTCGAGCTGCATGTAGATGTCTTCCGACGTGTCGATGAGCACGCCGGGCCCGTGGACGAAGATCCCCGGGCCGCTGCGGGCGTAAGGGACCCCGCGCTCTCTCGCCTGGGTGCACACGGAGCAGCTGCACCCGGGCCTGGGCGTCCGGAAAGCCCCGCCGCTCCCCAAGATCTCTACCTTCATGCCCGCCTCACCTTCCACCTGCCCTGTCTTCCGTCCGTACGGGCCGGAGCGTCGTGCCTTTGCCGCGCCGCGTTGGGACCGATTATACTGTCGGCATACTGTCGGCACCATGTTCACGGAGGTGGGTTCCATGGCCCTCTTCGTCGTGCGTCACCAGCACCCGCCCGAGAGTTGCCCCGCCAGGGATCCGCGGATGGGGATGATGCTCCTGCGCCACCTGAGCGAAGCGAATGCCCGGCAGCACGGCATCACGCTCCATGGAGAAGGGGTGGTCGACGGGCAGCATACCCTTTACCTCATCGTCGAGGCGGACGGGCGGGAGAAGGTCGAGGCGTTCATGCAGCCGTTCGCCCAGGCCGGCAGCGTCGAGGTGTGGCCCGCCTCCCGCTGCGAAACCGTGGTGAGCCGCCAGGGCTGCTGACGGGCCGAGCGCCACCCGCAGGTCGTCCTCCGGATCCTGGCTTCGGTTGGCCGCTCCCGATCCCTTCCTGGCCTCTCCGCGCCGTTGTCCCGCCTACCCCCGGCGATGGCCCCAACGACCCGCAGGGGCTCCTCTCCCATGCGTACCTCAGCGGGAAGGGCGGCGTCGAGACCTGCCGGTGTGAGGTCTATCGAGGCGGCGAAGGCCCGCAGGTAGGGCCGCAGCCGGGCCGGGGCGCCGGCGGGAATCTCCATGAGGGTGCCGCGCAGCGCCGGGTGGGCCCGCTCGAGCGCTTCGAGCACGGTCCCGAGGGTAGGCTCCGGGACGCCGGGGGCGAGCTCCGAGACGGGGACCTCGACCACGCGCCCCTGAAGCCCGGCCAGGCGGCACAGGTGTCCCGGGAGGACGACCCGGATCTTGCCGGGCAGCGGGTCCACTTCATTGCGCCCCCACGGTGTGCGCCTCGACCGAAAGGATGCGCGGCAGGTGCAGCGCGAGGGCCTCCCACGAGTCGCCTTCGTCGGCGCTGGCGTAGACCTCCCCGGTCGTCGTGCCGAAGTAGAGGCCGCAAGGATACAGCGTGTCCACTGCCATCGCGCCACGCAGCACGTTGCCGTAGAAATGCCGGCCGGGCAGCCCGTCCGAGAGCGGCTCCCACGTGCCGCCGCCATCCCGGCTGCGCCACACTCGAAGCGCTCCGTCGACCGGGAAATGCCGCTCGTCGTCTTTCATGGGTACCACGTAGACGGTGTCCGGGTCATGGGCGTGCACGGCAATCGGAAATCCGAAGGGAGACGGCAGACCCTCGGAGACGTTGCGCCAGCTCTCCCCGGCATCGTCGCTCCGGTAGACGCCGGAGTGAGCCTGGATGTAGACGACCTCCGGGCGGGCCGGGTGCAGCACCAGTGAGTGCACGCAGTAGCCCGCCTCGGGTTGCGAATCGGCGGTATGCGAGGCGTAAAGGCCCCGGTTGGCCGGCCTCCAGGTCGCGCCGCCATCGTCCGACCGGAAGACCCCGGCCGCCGAGATGGCGACCAACATCCGGCCAGGACGGGTAGGGTCGAAGCCGAGCGTATGCAGGCAAAGGCCGCCGGCGCCTGGCTCCCAGGCCTCGTGGGTCGGGTGGTGGCGCAGGGCCGCGAGCTCACGCCACGTCCGGCCGCCATCCTCGGAACGAAACAGCGCCGCATCTTCAGCGCCTGCGAAGAGCACCACCGGGCCTCCCGTGGGAGCGTTCCGCTCCCCGCTTGCGGAAGGTGGCGAGGCAAACCGCCAGACCCGGCGGAACTGCCACGGCTGCGTGGCGCCGCCCAGGCTCTTGTACGCGGCAATGGGGGGCTCCAGCCGGAACTCGCCTCCCGCCACCTGCCACGTCCGGCCCCCGTCCCCGCTTGTCTGGATCACGTTGCCGTACCAGGGCGTCCACAACGACGCCCACAGGCGATCGGGATCGCCTGGCAAGGCGTAGAGATGGTACACCTCCCACCCCTCGAACAGCGGCCCGGTTACGTCCCATCGCCGCCGGGACGCGTCCGAAGTGAAGAGAAAACCTCCCTTGCTGGTGCCCACCAGGAGCCGAATCTGGCCCACGCCGGAGCCCCCCTTCTTCAAACCAAGGGTATCCGAAGGCGCCGGTAGCTTCGCTTCACCGCCTCGACGGCCTGCCGGTGCTCGGACGCCCGGCGCTGCTGCTCGGCGCTCCGGTCATTGGGCACGGGCGCATCCCCCGGCACTTCCCTTGGAACGTTCGTCCGGCCCAGTTTGCACTACGACGGCAATGCAAATCCTCCTGCGTGACCCCTCCACGACCGCCCCGCAAGACGTCCCGGCTCGACCAGGTCGCCGATGACCATGGTCCCCCGAAGCCCGTCCTGCGAGGCGCTGCTCTCGCTGAAGGGTCGGCGACGGGGGCGCCGAAGGTCCCTGCCCGTCCGAGACGTTTCGACGTCTGAGCTGCGTGACGGAGGTTGGACCATGCCTGGCAAGTTGGGGCGCAACCCGGGAGGAGCACCGGTGCTGGCGTGCTGCGCCGGCATCCTGTTGGTCCTGAGCCCGGTGGCCGCTACGCCCTCTTTCGCCGCCAGCCCGCCGCCGGGCGACGTCGCCCTGGTAGCGCTGCTCGACTTCGTGCCCTCCACCCGCGTGGTCGTCCGCGGCACCGACGGGCGCGTCAGTGCGGCCATCGAACCCACCGACCCCAAGGGGAAGGTACGGCTGGCGCCGCCGGGAAGTGTCCAGATCCGCTTCTTGCAGCCGGCCCAGGACAAGCCGGTGCCGGCCGGCTCGGTTTGGGTCATCCTGGGCTTTCGGAGCGACCGCCCCGTGCGGTCCGTGCGCCTGTACTGGGGGCCGTGGGGCGGCCCAGGGTCGGCGACGGAGATGGAGGTGGCCGGCCCCACGCAGCAGGAAGGGAGCGCCTGGGCGGAGCTCGAGGTGCCGGCCGGCCGCTGGGTGGCGGCGGCGGTGGTGCAGACGGCCGACGGGTACCTGGCGGCGGCGGCTGCGTCGTATCAGGTCGTGGGCGACGTGAGCCTGGCGCCCGGGCTGCGACGGCTCAGCGAGGGGCTCGACCGGCCTGTCACTCCCACCGGAACCGCCAGGCGGCAACGGCGAGAGCTACCGCTCCCCATGCCGCCAGGTAGGCGAGCCCTCCTGCATATGGGGCCAGGCTCGCCCCCTCCGTGGAGACCGCCCGCATGCTGTCGATCAGCGGCGTGAGCGGCAACACTCCCACAATGGGCTGCATGAACGCCGGCATGATGTCCTTCGGCCAGAAGGTGCCCGAGAGGAACATCATGGGGAAGTTGAGCACGCTTCCGATGATGTTGGCCGACTCCGCGGTGGGGGCCAGCGTGGAGATGGCCAGACCCACGGACAAGAACGCCATGGACCCCAGCGCGGCCAGCAAGAAGAGCACCCATACGCTCCCGACGACCTTGGCCCCGAACCCGTACACGCCGACGGCGAAGATGAGCGCGGACTGCAGCAGCGTCACCAGCGTGAACCGGGTCAACAACCCTCCCAGAAATCCCATGGGGTGAAAAGGCGTGGCCAGTACCCTTTTGAGGACTCTTCGCTCCCGGTAGTCGGCGATGGACCAGCTCACGCCCATGAGCCCCGTCTGCATGATGCTCATGGCCATGACACCCGGCAGCAGGAAGTCGAACATGCGAAACTGCCGCCCCGTCACCGAGTGCGTCGACACCGAAAAGAGCCGGGGGGCACCGGTCATGGCCTGCTCGATCCGCCGCAGCACCTCCTGCACCACCGCAATGGCGGCCTGCCCCGTCTGCTCGTGCGCCTCGTCGAAGTAGAGGTCGACCCTGAGAAGCCGCCCTGCGCCCTCCGTCCCATCCGGCGTCGCCGGGGCTACCTCCACCACCAGGGTCCGGTTCCCCTTGCGCAGGGCAGCCAGGGCCTGCTCCCGGGGTTCATCCACGACTTTGAGGACCGGAACGGCGCCCAGCGCCTGCCGGATGACCGGTTCCAGCGAACCTGGAACATGGCCCACCCCGGGGCCGTCGGCCCGACGAACGCCACCGTGAAGGTCATCGACTCGGGCCGCCCGAACGCGCTACCGAGGAGTCCCATCAACATGAGAGGCAGGATCACGCCCCAGAAAGCGGACGACCGATCCCGCCACCACACCCGGAAGCTCATGGCTGCCACCGCAAGAAAGCCTCGCATGGTACGCCCGCCCTTCAATCCCGCAACCTGCGCCCGGTGAGCTGCAGGAAAACGTCCTCCAGAGTGCCCCGGTCGACCCGGAGGCTGCCCAGGTCCAGCTGGCCGTCCGATGCAATCGAGACCAGGTGTTGCAGCACGACCGAGGCCTGCCGGGTGACCAGAACCACCGTCCCGTTCTCGCCCTTCTCCACGCGGCTGACGCCCGGCAGCGACTCGACGGCGGCGCTGCCCGCCTGCGGCTCGAGGGCGATGTGAATGCGGTCTTCCGGCACGAACCGGCCGATGAGTTCATCGGGAGTGCCGGCGGCCAGCAACCGCCCGTGATCCATGATGGCCACCCGATCGCACAGCGCCTCGGCCTCTTCCATGTAGTGGGTGGTGAGCACCACCGTACGCCCCCGGTTGCGGATCTCCCGGATCACCTCCCACAGCGCCCGCCGGGCCTGTGGGTCGAGGCCCGTGGTCGGTTCATCGAGGAAGAGGATCTGCGGATCGCCCACCAGGGCGCACGCGATGGAGAGTCGCTGGCGCTGCCCTCCCGACAGATCCCGCACCAGAGCCCGGCGCTTTTCCTGGAGGCTCAGCTCTTCGAGCACGCTCTCCACCGGGCGGGGATGAGGATGGAAGCTGGCAAACAGGCCCACCGTCTCCTGCACGGTGAGCAAGTTGAAGAACCCGGCGTCCTGCAGCTGGACCCCGATGCGCGCCTTCACCTGCCGCGGGTGGCGGCGCACGTCGACGCCCGCCACCTCCACCCTCCCCGCGTCCGCCGTGCGCAGGCCCTCCAGGATTTCGAGCGTCGTGGTCTTGCCAGCGCCGTTGGGCCCGAGCAGCGCGAAGATCTCCCCCTCCTCGACCATGAAGCTGGCGCCGTCGACGGCCACCAGATCCTGATACCGTTTGACGAGCCCTTCCACCACGATAGCGGCCATCTCGCACCACCTTTTCCTCGAGGCTCGCCACTCGCCCGCAGCCGGCCGTAGCTGATCCTTCGTTTCCACTCGTTGCCAATCATTCCGGCGCACCGGCCGGGTGCCAAGGCCGCGGAGAGCGCAGGTTCGACTGAGCCGGCGTCATGTCCTCTGCTTCGTCCTCTACTTCTGCGAAGAGAGGCGCCCCGCCGTCCGTGCCGTCAGGGCCAGCACCGCCAGGAAGCCGAGCACTGCCACCACGTTGGCAAGCCCGCTCCAGAGGCGAAGCGGCATCCAGAGCAGCAGGTCGCCCGCGATGCGGCCGACGAGGGAGGCGTGCAGCAAGACGAGCGGAGCGTACAAACGGCGGGAGTACGGCACGGGGACACCGAGAAGCGCCGGCACGATGACCGGCGCGTGCCCGAAGATCATGGACATCACGAACCCCAGGAAGACCGCGTGCAGCATGGCGTCGTAGTAGACCCCGCCACCCCAGACGCCGGGCCCGAGCACCCAGGCGACGCCCCCGGCGATGAGCCAGAAGTACCCGGGCAGCAAGCACCAGGCGATGTAGCGGCTCAAGCCGGGAAGCCGGACGGTACGCCACGCGATGTCGTACCGCACGAGCCATGCGCCGAGCCCGGCCAGCCCGGCCCCCGTGACGGCAATCCCCGCGGGCGCGGTCGCCAGGGAGATGACGGGGCCCAGGGCGACCGCCGCGGAAGCGGCGAAAAAGGCGAGCTCGGCGAGCGCAGCGCGCGTGCGGATGTGCGCAAGTTCGAGGCGTTCGCCGGCGATGGTGAGCACCAGGAACGCCGCCCACCATACCACGAGCAGGGGCACGGCAACGCCGACGCCCCATGCCACGTTGCCGCCCAGCCACATGACGGCGGCGAGGGCCAGGACGGCGTTGGGCCGGTTGGGCCGGATCCGGTAGATGGCCCCGAAGGCGGCGACGAGCGTGGCGGCGGCCGCCGAGAAGACGGCGGCCGCCACCAGGTCGGGCAGCCCGGCCAGGAGCATCACCGAGCCGGCCGCCCCGAACGCCGGGGCCACGTACGCCCAGCCCCTGCCGAGCCCCACCGCCCGCTCCAGGCTGATGAGGGTGCCGAGGAACGCGCTCACCATGAGGGGGCCGTGCCGGGCGGCCAGGGCCGGTGGCAGGGCGGGGATCACCCACCCCATGCGAACGAGCCCCACCAGGCCCGCCACCACCAGGGCCAGCCCCGCCGCGGCCATGAACGGCACCCGGGCCGCCAACCGCGCTCTTCTCACGCCGGCCGCCGAACTCACGAGCCGGCCCCCGCTCGGTCGCCTGCCGCCGTGCCGATTCGCACCCACCACACCTCCGGGCCCTGCTCGCGCTATGGATTCGCGCCCGGTTCCCGGGAGGCCATCGCCGCCTTCACGGCCCGGAGCACATTGTCCGCACGGCGTATGGCGTCGTCAGCATCCTCGGCCCCAAATGCTTCGTGCGGGTTTTCGTCCGGGAGCGCGTCGGGGTAGCGGGTGGGGATGTAGTACCGGTCCAGTACCCGGCAATCCGGCCGGAGGCGCTCCATTTCCGGAACCAGCGTAACGCAACGGTTGAGGAGAGCCACGCTCGAGTGTCCCCGCACACCGCGCTCGCCGAGCGAGAACAGGATCGCCTTCAGCGCCTTCTCGGCGGCCTGCTGCGCCTGGAAGCAAGCCGTGTTGAAAAACTCGCCGCCACGCAGCCAGCGCGCGGTCTCCATGTCCCGCTCAGCGGTGCTGAGCCAACGCTCGGCCTCGCGGCGGTTCTGATCCATGTCGGCAGTCGTAGAGCACCCTGCCTTCCCTGAGGATCGTGTCGATGAAATCGCGTCCCTCGCGTGCCAGGCGCTCGAATTCGTGTTCCGTGTACACAATGGGCTCTACCGGTACCTCGGTATCGAGAACGGCCAGAACATCGTCGATGCGCTTCAGAAACGGCCGGTCTGTCTGCTTGATGATCAGGAGGTCGATGTCACTGTCCTCGTGGACGTCTCCTCGGGCAAGGGAGCCGAAGAGGATGATGCGGGCCGGCCGGTACCGGGACGCAATCTGCTGGACAGCCTTCTGAAGCGATCGCTCGAGCCGGTCTCTCCAGGGCTGCTCGCTCACCGGACTTCCTCCCCTCGGCCCGGGGGCAGTATAGCCGAGCCCCTCGATTTCGTCTACTCCTGTCGAGGTGCCCACCCATCATCCGAAGGTCGTAAACCGATTCATCCCGGCGCCGGAAGACCCCACCGGGTGCCCCGGGCGATCCTGCAGCAGGCATCGTTCGATGCAACGGATGTCGGTCGCTCGATGAGCCGGACATCGCTCGATGCCATCGACATTGCCGATCGGACGGGAGCGTGGGGTTGCATGACCTTCTTTGCCTCATCATCCGCAGCGTCTCCGCAGGAGACGCCGGCACGGGTGGCGCTCGTCACCGGCGCGAGCCAGGGGTTGGGGCTCGCGCTGACCCGGGAACTCGCCTGCCGGGGGTGGGTCGTCGCCATGGCGGCTCGTCATGAGGAGCGGCTGCTCGCCGCAGTCGCCCAACTCGAGCAGGAACGCCCCGGTGCCCGGCTCCTCGCCCGGCGGGCCGACGTCTCGGTCGAAGCCGACCGATCCGCCCTCGTCGATGAGGTCGCCCGCCGCTGGGGCCGTCTCGACCTCCTCGTCCACAACGCATCGGCCCTGGGGCCGGTGCCCCTTCCCTCGCTCTTGGAGGTGCCGGTCGAGGCCTTCGAACCCGTCTTCCGCACCAACGTGCTGGCGCCGGTACGCCTGGTCCAGCTGGCGTGGCCCCTGCTCGAGGCGGCGCCCCGGGCGCTCGTGGTCAGCGTCACGTCGGACGCGGCCCTCGAAGGATACCCCGGGTGGGGGGTCTACGGCGCCAGCAAAGCGGCTCTCGAACTCGTGACCCGCACCCTCGCGCACGAACTGGCCGGGCGCTCGGTCCGGTTCGTCGCCGTGGATCCGGGCGACATGGACACCGCCATGCACCGGGCGGCCGTTCCCGATGCGGATCCGTCGGCCCTGGCCGACCCGCGCCGGGTCGCCCGCAAGATGGCGGATCTGGCGGAGTCCCTGCTGGACCCGTCCGCCCGGCCGCCCGGGCCATCCGTCCCGCTTCGTGTCACGCTCGGGGGGTGAACAGGTACCATGCTGCCCTACCCCGATTTGCGGCTGGCCCAGGAGATCATGGCCGAACGCAGGCGCCAGGCGGAACTGGACGGATGGATACGCAAGCTCCGTACGGCCCGCACGAACGGCGCCACCCGGCCCGGAGATACACGGCCGCCGCTCCCCCCAGCCCTCTCGGGCCTCGTCCTCCCGGACGGGACCGTGGCGGCTGCCCCGCCCGAAGCCGAGGGCCGCGAGCGCGAGGACGTGCGCCTGCTGGTGGTGCAAAGAGCCAGGCGGCGCTTCGAACACCATCGCTTCACCGAGCTGCCCGCGCTGCTCCGGCCGGGCGACCTGGTGGTCTTCAACGCATCCCAGACCCTCCCCGCCTCCGTCCCCGTGCGCCGGCCGACGGACGGCAGCCGCGTGCGCCTTCACTTCTCCACGTGCCTCGACGCATCCCGGGAACGCTGGGTCGTCGAAGTCCGCGCCGCCGAGGGCACCCGGCCGCTCGATGACGCCGTCCGTCCCGCCGAACGCTTCGAGGCCCCCGACGGCACCATCGTGGAGCTGCTGCACCGGTACCGAGGGTTCGCACGGCTCTGGGAGGCGGAGGTCCACGGCCGTGCCATGGAGCTGATGAACCGCTTCGGCGAGCCCGTTCGCTACGGCTACGTGGAGGCGCCGTGGCCTCTCAGCGCCTACCAGACGGCCGTCGGGGAGGTGCCGGGCTCGGCCGAGATGCCCTCTGCGGCACGCCCTTTCACCCACCGGATCCTGTGGGAACTGCGCCGGCGGGGGGTGGAGCTGGCCAAAGTGCTGCTCCACACGGGACTCTCGAGCCACGAACTGCGCCCCGGCCAGGCGGGCCCGGGAGCGGTCTATCCGGAGTGGTACGAGATCCCGGCGAGCAGCGCCGTCCAGATCGACCGGGCTCTGCGGCAACGCCGGCGCGTGGTGGCCGTCGGCACGACGGTGGTACGGGCGCTGGAGAGCGCCGCCCGCGCCAGGTGGGGCCGGGTACGGGTGGTGGCCACCAGCGGCTGGACCGAGCTCTTCATCGGGCCGGGTTACCTCCCGCGCGTGGTCGGGGCCGTGGTCACGGGACTGCACGCCCCCAGACCACTCACCTGGCCATGATGGCAGCGCTGGCGGATCCGGAGCTCCTCCGCGCGGCCTACGTGGATGCGATGGCTCGCGGGTACCGCTGGCACGAGTTCGGCGATCTTTGCCTCATCGAGTGAGGCGGTACGGTATGATACCAGCGTGGCAACCGGGCAAAGAAGGTCTGGACAGACGATGGGCGGGCCGGGCGCCGTGAGCGGGGATCTGCATGCCCTGGAGGTGCTCGACCGGATCGCCAGGCTCCTCAACTCCCGCGCCGATGTCGAGGCGGCGCTCGACGAGGTGCTGGCCCTGGTGGTACGCCTGTTGAGGCTGCGCACCGCCTGGCTCTTCTTGTCCGCGCCGCACGGCAAGCGCCTGAGGGTGACCGCTGCCCACGCCCTCCCTCCGGCGCTCTCGGCCGGCGAGTGGCGGCCCCTTCGCCAGGGCCTGTGCGAGTGTTTCCGGCAGTTCTACGATGGAAAACTGCGTGAGGCGGTCAACATCGTCCAGTGCAGCCGGCTGGACGAGGCCCGGGGCGACCGCCAGGGGCTCGTGTACCATGCGAGCGTTCCCCTCAAGGGCACCTCGGGCACCCTGGGCATCCTCAACGTGGCCTCGCCCGGGCGGTCGCTCTTCGACCCGGCCGCGCTCCACTTGCTGACGGCGGCCGGCGAGCACCTCGGCACCGCGCTCGAGCGCTCGCGGCTGTTCGTCCGGGAGCGCCAGCGGGCACGCCTCTTCGAGGCGGTCGAACGGGTCAGCCGGGCGCTGGGCGCCAGCCCACCGGCGGCGGCCGGGGCTGCCGGGGTATCCGCTGTGGCCGGCGTGGACGATGCCGAGAACGCTCTTGCAGAAGTGGCCGGCCGCTTCGCCGAGGCATGCGTGGACGCCCTGGAAGTGGACGCGGTGAGCGTGGCGCTCGGCGAGGACGAGCTGCGCCTGGTGGCGGTGGCGACGGTGCGGAGCTGCCCGGGGAACAGGCCGGGCAGCCCCGAGGCGCAGGGCCATACGCTTTCATGGCGGGCGGGCGTCGAGGTTCCCGGGCGGAGCTTGCTTTGGTTGGCGTGGCACTTCGGGAAGCTGCACCTCGGGTCGGCGGCCGGCTCCCGGCGCCGCCGCCTTTCCGTGGGGGTGCTCGACAGCCCCGGAAGCTGGGCCGCCGTCCCCGTACGGGTGGGCTCGCGTCGTGTGGGCGCCATCCTCATCGAGCGTTGGGCGGCGGTCCCGTGGCCCGAGGCTGCCGAGGAGGCGCTGCGCGCCCTGGGCGCTCACCTCGCCCTCGCCCTGGAAAGCTGCCGGCTGCGGATCCGGGCTCGAGAACTGGCCCGGCAGGAGGAACGCCACCGGGTGGCGCGGCAGCTGCACGATGCCGTCAGCCAGGAGCTCTTCTCCCTCACCATGGTGCTGGCCGCCGCCCGTCACGCCGCCCGAGCCGGCGACCCCGGCCGTCTGCAGGAGGCCCTCGGGCAGGGCGAGGTCCGGGCACGGGCGGCGCTCGAGGAGATGCGCCGCCTGGTTCACGAGCTGCGGCCCCGGTCGGGTCCGCACCGCACCGTCGCCGACCTCGCGGCCGCTCTGGGGGAGTTCGTACGCTATCATCCCCTGGCCCGGGGAGACCGGGTGCGGGTGCGGGTGGAAGGGCCGAGGCGCCCGGTTGGCGGGAGCACCCGCCTGAGCGCCGAGCAGTTCGAGACGATGTGGATGGTGGGCCGGGAGGCGGTGCATAACGCCCTGCGCCACGCGGGCGCACGTACGGTTTGCGTCCGCCTCGGGCTGCCCGAGGGCGGGCTTCGCATCACCGTGGCTGACGACGGCGCCGGGTTCGACGTGGCCTCCGTCCACTCCCATGGGACGGGGCACGGGCTTTCCATCATGGCCGAGCGGTGCGCGCTCGCAGGGGGCTGGCTGCGCCTGAAGTCGAAGCCCGGCCGCGGCACCGTTGCCGTGGCGTGGATACCTCTCCGGCACCAACCCGCTGCCACGTTCCGGGAGCCGGTGGAAGCCGGTGGCTGAAAGCCAGGCGCCGGGCGGCGCATCCGGGTGCTGCTCGCAGACGACCACGGCGTCGTGCGAACGGGCATTCAGATGTACCTGGCCACCCACCCGCAGATCGAGGTGGTCGGAGAGGCGGCCACCGCTCAGGAGACCGTCTCCCTTGCCTTCAAGTACCTGCCCGACGTCGTGTTGGTCGACCTCGTGATGCCCTCGGGTACGGCTCCGTCACCGTCATCACGGAGCCTCGATGAGGCACCCGGGCCGGCGTGGGGCGCCCACGGCATCGAGGCCATCCGGCGCTTGAAACGGGAACTCCCCTCCGTGCGGTGCCTCGCCCTGACCAGCTTCTCGGACGAGGACAAGCTCCTCCCGCGCTCGAGGCGGGGGCCGCCGGCTACCTCCTCAAGGACGTGAGCCCCGACGAACTCGCCCGGGCCATCCTGGCCGTGGCGGCCGGAGACGTCTATCTCAGCAGCACCGTGGCGGGTACCGTGGTGCAGCGGCTGACCCGGCCGAAGAGGCCCTCGGCCCTCGACGGTCTCACCCCCCGAGAACGGGACGTGCTGCGCTGTCTCGCCGAAGGGCAAAGCAACGCCGAGATCGCCGGGAAGCTGGTCATCTCGGAGGCGACGGTCAAGTCCCACGTCACCCGCATCCTGCGCAAGCTCGGCGTCGCCGATCGCACCCAGGCCGCCCTCCTGGCCGCTCGCGAAGGGCTGGGAGCAATGGGACCGGTGTGCCCGCCCGAGATCGCTGACGAGGTGACGGCGGCCTGCAGCCGCAGGGCCGCCTCCTGTTCCATGGCCGTCACCAGCCGGGACGATAACGTGTCGGCGGGCACCCGGTCCGCTCCGCCGCAACCGTGGCGTGCACCTACGGCTGGCGGCGGATGCGCCCCTCGATCCGGGCGGTCACGGGCTGCGATATTCGCCGGAGGTATTCGACCAGGGCGTCGAGGTCGATGGGCCCGACCGCCCGGTCCGCTCCCTCCCGCAGCACCGTGAAGTTGTCCCCGCCGTCCGCCAGGAAGCTGTTGACGACGACCCGGTAGCGGCCCTCCGGCTGCACGGGGGTGCCGTCTTCGAGGAAGATCTCCCCTGGGTCGACGCGCTCGCCTGCTGCCCTGTCCGCATGCCACGTATAGCGGAGCCCCGATATCTGGAGGATCCTCGGGAACGGCTGGTTCATCCACTGCTGCTCGAGGAGCCGCTCGATCTGGCTGCCGGTCAGGGTCATGGTGACCAGGTAGTTGTTGAACGGCTGGATGGTGTAAAGCTCGCCCCACGTGACCTCGCCGGCGTCGAGGTCGGCCCGGACGCCGCCCGGGTTCATGAATGCGAACTGCGCGCCCACCTTCCATCGTTGGGCGTCGGCGATGAGGTTGCCGAGAGCCGACTCCCCCGCCTCGTCTTGCTGGCGGGCGATGCGATCGGCGGCCGTTGCGATCACCTGGTTGACGCGGGGGGCGACCCGTTCCGCATAGCGGCGTACCATGGCGTCGACAGCCGGGTCAGGGGTGATGCCGGGCGCATCTGCGACGGTGTCTACGATCTCGGCCTTCTTGGCCACCACGTCTTTGAACGTGCGGTCGATGGTCAGGTCGATGTCGGCGAAGGCCGTGCCGTTGGCGCACGCCTGCGTCACCAGCTTGATGCCGACCAGCCCCTGGTAGCAGCGGTGAGTATGGCCCGTCAGCACCACGTCCACCTCGTCGTCCATGCCGTAGATCATCGGGACGATGGCCCCGGTTATTCGGCCCTGCCGACCACCATCGCCCCCATCGTGCATCAGCACCACGATGGTCTCGACGCCCTGCTCCTTCAGCTCCCTCGCATAACGGTTGATGGTCTGGACCTCGTCGAGGAACTTCAGCCCCTGGACGCCGCTGGCCGTGACGATGGTCGGGGTCTCCGTCGTCACCACGCCGATGAACCCCACGGGTACGCCCTGCACCCACCGGATGGCGTAAGGCGGGAAGACGGGCTTCTCCGTATCGGCCCACACGACGTTGGCCGCCAGGTACTGCATCCGCGTCCCATCGAAGCAGCCGGTGAGCGGGTGGCACCCGCCCCGCTGCAGGCGCAGCAGCTCCTCGACGCCCTCGTCGAACTCGTGGTTGCCCACCGTACCCAGCTCGAACCCCATGGCATCGAGAATGGTCAGGGTGGGCTCGTCTTGCAGGAGCGCCGAAATGGGCGGGCTCGCACCGATGATATCCCCCACGTGCACTTTGAGGGTGACGCCGCCTTCCTGGCGGGCCTGCTGCTCTCGCTGGTGGAGGTACGCCGCCAGCACCGCCGCGCCGCCCATGGGCTTGCCGGAGACGGTGCGGCTCTCGAGGGCACCATGGAAATCGTTGATCGCGAGGATCTGGAGCCGCAGCGGCTGCTCGGCCGGGGTGCTCTCGGCCGCCGCCATGGACGCGGGCGACGCCAGCAGGGCCATGGCCATGAGGCCTGCGAAGAGGTTTCGGATGGTTGGACCGGCGACGGATGTGCGCAGCATGCCCTCACCCCTCCCGGACGCGGTGCTTCTTCGAGGGGGTGGAGATGGTTCCTGCCCGGAACGGGTTTCGTGCCGGCAAAGGCTTCGTTGCGGGTCGTAAAGGGGCTAGCGTGCCGCCGGTCTGGCCCTTCCAACCCCTCTCACGGCACGTGAAGCACCGCCCGTCCCAGCAGGCTGCCGTTCTTCAGGCGCTCGAACGCCTCGTTCGTCACGTTCCCCATGCGGAGCAGTTGAGCCATCTGAGGCGCAACTTCGGCCAAACCTTCGTTCGATCGCCTCGGGCACTTGCGCTCCGCCCGGCCACCCCACCGCCACGGCCGCGGCAAATGGCCATGCCCCAGATGGTGCCGTGGCTGCCCGCCTGTGGCATGGATGCCTGGGTCACGAAAACAGCGGCCATCTCGAGCCCTGCCAGCCACGAATACGAGCGCAGTATCCTGAATGAATGGTGACGGCGTGGTGCGGACGGGGGCGAGTGGAAGATTGCGCTGGTGGGCCGCCAGGGACTCGAACCCTGCACCCTCGGATTAAAAGTCCGATGCTCTGCCAGATGAGCTAGCGGCCCACGGCACAGGGAAGTATAGCACGCACGAGCAAACCGGGCAACGCGGGACAGATTGTCGCTTTCGGCCGGCACTCAGCACAGCCCCGGGTCACCCCGACAGCCACCTCACCCCGGTGATGACCCCCGTGCTGAGAAGCGTGATGATCACGCCGTCCACGAGCACCCCGGCGGCCACCGACCGAAACGCCTTCATGACCGGCATCCCGGCCAGGTAAGCCAGCGCCGTGCCCGTGTACGCCCCCGTGCCCGGAAACGGCAGCGCAACGAAGAGCAGCAGCCCGATGGGCCCGAAGCGTTCCACGGCCACCTCGCTCCGGCGCCGGGCGCGCTCGAGCAGGTCGCGCACGAACGTGTGCTGCAGCCACCGTTCATAAAAGAGCGACATCACCAGCCAGGTCGGCCAGAAGAGCAACACGTTGGCCACCAGGACCACCAGCACCACCGGCAGCCAGGGCATGCCCCACGCCAGCCCCAGCGGGATCGTGCCCCGCAGTTCGAGCCACGGCACCCACGTGAGGACCACCAGCAGCAACCAGCGATTCCAGCCCATCCGTTCCGCGAGACCTCCGCTCCCCCGCAGCGAGCAGCCCGGCGCACACAGCCCCCAGTATACCAGAGCCCGGTGTGGCGCGATCCGGCATGCGACCCAGAACGTGGCATCCTCTCGACACTCGTACCACCCCGGCGCCGGCCGAACGGTCTGGATGAACCA
This sequence comes from Limnochordaceae bacterium, assembly GCA_014896295.1. Taxonomy (GTDB): domain Bacteria; phylum Bacillota; class Limnochordia; order Limnochordales; family Geochordaceae; genus Carboxydichorda; species Carboxydichorda subterranea. The sequence goes on from JADBKR010000005.1 coordinate 459,886, forward strand.
CGGGTGCCCGGCCCCGTAGGAACTCCAAATCCTTACGGGGGGATGCACGGATGCGAAGGGTAGGGTTCGGCAGGAGTCCCAAGGGCGTAGCCGCCCTGGTCGTGCTGGCCGGAGCGGTGATGCTGGCGCCGTCCGCGCGGGCCGCCGTCGACTTCTACGCGAGCGGCGGCCTGGGGCTGTTCCAGATGGACGCCGTCAACGAACGGGTCGATGCCGGCAACCAGAACTGTGCGGAGATCGCTCGAGAACTCAATCATGCCGGCGTCACCGCCGAGTGCACGCCCGCAGGCCGGCTGGGCGCAGGCATCTCGGCCGAAGCCGGGTTCGTCCTGTCGTCTCAGGGACTCGTCGGCGTCGGGCTCGGGTACCAGTACCTGACCGGCACGACCTCGTCCAACCTGTCGGTGCAGACCGGCAGCGTGTCGGGCCACTATACCCAGTCCTACACGCCGACGGCCCACGGCCCCATGCTCAAGGTGTTCTTGGGCACCCCGCTGGCCGAGCCGGCCTCGGTGCGCTTCTTCGCGGGCTACGGCCGGTACAAGGCCTCCTACGCGGAGCGGGGCCAGATCCGGGGCCAGGTGGATGACCCGGACGCGGCGGAGTTCAGCCACACGTACCAGGGCAACGCCGACGGCTACGAGGCCGGTCTCGAGTTGCGCTCGGCGCTCGGGCCGCAAGCAGCGCTGCTGGCCACGGTGGGCTACGGGTGGCTGCAGGTGCCCGAGACCATGGACAAGGATCGTAACCCCGGCCCGGCCCTGGACTTCACCGGGCTGAGGCTGCGGGGAGGCCTGAGCATCGCCTTCTGACGGCGCTGCAGGGCACCTCGGAACGTCGAACGGGATCGGAGACCCGCACGAGGGTCCGAACGGCCGACCGCCAGCCGGGGCGAGGGGAGCGAAACTCGGGGCAGCTTCCCGCCCCGGCCGTCTTACGCCCGGCGGTCGGCCGGATCATGCTCCGCCTGTCCCGGACGGGTGTCCCGGCCTGACCGGCGCCGAGGTGCGAACGTAGTTGAGGCCCATCAAGAAGATGAACGCGGCGAACACCCACCGCAGCGTATCCGTCGGGAGCAACGCGGCCACGAACGCGCCGAGCCACCCGCCGGCGATCGCCCCGGCCCCCACCCACGGGGCCACGTCCCAGCGGGTGTGCCCGAGGCGGTGATGGGTGAAGGTGCCCGAGATGGCCGTCGGGATCATCTGCACGAGGGAAGTACCCTGCGCCACGTGCTGGGGCAAGCCGAGCCCCACCACGAGGGCGGGTACCACGATGGCGCCGCCGCCCACGCCCATCATCCCCGCCAGAAAGCCGCTCACCAGGCCGGTCAGGATGCCTCCCAGCGCCACGACCGGCGTCGCCGGAAGGGCGCCGCCTGCGGCGTGGGTCATGAGATAGCGGCTCACCACCACGATGAGGGCCATGGCGACGAGGAAGTAGCCGAAGTAGCGGCGCAGCCGCCGCGCCGGCACCCGATGGCTGAGGCGGGCGCCGTAGCCGGCCATGACCACCGCCGAGAAGGCCACGGCCACCGCCGCCACCCAATCCACCCCGCCGTGCCGGGCGTACCCCAGCCCCCCGGATACTGCCGTGAACAGCACCGCCAGCATGCTCGAACCGTGGGCCTCGTGCTGCGTGAGCCCCAGAAAGGCGGTCATCATGGGCACCATCAGCACGCCCCCGCCAAGGCCCGCCAGCCCCCCGAAGGTGCCCCCCGCGACCCCGATGAGGATGCCCACGGCCGCCTTCCAGGCCAGCCCCTGGCCTGCGGCCTGAGCCTCTGCGGCCTGCCTCATTCAGCTCGTCGCCTCCTGCTCCCACCAGTACGCCACCCCTGTGGTGCCGGGCCCCGCGTGGGCCCCCAGCACAGGGGTGATGTATTCGAGGAAGAGCTCCGCGCACCGGAAACGCTCGATCAGCCGCCGGCGCAGGGCATGGGCGGCTTCGAGCGCGTCGGCGTGGACCACCGCCGCATGGAGCAAGGGGCCACGGCCGCTCTCCGGAGCCCCGACCTGCTGGGGCTGCAACCCCCGCCCCCGCTCCTCGCCCGCGTCATGAGCCGAGCCTTCCGTGGCCCTTCCACCGGCCGTCGCCTGCGCCGTTCGCGCAGTGGGCACGAGCTGGGGTGCGTCCTCGGCGACGAACTCCACGAGGCGATCCAGCGCGCGCTCGAGCGTGCGCGCCCGGTCCACCCCCTCCGCCACCCCGTCGCGGCCCACCGTCAGGATGGGCTTGACCTTGAGCAGCGAGCCGGCCATGGCCACGGCCCGCCCGATCCGGCCCGACCGCCGCAGGTAGTCGAGCGAGTCGACCGCCGCAAAGATCCGCACCTTTTCTCTCAGGGCCAGTACCCGGTCCGCCACTTCGCCCAGCGATGCGCCCCGCTCGGCCAGGCGCGCCGCCTCCGTGACCAGCCACCCCTCCGCGAAGGAGGCGGTCAGCGAGTCGATGACCCGTACCGCCGCCGACGAGAAGCGCTGCGCGGCCTGCGTGGCGCTGTGGAACGTGCCGCTGAGCTTGGAGGAGATGGTGATGACCAGGATGCTCTCGGCCGGCTCCGCGCTTGCCGAAGACTTCACGGCCGCCTGGTAAGCCTCCAAGAACGCATCCGGGTTGGGCTGGGAGGTGGAGGCCACCTGGCCTTCCCGCAGCCGGCGATAAAACTGCGCCGGAGAGAGGTCCACCCCGTCGCGAAAGACCTTGTCTCGAAAGACGACCAGGAGCGGGACGACCCACACGCGCAGCGAGCGGGCCAGGGCCTGGGGCAGATTGGCCACGCTGTCCGTTACGACGGCGACCCTGCGGCGCACCTCGGCACTCATCGAGCACCCCGCCTTCCCTGGGAAGCAGGCCCAGGCCGGGCCTCGAGATGCGCGCTTCGCCGCCTGGCAAGCCTATCCTTCACGGCCGGCTCGCCCGGTCGAGCGCGTCGACTTCGTCCGGGCCCAGGCAGATGGTCATGGCCTGCGCGTGCTGGCGGGCGTGCGCGGCCGACTTGGCTCCCGGGATGGGCAAGGATCCCTTGGCGACCAGCCAGGCCAGGGCGACCTGGGCCGGGCTCTTGCCCCCGTGAGCCTGTCCAATCTCCTGCAGCAGGCCGAGGACGGAGGGCAGCCGCCCGAGCGCCCCCGAACGCGCCAGCATGGCGCCACGCACGCCCTTCGGGCGCTCCCCCTGTCGGTACTTGCCGGTCAGCAGGCCCATCTCGAGCGGGCTGTACGCGATGAGGCTCACGCCGAGCTCCCGGCAGGCATCGAGCACGCCGTTTCGCTCCGGCTCGCGGTGAAGCAGGCTGTAGTGTACCTGGTTGGAGGCCAGCGGGATGCCGTGACGAGCCAGCACCTCGTAGGCCCGGCGCATCTGGCCCGCGGAGTAGTTGGAGACGCCGGCCGAGCGGATGAGGCCCTCCGCTCTGGCTTCCGCCAGGGCTTCCATCCATGTTTCCACCGGCACCGGCGGATAGGGCCAGTGGATCTGATAGAGGTCGATCCGCTCCACGCCCAGGCGCCGGAGGCTCGCTCGCAGGGCACCCAGAAGCGAGCGCCGGCGCAGCCGCCATGGAAACGGCATGAACTTACTGGCGACGAGCACCCGGGAGTGCCCATCCGGCATCCTGGCGAGGAACTCTCCCAGCAGCCGCTCCGATCGCCCGTTGCCGTAAATCTCGGCGGTGTCGAACCAGTTGATCCCGGCTGCCACGGCCGCCTGGAAGGCCTCCGCGAGGGCGTCGTCCCCGTACTCGCGGCCGTAGCCCCAGACCATCCGATCGCCCCACGCCCATGTCCCGATGCCGACGGGGCTGACCCGGATCCCCGTGCGCCCCAGCTCGACGAGAGGCGCACCGGCACCGGCCCCGCCTCCGGCCCCCGGCTCCGCCTGCCGCCCCCCTTGCACCGTCGCGCTCAATGGCCATCCCCCAGTACACACGACCGGCCATGGAGAAAGGCTCCCGGCTTTCACGCCAGGAGCCCTGCCTTCGGCTGGTGGTGCGCCCGGTAGGATTCGAACCCACGACCTGGTGGTCCGAAGCCACCCGCTCTGATCCCCTGAGCTACGGGCGCAAACCGGCGAACCCGCGGCGCGGGCTGCGGCGCTACGATGGGGTGAATGGGGTGGACGGTGGGACTCGAACCCACGACCCCCAGGTCCACAGCCTGGTGCTCTGACCAACTGAGCTACGCCCACCGCGGGTGCCGCCGCATCCCAGCATAGCCCGCGGCTCTGGCCTTGTCAAACACACCGCGCCAGCGGTGTCGCCGCTGGAGGGCACGGGCCCTTCACAGGCTTGTCATGGCCGCGCGATCTCATCCATGATACCGCCGAGAACCATCAGCCCGGGAAGGGGTCGATCCCGCATTCGCGACGGCCGGCTCCCTGCGGCTCTTGGCCCACGGGCCCTGGCGCTGCTATTGGTACCCGTGCTGGCGCAGGGCCTGCTCGTGACTTCGGCCTCCCCTGCCTTCGGCATGCGCGACCCGCTCGGCCTGGAGCGCCTCCCATCTCTGGCAGCCTCCGGCACCTTCCCGGACCTCGTCGTCTGGGGGCCACCCCGCAGGGCATCGCAGCAGCCGTGGCCGCGGCCCGGGAGGGCTTGCGCGTGGTGCTGGCGGAGCCCGACCGGGAGGTCGGAGGCGTCCTGACCCGAGGATGGCTCGCGACGCTGGACGTAGCCCGGGACGACAGGGGGGGCCTGCTGCAACAAGGGTTGTTCGCCGAGCTCTACCGGGACCTCGGGCACGACCCGTCCTTCGACGTGGGGCAAGCCGCGACCGTGATGGACGAGTGGGCGACCCGCCCGGGCATCACCCTGCAGCTCGAGCGGCGTCTCGTCCGGGTCCTGCAGCGCGACGGCTGGATCCAGGCCGTGGTGCTGGACGGCCCGGATGGGCAGCAGGTACTGCAGGCTCCTCTGTTCATCGATGCCAGCGATACCGCCGACCTGGCCCGGGCAGCGGGAGCCCGCTTCACCGTGGGCCGCGAGGACACGACGCTCGACCGTCGCCAGATGGCCGCCGGCCTCGTGCTACGCCTGCGCGGCGTACCGTGGGACGTCTTGTGCGCGCAGGCCAGGGAGACCTCGCGCCGGGCTCACGACGGCTCCGGCTGCGCCGGACGGAGCGCCTGGGGCTGGGGACGCCTGGCCGCCGGGTATCGTCCCGGCGATCCTGCCCGCTTCCACCTGCGCGGGCTCAACGTCGCACGCCAGGACGACGGGAGCCTGCTCGTCGACGCGCTGGAGATCTACGGCGTCGACGCCACGAGCGCGGCCTCGATCGACGAGGCATATCGCGCCGCCGCCATCGAGGCTCCCCGGGTCGTTCAGTACCTCCGGGAGGCCGATCCGGCGGTGTTCGCCGGAGCGGTGCTCGATGGCGTGGCGCCCCGGCTCTACCTGAGGGAGAGCCGGCACCTCGTCGGGCTTTACCGCCTGCGGGCGGACGACGTGCTATACGGGCGATACTTCCCGGACTCCGTAGCAGTAGGGGGTTATCCCCTCGACGGCCAGACATACGTCCCTGGCGAGCCCCCGTACCTCCTCGGGGTGCCCGCCCCCTTCGGCGTGCCGCTGCGCACCCTGGTGCCCGCCGACCTGCACAATCTCCTGGTGGTTTCCCAGGCGGCCTCCTTCGACTCGACGGCCGCCTTCTCGGCGCGCGTGGTGCCCCTGCAAGTGGCGCTCGGGGAGGCCGCCGGTGTCGCGGCCTGGGTGGCGCGCACGCGACGAGAGCCCCTGGACGAGCTGGTCCTCCATCCGGAAGACGTCACGCAGGTACGCCAGCTCCTGGCACGCCGGGGAGCCCGCCTTGCAGCGGAGCCGCAAGGGCCTGCCGGTGCCGTCGGCGCGCGACTCCAGCCGGCAGGTGGATGGAGGTGGGTCGTGCCATCCCAGGACGAGGCCGATCCGGCTTACCCCGAGGCCATCGCCCTGCTTCGCATGGGGCTGTTCGCCGGCTCCTACGTCGAGCGCGGAGGGCTTTACCTCGCGCAGCCGGCGACGATCGGCGAGTTCCTGGACGACCTCGAGCACCTGCTCCGGTCCCTGGACGCTTTCGAGGCGCCGCGCCTGGAAGAAGCGTGGCGCTCCTTCGAACCGCGCCGTAACCAGTGGCTGGCCGACGCGGACGCCGTGGCCATCCTCCGGCTGCTGGGGCCGGCAGGAGATGAGGCGGCCCGCCACCTCGAACGGCATAACCGGGGAAATCCTCCTTTCGTACGGCGCGGCCGGGTCGCCGAGGTGGTGTGGCAACTCACGAACAGCCTGCGATCGGGCAGTGTCATGCTGCGCTGAGGGTGGCGCCCTCTGTAACCGGGCTCGCGCACGCTGTGCTCCGAGCAAAGCTGGGTCCGGCCATGCTGGAGATTTGAGGAATGAAAGGTCCTGTCCGGGTGTACAATCGCCTCGGAGGCACGCGTCGAAGCTGGCGTTCACGATGCTCGTCGCGCTCGCGTGTCGGCACGCATGAACATGCATCCGCTGCGTCTCGCCTTGTGGGCAGGCAAGGTGGCCATGGTAGCCTCGCGCCAGCTCGGGCGCGGGGGCACCGCCTGGCCCGGCCGGGTGGCCGCGGCGATCGACCCTGATCTGCTGGACCACGTCGCCCGCTTGCCCAGGCAGGGCACGGTCGTGGTCACGGGCACCAACGGCAAGACGACCACGGCCCTGCTTGTGCATCGCATTGCCTCTCGCCGGGGCCTGCGCCTCATTCACAACGTCGCCGGGGCCAACCTCCCTGCCGGGCTGCTCGCGGCCTTCATCGAGAGCGCGGGCTGGTGGCGAGCCGAGGCGCGGGATCTGGCGGTGCTGGAGGTCGATGAGGGAGCCTTCCCGTCGGTGGTCGGCGCCCTGCGTCCCAAAGCGGTGATCGTGACCAACTTCTTCCGGGACCAACTGGACCGGTACGGAGAGGTCGACGGGACGGTACGCCGGGTACGCGAGGGCATCGCCCGGGCGGGAGAGGCAGTGCACTGGTTCATCTGTGCGGACGACCCGTTGAGCGTGTGGCTCGGGGAAGAGGCCGCCTCCGCCGGCCAGCGGGTCACCTACTTCGGCGTGCAGCGGGCGCCGGAGCTCCCGGCACCTGCGGGTCCTAGCGGAGCCCGTCCGCCCCTGTCAGCGGACGGGACCCAGTGCGTCCGCTGCGGCACGCCTTACCGGTACGAGCGGCTCTTCTACGCGCAGCTGGGGCATTACGCCTGCCCCAACTGCGGTCACCGGCGGCCCCTTCCCCAGGTCCAGGGCGACGTCGAGCAGTTCGGCGAAGACGGAGCAGCCGTCGTGGGTGTCTCGACTCCCACGGGCCAGCTGCAGCTGCGCTTGCGCCTGCCGGGTATCCACAACGTCTACAACGCCCTGGCTGCCGCGAGCGCCGCTCTCGCCCTGGACTTCGGGCCCGACGAGATCGCGCAGGGGCTCGAAGGGGCCAGCGTCCCGTTCGGCCGCACCGAGGAGGTGTGGGTGCGCGGCCGCCGGGTGGTCTTGAGCCTGGTCAAGAACCCCACGAGCTTCGACCAGGTGCTGGCCACCGTCGCCCCCTTGCGCCCGTGGCGCTGCGTGGCGATCGCGCTCAACGACCTGGCGGCCGACGGGCGGGACGTCTCGTGGATCTGGGACGTCGACTTCGAAGGGCGGCTCGTCCCGCGCCTTCCTGCCGGCATCCCGGTCATCTGCACGGGCCGGCGGGCGGCCGACATGGCGGTGCGCCTGAAGTACGCCGGGGTCGAGGTGCCTCGGCTCGTCATCGAGACTCGCCTGGGGGAGGCCATCCGGCAATGCCTGGAGCGGGCGACCCCGGACGAGCCCGTCTGGATCCTGGCCACGTACACGGCGATGCTCTCAGCCCGAAAGGTGCTGGTCAGCAGTGGGCTCCCACGCCTGGCCCCCGTCACCGCCGGTTGACGGCAACGGGATCCATCTCCCGCGCGACCTCCCGCCCCTTCGCATCCTCTTCTTGTACCCCGACTTCCTCAACGTGTACGGGGACCGGGGCAACCTGACCGCGCTCGTGCAACGCGCCCGCTGGCGGGGCCTACCGACCACGGTCACCGAGGCCTCCGTGGGCACGCCGGTAGATGCGACGCGCTTCGACCTGGTGCTGGTGGGTGGAGGGCAGGACAGGGCCCAGCAGGCCGTCGCCGAGGACTTTCGCCGCAGCAAGGGCCCGTCGCTGATCGAGGCCGTCGAGGACGGCTGCCCCGTGCTCGCCATCTGCGGGGGCTACCAGCTGATGGGCCACTTCTACCGAACGGCGGAAGGCGCCGAGATGAAGGGGCTGGGGCTGTTCGACGCGTGGACGGAGGCGGGTGGCCGCCGCATGATCGGCAACGTGGCGGTCCGCGCCGAGCTGGGCGACGCCAGGCCCCTGGTGGTTGGGTTCGAAAACCACTCGGGACGCACGACCCTGGGCGCGCGAGCCCGGCCGCTCGGGCGGGTACTTTACGGGTACGGCAACAACGGCTCCGACGGCACCGAGGGGGCGCGTTACCGCAACGCCATCGGCACCTACCTCCACGGAAGCCTGCTGCCGAAAAACCCCACCCTGGCCGACTGGCTGCTCCAGGCGGCCGTCGACCGCCGGTACGGACAAGGCATCCGGCTCCCGCCGCTGGACGACACCGTGGAACACCAGGCCCGGGAAGCCACGCTCCGGAAGCTCTTGGGCCCTCCCCTGCTGCGCGGGGTGTGAGGCTGGGGGCCATACCACGGCTGGATGATGCGCGGGCCTGGTCGGTAGTCTGCTCCCTCGTCGCCCCGCGCCTGCGGCACCCCGTCGGCCGGCAGCGTCGGACCCTATCGGCCTACGAGGCTCTCTCGCTTCTCCTCCTCGTAGAGCCGCTCCAGCACGAACTCCTTGAGCAGCGTTTGGTAACCCTTACCTTTCTTCTGTGCGAGGGCTTGCAGACGCCTGAGGACGTCCGGAACAAACCGGATGGCCACAGGCTTCGTTCTCGGGCGGGGGGCAGGAAGCTCGCCGGGTGGGATGGGTTGCATGCGCTCCAGGACGCCCGTACCCAGGGAGGTGGCGGTCGATGTGCCCAACGTTGGCGTCGTCCCGCGCGAAGTCCACCCGGGCACCTCCGGACGGAGTATCTACCATGGTATTGCGGCAACCAAGGCGTCGTCGAGGTTCATGGCGGCCGGTCCCTCGGTTGTTCTCGAGGGTCGTCGCTCCCTGAGGAAAAGCGTTGTCTCACGGGCAGCGCTGGCCGTCTCAGTCCTCCCCCGATCCGTGGTTCGCGGTGCTCCGGTCGTCTGCGTCTCGCCCTTGACCTGCGGCATGTCTATTCCCGAACGTGTCGAGGTAGGGTGGCGGCTCCTTCAACACGGCAGAGCCGGGGATGTCCCGCGGCGCTGTTGACGTCCGGCCCGGGAGCGGTCATCCTGCCGGGGGTGAGCAAGTGCCGTGAACAGACTCTTGGCATCCCGAAAAACCCCCATCTGCCCTGCCTCGGGCGATCCCCGACCGGCCCTTGCCTGGAGCGGCGGGAAGGACAGCGCGATGGCGCTGTACGTTTTGGGCGGAGCCAGTTTGCTGCTCACGACGGTTACGGAGACTCATGAACGGGTGAGCATGCACGGAGTGCGCCGGAGCCTCCTTCGGGCGCAGGCTCAGGCTGTGGGTCTGCCGGTAGTCGAGGTGCCCATCCCGCCGCAGTGCACCAACGCCGTCTACGAAGCCCGGATGGCGGAGGCCCTCGAGCACCTGAAAGCTCAGGGCATCCGCTCGGTGGCCTTCGGCGATATCTTCCTGGCCGACGTGCGGGCGTACCGGGAGCGTCAGATGGCCCGGGCCGGGATGGAGGCCCAGTTCCCGCTGTGGGGGCACGACACAGGGGCCGTAGCTCGAGAGTGCCTACGGGCCGGATTCCGGGCGGTGGTGGTGTGCGTCGACCTCGCCCGTCTGGATGCGTCATGGGCAGGACGGGAGTTCGACGAGGCGTTCCTGGCGGCGCTGCCTGCCGTGGTCGACCCATGCGGGGAGAAGGGCGAATTCCACACCTTCGTCTACGACGGGCCGGTATTTGCGCGGCCCGTAGCCTTTCGGCGGGGCGCCGTGGTGGAGCGGGACGGGTTCGCCTTCGCCGACTTGCTCGACGAACCGCCGATATATGGCTCGTCCTGATGGGAGCATCCAGCGGTGGATACGTCGCACTCCTGGCGGTCTATGCGTCCGGCCGCGCAGCCCTCAGTATCCTTCTCGGCCCGCAGGTGATCGGCGAGCCAGTCGCCGAGCAAGGCGAGATGGGTGAGGTGCAGGCTGGCCGCATGGTCGGCCCCCGGGATGATGTGCAAGAGCCGTGGCCCGGAGACGGCGTCGTACAGGCGGCGGGCGAACTCGACCGGGACGATGGCGTCTTGCTCGCCGTGCACGATGCACAGGGGGCACCGGATGCGGGCGGCGACCGGCTCCAGGCGCACCCGCCGCAGCAGGGCCACGAGCTCGGTGGGCTCCTCGATGCCGGTCATCAACCTCAGGATGGGCCCGTAGAAGGGCGTCCGTACCGCCCGTTCCGGCTCGGGAAACTCCCAGAGAGCGCTCAGGATCGCACCCGCGCGCACCCGGGGCTCGGCGGCTGCCATGTACGGGGCGACAAACCCGCCCCAGCTGAACCCGATGATGCCCAGCCGGGCCGCGTCGAGTTCGGGGCAGGAGGCCACGAAGTCGGCGATGGCCCGCGCGGCTTCGGCCAGCACCTCGGGGCCGGCGAACAGGACGCCCCGCAGTTGCGCTTCGCCCGTGCCCGGCTGGTCCACCGTGAGCGTGGCAAGCCCGCGCTCGAGAAGCGGCTGCTCCACCAGGACCGGGCAGACTTCCTTGACCGTGTCCATCCCCTGCACGACGACCACCACAGGATGGGGGCCCGGGCCCCGCGGAAGCCGCAGGTAGCCCGGTAGCGGCGCCGGTGCAAACGGGATGTCGACGCTCCGGGCCGGCGGGTCCACAAGGCGAGCGAAGCCCCCATAGGCGGCCAGAAGCTGCTCGTACGTACGGGCCCGCTCCCGGGCGTCCCATGTCCGCCAGTTGGCCAGGGCAAAATAGAGCGCCGCCTGGCGGTAGCGATCCCGGGCGGTCACCGGGTGACCGGCGGCTTCTTGCGCCCGAGCCTCCTCGAGCGCGTGCCCCGCCGTTTCCCTCCACCGCTCGGGCCAGGCGCTCCAGGATCGGATACGGGAGACCGTGCGCAAGAATTCCCCTTCGTCGGCGCCCAGAAGGCGGAAGTAGTGGACGAGCATGCCGAGGTGGGGCAACCGTCCCAGCCCGACGGTGCGGAGGGCCAGCTCGAAGAGGGCCCGTTGGATGCCGGCCGGGAGCCGAAGGAGCAGGGAGACGCCGTTCACGGGTATCACCTCCGGGTGGTCGTCACGGAAGCCGGCGGGTGCGCGCCTGCGGGGGCTTGCGCCCGACCACGACGCGCACCGGAGGGAACATGAGAAAGTGCAGGCCGGTAACGTGCACGTCCAGCGCGCCGAGCTGGCGAAGGACCTTTGCGTACCCCTTCACGTGCAGGAAATCCAGGATGGCGAAACGACCGCCGGGTTTCAGGGCCCGCATGATTTGGCCCAGCGCACGCCGGCGTTCTTCCGCTCCGCCCAGGTTGTGCAGGACCAGGCTGGAGACAACGGCGTCGAACTCGCCGTCGCGAAACGGAAGGCGGCGAACGTCGCCGGTCACCAGCTGGATCCGACCCGCCACGCCTTCCGCCCTGGCGTTGGCCCATGTGGCTTGCGGGCTATTGCCCGACTGATCGGCAGCGTTCCAGATGTCGACACCGATCGCCTGGCCCGTCGTGAGCCTCCTGGCCGCGGCCGTGAGCAGCAACCCTCGGCCACATCCCACGTCGAGCACCTTTTCGTACCCTCGAAGTTCGATGAGGTCCAGCAGCCTTTCCCGTTCCATCAACTTGCCGACCTTACTGCTCCGTTTTAGATGATATTATTATCTTTGATTGATACCCATTGCGGGCTGCTCATGCTCGGCGACCGGGCGCGTACGGCCATGGCATCCGATTTCCTGTTCGGCCACACCATCAGCGCCCGAACCGCCTACTACGTGGCCGGGCCCGACCTGGTGGTCTGCTGCGCGCCGGCGGTGCTGCCGTTCGGGCGACGCGACGACGCCCAACGATTCTGCCAGGGCTTCGGCGGGCGCGTCCTGCCGCTGGAGCAGGCGGTGGAGTGGGTACGGGCCGAGATGGCTCTCGACCACGTGAGTCACGCAGGAAAGGAGACGTGACATGCCTGTCGATGGAGCGCCAGGGACCCGCCGGGCAGCCGGCATCGTGATCGCCCGTTTCGTGGTCACGTTCGCGGCGGTGCTGGGTATGGCTGTCCTGGCGGGCGCGCACAGCGCCCTGAAGAGCTCGAAGCCCGCCGACGGGGCACGGCTCGAGGAGATGCCCCAGGCCGTCGAGTTGACCTTCACTGAACCGGTGGAGACCGCTCTATCGGTATTCAAGGTGTACCCGGTGCCGGCCCCTCCCGACGCGCTGGCCGACCTCGAGCGGCTGAACGGCATGGCCGCCGAGCTGGTCTCGCAGGTCCTCTCCCGAAAGGGCGACGAGGCCCAACGGGCCGACGCTGGGCTGGGTACGAAGGCGAGTCCGTCGGCCAGCGTCACGATCCGCCTCAAGCCCGGCCTGAAGCCCGGTGCCTACGTCGTGATGTGGCGGGTGCTCTCGGTCGACACCCACCCCACGCAGGGCTTCGTCGTTTTCGTATATGAACGCTGACCGTGTTGCGGGAATCTTGCTCGTCCTGGCCACACGGGGTTTGCTCTATGTGGGGTTGGCGAGCCTGGTCGGGAGTGGTCTCCTCGCCGGGTGGGTCGCCCCCGAGATCACACGACGGGTACCCGGGTACCCTCGCCTGCTCGCCGGCACCGGGGCAGCTGCCATCGGGGTGGCGACGTTGCTCGTACCCGTGCAGGTGGCGCACCAGTTGGGCTACGGCCTGCTGGCACTCCTCCCCGTCTACCTGACGCGCACCCGGCAGGGAACCGTCCTGGCCGCTCCGGCTTGTCGTCCTGGCGACGCTCGCAGGTTTGGGGATAACCCGGCTTCCCGCCCGCCCCCTTCGACAGGTCGCCTGGGTCTGCCTCGCCCTGGTGCTGATCGTCACCATCGGTCTCACCGGGCACCCGAGCGCGCGGCTCGACCTCATGCTGGCGCACGCAGCGCATCTGGCGGGAGTCAGCACGTGGGGTGGCACGTTGCTGGCTCTTGCCTGGTTCCCCGGATGGAAGCGCGGACCGGAGGCGAAGCCGGGGAGCGAAGGTGAGCGACCGTTCGATGCCAGCCGCATGGTCGAGCCGGTTCGGAGGCTTTCGGCCATGGCCGGCGTGGTCTTCCCGGTGCTCGTCATCGCGGGGATCTACCTGGGAGCAGCGTTGACGGGCCGCCGGGGAGACCTGCTGGGATCCGGGTACGGCCGGTGGCTCGGACTCAAAGTCCTCGTCGTGGTGCTCGTCGCGGCAGCGGCCGCCATCAACCGCTGGCGCCTGCTACCCTTGGCAGGCGCGGCCACGGAGCCCGACGGTCCTGCGGCCGTGCCGGCCGCGCTCTGGCGGCTGCGGCGCTCGGTACGGGTGGAAGCCACGCTGCTGGTTGCCGTGCTGGCGCTGACCGCGTTCTTGTCCACGCAATCGCCGCCGGGGCTTACCGGAGGCTGACGCGTGGTCGACCGACACCTTCAGTGCAGGGCCGACAGCCTCTCCTCATCGACGGCCCCGACCCAGCGGGCGGCGACGGTGCCCGCAGGGTCGATCACGAACGTGGTGGGCAGGCTCCACACGTGGTAAGCGTCAGCCACCTCTCCACGCGGGTCGAGGACGAGGGGGAGGTACCGGAGGCCGAAGGATCGGGCAGCGCGCCGCACCGTCTCGGCGCTCTCCGCCAGATTGACCGCTACGACGACAGGTCCCGCCTGGCCGATCCGCCCCAGGCGCATCCGGGTCACCCCGTCCCACACCCTGCCGGGCGGCGTACCGATCGAGCAGTGGCAGCTCTTCTCGGCACGGGCCGCACCAGCTCGCCCAGAAGTTGAGCACCACGGTGCGGCCGCGCAGCGCGCTCAGGCGGAAGCGCCGGCCCGGCCTGCTCGGGCGGCCATACGATATCCCCCTCGGCGTCGGGTGCCGTCCAGGGCGCTTCGGCCACCGAGGGAGGTGGCTCCGCCGGTTTCGCCGGCTCCGGGGAAGCCCGGGGGAAAGCCTCGTCACGAGCAGCGTACCCCCTGCCGCCGCGACCGCCAGGACGAGGAGAGCGAGCAGGCGTCGTGGGGGCACTCGCGCCGGCTCAGTTCCCCATGGCACGGGCGAGCACCTCGCCGGCGCTGCGGCGGTAGGTGGCAAGCGCAGGCCACAAGCTCGCGAGAAGCCCGATGCCTACAGCGGCGAGCGCCATCCAGCCAGCACCGGGGTGCCAGCCCAAAGAGGCTGCGATGGCCGTCTGCGCCCGTACGCTGCGCGCCAGCAACGCGGCGACCCCGTAGCCTGCGCCGACTCCCGCGGCGGCGCCGAGGAGCGTGATGACGAGCGACTCGACGAGCGTCACCGCCAGGATGGCAAGCCGGTGCGCACCCACGGCTCGCAGCACGGCCACGTCCCTCTCGCGGGCGAGCGTAGCCCACGAAAGCGAGAGCAGCACCGTGATCCCTGCCATCACGATGGTGCTGAGGGCCACCCCGGAGAGCACCTCCTGGCCGGTGCCCAGCAGCTGGAATATCTGCCCCAGCACCTGCCCCGGGAAGACCGCCTGGGCTACATCGCCGCTGTTGAGCTCCTGATAGATCTGATAGGCCGCCATGAGGTTGGTCGGGCGCACCAGTACGATGGTGACGTCACCGGGCGGCTCGGATGCCGACGCCGCGGACGCTGGCGGCTCGGCCGCCGGCGCGCCGGGCGCCCCGTGCCCCGCCTCGCCTTCCTCCCCGGCGCCGTGTTCGTGGTGCACCTCCCACACCGAGCGGATGTCCACGAAGATGCCCCGATCGTACGGGTGCCCGGACGGAGCGAGCACGCCGACCACGTGGTAGACGTCCGCGTGCACCTCGGGCTCGATGGCCGCCGTGACGCCGTGCGCTGCCTGGAACGTATCGCCCACCCGGATGCCCAGCGCCCGGGCCACGTCGGCCCCCACCACGGCCTCGAAGGGCGCACCGAACGTTCGCCCTTCTCGCACGGAAAGCAGCGGCGGCCCGTCCGGGGTCCCGTCACGCCGCAGCCGCTCGAAGGCCTCCGCCGTGGTGCCCACCACTCGAAAGCCGCGGTAGTTGTCGCCGAGCGCCAGCGGCAAGGCCCATGCGACCCGGGGATCCTCCCGCAGCCGCGCATAGAGCTCGTACGGCACGTTGCCGATGGGAACGTCCTGCAGGAAGACCGCGTTGAAGGCAAGCTGCATGGCGCTGCCACGGTCTCCCACCACGACGTCGAAGGGCAGCGCAGCCTGCTGCATCGCCCGGCGGCTCGCGTCCGCCACGAGGTATACGGAGACCCCCAGCGCCACGGCCAGAGCGACCACGGCCGCCGTCAGCATCGCCTGCACCGGCCGTGCCCACACGTTTTTCCATCCAAGACGTACCCAGGTCATGATGCCGGGCTCACCGCCCTCTCACCGGCCAGCGACGTGCCGGACGGAGCCATTTGCACCGGAGCTCCGGCAGGGGCGTCGAGGTACAGCACCTCTTGCGCCGACTCGATGATTCGCGGATCGTGGGTGGCCATGATGAGCGTCGCTCCCTCGGCCGCCACCGCGTCCCGCAACACCCGCAGCACGGCCCCGGCGCTCCTGCGGTCGAGGTTGGCCGTGGGCTCGTCGGCGAGCACGAGCTCGGGCCGGTTTGCCAGCGCCCGTGCCACGGCCACCCGCTGCTGCTCGCCCACGGAAAGCTGCGCCGGGCGATGGCGCAGCCGGTGGTGCATGCCGACTTGCTCCAGCAAGCCCAAGGCGCGCCGCCTCCGTTCCCGCTTCGGCACGCAGCCCGCGACGGCCATCGCCAGCAGCACGTTGTCGAGGGCCGACAGCGAGCCGATGAGGTTGAACGTCTGAAAGACGTACCCGACGTGGCGTGCCCGAAACGCATCCCGGCGCCCCTCCGGCAGGGCGAACAGATCCTGGCCGAGCAGCTCCACCCTCCCCTCGCTCGGGCGCACGAGCCCGGCGAGGATGTTGAGCAGCGTGGTCTTCCCGGAGCCGCTCGGACCGGCCACCACGAGTTCCGTGCGCGGCCCCACGGACAGGTGCGAGAGCTCGAGCACGGTGATCCCCGAGGCGCTCGCGCCGTTTCGGCCGGCGCCGGGCACAGGGTAACGTTTCACGAGCCCCTGGATGCGCACGATGTCCATCTCACAAACCCTCGATTCGATCGGCGAGGATCCGCACCTGGCTCACGAAGCCGGTCTCAGGGTCCGTATGGCTGCCGACCTCGAGCCTCCCCGTCACGCGCAGGGCCGACGAGGTCGGTAACGTCTCCTGCCCCTTGGGAAGCAGCACGAGCACGATGTCGGCGGGCCAGTCGGCATCGCTGGAGCAGAAGGGGCAAACGGTGAGCGGCACGCGCGTCAGCACGAAGAACGTGAACTTGGGCTTCACGGGCGGCGCCATGTAGCCGACCATGGTGACCGTCTGGCCGGCCAGGCGCTTCACCTTGTCCGAAAAGACGAGCCCCCGCACGCTTTGTCCTGCATACAGCTCCGAGAACTTCAGCTCTACGGCCGCCGCACGTGCGCCGGGTACGGGTTCGCCCGGCGCCGGCAGACCCGCCGCCACCCCGCACGCGAGCAAGGCGAGCACCGCCGCCCACCTTACCCGGGCTCGGGCCTTCCGCGGTGTTACCCGTGCCGGCCCCACCCGCGTATGCACCGCTTCCGCCCGTCGCGCCCGGGCCATCGAACCTTGCCTCCCATGCGATCCGGAAGGTGCGCCGTCACGACCCTGTCCGCACATGCCGTGCCTCCCTCACCCGTGCTCGCGGGCACCCGGCGGCACGCACAACCTCCCCCTGCGAGGATCGCTTCCGCCGGATGCCCGGGTCCGCGCTCTGGCGTGATCAGCCCCTCGGGGCACGCGCCCTAGCGCTTGGCCGCCGCCAGGAGGGGATCGAGCCCCAGAGCCTGCACCATGGCGAAGAAGACGTCCGTGTTGTCCATCACCCGGCCGAAGTAGCGTGCACCCGGCCCGCCGGCCGACACCGGCACGTCTTCGACGGTGTGGACCTCCTGCGGTTCGCTGTACGGCAAGTTACCGGTGAGCAGCACACCGTCGGGGTCCCGCTGCGGGTTGGGCACCCAGCGATCCCCCTGGCGCACGGTCGGGCTGGAAGGTACCGGGTTGCACTTGAAATCGTCCTTGTAGTCGGGATGGTTGGCGAAGCCCACCGCCAGCGTCACCGAGGGGCACGGGTCGTCGGGGAAGCCGTCCTTGTCCTTGTCCTCGAAGGTCGGGTAGATGGCCTCCTGGTACACCCGCACCGCGTCCCGGCCTGTCTTCCCGTCCAGCTCGTGGTAGGTGCCCGTGATGCTCATGCTGTGGCTGTGGTCCGCCGTCACGATGATGAGGGTGTCACCGCGCTCGGCGGCAAACCGCCTGGCGACGCCCACCGCCTGGTCCATCTCGATGGCGTCGTAGACCCCCCGCTCCCAGTCCAGGGGGTGCAGCTGCTTGTCGATGGAAGCGCCCTCCACCATCAGGAAAAACCCGTTGGGGTTTTGCGACAGGATCTCGATGGCCTTGGCCGTCATCTGCATCAGGTTGGGCTGGTCGGTGAAATTCTTCAGCACCTGCGGGTTCTTGAGCAGGCCCCGGTCGAGGTAGACATCCATGTTGTCGAGATGGAACAGGCCCAGGAGCTTCTTCGGCGTGCCCACCTGCGCGAGGGCCGCGGCGCTGTCCACGAAGGCGTAGCCCCGCTGCTCGAATTCGGCGATGACGTCGCGGTTGTCGTTGCGCCGGGAACCGGGGGTGCTCTTCGGCAAGAACCGGGAGGAGCCACCGCCCATGATCACGTCCGGCTCCAGCGCTTCCATCTGATCCAGGATGGTCAAGTACTCGGACCGGCGCCGGGTGTGAGCCACGAACGCGGCCGGCGTGGCGTCGGTGATATCAGCCGTCGTGACAAGGCCGACCGCCATGCCGCGCACCCGCTTGGCGAGCTCGGCAATGTTCTCCACCCTGGGGTCGTCCTGGGGATCGGGGGTGTGATCGGGGTAGACCCCCATGGCGTTCACCGCGCTCTTGTGGCCGGTCGCGTACGCCGACGCCGAGTTGGCCGAGTCGGTGGCCAGGGCGTCCATGCCCGACGTGGTGACGAACCCATGGTACTCGAGCTGGTCCATCTCGAGCCACCCACGGTACTTGCCCTCCGTGAGACCCTTGGAAAGGATGCGGGCAGCCGTGCGCACCGGAAGGGAGAAGCCATCACCGATGAAGAGGATCACGTTCTTGGCCCGGGGCCCCTCGGCGACCGGGCGCACGACCTGCCAGGAGGCCGCCTTCTGCGCGAGCCAGCCGCTTCCGGCCGCCACGGCGCTCACCGTGTACGTGCCCTCCGGAGCCAGGGTGACGTCCCGCACGGTGACGAGCGCGCTGAGGGGAGCCTGGAGGCCGCTTCGCACCTCCTCGACCTTCTTACCCGGGAAAACCGAAGAGAGCGGCTGGCCGTTGATCAGCACGGAGAGGGTCTGGACGGGGCTCGGAGCGTTGAGCACCTCCACCCTCAGGTCGAACCGCTGGCCGGCCAGGAACTGTGCCCGGTCGATGGGCAACACGACCACTTCCGGAGCTGCCGGGGCCGCCTGGGCCGGCGGTGACGCCATGGCAGCGAGGGCGACGAGCGCGGCCGCCAACAGCAAGACCCGGCCGCGGCTTCTCTGCATGACCGTGCTCGACATGCGACAGATTCCCCCGTTTCGTCTGGCATTGGATCCTTTGCCTCAAACGCCCGGGAAGCGGCGAAGCGAGTCGGCCGACTCCGCAACAAGCATCTGGGACGTACTTGACCGCCACGTTGCGGATCGGTTACCCGGGCGCGTCTCCCGGGTTACCGCGCGGTTAAGTCCCGGCGGCTCCCGCAACGAAACGCGCCGGGAGTTGCTCACGCCTCAGGGTCCAGCTCCGTCTGGTGCAGGATACGGCCTGCCAGATCCCGGTGGCTAACCGTCATCTTGCCCGTACGGCCTTCGATGTGCACGTGCCCGAAGAAGAGATACCCCTCGTCGGGCGCAGCGTTGGGATGCGGTGGGTACTTGGAGAAGACGACTTCCGGGCCGAACGTGGAGTCGAGCTCGTTGGGGCCGAAGCCTCCCGCATGGATGGGCCCCGACACGAACTCGTAGAAGGGACGGAAATCGGTGAAGGCAGCCCGGCTCGGATCGAACCGGTGAGTGGCGCAGTAATGGACATCAGCGGTGATCCAGACCACGTTCTTGATGCCGTTTTCCTTGATGAACCGCAGGATATCCGCCAGTTCGAGCTCCCGTCCCAAGGGCAGGCCGCCCTCACCCTGGGCCACCGCTTCATAGCGGTTTTCGCCGTCAGGAACGACCAGGCCGAGGGGCATGTCCGACGCGATGACTTTCCAGACCGCCCGGGAGCGGAGAAGCTGCTCTTTGAGCCACCGTGCTTGCTCGGCACCCAGGATGCGGCCGGTCTCCGTGAGCTCGGGCTGGTCGTTGGACGAGTTGGGCCCCCGGTAGGTCCGCATGTCGAGCAGGAACAGATCGAGCAGCGGGCCCCGTCGGAACACCCGGTAGACCCGCTCGCGGTCGAACGGATGGACCGAGATGGGCGTGAACTCGAACATCGCGCGCCTGGACCACGCGGCCAGGAGCGCCGCACTCGTCTCGGAATAGCGTTCGTCGCCGAGGGCTTGCTGGGGGAACCAGTTGTTGTGGACCTCGTGGTCGTCCCACATGACGTATTGGGCCACGGCCGCGTTGAAACGTCGAAGGTTGTCGTCGAGCAGGTTGTACTGGTAGTTGCCGCGGAAATCATCGAGGGCTTGGGCGACCCGAGACTTGGCGGGGGTAGTCACGTTGCGCCAGATGGAACCGTCCGGTCGCTTGACCTCCGGCAGGATGGGGTTGTCCGCATAGATCATGTCGCCGCAGTGGACGAAAAAGTCCGGCTCCACCCGGCGCATGACCTCGTAGAGGCGGTAGCCGCCCCAGTCGGGATTGATGCCCCACCCCTGGCCGGCCGTGTCGCCCGACCAGACGAACCGGATGTCGCGCCGGTCGGCTGGCGCCGTGAGGAACTGGCCGGACACCGGTTCGCTGAAAGAACCCGGCCGAGCCAGATCCTCGAAGAAGGCGCGGTAGAAGACGGGTTCACCCGCCGGAAGACCGGCGAGAACGGCCTTGGCTGTCAACCCCGTCTCCGGCAACGCCGCGGGCCCGACGACCCGGCGAACGTCGGTGAAACGGGGCGAGAGCGAGTATTCCAGGACGAGCCGGGCAGGGCGATCCGCCGCTGCCCAGATGGTGGCCGCGCTCTGCGTCACGTCGCCAGCCTGCACGCCATACGGCACCGTCGGGCGAGGGCCTCCAGCCAGCGCGGCGGCGGCTTTCGCCCCCCATGAGGAAAAGCCTGTGCCCAGGATCGCCGCAGCGCCTGCCACAGAGGCTCGCAGGATGTCCCGGCGGTGCATCGTCTGCCTTCCAGGCCCCGCATGCACGCTCATCACGGTGGATTTCGCTCCTTTCTTGAACCAACGGCTCCAAGAGCTGCAACCATAACTAACGTGGTCGCATTGCAACGCCGTGAAGCACGGGCAACATGCATGCGAACATCCAGGACGCCGCGGCCGGGTTCGGCGTGGACGCGTTTCCACCTCCGAGGCTCTGTAGAGATCAGCGCTGAGACCTCGCCAGAGTATCCGACGACGGATGGCTCCGCATCCACTCCACTGTCTGCCGGATGCCCTCGGCGTAGGGCGTCGGCTGCCACGCCGGCACGCGAGCCCGCAGCTTGGCACCATCCAGGATCGGCGGGGTCTCGAAGAGGTAGTAGAGTTCGACCAACTCTCGCAGCAAGGGCACGAACAGACCCGCCAGCCGCAGACCGGTCCGCCCCACCGTTCGCCAGCGGGGACGGTGGCCGGCTCGTTCGTAGGCCAGGGTCAGCCAGTCGCGGCCGCTGATGGGACCGGGAGCGGGGATGTTCCACGCCTGGCCGTAAGCGTCGTCGTGCAGCGCCAGTTCGACGACGGCCCGTGCCGCATCCGGCACGTACACGAACTCGTGCGGCACATCCAGCGGCCCCAGCCAGACGGCGGGCCGGCCTGACACGGCCGCCCGCAGGCTGATGGCACGGCGGCCTGCGCGTCGGCGAGGTCCGCCGGGTACACCTCCGCGCCGGGCATCTCTCCAAACACGCTCGCGAGAACCTCCCGTCGCCGCGCTACCACCCGGAACGGGATCCCGCGCCGGCTGAGTTCTTCCCCGATGTAGCGCCCCGTGGGCCCGCTCGCCCCGAAGATCGCTGCTCGGCGGACGTCGAGGCTGGAAGGCATGGTCTTGACCTGATCTCCTTCGTTATGGACAGGGCTGATGAAAGAGGTTGTAGAGGACGTTTCCGGGGATGCACCCGGGCGCACCGGGTTGGCTCTGGTCGACGGGATGGGTGAACCACCACAGCACCCCGACCGCCAGCACCGTGGCCAGGCCTGTCAGCACGGGCACCCAGCGTGACGTTCTGCCGAACCCGCTCTTCCGGCCGAACCGGAAGGCAAGCCCGACCGCAACCAGGAAGGCGAGCCCGCCGGAAAAGAACTCCAGGAGGGAACCGATGTCCTGTGGCGGCTCTCCGACGGTGACGGTGTTAGACAGGACCTCCCCGAAAACGTAGCACCACTGGGAGAACACCGCACCCCTGGCCAGCCACACCGTGCCCGAGGCTGGCTCGGGCAAGTGCGGCCAGAGCACGACCAGGAGCAGCGAAACGAACATGATGGCCATCAACGTGGCGGCCGCCAGGGGTGGATAGTCGCAACGCCTCGTCAGTCGCTGTTTGACTCCGCAGGCGCTCGCCGGCCCCGTCACGCAATGGGTGTACTTCCAGCCGCCACCTCATTCCTGTTACCATCTTGTTAACGGAGTTCTGCATTCTCGCAAGAGGTCTCCCAGAGGGGTTCGTCCTGGCCGGGCTCGGCTATTGCCGGCGGACGGGAGGGATCGACGTGAAGATCTTCGGGGGACGTGCCACGCAGGAGCTCACGGTCGCGATCTGCCAGCATCTGGGCGTTCACCCGGGCCGCGCTGACATCTTCAAGTTCAGCAATGACAACACGTTCGTTCGGATCCTCGAAAACGTTCGGGAGGCCGACGTGTTCGTCGTCCAGACATCGGTCCCCCCCGTCGATGAAGCTCTGGTCGAGCTTCTGATCATGCTCGACGCCCTGCGCCGCGCTTCGGCCGGACGCATCACTGCGGTACTCCCCTACTACCCGTACGTCCGCTCCGACAAGAAAGACCAGCCACGGGTACCCATCACCGCGCGGCTGGTCGCCGATCTCCTGGTGACCGCCGGTGCTGACCGGGTCGTCACCATCGACCTGACGGCCGACCAGATCCAGGGCTTCTTCACCATTCCGGTCGACCACCTCACCGCCCAGCCCGTGCTGGCTCGCTACTTTCGCGACAAACACCTGACCGACGCGGTGGTGGTCGCTCCGGACCCAGGTGCGGTCAAGAGAGCGCAGCGCTTTGCCGAGCGCCTCGGAGTCCCGGTAGCCTTCGTGGACAAGCGCCGGCTGCCGGCGACGTCCGGCGTACGGGCGACGGCAGTGGTGGGGGACGTGCGGGGCCGGCCGGTCATTCTCTTCGACGAAGAGGTCGATCAGGGTACGACCTTGCTCGAGGCTACGGAGCTCGTCCTGGAGCGCGGTGCTGCAGAAGTCTACGCCGCATGCACCCACGCCGTTCTCTCCGGCCTCGCGGCCGAACGCGTGTCCAAGGCCCCCATTCGTGAGTTGGTGGTGACCGATACGGTCCCCGTCCCGCCCTCCAAGCGGTGGAACGCCCTGACCGTGCTGTCCGTGGCGCCCCTGCTCGCCGAGACTATCCGGCGCATCAACACGGGCGAGTCGGTCAGCGCTCTGTTCGAGTAGCCCGGCATGAGCCCGACCTTGACGCGCAGCTTGCCCGGGAGAGGGTGCATCCCGGCATAGACGGTCATCCGCGAGAAGTCGTACGGGATCCGCAGTGGACGCCACAAGATTCTCGCAATGGGACAAGCGCCGCTGTAAGGGGATCGGAAGGCATGAATACTGACAGCTTCCGAGAGTGGCTCGAAAGATACGAACAAGCTTGGGAAGGCCGCGACCCAGAGGCCGCAGCGGGGTTATTCACCGTGGATGCTACTTATCAAGAAATTCCTTCCTCGGAGCCGATGCGCGGTCGTGAGGCTATCCGTGCTTACTGGGCAGAAGTGCCGCAAACACAAGAGCGGGTGGAGTTCCGTAGTGAGCTGGTTAGGGTGACGGAGGGTTTGGGCGTCGCACAATGGCACGCATCCTTCATCCGCGTCACCACCAGAGTCCGGGTCGAGTTGGACGGCGTTTTCATTGTCAGGTTGAATGAATCGGGGGAATGCACAGAGTTCAACGAGTGGTGGCATCGGCAAGAACAGGGACCCATCTCGGCCTGACCGGCACCTGGCCGTGCCCTACCTGGATGGACTTCGTCATGGCTTCCGAGGCAGCAGGGTGTTTGCCACTACGTTACCCGCAACATCGATGACGGCGGCATCCGAAGCGCCTCCCCAGGAAACCCCACGTGGGCCGTCCACCCGAGAGCCCCGCCCCGCGCATGTCCAAAGCCAGCACGGTGAAGCCGTGTGCCACCAGCTTCCGGATTGGCGGCAAGGACGTATCGCCGCCGATCTCGGCTCGATTCTCGCCTGCCGCCGGTGCCAGGATCACGGACCGCCGCGCACCCCGCGCGGGGAGGAGCCAGCCTCGGAGGTCTGCCCCGCGGGACCCGTCGATCACCACGTCCTCGTAGGCCAGACCGACGTCCCCCGGAGAGACGCCTGGCGCGTTCTCAACCGGCAGCGATATCATGAAGACGCAGGCTGCCACGGCAAAGGAGGATGCGAGACCGACGCCCAACACCACGTCCACAAGCCGGCGCAACGAAAGTCGATAGGCCCCGGCGCACGCTCCACGCGGAGTTCGACGCCTACAGGAGTCGCGAGAGCGCCGCCACCACCACCGTCACCACCGCCGCCCGCAGCCCCATCGTGCCCTCGACGCCTGCAGCCGTCACGATCTGCAGCACGTTGTACGCGGAGTTGTTGAGGGTGTGTGCCACCCATGGCGCCCACAGGCTGCCCGTCCCCTGCAGCAGCCAGCCAAACGCGAGCCCGATCAGAAAAGAGAGCACGGTGTAGCCGGCACCCAACCCCAGCGCGGTCGAGATCCCCATGGACCCATCGAGCACCTCACGCAGAGGCCAGACCAGGTGCCAGATGCCGAAGAGGGCGGCCTGCAGCAGGTTTGCCCGCGTCGGCCCGAGGACGGGGACCAGGTGGCCCATCATCACGCCCCGAAAGAGGCCCTCCTCCAGGAACGAATTGACGGCATTGCCCAGCAGCACCACCACTGCGCCCGCTCCGACGGCTGCGGCCGCACCCTCTTTCGGCACCAGCGCGTACCCACGCACCGACAGGAGCAGGCTCGGACGGGCCCCTGAGGCCGCGAGGGACAGCCACTCGACGAGGTACCCTGCCCCCAGGCCCGCCAGCATGACCCCGCCGCCGACGAGGACGGCGTGCTGCCAGTTGCGGCCCTGAAAGCCGATCCCGGCCATCCCGACGCCCGAAAGCCACAGGTAGGCCAGGACCAGCAACAACCCCGCTCCCTTGGCAACCACCTGCTCGCCGAACCGTTGGTCAGACCGCAGCCAGAAGGTGTCCCACACACGCAACAGCGCGACGAGCAAGAACAAGCCGGCCATGGCGGCAACGGGCCGAGCGGCCAGCCTTGCATGGATGGCAAGGTCCCGCATCTCTCTCCCTCCTGCTCTCGGAGCCTGACAGGCTCCCCCTGCTCCGCCTCGGGACCGGGCAGCGACCGGTGGCCGTCTGGCGTGGCCCCCGGCCCGAGCCGGTCGGGTATAAACGCTTCCAGTTCGCGTCGGGGCGTCCGGGAGAACCCCCGCGCACCTGGACGAGCCCCGAAGCAGTGCAGCACCGTGTCGCTCTCAGGCAAACCGATCTAAATTGAACAACGAGATGGGGTGCCGGGTATTCCCGTTGATGACGAGGTCGGCGAGGATCTCTCCAACGACGCTGGCGAATTTGAAGCCGTGCCCCGAGAACCCCACTGCCAAGGCCACCCCCGAGTGATGCGGATGCAACCCGATCGCGAAGTGTCTATCCGGGGTATTGGTGTACATGCACGTTTGCGCTTCAAGACACGTGCTGTCGAGGGCAGGGATGCGATCCGCCAGATAGGAGCGCATCAAGTCGATCTCCTCTTCTCGAACCGCTCGGTCGATCGTGTCCGGGCTGCAGGGCGGACCCACCCCATGCAAGGCGACCTTTACCCCCCGCTCGTGCGTCTCGGCCGGGAACCCATAGAATTGTTGACCGTCTTCCGCCTCCCATATGAAGATGGGGAACCGGCCTACGAGGAACGGCTCTGTGCCGCCTTTCGGCTCGAACCAAAACATGACGCGCCGTTCCACTGAAAGGGGAAGCTCGAGGCCCCGGAGAACCTTCGGGGCCCACGGACCAGGTGTGAGAACAAGGGCCTCAGCCTCATGAGTCGCGCGCGTGGTCTGGACGCGAACAGGTCCGCCCGAAGCAGGGACCTCCCAGCGTAAAGTCGGCTCATCGAAGTGCAACTCCGCGCCTGATTGACCTGCGCGGGTCAGATGAGCTCTGACTGCTTGCTCCGGATGAACCATGCCGGCCTGCGCTTCAAACAGGGCAATGACGTCGTCACGGGGGCGTAGGGGAGGGAACCGTCGCCGGATTTCGGACGCGTCCATGACCTCGTGGGGAAGCCCGTGTTGCTTCGCACTCAGGATGCTGCCCGCTACCGTTTGGCTGTCTGCTGAGCCCATCATCAATCCGCCGGTACGCGTGAGCAGGTGAACGCCGGTCTCTCTTTCTAGCCGTTCCCACAATTCGTAGGCGCGGAGAACGAGCGGTACGTATGAAGGATGCTCGAAGTAAGCCTGTCGTATGATCCGCGATCTGCCGTGGGAGGACCCAAACTCGTGCGGCGGACGATGGAGGTCGATCCCGAGGACACGCTTCTTTCGAGCGGAAAGGTGATAAGCGGCCGCGCTTCCCATTGCGCCAAGCCCCACAACGATTACGTCAAACATAGATCACCCACACCTGATGCCCGCGCCCCGGAGCTCCGTCGAGGCCCGGTCGCCGCACGCCCGGGCCGTGGGGCGTGGCTCTGGCTGGGACTAATGTACCACAGCATCCCTGACAACGTGCTAGCAGCAATCATCATCGCTAGTCTCCGGCGCCCGGGGGTTCGGAAAACCGGGCCGTTCAGGCGGATCCTGGCGCGCCGGCTTACACTGCGGCGCATTCCCTGGCCAGCTCTCAGGAAGTTGCGCCAGTGCCGCGGCGCGCTTGGTGAGGTCGCGCTCGAGGATGCGGCCGTCCCGTAACCGGCGGGGTCGAGGTTTCGGGCCCCGGGAACGTGTCTCGTGGTCCAGCGCCCTCGCGGGTTGACGTCGAACACGTGGAAGCCGTCTCGGCCCAGGCGGCTTGCCACCTCGTCCACGGTCATCTTCGATAACTGGCCCTGGCCGAAGCGCTCGCCGAGCCTCCGAGCGCGTGGGCCGTCCATCCCGCCATCCTGACGATGGCCCGCCGCAACAAAGTGTTTCGGGGGACACCGTGCACGGCTGGCACGTGGCGGCCCTGGACGGCACCGAGGTGCTGCGCACCGAGGCCCGCTGCTGCCCAGGCTGTCAGGTTTATCATCACCAGGATGGGCGGGTCGAGTACGTCTTACGGGATCTAAATAGCTCAAAGCGACGCGCTTTGAACGTTGAGGTAACGAAAGAGGGGTACGACCATCAGCAGCACCACAAGCAGGAGCACCCATGACAGCGCTGATGCCTGTGCCAGGTCAAGGCCCATGAACGTGGTCTTATAGATGTAGTAACTGATCACGTCCGTACTGGTACCGGGGCCGCCTCTTGTCATGACGTAAACCAGGTCATACGTCCGGAAAGCAAAGATAGTTCGAATCAGGACCGCCGTGGCAATGACGGGGCGCATGAGCGGAAGTGTCACGAACCGGAACACCTGTAGGGGACTTGCCCCATCGATGGTCGCCGCCTCGAACGGTTCCTTTGGCAGTGAAACGAGGCCGGCCAACAGTACGAGGATCATGAACGAGATTTGTTGCCATATGTCTACGAGCACGAGCGTGATGAGCGCGTTACCCGGGGAACCGAGCCAGTCTACTGGAGGTAGGCCGATCTCAGATAGGACATAGTTCACAATGCCCAGATCCGGGTGAAGGAGCATCTTCCAGATCAATCCAACGGCAATGGGTGCCATGACCATGGGCATGGTCAGGACAGTGTAGAAGACCCCTTTGAAGCGGATCTCGCGGTTGAGCAGGAGCGCTATCCCGAAGCCTAGAACAAACTCAAGCGCGACCACCATGACGACGAAGCGTAACGTGACCCAAACGGAATTCCAGAAATACTCGTTAGACAGACCGGCGATGTAATTCGCGATCCCTTGGAACCGGCCGAAACGAGGCCGGATGAACGTATAGCTCGAAAAGCTCACAGCAAGCGAAAAGCCGAGCGGTAGCACCACCACTCCGGCGAGCACGAGAAGCGTGGGTAACAGAAAACCGTAACCGGCGAAGCGGCCGCGCCGTTTGATTCCAGGACACCATACCCGCCGGACGATTGTCTCCCGCACGGTCATCGCATGGGGGTCAGGCGCGAGGTCAAGCCCCGCGCCTGACCTATCCTCCTCGCTACGCTTCGCTATCGGCCAGGGGTAGCGCACCCTTCTTCCTCCGCTTCTCATGCCTGCTTCGGTAGAGCCGGGAGCCCGGTGCTCTAGCGGCGACCGGCCTGCCGCGCCAGTTTGTCGAGCTCCCGGTTTGCGGTGTCCAGCGCCGCCTTGATGTCTTTCTGCCCGGATGCGGCCAGAGAGAGTTCCCGCCCAACCACTTCGATCATCTGGGCCGAGTACTCAAACTCCGGCACCGGCTTCGCCTTTTCAAGCAACTTCAGGACTTCCCGATACCACGGGTACTTC
Organism: Limnochordaceae bacterium; assembly: GCA_014896295.1. GTDB lineage: Bacteria > Bacillota > Limnochordia > Limnochordales > Geochordaceae > Carboxydichorda > Carboxydichorda subterranea. The sequence continues at coordinate 488,143 of JADBKR010000005.1, forward strand.
GCCAGAACCTCAGGATCCCGGAACACGTCGACCCGGGTGGGAGCACCACCCTTGAGCGCACGCTTCTTCACAATTTGCGGGGACTCCACCCACTTGATGAACTGCCAGGCTTCTTCTTTGTACGGCGTGTTGTGAGCAATCGCCCATCCCCAGCCGCCGTTGAGGCCGATCCCGCCCGGCATCGGGGCCAGGGCCACCTTGCCCGCCACAACCGACTTCGAGGGATCGTTCAGCTGGGGCAACATCCAGTTGTAGCTGATCATGCTGAACGCGCGCCCTTGGGACATCACTCGGAAGGCATCGTCCAGGTTAAAGGAGAGCGCTCCCGACGGCGCGGCCTGACGTAGGTTCTCAATGTAAAGCTCCGTCGCTTTTACGGCTGCGGTAGTGGTCAGCGCCGCGTTCCAGTTGCGGTCGTAGTAGTCACCGCCGAGGCTGAACAAGTAGTTCGACCACTCCATCACGATGGGGTCGCCACGCTGAGCCTGCATGGCGGAGCCTGCGACGCCGGCGTTCTTGGCCATGAACTTGCTCAGACGGACGTACTCCTCCACCGTTTCGGGTACCCGCATCTCCGTACCGTACTCCTGCCTGTACTTCCGCCTCAGCTCCTGGTTCTCCATGAGGTCGGTCCGATAGAGAAGGCCCATGGCATAGTTATACATCGGGATCATGTAAAGCTTACCTTCGTAGTAGCCCACCATTTGCAGCATGCTGTCTAGGTACGGCGAGAGGTCGAACCCGTCCCGCCGGATATACTTGTCCAACGGTTCCAGCCATCCCGCCGCGGGGAACTCCCCAGCCCAATAGTTGTCTACCTCGATGACGTCATACTGGGAGCGGTCGCTGAGAAGCTGCGTGACCAGCTTGGCGTGCATGTCAGAATACTGCACAATCTCGAAGACCACGCGGATGCCCGTGGCCCTCTCGAACTCCGGCAACATCTCTTCGATGATCCGGGTCTCTGGAACGTCTTCCATGAGCATGTGGAGTGTGACTCCGGATCGTGCCACTGCGGGGGCAGTCAGCCCCACCAGCATCGCCATCATCAATAGACCTACGGCGAATTTCCGAATCCCGGCATTGGGTGCCAAGTCTCACCACTCCCTCACAGGAGACGATCCCTTGAAGCCCGACTCTTTCCAGATCCTACCACTCTCACACACGCGCTGCTCGCTACTCGGATCCCCCTTTCACTTGATAGCTCCGAACGTGAGACCACGCACCAGGTACCGCTGAACGCTCAGGGAGAGGAGGATCATGGGAGCGACGGCGATCATGGTTGCCGCTGCGAGCCTTCCTATCAAAACCCCTCGGTGCGTCTGCATGGCGGCGAGCATCACCGGTATGGTATTGGTGCCGCTCCCGGTGAGAATTAGCGCGAAGAGGAACTCGTTCCACGCCATGACGAAGCTGAGGACGGCTGCCGACATGACCCCGGGCGCCGCCGTCGGGAAGATAACCCGGAAGAAAGCACCCACGTACGACGTGCCGTCGATCATGGCAGCCTCCTCCAGCTCCCGAGGGATCCCTTGGAAGAACCCCATCAACAGCCACACGAGGAAGGGAAGGTTAAAGGCTAGGTACGCCCACACGAGCCCGTGCAGGGTATCCTTCAAGTGAAGTTTCGTGAACAGCACAAACAAAGGCAGGATGAGGACGATGCCCGGGAGCATCTGCGTGCTGAGGATCACAAACTGCATCGTTCGTCCGCCGGTGTTGAACCGGGCAAATGCCCACCCGCCCATAGCCGCTATTGGTACAGAGATTGCCGTCGTTCCGATAGCCACAACCAGGCTATTACGAAGATATCGCCCAAACTCGTTTACCTCAAGAAGCTCGAGGTAGTTGGCAAGCGTTGGCTTGAAATAAGGAGGCGGCGGGATTCGGTACACTATTACCTCAGGAGCCAGCGACGTCCGGAGCGTCCACAAGATCGGCAGTAGAATCCCGAGCGAAAAGAGGGTCAGCAAGGCGTACGCCGCGACGTCGCCCCATCGTTTCGCGGCTCTTGAATGTCTTCTGGTGGTCTCCCCCGCTACTTGCATGAGAACAGGCCGTCCGTTCAATCCATCCAGGCTCCGCCGTTGACGTTGACCGCCTCGCCGGTCATGAAGTCGGCCGACGCGGAGGCCAAGAAGCCTACCACGGCCGCGACGTCCTCCGGTGTCTGGAGACGCCCCAACGGCGTATCTTTGATGTACAACTGGCGGACCTCATCTGGTGAAATCCCCCGCAGCCTGCCCTCCCACTCCACCTCTCGCTCCTGCATGGACGTGCGCACATAGCCAGGACACACCGCGTTGACCGTGATCTTGAACGGCGCCAGCTCCAACGCCATGGACTGCGTAAGGCCCACGACCGCAAACTTGCTGGCCACGTAATGGGCCAGGAAAGGTACAGCGCCACGCTTGCCCGCCATGCTGGCTACGTTGATGATCTTCCCCCTCAATTCACTGCCGGGCAGAGGCTGCTGGCGCATCATCTGACGGGCCGCGGCCTGCGAGCAGAGGAAGACGCCCTTCGCGTTGACCGCCATGTTCAAGTCCCAATCTTCTTCGCTAAGTTCCCAGAAACGCTTCATCGACGAGACTCCCGCGTTGTTACACCACACGTCCAAGCGTCCCCAGCGTTCGACGACGGCGCGAACTGCCGCTTCCGCGTCGGCCGAATGTGTCACGTCGAGAGCAGTGGACCACGCCTCTCCGCCAGCTTGCCGGATTTCGGAGGCCACCTCGTCCGCCCACTCCGGCCGCAGGTCGGTCACCATGACCCTGGCCCCTTCCAAAGCTAGCGTCAATGCAATGGCCCGGCCGATGCCGGAGCCTGCTCCGGTGACGACAGCGGTGCGGTCCTGGAGCTTCATCGAAATCCCCCTTCAAGCGATTGCAATTTCGGGAACTTGTCTTTCACAGATTCGTACAAGTCCCGATAGAGGCGGAATAGCTCAAGGTAGCGGGCGTGGTGGTCCGGGTTCGGGACGGTCATGGAGCGTACCGTGACGAACCGCTCGATCTCCGACCAGTCTGCAAAGGCCCCGATCCCCTTCCCTGCTACGAACGCGGCCCCCAGCGATGAACCGGGGTGCTGGGCCAGCTGCTCGAGAGGGATGCCCAAGACGTCCGCTGTTACCTGGCGCCAGAGATGGCTGTGCGCCCCGCCGTTGGTCACTCGCGCCCTTCGCACCCCAAGGCCTCGTTCCGCCAGCACTTCCAGGTGGTGGTAAAACCCGTACGCGATACCCTCGAGAATGGCCCGATACACATGAGCTCGGGTATGTGCCAGCGTAAGCCCGAATAGGACGCCACGAGCCAGGGGGTCGAAGAGGGGTGTCTTCTCTCCGAGAAAGTACGGAAGCAGGATGAGCCCCTGCGATCCAGGGGGAATCTGAGCGGCCTCGTCGTCCAGCCGCGCGTACTCGGCCTGCGGGGCGAACTGCTGGCGGAACCACTTCAAAACGCTCCCGCTCGAAGCCATACAGCCGTTGATCATGAACTTGCCCGGGATGACATGGTAGTCGAGAAAAAGCCGGGGATCCACTACCAGCCGGTCGAGGCTGTATAGAATGTCGCCCGCCCCGCCTAACTTGACCAACAGGTCCCCTTCGTGCCGGAGGCCCGCCGCGAAAGCCGAGGCAATGTGGTCGGCGGCCCCGGCGACCACCGGGGTACCTTCAGAAAGACCCGTCTCACGGGCAGCTGAACGCGTTACCCGCCCGACTACATCCGTGGACCAATGAACCTCGCCGAGTACACGACGGTCAATCTCCGCCAGTGAAAGGACCTCGTCGTCCCAGTCCTCCTTCTCGAGGTCGAATAACCCGCTTTCGAGGGCCCAGTTACGCTCGATAGAGAATGTCCCGGTCAGGCGGTAGACAATGTAATCATACGACCCCATCACATGAGCCGCCTCGGCCATTATCTGCGGTTCGTGCCTGCGCAACCACAAGAGCTTGGGCCCGATACTTTGCTGAGTAATGCGGCTCCCGGTGCGGCGCAGTACGTCCTCCTCATCGAGACTCCGCCTGAAGAAATCAATTTCCGAGGATGA
>JADBKR010000006.1 GCA_014896295.1 Limnochordaceae bacterium
CGTTGCAGCTCGTAGCGACAATTCAAGGTGACAAAGAGCGACATGACGGGATCTATAAGGGCTGAGGTGGACAAAGCGGTTGTATCTACGCCGTTTTCCGGGTGGGCGTCACAATCTTCAGGTAGTGGGGCGGTCGGTCGACCTTCAGGGCCTGAAACAGCGCCTTCTGCTCTTCGGTGAGGGGGCGGACCTGCCAGACCTCGCCGTGGGCGGTGACGTGGCGGCCCACGTCGATGGGGGCGACCAGATCCCGCATCTGTCGCCAGGTCTGGCCCGTCTCGTTCTCGGCCACCCGGATCATGAGGAGGGCCAGCCAGCACAGCAGCACGTGGGACCGGATGCGGTCGTCGAGCCGGTGGTACATCGGCCGGACGTCGACCGTGTGCTTCAGGTCCCGGTGCACCCGTTCCACCTGCCAGAGTTGCTTGTAGCCGTAGACCAAGTCTTCGGCGGGCAAAAAGTCGTCGGAGCTGCTGATCACAAACTTCCCGTCGAGGGCGGCTTCTCGGCGAACCTTGGCCGCGTCGATGACCAGTCGCGCGCCCCGCGTCTGGCGCAGGTAGCGGCCGAAGGTCTCGTGGGCCCGCAGCTCGCAGGCTGCCTTGGTATGCGCCTCGCCCTGCTCCTGTTGGAGCGCTTCGAGCCGCTGGCGAAGCTCGGCCAGGATGGACTCCCGCTTCTGGCGGTCCCGCTCGGCCTCCTCGGGGTTGCGGACGATGACGAAGCGCCGGCGGGCGGCGCTATCCCCTCCGACCACGACCTCCTTGATCTCCAGCCCGTCCGGGAGCTTGCGGTACTTGCCGCCCCGGCGCAGCGCCTCCGCGGGCACCCCCTGGGGGCCCAACCGCAACTTCTCCCCGATGATGTAGTGATCGCCGGCGCCCTGCAGAATGCGGCGGTTCGCCTCGGAGTTGAAGCCCGTGTCCAACACCACGACCACCCGGTTGAGCTTCCAGCCGTTGAGATCCCGTTTGACCTCGGCCACGACGTTCTGGTCGCCGGTGTTGCCGGGCCAGACCCAGCAGCGGACCGGGATGCCGTCCCGGGTCACGGCCCAGCCGATGACCACCTGGGCCATCTTCGGATGATCATCGGCGCTATGCCCCCAGCGGCGCAGGCCGTCGGCGTCCTCGCCCTCCATTTCGAAGTACGCAGTCGTCGTATCGAAGAAGATGACGTCCACTTCGAGGTTGAAGAGGTTGGCCAGCGTCCAGAAGACCTCGCGCTGGATCTCCTCGGCAGCCTCCAGCAGAAAGTCCATGGCCCGGTAGAGCTGGTGGACTTCCACCGCGGGCAGCTGGTCGATGTAGACGTCCTGCGCCACCCACTTCTCGATGGCCAGCTTGCTGGACGGCGCCAGGGCCCGGTTGGCCACCATGGCGAAGAGGAGCCGCTCGATGGGGGTCTGGTAGTGGCGCTGCTGGAGCAGGCGCTGCAGGGTCTTCTGGATGCCCAGCCGCCGCCACAGCCCGTCCAAAAGCCACGTCCCGCCCAGCTTCAGGGAGCCCAGGTACCGAAAGGGCCACTCCATGCCGAGATCCTTCTGCAGTTGGGCCTGCTCGTCGGGGGGCAGGAACCGGGCGATGCTGCGCACCAGGCGGCGCAGCGCGTCCAGGTCGAGCTGGTCGACCCGGCCGAAGGTGTACAGCACCTGGGCCCGGGGCTGTCCGGTCTTGGGATCCCGGACGTTATGGGCAAGCTGGGCGTATTGGATGCCCTTGGAAGTGACGGTGCGCACGTACATCGTGCCTACATCGTAACTCGTTTACCACGCTGTGTCAATAGCTACATCTCTTGTGGTTGTGTCTACGCGCATCCGCGTTTTTCTACGGGGAATGGCCCGCAAACCCGCTTCGCACCGTGGGGGCGGGGCCGGGTTGTGGCCACTTACTGTACAACGCCAGCCGGAGGAATACGCCCTACTGCTCGCCCTGAAGGCTCTTGACAAGGTGGGGCATAGAGACTTCAGTGCGAGTGAACAGGCGCGAAAGCGTGATCGTGGCATGACGCAACGGTGGAGTGGGCCTGATGCCGACGTTTGAGCAAGGACTGTTCGCAGCGCTTTTCATCATACCTGGCTACGTCATGCTAAAGGTCACCTCACTGACCATGGCTGTGGACTTCGGGCGGAGCGCGACTGACCTCCTAATACGATGTCTCTTGCTGAGCGCCGTTAGCTATGTTTTCTCTTTGCCTTTCGTTGTGTGGGCTTCCCACGCGTCGTGGTTCAATACCCCATTCGGTTTGCTCTTGGTGGGTATAGTATCTCTCTTTGTTGTTCCGTCCTCCCTGGCTAGCGCCTATATAATCCTGGTGCTAAAGAAGGGCCTCCTTAGGAGACTGCTGGGCTGGGCTGGGGTACCCTACAACTATCCGGATCCGTCGGCATGGGACGCGGCATTCCGGCGGTTCGGGGAAAAGGCGGACTTCGTGCGCGTTACCCTTAGGTCCGGCCAGGCGATTGGGGGCTTCTTTGGTCGCAAATCCTACGCAGGTAACTTCCCAGGACCGCGGGACATGTTCATAGAACTGGCCTATCGGATGGACGATCAAGGGAACCTGGTAGAGCCACTCGACGGAAACGGGGGCGTTTACATTGTAGAGGATGAGATTGCGGTCGTAGAATTCACCTGAAGGGAGGGGAACACTGGGGGACAAGCAGGAAAGGCCAACACCGAAGCCGCTCGGTGAGGTTTGGGCCGGGCAGTCGTCAGTCGCAGGGCTTCCACGAGGCCAAACGCAGAAACCCCTTTGGCTTCACCACCGCCGCCCAGTCTGGAGCCGGCTCGCTCATCACCCTACTCAACGCGGCCCAACTCCCCAATCCTCCTGCAAAAGGCGGTGGGGGAGTCCATCCCGGGTGGCAAGATGGGGAAGAGAGGGCTTGGGCTGGGTGCCCAGGGAAGGCATAGGCCGGCGTATCTCGGCAAGTTGGCCCGGCCTCCCACTCCCACGAAGTGATTGAGGGAGAAGCCCCAACTGTGCAGGCGGCGAGACTCAGAGAGGGCACCCGCCAGGTGGATCATGGGTGGCAAGCTGTCCCTGCCAGATCGCACGCTTTCTCGGATGGCTGCGCCGCCCTTCCGAAAGGAACCGCCGAACTGCAGCCCCTCACGGCGGCTCCAGGCGTTCTCCCCGGGCGCATCCGTCCTACAGTGGCTTCTCGTTCATCGGCCCTGAAAGGCTCACGAGCGATGCACGTTGCGACCGACGCACCCACCCAGTCCGTGGGATATCCGTGTACACCCTAATGATGGTGCAGTCGAAAGTCGATACGTCTGAGCCCACGCTGCGCGAGTAAAGCACGATCCGTCCACGCCGCGTCGCAGCCGCAGGGCTGCTTCGCCGCCCTTGGTTCGACAAGTAGCTTGGGCGAGCGCCAACCCCTCTATTTCTGCCTCGTATACGTGTTCCCCCAGAGCTTGATTCATCGGTCCGGAGACTCTGGCGACCAAGCGTACGGCGAGCCCCGTGGGACCCCCCAATCGCTTCCGTTGTTACCGCATCGGCCTCAGCCAGGTCACACTTCGAACGGCGCGTCGGGTTTGTACATGTCTCTACCTTTCGCTCTGCTCTTCGGGGAGCAGCGACGGCGCTTTTACGTGCGGTTGACCCACCGGACGCCCTGCCTACGCCCTGAGTCTCGACGGGAAGCCATGTGTTGCCTACCAGTCGGTGGTCTCGCCGGTCAATCGGTTCACCCGTACCAGCCCCTGGGAGTCGTGCTCGTAACGGTAGGGAGTCGGCCAAACGAACCACGCCACGACAACGGCAGCAATCCCAAGCCACCACTTGGCGCCGGATCGACCTTGGCCGCCCGGAGTCTCGCTGCCCATAGGCGCTCCCCCCCTGGGAGCTACGGCCAAGCCTATTCGTGAGCAGGTGAAGTCTTCTATGCAAATTGCCGTGTTTCCTCTTTCCGCGAGAACCGAGCATGAGGTTGTAAGCTGAGCCCTCGCATGGTGTCTCAGGCAATTCCGAGAACACGCCGATTCCGTGACCGTCTATCGCCCCCTTGAGGTCCCTGAGCAGAGGGAGCAGTGTCGCCACGACGTAGACACGCCCGCCCCCGCCTGTATGCGACTCCGCTGAAGATACCGAATGGGCAGAGCATGCGGGAAAAGGGGAAGGGGTGAGCGATAGGCTACCGTGCCTAGAAACCCCAAAGGAGGCCACGGGAGGGGCGTTTGGGGCCGCGGGCCGAGGTACAGGTGGCCCCGATAACAAGGCGCTACGGGGCGTTTTTGGAGGCCCAGGCGAAGGTACCACGGTCCCGCCTCGACGTATTGCGGTCTCGGAGAAGTCAACCCCGTGGCCGGGATGGCGCCGGAGCCAGGCGACGGTTTCAGTGTGGCCCGTCTCGAAGCACCCTGCGTAAACCGGATGAAGCCTCCGTCCGGCGCGTTGCCCAACATGAGGCCCTTGTGCGGTGACGCGAACCGCACACGCGGCGTCGGCGGCGTTCGGTGAGGTGTTGGCCCAGAGGTTAGCTCGCTGGCGGCCCGTAAACTGCGTGTGCATAACTCAACGGATCCTGCCCCTCCTCCCGAGGTTGGGCAAGTCCTCGTCGTCCGAAAGCAGGACCCACGTCCCAAGTACCAGCGCCTCCGCCGGGTACGGGGTCCACGTCCCTCTTGACGAGGTGGGAGATGGCCTCCACCGTGTTCTTCTAGGCTTTGTAGGCCACCCTCCTCCAACTCTCCCGACCCCTTTAGTTCGAGACACATCTTGGGATGGTGGTCCCTCCAGTAGGTGAGTGCCAGCTAGCCACACCGGCCAGGCGGTACTGCTGCTTGGGCTCCCTCGCGGCGCGCTCCCGTGGCATCGGATACCACTTCCTGCTGCCTGACTTGGCCGGCAAAGGCCAAGATGTCCTGTCGCCGTCACACCGGCCCGCTCCCCCGTCAGGGGTGCAGGGGGCCCCGAGACGCCCGAACAGAGACTCGTATCGGCCCCGCAGAACAGCGAAGGATAGGCGGGACGGGTAAGAAAAGCCTACTCACCCGACAACGAGCACTCTGTAAGGCGGTTTTGCGCCCATCTGCGCCGGGTTGTGGCATGGCAGTCCGGCCACTGGTGGTGGAGTATTCTCCGTTCTTCTCCGCTACATCGTCCGGCCGCCTTGGGCCTCCTGGCCCGTGCCCTTCGCCGAGCCTGCGCTGCCTCGTCTTCTTGGGCCAGCTCGGTCAGCAGCTCCTGCACGACGGCCAGGCGCTCGGGAAACCGCCGGCCAACGTCCTCGATGCGCTGGCGCCCATCCCGAATCGCTCGGGCCGTGCGAGGGCCGTCCGAGGCTCCTCGAAGACGCGCTCGGCGGTCCGTCGCAGGCGCAGGGGCTCCCGCAGAAGCTCGCCCAGGTCTAGGCGCGCCAGCATGGTTCGCACAGACCTCGGCCACAGGTAGCGGTAAGCGTCTCGGTCCGCCACGGTGACGGGCCGTTGGGCCGGCGGCGTGTCCTTCGCCCACGGGGCCGGCTCATTGGCAAACAACGGCGCCCGCCGCAGCGCCTCAAAGTACGCTCACAAGATGGGCCGGGGACCCTCGGGCAGCCCGTAGAGCGTCTCTGTTTCACTACCTCGCGCCTCGGGCGCACAGTTGCACCTCTAGCTTGGCCCAGTCCACCCCGCCAGGGTGCTGCTGCTCGACGCGGGCCTTGAGGGCGGGAGTTAGCCGGGGCCTGGCGCCCAGGTAGGCCAGGCGTACCTGCCGCACCCGTCCGCCTTCGCGCACTGCCTGCACCAGTTCGGCGTAGCGCCCCCGCCGCCACACCAGGTAGGCCACGGTACGTCCTCCGGCGTGGGCACAGTTACACGACAAGGATTCGCGACGGGCCGAGGGTGCGTCAAGGTTGGGGAGCGTACTGGAGGTCACTCATCATTGTTTTCGGTGCTTCGCCCGCCCATAGCCGTGCGGGTGGGCATCCGGCCCGCTTCGGGATGGGTGAGGAGAAACTCCACCAACGCCTTCACGAAACGTTGCCAGTCGTCCGGTAGGCCGCCTACCAGGTGTGCCACGTCACCGGGGGTCTGCCTCGCGTCGCCTGGCTCATCGATGGCGGCGACGAGGGAGGCCGCGGGTACGTGGAGGGCAGCGGCCAAGCGGACGAGGGCTTCCAGGCTCGGGGAGATCCGGGCTGCTTCCACCTTCTGGATGTAAGTGGGGTGGAAGTGAGCCAGTTCCGCCAGTTGCTCCTGGGTGAGCCGGCGCTCTAGGCGAAGGCGGCGCAGATGCTCGGCCAGCCGACGTCGCGGGCTGCTGTCCAACCGGCGCACCTCCTGCGCCCTCGATTGTGCCCCGATTGCCGATCTAGCAGGAACATCCCCACAGTCCGTCGAATCACGATTCGCAGTCTGGAGCGGCCAGCGGGCCGATCTAGCGAACCGGGGGTTGGGATGGTTCCGGGCCTCCATCGCTACGGATGGAGGCCCGGCCGCATTGCAATGGCGCTGACAGAGGGATGGGCGCAGCCCTACGGTGCCGTGCGGGCGGTGCCTCGTGTGAGCGTCAGGGGGCTCGATGACGGGGAGGGAACGAGATGAAGCGCCAGCGGGTCCTACTTCCACTCCTTGTCCTTGGCCTTGCAGTCACAGTGTCTGGTTGCTTCGGGGCCGGCGCCCCCACGAGTCCTGTTCAGTCCCCAAAGCCCGAAGTGGCCATCTCCGACGCCAGCGTGAAAAAGCACAGAAGCACCATCATTACAGGCGAAACCTACCTTGCCTATTACTGGTCGGTGATCCTGTATAACAAGGGCAACGCTGATGGCCGCGTAAAGGTCTCTGTGTGCGCCCCGCCCGCCGGCTGTCAAACGAACCTCGGGGAGTCTGATTGGGTCATCGTCAGCCCAAGCAGCTTTAGATCTGTCTCGGGCAGTACGTCGGAGTCGGCGAGCCTGCCTGACCTCAACCAGGCCGTGGTAAACGTCTGGCAGGATTTGGGCGCTCAGGGCTCAGTACTGGTGGATAGCTGGCAGGTCAACATTGAGCCCGGGTACTGATGCCACGCGAAGGCAGCGCGCCTGGCCGTGGCCTCCATCCGCTGCCTCTCCGAGGGCCGGTGGCAGGTTACCCAGCTCGAAAGGTACGCTTTCCTTTTGGGTGGAGCGGCGCCACGCGCTCGATGGCCTTGGCCAGCCTCACAGCCAGCCAAGAGCCCTCGCCTGTCGCAGGACTCGCTCCACCACCACGGACGGCGGCACCCCCTCCGCCTGCGCCTTCGCCTGCACGGCAGCACCCAACGCCTCGTCGATGTACCAGGCGAACGTCCGGCGGTGTCCCCTGCGGCGCTCCGGTAGGCTCACGGCAGGCGGCAGGAGCAGCGCGCGCCGCAGGGCGTTCACCTGCTCAGGCGGGGCCGTCGCCAGCTCGTCGAGCAGCGCGGCCAGGACGGGTCTGGTGACTGACTCCTGACCCGTTGGTGATGACTCGCCAGGAAGCGCGTCGGGCTTCACTGAGCCGTTGCTGACGGGTTCGGTGATGACTCCCTCACCAGGCGCACCCCCGTCCTGGCCTTGTGGTTGCGAAGGCGTCACCGACTCGTCACTAACCGACTCCGGCCTGTCAGGGAGGGTCGTCACTGGAGGGGTCGGTAACTCGTCACGGACCGCCTCTACGTCGGGAGTGGTCACTGACGCCGTTACGGAGTGGTCACGAACGACGGCAGGCGAAGACTGCTCACCGGTCACCGACGACTCACGAAGCGGTCGTTGCTTTCGGGTCCCTCGCGGCATCTCCATACACCTCCCAACCCCTTCGTAACTCCTCTCGTGAGCAGACCACAAGACGGAACACCCGCGCGCCGTCCGTCTGTTCGGTGAGGGGAGCCGAAGCAGTCAGGAGGCAGTCAGGAGTCGAGCCGTCAGGAAGTGGTTACTGGCTCCTCGCGAAAGTCCACGCCGAAGGTTGGGAGACGCCGGAGCCAGGCGATCTCCTCCGGGTCGTCGGTCTCGTAGACGCCGCCGCTGAACTTCACCGTCCCCCGCGGGCCGCCGAAGAGCATCAGCCCGCCGTGGCGGCTCGTGAACCGCACACGCTCCACCCTCGGCGCAGGCTTCGGCTCCGGCTCCGGCTGGCGCACCGGCTCCTGCTTCGACTCCGGGCTCGCTATGTGCGCGACCCTGTACGCCTCGATGGCGGCGCGCGACCAGATTGGGCCGCTCGCCAGCCACGCCCACGGAGCAGGCAGCGTCCCTCTGGCGGCGTAGGTGCTCACCTTGTTCGGGCTCCACCCCAGCAGCGCAGCTACCTCGGCGGCCCCCAGCAGAGGGGCACGCAGGTTGAGGGGACGGGCTTTCCGCATTGCACTCACCCCATGACGAAGTAGTCACGAAGCCCTTACCTACCAGTGTTGTAACGTACAACAGCGTAGTGAGCAAGCAGTCGGCGAGTCGTTACGGACGACAGTGACGCCACAAGTGCGAAGGGGCGCAAATGGCGGCGTGACGGGCAGGAGCGGGGTTCGGGCCACACGCGACCCCACACCTCAAAAAGGGCGGCGAAACACTGAGACAGCGCAAAAAACGGCAACGAGGCGGTCTTGTGGGCAGGCGGCGTTCCATATCGCTCAACACCCCAACGCGCGCGCGAGACGACCGTGGCGCAGGCGTTCGGCGCGACTCGGCACCTAAAAACACGCGGGGTCACACGCCCCAAAAAGGCGTCGATGCGCGGACCGCGACGGCATGCGGCAACGGGACCGCCGGCAAGCTGGCCGCGTCACAACATGTCACAGCCTAATGCGCGCGTGCGGGGCCGCCTCAGCGACGGCCCACCCAGACGGCCCCTTCGGCCTGCCGGGTAAGACGCTCGACGACCAGCTCGGCCGGCGTCCCCCGTCGCAGTGCCTCTTCCACCTGGCGGGCCACAGTCAGCACGGCCAGCCGACCCAGCGCCGACGCGCTCAAGCCCGCCTCGAGGGCGATGCGGCGTATGCGGCGCCGCTCATCGCGGTCCAGGTAGATGGTTAATGCCGGCGGCTTCATCTGGCCTCCCCCCTTCCTGTCCAGATGCCAGCGTGCGAGGATGCGGCCATGATGGGATGCTGGCACTCTATGGCGCGTCGTGGTCACATGCCCACGACAGCCGCCTCACGCCCCGTCCTCACCGGCCCGCTCTGGCCTGCAGCGAAGGTGGTGCAGGGAATCAGGCCGCCATGCCCGACCCCACGCCACCGTCTCCCCCGGCAAAATCGCCCGCCCGCAGTAGCAACAGACCACCTCACGCTCCCATGCCCATGCGAAGTCTCGGATGAACCTCGCCCCGGCCACGAAAGGCGGGCGGAGTAGCGGCGTACTGGCCTTGCGTGCAGTCGGAAACCTCATCGCACCACCCTCATTCCGGCGACCGCAGCCTCATCCGGAACGGCGGCGATGGGCAGTCGGAACTTCGAGTCCAGCACCGCAGCGACCATCATCGGGCCGTCACCTCCTCGGCAGCCGCCATAACCTGCACCGGCTTGAGGCGAACAAACGTTTGGGCTACCGTCTCGGCCAGGCTGGCGGCGTCGGCGAAGCCGTCCAGCCGCGCCAGGCACAGCGCCGGACTCGTCTCCACGCCCGACGCTCCAGCACGACCGGCCAGGCGGCGGAACGCAGCCTGCGCCTCCTCACTCAGCCTCCGGCGTGCATGGGCGGCGTCGAGGCTGACGACCCACCCGCCGTCCATGCGCTCAATAGCCACCAACGGTCGGCGGGCGGCCAGGCACCACCAGGCGTACAGCCCGGCGGCCAGAGCCGTCTGGCCAGCGAAGATGCACCATCCACGTCGCTTGAAGCGGCGGTACGCGGACAGCTTCTCGTCGCCAAGCGGCCCAGGCAGGAGCACCCCGGCGACGGCGACAACCATCTTTCCGTAGGCGGCGGCGTCCACGGCCTCGGGCCTCAGCAAGTCAGCAGAGGGAAGGCTCAGCACGCCGGGCACGGGGCGTCGCCTCCTTCTCCCTTGGGAGCGTCTGGCAGAAGCCTCGCGCCTAAATAGCGCTTCACGGACACCAGCAGCTCGACTTCTTCCGGGCTCTCGCAGTCCAGAAGCGCCCGTGCCTCGTATGGCAAGAAGACCGGCACGCCGGGGCGCTTCTCTTCGGCCCAGCGGGCCGCGTCCAGCGAGGGGGCGAGCACCACGGGGCCGAAGGCGGTCTCCAACAGCACCGGGCGGCCGCTTCGCAGGCGCTTCGCTACTTGGCGAACCAGGGACTCAGGCACGGGGCGGCGGGGCGCAGAGGGCTCCGAGGGCTTTGCGTCAGCCTGCGCGAGCAGGTGCGCCTTCACCTCCCGCGCCCGAGCCTTCAGCTCGTCCAGCAGCGCGTCTACGTCGGGCGGAGCGTCATCGGGTACGTCAGCCCGCAGTTGGCCTTCGGGGTCAAGGTAGACGCGTACCCGAGCAGCGTTGGCGTGTGCAAGAAGCTCGCCGACCGTCATTCGAGCACCACCCCCACGCCACGCCGCCTGGAGGCACCTGCGGTGGTCGTGTGTGTACCATCCACCCCGACGCCCGAATCACCCGAATTAGGTGCCGAGCCGTCATGACGGCGTTCGATTCGGGCGATGGCGGTTTCGCCCGAAGACGCCCGAACGCCCGAACCCGATACTCCGTTCCCGGACTTCGGGTCATTCGGGCTAGTTCGGGCGTAGGCCGGATCGCCCGAAGCGGAAGGCCGAAATGACGGCTTCGGCAGGGCTTCGGGCGATTCGGGCGCGGCGGGGGTCGCAACACACACGCGCGCCATCTCATCGTGAGACGGGAGGATAGGCTCATCGACAGGCAGGGGCTCCCGGCTGCGGCGGTAGCGGTGGGGACGGCCTGGGCCGGGCCGCTCTTCAAGGTCGATCAGGTAGCCCTCGGCGGCAGCCTCCGCCAATAGTCGGCGCAGCCACCGCTCGTCCCGCTTCAGCTCGCGCGCCAGGGTTTGCACGGTGACGCCGCCCCCGTCGGCAGGCTCCAGCCGTTCCACCTGCTCGATGACTTCGCGCATCGCAGGCGGCACGGCGGTCTTCGCGCCTCGCTGGATTAGCGGCCCAACCAGCCGCACCACCGCCGCATAGTCATCTAACGTCGCAACGACGCGCCCCTGGGCGTCTGGCTCTCGGTTCGCCCGATGGAGTAGGGCGTGAGCTTGTACCAATGACCACAACGCCGGCATGTCCCGCCGGAGGCGCACCGCCACCGCCTTCGTGCGCTTCGCAACATCGGGGGCAAACGGTATGATGACCTGCGCCGGGTTCGACGCGAGCCACTGCTGGAGTGCGTGCCAAGGCGTCAAGTCGGGCGGCTCCTGCGGGCTGGCGACCGACTCGGCCTGCGCCTCGATGATGCGCCGGGTCTGTTCTGGCGAAGCGTCGGTAGTCAGCCGCAGCAGCCGAGTCTCAAGCTCAAAGTCCAGCGTGAGCTTCGTCGTGGTCGTGATAAACTGCGTCGGGCCGGCCTTCTCGATGGTCACGGCCTGAAGCCCGTCCGGCCCCTTCAGCACAGTCGGGTATCGAAGGCGGTTCTCGCTCAGAAGGCTCCGCAGGCCGTAGGTGAACAGGTCATCCGCCAGCCCGGCCGCCTCCTGCACGAAGAACGTCTTGTGCTGGAGGTCATCCCCCATGTAGAACAGGGCGTGACTGCTCATGGCAGTGGCGTCGACGGCCTGCCCGTCAGGCAACAACTTGAGCGCCGTCTTTACAAGGTGCGTCTTGCCTGCCGACGACGGCCCCTCCACCACGACATGCACGGGCCGCTCCAGCAGCCGGCTCGTGACGGCGAGATACAGCAGCTTGGCGTTGTCAGCCTCGCCCACAAGCCCCAGGCGCGGCAGGATGCGCTCCAGTTCCGCCAGGATGTCAGGTGAGCGGGCAAGCGGCCCCGCCTTCTCCAGCGCCTCCGCAGCGGCCTTGCGCGCGGCCTCCGCCTCGAGTTCGCCCACCGGCACGGCGGCAGCCATGGCCGCCTCGATCTGCGCCCGGAAGGCTTCCTTGCGCCCTTCGTCGTCCAGGCCGTCGGGAAGGCCGAGCCACACCTCCGACGGGTCCTTCGCTCCGTCCGGCAGGCGCACGACCCGCAGCCGATCTCGAAGACCCGGCGTCTTCGCCAGGCGCTCCACCATGCCTGCTCCGGCCTTGTCCGGCTCCTGCACGACGTACACCGTGGCAATGCCGTCGAGGAACGATGCCCATTCCGGCCTCCACGTGGTGGCACCCGGCAGGCCGAGGGCCGGAAAGCCGGCGAACCACAACGCATGACAGTCGCTTTCGCCCTCTACCAGGATGACGTGCCCGGCCTTCCGGGCTTCAGCGAGGCGGTTCAATCCGTATGGCAGAACCTTCGCGCCGCGCCGCCAGGTGAACCGCCGGTCGCCCGTCATGGCGTGACGGTAGCGGGCTGCCACTTCCTCGCCGCGCTCGTCGAGGTAGGGGATCGCCACCGCATCATGACGGTCGTCGCCTTGACCGATGCGTACATCCCGAATGCCGAGCCCTCGCAGGAACTCGACGGGCAAGCGCTTCGCCCGTGCGTACTCGTCCAACGTCAAGCCCGCCATGACACCGAGCCGACGGGCCAGGTCCGTCAGGGTGCCGGCGGCTCCGCACCCCTGGCACCGATACCGACCGCTGGCTGCGTGAATGCCGAAGCTGGGTGTCGTGTCGGCGTGTGTCCCGAGCGGGCACCGGCAGGTGATCCAACCGCGCCGGTCGGGGCCTGTGTGATCGCCAATTTTGGCGAGGATGGCGCGCAAAAGTGTGATATCATATACGCGAGCCACGTTGCCTACCTCCATTTACCGCCGCCCTCGCCGTCCGGGGCGGCGTTTTCGTTGTTGGCTGCGCGGGCCGCCCTCAGCGAGCGGCCCGGTCGTCGTCCTGCTGCATCCGCTGCACGGCCGCCGGGTCCGCGAGCAGCCGCTCCAGCGCCAGCCGTGGAATGACGAACTTCCGCCCAACTCGAAGCGCCGGAATAGCCCCGGCATGCAGTAGGCGGTACACAGAGTTTTTGGACAGACCGAGAATCTGCATGACCTCCGGCACCATCACATACTCACGGTCGATTTCCCCCAGGCGCACGCTTCGCATGGAGTCGCACCTCCTGGCACGCAATCTTGCCAAGTCTACTCATGGAGCTTTAAACTGAACGCGGCAAGATGCGATCAAGTGCTTCGTTTAAACGGAGGCAGCCCTGTGGAGTTGGAGGAACTGCCCCTCGACGATCACGAGCCCGAGCGGGCGACGTGGGGCTACACGTTGTACGAGGTGCGGAGCCAGAAGCGCGGGGAACACCGCCGCTACGTAGAGCGTCTCAGGCTGACGTGGCGCGAGCCCCTGGACCCCGATGGGGAGCGGTGGGCCATTGTGGCCCGGTCGCTTCCCCCATCGGATGCGCCGCCTGGGTACTTGGCGTGGGCGGTGCTTGCCTCTGGCCCGTCGCTGGTGGCAACGGGGCGCCGAGCCTGGGCTCACTACCTGGACCGACACCCCGAAGCGGCCAAGGGGCGGATGTTTTCTCAGAAGCCAGAGCGGCCAACCCCGCAGGCTCTCGCCCTGGCGGGACTCATCGTCCGCCACTTGCAGGCCGTGCGGGAGGCGATGGTGCGGGAGAGGGGCCTGTCATTGCCCGATGACTGGGCGGATGCCAACGTGCCAGGTTCCGTCTTTTGGGTCGGGGAGACGCTGGACAGTATCCGGCGCGCTGTCGAGGCGGCCACGGGCCAGCCGCTTCGGTTGCGCCACCGTTGGCACCTGGCGGGCCGTCAGGCGCAGAAAGCGTTGCGGGTGAAGCCTGGGCGATTACCGAGCGAAGAAAGACACCCGGAACGGGCCCAGGGGCTCTTGCCTTTCGAGGCGTTGTTGGTTCGCAAGGGCAAAGTCGCCGAGAAGTGGGAGGGCCTACCGGATGACTGGAAGCCCGGCGACCCCGTTCCCGAGGAGTGGCTTCCAACGACCACCGCCAGGATGCGCCAGGCCGTGCGGCAGTTGGGCGAGTGGCGGCCCGACGAGTTGGGGCTTCCCATCCGGCTCTCTCCCGCCAGGCTCGACCGCGCAGTGCGTCGGCATGAGGAGGAGTGCGGGGCGCTCACCATCGAGGCCGGCGAGGCGCGGTTCGACAGGCTCGTGTCGCTGGTGTGGCTTAGCGCGGTCCACGGGGTCGAGGCCCGGAACCTGTTCACCTGCGTGCGGTGCGGGGGCCTGGGGATCCGCGAGGAGGGCGGGATGCGCCGGCGGCTCCTGTGCGATCACTGCCTCGCGGAAAGACGTGGGGAGTCCAAGAGAAGCCGCCGTCTCGCCGTCGAGGATGACGCCCTGCAACGGGCTATCCAGCGGGCGAGGGTCTGGATCGCCAACACGCTGGGGCGAGCCGAGGAGCGCTATCTGCAAGAGAATCCGGCGGCCGCCATCTGGCTCGACTTGCCGCAGCAGATGGACCAAGCCGCTCTCGACGAGGCCATCGCCAGGGGGTTCATACCAGAGCATGCGGTTCACGCTATCCGGGCCGTCATGGAGGTTCGGCGACGAATCAAGGAAGCGAGGGCGTTGATCCACCAGGCGATTCGCGAGGGCTGGGACGCCGATACGTTCGAGAAGGCGTTCGACAAGCGGTTCGGGCGACAACGAGGAAGGGGCCGACCACGCTCCATCCCTTGACGCGGCGGCCATGGGCGGGCTACTGCACTACTGGAATTTTACTGCAACGCCGCAGAGATTCGGTGGGATTCGAGGGGAGAACATGGGATCGGGTAGGGCCGCAAAGCCCATCACGTCGCACTGCTTCCCGTAGCGTCCCTGGGAGTTTCTGGGTGGATCCGTCTCAAAATCGAGTGGGGTGACCCCCCATGCGGGTTCGACTCCCGCCGCCGGCACCAATCCCGAGGAGCAGCCAACGTCGCCCTCCCGGGGGTGTACGGTGTACTCTTCGGGCGGCCTGCGCACCCTTCATTTACCCCGGTCGAGGCCGCGCACTCCGGCGGCACCTGCGAAGGTCCAACGAGCGGCTTCGTGGCAACGTCGGTGGAGCAGACGGCCCGCCGGTTCATGACCGCTTGCTACCTGCAGGGCCGCCGTCCGTACTGTCCCCGGGCACCCTGGCCAGCGTGGCCACGGCGCCGAAGAGGGCGAGGCCGGACAGGGCAAGGGGCGCAAGAGGCGGGGGCATCTCCCTGCGGCGGAAGGACGGAGCCGGGAGCCCTTGCGCGCGAGCGACCGGAATGGACCTGCGCTGGAAGCCTTCGGGCTGCTCGAAACGCCCCTCCGAGGGGAAACCCGGCGGGAAGCCGCGGCGCTGGGCGTGTTCGGCGACCCCGATCGGGCCTGATATGGCGAGGAGTGCGAGAAGCACGGCCGCCCAGACCGCCGCACGCCCGTGCAGGAGGAAGGCGGCTCCGGCCAACAACAAGCCGATCAGGGCCGCGACCACTGCCATGATCTGGGGGCCGTCCGTGTGCCGGGTCACGAGCAGTTCGGCGAGCACCGTGAGGAACCCCAGGCCGACCAGAACCAAACTCCACTCGGGCAAATGAAGGCGTGCTCCGGCCTGGATGCGTTGAAGCAAGTTGGTTCACCGTCCTCGAAGGCCGCAGTGGACTTGGGTACTCCGAGCGCGACTGTAGCATGCCGGGCACCCGACCCTGTGAACGCATTGTGAAGATTACTGGGAGGGATTCTGAATATCCCGCCAGGTATCAACCGGGTGCATGCGCGCGGCATCCCAGGCCGGGTAGAGCCCGGCCACGACCCCGAGGAGGACGGCCAGTCCGACGCGGTCTGGGATGCGGCAACGGCCTGGTCGGGGTCGGGAACTTGCACAGGCGAGCCCTTTGGCCGGACCTCACTTGATGCTCCCCGCGGTCAACCCCTGGACCAGGTACTTCTGGATCAACAAGCCGAACACGACGAGGGGAAGGGCGGTCACGACGCCTGCCGCGCTCATGGTTCCCCAGTCGACGGCCTTCTCTGTCACGTACATGCTGACGAGGACCGGCAGGGTGCGCGCCTCGGCCCCACCCAGTACCAGCGGGAACAGAAACTCGTTCCACACCAGGATGGCACATAGCACGGCAGTCGCCGCCAGCCCGGGGGCCGTCAGCGGAACCACCACGCGAAGGGCAGCCCTCGACCGCGTGGCGCCATCGACCATGGCGGCCTCTTCCAACTCCACGGGAATCTCCGCGAAGAAACCCCGCATCATCCACACGGCAAAGGGCAGCGCCAGGAAGGCACCCGCCAGCACCAGTACCGTGCGCGTCCCTGCGAGGCCGATCCAGCGAGCACCGACGAAGAAGGGGAGAATCATGACGACCGGCGGCGTCATGCGTGCCAGCAGGATCAAGAAGCTCACCGTCTCTCCCGACCGCAGGCGAAACCGGGAGAGGGCATACGCCATCGGCACTCCCAGGAGTAAGGCCACGGTGACCCCACCGCTTGTGACCACGACGGTGTTGGCGATGACCCGAAGGACCTCATGGCTGGACAGGAAGTGCCGGTAGTTGTCCAGGCTCGGCTGCCGGGGCCACCATGCCGGCGGTACGGCAAACTGTTCGGCTTGCGGCTTCAGCGACGAGACGACCACCCAGACCACGGGATAGAGGCTCCACGCGACCACCCCGAGGAGCCACGCTGCGGCGGCCAGGTCCCCGGCCCGCCGGGCCCACGAGCGACTGCTCATCATTCCCACCCAATCCCCTTACGGTATGCGAGCGTCATCAATAGCGCCACGATCAGCGAAAGAACGCCGAGCGCTCCTGCGTATCCGAGCTGGTAGCTCTGGAAGGCCATGCGATAGGTATAGAAGCTCAACACTTCGCTGGACGACCCTGGCCCGCCGCCGGTCACGACATAGACCGCGTCGAACAAACGCAGGGCGCTCAGGGTGCGGATGACGACGGCCACGAGGAAGGCAGGCCTCAGCAGCGGAATCGTGATATGCCACAGGCGCTGCCACGCTCCCGCGCCGTCTACCAGGCTCGCTTCGAACGGCTCTGCCGGCAACGCCTTCAACCCTGCCAGCACGACGAGAGTCACGAAGGGGAAGGCCTGCCAGGCGTCCAGGCCGATCAAGACAGGTAGCACGAGCGCCGGGTTGGCCAGCACGGGCGGATCGACCAGGGCCGTCCATCCAAGCCACCGGAAGAGCCAGGGCAACGGCCCGAAGTCGTTGTTGAGCAAAAACCTCCAGGCGAACGCGGCCACCACGGGGGTCATCATGAAAGGTACGAGGATGATGGACGTGATGACCCGGCTTCCCGGTAGTCCCCGGTGGAGGGCGAAGGCGGTGATGGTCCCGAGGAAAAGCTCCAGGACGACGGCGCCCACGACGAAGAAGAGGGTACGCCCCAGTGTCTGCCACGTAAAAGGATCCGTCAGCATGCGTTGGAAGTTGGCCAGGCCAGCCCAGCGTATGCCCAGGTCGGGTCGCAGGAGGCTCCACCTCACCAGCGACAGGCCCACGCTGTAGGCCAGGGGGACGGCGAATATCAGGGCGAGGAAGCCGAGCCCTGGAGCGAGGTACGGTACTGCCTCCGGCACATACCGGCGTT
Source organism: Limnochordaceae bacterium (assembly GCA_014896295.1). Lineage (GTDB taxonomy): Bacteria > Bacillota > Limnochordia > Limnochordales > Geochordaceae > Carboxydichorda > Carboxydichorda subterranea. The sequence continues at coordinate 17,497 of JADBKR010000006.1, forward strand.
TACGACCGGGTGACCCAACCGTCCGTGTCCGGATGAAGAGGCCATGGGGCGGGAGGGCCCCGCCCCGCATGCTCTTGAGGGTCTGTCCGAGCATCAGTAATAACCCGCGTCCTTCATCATGCGATCCACTTGGGCGGCTGCGTCCCTCAGGGCTTGGTCTGCGCCCTTTTCACCTGACAGGAAGCTGGAGACGGCCGGTGCGATCGCCTCGTTGACGATCGGCGGCCCCTCCGGGATGAGCGGGACCATCGGGGTCGGTACACAGTGAGACAGCGCATCCTCGAAAGCCCCCAACCACGGCATCTTCCCCTGTAGCACGGGACTCCGCAGGGCCGACAGCCGTGCCGGGATGTTACCGACCGGAGCCGCCGCAATCATGGGAGCGGTGCCGGTGACGTGCTGCACCCATTGGATGGCCTGCTCCTTGACCGGCGAGCGGGCGCTCACGACGAACCCCCACGAGATGTACAGCATGGGCAGCTTCTTGCCCGCCTGTCCGTCGGGCCTGGGGAAGCCCACGAACGAAGCCTTGCCGGCGATCTTGGAGGACTTCGGGTCGTTGGCATAAAAGAGCCCCGTCGTCCACAATTCGGCCATGGCACTTCGACCCGACGAGAACTCGGTGAGCGCTTCCTGGAAGTCGTAGGAGTAGGCTGCCGGGTTGGCGAACTGGAACATCTCCTTGACTTCGTTGAGCGCTCGCAGACCCTCAGGCCCATCGAAGGCGGGGTGCATCCGCTCGTCCAACAGTTTCCCGCCGTACGCCCATAGCCGGTTGAGGAAGTGCGTTGCCAGGAAGATGCTCCGCTTACCCATCAACGTTACCCCGTAGAGCTTGGGAGGACGGTGGAAGAACTCCGCGACATCCCGGTATTGAGCCAGCGTCCTTGGGGGCGCCAGTTCGTAGCCGTAGCGCTCCCTGAAGGCCGCCTTTTCCTTCGGATCGTTGAAGAGGTCCGTCCGGTAGACGATACCGCCCAGCTCGTTCATGTACGGGATGAAGTACAGGTGCCCCTGCTGAATGGCGTTGACGATGCCGGGCATGTCCTGCCGCATGGCGTCGCCGAGCAACCCGTCGAGGGGCTCGAGGTAACCGGCCGTCGCAAACGACGGGTACCAGAGCATGCTCACGTACGCGACGTCGAATGCGGGCCTCCCGCTGGTGAAGTTGAGGGTCAGGTAATCGAGATAGTTGGCGTACGGCACTTGTTCGAGGACGACGTCGATGCCTGTCTTCTCCTCGAACGGCTGGATCTGCGTCTTCCAGGCCTCGGTATGAATGCCGAACTCGCTGACCACCCGCACTCTTACGGGCGCGGCCAGCGCCTGCGCACCCGCGAGGAGCGCCATCGACGCCACCGCCGCGGCCCATGCACCGAGACTCAGCCATGTCCGCTTGCCCTGCATTTCACGGCTCCCCTCTCTCGTTCTTCCCGTCCGGCGACTCCGATTGCAGCTGATGGGCGAGCAACCGGGCCGCTTCGAGCGCAATCTGGATGGATGCTCGTACCCCGCGCTGGATCACGTCGCGGGTTGGAGAGTCGACGCTGAGATCGACTCGCTCCGAACGGCTCTGGCGGTACCGGTTGGCGTAGACGGTACCGATGAAGCCCGAGTGGACCCCGCGCAGCGAGGCCACCACCATCAGCGCGGCCGCTTCCATCTCCATGGACACGACGCGTTTTCGGACCCACTGGTCGAAGTACTCGGGGGTTCGCGCATAAAACGCGGAGTGGGTCCAGTTGATCCCCGTGTGGAATCGGTAACCCATCTTGTTGGCCGCCTGTATGAGGGCCTGGTATACCGGAGGGCTCGCGGCCGCGGGGTAGTTCTCAGGGACGTAATAGCGGCTGACCCCGTCGTCCCGTACGCAGGCGTACGGGATCACGAGATCGCCTTCCTCGAGCTCGGGCTGAAGGCCTGCAACGCTGCCCACTCGGATCAGCACGGTCACCCCGAGGTTGATGAGCTCTTCGTAGGCGATCGCCGCCGACGGCCCGCCCATGCCGGTCGACGTGACACCCACGTCCACGTCCCGGTACCGTCCCCGGTAGGTGATGAGGCCGCGGTTGTCGGCGATGAGCCGGGCGTTCGCCAGTTCACTGACGATGAGCGGGACCCGCCCCTGGTCTCCCGGCACGATGACGGTGCTCGGGACGTCGCCGGGACCGCAGGCGATGTGGTACTGGCGCTTTCCTTCGAGCCCCGTCGGCTGGCGGTAGTCCGAACGTTCCAGGTGACCCTCCAATGCGTGACCCCTCTTCCTGTCCAGGATGCGTCACGTGCGGCGCTGGCGCACGATTTGGAGCTTGAAGCGGTGCCAGACGATGTAGTCCACGGAGTGGATGATGGGGACGTTGCGATCGTCGAAATGGGTCTCCGTGAGTTTGACGAGCGGGGTTGCCGGATCGACCTCCAGCAAGGCCGTCAGCTCGGCGTCGGGCAGTTCGGCCGCAATCTCGGCCACGGCGTACCGCACGCGGCGGCCGGCGACCTGGTCCAGCACCTCGAAAAGGGGCCGCCCCTGCTGCCCGGCGTCGATCGCCTCGCGGCCCAGGACATCCAGGGGCACGCCGACACGCTGCGGCAGCCGGCTGACACCCAGGGCGATGGGATGCCCGTCGGCCCGGTACACCTGCCGGATGGCGACCACCGTGTCACCCGGGGAGACCTGGAGCGCCCCGGCCACGTCCGGAGTCGCAGGCTCCAGGCTCCACTGTTGATGGTCGATGCATGGCTCTTTGCCGCTCGCCCGGATGATCCGCGGGATTCCTCGGAGCTCTTCCAGCCCGGTCGTGACCGAGCGATCGGGACCGAGCACGAAGGTCCCTACACCCTGGCGCCTCAGGATCAGCCCTTCCCGCTCGAGCGCGTGCAGGGCCTCTCGAACGGTAGGCCGGCTGACCCCTAACTGGGAGGCGAGCTTGGGCTCGCTGGGCAAGGGGGCGGAGCGGGGCCATGACTGGATGAGTTGCCGGAGATCCTGCTGGACCTCCGCGTAGAGGGGGAGGCGACGCCTCCGGTGTTGGATGCGGAGCTCTTCGGACAAGGGCCATGCCTCCGGGCCGGAGTTTGTCTGACATCTTACAAGTACACCTTTCTGAAAGCGGCGTCAAGGGGGCAATCGCCTGGGTCGTCCTCCCTCTCTGTCCGCCGGCAGGAGGAGAGGCCACGGGGGTGCGAGGCGACGCGTCGGCGTTGCGGCCCAGGGCTGGGCGAAGCCGGGGAGCACGAGGGTTGACAGCGCAGCCTCGGGAAGTGTATAAACGGTTTCAAAGTTGCGTACCGGATCGACGAGATTGTCGTTGCATTCACATTCGCCTGGCGCCGGCTGCTTCCGAGCCGGCGGGCGAGGCCGGGCGGTATGGGACGCCGAGCGAGGGGCTCACACGAGGTGCAGGCGCCGTACGTTCTCGACTGCGTTGAGGTTCAACGATCCTTCGGCGGCATCAAAGCCCTTGATGGGGTCACGGTACGGGTGCGTGCGGGAAGCATACTGGGCGTGGTCGGGCCCAACGGTAGCGGAAAGACCACGCTCGTCAACGTCATTACGGGGTTCTACCCGCCGCAGGGTGGTCGCATACTCTTCGACGGGCAGGACGTCACGGGCCTCCGGCCGCACCGCATCGCTTCCCTGGGTATCGCGCGCACCTTCCAGAACCTCGCACTCTTCCGAGGTATGAGCGTGCTCGACAACGTCCTGTTGGGTCGCCACGTACGGCTCCGTCCCGGGGTGTTGAGCACGGCGCTCTATTGGTGGTGGGGGCAGGAAGAGGAGGTACGGCATCGTCGAGAGGTGGAGGAGATCATCGACTACTTGCAGCTCGAGGGGGTTCGCCAGGAGCCGGTAGAGCTATTGCCCCTCGGCCTGCAAAAGCGGGTCGAGCTCGCCCGTGCGCTGGCGGCCAAGCCCAGGCTCTTGATCCTCGACGAGCCCATGGCCGGCATGAACCAAGAGGAGAAGGAGTACATGGCCCGCTTCATCCTCGACGCCCACGACGAGCTTGGCTGTACCGTCGTGCTGATCGAACACCACATGGACGTAGTCATGGCCCTCTGCGAGGAGCTCGTCGTGCTCGACCACGGATCCGTGATTGCCGCGGGCCCTCCGGAGCTGATGCGGGCGGATCCGAAGGTGATTGCCGCGTACGTCGGTAGCACGGCCGGGTCACCGAACTGAGCGGAGGGAGGCCTGCCGTGTCGTCAGAGCTGCCAGGCTTCGTCGCTCAAGAGACACGAGAGACCGGCGCAACCCTCGAGACGCCGGTCCAACGAACCGGTGCCCGGGACGGCCATCTCTCCCCGCAGCCCACGCTTCATCGCCTCTTGCTCGAGAACGCGACCCGGTTTCCTCACCGAGTCGCCATGCGGGAGAAGGACCTCGGCATCTGGTGGGAGTTCACCTGGGCCGACTGCCTGCGTGAGGTGGCGACGCTGGCCGCCGGCTTGGAAGCGCTGGGATTCGGGCAGTCGGACGCCCTTGTTGTCATGGGGGACAACCGGCCTCAGCTCTACTTCGGGATGCTGGCGGCTTCGGCGTTACGGGGGTATCCGACTCCCATTTACCCCGACGCGATCCCGGAGGAGGTGTCGTACATCGCCAGATCCTCCGGGGCCCGGTTTGCGCTCGTCGAAGATCAGGAGCAGGTGGACAAACTGCTGCTTCTCTCCAGCGAGTTGCCCGCTCTCGAGACCATTGTCTACGAAGATCCTCGGGGTCTGGCAGGCTACGGCAGAGATGGGCTGCTGTCGTACGCGAGCTTGCTCGAAGTGGGGCGTCGTCGCCTCGAGCAAGATCGGGGGCTGGAGCACCGCCTCATGTCTCTCGCGCAGCCTGAGGACCCGGCCGTCCTGCTCCACTCTTCCGGGACGACTGGCAAACCCAAGGGGGTGGTCCTCCGGCACTGCAACGTCATGGCGGCTGTCGAAAACGCGTATCGCGCCGGGTACTTCCGGGAAGGCGAGGAGATAGTGGCTTACCTGCCGATGGCCTGGGTCGGAGACTTCACGTTCTCGGTGGCCGCTGCCATCGCCCTGCGCTTCACGGTCAACATCCCGGAGCGCCAGGAGACCGTTCTGGACAACCTTCGAGAGATAGGGCCAACGTTTTACTTTGCCCCTCCGCGCAGCTGGGATCAGCTGTTGACACGGATTCAGGTGCGCATGGAAGAGTCGACCCCGTTCAAGCGATGGCTCTATCGATGCTTCGTGCCGCCGGCCATTCGAGCGGAACGGGAGCGTCTCGAAGGAAGGCGGCCGAGATTCTGGACGAAAGCGGCCCGGGCCGCAGGCGAACTCCTGGTCTATGGCCCCATCAAGGACCAGCTGGGGCTTTCGCGAGTTCGCTCCGCCTACACGGCGGGCGAGGCGATCGGCGAGGACACCTTCGTCTTCTTCCGAGCTTTGGGGGTCAACTTGAAGCAGTTCTACGGGCAGACGGAGAACTGTGCCCTCACTGCGGCCCAACCGGACGGCGACGTGCGGCTCCACACTGTGGGGAAAGCTCTTCCGGGCGTCGAGGTCCGGGTCAGCGAAGAAGGAGAAATCTTGCTCCGAGCCGACAGCCTGTTCGCCGAGTACCTCCACGACCCCGAGGCAACCCGGCGTGCCATCCGTGACGGGTGGTTCCATACAGGGGACGCCGGCTACGTAGAGCCGGACGGCCACCTGGTGGTGCTTGGCCGGTTCGACGAGGTGGTGACGACCCGCACGGGCCAGCGGTTCGTCCCCCAGTACGTGGAGAACCGGCTCAAGTTCAGCCCGTACGTGAAGGAAGCGGCCGTCTTCGGCGCGGGGAAGGATTTCCTCGCTGCCATCGTCTGCATCGATCGGGAGGCCGTCGGCCACTGGGCCGAGCTCTGCCATATTGCCTACACGTCCTACGCGGATCTTTCCCAGAAGCCTGAAGTGTACGACCTCATCGCGAGCGTCATCCTCCAGGTCAACCGATCGCTGCCTGCGGGCCTGTCCATTCGGCGTTTTACCAACCTTCACAAAGAGTTCGATCCCGACGACGGAGAACTCACCCGAACGCGCAAGCTCCGGCGCCGGGTGATCGAAGAGCGCTACCGGCCGATCATCGAGGCGCTCTACTCGGATGCGCGAAACATGGAGGTATCGGGCCGGGTCGTCTACGAGGACGGGACGTCCGGCATCATCCGTCGAACGCTGGCCATTCGTGACGTCGAGGACGGGGCGGCGAGGGTGGCACACCGGTCGTGAGCGCCTCCGACCTTTCGTTTCTGGCAGAGCTCGCCGTCAACGGTGCCCTCGTAGGGCTCATGTACGCCCTTGTCGGCATGAGCATCGTGATGGTCTACAAGTCGTCGGGCGTGGTCAACCTCGCACAGGGCGCCCTGGTGATGCTGGCCGCGTACCTCGCCTGGGCTTTCGCCCGACACGCCGGAATGCCCGTCGTGCTGGCCGCCGGCTTGGCCGCGGTGGCCATGTGCGGAGCCGGGGCCCTGATCGCGTGGGGTGCGCTTCGGAGGATGGTCGGCCAGCCCCCGATCATGGCGCTCATGCTGACCCTCGGCCTCGACATACTGCTCCGCGGGCTGGCGCCCGCGCTTTGGGGGCCTGACACCAAGCCCCTCGACCTGGGCTTCGGCCAGGCTCCTCTCGCAGTGCTGGGCCTGCTCGTCAACGGTACGTATCTCATCGGGGGAGTGGCCGCCCTGGCAGTGTTGGGACTGCTGGCCCTCTTCTTCCGGACGCGCATCGGTATCATGCTCCGGGCTGCCTCCGACGATCACCTGGCCGCATGGTCGGTCGGTGTCTCGGTCGAGCGAGCCATGGCCCTCAGCTGGGCGATAGCGGGCGCGATCGGTGCGGTGGCCGGCGTGCTCTGGGCGTCGGTGCAGGGAGTGGAATGGAGCCTGTCGCTGCTGCTGATCAAAGGGCTGGCCGTGGCCGTATTAGGAGGGCTCGACAGTACGGGCGGGGCGGTATTGGGCGGGTTGGTGCTCGGGGTGCTCGAGAACGTGGTCTCGGGTTTCGCGGACGCGTACGTGGGGGGCGGCACCAAAGAGGTGGTGGCTTCCCTCGTGATCCTGGCGACCATCCTGGCACGACCGCATGGTTTCTTCGGCCGAGAGGTCATTGAAAGGGTCTGACCCGGGTGTTGTACCGGCAGTGCGGGATCCGACATACCACGTACGTTTCGGACCGCCGGCTCCTGCCCATTCCCGCCGATCGGCGGCTCGCCGCGGCCGTCGTGCTCGCGGCCGCGACCGCTCCGTGGTGGATGGATCGACTGTACCTCTCCAGCTACTTGACTCCCTGGGTCATCTGGAGCACGGCGACGCTCAGCCTCAACCTCCTGATGGGCTGGGCAGGCCAGATGCACCTGGGGTTTGCCTCGGTGATGGCGATCGGGGCTTACGCCTCCGTACATCTGGCCCGCCTCGGCGCGCCTTTCGTCCTGGCGTTTGCGGGAGGCGGGGTGGCCTCGGCTCTCGTAGGGTCGGCGTTTGGCGTACCGGCCGTTCGGGTGCGCGGTCTGTATCTGGCCGTCAGCACCCTCGCCCTCCAGTACGTCGTCGACTGGATCACGATCCACGTCCCTGCCATCAGCGGAGGGGCCCAGACCACGCTCCAGGCGCCCCCTATGCAGCTGGGCTCGGTGGTCCTCGCCTCCGATCTGGCACGCTACTTCGTTTCGCTGGCATGGTGCGCGATGGTGACACTTTTCCTTCTCAACCTGCGCCGCACTGGGCTGGGCCGGGCGCTGGTCGCCGTGCGGGAGAAGGACTATGCCGCGGAGGTGATGGGCGTCAACGTAGGTTACTACAAAGGGTTGGCTTTTGGGTTGAGCTCGTTCCTGGGCGGCGTCACGGGCGCCGTGCTCGCCTTCGCCTACTACAGGGCCGTCACTCCGGAGCAGTTCAGCCTGGACGTCTCGATCCAGGTGGTGGCCATGGTCATCGTGGGAGGGCTGGGGAGCGTCATCGGCAGCTTCTTCGGAGCCGGTTTCGTCCTGCTGGGGCCCATCGTGCTCAGTCGCCTCGTGACACAGTTCATGCAGGCGTGGCACTTGCGGGTGCCCGTGGAAGTGATGGCCCACATACCCGTCATCCTGTACGGCGCGCTCATCATCTTGTTCTTGCTGGTGGAGCCGTTGGGGCTTGCCAAGATTTACGACAACGTCCGCAATTACCTGTTGGTCTGGCCTTTCGGCTACACGCGTCGCCGGGCGGCTTAGGGGCATTTCGCCGTCAGCGTACCGGTCGGCCGCGAGGAGTGAAGCCCACTCGAGGGAGGTGCCGGGTCATGCAGCAGGCGTCGGAGCGGGTCATGAGATGGGCACGGATGGTTGGAGCGTCGGCAGCAGTGGGGCTGGCTTTGAATATGTTGGGCGCAGCGGCCTCGGCCGCCGAGCAGAAGGTCGTGAAGATCGGTCTCGCCCAGGATTTCACGCGTGTATACACCTTCGTTTCATCAGAGTACGCCCAGGGGGAGCAGGATTACCTGGAGCTGGTCAATCTTCAGGGCGGCGTCGGCGGCTATCAGTTCGAGGCGCTGGTGACCGACATGGGCAACGAACCCCAGCGCGGGATCGAAGCGTACGAGCGCTTTCACCGCCAGGGAGCCATTCTTTTCGATTTCCTCAGCACGCCGGTATCGCGCGCGGTCGTGCCCAGGGCGTTGGAAGACAAGGTGGTGGTCATCACTCCCTTCCACGGGCGGGCCGATGCCACCGACGGGAAGACGTTTCCCTATGTCTTCCCGTTGATGGCGACATACTGGTCGCAGGCCACCATCATTGTGGACTATATCCGCCAGCAGGAGGGGGCCAACCTCGAGGGCAAGCGCCTGGCATTCGTGCACATCGACTCTCCGTTCGGCCGGGAGCCCATCCCCGTGATGCAGACGCTGAGCCAGCGCCTGGGCTTTCAGCTCGGCCTCTTCCCTTATCCGTCCCCCGGGTCCGAGCAGTCGGGTACCTGGACGCAGGTCCGCCGGTTTCGCCCGGACTGGATCGTGCTTTGGGGGGCCGGTACCGGGCAGCCCGTGTCCGTGAAGGAGGCTTTGCGCAACGGGTTCCGCCCCGACCGGATCATCTCGGTGGTGTGGTTGGCGGAAAAGGACATGCAGGTAGTGGGGGCTTCGCAAGCTCGTGGCGTCCTTCGGTTTGAGGGGGCCGTTCCCGGGCAGTCGCCGAAGATCATCCAGGCGATCAAGGCGGAGGTGTACGAAAAGGCGGGGCGCGGGCACGGCGACCGGGCCATCGTAGGCACTACGTACTACAACTACGGCGTGGCCGCCATGGCCGCCGTCGTGGAAGCCGTACGGATTGCCCTGCGGCGCTTCGGCGAGCCGCTTACCGCGGACAAGTTGCGACAGGGCCTGGAAGCGCTCAGCCGGTTCGACGCCGACGGCCTCATGGCACCCATCACGATCACCCCGTCGGACCACGAGGGCGGGGGCGTGGGGCGCATCGCACGATGGGACGGCTCCCAATGGGTGCCGGTGACCGGCTGGACCAGCGCGTATCGCGACGTCGTGTGGGACATGGTGACGCAGTCGGCCGAAGAGTTCCGCCGTTCAGGGACGTAGGAAGAGGCCTTGCATGGCGCCGGTTCTCCGCCTCACCGGGGTCGAGGTGATCTACGACAAGGTATTCCTGGCCGTGAAGGGCGTCTCCCTGGAGGTGCCCGAAGGCGGTATCGTGGCCCTCCTCGGAGCCAACGGGGCGGGGAAGACCACCACGCTCAAGGCGGTCAGCGGACTGCTGGGCCCCGAGCGTGGGGAGGTCACCCGTGGGAGCGTCGAGTTCGCGGGCCAGGACGTGGGGAGCCTTCCGGCGCCGGCCCGCGTCCGGCTCGGGATCGTCCAGGTTCTGGAGGGACGGCGGGTCTTCGAGCACCTGACCCCCGAGGAAAACCTGCTCGCCGCCGCGGCCGCGCGGCACGGCGGCGACCGCAGCTCCACCGCGAAATGGCTCGAGACCGTGTACGACTACTTTCCCAGGCTCTACGAACGCCGGAGCGTGAAGGCTGGTTATCTGTCCGGGGGCGAGCAACAGATGCTGGCCATCGGGCGAGCACTCGTGACGCGGCCCCGGCTGTTGATGCTCGACGAGCCAAGCCTTGGGCTTGCCCCCATCCTGGTCCGAGAGATCTTCTCCATCATCCGGCGCATCAACGTCGAACAGGGTGTGAGCGTTCTGCTCGTGGAACAAAACGCCATCGCTGCGCTGGACCTGGTCTCCCACGCGTATCTGTTGGAAAACGGCCGGGTCGTCATGGACGGGCCGTCGCAGGCCCTCAAGGAGAACCCTGACATCCAGGAGTTTTACCTGGGGGGACACGGCAAGAGTTACCATGAGGTCAAGCATTACCGCCGACGCAAGCGCTGGCTGACCTGAGTGTCGCTGTAGGAAGCCGGCCAGGAGGCAGGTGCTGCGGTGTCGACTTACATACCTGAACCGCCGGGCGAGGCGGGAGTCAGAGCGTTCTTGGAGCAGGCGTATCGCGACGTCATGGCCGTACGGGAGCTTTTCGAACGGGCCGGCGTCGCTCCCTCTGGGGGCCTTTCTGTGGCCGCCTTGCTGCAACGGTTGCCCGTCACGTCCAAGGACGAGCTCCGAGAGAAGCAACGCACCAGGCCGCCCTTCGGTGGATGGGTGCGGGAAGACTTGCGCGACGTGGCCCGGGTCTTCGTATCGCCTGGGCCGATATACAACGTGGAAGGGCGCCGCGTTGACGACTGGGGGGCCCAGGAGGCGCTGCAGGCCGCGGGGTTCGCGGCGGGAGACCTGGTTCTCAACACCTTCACGTACCACCTGAGCCCGGCTTCGTTCATCGTGGAAGGGGGCCTGCGAGCGCTCGGCGCGACGGTCATCCCGGCCGGCACCGGATCCAAGGCGGACCTGGTACGGCTGCTGCTGCACTTGCCGGTGACAGCCTTTGCAGGGGTGCCGAGCTATCTCAAGGCCCTCTTGGACGAAGCGGCCGCGGGGGACGGCAACGGCCGGAGCAGGCTTTCCTTGCGCAAGGCCTGGTTCACCGCGGAAGGGCTCCCAGGAGCGCTACGGCAGCACTTCCAGGACGTGTGGGGAATCGAAGCTTTCCAGGGGTACGGCACGGCCGAACTCGGTATCGTGGCGTACGAGTGCCGCGAGCGGGACGGGTTGCACCTGGGAAGCCAGGTCGTCGTCGAACTGCTCGACCCGCAAACCCGGCAGCCCGTGCCGGATGGCGAAGTGGGCGAGGTGGTGGTGACGTCGCTCCGGCCGGCCTATCCGCTGGTCCGGCTCGCCACCGGCGACCTTTCCCGCCTGATCACCCAACCGTGCTCCTGTGGCCGCCGCTCGCCCAGGCTGGCCGGCGTGCTGGGGAGGGTGGGCTCCGGTGTGAAGGTGCGCGGTATGTTCGTCTACCCCCACCAAGTCGAGGAGCTTGCGCGGTACGTCGCCGGCGCTGCCCGGGTCGTCGCGACGGTGGAGCGGGTGGATTTCCGGGATTCGCTCATGCTGGAGGTCGAAGCCCAGCCGGCCGGGGCCGTGGCGTCAGCGCCCGGAAGTCTACCCGAGTTCGAGCGGGCCGTGAGCCAGATCGCGCGGGAACGGCTGCGCGTGCGGCCCGACGCCATCAGGGTGGTTCCCCCCGGTAGCCTGGAAGGGCGGCCTGCCCTCACCGATCGGCGGGCCGGGTGATCCTTCACGGGATGGTTTCCGGGTATTGGGTGGCCAGGCGAAGCGCCGTCTCCACGGCTGTCTCCGGGTCGCCGACTCGCACGATGGGGTCTTGGAAGCCTTCTCGGCCGTGCCCGTCTTTGTCCAACCGCCAGGTCGAAAGGCCCACCACCGGAATCCCGAGCTTGAGGGCGAACGCGATCTCGCTCAGGGTCCCGTAGCTGCCGCCCACCGCGACGATGGCCTGCGCCGAACGCACCACGATGCTGTTGCGCGCCTCTCCCAAATTGGTCACGATGGGCACGTCGATGAAGGGGTTGGCCGACGACCGGTGAGCCCCGGGCAGGATGCCCACTGTGAGCCCCCCGGCCCGTTTGGCCCCGCGCGCCGCCGCCTCCATCACGCCGCCCATGCCTCCGCACACCAGCACGGCGCCGCGCCGGGCAAGGGCCTCGCCCACCGCTCCGCCAGCGCCGCCATCTCCGGGCCACACTCCTGCTCACCGATGACGCCGATGAACGGCCTTCTCGACATGGACGCCAACCCCCAGAGCGACGAGCCAGGGCATGCGGGAGTGCGAGGACGTGGCCGCCGTGCCCGCCGATCCGGGCGAGGCCGTTCTCACAGGCGGCGGGCCTGCGGCGCCTGGGGCAGCAAATCCTCGACCTCCTGCAGTGCCGGGAACGATACCTGAGTCCCCATCCTGGTGACGGAGAGCGCTGCTGCCGCGTTGGCGAACACCACGGCCTGGGCCAGGGGCTCGCCCATTCCGATACGGGCGGCCAGGGCCCCGATGAAGGCGTCGCCGGCACCCGTGGTGTCCACCGCCTTCACCGGGAAGGCCGGGAAAAACTGCGCGGCTTCGCCCGCCTCGCACAGCAGCGCTCCTCGCTCGCCCATGGTGATGACCACCGCCCGTGCCCCCCGTTCGAGCAAGCGGCGAGCCGCATCCCGCGCGCTCTCGGGGTCGTGGATCGCCACGCCGCTGAGCGTCTCGGCTTCTCCCTCGTTGGGCGCCAGGACGTCGCTCAGCTCGAAGAGCTCGTCCGGCATGGGCAGGGCCGGCGCCGGGTTGAGGATGGTCGTGCGGCCGTGCCTGCGGGCGAGCCGCAGCGCCTCGGCGGTGACCTCCACCGGCACCTCGAAGCCCCCTACCACCACGTCCGAGCCGGCGATCGCCGGCTCGGCCTGGCGGACTTCGGCCGGGGTGAGGCGGTAGCTTGCCCCCGGTACGATCGCGATGAGGTTGTGGCCCTCGTCGTCCACGAAGATGGTCGCGACTCCAGAGGAAGCCTCATCGTCCCAGAAGACGTACCGGGTGTCCACGCCGTGCTTGCGGTAGTTGTCGATGGTGATCTGCCCGAACGTGTCGCGGCCCAGCTTGGTCACCATGGTCACCTGCGCTCCGAGCCGGGCCGCCATCACGGCCTGGTTGGCCCCCTTGCCCCCGCAGCCCATGTGGAACCGATGCCCGATCAAGGTCTCTCCCATCCGGGGCATCCGGGGGATACGGGTGACGAGATCCGTGTTGGAGGTACCGACGACCAGGATCCGGGGTGGCTGGGGCATAGGCCTCCACTCTCTCCTCCTCGGCGCTACCACTTTGACACCGGAGACGGGCCTCCTGTCGCCCATGCCCCCGCGCTGGCGCACTCCGAGCCGGCTCACGCGGCCTTCTCGACCTTGAAGCGTTTGACTGCCTCCAGCAGCTGGCCGGCCATCCGGGCCAGGGCCTCCACGGAGCCGGTCATGTGTTGCACGGCGGCGGACTGCTCCTCGGTCGTCGACGAGACCTCTTGCGCCCCCGCGGCGGCCTCCTGGGTGGCCGCCGCCATCGACGAGACGGCGTGCAGGGTCGAGTCGACCCGGTCGACGACCTCCTTCGCCACCTGTTGCACCGTCGCCGCCTGCCGGTCGAGCTCCTCGATCCGCTGCGCCATCGCGTCGAACGCCTTGCCGAGCTCCAGCGCCCCTGCCACGCCCTCCTCGGTCGTAGCCCGGGCCTGGTCCATGGCCTCCACCGCGACCCGGGTACGCTCCTGCACCTGGCCGATGAGCTGGGCGATCCGCCCGGCGGCCTGCCGGGACTGCTCGGCCAGTTTGCGGACTTCCTCGGCGACCACGGCGAAGCCACGGCCCTGCTCTCCGGCCCGGGCCGCCTCGATGGCGGCGTTGAGCGCCAGGAGATTGGTCTGTTCGGCGATGCCGGTGATGACGTCCACGATCTGCCCGATCTGTGCGGAGTCGCGGCCCAGCTGGCTGATGGCCTCGGCCCCGCGCTCGACGCTGCTGGCCAGTGCCCGCATGCGTTCGTCGGTGTGGGCGGCGGTCGTCCGGCCCTGGTCACGCAGAGCGCCCAGTTCGCCGGAGAGCTGCGATAGCACCTGGGCCGCCTGCACGGCGGCCTGCGCGGCCGAGCCCATCTGCTGGGCGTCTTTGCCCGCGAGTTCTGCCTGGTGGGCGAGGTCTCCCACCGAGCGGGCCATCTGGTTGACCGTGTCCGCTACCTGCTGCACGCTTTGCCCGACCTGGCGGGCCGTGGCGGAGAGCTCCTGGCTGGATCCCGCCAGCTGCCGGGCGCCCGCCGCCACCGACGCGACCAGGCCCCGAAGGCTCTCCGTCGCCTTTCGTACGCTCTCGATGGCCCGGCCCACCTCGTCTCCGGCGCGGTACGACGGTTGCTGGGTCAGGTCGCCCTCCGCCAGGCTGGCCACCGAGTGCACCAGGACGGTGAGAGGCCGGGCGATGGTGGTGTGGGCGACCCACAGGGTGAGCGCCGCCACCACGAGGGCGGCTGCCACGGCGATCAGCAGCAACTGCTGGAAGCGCCCGGCCCGGGTGCGAGCGCCGCCGACCGCCGCCGCCACGGCGCCGTGGTTGGCCGTGAGCAGCTGATCGAGGTGTTGGCGAATGCGCACCTCGATGTGACCCAGCTGTTCTGCGTACGAGCGAAGGGCGGCGGCCCCGCCGGCGTCCAGCGTGCCGGCATCCATGTAGGCTTTGACCGCCTCCTTGAGCTGGGACCAGTCGCCGGCGATCCGGTCGAGGCTGACCTGCTCGTCTTCGCCATGCCGCCCGCTGCGGTAGTGCTCCATCGCCTTTTCGAACTGCTGCATGAGCCGGTCGACGTCGGAGGCTGCCTCCGCCCTGGCCGCGTCGGTGGAGGCCAGGCTGTAGGTAAGCAGGGAGCCGTCGATGCTGGCGAGCGACTCGGCCATGGCGTAGGCATCTTCCAGGCTCGCGACGCTCACGCTCTGGAGGTCTGCCATGTTTCCCGTGAGTTGCCGCATGCCGACGAATCCCGTGACGCCCACGGCCACCGTGAGGAGGAAGGAGACCAACGCGACGATGGAGAGTTTCGCGACGACCCGCCGGTCTCGGAGCCCGCGCATGGATGCCATCTACCTTTCTGCCGGGATGCAGCGATCTGTACCGCGATTGGTTGCTGCTCGCACCGGAGAACCGGCCTTGGCGCCGGATCCGGCCTCCGTCTTTGTGTCGGCCGGGGGTTGACGGGACCTGAGGCGACCGAAGGAGGGGCTCGACGGGTGGCAGCCGCAGGGAGCAGGAGGCAGCCTGCACGTGCCCAACTTCCCTGCTCTGGCGGTGCCATCAGGCAGGACAGAGGAGGGCGCTCGCATGGGCAACGGCAGGCCGAGGGCGCGGGAGTGGGGGCTGAGGCTCGGGGTGCTGCCGCCCGGCCCTCGCAACGCCATCACCGACGTCGAGGGCGTGGCGGTGGGGCACACGACCCTCTGGATGGGGGAGGGGCCGCTGGTCGAGGGGGTGGGGCCGGTCCGGACCGGCGTGACGGTGATCCTGCCCCACCGCGGCAACCTGTACCTCGAGAAGGTGCCGGCCGCCCAGTTTACCTTCAACGGGTACGGCAAGGCGACGGGGCTTGCGCAGATCGACGAGACGGGGACGCTCGAGAGCCCGATCGCCGTCACCAGCACCCTCAACGTGGCGCGGGTGGCCGACGCGCTGGTCAGCCATTGCCTGGAGCAAAACCCCGGCGTGGGCCGGGTGCTCGGCACGTTCAGCCCGCTGGTGGCGGAGATCTACGACGGGTTCCTGAGCGATGCCCGGGGGCGGCACGTGCGGGAGGAACACGTCCGGGAGGCGATCCGGTCGGCCTCCACGGGGCCCGTGGAGGAGGGGTGCGTGGGCGCCGGCACGGGGGCGATGGCGTTCGGGTGGAAGGGCGGCGTCGGCACGTCCTCCCGGGTGCTCCCGGCAAGCCACGGCGGGTGGACGGTGGGAAGCCTCGTGGTCACCAACTTCGCTGGGGTGCTGACCATCCAGGGTTTGCCGGTAGGGCCGCTTCTGGGCCACATGCCGCTCGACCTGCCCGCGAGCGAGGCGGACGCCCAGCCCCATGAGGGAGGCTCGGTGATCGTGGTGCTGGCCACCGACGCACCCTTGTCGCCTCGCAACCTGCATCGCCTGGCACGCCGGGGGGTCATAGGATTGGCCCGGACGGGCTTTTTCGGCACGCACACGAGCGGCGACTTCGTCCTCGCCTTCTCCACCGCCGTTCGCATCCCCCATGCGGCGCGCCTTCCGAGCGGGCAGGAGTCCCTCGTCCTGCCGGGTACCGGCGAGGTGCGCAACGAGGCCACATCGGCGCTTTTCCTGGCAGCTGCGGAGGCGACGGAAGAGGCCGTACTCAACGCGCTCTTCCGGGCGACCACCGTAGTCGGCCGGGACGGCCACCGGGCCGAGGCGCTCGACCTGGAGAAGCTCCGGGAGCTGCTGGGTACCCTCGTGTCTCGGTAGAGGGGGTGCCGGTGCCGGAGAAAGCGCCCGGCGACCCCTCGCCGGGGGTCAGTTGACGTCGACGTGGGCTTCGGCCCGCCGCCCGGCCATCACCCAGCGGGTGACCTGCGTGACCCGCTCGGCCAGGTGGCGCAGGGCGGCTCTGGCGGCATCGCTCAGGGGCGGCTCACCTCGGTTGGCCGTCCAGCTTGCGCCGTACGGGTTGCCGCCGGCCGCGAAGACCCGGGGGTCGGTGTATCCGGGGCTCACCACGATGCATCCCCAGTGGTACAAGACGTTGTAGAGGGCGAGCAGCGTCGACTCCTGACCTCCGTGGGGATTGGACGCGCTGGTGAATCCGGCCGCTACCTTGTTGGCGAGCCTGCCCTGCGCCCAAAGCGGCCCCGTGCTGTCCATGAACTGCTTGAGCTGCGACGCTACGTTGCCGTAGCGGGTCGGCGTGCCGAAAAGGTAGGCGTCTGCCCACTCGAGGTCGTCGAGACTGGCCAGGGTCACGCCCGAAGTGGCCTCGACGTGGGCCTTCCAGGCAGGGTTTTGCGCAATCGCCTCGGGCGGGGCGAGTTCGGCCACCCGCCGCAACCGCACCTCGGCTCCTGCCTCCCGGGCGCCGGCCTCCAGTTCTCGGGCCATCCGGTACACGGTGCCCGTCGCGCTGTAGTAAACGACCGCAATCTTGGGTGCCTGTGCCATGGTTCTCTTCGATGCTCCCCTTCCTGCGAGGCGCAGATAGTATAGCCGCGTCCTGCCGGAAGGTGGGGGCCATCCTGTGCAAGCTCGCCGGCCCGCGGCGGGCGACGACCCCAGGTATAATCGGCAGGGGGCGGCCAGCCCCGCCAGGGAGGTCTCCGCCATGCTCGCACAGCAGTACCTGCTCGAAGTGGAAAAGGTGATGCGCCACATCCGGGAGACTCAGCTCTCCGCGGTCTTGCAGGTGGCGCCGAAGATCGTGGAACACATGGGCGATACGGGCACGCTTTTCGTATTCGGCGCCTCGCACTCTTCCATGATCGCCCAGGAGGTCTACTACCGGGCGGGCGGCCTTGCCACCGTGAAGGCGCTCTTGCGCCCGGGCTGATGCTCGACCAGCAGCCGGTCACGATGACGAGCGAGCTCGAGCGCCTGGAGGGCCTGGGCCGGATCGTCGTGCGTTCGCACGGCCTCGGCGCTCGAGACGTCCTGGTCGTCGTATCCACCTCGGGGCGCAACGCCGTCCCGATCGACGCAGCGCTGGAGGCCAAGGAGCGCGGGGCCATGGTGGTCGCCCTCACGTCACTCCCCTACAGCCGTTCGGTGCCCTCCCGGCACAGTTCGTCGAAGCGGCTGTTCGAGGTGGCCGACGTGGTGCTCGATACCGGCACCCCGGCCGGGGATGCGGCCGTGGACGTCCCCGGTACGGGCAAGAAGATGGGGCCGTTGAGCACCGTGGCCGGCGTGCTCCTGATCAACCTGCTGATCCTTCAGGTCGTGGAGGAGCTCGTGGCGCGGGGCCGCAACCCTGCCATCCTCGTCAGCGGCAACCTCGACGGAGGTCACGAGGCCAACCTCGCCACCTACCGGCGCCTCGACTCGTCAGCCTTCTCGCATGGTGACGGGCCGGGACGGGTGGCTCGGTAGGGTAAGGGCTGCCGGTGGTCGGAGGGGGGCGGGGCCCGACCTTTTTGGCAGGTCTGGCCCCTTTCCCCGTGCCACACGGCCGGCCCGGCGTCAGAGCTGGTGAAGCATGGCCGTCCAGAGCCTCGAGTGGTTGTACTCGTCCCCCAGGATCCAGGTGAAGAGGTAGCGGATCTCAGGGGTCGGCGCCCTGGCCGCCAGGTCCGCGTAGCGGCGCACGGCCGCCATCTCCCCCAGCACGGCCCGCTGGACGTCGGGCACGAAGCCCTCGAGCGACGGCGCCGGCTCGGGTGGGGCCGGGGCCGGCGGCGGCGTCGTGCCGAGCAGCGCCGCCTGCGTACGAGCGTGGCCGTACTCGTCGGCGACGATGCTCATCGTCAACAGCCGCAGGGCCTCGGTGGGTGCCTCGGTGCCGATCCCGGTGTAGAAGTTGACGTCGCTGATCTCGTCCTGAATGGACGCGTCGATGTCCGCGCGGTACTGTTCGTCCGCCGGGGGCGCCTGCTGCGCGAGCACCTCACCAGCGGCCGCCACCGGTGCGGTAGGCACGCTCATGGGAGTCTCAGTCACCTCCTCTTGTCCGGTTGCGGGCACATTCTATGCACCGCCCGGACAAGCGGGAGGGGACCCCAGGCTCATTCGTGGCGCCGTCAGGCCCGCTCCCCTGCCGCGGGTCGGCGGCGAAAGAGTTCCATCCCGGCCATGCGCTCCAACGCCTCGACCACCGAGGCTGCCTGCTCGGGCGACAGGCGGGACAGGTACCGCTGCGCCAGGCGCGTCCGCCGGCGCTCCGCCCTGGCCAGGGTCGACCTGCCCGGCCGGGTGAGGCGGATGCGCACCACCCGCCGGTCGGCCGGGTCTCGCCGCCGGGCGATCAGGCCCATCTGCTCCAGCCGGTTGAGCAGGAGGGTGACCGCGCTCGGGCCCACGCCCAGGGACATGGCCAGGGACGTGACGGACACGGGCTCCGGCTCTCGCAGGGAACGCAGCACGAACAGTTGTACCGGCGTCAAGCCTGTCCCGCTTCGAGCCGCCGCCTTGGCCAGCCTCCGGCACAAAGCCGTGAGCGCCCGGTCGAACCGGCACGCGAGCGACACCTCCGGGGCTCCGCCACCCCCGGTCATGGCTCGCCCTCCTCCTCGGCGTAAAACTCGTCGCGCTTGAGGGGGATTTCCTGGAGCAACAGCGTCGCCACCAGGGCCGCGAGCGCCAGCCACAGCCCAAGGGTGAAGAGCCGCCCCGTCCCGTCTGCCAGCGCGTACCGCAACGCATGGACGAACGTCTCGTACATCCGCTGGCCTTGCGCCCCCGTCCCTTCGAAGGCGCCCCTCAGCCTGGCCTGGGCGTCGGCGGTGATGAGCGCCTGCGGGTCGAGCGAGAGCCGGCGCACCACCCCTGCCAGCGGCTCCTGCAGCCGCTGCTCCAGGCCGGCCTGGAAGGCCCGGGTCAGGATGGTGCCGAAGACCGGCGCCGCCACGACCCCGCCCAGCGAGCGGACGAACTGCTGCGTGGCGTTGACCACGCCCAGCATCCGGTACGGGAAGGCGTTTTGGGCGGCGACGTTGACGAGCGGCATGAGCGAACCGACCCCGACGCCCAGGATGACGGCGTTGCGCACCACGTCGCCGGTGGAGCTGTCGACTCCCATGTGGCGGAGCATGCCCATCCCGGCGACCATGACGCCGGCACCCAGGATCGCCTGCACCTTGTACCGGCCCGTGCGCGACAGGATCTGCCCGCTGAGGGCGCTGCCGGCGATGAAGCTCAGCATCATGGGGGTCATGACGACGCCCGACCCTTCGGCCGACGTGCCCAGCACGCCCTGGACGAACAGGGGCATGAACATCACGCCTGCGAACATCGCGATGGAGACCAGCAACCCCACGACAGCCGTCGAGGCGAAGATGGGCTGGGCGAACAGCTCCGGCGCGAGCAGCGGGTCGGGCGCACGCCGCTCCACGACCAGGAACCAGGCGAACGCCACGGCCGACGAGACGAGCGCGGACACGACCTGCGGCGAAGTCCACGAGTAAGTCGACCCTGCCCACGTGAAGGCGAGGAGCATGGGCACGAGGGCCACGACCAACAGGGCGCTACCGGCCCAGTCCACTCGTGGACGTCCGGGCAGGCGTACCGTGGGCAGGGCGTACGCCACGGCCAGGAGGGCTGCCGTACCCACGGGCAGGTTGATGTAAAAGACCCACCGCCATCCCATGTGGTCCGTGATCCAGCCGCCCAGCGTGGGGCCGATGATGCTCGAGACTCCGAAGAGCAGCATGACGAGGCCCATCCAGCGGGCTCGTTCCCGTGGGTTGAAGATGTCGCCGATGGTGGCCGACGGCATGCTGAGGAGAGCGCCGCCGCCGATTCCCTGCAGGGCCCGGGCGGCCACCAGCCACTCCATGCTGCGGGCCTGCCCCGCCAGGATCGATCCCGCCATGAACGTCGCCAGGCCGAAGACGTAGAAAGGCTTGCGACCGTATACGTCCGACAGCTTTCCGTAGATGGGCACCGTCACCGCGGAGGCCATCATGTACGCCGTGAAGACCCAGGCGTACAGGGCGAAGCCGTGGAGCTCCCCGATGATGACGGGCATCGCCGCCGAGACGACCGTCTGGTCGAGCGAGGAGAAAAACATCGACACCATGACGGCGGCCAGAGCCCACCACCGGCGGGCCCCCGTGATGCGGTTGCTCGCCCGGATGGCCTCCGTCACCCGGCCGGCCTCTCCCGCCGCATCTCCACCCGCCGCCATGTTCCCGCCTGTCCGCGCGCCGATGGTCGTATCTTCCATGTGGGCACCCTCCGCCGTGAACTAACGACTGTTATGCGTGAAAGCCATTTGTTTTGACAAACTAAACTATCGTCCCGCCAGAGTCTACTCACCGTGGCCGGATCACGTCAAGGCCAGTGGACGACCCTGGCCTGCGCGACGTCGATGGCGCCGGGTGCGGTATACTGGGGTCGGCGCAGCCCCGGCATGTCCGGCCCGCTGCCGAAGGATGTCAGAGAAGGGCGGCGGCAAGACGATGACGGTGCACTTGAGGGAACCCGTGAGCGGGCTGACCCACGCGGCCGGGGCGGTCCTGTCGATCGGCGCGCTGGTCCTGCTGGTTCGCACGGCTGCATCCAGCGGCAGTGTGTGGGCCGTGGTGGGGTTCGCGCTGTTCGGAGCGAGCCTGATCCTTCTTTACACGGCGAGCGCCCTCTACCATCTGCTCCCCCTGCCTGCCAGAGGGACGGCCATCCTGCGGCGCATCGATCACTCCATGATCTACGTGCTCATCGCCGGCACGTACAGCCCGATCCTGCTGGCGCCCCTGCGCGGGGCTGGGGATGGAGCCTGTTCGCCCTGGTGTGGACGCTGGCTGCCATCGGCATCACGCTCAAGGTCTTCTGGTTCGGCACGCCGCGGTGGCTGACCGTGCTCTTCTACGTCGGGCTCGGGCTGCTGGTGGTCCCGATGCTGCCCCTGCTGCTCCGGGCGGTCCCTGCCGGCACGCTCACGTGGATCGGCATCGGCGGGCTGTTCTACCTGGCCGGCGCGGCCGTCTACGCGCTCAAGTGGCCCCGGCTGGCGGTGGGGCGCTTCGGTTTCCACGAGCTCTTCCACCTGCTGGTGATGGCCGGCAGCTTCAGCCATTTCTGGGGTATCTGGGCCTTCTTGTTGCCGCGTTGAAACCGGCGCCGCCGCCTGGCGCTCAGCCCCCCGCTGCCCGGTTACGGCGGTACACGATCGCGAGGCCCTTGAGCGCCAGGAACGGATCCACGGCGTCGATGGTCTCGCTCGCCTGGCTCACCAGCTCGGCGTACGTACCCGTCGCCACGACCCTTGCCTCGGCGCCGAGCTCCTGGCGGATGCGCCGCACGATCCCGTCGACCTGCCCGGCGAAGCCGTACAGGATGCCGGATTGCATGGACTGCACCGTGTTGCGCCCGATGACCCGGGGCGGCCGGAGCATCTCCACCCGCGGCAACCTCGAGGCGTGCTCGAAGAGCGCCTCGGTCGCGATGCCCACGCCCGGTGCGATGACCCCTCCGGCATACGCCCCGGCCGCGTCCACCACGTCGAAGGTCGTCGCCGTCCCGAAGTCGATGGCGATGACGGGCGCCCCATGCTCCTCGTGGGCGGCTACTGCGGTCACGATGCGGTCGGCGCCGACCTCTCGCGGGTTTTCGTAGCGGATGGGCATCCCGGTGTGCACCCCCGGCCCCACGACGAGCGGTTCCGAGCGGAGGTCCCGGCGGACGAACCGCTCGATGGCCGCCAGTGCCGGCGGCACGACGCAGGCGATGGCAGCGCCGTCGACCTCGGCGAGCTTCCGGCCGGCCCGGGCAAAGAGCACCTCGAGCACGATGCCCCACTCGTCCGCCGTGCGGTCCGCCTGGGTGGAGAGGTCCCAGTGCTGGGACAGCACCCGCCCCTGCAACAGCCCGATCTTCGTCGACGTGTTGCCGACGTCGAAGACCAGCAGCATGGCGTTTACCCTCCCCGGGCGCCGGTGCCGTAGCTCTCAGGGGCGCCTTCGCCGGCCGGCGCGCGCACCAGCCCCGCCCGCCGCAGTGCCCGGTAGACGGCCACGGTGAGGATCATGGCCACGAACGCCTCCGGCAACCCCTGCACCGCGCCGATGCCGAGCGACACCTGCCACGGCAGGTAGCCCCGCCACGTGGCCAGCCCCAGGACGCCCACCGTGTTGGTAAGGCTCCCGAGCAGCGCCGCGAGGGCCGGGCCCACGTCCCGGCTCCGCAACAGCCGCAGCGTCAGCCATACCGTCAGCGCCGCCACGGCCAGCACAGCCACCAGGCCCGCCGGGGTGACGACCGGGTACGGGTCCGAGACCGATGTTTGCCGCTGGCTGGTCAGGCGATAGGTCGCGTCGGCGAGCACGGTGGCCACCAGGAACGCGACCGCCCACCGGCCGCCGCGGCTCGCGGCGGCGCGCAGCGCCAGGTATGCCACGATGCCGATGAGGATGCGGGGCCGAAGGCGACCAGAGGGTCGCTGAACATCATGCGCGCAATGGGATTGGGAGCTGCGGTGATGGCCCGCCAGAAGCTGAACGCCCCGAACAGCAAACCCGTCACGGCGCCCGCCGCCGGCCCCTCGGCCAGCGCCGCCAGGATGACCGGGATGTGAATGGTCGTCGCGGCGCCTGCCGGCGTGGGGACGGGTACGAAACCCGCCGGCGTGAGGCCCAGCGCCACGACCAGCGCGCTCATGAGCGCGGTGACGAGCATGGTGCGGATCCGGGCGCGGCTTTGAGTCTGGGTCGCGGCAGCAGGGGACGCATCAGGAGAGGGAACCTGAGAAGCAGCCATACCGGGTTGCCTCCGTTCCGGCTCCGCCCGTGCGGCGGATGCCGTTCGTCGATTTCGGGCTCCGCCCGCCCTGGCCGCCGGTCGACGCGGTGCGAAGCGCTGCTCCCGCTTTCGCCCGCTCCGCCGGTCAGGGCCGGATCTCGGAACCCCTTTCAGTATACCTCGAGCACCGCCTGCGCCGACCTCCCGGCGCAGGGGGCCGGGCTACGGCGGGTCGGCCCCGCCGCAGCCTCGGCCCCGACTGCCGCCCTTCATCCGGCCGGGTGCACCCGCCCCAGGTGGATCAGGATGATGTGGAACGGGTCGGTGTACAGGCTGTTACGGTAAATGGGGTCGCCGTCGGGCGGCCATCCCGCCACCCGCACGTTCTCCAGCACGGCGTTGTTGCCGTAGCGCTCCCACAGCGGGATGATGGGGAGCAGTTCGTTGAAGGCGATGGCTGCCTTGGCCACCGCATCCTTTTGCTTGGCTTCGTCGAGGCCGGCGCCGGCCTCGACCACGAGCTGCTCCAGGTCCACCTCGCCCAGGGCCTTGGTCTTCTGCTTGAGGTCGAAGCTCATGCCGGGGCCGGGGGCGAGCACGTAGTTGTAGGTGAACAGATCCTGCACGAAGGAGAAGTGGGGATGGGGGTTGCCGACTCCCCATGCCTGGATGGCCATCTGGAACCGGCCCTGCTGGATCTCGATCGGCTGTTGCGTGAAGGTGATGGCCCGCACGGTCGTCTTGATGCCGAAGCGCGTCAGCTGCTCCGCGGCGTTTTCGGCCGCCGCCGACCAGTCGGCGTACTCGGCCGGTACCGAGAGCTCGAGCGCCATCGGCTTGCCCTGGTCGGTCACCCAGACCCCGTCAGAGCCCTTCCGGAATCCTATGGACTTCAGCAGCTCGGCCGCTTTGTCGGGGTCGTACGCGTAGGGGTCGAGCCGCTCCCGCTGGCTTTCCGTCAGCCACGCAGGGACGAGGTTGTCGCTGAAGCCTGCCATGTACCGGGACGGCTTCGCCGAGTCGCCGAGCGACACGCGGGCGTTTTCGTCTCGTTTGATGACCATGGCGATGGCCTGCCGGACCTCGGGCCGGTTCAAGGGATATACCTTGTTGTTGAAGAAGATCGCGGGCCCCGTGTACGTCGGAGGCCGAACCACGCGGATACCTTGCTGCACCATGCTTCTCTCGGTAGCGGGCGGAAAGCCGTGCGTGGCGTAGTCGACCTGCTTCGACAGCACCAGCGGCGTGACCTGGGGCGTCTCCCCGTTGTACAGCACCACGCGGTCGAACTTGACCCTCGACGCCGCCCACGCCGTCGGCACCTTCACCAGGGTCGCCTGCGACTCCGAGATGCTGCGGACGTCGAGGTTATAAGGCCCCGTCCCTACGATGCTCGATGGCCGGAACTTCTCGAAGTCGGCCCGCAGCTGCTTCCATTCCGGCGAATCGGTGCCCTTGCCCTCCTCGAGGAGTTGCTGCACCCGCTTGGCCCAGGTGCCGTAGACCGAGTCGGAGCGGATGGGCTCCCTCAGAGCGTAGCGCGGCACCACGCTGGAAGGATCCTTCATGTGGAACACGACGGTGGAGTCGTTGACCTTCTCGATCCTGTCGACGTACTTCCAGATGACCCAGTTGTACAGCCGCCCGATCGCGAAGGTCGCGACCACGTCATCGGCGTTGAAGGGCGTCCCGTCGCTGAAGCGCACGCCCTGGCGCAGGTGCACCTCGAACCGATCGGGTGGGATGACGCGCCACTCCGTGGCCAGGACGGGCTCGTACGTGCCCGAGGCCCAATAGTAGAACGCCAACGGCTCTTCCATCAGCTGTTGGTACAGGCCCATCCCGAGATGGTTGACGACGAACGTGTTGAAGTGTCCTCCCGGTGGCACCACGTACGGCCATGCTCCGTGGAACTCGCTCGGTGCGGCCGCGATGCCCGCGGCGCTCCCGAGGCCCGCCGCCAGCCCTACGACCAGCACCATCGCCAGTATGCGCCCGATCCTCCCGTCGCTGCTGCGCCGCATGGTCGATCGTTGCCTCCTTCCGCTCATCGCCGGACCTTTGCCCTCCGCATCCCGTTTCCGACCGACGATTTGTGCTCACGGGCTCTTCCGGACCACGGCCACCACGATCCCCACCCACACGGCGGCCACCCCGAAGGAGACGACCGCCACCATCCGCTCGGCGCTTCCCGGAGGGCTCCAGGCAACGGCCACTCCCGAAAGCAACAGCAACCACAGCCCTACCTGGAAGATCGCCCGGCCCAGCCGCGGGTTCACCGGACGCTCACCTGCTGGCCGGACGGGGCCACGGCCGCCATGGGGGGCAGTTCGCCCGACTCATCCACCCTGTGGCACGCCACGGCCCTCCCCGAGGCCGCCGGCCCTTCCCGGCTCGCCGACCTCGTGCCGCGGCTGGAGATGGCCCGCAGCGGCGGCACCGAGGCGTCGCACAGCCCCGGCTCGTACCAGGGGCATCGCGGATGAAAGGGACACCCCGGCGGCATCCGCAGCAGGCTCGGCACGTCCATGCTCCGGGGCTCGATGCGCCGGCGCGTGCGGGTGCGCGCCGGGTCGGGCTCCGCCACCGCGTCGAGCAGAATGCGGGTGTAGGGATGGATGGGCCTGGCCACCACCTCCTCCGTCGGCCCCTGTTCTACCATCCGGCCCAGGTACATGACCCCGATGGAGCCGCCGCGCCCGAAGTACCGCGCCACCGCGAGATCGTGGGTGATGAAGACGAACCCCACTCCCGCTTCATCCCGCAGCCTCTCGAGCACCTTCAAGATCCCGGCCCGCAGGCTGACGTCCACCATCGAGACCGGCTCGTCGGCCACCACCACGCTGGGCTCCACGGTCATCGAACGGGCGATGCTGACCCGCTGGCGCTGCCCGCCGCTGAGCTGGTGCGGAAGCTTCGGCAAGAAGTCGCCCGGCGGCGTCAGGCCCACCATGGTGAGCAGCTCCGCCGCCCGCTGCCGGGCCTCGCGGCGGCTCAGGCCCGGGTGGTGGCGTTGCAGGGGGATGGCCAGGGTGTGTTCGACGGAGTGCAGGGGGTTGAGGGAGGCGTAGGGGTTTTGGTGGATGATCTGCACGCTGCGCCGGAAGGTGGCGAAGTCCTCCCGGGAAAGCCGCCACACATCGTCCCCACGGAAGCGAACGGTGCCCCGGCTGGGGCGGATCAGCCCGGCGGCGATGCGCCCGGTGGTGGTCTTGCCGCAGCCGCTTTCGCCCACGAGGCAAAAGGTCTCCCCTCGCCCCACCTCCAGCGAGACGTCCTGCACGGCCCATACTTCGCGCGAGCCCACCCGGAACGACCTCGAGATGCCCTCCAGCTCCAGTCCTTCACGCAGGCTTTCACGCGCCATGGCTCGCCGCCTCCAGCAACTGCTCTGTGAAGTGACACGCGCTCATGTGGCCGGGCGCCGGTTCGTGCAGCAGCGGCACGACGGTACGGCACTCGGGGCGTGCCATCGCACACCGTGGGGCGAACGCGCACCCCGGCGGGAGCCGGGACGAGGCTCGGGGCGCGCCGGCGAGCACCCGGAGGTCACGCAACTCTCCTCTGAGCACCGGGAGGGATTGGAGCAGCGCCTGCGTGTACGGGTGTAGCGGGGTGGCGAAGACCGCGTGGACCGGCCCGACCTCCACGATCCGACCGGCGTACATGGTCATGATGCGATCGGCCAGTTCGGCGGCGAGCGCCAGGTCGTGGGAGATGAGCAGGAGCGTGAGGCCGAGGCGCTGCTTGAGCGAGCCGGAGCAGGCCGATGATGTTGCGCTGCGTCAGGATGTCGAGGGCGGTGGCCGGCTCGTCGAGAATGAGGATGTGGGGGTCGAGCAGCAGGGCCAGAGCGAGGAGAGCCCGCTGGCGCATCCCGCCGCTCAGCTCGTGCGGGTAGGCCTGGAGCACCCGGGAAGGCTCGAGCTGTACCAGCTCCAAGAGCTCGCCGGCCCGGCGGAGCACCTCCCGGCGCGAACGGATGCCGTGGGCCGCTGCGGTCTCCAGGAAGTGATCCCGGATGCGGAGCAGCGGGTTGAAGGCGTTGAGCGCGGATTGGAAGACCATGGCGGCCACCCGCCACCGAAGGGCCCGGACCCCGTCCTCGCCGGCGCCGGGCAACTCGATGGACGTCCCGTCCACCCGGTAACGCACGCGCCCGCCCGTCACGGCGGCCGAACGCGGCAGCAGCCCCACCAGCGCGAGCGCCAGGGTGGTCTTGCCGCACCCGCTCTCGCCGACGATGGCCAGCGTCTCTCCCCGGAGGAGATCGAAGGTGGCACCCTGCACCGCCCGGACCGGGCCCGCCGGTGTCCGGTATTGCACGTCCAGGCCCTCGACGCGCATGACGGCGCCATCGCGCGGCGGCGCCGTCTGGTCCGGTCGTTGGTCGGTGCGTCCCATCTCGCTCATCGCCTGCTTCCCTCGGCCCGGCTCCCATGCCGGAGCTTGCTCCGTAGTACCGCATGCTACGTGCCCCGGCTGAGCCGTGGGTTGTAGATTTCTTCGAGCGCACGCGACAGCCACACGAGGGAGAGCTGGAAGCCGGCGATGGCGGCGATGGGGGAGAGGATGTACCAGACGCTGTCGCGGAAGAAGAGGGCTCCCCGCACCCACGCCAGATTGATCATGACCGCCCAGTTGTGGCCTGAGAGCGGTACCAAACCAAGGAAAATGAGGCCGACCTGCGCGTACATCGCCGAGGTCATGGCGAAGATGAGGTTGATGACGATGTAGCCCATCATGTTGGGCAAGACTTCGCCGAAGACGATCCGGCCCGTCCCGAGGTCGAGCGCCCGGGCCGCCTCGACGAACTCCCGCTCCTTGAGCGACAGCACCTGCGAACGCACCGCCCGCAGGAGGGTCGGCCACGACAGCGCCCCGATGATGACCGCCAGAGCGGTCTGGCTGGTCAAACGCACGAAGCCGCTCAACACGGCCAGCAGCGGGAACTGCGGGATGGTCAGCACGATGTCGGTGACGGCCACGACCAGCCCGTCGAACCACCCGCCCACGTAAGCGCTGAGCGCCCCCAGCGTCACGGCGATGAACGTCGACAGGAGCCCCGCCAGCGCGGCCACGTAGAGGAGGTCGCGCCCGCCGTGGACGATCTGGGACAAGATGTCCCTGCCCTGGTGGTCGGTCCCCAGGGGATGCTGGAGGGACGGGGGCCGGTAGATGGCCGCTACGTCGGCACGGGTATCGAAGGGCACGGCCAGCGGGCCGAGGAAGCTCAGCAGCACGAAGAACGTGACGCCCACCAGCCCGGCGATACCCGACGGCGACCGGAGCAGCAACCGGAGCGTCCCACCGGCGGCCCGCCGCCCGGGCCCGGCCGCGGGATCGAGCTCCGCAGCACTCTGGAGCGCCACGCCGTCATTCCCTCCCTGGATGCGGATGCGCGGGTCGATACGCGAGTAGAGGAGGTCGGTGAGAAGGTTGGCCAGGATGACGCTGATGGTGATGAGCAGGAAGACACCTTGCATGACCGGGTAGTCGCGCTGGTTGATGCTGCTGATGAGCAACAGGCCGATGCCCTGGTAGACGAAGACGTACTCGATGAGAAGCGATCCTCCCACCACGAACCCGGCCGCGATGGTGAGCTGTGTAAACAGCGGCAACGAAGCGTTGCGGCCGACGTAAGCGGTGAGGATGCGCCGCTCCGGCAGCCCCCTGGCCCTGGCCACGGTGACGTAGTCCTCCTCCAGGGCGCTCAACGTGCTGTTTTTCATGGTGAGCATCCAAAAACCCACCGTGGTGAGGACGTACGTGGCAATCGGGAGCGCCGCGTGGTACAGCACGTCGCCGACGAACGCCGCCGACCACGACGGCACCGTCCCGGGCGACAGCACGCCGCGCATCTGGTGGATGGGCAGCACCGGCCACTGCACGCCCAGCAGCACGAGGATCATCATGGCGATGAGGTAGTTGGGCACGGAGCTCATCAAAGAGGCGACCGACGAGAGTACCTGGTCGAGCCACGAGCCGCGCCGGTAGGCCACCACCATGCCGAGGCCCATGCCGATCGTGAAGCTCAAGAGGAGCCCCGTACCCACGCTGAAGAGCGTCCACGGCAGGAAACGCCCGAGGATCACGGTGACCGGCGTGCCGGGCGACAGGAACGACGTGCCCAGGTTGCCGGAGGCCAGGTTGCGGAGGAAGTGCAGGTACTGCTGCCACAACGGCTGGCGGAGGTCGAGGGAGAAGAGGGCGGCCGCCTGGTTGAGCGCCTCGGCGTACGGGATGCCGTACTGGGCGATGAGCTGGGTGACGTAGACTTCGATGGGATTGCCGGGCATGAGGCGGATGATGAAGAACGTGAGCGTGACCACGGTAACAGCGGTCGCCAGCGCCCTGAGGGCCCGCCCGGCGACGAACCCGAGCTGGCGTAGACGGACCGAGCCGCAGGCTCTGATAGCGCTTACAGATTTGTCGTACCGTAACGGTGGCGGCACTCATACGCGACCCCCGGGAAGAGCCTTCGACGACCGTCGGCCGGCCTGCGGCCATCGCGGTCTGCCGCTATCCTACCACGTCCCGACGGCTCCGGCAAAGAGGACCCGCTACGCAGGCGGCCACGGCGTAGCGGCGAAGGCGGGCTCGGCAAGGCCGGGTGGCGTTGTGCAGGAACATAACTTTCCGCTCTGCGCATTCTGCAGAAGGAATCTTTCCTTCCTCGTCGAACCGCTCTCTCGAACCGTCCCGAACGGGGAGGGTCGAGGGGCGCGATGGGACAGTTGCCGGAGCGGTGCCTGGCCCGGGTCCGGGGCGTCTACACCGGTCTGCGCCCCGCCGAGCAGCGGGTGGCGGACTACCTGCTCGCGCACCCCGACCGGGCGCTGGCGCTGAGCGTCACGGAGCTCGCATCCGCCGCCGGCACCAGCGAGTCGACGGTCGTGAAGTTTGCCCAGAAGCTCGGGTACGGCGGGTACCGGCAGCTGCGGTTGGCCCTCGCCCTCGAGTCGGGCGACCGGGGTGCCGAGGCCGGTCCCCGTCTACGGCGAGATCGAAACGACCGACTCCCTGGAGACCATTCGCAGCAAGCTGCTGGCGGCTTACACGAGCACGCTCCAGCGAGACCATGGAGCTCCTCGATCCGCCGCTTTGGGAGCGAGCGGCCGACGCCCTCGCCCGGGCGCGGCGCATCCACTTCTACGGCGTGGGGGCGTCGGGGTTCGTGGCCCTCGACGCCCAGCACAAGTTCGCTCGCATCGGCATGGACGCCTGGGCCTACACCGACCCCCACCTGGCGTCGGCGTTCGCCGCGCTGCTGGAGCAGGGCGACGTCGCGGTCGGGATCTCCCACTCCGGCGGCACTCTCGACACGTTGCACGCGCTGCGCGCGGCCCGAGAGGCCGGCGCCACCACGATGTGCATTACCCACCGCATGGACGCGCCCATCGTCGAGCTGGCGAGCATCGCACTCTTCACCAGCGGGCACGAGGCGCCGTTTCGGAGCGGGGCCATTGTCTCTCGCATGGCGCAGCTGGCGGTGGTGGACGCCTTGTTCATCGCCGTGGCCATCCGGCGGGGCGCCGACGCCATGCGGCGGCTGCTCGCAAGCCGAGAAGCCGTGGAGGAGAAGCACGTCGGCCCAGGCAAGGCGTGGCGAGATACTTGACGGATGGGATGGGTGAAGCGCATTGATGGAGCCATCGCCGGGACGGCCGGCCACGCACGTGCCCGTGCCCGGTCCCTGGGACAGCCCCAAGGCGACGGAGGCCCGCAATCCCAAGTCTTACCGGCTTGACACGATGAGCACCCTCGAGATCGTCTCCCTCATGAACCAGGAGGACGCCGAAGTGGTGCGGGCCGTCGGCGCCGTGCTGCCCGAGATTGCCCGGGCCGCGGAGCTCGTCGCCGACCGGTTGCGTGCCGGCGGCCGGGTCTACTACGTCGGCGCCGGCACGAGCGGGCGGATCGGCGCCCTGGATGCGGCCGAGTGGCGGCCGACGTTCGGGGTGGAGCCGGACACCGTACAGGCCGTCCTGGCGGGCGGGGAGCGCACGCTGCGCGCCGCCGCCGAGGAGGCGGAAGACGACGAGGAAGCCGGGCGGCAGGCCATGCTGGAGCGGGTGAAGCCGGGCGACGTGGTGGTAGGCCTTGCCGCCAGCGGCGACACGCCGTTCGTGATGGGCGCCCTGCGGGGCGCCCGGGAGCGTGGCGCCGTGACCATCGGTGTGGCCTGCAACCGGCCGGCCGGGATCGAGCCGCTGGTGGACGTGGCCATCCTGCCCGTACCGGGGGCGGAGGTGCTGACCGGCAGCACGCGGCTGAAGGCCGGCACGGCCCAGAAGATGGTGCTCAACATGATCAGCACCGCTGCCATGGTGCGGCTCGGCAAGGTGTATGAAAACCTCATGGTGGACATGCGGCCGACCAACCGCAAGCTGGTCAAGCGGGCCCTGCGTGCCATCCAACAGGCGACCGGGGCGCCCGAAGAGCAAGTGGCGCAGGCGTTCGAGGCGGCCGGTCACGAGGTCAAGACGGCGATCGTGATGCTTCTGGCAGGCGTCGGCGTCGACGAGGCCAGGGCGCTGCTCCACCAGGCCGGTGGGTGGGTACGGCAGGCCGTGGCATTTGCCGGTCGTCGTCCGACAGGGTCTTCCGAAGGGAGGGGGTAGGGCAGGCGCCAACGAGGCCCATCAGGATTTCATAGGGGTCGGGTACGGGTGTTTGCGACGGGCAGGTCAGCTCGACGGGCTCGTGGGAGGGGAAAAGGCTATGGTCGCGCATCATCGGATGCATCGCTGGGTCGTCGCAGCCGTGGCGGCGGCACTCGTGCTGGCGCTCTTCGCCGGCACCGCGCTGGCCGCGTCCGAGGTCACGTTGAAGTTTTGGAGCTGGCGCACCGAAGACGTACAGCAGTACGCGAAGTTCATCGAGGCGTTCCGGGCGAAGCATCCCGACATCGACGTGCAGTTCATCCCGTACAAGAACACGGAGTACAACACCATCCTCGCCACCGCGCTCCAGGGCGGCGCCGGCCCCGACGTTGCGCACTTGCGAGCGTATGGTGGGCTGGAACCGCTGGCCAACGCCGGCTATCTGGTTCCCCTCGACGGCAAGGTGGAAGGCCTGAAGCGGTTCCCGAGTGACCTCCTCGCCGGCGCCCGCAACCGCCGCGACGGCCACGTGTACGGGGTGCCGTTCGCCGTCCAGACGGTGCAAATCTTGTACAACAAGCGGATCTTCCGCGAGCTTGGGCTGCGGGAGCCGCAGACGTGGGACGAATTCCTGGCCCTGGCCGGCAAGGTCAACAACTCTGGGCGCATCGCCTTCTCCAACGGCTCCAAGGAAGGCTGGACGATGGAAACTTTCTTCGGAGCCGTGGCTCCCAACTTTTACGGCGGCACGCCTTTCTACAACGAACTGGTGAGCGGTAAGGCCACGTTCGAGGATCCCCGGTTCATCAACGCCCTTCGCAAGATGCTGGAGGTCAAGCCGTACTTGCCGCAAGGGTTCCAGGGGATCGGGTACACGGACATGCAGGCCATGTTCGCCCAGGAGATGGCGGCCATGTGGATGGCCGGGTCGTACGAGCTGGGCACCATGCGAACCATGAACCCCAAGATCGAGATCGGGGTGTTCCCGGTGCCCCGGAGAAGCCTGGCCAGCGGGTCTGGGTCAGCACCTACCTGGACGGTCTGACCGGCATCAACAAGGAGAGCAAGCACCAGGCCGAGGCGCTGGAGTTCGTGCGCTGGCTTGCCACCCCCGAGTTCGGGCAGATGTACTCGGACGAGCTCGAGCAGATCTCGGCGGTGCCGGGTACGGCTCCGAAGTCGCCGACCCTGGCGAAGATCGTCGACATGATGAATCGCTACGGCACGCCGTACCTGATGCTGGCGGGCTTCCGCTATGGCCAGCCGAGCGGGTCGACGCTGCTACAAAACACGCTGCAGGGGCTCTTCGCGGGGCAGCTCACGCCGGAGCAGGTGGCGAAGGAGATCCAGCAGGGCGTTGCCCGCTGGTACGAGCCGTTCCAGAAGAAGTAAGAGGCGGGTGGGCTACCGGCCCCTCCTCGGTGGGGCCCGGTGGCCCACCGCTCCTTTCCATGGCGCCTTTGAGGGGTGCCATCGTGACCGGTGCCAGGCTCTTCGGGGGGAAAGACCGGTGCTGGACAGGCTGCTGGGCAAGCGGGTTTACGTGGCCTTCTTGCTGCCGGGACTGGTGCTGTACACGCTGTTCATGGTGTACCCGCTGCTCTCGTCGCTGGGATACAGCCTGTTCGACTGGGACGGGCTGGTGCGCAAGGGCTTCATCGGGTTGCGCAACTTCGTGACGGTGCTGGCAGAAGAGCCGTACCGGACGCGCTTTTTCGGGGCGCTCGGGCACAACGTCGTCTTCTTCCTGACGACCCTGGCCATCCAGAGCACGCTGGGGCTGGCCTTTGCGATGGCGCTGCGGCGCAAGCGGCCGGGAGCAGCCTTCTTCCAGATGGCTTACTTCCTGCCCTACACGCTCTCGCTGGTCGTCGTCGGCTTCTTGTGGTTGCTCCTGCTCAACCCCATGTGGGGCGCGTTCAACCAGATGCTGAGGGTGGTGGGGCTCGGGCGGTGGGCCCAGCCATGGCTGGGGCAGACCAGCACGGCGCTCATCAGCATCATCCTGGTGAACGCGTGGCGGTGGATTGGCTTTCCGATGCTGGTCTTCTTGGCGGGGCTCCAGGGCATCCCCGCCGAACTGGAGGAGGCGGCCCGGGTAGACGGCGCCGCCGGGTGGCAGGCGTTCCGGCACGTGACGTTGCCCCTGCTGGCGCCGGTCATCGGGATGGTGAGCATCCTCACGTTCATCTACGACTTCAACGCGTTCGAGCTGGTCTTCGTGATGCAAGGGTCGAGCGGCAACCCCTTCTATGCGACGGACCTGCTGGGGACGTTCTTTTATCGGACAGCCTTCGGGGATTCGACGACCGGCGGGGAACCGGGGCAAATCGGTATCGCGTCGGCGATCGCCGTCCTGATGTTCGTCATGGTGGGGATCGTCTCGTCCATCGGGGTGCGATCGCTGCAGCGACGGCAGGTGGAGTACTGACGTGACGCGGACGGCAGTGGGATCGGCGGCCGAGCGCAGGGCGGCCAGCCGCGTAGCCTTCGGTGCGGGGCTGGCGGCCAGGCGCGTCGCCGGTGCCGCAGCGCTTTACGTGGTACTGGCCTTCATGGCGGTCGTCTTCCTGGCGCCCGTGGCGCTCATGATCGTGACCGCCTTCAAGAGCACCCAGGAGATCTTCATGAACCCGTTCGGGCTCCCGGCGTCGTGGAGCCTGGAGCCGTTCGTGCAGGTGTGGACCCGAGCGAGCTTCTCGGTGTACTTCCGCAACAGCGTCTGGGTGACGGTAGCATCGCTCGTGGTGGTGCTGGCCAGTTCGTCGATGGCCGCGTACGCGCTGGCGAGGCTGCCGTTTCGAGGCAGCACGTGGATCTACATGTTCTTCCTGGCCGGCATCATGGTACCCATCCGGCTGGGGATCCTGCCTTTGTTCCTGCTGATGCGGAACCTCGGGCTGCTCAACACCCACTGGTCGCTCATCCTCACGTACGCGGCGAGCGGCATGCCCATGTCCGTCTTCTTGCTCACGGGGTTCTTCCGGTCTCTGCCGGGAGAGGTACGGGAAGCGGCTCGGATGGACGGGTGCACGGAGTTCCAGACTTTCTGGAAGGTCATGCTGCCGCTCGTGCGGCCCGCGCTGGCCACGGTGGCCATCGTCAACTTCGTGCCGTGGTGGAACGACATGTTCTTCCCGTTGCTCTTCATCCAGAAGGACGCCCTGAAGACCATCCCGCTCGGGATGACCATCTTCTTCGGCCAGTACCAGACGGACTGGGGCTTGCTCTTCGCGGGGATGGTCATGGCCAGCGTGCCGCTGGTGGCCATGTACCTGGCCATGTCTCGCCACTTCATCGCGGGGCTCACCGCAGGAGCGGTCAAGGGATGAGCGCTCTCCAGGACGCGAGTGCTGCGCCGGAAGGGGCCAGGTACGTAGCCGGGATCGACGGCGGGGGCACTTCCACCCGTTGCTGGGTGGCCGGGCTCGACGGCAAGGTCGCCGGGCGCGGCGAGGCGGGGCCCAGCAACCCCCGGGCCATCGGTCTCGAGCGGTCGGTCGGGGCGCTACGGGAAGCGGCGGGCCTGGCGCTCCAACGGGCGGGAGCCCGGGCGGATGACATCGTGGCCGTGGTAGTAGGCCTGGCAGGTGGCGCCGGGACGTCGGTCGGGGAGGCGGTGGAGGCGGCCCTGCGCCGGGAGTTTACGGCGGCGCAAGCGGTACGGGTCGTCCACGACGCCCGCATCGCGCTGGCGGCTGCCACGGGCGGCGGGCCGGGCATCATCCTGGTCGCGGGCACCGGATCCGTGGCGTACGGGATGGATGAGCAAGGGCGAGAAGCCCGGGCCGGCGGATGGGGGTACCTGCTGGGCGACGAGGGCAGCGCCTATGACATCGGCCGCAGGGCGATCGGAGCCGTACTGCGTGCGGCCGATGGGCGTGGGCCCGCCACCGCTCTCGCAAGAGTGGTCGAGGCCGGCCTCGGATCCATCGAGCCGCCGGCGATCATCGACGCCGTCTACTCGGGGGCCGCGCCCCGGGAGCGGATTGCCCGGCTGGCTCGCGGGGTGCTCCAAGCTGCCCGCGACGGGGACCGGGTGGCGGAAGCGATCGTGCGGGCGGCGGCCGACGAGCTCGCCCGGCTCGTGGCCGCCGTTGACGACAGGCTGCGCCTGGCGCCGCCGGTGCGGGCGTATGCGAGCGGCGGCTTGCTAGCAGGTCATCCCGGGCAGCCTCCGGCGGGAACGACGCCGGGTGAGATGGCCGTGCCGCGGGACACGCTCGCGCATTGGCTCCTCGAAGAGGTGGCCAGACGCTTGCAGGCGTTACGCCCCGGCCGCGACATCCGCCTCGAGGTCTCGGCGCGCCCGCCGGCGGCTGGTGCCGTGCTGCTGGCGCTCGAGGCCGTGCTCGGCGAGAGCGCCAGGACGCTGGTACCTCGTCTCAGCGCGTGGTGAGGCGGTCGACCATCCACCGAGTGGTGAGGTCGATGACTTCGTCGGACGGCCCCTGGTCCGGCGTCAGGGCGGCCGCCGGATCTACAGAGGCGTGAGGCACGGAATCTACACGTCGGTGTGGAGGTCGAACGTATCCGGGGTGGTCAGGTCCACCCGGAGCTCCCGCAAGTACTCCCCGTCGTCCCGGCTTTCCATGACGGCCGTCGAAAGGGCCAGTTGCACCGGCAGTCCCCGCAGCAACGGAACGTGAGTGGGCAGGAACTCGACGTAGCCCCGGGCATCATCCACGCCGAAGTCAACGACCCCCTGATGGCGCAAGCGGGCCATGACCGGGCCCATCTCCTCGCCGAACGCCTTGACGGTCTTGAAGAAGAAGTCGCGCTCCGAGAAGACGTGGTGCGGCGGGATGTCGCCCCCTGCATTTTGCTGGTAGACCTGCCCCGTATGCTTGTTTTCCAGCGAACAGTAGTGCACGCCCATCGAAAGCCCGTGGTCCAGGCTCCACTCCACCAGCCGCAGGCACTCCGTCTCGCTGCCGGCGACCGGTAGCCCGCCGGCGTACCAGTAGTTGTAGAGCACCCGGTACGGCGGCCACTTGAGCCGGTAGCCCCGCGCCCGGAACGCCTCGACGTTGTGGAACGGATAGCATAGTTCCAGGAGGTTGATGCCTGCGATGCGCAGGCCGTCCAGCTCTTGCAGCAGTTGGGTCATGCGGTCGAACGAGCCGGGGAGTACCGGCATTTCCACCATGACGCGAGGCACGAACTCCCGGGCGAGCGCAATGGCCGAGAGCGTGTGCCGCTGGGCCGCTTCGCCGTCCGGCAGGCGGATGCTGAACCGGATCTCCTGCAGGCCCGCCTCGCGGAGTTCTTGCAGGACGGCCTCGTCGACGAAATCTCCGGAGGTGTACAGGCGCGTGGTCGCTTCCGGAAACAGGCGGCGCGCCTCCCGAAAGAAGCTGACCGCCTCAGGCTTGTGGAGCAGCGGCTCTCCTCCCGTGAGGGCCACGTGATCCACCTGGAAGCCGGCGGCGGCGATGTCGCGTAGCTCCGCGACCACGTCGCGCTTGGTGTGCCGGAAGTACGTGAACCCCTCCTGGTTGGGGTTGAAGCAGTAGAAACAGCGGCGGTGGCAGCGCAGCGAGATGAAGAAGGTCACGCTGCCGGCACCGGTCCGGCATGCGGTGCACGCCGGGGAAAT
This sequence comes from Limnochordaceae bacterium, assembly GCA_014896295.1. Classification (GTDB taxonomy): domain Bacteria; phylum Bacillota; class Limnochordia; order Limnochordales; family Geochordaceae; genus Carboxydichorda; species Carboxydichorda subterranea. The sequence continues at coordinate 55,034 of JADBKR010000006.1, forward strand.
CCAACGGCTGTAGACGCTCTTCCCGTCGTTGCGTACCACGGCACCTTTCGCCTGCAGGCGACGCAACGCCGGTTCAGTTTCGGGGGCCGGCTCCAAGGGAAGGCCGGTCTCCCGGAGGCGCGCGGCCAGGGTCTCTGCGATCCGGACGTATTGTTCGGCGTAGGCGCGAAAGGAGGGGTCATGAATGATGGGGAGATTCTCGCGGTCGATGGCCACGAGCACGAGGTGCCCCTCCTTTCGCGAAGGCAAAGGTCAAACTCGCGCCTCCGGCTTGGGCGTGATGGTCACGGCCGGATGCGTCAGGTTGGGGTCGGGAAGCCCCCGTACCCGGTCGGTGCCGCCGTGCTTGGCCCGCAGCTTCTCGATGTCCCCAAACTCGATGGCCCGCATCGGGCAGGCGTCGACGCAGGCGGGGTCGAGACCCTGATCGACCAGGTCGGCACACCCGTCACACTTGCCGATGCGGCCCTCTTCCTCGATGTACTGGGGTGCGCCGTACGGGCAGGACCAGACGCAGTAGCGGCAGCCGATGCACCTGGCCTTGTCGAGGACCACGAGCCCGTCCGGCCGCTTGGAGAGGGCGCCGGTGGGGCAGTTGGCCACGCACCGGGGCGCCTCGCAGTGGTTGCACCCCACGGACAGGTGGTAGAGCCATGGGCGGGGATACTTGCCGCCTTCGAACGCGTATACCCTGCGATAGAGGACCCCGATGGCGAGGTCGTTTTTGTCCTTGCACGCAATCTGGCATGTACGGCAACCGATGCAGGCCGTCATGTCTACATAAAACCCGAGCTGACCCATGCTGCCTCATGCCTCCTCAGAGCGCGATCCGTTGGGGCCACTTGTCGTCGGGCAGAAGAGGCTCTCCCGACCATTTCTCGACCTGGACGACACAAGTGTTCCAACCCGAAGTGCCCTGGCCTGTCGGGATCGCCCCTTCGATGACGTTGTCGGCTCCGGCCTTGTCGATCCCCGTCTTCTCGTCCATCTCCACCCAGGCGCCGTGAGGCAAGGCTACAACCCCGGGCATGAGGCGCTCCGTCAGGTAGACAGGCCGTAGGCTCTTGCCGTGACGGCTCCTGATCAACACGGTGTCTCCGTGCCGGATGCCGCGCTCCTGCGCATCCTTGGGGTTCATGAAGAGCGGGTTGGGGAAGGCCTCGCGCAGCCAGGGGATATTGTCGAACACCGTATGGGACCGTCGTAGGTAATGCGGCGTGTACAGCTGGAGTGGATACTCTCCCTTGGTCTTGGACTTCCAATCGGAGAACGTATCCTCGTACCCCTCGGACGGTCGGTTGTAGGCAGGAATGGGGCGTACCTCCGTCCATCCGAAGCTCTTTATCTTCTCCACGAGTGCTTTCGAGTAAATCTCGAACTTGCCGGTCGCAGTCTTCAGCGGATACTTCTCCGGATCTTCCCGGAAGCGCTTGTACGCGATGTACCCGTAGTGGTCGTTCGGTTTGCGCTCCACCTGGTAGATGCCACGGTCCAGGAACGCCTTCAGCGATATGCGTCCCTGCTGCGGTTGTCCCTGGACCCCCCATTCTGCTATGTCTTGTTCGGTGATGGTCACGAGCGGTTCGTAATCCGACTCCGAGTTCGGCTTGTCTGCCTTCATCACGGTGGACCCGGCGATCGCGTTGAAGAAGCGCTGCTTCGGCGAGACAGGATAGACCTGTTGGGGGTCCAATCCCAGCCGTCGTCCTATCTCCGTGGCGATCCATTCGTCATCCTTCGCCTCGTAGAGGGGTGGAGTGACCTGGCTGTACACGATGAGGATCTCGCGGTTGCCGGTCAAGAGCCCTCCGATGCGTTCCCATTCGGTCGTCACGGGCAGGATGACGTCGGAGTACCGCGCGTTCGTCGTGAGGAACTGGGCGTGCGAGACCACGAATTCTACCTTACGATGCGCCTCGATACCCTTGACCATGCCGTCGCGGGTCTGGAGAATGGCGTTCCCGCCATGGTAAATGAGCTGGATGTCAATGTCACGGATATCGCCCAATCCTGCCGTGTACTTACCGGTCAGGATGGCGCTCCAGATTTCGTTGTCGTTGATATTGTCGTCGATGGGGTTGTTGACCCGAGGAAGCCCGGCAGAGCCAGGCTTGACCAGTGGCGGTCCGCCGTTTCCAGCCCGGTTGTGACAACTGACCCCTGTCATCCTTCCCGGTTGGCCGATGTGGCCCGTCATGCACCCAAGGGTCATGAACATCTGGGGCCATGAGTCACCGTTATGAATACGGGCGGGAGCCCATCCCGTCAGTAAAGCCACGCGCTTGGTCGAACCAATCGTTCGGGCGAGTTGTCGGATCTTGTCGGGTTGAACCCCGCATATCTCGGATGCCCATTCGGGGGTCTTGGGTACGTGGTCGTACGTTCCCAGGACATAGTCTTTGAAGTTATCCCTCGGGTCCTCTCCGGGCGGCATGTGCTGGGCGTCGAAGCCCACGGTGCATCGATTGAGGAAATCCCAGTCGATGAGAGGATTGGTCACCGGATCGTCCTCGGTGATGAGGGTGTATGCCATCCCCAGGAGCATGGCATGGTCCGTGCCCGGCCTGATCGGGATCCACTCGTCGGCGAGCACCGCAGCCGATTCACTGAAATAAGGGTCGACATAGATGAACCGGGTGCCGCGACGTTTCGCCTGCAGGAGATTGTAAGTCGGATTGCCGGCGCTGCTCCATGCGGAATTGTTACCCCAGAACACAACCAGCTCGGAGTTTCGGATGTCCATCCTGTCGTTGAAGGTTACCTCAGGAGTACGGCCCGGCATCCCGACGACCTCGCCGGTGTACATCCACGTTCCATAGGAGCTCGTTCCCCAGCGGGAAACGTAACCCCCGGACAGCGCCAGCACCCGTTGGATCTCTCCACCCCCCGTGACGAAGATGGAGCGGTTCCCGTAAGTCTGCCGTATGCGCTGGATCTCGCTCGCGACGATGTCCAGGGCCTCGTCCCACGAGATGCGTACCCACTCGTCACGGCCACGCAGACTCTTGTCGCCGCCACCGGGGGCCCAGTGCTTGCGCTTCATCGGGTACTTGATGCGATCGGCGCCGAAGACCTGCTTGCGCTGCGAGCGGCCACGAGCGCAGGCGCGCTGCTGGGGGAAGTCGGGACTGTCCGGGTGGGTGTCGTCCGTCTTCTGACGGATGACGACCCCGTCCACCACGAGCGCTTTGTTCAAGCACCGCCCGCCGCAGTTGTGCCAGCAGGCGGCCGTGATCCACTTTCCCGCGTGGCCCGCCGACGAGGCGGCGGCCGCCGCCTGCGCGGGGCCTAGCTTTGCCAGGCCCAGCTTACGAGGGCCGATGGCCAGGGCCGCCGCCGTGGCCGCGGCCCATCCCAACAAGACCCGGCGGCTTACCCCTCGATTGAGATCCATGGGCTCAGGCGTCCGTTCCATGCGATCTGCCCACCTCCGCACATTGTCCGTCCATGAGTTCGTGGAGAAGCGCTCGATCGACGGTGAGGGAACCTCTCAAGACCATCGCCATGCCCCGGTAGAAGTCCGTGGACGCGGCCTTCTCCACGTCCAGGGTGAAGCGGGGTATCCAGCGCATCAGATGCTCTCGCAGGAAACGCTGCTGGTCGTGCAGGAGCTGGGGATACGGGGCCCCTGCTGTCGCTCCGGCAGCCTCCGGATCACGCTTCCGGGATGAACGACCAAATCGCTCCAGGCTGAGCTCCGCCAGACGGGCCATGAACTCGAGCTCCAGGCCTACATGGTCGTCGGCTTCGTGAGGAAAGTGCCGCGGTACCAGGGCGTATTGGAGGTAGGCCCGCCGTACGGCCAGGGTGGGCTCGGCGAAGAGCAGCCGCTCTTCGGTGAGATAGGCAGATTCCCACGGTGGCGCCGGCAGCCTCGCCGGGCCGATGAAAAGGCGCGTGTAGTCCCAGCGCAGCCGATCCAGGCCTTCCTCGCTCAGGCTCTCCGGTTGCTCGAGGTAGCCGGCGGCGAGCGCCGTGCCCTGCTCCACCTCCGCATTGGCCCGTGCCAGGGGGAAAGCACGCAGAGCCCGGCTCTGCGCGAGGCCCCGGAGCCAGCGGGGGTCCGGTTCGTCGAGGAAGACCTGCGAAAGCAATTGATACGCTGCAAGGCGGGCTTGCAGCAACCGGCGTGTCTCCTCGCGGGATGGCAGCGTATGCCCTCACCCTATTCCGGTCGGGATGGCCGTGGCGTAAAAGAGGTAGCGGCCCACGACCTCTCCGGCGATGATCGCGATCCCGGCGAGGTAGACGAGAGAAGCGGGCGCCGGGCCATCCGCCGCGCGCCGCAAGACCATCACGAGCGGCACGACCCCACCGCCGAGCAGGAGCACCCATCGCAAGAGCAGCCACGGCGCATAGGGCCCTGCGAGCAAGCCCGCCGTCGCCTGGGCCGCCGGGTCGCCCGAGGCGAGGGAGACCAGGTAGAGGGGCAACACGACCACCTCGGCCAGGGCGACGACGATGGCCACCCAGCTGAGATCCTTGAGGTCCCGAGCCAGCCCCTCGTCGCGCTGCCCGGTGACTGCCAGCACTCCGGCCGTCAGAGCCGTGCCGGCGAGCAGCGCGGTGGCGCCGAAGGCCACGTAAGTGTAGAAGCCCTCCCAGGCGGGCTTGACCGCATGGGTGTAAATCGAGGCCATGCTGGCGATGCAGGCGATGCCCGCAGCGGCGACCACATACTCCACGGAGCGCTGGAGCCGGGGGTTGCGGCGCAGCAGCACGGCCACCACCAGCAACGCCACGAAGGCGCCCGTGAAGAAGATCTCCCTCGAAAGCCAGCTCGACCCGAGGTTGAGCAGAGAGTTGAGCGCGTAAAGCGGCCGGCCCAGGTGGGCGAGGGAGGCGAGCATCGCGAGGATGGCAACGGGAATCAACACGAATTCAACTCGGTCGTGGGGGACCCCGGAGTCCTTGCTCCTCTCTCGCAACCACAAGTTGAGCAAGAAAGCGCCGACACAGGCCTGCATGAGGACGGTGAAGACGACGAGGGACCATTCCCGAGGCTCCATGCTTCCCCTCCTACGTCGATGGGATGGACGGCAGGAACATGGCACGTTCACAGCCTTGCGGATCCTTCACCAGGTGTGCAGTTTCCCGGAGCCGTCGCTTCTGTTCATTCAAATCGGAGGCGTTAGCCTTTATGCTCCCACCCCACGAAGGCCCACGACTTCTCGCCTGAGCATAGGCGCGCGTGATGGCCCTCGCAATGGACTTCCGTACTGGGCAATGGTTACAACGGCGTTTGAAGAGGTAGAACAGCACACCTGATGAAGGGCGCCCTGTGGCGCGCCCGCCGGCCGATCAAATCCGGCGGCCCAGTTCGAGTCCGGAGCGGGGTTTACCGCCCTTCGTGGGAGCTGCCCGGCGCCACGCGCACCAGGTCCTCCGGGGTGTCGACGTCGGCCAGCTCGGCCTCGGGCGCTTCGACGGCCTGCACCCGGGCGCCCAGGCTCGCGAGCACCCTGCGGGCTCCCTGATCGCCCGCGATCTCCCGCAAGGCAGGCCACGTCGAACGATCCAGGACGCACGGGGGCCCCAGGTGGCCCCCCGGATAGCGGCACGCTGCAGCCGGGGCACCCCGGCTCGCCTCGATGACCTTCCGCAACAGTTCGGCCGTAACGGCCGGCTGGTCTGCCAGCAGGACGAGCGCGCAGGCGGCCTCGGCGGGCAGCGCGAACACCCCGGCGCGAAGCGACGTGCTCATGCCTCGCTGCCAGTCGGCGTTGTAGAGCACCCGCAGCCGCTCGACGTCGAGGCCGTGCAGCGCCTCCAGCACCTCCCCGGCGGCCGCCCCCGCCACCACCACGACGCCGTCCACTCCGGCCTCGAACGCCCGGCGTACCACCCGGCGCACCATGGGCTCGCCTTCGACCGGCAAAACGGGCTTGGGCAGCGTGCTGCGACCCGCCAGCATCCGGCGCCCTTCCCCTGCGGCCAGCACCACGGCCCAAACCTCGCCTTCGGCCGGCATGGCACGCGCCTGCTCCTCTCTCGACCCCACGTAGCCCTGCTCATCCCCGGGCCGCCGGGCCGGCCGCCCAGCTCACGACCCGGCCGGCGGAGGCGTCCACCAGGCCCCGGTCGGTGAGCTTCAGCTCGGGGATCACCGACAGCGCCATGAACGAAAGCGCCATGAACGGCGCGGCGATCTGCACGCCCAGGCTCCTGGCTGCCAGCTCCAGCCGATCGAGCGCCTCGACGACCTCCGGCAGCGGCCTTTGCGACATGAGCCCCGCCACCGGCAGCGGCAACTCCGCCAGCACCCGGCCACCCTCGACCGCCGCGAAGCCGCCGCCGCTGCGGGCCACGGCTCGGGCCGCGGCCAGGATATCGTCGTCCGATACGCCGGCGACGATGAGATTGTGCGCGTCGTGGGCGACCGTGGAAGCGAGCGCCCCTCGCTTGAGCCCGAGCCCCTGCAACAGCCCGACGCCGATGCCGCCGCTGCGCCCATGGCGCTCGATGACCACGAGCTTGACCAGGTCTTGCTCCGGGGCGGCGACCACCTGGGCGTCGACGACCGGGGGCTCCACGGCGAGTGCGCGCGTGACGATCTGGCCCGGCAAGAGCCCGATGGCCCGCACCGCCCCGGCTTCGACCCGCGGCAGCCGGATGCGCTCCAGGCTCAGCGGCGGCAGGTGGACGGTGTGGAGCAGCCGGGGATCGGTGGGGGCATCGACCTCCACCAGCAGCCGCCCGTGGGCCGCCACCAGCCGGCCATCCTTGAACACGGCCCGTGCGGAGAGGTCGACCGGATCGAGCACCACCACGTCCGCCCGGTACCCCGGGGCCACGGCGCCTCGGCGCCGCAGGCCGAAGTAGCGGCACGGGTTGAGCGTTGCCATCTGCACGGCCGTCGGCAGGTCGAGCCCCAGGGCGACCGCCTTCCGCACGGCGTGGTCGACGCCCCCCTCGCGCACGAGGTCGTGCGGATGACGGTCGTCCGTCACCAGGCAGAACCGGTCCTTGGTACGGGGGGTGACCAGCGGGAGCAGGTCGGCCAGGTTGCGCGCCGCCGAACCCTCCCGGATGAACACCATCATGCCGAGGCGAAGCTTCTCCCGGGCCTCCTCCAGGGAGACGGACTCGTGGTCCGAGGCCACGCCCGCGGCGACGTACGCCGAAAGTGCCCGGCCTCCGAGCAGCGGCGCGTGGCCGTCGGTGACCTTACCCCGCCGTTCGGCCATCCAGATCTTGCGGAGCTCCTGCTCGTCGCCAGCGGCGACGCCCGGGAAGTTCATCAGTTCCGCGAGGCCGACGACCCCGTCCATGGCGAGCGCCTCGTCCAGATCTCCGGCGCCCAGGCAGGCGCCCGCCGTCTCGAGGGGGCTGGCGGGCACCGAGGACGACGCCGTCAGGAAAACGTCCAGCGGCAGGCCCCGGGTGGAGGCCGACGCCGCCTCGAAGGCGACCTTGCCCACCACGTTGGCCCACTCGTGAGGATCCCAGACCACGGCGGTCACACCGCGAGGAACGACGGCCCTCGCATACTCCCGAGGCTCCACCAGCGCCGACTCCAGGTGAACGTGCCCGTCCACGAAACCGGGCACTACCAGCCCTCCGGGAAGTTCCACGACCTCACGGGCCTGCGACCGGGCGGCCTGCTCGCCGGTGGCCGCGATGAGGCGGCCGGCGAACACCACCGGCCCGGGGAGGATCTCCCCGGTGAAGACGTTGACGACGTCGACGCCCCGCAGCATCACGCTGCCTGCCTCGCGGCCGGCCGCCACGGCGACGGCTCTGCGTACCTCCTCCGGTGCCAGCGGGCCACCGGGTGGGCCCAAGGGCGCCGCCGGGCCTTCCGGCGTCGTCCAGCCTGCTTTGCCTGCCATCGTCGACCTCCTCGGCGTTTGACCAGAGGATTAGGGAACGCTCTACCACGTCCCTGCCGGCTCGTCCCGGGCTGCCGCCGGGCAGGGCCTGGCCCGCGAGGATACCCCGGTCGAGGCGCTCGGGCTCGGAGCGCGTACGGGACCGAAGTGACACCGTATCGGATGTGCCGCCGAGCGCCGGCAGGAGAGCGGCTGAAAATGAGTATCCAGTGCACTAGCATGCCCTCCCACAGGCGTTGACAGAGAAGGCAAATCCAAGTAGCCCTAGGGTGGGATAGGGCCGAAGTCATGCATCGCAGGTCCCGGTACGAAGTCCTATTCCGGGCGGCAGCGGAGTCCAGGCGTTGCGAGCGTAGCAGAGCGGAGAGAGTGGGGGCGGGTTCGTCGGAGGACGGGGCCGCCCCTGCTCGCGCTCGCCACCGGGCCTCGCCCCGGTGAAGTCCCGCCCCTGCGCCGGCGGGGGTGGCACTTGCGGAGCGTACTGCTCTTTGCCCTCGCCGCGTACACCTCCGGGTGGGAGGGCCACGGGGGTGCAGGTGGTGTGGGCCAGCCTGGCTGCAGGGCTCGCGACGGCGGTGGGGGCCCTGCCGGCGGTGGCGTTTGCCCGGCTGCCGGAGGACGTGCGGTCGTTCGCCATGGGGGTGAGCGCGGGAGTCATGACCGTCGTCTCCATCTGGGGGCTCGGGGTGCCCGCCCTCAGCAGCGGGCCAGGGGCGGCGGCCGGGGGGCTCTTTGGCGGCACGGCGGCCATGTGGGGGCTGGACCGGCTCGTCCGGCGGGCGGTTCTTGGTCAGGGGCGCCAGACGCCCCCGAGCGCCCGGCGGCAACACGCCCGCCGGGCGCTCTTGCTCTGGACGGCCATCGTGCTGCACAACATCCCCGAGGGGCTCGCCGTCGGCGCCGCCTATGCCGCTCCTATTCCCGTTCGGGCGGCCATGCTGGCCGTCTCCATCGGCGCCCACAACCTGCCGGAGGGGCTGGCCGTGGCCGTGCCGCTGAGGGCGGCCGGCGCGCACCGGTGGCTCGCATGGGCTGCTGCCGCGGCGGCGGGACTCGTAGAACCCCTGGCCGCGGCGACGGCCTATCTGACTTTGGTCTCTGCGCCCGGGTGGCTGCCGGCCGCGCACGCGGGCGCGGCGGCAGCCATGCTGTACGTGGTGGCCACCGACATGCTGCCCGAACTCGAAGCAAAACCCTTCCCCGGATGGGGCGCGGTCGGGGCAGGCCTCGGCCTGGCCGCAGCCCTGGCCGTCGAGGTGTGGGCAGGCGGCACGTGAGCCGGGTCGAGCGGTGCTTCGATTTCATGGGCTGCCGGGTCGATGCCCCCTTGGACAGAGGCCATGGCGACCGGTGCAGCGGCCTTCGGTACGATTGTGGCCGGCACGACCACTGCGCGAGGCTCGAACGGGGGTGACGGGGGTGACCCTCCAGCGTCTCATCGTGCAATACCTGCGAACTCACCATGCCTCGTACAGCCACCCTATCTGTTCCAGGGAACTGTCCGAGGCGCTGGGCGTATGCTGGAGCTATGCCCGCATGCAAGCAAGGATGCTCGTCGACCAGGGCCAGGTGGCCGTGAGGCGCGGCCCCGGCGGCGGGTATTACCTCCCGCGTGCGCACGAGCAGCCCGTTCCCAAAGCCAGCCACGAGATCGAGGGCGTCGTGGCGGAACTGACCGACATCGCCCGCCAGCTGGCGCGAGCCTGCCATGCATTGCGCGCCAGCGAAGCGGGCGACGAGCGCACAGAACCCCGAAACGTGGAAGCGCGCCTTTACCGGATCGTCGACACCCTCGGGCGAATCCGGGACGGCGCCGGGTAGACGGACGGAGTAGGTTGGTGGTGGGCGAGGAGAGTAAGCGGGGACGGGTGCGGCACGCCACGGTCAGTCGCGCGTACCTCGTGCCGAATTCCTGGAGACGAGATCCTCCGAGACGTCCGGTAAGCCGGAGCTGTGAGACCTGGCACGAGCTCCTGGAAAGGCGCGGCGCCCGTGCATCCCTGGTGCGCGCGAGCGTGCCTCCTCTGGCTTGCCTGCAAGAAGGTCAAGCCGGCGCTTCTTGCCGCATATCTGGCCATCATCGGGGTGCTCGTACGGGATGCCCTGTCCCATGCCCTGCCCCTCGGGCCCGTGGCGCCGGGTGAGCAGGCGGAGATCGGGCCGGAGCAACTTGCTGCTTCCCAACCCGAGCAGCCCTCTGCAGGGGGCTTCTCGCCGTCGTTGCGCGCCTCGGGGGAGAGCCTGTGGAACGTGCGCCTCGCCTGGGGCGACGTGGCAGGCCTGCTGGGCCAGGAGGGCTACGCCGCCGGGCAAGCCACCTTCCAACAGCAGCTCCGGTTACGCCTCGAGGGCGACGTGGCCCCTGGCGCCAAGGTGTCGAGCGACCTGGACAACGTGCGGAGCGAAAACCTCCAGCTCATCGGCATCGACTTCACCTGGGGCCCCGCCACCGCACACCTCGGGGACGTCCGGCTCCGATCCGAAAGCCGTTACGCCGCCGGCCCGGCCACGTTGAAAGGGTTGAGCGTCGAGGCTCGCTGGGGAGCCTGGGAGCTGGGGGCGCTGGCAGGGCGAGCCAGGGGGATTCCCGCGACCAAGACGTTTTACGGCCCGAACAGCGAGGATACCACCCGGTGGGTGCCGGCCGCCCCTCCGGCCTTCTCGCCTTCGTACGCCCCCACGCGGGAGGGGGCGGCGCTGGTCGCAGACGCCAGGGGCGCGCAAGGCTTTCGCCTGGCGCGGGCTTTCGAGCCCGACTTCATGAAGGTATGGCTCATTCCCTCCGACTCGGCGCCTGCCGCCGGGTGCGGGGAGACGAGGGACGGCCGTTCCTCGTTGAAGCAGCTTCTCGACGACTTCGGGCTGGGGTATCTGGTCGACGCCGGGCCGGGCAGCACGCCGCGCGGCGTCCTGAAGCCCCAGCCGTACGCTCCGCCGTCCCAGCTACCCCCGCCCGGCCTTTCGACCGAGGACGTCGCCCGGGCGTTCTTCCCCCTCGACTCCGGCCGGTTCACGGCGGTGGCGAATCCCGAGGGAACGTCGCCCCGGGGCTACGTCCTCCTGCAGCTCGAAACCCTCGACCTCCTGCGCTCCCACGTCGAGCTCCTCATCGAGCGGTACAACGAGCTCAACCGCCTGTCAGGCGCCGGCCGGCGTACCTACCCGTTCGTACGGGGAAGCGACCTGGAGCGCCAGTTTCTCTCGCTCCTGCGCCAGTACTACCGCATCGAGGCAGGAGCGGGCGACTATCCCGGCGCTTCCGGATGGAGCAGCGCCATGGCGCCCCTGTCGGGCACGGGCGCGAGCGGTCCCGTGGGGGCCTCCTGGCTCGGCACCTGCCCGGACTACCGGGAGTACCTGGGCACGGGCACCGCCAACCTCGAGGTCGCACCCGATGGCACCTTCGACCGGTCGAAGGCGCCCGACCCTGCCCGCACGCCCGCCTCTGTGCTGTACCTGACGGGCAACGCCGCTTTGCAACAGGATTCGCTGGTCGTCGAGGTGGAGCGGCCCGAAGGAAGTGTCGAGCCGGCGGACACGTACGGGTTTTCGTGGATGGTGTTCCCCGAGCAGGGCGTGTTGAAGGTTGCCTTCCCGGCGACCATCGGCGGGGCGCCCGGCACCATCGAGGCGTTGGCCAGGAGCTTCAGGGCGCTGCAGGCCCGGTACCGCTACCGCGTCTCCGGGGGGATCTACGCGCTCGGCACCTCGGTGGCGGCCGGGAGCGAGGAGGTGCGGCTCAACGGCCAGCAACTGCGCCGGGACGTCGACTACACCATCGACTACGAGACCGGCGTGCTGGTGCTGCTTCGGGACGCAGGCCCGGCCGACACGATCGAGGTGCGCTTCGAGTACTTCCGGGGTGGGCCGGGTGCCACCACCGAGTACAACCGCAACGTGTTGGGCGTGAGGGCGGGATGGAAGCCCGGCGATGCATGGCGGGTGGCGGGCGAGCTGTTGTTCGCCGGAGACGAGCCCCGGCCGCTGGTCGCACCGGATCGGGCCCGCACCATGCCCAACTCCCACACGGTCGCCGCCCTCGTGGGAGGCTACCGGGCATGGCAGGGCGTGCGCCCGGAGCAGGGGTTCTGGGCGGAGCTGGACACAGCGTGGTCGCACGACGTCTTCCCGTTCGACGACAACGTGCGGGAGCCGCAGGCCAACGAGGTGCAGGCCATTGCGGGGGGAGTATCCGGCGGCGGGTGGGGCGGTTACGTGCTGCTCGGGCACCGGGCGGGCCTCACCGTAGGGGCGCTGGACGCTGCGGGCCAGGTGATGCAGGGCACATGGCGGCGGTACGACACGGGCGCCGGGTTGAGCGGGACCAACGTGCTGGCCGTCGCGGGCGCCGCACGCGGCACGGTGTCGGACGGAAGCCTGGGAGACCCCGTGGGCCCGGTCGAGGCGTGGCTGCTCGGGACGGAGTCCGGGCTTACGGCGGTCGTCGACGCCGGGCAGGGTCCCGCCAGCTTCGAGAAGGCGACCAGCTACCTGCGCCGCTACGCGTCCGGCGGGCTTCCGTCCAACGAGGTACGAGACGTGCTTTACGTCGGGGTCGTGCCCCCGCCTGCGAGCCGGGTAGCCCATGGGCCGGCGGACAAGCCCTCGGTCTGGGTGGCGACGGCCAGAGGCCTGGCCTGGGCGGGGGCCGGGGAGTGGAACGCGACGAGCCTGGGCGATTGGCACGGCCTGGACGCTGCCGCTCTTCCGCCGTGGCCCGAGGGCGGCTTCCGGTCGCTGGCCTTCGCCCCGGTGGGACCGCACGATCCAGGAGCGCCGCCCGCGGCCGCCGCGCTGCTCGCGGCCGGGCCCGGCGGTGTGCTGTGGATCCCCCTGTGGGGACTGGAGGAGGGATGGGGAGCGAGGCACCCACCTCCTTTTCGAGGGCCAGCCGGTCGACAGGGTAGCGGCGGTCTGTCTGGACTGCTCGCAAGGCTCCACGCAAGGGCTGCACGTGCGCATCTTCGCCGGGGGCGAAGCAGGGTTGGAGTGGCTCGACGTCGCCCCGGGGGGCGGGCCCACCGGCGCGGGCGGGCAGGGGAGCACGGGCAGCTCGCAAGTCGGCGGGGTGGCCGGTAGGGTGCGCTCCCTGCGGCTTGTGTCCGGGAAGCTCTGGGTGGGCACGGACCGGGGACTGTACCGGATCGACCCCGGCGCGCCGGGGCGCCTTCCCGCGGTCACCTATCGCGCAGACCCCGGGATGGCTGGCCCGGTCACGGCCGCCGGCATCGTGCCGGCCGGCGCCGGGTCGCCGGGACAGCCCTCGCTGCAGCTCTGGGTGGCGACCCGGCCGCAAGACGCCGGACAGCCCGGGCTGTTCACGCTGGATCCGGCGGTCGACCCGCCGCCGGCGCCGCAGCCGCTGGCCGGGGAGACGTTGCCCTCCGAGCAGGCGTTGCCGGCCCGCGATCCCGCTCGATACCGGGACCCGGAGCGGCGCGCGGTCTACGACGGGCTCGCCGGCCGGTTCGACCTGGGCTACGCCTGGCCGCAGGGCGGGGTGGAGGCCGGGTACGAGCGGGTGGACGCCCCGTTTCTCGCCATCAACGACGTCGAGCGCCGGGAGGTAGAGGCGTGGCACGTCGCGGTGCGGCACCGCTTTGGGGAGAGCGTGGGGGTCGAGGTGAGCCATGCCGACCGCCGGACGGCCGACCCGCGACTTGCCCGCCAGGAGCCGGATGGGCCGGGCGAGTCGCCGGGTACGAGCGTCCGGCACATCCAGCGCACCCTCACCGACGAGGCCACGGTCACGTGGACGCTGCCCGTGCCGGCGCCCGCCACGTGGATGGGCCCGCCCGAGCTGCGGGGCAGCGTGCGGTGGGACCGGATCGACCGGGACGAGGCGGCCGCAGGGTGGGAGGTGACGGTCTCGAGCCGGAGCCTCCAGCTGCAGGAGAGCTTCTGGGACCGGCGCCTCGTCGCGGCGGTCGGGTACGAAAACCTGCGCTACCGGGAAGCAGGCGTGGCCGGCTACGTCGCGCACAACCTGCTGGCCGACCTGACGGCGACTCCCGCGCAGGACGTGACGCTGAGCGTGCGATTCCGCTATCCGCTCAGGGTGCACGACCTGGACGCTGCCGCAGGTTGGGCGTACGGGGCGGCGGCGTCGCGCCTCGAGGGCGCCCAGGACCTGCAGCTGGGAGCCACCGCCAGCCGCAACCTGGGCCTGGTGCGCACCACGCTCGACCTCAGCCAGCAGTCGGGCTGGCAGGTGACCGACCGGGGAGTGACCCCGGACCGCCTCGAGCGGCAGGCCCGGGTGTCGCTCGCTGCGCCCACGCTGGCGGCGGGGCCGTGGACGTTCTCCCCGGCCGGGCGGATCGAATGGGCCTATACAGGTTCGCCGCTTTCACGGGCGACGACCACGGGCGCCGGCGGCAGCCTTCAGGCCGCGTGGCAACCTGCCTCCCTCAATCTGACGCTGGATGCGAGCCGCCGGTACCAGCAGGCGGAGTTTCCGGGGGCGCGGCGCGCCGTGGACGACCGGCTGTCCTTGACGGCCGGCACCGAGGCGTTTGCGTGGGTCGACCCGTCCCTCACCCTTTCCCGGGACGCCCGCCACGTCACCACCCTCGGTGACGGGCGCCAGACCACGACGCAGACGTACGCCGCCACGCTGCGGCTCGGGTGGAAAGGTATGACCCGGTGGCCCCAATCGACACGCCTCGGAGTGCGCTGGACCGGCGAACCAACGGCCGCAAAGGGCAGCCGCAGCGTGGAGTGGAGTCACTCCGTGGCATGGGAACCGGAGGGGCCGTGGCGCTTTTCTGCCTCGGCCGGCGGTGCCCGGGGCGAGGCGTGGGATGCGGGGGCGGCGCCGAAACCCCAGTGGCGGCTCGAAGTATCGGGCCAGGTGAGCTACCGGTTCTCGGCCCGGTGGAGCGGCGGGCTGGAGGTAGGCTACGCCCGCGGGCAACAACCCCCGAGCTGGATGAGCGCGGGCTCGATCGCCGCCGGAGACCCCGTCCCGTTCCAGGCGGGGTGGACACGCCTCTTCGTGCAGGCCACGTTTTGAGCTAAGTCCTTTCCAACAAAGGAAACGAAGCCCAACTCAGGTTCCATGCCTCCAAATACGGCAGCTCGGCCCTCTTCTTTCTTCGATTCAACTCGTTTCAATTCGACGTTTGCCGTCAAGGATTCGATCGTACCGGAGCCTAATTCCAGGAAGCGTTCCCAACTTCGCGTGGTCCCCCGCCACGAACGGCACCCCGCGTTTTCGCGCCTTTCACGCCTGCGACGGGCGCTCGACGCGCGTGGGCCGCGGGGCCGGCGGTAGGAGGGGGGTGGGCCAGCCGGGGGAAGCGAGACTGCCGCGTGCGTGGGAAGGGACGAGCGCAGGCACGGGAAGGGAGGCTCGATCTGTGACGTTACGGGTGTCTAAGCTCTGGGGCCTGGCAGCCGGCTTGCTGCTGATCGTCCTGCTCGTGGCCGCCGCTGCGGGTGCGGCGCCGGGCAGCGCGACAGGGAGCCGGAGCGGTGCCCGGCTCGACCCGGCGCTCAAGTGGCTTCTCGAGCAGGCGGAGAAGGAGAAGGAGATCGATCTGGCGCCGCTCGCCGGCCTGTTTGCGGTGTACCGGGACAACCGGCCCGTCACGGTTCCCATGTTCCGGCCTTCGCAAACGGGCATCCTGGTGCCGGGCGTCCCATCCCAGGGCTCCGCGGGGGGTCAGGGCCTGAAGCCCTCGGGAGCGGGTGCCGGCAGCGTGGCGTCCAGAGGAGTGCCCGCCGACCGGTTCGGAGTCTTCGTCATCACCGACAACCCGGGGGTGCTGGCCTCGGTCGGGGCCCGTCCCAATACGGTGGCGGGCAACGTGGTCACCGCCCACCTGACCCTCGACCAGATTCGCCGCCTGAAGGACGCGCCCGGGGTGCAGGCCATCCGGCTCGGGCGCCGGGTCCGGTTGACGCTCGATCGGAGCGTGCCGGAGATCGGCGCGCAGGTGCTGCAGACCATGCAGCCTTTCCTGCGGGGAAAGGGCGTCATTTCGGGCGCGGTCGACACGGGCATCTCGTACCTGCACAAAGACTTCCGGGCCCCCAAAGGGCCGGGCGATCAGGAGGAGCTGGCGTCACGCATTCTGTTCATCTGGGACCAGATGCCCGGCATCAGCTACTTCGGGCCGGGTTGGCCGATGCCGTGCGCGCCGGCCGATTGCCCCTACAACCCGCCGGCGGGGTTCGGCTACGGCACGGAGTACACGAAAGCGCAGATCGAGCAGGACATCGCCAGCGGCGTCAGGGATGCGTACGACCCACGGGCCATCGTCAAGGCCGTCGACGACTACGGGCACGGCACGCACGTGGCGGGGATCCAGGCCTCCGACGGCAGCTCGCAGCCGGCCGGATACCCGGCTCGCTACGTCGGCATGGCGCCCGACTCCGACATCATCATGGTGCGGACGACCCTCCACGACACCGACATCGTGGACGGGGTCGCGTACATCTTCCGGAAGGCCGACGAGCTGGGCCGGCCTGCCGTGGTCAACCTGAGCCTGGGCGGCCAGTTCGGGCCGCACGACGGGACGGAGGCCTTCGACCTCGCCGTCTCCAACCTGGCGAGCAAGCCCGGGCGCATCGTGGTCGTGTCGGCGGGCAACGAGGGATCCGACCGCATCCACGCCGGCGCCGAGGTGACGGCGGGCGGGCCGGCTACGTCGGCGAGGTTGACGCTGCCTGACGCGGACCCCTCGACGGCGGGAAACCAGCCCGACCCCGACGGGTATGCCATCTCCCTCTGGTACCCGGAGGCCAGCCGGTTCACCGTGTCCCTCACCTCGCCCGGCGGTAACACGTATAGCGCGGCCTGGGGGACTGAGCCGGAAGCACCGATCGTCACTCCCGACGGATGCATCCTGGTCTCCAACGGCCCGCCGGCCCTGGCGTCGATCGGGTCCGTGCAGCCCGAAACCACGGCCAACCAGGTGGAGATCGAGGTGCTGGGGTCGCAAGGAGCACCGGGCTGTCCGGCTGACGCCGCCACCGGCACCTGGACGCTCACCGTGAGCCCGGGGGCGGGTTCCCCCGCCGGCCGCTGGGACGGCTGGATCTACTTCGGCAACGCGACCTTCGACGTGCAGTACGCCGACCCCAACATGACCGTCGGCTCGCCGGGCGTGGCGAAGGGCGTCATCACGGTCGGGGCGTACATGACCCGGGATCGCTGGCAGAGCATCAACGGCAACGTCGTGGTGCCGCGCACCGAGCCCGTGGGCAGCTACGCTCCCTTCACGAGCCGCGGCCCCACCCGCGACGGCCGCCAGAAGCCGGAGGTGAGCGCGCCCGGTTCCTGGATCGTGGCGACGGCCGCGAAGGAGTCCGACCTGTACGCGGCGACGAACTCCACCTTCGGCCCGCAGTACCTGGTCGTCCCCGATCGGGAGCACCTGTCGCTTCAGGGCACGAGCATGGCCGCCCCGCACGTGGCGGGTCTGGCGGCGCAGATGCTGCAGGCGGTGCCCGGGCTCACCACGCCGGACGTCCGGGACCTGCTGACGAGCACGGCCCGTTCCGACCTCTACACCGGCGTCACGCCCAACGTCGTGTGGGGCTACGGCAAGATCGCGGCCGACCGGGCCTACGCCGCCGAGGTGTCGCCGCGCCAGTTCGCCATCCGCGTCGGTCCCAACCCGGCCAGGGAAGTGGCCACTTTCTACTATTCGCTCGACCGGGACTACCCCTCCGTCACGCTGCTGGTCTACACCGTGGCCGGCCAGCGGGTCTACGAGCAACCTCTGCCCTCGACGGCCGGCTCCCACTTCGTCCACTGGAACCTGACCAACACCTCGGGCCAGCCCCTGGCCACGGGGATGTACCTGTTCGTGCTCAAGGCCGGAGAACGCACGAGTACCGGCAAGCTCCTGGTCGCCCGCTGAGGCGCCGCCGGCGGACAGCAAGAGAGGAGGTACTCCCAGGATGCGAACGCATGACAGCCGGCAGCGGCAGGGGTATCCGGCGGGTGGGCCGCCCGTGGCACGGCCCGCGACCCGGCATGCCCCGCCCGTGGTGGCAGCGGCGGTGCTCCTGGCCCTGGCTGCGGCGCTGCCTTGGCCGGCCGCGGCTCGAGCCGCCGACTACGCCCAGACGATGGCGGCCGGGGGCATCGGGTACAGCGCCCGGTTGCTGGGCATGGCGGGCGTATCGGTCGGCCTGGTCGACGAGACCGCCACGCTCTTCACCAATCCCGCGGCGCTGGCCCTGGTGAGGCGTCCCCACGTGACCACCCTGTACACCCGGCCGTTCGGCGAGGCCGACCACGTCGCCGTGAGCGGCGGCCTCCCCGGCTTCGCGGCGGGCGGCTCGCTGACCACGAGCGCCGTCGACCGAACGGACGAGTACGGCCTGCCCGCAGGCGGCGCCGCCGGGTATCAGGAGCTGACCGTGGCTCTCGGCGGTGCGGCCGCCGTGGCGCGAGCGGCCGGCGCCACGCTCTACGCGGGCGGGGCTGCGCGCTACTACCGGCAGGCCGTGGCCGACGTGCAGGGCCAGGCGTTTACCGCCGACGTGGGCCTGCTCGTCGAGGCGGGGGCGGCCCAGGTGGGGATCAGCCGCCGCAACCTGCGGGCGGGGGCGATCGGCGTGGTGCGCTACCAGGACGGCGTCGAAGACCCGCTTGACCCGGCCACGACCATCGGAGCCGCCGTGCGGTTGGGGCCGGTGCTGGTGGCGGCCGACCATGGCCTCGAGGATGCGACCACCCGGGTGGGCGCCGAAGCGTGGGTGGGACAACTGGCGGTGCGAGGTGGCGTGGCCTTCGCCCCCGGAGGGGAGCGCCAGGTGAGCCTGGGGGCCGGGGTGGCGCTCGGGGCGGTCAAGGTCGACTACGCGTACCTCATGCACCCGGCCCTTCCGGACTCTCACCGCCTGTCGCTCTCCGTCGACCTCTGAGAAGGCCGTCGAAGCCGCAGCCCGAGGAGGCGGCCCCGTCAGGTGCCGGCCGCCTCCTCGGCCACGCTCCCAACGGCATACTCCACGACGGCGCGGGCCAGTACCTCCGTCGAGTCGATCAACGGCACGGCGGTATCTTCCCGGCGGAGCACGAGCGGCAGCTCCGTGCACCCGAGCACGACGGCCCCGGGCGCAAGCCGCAGCGTCTCCCGCGCCAGAGCATCCAGCGCGAGCGGGCGGGCCACGGCGCGCTGGCCGGCCTTGACCCGGTAGATGGCCTCCATGACGCGCTCCTGGACGGCTGCCTCGGGCACGACCAGCCGGAGCCCCTCCTCCTCGAACGCCCGCTGGTACGTCCCTCCCAGTACCGTGCCGGTGGTCGCCAGCAGGAGCACCGGCGTGCCCAACCGGCCGACCCGCTCCTCGAGTGCCTGCCGGGTGGCGGCCGCCGCCAGGCGAATCATGTGCAGCACCGGCACTCGCACCGCCGCCGCGATCTCGTCGTACCAGTAGTGCGCGGAGTTGCAGGGCATCGCCAGCACCTCTGCCCCGGCCCGCTCCAGGCCCCTCGCCGTTTCGACGAGCATGGGCAGGGGGCTGGGCCCTTCGCCCTTGATGGCGGCCGTCCGGTCGGGGATCTGCGCGTTGCTGTCGATGAGCACCCGAGGGTGGTCCTGGTCTTTCGACGCAGGCACCAGCCGGACGATGCGCCAGAAGAGGTCGGCCGTCGCCTCCGGGCCCATGCCCCCGATGATGCCGATGACCTTGGGCCGGCGAGGCTCCGGGCCTGCCGATCCGCCCGAGGCGTTGAACGTCGACCGCATGGGGTGACTCCTTTCAACGGGGAAGGTACGAGAACCGGAGGCGAAAGGCCTGCGAGCGCCCGAGCCCGCCTCGGGACCGTACGTTCGACATGAGGGCACGAAACCCGTTACGCTGGATCAATGTCCCGGGCATCTGTCACAAACTGGACGGTTCGTGTTGACAGTAACCATCGTCAGCAGTATCCTCAAAACGAGGTTTGCGCCATTCGTCACAAAGTACAGCAATACCAACGAGTTGCAGCAAGGGACGTCGTCATCGCCGCTGCAGCAGAGAGGACGGTCTGGGATGGAGAAAATCCAGGGGTTCATCCGCAAGACCAAGCAGCGGGAGGTCATCCTGCGGGTGCTGCGGGGGACCAAGTCGCACCCGACCGCTGACTGGGTCTACCAGGAGGTTCGCAAGGAGCTGCCCAACATCAGCCTCGGCACCGTCTACCGCAACCTCAAGATCCTCACGGCCTCGGGCGAGGCTCTCGAGCTCTCCTACGGGAGCTCGTACAGCCGCTTCGACGGCACGCCCGAAAACCACTACCACTTCGTGTGCCAGCGCTGTGGCCGGGTAGAAGACGTCCCGATGCCCGTAGACGAGTCGCTCGATCGGGCCGTGGAGCAGCTGATGGGCGTCAAGGTGCGCCAGCACCGGCTGGAGTTTTACGGCCTGTGCGAGCAGTGCGCGGCCGAGCAGATCGAGCGCCCGGAGAGGCCCATGGCGCTCCGGCGGCAGCCCGTGGAGGAGCGAGACCAGGCCTACGCCCACTGAGCTTCGGCGGGCATCCGGGGCGGGGATGCGGCCCCAGGGGAGGCGACATCCTCATTCCCCATGAGGGGCCGCCGTCGGCCGGCTCCGATCCAGGCGACGGAGCCGGCCGACTCGCGCCCGCGCGCTACCATTCCATCATGAACGTCGCATCGGTTCTCGAGCCTTCCACGTTGCTCGCACGGCTCAACCGCTTCGCCGTCGCACTCCACCTCGACGGCAAGCGGCAGGTGGCACACCTGCCCAACTCCGGGCGCCTGCGAGAACTCCTCACGCCGGGAAGGCCTACGCTCGTCGCCCTTCCTTCCCGTGCGCCCGAGACCTCCCGCAGGCCAACCGTGAACCTCCCGAGGCGAACGGTCGGGGATGCGCTCTTCATGCTCGGCCCCAACGGCTGGGTCTGCGTGGACGCCCGGTTGCCGGGCCGGCTGCTGGCCGAGGCCGTGGAGCAGCAGCGGCTGGACGTCTTCCGGGGCTGGCGGGTGAAACGGCTCGAATACCCGGTGCCCCAGGAGCCCGGCACCCGTCTCGACCTGCTCCTGGAACGGGGGGAAGCGCTCGCGCTGGTGGAGACCAAGTCGGTGACGCTGGTCGAGCGGGGCACGGCGCTTTTCCCCGATGCGCCGACGGTTCGGGGGCGCCGTCACGTGGAGGTGTTGCTGCGGGCGGCCGAGGCGGGCGGCGCGGCGTTCGTCGTCTTCGTGGTCCAGCGGCGCGACGCGCTGCGGTTCAGCCCGCACCGGCAGGCCGACCCGGCATTCGCCGAAGCCCTCGAGCGTGCAGCCCGAGGGGGCGTGCAGGTCCTGGCCTACCGGTGCGGGGTCGATCCGCCCTCCGTCGGCATCGAAGAGGCCATCCCGGTGGTGCTGTGAGCGACTCGGTTGCCTGCGCGCCTCAGGCCGGCGGCCCTCCGGGGCTCGCCGGTGCCGCCGGAGCGGTGGGCGTCTGCGGGACGGCACCTGCGGGCGGCGGTGCCGGTGGGTTCGAGGGCGGCGGCACCGTGGGGGCGGTCGTGCTGCCTCCGGCGTTGGGCAGGATCAGCTGGTTGATGACCTTCTCCAGGAGTTCCTGCTGCGCCAGCTGGCGGGCGCTCGTCCAGTCCTGGGCCAGCACCGATCGGATGAGTTCGGGGGAGACGTTGAGCCTGGTCGCCCCCTCCTGGGCCAGCCGGTCCATGGCTACCTGCCGGAGCGACGCCCAATCCCGGTTGATGAGGGCTTCGGCCTCCCATGGGGCGATGCCGAGGGCCATCAGCCGGTCATAGACCTCCGGGGTCAGGGTCGTCGTGAGACCCTTCCAGTCCCCTTGCAGGAGCATCTGCCACTGCTGCGGGGTGAGGTACTGGGCGACCTGGCGCAGGAGGTCGCGGGCCTTCTCGAGGGCCACCTGCTGGTCCAGGATGCTGCCACCCGACGCCACGACGACTTTCGCCTCGCCTGCCGGGTCGAGGACGGCGGTCACCTGGTCCCCCGTGGCCAGACGTTCGACGCTGGAGGGCTGGCCGTTGCGCATCACCAGGGTGGCGTCGGAGAAGCGCAGGGGCACCGGGCCCCCATCCGTCGTCACGGTGGCGCGGCGGGCGTTGGCCTGGCTCAGCTGCAAGCGCCCGCTCGCCGTGGAGAGCTGGCGCGCCAGATAGAGCACCTGCACGGCCTCGCCGCGGGTGGCGGCCCGGCGGGCCTCGCTGGCCGACCGGATGCTCGCGGGTACCATCCCGGCCGCCCTGGCCAGCTCCATCGCGGCTCCGGACGGATCCCCGCCGTTCGGCGCCGGCCACTGGCCGGCGAGCGAGCCCATTCCGGCCAGCCGTACGGCGGCGGTCAGGAGGTTGCCCACCGACAGCGGGGTCGAGGCGGCATCCGCAAGGTCCGTGACTTTGGGCAAGATCCCCCGCTCCATGAGGGCCTGCACCGCGGCGCGCTCGGGGCTCGCTCCCGCGGGCAGGGTCATGTCGAAGGTGGCCACGCCGGCGCGGGCAAACTCACCCAGGGTGATGGCCCGAGAAGCACGAAAGTGGTCTCCCGGGAACGCCGTGAGTGCCCCCGTCGGCTCGAGCGCCTGCAGCGCCCGGCGCAATGCGGCGTCGGTGACGTCGGTGTACCCTCCGGGTGCCGGCGCGCTCTGAGACGCCTTCGAGGCAGCCGTGGCCGGCTCCGGAGCACCGGCGCGCTGGCCGGTCGCCGCCGCGGCGACCACCGGCGCGGCGATCAAGGTCACGATGAGGCCGAGCCATGCAAGCGAACGACCTCGCAAGAGGCTGCACACTCCTCTCCTCGCGTGTCGAGGAATTTGGAGCCGCACGGTCGAACATCCTTTCTGTAACTACCGGTAAAGCAAGCAGCGACGGCCTTTGGGGCCACTGCCGGGCAAAACGACCAGGCTCTTCCGGGCGACCGCGCCGGAGAGGGCCGGACACCGGAGGAGGCCGCATCGATGGCTGAAACGGCACGGCGCCTCATGCTGGTCGACGGATACAGCCTGCTCCACCGCGCCTTTTTCGCCCTGCCGATGCTGACCACCAGCGGGGGCGAGCCGACGAGCGCGGTCCTGGGCTTTGCCACCATGCTGGTGCGGCTGTTGGAAGAGGAGCGCCCCGACCACGTGATCGTGGCGCAGGACATGGCCGGGCCTACGTTCCGGCACCGCCAGTTCGAGGCGTACAAGGCCCAGCGGCCGTCCATGCCTGACCCGCTGCGCCACCAGGTGGTGCGCTTCGAGCAGCTCGTGGAGGCGTTTCGCATCCCCCGGGTGGGGGTGGAGGGGTTCGAGGCGGACGACGTCATCGGCACCCTCACTCGCCAGGCGCTCGAGCAAGACCCCACCTGCCAGGTGCTCATCGTGACCGGGGATCGGGATATCCTGCAGCTCGTCGGCGACCGGGTGACCGCGCTCATCACCCGGCGGGGCATCAGCGAAATGGAGCGCTTCACGCCCGAGCACGTGAGGCAGGTACTGGGGATCGCGCCGGCTCAGGTGGCCGACCTCAAGGGGCTGGTGGGCGACACGAGCGACAACATCCCCGGGGTGCCGGGCATCGGGGAGAAGACCGCATCGCAGCTGCTGCAGCACTACCCCGACCTGGAGAGCATCCTCCAACACGTGGACGAGCTGCCGGGGCGGGTGGCCAGGGCGCTGGAGAGGTTCGGGGATCAGGCCAGGCTCAGCCGTCACCTGGCCACCATCGTCACCACGGTGCCCGTAGAGCTCGACTGGGAGTCTTGCCGGCGCCGGGAGCCCGACGCCGATCGGCTCGCCTCCCTGCTGCTGGAGCTCGAGTTTTCGCGCTTGCTCGCGCGCCTCGGACAGATGTACCCGGCCGTCGCCGAGGCTGCCCGGAGGGGCGCAGGCGCCGGGGGGAAGGCCGGGGAGAGCCCGAACGGGGCGGCAGCCGCGGAGCAGGCAGAGCAAGGAGGCCTGGCGGCGCCGCCGGGACAGGATGGCGTGGCCGCCGGTGAGGGAGCGGCGGCACGAGGCGCCGCGAGGGTCTCCCGGGGCCGCAGGCAATCCGGCGAGGGGGGAGACGGGGAGTCCGGGAGCACGGGCAGGGGGCATCCGGCCGAGCGCCGCGTGGCGGACGGGCGAGCTCCGTTCGGTCTCCCGGAGCTGCTCGACCGGCCGGAGGCGCTGGCGCAGGCCGTCGAGAGGTTGCGGCGGGCAGGGCCTGCGGCGGTGCTGGTCGTGCCGGCGTCGACCGACCCCATGCGGGCGCCGGCGGTTGCCGTGGCTGCTGCCAACGAGGGCGCCGCCCTGCTGGTGGCGGCCGCCGGGGAGTCGTGGCCGGCCGAGCTTGCACCGCTGGCGCGGTGGCTCGAGGATCCGCAGGCGCCCAAGTGGTGCCACGACGCCAAGACCGCCGCCGTGGCCCTGGGCAGCCGCGGCGTGGTGCTCAGGGGCGTCGTGGAGGACGTCATGCTGGCCTCCTACCTCTTGCGCGCGGGCCAGGGTAACCACACCCTCGAGGAGATCGCGCTGCGTTTCCTCGGGCGCATGGTCGAAGAAGGCGCGGGGGTCGAGCCTCGCAAGGGAGGGGGAGCCCGGCAGCCGCCGGACGGTGCCGTGCAGCAGGCGCTGGTCCCGGAGTTGCTGGTCGCCGCCGTCCAGGGCCAGACGCGGGACCTGGCCCAAACGGTGCGGCAGTTCGCCAGAGAACGCCTGGAGGCGATCTACCTGCTCGCCGGCCCGCTGGCCCGGTGGGTGGAGGAGGACGGCCTGGAGCGGGTCTACCGGGAGATCGAGATGCCGCTGTGGCCGGTGCTGGCCGAGATGGAGCAGGTTGGGGTCAAGATCGACACCGAGGCGCTGGCGCGGCTGGGAGAGACCCTGGGGCGGGAGATCGAGGCCACGGCCGAGGCGATTTACCGGCTGGCGGGCGAGTCGTTCAACATCAACTCGCCCCGGCAGCTCAGCCACATCCTCTTCGACAAGCTGGAGCTGCCGGTGGTCAAGGAGACCAAGACCGGCCCCAGCACGAGCGCCGACGTGCTGGAGCAGCTCGCCGACCAGCACGAGATCGTGCGGAAGATCCTCGACTACCGGCAGCTGGTCAAGCTCAAGGGCACCTACGTCGACCCCATGCCCGCCCTGGTCCATCCCCGCACCGGCCGGCTCCACACGACCTTCCACCAGGCGGTGACGGCGACGGGGAGGCTGTCCAGCAGCAATCCCAACCTGCAAAACATCCCCGTGCGCACCGACCAGGGCGCGGTGATCCGGGAGGCGTTCGTCGCCGGGATGCCCGGGTGGGTGCTCATGAGCGCCGACTACTCGCAGATCGAGCTGCGGGTGCTGGCCCACATGGCGGGCGACGAGGTGCTCATCGACGCGTTCCGCTCGGGGCAGGACATCCACACCCGTACGGCCTCGGAGGTCTTCGGGGTGCCGATGGACGCCGTGACCCCGGCCATGCGCAGCGGGGCCAAGGCCATCAACTTCGGCATCGTCTACGGGATCAGCGCATATGGGCTGGCCAGGGGGACAGGCCTGTCGCAGGAAGACGCCCGGCGGTACATCGACGGCTACTTCCACAAGTACGCCGGGGTCAAGGCGTACCTCGACCGCACGGTGCAGGAGGCGAGGCGGCTCGGCTACGTGACGACCCTGTTCGGGCGGCGGCGGTATCTGCCGGAGCTTCACTCGCGCCAGTACGCCCAGCGGGCCTTCGCCGAGCGCATGGCGATGAACACGCCCATCCAGGGCACGGCCGCGGACATCATGAAACTGGCGATGGTGGCCGTCCACCGCGCCCTGGAGGAGGAGGGGCTGGCGGCCCGAATGGTGCTGCAGGTACACGACGAGCTGGTACTGGAGGTGCCCCAGGACGAAGTGGAGCGGGCCGGCGAGCTCGTCCGCTCGACGATGGAAAACGTCGTGCACCTGTCGGTGCCCCTCGTCGTCGACGTCAAGAGCGGCCGTAACTGGCGGGAGTGCAAGTAGCCTGGCGGGCTCGAGGCCACCGGCGCCGCTGGGGGTGGCGGGGCTGGCGCTCGGGGCGGGGTGGACGCCTCCGGGGCCGAGCGGACGCGGCGGGCCGCCTGCCCGGCGCCGCCATCCGTGCCCGTGGGCGGCCGTGGGGCCGGCGGCGCGCCGCTGGTGCCGCCGGCACGCGCCGGTGGTCGGCCTGACGGGCGGGTTCGCCAGCGGCAAGAGCGTGGTACGGGAGATGCTCCGGACCCTGGGGGCCGGCGTCGTGGATGCGGACGCGCTGACGCGGAGCTGTCCCGGCCGGGCGGCCCGGTCTGGCGGGCCATCGTGGAGGCACTGGGGGCGGGCGGGGTGCTGCGCCCCGACGGAGAGCTCGACCGGGCGGCCATTCGCCGCCGCATCTTCGAGGATGCGGGGGCCAGGCTCAAGGTCGACGCGGCGACGCACCCCATCATCCTGGCGGAGCTTCGCAGGCGGGTGGCGGGCCTGATGCGCTCGGATCAGAAGGAGCACCGGGCCCGCCCCGTCGTGGTAGAGGTGCCGCTCCTCTTCGAGGCCGGCCGCCGGGCCTGCCGGATGGTGGACGTGACGGTGGTCGTCTGGGCCGACCCCGAGACGTGCCTGCAGCGGGCCACGGGCCGGGGCCTCGACCCGGGCGAGGCGCAGCGCGCCATCGAAGCCCAGTGGCCGCTCGAGCGTAAACGGCGCCTGGCGGACTGGGTGGTCGACAACTCGGGGCGCTTGGAGAAGACCCGGCGCCAGGTGCGCCGGCTGTGGAGGGTGCTGGCATCTTCGTGCGCATCGCACTGGTGGCTCATGACAAGCAAAAGCCCGCGATGGTGGAGTTCGTCCGGCGCTTTCGCCCGGTCCTCGAGCGCTGCCGCCTGGTTGCCACCGGTACCACCGGGCGGGTGGTGGCGGAGGCGACGGGGCTCGACGTAGAGCGGATGCTGTCGGGCCCGTACGGCGGCGACCAGCAGATCGGCGCGCAGGTCGCAGCCGGCCAGGTCGATGCGGTGATCTTCTTGCGCGACCCGCTGACCGCCCAACCCCACGAGCCCGACATCAGCGCGTTGATGCGGGTCTGCGACGTCCACGACGTGCCCCTGGCGACCAACGTCGCCTCGGCGGCCCTCATCCTGACGGCGCTGGCCGCCCGGCTGGGAGTCACGGTCCCGTGCGAGCCCGGCGCCGCGTGAGCCCCGGCCACCCGTCCCGGCGGCTCGCGCTCGGCTGGCTCTTGGTGCTGGCCGGGATGCTGGGCCTGACCGTGTGGGGCGTGGTCCACGTGCGGTGGGTGTTGCGCTGGGTCTACCCGGTCTACTACCGCGAGAGCATCGTGCGCTGGTCGAGGGAGCACGGGCTCGACCCGTGGCTCGTCGCCGCCGTCGTGCGGGTGGAGAGCAACTTCAGCCCGACCGCGGTCTCTTCTCGGGGGGCTCGCGGGCTCATGCAGCTCTTGCCCGAGACGGCCCAGTGGGTGGCTCAACAGTCCGGAGACCGTGACTTTTTCCCCGATCTCCTGTTCGACCCTGACGTCAATTTGCGCCTGGGCACGCGGTACCTGGCTCAGCTCATGCAGGAGTTCCAGGGGCGGGAAACGCTGGCTCTGGCGGCCTATAATGCGGGCAGGAGCCGGGTCGACCGGTGGCTCGCCGAATCGCAGTGGGACGGCACGGAGAGCGGGGTCGACGGGATCCCGTACGGGGAGACCCGGCGGTTCGTGGCCCGGGTGCTGCGGATCCGCCGGCTGTACCAGTGGATCTACGGATCATAGGCGTGGAGGGGCTCGGGTAACCGAGGGGGGCAAGGTGGCGTGGGAGACGTGGTGACGATGGGAGCCAAGTTCCTGGAGAGCGAAGCCGACGTCAAGAGCCTGCGGGTCGATCCCGCGCGGCCGCTTTTCTCGGCAGAGCACGACGAGATCCTGGCCGGGCATACCGCCGACGTTTACTTCGTCAAGACCCTGCAGGTGCTGCGGGCCGAGGGGAAGGCCGACGTTCCGGTGGTCGCGGAGATCTTCCCCCGTTCGGAGGGGATGCTGGCGGGAGTCGAAGAGGCGCTGCGGTTGTTGCAAAACCGCCCACCGGAGCTGGGGGCCATCGAGGTCTGGGCCATGGACGAGGGGGAGTGGTTTTCCCCCAAGGAGGTCGTGATGCGCATCGCCGGGCCGTACAGCGCGTTCGGCGTGTACGAGACGGCCATCCTGGGCATCCTCGCCCAATCGAGCGGATGGGCCACCGCGGCCCGCCGCGTGGTCGAGGCGGCCGGCGGCAAGCCGGTGAGCTCGTTCGGGGCCCGGCACGTCCACCCGGCGGTGGCGCCGGTGATGGAGCGGGCGGCTCTCTTGGCCGGGGCCTCGGGCGCCGCCTGCATCCTGGCGGCCAAGCTGCAGGGCAAGGAGCCCGTCGGGACGGTGCCCCACGCCCTCATGCTCATCCTCGGGGATACCGTCTCCGGGGCGCTTGCGTACCATCGTCACACGGCGCCGGATTCGCCCCGGATCATCCTGGTCGACACATACAAGGACGAGGCCGAGGAGTCGCTGCGCGTCGCCGAGGTGCTGGGCAAGGCGCTCGAAGGGGTGAGGCTGGATACCCCGGGCGAGCGGGGAGGGGTGACGCCCGACCTGGTGGCCGAAGTGCGGGCACGACTGGATCAGGCGGGATACCGGCACGTCAAGATCCTCGTCTCGGGCGGGCTCACGCCCGAGAGGGTGCAGCAGCTGGCGGCGGCCGGAGCCGATGCCTTCGGGGTGGGGAGCTACATCTCGTCGGCGCCCCCGCTCGACATGACCCTCGACCTCAAGATGGTCGAGGGCAAACCCGTGGCCAAGCGCGGCCGCATCCCCGGCATCCAAGCCAATCCCCGGTTGCGCTTGCGCATCGAGGGAAGGAACAGGGTCGCTTGAGGCGAAGTTCCCCACCGCCGAGGTGGAGCCCGTGGATGCTCCAGAGCATGCCAGAGAAGGAGGGCGGTTCATGCGGTTTCGGCTATTGGGAGTGGCGCTGGTCCTGCTGTTGGCCATGAGTGTGCCCGTGGCGGCGGCTACGTACGAGACGGCGATTTTCGAGGAGCCGACCACTCTTAACGTCTTCGCCGGGCTGGGCCCGCAGGCGACCGTGTGGAACTCGTACGTGACTTACGGGATTTACTACGGCACGCTGTACGCCAACGCGCCGCCCACGTGGGTCTGGGCCCCGTCGCTGGCGGCCGATGTGCCGACGCCGCCCAAAGAGGTGACCGAGGGCGGCACGACGCTGTATACCTCCGACGTGCCGATCCGGACCGGCATCCGGTGGTCGGACGGGACCCCCTTCACGGCCGACGACGTGGTCTTCACTTACGATACGCTCCTCAAGTTCGACGCGGACAAATTGGGCGGCAACTGGGCGAGCTACGCCCCCAAGACCGTCCTTGCCAGGGTGGAGAAGCTGAGCCAGTACAAGGTGCGGTTCTTCTTGAAGAAGAAGCCCGGCCTGGCGGACTGGCAGTACGGGATCCTGCAGGCTCCCATCGTCCAGAAGAAACTGTGGGAGCCCATCGTCCAAAAGGCGCTGAAGGACGCCGATCCCGTCAAGAGCCTCCTCGCCGCGGACGTGAAACAGCCGGACGCGATCGGCGGGCTCAAGTTCGGCCGGTGGGAGCGCGGAGCCTTCTTCGAGAACGTCGTCAACCCGTACACGTCCTTCCGTGGAGAGACCTCCGAGTTCTTCAAGAACGGTGGATTCCGCCTCACCAACCCGAAGCTCAACTTCAAGTGGGCCACGACGGACCCGGCGCCGTCCGGCGAGGTGACCCTCAAGTACACCGAGGGGCCGTACGTCGACAACGTGATCTACCGGATTTACCAGAATCAGAACGCCGCGGTGCTGGCGCTGCTCAACGGGGAAGTCTCCTACATCTTCAACTCGCTGGGGCTGCAGCGGGGCTTCCAGACGCAGCTGCAGGCCAATCCCAACGTCGAGATCATCCGCAACAACACGAACGGCTTCCGGTACCTGAGCTTCAACATGCGGCGGGAGCCTTTCAGCATCAAGGAGTTCCGCCAGGCCATCGCGACGCTCATCGATCGCGACTTCGTCACCAAGGACGTGCTGCAGGGCGTCGCGTTCCCGCTGGCCACGGTGGTGCCCCCGGGCAACGCCTTCTGGTACAACCCGGAGGTCAAGATCTGGGGGCAGGGCATGACCCGTGGCGAGCGGGTGCAGGCCGCCACGGAGCTACTGAAGAAGGCCGGCTTCAAGTGGCGCAAGGAGCCTGTGATCAAGGACGCCAAGAAGGACCAGTATGAGCCCGGCGAGGGGTTGCTGCTTCCCAACGGCGAGCCCGTCAAGCCGTTCGAGATGCTGGCCCCGGCGCCGGGATACGACCCGCTCCGGGCGACCTTCGCCCTGTGGATCGAGCGGTGGGTGGCCGACCTTGGCATCCCCCTGCGGGTGCGCCTGACCGACTTCAACACCATCTCCAGCAAGGTGTACGACGAGCAAGACTTCGACATGTACATGCTGGGCTGGAGCCTTACCCTGTTCCCGGATCACATCTATCTCTTCTTCCACTCGAGCCAGGCGGCGCCGGGCGGCTTCAACGCCGGCGGGTACAACAACCCTGAGTTCGACAAGGTCGCCGAGGCCCTCAAGGACGCATCCGACCTCGAGACGGCCCGCAAGTACGCCTTCGAGGGACAACGGTTCCTCGCCGAAGAGGTGCCGTACATCGTCCTCTTCGACACCCCGGTGATGGAGGCGTACCGGAAGGACCAGGTCAAGTACCCGTACACGCAGGTCCTGGGCGGGCTGCAGTACGTCTACGGCCTGCAGGCAACCGTCCAGCTGATGAAGTAAGTCACCGAGGAGTCCCGGTGGAGGGGGCCGCAAGAAGCGACCCCCTCCGCTGGCTTTGGGGGGCCGGGCACTTGGGACGCTTCCTGGTAAACCGCCTGATTCAGGCCATCGTGACCATCTTCGTGTACATGACGGTGACGTTCTTGATCCTCCAGGCGATGCCCGGCAACATCACCGTCTTGTACACCAACAACCCCCGGATCACCGCGGAGGTCCGGCAAGAGCTGGAGCGTCGCCTGGGCCTCGACCAGCCGTGGTACATGCAGTACGCGTCCTACCTCAAAAACTTCCTGAGCGGCAGCCTCGGCATCTCGTTCAGCCAATATCCGAGGCCCGTGTGGGACATCATCGCCGAGCGGGCGCCCCGCACGGTGGTGCTCTTTTTCACGGCGACCGTGGTGTCGTTTTACATAGGGTTTTTGCTGGGCCGGATCATCGCCTGGCGGCGAGGGGCCACGGTGGATTACGCGGCCACCACGGTGGGGGTGACCTTCTGGACGGCGTTCTACCCGCTGCTCGGGCTCATCGTCATGTGGCTGTTCGCCTACCAGATGAAGCTCTTTCCGCTCAACCAGTTCATCAGCCCTTCCGTGTGGCGCACGGCTTCGGTCAGCAGCAACCAGGTCTTCGGCCTCATGCTGGTCAACCTGGCGCTGTTCGCCCTGCTGCTGATGGTGGGCTACGGGCTCGGCATCCCGCGGATCGGCACCGTCGGCGGGCGCGCCCTGACCCAGGTGGGGCTCTGGGGCGGGGGGCTCCTGGCGAGCGGCGCCTGGTGGGTGCAGTCGGGGCTGGCCCGCTACGCCCTCGACATTGCTTCCCACATGGTCCTGCCGGTGTTCACGCTGTCGCTCATCAGTTTCGGCGGCACGATGCTCTTGATGCGCGACTCCATGCTGGAGACAATCCGTGAAGACTACGTGATGGCCGCGCGGGCCCGGGGGCTGCCCGACCGGGTCGTGCGCGACCGCTATGCCGCGCGCACGGCGCTGTTGCCCGTGGTCACCAGCTTCACGCTCAGCATCGGCGGCGTCGTGAGCGGCGGCATCATCACGGAGACCGTCTTTTCGTGGCCGGGCCTGGGCCTGACGCTCCTCGAGTCGGCGCGGGTGTACGACTACCCGCTGGCCGTCGGGGCGTTCGTCTTTACGGGCGTCTTCGTCGTCCTGGCCCACATCGTGGCCGACCTGCTGCATGCCTTCCTGGATCCCCGCCTGCGGGTGGCCGGCGGGGAAATCACGGCGGCTGAGTAGCAGCCGCGAAGGTGGCACGCAAGACAACCATGGCGCACCCGGCAGCTCCGCTTCCGGCAGCCCCCGTTGCGACCACCTTGTGGCAGATCCGGTGGCGGCTCTGGAAGCGAACGTTTCGCGAAAACTGGGAGCTCTTCAGGAACAGCCGCATCGGCCCCATTGGGCTTGCCATCATCGTGCTCTTCGGCGTTCTCGCCCTCTTGCACCCCATCCTGATGGCGACGGTGTGGCCGGCCCAGGTCTACGACCCGATCACCGGCTACGACCCGATGATCATGCATCCCTCGCCTCCGTCGCCGCAGCACCTGCTCGGCACGGACCCGTACGGGAGGGACGTGCTGAGCCAGCTCATGTACAGCACCCGCTGGGAGTTCGTCCTGGGGGTGCTCTCGGCCGTGCTCTCCGTGGTCATCGGCACGCTGGTGGGCACGCTTTCGGCCTATTTCGGCGGTTGGATCGATACCATCTTCATGCGCATCGCGGACCTGTTGCTGCTCTTTCCGACCATCCCCTTCCTGCTCGTGCTCGGCGCGCTCTTCGAGATCGATCTTTTCGAGCTGGCGCTCATCATCGGGCTTCTCTCGGGGTTCGGAGGCATTACCATCATCATCAAGTCCCAGGCCCTCTCGGTCTCGGTGCGCCCGTACGTGGAAGCGGCCCGGCTGGCGGGCGGCAGCCCCTGGTGGATCATCCGCAAGCACATCGTCCCCAACGTGATGCCGCTCTCGTTCCTGTACATGATGTTCAACGTGACGGCGGCCATCCTCAGCGAAGCGACGCTCTCGTTCTTCGGGCTGCTCAACGTGCGCATCAGCTGGGGCCTCATGATGAACACCGCCGAGACAGGCGGCTATCTGCTCATGTTCGACAAGTTCTGGTGGCTATGGCTGCCGGCGGGGCTGGCCATCACCCTTCTGTGCGCCGCCTTCTACCTGGTCGGCCGCGGCCTCGACGAGGTCATCAACCCCCGGCTGCGAAAGAGGTGAGCGAACCGTTGCCGCTGCTCGACATCCAGGCCTTGCAGCTGCGCTACACCACCCGCCGGGGCGCCATCCCGGCCGTCCAGGACGTCGACCTGGCGCTGGAGCGGGGCGAGTCCCTGGGCATCGTGGGGGAGTCGGGTTCGGGGAAGACGTCGCTTGCGATCAGCATCATGAAGATGCTTCCCGACAACGCCCGCATCACCCGCGGCCACATCTACCTCGACGGGACGGACCTGGTGCCGCTCTCGGAGAGCCAGATGCGTACCATCCGGTGGCGGCGGGTTTCCATGATCTTTCAGGCGGCGATGAACTCCTGGAACCCCGTGTACACGGTCGGCGACCAGATCGTCGAGGTGATCCAGACCCACGAACCCCACGTCAGCCGCCAGCAAGCCCGGGAGCGGATCGCCGAACTCTTCCACCTGGTGGGCCTCGCGCCGGATCGCATGGATCACTATCCTCACGAGTACAGCGGCGGCATGAAACAGCGTGCCGTCATCGCCATGGCGCTGTCGTGCAGCCCCCAGCTGGTGATTGCCGACGAGCCCACCACGGCGCTGGACGTCATCGTGCAGGAGAAGATCCTGCAGGAGCTGGACGCCATCCGGCGGCGGCTGCACATGACGATGATTTACATCTCGCACGACGTGGCGGTCATCGCCGAGGTCAGCGACCGGGTGGCCGTGATGTACGCCGGGCGTATCGTGGAGCTCGGGAAGGCGTCCGACGTGTTCAAGCGGCCGAAGCACCCGTACACGGCGGGCCTCATGGCAGCCTTTCCCAGCATCGCGGGCGCCAAGCGGGATCTGGTGACGATCCCGGGGGAGCCTCCCAACTTCCTCGACCTGCCACGCGGGTGCGCCTTCCACCCGCGCTGCCCGTACGCCACGGAGCAGTGCCGGGCCGAGGTGCCGACTCTGGCGCGGGCGGGCGACGACCACCTGGTGGCCTGCTGGCACCCCGTGGCCGGGCAGGACGTACGGGCCGACTTCGCCGCCAGGGCGACCGCCGTAGGGGGTGAGCGGGCGTCATGAGCGACGCCATCGGGGCCACCAAGGGGGCTGTCACGACGGCGGCGCCCCCGGCGACCGTCGCGGAGGCCAGGCACCTGCGCAAGCTCTTCCCGATCCGCAGTGGCTGGTTTCGCAAGGCCGAGCACTTCGTGCACGCGGTGGACGACGTCAGCTTCAGCATCCGGGACGGTGAGGTCTTCGGCCTGGTCGGCGAGTCCGGCTGCGGCAAGACGACCACCGGCCGGCTGCTGGTGCGGGCTACCACGCCGACGTCGGGGGAGGTACGGGTCGGGGGGTTCGACCTCGGCCGTATCGAGGGGCCTGACCTGCAGCGCTTCCGGCGCAACGCGCAGATGATCTTCCAGGACCCTTACGAGTCGCTCAACCCCCGGATGACCGTCTTCGACATCGTCTCGGAGCCGCTGGCGGTTCATGGGATCGGTTCGCTGGCCGATCGGGAGCAGCGGGTAGCCGAGGAGCTCGAGCGGGTGGGGCTGACGCCGCCCTCCGCCTTCGAGTTTCGCTTCCCGCACGAGCTATCGGGCGGGCAGCGCCAGAGGGTGGCCATCGCCCGGGCGCTCGTCTTGCGGCCCAAGTTCGTGGTGGCCGACGAGCCGACCTCGATGCTGGACGTCTCCATCCGGTCGGGGATCATGAAGTTGCTGCTCGAGCTCAAAGAATCGCTGCAGATGACCTACCTCTACATCACCCACGACCTGGCGGTGGCCCGGTACCTGTGCGACCGGATCGCCGTCATGTACCTGGGGAAGATCGTAGAGGTCGGGCCGGCCGAGCAGATCATCCGGCAGCCCCTGCATCCCTACACGAAGGCGCTCGTAGCGGCCATGCCCGTGCCCGACCCGGAGGCTCCCAAAGCCACCATCGCCATCAAGGGCGGGGTGAGCAAGCCCATCGACCCCCCGCCTCGCTGCCGGTTTTACGAGCGGTGCCCGATTGCGAGCGACCGGTGCGCCCGGCAGGATCATCCCCCTCTGGAGGAGAAAGCACCGGGCCAATGGGTCGCCTGCTACGAGGTATGATCGGTGAGGGGGACGGCAGTTGGGCTCGTGGGTGGCCTCGCCGGCCGTGGAGACCGCGGCCGGAGGACGTAACGGGAGGGACCTGCTCCTCGACGTCCGTAACCTGAAGACGTACTTCTATACGGAAGATGGGGTCGTACCGGCCGTCGACGGCGTCAGCTTCTCCCTGCGCAAGGGGGGGACGCTGGGCGTACTCGGGGAGTCCGGCTGCGGCAAGAGCGTGACGTCGCTTTCCATCATGCGCCTGGTGCCCAACCCGCCGGGCCGCATCGTGGGCGGCCAGATCCTCTTCGAGGGCCAGGATCTCCTGCAGAAGCGGGAGTCCGAGATGCGCCGCATCCGGGGCAACGAGATCGCCATGATCTTCCAGGAACCGATGACCTCCCTCAACCCGGTCTTCACCGTCGGCAACCAGATCATGGAGGCCATCATCCTGCACCAGAAGGTGTCGAAAGCCGAGGCCCGGCGGCGCGCGATCGAGATGCTGCGGCTGGTGGGCATCCCGTCGCCCGAGAAGCGGATCGACGACTACCCCCACCAGATGAGCGGCGGCATGCGCCAGCGCGTGATGATCGCCATGGCGCTGTCGTGCAATCCCAAGCTGCTCATCGCCGACGAGCCGACCACGGCGCTCGACGTCACCATCCAGGCCCAGATCCTCGACTTGATGCGCCGGCTCCAGCAAGAGCTGGGCACGGCCATCATGCTGATCACCCACAACATGGGCGTGATCGCCGAGCTCGTCGAGCACGTGGTCGTCATGTACGCGGGCAAGATCGTCGAGTCGGCCGACGTACGCTCCATCTTCACCAGGCCGCGCCATCCGTACACGGTGGGGCTGCTGGAGTCGGTGCCCAAACTCCACGAGACCCGGGATCGCCTCAAGGCCATCGAGGGCGTCGTCCCGAGCCCGTACAACATGCCCAAGGGGTGCCGGTTCCATCCCCGGTGCGAGCTGGCAAGGGACATCTGCAAGCGGCTGGAGCCTCCCCCGATGGAGGTCAGCCCGGAGGGGCACCAGGTGGCCTGCTGGCAGTACACCAACTTCGAGCCCGTGCCGCCGCCTCCCGAGGGCCAGGCGCTGAAGCTCTGGAGGGGAGTGTCCGTGGGTTGACGACGGCATCGGGCGGGGAGTCCCGTGGTGGGGCTCGCGACGACGTGCTCCTCGAGGTGAAGGGGCTGGTGAAGCACTTCCCGATCAGCCGGGGCATCATCTTCTCCCGGCAGGTCGGGGCGGTCAAGGCGGTTGAC
This sequence comes from Limnochordaceae bacterium, assembly GCA_014896295.1. Classification (GTDB taxonomy): domain Bacteria; phylum Bacillota; class Limnochordia; order Limnochordales; family Geochordaceae; genus Carboxydichorda; species Carboxydichorda subterranea. The sequence continues at coordinate 91,136 of JADBKR010000006.1, forward strand.
GGGATCGACTTCTTCATCCGCCGGGGGGAGACCCTCGGCCTGGTGGGCGAGTCGGGGTGCGGCAAGTCGACCACGGGGCGGTTGGTCCTCCGCCTGCTGGAGCCGACGCGGGGTGAGGTCTACTTCGAGGGCCAAAACATCTTCCATCTCGGGCGGGAGCCCATGCGCAGGCTGCGGCGGCAGATGCAGATCATCTTCCAGGACCCGTACGCCTCGCTCAATCCCCGCATGACCGTGGGCGACATCATCGGGGAGCCTCTGGTCATCCACGGGATCGCCAAAGGCCCCGCCAAGGAGCGGAGGGTGCGGGAGCTCTTGGAAGTGGTGGGACTGGCGGCCATGCACGCCCGGCGCTATCCCCACGAGTTTAGCGGCGGGCAGCGCCAGCGCATCGGCATCGCGAGGGCCCTGGCCGTCAACCCCAAGCTGATCGTGGCCGACGAGCCGGTCTCCGCCCTGGACGTTTCCATCCAGGCGCAGGTCATCAACCTGCTGCAGGACCTGCAAAAGGAGTTCGGTCTGACCTACCTCTTCATCGCCCACGACCTGTCGGTCGTGAAGCACATCTCCAACCGCGTGGCCGTCATGTACCTGGGCAAGATCGTGGAGCTCGCCGACAAGACCGAGCTGTTCGACGATCCGCTGCACCCTTATACCCAGGCGCTCATGTCCGCCATCCCGATTCCCGATCCCACGGTGCGGAGGGAGCGCATCATTCTGCAAGGAGACGTGCCGAGTCCGGTCAACCCGCCGAGCGGGTGCCGCTTCCACACGCGCTGCCCGCTGGCCGAGGAGATCTGCCGGGTGCAGGAGCCGCCGTTCGTCGACCTGGGCAACCATCACTACGTGGCCTGCCATCTGGCCAAGCCGGGTGACATCCGTACCCGGGGGCTGGCGGAGAAGGTGAAGGTGGCGGCCGCCCAGCGCGTGGCGTGAGCGCGCCGGGGCGGCTGTTCGGCGATGAAGTGCCCAGCGTGTGGCCAGGAAGTGCTCCTTGCAGAGCGCTGCCCGTACTGCGGCAGCGCTGTTCCTCGCGAGATGACCGGCGACGAGGCTGGCCGTGGCCGGCGCCAGGGAGCCCCGGTGAGGGGCCGGTTCGTAGGTGCTTTGAGGAGGGCCAGCCGGAGTGGCCCGTGGGGCGTGCCGGGGCAAGGATGGGATGCGCCTCATGGGGATCCGTGGCATGCGTTCCGGCACGGCCGCACCGCTTCGGCGGGCGGGAGCGCACCGATCTCCTGGTGGGGCTACCTGGGGCGGTTGTGGCGGTACCTGCACGACCCCGGTGTGGCCTCCTGGAAGAAGGCCCTGATCCTCGCAGGGCTCCTGTACGTGATCATCCCCGTGGACCTGCTCCCCTCCGTGCTGATCCCCGGCGTGGGCTGGCTCGACGACTTGCTGGTGCTGTGGGTGGGGCTGCCCGCCCTGCTGCGAGAGCTTGCGGCCTATGAACCCTCCACCCGCGGGGCTGGGGGCGGGCGCAGGGTCGAGCGAGACGATGGGGACCAGCCGGCCTGAATCCAGGAGGCGTCCGGCCTTCCCCGCCAGCGGCGGGAGCGTCGGAAGCGTGCGCTTCGCCGCCCGGGTCGTCCTGGCGGCAGGGGCGTTGGTGTGGGCCTGGGGCGGCGGAGGGGCAGGCGCCCAGACTCGGGCGCAGCCGCCTCTTACGCTGGCTGCGCTGCTATCGGCGCAAATGCCCGGCGACACCCGCGTCACCCCGTTTTGGCTCGGCGGGCGGCTATGGCTCGTGATGGAGGCGGTGGGCGCGGAGCCCGGGCGATTGGCGGGCGACGACATCGACGTCGAAGTCGTGCGGCGCCACCCCGCGGTGGCCTCCTACTACCTCTGGAGGCTGGCAGAGACCGCCATCTGGTGGAGAGGGCTGTGGCCCGCCGGGGCAGGGTCGCTCTCCGAGGTCGTGCTTCTCGTCCCGGGTTCGCCTGCGGTGGCGGTACAGGCAGGAGGCCAGCCCGGGCCCTGGGAACGGCCCTTTTCGCCTGCGGCCGCCGGGGCGATGCAGCTGTTCGTGGAGGGCCAGCCCCCGCAGACGGCCGCGGACAGGGCCGGCCTGGTGGAGGCGGCGAAGGCGCTCGCCGTCGACGGGGACGCGCGGTATGCCCGTTATCGTCCCAGGGCGAGCCTTTCGGTGGCGCCGGACGTGGGGGACCTGGTGCGGGCGCGTACCCTCTATGAAGCGGCGTGGGAGCTCGATCCGAGCTCGAGCAGGGCCGCTTCGCAGATGGCAGCGGTGGATCGACGATTGGCCGCTGCGGCCTTGTTCGGCAGGGCGCTGGCCGTGGTGGGGGAGCACGAGCCGATGCTCCGGGAGGCCGACCGCCGCCATCACGAGGAGGGCCAGCGGCGGCACGCCTATTTCCTGGAGCGCTCGACGGAGCTGCTCGAGAGGGCGCTGGAGCTCGATCCCGATCTCGTGGGAGCAGCGGCCCTGCTCGATCGGGTGCGCCGGGCGCTCGGAGACCGGCCCTCGGCCCGGCTCTTCGAGCCACCAGGGGCAGAGGCCGAGTGGCGCGCTCTTTTCGAGAGCCGGTCAGTGGCGCTCGAGCCTGCTGCGGTGCTGGCGGGACAAGAGCGCCGGTGGGGCCGGCTGGTGCGCTTCTCCGGTACGGTCGTAGAGCGTACGGCCGACACGCTGGTGGTGCAGGTCGAGGAGCCAGGCAACGCCGCCCCGGCAGGCATGCCCGGAGCGCTCGTCCGGGTTAGTACGGGCTTGGTCGCTTCCGGCCCGGGGCCCGGAACCGCCTTGGCCTACGCGGTTGGCTCGCCCGTCCGGATCGTGGGGGAATGGATGGGGATACAGCGAGTCGTCCTGGACGACGGGGCTCCCCGCACGGTGCTGATGGTGACGGCGGCCTTCATCGACGGGCAGTAGGGAGGCGACGACCGTGGCGGCCATACGGGACTTCCTGTACCTCGTGGCTCTCGCCTGGTGGACCGGGACGGCCCTCTATTTCGGAGGCAGCGCGACGCCGGCCATCTTTGCCCGGTTTCCCCGCCCGCAGGCCGGGCAGGTGGTCGAGGTGATCTTCCCGGGTTACTACCGGACGGCCGTGGCCACGGCGGTGGCCCTGGCGGTCCTCGCCTCGTGGCGGCTTGCCGCCCGGCGGCCCAGGGCGACCGTGGCGCTCGTCCTGGTGCTGGTGATGCTCGCCCTCGACCTGGTAGGGGCGCTGTTGTTGCAGCCGCGCATTCACGCCCTTCGGGCGCAGGCCGGCGAAGCCGAGGGCGGAGCTCCCTTACCGCCGGAGTTCGGCCGGCTGCATGCTCTCTCGGTGGCGGCGAGCGCTCTTTCTCTGCTCATGGCCTTGGGCCTGTGGGCCCTCGTGGCGTGGGCCGGGTTGTAGGCATCGACCGGGCCGAACTTCCTGTGTCGGCCTCTCGGGGCCTCTGGGCCAGGTCGCCTTTCGCCGGCGCATCATGGTGAGCTTCGAGGCCCTGACCCCGTGAAACCGCCGGAGACCTCGGAGTGAGGTGGGAACACGCGTTCGATGGGAGGCCAGTTCACGCTGCAGCGCTTCACCGTCCGAGAGCTCGCGAGCCCCACGGAGTTCAAACAGACGGAGGCCGTCCAGCAGGCTGCGTGGGGCATGGACGACATCGACGTGGTGCCCGCGGCCACCATGATCGCCATCGCCCGCGAAGGCGGGCTGGCGGCCGGGGCCTTCGAGGGCGGGAGGGTGGTGGGGTTCGTCTTCGGCTTTCCCACGGCCGACCCGAAGCTCCAGCACTCCCACATGCTCGCGGTGCTGCCCGAGTACCGGGGCACGGGGCTGGCGGTGCGGCTGAAGCTGTTCCAGCGAGCGTGGTGCCTGGCCCGGGGCATCGACCGCGTCGTGTGGACCTACGACCCGCTGCTGGGCCTCAACGCCACCTTCAACGTGCGCAAGCTCGGCTGCGTGGTGCGCACCTACCTGGCCGACTGCTACGGCCCGCTGAGCGGCGTCAACGCCGGGGTGCCCACCGACCGGTTCCTGGCGGAGTGGGCTCTGACGAGCGCGCGCGTCGAGGCCGCGGTGAAGCGCCTGGAGGGGGCACGGGGCGAGGCCGGCTGCCTGTGGCCCGGTTCGGGATCCAGCTCCGGTGCTTCGGGTGCCGGCCGAGGGGATGACGGGGCAGAGGCCAACGCTCGGGTGGCCGAGCCGCCGCTGGCCAACCTGTCCCGGGGGGAGCGTCCCGTCGCCGTCACCCCCGCACCCGAGGGGCCCCGCGTCGCCGTGCAGATCCCCGACGACTTTTCTCGACTGCTCCGCAGCGATCCGGCGCTGGCCATGGAGTGGCGTCTGCACGCGCGGGAGCTCTTCAGCGGTTATTTCTCCAAGGGCTACGCCGTCGTCGACTTCATGCGCGCCGGCGGGCGCAACTTCTACGTTCTGGAGAGAGAAAGGTGAGACGCATGGGTCTTGAAGGCACCGACCGCGGAGATTCTCGCCTGCCCGGCTACCGGCTCGACACGCTGTCGGCCCAGGCTGGCCGCAGGCGGCCGGTGGTCATCGAACGACCGGTGGCGCCGCCCATCTTCCAAACGTCGGTGTTCGAATTCGAAAGCCTCGAACGCATGGCGGAGGTCGAGGCCGAACAGGGCTCGGGGCCTCCCCGCAACTTCTCCTACAGCCGCGAGGCCAACCCCACCGTGGCGACCCTGGAGCGGGCGGTGGCCGACCTGGAGGGCGCCGAGGATGCGTGGGCGGCCGCCTCGGGCATGGGCGCCATCTTCACCACGCTCTGGAGCCTGCTGGCCCCGGGCGACCACGTGGCGGTCGCCGCGGAGGTGTACGGCGGCACCTACCGGGCGGTGACGCAGGAGCTGGCGCGCTTCGGGGTGCGCTTCACGCAGGTGGACACCAGCGACCTCGAGGCCGTACGTGCTGCTCTGCGTCCCGAGACCCGGGTGCTGTACGTCGAAACGATCAGCAATCCCACGCTGAAGGTAGCCGATCTGCCGGCGCTGGCCCAACTCGCGCGCCGCCATGGCGGGTGCCGCCTGGTGGTGGACAACACTTTCGCCTCGCCGGTGCTGTGCAGGCCGCTGGAGCTGGGCGCCGACCTGGTGGTGGAGAGCGCCACCAAGTTCTTGGGCGGGCACGCCGACGTCACGCCTGGGCGTCGTGGCGGGTTCGGCGGAGCTGGTGACCCAGGTGCGGCGGCGGGGCATGATCCTGGGGGCGGCGGCTGCCCCGTTCGTCGCCTGGCTGGCCCTGCGGGGTCTCATGACCCTCGCGTTGCGAATCCGCCGGCAGAGCGAAAACGCCGTGGCACTGGCGCGGCGCCTGGCAAGCCACCCCAACGTCGAAAGGGTCTACTATCCCGGACTGGAGCCGGCGGGCGGGCCTGCGCCCCGGATGCTGGGCGGCGGGTTTGGCGCGATGGTATCGTTTGTTATCCGGGAGCGCACCGGCCCGGCCGGCCCGGCGTCGGGTGGCGCCGCTCCTGCAACCGTCGAAGGGGTCTCGCCTGCTGTCGCACGGTTCGTGCGCGCGCTGAAGCTGGTGCGGCTCGTGCCCAGCCTGGGCGAGGTAGGTACCACCATCTCGCATCCGGCCTCTTCGTCTCACCGGGCCATGCCGCCGGAGCAGCGCCTGCGCCTCGGCATCGTCGACACGCTGATCCGGGTCTCGGTGGGTGCCGAGGACATGGAGGACATCTGGGAGGACTTCGATCAGGCCCTGCGAGCAGCCGGTTAGTCGTCGCGACCAGCAGGAGCGAGGCGGCGCCCGGTGTGCCGGGAGTCTCCGGGCTGGGGCCAGGGGGACGGCGGTGGCGGTCGTGGTCCTCCCCCTTGGCTCCCGTCATCGGACTGGGCCCGCTGCGGAACAATACCGGCAGCCGGTGAGCGCAGGCAGGGGATGACCGGTGCCCCGGCGAAATAGTGAAACACATCACAAGCGCCGTCGCCGGGTGGAACGCCTGGGACGGACGGCGAGGAGGTCCGGTCATCGTGAGCGACTCTCAGGCGTACCCCCAGCTCCGCAACGACGTCTTGCGCAGGATGGGCGAGCTCGGACGGGCGATCCCCGGCACCATGCAGGGGTTTCAGGCCCTGCACGACGCGGCCGTGCGAGAGGGGGCCCTATCGCCCAAGATGAAGGAGCTCATTGCCCTGGGCATCGCCATCGCCGTGCATTGCGAGGGCTGCATCGCCTGCCATGTCCATGACGCCCTGCAGCACGGTGCGTCCCGGGAGGAGATCGCCGAGACCGTGGGGGTGGCCGTCATGATGGGCGGCGGGCCCTCGGTAGTGTACGGGTCCATGGCGATGGCGGCGGTGGAGCAGTTCCAGGGCCCGAAGTGAGTCGCCCGGGGATGGTGCGGCGATAGGGGGCGCGCATCCCCGCGTCGTCCAGACGCCCACCGCGCCCCTTTGGGCAATAGTCTTACGCTGCGCCCCTTCGCTTGACGCACGGCGGCGCCCGCCTCTATAATCGGGGCGTCACCCACCGAGGCGTGCCCGGGTGGCGGAATTGGCAGACGCGCACGTTTGAGGGGCGTGTAGGGGTAACACCCTATCCGGGTTCAAATCCCGGCCCGGGCACCAATTCCAAGGGGCAAAAGGCGATACCCGCCCTGGGTATCAGTCCGTTCGTAATAGCCGTTCGCAGTCGGACCGGTACGCGAAAGGGCGGCCGGCTGCCACCGGCCGCCCTAGTTGTCCCGGCAGCGGGCCGGGCTACTGAGCCGCAGGAGGTTGCCCGACCAGACGCTCGATGGCGCGGGCGGCCTCCTGCGCTAGCTTTCTCGTCACCCGCTGGTAGATCTGCGCCGTCACCTTGATGTCCGAGTGGCCCGCCAACACGGACGCTGTCTTCAGATCGACGTCCTGCTCGGCCAGCCAGGTGACGTAGGAACCCCGCAGGTCATGCAGGCGCAGGTTCGTCGGGAAGCTTCAGCTTCTCCCGGATGTCTGCCCACGCATGGTCCAGCTCCGCCGGCGCGATGGGCTTGCCATCTCCCCGGTCGAAAATCAGCGGGCCAAGCCCCTGCGCCTCCTGCGTCACCTTGTGGGCTGCCAGGGCGTCGGCGAGCGGCGCGGGAATAGGCACGTCCCGCACCCCAGCCTTGGTCTTCACGGGCACCCGGCCGTAGTGGCCCTCCTCGTCGAGGGGTCCCCACTGGCAGCGCACGTGGATGACCCCAGCCTCGAGGTCCACGTCCTCCCACGCCAGGCCCAGGACTTCGTTTCGCCGCAGGCCCGTGCTCGACGACTTGCCCGCCGCGGGCGACAAGCTGCGCCTCTACCTTGGCCCAATTGATGGGGCCGGGGTACTGCCGCTCGACGCGGGCTTTCAGGGACGGGGTGAGCCGGGGCCGGGCACCCAGGTAGGCAAGCCGCACCTGCCGCACCTTTGCGCCTTCGCGAATGGCGCGTCAAGTGGCGCCCTGGCGGTGTTTGTCCGCCATAGGGTGCTCGGTGAGCACCCCTGGAGAGGAGGGTGTCACCCCAAACGACACCTCACCAAGTGGCGGAGTGTCGGCCGCCGCCGGGAGTGGGGTGCCCCAAGAGCGGCGGGTGACGGTGGGCGGCCGAGCGGTGCACCTGACGGCCACCGAATACGCCCTGCTGCGGACCCTCGCACTGCACCCGGGCAAAGTGCTGACCCACGGGCAGCTGCTCCGGGCCGTGTGGGGCCCCGGCTACACGGGGGACAGCCACTTGCTGCGGGTGAACATGAGCAACCTGCGCCGGAAGATCGAGCCGAACCCCCTCAAGCCCCAGTACATCATCACAGAACCGGGTGTGGGCTACCGGCTGCGCGAAGATGTCCGTCCAACGAGTGGGTGAGCGAGTGGCCACGGGCCGCCTGCAAGGTAACCGCTACCGGAAGGCCGCGCAAAGGGTGGAGGTCGGTCGTCTCGGTATCCAGGGCGACGAACGCTATCATGAGACCACCCACCGAGGTTCGAAATGCTCGCGTTTCCTCCGCGCCTCCTTCGTGTAGCGGCGTAAGGGTGTGCGCTACCCAGGATACTTTCCGGATGCCGGAGCGGTGAGCAGCACCGGCTCATGGTTGCTGCGCCTTTTCCCCCCGCAGGCGCTCGAGGATCCAAACTCGGGCCAGCGTGCCAGCCCCGAGGCCGTAGCGGGCGGCAATCCGGCGCAGGGCCTCCATGTCCTGCTGCGCCAGACGCACCGAGAGGAGCCGCTTCTTGCGCACCACCTGCACCGGCTCCTGGACCGGCTCCAGTTGGTCCCAGTAGTCCGCCACCGAATGGGCGTCCCAAAAGGCCGCTTCTTCTTCGGCGGACTCGAAGGCAGGCAGAGGCTTTTCCTGCGTTTTACGTGCCATCAGCTTCTCTCCCTCCGATAAAGCCGGCGTTCCTCGGATTGTGCTGGCCGAGCCGTCACGACTCTCGCACGGCCTGCGCGCCGTACCTCAAAGACCACGACCAGATACCGCCCCTCGTCGGTCTGGCCAATAGCGACGTAGCGTCCGCTTCGTGAGCGGCGAACGACAGGGCGGTTTTGCAGAACCTGCTCGGCCTCGTCCGGATCCACATTGTGGCGAGCGATGTGCCCGATGTTGGCGTCATCCCATTCGAAGCCGGTGATTCGCAGGGTCGTACCCCCAGGCCGAAGTATAGCATTTGTCATCCATGAGATGTCACCGTCAGCGTGGGCTACGCCGCCCCGCTCTGTGCCTTGCGAGCCAGCGCCGCGGCGGTGTCCAGGATGAGGGCCAGCACCTGCTCCACCTCGTGCAGCACCCGGAGCACGGCGCGGGCCGATTGCTGCGGCGAGACGTGGGCGTAGTCGGCCACGTACTCCCGCGCCCAGCGCTCACACGGAGGCTCGGGGCCTTGGCGGCGGATCAGGGCTGCTGCAACGATCTCGGGCATGCGGCTGTTTTCCTACGTGGCCAGCAGCCGGCGGATCGCATCGGCAGTTGCGTCGTCATGGTGAACTCCCCCGTTGCCTGCACCGGGCTACCTCGGCCCATTTTTCGGACTGCCCTTGCAGCCTGGCTCTGCAGGGCCGGGGGCGGGCCGGAAAGGCCCGGAGCGAACCGACGCCGCAAGGCCGGCCCGAAGGGCCTGGGCCTTGAAGGCCCAGAGCCCCCGGCCCGCATAATGGCCCCAGAAGGGCCGTCCTGCCTGCCTGGATGCGTGGGTTCGGGCCGCCGTCAGGATGGGGCGGAGAAGGTGGGCCCAGTGGCCGAACCCCCCCTCGGCTCGAAGATGGCCAACCGCTCGGCCTCGCTGTCCAGGATCACCGCCGCTAGGTTGGCGGACACCTGAAACAGCCGGCCCGGCCCGCGGGGGTCCGTACCTTGCGGCCAAGGAACGGATACAGGCGGGCATGGGGAACGCCATAGCGGGCCTCGGCCTCCCACGACGCGGGCGGCCAGGCGAGAAGCTCCGGCACGGCCACGTTGTGCGCCTGTAAGGTATCGATCAGCTCGGGGCTCGGCGCGTCCCTGCTGCCGATGACCCGGATGGCGTTCCCCTCGGCCCGAACGATGACGCCTCGACGGTGAAGCTCGGAGAGGGCGGTGGCGGGGCTCATCAGATGAAAGCCTCCACCAAGTCATCGGCCAGCGGGGACGAACTATCGCCCGCTTGCCGGGCGCCGTTCAGCCGGAGCGGCCGAAGAAACGCCGTCGTGATGCAGGTTCGGACCTTTCTCCGCAAGTCCGCAAGTATCTATATGTGGGTTGCGGACGTGCGGACTTGCGTCCCGTCCCGTCGAAGGCGCGCCAAAGCCGACCAGCACTCCACCGTGCTTCCTTTAAGGGTCGGCGCTCGACGGGCGAAGGCGGATCGGCCGACCCGGATTGGCCCTTGCCACCGGCCGGGATACGGGAGGAGGTTGCCCGGTACGCGCCGTACCTGCTGACCCAGGCCCGGGCACCCGTCCTACCGATGGAGGCATACTCGCACGTGCGCGTCTACATCTCGGTCGACATGGAGGGCATCGCCGGCACCTTCAGCTGGGCGCAGGATCAGGGAGAGTGGCGCCCGCAGGTGCGCCGCCTCATGACCCTGGAGGTCAACGCGGCGGTGGAGGGCGCTCTCGAGGCCGGCGCCTCGAGGATTGTGGTCAACGACTCGCACGATCGGATGAGCAACCTCGATCCCGAGCTCCTGCACCCGGTTGCCGAGCTCATCCAGGGGTCGCCCAAGCCGCTCAGCATGGTGCAAGGGATCGAGGAGGGCTTCGACGCGGCGTTGTTCCTGGGCTACCACGGCGGTGCAGGGACGGCCGGCGCGACCCTCGACCACACCTACTCCGGCACCGTAGAGTGGGACGTGCGCATCAACGGCCGTGCGGTCAACGAAGCAGCCCTCAACGCCGGGGTGTGCGGGTACTTCGGTGTGCCGGTGGTGCTCGTGAGCGGCGACGACGCGGCATGCCGCCAGATGGCCGAGTGGATGCCGTGGGTGCGCACCGTGGTCGTCAAGCATGCCGTAGGCCGCACGGCCGCCCGGTCGGTTCACCCCGAGCGCGCCCGGGCCATGCTGAAGGAGGCATCTCGGGACGCGCTCAGAGACCTGGAGAAAGTCGCGCCGGGTGCGGTGCCGCTGCTTCGCTTCGAGCCCCCCGTCGTCGTGGAGCTGACGACCGTGCACACCGGCCAGGCCGACGCCGCCTGCATCATGCCCGGCGTGGAGCGGACGGGCCCCCGTACCTTGCGTTACACGGCCTCCGACTATCTGACGGCCTTTTCCGCCCTGCGCAGCATGCTCATCATGGCCCGCTCGGGGGATTGAGCCCTCTCGGCGCCCGCACGCGCCGGGCGTGCTCCACCAACGCCCCGAGCGCCCGGGCGGCCCGCCAGAGGGACGGGTACGCGGGTACCCCTGCCCGGTTGAGGGCGCGGCGGGCCTCCAGGCTGGCGTCCGATCCGATGGAAAAGGCGATCACTGGCTTGCCGGTCGAGCGGGCGAAGGCCGTGACGACGTCGATCAGCCGCGCATCCAGGCCCGGCGGCTCCAGTTGCACGCCGCACAGTATGGCGTGCACCGCCGGATCGGCGCCGACGATGGCAAGGGCCTGCTCGACCATGTCGACGGTGGCGCTTGCCGTGAGGTCGACGGGGTTGTCGACCGCGGCGAACGGGAGCACCACCGAGCGCAGGCGGTCGCAGGTCTCGGGGGCCAACCGGCTCAGCCGCAAGTGGACGGAGTGGACGGGGGCTTCGAGGTAGTCCGCCATCATGACCCCGTGCCCTCCCGCGGACACCAGCACGGCGACGCCGTCCCCCGCGGGAAGGGGCGCACGGGCCAGCGCCCAGGCCACGTCGACGAGTTCTTCGTCGTCGTAGGCGCGGTAGATGCCGAGCTGCCGCAGGATCCCGCCGACCACGCGTTCGCCTGGCGCAAGGGCTCCGGTGTGCAGCGCGGCCGCCCGGGCACCCGCCGGGCTACGCCCGGTCTTCACCAGGCAAATGGGCACCCGGGCTCCCAAAGAGCGTACGGTCTCGAAGAAACGGGCGCCGTCCGAGAAGCTCTCCAGGTAGAGGGCGATGGCCTTGACCTCGGGAAGGGCGGCGAGATAGGGCAGTAGCTCGTTTTCGTCGATGTCGACACGGTTGCCGAGCCCGACGAAGGAGTGAAAGCCAAGGCCCTCCCAGGCGGCCGCGTTCATGCGGGTGACGGCGGTGGCCCCGCTCTGGGAGATGAAGGCGACAGGCCCGGGGCCGGGCCGAGGGCAGCGCTCGCGCACCACGAACATCGTGTCGAGGCCTGTCGAGGGCACCAGCACGCCCAGCGTGTTGGGGCCGAGGAGCCGAACGCCTCCCGCCCGGGCAGCGGCGGCCATCTCGCTCTCCAGCTGCCGGCCCTCCGGCCCGGTCTCGCCGAAGCCGCCGGCCACCACCACTGCGACCGGCACGCCGCGGCGCGCGCACGCCCGCACGACGTCCGGAGCGGCGGCCGCCGGGGTCGCGATCACGGCGAGGTCGATCGGTGCAGGGAGAGAGGCGAGGTCGGGCCAGGTGCGGTGGCCGAGAATCTCGGTGGCAGAGGGGTTGACGGGATACACCTGCGAGCGGCTTTCAAGAAGGTACCGGAAGATCAGCCCTCCGGGTTTGCGGGGATCCCGGCTGGCCCCCACCACGGCGATCCGCCGAGGAGCGAAGAGGGCATCCAGCGCGCCCCAGGCAGCCACCCCCTTTCGTGACCGGCGCTGGTGCTACCGCCAGGCCCCTGCCGGCCGATGCAAGACAAGGGCCCGGCCGGGGGTGGTAGATGTCCAGCCACGACTCTCGTTACGACTCTCCTGCGTCGGATGTAGCGATGAGGCTACGGTCGAGAGTGCGTCGCAACGGCGTCTCGTGCATTCGCGCTAGCGAAGGTTTGCCGTAACAACCCTCAGGCCGTGTCGCTCCCCCCGGGCACCGGGCCACCAATACATATCGACACGGCTCGACAGGTTCCTGCATGCCTCGACCGTCCGTCCGCGCGAAAAACGCGCAGGCAATGGTTGGGTTTGAGTGGGACAAACGCACCCGTTCGAAGGCAACGTGTCCGCGGCACCCGGACTGCGGGCGCTCGTCGTCGCCGGGGTGCTCGGGGGCCGTCTGGGGAACCGTCGAAGTCATGACGGGCTCCGGGCTGCGCAACCGTCTCGTTCCGGGGCGCGGCCCGGGTGAACGAGAGTGAACACCACGAGGGGAAAAGACGTCACAATCGCGCACGATCTATGGCTCTCCTGTGCGCTCTTGCGCTATACTAGCGGCAGGGAAAGGGACGGGTCGGGATGGCCGGCGCGGAGGAGCCCTTGGTCGTCGGGGTCGACGTGGGCGGTTCCAACGTTCGTGCGGCGCCCTTCCAAGGCTTGCGGCGCCTGAGGGATCCCATCGTTCGCGCTACCCCCAGGGATCCCGCCCAAGTGATCCCGGTCATCGCGGGTGCCGTCCGGTCGGTCGTTGACGAGCAGGCCTCCCTGGGGCGGCGTGTCCGGGCGGTCGGGGTGGGTTTCCCGGGGGTCGTAGACGTGGGGCGGGGCGTCTCGATCAGCGCGGGCAACCTGCCGGGGTGGACGGGTGGCCCCGTCGCCGACGAGCTCTCGACGGCCCTCGGGCTGCCGGTTGCCCTCGAAAACGACGTGCGCGCCGGCGGATGGGGAGAGGTATGGGCGGGCGCCGCGAGGCGCGCCTCCAGCGCGGTCTACGTCAGCATCGGCACAGGCGTCGGAGGGGCCGTCTTCCTCGGCGGGGAAGCCTGGTACGGCGCCGGTTTCTCGGCGGGGGAGATCGGCCACATGGTGCTGGACGCGTCGGCTTCGCAGGCGCGGTGCCGCTGTGGCCAGGTGGGCGACGCCGAGCCGCTCCTCGGCGGCTACGGGGTCGAGGCCATGGCACGCCCGTTTGCCGGGCACCCGGTCATGGCCACGGAGGTGCTGGAGGCGGGGGCGAGGGGGGAGGGAGGCTTTGCGGAGGTCCGGGGCCGGGTCGTGGGCTATCTCGCCATCCTGCTGGTCAACGTGGCCGCGGCCTTCGACCCCGAGGTGGTGGTCATCGGAGGGGGGCTGGGCACCCATCCCGCCTACCCCGTCGAGGAAGGCACGGCCCGCTTCGAGAAGACGGCTCCCGGCTGGTTGAAGCGGACGATGCGGGTGGCCCGGGCCGAGCTCGGCCCGCACTCCGGTATCACGGGCGCCGCCGTGGTCGCGTTGCGCCGGCTGGGATGGGAGCGTCCGAGTCGTCGCGAGGGGTGAGAGGATCCGGGGACAGGCGGAGCCTGGTGCTCATCCAGAGCCCGGAGCTCATGCCCATCACGCAAGGGCTGTATCAGTTCTTCTCGCGAAGCTCGGTGCGCTGGCCGGAGCTGATGGCGGCGTCGACGGTGGCGGCGGCCATCCCGGTGATGCTGTTCGTGGCGGTGCAGCGCCACATCGTACAAGGGCTCACGGCCGGCGCCGTCAAAACCTGATGCCCGGTGAGGCTGGGGCGACTCGCGGCAGGGGCGGGGCCGGTGTGCTGTTGCCCCGGCAGGGGAGGAGGGGTCGAGCTTTGCCATCTCGGAAGGTCGTGATCCTGGGTGCAGGCCTGATGGGCGAGGTGCACTACCGAGCCTGGAAGGCGCTCGAAGCCGAGGGCGTCGAGGTCGTGGCGGTCGCCAAGTCGGACGGGCGCCCCAGGGCGTGGCTGCAGCGCGAGCAGGAGAGTCGGGGCGGGCAGGTGCCCCGCATCGTTGCGGGTTACCGAGAGGCCATCGCGTTGCCCGGGGTGGACATCGTCGACGTCTGCCTGCCGACGCCCTTGCACCGTGACGCCATCGAGGCGGCGGCAGCCGCGGGCAAGGCCGTCGTTTGCGAGAAGCCTCTGGCTCGTTCGGCGGCGGAGGCCGAGGCCGCCGTCGAGGCAGCCGCCCGCCGCGGGGTGCCGTTCATGGTGGCGCAGGTGGTGCGCTTCTTCCCGGACTACCGGCTGGCCCGGGAGGCCGTCGTGTGCGGCCAGCTCGGCGTGGCCCGCTCCGCCCGGTGCTTCCGGGTGGCGCCGTACCCGCCTGGAACACGTGGATGCGAGACGAGTCGCAAAGCGGTGGGGTCATCGTGGACATGCTCGTTCACGACATCGACTACCTGCGCTGGATCTTCGGGCCGGTGGCACGGGTGTCGGCCGTGAAGACCTCGACGGGCTCGTCGGGGGAGCAGCACGCGGCCGTGCTCCTGCGCTTCGAAAACGGCGCCATTGCCATGGCCGAGGGCGCGTGGAGTTTCCCGCCGGGGGCGCCGTTCACGACCGAGGCGGAGATTGCGGGGACGCAGGGGCTTTTGCAGTGGTCGAGCCACGGGGCGGAGAGCGTGCGCTCGTGGCGCAGGCCGCCCCGGGCATCGCAGGCGGGGGAGGCGGCGGGTGCGCCGGGGCCCGAGGCGGAGACCCGGCTGCCGGCCAGCCCGCTCGACCCCGACCCGTACACGCTGGAGCTCGAGCACTTCCTCGAGCACGTCACGAAGGGCTCGCCGCTCGACATCACGCCCGAGGAGGCGCTGGCCGCCGTGCGGGTGGCGGAAGCGGCCAACCGGGCGGCGCTCGAGGGCCGGCCGGTGGAGGTGCATGCATGATGGCTAGGCGCGAAATGGCCGCCGCAGGCGGCCCGGGCCGTGGCGAAGCTTCGGGCGAGCAGCCCTTGGGCGGCGAAGGCCGGCCCGTGCGGGTCGGGATCGTGAGCTTCGCCCACGTGCACGTGCATGCCTACGTGCCAGGGCTCAAGTCGCTGCCGCACGTCGCGCTGGCCGGCGCCTACGACGAGGAGCCGGCCCGGGGGCGGGCCGAGGCCCAGCGCTACGGGCTGCGCTTCTTCGAGCGCCTGGAGGACTTGCTGGAGGCGGTCGACGCCGTCGTCATCACGGCGCCCAACGCGCTGCACCACCGCTACACGCTCGCCGCCGTGCAGGCCAGGCGCCACGTGCTGTGCGAGAAGCCGCTGGCGACCACGGTGGAGCACGCCGCCGAGATGGTGCGCCGGGCGAGCGAGGCCGGCGTGCGCTTGATGACGGCGTTTCCCATGCGGTTCAGCCCGCCGGTGGTGACGGCCAAACGGGCCGTGGCGTCGGGCGTGGTCGGCGAGGTGCGGGCCGTCACCGGCAGCAACAACGGGCGGATGCCGCCGGGATGGTTCGGGGATCCGGAGCTGGCGGGCGGCGGGGCCACGATGGATCATGTCGTGCACCTGGCGGATATCTACCGGTGGCTCGTGGGCCACGAGCCCGTCGAGGTGATGGCCGAGGCGGGGACGCTCCTGCACGAGGGCAGCCGCGTGGACGATGTGGCCATGGTGCTGCTGCGCTTCCCCGGCGGAGTCATCGGCACCATCGACGCCAGCTGGTCGCGCCCGGCGAGTTACCCCACGTGGGGCGGGCTGCGGTTCCGGGTGATCGGCACCGAGGGGTTGCTCGACATCGACGCGTTCGGGCAGCAGGCACAGCTGTCGAGCGACAAGGAGCGTGCCCACCGCTGGGTCTACTGGGGCTCCGACGCCGACCGGGCGATGCTGGCGGCGTTCGTGGAGGCGGTGCGGTCGGGCGGGCCGGTGCCGGTGAGCGGCGAAGACGGGCTGGCGGCCGTACGGGTGGCCGTGGCGGCGCAGCAGTCGGCGAAGAGCGGCCAGCCCGTCGCCATCCGGCAGGAGTCTTTGCGCGTCGCCCCTGAGTGACGGCCCGTCCGGGCGCGATGGGGCGGAGAAGGTACCGCCTCCGCGCTTCTGCAAGGGCTTGCAACAGGCAGGAGAAACATGGTAACGTCATCGTGCCGACTATTGGTCGACCGAGGATCGACCGTTGGCCGATTGCCTGCCCGAGATGCACGAGCGAGGAGGCAGGGTACGGTGCGAGGCACTACCGGCGACCTGGTCTTGCGGCGAGGTACCCCCAGGCCGCATGGCGCAGCCGGCGCTCCGGCTGGACGTGCCCCCGCCGACGCCGCCGCGGGTGACGGCGCCACCAAGGCGGATAAAGCCTACCGGGCTCTTCACCGAATGATCGTGACGATGGAGTTGCCGCCCGGAAGCGTTATCGACGAACGACTCTTCGCTGCCCGGTTCGGGATCGGGCGGACACCCCTGAGAGAAGCGGTGGAGCGCTTGGTCGAGCAGCGCCTCGTGGTCTCCTCCGCACACCGTCCTTCGCAGGTAGCGCCCCTCGAGCTCACCGACGTGCAGGCCATCTGTGAGCTGCGGGCGCTGCTCGAGCCGTTTGCCGCACGGCTCGCGAGCCGGCGAGCCACCGATGCCGACCTGGCGCGCATGGAGGCCCTCCTCGACCGCTACCGGGCGATCGCCTCGCCACCCGACGTCCGCGAGGCCATCCAGGTCGATTACGCGTTCCACGAAGCCCTGGCTCGCAGTGCCGGCAACCCCCATCTCGAGGATGCGATCGACCGGCTCAATGCCCACAGCCAGAGGTTGTGGTTCCTCTCCTTGAGGTTGCTCGACAGTTTGGAGCCCATCGTGCGGGAGCACGAGGCTGTCCTTGCCGCCATCCGTCAACACGACGGCGACGGAGCGGATCGTGCCATGCAGGAGCACATTGAAAGCTTCAAGGCTCGGATCCGTACACTCCTTTAGCGTTTTGCCGGGGTCCCGAGCCGGCCTCGACGCAGCCAGGCAGCCGCACGTGACGCAGGGGGTTGGGCCACGAAAGGAGTGCGCACGAGAGCATGGGCAGGGTAGGCAGCAAGCGGGCAGGCAAGGAAGGCCACGAGCGGACGGGACGGGCATCCGGTAGGTGGGCCCGGGCGGTAGCCCTGATCGCGCTCCTGTTCCTGGCGGCCGGGGTCGCGGCCGCGGCACCGGCGCCGCTCCAGTTGAAGTACGTCGGCAGCTGGAGCAACCTGAGCCTGTTCCAAAACTTCGAGAAGCCGTTCTGGGGCGAGACGCTGCCCAAAGCGCTGGGAGGCACGGTGACGTTCCAGATAAGCTCCGTGGACCAGATGGGGCTCAAGGGGCCCGAAGTCTTCCGGCTGCTCCAGATGGGGCTCTACCAGGTCGCCGCGACCACCGGCGACTACGTCATCGGCGACGTGCCGGCGCTCGAGGGGCTGGACATGCCCGCCCTGGCGCCCGACATCGGGCTTGCCCGCCGGATCGTCGACAGCTACCGGCCGGTGGTGGACGAGGCGTTTCGCCGCCAGTACAACGCCACCGTCCTCGCCATCGTGCCGTATCCGGCCCAGATCCTGTTCTGCCGCGACCGCCTGGAGAGCGTGGCCGACCTGAAGGCCCGCAAGATCCGCATCAGCGGGCGCAGCTCGGCCGACTTCGTGCAGGCGGTGGGCGGCACGGCCATCAACCTGGCGTTCAGCGAGGTGCCCCAGGCGCTGGAACGGGGCGTGGTGGACTGCGCCGTGACCGGCAGCCTCTCAGGGTACCACGCCGGATGGGGCGAAGTCTCCTCGTACCTGTACCCGCTGCCCGTCGGCGGCTGGGACTACGTGGTCACCGCCATGCGCCTCGACGACTGGAATCGCCTCGGCGCCGAGCGCCAGCAGGCCTTGCGGCAGGCCATCGCTCGTGATTTCGAGGACGCGGTCTGGAAGGCCGCCGACCGTGAGACCCAGCAGGGCATCGCCTGCCTGACGGGCACCGGCCCGTGCGAGTACGGGCAGCCCCGCAAGATGCACCTCGTCCCGCTGAAGGACGCCGACCGGCAGGCTGCGAGCCAGGTCTTGACCCAGTACGTGCTGCCGAAGTGGGCGGCCCGCACGAGCCCCGAGTGGGTCTCCCGGTGGAACGAGACGATCGGCAAGGTCACCGGCCTGGTCGCAAAGCCGTGACGGGTCGGGAAGGCGTGACGGCTGGACGCCGGCGCCGAACGCGGGGGGTTGGGGCGATGGCCGGGCGGTGGCAGCGCCTGTTCGACGGAGTAGAGGCGGTCTCCCGGGGCGCGGCGTGGGTTGCCGGCGCGCTCTTGCTGGGGGCTGCCGCGTGGATAGGCGTGGAGGTACTGGTGCGTAAGCTCCTGGGCATCTCGACCCAGGGGTCGACCGAGATCTCGAGCTACGTGCTGGCCCTGAGCACGGCGTGGGCGCTGCCCTACACGCTGCTGCGCAAGGCCCACGTGCGGGTGGACGTTCTGGTGGCGCGGCTCCCCCTCGCGGGGCGAGCCGCGTTGCACCTCGTCGCGCTCTTCGTCCTGTTGACGTTCGTGATTCCGCTGGCCTACTTCGGCTGGGGCGTGGCGTGGGCATCCTTCGTGCGGCGCACGGCGGCCAACACCGTGCTCGGCACTCCGCTCTGGATACCGCAGGGTCTATGGATGCTGGGGCTCGTCGCCTTCGCCCTCGTGCTCCTGCTCATGACGGTGCGGGTGGTGGGCCTCATGGCCCGGCAGGACTACGCCGGCGTCGAGCGGCTCGCGGGGCTCGGCGGCTCCGCGGAGGAGCCCGCCGCAAAGGGGGCGAAGCGGGGATGACGGCGGTCGTCGGGCTCGGGCTCCTTCTGATCCTGTTGCTGGCCGGCATCCCGGTGGCCGGGGTGCTGGGCTCTCTCGGGCTCTCGCTGGGGGCTCTGTTCACGTCGTTTCCGGTCTACCGGGCAGTCGGGGAGATCGCGTGGACCACCAGTACCGACTTCGTGCTGGTGGCGATCCCGCTTTTCGTGCTGCTCGGGGAGATCTTGCTGCGGGCCGGCGTGGCGGAGCGCACCTACGACGCCCTGGCCAAGTGGCTCAACCGCCTGCCCGGCGGATTGGTGCACGCCAACATCGGCACGTCGGCCCTGTTTGCCGCCACCTCCGGCTCGAGCGTGGCCACCGCGGCGACCATCGGTACGGTGGCGCTGCCGCAGGCCCGCCGGTTCGGGTACGACGAGGGTTTCTTCGCCGGCTCCATCGCCGCCGGCGGAACGCTCGGCATCCTCATCCCGCCTTCCATCAACATGATCGTGTACGGCTCCATGACCAACACCTCCATCCCGAAGCTGTTCATCGCGGGGATCGTGCCCGGGGTGCTGCTGGCTGCCGCGATGATGACCGCGGCGGCGCTGGTCTCGGCCCGCAAGCCTGCGCTGGTCGGCCGGCCCGTACCGGCCACCTGGCCGGAGCGCTGGAAGGCGCTGGGTGGCATCGTGCCGATCCTGCTGGTCTTCTTGGTGGTCGTGGGGTCGATTTACACGGGGTTCGCCACTCCGACGGAGGCGGCGGCTCTCGGGGTGCTCGCGGCGCTCGGGCTCGCGGCCTGGTATCGCACGCTGTCGATGGCGATGCTCCGGCAGGTCGTCGAGGCGACGATGCGCACGACCGGCATGATCATGTTCGTCCTGCTGGCCTCCTACTTCCTCAACTTCGTCTTCGCGACCGTGGGCCTCACGGATCTGCTCTCCGACTTCGTGGCGGGGATCCACCTCGGGCCGGCCGGAACGATGCTGGTGCTCGTGCTCATGTACGTCGTCCTCGGCTTCTTCATCGAGACGCTGTCGCTGATGGTCATCACCATTCCCATCGTGTTCCCGGTGGTCGTGCGCCTGGGGTTCGACCCGGTCTGGTTCGGCGTCGTGCTCATCGTCCTCATCGAACTGGCGCTCATCACGCCACCGGTCGGGCTCAACCTGTACGTCATCCAGGGCATCCGGGGAAGAGGCTCCATTTCCGAGGTAATATCCGGCGCAGTCCCCTTCATGGTGGCCGTGGCGCTTTTCGTGGGAGTGCTCCTGCTCTTCCCGCAGCTGGCGTTGACCTTGCCCAACCGGATGGGGTGACACAGTCCGTGCAACTCATCGTGGAAACCGTGCGCGGCGTGCGGCGGGTGGAGTTCGTGCCCCGGCGCATGTGGAACGCCGGCTGGGCCGGCCGCGACCAGCAGGCCGTTCGCCGGCACATCGAGGAACTCGCCCGCCTCGGGGTGCCGGCGCCCGAGACCGTTCCTGCGGTCTTCCCGGTGGCGACCCACTTGCTCCTGAACGCCGCCGAGGTACAGGTGGTGGAGCCCAACACATCGGCCGAGGTGGAGTACGTGCTGCTGGTGACCCCGGGGAGGTGTGGGTCACCGTGGGCTCCGACCACTCCGACCGGGCGCTCGAAGCCCACTCGGTGACGAAGGCCAAGAACGCCTGCCCCAACGTGGTGGCGCGCCGGGCCTGGCCCTTGGACGAGGTGGCCGCCCACTTCGACCGGGTGCAGCTCTCCTGCGACGTCACCCGGGGCGGCGAAACCGTGGCGTACCAGCGGGGCACGGCCGGCGAGCTCCTGCCGCCGTCCCACTGGCTCGAGTGGCTGGCCCGGCAGGGGGTGCCCGGCGAGGCGGGGACGCAGGCAGCCTTCTTTTCGGGCACGATCCCGGCGCTGCACGGGCTGGAGCCGGGCGACGCCTACGAGATCCGGATGCGGGATCCGGTGCTGCAGCGGGAAATCGTCCATGCGTACCGGGTCGAGGTGGTGACGGCCGATGGGCGCTCGAACGGGCGGCGCTGACAGCGCGCCTGGCGCCGGCCCCGCCGGCGGCGCGGCCGCCCCGCGTGGCAAGCTCGACGTCGCGCTGGTGCAGGTGGGCTCCGGCCCGGACAAGGCCCACAACCTGCAGGTGGCGGCGCGCTTCATCCGGGAGGCGGCCGGGGCGGGGGCGCGACTGGTGGTGTTCCCGGAGATGTTCATGGGCGCACCGTCGGCGGAGCGTCCGCCACGGGCGTTCGCGGAGCCCCTCGACGGGCCGTTCGTCCGGGGGCTGGCCGGGGAGGCGAAGGCGGCGGGCGCCTACGTCGTCGCCGGGGTCTGGGAGACGAGCGACGACCCCGCTCGGCCGTTCAACACCGCGGTGGTGGTAGAGCCGAGCGGGCGCGTGGTGGCAGCGTACCGCAAGCTGCACCTGTTCGACGCGCTGGGGGTGCGGGAGTCGCACGTGATGCGGCCGGGAAGCGCACGGCCGCCCGTGTGGGAGATCGACGGAGTCCCCCTGGGCGTGGCGATCTGCTACGACCTGAGGTTTCCCGAGCTCTTCCGGGAACTGGCGGCGCGGGGGGCGGAAGCCGTGGTCGTGCCGGCGGCCTGGTACTCCGGGATTTTGAAAGAGGAGCACTGGCTCACCCTGCTGCGGGCCCGGGCCATCGAAAACACCCTGTACGTGCTCGGGGCCGACCAGGCCGGAGGGCCGTTTTGCGGGCGCAGCGCCGGGTTCGACCCGTTCGGCGTCACGCTGGGCGACGCGGGCGAGGATGAGGGGCTTCTCCTGGTGCACGTGGACCGGGCCCGGGTACAGGCCGTCAGGCGCAAGCTCCCCTCACTGCAGCACCGGCGGACCGACCTCTACGGGTGAGCGCCCGTCACCCTTGCACCTCGTGCGCGGGTTGACTTCGTCATGGACTCCGTCTACCCTCACCGGGGAGAGACTCGCCCGTGGCCGTGGGTGATCCGTCCTGACTTCGTCGCGCCATTGCCAGGCGTAGGGACGGTCCGGTAGTGGGTCGGCGAACCTCACCCGGTGGTGGGACGACGAGGGCCTGGTCTCGCCTTATGCCGTGCCATCGAACCGAGTCCCGGACCATGATACGAGGTGAGGGCGTCTACCTGTTCGACGCCGAGGGGCGCCGGTACCTCGACTTCTCGGCCCAGCACTCGGCTGCCATCCTTGGCCACGCCCACCCCGAGATGGTCGAACACCTGTCGGCCCAGCTCCGCCGCCTCGTCGGGGTGAGCCCGGCCTTCCTCACTCGAGAGCGGGCGCTGCTCGCCGAGCGCCTGGCGGCGACCATGAGCGATCCGGCGCCCGCGGGAGGCACGCCCCCTCCTACGAGGTCGCCTTCGGCGTGACCGGCTCCGACGCCGTCGAGCTGGCCCTGAAGCTCGCCAAGCTCGCCCGGGGCGGCGGAGCCATCGTGGGCCTGTGGCGCGCCTTCCACGGGGCGACGGCCGCCGCCCTCGCCGCGAGCGGCAAGCCCGAGGCGGAGTTGCTCGATCCGGCTCTCCGAGAGCTCTTGCCGGGCGGCTTCCTGCACGCAAGCCCGCCGTATTGCTACCGCTGCGACTTCGGGGCGACCTACCCCGAGTGCGCCTGGCGGTGCCTCGGTGACCTCGAGGAGCGCCTGGCGCAGGCGGGGCAACTGCCGCTCCCGGCGCCGCTGCCGCACCCGGAGTGGCCGGCATGCCCGGGCCGACCGGGGAGGCCGCCTGCCGCCGTCATCGCCGAACCCATCCTCACCGGCGGCGGCGTCATCGTGCCCCCTCCCGGGTACCTGCGGGCGCTGCGGGCCCTCTGCGACCGCACGGGCGCCCTGCTTATCCTCGACGAGGTCGTGACCGGCATGGGACGCACGGGTACGCCGTGGGCGTGGCAGCAGGATGGCGTCGCTCCCGACATCCTGGTGGCGGGCAAAGGGCTGACGGCAGGGTACGTGCCCGGTTCGGCGGTGCTCGTGCGTGAGGAACTCGCCGACCGCATCGAGGCTGCCGGGGCTGCGTTGCACCCGCACACCCACGCCGGGTATCCTTTGATGCTGGCCGCGGCGCTCAAGACTCTCGATATAGTCGAGCGAGACCGCCTTGCCCTCCGGGCTGCGGCGCTGGGAGAGCACTTCGGGCGTCTCTTGAGGGAACTTCAAGCCCGGCACCCCTGCATCGGCGACGTCCGCGGTCGCGGCCTCCTATGGGGCATCGAACTCATCCGGCCGGCGCCGGACGGCGCGCCCGCCAGCAATGCCGCAGGCGCCGGCTCGCGTACTGGTCGACGGCATGGGCGTGGCCGGTTGCCGCATCATCGACGCGTCCCGGAGCCGGCGTACGAGCTGGCCGCGCGTCTTCGACGCGCTGCTCGACCGGGGGCTCATCGTGGAGGTAGAAAACCACCCGCTCTCGGGGAGCGCGGTGCTCATCCTGCACCCGCCCCTCGTCGTGGAGAAACGGCATCTGGACGACGCGACGGCCATCCTGGACGAGGTGCTCGGAAGCCCGATGGGGGCACGGCGTATCCCCACCGTGAACTGCGGCGCCGGCGCAGAGAGCCTCTGCTAAGGCTCTCTCCAGCCGCCCGCGCTGAGGAGCGGGCCCGGTACGCCGTGGAAATCCCTGCGTGAGTACGCCTGGGGATGCAACAGCACGAGAATCAATGCCTGTCACCGCCCACTGTTGCACCGAGGCAAGAAGAGAAGTCAGAAGTCCGCTGACCGAGCAGAAGGGTTTGCAACCATTTCCAACCAGGCGCAGGATATGTGCGGAAACAAAACGAACTAATTCCCCTGGAGACCGAGGGTCGCATGCCAAGGGACGGGGGCGAGTGGGTGCGAGTCATCGGCCAGCCGCCGCTACTTCGCAAGATCAACCAGAGGGCGGTTCTCGAGCTTCTGCGCAAGCAAGGCCCCATGTCGCGGGCTGAACTCACTCGGGCCCTGCGCCTGAGCAAGTCGACGGTGTCGCAAGTGGTGATGTCCCTTCTGGAGCGCGGGCTGGTGCGAGAGGAGGGGCGCCATCCTGCGTCCCCTGGTGCCGGCGGACCCCGACGCCGCTCCGTACGGCTTGAGGTGGTCCCCGAGGCCGGATTCGTCGTGGGCATCGATTTGGGTGGGACGCTTCTACGAGCGGCAGTAGCTGACCTTGGCGGCGAGATCCGTGCGCGCCACACCGAGCCGACCGAGCATCGAGGGCTCCCCGAGCTACTCGCTCAGCTTGAGGGGGCGGTGCGGCAGGTGATGAGCGCGGCGCACGTTCCAGCAGATCGGCTTCTCTCCGTTGCCGTGGGGGTGCCCGGCGCCGTATCTGCCGTGAACCGTTGCGTACAACTCTGCCCGAACCTGCCTGCCTTGCAGGACGTGGAGCCTGGGCCGCCTGCTGGGCGACCGCCTCCGGGTCGATGTGCTCGTCGAGAACGACGTAAACCTCGCAGCTGTGGGCGAGAAGTGGAAAGGATGTGCACGGGGCGTCGACAGCTTTGCCTATCTGGCGATCGGAACCGGCCTCGGCATGGGCATCGTCCTGGAAAACCGCCTCTATCGCGGCACCCGCGGGATCGCTGGTGAGATCGCGTATCTTCCGTATCTCACGTCCTCCGGCCCGAAGCCGCTCGAATCGGTCATCGCGGGCGGAAGTATCCGTCGCAGGTTTGGAGTTGAGGCGAGGGATCTCTTCCAGGCGGCCCGCGCGGGCGACGCGAAGGCCATCGAAGTGGTGCATGAGATCGGCACGGCTCTTGGCTGGGCGGTTGCGGCCGTGACCGTCCTGTTGGACGTGGGGCTCATCGTGCTCGGCGGGGGCATCGGGCAGAACACTGACTTGCTCCTCCCCCGTATCAGCGCCCAGGCCGCCGCGCTCGTACCGGTTCGACCGGAGATCCGGGCATCGGCGCTCGCAGGCGAAGCATCGATGTACGGCGCCATAGCCGTGGCTCTCCGAACCGGCCGCGATAGCGTGGAGGAGATGGGAAGCTACGTCGCGCTCACCGGCTGCGATTGAGGGGGTCTCGGATGAAACCCGTAAACATGCCCGAAGCCGATACCCAAGGTCGTCGGAATCCGAGCGCTGAGGAGCGCTGGGGCGTGCGGGTCCTTGACTTCCACGCGCACTTCCCCCACCCCGACGACGCCGCGCTGGATGGGTGGGAAACGGCTTACCGCCGGCGCTTCGGGGACCGCAAGCTTGCCATTCTGCGAGAGCGCAACCTGAATGCGCAGCGTGAGTGGTGGCGGCGCTGGTCGTTTCCGTTCCCAGAGGCACCCTCGGCGCCGCTCGAAACCCAGGTCGCCCGCTGGGCGGGCGAGGTGGACCGGTACGGTCTGGACGGGGTCGTGTTCGTCACGGGAGGGGGTAACGACGCCCTGGCCGCGGTGGTGCGCCGCCACCCTCGCTTTTTCGGCTTTGCTCACCACGACCCCTTCGCGCCTGACGCCGCCGCCGAGCTCCGGCGAGCGATCGGGGAGCTTGGCCTGCGGGGTTACAAAATCCTCGCTCCGGCCCTGTCGGGGCCCATCGACGACCCTGCGCTCTATCCCGTCTGGGAGGCCGCAGAGGAACTCGGGATACCGGTGCTGGTTCACTTCGGTGTGTTGAATGGGGGCGGGGGGGTCGGCAATCACGTCAACATCGACCCGCTGCGTCTCCACGATGTAGCCAAGGCCTTTCCTACCATCCCGTTCGTGGTGCCACACTTCGGATGCGGCTATCCTACCCAGTTGCTACATCTGTGCTGGACTTGCGAAAACGTATACGTCGACACCTCGGGCAACAACGAGTGGATGCGATGGATGATCCCGGAGTTGACCTTGGAGGAATTGTTCCGCCGCTTCCGGGAAACCGTGGGACCCCATCGGATCGTCTTCGGTACAGACTCCTCACACTTCCCGCGTGGGTTTGTCGTGAAGTACCTGGAGGAGCAGCTTCGTGCGTGTCGGAACGTGGGGTTCGGAGAAGCGGAACTGGGTGCCGTGTTCAGTGGGAACGCTCGGCGTCTATTGCGCATCGAAGGAGGTGCTGCTCAAGCAGGCTGATTGAAGCGGGTGTGTCGCGGGCAACTCAGGTCATTTCGGGCTTGAACCGAAGGGAGGACACCATCCATGCATCGGTCGTGCATACGGCAACTGGCTCTTGGTGCGCTGATGCTCGGGTTGGTATGGGCTCTCGTCTCGCTACCGGTATTTGCCGCGAACGTAACCATCGTCCACTGGCAGCACTTCCACGAAGGACGGTCCAAGGCACTCGAGGAACTCATCAAGGTGTTCGAGCAGGAAAACCCCGGCATCACGGTGAAGGCAGACTTCCCGCCTTATGAACAATACACGGACAAGCTGCTTGCCGCGCTTGCCACCGGTAGCGGGCCTGACGTCTTCCAGGTCCCCATGGAGATGGCGGAGCAGCTCCTCTATAGCCGGTTCTTGACGGCGGTACCCAAGAGCGTGCTGACCACGGACCAGATCGAGGCGCAGTACTTGGATTGGACGGTGGCCCGGTTCAAGCGTAATGGCCTTTATTGGGGTCTGCCGACAGATGTGCAGCACTTGGTCATGTACATCAACGACGACCTCGCCCGGGCCTCCGGCCTTGATCCGACCAAGCCTCCGAAAACGTGGCAGGAGCTCCTCGAGCAGGCGCGCAAGGCAACCAAACGGGACGCCCAAGGCAACATCCTTCAGGCAGGTCTGGATACCCGGTACCGGTGGGCGGTCTACACGTCGCTGTTGTACTCGTACATGGACGGGCCGGTCGTGAGTGCGGAGGACCGCAAGGCCAACTACGACTCACCGCAGGGGCTCGCCGCGTGGCGGATGGCTGAACAACTCGCGCGAGGGCCGCAAGCCGTTGATTCTCCTCGTTTCATGACCGGCCAGCGCAAGTTCGAGCAGTCCAAGGCCGTGTTCTACATCAACCATCCGGTAGCCCGCAGCGTCATCGCTACGATGGCACCTAACCTGAAGTATACCGTGGCGCCCGTCCCTACCGTGGAGGGTAAGCCAGTCACCGCTCCTGGCCACCACTGGGCCTATGTAGTGAGTAGCACCACCAAGAACGCGGAGGCCGCGTGGAAGTGGGTTCACTTCCTGGCCAGTGAGAAAGCCATCCGCAAGTGGATGGAGGTAGCGGGTGACCTGCCGTCGCTCAAGTCGATGGCGAGTGACCCGAGCCTCTTCAAGACGCCGAACGAACGGGTGATTATGGCCTCCATCCCACTCGTGCGCCCGGTCGAGAGCATCGGATTTGCCACCGACCAGATCCGCAACGACCTGTGGGATGCAATCGCCCTGACGGACACCCCGGTCGATCAGCTGGTGAAGCAGTACATCGGCCGGGAGAACGCGCTGATCAAACAGATCCTGCGGTAAGGCCGGGTCGCGTTCGCACCAAGTAACCATAACGAAAGGCGGGAGAGCTGCCGGGGACCTCGAAGGAGGCTCGGCAGCCCTCCCACGGGAGCGAGGCCAGCATGCGGATGGTGCCTGGGGTCCACCTGACATACCGGACGTGGAGAGGCATCTGGGCGTTTCTGTTCTTGTTGCCCTCCCTGATCCTTTTCGGCCTGATCGTCGTCTATCCCCTCGGCTGGGCGGCGTGGATCTCGCTCAACGATTGGGGGTTTCTGCGGCTACCTGCGTTCATCGGCATGGGCAACTACGCGCGGCTCCTCGCCGATCCGCTCTTCTGGAAGTCGTTGAAGGTGACGCTGTTGTGGACCGTGGTGGTCGTACCGGCGATCCTGGTCTTCTCGCTGCCGTTGGCTCTGATTCTCAACGCGGGATGGGTGAAGCTCAAAGGGCTGTTTCGAGGCATCTACTTTGCGCCCGTGGTGACCAACATCGTGGCCGCCGCATTTGTGTGGCGGTGGATGTTCGAGCCTGGGACCGGCGTCGTTAACTGGATTCTCGGTAGCCTGGGGCTCGGGAAGCCCGGATGGCTTGCCGACCCGGCGTGGGCCTTGTGGGCGGTCATGGTGGTCGGCGTGTGGAAACAGATCGGGCAGGCTCATGGTCCTCTTCTTGGCTGGACTTCAGACCATCCCTGAGCACTACGTGGAAGCGGCGCGCATGGATGGCGCGGGGCGTTGGCAGGTTTTTCGGCACATCACCCTGCCTTTGCTCAATCCGACGGTGCTGTTTGTGGTGGTCATCCTGGTCATCAACGCCTTGCGTGTCTTTACCATCCCGTACGTCATGAGCTCTGGCGGGTTGCAGATGCGAACCCCGGGCGGGCCGCTCGACAGCACCCGCGTCTTCGTGTTGCACATTTACGACATTGGCTTCAAGCAGTTCGAGCTCGGGTATGCCTCCGCGAACGCATTCGTGTTGATGGCTCTCATCATTGTCGTGACGCTCGTCCAGATTCGTCTGATCCAAAGGCCGTTCGAATACTGACAGGACGGGGGAACCGAGGGGATGAGTCGACATCGGGCGGTGCGCCTCTTGCTGTACGCCCTGCTGGTGGGTGGAGCCATACCCATGGTCCTCCCCCTGGTGTGGATGCTCTCCAGCGCGGTGAAGCCACTGTCAGAGGTGATGAAGGTTCCACCCTCGCTGATCCCGGAGCAGCCCACGCTCGACAACTTCGCCGTCGTGTTCACCCAGCTTCCGTTCGGCCGGTACCTGGCCAACAGCGTCATCGTGGCCGTGATCGTCGTCGTAGGCGTCGTCTTCGTGAGCGCCATGGCCGGCTATGCCCTGGCCAAGTTCCCGTTCCGGGGACGGGAGGTCCTCTTCATGGCCATGCTGGCCAGCCTCATGGTACCGTTTCAGGTACGGATGATTCCGTTGTACCTGATGTCCATGAAACTCCATCTAACGGACACCCTGGCGGGCGTGGCGTTCCCCTGGCTGTTCGATGCTTTCGGCATCTTCTTGATGCGACAGTTTTTCCATACCATTCCCACCGACATCATCGAGGCTGCCCGCATCGACGGGACCAGCGAGCCGAGGATTTTCTTCGAGATCGTGCTGCCGCTTACCAGACCAGCGCTCGCTGCCCTCGGCATCTTCACGCTGGTGGCCAACTGGGAAGAGTTTTTGTGGCCTCTCATCGTCACCAACTCGGACGTGAGCCGCACCCTTCCGGTGGGCCTGCAGAGCTTCAGCGACCAGTACATCGCCAACATCCACTGGCAGATGGCGGGAGCCACCATCGCTGTGGCGCCTCTGCTGATCGCGTTCCTGATTTTCCAAAAGCAGTTCATTCAGGGCATCGCCATGACAGGGCTGAAGGATTGAGCAACATGCACGTTGTGAGTGGTCCCGGCGCTGCATCGAATCTCATGACCCCCTCGCCCTTGCTTGGGGATGGACCTCGTGTGGTCGCCACGGGGAACGAGTGGGTGTCACTGCCCGACATTTCCCCGGAAATGGCTGCTATCGGCAGTTTCCAGGTACTATCCGGTCGTGCCCTGGGCCTCCTCGGGGTGGCCGGTGAGGATCAGCCGCTGCTCGCCGCCTTTCTCGAGATCGACGGGAGTCCGGCCCTCGTCGCAGGCCAGGGCTTGACCCGGGTGGGACGGCCTCACGACTGGTGGGTGGAGGCGAGCGGCGACGTCGGGCCCGTGACACTGCATGCCAAAGTATTCGCCCCGATCGGTCACCGGGGGTTCGTCGTACGGCTAACGGTGGAACGCCCGGCGGGAAAGGCCGACAGTGGTTCGGAGCGCGTCTTCGTCCGGTTCGGCCTCGACATCAGGTGGGATGTTCTGTGCTACACCCTGTTTCGTACGCGCCCGATGCCGGCCACGCTGCGGGCCACCTATGACAAGTGGACGCGCAGCGTGGTCATGGAGGCGACCAACGGCCTTCCAGTACTGGGGTGGGCGGTTGGAATGGCCGAGGCCATGGGGCTCCCGGAGCAGGCGGAGCTATTGGAGAGCGGCCAACTGGCTTCGACGTCGCCATCGTTTCGCATGGGGCGCTCGGTGTCGCTCGCGCCGGGCGAACGAGCCAGCGCCACCTTTTTCGTGAGCGTAGCGCCGGAGGGCGATGGCGCGCGGACCACCAACGTGGATATGCGGCGGCGGGGCTTCGATGCCCTTGTGGAAGAAAGCGCCGGATGGCTGATGGCTCGCCGGCGGTCGACGGATAGCCCGGCAGTGGACGAACGGATCAACCTGAACCTGCTCACCACGTTCTTCTTCGGGGCCGGGCGCACGCTGGAAGAGGGTGAGTGGGTAGCCGTGACTTCCAGGAGTCCACGCTACTACGTGAGTGCTGCCTTCTGGGCTCGTGACACGCTACTGTGGAGTTTCCCGGCGTGATCGAAGTGGGTCCAGAAGAGGCCCGGCGCGTGCTGCTGGCCGCCTTTCGCGTCGGGTGGCGAAACCCCGGGATCCATGCTCAGTACCTGAACGGCACCGTCCTCTATCCGGGCTTCGAACTCGACGAACTAGCCGCATACCCCGTGGCTCTCGGCCTTTACCTGGAGCGGACCGGGGACTCGAGCGTGCTCGTCGAAGAGCCGGTCCGCCAAATGTTGGCTGGCTTTCGCGAGGTGCTCGTTCAGGAGGCAGGGAAGGGGCCCCTTTTTGCGACGTTTCTGGACCCGTCGGACGACCCGCCGCCATACCCGTTCCTGACATACGACAACGCCCTCTTGCTGCGGGCGCTTCATGTGCTACACGAGCTGTACGACAAAGTCGGCGACGGGGAGCGCGGGGACTGGGCGCGGGAGACGGCCGCTCGCCTGGCGGGGGCGCTTCGGGCACACTGCATCGTGGAAGGGCCGTTTGGTCCGATGTTCGCGTGGGCCGTTGACGCGCGAGGCGGCGTCACCGTGTACGACGATCCGCCGGGGAGCTTGCAACTCCTTGGGGTACTGGGTGCCTGCGACCCTGACGATCCCGTGCTGCTCAACACGATCCGCTGGGTGTACTCGGAGGACAACCCGCACTACTATACCGGGCCGTTTGGGGGCGCCGGGTGCGTGCATGCTCCTCATCCCTGGCCTATGTCTGCCGCCAATACCCTGCGCGCGATACGGGCAATGAGGCGCCCTCTCCCAGAGTGGCTGGAGACATTGAAACAACACGCCTTGAGCATGCTGGTCGACGCACCGATGGACGGCGGTGTTGCATGCGAAACCGTCGACCCGGCGACGGGCAAGGCCCGCACCGGCGCCGCTTTCGCCACGGCAGCCGGTTACCTAGCGTC
This sequence comes from Limnochordaceae bacterium, assembly GCA_014896295.1. Lineage (GTDB taxonomy): Bacteria > Bacillota > Limnochordia > Limnochordales > Geochordaceae > Carboxydichorda > Carboxydichorda subterranea. The sequence continues at coordinate 122,111 of JADBKR010000006.1, forward strand.
GGCGCTGCTGGCCACGAAAGCTTGAATGGCCGCGCTCGCCCTCGGCACGAGGGGCCACCGGTTGCTCGCCCTCGACGAGGTCGTGGAGGTCGTGCATGACATGTCCTACTGCGCCGGCAAGCTCGAGCCACAACTTGTAGTAACGCTCGTAGATCGAGGCAGCGTCAGGCCGAGGGGCAACTGAGTACGGCATGAGCCCGCCGGCCTGTTCTGAGGAGGTGCCGGAGGGCCAGGTTTCCGCAGCCAGTTCGTCTGGCGGAATGATACGCAGGCCAAGGCCCAGACCTGCCTCCACCGATGCCCCTGACAACGTCGCTGAAGGGATGCACGACCGGGCAGCGAACCGGTGCGCCGTGGCAGCCGGCTTGTGGCACCGGAGGCTCGCCCGACGTCGAGGCGGGCCGTCCCGAGGCGCCTGAGGCCCGCCCGAGCCCCACCCGAGGCCCACTGCTTGCGGCCTGGTCGAGGAGCGTGAAGCCGTTGCCGTCAGGCCCCGTCGTGATCGCCGACATCCACGAGCGTCGCCGGGTGCTGGTGGACGCCCTGGAAGCGCGGGGAGTCAGCGTGGAGTTCCGCCCGCTTCCGGTGGGTGACTTCGTGCTGAGCGCCCGTATGGCGGTCGAGCGCAAGCGTTCCGACGACCTCATTGCCTCGGTGATGCACAAGCGCCTGCACAAGCAGCTGGCGGCCCTGAGAGAGCAGTTCGAGCGGCCCATCCTCGTCGTGGAGGGCTACTACCTGTACGCCAACCGCCACCTGCCGCCCGACTTCGTTCGCTTGCAGCTCGCCATGCTCATCGTAACCGGCGTCAGCGTCGTGGTGACCCGGGACGCCGAGGACACGGCCGGCCTGCTCGCCGCCCTGGCCAAGCTCGAACAGCAGGGCCTCGGCCACGAACCCTCGCTCCACGCCCGCAAGCCCCAGGCGGCCATGGAGGAGCAGGCCCGCTACGTCGTGGAGTCCCTGCCCGGCATCGGGCCTGCGCTCGCCCGGGCGCTCCTGACCCACTTCGGCACGCCGCAGCGGGTGATGGCCGCCACCCCTGCCGAACTCATGCAGGTGCCCGGTATCGGCCGCGCCCGGGCGCAGCGCATCCACCGTGTCCTGTCGGCGAGGATGGCCGCGCCCGGCGCCCCCTCATAGATACGCGTTGACCCCCACCGACACCCGGGGCATGGGATACACGTTGCCCCCGGCAGCAACAGGTCGAGCCCGGCCTCCCAGTAGTAGCTCATGCTGCTCTCCGGCGGCCGGTACTCCATCCCGAGCCCGAGCGCCAGAGCGCCCACGCCCGACGCGGCCGCCGCCTCGTGCGTCTTTCCGCCCCACACGTAAGCCGGCCCCACGGAGAAATACGGCTGATTCCCGAACCCGCCGTGAAACAGCGCCTGCGCCGTCAACCGGCCCAGCACCGCCGAACCGATGGGCGTCACGTCGCCCGTCAGGGCGACCATCGCTGTCCTGCCCAGCGGAGCCCGCACCGTGCCCCCGACGAGATAGGGAAAGCCGAGGCGTATGCCTGCCGTGAACTGAGGGGGCGGGGAGGAAAGCTGCAATGCCGGCTCGCCGCCCCCGCATGCGGCCGGCTCCACCACCCCTGGCACCACGCCGAACGCAGCCGTGCCCAGCGCCACAGCCGCCACCAGCGCCCACCGAACCACCCGCGCCGGGCGCGCTGCCGTCGCCAGCCACGCTTGCTTGCCTCGAACTCCTGGCCTCGTGACCTGTGGTGATTGCCTCACCGAACCACACCTCCGTGCAGGCGCCGCGGCCGCTGGCGATCCCGCCATGCGACCCCGGGCGGGCGGCCGCCTTTTCCTGTCCCTGTGGTCACTCTTTCGATTCGCCTCGAGCCGAACTGACCGGCCGCGCCATCGAGGCCATGCGAGACTCCAAGGAAATCGCTGGTTGGTACCGACCGCGTATTGACCGCTATCACGCTGGCGGGGGCGGACCCGGAAACCCGTTCGGCCTTCAGCGCCGCCGCCTGCTCGGGCGCAAAGCACCCTGCCCGGGTCACCCAGGAGATGGTATCCCCTTGCACCTAACGTTCGGGCGCTTCGGGGCGCGAGGCTATGACACCGACCTACTCATGGCCCGATGGCGGGGTCGTCGGGGTCGAGGGCCGCGTGGGGGCCATGGCTACCGACTAACGAACCGCCGAGGTCCTCGGTATGGCAGAGCATGAGCACATCCCTTACACCACCATAAGTCCAGTGCGTCCCTACACGTTGACCCTTGCTCGGCGAGCCAGGGTGAGCACGCGGGGCCGCGCGCCAGACTCGAGCTTGAAGTTGAGCCCATAGCGGAAAATCTCGGGCATGTAGTACTCGTCCCCTTCGCGCAGTACCACGCCGTTGTCTTCGAGGAGTTTAATGTGCTCCGGGTCGAGTCCGACTCCTTCGCGGGTGAACGGAATTGTCCGCTTGTCGGCACTCAGGGACCGAAGGCGCTCGAAAACAGGCTTGAGAAGCTGGTTTTCAGCCTCGACCTCTTTGGTTTTCTCGGTGCTGCAATGAGGCAAAGCCCGCCGCAGAGCACCGGGCGTAAGCAGGCGGTCTTTCCAGTGGGAATCCCCGACCGACGCCTCCGCGGCCAGAGCAAGGAGCCTCACCAAGTCCCTTGCCTGGATCTGCTGGCGAAAGTCGGAGAGAGCGGAGATCACCCACTCGGAGGAGCGCGCCTCTTTCGATCGGTCGCTTCCTAGCTTCTTGCCCCATAAAGGTTCCAGCATCTCGGATAGGGTCTTTCGATCGGCTTCGTGAAGCGAATCCACCGTTTGGTTTGCCAGCACCCCCGCCTTCACGGCGATCCAGGCCACGAGCTTCAACGCTTCTTCTTCGTTCCACTTGAGGGCATACGGTTCATATCTAGCCAAGAACTGGGCCGTGTTTTGGCGCACTGCCGAAAACACCATGTCGCTGCGGATGAACACCAGCAGGCCCACGGGCCGGCCTGGCTGCTGTTCAAGCCATTCCGGGACGTCCTGCAGCAGACCTCGCAGCGCGGTCTGCTGTGACTGATTCTCGGAAAAGTACTGAAACATATCCTCTAGGCCGTCGATCACCACGAGTAGCCTTTCGCCTCTTTGCCGGAGGAGCTCGGCCAGAGTTCTCCCGGCGCCGGAAGCCCGGATCTCCACGCCCAGAGCCCACGCCATCATGTCGAGCCACCGTTCCCGCCATTCTCCTTCGTGGAGATTCTGCTTTAGGGCATCCTCGATTGCATCGCGGACCTGGTGGATCCTCCACGGGTCACCGAAGCCAAGGCTGCGCGCCGCTTGCTCTCGTGCTTGTTGCACCATCTGCTGGACTTGCTGTTTGAGGCTCTTTGGCTCCACCAATGGGAATATCCACGCGTCAGGACGAACGTCAAGGGCTCCGGCGTCTTGCACGAACCTCGACCATTGCGCGCGTCGGACGATTTGCAGGAAGGTGTAGGTCTTTCCCGATCCCTTGGCACCGACTACGACAGAGATCGGAAGCTCCCGACGGTGGTCGGAGGCAAGCCGTACCAGGGGGATGGTCGCAAGAAATTCGGTGCCCTCTCCCTCTTCAGCGAAGATCAGCTTCCGTGCGAAGGCCCCGAGCCGGCGACGCTGGTTGTCGAGGTCAGCCCTCTGCGGTAGTTCCATGCGTGGTTCCTTGCGCGCAAGCGGCAGCCACGGTAACAGTTCGCGTAGAGCCTCGTCCAACCCAGCCCTTCGGATCCGACCGAGGGCCTCGTCCCAGTCGAGCGGGAGCGAGCTTAGCCTGCGGTCAAAAGGAGTGACCACCGTCGGAGGTTGATTCTCCTCGGTCACGAAACGGGGAGCCGACCGGAGCAACTCCTCTCTGGCCCGATTGAGCAAGCCTCCCTCGGCTTCCTCATCTGTTCCGCGGCTAATAATAATAGCGAGCAGGGGCTCCTCTTCGTCGACGGACGGGGCGACGTCGCTGAGCAGGCGCAACACCTGACAGGTGCCGTCCACCGATTGCCCCGCCAGCGACGTCACGAGAATCCGGTACACCCGGGGGTCCAGCATAAGGCCGGCGGCCAGTTCTGAAAGGCCCGCGCGAAGGTCGATGATCACGGCTGCAGTGCCCAGCGCACGGCCGAGCTCGGCGAGGAGTTGGGTCAGTATGAACGGATCCTCGGCGTCCCGCACCAGATGTTCGGGACGGATTTCGAGCGAGGTGAAGCGCTCAACAGCGCGAAAGGCCGGCAGAACGTAGATGTGCCCGAGCAGCGCGCCCTCCAGCCGTTCGGCGGCCAGGCGCACGGCCGTGCGCCTGGCCGGGTCTGGTTCGCCGTGCGCAAGAGCAAGGAGGTCGGCCAAGCCGATCGGCGGTTCGGGCAGGCGCTTCTTCAGCATGCGGCTGATACCAGGTGCTTCCAGGTCGGCGTCGACGAGCAGTACCTTAGCGCCCGGCGCGGAGTCCGCAAGAGCATCGGCCAACGCCATCGCATGAACGGTCCGCCCGACGCCACCCTTAAACGAGTGCAGGGCTATCACGGGCGGGAGCTCCGGCAAGAGCCGGCGAGGCCGCGCCGTCCGGGCGGTAGAGGCCCACAGGACGGCCGGTCTTGTGAAGGAAGGCACGAAACGGGGGCTGGGAGGGGAATCGCCGGTTTCCTCTACGACGACGGGAAGGGTCCGCCGCTCGTTGCTGAGGCTTTCCAGGATGATGCCGTTGTTGTCGCCGTCGTAGCGAGGCTCGTACTCGGAAGCCAGCCAGCGGTAAGCGTCCTCCCGGTGCCCGGGGCGTACACCCATGGCGAGCGCGTCCCAGTAAGGTCGTGCCCAGACGACCCATTCGGGCCAGCGCTCTTCATGCAAGGCGCGAAGCAAGACCTCCTCCACGTCCACCCACGTGTAAAGGCGAACGTCCTTCGGTATCATCGGTACATAGCCTCCTGCACCCAAGCGCACACTTTCTGGAGCCAGGACCGCAGGCCTGGTTCATCGTCAGAGTGTATCCGTACTCCGTACCGCCACGCCTCATGCACCTCCGAGATGCGCAGGGAGTTGTGATCACGGTTCAGCCGGAGCGTCGGAGCGGAGCCGATTCGTGCGCCGACATGCAGCTCCTTCAGCCACAATAAGAGATCGTGGCCTCTCTTACTCAAGGCCTCGGGAAACTGATCCGAGGTCGTCTTCTGGTTGCGGCGAAGCCACACCGCCTTCAGACCGCACTCGGCTGCATAATAGAGTAGGAGGCTGTGCGATTCTGTACTTCCCGAATTCGCTGCCCTGTGGTGGACATGGAAAGCACGCCACAGCTCACCGATACCTGCTCTAAGCATGCCTGGGGCACCCCGAGGACCGGTTTGCGACGACTCGATGGAAAGGCGCAATGGGCTACGACTGCCGCCGACGTCTTGAATGTACCAACATGGTACAGCGATGGCAAGGCGTCCGGCACGGGGTCTGCGACGTGGTATGGTGGGTCTGGTGCTACCTGCCCGCAAGCAGCCTCCGCATACAGCGCATCCACCGCCACCACGTCGCAGAAGTGACCATGGCGCTCTGAAATCGGCTGTGTCCTCATCGTTGGCTTTGCCCTGCAAGTGCTGTCGCTGATGGAGCTCGACCGATGGGTGCGCGAGGGGGCCTTTCGGAAGCTCCTGGGCCCGCTACGTCGTGGAATCCCTGCCTGGCATCGGGCCTGCGCTCGCACGGGTGCTCCTGGGCCACTTCGGGACACCCCAGCGGGTGGTGGCGCCACCCCCACCGAACTCGTGCAGGTGCCCGGCACCGGCCGCACCCTGGTGCAGCGCAGTCACCGCGTCCTGTCGGCGGGGATGGCCGCATCTCGGACCACCGCCGACTTGCCGGGCGACGCCGCACCAAGGTAGTCGGCTGGTCGCGACCCCAGGCACGTGCAATCGGACGAACAGCAGAAACTGCCGTTTTGCGTGGGGCTGCCATGAGGCGGGAACCTCGTGCAACGATCCAGTTCCGGGCAAGCTGCGCCCGTTGCACGTACCAGCATGCCCTGCCCGACCCCGGCGGCTTCAGGAACGCCCACTCTACCGCCGCCCACCGACCACAGGCCGGTAGGCAATGTGTTACCGGCGATTGCCTGGTAAGGAGGCCTGTTCCACCGCCACCGCCCGGCCGATATCACTGACTAGAACGGTAGCAAGAGATGGATGGGGGAGCCCTGTGCCAACGAGCTACTTCCAGGCTATTCCCACCGTACTTAGCCAGGTCATTCTGGCGCAACCCACCTCTGTCTTGGATGTAGGGGTAGGGTTTGGCAAGTACGGGGTTCTCCTGCGTGAAGTCTTGGAACTTCCTGTCGGCCGGTATAACCGCACAATGTGGAAGACTAGGATTGACGGGGTTGAGGCGTTTGCTGATTATGAGAACCCAATCCATCACTTCGCGTACGACCACGTCTATTATGGGGACGTAAGGGTTCTGATCGACTCCCTCCCAGAGTATGATGTGGTTCTTCTGATTGACGTGCTTGAGCATTTCACCAAACTCGAAGGCTTAACGCTAGTTCGGCAGTTGCTGCGTAAAGCACGGCGGTTTGTGCTTATATCGACGCCGTTGTATCCTGATACGCAAGATAGCTACCTAGGGAATCAGTTCGAGGCCCACAAGAGTCGCTGGCACACGCTAGATTTCGTTGGTTTCGACTTCACGTACTCTCTTCTTCCCATCGGAGACGGAGGCGCCCAAATAGTCAAAGTATACCCTTCGGCAGGCGATACGGGGGCCGATGGGAAGGACGAGCTACTATCGACGCGTGACCCAGGAGCGAATGCCCCTCGTTCTCTGAGCCTGGTGTACATACTACCCCATCAAAAGCTAACCGGCGGCCTCAAAATGCTGCTTCAGCAAGCAGAAGTGTTGTCAAGACGTGGCCATCAGGTTCGGGTCCTATTGAAGTCCAACGAAGTCACGTCTGCAGTGCCCCAGTGGGCTACCTTAACCCAGGTTGAACAACACGTAGTACCTCCAGGGCAGTCACTACGTCCGTTTATCGCAAATGCTGACGTTATCATGGCTGGATGGGTTGAGCAGCTAGAAGAATTGGCTCGGTACGACATCCCAGTGGTTTACTGGGAACAAGGACATGAATGGCTCTTTGGTGACATGCCGCTGGAATATGAGCCTGCCATCCGGCGGCTGCTGCTTCACAACTATTCTCAGCCAGTGACGCTCCTAGCAGTGTCTCCGATTGTCTCTCAGATACTCCAGGCCCGGTACCATCGCAGAGCAGAGGTTGTTCCCAATGGCATTGACGTTGAGTCGTTCTACCCGGGAGCAGGAGACACTGAACCGACCGTGTTGCTGGTCGGAAACCCGGCGCTTCGTTTCAAGGGATTTGACGTGGCTCTGAGGGCGCTTGATCGGCTGTGGAGGAGCGGTTTTCGCTTCAAGGTTAGGTGGGTTTGTCAGCAAAGACCACGAGTATATACCTCATTTCCATTGGAGTATGAAGAGAACCCACCCCAGGAGAGGCTTCCGGACATTTACCGCGAGGCCTCCGTGTTATTGTTCGCGTCCTGGTACGAGGGGTTCGGCATGCCTCCGCTAGAGGCTATGGCATCTGGAGTCCCAGTGGTCACTACGCGGTGTGGGGGCGTTGATTCCTTTGTCGATCCTGGGAGAAACGCGATCGCCGTGGAACCTGGCGATGTCGAAAACCTTGCGGCCGGTGTAGGTCAGGTGCTTGGGGATAATAGCCTGCGCTTACGTATGGCAGTAAACGGCCGCCAGACTGCGCAGCGCTTTGCATGGGAGAACGTGGTCCCGCAGCTCGAGGAAGCCCTCTACCGCGTCATCGACAGGCTCAGTGGCTCCGCCAGATCCTTTTTGCGGGCGATGCCGGCTGAGCCGCCCGCAGCTGACGGTGAGGGATAGACTGTGATACAACGGAGCTGGCTCCATCGATTCGCGGAGAGCCACGTGGCCTTGATCCGGGAATCCTCGGAGAGGGCGGGAGCAGCCTTTGACGAGGCTCTGAAGCTGGCCCTGCAGTGGGCACCAATTGTTCACTTCTTGTCCGAGACAGGAGAGATCCAGACGTGGCGAGCGCAACCCCTCGTCGAGGCGCCTACCGGTTCATGGGCAAGCATCTATTTGGCGGCTTCGGGATACTACCGGGAGGCGACGGCGCTCCTACGGAGCGTGATGGATTTGGTACTGTGGGAGTGGATGGTTCGGCGGACGACCAAAGACTCTCTTCGAAACGCGCCACTTTTCTTCTCAGAGGCTCAGTTCTCCGGCCCCAGAAGTGAAGATATCCCGAAACTGCTTGAACTTCCTGAAGCGGCCATCTATCGGGCTGCCATCGAGTCTGTTCCGCAGTGCATTCACCTCCCGGATAATGGAACCGGGGATTGGGAGGCCAGGGCAGTGTCATGACGTGTACTGGGATGGTATCCTGGAGCCTGTCCAGAAACAGTTCTTCCTGACGTGGCAGGGCCCACCCCAAGGCAGTCCGGAGGAGTGAAGGACGCGGCACGGTGGGTGACCCGCCCATGTCCGGGAGTCGCCGGGGCTACGCCCGACGAGAACCCGCCGGTCGTTTCACACCTTCACCGGCCCGAACGTCAGCGCCCACACGACGTAGCGCTGGATGACCAGGGCCAGCAGCGGCTCCAGGATGGCGAGCAGCATGTGGGTCGACGCAAACCAAGGGTGCGCGCCCTGTGTGTGCTGCATCCCGGCGATGACCACTGTCATGGGCCTGGCCTTGGAGTACGTGAGGATGAAGTCAAGGAAAGATTGTTCCACGTGAAGGTGAAGCTGATCTTGGCCCCGCTTGTGAGCGCTGGCGCCACGAGCGGCAGTGTGACCCGCACGAAGCTCTGAGCGGCGACGCCCCGTCTGCCATGGCCGCCTCCTCGACCTCCACAGACAGCTCCCGGAAGTCGTCTCGCAAGATGAGCCGCAATCGTGAGTAGCTATCGTCTGGATGTCAGGGTGAGCAGTCTTATGGCTCGATCGCACATCGCTAACGATCGTAGGAGCTGAGTACCCGCTTGCGGTGAGTGCCCGGCGAAGGTAGAGGAGGAGCCACGTACTGGGCGGTCGCTTGCGGGCACCCCTTAAGTGGAAGCACGAACATCCGATACAAAGAGTAGCATAGCCGGAAGGAGTGGTCGCGCGGGTTTGGGACTGCCTGGGTACGGCCTGACCGGCCGGGGACCCGTTGGACACTCACGGAGCGGTAGCGTAGGGTTCGACCGGCCCGCACGGATGCGGGAAATCACCAAAGGAGTGGTGAGTTGTGCGGATCAACCAGAACGTGATGGCCCTGAACGCCTGGCGTAACCTGAACCAGACCTCGTTCAGCATCTCGAAGTCCCTGGAGCGGCTCTCCTCGGGGCTACGCATCAACAGGGCAGCCGACGACGCAGCCGGCCTGGCGATTTCCGAGAAGATGCGCGGTCAGATTCGTGGCCTCAACATGGCGGTCAAGAACTCCCAGGACGCCATCTCGCTCATCCAGACTGCTGAGGGAGCTCTGAACGAATCGCACTCCATCCTACAGCGCATGCGGGAACTCGCGGTGCAGGCAGCCAGTGACACCAACACCGACGCCGACAGGACCCAACTACAGTCCGAAGTGACTCAGTTGCTCAGTGAGCTCGATGACATTGCCAACAAGACGCAGTTCAACACGAAGAATCTGCTCAACGGCAGTTTCAATGCCACCTTCCACGTCGGGGCCAACGAGAACGAAGTGCTGACTCTGGCGATTGCTACCATGACTGCGGGAGGCCTGACGCTTACCGGCCTGAGCATAGGTAGTCAGGCCGGGGCTGAGGCTGCTATCGTTTCGATCGACGACGCCATCGAGGCCGTCTCGACAGAGCGATCAAAGCTGGGGGCAGTTCAAAACCGGCTGGATCACAAGATCGCGAACCTCAGCGTGGCTGCTGAGAACCTGACGGCTGCGGAGTCGCGCATCCGGGATGCCGACATGGCCAAGGAAATGATGAACTTCGTGCGGGATCAGATCCTACTGCAGTCGGGTACCGCGATGCTCGCGCAGGCAAACGCGGTACCGCAGTCAGTGCTTCAGTTGCTCGCTTGATGAGCAGCATCAGCGGCCGAACGGGGAGGGGACGGGGTTCCGGACCCTCCCCCTGTTGTCTGGGAGGTACCGCGAGGCCCCAGGCATGACGGGGTGGCAGCATGAGCCAGAACGGCGAGAAGATCTCCGCATGCATCATTGCCCGGGACGAGGAGGCCTTCATTGGTGGGTGCTTGAGGAGTCTACAGGGCGCCGTCGACGAGATTCTGGTTATCGACACGGGCTCCAGAGACCGTACACCTGAGATTGCCAAAGCGATGGGGGCCCGAGTCATTCATCGCGAATGGCCTGGCGACTTTTCAGTGGCACGGAACTGGTCGCTGGATGCTGCGTCTGGCGAATGGGCGTTCATCATTGACGCTGACGAAGAGCTGATGCCGGGAGGGGCAGACCTTGTGAGGGCTGCCGCCCGATCCGGACAGGCGGACGGTTACTTGGTCAGTATCCACCATTTCCCTGACGACGAGGAGTCCCATCTCGTCTCCCAGAGGCTCGCTCTTTTCCGGCGCGATCCCCGTTCGCGTTTCGAGGGCCGAATCCATGAGCAGGTAAGCAGCCTCCTTCGAAGAGAGGCCCGGGTACTCTCATCGGGTATTGAAATAGTGCATCGGGGTTACGAGCCTTGGGTCATAGCAGGAAAGCGCAAGCACGATCGTAACCTGGCTCTGCTACAGGAGGAGATCGCAGCTGCGCCAGAGGAGGCCCGGTGGCATTACTATCTCGGGCAGGAGTACCAGGGGCTCGGCAGGTTGGAGGAAGCGGCGGCACACTACGAGCGGGCCCTTGAGCTACTCGACGGGCAGCCTGGCCACACTCTCATCGTGCCGGCAGTGCTTCGGCTCCTCCTGTCATATGCTCGATTGGGACGCTGGGAAGACTTTTTCCGCACTAGCGATCGCTACCGCACAACCTACCCAGACTGCAGCGACCTATACTTCCTGGACGCACGGGCATCGATTGGGTTAGGAGATCCCCGTAGGGCCCTATCGATGCTGCTCCAGGCCGTGAGCCGGGGGAATCCGGCCCCGGGGCGATTCCAGATAGTACTCCCCGGAACGGGCTCCTATCGCGCGTGGTTCACGGTTGGACAGGTGTTGCAACAGATGGGGCAGCACAGAGAGGCTGTGGCGGCGTACCTGCGGGCTCTGGAGTCAAAGCCAACATTCCGGAGTGCGGCGAGCGCCCTCACCGCGTTGCTTCTGACCAGCGACCCAGTCGATGACGTGCTCGCTTTCATGCTCGAGCAGATCGCGAGTCGCCACCCGGCCACGCTCGTGGCTATCTCTGAGGTTTTATTGAGGGCTGGAGCGTATTCGCAGGCCCTTGATGTACTCGACCAGATCGAGGATAGCTACCGTGAGGAACGTGCTTTGCGAAGGGGCATCATCCTAGCAGCCCTGGAGGAGGTCGACGGCGCCCGGACAGAGCTTGGTCAAGCGCTGGATGGTGAGGCCGTGAAGGATCGGGCAGCGCTGGATGGAGTGCTTGCGGCAGTCAACCTCGGTAACCTCGAGCTGGCGGGGCAGTTCGCGGGGCGGCTCCACCCGGGCCAGTTTGCCGTAGGTATCCAGGTGTTCGAAGGAATCGACGTAAAGAGAATGACTGGGGCACAGGGTAATGCACCGGGCACGGGGAACGGCTCAGGGATTTCGGGCATCTCGGACGTTAGGGAACTCGTCGGTGCAGCATGGCAACTCGTGCACCGAGCCCTGGGGCTCTCGCAATTCCGGGCGACCGATCGGCTCGTCGAATACGTCGTGCGCCAGGGAGTGTCCCGGTCAGAGGCTGGACTGGCGCTGGGGAAGCTCCTCTTCGCTCATGGCGAGAAGCCAACGGCCGTAGAGCTGCTGCTCGACGCGGCGAAGCAGGGGGCTGTGGATGCCAAGAGCGCCGCCATCCTTGCACAGGCGGCGCTCGAGCGAGAGGATTGGGACTCAGCGGAAGAGCTGCTGCGCTATGCGGCCGAGCTCGACAAGGCCGACCATGGGATAGCGGCAGCGCTGGCCTCGCTCCTTGCGGAGCGCGGTCGGGTACGGGAAGCCATCGACTTGTTGGACGAGCGCATCGCCCTTCTTCCCTGGGCCGCACGCCTTCGCGAGCAGAGAGACCGGCTCGTCTGCGAGGCTTGCACCCATCGAATCTGTTCATGGCGGCAACTAGAAGCGGGAACCAGAACCGGAGGGGGAACCCTCGATGGGCATGAACCCAATCAGCTTCTCGGGTGACCGGCTGCGCTTTTTCGGTTTTGCGTCCGGCCTCGACATCGACGAGATCGTGCAGAAGCTCATGACCGTCGAGCGGATCCCGGTCGACAGGCTGGAGCAGCGACGACAGCTACTGGTCTGGACGAAGCAGGATTACTGGGCGATCCGCCGGGGCCTGGACGAGTTACGCAACGCTGTCAGCCCCTTGAAGTACAGCTCGACGTTCGCTGCCAGGAAGGCCACCTCGACCAACGAAGCTGTCGCCGTCGCGTCGGTGAGTGCGGGAGCGCCCGAGGGCGTCTATACCGTGAAGGTGACGCAGCTGGCCCAGGGTATCCAGGTGGCGAGTTCGGGAGCCATTACGAGATCTCCCACAGGTGACCGGACGAGCCTGTGGACCCAGTTCGGCATTGATAGCACTGCAAGCCCGACCATCGATCTGACGCTGACGGTGACGGACAGCCAGGGGGTCCAGCACACAAAGACGCTGTCGTTCAGCGCCGCGGCCGGCGACGACATCAACGACGTGGTTGCCGCCATCAACAACGCCGGCCTCGGGGTGACGGCGGCGTATGACGCGACCCTGGACCGGCTCTTCCTATCGAGCAAAGAGACCGGCTCGAAGGTGCAACTTACGGTCACGGACCAGGCGGTCACGCTCTCGGGCGGTGGCACGGCCAACGTGTGGGCTGACCTGTTCAAGCTGCCGACGACGGCGAGCGGGCAGGATGCAGTCTTCGACCTCAACGGGGCGACGGGGCTCCAGGAACCCACCAACCAGTTCACCATCGCCGGCGTGACGTACGACCTGCGTGGGGTTGGGCACGACCACCATTACGGTGTCGCAGGACGCCGACGCTGTGGTGGCGAGCATCAAGGCGTGGGTCGACCAGTACAACGCGGCCCTCGGCCAGATCAACCTGGAGGTCTCCGAACGGCGCCTCTACGACTACCCGCCGTTGACCGACGCCCAGAAGAAAGAGATGACCCCCGACGAGATCAAGGCCTGGGAGGAGAAGGCCCGGCAGGGGTTGCTGCAGGGTGATGCGCTGCTGGTGCGCATTGGGTCGGAGATGCGCATGGCCGTGACGAGCGCAGTGAACGGGACGGGGTCGACGTATACGACCCTCGCCAGCATCGGCATCACGACCGGGGACTGGTTCGAGGGCGGCCTGCTGCACGTCGACGAGGCGAAGCTGCGGCAGGCGCTGGATGCCGACCCTGACGGTGTGGCGGCCCTCTTCGGAGCGTCCGGGGCGACCACCGACACGCAAGGCGTGGCGGTGCGGCTGGGCAAGGAGCTGGACGACGCCGTCGGCCTCATCCGGGACCGGGCCGGCCTCGAGGGCATCGAGGTCGACCAGAGCGGGCTCGGCCGCCAGATCGAGCTGCTCGACGACCAGATCCAGCGCTGGGAAGAGCGCCTGGCGACCATCGAGGAGCGCTACTACCGGCAGTTCACGGTCATGGAACAGGTGCTCGCCCAGCTCGGCAGCCAGGCGACATGGCTTGGGCAGCAGTTCGCTCAAAGTGGCAGATGAAGGTGACAACGAAAGAAGGCCAGCGGGAGCGCCACCAAGACCCGGCGAGCCGGCCGGGGGAGCGAAGTGTCGCACCCGCAGAGCCCGAAACCCTGGAACCCATCCGCCAGATGGAATCGCTGCTGCGGGCGGCCGAGCAGATGGAGGCCGAACTCGCCAAGCTGCAGCCCGACCTCGACCTGCTGGAGCGGCTGATGGCGGAACGGAGCGAAGCACAGCGGAGGGTAGCGCACTGGTTCGAGCGGCGCAGGCAAGCCGGCACGGATGAGCGGCGTGCAGATGGCCGGGACGCGCTCGAGGAAAAGATGGCCGCACTTGCCCGAGCTGTGCTGGAGTGCGACCGCCGCACCGCCGAACGGGCTACGGCATTGCGGCGGCAGGCGCTGGAGGGCCTTCGGGAGGTCAAGGGGCGCCGGGGAGCTGCCGATGCCTATCGGCGGGCGGTGATCGAGCCTGCCCGGCAAGACGGGGCCTTCTTCGACGGGCAGATTTGAGCCGCACAGGCCACACGGGAGGCGGACGAGTTGGGCTACCAGCAGCAGGTGTTGGGGACGTACCGCAAACAGCAGGTCGAGACGGCCACGCCGGGGCAGCTCATCGTGATGCTGTACGACGCGGGCATCCGCAACTGCAAGGCGGCGCAGGAGGCCATCGAGCGCAAGGACCGTGACGCCTCGGCGCGCCACCTGCTCAAGGCCCAGGACATCGTGGCCGAGCTGATGTCGTCGCTCAACGTGGAGGCGGGCGGCGAGCTGGGAGCCAAGCTGTTGCGGCTCTACGAGTACATGTACCGGCGTCTCGTGCACGCCAACGTCCGCAAGGACGCCCAGGCTGCCAAGGAGGTCGAGAGCCTGCTGGCCGGCCTCCGGGACGCGTGGGCGCAGGCGGCCGCCGCCACGCCGGCCCCGGCTCAGGCCGCCGGGACTGGCACGGGCCCGACTGCCTGAACCGTGCTTCGGGCACGCGAAGAGGCGCCCGGGCGTGCAGGTTCGCATGCCGCGTCCGGCCAATCCCTCGTTCCCGAGGGGGAGAGGCTGGCTTGGCTCGCCGCACGATCCGGGCTACTACCGAGGATCTCTGCCGGGCGCTGCAGGGCCCTATCCACATCCGGGAGCTGGTGCGACGGGTGGTGGAGGCCCTCGGCATCGAAGCGCGCAAGACCACAGAGGCGTCCGTGCGGGAAGCCGTGGGGCGCCTGCGGTTCATGGTGCGAAGCGGGACGGGCACGTACGCACCGGCCCGCGTGGTACTGGAGGGCAAGGCTTTTCGCCTGAGGCCGCCCCGCGGGGGTTGGGGCTGCGTGCTGCCCCTCTGGCGGCTCGAACCGTTCGCGACCGCCCTCGAAAACGCCGGAGTGGTCGACCCGCAGGGGCGGCCGCTGCCGCGCACGCTGCCCCAGGCCGATGCCGACGCCCTCGAACGGCAGATCGATGCCGAGGTGCGCAGGCAAGCGGCGGAGATCATGGACTTCTTCCTGGCGTACGCCGCCCGGCGTGGCGATGGCAGCGGGCAAGGCCAGGGCGACCGGGACGGCGGCGGACCGGCGGGTATGGCGAGGGCGACCGGCATCCCGGTGAGGGCGGCCGACGTGCCGGTGCGCTCGCCCGTGCCGACCTGAGGCAGCTGCTCGAGCGCCTCCTCCGGGACGTCGGCGAAGAGCGGAGGGGCTCCACCTCCAGACGACGGCGGCCATGGCGCCGTACCGGCTTCCGGGCGAGTGGGACGAGCGGGCCGACCTCATCGTGCGCTACGAGGCGCGTGCGCACGTGCTACGCGTCACTCCCGAAAGCCCTGAAGAACGGGACGAAGAGCGGATCCGCGCAGAAGACCGGCGCCTGTGCGACTTCGTCGTGTCGCAGTTGCGCCGGGGTTGTAGCTCCCTGCTGGACGAACTCCTCCTGCAGGCCTACGCACAGCTTCCGGGTTTCGGGACGTACCCGGGTTCGCCGGCTGACGAGGCCGTGAGCCGTGACCCGCGCATCCGGCTGATCGGCGGGGTGGCGAGGGCGGCGAGCTCTGGCGTGGCAGCTACCCCGGCGTCCTGCAGCGCCACCGGTCGGTCGCGCTGGCGGATGACGTGGCCTTGCTCGCCCGGGTCGACAGGATGATGGCCGAGTCGGCTTCGGCCGAGCGAGCGGCCGGGCGGTTGCGACGGCTGGAGCTGCGGCGCACGCTGGCGGCCCGCATCCAGCGGCACCTCCGGCAACTGGCCGTCGACCTCGAGGAGGCGCAGGACGCGCTGGGCATGGACGAGACCTGGCGGGAGGCCGAGGCCGGCGCCTACGCGCGAGCGGGCGCCGGCACCTATGCCCGGGGCAAGGCGGGGCGGGTCTCCCACGAGGAGGGCCGGCTTGCTGCCGGCGGGCCCGGGCTCTCCCACGACGGTGCCCGGCCTTCTGACGAGGCGCTGCTCGCCCGGTGGGACCTGCACCTGCAGCAGCAGGGGCTCGGGGAGCGGGTCCGCACGCGCAAGCTCCAACACATCGAGACGCTGCGCACGTACCTGGTTTCGGGACAGGACCTGCCGCCGGCCGGGCTGCTCGACGCGACCGGGGGCTATCTGGCGGCGTTCTTCTTCTGGACGTACGTGCGCCGCTATCCCTCGAGCCCGTCGGATGCGGAGACGTTCACCCTGGACGTGCGGGACTTCTACCGGTGGCTCGCGCAGGAGGGTCTGGTGACGGACGACCGGTGGGCCGAACTCCCGTACCGGCTACGGCACCACGTGGGCGAACGCATCCGCCTCTACACGGCCATCGACCCCGACGACCCGGAGGCGGACGAACTCACCGAGATGCTCTTCCTGAGCGGTGCGCTGTAGGGGCGGGGCACGTGCCCCGGCCGCGGGCGGCGTCCGGCGCCGCCCTCAACCGAGCAGCCGCGGCTTGCCCAGCAGTGCCCGCAGGGTCATGAGCTTCCCGTGATGATAGCCCCGGTGGTAGAGCATGAAGACGAGCCCCTCGCCCACCGTGCGGTACGCGCCCGACGGCGAGACGGCCGGGCGGTCGAGGTCGCCCCCGGCCAGGCGCAGCAGCCGGTCGTGCGCCTCCTGGAAAAGCCGCAGCACGTCCTCTTTGGGCGGCAACTCCCCATCTCCCGTCGAACCCCTCGCGAACAAGGCCGCGTAACCCTCCGGCAACGCCACCGCCTCACCCGCCCGGGCGGCCAGGTTGGCGTCGCTCACTGCCACGTGCCCGACCTGCCACAGGGCCGGCGCCAGGCCCTGGGGGCGGGCGCGGAGTTCGGCGTCGCTCAAACCGGCGAGGGCCTCCCGGATCCGCTCCGCGGTCATGTCGAGCAAGGACGGAAGATACGCACGCGCCGAGGCCGCGTCCGGTCTGTTTTCATCCATGGGGATACCATCCCTCCGCAACAGGAGTCGCCGCGGTGTCGCCGATGGGGTTCGCCTCGCAGGGCGGGCTCCCTTCGCAGGGAATGCATGGAAGACGTCGTATGGCCTCCGCAGTGCAACGAGCCGAGCAGCGGAGCTGCGCAATGCAGAACCGGACAGGAGGTCTGGCAGTCCATGAACCGGTGGGTCAGGAGGCCTTCGGCCGCGCCGGCGCTGGCAGTGGCCATGGCAACCGTCGTGGCGGCAGTCGCGTGGGGGCTGGCAGGAGTCACGGGGGTGCCGTGGGCGACGCCGGGGGTACCGGTGCTGGCGCCGGCGGCGCGGGCGGCCGAGGCAGGCGGCCAGGAGCGCTTCACTCCCAACGGCGTCGTCGCCCTGATGACCGACTACGGTGAGCGGGACTTCTACGTCGGCGCCATCAAGGGCGTGGCGCTCGAGACCTTCCCGGACGTGAAGCTCGTCGACATCACGCACCAGGTCCAACCGTACAACATCCACGAGGGCGCCGTGACGCTGTGGCTTGCGGCGAGGGAGTTCCCGGCGGGGACGGTCTTCGTGGGCGTGGTCGATCCGGGCGTCGGCACCGAGCGGCGGCCGATCGTCGTGGAGACTCGCAACGGGCACGTGTACGTGGGGCCGGACAACGGGCTGTTCACGCTGGTGATGCAGGAGTTCGGGGTCAAGAGCGTGCGGCACATCATCAACCGGAGCTACATGCGGCCGGGGCCGGTGTCGTACTCGTTCCACGGGCGGGACATCTTCACCCCGGTGGCGGCGCATCTGGCGGCGGGATGGCCCGTCGAGGCGGTGGGCCCGGAGATCGGCGACTACGTGCGGCTGGCCGTCGAACCGGCGCAACAGACGGAAGAGGCGCTGACGGGACAGATCATTTTCATCGACCAGTACGGCAACCTCCAGGCCAACATCACCGGCGAGATGGTGCGGCGGTGGGGGCTGCAGATAGGGGACGAGCTGGTCGTGCAGGTGGGCAACACGGCCATCCCGTCGGTGTGGGTGCACACGTACGGCGACGTGCCCGAGGGCGAGGATTTGGTCTTCCTGGCGAGCACCGACCTGGTGGAGATTGCGGTCAACATGGGCAGCGCCAAGGAGCGGTTCGGGGCGAGCCTGGGGGCGAAGGTGACCATCACGCGGCGGTCCGGGCCGTGACGCGCCGGCCAGGGGCCGTGAGCGGGCAGGGGCGGCGGGCATGACGTCGCCGGGCTCAGGGGAGGGGGCGCACGTCCACCCACGTGCTCTGGTAGGTGGCGCCCTCTCCCATGTCGGCCATCCGATCCGCGGTCAGCACGTTGAGGGGGCCGCCCGAAAGATAGGCTCGGGTGGCCCTCGTCCCTTCCACGACCACGAGCCCCGGCTGCGTATCCCCGGTGACCCGGGCTCGCAGCCCGACGTGGCCGCGCTCGTTGAAGACGATGACCGGCTGGCCGTCGGCGATGCCCCGGGCGCGGGCATCCTCGGGATGCAGCAGGCACACCGGAGCGCCGGCCCGCCGCCTGAGCGTGGCCACCGCCTCGAACCCGGTATGGCTCATGACGGCCCCCGGCGCCGTGAGCAGCCGCAGGGGATAGGGAGCTTCGGCGGCGCCTGCGGGGCGGCCGGGATGGTCGCCGGCGCCGTTGGCTTGGGCGCCCGTATCACCGGCGGGGCGGGTGGCCGTGCCGTTGCGCGGTGGGCCCGTGTCGGCCATGAAGTCGGGAGGCGGTACGAAAGAGATCCTGCCCGAGGCGGTGCGCCAGCGGCCGGGGCCGCCCGTCGGCGGGACTTTGACCGGTTGGCCCGAGAGCACGCGCTCGACGAGCTCCTCGGGCTGGCCGGCCAGGAGCGCCCGCACGTGGCCGGCCACGTCTCGCCGGAAGACCTCGTCGTCGAGGCCGAAGCGGGCCGCGAGCTGCCGGACGACCCAGGCGTTGGAGCGCGACTCGCCGACCGGCGGGATGACCGGGCGGGCGTATTGGATGTAGAGGTGGCCGTAGCTGCGGTAGACGTCCTCGCTTTCCATGGAGGTCGTCGCCGGCAGCACGAGGTCGGCCAGGGCCGCCGTGTCGGTCATGAAGCTGTCGTGCACGACCACGAAGAGATCCTCCCGCTCGAGCCCCCGGCGCACCCGGCCGGCGTCGGGGCACGTGACGGCCGGGTTGTTGGCCATGATGAGCAGGGCCTTGACGGGAGGGTCGTCCCACTCGGTGAGCGCCCGCCCGAGCTGGGTGTGGCTGACCCGGCGGACGGGCCGTCGCAGCAGGTCCGGCCGGCGCAGCGCCTCGTAATCCAGCGCGAACGCGTACGAGCTCTCGAGGTAAGCGCCGGCGACGGGGTGGCCGTCCGAGCCGGTGCGGGCCCAGGCGCCCAGCACGGCCGGCAAAACGGCGACAGCCCGCACGGCGGCGCCCCCGTACAGCGTGCGCCCCAGCGCCGCCCCGATCCGGATGAAAGGCGCCCGCGCCCCGGCCAGTAGGCTGGGCGAGCCGTTCGACGTCGGGGGCGGGGACGCCGGTGAGTTGGGCGACCCGCTCGGGCGGGTAGTGGGGGAGCACGTCCTCGGCCCAGCGCCGCCACCCCTCGGCTTCCCGTTCCAGGAAGGCGACGTCGGCCCGCCCCTCCCGGAACAGCACGTTGGCCACGCCCAGCGCCAGCGCGCCGTCGGTCGCCACCCGCACCGGGATCCACCAGTCGGCCCGCTGCGCCGTGCGGTTGCGGTAGGGGGCGATGACGACGAGCCGGGCGCCCCGGGAGCGTGCCCGTTCGATGAAGGGCCACAGGTGCACGTTGGACGTGAGCGGATCGGCGCCCCACGCCACGATGAGGTCGGCGCCGGCGGCCCGTTCCGGGTCGAGGGGGGAGACGGGCCCGTAGGTGGCTTCCCAGGCGGCTTCGGCGGTGGTGTCGCAGACCGTGCCGACGTGGACCTGGCTCGTGCCGAGGGCGTGAAACAGGGCCCGGGGCAGGTTGCGGCTCACCAGGCCCATGTTGCCGCTGTAGCGCGTAGGCGAGGATGGCCTCGGGGCCCCAGCGGGCGCGGACGGCCTGCCAGCGCTCGGCGATGGCGTCGAGGGCCTCCGGCCACGAGACGGGCTCCCAGCGGCCGCTCCCCTTGGGGCCGGCGCGGCGCAGGGGGGTGGGGATGCGCTCGGGGGAATGAACCCGCTCGGGGTAGCGGTTGACCTTGGCGCACAAGAAGCCACCCGTGAACGGGTGCGCCGGGTCGCCGGCCACCTTGACGAGCCGCCCGTCCTGCACGGTCGCCAGGATCGAACACTGGTCGGGGCAGTCGTGCGGGCACACGGTGCGCACGACGGCGCCGGCGGCAGGTGCGGAGCCGGCGGCCGCGGCCGAGACGGCGGCGGAGGCCGGAGCCGAAGGAGACGAGCCCGGTACGCCTGGCATCAGCACTTCCTCCTGTGGCGGATGGGCTTCGCCGCGGCGGTGGGGGTTCCTTGCGGGGCGCGACCCCCTGGCGGGGCGGGGTGGGGCGGGGCAGGGCGGCCTTCCGTCGCTGCCGTCAGGGAAGCGGCTTCCAGAAGGTGGCCATGCGGCGAGGCGCGGGAGCGCCGTCGGCGCTGCGGGAGCCGGGCAGGGCGGGCGCACCGGCGTGGCCAGCCGGCTCGCCGTACGCCGGCTCCCCGTACTTGCGTGAACGGACGGCTGTCGTACAGCCTCCAGCCGAGCCGCTCGAAGAGGGCGGCCGAACGCCGGCTCTCGCCGATGGCGATTTGCCCGTACATCCCCCGGATCCGCCCGAGGCGGGCCACCTCGAGTGCCCTGACCTCCATCGCCTGCACCAGGGCGAGCCCCGCCCCGGCGGCCCGCCAGGCCGGCAAGATGTTGAAATGGAAGTGGCCGCAACCGGGCGGTGCCTGGGGCACTTCCCGCCAGGAGCGCCCGATGAGCCATCCGAGGAACCGCAGCTGCCGGGCGCCCGGGGCGGGGGCGGGAACGCCGCGGAGGCGCTCGCCCAAGGCGTGCACCAGCACGCGGACGAGGACCGCGAGCAGCCGCACCGCCATGCCGGGGGCCGTGCGCAGGCGGTGGCGGCGAAAGCGGGCCGGGTCGAGGCACGCCGTGAGGTAGCCGACGACGCGAGGCCGCTCCCGGTCCGAAGCGGGCTCCATCGCCTCGACGACCCAGGTGGAGGCGGGTTCGGCGTCCGTGTAGTAGGCGGTGAGGAAGTCGGCGAAGAGCTCGGGGTCGGGGAAGCGCTCTGCCACGCTGCTCCCCGCCCACGCGGTCTGGATGCAGATGGCCCGGACGGCGGCCCGGTCGGACGGGAGGTAGGGGCGCACGCGCCAGGCCGGCCTCCCCTCGAGCCGCCCCGAGCGGTGGGCGGGCTCCGCCGTCAACGCAGGGCCGGGCGGCGCCGCGCCGCCAGCACATCCGCGTAGAGGGCCATCAGGCGGCGAAAGGTGCGTTCCCACGAAAAGCGTCCCTCCACGAAGGCCCGGGCCGAGCGCCCCCTGGCCGCCAGTTCCGACGGTTGCCGTGCCAGCGCCGTCACGGCGGCCGCCAGAGCGGCAGGCGTGGCCGACGGCACGAGCCGCCCCGACCGGGGATCGACCACCTCGGGCAGCGCCCCGCTCGCAGGCGCCACCACCGGCAGCCCGCTCGCCTGCGCCTCCAGGGGCGCCAGCCCGAACGTCTCGCTCTCGGAAGCGGTCACGAACACATCGGCGCTCGCGTAGGCCGTGCGCAGGGCCGGGCCCTCCAGGTGCCCGAGCAACCCCACGTTGGGCGGCGCCGCACGCTGAAGCTGCGCCCGCAGCGGCCCGTCGCCCACGATCCAGACGGCGAACCTCCCGGGTTGCGCCCGTTCCAGCTCGGCGGCGAGTTCGACGAGCCGGACGGCTCCTTTCTCGGGCGAGAGGCGCCCCACGTACAGGACGACGACCCGGCCGGCACCGTTCGCCGGCGTGCCCGCCACCAGGTGCGCCGCCCGCCACTCGGCGGACCGGTGCCGGGGGTGGAAGTCCTCGGTGTCGACGCCGAGCGGGATGACCGTGCAGCCGGCCGGCGGGACGGCCCCATGCCGGGAAAGCTCGGTCGCCATCGCGGCCGAAGGCGCCGCCAGGCGGTCGAGCGGGCGGTACACCCGGCGCAGGTAATGCCAGGCGGCCTCGCTCGCCGCCCGGTCGACCGTGCCGCCGCGGGCGAGGCCCAGCATCCCGATGAGCGGCTCGAGGTGGGCCTGGGGCACGTGCGCGTGGTAGAACCCCACCACGGGCGCCCCCAACTGGTGGCCCGCCGCGGTGGCCACGCTCGGCAACAGGTAGGGGCTGCCGAGTTCGATGACGGACGGGCGCAGGCGCCGCAGCAGGGCCAGCACCGCCCGGGTGCGCACGAGCACCCGGTAGGGGGCGGCCCCCGGCACCACCGGCGACCAGAGGGTCACGAGCAGCGAACGCTCCAGGCGCCGGATGCCGTCCCGGGCGCCAGGAGCGATGATGGCGTGCCGCCATCCCGCCGCTTCGAGGTGGCGCCCCTTGTAGCGCAGGTAGGTGCGCACCCCACCGCTTCGGGCGTGCAGGAAGTGGGTGAGGTCAACGACCAAGGGCACCGGAGGTCACCGCCGCGACCGGCCCGAGGCGGCGCGCGCCCGACTCCGTCGCGGCAGCGGCGCGCACCCCTGCCGGCGCCGTCCCGTTGCCTGCACCCGGCGCCGTCCACGGGCGCCCGCCGCCGCGGGCGCCCCGTGGACGGCGACGGCCCTGTCGGATCTCGCCGTCCCGGCAGGAACGGCCCCATGCTCGGCAGGAGCGGGACGCCGCGCCCGTTCGGCCGGCAGCCGGGCCGCCTGCGCGATGGACCGCCACATCTCTTCGAGGCCCGCGTCCACCGGGCGCCGCTCGGCTTCCGCCCTGGCCCGGGCACCCATGGCCTGCAGCAGTTCCGGCCGCGCCAGGAGCATCTCCAGGCATCCCAGCGCCTCCGTGACCCATCGCTCCGCCGGCAGCACCCACCCGGTCTGCCCGTCCACGACCTGCTCCTGGGGCCCGCCCCGGTCGGTCACGAGGCACGGCAGCCCCGACGCCATCGCCTCCAGCACCACGTTGCCGAAGGTGTCGGTCACGCTCGGGAACGCAAACACCGCCGCCGACGCGTACGCCGCCGCCAGCTGCGCCCCCGTCAGCGGCCCGGTGAAGCGCACGTTGGGCGGCGCCCGCCGCTCCAGCTCCTCCCGGTACGGCCCCTCGCCGACCAGCACCACCACGGGAAAGACGCCGAGCGCCCGCAGCGACGCGCTGGCCCCGAGGCCCGCCGCCAGGCTCAGCAAAGCGTCGAGGTTCTTCTCTTTGGAGATGCGGCCCACGTACAGGACGACGGGATGGGCCGGCCCTTCGGGCACTCCCCGCCTGGCCCAAAACCCTGGTACCCGGTGGCGCGGGTGGAAGGCCTCCGTGTCCACCCCCCGGCGAAACACCACGAGCCGCTGCCCGCCGGTCTCGGCGTCGATACCGTGGGCCAGCAGGTGCTCCGCCACGGCCCTGGATGGCACCAGGATGCGGTCCGCCTCTCCGTAGAACCACCGCATGGCCCGCCAGGCGAGCTGCGCCAGCTCGGGGCTGCCGGTCAGGGCCTCGGCGTACTCGGGCAGGTGCGTGTGATACGCCGCCGTGAACGGGCGCCCCAGCATGCGGGCGGCTGCCAGGGCGGCCAGTCCCACGGGCCCGGGCGTGGCGGCGTGGATCACGTCGAACGAGGAGGCCAGCTGCAGCACCTGAGTCATCGAGGGCACGTGCAGGATGAGCGCCGGATAGCCGGGCAGCGGCATGCGGGCGATGGTGCGAAGCGGCCGTACCCGGGCGGCGGCTTGTTGCGTGAGGCGGCGGCGGTCGACGTCGGCGCCGAGCACGGTGAGGTCGTGCCCCGTGCGGGCGGCCCACCCGGCGAGGCGAAGCGAGGTGAGGCTCACGCCGTTGATCTCGTCAAGGGTGTCCACGAAGTAGCCGACGGACGAGCCGCCTGTCGGCAGCGGGGCCAGTTCGTGCGAGGCCCCTGGGTCTGCCTCCATGACGGCGGCGGCCAGGTGGGCCGCCGCCCGCTCGTCCTTGCGCTGCTGGGCGATGGTCATCCAGAGGGGGAGCATCATCCCGTGCGCCGTGAGCGCCGCCCTCAGGATGGCCGCATCCTGGAGAACGGCCTGGACGCCGCCCCGGGCGAGCCGCTTCGCCGCCAGGGCGACGGTCCGGGAGAACCACCAATCGGCGGCCCGCAGGACCGCCGCCGAGACGACCGGATGGCCGGCGTGGCGCCCCGGAGAGCCCGTGCGCCCCGACCGGCTCAGCCGTGTCCAAACGCCCGCCGGCCGGGCGGCCGGTGTGGCCGGGGTGGAGCCGGGCGGCGTCAGCCAGCCGTCTAACACCACACCCAGCCGCCCGAGACCGCCGGGAAGCATGCCACGCTCTTTGAGCACCTGGTAGCCGACGCTGTAGACCGCCCGGGGAAGGGCCACGTCGTCACCCTTCATCCCGCCCGGGCGTACCCGCCCCTGGCGCAGCGCCTCGAGAAACTCGTCGACCGTACGCGCTCCGTCCGCCTCGGTGTACGAGAGGCCGATGGTCAGCCCGCTGTGGTCGTCGGACCCGCCGGTCAGGCAGATGGAAGGCGCGGGCGGCACGGGAAGGTCGTGCCGCTCGGCCAGCATGGCGAGGTGATCGCCCTCGTTGGCCCACCGCACGAGCCACTCCGTGGCGGCGTGCAGGCGCGGGGTGTGGGCGGCGTCGGCGGCCGCCCAGGCGTGGAAGAGGAGCAAGAGGCGTTCGACGTGCCACGACGAGAGCTGGGGGCCCACGGGGGCGAGGGGGTGGGCGAGGTAGTGGGCGATGCGGCGTTGGCGGAGGAGGGCGACCAGCTCGTAGAGGTCGTGGCGGGCTTGTTGGATGCGTTCGTGATCGTGCGGGGTCAGGCCCAGGGCCACGACGTGCACCGGGCAGCCGTCCTCGGGAAACCGGGCGGTGATCTCCTCGCCCACCACGAAGCCGGGCAGGTGGGCCAGGGTCAGCGCGCCGTCGATGGTGTCATGGTCGGTGATGGTGACGCCGTGCATGCCGCGGGCCCTGGCGACCCGGTAGACCCGTTCGGGGGGCGTGGGGCACTCCGGCATGCGCAGCGCCTGCATCAGCCAGTGAGACGGGACCGAGGAGGCGGTCGAGTGGCAGTGGGTGTCCATCCGGAAAGGCCCTCGGGGGACGGGCACCCGAGAGGCCGGCTCGGCATCACCGGGGGCGGGCCTCTCAGGGGTCACCTGCCCTCGAGCACTGTCCGGGCGAAGCGCATAGCGATACACCGCGGCCGCCATCCTCTCCGCGGAGGCCCGCCCGGTGGCCGGTTTGCCGTCGCTCCACGCGAAGGCCCACCATGGCTGAGCTTCCACGGGGCATCGTGCGCCCGCGGTGTAACGAGCCTGGTGCCGGGCCGTATCGAACGGGTAAAGCTCCTGCAACGCCTGCCTATGGACGGCCGCCCTCTGGTGCCGGAGCGCCCGCGCCTCGCCTGCGCCGGCCGTCTACTTCACCAGCACGGCCAGTGCCACGGCGAGAGCGGCCACGCCGGTGGCGATCCAGAGCCGGGTGTCGAGCGAGCGCACCTGCGCCTGCAGGCGGGCAGCCTCGGCCTCTTTCTCCTCCAGCGAGCGCGCCAGGGTCGCGAGCTGCTGCTCGAGCGCCGCCATCCTGGACTGGCTCGACTCCAAGGAGATCCGGAAGTCGCCGGCCATCCGGGTGATGCGGGCGTCGAGCGAGCCGAGCGGCCCCTCGAGCTTGGCCGGCAAGACCTGATCCAGCCGGGCGTCGAGCCGCGAGTCGATGCGGCCGTCGATGAACTGGGCGAACAGCTGCCCGATGCGATCCCACGTCTCCTGCGAGGCGGCGTTGCCGCCCGGCGGGGCGTTGTCCGCGGACAGCGGCGGAGCCGTCGTGGCGCCGGGTTGAGGCGCCGCAGACGGCTCCTGCGCGCCGGCCGCGGCCCCCTGCGAGCGCCAGGGCGAGCGGCAACCAGGCCAGGGCGCGCCACCACCGGGATGGAGACCAGGACCGGGCCCGGGCTCGACGCCGGCAACGAGCCGGGAGGACCTCCATGCCGCTTGCCTCCTCGAAAGGGAAGGAGCTGGGAGCCACCTCGGATGCTTCGCCGGCAGACGCCGCTGCCCCTGCGGGCTCAGCTTCCCCACACGAAGCTCAGCACGAAGAGGGCCGCCACGGCCCAAAGCGCCGGGTGCACCTCCCGGGGGCGCCCGGTGAGGAGCTTGATGACGACGTACGTGATGAAGCCGTAGCCGATCCCCCTGGCGATGCTGTAGGTGAGCGGGATGGTCAACAACGTGATGAAGGCCGGGAAGGCTTCGTCGTACCGCTCGAAGTGGATCTCCCTTACCACGGTCCCGAGCATCAAGAACCCTACGACCACCAGCGCCGCCGCGGTCGCCTGCGGCGGCACGACCACCAGTACCGGGGCGAAGAAGATGGCCAGGAAGAAGAGGACCGCGGTCACCACCGACGAGAGGCCCGTTCTGCCGCCCTCGGCCACGCCGGCGGCGCTCTCCACGTAGGTCGTCACCGAGCTGGCGCCGGCCAGCCCGCCCGTCACCGCCGCCAGCGAGTCGACCAGCAGCACCCGGCGGATGCCCGGCAACCGCCCCTCCCGGTCGAGCAGCCCTCCCTCGCCGGCCACGGCCACCACCGTGCCCATGGTGTCGAAGAAGTCCGTGCGAACGCTTCCAGCAGTTCCGCACGCAGCGCAAGATCTGCGGAAAACTAATGATGCCCATAGTTCCTTTTCTTGCTTCTGTACTCTTACGTTTCCAGTTTAACCTGCAAGCAGAAAAGATGAGAGAGTGAACACTAAAGGCGCAAGTGCTTGTGTTAAGCTCATTGAATGTATAAAACTTGATCCAATGTGAACAGAACTGAACGTGACACTTAATAGCGTAACGCTTGCGCACCAATCACCTATTGATCCCTGCTTGACTCGCGCTGTCTTTGGCAACGTGGAAAAGAAAGTTTCCCCGATGCTTCAGTTGATACGCTTGAGGTGCCAGATGAGCAAAACCATATGCAGACTCTCGCTTCCTGTAATGTTATCAAAACAATAGGTGTCGCTGAGAGGCAAGCCTCACGAAGATTAGACTCGTATGAAGCCATCTTCGTATGCGAGATTTTACCATTTATTCTCCATGAAGGCTGTAATGTGCTTGAGCGCCCATATGCTCAGTGTTTTCAAGTATGGCTTAAATACCCCATGTAGTTAGTACAAGATTTTGGTAATACTTCTGTGGAACAAAGTATACCACTGGGCTCTTTTGTAATGGAAGAATGATCCTTCCTAGCTGCTCCAGGATGTGTGAGTATGGTATTAGCAAGACATGAAAACTGTCATGCAGCTGTAGACACTCCAATCTCTGTATGGTCGTGGCATTCCTGTAAAAGTGGAAGCAGTGTTTTGAGGAAGCTCACAAATAACTCAATCCTGAGACAAGGCGGTCGATCTGAGGAAGCAGCACCCCTGTCTGTGCAAATAATTGGGAAGAACACTCTCAACCAATGCAAGAAGTGTTGATCGTAAGACGTTTGAAGAAGAACTTCCAGTAAACGAAAAGGGAAGCGACGGACACAAGTCAAAACTTCGACTCCACTTCCCACCCGAGCTCCCCGGCGAGCCGGACGTAGGCGTCGTCCCGATCGTGCACCACGATGATCACGTGCCCTCCCGGCCGCACGGAGCCGGCCACGTTGGCGAAGACGTCGGCGATCCCTCGGTAATACTCGGCGAGCAGGCGCCGCCGCCCGCCGGCGCCGTTGGGCCGGCCGATCTCCCGCTCCTGGAGCCCGGGCAGCCCCAGGAGTTCGTAGGCGTAGCGGTGCTGCTCGTGATAGTCGATGAGCCCCGGGTACGGCGGCGACGTGACGACGGTGTCGCACGGCGGGAACCGCACGTCCCGGGCGTCCCCCCACACCACCTCCACGGGCGCCTGCGTGCGCACGGCGGCGAACGCCTCGATGCGGCGCAGCGTGTCCGCCGTGTAACGGCGCAGAAAGGCAAGCGCCTGCGTCGTCGGGCTGCAGATCCGGTGATGCTTGCGGCAGTAATAAGGCGTCGTCTGCGGCTCGGCCGGGAAGTCGAGCTCGAAGTGGGTGGTCAGGCGCGCGGAGCGGGCAGCCCGGGACAGCACGAGCTTGAGCACGTCCTGGTAGCGGTAGAGGGGAATGAAGGAACGGTACGTGAGCAGCTCCGTCAGCGCCTGCGGCGCATACCACCGCCGCAGGTACGCCGAACCCCGCGCCGGCACCTCCGGCTTCCCGTCGCCGGCCCCGTCGAGGCCGCCGACCGCTGCGCTCTTCTTGAAGAGCTCGAACTCCGTGCGGGCCAGGACGTCGTGCATCTCCCGGCGGAGCAGGGCGAGGTCGTAGCGGGCGGTCTTGACCCTGGCCAGCAGGCAGTTGAACGCCGACACGTCGCACCCCATGGCACGAAAACCGAGCCGGTTGGCCTCCACCAGGGTCGTGCCGGAGCCGGCGAACGGGTCGACCACCGACTCCCGGGCGTACTTGCGCAAGAAGATCTCCACCAGCTGCGGGATGAACTTGCCCAGGTACGGGTGCAGGCCGTGCACGTGGCGGGTACGCTCGTGCTGGGGGAGATCCTGCTCCCGCCAGTTGAGGTCGAGCTGGGACAGGTCGGTGTCCGGCCCCACCGCTTCGAACGCGGTGAAGGGTGCGTGCTCTCCGTAGAGTTCCTGCTGCTTGCGCAATGGGCGGCCTCCTGCGCGTGCCCGGTCGCTGGCGCGTTCCTCGCTGCCGGCGGCGATCCCTCGTGCATGAGGATCCCACAGAACACCATTGGTTGCAAGGCGACACCCTCCTGCACCGGAGATGCGCTTCTGCACCACGCTTCGAGCAGGAACCCAGGGTGCGACGCCGAATGCTGAAATGCTATGTAAAGGGTTACATACTCTTTCATATCGGGGCGCCCGGGGCGGAGCGCCCGGCATGCGAGCGACAAGGCGGGGAGGGGCGTACAGGAGCCCGTGGCGACGCTCCAGGACATAGCGCGGCGGGCCAACGTGTCGGTGGCCACCGTTTCACGGGCGCTCAACCAGTCCGGGTACGTGCGGCCCGAGGTGCGGGAGCGGGTACTGCAAATCGCCCGGGAGCTCTCCTACGTCCCCAACCATCTGGCGCGGGGGCTGGCCCGCCGGCGCACGGACCTGGTGCTCCTGCTGGTGCCCGACGTGACCAATCCCTTCTTCGCGGCAGTTGCCCGGGGCGTCGAGGACGTCCTGGCGGGGCACGGCCTGCAGCTCGTGGTCGGCAACACCGACGACAACCATTACAAGGAACGGACCTACCTCCAGCGCGCGCTCGGCCGCGGAGTGGACGGCGTCATCGCCGTGGCGGCAAGCAGCGATTCGCCCGACACGGCCCATTTCCGCCAGCTACAGGTGCCGCTCGTGCTCGTCGACCGGGCCTGCGAAGAGGTCGAGGCGGACCTGGTGGTGGCCAACAACGAGAGCGGCGCCTACCACGCGACCCGCCACCTGCTCTCCCTGGGACACCAGCGCGTGGCGACCATCACGGGCCCTCTCCGCCTCAAGACCGCCCGAGACAGGCTGGCCGGCTTTCAGCGAGCGGTGAGGGAGTGGCGGCTGGCGGGCGACCAGGTGGCGGTGGTCGAGGGCGACTTCCGCGAGGACGGAGGGTACCGGGCCGCACGCAAGCTGCTCGACGGTCCCGTGCGCCCCAGCGCGGTGTTCGCCGCCAACGACCTGATGGCCCTCGGCGCGATGGCTGCCTTTGAAGAAGTGGGAGTGGCGGTGCCGTCCGGCATCGCGGTCGCCGGTTACGACGACATCCCGTACGCGGTGAGGGTGCGCCCCAAACTCACCACCGTGGCCCAGCCCAAGTACGAAATGGGGGCGGCGGCCGCCGAGCTCTTGCTGCGGCGCCTGGCGGACCCGTTGCTTCCCCCGCAGCGCGTCTGGCTCGAGCCCCGGCTGGTCGTCCGGGAGTCTTCCGTCGTGCGCTCGATCACGGGCCAGGTGGTCCCACCGCCCGAGATCCCGGCGCCCGGACCGGTCGGCGCCCCAGACGGCGAACCTCGCGGGCGAGGACGGCAGGTGCCATGAAGGAGGTCGCACGGCGGGAGGCCGCCGGAACGCCGCTCATCGAGATGCAGCGGGTCAGCAAAGCCTTCCCCGGCGTGCAAGCGCTCGACGAGGTGGACTTCGCCGTCCGGGCAGGGGAAGTCCATGCCCTGGTCGGCGAGAACGGGGCCGGCAAGAGCACCCTGGTCAAGATCTTGACCGGGGTCTACCCGATGGATGCGGGCCGCATCCTGGTGCGCGGCCGGCGTGCCGAGATCAGGAGCCCCCTCGACGCCCAGCGGCTCGGCGTACGGGTGATTCACCAGGAGTTTACCCTCGTCAACGATCTGAGCGTGGCCGAAAACATCTTCCTCGACGTGCTCGCGCTGGGGGTGCTCGGCCGGGCTCCCCGGCGCTGGATGGAGCAGCAAGCCCGCGCCGTGCTCTCACGGCTCGGTCTCGACCTCGACCCCTCCACGCCGGTCGGCGAGCTCACCGTCGCGGAGCAGCAGATCGTCGAGATCGCCCGGGCCGTTTCCCGGGAGGCCGCCGTCATCGTCATGGACGAGCCGACCGCGGCGCTCACCGAGTCCGAAGTGGAGCGGCTGTTGGGTATCATCCGGGGCCTGCGGAGCCAGGGCGTGGCCATCGTGTACATTTCGCACAAGCTCGACGAGGTACTGGCCGTTGCCGACCGGGTCACCGTGCTTCGCGACGGCCGGTTGGTGGGGGTGCGCGACGCGGGTGGGCTCACCCGGGCCGAGCTCGTTCGCATGATGGTGGGCCGGCCCGTCGAGCAGATGTTCGCGCGCCGGCACCGCCCGTCCGGCGACGTCGTCTTCGAAGCCCAGGGCATCACGGTCCCCGGCCGGGTCTACGATGCGTCGTTCACGGTGCGCCGGGGCGAGGTCGTCGGTATCACCGGGCTCATGGGAGCCGGGCAGGGATGGCTCGTGCGGGCCGTGTTCGGGGCCGTCCCGGTGACGGCGGGCCAGCTGCGGCTCGGCGGCCGGCCGGTGGCCATCCGTTCCCCGGTGGACGCCGTGAGGGCCGGCATCGGCCTGCTCACCGAGAACCGGAAGGAAGAAGGCCTGGTACTGAGCCAGCCCGTGGTCGCCAACGTCAGCCTCGCTTCGCTCGACGGGCTTTCCCGGCTCGGGTGGCTCGACCAGCGCCGGGAACGGCGGATCGCCGCCGAGTACGTTCGCCGGCTGACCATCCGCACGCCCTCCCTCTCGCAGGAGGTGGCCTACCTGAGCGGCGGTAACCAGCAGAAGGTCGTCCTGGCGAAATGGCTCGCCACGGAGCCGGAAGTGGTGGTGATGGCCGAACCCACCCGGGGCATCGACGTGGGCGCCAAGGCCGAGATCTACCGCCTCATCGACGAGCTCGCCTGCCAGGGCAAGGCCGTGGTGCTGGTCTCGAGCGAACTCCCCGAAATCCTCAACCTGACCGACCGGGTCTACGTCATGTACGCGGGCCGCATCCAGGCCGAGCTCCCCACCGCGTCGGCCACGGCCGAGCTCATCACCCACTACGCGACGGGAGGTGGAGCACCTGGCACGACGAGATGGCCTTGATAGCCGGGCCTTGATGCACTGGATTCGCCGGTTCGGTATGGTACTGGTCCTCGCCGCGCTGGCCGTGGCGCTGGCGCTCATGAGCGACCGGTTCCTGACGCCGGCCAACTTGCTCAACGTGACACGCCAGGTGACGGTCAACGCCATCCTCGCCGCCGGCATGACCCTGGTCATCCTCTCGGGAGGCATCGATCTGTCCGTGGGTGCCGTGGCCGCCATCGCCGGGGCGGTCGGGGCCGGGCTCATGGCCGCCGGCTGGGGATGGCCGGCCGGCGTACTCGTGGCCCTTGCCGTGGGGGCCTGCTTCGGGGTGCTCAACGGGGTCTTCGTGGCGTTCGCCGGCCTGCCGCCGTTCAT
The DNA here is from genome assembly GCA_014896295.1 of Limnochordaceae bacterium. Lineage (GTDB taxonomy): Bacteria > Bacillota > Limnochordia > Limnochordales > Geochordaceae > Carboxydichorda > Carboxydichorda subterranea. The sequence continues at coordinate 154,275 of JADBKR010000006.1, forward strand.
CGTGACGCTGGCGTCCATGGCCCTGGCGCGGGGCCTCACCATGGTGTACACGGGCGGGCGGCCCATCGGCGTGCAGGATATGGGGTTCGTCTGGTTCGGCCATGGATACGTGGGACCCATCCCTGTCCCGGTCATGTTGATGATCGGGGTCTACGTGCTGGGATACCTGATGCTCACCCGGATGAAGCTGGGCCGCCTCGTCTACGCCGTGGGAGGCAACGAGACGGCCTGCCGCATGGCCGGCATCCGGGTGGAACAGGTGAAGGTCGCGGTCTACGCGCTGAGCGGCATGACGTCGGGGCTGGCGGCGGTGATCCTGACCGCGCGGCTCGTCTCCGCACAACCCACGGCCGGCTTCGGGTACGAACTCGACGCCATCGCGGCGGTGATCCTGGGCGGCACCAGCCTGGCGGGCGGGAGGGGCAGCATCGGGGGAACCGTCATCGGGGCCTTCATCATCGGCATCCTGGGCAACGGGCTCAACCTGCTCAACGTCTCTCCGTTCTACCAGGACGTCGCCAAGGGCGTCGTGATCCTGCTCGCGGTGCTCCTCGACCGGGTGCTCCACGCCGGCGGTAGGACGGTGAGGACGGGACCGGCCGGACGGTTGTCGGCGGCAGTGCCTGCCGCTGCCCGAACGGCGCCCGGCACGAAGGGAGGAGGGAGGTGACGGATGGCGCAGCGAGCGGGGAGGGGAGGGCTCGGGAGGGACAGGACGTGAAGGTGCTCGAGGCACGACGGGATGCGAGGATGGGTTGCGGGGCCCGGGAGCGAGTTTGGCGGAATGCCCACCGGAAGGAGTGACGGCGGGATGCGCAGGCGCTGGATGATCGGGCTGTTATTGGTGGCGCTGGTCGTGATGGCATCGACCGGAGTGTCGGCCAGGACGTACACGTTGGGACTGTCCATCTCGACGCTCAACAACCCGTTCTTCGTCGACCTGAAGGAGGGCGCCGAGTCCAAGGCGGCGGCCTTGGGGGTGCGCCTCGTCGTGCTGGACGCGCAAAACGACCCGAGCCGGCAGCTGTCCGGCATCGAGGATCTGATCGCGCAGAAGGTCGACGCGCTCCTGATCAACCCGACGGACTCGTCGGCCATCGTGCCCGCGGTCCTGGCTGCCAACCGTGCCGGGATCCCGGTGCTGACCGTGGACCGCGGCGCCGATGGCGGGAAGGTCGTCTCCCACATCGCTTCGGACAACGTCGCGGGCGGCCGGATGGCAGGCCAACTCATCGTGCAGATCCTCGGCGGTCGCGGCAAGGTCGTGGAGCTGGTCGGCATTCCGGGCACGTCGGCGGCCCGGGATCGGGGCGCCGGGTTCAACGAGGTGGTCAAGAAGCATCCGGGGATCGAAGTGGTGGCGCAGCAGGAGGCTGGGTTCGACAGGGCCCGGGGCCTGACCGTCATGGAGAACATCCTGCAGGCGCAGCCGCGCATCGATGCCGTTTTCGCCCACAACGACGAGATGGCGCTGGGAGCCATCACGGCCATCGAGGCGGCGGGCCGGGCGAAGGAGATCAAGGTCGTGGGGTTCGACGCCACGGCCGACGCCGTCAAGGCCGTACAGGACGGGCGGATGCTGGCGACCATCGCCCAAAAGCCCCGCTTGATGGGCGAACTGGCCGTCGAGACGGCCACTCGGCTGCTCAAGGGCGAGAAGGTCGACGCGTACATCCCCGTCCCGTTGGAACTGGTCACGAAGCGCTAGGCGCGGCCCCGCACCCGTAAAGGCCCTTCCCTTTTCTGGGGCGCAGGGAGTCGCCGGCCGGCCGGACCGGAGCGCAGGGCTTCGTCCGGCCGGCTCGTTTCGGGAAGGGGAGGCGCGGGGCGTGCGGCGAATGCCCTGGCGGAGGGCATCGAGGCCCTGAGCGACGAGAAGGATCGGAGTGGTCGAGAGCGATGCCGCAGCGCCCGCTGATACTGGCCCACCGGGGGTTTTCCGCCCGCGCCCCCGAGAATACCCTGGTCGCCTTTCGGATGGCTCTCGAGGCCGGGGCGGACGGCATCGAGCTGGACGTCCAGCTGTCCCGGGACGGGGTGCCGGTGGTCATTCACGACGAGCGCGTCGACCGCACGACCGACGGCAAGGGTTGGGTCAAGGACTTCACGCTGGACCAGCTGCGGGCCTTCGATGCCGGAGGGTGGTTCGGGGAGGCTTTCGCCGGCGAGCGCATCCCCACCCTCGACGAGGTGCTGGAGGTGGCCGGGCCGGGCAGCCGGCTGATCAACGTGGAGTTGAAGAGCGGGCTGGTGCAGTACCCGGGTCTCGAGCACAAGGTGATCGCGGCCCTGGAGCGGGCGGGCGCGCTGGAAAAGAGCGTGCTCTCCTCGTTCAACCACTTCTCGCTGCGAACGGTCAAGGCGCTGCGGCCACAGGCGCGCACCGGCGTGCTCTACATGGAGGGGCTGGTCGACCCGTGGGCGTACGCCCGGCTGGTGCCCGCGGACGCCATCCACCCGCCCCGCTACGCGGTGCTGCCGGAGCTGGTGGAGGGCGCCCACCGGGCCGGCGTGGCCGTGCACGTGTGGACGGTGGACGAGCGGGCGGAGCTTCGCCGCATGGCGGATTGGGGCGTCGACGCCATCATCACCAACCGGCCGGACGAGGCGCTGGCGGTCGTCGGCGCGACTTGAGCGGCAGGAGGCGACCTTGCGAGCGTGCCTCGACCGGCGCGAGGCGACCTGGCAACGGTGAAACGAGGTGCGGCTTTGAGGCTCGACTACGGCAAGACCTTCATCCTGGGGCTCGGCTTCTTCGTCATCACGCTGGCCTGGTCCGTCTACAACTCCTACGTCCCCATCTTCCTCGGCGACCTGTTCGCGACGGTCCCGTACCGCACGACCCTCGTGGGTATCCTGATGACCCTCGACAACGTGGCGGCGGTGACGCTGCAGCCCTACTTCGGCGCTCTCAGCGACCGCACCTGGACCCGGCTGGGCCGGCGGATGCCGTTCCTGGTCGCAGGGGTGCCGGTGGCCGCGGCTTTCTTCGCGCTGATTCCCGAGGCGCGTCATGCGGTGTTACCCATGGTCGCGGCGCTGATCGTCATGAATCTGGCCATGGCCGCTTTCCGGGCGCCGACCGTGGCGTTGATGCCCGACGTCACGCCGTCGCCGCTTCGCAGCCAGGCCAACGGGGTCATCAACTTCATGGGCGGGGCCGGCGGCATCGTGGCCTACTTCGGCCTGTCGCACCTGTACCGGGTAAGCCCGGGCCTGCCCTTCCAGGCCACGTCCGTGCTCATGCTGCTGGCGCTCGTCGCGCTGCTGCTTTGGGTGCGTGAGCCGAGGCCGGGCGAGGGGGCCTCGGGCGGGCGAGCGAGCCAGGGCGCAGCGGTCGCGCGAGGGAGCCAAGGCGTGCCCGTTGCCCGCGATCGGGCGCCCGTACCGCGGGGAGGGGTGCTGGCCGCGGTGGCCGAGATCTGGAGGGATCCGGATCGCAGCGCGCTGCGGCTGCTGCTGGCCATCTTCTTCTGGTTCGTCGGGTGGAGCGGGGTGGAGGCGCTCTTTACCCTCTACGCGGTGGGGCGGTGGGGGATGGACCCCGCCAGGGCTTCGTTCGTGCTCGGCTTTTTCGCCGTGGCGTTCGTGATCTTCGCCATCCCGAGCGGGTACCTCGGCGGGGTATTGGGGCGCCGACGCACCATTTCGGTAGGGCTTGGGGGGCTCGCCCTGTCGCTTCTTTCGCTGAGCGTCGTCGGGCCGGGCGCCGGGGTGATGGCGGCGCTGGCGGCCGGCGGCATGTGCTGGGCCCTGGTCAACATCCACTCCTACCCGATGGTCGTCGACATGGCAGCCGGTGACAGGGTCGGTGCGTACACGGGCCTCTACTACTTCTTCTCCACGGCCGCCGCCATCGTGGCGCCGCCGGCCTTCGGCCTCTTCATGGACGTGCTGGGGCGGGGCGCCCTCTTCCCGTCGGCCGTCGCCAGCCTGGCCGTGGCGCTGGCGCTCATGCAAGGGGTGCACAGGGGCGACGTGCCCGGGCCGGCGGGGGCCGCTGCACGGCAGGCGAGGCAGGCAGCCTGACGGCCGGTCGTCCGGGAAGAGCCAGACGGTATGGAGAAAGAGGCAGGCGAGGCGGCTTGCCTTCCCAGGTTCTTCCCGGTGGCAGCCTTCCCTGCCTTGACAGGCGCGCGATACCATCATTAGAATGGTGCCAACCTACCTGACCCTCTCGTCACGGCTTCGGAGAGGGGGCACCACACCATGAGGGTATGCGCCGGGCGTCCTTGTAGCCGCCGGGAGCTGCTTCAGGCGGCGGCCGCGGGGGCCACCCTGCTCGTGGCCGGCCCCGCCGGAGCGCAATCGGGAGCGCGGCCGGCCCCGGGCGACCTCCTCGTTGCCGCAGGCGCCGAAGCAGGCGACCATTCGAAAGCGCTTACCATCGAGGATCTCTCCGTCGATCAGGCTGTCTTGGCGTATCCCATGGATCCAGGATCCGGTACGGTGAAGAAGGATCGGGCCGCCCTGATCGTGCTGGTGCGCCTGCAACCGGACGCCATCGACCCTGCCATCCGCCCCCGGGCCGCCGGTGGAATCCTGGGTTACTCGGCCCTGTGCACCCACATGGCGTGCATCGTCGACCAGTACACCGCGTTCGGCTCCGGGCAAAAAGAGCTGCGGTGTCGCTGTCATGGGAGCGTGTACGACCCCCGTCGAGGGGCGGTCGTACTGGACGGTCCGGCCCCCCGCCCGCTACCTGCCATCCCGCTTGCCGTGCGTGCCGGCAAACTCGTCGTTGCAGGAGACTTCACGGGCAAGGTGGGTCCGTAGCGGGCGAGACGCGGCCGGACGGAAGGGAAAGGGGGACGGCGAGGGCAGGCACAGGGAGTTGGACCGTTTGCAAGCGATTGCACATGGCGATCGCGCATGGGTGCTGTTGGAGGCACACGGCGCGTGGGCCGGGTAAGCCGCCGCAGCCGCCACGCAGAACGGGGGTAGCAGCGGGATGAAAGGCTCGACGAAAGCGATGAGGCTCTGGGCGTTCATGGCCGCCTGTCTCGTTGTCGCCTTGGCCTCCGTCGTCCAGGCGGGGCCGGCGTACACGCCGGTGACGGATCAGATGCTCGTGAAGCCCCCTGCCGGCGACTGGCTCATGTTCCGGGGTTCGTACAACGGCTGGGGCTACAGCCCGCTCCAGCAGATCGACACGAGCAACGTCAAGGAGTTGGTGCCCGTCTGGACCTTCTCCACGGGGGTGACCGAAGGGCATGAAGCGCCTCCGATCGTCCACGACGGGATCATGTTCGTCACCACGCCGTACAACCGCCTGTATGCCCTCGACGCCAAGACCGGGGATCTGCTCTGGAAGTACGAGCGCCAGCTGCCGGAGGACGTCTTCCCCCTCGTCTGTTGCGACGTGGTCAACCGGGGTGTGGCGCTTTACGGCGACAAGGTGTACATGGGCACCCTCGACAGCCATCTGATCGCGTTCGACGCCCGTACGGGCAAGACCGTCTGGGACCGGACCGTCGGAGACTACAAGGTCGGCGAAATCATCACGTCGCCGCCGCTGGTGGTGAAGGGCAAGGTCATCACCGGCGTCCACGGCGGGGAGTTTGGGGTGCGGGGCTTCCTGCAAGCCTTCGACGCCGAGACCGGCCGCAGTCTCTGGAAGACGTACACCACCCCGGGGCCCGGTGAGCCGGGCCACGACACCTGGAGCGGTGACGCGTGGATGCACGGGGGCGCAGCACCGTGGTACGTCGGCACCTACGATCCCGAGCTCGACGTGGTGTACTGGGGGACGAGCAATGCCAGCCCCTGGTTGGGTGAGGCCCGTCCCGGGGACAACCTGTATACCGCATCGGCGCTGGCGCTGGATCCCGACACGGGGAAGATCCGCTACCACTTCCAGTACACCCCTCATGACGTGTGGGACTACGACGGCGTGAACGAGCTCGTCCTGGCAGATCTCACCGTCGATGGCCGCAAGGTTCGCGCCGCCCTCCACGCCAACCGCAACGGCTACTACTACGTCCTCGATCGGACGGACCTGCAATTCGTCAAGGCGATGCCTTTCGTGCACGTCAGTGCCGTTCGCAGCGTGGATCCCAAGACCGGCCGGCCCCAGTACGACCCCCAGGCCACCCCGGCCCTCGGCAAGCAGGTATCGGCCTGCCCCGGATTCCTGGGTGGCAAGAACTGGAGCCCCATGGCCTACAATCCCCAGACCGGCTTGCTGTACATCCCCAGCAACGAGTGGTGTATGGACATCAAGGGGATCCAGGTCAGCTACCTGGCCGGTCAACCGTACGTCGGCGCCGAATTCGAGATGAAGCCGGTGCCCCAGCTCGACCACATCGGCAAGCTGCAGGCCGTCGATCCGGCCACGGGCCGCCAGGTCTGGTCGCAGCGCTTCCAGATCCCCATCTGGGGCGGCGTGCTCACCACCGCGGGCGGGCTGACCTTCTACGGCACGCCGGACCGCTACTTCCGGGCGTACGATGCCAAGACGGGGAAGGTCCTGTGGCAGTTTCGGACCAACTCCGGCGTCGTAGGCGTCCCGTCCACCTTTGAAGTGGACGGCGTGCAATACGTGGCGGTGCAGTCAGGATGGGGCGGCGCCGTCCCGCTGTGGGGAGGTCCGATCGTCCAGCGGGTGCGCGACGTCCCCAAGGGCGGCGTGATCTGGGTCTTTGCGCTGAGGGACAAGGTCCGGTGAGTCCCTGCCGGGGCGAGCAAGGCCGGTCGGCTCCGAGTCCGGGTCGACCCGGCCTGCTCGCCCGCACGAGGAGGCAACCCATGCGTCGAGCCCCTTGGGCCTCACGGTGGCGGCCCGTTGCAGCCGGAGCACTGGCAGTCTGGCTGCTCATGGGCACATGGCCGGCCGTATCCGCGGCGACCCCGGCGCCGCCTTATCCCCAAGGCTGGACCAGGGTGGAGGGCAACCGGCTCACCTTCTGCATCTCGGCCCAACAACCACTCTTCGACCTCGAGGAGAGCATCGCCCGAGCCATCGCCCTCGCCATGGGCGCCAACCCGGATATCTACGTCTACCACGCGAGCGCCCGGCAAGGCCCCGCGATGGTCATCCAGCGGCAGGAGTACGTCATCCTCTTGACCGACTACTGTGACGTGTTCATGGGGCTGCCGCGAAGCGTCAACGCCACGTTCGACTACCCGGCGGACGAGCAGCAGCTCTCCACGCGCCCGTACTACACGACCCAGTTCGTGCTGGTATCCCGCCATCCCCACGTCTCTCGCCTGTCGGATCTCCCTGCCCGGGAGCCGGTGGGTCTGGAGACGGCCAGCTTACCGTCCTTGTTCTTGAGCGTGATGCGCCCTGCACTGCCGCAAAGGCAGTACCCCGGCATGGTGGGGAGCGAGGCCCTGCTGGACGCGCTGGAGCGTGGCGAAGTGAAGACCGCCGTCGTCTGGGCGCCGGCGCTCTTCCAGCGCTGGCCAAGCCCGGAGTCCGTGGGGCTTCACGTGCATCCGATTCAAGAGCTTCCCAACATGGAGTGGTTGGTGGTGGGAGGGATCCGGCGCGACCGGACCGGCCTTCGTACCCAGATCGACGCGGCCATCCTGCGCCTGCTGCAGTCCGGCACGATCAAGGCAATCCTCGAGCAGCACGGCCTGCCACCGGCCTTCTTCCGCCCTGCGCCCCTTCGCTACACCCCCGTCGAGGGAGACGCGGCCGAGCATGGGAGTTGAGCGAGCGGCGGCGGTAGAGGCGCGCGAGCTCCGCTACCGTTACGAGGGCGGCGTGGAGGCCCTTCGCGGCGTCAGCCTCCGGGTGCCGGCGGGGCAGTTGTTTGCCCTGCTCGGTCCCAACGGCGCCGGGAAGACCACCCTCGTGCACATTCTCTGCACCCTCATCCCGCCCGTTGGCGGCGACGCCCGCGTCGCCGGGTACAGCGTGACCGAGGAGCCGGGCCGGGTGCGACGGCAGCTGGGCCTGGTCTTTCAGGAACCCAGCCTGGACGAGCGGCTGACCGTCTGGGAGAACCTGGACTTCCATGCCCGCATCTACGGTGTGCCCCACCGGGAAGCGGCCCGCCGCATCAACGAACTCCTGGAACTGGTGGAACTCTCCACGTGGCGCCACGTGCCGGCGCGGCAGCTGTCCCGGGGGATGAAGCGCCGGCTCGAGGTGGCCCGCGCCATGGTCCACAGGCCGTCGATCCTGGTCCTGGACGAACCCACGGTGGGGCTGGACGTGCCCACCCGGACCCGGCTGTGGCAATACCTTGACCGGCTGCGCCGGCACGAGGGCGTCACGCTCTTTCTCACCACCCATTCCATGGATGAGGCCGAGGCGGCGGAGCAGGTGGTGATCCTCGACGAAGGGAGGGCCGTGGCACAGGGAGCCCCGGACGAACTGCGCCGCCTCGCCGGAGGCGATACGGTGATGCTCCGGGTGGACGAGGAGGGAGAAGAGGAGATCAAGGCCAGGTGGAGCGCCCACCTGGTCTCCGATGGCGAGTGGCTGACCTTGAAGGTAGATCGGGCCGAGCGCTTCTTCGAGAGCTTCATGCCGCAGTACGGCGGGCGGGTCAAGTGGGTGGAAGTCCGGCGCCCCAGCCTGGAGTCCGTCTTCATGACGCTCACCGGCAAGCGCCTGCGAGACGACCTGGTCGACCCGAGGGAGGTACTCCTCGCCTTCGGCCGGCGGGGCGGGGAGCATACGCGATGACAGACCTCGGCACGGTCTACGCCATCTGGCTGCGGGAGCTCAAGCACAGCCTGCGCGACACCGGGCAGCTCACGGGAGCGTTCTTGCGGCCCATTTTGTGGGTGATGATCTTCGGGATCGGGCTCACGCCCTATTTTCGCGGGGGGTTCACCGAGGCCACGTTCGTGGTGCCCTTTACTTACGCGCAGTTCATCTTCCCCGCCGTGGCCGTTCTCAACGTCATGTACGCCTCGGTGCAGTCGGGGGTCTCCATGATCTGGGACAGAGAGTTCGGCTTTTTCCGGGAGATCCTGGCCTCGCCGGCGCCGCGCCCCGCGGTCTTCGCCGGCAAGCTCCTGGGAGGCGCGACCGTCGCCACGCTACAGGGCAGTCTCATCCTGATCCTCGCCCCTGCTGCCGACGTGCCGCTGTCGTGGCACCAGACCCTGGCGGCGCTGGGCCTTCTGGCCGTGGTGGCGCTGGCGTTCACGAGCCTGGCCATGGCGATCGCGTCCCGCATGGTGAGCTTCCAGGGCTTCGGGGTATTTGCCAATGCCCTCATCTTGCCCGCCTACTTCCTCGCCAGCTCCATCTTTCCGCTGGATCCCTCCCTCTCCGTCGAGCAGCAGATCCTCGTGTTCCCTCCCTGGATGGTGTTCGCCGTGCGGGTCAACCCCGTCACGTACCTCATCGACGCGCTCCGCATGGTGAGCATCCGCTACACCCAATTCGACCCGCGCCTGGATCTGGCGGTAGCCGGGACCCTGCCCGCGGTGCTCATGCTCGTCGCTTACCGGGAGTTCAACCGGCGATGAAGCCGAGGGCAAGCAGCCACCTGGCCGTCTGGGCCGTGGGCCTGGCGGCGCTGTTCGGCCTGCGCTACCTGCCGCCCGACACGTCGCTCGACCGGGTCCAGCGGAGCGGTACCCTGACGGTGTGCCATCCTGCGTCGCTGCCCCCGTACGTCACGTACCATCCCGACGAGGCCCGGGCTGACGGCCTGGAGGCGGAGCGGGTCATGGGCATCGCCAGGGCGCTCGGCGTGAGGGTCCAGTGGAACCCCCAGGTCAACTGGTACGTCACGAGAGACCCGACCGCGTGGGGGATCCGCAAAGGTTCTTGTGACGTCTTGGCCGGCGGGATTGCCGCCACCGACGCCTCCCGTGGGCTCCTGGTGCTTTCCAAGCCGTACCTGCGAGTCTCGTGGGCCATGATCGCTCGGCGAGCGCCCCGCGAGGGGGATCGCGTCGCCCTGTGGGTGCCCTACCTGGGGCTCGACCGCGTCCGGATGCGGGCCACCGAGCTGCTCACGGCCCGTGGCTTCCAACCCCATTTTCCGGGGTCGGCCGAGCAAGCCGCACGAGCGCTGGCCGGGCACGAGGTGGTCGCGCTCCTCACCGACGAGCCGACGGCTCGGTGGGTAGCGCAGCAGCTGGCCGGTCACGTCCCGCTGGTCGTCGCGCCGGAGCCGGCGCTAGGGACCTTTCAACTGGCCCTGGGATTCTGGAAGGGCGACGTGACCCTCGAGCGGGCGGTCAACCGGGCGCTGGAGTCGGCCCTCGGCCAGGCGGGAGAGGAGACGCCCGGCGATGCCGGCGGCCAATTCGGCAGCGCCCCCCAATGACCCGAGCAGCACCAGGTAGGCGAGCAGGTGGGGCAGGCTCCAAAAGAGGAAGAAGAACCGTACTTGGGCCGCCAGTCCCGAAGCCCGGCCCATTCCCTCGGCCAAGAACGCGGCCAGCGTCGCCAGGCGCAGCCCGCGCCGTACGCCCGCTCCGGCGGCATGAGCCGGCGCCAGAGGACGCATCGCCCAAGCGATGTGGGGCGCGGCGACCAGCGCACCGGCCCAGATTGCGGCAGTCCCGGTCAATCCGGCCAGCAGGTTGAGCAGCAGGAGCACGGCAAACCACGGTGCCGCCAGGGCCGCCAGGAGCCACGGGGTGAGCCATCCTTCGGCCCGCCGGTTGACCCTCATGAGCGCGCCCGCGCCGGCTCCCAGGGCCAGGGCCAGTGCCGCCGTTTCACCGAGTCGCAGCGCGCTGGCCTCGAAGTGAGTGGCCAGGATGGGCCCCTCCGCGGCCACCCAGGCGCCGGCGGTCCCCAGTGCCTGCACATGCTGTAAAGCTGCGGCAACGGCCAGCACCATACCGGCGACAGCCGCTACGGTGGCCCGGGAGAGCCTCCTCGGGTCTCTCGGCAAGCTGGTCCGAGCCATGCCACTCCCCTCCTCCCGGATGGCTCCCGCCCTGCTCGGGGCGCAGGCCCCGGTAGGCGTGCGGCTACGCCACGAGCGGGCCCGGTCCTTCACGGGTGGCGGCCGGCCCGTGGGCCGGGGCGCTTGATCGGAGTTCCCGCTCCCCGTACAATGGGTCTCAACCGCTCACGGTAATCGGTACCACATTTAGCGCTCGTGCGGTAGAGCGGGGGTCCGACGCGGGAAGGCAGGGAGGCGGGCTCATGGGACGATGGCGCGGGGCACGGGACGAGGACGGCAGCCGGCGCAGGGCCGCGCGGTGGGTGCACGCCGGCGTGGCGCTGCTGGGCTTCGCGTGGCTGCTGGCTGCGGGTGTGGCCCCAAGACCGCAGGCGCAGGCAGCGGGAGCTCCCGTGGTGCTCAAGCTGGGGCACGTGGTGCCCACGGGCCACCCGTATCACTTCGGCGCGACGCAGTTTGCCCGCCTCGTCGGCGAGCGAACCGGCGGGCGGGTACGTATCGACGTCTACCCGGCCGGGCAGCTCGGGCCGGGCGAGCGCGAAGAGGTCGAAGCGCTGCAGCTCGGCGGCATCGATCTGGTGGTGACGGGAACGGCCGTCCTCTCCAACTTCCTCCCCGACTTCGGGGTGATGGACCTGCCGTTTCTTTTCCGGGACTACCGCCACGTCGACGCCGTCCTGGACGGCCCGGTCGGTCGCCGGCTCCTCGACCGGCTCAACGGCGCCGACCTCCACATCACCGGGCTTGCGCTCTGGGAGCAAGGCTTCCGTTACCTCACGAACAGCCGGCGCCCCATCCTGTCGCCGGCCGACGTGCGGGGCCTCAAGATCCGGGTTCAGGAGAACCCCATCCACGTGGACAGCTTCAACGCGCTGGGCGCGAGCGCCACCCCCATGGCGTGGGGGGAAGTGTACACGGCGCTGCAGCAGCACGTCATCGACGGGCAGGAAAACCCCATCCCCGTCCTCACCAGCGCCCGGCTGTACGAAGTGCAGAAGTACCTGGCGATGACCGGCCATTTCTACGCGCCGGCCATCCTCCTCATCAACACGGATCGGTTTCGCTCGCTCCCGGCCGACGTGCAGCAGATCCTGGTCGACACCGCGAGGGAAGTGTCCAGGTCCGAGCGGCAGGAGGCCCGCCGCATGGAGGCCCAGCAGGTCGAAGAGCTCAAGCAACTCGGGATGCAGGTGACCACCCCCGACAAAGAAGCGTTTCGCAGGGCGATGCAGGGGGTCTACGACAAGTACCGGGCCCGCTTCGGCAGCTTGATCGACGAGATCCAGAAGGCGGGCGCCGGGTCATGAGCGGGCAGCCCGGCATGGGCGAGGCATCGGCCGTTGCGACGGCCTCGTCCGCCCGTCCGGCCGGCGCGGTGCTCGCCGCCGTCGCCCGGGGCGTGGAGGTCGCAAGCCGGTGGCTGGACCTGGGCTCCGTGGTAGTGGCGGCGGGCCTCACGGCCGTGATGGCCGGGGCGCTCATCCTGCAGGTGGCGTTCCGTTTCGCCATCCAAAGCCCGCTGTCGTGGTCGGAGGAGCTCGCGCGCTACTGCTTCGTCTGGGTGGGTTCGCTGGGGGCGGCTGCCGGGGTGCGCCGCGAGCTCCACCCGGGTCTCGACCTCGTCGTGGGAAGGCTGCCGGGCCGGGCCAGGGCGGCGACGGGCACCGTCGCCCTCGCGCTGGTCGCACTGTTTGCCGCCACCGTTGCGGTGGCGGGATGGAGGCTGGCCGCGTTCAACATGCGCCAGCGCTCGCCGGCCATCGGCTTGCCGATGGGCTATCCGTACGCGGCCGTGCCCGCCGGAGCCGGGCTCATGGCGCTCCACGCCGCGGCGCTGCTGGCCGCTCGGATGACACGGAGCGAGGAGACCGGCCGGGCCGGGCAGGTCGAGGCGCCGGCCGCCGGGAGCCCGGAGGCTGTGTCGTGAGCGGAGCCAGGCCATGAGCGGGACGGCAGGGGTCGTCGCCCTCGTCCTGCTGCTCGCCGGGCTCCCGATCCCGTTCGTCATCGGGCTGGCGGCACTGGCGGGGCTGCAAGCGGGAGGGCTTCCGCTGGCGCTCGCCGTGCAGCGCATGTTCGCGGCGCAGGACTCGTTTCAGTTGATGGCCATCCCCCTCTTCATCCTGGCAGGCGCGCTGATGAACGCCGGGGGTTTGAGCGAGCGGCTCGTGGCGCTCGCCGAGGCGCTGGTGGGCCGGCTGCGGGGAGGGCTCAACCACGTCAACATCCTCTCCAACGTCTTCTTCTCGGGCATCTCGGGGTCGGCCGCCGCGGACGCATCGGCCGTCGGATCGATCCTCATCCCCGCCATGGAGCGGGCAGGGTACCGCCGGGAGCTGGCTGCCGCGGTGACGGCGGCGGCTTCGCTCATCGGTCCCATCGTCCCGCCCAGCATCCCGATGATCCTCTACGGCGTGCAGGCCGAGGTCTCCATCGCCCGGCTCTTCCTGGCCGGGGCGGTGCCGGGGCTGCTGCTGGCGGCGGCCCAGATGGCGACGGCCGCGTGGGTGGCCCGCCGGGAAGGGCTCGTGGCCGGGCGCAAGGGCAACCTTGCCGAGATCCTGCGGGCGCTTCGGGGGGCGATCTGGGCCGCTTTCATGCCCGTCTTGATCCTCGGCGGCATCCTCGGAGGGGTGTTCACGCCGACGGAGGCGGCGGCCGCAGCGGTGGCCTGGGCGCTGCTGGTTGGGGCCTTCGTCCACCGGGAGCTGACCCTGGCCCGGATCGGGCGAGCGCTGGCGGAAGCCGCGCTTACGACCGGCATCGTCATGCTGATGCTGGCCACGACCGAGATCCTGGCGTGGATCCTGGCCCGGGACCAGATCCCGCAGAGGCTGGCCATGGCGGTCGCGGGCATGGACGTGCCCCCGTGGCTGGTGCTGCTGCTCGTCAACGTGGCGCTCCTGATCGTCGGCATCCCCCTGGAGCCGGCGCCGGCGCTGGTGCTGCTCGTGCCCGTGCTCATGCCGCTCGTGCAACGGATCGGGGTGGATCCGGTGCATTTCGGGGTCATCATGGTGCTCAACCTGGTCATCGGCCTCGTCACGCCGCCCGTGGGAGCGTCCATCTTCGTCGTGTCGGCCATCAGCCGGGTGCCGCTCGGGTCGATGGCGAAGGCCATGGTACCGTTCCTGGTGGCGTCGCTGGTGGTGCTCCTGCTGGTCACGTACGTGCCGGCGCTGTCGCTGTGGCTGCCGTCGCTCGCCCGAGGGGGCTGAAAGGAGAGAGGGGGCCCGTGGCGACCTATCGCGGCAGTGGTGGACGCCTGGACGGCAAGGTGGCGCTCATCACGGGGGCGGCCTCGGGGATGGGAGAAGCCGCCGCCCGGCTGTTCGCCGGGGAAGGGGCGGCCGTCGTCGCCTGCGACGTGCAGCCGGGCGGGGAGAGCGTAGCCGAGGCGATCCGCGGCGCCGGGGGCAAGGCGCTTTTCGTGCGGGTCGACGTGATGCAGCCGGAGGCGGTGGAGGAAGCCGTTCACCGGGCGTTGGAGCAGTGGGGCACCCTGGACGCGGTGGTGCACTTCGCCGGGACGGCCATGCCCGGCACTCCGCTCGAGTCGATCAGCGACGAGACGTGGCGGCGCGTCATCGACGTCAACCTTACCGGCACCTTCTACGTGTGCCGGGCGGTGGTGCCCGTCATGAAAGCCCGGCGCCGCGGGAGCATCGTCAACGTCGCCTCCATCGCCGGGGTGCGTGCGAGGCCGGGGCTGAGCGCGTACTGCGCCGCCAAGGGCGGGGTGATCATGCTCACGCGGTCGCTGGCCCTGGAGCTCGCCCCGTTCGGCGTGCGGGTCAACGCCTTGCTGCCGGGGCCCACCGACACGCCCATGCTGCCGCAGTTCGTACCGGGGCTCCCTCCACAGGAAGGGCGCCAGCGGTTCGTCGAGAGCGTGCCGCTCGGGCGGCTGGCCCAGCCGGACGAGATCGCCCGGGCCGCGCTGTTTCTGGCGAGCGACGACGCCTCCTTCGTCACGGGCGAATGCCTCGGCGTCGACGGGGGCCGGGGGATCTGACGAGCGCCACCGGACCCCTCTGCGGCACGCGCCGCATCGGTGGGTGCCCGCCTCACCCCATCCGGCGGGCCTGCTCCAGCGCCTGCGGGGTGTTGACGTTGAAAAAGAGGCGCTGCGGGTCGCCAAAGGCCCGGATGTCCGCTTCCGCAACCGTCACGACCTGCAGGCCCGCCAGCAGCGCCCGCAGGCTGGCGCCACGGCCGGACAGGAGGAGCTGCTCTGCCCGTGCGGCGACCGGGCCGGCGTAGGCGGCGTGCAGCACCTCGAGGCGCCCGGCCCACTCGGGCACCGCGACGTCGGCCTTCGACGCGGCGGCACGCTCCACCAGGAAGCGGGCGAAAGGCGCCTCCACGAACGGCTGGTCGCAGGAGACGACGAAGTGGTAGCCCGGCCCTGCGGCGGCGAGCCCTGCGTGTAGCCCGCTCAACGGCCCCTGCCCCTCGTGGACGTCCGCCACGAGCTCGACGCCCGGGATGCCCTGCAGCGCCTCGGCCAGCGGTCGGAAACGAGCGGCCGGTGCCACGGCCAGGAGCCGGCCCGAGAGCGGCGCCAGGCGCGCGGCGATTCGCCGGACGAGGGGCTCTCCGTGAAAGTCGACGAGCGCCTTGTCGGTGCCCATCCGGCGGCTCTGCCCGCCGGCCAGCAAGATGACCGCAGGTGCCATGACGCCATTGTACATCTGTAGATCGAGGCGCTGGATGCCGGCTGGCGCGCGCTGCGGCCGATGCGCTGCCTGACACGGCGGGCCTCGTACGCCTGTGCCTTGCCGCCTCGGCGCTCGGCCGGTAAACTGGCGGCGGGAAGGCCCGGCCACCGCCGGCGACCCCCACGGATGACGAGCGCAGCGGCCGCAAATCCTGGGAAGGGTGACGGCACGATGGCGGAGGCGAGACCGCCCCGGGTCGCGTACCTTTGCATGGAGTACGGGCTGGACGAGCGCTTGCCCCTGTATGCGGGCGGGCTCGGCATCCTCGCCGGCGACCTCTTGAAAGCGGCCCACGACGTGGGCTTCCCGATGGTCGGCGTCGGCATCCTGTGGCGGCAGGGGTACGTCGAGCAGCAGATCGACGCCGGGGGCCGGGTGGTGGACGCCTACCCGCGCCATGACGCCATCAAGGAGCACCTCGAGGAGACCGGGGTCGAAGTGACGGTCGCCATCCGCGGACGGCCCGTCCGCGTCAAGGTGTGGCGCCTTCCCGAAGACCAGCCTGCGGGCAGCCCTCCCCACGCGCCCCTGTTGCTGCTCGACACCAACGTGCCGGCCAACGCGGACCGCTGGATCACGGGGCAGCTGTACGGGTGGTTCGCCGAGGAGCGCGTCGCCCAGGAGATGGTGCTGGGCATCGGCGGGGTGCGGGCGCTGCAGGCCCTGGGGCTCGAGCCCGAGATCTACCACTTCAACGAGGGCCACGCGGTGCTCGCCGGGATCGAGCTCATCCGCCAGGGCATGGAGAAGGGCATGACCTTCGAGCAGGCGTGGCAGGCGGCCCGCCGGCGCATCGTCTTCACCACCCACACGCCCGTCAAGGAGGGCAACGAGGAACACCCGCTGGCGCTGCTCGAGTACATGGGGGCGTTCAACGGGCTCAACCGGCGGCAGATGATCCGTATCGGGGGCGACCCGTTCCACATGACGGTGGCCGCGCTGCGGCTCTCCCGGGCGGCTAACGGCGTCTCGGAGCTCCACGGGCGCACGGCCCGCCAGATGTGGGCCGACGTGACGGGGGCGCCGCCCATCCAGGCCATCACCAACGGGGTACACGTGCCGACGTGGCAGGACCCCCGCATGGCCCGGGCGTATGCGGCCGGCGACGACCTGTGGCCCGTCCACCAGACGCTCAAACGGGAGCTCCTCGCGTGGGTGAAGCGCCGCACCGGCGTGCAGCTCGCGGAGGATCGCCTGCTGCTGGGCTTCACCCGGCGGGCGGCTCCGTACAAGCGGGCCACCTTGATTTTCCAGGAACCGGAGCGAATCGGGCCGTACCTCGAATCCGGGCGCATCCAGATCCTCTTCTCGGGCAAGGCCCACCCCCTCGACGATCGGGGTAAGGAGATCGTGGAAACCCTGGTGGGCATGGCGCGGCGGTTCCCGAAGAGCGTGGTCTTCGTGCCCGATTACGACATGGAGGTGGCCCGCATGGTCACCCGGGGCGCCGACGTGTGGCTCAACAACCCCCGGCGCCCCCTCGAGGCGTGCGGCACCTCCGGCATGAAGGCCGCCATCAACGGCGTGCTCAACTTCAGCGTGCTCGACGGCTGGTGGCCGGAGGCTTTCCGCGAGGGCGAGAACGGCTGGCAGATCGGCGACGGCTACGAGGGCCCCGCCGCCGACGCACACGACGCGGTGTCGCTGTACGAGACCTTGCTCGGCGACATCCTTCCCGCTTACGAACAAGACCGCTCCCGCTGGACGCAGATGATGCGCCAGAGCATCGCCGACGTCATGGAACGCTTCTCGGCCGAGCGGGTGCTCGACCGCTACGATCAGGAGATGTACGGAGCGGCTCGAGGGTGAGGCGGTGAGGCAGGGGTGGCGCGGGCCATTGTCAGCGCCAGCCGGCGGACGGACATCCCGGCCTTTTACGCCCGGTGGTGGATGGAGCGGGTGCGGGCCGGGTGGGTGGAGTGGGTGCACCCGTTCGGCGGGGGAGTGCGACGGGCGTCGCTCCGGCCCGAGGACGTGCTGGCCATCGTCTTTTGGACCCGGCACCCCGGGCCGCTGATGCCGTACCTGCACGAGCTCGAAGGGCGGGGCTACCGCTTTTATTTCCACTTCACCGTCAACGGCTATCCCCGGGCCATCGAGCCGCACAGCCCGCCGGCGGACGCCGCGGTGCGTGCCCTTCGGGCGCTCGCCGATCGCATCGGGCCGGAGCGGGTGCTGTGGCGCTACGACCCCATCGTGGTCGGGAAGCTCGGCGGGCACAGCCTCGACGCCGGCTATCACCTGAGGCAGTTCGAGGCTCTGGCCCGGCGGCTCGCGGGGGCCACCCGGCGGTGCACCGTTTCGTTCGTGAGCCTGTACGCCAAGACCGCGAGGCGCCTCGGGCAGGTCATGCCGGGCTCGATCCCCGGCTGGCCGGCACAACGCAGGCGAGAGCTGGCGGCCGACCTGGCCGCGATCGCGCGGGCGTACGGGATGAGCCTTCAGGCGTGCTGCGACGATGCCCTGGTGGGAGCGGGGAGGGGCGAGGCCAGGGTCGCGAAGGCCCGCTGCGTCGACCCGGAGCTCGTCGCGGCGCTTCGTCCGGGCGAAGAGCTGCACCTCGAAGCCGGGGCCCAGCCGGGCGCAATGCGGGTGCGCGCGGTCGGTGGACGTCGGCGCCTACGACACGTGCCTGTTTGGATGCGCGTACTGTTACGCCACGCGAAGCCAGGCCGCGGCGCTCGCCCGCTTCCGCGCGCACCGGCCGGCGGATACCATGCTGGCGAGGCCCGCCGCAAGCCGCGGGCCTCGTAGCCGGCCGGCCCGGAGCGGGAGCGGGCCGTCGAACAGGAGGGGGCGCGCTTTGCGCATCGAGTTCTTGTACTGGGAAGAGTGCCCCTCGCACGACGAGGCGCTGCGACGCCTCCGGGAGGTGCTCGCCGAGGAGGATGTCCGCGACCCGGTGGAGATCATCCGGGTCGACACCGACGAGCAGGCGGAGGCCCTCCGCTTCCCAGGGTCGCCGACCATCCGCTTCGACGGGGTCGACATCCAGCCGGAAGGGGCGGAGCGTGCGGGCAGCGCGCTCACCTGCCGCGCCTACCGCGTGGACGGCCGCATCTCGCCCCTGCCCACCAAAGGCATGATCCGCGAGGCGCTGCGCCGGGCACGGCAAGAGCGGCGGGCCTGAGCACGCAGCGGGAGCAGGCGAGGAAGGGCAGACGGAGCGACAGCAGGAAGGAGCCTGATCGATCGTGGCAAGCCTGAAGCTCGGCGAGAGCCTCATCCCCTTCGAACTGCAGGGCGTCGACGGGCGCAAGCACTCCACGGCCTCGTACCAGGACAAGCCGGTGCTCGCGGTCATCTTCTGGTGCAACCATTGCCCGTACGTGCAGGCATGGGAAGATCGGGTGCTGCAGCTGCAGCGACGGTACGCGGGGCAGGGCGTGCAGTTGCTGCTCGTGAGCGCCAACGACCCCAAGCAGTATCCGGACGACGACTTCCCGGCCATGCAGCGGCGCGCGCAGGAAAAGCAGTACCCGGCTCCCTACCTGTGGGACGAGACCCAGCAGGTGGCCAGGGCGTACGGGGCGAGCCGCACGCCGGAGGTTTTCCTCTTCGATCGGGAGCGGCGGCTGCGCTACCACGGGCGCCCCGACGACAACTACGAGGACCCGGCGGCGGTGCGCCACCACTACCTGCGAGACGCCATCGAGGCGCTGCTCGCCGGGCGGGAGCCGGCGGTGGGCGAGACCGAGCCGCAGGGCTGCACCATCAAGTGGCGCCGGTGACCAGCGCTTCCTGAAACCGGTCCACGCAAGCAGGAGTTGGATGGTGCGGGGTCGAATCCGGGCTGTGCAAACGATGGCTCAAGAAATCGCTCCGGCCGGCGGTCCTGGTGGGGAGTTTGCACCAGGAGTCCGCCCGAGCCAGATGCCCTGCCCACCGTGAGCGCGTGCAGGCGCGCTGGCGCGGGATGCCGGCAGGCAGGCGCAGAGCGCCCGGCGAGGCCCGGACTGTTAGGCCCGGCGCCCGGTCGAGGGCGACCCCGTGCGCGCGGATGGGCCCGGGAGGAAGTAAGGAGGCCGTGAGCAAGCGTTTGCGCTAACCCCGGCCCGTACGGGACAGGGCGCGTAAACGAGGGAAAGGAACGGGGTGGGCAATGGCGATGACGCGGAAGCTGGCAGTGCTGTTGGCGCTGGTCCTCGTGGGCTTGCTGGCAGGGTCGGCACTGGCCGCCGATACGATCACCCTCTGGACCAAAGAGGACGTCCCGGTCCTTCCGGAGATCGAGCGGTTGGCCAGGGAGTTCTCGGCAAAGACCGGCATCCAGGTGAAGGTCGTCAACTACGGCGTCGAGGACCTCCGGCAAAACTTCCAAGCGGCCGCCCTGGCCGGGAGCGGCCCGGACGTGCTCTGGACGGTCAACGACCACATCGGCGTCTTCGCAACGGCGGGCCTGATCAAGCCCATCCGGGACGTGTACGGCAGCACCTCGGTGCTTTCCAGGTTCGTCAAGCCGGGCATCGAGGCGCAGCAGTTCGACGGCAAGGACTGGGGGATCCCGATCTCGGTCGGCAACCATCTCATGCTGATTTACAACAAGAAAATGGTACCCAAGCCGCCCCAGACGACCGATGAGCTCATCGCCCTGGGCAAGAAGCTGACCAAAGACACCAACGGAGACGGAAAGCCCGATGTCTACGGCCTCGTCTACAACCTCAACGAGCCGTTCTGGTTGGCGCCGTGGCTGGGTGGGTTCGGCGGATGGCCGCTCGACGGCACCACGCCGACCCTCGGCACGAAGGCGACCGCGGAGGCGCTGCAGTTCCTGCACGACCTCAAGTTCGTCCACAAGATCGTCCCGACCGAGGCCGACTACAACACGGCCGACGCCATGTTCCGCGAGGGCAAGGCGGCCATGTTGATCAACGGCGACTGGTCCCTCGGCGCCTACAAGGACTTCGGCGTCGCCCGCATCCCGAAGGTCTCCTCGACCGGGCTGTGGCCGAGCCCGATGACCTCGGGCGTCTACTTCCTGTTCCCCGAGTACCTGTCGGGCAAGAAGCTCGAGGACGTGAAGAAGCTGGTGGACTTCTTCATCAGCCCGGAAAACCAGGTGTTCTTCGCGACCAAGTTCCAGCGGCTTCCGTCGGTGGCCGCCGTATTGAAGGATCCCAAGATCGCCAACGACCCCATCTTGAAGGGTTCATCCGACCAGATGGTGGTTGGCAAGCCGATGCCGACGGTGCCCGAGATGCGCTGCGCATGGGACGCCATGCGGCCCAATCTCGAGGCCGTCATGGCAGGCCAGATGAAGCCCGAGGATGCCGCAGCCGCCATGCAGCAGGCTGCCGAGCAGTGCGTGGCAACTCTCCAGTAGCGGGAGGGGCCGCAGCGACCAGTCTGTCGGGCGGCGGGAAGGGCCACGCGTCCCGCCGCCCGGCCCCGCGAGGAAGAGGCGCATCGCCATGTTCGGACGGGCACCGGGGGAAATCCTGAGGCTCATCGTCGTCCTGGGCGCCGGGCTCGCCGTCCTGGAAGGAGCGGTCTGGCTGCTGGCCGGGCGGTTGGCCCGAGGCCGGTACCGGGTGCTGCTCATGCTCGTCATGCCGGCCCTGGTCGGTACATTGGCGTTCATCATCTACCCGTTCGTCTATGAGGTTTATATCGCCTTCTCCAACATGAGCCTGCGGCACTTCCGGGAGTTTGACGCAAGCCTGGCCATCGGCCTTGAAAACCTCGTCCGGGTCTTCACGCAGCCCGTGCTGCAGCGGGCGACGTTTTTCGAGCTCCTGGGGCGCACTGTCGTCTGGACCGGGGTCAATGTCTTCTTCCACGTGGCCGGTGGGTTGGGCCTGGCGGTGCTCCTCAACCGGCCCATGCGGGGACGCAACCTGTACCGTACGCTGCTCGTCCTGCCATGGGCGATCCCGCAGGTCGTGGCGGTGCTGGCGTGGCGCAACGAGTTCAACTACCAGTACGGTTTCGTCAATGCGCTGCTCAGGACGGTGGGGCTTCCCCCCATCTCGTGGCTGAGCGACCCGTTCTGGGCATTCGTGGCCATGATCTGGACCAACGTGTGGCTCGGCATCCCGTTCATGATGACCATCTTCCTGGGCGGGCTGCAGGCCATCCCGGGTGATCTGTACGATGCCGCGGACATCGATGGGGCGACGGGGTGGCAGAAGTTCAGGCGGGTCGTCATCCCGCTGCTCCAGCCCGTCATGACTCCCGCGGTGATCCTGGGCGTCGTCTGGACGTTCAACAACTTCAGCGTGGTCTACCTGTTCAACCAGGGGGCCCCGGTCGAGTCGACACACATCCTGGTGACGGCCCTCTACCGTGCCGCCTTCGACTTCTACCGGTATGGGTTCGGGGCGATGTACGCGCTGGTGTTGTTCGTATTCCTGCTGCTCTTCTCGGTGATCTACGTCCGGATGACCGGGGTGCTGGGGAGCGTGACCCGGTAATGGGACGATCCGTGACACACGCGGCGGTGGCAACGGCCCGGACGCCCGGGCTGAGGCGCTACTTCACGGCCACCCGCGGGGACAGCCCTGCCAAACGGCTCGGCATCCACCTCATCCTGATCCTCAGCTGCGCCGTGTCGGTCTACCCGTTCCTGCGGGTGATCGGCACCTCGCTGCGCCCGGGCAACCTGGCGCTCTCGACGAGCCTGGCCATCCTGCCGGCTGAGCCGACGTGGCAGCACTACGCCGACATGCTGTTGAAGGAGCCTTTCCTCTTGTGGCTGTGGAACAGCCTGTGGATTGCTTTCGGTACCACGCTGATCGGGCTGGTGCTGGCGGCGCCGGCCGCGTACGCGTTCAGCCGGTGGGAATTCCCCGGGCGCCGGCCGGGACTGGTCTTCCTGCTGGCCACCAATATGATTCCAGCCGGGATGCTGCTGATTCCCATCTATATCGTGGTGGTGCGGCTGGGGCTGCTCAACTCGTACGTCGGGGTGGTGCTCGCCTACGCGGTGACGGCCCTGCCTTTCAGCATCTGGGTCCTGAAGGGCTGGTTCGACACGGTGCCGTACGAACTCGATCAGGCGGCCCGTATCGACGGGGCGTCCGACCTGGTCGCGTTCTGGCGCGTCATCCTGCCGCTCAGCCTTCCGGCGCTGGCCGTGAGCGGGCTGTTCAACTTCATGACGGCCTGGAACGAGTACATCGTGGCGCGCGTCATCGTGCAGCAGCCGGACCTCTTCACATGGACCATCGGGGTGCAAAGGCTGCAAGGGGCGTTCAACACCCAATGGGGAGCCTTCAGTGCGGCGAGCGTCCTGGTATCGATCCCGGTCATGATCGTGTTTTTCTACTCGTCGCGGTGGCTGGTGTCGGGACTCACGCTGGGAAGCGTCAAGGGTTGAGCAGCGACGGCACCCGGGGCCCGAGGGCGGGGGCGGGGACGAGGTGGCGCTGGCGATCCGGTTAAGCAGGCGAACCGGGGCGGCGGTGCTCGCGGGCGTGACAGCGGCGATCGGCCTGGCCGGTGCGCTGGGGATGCCGGCCGCAGCACAGGAGAGCGGGACGAGCGGCAAGCCGCTCTACGTGGCGCTCGTCTGGCACATGCACCAGCCGTACTACAAGGATCCCGCCCGGGGCGTCTACATGCTCCCGTGGGTGCGGATGCACGCGGTCAAGGATTATTACGACATGGCCGCGATGCTGCGGGAGTTTCCGCAGATGCGGGCGACGTTCAACCTCGTGCCGTCGCTGTTGTTGCAGCTGGACGACTACGTGCGAAACGGGGCCAAGGACCTCTACCAGATCGTGACCGAAAAGCCGGCAGCGGAGCTGACCGCCCAAGAGAAGGCGTTCATCCTGCGGCGTTTCTTCGATGCCAACCACGACCACATCATTCGGCGCTACCCCCGCTACTGGGAGCTCCTCCAGAAGCGAGGGACGACGGGATCCGACGCCGAGATCCAGGCGGCGATGGAGCGCTTTGTTGAGCAGGATTACCGGGACCTGCAGGTGTGGTTCAACCTGGCCTGGATCGACGTGGACCTCGTCCGGACGGATCCGCAGCTTTCGGCCCTCGTGGCGAAAGGGCGCGACTTCACCGAGGCCGACAAGCGGGCGGTGCTCGACGAGCACCTCGCGATCATGCGGGACGTGGTGGGCGTCTACCGGGACCTGATGGCAAGCGGCCAGATCGAGGTGACCACCACGCCGTTTTACCATCCGATCCTGCCGCTCGTCCTCAACACCGACTCTGCCCGGATCGCGAGCCCCTCCATCCAGCTACCCCGGCACCGCTACGCCCAGCCGGGCGACGTGGAGGCTCAGCTCCAGGCGGCCGTCGAGTCGTACCGCCGGCACTTCGGGCGTGACCCCGAGGGGCTGTGGCCGCCGGAGCAGGCCGTGGGGCAGGACATGGTCACCTTCGTCGCTTCCGCCGGCTTTCGGTGGATGGTCTCGAGCGAGGGCGTCCTGGAAAAGTCGCTCGGCATCCAGCTGCGGGGCTCTGCCCGGGAGATGGTGCGGCCGGCCGACCTCTACCAGCCCTATTGGGTGAGCGCCGGAGGGCGGCGGGTGGCCGTGTTCTTCCGGGACATCGTCCTGTCGGACAAGATCGGGTTCGCCTACTCGGGTATGCCGGCCCGGCAAGCCGTGGACGACTTCGTCGCGTACTTGCACGAGATGCAGCGAGTCCTGGCACAGGCGCCGGGCGACCACGTGGTCACGGTGGCGCTGGACGGGGAGAACGCGTGGGAGTGGTACGAAAACGACGGGAAGGACTTTCTGAGGGGCCTTTACGGGGCGCTCGCCACCGATCCGCGTGCTACGGCCGGTGACGGTATCGGGCTACTTGAAGGATCACCCGCCTACCCGGACGATCCAGCGCCTGTGGACGGGCTCCTGGATCGGCGACAACCTGGAGACCTGGATCGGAGAGGAAGAGGAAAACCGCGCCTGGGAGTACCTCTACGCGGCTCGCACCGCCATGGTGCGCTACGAGGCGCTGCATGACGGCGAACCGGGCTTCGACGAACGGATGAGCGCTGCGCGCCAGGAGCTGTACGCGGCGGAGGGCAGCGATTGGTTCTGGTGGTACGGTGCGGACCAGGACTCGGGCAACGACGCGGGCTTCGACGAGCTCTTCCGCACGCACCTGCGCAACGTCTACGCGGCGCTCGGCGAGCCGGTGCCGGACTACCTGGCCCTTCCGATCATCCCGAGAGCGCCCGCTCGTCCGGAGGCCCAGGCGACGGGTCGCATCCGCGTGAAGGTGGACGGCGACGCCGGCTCCGAGGAGTGGGCGCAGGCGCTGCGCTTCCGGGCGGCTCGCCCTGAGCCGGGCCAGGCGCTGCCGCTGGTAGACGGGCTGTACGTCGGCGCCGATGCCGTCAAACTCTACCTGCGGGCCGATCTCAACGTGAAGGCCGGGCAGCTGGGGCAGGCGGGGATCGTCCTGCGCTTCTACCTGTCCAACCCACGCCAGCCGGCGCTCAACGCGCTGCCCCGGGAGAGCCCGGCCGGGGAGCAGCCCGCGGCGCTCGGGTTCGGTCTTGCCGAGGAAGTGACGATCGACCTGACGACCTTCCCGGTCCGGGCAAGCATGGCCCGGGCCGCCGGAGCCGGCCGGTGGGAAGAGGGCGAGGCGCTGCCGGAGGGGACCGTGGCGGTGGGCCTCGGCAAGGGCGGGCGGACCGTCGTCGTGGAGGCCGGGATACCGTTCGACGTGCTGGACCTGCATCCGGCCGAGGCGGCCAACCTGGCCCTGGTCGCCGCCCGGCGCGGCGAGACGGCTGCCGTCCTGCCTGCGGGCGGGCCCGTCCGCATCCAGGTGCCGGAAGTCATCAAAGGCGAGCTGATCTTCGAGCGTGAGGACCCCGAGGGCGACGATTATGGTCCCGGTAGCTACGTCTACCCGGGCAACGCCGTCTTCGCACCGGGCGTCTTCGACCTGCGCAAGTTCCAGGTGTTCGAGGAAGGTAACGACGTGGTCTTCAAGGTGACGCTGGGGGGCCCCATCGACAACGTATGGGGTTCGCCCGTCGGCCTCAGCGTGCAGACCGTCGACATCTACATCGACACGGATCACCGAGCGGGGTCGGGGAAGGTGGAAGCGCTGGGCGGGCGCCGGGTGCGCTTCGCCCCCGAGTCGGCATGGGAGTACGCCATCTGGGTGGAGGGGTGGCAGCAGCGCATCTTCACGGCCGACGGCAAAACGCACGGCGCCTGCACCGGCTGACGCAGAGAACGCGCAGCTGCGGGTGAGCGTCGACTCGGCCGAGCGGTCCGTCACCGTCCGGGTGCCCAAGGCGGTCATCGGCGAGCCGCAGCCCACCTGGGGGTACCAGGTGTTCATCCTCGGCCAGGAGGGGTATCCCGAGGCGGACAGCCTGCGGGTGCGCGAGGTGAAGGCCAACCGGGCCGAATGGCGCTTCGGCGGCGGCGACGACGGGACGTACGACCCCAACGTCATCGACCTGCTGGCGCCGGACGGCACGACTCAGCAGGCGATCCTCGGCACGTACGGCGTCCGGGAGAAGCGCCTGGCGGTCGTCCCCATGGTTTACGGACGCTGACGCGGGGCGGAGCGTGACGCAACGGCGATGGCAAGCGTGAACGGCGGTGGGCGCAGGGTCACCCTGCGGGAGGTGGCGAGGGCCGCCCGGGTGTCACCCTCGACGGTGTCCCGGGCGCTGGCGGGCAACCCCCGCATTAGCGCCGCGACCCGGGCCCGGGTGCAGGAGGCCATGGAGCGCCTGGGTTACCATCCCAACGCCATCGCCCGCAGCCTGGTGACCCGCTCGTCACGCACGCTTGGCGTCGTGCTGTACCGTCCGGCCGACCAGGCCTTCTCGCATCCCTTCTTTGCCGAGGCGCTGCGAGGGGTGGCCCGGGTCGCGCAGGCCGAGGGTTACAGCCTGCTCGTCACCACCGCCGACACGTACGAGGCGGAGGCCGAGCAGTGCCTCGCCATGCTGCGCGAACGCCGTGCGGACGGGGCCGTCTTGCTCGCATCCCGCAACCCCGATCCCCTCATCGACGAACTGGTGCGCCAGCGGTTCCCGTTCGTGGTGCTGGGCCGCGTCGACGCCAACCTGGCCGTGTACTGGGTCAACAACGACAACGTCCAGGCCGCGGCTCTGGCCGTGGGGTACCTGGCGGAGCTCGGTCACCGCCGCATCGGCCTCATCGGCGGGCGGCGGGAACTGACCGTGACCCAGGACCGGCTCGAGGGGTTCCGTCTGACGCTCCAGGAACTGGGACTCGAGGTGCGGGCGGAGTGGATGCAGTTCGGGGAGTTCAGCTGGGAGGAGGGGTATCGGAGCGGCCGCACGCTTCTGCAATCGCACGATCGCCCCACGGCCATCGTGGCCATGGACGACGTCCTGGCTGCGGGAGCCATGCGAGCTGCCAGGGAGCTGGATTTGCGCGTCCCGGAGGACGTCTCCGTCATCGGCTTCAACGACGATCCGATGGCCCAATTGTTGAGCCCGCCGCTCACCACCGTGCGGATCCCGGCCCGGGAGCTGGGCGAGGCGGCTGCGCGCCAGCTCATCGAACGCCTCAGCGGGAGGCTGCCGCCCGTGCGTCACGTCATCCTGCCGGTGCAGCTGGTGGTGCGGGGTTCGACGGGTCCGGCGGGCCGATGAACGCAAGGCGTCGGAAGAAGGAAGAAGGCCGGGAACGGGAGAGCGCAGGCTCGACGATGGAAGGAGATGGATTGGCCCGATGCGACGCGTAATCGCGGGTTGGTGCTGGCTACCGTGGTGGCGGTGGCCGTGGTGACGGCGGCCGCCGCAGGAGCGCTGGCGGCCGCGGACAAGCTCGTGATCTGGGCGAGCGAGGCGCAGGTATCCGCCCTGCTCCCCATGGCCCAGCAGTTCGAGAAGGAGTACGGGATCAAGGTCGAAGTGACCGAGATGGGCTTCGGAGACATCCGATCCAACTTCAGCGTGTCGGCGCCGACGGGCGAGGGTCCGGACCTCATCGTGGGCGCGCACGACTGGGTGGGGGAGTTCGCTCGAAACGGCCTGCGTGGAGCCCATCGAGATGAGCGCCGCACAACGAGACGCCTTCACGCCGGTGGCGCTGCAGGGTTTCACGTACGGTGGTAAGCTGTACGGCGTGCCGTACGCCATCGAGGCGGTCGCGCTCATCTACAACAAGGCGCTGGTCCCGACGCCTCCCAAGACGTTCGACGAGCTCCTGACCGTCGCCCGCAAGCTCACCGACCGCAACAAGAAACGCTACGGGTTCCTGTACCCCAACAACGACGCGTACCACAGCTTCCCGCTGCTGTCGGCCAACGGTGGGTACATCTTCAAGTTCACCGGGCAGGGCTTCGACCCGAAGGACGTCGGGCTCGACAACGAAGGCGCCATCGCCGGCGCGCGGCTCATCCAGAGGCTGGCCGTCGAGGGGCTCGTCCCGAAGGGGACGGACTACCAGACCATGGAGGGGCTGTTCCTCCAGGGCCAGGTCGGCATGATCATGACCGGCCCGTGGGAGATCGACAACGTCAAGAAGGCCGGCATCAAGTACGGCGTGGCCAAGATCCCGACCTTCAACGGGCGCGTGGCCCGGCCGTTCGTGGGAGCCCAGGGGTTCATGGTCAACAAGTTCAGCCCCAACAAGATCCTGGCGATGGAGTTCCTGCAGAAGTTCATCATGACCAAGGAAGGCCAGCTGGCCATCTGGAAGGTGGATCCTCGCATCCCGGCGCTCAAGGCGGCGTTCCAGGAGGTCGCTTCCAACGCTGACGTCGCCGCTTTCGGCGCCAGCGCCGCGGACGGCATCCCGATGCCCAACATTCCCGAGATGGCGGCCGTGTGGGGCGCCTTGCAGGACAAGCTGACCTTGATCGTGAACGGCGAACAGGACCCGGCTTCGGCGATGAAGGACGCGGCCCGGCAAATCCGCGACACCATCGCGCAGGCCAAGTGACGTGAGTTGAGGTAAGCCATCCGGAGCGGGGAAGGGCCGCCGGCCGCCCGGGCAGCCCCGGGCCCGGCGGCCCCGGGTCCGCGATCCGACGGGGATGAGGGGCTTGAGAACAGGAGCGATGACGCCGGCCGCGCGGGCACCACGGGGCGGGCCGGCCCTTGCGGGCGCGCTATGGCTGAAGGTGCTCGGCCTGGGCGCTCTGGATGCCCTGGGGGCATGGGCGGCGGCGCGCCTTTGGGCCGATGGGCGGGTGTGGCCGGCGGTCGCCATGGTGGTAGGGCTCGTGGCGACCACGTGGATCTTCACCAGCCCGCGGGCCTACCCGATGCGCTACATCTGGCCGGGCTTCGTCTTCTTCGCGCTGCTGGTGATCTACCCCATCGGCTACACGGTGGCGGTGGCCTTCACCGACTACGGTACCGGCCACATGCTGAGCAAGGATCAGGTCATCCGGCAGTTCGAGACCATGACCTACGAGCCGGAAGACGCCTCCCGCTTCCGGTTCGCCGCCTTCCAGGCACCGGGAGGCACGCTGACGCTCGTGATGGAGGAGGGCCCGGGCCGGTGGGCTGTCTTGGAGGAAGGCAAGGTACGACCGGCTGACCCGGCGGCCGACGGCCTGGTCGACGAGGATGGCGACGGGCTGCCCGACCGCATGGGGTCCCGGCAGGCGCTGCCGGTGGCCCAGCTCGCCCGGAGGTTGGCCGAGCTCCGGCAGATGCGGTGGGAGTGGGGAGACCGGATCCTGCGGATGATGAGCCTGCGGGAGCTCGGCGAGGCGCGCCACGCTTACCGGTACGACCCGGCCTCGGATACGCTGACCGATACGCGGACGGGCACCACCTACCGGCCCGTCGAGGGGTACTTCACCGGCGAGGACGGCCAGCGGCTGGAGCCGGGGTTCGTTACCTACGTCGGGCTGGACAACTTCGTGCGGATGGTGACCGACCCGGCCATCTCCCGGCCGTTCTTGCGGGTGTTCGTCTGGACCTTCGCATGGGCGGCCCTCACGGTGCTCTTCCAGTTCAGCGCCGGGCTAGGGCTGGCCGTGCTGCTCAACGACCCCCGGCTCAAGTTGCGCAACTTCTACCGCAGCGTGTTGATCCTCCCCTACTCGGTCCCGGCCTTCATCTCGGCGCTCATGTGGGTGGGGCTGCTCAACACTGAGGTCGGCGTGATCAACGACTTCGTCCGCGCGCTGGGGGCAGGGCCCATTCCGTGGCTCCAGAACCCCTTCTGGGCCCGGGTGGCGCTGTTCCTGGTCAATTTGTGGCTGGGGTACCCGTACATGATGATCATCACGCTGGGGGCGCTGCAAAGCATCCCGTCGGAGCTTTACGAGGCGGCCCTGGTGGACGGCGCCCGGCCGTGGGACGTCATCCGGAGCGTCACCCTGCCGCTCTTGATGATCGCCGTCTCGCCGCTGCTCGTGGGCTCGTTTGCCTTCAACTTCAACAACTTCAACGTCATCTTCCTCGTGACGGGTGGGGGGCCGCCCATGGTGGGGGCCCAGACCCCGGCCGGGCACACGGACATCTTGATCTCTTACACTTACCGGCTGGCCTTCCAGGGCGGGCAGGGCACGCAGTTCGGGTTCGCCTCGGCAATCTCCATCGTGATCTTCCTCGTGGTGGCCATCTTGAGCGCCATCAACTTCCGGATGACGGGCGTGTTCGAGAAGATGAGCGAGAATGTATAGCCGCTACGGATGGGCGGGCCAGCTGTGGCGCCAGGCCCTCGTGTGGCTCGCGATCGGGTTTGCGCTCTTCCCGGTGGCGTGGATCGTCTCCGCCTCCTTGAACCCTGCCGACACCCTGGTCGGGCAGCGGCTCATTCCTCCCAACCCCACGCTGGAACACTACCGGGAGCTCTTCACCAACCCCGCGCACCCCTTCGGGTTGTGGCTGTGGAACAGCATCAAGGTCTCCGGGATCTCCGCCGTCCTGACGGTGGCCATGGCCGCACTGGCGGCGTACGCGTTCTCCCGGTTCCGCTTCCGCGGGCGCCGGACGGGGCTGCTGGCACTGCTCATCGTGCAGATGTTCCCGCAGATGCTGGCCATGGTGGCCATCTACCTCATGCTGCTCGCCATCGGGCAATACGTGCCGTCGCTCGGGATCAACACCCACGGTGGCCTCATCCTGGTCTACCTGGGCGGGGCGCTCGGGTTCAACACCTATCTGATGAAAGGGTACTTCGACACCATCCCCCACTCGCTGGAGGAGTCGGCCATGATGGACGGTGCCTCCGCCTTCCAGGCGTTCTTGCACATCATCCTGCCCCTGGCGAGACCGGTACTGGCCGTCATCTTCCTGCTCGCCTTCATCGGCACGTACTCGGACTTCCTGCTGGCGAGCATCCTGCTCAAGGAGCGGACGGCGCTCACGTTTGCCGTGGGGTTGCGCATCTTCATCTCGGGGCAATACTCCACCCGGTGGGGCGTGTTCGCCGCGGCGTCGATCGTCGGGGCCCTGCCGATCTCCGTCATCTTCTACCTGCTGCGCAACCAGTTCGTATCGGGGTTGACCCAGGGTGCCGTCAAAGCGTGAAGTCCGGGTGCGGGGCGGCGGTGAGGAGCCGTGAGCGTGGACGACCTCGTCTTTGACCACCGGGCCGAGTGGCCCATGGTGGCTTTCGCAGACGACGGCGGGAAGCGCCTGCGCGTCGTGGCCCGCATCTCCCGGGGCGGTGCTCGGGATGGTGGGCGTGTGGTTCGCGGAGCGCTACCGCGGGGAGCCGCACGTGCCTGCGGGCGAGCAGGCGGGGGAGGCGCAGGTGCTGTGCCGGCTCGCCGGGCGGGATCGGCAGTGGGACTACTGGGAGGCGGAGCTCTCCGTGCCGACGGGGCGCTACAAGTACCTCTTCTGGATCGTCCCCACCGGGCAAACCGGCCGCGCCGGGCTCGTGTGGGCGGGCGACCATAGCGACCTCGGCGCTTGCCCGGAGGAGCTCTGGCCGTTCGAGGTGCCCCACCGCCTGGCCGTCGAAGCCCCGTCGGTGCCGGAATGGGCGCGGGGCGCGTTTTTCTACCAAATCTTCGTCGACCGTTTCCACAACGGCGATCCGGGCAACGACCCGCCCGGCACCCTCCCGTGGCCGGCACCGGGGGACGCCCACCGCGCGGCGGTGCCCCGGGGACTGCACCACTTCTACGGGGGCGACCTCGCTGGGGTGGCGGAGAAGCTGCCTTACCTGGCGTCGCTGGGCGTCGACGCGGTCTACCTCACACCCATCTTTCGCTCGCCGTCCAACCACAAGTACGACACGGAAGACTACCTGGCGGTCGATCCGGCTTTCGGCGACGCCGGAACGTTGCGGGAGATGGTGGACCGGGCCCACCGGCTCGGGATCCGGGTGGTGCTCGACCTCGTCTTCAACCACTCGGGCGACCGGTTCTTCGCCTTTCGCGACGTGGTCGAGAAGGGCGAGGCCTCGCCGTACCGGGAGTGGTTTTTCGTGAGGCGCTACCCCGTGACCGCTTCGCCGCCGTCGTACGAGACCTTCGCCACAGACGTCGCCAGCATGCCCAAGCTCAACACGGCCCACCCGGAGGTACGCCGTTACCTGGTCGACGTCGCCCTGCACTGGATGCGCCACGCCGGGGTCGACGGCTTCCGGCTCGACGTGGCCAACGAGGTGTCGCCCCTCCTGTGGCGCGACCTGCGAGCCGCAGCACGGGCAGAGCGGCCTGACGTCTTGCTCATCGGGGAGATCTTCCACCAGGCCACGCCGTGGCTCCGGGGCGACCAGTGGGACAGCGCGATGAACTACCCGTGGCGCCGGGCCGTCGTCGAATTCTTCGCCACGGGCCGGACGGCGCCGTCGCGACTCTGGGAACGCCTCGAGACCCTGCGCTTCGGCACGGCGCCGCCCGTCACCGAGGCCATGGTCAACCTCCTCGGAAGCCACGACACGCCGCGCTTTTTGCGCCTGGCGGGGGGCGAAACGTGGCGCCTGGAGCTTGCGACGCTCTTTCAGTTCGCCTATCCCGGCGTGGCCCAGGTCTATTACGGCGACGAGGTGGCCATGGACGGAGGAGACGACCCGGACTGCCGGCGGCCCATGGAGTGGTCGCCGGGGCCCGAAGGTCTCAGGGTGCTGGAGCTGGTGCGGGCCCTGGGGCAGTGGAGGCGGACGTACCCGTGCCTCAAGACCGGCGGAGTGCGGCTGGCCCTGCTGGACGACGTGGCCTCAGGTCCTGGCGTTCTGGCGGGATGCGCCGGCGCCCGGCGCGGATCGGCGGCAGGTCGGGGCGGCGCCCCCTGAGGCGGTCCGGGCTTCCTGCCTGGTCGTGATCAACCGGGGGCGCTTCTCCTATGAGATGCCCGCCGGATCCGTCCTGCCGCCTGGCCACCGGGTCGCGGCGAGCCTGACCGCCGGCGCTGCCGCTGCGCCCTCGGCATCCGGCCTTGCCGCGGCCGGGGGCGAGAGGCTCCTCGTCGGCCCCCGCAGCGGGCTGCTCCTGGCGATCCTACCCGGCTGACCCGCTCACCATGAGAGGCTTATACTGAGGCAGGGCTGCGACGGTGCCGCCCGCCGCACGAGCGGCCGGCGGCCGAGGCCAGGCCCGTCCCACGAAGGGAGCCGCTTGTGCACGATGGCCGATCCGCTGCAAGATACCTCCGTGGCGCACCGCCTGGCGGCCGTCCGCGCAAGTATCGAGACTGCCGCCCGAAGAGCCGGGCGAGACCCTGCTGCCGTCCGGCTGGTCGCCGTCACCAAGGGCGTGCAGGTGGCCCGCATCCGGGAGGCCGTCGCGGCGGGACAGCGCATCTTCGGAGAAAACCGGGTGCAGGAGCTGGTGCCGAAGACGCAGGAACTGGCGGGGGAGGCAGTCGTCAGCTGGCACATGATCGGCCACCTGCAGCGCAACAAGGTACGCCACGTGGTGCCGGTGATTGCGATGCTCCATTCCCTCGACCGCCTGGAGCTCGCCACCGAGCTCGACCGGCAGCTGCAGCGCATCGGGCGGCGGCTTGCGGTGCTCGTCGAGGTCAACACCTCCGGCGAGCCGACGAAGTACGGCGTGGCCCCGGAAGAGGCGGCGGAGCTCGTCCGGGAGGCGGCGAAGCTGCCGTCCCTGGAGGTCAGCGGGCTGATGACCATCGGCCCCCACACTACCGACCAGGAGGCGGTACGGCGGGCCTTTCGCCTCTTGAGGCAGCTGCGGGACCGCATCCGTGAGGAAGGGGCGGCCGGGCCGTCTTTCGGGGAACTTTCCATGGGCATGTCCTCCGACTTCCCCATCGCCGTGGAAGAAGGCGCCACGCTGGTGCGCGTCGGTACCGCCATTTTCGGGCCGAGGGTTCCTTGAGGCCCTGCACATCGGGGCCCTGCACACAGGGCCGGCGCGCCGGCACGGGATGGTCTCGTCCCCGCTTTCGCCGAGTCTAAACTGCGCGGGGCACCTTGGCTAACGGCCTCGTACGTGGTTAGACTGCACCGCGGGGAAGGGACGGGGCGGCCATGACATCCCGGCGGGTCTCCGAGGGCGTCCGGGTTGCGTTCGTCACCATCGTGATCAACCTGGCACTGTCGGCCGTCAAGATCGCGGCCGGCATCGCCGGGCGCAGCTACGCGGTGGTCGCCGACGGCTTCGAGTCGCTCACCGACATCGGCACGACCCTCGGTTTCGTGGCCGCCCTGCGCTGGGGGGATCGACCGCCCGACGCCGATCACCCGTACGGGCACCGGCGGGTCGAGTCGGAGATC
The DNA here is from genome assembly GCA_014896295.1 of Limnochordaceae bacterium. Classification (GTDB taxonomy): domain Bacteria; phylum Bacillota; class Limnochordia; order Limnochordales; family Geochordaceae; genus Carboxydichorda; species Carboxydichorda subterranea. The sequence goes on from JADBKR010000006.1 coordinate 188,400, forward strand.
ACCCGGGTCCTCATGCTGGCGCTCATGGCCATCGGCGTCGTCATCGGCTGGCGGGCCCTCGTGGCCTTCGGGCGAGCGGAGCGGCCGACCTGGGTTGCCCCGGCGGTGGCTCTGTTGACCATCGGGGCCAAGGAGTGGATGTACCGGTACACGCTCGCGGCCGGGCGGCGGCTGCAGAGCGAGGCGCTGGTGGCCAACGCCTGGCATCACCGTACCGACGCCCTCGATTCCCTCGGGACCGTGGCCGCCGCGGTCGGGGCCATCCTGGGCTGGCGGTGGCTCGACCCGCTCGCCGGCCTCATCGTGGCGGGCGTCATCCTCGTCATCGCGGGGCGCCTCTACTGGCAGGCGACGCGGGAGCTGGTCGACACGGCACCGCCGGAGCCGCTCATGCAGCGGATGCGGGAGGCCGTCGAGGCCACTCCGGGCGTGCACAGCCTCTCCCGGTTACGTGCCCGGTTGCACGGCACCCGGGTGCTGGCCGACCTGGTCATCAAGGTGGACCCGGCCATCAGCGTCGTGAAGGGTCACGCCATCGCCGAGTCCGTGGAGCGCTCGCTCCATCGCGACGTCCCCGAGCTCCTCGACGTCACGGTCCACGTGGAGCCCTCCCCCGACGGCGCGCGGCCGAACGGCGGGGTCCGGCCACCGGAGGAGGCCCGCCGGGAGGAGGGCCCCCGCTGAAACCGTTGCGGCCCGTTCACCCCTTCGTTGCACATTCTTAACGTTTTCGACGCACCCTTTTACGCGGTGATGATGCGCCATTAACGGCCGGCAGAGAGAGTTACGGCGGACGTTGGACAGGCCTGTCCTCGTGCGAAATCGAAGGGAGGCTCCGTGGGTGAGGCAGCACGCTCGTTTTCTGCGCCGGTACGTGGCGTCCGCCTTCGTAGCTCTGACCGCCCTGCTGGTGGCCGTGGCGGGGGTCGGGACGGCGGCGGCCGAGTCCGTCAGCCTGACCGGTGCGGGCGCATCCTTCCCTTACCCGATTTACAGCAAGTGGATCGACGAGTACCACAAGCTCCATCCCACCGTCACGATCAACTACCAGTCGATCGGTAGCGGCGGCGGCATCCGCCAGATCACTGCGAAGACCGTTGACTTCGGCGGCAGCGACGCTTTCCTCACCGATGAGCAGTTGAAGGCCGCTCCGGGCGAGCTCATCCACATCCCGACGGTCATGGGCGCCGTGGTGATCACTTACAACGTCCCGGGCGTGACCAAGTCGATCAAGCTGACGCCGGACGTGGTGGCGGACCTGTTCCTCGGCAAGATCACCCGGTGGAACGACACGCGCATCACCTCCCTCAACCCTGACGTCAGGTTCCCCAACATGCCCGTGTCGGTCGTGCACCGCAGCGACGGCAGCGGCACGACGTTCATCTTTACGAGCTACCTCTCCAAGGTGAGCCCGGAGTGGCGCTCCAAAGTTGGCGCCGGCACCTCGGTCTCCTGGCCGGTCGGCGTGGGCGCCCCGCAGAACGACGGCGTCGCGGGCCAGGTCCGGCAGATCCCGGGCGCGGTGGGGTACGTCGAGCTGGCGTACGCGCTGCAAAACAAGATGCCGTACGCAGCGCTGCGCAACCGCGACGGGTACTACGTCCTCCCGTCACTCGAGACGACCAGCAACGCGGCGGCCGGGATCGAGATGCCCGAGGACTACCGGGTGCTCGTGGTGGACGCGGCCGGCAAGGACAGCTACCCGATTGCGGCCTTCACCTGGATCCTGGTCTACAAGGAGCAGAGCGATCCGGTGAAGGGCAAGGCGCTGGTCGACTTCCTGTGGTGGGCGTTGCACGACGGGCAGAAGTACGCTCCGGCGCTCGAGTATGCCCCGTTGCCTGAGGCCGTGGTGAAGCGCCTGGAGGGCACTCTGCGCCAGATCACGTACCAGGGGAAGCCCCTGATCGAGAAGTAAGCGAGGAAGGGCGCAGCATGAGGCAGGGAGCGGCGAGCAGGGTCCATCGCTTGCTCGCCGCTCGGCCCGCGCCTTGCGGCGGCCACGCCGGGCGGGCATGAGGGCGGGGGGGATGGCACAGGCCGTGGGATCGAAGGGGCGCTTCAGCGACCGGCTGTTTCGCTGGCTGACCCAGGCGTCGGCGGCCACCATCGTCGCGATCGTGGTGGCCATCGGGCTTTCGTTGCTGGTCTCCTCCTGGCCGGCCATCCGCACCTTCGGCTTCTCGTTCCTGGTCAACACCCACTGGGACCCGGTGCGGCGTCGGTTCGGCGGCTTCCCGTTCCTCTTCGGCACGCTCGTGACCTCGGCGGTGGCCCTGGCCCTGGCGGTACCCGTGAGCTTCGGGATTGCCGTATTCTTGGCAGAGTATTGCCCGGCTCGCCTTCGCCAGAGCCTGTCGTTCGTCGTGGAGCTGCTCGCCGCCATCCCCAGCATCGTGTACGGGCTGTGGGGGCTGTTCGTGCTGGTGCCCCTGATCCGGGACTACGTCGAGCTCCCTCTCGGGATGCGCTTCGGAGATTTCCCGCTCTTCTCCGGGCCGCCGTACGGCCTCGGCATGTTGGCGGCGGGCGTGGTGCTCGCCATCATGGTGACGCCCACCATCGCCGCCATCAGCCGTGACGTGCTGGCCGCCGTGCCTCGCAGCCAGCACGAGGCGGCTCTGGCGCTGGGCGCCACGCGGTGGGAGTCGATCCGTATGGCGGCGACGGGCTACGCCCGGGCGGGTATCCTGGGTGCCGTCATCCTCGGCCTCGGGCGGGCGCTGGGAGAGACGATGGCCGTCACGATGGTCATCGGCAACCGGCCCCAGGTGACCGCATCGCTCTTCGACCTGGGGGCGACGATGGCGAGCGTGATCGCCAACGAGTTCGCCGAGGCGGTGGACGACCTCTACCTTTCCACGCTTTTCGAAGTGGGGCTGATGCTGTTCTTGCTCACCTTCCTGCTCAACCTGGCGGCCCGGGCGCTGGTGCAGCGGGTGGCGCGGGGCGTCTCCACCGCGTCGGGGAGGCTGTAGGCCGTGGCGGTCTACGACGGGACGCACGAAATGGCGGCCGTGGCCGGCGCCCTTCGCGGCGGGGTGAGCTGGGGCCGTCGCTTGAGGGATCGGCTCTCCGTCGTCCTGTCGATGGCGGCGGTCGCCGTGGCGGTGATCCCGCTCGGGAGCATCCTGCTGTGGGTCGCGCGCCAGGGGCTTTCGGCCATCGACTGGGAGTTTCTCACCTCGCTGCCGAAGCCCGTGGGCGAGCCTGGCGGCGGGATGGCCAACGCCATCGTCGGCACGGTCCAGCTGGTGACCCTCGCCGGGGTGATGGCGGTGCCGGTCGGGGTGCTGGCGGGGGTGTTCTTGTCGGAGTTCGGCAACACCAGGCTGGCGGAGTGGGTGCGGGCGATCACCGACGCGCTGACGGGGGTGCCGTCCATCGTCGTCGGCATCTTCGCCTACACGGTGCTCGTACGGCCGACGGGCCACTTCTCCGGATGGGCGGGCAGCTTCGCCCTGGCGGTGCTGATGCTGCCCGTCGTGACCCGCACGACCGAGGAGATGATCCGCCTCGTGCCCCACTCCATCCGGGAGGCGTCGCTGGCGCTGGGCGTCCCGATGTGGCGCACGGTGCTCTCGGTCATCATCCCGAGCGCGCTTCCCGGCATCGTGACGGGCGTGCTGCTGGCCCTGGCCCGGGTCGCCGGGGAGACGGCGCCGCTCTTGTTCACCGCCCTTGGCAACCGCTTCTGGCCGCGATCGTTTAACGAGCCCGTAGCGGCGTTGCCGCTCCAACTTTACGTGTACGCCAAGTCGCCGTACGAAGATTGGCACAGGCAGGCCTGGGGCGCGGCCCTGGTGCTGGTCGGCATGGTGCTCGTCACCAGCATCCTGGCCCGCCTGGCGACGGCCCGCACCGCCGGCCGGGGTGGGCGGTCGTGAGGAAGGAGTCGAAGGACGTGGCGGGGATGGTGCGTTCCTTTGCGAGCAGGCCCGCTCCCGATGGCGGGCTGGACGGGGCGGCGGCGCTGTCGGCGCCGCTCAGGGAGTTGACGCGCCCCGGGCCCAGGCGCGCACGGCGGCGGCCGAGGCCGGCGAGGAGCTCGCCATGGCTGCCGAAAACCTGAGCGCCTGGTACGGCAGCACCCAGGCCCTGCGGTCGGTCACGCTGCCGATTCGCTCCCGCGCCGTCACGGCCATCATCGGCCCTTCCGGCTGCGGCAAGTCGACCCTCATCCGCTGCTTCAACCGCCTGCACGAGGTGCTCCCGGGGGCCCGGGTGAGCGGGAGGGTCTTGCTCGACGGCCGCAACATCTACGATCCCCGCGTCGACCCCGTGGAGGTGCGGCGCAAGGTCGGCATGGTGTTCCAGAAGCCCAATCCCTTCCCGACGATGTCGATCTTCGACAACGTGGCCGCGGGCCTGCACCTGGTCGGCATTCGCAACCGCAGGCTCGTCGCCGAGGTGGTCGAGCGCAGCCTGCGGATGGCGGCCCTCTGGGACGAGGTGAAAGACCGCCTGCACGACAACGCCATGGCCCTGTCGGGCGGACAGCAGCAGCGGCTGTGCGTGGCCCGGGCGCTGGCCGTGGAGCCCGAGGTGCTGCTCATGGACGAACCGACGTCGGCCCTCGACCCCATCTCCTCGGGCAAACTGGAGGAGCTCATCGGCGAACTGCGTCGAACCTACACCATCGTGATCGTGACCCACAACATGCAGCAGGCGGCTCGGGTCAGCGACTACACGGCCTTCATGCTCCTGGGCGAACTGGTGGAGTACGGCCCGACGGACGACATCTTCACCAACCCCACGGACGAACGCACCGAGGCGTACGTGACGGGGCGCTTCGGTTGATCCCCGCCGCCTGCCCCGTCAGAGGGGGGCTGGAGGGGCTTCCATGGCGCTGGAGATAGAGGGACTGGTCAAGCATTTCGGAGCCGTCCGGGCGCTCGACGGCGTGACCTTCGAGGTGGCCGAGGGCACCGTCTTCGGGCTCATCGGCCCCAACGGCGCCGGCAAGACGACGACGATGCGGGCGATCCTGCGCATCCTGGAGCCCGACGGCGGGTCCATCCGGTGGAAGGGCCGGCCGATCGAGGAGGTGCCACCGGCTCGCTTCGGTTACCTCCCGGAGGAACGCGGGCTCTACCCGCGCATGCGCGTGCGCGACGAGCTCGCCTTCTTCGGGGAACTGCGGGGGCTTTCCGGCAAGGCGCTGCGGCAGGCCATCGATACTTTCGTGGAACTGCTCCACATGCAGGACATCATCGAGCGCAAGGTCGACGACCTGTCCAAGGGTAACGCCCAGAAGGTGCAGTTCGCTGCGGCCTGCCTGCACGACCCGGAGCTCTTGGTGCTCGACGAGCCGTTCAGCGGGCTCGACCCGGTCAACGTGCGGCTGTTCATGCGGGCTTTCCGGCACATGCGGGAGCGGGGAGCCACCATCTTGTTCTCGAGCCACCGGATGGAGCACGTGGAGCAGCTGTGCGACGCCCTCGCTCTCATCGCTCGTGGCCGGGTGCTGGTCACCGGGGCGGTGGAGGAGGTGCGGCGGCGCACGGGCCGGCGGGTACTGCGCCTGGCGTGGGAGACGCCGGGAGATGGAGCAGGGCGGGTGCCAGCCGGCGACGAGCTGGCTCGGTGGCTGGAGGAGCTCGCCAGGCGGGATCTCACGGTGCGGCACCGGCCGCAGGGCGTGGTGGAGGTCGCCTGGCAGGATGGCGCACCCGAAAGGGAGGCCCTGGCGGACGAGCTGGTGGGCCAGGCCTCCCGGCTGGGGCGGCTACGCCTGTTCGAGCTGACCTACCCTTCGCTCGAGAGCGTCTACGTGGAGACGGTCGGCGCCGAGGCCGTCGCCGGTGAGGAGGAGGCCCGGTGAGGACCGTCTGGGTGCTGGCCAAGCGGGAGTTCAGGGTGCTGGTCGCCTCGCGCGCGTTTCTCTTCGGCACCGTCGTCGGCGTGTTGGCCATCCTTTCGTTGTCGTTCCTGCCAGGGCTGCTGGCCCGGTGGACGGCTCCCACCGAGACGACGGTGGTGGTATCGGATCGGACGGGGCAGGCGGCCGCCGCCCTGCAAGGGGTGCAGGCGGCCATGCCCGAGCTCGTGCGGCCCCACATCGCCTGGAAGCGCGCCGCCGAGACCGAGGCCTTCGCCGGCGAGGCCGCTCCCTCGCTCGAGCAGCTCAAGCAGGCGGCCGCCGACGGCAAGATCGGCGACTTCCTGTACGTGGACCGGGACCAGGCGGGCGAGTTGCGCTGGGTCGTAGGAGGCAAGGAGGTCTCCGGGGCGGTGGTGCGGGGGGTGCAGCAGCTCGCCACGCCGGTGGCGGTAGCCGACCGGGCCCGGCGATGGGGCATCGCTCCAGAGCAGGTGGCAGGGCTGCAGGCTCCTGCGCAGGTGGAGGTGGAGGAGATCAAGCCCCCCGAGGCCGCACACCGTTCCCCGGTGGCGGCCGGGAGTGCGTCCGACCTCGGCGAGACGATAAGCTTCTGGATGGCGTACCTGTTGATGTTCGCCCTTTACATGACGCTCATCCTGTACGGCCAGGCGGTGTCCAACGGGGTGGCAGCGGAGAAGGGCAACCGGGTCGTGGAGATGGTGCTGGTCGGCGCCCGGCCGTCCCAGATCTTGCGCGGCAAGCTCCTGGGCGTATCGCTGACGTCGCTGGTGCAGTACCTGGCGTGGGGAGCGGCCGCGGCCGTGGCGCTGGTGATCCAGCGCACGGCGCTGCAGCAGCAGCTGAGCCGGCTGGTCGGCTTTCCGGTGGAGCTTTCGGCGGTGCCGCCGTGGCTGTTGGGGTACCTCATCCTCTTCTTCTTGCTGGGATTCATGAGCTACTCGGCGCTGTTCGCTGCCTCGGCCTCGCTCGCCAGCCGGCCGGAGGAGGCCAACCAGACGGTCTGGCCGCCCGTGCTGCTGATCCTGGCCGCCTACATGGTGGCGGCCGTCGGCATGGCCGACCCTACAGGCCGGGTTGCCGTCGTCGGCTCGATGGTGCCGTTCGTGGGGCCGATGGCGATGTTCACCCGGTTGGTGATGACGGCCGTACCGGTCAGCCACATCCTGATCAGCGTCGCCACGTCCTTGGTGGCGGCGTGGCTGACGCTCTTGCTGGCCGAGCGGGTGTACCGGGGCTCGATCCTGCTCACCCGCCGTACGGGGTGGCTGGCGGCCCTGCGCCAGGGCTCCTAGGCGGCCCCGCTAGCCGGCCCCGCTCTCTTCAGAGGTCGACGCGCTCTTTTGCGCGCAGGTACTGCCGCGGCCATGGAGCGGCGTCGCCGAGGGTGCGGGCGGCATGGAGCGGCCAGTGCGGCTCCCGCAGCAGCGCCCTGCCCAGGGCCACCAGGTCGGCGTCCCCCTGCCGCAGGATGGCCTCGGCGTGCTCGGGCCTGGTGATGAGCCCCACGGCGATGGTCGGGATCTTGGCCTCGTGGCGCAGACGACGGGCTGCCGGGACGTTGAAGCCCGGGTATTCGGGCACCGTGGCGCCTGCCATGCCCCCGGACGAGCAGTCGATGGCGTCGACGCCGGCCTCCTGGAGCGCCCTCGCCACCACCACGGCTTGCTCCACGTCGAAGCCGCCGGGGATCCCGTCGGTCGTCGAGAGCCGCACCAGCATGGGACGGCCCTGGGGCCACGCCTCCCTGACGGCCCGTGCCACTCGGAGCGGGAAGCGCATGCGCCCTTCCAGGCTTCCCCCGTGCTCGTCGGCGCGGCGGTTGGAGAGGGGCGACAGGAACTCGTGGAGCAAGTACCCGTGGGCAGCGTGGAGCTCCAGCACGTCGAACCCCACCTCGGCCGCCCAGCGGGCCGCCTGCACGAAGGCCTGCTCGACCCGGTCCATCTCGTCGGCGGAGAGCTCGTGGGGCACTATCCAGCCCTCGGCGAAGGGAACGGCGCTGGGGGCGACCGGATGCTGCGGCCCCCGCCCTTTGGAGGCGGAGAACGCCTTGCGCCCGGCGTGGGCAATCTGGATCCCCGCGGCCGCGCCCTGGCTGTGGATGAACTCCACCAGCCGCCGCAACCCCGGAAGCTGGCGGGGGTCGTACAACCCCAGATCCTGGGTGCTGATGCGGCCGCGAGGCTCGACGGCCGTGGCCTCGACCATGACGAGCCCCACGCCGCCGGCGGCCCGGCTGCCGTAGTGGACGAGGTGCCAGTCGGTGACCTGCCCGTCCTCGCCCGCCGAGTACTGGCACATAGGAGACATCACGATACGGTTACGCAGCGTGACACGGCGCAAAGAGTACGGGGAAAGCAACGTCGACACCGCTTGGAGACCTCCCGCGATCATGAAGCTATCCCGATCCCGAGCGCCAGGGCAAGCCAGGCCAGGACGGCGAGGATGCTCGCCTCGGCCCCGTAGACCCCGCCGCTCCACCACCAGGGGCCTGCGGGGCGCACCCTCCAGTGCGGCGGCAGCAGCCCGACCAGGAGCGGCTCGAGCCGGGACGCCGCGTACAGCGGAAAGCCCAGCACCGGCCATTGCACCAGGTTCCAGGCGAGGTGGGCGCCGACGGCCATGCTGAGCCCGCCTGTGCGCAGCACCATGGCGGAGAAGGCCCATCCCGAGACGCACGCCGTTACGAAGCCGGTCGCCTGCTGCAGCGGCACGGTCGCCTGCGAGGCGCCGAGGCGGGCGTTGGGGAGGTGGGCGAGGCCGAAGAGGAGGCTGGAGACGGCGATGGCCGCGGCGCTCCCCACGTATCTCCGCAAGAAGCTCAGGAGCAGGCCACGAAACAGCCATTCCTCGGCGAGCGCGGCGGCCGCCACCAGCAGGACGGCTCCGAGCGCCCGGGAGGCGGGCGGCGCGGCAGATGGCCCCGTAGCCCGCTCCACCCGGATCCACCCAAAGCCGGCCTGTACGGCCGCCACGGCCGCCATGGCGGCTGCCCCGAGTGCGAAGCCCGCGAGCAAAGAACGCGCCATCAGGCTTGCCCCGGGAAGGCGGCCGGCCGGCAGCGCGGGCGGTGAGCCCCGCTCAGCGCAGGGCGGTCAAGAGGATGGCCGTCGCCAGGCCCAGGATGGCGACCGCGGCGAAGATCCGGCGTACCCACCGTTCCCGGGCCGCCGAACGGATCTCCGGGTGGTCGCCGTGGGTGACGACTGGCAGGCTGTCCAGGAACTCCCTGGCCGACAGCTGGACGGTGGGAGGCGCGGTCCCGAGGTTTTCGCGGGGGACGAAGTCCGGGCAGTGGCGCGCGTTGGGGCGCTCGGGCCGGCGACAGGCGTCGCCGTAGTCGTATCGGCAGTGGTCGCACAGGTATCCTGCCATCCCTGGTCACGCTCCACCGGGGCTGTCGGGAGAGGGTGGCCGGCACCCCTGGGTTTTCCGGGAGAACGCTCTTATTGTTGCCCATCGCTGCCAGTTTCACCACTGCTGCCAGGGAGTTCGACGCCGGGTGGCGAAACGCCCTTCGAGGCTCAACGCCCGGCGTGGAGGAGGTCTCGGATGCGAGCGAAGGGATTCACCGGTGGGCGGAGCGCATTCGTCATGGCAGCGGCGGTGGCGATCGCCGTGGCGGCAGGGCTGGCCTTGCCCGCTTGCGCGGCGAGCCAGGGGATGGCGTTGATGACGATCCGCGCCCGGACGGGTATTCCCGGGGGCATCGAGTTGCGCTGGGCCCCGAGCGGGGGCAGCGAGTGGTGGGGCGCCGCCGTCGCCTTCGAGCGCAGTGCGCACGAGCTCGAGGCGCTTTGGGCCGGGCACCTGTGGGCCCTGGGATCGGACAACCTGAGCCAGCTCGGCGTCCAGGCCGGGTACAACCTGCCCAAGGAGGAGCCGCAGTGGACGAGCGGGCCGTGGGTGGGCTTCTATGCCGGGCAGCAGTGGAGGCTCGTGCCCGTGGCCCTGCAGTTCGGGGCGTCGTTGCGGGTGCCGGTCGACGCGCCGCAGCACGTCTGGTGGGAGACGTCGGCAGGCATCGGCCTGTCGTGGTAGCGGGCAAGGTGCACCATCGCGCGGGTGAAAGCCCGCATTTACCCACGAGAAGGGTGAAGCGGCGTGGCCGGGGGACGAGCCGGGGAGGAGCGGGCGACGGGCGGGAGCGTGTCACCCGGATCGGCGGATGAGCCGGGCAAGCCCCGGTGGATCGTCATCACGGCGGACGTCATCGGCTCACGCGCGGTCGAGCCGAAGGGCGCGCTGATGGGGGCCCTCGCCGAGAGCCTGGAGGCGTTCAATCGCGCCTGGGCCGGGCTCATCGCGGTACCCTTCTCGGGCGCGGCGGGCGACGAGGTGCAGGGCGTGCTCGTGCCCGGCGTCGAGGCGTTCGCCATGGTGCGCCGGCTCCGCTGGGCGGCCCGCCAGGCGGCGGTGCGCCCGGCGCTCAGGCTGCGCGTGGGCATCGGATGGGGTACCATCGACACGCCGATGCAGGCGGCCAGCTCGTGGGAGATGGATGGGCCGGCCTTCCACCGGGCCAGGCAAGCCCTGGCCCGGGCGGGGGAGGTGCGGGGCGAGACGACGCGCTTTTCGGGCCCGGATCCGGAGCACGAGGCGTGGGTCAACGTGACGCTCTCCCTGGTGGACGCCATCGTGCAGCGCTGGACGCAGGCGCAGTGGGAGGCCGTCGACGCCTACGAGCGCCGGGGCACCTACGCCGCGGCCGCCTCGGAGGTCGGGGTGGCCCTGCAAAACGTCCAGAAGCGCTGCGCCGCCGCCCGCTGGCCCGTGATCCGGGAGGCGGAGCGGGTGCTGGGGCGTTCCCTGGAGAGGGCTGCACCTGTAGAGCGGTGAAACGCCGTACTTCACCGGTAGGAGGGTGACGCCGCTGTCGCTGGAGGGCCTGTGGGGCTCGACGGTGCCGCCCGGCGCGGTGGGATCCACGCTGGTCTGGATCTTCCTTGCCGCCCACGTGCTGGCGGATTTCCTGTTCCAGACGGACGGCGTCTTTCAGGGCCGGCTCGACGGCCAGGCTCGCGCCTACCTCGTCCACGGCCTGACGCACCTCGTGCTCTCGTGGGCGCTCTCGGTGGCGGCGTGGTCGCCGGCGGTCCTGCTGGCGGGCGTGGTCGTCGCCGCGGTGCACGTGGCGGTCGACGTGGCCAAGGACGGGCTGCTGCGGGTGAGGGCTCGCCTCGACCGCGGAGCGCCGGCGGGCGGCGCCGCCGGGGCCTGGGCGTTCGTGGCCGACCAGCTGGTGCACGTGTGGGTGATCGTGTTCGTCGTGGCGCTGATTCCTCCCGGTTTCTTGCGGCCCTGGACCGGGGCGGATCTGCTCCTTCGCTTCGTGGCAGGAGCCTCGGCAGCCCAGGTGCTGGCCCACGAGGAAGCCTGGCGGCTGGCGGCCGTTTATCTGGCCGTGGTGCTGGGAGGGGCGGTGCTGGTGCGGCTCGTGCTCCAGGCGGCTCGGACGGTGCCGGCCGGCACGGGGTTCACCGCCACGGGGGAGCGGCAGGTACCGCGCACGGGCACCTACGTGGGGATGGTGGAGCGGGCGCTCATCCTCTCGTTCCTGCTCCTCGGGTCGCACGCGGCCGTCGGCTTCGTCATCGCCGCCAAGTCCATCGCGCGCTTTCGGGAGCTCGAGGACAGGGCATTCGCCGAGTACTACCTGGTGGGCACGCTGCTCAGCGTGCTGGTGGCCCTGGGTGGCTACCTCGTTCTCCGGCCCGCCGGTTGACGGCCGCGGGCGCCTCGCGCGCACGGCGGCGCTCGCCGCTGCCCTGGCCGTGCTTGCGGCAGGCGGCCAGCTCCTGGGCCTGTGGGAGCCCCTCGAGCTCGTGGCCTACGACCGGGTGGTGGGTGTGCGCTTCGCCGCCGGGCCTCCCAGCCGAGCGGCCTCCCGTATCGCGGTGATCGCCGTCGACGAGCGTTCCCTGGAGCGGCTGGGAGCCTGGCCCTGGCCCGCCTCGGTGCACGCCCGGCTTTGGCAGGCGCTGGCCCGAAGCCGCCCGGCCGCTGTCGGCTTCGACGTGATGCTGAAGGAGCGTCCCCGGGATCCCGCGGACGTGCGGGCCCTGATCGATGCGGCCCGCAGGCTCGACGGGCTGGTGATGCCGGGCGGGGCGGAGGCGCCCTTCCCCGAGCTGGCCGGGGCGGTACGGCACCTGGCGTCGATCCGGTACCCCGTCGACCCCGACGGGAGGGTGCGCCGGCTCGTCTCCGAGCCCGGGGAGCCTCCTCCGATGGCGGCCGTGCTCGCGGCCCTGGCCAACGAGGCGAGCGGTGCTACGACTTCGGCCGGGCCACCGTCCCCTCGGGCCGCACCGGCTCCGGCGGCGGGAGGGAGCCGGGTCTGGTGGATCGACTGGAGGCGCCCTCCTGTCGTGCGATGGCCGTTGTCGGTGACCGCGCTTTTCCCGACCTACTCCCTGGCCGACGTGCTGGACGGCACCGTGGATCCGTCCTGGATCGAGGGCCGGGTGGTACTGGTGGGGGTGACCGCACCGGGGGTCGCGGGCGCCGACCGTCACCTCACCTCCCTGGCGCGCCTGGGGCCCGTGCCGGGCGTGCTCGTGCACGCCGGTGCCGTTCGGGCGTTGCTCGATCCGGGGGCAGTGCGGCGGGCCGGGGGGTGGAGTGCGACCATCTCCGCCGTCCTGGTCGGCCTGGCCTGGGCGGCGGCCGGATCCGCGAGCGGGCGCCGGGCCGGGCCGGCCCGAGCAGGCGGGCGACTGCTGGTGCCCCTCGCTTTGCTCGGGCTCTATGAGATGGCCGCCGTGACCCTCTTCGTCTGGGCCGGCTGGTGGCTCCCCATGGCCGCGCCGGCCATGGGGCTGCTCGGCACGCAGATCGCCGCAGGAGCCCAGGCGGTGGTGGAAGAGCGCCGCCGGCGCCGGCACGTCGAGATGGCGTTCGGCCGGTACGTCGCCCGGGAGGTACTCGAGGAACTGATCCGCTCCCCCGACCTTCCAGCCGTGGGCGGCGCTCGCCGCAAGGTGGCCGTGCTCATGGCCGATCTCTGCTCGTTCACCCCGTTTGCCGAGCGCCACGCCCCCGAGCAGGTGGTCGAGGCGCTCAACGCTTACCTGGAGGCGATGGCCCGGCCGGTGCTCGAAGCCGGCGGTATGCTCGACAAGTACCTGGGCGACGGCATCCTGGCCGTCTTCGGCGCGCCGGTGGGGAGCCCCGGTGCCGCCAGGCGGGCGCTCCTGGCATCCATGGCCATCGTGGAGCGGGTGCAGGCGCTCAACCGGGCGCGCGCTTCGAGCGGGCGCTGCGCGCTCGACGTGCGGGTGGCGATCCACGCGGGAGAGGTCATCGTCGGCAACGTGGGCATTCCCGAGCGGCTCGACTACACGGCCATCGGGGATGCGGTCAACCTGGCGAGCCGCCTGCAGGATCTGGCGGGGCCGGGGGAGGTCGTGGCGTCCGTCCCCGCCATGGAAGCGGCGAGGACGGAGACGGGCGTGCCGCCACCCGCGCCTCGTGGATGGCAACGGTTTGGCCCCGAGACGGTGACGCTTCGCGGGCGTCGCGAGCCGGTGGCGGTGGTACGGTGGCGCAAGACCGGACTCGCCACCGGAGATGGTCCGGAGCCCCTCGCTGTGTGACGGGTGTCACAGAGGGCACCCTGGCAAGGTTGCACAATGGAGCCAGGGACAGGCGATCGCACCCGTCCCGAGTAGGCTCCCGAGGGGGAAGGCCGGATGGATGGGAAGCGAAAGAGCGAGAAGCGGTGGTGGCCGGCCGCAGTGGCCGCGCCGATCCTGGTGCTGTCGGCGGTGCTCGTGATGGGCGGCCCGGCGCTGGCGGAAGGGGTCATCGAGTGGCAGCCCGGGGTGGGGTTTTACTGGGCGGAGTCGACGGATGACGGCGTGCAGCTGCGGATCGTGGCGCAGGACCAGGAGAGGCTGCGCACGATGGTGCAAGTGCTCGAGCAGATGAGCCTGGAAGAGCAGAGCCGGCTTGCGCTGCACATCCGCATGCAGCTCCACGTGTCGGCGGGCCAGGGCCCGGCGGTCGTCGACATGGAGAAGGCCATCGAGGTCATGCCGGCCCAGCAGGCCGAACGCCTGCGCGAGCAGCTGCGCCTTCGGGAGCAGCTCCGAGAGCAGGAGCAGCTGCGGGAGCAGGTGAGGCAACATGAAGAGCAGCACCTCGGCCCGGCGAGCGGCTCCGGCAACGGGCAGCAAGGACCCTCGTCCGACGACGACGAGGACGACGGAGGCGGCCAGAGCGGAGCGAGCAGCGGCAAGGGCGGCAACAGCGGGGGTAGCGGCGGTCAGGGTGGCAAGGGCGGCAAGGGTGGCAAGGGCAAGTAAGCCGCTTTGCCCGGAGCGGGCCGCCGTCACGGCCCCGGTACGGCGAGCGGGATGGGTCGCGGCCTTGCTGGCCGCGACCATCGCCGCGTGGGGGTGGGCCGCCCTTCGCGGGCCGTCTCCTCTGCGGGCGGACGCGGCGAGTCCTCCGCCGGTGAGCGTGCGCGTCGTCCAGGTGAGCGGGGACGTGGCGTGGCGTGCCGGCGGCGTGCCGGACGGCTGGCGCCCGCTCCTGCGAGGGCAGGCGCTGGCGGCAGGAGACTGGATCCGTACCGGCACGTCCGGGCGGGTCGAGCTCGTCTATGTCGACGGCCCGCCACTCTCCGTCGCCCTGGCCCAGCCGCCGGCCCGGCTCTGGGTGGAACCGGCGACGCTCCTGCAAGTCGGCGCGGGGTATCGCAGCCTCTCCCCCGAAGAACTGCGCGAGCTGGCGCGGCAGACCGTGCGACCCGAGGGAGCGTTCGGCGCCGCGTACTTGAAGATCGGCAGTTTGTGGGCCGAGGTGTCGGCGGCGTTCGGCAGGATCTGGCGGTTCGAGGTGGAGACGCCCACGGCGGTGGCGGGCGTGCGGGGCACGCTGTTTCGCCTGCAGGTGTTGCCCGACGGGACGACCCGCTTGTTCGTTCATAGCGGCGCCGTCGAGCTGCGCTCGCTGCGTGACCGGTGGACCGTGGGGGAGCGCGAGGCGGCGGCCATCCGCGGCGATACGGGCGAGCTACAGCACGGCCAGACCGGCACGCCGCCCGGTCCAAGGACAGCCGATGCGTGGAGCCTGGACCGGTTCATCGAGGAGTCCCTCGGGCATATGCCGCAGGAGAGGCCCGCGTCGCCGCAGGCAGGTCCCGGCCAGCCCGGCGCGGGGGACGACGGCGGATCGAGCGGCGGCAAGCAGCAAGGCCCGGCCGAACACGCGCAGGACGACTCCAACCAGGGAGGCCAAGGCCAGAAGGGCCCCAAGTCGTCGCCCAAGGGTGGTCCCGGCGGCTGAGGACGCGAAGCAGCCCCTTCGGGATCAAGGAGCCGGCGGGGCCTTCGTGTAAACTGGATCATCGGCGATCGGCAGGGGCCGCCGCGTGCCGGCGGGCGCGGCGGCCGTCGATAGGGGGCTTCTCCCGATGGCCGCTCGGATCACCGGCGCCGGTGAGATACGCGTCGCGCTGTTTGCCGGGTGCATCCACGACTTCTTCTTCCCGCGCTCGGCCATGGCCGTGGTCCGCATTCTCGAGCACCTGGGCGTGACGGTGGAGTTTCCCGAAGGCCAGACCTGCTGCGGACAGGCTCACTTCAACAGCGGCTATCGCGACGAGGCCCGCCGGCTGGCGCGCCACTTCGTCGAGGTGTTCGACGGCGGGCAAGGGGCGCCGCCCTCTTACATCGTCAGCCCTTCGGGTTCGTGCACGGCCATGGTGCGGGAGTTCTATCCGGCCATGTTCGTGGGGCACGGGCTGCTGGCGGGCCGGGCGAGAGCCGTGGCCTCCCGGGTGGTCGAGTTCACGGACTTCTTGGTCTCGGTGCTGGGCCAGGTCGACCTCGGCGCCCGCTTTCCCGCCCGGGCGGTCTATCACGCCTCCTGCCACACCACGCGCCTCTTGCACGTCGTGGAGCCGCCCCTGGCCTTGCTGCGGGCGGTGGAGGGCCTGGAGCTGGTCGAGTACGAGGGCGCCGAGCTTTGCTGCGGCTTCGGAGGCACCTTTGCGGTCAAGTCGCCGGAGCTGTCGGCGGCCATGGCCGACGCCAAGCTCGACGCGATCACGGCGGCGGGAGCCGAGCTCGTCATCAGCGCCGACGCGTCATGCCTGCTGCACCTGATGGGGCGGGCGAGCAAGCGGCGGTTGCCGTTACGGTTCGTGCACGTGGCCGAGCTGCTCGCCGAGGGGATGGGGCTCATGGAGCCGGCGCTGCCGCAGGCCGAGCGGGCGCAGCCACAGGCCCTCCGGGAGGAAGGGCGGGCGGTCGGATGAGCGTGAGCTCCTTCCGGCACCGGGTGCGCGAGGCCCTGGCCGACGCCCGGCTGAGGCGGGCGGTCCGGTTTACCACCGGACGGTTTGCGTCGGCCCGCCGGGCAGCGCTGGACGAGCTCGAGGCGATGGCCCGGGAGGGGTGGGCCACAGGCGGCTTCGAGGAGCTGCGGCGCCGGGCGCGCGCGATCAAGCGGGACGTGGTGGAGCACCTCGACGCCTACCTGGAGGAAGCCGCGGCCGCGATCCGCTCGGCGGGCGGGCACGTGCACTACGCGGCCGACGGCTTCCAGGCGGGGGAGATCGTGCGCCGTATCGCGGCGGACGCCGGCGTGCGGCTGGCGGTCAAGTCCAAGTCGATGGCCACCGAGGAGGTGCACCTCAACGCGGCACTGGCGCTGGGGGGCGTCCAGGTGGTGGAGACCGACCTCGGGGAGTTCATCGTGCAGCTGGCGGGGGAAACCCCCTCCCATATCGTCGCCCCGGCCATCCACCAGACCCGGGAGCAGATCGGGCGCCTGTTCGGGCACCTCGTCGGGGAGGTGGTGGCGACCGACACGCCCACCCTCACCCGGGTGGCGAGGCGCGTGCTGCGGGAGCGTTTCCTCGAGGCCGGCATGGGGATCTCGGGTGCCAACTTCGTGGTGGCCGAGACGGGCACCCTGGTGCTCGTGACCAACGAGGGCAACGGCCGGATGGTCACCACCGTGCCCCGGGTGCACGTGGCGCTGGTCGGGGTGGAGAAGCTCGTCCCGCGCCTGGACGACCTCCCGGTCTTCCTGCACCTGCTGGCCCGTAGCGCCACCGGGCAGAAGCTGTCGGTCTACACCCACCTGGTGACGGGCCCCAGGCGAAGCGGCGAGACCGACGGCCCCGAGGAGCTGCACGTCGTCTTCCTGGACGGCGGGCGGCGCAAGCTGCGAAAGTCCCGCTACCAGGAGGTGCTGCACTGCATCCGCTGCGGGGCGTGCCTCAACCACTGCCCCGTTTACCAGCAGGTCGGGGGCCACGCGTACGGGAGCGTCTACAGCGGGCCCATCGGGGTGGTGCTCACGCCGCAGCTCTTCGGGCTGGGCGACTGGCGAGCGCTGCCGGTCGAGGCGTGTTCGCTGTGCGCGGCCTGCACCGAGGTGTGCCCCGTGGGCATCCCGCTCCACGAGCTCATCCTCGAAGAGCGGGCCGAGATCGTCCGCAAGGGCATGGACGACAGCGGGCTGGGGCCTCCGCTGCGGGCGCTGGCCAGAGCGTGGGAGCGGCCCTGGGCGTTTCGGGCGAGCGTCAGGTCGGGGCGGATGGTAGCCAGGCAAATCGCGGCGCGGCGCATGCCTGCCCCCGGTATCCTGGGCAACTGGACGGCTGCACGGGACCTGCCGCCCCCGGCTCCCCGCAGCTTCCACGAATGGTGGGACCAGCGGCGTCGGCAGGATGCGCCCGGCCGGCAAGCGGCGCGCGGCCCAACGCCTCCTGTCAACCCGGTGCGCGACCGGACGCGCGTCGATGGGCTGCCTGCCGGGCAGGCCACGGCGGTGCAGGCCGGTGCGACCGGTCTCGGTCACGAGCAACGCGGCCCTTCGAGAACCATCGTGCACGCTCCTGAGGCGCTGCGGGCCAGGCTGGTGCGGGAGCTGGAGAAGCTGCACGTGCGGGTGCACGATGGGGCGGGCGAGCTGGGCGAACTCGTGGCCGCCATCGCCAGGGAGCACCTTGACGCCGGCCGGCATGCCATGATCCCGGCACGGGGCCCGGGCGACCCGGTGGTCGTGGTGTGGGACGACCCGCTCCTGCGCGAAGCAGGCATCGAGGGTTACCTGGCGGCGCAGGGCATCCCTGCCGTCGTGTGGAAGGGCCAGCCGGACCGTGGCAGGCCAGGAAGCCCTGGTGCCGGCGGCCTTCGGGAGGCCGCGGCCCGTGCCCTGGTAGGCGTGACCACCGTGGACTGGGCGGTGGCGGCGAGCGGGACGCTCGTGCTCGCCTCGGGCCCGGGGCGGGGCCGTTCCGTGAGCCTGCTCCCGTGGGTGCACGTGGCGGTCGTACCGGAGCGTGCGCTGGTGGCCCGGCTGGAGGACGTCCCGCTCGGGCGGCTCGACGCCTCCTCCGTGGTCCTCGTCACCGGCCCGAGCCGGAGCGCGGACATCGAAAACGACCTCTCCATCGGGGTCCACGGGCCCGGAGAAGTGCACGTCGTTCTGGTGGCCGGCGCGCGACCGGCCAACGGCGCGGCAGGCCCCGGGGTCGCCCTGGCACAATAAGGAGGGGCAACGCTGGCAATCGCAAGCTCGGTTTTGCTCGGGTCGAAAGGAGACCACTCGTGCCATGCCAACCGAGCCCCATCTCGCCGGTGCTCCAGCGGGTGCGCCAGACCTCGCCCCGGACGGCGTCATGCTGGCCATCTCCGGGCTGGTCAAGACATACGCCCGCACCGGCACCCGCGCGGTCGACCACCTGGACCTGGAGGTGCGGCGGGGGGAGATCTACGGCTTCCTGGGCCCCAACGGGGCAGGGAAGACGACCACCATCAAGGTGATCGTGGGCATCCTGCGGCCTGACGAGGGCAGCGTAAAGGTCGACGGGATGCCGGCCGTGCCGTCGACCCCGGAGGTGCGGCGGCGCATCGGGTTCGTGCCGGATACCCCTGAGCTGTGGCCGCGCCTGCGCGGGTACGAGTACCTCACGTTCCTGGCCGACGTGTACGGCATCCCGGCCGAGGAGCGGGTCGAGCGGGCCTGGCCGCTGGTCGAGCAGCTCGAGCTGGCGGAGGCCATCGAGGATCCCATCGCGAGCTACTCGCACGGCATGCGCCAGAAGCTGGCGTTGGTGGGCGCCCTGATGGTGCGGCCGAGGCTGTTGATCCTCGACGAACCCCTGGTCGGGCTCGACCCGCGTTCGGCGTACGTCATGAAGGAGCTCCTGCGCGAGCACACCCATCAGGGCGGCACGGTGTTCTTCTCGACGCACGTCCTCGATGTCGCGGAGCGCCTGTGCGACCGGGTCGGCATCATCCACCACGGGCGGCTCGTCGCCAGCGGTACCCTGGAAGAGATGCGGGCCCTGCATGCACGGGGCCACCAGACGCTGGAGGAGATCTTCCTGGAGGTGACGCAAGCCCACCTGCCCGACAGCGCTCGGTAGGGGGCTTCTCACGACATGGGCGACCGGTCGAGCGCAGGCACGGTGAAAGCCGGCGAGGCGACGACCCGGAGGATCCCAGAGCGGGTGGTGCGCCGCATGGAGCGAGCGCGCCCGGGGTGGCTTTCGGCCCTGCGGGTGACGATGGCGGGGCACCTCAACGCCGGCGCCAGCATCGGCAGCAACGTTGGAGGTACCCGCAATCCGATCGTGGTCGGCGCTCTGGCGCTCTTGATGCTGTTGGGCATCGGGGCGGCCGAGGCCGGCTTTTTCTTCCTCATGCGCACGCTGCACATCGGGATGGTCGTCGCCGGGCAGCCGATGGCGCTACCCATCATGGCGGTGATGGGGGCGCAGCTGCTGGTGGTGGTCTTCGGCGTGGCCTTCGCCATCTCGAGCCTCTTCTTCTCGTCCGACGTGCCGCGCCTCATGGCCATGCCGCTGCAGCCGGCGACCGTCATGGGCGTGCGGTTCGCCACGCTCTACCTGGACGTGCTCCTGGTGACGGTGGCGGCGACCGCTCCGGCGTTCGTTGCAGCGGCTTCCGTCCTGCCGCCCGACGTCGGTACGCTGATGGCCGATCCGGGGCGGGTGGCAGCCCTGTTCGACAGCCCTGTCCGGCTGACCGGTGACCCGCTGTACTGGACGGCGGCGGTGTGGCTGTGGCTGTGGATTCCCGTGCTGCCTCTCGGGGTGGCTACGCTGATCGCCGTGGTGGTGGGACGAGGAACGGCGGTCGGCCGGCGGCGGGATCTGTTGTACGTGGTGGGAAGCCTGGTGGGGCTGGCCCTCGCCATGGGCTACCAGTACCTCAACGTCCGGATCATGCCGCGCATGTCGGACCCCGCAGCGATCGTGCGGATGCTGCAGACCCCCAACGCCGTGATCCTGGAGGCCGTGCGATACTACCCGCCCGCCCGATGGGCGGCCGGAGCGTTGATGGGCCAGGCGGGACAGGCAGGGCCGGCGGGCACAGCGGTGGTTGCGGCGGCGGGACAGCGCCTGGAGTGGCTGCTGCTGGTTCGCGGCGGCATCGGGGATCGTGACGGCGCCCGCGTTCGCGCTCGCGCAACGGTGGTACTTCGCGGGTGTTCAGGCGGGCCTGGAGGAGCCCCCGGCGCGACGGCAGCGGCGCGAGGGTGGGGCCCGGGAAGGGGGGCACCTCGCAGCGACTCTGCTCGGCAGGCCGGCGCGCAGCCGGATGGTGGCGCTGGCCGTGCGGGAGTGGCGGCTGCTTCTGCGGACGCCGCCCTTCATGCTGCCGGTCGTGACCAACGTGCTCGTGCCCCCGCTGGTCGTCGCCATGATGCTCCTCTTCATACCCAGCGACGAGTCAGGCGGAAGCGTGATCGCTCTCCTGCAGGGGGTCGACCCTCGGTGGCTGGCGGCCGCGCTCGCGGGGCTCATCATCTTCATGGGCTCCAACCAGGTCGCGCCCACGTCCATCTCTCGGGAGGGGAAAGGGCTCGCGCAGGTGGCCGCGCTCCCGGCGACCCCGAGCGAGCAGGTGGGGGCGCGCCTTTTGGTCGCGGCACCGTTCGGCCTGGCCACGGCCTTCGTCATGGCGGGGGTGGCATGGTGGGTCGTGAAGATGCCGCTCGAGACGGCTGCCGTGGGGTTGGCCATCGGGATAGCGGGCCTGTGGCCGAGCACCGCCGGAGGGCTCTGGGTCGACCTGCTGCGGCCCGTGACCAACTGGGACAGCCCGCAGCAGGCCATGAAAGGCAACATCAACGGCCTGTGGGGGATGGTGGTGGCCCTGGCGACGGCGGCCGTGTCCGGCGGGGCCGGGTATCTCGTGTGGCGGGCGAGCGGCGAGCTCTCGTGGGCACTGGGGACGGCGACGGTGGGATTGCTGGCTCTGGGCGCCGTGTTGACCTGGCTTTGCATGCGCCAGGCGACGCGGCTGTTCGAGAACGCGGGCGAAACGACATGAAACGAATGGCCGGCCGTGCGGCCGGCCATTGGCAAGGGGCCCCCTCTTGCGACGAGGTCAGACTCGCAGCCGGGTCTGACGTACGGCCATCAGCCCTTCTTGCCCGGTGACCCCCACTTGGACTCGAACTCCTCGGCCGAAAGCTTGTACCAGTCGGCGTTCTTCTCGATGAACGCCTTCCACTTCTCGGGCACCTCGTCCTCGGGGAAGATGGCCTCCACCGGGCAGGCCGGCTCGCAGGCGCCGCAGTCGATGCACTCGTCGGGGTCGATGTAGAGCTGCTGCACTTCGCCGTACTGGCCCTCGGACTTACCCGGGTGGATGCAGTCGACGGGGCAGACCTCGACGCACGCCGTGTCCTTGGTGTCGATGCAGGGCTCCGTGATGACGAACGCCATGGCTGTTCAGCAACCTCTCCTCCCGTATCCGCCTCATTATAGCCAGTCGGGAGCCGTATGGGGCCTGCCGGCCACGCGTCTCGACGCCGACCCTCGCCCCCTTGGCCGGGCGTAGCATTCCACGGACGGGGCCGGAGATCCTGGGCGCCGGGCGCGAAAGGTTGGACGGCGCCCGCGGCGTGCATGGGGCCGGGCAGGAGCGCCGCGCGCCGGGGCGAAGGGAACGGCTGAAGGCAAGCGATGAGCAGGCTCCTGAGGGCCGGTCTCCGAAGAGAGGGAGCGGGCATGGACGAGGCCGTGCAGGGCGCGTTGTTGCGGATCTACGTCGGGGACAGCGACCGCTGGGAAGGCGAGCCCCTGTATCATGCCCTGATGATGCGGGCGCGCCAGATGGGCCTGGCGGGCGCCACCGTGATCCGGGGCGTGGCGGGATTCGGGGCGCACAGCCGCATCCACAGTGCCCGTCTCTTGCGGCTGTCCGAGGACCTCCCCGTCATCGTGGAGGTCGCCGACACGGAGGAGCGGATCGGGGCCTTCCTGCCGCACGTCCGGCAGATGGTGCGGGAGGGACTGGTCACCCTGGAACGCGTGCAGGTGCTGCTGTACCGCCCTTCGTCGGATCCCGCTCCGTCAGAGCAGGCGGCCGAGCACGACGCCCAGGGCCACGCTGGCAAGCCCTAGCACCGAGCTCACGAAGAGGTTGACGAGGGCGAGCGGCCAGCTCCCGTTCTCCAGCAGGCGGAACGTCTCGTACTGCCAGGTGGAGAACGTGGTATACGCCCCGATGAACCCCACGCCGAGCAACGTCACCGACTCGGGCGGCACGAGCAGTCGCTCCACCGCGAGCGTTCCGATGAACCCGAGCAGGAGACTCCCCGACAGGTTGATCACCAGGGTGCTCCACGGAAAGGCGGCGCCCCACCGGTCGGCCAGCCATCCGCCGAGGGCGTATCGGGTGGCGGCTCCTGCCGCCCCGCCGAGCACGACGAGCAGGTAGCGCAGCATCATACGCCGGGAAACGTTCCTCTCCGTGATGGGTCGTGCCGCCGGCGGAAGGCCATCAGCCGTGGCCCGCCACGTGGAAGCCTGCGAGCCATTCGACGGTGTCCCGGACGGCCGTGCGTTCGGCCGGCGTGAGGGGCTCCGTGTTTCGCCAGTCCTGCTTGGCGATGAATCCGGCGAGCGCCCGCTCGAGCTCACGGGCATGGGCCAGCGCTGCATCCCACGGCACCTCCGCGTGGTCGTCCTGGTCGTGCTCTACCAGGTGGGGCAGGCACCAGGAGCTCGCTGTCGGCCGCCCGGGGGCACGTGGCAGGGCAGCGTGAGAGGCGGCCGCTTCGGCGTCGCGGGCTGCATGGCAGGCGGGGCATGGGGCGGGCGCTGCGGGGGCGCCCCCCGTCGTTTCGATCCAGACCTGGCCTGCCCGATCCCACCGGCCGGCGACCGCAGGCCGGGACGCAGCCATCCGGCGATGTGCCCGGCACAGTACGCCGGGATGCCCGTCGGGCCCTTCTGCGATGCACCGCTCGGCCGCCTCGAACGACGCCCGGCAGACGGGGCACGCAGTCCGGCCGCCTTCCGCCATGCTGGCGACCGCACCACGGCGCGCTCCGAGGGGGACGGTGAGCCCGGGGCCGGCGCCGGCGAGAGCAGCCCAGAGGCGGACCCGGAGCGCCTCGTCCCGATCGGGGGCGAGAGCGAGATGGTCCGGGCAAAGGATGGGAAGCGGGGCATCGTCCTGGCGACGAGCGGAGGCGACCACGAGGCCCAGGTAGTCGCGTTCGACCTCGTGCACGAGCCGGCAGGCGGGGCAGGACTGCCACGCTCGCTTCACGGCGTCGAGAGGAGGATGTGGCCGGTGCCTGCCCGCCTGGAGGTGGTCGCCCAGCGCCTCGAGGACGTCATGCAGCAAGATGGCCTCGCCCAGCATGTCGTGGGTCACGGTCCGGTTGACCGCGTCGAGCTGCCACAGATGCCGGGGGCAAAGGCCGAGGGATCGCCGCAGCGCGCGGCGCACGCCGGGGTCGTTGACCAGTTCCCACAAGATCGCGTCGAAATGGCGGCTCACGTGACCCTCGACGAGGGTGCAGATCGGGCAGCCCGGGCGGGCCACAGCCTCCTGCCAGGCAGCTTGCAGCACGTGACCTGGGCCGCTTCCCACTCCGAGCCCCCCTTGCTCCCGGGCACTCACGAAAAAGGCTCCTACCCCGTCCCGAGGTAGGAGCCATCATCTGCGCACGCCCTCACGCGCCCCGTGCGCAGCCATCCTGGCGAGCTCCATCGCCTGTCGAACTGATCCGTCGCGCCGGGCGACGACCTCATTCTACGAGCTTCGCGCTCCCGGAGCAAGCCTCATGGGGCCCGGCCCAGCCGTCGGGCGTCGCGCTCACTCCCAGAGCCGCGCCGGGAAGCGGGTGAGAACCTCGGGCTCGCCTTCGGTCACGAGCACCTCCTCTTCGATCGACGCCCCCACCGGACCGGGCGGTCCGCCTGGCGCCGCCTGCCCATCCGGCACGTAGACGCCCGGCTCGACGCAAAGCACCATGCCCGGCGCGAGCGGCGTCGGATCGTCCGGAGTCAAGTACGGCTCCTCCACCGTCTCGAGCCCGATGCCGTGGCCCATGAACGTGCGGGCGAACGGGCCGTACCCCTGCGCCTCCAGGTAGCCGTTGGCGGCCTGCACCACGTCCCTGCACGGCGTGCCGGGCCGGCACGCTGCCGACGGCCCGCCGCGCCGCCTCGAGCACCGCCTCCAGCAGCCGCCGGTGCGCGGGAGCGGGCCGGACGTCTGGGGGGCCCGCCACCGTCGTGCGCAGCACGTCGAACTGGTACCCCTGGTAGGCGCCGATGATGTCGAGCGTCACCACCTCGCCCGGCGCGATCGGCCGCTCGGTGGCCTGTGGCCATCGGGACCCGACCGCGCTCCACGATCCCGCGTGCACCCGCAGGTAGCGCACGAAGTCGGCCCCCTCCCGCATGGCCCGGGCGATCCCTTCCGCGCACACGGCGCGCTCGGTGAGCTGCTCCGCCTGGCCCGCCCCGGCGCCGCGCAGCGCCCCGACCGCCGCGTCCAACCCGGCGCCGGCGATGTCAGCGGCCCGCCGCAGGAGGGATTGCTCGGCCGGGCTCTTGATGCGCCGCATGGCGCGCACGACCTCGTCGGCACGACGGAGCTCGAGTGCCGGCAAAGCGTCTCCCAACGCCCGCGCCATGGCGAGCGGCAGGATGTCCTCCCCCACGAGGCCGACCCGAGCGCCGCCCAGGCCCCGTCGCTTCAACACGGCCACCAGCAGCGCGGGGAGATCCGGCGACGCCTCCACCTCGTCGGCGGCCACCATCTCCCGGCGATAGGCCCACCCGTCCAGCAGGAGCGCCGAGGGCCCGGAGGCGGGGATCAGCAGCAGGGCGTGCCCCAGCCCGCGCTGTCCTCCGGCGAAGACCGTGGCCGGGAACGGAGGGAAGTGGTTGCTCACGTAGGCGAGGTCCCCGACCCGGTCGTAGAACGAACGCCCGACGACCAGGATGGCGTCGAGACCTCGTTGCCCGAGGCTCGCCCGGATCGCCTCCTGGCGCGCCCGGATCTCGTCGAGCGGGATCGCATCGTACACGCACCCACGCTCCTCTCCGGTCGAATCGTCATTGACCGCCGGGGCGCCAGGCGATACGATGCCGCCGGTAGAAGCCATGATGGACTCTCGTCCCGGTCGCCCCGTCGCGCCCGACCTGCGGTCGCTGCTGTTTGGCGCGGCCGAGGCTTCCCTCACCATGGCCAGCGAGACCCTGGCCGCGGTGTACCTGCCGCTGCTCGCCATCGACCTCGGGGCCACCCCGCTGCAGGTGAGCCTGGTGGTCGGGCTCCCGCTGCTCACGGCCAACGCCCTCCAATTGGTCTTCGCTCCGCTCGGGGAACACCCCGCCTCGCGCAAGCGGGTCTGGCTGTGGGGCAGCAGCCTCATGCGGGCCCTTTGGATTCCCCTCGTCCTGCTGCCCATCCTCCCTATCCCGCAGGAGGCAGCGGTCGAGCTCCTGGTGGTGCTGACCGCCCTGCGGGGGATGGCCTCGGCCGTGGCCGCCCCGGCGTGGACCGGCATCATGGCGGATCTGACCGACCCGAGCTGGCGCGGCCGCTACTTCGGCGCCCGCAACCTGGGCATCAACCTGGCGTCGTTCCTGGCCTCGCTCGCCGGTGGCCTGATCGTCGACGGGGCGCCGGGGACGGTGGGGTACGCGGGCGCGTTCGGCCTGGCGCTCGTCCTCGGGGTGATGGCCCACCTCTCCATCCTGCCCGTGCGGGTCCCGGTTCGCCCGGACGCCGGCTCGGCCGCCGCGGCTTTCGCCTGGCGGGGCGTGGTGGAGCGAGGCCTGCGCCCTTCTCGCTGGCCGGACAGCTTTCGCCGGTACACGCTCTTTTTCTGGGTATGGACGCTCGCCACGTTTGTGCCCGGCTCGCTGTACCCGATCTACTTCACCGACCATCTCGAGGGCTCGCGGTCTCTCTGGGGGATGGCCAACGCCGCGACTTACATCGGGCTCATCGTCGTGCAGCGGTGGTGGGGCAGGCTATCCGACAGCCGCGGCCATCTCCCCGTGCTCGTGAGTTCGGGGGTGGCCACCTCCGTGCTGGCGGCGTTGTGGCCGGCCCTCCCGCACCCGCAGTGGCTCGTTCCGCTCAACTTCCTGGCGGGCATCGCCTGGTCCGGATACAACCTGGCTGCGTTCAACCTGTTGCTGGAGTGGACGCCCGACGAAGGGCGGCCGACCTTCGTCTCCGTCTTCAACGCGGGGGTGGGGGTGGCGGCGGCCGCCGGGCCCGTCCTGGGCAGCTGGTGCGCCGGGGCGCTGGGGATCCCGGTCGTCATGGTGGGAGCGGCGCTGCTTCGGGTCGTGGCCGCGCTTGCCCTCCGGGGCCGCGGCCCTCACCTGCGTACTCTTCCCATCTCCCGGTTGCGGGCGAGCGCGGGCCGGCCCTGGTGAACGACCGGCGTTCAACGCCTGGAGCTGTCCGTGGCCTGCTCGTCGAGGCGGTCTGGAGCTGGCCCCCCGGGAGCTTCGCCAGACGCCGGTGGCGGGTCCGGAGCGGTATCGGGCGCCACTCGGTAGCCGAAGCCCCGTACGGTTTCGATGATGACCGGCCGCTCGGGGTGGGCCTCGATCTTGCTCCGCAGCAAGTAGACGTACTTCTTCACGTCTTCGGCCGTGGCGTCGCTCCGCTCGGGCCACGCCCGCTGCACGATCTCCTCGGTCGAGTAGACGCGCCCGGGCTCCTGCACGAGCAGGGAGAGCACCTCGTACTCCTTGCGGGACAGATGGAGCCGCCGCCCGCGCACCCAGACCTCCTTGCGCCGGTCGTCGACCACGAGGGAGCCGACCTGCCACCGGCGCTCCTCCGTGGCGGCCGCCGGGGTCGCCTCCTGGAGCGCGGCGGGCGCCCCCGTCCCCGTCGCCGTCCCGCTGGCGACGGCCGTGCTCCCGCCTGCGGCCGCACCGACCGGCTGCGCGGCGCCCTGGTGGCGGCGGATGACCGCCTCGATGCGGGCGGCGAGCTCCGGCAGGTCGAACGGCTTGGTGACGTAGTCGTCCGCCCCACCCGTGAGCCCGCGCACCTTGTCGGTCGTCTGGTTGTGCACGGTCACCATGATGATGGGCACGTGGCTCATCGACCGGAGCTCACTCAGCACCGTCCAGCCGTCCATCTCCGGCATCCGCACGTCGAGGAGGACCAGGTCGGGTTCCACTTCCAGAAAGCGCTGCAAGGTCATCCGGCCGTCCTCGGCCCGCACCACCTGGTAACCCCTGGCCGTCAGGTACTTCTCCAACAGGCGCGCCGAACTCTCGTCGTCCTCGGCCAGCAAGATGCGCGTCATGCTCGTCCCACACCTCCTCCGAGGCAGGCGCCGGCCAGTAGACGCTGAACCGGCTCCCCTCCCCGGGGCGGCTGTGCACCTCGATGCGCCCTCCATGCGCCTCGACGAACCGCCGCACGACCGTGAGACCCAGGCCCAGGCCCTCGACCCCTGGCCTGCGCCCCCCTCCTCGATGAAAGGGTTCGAAGATGTGCGGCTGCTGAGCCGGGTCGATGCCGATGCCAGTATCCTCCACCTGCCAGACGACCTCGGGACGAGTGCCCTGGTGATGACCGCCGCGGACGGTGATGCGCCCGGCCGGGGTGTACTTCACCGCGTTGCCGAGCAGGTTGATGATCACCTGCCGGATCTGGAGCGGATTGCCCATGACCACCAGCGGCTGGGGCACTTCGCAGGCAAACTCCAGCTGCTTCGCCCTCGTGAACGGCCGCAGGTGGTTCCACGCCTGGCGGGTGAGGGTGGCCAGGTCGACGGGCTCCGGGCGCCTTACCTCTGTCTCTTCCGCCGCGGCGTTGAAGTGGAGCAGGTTGTCCACCAGGTCCATGAGGTGCGTGGCCGCTTCGAGGATGGTCTCGACGTCCTGCACCTGTTCCGGGTTGAGAGGCCCGTCGAGCTGCTCGAGCAGCAGCTGGCCGTACCCGCGAATGGTGTGCAGCGGCGTCTTCCACTCATGCCCCATGATCGCCAGGAACTGCGACTTGGCCTCGTTGGCCTCGGCCAGGTCTCGGTTCATCCGCTGCAGCCACCGGTCCCGGGCCGCCAGCGCCTCCGGCCATCCGGTTGAACTCATCGGCCACCAGCTGCAGTTCGTCGCCGCTCTTCACCCGGGCGCGAGCCCCCAGGTCGCCGGCCCGGAGCTGTTCCACGGCGACGACCAGCCGGTCGAGGGGCCCGAGTACGCCCCGATAAAGGGCCAGGGCGACCGCTCCTCCGCCCAAGGCAAAGAGGAGGACGACCGCGCCCATGACGGTGGCGAGGCGCCCGGCGAACTGCTCGATGGGGGCAAGGGGCACGCCCACTCGGACGTAACTCGGCCCCGACGAACCCGGGGGCACCACCGGGGCCTGTGGGTCCGGCAACGCCTGGACGAAGTCCAGGAACCGGTAAGCGTGGCCGTTGGTGCCCACGGCCACGTCGTGGATGGTGAGCCCGCGCACAGGGAACGGGGGTCGGGGAGCCGGGAGAGGTCCTGGCCGACGAACTCCGAGATGACCCGCCCCGCCAGCACCACCTGCGCGTAGCCCGCGTCGGCGGCCAGGCGGTAGGTGAGCACCTGCATGCGGATGCGGCGGGTGTCGGGATCCGACTCTTCCTGATCTTTGAGCGTGTCGCGGGCGAGCTGCGCCACCATGATCTCGCCCTGGCGCTCCAGCTGCACGCGCAGCTGGTGGGATGCCACGTAGGTCGTGACCGCCCCGAGCACCAGGCCGATGACGACGGCGAAACCCGTGATGGAGAGCAGGAAGCGGGTACGGAGCCGGCTCGTGCGGCGCGCGGAAAATAGCGCACGGGAACCCGTCGGGGTTCCCGTGCGCCGGCCTGGGAGGGCGTGTGCGGCGAAAAGTCTTCGCACGTTCACCGCATGCGCAAACCCGTTGCCTGCTCCAGGTAGACGATCGCGCCGGTGCCGTCGGCGGGGTTGGCCACCCCGGCCTTGAAGTGTTCGCCGCTAGATCCTTCGAGGACGTTGACGACGCTCTGGGCCACCTGGCCCAGTTCCTGGTCGGATTTCCCGCTGATGCTCTCTTCCGATACCTGGTCGAGGGCGACTTTCAGCTGGTCCACGGCGCTGGCCTTGGGGTCTGCCTGGGATGGCTGCGAAGGCTCAGCCGGCGCTTGCGGCGCGGGGCTGGACGGAGGCGGCGGCTGCTGGGCGTGTACCGCGGGCAGCGCCATCAGGCTGAGGGCCATCCCCGTCACCAGCCACCGCATCCACCGCGGGCCGCTACGGCGTACGTTCATCTCGACTCGCAACCCCCTCGAGTATCTTCTCGCAGCGCCGGTTTACGCTGCGGAGCTTCTCTCCACCGGGGCCTGGCCGGCCGGCACCCTCACCATACCCGGCGGCCCGGTACCGGCGCCATGCGCGCTCCGGGGAAGTTGCGAGGAGGCCATGGGGAGGCGCGGTCGTCGCGCGGTGCCGCGCGGGTCCATGGACGGCCTCGGGCTTCCACGAAGGTTCCACGCGGCCGGCATGGTGCGGGTCGAGAGCGGGACTTAAGGTGAGCATGAGGCTGATGCGAGAGCGGGGTGAGATGGCCAATGCGTCTCGAATCCACCAGGCGCCGGCGGTTTGCGGCGATAGCCGTGATGATGGTGGTGCTGGCGGTCGCCGTGACCGCTTGCGGTGGGGGACAGCCTGCCAGCCAGAGCCCCGAGGGAGGCGCGTCGCCTTCGACGACGGCGCCGGGCGCGCAGGCTCCGCAGGGTGGCGGCGCACCCAGCGCTCCGGCTTCCCCGGAAGCTCCCCAGAGCCCGCCCGCCGCTCCTTCCGCTCCCGGGCAGTAACGAGCGGCGGGCCTCACCAGGCGGCTCCTGCCGGCCAGCGCGCTTCGCCCAATAGGAGGCGCCGGGTCACGCGTGGCGTGAGGGGCGGTGGGAGTCGCCCTTTTTTGCGCACGATGGCGTATCCTCTTTCCGGTGATCTCTGCTGGCAGGCAGAACCGGGCCAGAATCCGAGCCGAGGGAGGACGCCGGGCCTGCGGTAGCGGGAGCGGGCGGCGGTCCGCTGGTCATGACCGTTGGCGAGGCGTGGGTGTGGCTCGCCGTGTCCGTGGGACTACCCGTGGCAGCGCTGCTCCTGGTGCTCGTGGCCGGACGTCTCGCCGGAGGCCTCCACATGACCACCCGCGTGTTTGCGGCCGCCCACTCGCTCACCCTGGGGGTCGGCTCGACCACCATCGTGGGCGCGGCGTACCAGATGTCGTCGGCCCTCCTCGGCGCCCGGTTGTGGGGAGAACGGATCATCCCGTGGCAACTCGGGATCTACCTCGCCGGCGCCGGCTCCCTCGTCGCCGGCTTCTGGTACGGCTCCTTCGTCCTCCTGGCCTGGGGCGGCAGCCTGGTCGCGGCGGCCGCCTGGGTGTACGTGGCGATCATGCTCCGCACGGCCGGGCGGCTCCGCCGCCGCACCGGACCACCGGCATCCCGGCAGGGCCGGCCGCAGTGGGTGCACGCCCTGGCCATGGCTCTGGCGACGGTGAACTTCGGGCTGGTGACCACGTGGGGGCTCGTGCTGGCGCTTTCCATGCGTTACCCGTTGTGGCCCGGGCTGTGGGCGGGGCACCGAGGTCTGGTCGTCCACCTCGCCCTGGGCCTGGGGGGATGGTTCGCCCTGATGGTGGTGGGGGTGTCGTATCGCCTCGTGCCCATCGTGCACGGCGCCCGCATCGCGAGCCAGCCGCGGGGGCTTGCCGTCGTGGCCCTGGTGACCGGGGCGGTCCTCCTCGCCGTAACGGGCGCCCTGGGTCGTCACGGGTGGGCGCTGCGTCTGGCGGCCGCACTGATCGCCCCGGCGGGCGCCTTGTACGTGTGGGAGCTTGCCCGGCTCTTGCAGCATCGCCGGCGGCGGGCACCTGACCTCAACGTTTCGCACTGGTGGGCCGTGATGGGCTACACGCTGGTGCTGGCCGCCATGGGCCTGGGATGGGCCGCGGGGCTCGTGGGCCCGGAGCACGGGGAACGGCTCGGGGTGCTGGCGGCGGTGCTGTTCCTGGCCGGGTGGGTGGTGCAGGCCATCCTGGGGCAACTGTACAAGGTGACCCCGTTCCTCATGTGGTATTACAGGGCCTTCATCCCGGACGTGCTGCAGATCTCCCGGCTGCCCGACCTCTACGCGCCGCGGCCGGGCCGGCTCGCCTTCTGGCTCACCAACGCCGGGGTCGTCCTCATGGGATACGGGATTGCCCGGGCCGACGGAGGGTGGGCGACCGCGGGAGCGGTGCTGCTGGCCGCGGGGTGCGGCCTGGTCGCCTGGATGCTGGGGTACTCGTGGATACCGGGAGTCGTGGCGGGACGGCTTCCCTTTCGGTGGAGGCACACAGAAGGGGCGAGTGCGTGAGCGTGTCGACCGGTGTCACGCTCTGAGCGACCGCTGGCGGCGCCGGTGCCGGCGGCCGCGTCCCCCGCCGGCCCTGGGTCAGCCGGAGGGTTCGTCGGAGGCGGGGGCCTCGCCGAGCAGGCGTTCCATCCGCCGGGCGAGTTCTTGGGCCTCCGTCACGACGTCCTTGAGGCGCACGAGGGTCGCCTTGAGCTGCATGGTCAGCGTGGTCTGAGCCTCGACGAGCGCCTGCGCCACAGCCGCTGCCACGGCGCCGGCGGAGGCGTTGTCGAAGGCCGCCGCTGCGCTGCCCACGGCGTGGCCCTGTGCTCCGGGCTGCCCGGGCTGGGCCGGACCGGGGGCCGCCTGCTGCACCGGGCCCGCCCTCTGGGGCTGTGCCTGAACGTCGCCGCTCTGCTGTCCCGCACTCTGCTGCCCTGCGCCTTGTTGCGCGGCCCACCAGTTGACGCCGGGATTCGTGGCGGCCGGGGCGGAGCCCGGACCGGCCGGTCCCAGGATGCCGGCCTGCTGCGTCTCTCGGCGGGCGCCGCCGCCCGGGGGAATGAGGGGCTGAGGGGTGATGGGCTGCACGGGCGCCCGCAGCAGCCGACGCTTGAGCACGTCGTTGATCTGCTGGGTCACGATCCGCTGGATCTCGTCCTGCTGTTCTCTGGTGAGGCTCACTTCTGCACCATCCCAACCCTGCGAATGGCCACGCGGACCTGGATGTCCACGGGCAGGGTGCGGAAGTAGTCCGTCCCTTCGATCTGCTTCCATGCCTGCGGGGCGAAGGCGCGGAATTGTTCCCCGTAGCCCAAGGGGTCGGCTCCCAGCCGCTGGAGGTGACGCAGCGCCTGGCGCAGCCGGGCCCGCTGGTCCGACGCGGCGATCCGCTCGATCTGATGCAGCACCTCAGGGCGGGACATCTGGAGCGGTCCTTCGACCTCCGCCACGTTGGCTTCGTACTGCACGCGTACCGACACGCGGGGCTGCTCCCTTTGGGGCACCGGCCGGATACGGGTCTGCCGGTTGAAGTTGCGCAACCGCACCCGGCTGCCCTGCACCATCAGCTCCATCTCCGTGCGGTCGGGGCCCCCCGAGCGGAGGCTCAGGGCGAGGTGCGTTTCCCCGGGATCCAGCGTGCCCACCATCCGGTCATCGCTAAACACCGCAATGCCACGCCATTGCACGTCGCTCCCCCTGACCCGCAGCAGCGGCGCGGTGGGATCCTCGCCGGGATTGGCAAGCCGTACCCCGAACTCTCCCAGGTCGATGCGCGCCATGTTGCCGGCGCGGGTGAGCGTCTCGAGCATGTTGGCGACGAAGAAGACCGCCACCCGCTCCAAGGGAGAACGGGCCTCGAGCAACCGGCGAGCCTGCCCCTGCGTGACCACCAACCACACCAGGCGGCGCACTTGCGGATCGCGACGCAGCGTGTCCAGGATCGGGCGGACCCCCTGCCGGGCGATTTCCTCGGAAATGGCGACCAGCCGGAGGTGGCCGAGGAACATCGGCCACTCGATGCGGCGGGTCAGGTGAAACAGCGCCTCCTCGACCGTATGGCCGGTGGACGCTATCACCATGGCCGGGGGCCTGGCCTGGCCGCCCGCACCCGTTGCCCCTCCCCCTAACCCCAGAGGGATCCCCCCAGGTACGGCGATCTGGGCGCTCACCGTGTACATGCCGGGCCGGGGGCCCCGGTCCAGGCCGAGGGCGAGCACCAGGGTGCGCTGGTTGATCTCCTCGCGGTCCCAGCAGCCGCTGGCCAGGACGGCCAGCAAGGCGACGCCGGCCACGACCCCGATGGGCCGGGGCATCCTAGCGTTCACCTCCGTCGTGGCCCTGCCCGTCCTGTAGCCGCACCGGCCCGGGTGTCGTGCCCTGCCGCTCTGT
The DNA here is from genome assembly GCA_014896295.1 of Limnochordaceae bacterium. Taxonomy (GTDB): domain Bacteria; phylum Bacillota; class Limnochordia; order Limnochordales; family Geochordaceae; genus Carboxydichorda; species Carboxydichorda subterranea. Next base: position 221,765 of record JADBKR010000006.1, read on the forward strand.
TTCGACGGCAGGACGGCTCGGCTGGTGGCGGGGTAGCTGCTCGGCCATCCGGTGCGCCTGCCTGGGTTGGAGCATCTCCGGCCTGCGACGCATGGCCCAAAGCGGGCTCCGCACGACCGTATCCTTCAGATCCGAGAAGCGCAGCGGGGCCGCGGGCGCCAGGTACGGCACGCCGAAGGTCTCCATGGCGCTCAGGTGGATGAGGATGACGATGAGAACGGCCATGATGCCGTACAACCCGAGCACCGCCGCCGCCAGGATCACCGGGAACTTGAGGATCCGGTACGCGATCGCGGCGCTGTAGCTCGGGAGGGCAAAGGAGGCAATGGTCGTCGCCGCCACGACGATGACCAGGACCGGGCTCACGATGCCGGCCTGGGTGAGGGCCTGGCCGATCACCAGGGTGCCGACGATGCCGATGGTCGGGCCGATGGGCCGGGGTAAACGTACGCTGGCTTCGCGCACCACTTCCATGGTGACCTCCAGCAGGAGGGCGTCGACGGCGACGGGGAAAGGCACGGAGGCCCGGGCTCCTGCGAGCGCCACCGCGAAACTGGTCGGGAGCATCTCGGCGTGGAAGCCCACCAGGGCCACGTACAGCGCGGTGAACGTGAGCGAGGCGAACAAGGCCAGGAGCCGGATGCCGCGCACCAGGGTCGCCACCAGGAACCGCTCGTAGTAGTCCTCCGGCGTCTGGTAGAAGACCGTGAAGGTGGCGGGCAGGATGAGCGCCATGGGCGTGCCGTCCACCAGGACGGCGACCCGCCCTTCCAGCACCGCGGAGGCTACCCGGTCGGGACGTTCGGTGGTCTGGAGCTGCGGAAAGGGCGACCAGGGATGCGACTCGATCAGCTGTTCGATGGTGCCCGACTCCAGGACGGCGTCGACGTCGATCTGCTGCAGCCGTTCCTGGAGTTCGCCCACGAGCCGGTTGTTGGCCACCCCCTCGAGATAGACGATGCAGACGTCGGTGCGGCTGCGCCGGCCGACGCGTAGCGACTGCACGCGCAGCGACGGATCCCGGATGCGCCGGCGGATGAGCGCCGTGTTTTTCCGGAGGGTTTCGCCGAAGCCGTCCCGGGGGCCCCGGATGACGGCTTCTCCGATGGGTTCCTCGATCCCCCGGTCTGCCCATCCCCGTGCCCCGATGATGAGGGCCTCCGGTACGCCTTCCAAGAACAACAGGGCCTCGCCCGCCAGGAGCTGGTCGAGCGCCCGGGTCATGGAGGGGGAGACCATCACCTCCGACGACGAGAGGAGCGCGTCGAGCACGATCTGCCGGTAGAAGGAGACGTCCAGCGGCCGATCGAGCACCGCCATGGTCGAGGGGCGTACCATGACGGGTTCGAGCACGTGGCGGTTGACGCTGGCCCGGTCGACCAGGCCGTCCAGGTAGACGAGGGCGGCCTGCAAGCCGCTGCGCCCTCCTACCCGGAAGCGGCGGAAGACCACGTCGTCGCTGTCTCCCAGGGTGCACTTGAGGTAGTCGAGGTTTTCCTCCACGCTGGGGCTGACCCGATCCAGTCGTTCCGGGCGCAGCGAGTGGGTGAGCGAGAGGACCCGGGCCGCCTGTCGCCCCACGCGGCCGATGGTGCCTTTTTGCAGCCGCATCTGGCGGCCGGACTCCCTCTGGACGGCCCGGATCAGGTCCGTCAGTTCCGTGCGGGGCGAGGCATCCTCCGCGCCCGTCATCCCCGGTTGACGAGGAACCATGTCACCGCACCAGCCGCCAGGAACGTCCAGCCCGTCACCCGGACCACGAGCGCGTCGTACGCGAGCCGAGAACGGCTCAACCTCGGCGCATCGACGAGCAGCATCCAGGCGCCGCCGAGCAGCGCCAGCATCGGCCAGTTGGACGAGAGGGCAAGGCCGCTCATGGCTTTCCTCCGGTCGTTCCCTTCCCAGGTTGTCCTGCGTGAGCCCTGGGTCGCACGGGAATGCTCTGAAACGGGAGCAACGTTCGCCAGCCGGGGGGAAGCCCTGGAGGGAGCGCCGATCAGCACCGATCGTTCCGGCCTCAACCCGGCCGGGGCCTTGAGCCCGGGCAGCCTGACCCCGTTCCAGGTCGTTGCCGTCCTGGTCAACGCCATGGTGGGCGTGGAGGTGTTGAGCTTGCCGCGGGTGCTGGCGCGTGATGCCGGCACCGGTGCCTGGCTCGCGGTGCTGGTGGCCGCGGCGGCCGTGGTGCTGGTGACCGCGGGGATCACCGGGCTCGGCGACCGGATGCCGGGTCTGCCGCACACGGCCTATTTGCCCGTGCTGATGGGGCCGGTGGGCGGGAGGGTGGCGCTCGTCGCCCTGGCGCTCTACCGGCTGGCGGCGGTGGCGCTGGTAGCCCGCCTGTTCGGGGAGTTCGTCATCACGGCGGTCCTGCTGAAGACCCCGATCGAGGTCACCATCGTCGTCATGCTCGCGCTCGTGACCTACCAGTCCCGCCAGTCCATCGCGGCGTTCGCCCGGCTCCAGGAGCTCACCTTCCTGCCCCTGGTGCTCCTGGCCATCGTCGTGCTGGCTCCGGCCCTGCAAAACGTACGCGCCGAACTCCTCTTCCCGCTCCTGGGAGAGGATTGGCGTCGCTCGGTGACGGCCGCACCGGACGTCGTGGGTTCGTACCTGGGCTTCGACACCCTCCTGTTCCTGTACGGGCTCGCCACCCCTGCGGCCTACGCGGCCGGCAAGCACCGCCGCCAGGCCCGCGCCGCCGCCCTCTCGGCCGTCGCCATCGCCACGGGCATCTACGTGGTAGTGGTCGAGGCGGCGCTCGCCGTCTTCGGCCCGTTCGAGCTGGCGGAGCTCCAGTGGCCGGTGCTCGAGATCGTCAAGACCATCCGCCTGCCCGGCATCATCATCGAGCGAATGGACGCCCCTTTCGTGGGGCTGTGGGTGCTGGCCGTCTTCACGACGCTTTCCGCCTTCCACTTCACGGCGACCCACGAGCTGGGGGCCGTGCTCCACTTGAGGGCCCCTTCCTCCCTGGCGCTGCCGTTCTCCATCGTGGCCTTCGCGCTGGCGATGCTCCCGCCCTCCACCCTCGCCGCCGAGCAGGCCGGCCGGCTGGTGAGCTTTGGGGGGATGGGACTCATCGTCGTGGTGACGGCGCTGGGGCTGCTGGCTTCGTGGGTGCGGGGAGCGCCCGGGAGACGCTCGCGGTCACCGGCAGAAGACCCGGGGCCGCGGTGACGTCGACGGGACCGCTCCGCCGCCGCGCGCCGGCCCGGCGAGGAGCATGACAGCGCTGGAGGCGGCCAGGCCCGGGCCTCACCGGGCGGCCCCCTCGCCCTGCTCGTCGAGCTGCCGATCGAAGCTTTCGGCCTGTCGCCAGAGCGATGCCCACGTTCGGGCATCGAGGCGGGCACAGGCGTCGCGGAAGATGTGCTTTTCTTCGATCTCGAAGTGCGACTCGCAGATCCAGTAGAGCCGGTCGGCCAACCCCGTGGCGTCGTCCGGCAACTGCCCCGTCTCGGGAAGGAGTTGCTCCAGCAGCTCGTCGATGTCGTCGTGCTGCTGCTCGTACCCGGCGAGCGCTTGCCTGCCGGCTATCTCTGCCATGGCCGCAAACAGGGTGACCTCTTCGAGGGCCGCATGGCGCCGCAGCCTGCGCGCCAGGTCATGCAGCCGGGCATAGCTTTGCGCCGGCGTGCTGCTGGGGAGCCCCTGCACCCACCGTTCCAGGGCCGGGAGGAGGCTTCGATGCTCCTGCAAGAGCCGCCGGACGAGCGCCGGCGCAGTGTCGTCGTTCACGAGGCTCCCGCCTTCCCGTGATCGCGCGCCCGATGCGGACCCGCCATGCCTGACGCGCGTGGTCCATGTACTCCCACGTTGACTGCCCCACCTGCTCGAACGTGAACTGGTAGTCCGACGGCGTGGGTCGTGAGCCGTTCGGGCCCCGGCGCCGTCATCGTGTTGGGATGGTACAATCATGGCGGGGCGTGCCCGATGCTGCGAGGTGTCAGCATCGTCGAGACCGACGGTTCGGTGAGGGTGCAGGAGCGCCTGGTGCGCCTGTACGCTCCGAAAGACGTCGTGACCCGACCCCCGGCGGGTCGCTTCCGATACTTCATGCCCCACTCGGAGCTTTCCACCCTGGCCTCGGAGCTTCGCCCGGCGCGAGGCGACGTGGTGTTTCTGGGAGCCGGAGATTTCCACCACCTGACGGCTGCCCTGCTGCGGGCCTACCTGCGAGCGGGGCCGGCGGGCGGTCCGCCGCTCGCGCTCATCCTGTTGGACGCGCATCCCGAGTGGAGCCCGGCGCCTGCGGGGTACCTCCACTGCGGCTCGTGGCTGCCGGAGGTGCTGGCCATGCCGGAGCTTCGCGCCGTGGCCGTCCTCGGGGTTGGACGGCTCGAGGCCCGGGGATTGCTGCAGCCGCGGATCGTGCAAGCCATCCGGCCGGCGGCCAGGGAAGGCCGGCTGCGGGTCTACCCGGCGCGGCGATCGACCGTGCAGGAGCTCCACGCCGCCGTCTGGTGGCCCGATCCCCTGGTCAGCCTGGAGGAGGGGCTCGACGCGGTCGTGGCCGACGTCGTGGCGTTCGTGGGGGAAGGCCCCGTCTACCTTTCCATCGACAAAGACGTCGTGCGCCCGGAGGAGCTGCCGGGCACCTGGGGAGACGGGGAGGCCGGCCAGACGGCGGTGCTCGCCATGGTGTCGGAGCTCGCGCTTGCGCTGCCGGTCGCCGGCGCCGACGTGACGGGCGAGTACGTGGCCTCCCTGCTGCCGCAACAGGACCCTGCGGTGAAGCTGCACGAAATCTTCAATTTGCGCCTGCTGGCCGCCTTGCTCGCCGGGCGCCCCGTGGAGGACGGGGCGCGGGGGCGGCCCACGGCCCGGGCGCCTTCGCTTGTGCGCCGGCCGGCGGCCTGAGCCGCACCTCGTCCGGTGGAGGTCCTTCCAGTCTTGCCGCCACATACCGGGCCGCCCGGGTGAACCCCTGCTTCGTCGAGGTCATCATTGACAATGGAAGTCGGCGATCCCTATAATCCCTTAGCGATACCCCCAAGGGGTATCAGGCCAAGGCGGCAAAAGGCGGCGATCGAACTATGGAGCGGAAGGCGACCATCGACATCGGCGGCATGACGTGCGCCACGTGCGCCGCCCGCATCGAAAAGCGCCTCAACAAGACGGGAGGCGTCAAGGGGGCCACGGTCAACTTCGCCCTGGAGAAGGCGGTGGTCGAGTTCGACCCCGAGCAGGTACGCGCGCCCGAGCTGGTGGAGGCGGTCCACTCTCTGGGGTATCAGGTGCGAACCGGGCAGCGCCGCTACCGCATCCGGGGGATGAGCTGCGCCTCGTGCGCCCAGCGGATCGAGACGGCGCTCCAGCGTCTTCCCGCCGTCGTGAAGGCGACGGTCAACTTCGCGGCCGAGACGGCGACCGTGGAGTACATCGGCGAACTGGCGGACGACGAGGTCATCCGGGCGGTGGAGGCCCAGGGGTACCGGGCCATCCCGGCCGAAGAAGGGCAGGTCGACCGGGAGAAGGAGCAGCGGGAGCGGGAAATCCGGCATCAGCAGCGGATGCTGGCCCTCTCGGCCGCGCTGTCGACGCCGCTTCTCCTGTACATGTTCGGCGAACTGATAGCCGGGTTTGGCCGTCTCCTGCCGGGGGTACTGTTCGACCCCTGGTTCCAGCTCGCGCTGGCGACCCCGGTGCAATTCGTGGCCGGGTGGCAGTTCTACCGGGATAGCTACCACACCCTGCGTAACCGCAGCGCCAATATGTCCGTGCTGGTGGCCATGGGCACTTCGGCGGCCTACCTGTACAGCATGATCGTGACCGTGGCGGGGCCGCTCGTCCCCGGGGCGCACCACGTCTACTTCGAGACGAGCGCGCTCATCGTCACGCTGATCATCCTGGGCAAGTACCTGGAGGCCCGGGCCAAGGGCCGCGCCAGCGAAGCCATTCGCAAGCTGGTGGGCCTGCAGGCCAAGACGGCCCGAGTGCTGCGAGACGGCGCCGAGGTCGAGGTGCCGGTCGAGCAGGTGCAGGTCGGGGATCGGGTCGTGGTGCGCCCCGGCGAGAAGATCCCCGTGGACGGCGTCGTGATCGAGGGGGCCTCGGCCGTCGACGAGTCGATGATCACTGGCGAGAGCCTGCCGGTCGACAAGAAGGTGGGCGACCGGGTCATCGGCGCCACCCTCAACCGGACGGGGAGCTTCGTCTTCGAGGCGACGCGGGTCGGCAAGGAGACGGCACTTGCGCAGATCATCAAGATCGTCGAGGAAGCCCAGGGGCGCAAGGCGCCCATCCAGCGGTACGCCGACCGGGTATCGGCCTACTTCGTGCCGGCCGTCATCGCGATCGCCGCGGTGACCTTCGCCGTCTGGTACCTGGCGGCCGACCCGGGCAACTTCACCCGGGCCCTCGTCAACTTCGTGGCCGTCCTGGTCATCGCCTGCCCGTGCGCCATGGGGCTTGCCACCCCGACCTCCATCATGGTGGGGACGGGCAAGGGAGCCGAGCGGGGCATCCTCATCAAGGGCGGCGAGTACCTGGAGCTGGCCCACGAGCTCAACGTCGTCGTGCTCGACAAGACAGGCACCATCACCCGGGGCAAGCCGGCGCTGACCGACGTGGTGCCGCTGGGTGCAGGCGACGGCGGGCCTGAGGCGACGCGACGGCTCCTCGCCCTGGCTGCTTCGGCGGAGACGGGCTCGGAGCACCCCCTGGGCCAGGCCATCGTCGAGGCGGCTCGGCAGGAGGGGCTCTCCCTGGAGCGGGTCCATGCGTTCGAGGCGGTGGCAGGCCAGGGCGTGCGGGCCGTGGTCGGCGACGAGCGGCGGGAGGTGCTCATTGGCACCCGGCGCCTGCTCGAGGGCCGCGGCATCGATCTCGCCGCGCTGGAGCCCGAGGCCGTTCGCCTGGAGCAACAGGGCAAGACCGCCATGCTGGTGGCGATCGACGGCAAGCCGGCCGGCGTGGTCGCCGTAGCGGACACGGTCAAGCCGGGGTCGGCTGCCGCCGTGCGCCAGCTCCAGCAGATGGGCATCGAAGTCTACATGATCACCGGGGACAACCGGCGCACGGCGGCCGCCATCGCCCGCCAGGTGGGCATCGACGAGGCGCATACCCTCGCCGAAGTGTTGCCCGACCAAAAGGCAGCCAAGGTGAAGGAGCTCCAGGGACAGGGTAAGGTCGTCGGGATGGTGGGGGACGGCATCAACGACGCTCCGGCGCTCGCCACGGCCGACGTGGGGTTTGCCATCGGCACCGGCACCGACGTCGCCATCGAATCGTCCGACATCACCCTGATGCGGGGCGAGCTGGGCGGGGTCGTCGACAGCATCCGGCTCAGCCGGGCGACGATCCGCAACGTGCGCCAGAACCTCTTCTGGGCCCTGTTTTACAACACGGTCGGGATCCCCGTGGCGGCCGCCGGCTTCATGAGCCCGGTGCTGGCCGGCGCAGCCATGGCGTTTAGTTCGGTGTCGGTGGTATCCAACGCGCTGCGGCTGCGGCGCTTCCGCTTCGGCGACACGCCGCGGCCGGATCTACGGAAGGAGCGGACCGTCGATGGCCAGGACGCGATGCTTGCCGTGCGGGATGGAGATCGAGCCGAGCGAAGCGAAAGCCACGTCGCAGTACCAAGGTAGGACGTACTACTTTTGCTCGACCGGCTGCAAGACGGCCTTCGACCGGGACCCTGGCCGGTACGCCGGGGGCGCCGGGGGTGAGGGAGAGAGCTCTCGCCACCAACCCCACGGCCACCATCACGGGACCCGTTGAAGGGCGCCGGGAGGGCCACGGCGGGGCTCTTGGCCCGGCTGTCAGACGTTGAACCGGAACTCGATGACGTCTCCGTCCTGAACGACGTAGTCTTTGCCCTCCAGGCGCAGCAGGCCGGTCTCCCGGGCTTTCGCCAGGGAGCCGGCCCGCCGGAGGTCCTCGAAGGCGACGACCTCGGCCCGGATGAAGCCCCGGGCGATGTCGGAGTGGATCTTGCCGGCGGCCTCCCGGGCCGGGGTGCCGCGGGTGATGGTCCAGGCCCGCACCTCGTCCTCGCCGGCCGTCAGGAACGAGATGAAGCCACAGGCCCGGTAGGCCGCCTCGCCCAGCCGCTCGACCCCGACGGGCGTGGAAAGCCCCAGGTCGGCGAGGAAGGCCTGCCGGGAGTCGGCGTCGAGCTCCGCCAGCTCGAGCTCCAACCGCCCTGCCACGGGCACGACCGCCTCGGCGCGGCCTCGCGCCGCCTGCCGGAGGGCCTCCCGGCCGGGGAACTCCCCGGATGCTGCCTGGGAGTCGTCGACGTTGACCGCGACCACCACGGGGCGGAACGTCACGAGCGAGTACCCCTGCAAGAGCGCCCGCTCGTCGGCGGACAGCTCCGCCAGGCCGAGCGGCTTCCCGGCCTCCAGCGCCTGCAGGCAGCGAGCGAGCACCTCGAGCTCCCGCTCCACGTCGCGCCGCTGGGCCTTGGGCACCGAGGGGGCCGAGCGGAGACGATCGATGCGGCTTTGGACCTGGGTCCAGTCCATGAGAATCCAGTCCTGCCAGAGCTGCTCGAAGTCGCGGACCGGGTCGACGCTGCCGGCCGGGTGAGGGACGTGGGCCTGCTCCGGGTCGAACGCCCGGACCACGAGGGCCAGGGCGTCCAGGCGGTGGACGGCCTCGATGCGGGCAGGCTCGAGCTTGTCGAGTTCGATCCACTCCACGGTCGCGTGGGTGACCTTCTGCGGGTGATGGAGCTCGGCCAGCCAGTCGAGCCTGGCGTCGGGGATGCGGGCCACGACCATGGCGGCCCCGCCGGTCCTCCCGGGCGTGGCCGATCCGGGTGCCGGCGCCCCCCTGGCCGCGGCCCCCTTGCCGGCGGCGCCCGCACCTGTGACCCCGATGCGGGCCCACGCGGCCGCAGCCTGCATGATCGTCGACTTGCCTGCCATCGGCAATCCGGCGACGCCCAGACGCACGAGCCTGCCACCCTCCGCCTCTCTCACTCTGTGAGCGTTCCCGGCGTTGCATTCTCGCCCCGCCACCGGCATCCTCTCGCCGGCGGCCCTGGCGCGGGGAGCAGGAACCGCCGCGGCCGGGTGCGAACGCCGGGGGCGTGGGAGGAAGGGGAGGACGGGTGGCAGCAGGCGAAGCGTGGGTGCGGGAGCTCGAGGCCATCGGGGGCCCCGGGGACGTGGTCGTCCAGCCGGGCGACCTGGCCGCTTACGGCTACGATGCGACGCCCGGGTACCGGGGGGTACCCGACGCAGTTGTCTTCGTGCGTTCGACGGAGCAGGTCCAGGAGGTCGTGCGCCTGGCGCGCCGCCACCGGCTGCCGGTGATCGCCCGGGGCAGCGGTACCAACCTGAGCGGCGGGACGGTGCCGGTCTCGGGCGGGATCGTGGTGGCGTTCGCCCGGATGAACCGCATCCTGGAGATCGACGAGGCCAATTTGACCGTCACCGTCGAGCCCGGCGTGTTGACCGCCCAGGTCCATCAGGCCGTGGAGGAGCGCGGGCTGTTTTACCCGCCCGATCCCGGCAGCATGGCCATCTCCACCATCGGTGGCAATGTCGCGGAGAACGCCGGGGGGCTACGAGGTCTCAAGTACGGCGTGACCGGCGACTACGTGATGGGGCTCGAGGCGGTGCTCGCCAGCGGCGAGCTCGTGCGCACCGGCGGCAAGAACGTCAAGGACGTGGCCGGCTATGACCTGACGAGCCTCTTCGTGGGTTCGGAGGGGACGCTCGGAATCGTCACCCGCGTCACGTTGAAGCTCCTGCCGTTGCCCGAGTACCGCCGGGTGGCGGTGGCGACCTTCGGTGCGGTGGAGGCGGCTGCCCGTGCCGTGTCGCGTATCATCGCCGCCCGGATCGTGCCGGCGACCCTCGAGTTCCTGGATCGCGGGACCATCGGGGCGGTGGAGGACTACGCCCACGTGGGGCTGCCTACCGGGGTCGAGGCGATGCTCCTCATGGCCCAGGACGGGCCGCAGCCGGTGGTCGACCGCGACGTCGAGCGGATGGCGGTGCTGTGCCGGGAGGAGGGCGCCCTGGACGTGCAGGTGGCGGCGTCGCCCCAGGAGGGCGATCGGCTGATGGCGGCGCGGCGCTTCGCCCTGTCCGCTCTTGCCAGGCGCCGGCCGACCACCATCCTGGAGGACGCCACGGTACCGAGATCGCGCCTCGCCGAGATGGTGCGCGCCATCCAGCAAGCGGCCCGCCGGCACGAGGTCGAGATCTGCACGTTCGGCCACGCAGGGGACGGCAACCTGCACCCCACGTGCCTCACCGACGAACGGGACGCGGCGGAGATGGAGCGGGTCGAGGCGGCGTTGGAGGAGATCTTCGCGGCGGCCGTGGACCTGGGAGGCACCATCACGGGCGAGCACGGGGTGGGGCTGTCGAAGCGCTCGTACCTGGGCTGGAAGCTGGGAGAGACGGGGCTTGGGGTGTTGCGGGCCGTCAAGCAGGCGCTCGACCCCGAAGGCATCCTCAACCCCGGCAAGGTCGTACCCGAGACCACACGGCGGCGCCAGGTGGTGCGCAGCGCATGAGGGCCAACACGACTCGGGGCGTGGCCGAGCCGGGAGCCGAGACGACCGCCCCTCCTGCGGGCGCGCCCGGGGCATCAGGCGCCGGGCCAACGCAGGCGGCGACCGGCGGGCCGGCCGGTTCGTTCGGGGGCGTCCTCGGTGCGCTTCTCGCGAACGCCCGGGATCTCACGTACCAGTGCATGCGGTGCGGCTTCTGCCTGCCGGCTTGCCCGACGTACCGGGAGACCCTGCTCGAGACCGAAGGCCCTCGCGGGCGCATCCAGCTGGTACGGGCGGCCGCGGAGGGCCGCATCGGGCTCGCTGGAGATCGCCGCTCACCTGGACCTCTGCATCGGTTGCCGGGCCTGTGAAACGGCCTGTCCCGCCGGGGTGCAGTACGGGGCCATCCTGGAGCAGGTGCGGCCGGCCATCGAAGAGCGCGCCCCCCGCAGGCCCGTCGAGCGCTGGGCCAGGACGCTCGGCATCGGGGTCGTCCTGGGGCACCCCGCCGGCATCCGGTGGGCTCGGTGGGGCCTGTGGCTGTACCAGCGCTCGGGGCTGGCCGCGCTGGTGCGGGCCACCGGTCTGCTGCGCCGGCTGGCGCCGGCGATGGCCCGCCTGGAGGAGGTGTTGCCCCGCCAGCCGGCGCCATGGGTGCGCACGGCGACCCACCGCCCGGCCGGCGGGGCCGGTGCGCCCCGGGTGGCCGCCTCTCCGGGAGGCGGGGGCAAGCGCCCGCGGGTCGCCTTTTTCGAAGGGTGCGTGCAGTCCGCCGCGCTCTTCGAGGTCAACCGGGCCGCCGTCCGAGTGCTTCGGGCGGCGGGGTTCGAGGTCGTGGTGCCGCAAGGGCAGGGCTGCTGCGGCGCCGTCCACGCCCACGCCGGGCAGCACGAGCGGGCGCTCGAGCAGGCGCGCCGTAACATCGCGGTCTTCGAGCGGGTGGACGCCGACTACGTGGTCAACATCGCCGGCGGCTGCGGCGCGGCGATGAAGGAGTATCCGGTAGTGGTTCGAGCGGGAGCGGGCGGCCCGTGCAGCGGCCGCCGGGGGACACGGGAGCCCTGCGAACGGCGCTTCGGCGGACGGCGTCCCCGCGGCCGGCGGAGACGGGTGGGTGGAGCGGGCCCGCCGCCTGGCCGCCCGGGTGAGGGACTTCAGCGAGCTCCTGGCGGACCATCCCTTGCCGCCGATGGGGCCGGTGGACGCCACGGTCACGTACCAGGACTCGTGCCACCTGCGCAACGTCCAGAAGATCGTCTCACAGCCGCGGCGCCTGCTGCAGCGGGTGCCCGGGCTGCGCTACGTCGAGCTCCCGGGAGCCGACCGCTGCTGCGGGGCGGGCGGGATCTACAACCTGACCCAGCCGGCCATGAGCGCCAGGGTGCTCGAGGAGAAGATGGAGCAGGTACGCGCGACCGGGGCCTCCATCCTGGCCGTGGCCAACACGCCGTGCCACCTGCAGCTCCTGGTGGGGGCCCGCTCGAGCGGCCTTGCCCGGGAAGGGTTGAAGGTGCGCCACATCGCGGAGATCCTGGACGAGGCCCTGGCAAAGGGGCCGAAGGGAGGCTGAGCGCGGCCATGGACGGCAACACCCCGGGTGGGGAGCCCGCCGGTGCTCCGGCGCAGGAGACGTACCGCTTCGCGGTCGAGGAGGAGGTCCGCTTCCGGGACCTCGACGCCCTGGGCCACGTCAACAACGCCGTCTACTTCACCTACTTCGAGCACGCCCGGGTGAAGTACTTCCAGCAGCTCGGGCTCGTGGACGTCCAGGGGCAGCGGCCGTGGTTCTTCATCCTGGCGGAAGCCCGCTGCAGCTATCGCTCGCCGGCGCACCTGGGCGATCGGCTGCGGATCGCCACGGCCGTGACCGAGATCGGGCGCTCGAGCTTCCGCATGGGTTACCTCATCACGGGCGTCGCCGACGGCCGCGTCGTCGCCGCCGGCGAGACGGTGCAGGTCGCCTACGACTACGAGCGGGGCCGCCCGGTCCCGGTGCCCGAGCACGTGCGCCGGCGCATCGGCGAATGGGAAGGGCGCCCGGAGTGGGCCAACGGAGCAGCCGGCTACTCCCAGCCCGACTCCACGGCGCGCCGGTAGGCTTCCCAGTACGGATCCCACTCGGGGACCTCGAGGGGGCGCCGCCCGGACGGGGTCTCGACCCATCGTCCCTCGCCGGGCGGGCGCACCCACCCGATCTCGGCGGCCGGCTGGCCGATGCGGGCCAGCTCCTGCCGGACGGCGGCGACTCGCTCGGGCCGTACGGCGATCAGGAGGGCGCCTTCGCCTGCGATGACCAGCGGGTCGAGCTCGAACAGCTCACAGATGCGCCGGGTCTCCTCGGCCACCGGCACCTTGCTCGCATCTACCACGATGCCCTGGCCGCAGGCGGCGGCCATCTCGGCCAGGCCTCCGAGAATCCCGCCCTCGGTGGCGTCGTGCATGGCGGTGACCCCGTGCGGGCCGGTGCCCGCTCGAGCGGCGGCCAGCGCGTCGGCCACGACGCTCGCCCGATCGAGGAACGCCTCGCACCGCCGTTGCCAGTCGGCGCCCAGCCGCTCGGCCACCGTGCGGGGGAACGACGCCGCCAGCACGCCCGTGGCCTCGATCGCCGCTCCCTTGGTCACCAGGATGCGGTCGCCGGGGCGGGCGTGCGCAGGGCTGACGTACCGGTCGGCCGGCCCCACGGCGAGCAGGGTGGCGCTGCCGACGATGGTGTAGTCGCACCCGGCGTAGCGCCCCGTGTGCCCGCCGATGACCGCCACCCCCATGGCTTCCCAGGCCCGGTGCAGGCCCTGCCAGTAGGCCCGCAGCTCCTCGTCGCTCATCCGCGGCGGCAAATTGAGCTCGACGAGGGCCAGCTGGGGCGGGAAGCCGCTCGTGGCGAGGTCGGAGGCGACCAGGTGGGCGGCAAGCCAGGCGCTACGGGCCATGCCCAGCCTGGGGGCGGCCCACAGGGGATCGGCCGTGGCCACGAGCAGGCGGCCGTCGCCCAGGTCTACGGCCGCCGTGTCCAGCCCCTGGCCGGGCCCGAGGCGGACTTCCGGGCGGCGGGCACCCAGGAACGGCAAGATGGCCTCCTGCAAGAATTGGGGGCCACCTTGCCGAGATGCGGCGTATCCCGGAGCGCTCCGGGCTCCCCGCTCATGACGCCGCCCACCGCATCAGGCCCGTCTCGAAGGGGTTGGCCAGGTCGGGGTGGTACGCCCGCACACGTACCTGGTAACCGAACTGGCCGCTGCCGTGCGGCGTCACGTTGGTGGCCTCGAAGACGAACCGCCCGTCGGGGGTGGGGCCCACCCGCCTCATCGGGACGACCACGCAGTCGCGGAGCTCTCCCCGGGGGTCGACGCGCCCGAGGTAGACTTCTGCGACCACGTCTTCGGGCTGCAGGCCCTCGAGCTGCACGACCGCCTGGATCGTCATGCTCTGGCCGGCGGGCATGTGGTCGGAGGCCGTCGACGTGACCTCCTCCACCTGGACCGAAGGCCACGCCCGGGCGGCCTTCGCCTTCCACGCGGCCAGCTCCCGTGCCCGGCGCAGGCCGTCTTGCCGTAGCGCGGTGGAGCGCACGGCGGCCGGCACGTAGAAGCGCTCCGTGTACTCCTTCACCATGCGGTGAGTGTTGTAGTTGGCCGGGATGGCCGCGATGGAGTGCTGCATCCGGGCGATCCACTCCCGGGGCAGGCCGTCGCTGCCCCGGTCGTAGAACAGGGGGGCGACCTCCCGCTCGAGGATGTCGAACAGCGCCTGCGCGTCCAGCCTGTCCACCGTCGCCGCCTCCCGGGCGCCCCGGTCCGGCGCGTCTCCCTCCGGCGTTTCGCCACCGGCGCCGATCGCCCAGCCCACCTCGGGGGCGTAGGCCTCGTTCCACCAGCCGTCGAGGATGCTGACGTTGATGGCCCCGTTGACGGCGGCCTTCATCCCGCTGGTGCCGCTCGCCTCTTCGGGGCGGCGGGGCGTGTTGAGCCACACGTCGACTCCCTGCACCAGGTAGCGGCCCGTCGCGATGTCGTAGTCTTCCAGGAAGACCAACCGGCGCCGGACGGCGGGATCCTGGGCAAACTTGACGATCTGGCGGATCATCTCCTTGCCGGCGTCGTCGCGGGGATGGGCCTTGCCGGCCACCAGGATCTGCACCGGGTGCTCTTCGCTCGTGAGCAGCCGCAGCAGCCTCTCTGGGGCCTGCAGCAGCAAGGTCGCCCGCTTGTACGTCGCGAACCGCCGGGCAAATCCGATGGTGAGGATCCGGGGATCGAGCGCCTGTTCGGCCTCGGCCAGGTCGCTCAACGGCGCGCCGCGCGCCTCCATCTGGCCCCGCAGCCTGCGGCGCGCGAAGGCGATGAGTCGCTCACGCCGGCGTTCGTGGGTGCGCCAGAGCTCCTCCGGGGGATGTCGAGCGCCTGGCGCCACACGGTGGGGTCGTCCGGTTCGGCCCGCCAGCGGGGCCCCAGGTAGCGGTCGTACAGGGCCGCCATGTCGTCCGAGACCCAGGAGGCCAGATGCACCCCGTTGGTGATGGAGTCGATGGGGAGCTCCTCCTCGGGTACGTGGGGCCAGATCCCCTGCCACATCCGCCGGGCCACCGCGCCGTGCAGCCGGCTCACCCCGTTGGAGTAGGCGGCCGTCCGCAGGGCCAGGATCGTCATGCAAAAGGCCTCACGCTCGTCTGACGGGTTTTGCCGACCCAGAGCCAGGAACTGGGAGCGATCGAGCTTGATGGAGCGGTAAAAGTCACCGAAGTACCGTTCCATCATGTCGGGCGGGAAGTAATCGTGGCCGGCGGGCACGGGCGTGTGGGTGGTGAAGACCTGGCTCGCCGCCGTGGCCTCGAGAGCCTCGGCGAAGGAGGCGTTTTGCTCGTCCATCATCCGCCGGATGCGCTCGAGCGAGAGGAAGGCCGAGTGCCCCTCGTTCATGTGGTAGACTGCAGGCCGGATGCCCATCGCTTCCAGGGCCCGCGCGCCTCCGATTCCGAGCAGGATCTCCTGGCGGATGCGCATCTCCAGGTCGCCGCCGTAGAGGCGATCCGTGAGGATCCGGTCATCGGGGCGGTTGGCTTCGGCGTTGGCGTCGAGCAGGTAGAGCGTGATCCGCCCGACCCGGACTCTCCAGACGTAGGCCGTGAGCGTGCGGCCGGGCAGGGCGAGCTCGACGCTCAGGGGCCGGCCGTCGGGCTTGCGGATCATCTGCAGCGGCATGGTGTAGATGTCGTAGTTGGGGTAGCTCTCTTGCTGCCACCCGTCGGCGCTGAGCGACTGGCGGAAATACCCCTGGTGGTACAACAGGCCCACCCCGACGATGGGGACGCCCAGGTCGCTCGCCGACTTGAGGTGGTCCCCGGCGAGGTTGCCGAGACCTCCCGAGTACATGGGCATGGACTCCGTCAGGCCGAACTCCGCCGAGAAATAGGCCACCAGGGGCCGGTCGGGGGGATACTCGGGATGCGCCCGGGCGAACCAGTGGCCGGCCTCCCCGAGGTAGGCGTCGAAGGCGGCGCAGACCTGCTGGTATTGCGCCATGAAAGCCTCGTCCTCCGCCGCTTCCTCCAGGCGGCGCCGGGGAAGGAGCGTCAACATGCGAACGGGGTTGTGGCCCGAGATCTCCCACAGCCGCCGGTCGAGCCGCACGAACAGCTGCCGGGCATCCTGGTCCCAGGACCAGAACAGGTTGTAGGCGAGCTCCTGGAGCCTTTCGATGGGAGCGGGGAGCGAGGGGGCGACGGAGAACGTGCGAATAGGGCGCAAAACACCGATCCCTCCTGCGTCTTCACTATCTCCCCGAACGTCCTGATTTTACGCGATGGACGGGCCACCTGCCATCGCCAGCAGGCAGGGCCGCTCCTTCGCCGAACATCTCGCGCGAGGTCGGGTGAGGAGGGCGTCCATGGAGAGCAAGCACACGTCGCGCTCGGTCCGGGCGGGCCGGGGCGGACGGGAAGGCCGGCGCCGTCGCACGCTGCTCGGGGTAGCGGCCGGGCTCAGCGTGCTCGGTGCCTTGGTGGCGCTCTACCTGCTGATCGTGGAGACGGGCCAGGCTCCCGGAGAGGCGCTGTTTTGCGGGCCCGGGAGCGGCTGTGAGGCCAACTGGCAGTCGCCTTTCGCGCGGATGGCGGGTGTCCCGCTGGCCCTTTGGGGGCTGGCCGGGTACGTGGTGTTGCTCGCGTCCGCATGGTGGGCGCTTCGCGCAGGCCAGGGTGCAGGCCTGGCCGAGGGGGCCGGCCTGGCGCTGAGCTGGGGCGGGGCCCTCTTTTCGCTGTATCTGCTCGGTGTCCAGGCGTGGGCCGTGCAGAGCTTCTGTCCCTGGTGCACCCTGTCGGCGGCTGTCATGGTGACCCTGGCCGTCGTGTGGACTTTCGAGGCGAAGGTCTCGCAGGTGCGCCTGCAGCCGATCGTGCCGGTGGCGGGCTTGCTGCTGGGAGCCGGCCTGGCCGCGCTCAACTATCTGCCCGCCTCGGCCCTGGGGCCAGGAGGTGGCCCGGAGGGGCTCGCCGGGGCTACCGGCGTGGAGGTCAGCCCGGCCGGGCAGGTGACGGGCGACGCGGGCCGGGCCGTCACGAGTCTGCAGCAGCTCGAGGCCCTCATGACGGCGGGTAAGCCCGGGGCTCCGGTGCTGATCGAAGTCTACTCCGACTTCCAGTGCCCGTATTGCGCCCGGGCGGCCCAGGAGGTGGTCCACCCCCTGCTGCGAGAGGAGGTAGCGCAAGGCAAGGCACGCCTCGGCTATCGCAACTTCGCGTTCATCGGGCCGGAGTCCAAGTGGGCCGCCGAAGCGGCGGCCTGCGCCGCGGTGCAGGGAAAGTTCTGGGAGTTCCATGACCTGCTCTTTGCCAACCAGCAAGGCGAAAACGTGGGGGCCTTCTCCCAGGAGCGGCTGATCCAGATGGCCCGACAGCTCGGGCTCGACGTGCCGGCGTTCACCGGCTGCCTCGAGAGCCGGCGGATGCGCCCGTGGGTCGAGGCGAGCTACGAGCAGGGACGGGAGAAAGGCGTGCGCGCGACGCCGACCTTTTTCATCAACGGGAAGCGGTACGACGGGCTGATGCCCCTCGAAGAGCTCCGTCGCATCGCCTTCGGGTCTTCGAGGTGAGGCAACGGGCATGTGGCGCGTCATCCCCGAGGGGACGGCGCTTCGCGAGCACGCGCTCTTGCGGGACGGCAGCTGGGTGCTGATCCGCACGGCCTCGCCGGCCGACGTGCCCGCCGTGGAGGCCCTCATGGCGCGCCTGTCCCACCAGACCCTGCGGATGCGCTTCTTTGCCGGCGTCTCCCAGGTGAGCCGCACGCTCGTGGAGCAGTTGTGCGCGCCGCCGTCCAGGGATCAGGTCTCGCTCCTGGCGATCTGGGGCGAGGGGCCCGACGAACGGGTCGTGGGCGTGGGCAACTACGTCGCCCTGCCGGGGCGCAACACCGCCGAAGTGGCCTTCGTGGTCGACGACGCCTTCCAGGGGCGCGGGATCGGCACGTTGTTGCTGGAGCGGCTGGCCGGCATGGCGGCCGGGTCGGGCCTGGTGGGGTTCGAGGCCGAGGTGCTGTTCGAAAACCGGCCGATGGTCGAGGTCTTCCGGGAGTCGGGATTCCAGGTGCGACAGGCTCTGGACGGCGGCGTGCTGCACATCCAGTTCCCGGTGGCCACGACCGCCGCCGCCAGAGAGCGTGCGGAGCTGCGGGAACGTATCGCGGCGGCCAACTCCCTGGTGCCCCTCTTGCGGCCACGGCGGGTCGCGGTCGTGGGCGCCTCGCGGGACCCGGACAGCGTCGGCGGGATGGTCTTCCGGTACATCCTGCAGGCGGGCTTCACGGGCACCGTGTATCCGGTCAACCGCAGCGCTGCCTCCGTCTACGGTGTGCGGGCCTACCCTTCCGTGGAAGCGCTTCCCGAGCCCGTCGAACTGGTCATCGTGGCGGTGCCCGCCGACCAGGTGCTGGAGGTGGCCCGTTCGGCGCTGCAGGCCGGCGCCCGGGGGCTCGTGGTGCTGACGGCCGGGTTCGCGGAGGCCGGCCCCGAGGGCGCCGAGCGGCAGCGGGCGCTGGTGCAGCTGGTGCGCAGCCGGGGGGCGCGGATGGTCGGCCCCAACTGCCTGGGCCTGATCAACACCGATCCGGAGATCCGCCTCAACGCAAGCCTTGCTCCCTCGCTCGCTCCTCGCGGCCGGATCGGCTTTTTCTCGCACTCCGGGGCCTTGGGGCTCGTCATCCTGGCGTACGCGAAAGAGCGCGGGCTGGGCTTCTCGACGTTCGTCTCGGCCGGCAACCGGGCGGACGTCTCCGGCAACGACCTGCTGGAGTACTGGGACGAGGACCCCCAGACGGACATGGCGCTCCTCTACCTGGAGACCTTCGGCAACCCGAGGCGCTTTGCCCGCATCGCCCGCCGCCTTTCCGCCCGCAAGCCGGTGCTGTGCGTCAAGAGCGCCCGGAGCCGGGCCGGAGTGCGGGCCGCGCAGGCGCACATCGGCGCCGTGGCGGCGGGGGAGGAGGAGGTCGAGGCGCTGTTCCGCCAGGCCGGGGTGATCCGCGCCGATACCCTCGAAGAGATGTTCGACGTGGCCGTGTTGCTCGCCCACCAGCCGTTGCCGCAGGGCAACCGGGTGAGCATCGTCACCAATTCGGGCGGGGTCGCCACCATTGCCGCCGACACCTGCGAGGCCAGGGGCTCGTCCTCTCGGGGCCTGGCGTCGTCGACCTGGGCCCGCTGGCCGGGCCCGAGCGGTACGAGGAGGCGGTGCGGCGGGCGCTCGAAGACCCCGAGGTCGATGCCCTCATCGCCATATTCGCCTGCGTGGCCAGCTGCGATCCCGGCGCGGTGACCCGGGCCATCCGGCGGGCGGCGGTGCGGGCGGAGCGAGCGACCGGCGTCGGCAAGCCCCTGGCGCTGTGCCTGATGGGGGAGACCGGCGCCGTGCGAGTGGCCGGCAGCGAACGGCCGTTTCCGTCCTATCGCTTCCCCGAGGCGGCAGCCATGGCGCTGGCCCGGGCAGCCGAGTACGCCGCTTACAGGCGCCGTCCCCCAGGTCGGCTGGTCTTCTTCGACGACGTGGACGCGATACGCGCCAGGGCGGCCGTCGAGGAGTGGCTGCACGGAAGGGACGGGGTCGAGCTCGCTGCCCCCGAAGCCGAGCAGTTGCTGGCCTGGTTCGGGCTGAAGGTAAGAGAGGGCCACCTCGAGCGGCTGCCGGCCTCCGGGTGCGTGGCGGTGCGCATCCGGCCGCACCCGCAGTTTGGGCCGATCCTGGAGCTCGAGCGGCGACGGGCGGCGCCGTCGTCCGATGGGCGCGAGAGCGAGGCCGGCCGGGCGGTGCGGATCACGCCGCTCACGGATCGGGACGCCGAGGAACTGGCGGCGTGGTGCGACGGCGTGAGCGAAGCCGGGGGCGACGGCGTCGCAGCCGCTTTGCTCCGCCTTTCCCAGATGGTCGAAGAGATCCCGTGGTCGTTCCAGCTCGAGGCTGCCCTCGTCCCGGATGCGACGGGGCCCGTCCGGTTGACAGGCGTCCGGATCATGGTACAAAAGGTAGGTCCACCGGCCGCGTAGGCCGTGCATACTGGGAAGGGTGAGGGGGGTGCCCCGCTAGCGGGCGCCCGGCCCGGAGAGGAACAGGGTCGTGGATCAGGAGAGCGGGTTTTGGGATCGGGAAACGGTCGTCGGCACCATCGAGAAGAACGCGACGGAGCGGATCGCCGTCCGGCGGGTGGAACGGCGCGGGCGGGCATACGTGGATATCCGCATCGAGTGGCGCCGGCAGGACGGGGAAGAGTTTTTCCCCAGCAAGAAGGGCGTCGTGATCCCCGAAGAGGCCCTCGACGACGTGCTGGCCTTGCTGGAGAGCGCGAGGGACGAAAAAGCGCCGAGGCGTGACGGGCGCCGCCGTCACACGGAGACGGGCGACGGCGCCGCCTCCTCGGAGTAGGCGGGGGCGCGCTCCCGGGCGAAGCGCGCCATCTCCGCCGTTACCGTCTCCCAATAGGCGAGGAAGGCCCCGTGCTCTCCGGCGAGCCACACGTGCCGCGCCGGGCGCAGCACCGGCGCGCCGCGCTGCCCGTTGGCCGGCTCCTGGAGCACCAGCGCGTCGAAACCGCCGGATACCATCAGGATCGGTAGCGCCCGCAGGCGCGACTCGATCGGCCGGGCATCGTGGGCCCGCCAGGCGCCGAGGAGCCTAACCGCCCGCTGCACGTCGCCGCTGCGGCCCCACCGGCGCAGCAGCTTCACCATCGAGGCGGTGGCGGCGCCCGAGGTCGGCGTCGAGGTAGAGCCCGCACAGGTGGTCGAACGCCTGCTCGGGGCTCGTGCCCCGCAGCAGCCGCACGAGGTGGTCGTAAAAGCCCGCCTGCGCCCCGGTCGTACGCAGGCCGGCCGGCACGGAGAGCAAGATGAGGGCCGGGGCCGCCGAGCCTCGCAGCGCGACCTCCACGGCCGCCCACTCGGCGACGGCCCCGCCGGCCCCTACGCCGACGATGGCTACAGGCCGCATCCCGAGCGCCTCGAGGGCGGCCGCCGCGTCCTGCCCCATCTGCTGGGTGGTGAACTCCGGCGGCACGGACTCGCGCGCCGCCAGCGCCGTCACCCGCATCCCGTAACGCCGGGCAAAGGGCGCCCACCACCGGCCCATGACCCAGCCCAGGGCAGCCCGGCTGAGCAGTGCCTCCTCCACACCCGGCAGCACCACGAGATCCGGCCCGGCGCCCCACTGCCACGCGAACAGCCGCCCGGCCGGCACGGAAACCCAGCGCCTTACGGGGATCACCTTCCCATCTGAAAACCTGAAAAAGGGAACAAACCCAGCCGCAGGATTCCACGCGCAAGGGGCCGGCCCCTGCTCGCGGGGCCGACCCCTCTCTGACCCGAAACGGCGTCGCCACTCCGCCGGAATCAGTAGTCCATGTCGCCGCCCGGCGGATAGTTGGGCTTCTTCTCCTTTTCGGGGATCTCCGAGACCAGCGCCTCGGTGGTGAGCACCATGCCCGCGATGCTGGCGGCGTTTTCGAGCGCCGTGCGGGTCACCTTGGCCGGGTCGACGATGCCGGACTTCACCATGTCGACGAACTCCCCGGTCAGGGCGTTGAGGCCCCAGCCCGGCTTCTCGTTGCGGATCCGCTCGACGATCACGGAGCCCTCGAGCCCGGCGTTGAACGCGATCTGCCGGGCCGGCTCGAGCAGCGCCCGCTTCACGATGTTGACGCCGACCAGCTCGTCGCCGCTGGCCTCGACCTTGTCGACCGCCGGCAGGATGTTGATGTAGGTGACGCCGCCGCCGGGCACGATGCCTTCCTCGACCGCCGCCCGGGTAGCGTTGACGGCGTCTTCGATCCGGTGCTTCTTCTCCTTCAGCTCGGTCTCGGTCGCCGCACCGACCTTGATGACCGCCACGCCGCCCGCCAGCTTGGCGAGCCGCTCCTGCAGCTTCTCCCGGTCGTAGTCGGAGTCGGTCTCCTCGATCTGCTTCTTGATCTGCTCGACGCGGCCCTGGATCTTGCGGCGGTCGCCCTGGCCCTCGATGATGGTGGTCTTCTCCTTGCCCACGCGGACCCGGCGAGCCCGGCCGAGCTGATCCAGGGTGACGTTTTCGAGCTTGATGCCCAGGTCCTCCGACAGGAAGGTGCCGCCCGTGAGGATGGCCATGTCCTCCATCATGGCCTTGCGCCGATCGCCGAATCCGGGCGCCTTGACGGCGCAGCAGTTGAGGGTGCCCCGGATCTTGTTGACGACCAGCGTCGCCAGCGCCTCACCCTCGACGTCCTCGGCGATGATCAACAGCGGGCGGCCGGCCTGGACGACCTTCTCCAGCAGGGGCAGAAGGTCGTGGACGTTGGAGATCTTCTTCTCGTGCAGCAGGATGAACGGATCCTCGAGCTCGGCCTCCATCGCCTCGGGGTTGGTGACGAAGTACGGCGAGATGTAGCCCTTGTCGAACTCCATGCCCTCGACGACTTCGACCGTGGTCTGGGTGCCCTTGGACTCCTCGACGGTGATGACCCCGTCCTTGCCCACCTTGTCCATCGCCTCGGCGACCAGGCCGCCGATTTCGGGGTCATTGCCCGCGATGGAGGCGACGTGGGCAATGTCGTTCTTGCCCTCGATCGGGATGGCGATCCGCTTGATCTCTTCCACTGCAGCGGCCACCGCCCGGTCGATGCCCTTCTTGACCAGCATCGGGTTGGCGCCGGCGGCCACGTTCTTCATGCCTTCGAGGACGATCGCCTGGGCCAGGACCGTGGCCGTGGTCGTACCGTCACCGGCGATGTCGTTGGTCTTGGAGGCGACCTCCCGGCAGAGCTGGGCGCCCATGTTCTCGTACGGATCCTTGAGCTCGATCTCCTTGGCGACGGTGACGCCGTCCTTCGTGATCACGGGCGACCCATACTTCTTCTCCAGCACGACGTTGCGGCCCTTGGGGCCCAGCGTCACCTTGACCGCGTTGGCGACGGCGCTGACGCCCCGCTCCAGGGCCCGGCGCGCCTCAGCCTCGAACGCGAGTTGCTTGGCCGGCATACCTCTATAACCACCCT
Organism: Limnochordaceae bacterium; assembly: GCA_014896295.1. GTDB lineage: Bacteria > Bacillota > Limnochordia > Limnochordales > Geochordaceae > Carboxydichorda > Carboxydichorda subterranea. Next base: position 244,733 of record JADBKR010000006.1, read on the forward strand.
CTCACGTCGCGTGGCTCACTTCTCGTTGTGGATGGCGAGGATGTCACTCTCCCGGAGGATCAGGTACTCCACTCCGTTGAGCTTGACTTCGGTGCCACCGTACTTGGCGTAGATGATCCGGTCGCCGACTTTGACCTCGAGGGGCACTTTCTGGCCGTTTTCCAGCAGCCGTCCGGTGCCGACCGCGATCACCTCGCCCATCTGGGGCTTCTCCTTCGCGGTGTCCGGTAGTACGATACCCCCTTTGGTGCGTTCCTCTTGCTCGATGGGCTTGACGAGCACCCGATCCCCGAGTGGACGGATGTCCGGCATCCCTTTCCCCCCTCTACGACTCCAGCGTGGATGTTGTTAGCACTCGGCGGCGGTGAGTGCTACCGGACAATCAATATAAACCGGGCACCGGCATTGTCAAGAGGAAACGATGCAGGATGGCCCATCCAGCGATGGAATACTACCGGTGCAGCCATGCAGTCATGGATGATCGTGGTGGCGCTCGGGGGCAACGCCATCCTTCGCCCGGGGCAGAAGGGCACCGCCGCCGATCAGCGTCACAGCCTGCGATCCACCAGCCGGCAACTGGTGCGCCTCATCCAGCGGGGTCACCGGGTGGTGGTGACGCACGGCAACGGCCCGCAGGTGGGTGCGATCCTGCTGCAGCAGGAGGCAGGCCGCAGCGCCGGCGTCCCTGCGATGCCGCTCGACGTCTGCGGGGCACAGAGCCAGGGGCTGCTCGGTTACCTGATCCAGCAGTCGCTGTACAACGAGCTGGTACGAGCCAACATCGAGAAGAGCGTCGTCACGCTCGTGACCCAGACGGTGGTCGACCCCGAGGATCCGGCCTTTTCCCGTCCGACCAAGCCGATCGGCCCGTTTTACGACGCCGCCGAGGCCCGGCGGCTGGCGGCGGAGACAGGGTATCATTACGTGGAGGACGCGGGGCGCGGCTGGCGGCGGGTCGTGCCGTCGCCCGACCCGAAGGCGATCGTGGAGGCCCAGGTCATCCGGGATCTGGTGCAGCAAGGAGTCATCGTGGTGGCCGCGGGAGGAGGGGGGATCCCGGTCGTACGGGATCCCGAGTACCGCATCCTGGGCGTCGAGGCGGTCATCGACAAGGACCTCGCGGCGGCGCGGCTGGCCGAGCAGATGCACGCGGATCTGCTGGTGATCCTGACGGACGTCGACGCGGTGTACCTGGGGTATGGCACGCCCCAGCAGAGGCCGGTGGCGCGGATGACGGTGGCGGAGGCCCGCCGGTACCTGGAGGCGGGGGAGTTTGCCTCGGGGAGCATGGAGCCGAAGGTGAGGGCCTGTGTTCGCTTCGTCGAGGCCACGGGCAAGCGAGCCACCATCTCGGCGCTCGAGCGCCTGCAGGGGGCCGTAGCCGGTGCGGCAGGTACCTCGGTCGTGCCGTGAGCAAAGCACAAGGGGGGCTGTTGGGCAATGCGCGCAAAGGTCAGTATCGTCGGGGCTGGGAATGTGGGTGCTACCACCGCTCACTGGCTGGCGGCCAGGGGGCTGGCGGACCTGGTGCTCGTCGACGTGGTGGAAGGCTTGCCCCAGGGCAAGGCGCTGGACCTGCTGGAGGCGGCGCCGATCGCAGGCTTCGACCTGCGCATCGTGGGCAGCAACGGCTACGAAGAGATCCGGGGCTCCCAGGTGGTCGTGATGACCGCCGGCATCGCTCGCAAGCCCGGGATGAGCAGGGACGATCTTCTCAAGACCAACGCCGGCATCCTCGAGGAGGTCGTGCGCAACGTCAAACGCTACGCGCCCGACGCCTTCCTGATCGTGGTCAGCAACCCGGTGGACGTGCTGACCTACGCGGCCTGGAGGTACACCGGGCTGGGAGACCCGCCGGGTGATGGGGATGGCGGGGGTGCTGGACTCGACCCGCTTCCGCACCTTCCTGGCGATGGAGCTCGGCATCTCGGTCAAGGACGTCTCCGCCTTCGTCATGGGCGGCCACGGCGATCAGATGGTGCCGCTCGTGCGCTACTCCTACGCCGGCGGCATCCCGGTGGAGAAGCTCATCCCGAAGGAGCGCCTGGATGCCATCGTGGAGAGGACCCGCAAGGGAGGCGGAGAGATCGTCAACCTGCTCAAGTCGGGCAGCGCCTACTACGCCCCGGGCGCGGCGGTCGCCGAGATGGTCGAAGCGATCCTGCGGGACCAGCGACGCCTGATCCCGGTCATCGCTTACCTCGACGGAGAGTACGGGCATCGCGACATCTACGTGGGCGTCCCGGTGATCCTGGGCGGCAACGGCGTGGAGCGGGTCGTGGAGATCGAGCTGACCCCTGAGGAGCAGGAGGCGTTCGCCCGTTCGGTGGAGGCGGTGCGGGGGCCGCTCGAGACCCTCACGCTTCCGTAACGCTGTTCGCTTCGGGAGCTTCCGGAAGCCCCCTTTCCCCGGGGCCACGCAGTCAGGCCATGCATACACTGCCAGAGCCGGGGAAAGGGGGTTTTCGTCAATCGTGGCGCGCGTCGCCAGCCGCTGGGAAGGCCCGCCTTCCGACGGGTTGTGGAAACCGTGTTTCGCCCGGGTCGACGGCTCGTGGCCTCCTGACCAGGGTCACGGGCGGCGTGACCATGGTGATCGACAAGGGGGTGCCCCCCGCTTACTTCCTGGATCTCCTGGAGATGGCCGCTCCCCACGTGCAGCTCTGGAAGCTGGCTTTCGCCTCCGCCCTGCTCTACCGGCCCGACGCCGTGTTGGCCAAAGTGGAAGCCGGCAGGGCCATGGGGGTCGAGGTCTACGCCGGGGGCACCCTCCTGGAGCTGTCCCGAGTGCTGGGGGACCCCGAGGAGGTGCTGGTCCACCTGAAGCGCCTCGGCTTCGCCTGGGTCGAGGTCTCCAACGGCACCTTCGATTTGGGGGCGGACGAACGCCTGGCCCTGATCGCGTCGGCGAGGGAGCAGGGCTTCCGGGTCCTCACCGAGGTGGGGAGCAAGGACCCTGGCCGGCCCTTCCGCCCCGAGGACGCCGCCGAGCAGGTAGAACTCGACCTGGATGCGGGCGCCGAGTGGGTCATCATCGAGGCGCGAGACTCGGGCCGTGGGGTGGGCATCTTCGACGAGGAGGGCCGCCTGCGGGTAGCCGAGTGGCAGCGCCTGGCCCAGCTCCTCTCCCGGCCGAGCCGGGTGATCTGGGAGGCCCCGCGGGTCGAGCAGCAGCGAGAGCTGCTGTTGCGCCTGGGACCCGACGCGGGCCTGGGCAACGTGCAGGTGGGCGACGTCTTGACGCTGGCTGCCATGCGGTGGGGGCTGCGGGCCGACACGTTGCGCCCGTGGGCCGCCGCGTTGACGCCCGGTTGCACCGCGGATAACATGTAACGCGGTTAACTATTTGGCCTGCCACTCGTCGCGTACGGGAGACGGGCAGCCGGGAGGCGTTGGGTCGATGGTGAGCCGGGAGCAGGTGATGGAGGCGCTCCGGACCATCCTGGACCCGGAGCTCCGCCGCAGCATCGTCGATCTCGACATGGTGAAGGACGTACGGATCCAGGACACCCGGGTGGAGGTCGACGTGTTGCTCACCGTCGCCGGCTGCCCGCTCCACCGCGAGATCGAAAGCAGCGTGAAGGCCCGGGTCGGGCAGTTGCCGGGGGTCGAGGAGGTCCATGTTACCCTGGGCGAGATGACGCCCGAGCAGCGCCAGGCGCTGGTCAACCGCCTGAGCGGGCGGCGCCAGGCGCGCTCGTCCATCCTCGATCCGGCCTCCAACACCCAGATCATCGGGATCTCCAGCGGCAAGGGCGGGGTCGGCAAGTCCACCGTGACGGCCAACCTCGCGGTGGCGCTCGCCCGCCTGGGGCACCGGGTCGGCGTGATCGACGCCGATATTTACGGGTTCAGCATTCCCCGGATTCTGGGGCTCAAGGGCCGGCCCATGGTCATCGAGGGGGCGCTGGCTCCCCAGACGGCCCATGGCGTGCAGGCCATCTCGATGGGCTCGCTGGTGGACGAGGAGACGGCCGTCATCTGGCGGGGTCCCATGCTGATGAAAGCGCTGGAGCAGTTCCTCAAGGACGTCCTGTGGGGCGACCTCGACTACCTGCTGCTCGACATGCCCCCGGGCACCGGCGACATCGCCATCAGCATGTACCAGCTCATCCCTCAGAGCTACCTCCTCCTGGTGACCACCCCGCAACCCGTGGCCTCGGTGGTGGCCCGCCGGGTGGCCAAGATGGCGGAGAAGACCAACCAGACCGTGGTCGGCGTCATCGAAAACATGGCCTACTTCATCTGCCCGCACTGCGGCCACACCGAGGAGATCTTCGGCCGGGGAGGCGGCCAGCAGATCGCCGAGGCCCTGGGCGTGCCGCTGTTGGCCCGCTTGCCGCTCGACCGTTCCCTGCGGGAGTCGGGTGACGAGGGCCAGCCGCTGGCGGCGCTCAAGGACGACCGCATCGGGCAGGCGTTCTTGGAGGCGGCCCGGGCGCTGCACGAGCGTTTGGCCGAGGTGGAGCCCACCGGCGTGCCCTACGTCCGGGTGCCCTGAAGCCCCGGCACCCTCTCCAAGAAAGCGTCCAGCGAACAGGGCCTGCCGAGGGCCTCGAGGAGCGGGTCGCGCCGGCCCGGCAGCCACTGCGTCACGTTGGCGATGGTGAACGCACGGGGTTGCGCCGTCTCGAGTTCGTCCCACGTGAGCGGCATGGAGACCGGGGCTCCGGGCAAGGGGCGCGGCGAGTACGGGGCCACGACGGTTTTCCCCCGCAGGTTCTGGTACGGGTCGACGTAGACCCGGCCATGGCGGCGGCGGACCAGGCGCTCGTCGGTGACCCGGTCGGGGAAGACCTCGCTCAGCGCCCGGCCTACCGTCGCCGCGAAGCGGCTCGTCTGCTCGTAAGTGTAGCGGCGCCGGATGGGGATGCAGACGTGGACGCCGGTGGCCCCGGAGAGCTTGGGCACCGAGGGTACGCCGAGCCGGTCGAGCGCCTGCCTGACCCAGAAGGCCACCTTCCGGCTCTCCTCGAAGGAAGCCGGCGGGTCCGGGTCGAGGTCGATCACCACGAGATCGGGATGTTCGGGGTCGTCCACCCTGGACATCCACGGATGGATCTCGATCGCCGCCAGGTTGCCGAGCCACGCCAGGGTCGCCGCGCTATCGGCGAGCACGTAGTCGATGGCGCGGTCCTCGTGGGCCAGCTGGGCTGTGCGGACCCAGGCGGGGCGGGGCCAGGGCGCCTGCTTCTGGTAGAAGGAAGGGCGCTCGATGCCCTCGGGATACCGGGTGAGCACCAGCGGCCGTCCCTCCAGGTGGGGCAGCATGAGAGGCGCCACGCGGACGAAGTAGTCGATCAGGTGGGCTTTGGTGAGCCCCTCTCGTGGCCAGAGCACCCGGTCGAGGTGGGTCACGCGGAGCTCTCGCCCGTCGACCCGGACGCGGCTGGCCGGAGCGCCCTGCCTGGCAGGCGGGTTCATGATCGCTCCTCCCCTGGCTCGCCGCCCGGCTCGACGTCCACCAGCGAGGCGTGGCGGAGCCACCCGTGCTCCGTGCGGTCGAGGTAGCGGACCCGCACCTGCAGGCGCGGGGCGACCCAACTCACCTCGGGCCACGGATCCCGCCGCTGCCAGGGAGCCACGGGGGAGGGCGTCGTCGGGATGACGAGGCCCGGGTCAGGGGCGGGCAGGCGCAGAGGTTCGAGCGCCCGGCGCAGGTGGCGCTGGCGGGCCGGCGAGAGCCCGGAGCCCACCAGCCCGGCGAGCTGCCACCTGCCGTCGTTGCGCTCGGCCGCGACGGCGATCGATCGCATCCCCTCCCGGCCGTCCGGGACGAAGCCGGCCACGCTCATGACCTCCTCGGCCCATCGCTTGATCTTGAGCCAGTAGGGGCTGCGACGCCCTTCGAGGTAAGGGCTGGTGCGGAGCTTGGCCATCACGCCCTCGAGGTCGAGACGCTCGGCCTGCTCGAAGAGCGTACGCCCTTTCCCCACGACCGCAGGGGAGAGCAGCAGGGCGGATGTGCCGGCCATAGCCTGCTCCGCCCACCGTTCGAGCCGGCGCCGCCGCTCGTCGAAGGGGCGTGCCCGCAGGTCCTCCCCGTCGAGGTAGAGCAGGTCGAAGACCATGTAGGTGGCCGGCCGGCGGCGGGCCGCCTCCGAGGCCCGCAAGGGGCTTCGCACGAGGCTGCGTTCGAGGATGGCGGTGAAGTCGGGGCGGCCCAGCTCGCCGCTCGCCACCAGTTCGCCGTCCAGCACACAGCGGTGATGGGCCCCGATGGTATCGAGGGCCTGCGTCACTTCGGGGAACTGCCACCTCCAGCGCACGCCCCTGCGGCTCTGAAGCCAGCACGGCTCCCGTCCCGCTACGAACGCGATGGCCCGCAGGCCGTCCCACTTGGGTTCGAACCAGTACCGCGGCGAGTCGAAGGGGCGGCGTGCCAGCTCCGCCAGCATGGGGCGTACGATCCGGGGCATCTCAGCGCCCGGAGCGTGCCCCTGCGACGCGCCGTCGCCCGTCCTTGCGCGTGCCATCCGGGCTCCCGTCCGTCTGCTGCAGGCTCGCCTTCAGGGCCTCGACCAGGTCGGCGACGGGGGGCGGCGGCTGGACCGGAGCTTCGACGACGGCCTTGCCGGTGAGCTTGCGCTCGATGAGCTCGGTGAAGGCCTCCCGGCGGCGGCTCTGGTAGCGCCGGGGTTCGAAGGCGGTGGTGAGCTGCCGCACGAGCTGCACGGCCATCTCCCGCTCGCGTTCGGTGGGTTGGCTGCCGGCGGGAAGCTCGACGACCTGGTCCGGGGCCCGCACCTCGTCGTGGAAGCGCATGGTCTCCAGCGTCAACACGTTGCCGGAGGGCCTCAGGGCGGCCAGGCTTTCCCGCCGGCGCAGCGCCATCCGGGCGACGGCCATGCGGCCCGTGCTCTGCATGGCCTCGACCAGCAGCCGGTATGCCCGTACGGCTCCTTCGGCAGGCTCCAGGTAGTAGGGACGCTCGAAGTAGACCGGGTCGACCTCGGCGAGCGAGACGAAGTCCATGATCTGCACCGTGTGGCCTTCGGGCAGCGGCAGGGCGTCGAGCTCCTCCTCGGTGAGGGGTACGAAGCGGCCGGGTGACACTTCCCACCCCGACACGACGTGCTCGGGCTGGACCTCCGTATCGCAGACCGGGCACCACTTGCGGTACTCGATGGGGGAGTGACACCGGTCGTGGAGCTGGCGCAGGTGGATATCTTTGTCTTCGGTGGCCGCATACACCTTCACCGGGATGCTTACGAGGGCGAAGCTGACCGTTGCCCGCCACAGGCTGCGGAAGGGGCCCACTTCGTTCACGTCCCTTCGTGCTGGCGTCCGGTCGGTCCGGACGCCGCTCGCCGCCCATCCTATGCGCCGGGAGGAAACCACACCTCTCCGGGCGAAGAATGCCCGTGAAAACGGTTGAAGAAACCAGGGGAGGCGCGACATGTTGGAGGAGGAGCTCGTCCTGACCCCGGAGGGGGCGCGCCGCCTTCGTGAAGAGCTCGACTTCCTCCGGCTGGTGAAGCGCAAAGAGGTGACCCAGCGCATCCGGGAGTCCCTCGACTTCGGGGATGCGTGGGAAAACCCCGAGTATGAAGCGGCAAAGGCCGAGCAGGCCTTTGTCGAGGGCCGCATCGCGGAGCTGGAGAAGACGCTCAAGACGGCCAAGGTCCTGGACCCCCGGCAGGGCCGGGTCGATGCCAGGCAGAGGCTCCAGGTACGGCTGGGAAGCCGCGTGAGGCTGCGGGACCTGGGATCGGGCCAAGAGGAGTCGTACGTGATCGTGAGTTCGGCCGAGGCGGACCCAGGCGAGCACCGGATCTCCATCCGATCCCCGGTGGCCCAGGCGCTGCTCGGCCACTACACCGGCGACGAGGTGACGGTGGAGGTGCCGGCCGGCACCTTGCAGTACCGGATCGAGGCGGTGGAGGAGCCCCAGTAGGGCCCTCCCGTCGACACCGCCTCTTGCCTTGACACCGGCGGTGGGCGTGTGGGATAATCCGTGCGGCAGGCGGGGGCTTCGACCGGCCGCCGTGGGCGGATAGCTCAGCGGGAGAGCGCCTCCCTTACAAGGAGGAGGTCAACGGTTCAAGCCCGTTTCCGCCCACCACTTCGTGACCGGGCATCGGGTTTGCGGGGCCGTGGTGTAGCGGTTCAACACGCCGGCCTGTCACGCCGGAAATCGCGGGTTCGAATCCCGTCGGTCCCGCCACTTCAAGCCCGCAACAAGACAGGTGCCCGCCCGGCGGGCGGGCGCGTGGCGTTTCGACCAGATGACGGGAGACCGGCGGCATCCGCCCGGCGGCGGTGACGCCGGTTTTTCGTTGGGACCTCCCCGGGCGAGCAAGACTGTGAGCCGGCGACGTGGAAGCATGCCGGGCAGAGGGGAGGCTCCACCGGATGAGCCGGCTGCAGCAGGCCCGCCGGGCCTACGAGCGCGGGGACGTCGAGCAGGCCCGCCAGGCCCACGACACCCAACGTATCCGCACTTCCGCCGTCGAGCCGCATCAGCAGGAGCAGGGCCGCTACCTGGCCGAGATGGTGTACGGCGCATCGGACGGGATCGTCACCACCTTCGCCGTCGTCGCCGGCGTGACGGGCGCCGCCCTGTCGCCGGGCGTGGTGCTCGTGCTGGGACTGGCCAATTTGCTGGGGGATGGCTTTTCGATGGCGGCGGGCGCCTACCTGAGCGGTCGGTCCCAGCAGGACTACGAGCGCAAGGAGCGGGAGCGGGAAGCCTGGGAGATCGATCATTTCCCGGAGGGGGAAAGGGAAGAGATCCGGGAGATCTACCGGGCCAAGGGCTTCGAGGGGGAGGCGCTGGAGTACGCCGTCCGTACCATCACCTCCGATCGGGAGCGCTGGATCGAGACCATGATGCGAGAAGAGCTCCACATCCTTCCCGAGCGCAAGGATCCGCTGCATGCCGCCCTTGCCACGTTCGTGGCCTTTGCCATCGGCGGGGCGGTGCCGCTTCTCGCCTTCGTGCTGGCGGGCCTGTGGGAGGGCCTGAGGGCCCGGTCGTTCGAGGTGGCGGTCGTGCTCACCCTGTTGACGATGTTCGGGGTGGGATCGGCCCGTTCGCTCGTGACGTACAAGCCCTGGTACCGGGCCGGCCTCGAGATGCTGCTGGTCGGAGGCCTGGCGGCCGCCATCGCTTACGCCGTGGGCTACTTCCTGGGAGGGCTCGCCTGAGCCCCTTGCCGCCCCTGCCGGTCAGGGGCAGGCTCCTCCTGGAGCAGGAGGTGCCGCCCTACGACGGTGGGACGGCGTCTTCGGCCACGATGGCGATGGCGTCGGTGGGCGTGACGATCCCGAGCGGCGGCTGGTCGGGGTCGCCCGTCTCGGTGATGAGCACGGCGTCGAGGCGCAGGCGCCCCTGCCTCAGGTGGCTCTCGAACATCTCCCGTACCTCGGCGACCGTGGCGCGGCGTGAGACGAAGGCGACCGTGCTACGCTCGGGCACCTGGTGGAGGACGTCCTTGAGAGGCACCTCTGAGCAGCCGGGCGAAGTCGTGGTCGAGCCGGGCGGCGATCCACCGGGCCATCAGCCCGTCGGTCAGCAGGCCCTGGAACGCGGCCCCCCGGTAAATGGGGAACTGAGAGTACCCGGTCTTGTGCATGGCCTCGATGGCGTCGGCGAAGGGCTGGTCGTCCGTGAGGCTCACCACCTGCCGGGCAAAGCGGGGAAGCACCAGCTGCGGGTGGGTCAGGTGGTCGTAGATGCGCTGCAGGGCGCGCACCGCCTCCGGGGAGGGGCGGGCCACCGGGATGGTGAGCGGCGCGTGCACCAGCATGTTGCGCAGTTCGTTGAACGCCCGCAGCTCCTGCTCGAAGCGGCGCACCACGGCGTTGTGGTCGCGGGCGCGTGCGACGAGGCGCGCGAAGCCCTCCTCCCGGCCGCCGGCCAGGCGACGCAGGATGCCCTCGATGCTGAAGAAGAGCGACAAGAACGCCTGGGTGTCGGTGTCCATGCGCGCCTCGGTGTCCACGCTCTTGGCTCCCCGCCTTTCGCTTCCGCCTGCGTCGCTCAGGGTGCGGGAGCCTCGCCCCGCAGCACCGGCCGGCCATCCCGAACGATGCGAACGGCCCGCACCTCTGCCAGGGCGACGGGGAGATCCCCGTCGAACCCCCAGCGTCCCCGGCCCGTGACCCGCAGCATTCCCGCGCCCAGCACCCCGCCGTTCCGGAGCTCGATTTCGACCTGATAGGGACGGTCCGGGGACGCCGGTTCCAGCCACGCGGCCAGCAGGTGCAGATGCGTGACCTGCGAGGACGAGACCACCAGCCCCGATACGCCCCGGGTCGCCGCGGGGGCAGCCGGCCCAGCCGGGCAACGGGAGCACGGGGACGAGCAGGATGGGCCGGCCGGGATACCGCTCGCTCAGTTCGCCGCCGATCAGCGCCGCCATGGCGTCCTCCCAGGCAGGCCCGGCCCGGCCGGGGATGGTCGAGGGCCAGCGGAGCACGACGAGCAGCGCGATGGCCAGGGTGGCCAGCGCGCCGTACGCGATGGCGATGACCAGGCGGCGGTCCAGGGGCCGATCGCCCCGGGGGTCACGGGAGCTCGTGGGCAGCGACCTCCGTTCGAGGCGGCCGGCGGCTCAGCCACCGGCCCAGGCGCCACGCGGCCTGCTCCAGCAGCCTGTGCGCGCCCCGGATGGCTTCGTCCAGCGGCATGGGGCCCGGGACGATGGAAAAGACGCTGTCCAACCCGCAGGCATCCAGGACGGCGTCGTCGACGCCCTCGCCGATGGCTCCCACGAGGGCGATGGCGGGGATCCCGAGCCGCCGGGCGAGGCGGCCCACCCCCGCCGGGGTCTTGCCGAAGGGCGTCTGCCGGTCGAGGGAGCCTTCTCCCGTCACCGCCAGGTCTGCGCCCTGCAAGCGGCGCTCGAGACCGACGGCCTGGATGACCAGCTCCACGCCGGGCTGCAGGTGCGCGCCACAAAAGGCCACGAGCCCGGCGCCGAGCCCGCCGGCGGCCCCTGCCCCGGCGAGGTGCGCCACGTCGACCCCGAGGTCCCGGCGGATGACGGCCGCCAGGTGGCGCAGGTTGTCGTCGAGGGTGCGTACCATCGCCGGGGTCGCCCCCTTCTGGGGACCGAAGACGGCCGCTGCCCCCTCCGGCCCGACCAGGGGGTTGCGGACGTCGCACGCTACCAGGATGGTGGTCGAGCGGAGGCGGGGATCGATACTCGAGAGGTCGATGCGCGCCAGGCGGTCGAGGGCTCCGCCGCCGAAGTCGATGGGGTGGCCCTCGGCGTCCAGCAGCCGAGCGCCGAGAGCCTGCGCCATGCCGGCGCCGCCGTCGACCGTCGCGCTACCCCCGATGCCGATGAGGATACGGGTGGCGCCGGCGTCGAGGGCGGCTCGCATGAGCTGGCCCGTGCCGTACGTCGTGGTCACGAGCGGGTTGCGGCGAGAAGCCGGCACCAGCGGCAGCCCCGAGGCCGCCGCCATCTCGATGACCGCGGTCTGCCCGTCGCCGAGCATTCCGAAGCGGGCCTCGACCGGCTCTCCCAGCGGGCCCGTGACGGTCTCGGTCACGTACCGGCCGCCCGTGGCCTCGACGAGCGCCTCTACCGTGCCCTCACCGCCGTCGGCCATGGGGACGGTCTCGACGCTCAGGCCGGGCATGGCCCGCGACAGCCCCCGTGCGATGGCCTCGGCCACCTCCCGGGCGGAGGCACTGCCCTTGAACGAGTCAGGAGCGACGACGACGCGGCGCGGCCAGGGAGCTTGCACCGTAGGACACCGCCTCCCGCCGGACCAGTTCGCTGCACGCGCCGCCCGACCCTTGCCAAAGTGGGGTGTGGCCCGTAAAATAGGGTCGTCCTGCGGTGCCGAGATAGCTCAGTTGGTAGAGCACGGGACTGAAAATCCCGGTGTCGCCGGTTCGATTCCGGCTCTCGGCACCACTTTT
>JADBKR010000007.1 GCA_014896295.1 Limnochordaceae bacterium
GTTACGTATTGCGTTTCTCCTTCGTTTGTGTCGAAGTCGGGCTGTGCAGCCACATGCGCACCCGGTGCGGCCGCAGGGCGTTTTGCTCCAGGGTCCGCCAGACGCTGCTCCGGCTCATCGGCAAGCCGAGTCTCCGTCGAACGGCGTCGGTGAGGGTGTCGTAGGTCCAGAGGGTCTGGCCTTCGAAGCCGTAGCTTGCGGGGGCGTCGCAGGCCAGGGCGATCACCTCACAGCGCTGCTCCGGGCCAAAGCGGGGCGGGCGTCCCGAGCGGGGCCGGTCGTACAGACCGCGGACGCCGGCTTCGAGGAACCGGTCCCGCCACTTGCACACGCTGCGCCCCGTGACGCCCACGTGGGAGGCGACCTGGGCGACCGAGGAACGGTGATGGAACAGTCCCCAGATGATGGAAGCTCGGAGCCAGAGCCGGTGCTCGACCTTGCGGCCGAACCTCCACTCCCGCAGTGCCTTGCGCTGGTCCGACGTGAGCTCGGGCAGCGGCAGGCTCACCAGGCTTGCGCTCCGCCCTCGCCAGGCTGGCGGCTGGGTCCGGGTCACCTTTGACCTCCGCGAACGTCTCAGAATCCCGTCGTGGCGCCAGTTCGCGCCCTTCGGCCGGACTCCTGCTGCCCTGCGAAATTTCTTGCCCGGCTGTGCCGGGTTAGGTTGTCAAGGAGCCGTCATGTCCAAGGAACGAACTTGTGGGACGCACTACTAGCCTCCTGGCAGCGGGCGCTCGGCAGGAGCGCGTGGTCGACCACGAGCTGGTCGAGGCGGTGATGGCCACTGAGTGGCAGGCGCCTCAGGCGGCCGGGAGGTGAGCGCCATACGGCTCTGGCTGCGGGGGCATACGCCCATCACCGTCGAGTGGCACCGCACCCGCCGGGCCGGGGCCCTGGCCCGGATGCGCCTGGTGGACGGCCTTCGGGAGCAGGTGCTAGCCTTTGCCTCCCGCCGCGCCATCTACGAGCTGGCCGTCCGCCTGGTGCTGCTTTGGGCGGAGGCCCAGGAGGCCGACGGCAGGGTCAACCGTCGGCGGCTACCCTGACATCCCACAGGCGTGGCCGCCCGGGACATCCGGCGAGCCACGCCCTTTGCCGCTCATCGAGCGCGCGACGACAGCGGTCAAATAACGATCAACACAACAGAAGCCTTGCGAAAGCGGGAGAGACAAGGACTGTGTAGGCCAAAACCTCAGAAAAGTTGACCTTATGACTGGTAAGCGGTTCCATTACTGGGTATCTGGGCTTGCCCAGTTCGGTGGCACAAGCCTAAGGTAAGAGGTGCGGTCGAGTCTTGCGGCCACAGGAGACGTACGGTGTGAGTGTCAAGCGGGAATAAGTGTTCGGTGTACCTTGACAGGCGAATACCGTCCGTGGCCCCCGGAGGTGCTTTCGCGCGTCGGGGGCGGTTCATGCAGCGGGGTTGTGGCCGGCGGGAGAACGCTATCGGGGCGGCCGGTGAGCCCCTGTCAGGCGGAACGAGCCTCCTTTCGGGTCCCGGTATAGGCCTGTCCCGTGCGCAGCAGAGCATAGACAAGCCGGACCAGCTTCCGCGCGGTGAGCACGATGGCTCGCTTGTGATGGTGCCGGGTGGCTTCCCGGAACTTGCGCTCGTAGAAGGCCTGGTATTCCGGCGCGTACCTCCGCACGCTGTTGGCCGCCTCGACCAAGTAGTAGCGCAGGTAGGGGTTGCCGGTACGGCTCAGGGGCTTGTCTTCCCCTTCGAACTCGCCCGAGGCATGCTCCCGCCAGGTGAGGCCGGCGAACTTGGCGAGGGCATCGTCGTCGGGGAAGTTGAGCACGTCCCCGATCTCGGCCAGGATGCCGGCCCCAAAGACCGGCCCGATGCCCGGGATGGAGAGCAGCGGGCAGGGGACGCCGAGCATCTCTCGTTCGATGGCGCGGGAGGTGTGGCGAACCTCCCGCTCCAGGTCCCGGATGATTTGCAGCGTGGAGGCGAGGATGCGGTTGACCGGGTTCTGTAAGCGCTCCGGCAGCCGGTAGGAGTGGCGGGCGGCGGCCTGCAGGGCTTTGGCCACGTCGTAGGGGTTGTAGAACGGCTCTTGTCCACGAGAAACCGGGCCAGCTCGTCCAGGGACGCGGCAGCCAGCTCTTCGGCCGACGGGTAAGCGAGGACCAGCTCCCGGCCGGCGGCTCCCAGGGGGTCGGAGATGGGGCAGGCGTGCACCAGGCGGCTGCATTTGAGGAAGAGGTAGCCCAGGAAGTAGTTCTTGTGGCGCACGAGCTGCTTGACGAGAAAGTAGCGGTGGCGGGTCAGGCGCTGCAGAGGCAGGTAGCGGTCGTCGTAAGCGAACGGCCGCGGCAGCCGCCCGATGCGGACCCGGTCGGCCAACACGGAGGCATCGACCCAGTCGGTCTTGGGCAGGTCGGGGTAGGTCTTCTTGTACGCGTCGATGGTGCGGGCATTGAAGAGGTAGACCTCGGGAGCGAAGGGTTCCAGCTCCGGCGCTTTGGTGAGGTAGAGGGCCAGATGCCAGCCGTAGAAGCTCGTGGCCTCCAGGCCGAAGCGGACCCGGGGAATCTGGTGGCGCGTGAGCAGCCGGCAGGTCTGAGCCACCAGACTGACGGCGCCGCCGGCGTCGTTGGGAAAGGCCAGGCGGCCGTGATCGGCCTCGGTGTCGTCGACAAAGCGCGCGCGGTTTTGCTTGAGGGCCACGTCGATCCCGACGCACAGCAGGTGGGCCATGGCGCACGACCTCCTTTCGAGGCAAGGTGGCCAAGGTTGGGGGCCCCCGTCGCCCGGAGCGTCAAGCCGCAGCCTTGCCAGCATCAGCCTTGCTCCCGGGACCCGGGGAGGTTCCGGACTGCTGCTTCCGGCCGGGCCGAGGGAGAGGCAGCGTACGGGTCAGCGGTCTTCCGCTCGGCGTGGGGCGTGCAGTCTCTCGAAGCGGTCCGTGGCCGCAAGGGGGAGCAGCACCGCCCCAAAACCTGGCTTGCGCCAGGCTTCGACTGGGACGCCCCAAAAACTTGCTCAGTTATCCACAGGGCTGTGGACAGAGGGCCGCGCGCCGGGGCGGCAGGGAGCCGGATCGCGGGAGCGATCCGCTCCCTCTACCGGTCGCGGGGGATCTGTCCGGGAACAAACATACAAGGGGGCATGACAATGGCGAGTGCGGAGAAGGTCGCCGTCCTGGTGAAACTCTAGAGAATCTAGAGACAAGAGGTTTAACGTGATCTATCAAATGAGGGGCACCATTAATGGCGTGGAGGTGAACCACCAGGGACAAGGCGTGCTGGACCCCGAGGCAGGTCTTCAGGTTACGGTGAGGCTTTCCTCCATTCCGCAAGGCTGGAGCCCAATCGTCTTGCTCTTGATCTCGTTCAGGCCCAGGCCCAGGGAGCAGCCGACAGGTAGCAGATGGAACACCTCTGAATCTACGGTTCGACATCGAGGTTGATGAGGAGGTTGACCTGCCTGAATCGCCACAAAGGATCGCACACTACTCGTTTATTATCGAGCCTAATCGGACCTGGTCGAGTGAAGGTTTCCAGCCAATACAAGCTTGCTGGAGGCGTCCTCGGGCCGAGCATATTACGGATGCACTGTAATACCGTACGTTCTGGACTCGGGAATCACGCTCAATCGAGTCATAAGCGGCGTTAACCTAATCAACGTTGAACTGAACGGCCTAACGTTCACATATCGTACACGCCAAATCACGAGGCTGGCTCCTTACGAGCCGTTTCGACCTGTTCCCAGGTTCCGCCTTATGTCAGATGGGCTGGTAGAGGGGTAAGTGGTAGGGCCTGGCCGCTACCGACTGACGCGCTAGCGGCCAGCCTCCGCCTTCCTTTGGTTACTGAGAAAGCGCCGGCGTCCGACTCGCCGACGCCGCTCGAGGTCGACTAGGCCTTGAGCAGAGCTGCGCGACTCCGTTTCTCAAGCGGTGGCGAGCTCAGGGTCGGGCTTGGGCAGTCAAGCGCGGGCAGCCTGGTGCAGAGTCGGTCAGAAAACAAGAATCAGGTGACAGCGGCCGAGGCGGTAAGACCGAGGCTTCGCCGGAAGGACGTCTACTCCCACCCCACCGCGCAGCCTACTGTCCGACCACCAGGGTGTGGTCCACCGCAACTCTGCGCGCTGACAGCTGTGGCACGGCAGCGTGTCGGGGAGGCCGACGACAACCATACTAACTCGGGTCTCCTGACTTGTAATGGGCCAGGGTTTTGCTTCAGCGCCAGTCGCTCCAGCACTTCGGTCCAGGGCCTCCCTGGCGACGGCGTGGTCTGGATCAGGGTGGAACACGCGCAACTTGTGGGTCACCAGCTCCGCCGGTGTGGGCAGGTACCCCAGTGCGCTGGCCTTGCTGTGCATCGGACACCGTGGGGCGGTGGTTCGTTCGCCAAGAAGGATTCCCCAGCGCTGCCTGCATCGCCTTGGTCCGGCTTGCGCCGCCGAGAGTCCTGGACCGCGGTGCAAGCACCGTTCAAGCAAAGTCTTGCGGTAGCTGCTTGACTACAGCTTCGTTAGAAGTCGGTGCGCGGCTGCGGGGTTAGGCTCTACTCCGGTAACACATCTCCTTGCCAGGAGGCGGGTACCGTTGTCCAGTCTCCGCGGTCAGGTCATTGGGGGGTTGAAGCAGTGGCGTGATAGGATGGAGCCTAAGCGAAGTGTACTCTTGACTGAGGACGCCTTTCTCAAGCTGTGGACAGCCCAGGCTGTCTCGACGCTTGGTTCTCAGATCACCTTCGTTGCTCTCCCCCTTACCGCGGCCGCCGTGCTTGGGGCCTCTCCAGCTCAAATGGGCTTGCTCGGCATCGTGGAATACGTGCCGTTTATACTGTTTGGCCTGCTCGCCGGAGCATGGGTCGACCGACTTCCCAGGCGTGCCGTGATGGTCGTGGCCGATCTCGTCCGAGCGGCCATCCTGGTCTCAGTCCCAGCCGCGGCCCTTGCCGGAAGGCTTACTATGGAGCATCTATACATCGTGGCCTTCGTTGGCAACACCCTTACGGCGTTTTTCGATGCGGCCCTTCAAGCCTACGTACCATCCGTGGTCAGAAAGGCGCTTCTCATCGAGGCGAACAGTATGTTACAGGTGGTGTATTCCCTCGCCCGAATTGCTGGTCCAGCCCTTGCAGGCTTGCTCTCATCTTGGTTTGCGGCTCCGCTCGTCATCACGCTTGATGCGGTGTCGTTCTTAATCTCGGCCATTCTCCTCTCGACTATCCGGGCGACCGAATCCACGAGCACGTCAAGAACAGGACACCGCAGCATCTGGCATGAGATAGGAGCAGGGCTGTCTTCAGTCTGGAGGAATCCAATGCTGTTGGCCATCGCAGGAAGCGGAGCTACCTTCAACCTGTTCCATATCGCCATGGGTGCGGTCTTCATCCTCTTCCTGACTCAGTACCTTCACCTGGACCAGGCATCCGTTGGCATGATCTTCGCTGTTTCGAATATCGGTTCGCTCGTAGGTGCGGCTCTTGCCGGTCCGGTTCGCCGTCGACTTGAGCTGGGGACGACGCTCATCATAAGCCTGGTCGGCGCGGCGGTGGGCCGAGTCGTGGTGTCCCTTTCAGACGACCTCCCTTTCATGGCCTTTTGGTGGCTTCTTCTCGGAGTGGTTCCTGACGGGCCTCATGCTTCCCATTTACAACGTCAGCCAAGTTAGTCTATGGCAGAGTACTACGCCGCCTCACCTGCACGGTCGTGTCAGTGCCACCATGCGCGTCAGCATGTGGATTACTGTGCCGGTCGGCGCCGCCGTGGGCGGAATCCTGGGTGAGCGTAGTGGGCGTACGCGAAACGATAACGATCACCGCCCTGGGCAGCCTGTTGGCAAGCCTCTGGCTAGTTCCTTCAGCGATACGAGGCACCGGCGACAAGTCTCGCACTTCCGTTTAGTACTTGCCGACACGAGCGAGTGGAGGCCCACCCGAGCCAGTGACCTCCTGCTGGAAGGGCGTCGGGGTGGTGACCGTCTCGAAGGGCTCCACCTCAGGCAGGGCGGGGATCCGGACCGTGTGGCGGGCCACCGTGGCCAGCTCGTCGAGCAGCGTGGCGAAGCTGTGCACCGTCCGCCCCTCCGGCGTCCGGCGGCTCTGGGCCTTGGCCAGCGCCCCGGGCGAGCGCTGAGCGGGCCCGACGGGGGAGCCGTCTTCATGGGCGCCCGGCTCTTCGTCGTCGAACAAAAACGGGGCCCACGCCTCCCGCAGGTGCCACTCGACGTAGCTGGCCAGCACGCACAAGAAGATGTGGGCACGCAACCGGTCGTCCCTCAGACAGCCGGAAGAGGACCGGCGCCCTCGAGTTTGGTCGGCGGGCCGACGCGAGCCTGGCGGATGAGGTTGCTGAGCCCGGGCGAAGAGCGCTACCAGGGCCTGGATGCCAGCCCCCACCTCAGAGGTCAGAGCGCATGACCACGTCGACCGCTACCGCGATAGTGGCCGACCCAGGCGAGATGATCTTCTGCAGCAGCACCGAACGGCATGCCACCCCCGGCGTAGCTGTCCTGGTGCTGGGCCTACCAAGGCCCATGTAGTCCGGACGAGATGCCGGCTCGCTTCGTGGACGGCGTCAGGAAGCCTGACCGGATCAGACCGTGCGGTCGAACTCCCCGCGAACCACTCTTGAGACGTCGATGAGCTGGGTCAGCTGCCGATAGAGCATGACAATCCGCTCGTCTCCGTCCACCCGGGCCATCACTTCGTCATGATGGACTCGGTCGCGAACGATGCCGATGCGCACGAGGATGGCCTCGTCGTGGGCGGGCGACAGGGCGTCTTGAAAAGCAATGCACCCATATTTCGGGGCCAGGTCGGCCGGTATCCAGGTGATATCGTCGGGTCAGGCGGACGGTCCGGTCACCCGGCGGAGAAGGTGCTGTTGGACCAGCCGCCGGGCGGGCCAGTTGGATGGGATGCGCTCAAGTTCCGGCGGTGCCAGCTCCACCTCGTCGGCGTCACTGCCTGGGAGCATTGGACCCGGCATGAGCTTGACCCGGAAACAAAGCAGCAACTGGTCCATCCAGCTCAGGCTGCCCAGGTAGACGGGATCGCTTGCCCGCATGCCTGCCTCTTCCCGAACCTCACGGAGACATGCGTGCTCGGCGGTCTCTCCGGTCTCCACGAACCCCGCCACCAGGGCCCAGGTGCCATTCGGCCAGGTGCGCCTTCGGGTGTAAAGGATACGTCCGTCCCCGGATACCGCCAGAACCAGAACGACCGGTGCCGGGCTGCCCAGCCAGACCCAGCCGCAGTCCGGGCAGCGGCGCCGTTCCCGCCCGTCTTCGATGAAGGGCTCAAGTCGGCTTCCGCACTTCCCACAGTAGCGCATCGCAACCTCCTTCGCTTCTTCTGCTCGGTTGCTGCCTGGCGTCTCGGCCGTCCGATGGCAGGCCACCGGCCGGGGCTCCTGGTCTACCGCCATTCTACGCCTGCTGCCGGCTCGGGTGTCCGTGGCCACGTTAAGAATCGGCATAAGTGGCCACCCATGTTGAGCTGTCAAGCGGCGGCGCCGAGCGATCCACCCCGACGGCCCGTTGCCCCTTGCGCAGGCGGCGTGTCCAGCTCCACCCGGAGGCGCTGGATCAGCTCCTCAAGGGGCGCGGCCTGCTCAGCCTGGCGATCCAGTTCCCGCAGCTTGCGGGCATACGACGGCGAGGGCTGGTCGGCCCGGTAGACCTCACCCCGCCGCCACATGGCCCAGGCCACCACCAGTAGCTTGCGAGCCGTGGCCACCGCCGCCTTCGCAGGGCTTTGGCTGGCCTGCATCCGGCGGTAAAACTGCCCCAGCGGGCCTCGGTCAAACCGACCGATGCTCCACGCCGCCTCCACCAAGTGCCAGCGCAACAGCGGGGGACCCTGCTTGCTGATGCGCCCGATGCGGTGGGTCTGACCCGACTGGTAGACCGCCGGATCCAGGCCGGCGTAGCGGGCCACCGCCTTCCCGTTGCCGAATCGCTGGGGATCGCCCACGAAGGCGTAAATGGCGGCCGCCGAGATCAGCCCCAGCCCCGGGATGGACGCCAGCTGGCGAACCGCGCCGACGCCCCGCACCCGCTTGAGAATCTGGCGCTCGACCTCGGCCACCTGGACGTCCAGCGCCATGACCATCGCGGCGCTGCTGACCAGCACCAGCCGGTCCGCTTCCGACAGGTCCGCCCGCAGCCACTTTTCCAAGGCCCGCTCAGTGATGGCAGCGAAGCGGTCCAGCGTAAGGCCGTTGCGGAGCAGCGCCGCCTTCAACGCGTTTTTGAACATCGTCCTCCGGCGGACCAGATTGTAGCGATGCTTGATCAACACCCGCAGCTCTCGGATGGGCGCCGGCGGGACCCAGACCTCGGGGATCAGCCCCAACGCCAGCTGCTCGGCCATGGTCTTCGCATCCAGCCGGTCCGTCTTCACCCCCAGCCGGCGCCGGGCCGAGGGATTGACCAGCAGGACCTTCCCGGCGTGAGGCGAAACGAGGTCATAGCACCGGTAGGCGTTGCCGGTCACCTCGAGCGCCACGTGGGCGCTGCCATCCAGCGTGGCACAAAACTTCGTCCACCCCTCGGGGGTGTTGGGGAACCGGAAGGTCCTGCCGGTGCCCTTTTCTTGCAGCTCGTAGCCGTAGACGTAAGCCTTGTGGACATCGAGCCCGATGAAGCGGTGCATCCTCCCCTCCCCTTCCTGAAGTTGGCGAGCGCAGCGGGCATAGATAGGGCTGTCCGAGCATGCCTCCACCCATCCGGGTTGTCCAGGCGCAGCCTGGTCCCACGCGGGCGGTTCGCAGGAGGGGGCCGGCCATACACGAAAACGGGCTCCAGGCCCATGCCATTTACCGGCTCACCCTCCCCCTGCGCTCGCACCGCCCCCGCCCAGCTTGTGGGCGAAAACCTTATGCGACACCGTGGCGCTTACCTTCTCGAGGGTCCTCCAAGGCGCCGCCGCTTCGACTGGCTCAAGCATACCGGCACGAAAAAGCCGCACATCCGGCCAGGTAGGGGAAATGCCCGCTCCCCCGTATCGGCTCCGCTGGGGCACCACCCGGACGGATCCGGCGAAGGAGCGAGCAAACCTGGTTGGACAGGAGTTGGTGATCCAGTTGCGGCACTTGCGTGACGAAGGGTTCAAGAAGGTTCAGGTGGCCGAACGCCTCGGCATCCACCGGGACAGCGTGGCCAAGTACTGGCAGGGTCCCGCGCTCCCCGCGGAGCCTCCCCGCTACCGCCAGCGGGCCCGCAAGATCGACCGCTACGCCGAGTATATCACGGCACGGCTGGCCCGTTGGCCCGAGCTGACGGCGGAACGGCTCTACCAAGAGATCCGCCAGCAGGGCTACACGGGTTCCCGCCGCAGCGTGCGCCGGTTCGTGGCTGCGATCCGGCCGCACCCAGTCCGGGAGTACAAGCCCATCGAGACTTTGCCCGGCGAGCAGGCCCAGGTGGACTGGGGCCACTTCGGAACCCTCGTGGTCGAGGGGGCTCGGGTGCGGCTGTACGCCTTCATCCTGACGCTGGCGTGGTCGCGGGTGATCGACGTGGAGTTCATCACGTCGCTCTCCATGGCCACGCTGGCGGGGTGTTTGCACCGGGCCTTCCAGTACATCGGCGGGGTGCCTCGCACCCTTCTCTTCAATTGTGTTGCCCGGAACATAATCGCAGACCACCATCTCCGGCGCCCCGCCGAAGAACTCGAAGGCGTCCACGTGCCCGCCGATCCAGCTGGGCAGATCCTGCGCCCAGGTGGGTTTGGCAAAGGTGTAGTGGCTGGCGGCCAGCACCGCGACGAACAGATAGGCCGGCCGGACCTGCCCCGTCTGCGGGTCGACCACGGGGATCGTCTCCCCCGCAAAGTCGACGAACATCTTCTCCCCGCCGCGGTAGACCTGGCGCAACGAGACGTCCAGGGTCTTGGCCCACCGGCGGTAGAGCTCGCAGAAGCGGCTGTACTGGTACCCGTCGGGGTGCGCCTGCTTGTACTCCAACCACAGAAGCCGCAGCGTCACCCCTTTACGGGAGCGCAGCTCTCGGTAAAGATGGTCCATGTCCGGCATGGGATGCCGGGTCTGCGCCGGGGCGGTCGGGCCGTAGAGGGCAGCTTCCAGAGCGGCGTCGTCCATCTCCTCGGGAAGCGGCCACGAAAGCCCGGCCGCCTCGGCCCTGCGCAGCACCTCGGCCACGGTGCTGTGGGAAAGGCCGCAGCTTCGCCCGATCGCCCGCACGCCCAGCTTTGCCACGTGGTGGAGTCGCAGAATCTCCCGGATCTTGCGCACGGATACCCTCCGCTGAGCCATCAGGGTGGCCAGACCTCCTCCTGTTTGGGTGCTGGCCCCCACGCTTCGGCCCCGAGCGGCCTTATCCCTGATGGCCGTTTGGTATCCAGCGCCGCCCGTCCTGACGGGGATTACGGGGCATGGCGACCACCGATTCCGAGGTATCGGTCAAAGTGGTCGGCATGGATCGTAACCGGTGGTCGGCTTGCTCCGGAGTCGCTGGTCGGCATGAATTGTACCCGGTGGTCGGCATGAATCGTACGGGGTGGTCGACATGGCTCGTATTCGGTGGTCGGTTTGGGTCGTACTCCGCACAACGGGCCCAGGCCATCCTCGAGGCCACGGAGCCGGTGCGGAGGCTTCCCAAGACCCCGGCCCTGCTCCTGCGGGCGGAGCTCATCCGCCAGCTGTGCGAGGAGCTTCTGACCTCTCACGAGCGCACGTTGCGCCTCAAGCGCCTGCTGGAAAACGACCTGCTGCCCCGTACGGGACAGCACCTGCAGACGCTTCGCGGCGTGGACACGGTGCTCGCGACCACGGTCCTGGGCGAGACCGGCGACATCCACCGCTTTCGCTCGCGTCACGCCTTCGCCAAATACAACGGCACGGCTCCAGCGCCCCACAGTAGCGGTGGTAAGGAGCGCCACACCGCCCGCAAAAGCTGCAACCACCGCCTCAAGCGGGCCATGTGGCTGATGGCCTTTGCGGCCGTTCGCCATGATCCGCTGGCCCAGGCCTACTACCAGCGGTGCCGGCAGCGGGGGCTCCGTCCCATCGAAGCCATCAAGCGGGTGGCGCGGCGGATGTCCGACATCGTGTACGCGATGCTCGCGGGAACGCAGACCCTACGATCCCGCCCGGGTCCAGGCGTCCATCGCAGCCCGCCTACAAAAGCAAGCGCCGGGAACGGGTGGCACGTCCCTCAATGGGAGGGACTTTCATAGCCTTGGCCGTCCCGGCACCGTTACCGTACCCAATCTGCGGAGCTATGCGCAAGTCTCCGACCAGGGCAGAGGTTTTCCACAACCGGGACCTTGACAGAGAGCGCCATAAAGCACCATGGCGTGGGGCGTGAGGTGCCGGCGGGCGAGCTTCGCCTCGATGATCGGCTGGCGGGAGAGCAGCGTGTCCATGGCCGCGTAGACGTCGTCCACGTCCTCGCCGCCGTGGGGCAGTCGCAGCACCTCCGGCAGGGTGGTGGTCGTCCACCACAAGGTCCCGCCCAGCTTCGACGCCGGCCGCAGGATCCGCATGGCCACCACCGCCAACGCCACGCGGACCCACTCGGCGGGCCGGGAGGCGAGGATCTGGTCCATCTCCAGCTTGCGCAGCATGCCCACCACCGCGGCCACCGCGCCGTGCTGGCGGGAGCGGCGGATCGTCACCGTGTCGCGCACCGGCGCCACCGGCTCGCCCCGCAAGGACCGGCGGACGAGCTCGAGGGTCGCCTCGGGCAGGTGGGAGAGGTTGGCCAGGGTGCGATGCTTCACCTTCCCGCCCTCCCGGTAGGTCTGGCGCAGGAGGTGGTAGGTGTAGACCTTGTCGCCCTGGCGGCGGCGGATCGTCTCGATGTGCATGGCAGTGGCTACATGTCGCACGGCCCCATGATACCATCTCTAGGTGACTGCTTGGTTTCCTGTTGAATCGGCCCTTTGCTCAGGGCTTTGAAAGGCCGGGCATGGCTCTAACAAGTTCCAGCTTGACCCAATCGCAGGTTCCAGCCGGCGCACCGGGCCCCTCGGGTCGTCTTTCCGAGGCCCATTTGCCCTTATCGCTTCCATTTGTTCCAGCTTTTTACTCACGCAGGGCACACCTCTCCCCGGGGTGGCCCGGCGGCCATCACTTCCTTGATGTTGTGGTTGATGGCGGCCAGCAGGACCTGGAAGCGCGCCTTGATGCGACCCCAGTAACGCGCCTTGCGGGCGCCGTGGGTCTTGAGCAGCCGTACGATGCGCTCGATGCGGGCCCGCAGCCGGTAGCGCTCCCGAAAGGCTGGAGTGCGCTGGTTGGGCCCGGGCTTGGCGCAGCTGCACCTCGTAGGGGTGTACCGTGACCTGACGCGCCGCTGTCGGCGTGCAGCGGGCCTTGAGAGGACAAACCCCGCAGGCCTCGGCCGGAAAGCTCACCACAAACGCCCGGTGAGCGGCCAGCCGGCCCGGGTCGAAGCGGACCGTCTGCTCTGCGGGGCAGGTGAGCGTGCCGGCGTCGGCGTCGAGGGCGAAGGCCTCCTTCGAGAAGTACCCCTCCCGGTTGGGTGCCGGGGGCGCCTTGGCCACCATAACGGTCCCCTTTTAGCGCCTGGCGCCGGGCGCGCGCCACGTCAAAGTACGCCTGATCGCCCAATACCTCAGCGGGTCGGTGGCCGTGGCGCGCCTGGTCATCCAGCATCGCCCCCAGCCTCGCGTCATCGGGCGCATTGGCGGGCGTCACCTCGACGGCGGTGACGAGCCGGTGGCCCTCGCCGCCCGTCATCAGATGGGCTTTGTAGCCGTCCGCCCGGTTGGGGGCCGTCTTGTGGCCGTGGCGCATCTCAGGGTCGACCACCGAGATGACCCGGTCCTTGGCCACCCCCTGCTTGAGGTGCACCCTCCCGTCCGGATCCCGCTCGATGTCCTGGGTGGCCACCCGCTCCAGCAGGTCCACCATGGCCTTTAAGTCCTCGGGCAGTTTCGGAAGCGCCCGCGCCGCCGCCACCAGGGCCAGCGCGTCGTTGACCAGCTCCTGGAGAAGCTGTCGGCGGGCCTCCGGGTCGTCCCACTCGATCTTGGGCTTGCCGGGCTGGTGGTAATCGGTCCGCTTCAGCACCGCCGCAAGCCGAGCGTCCAGTTCGTGCATCCGGGCCACCGCCAAGGACCCGCACGACGGCTTTGCGGATCAGGGTGTAGGTGTCCTGCACGGCCGCCCCGCCGTGGATCAGAAAGGAGTCGACGATCTGGGAGCGCTCCGGCGAAAAAAGCCCCGCCACTTTGGCCGAGGCCAGCGTCCGCTCCAGCATGGCCGCCGCGATGCCATGTTGCAGAAAGCGCCGGCGGTGGTCGCACAGCGTCGCCGCATCGATGCCCTCAAAGTCCCGCCCCGCCAAAATCGCCAGCTTCACCCGGTCGTCGAAGCGGGATTCCTGCTCCATCTCCCGGTCCGATTAGCCCTTCTCCATCTGGATCAGAAGCGCCAGAAACGTATGAACAGGACTCACCGAGGGCCGTCCCGTGCGGGCGTCGAACAGGGGAGCAAACATCGATTCGTCCAGGTGCTTTTCGGCCCAGTCGTGCAGCCGCCACCAGTAGGAGTTTCGGGGGATGCGCTGTCGCCAGGTGATGTCGTCGAAGGTGGTCTGCCGGTTTCGGAAACCCAGCACGGCCGCCCACTCCCTGCCCGGAAGTGGTTTCCAGTCGCATCGTACCACGGAAATAGGCGTGGACGCAAGGTTTACGAAGCAAGGCAAAGCCGGAGTGACAACCTTCACCCAGGTCGTCGCTCATTGTCTGAGAGAATCTGCAGGAGCCACTCATCGGGTTTCCACTTTTCAAACCCCATTATCTCATACCCCATGGGGTATGGTTTCCGAGCAGTCACCTGATATGAACGAGGCCGTCAACCCCCATCGTGATCCGCCGGGGTGGAGCCGGGCCGGGGATGTCGTCGACGGTTGGCACTCTGATATCCGCGGGTTGGCTACCGCATTTTACGCCATCCGTCCGGGAGCTGCCTCGAACTAGAGACGCACGTGCGGCGCAAACGCCGTGTGCATAGAAGTCTCGAGGATTCCCCCACCGGTCCCCGGTTGGTTCCGGCTCACCCGGTCGGCTGGATCCCGGTTGAGCCTCGTGGTTGTCTCCTTCAGCCCTCCTGTCAGGCTGCTACCCGAGTCTGCTGTGCCTCGACGTGGCATGCAACGGCCCAGGCAAACCCCAAAAGCTCCCGGGCCACCGCGGTCGCCGCCACCGTCGAGGGCTTGCCCCGGCCGAGCAGGCGCCAGTACTTCCGGTGCAGCCGTTGTTGCGCCTTGAGGGAGATGCGCAAGACTTCGGGGTCGACCCCTTGTTGCCGGCTCCGCAAGGGAGCCTTCACGGCGGGGCGGTGGCGATACGCCCAGGCCGCTTCCCCCAGCACGAACCGAACATGGGCGTTGCCGGTCTTGGTGATCCCGCCCCGCCGGGTCTGAGCCCCGCTGGAGTGCTCGCGGGGCACCAGCCCCGCGTAGGCCATCAACTGGGCCGGGCTGCGAAAACGGGAGAACTCCCCGATCTCAGCTGCCAGCGTCACCGCCGTCACCTCCCCGACCCCTTTGAGGGCCTGCAACGCCTGGATGACCGGCGCCTGGCGGCTTTCAGTGGCCAGCGCATGGATCTCCGCCTCCAGCCGATCCACCCGGGCCTGCTGAGCCCGCACGGCCTCCACGTACTCCTGATAAGCCACCTGGGTGGCCCGGTGGGGGAAGCTCAGCGTATCGAGCCAGCGCAGGAACATCCGGGACCACCGGGTCGTGCCCTTGGGCGCGGCCACGCCGTGACGCAGCAGGAAGCTGGTGAGCTCCTGGCGGGCGCGCCTGAGGTCCCGCTTGGCGCTTTCCCGGGCCCGCACCAGGTCTCGCAGCGCCTCGTCGTCCTCGCCGGGCACCCAGACCGGCGTCAGCTCGCCGGCTCGCAGCAACTGCGCCAGGCGCAGGGCGTCGCGCCGGTCGGTCTTCACCTGGTCGCCGGGCCGCACGGGCGTCAGCGACGGCGCCACCACGATGCATCGCACCCCCAGCCGGCTCAAGAGCCGGTACAGCCCGTAGCCGGTGGGCCCCGCTTCGTAGCACGCCAAAAGCTGCTCCGGCTTGCCCAGCCGCCTCACCAGCTTGCGCACGGCCTCGGGCGTGTTCGCCACGCTGCCCAGGTACCGGGGCGGGGCGGTCCCCCGCTCCGCCACGGCCACCGCGATGGTCTCCTTCGAGACGTCCAAGCTTACGAACTTCGTGATATGATCCACTCGCCGGCCTCCTTCACGCTGTAGCTCTGCGTCCCTCTGGGGACGTAACCTACGTTCGTCGTGAACGGGGGCCGGCCTCGTTCATCCTAAACTAGGGAGTGGTGGCAAGTCCCTCTGCCGATACTCTTGGCTACATTTGTCAGCCATTCAATCGCCTTGAATGCCCACCGCTACGCCAGCTTAGCGTCCTGCCGGGTTGGGAACTTCCGTTTCAAGCGCTGAGGTGGTCGGCGGCCAGCCTGCTGCGGGCCGAGAAGGCCCTTCGGCCCTTGGCGGTCGCGTTGCAGCAGCACGTCCGGGGTCAGCCCGCCTCGCAGGCGGCCTGAGGCGACCGGGAATCGCAGCGGACCCAGGTATCATCCCCGCCGCTGCCGGCGGGGGAAGGCAGGCATGGCCGCAGCAAGGCGGCACGGAGGACCCATGCGCGGGATTTCCCCGCCGGGGCGTTACGAATTCGCGGGGCTCGGGGTGGCGAAACTTCTGGCGTCCTCCGTGGAGGCCATCGAGTTGCGACCGCCGCGACGCGGGAAGCGTCCGTGCACAGGCGACGCCGGTGATTTCACCCCGCGTTCGTCTTGACAAACGAACCCGCGTTCGAAACAGTGAACCCAGGAGCCGCCGGCCTCAAATTCCACGACTCGCGGGACAACCTCTGCTCCCTCCCGCTCGCCCCCGTCGGCCAGCATCAGCCCGAAAGGGTCGAAGGCGGCGCTGCGCCCGCAGAACCTGCCGCCCACCTGGTTGGCGCCCAGGGTGTAAAAGGTGTCTTCGATGACCCTGGCCCGCCGGAGCGTCAGCCAGTGCTCCTCCTTGGCCAGCCCTGCATACGACGCGGCCGGCATCACCACAGCCAGGGCTCCCCGCCTGGCCAGATCCTGGGAGACCTCCACGAACCGCAGGTCGTAGCGCATGGCGATTCCCACCGCCAGGCCGCCCACCTCCCACACGGGCGGCCGCGCCTGGCCGGGCAGCATCTGGTGCGACTCCCGGACGCCCAGAGCGTCGCAAAGATGCAGCTAACGATAAGCCGCCACCATCCTGCCGTGCGGCCCGACGACAACCGTGGTATTGTAGGGGCGCTGAGGATCGGGCGACTGCTCCCAGACCCCGCACACGACCGACACCCCGTACTCCCGGGCCACGCCCTGCAGTGCCTGCACGAAGAGTCCGTCCAGGGGTTCGGCGAAGACTCAGAGTGGCTGGTCCGACGAAGGCATCCCCATTAACATCTCCGGCAAGACTATCAGCTCGCCGCCCACGGCCGCGGCGCTGCGGACCCACCGCACCGCGTCCTCCAGGTTGTGCCCCCTGTCGACGGCAGAGCTGCGCTGCACCTGGGCCGCCTTCATGCACCACGCCTCCGTTACAGCCTCGGGCGCCGCATCTCGTACGCCTGCCCCGAGTTCAAGTCTGCCAGGGCCGCGATGGTCCCGGAACGAGGTGGGTTGACCTCATCCAGACATCCTTCCCGAGGGGTCCGCTTCGTGGAGAGTCGGGTCGAGCACAACCTTGATCGCCCTACTGCCCTCCCGTCGTCTCAGCAGCATTTCAAAGGCCTCTTGAATCTGCTGCAAGGGCAGTATGTGAGTCACGATCCGCCGATATCGCTCAGGAGCATCCGCCATCAGCTGCAGGGCGAGCTCAAACTCCCCTCTCTCCCGATGGTAGCCGAAACTGTTCGACCCGATAACCCGGATTTCGTTCCAAACCAGCTCGTAACCCGGAATCGTCTGATCCCCGCTGAAGATACCTACCGCCACGAGGGTTCCCCGCTTCCTCAAGTGCCGAAGGGCCGACCTCAGCGTCTGGTGACTGCCCCCGACGGACTCGAAGGCGTAATCGAACTTCCAGTCGGCGCCGTCACCCTCACCGCCCTCTTCCCAGCGCGGATCCTCCCGTACGTTCACTACCCGCTCAGCTCCAAGAGATTTTGCCACTTCCAGGTTGTGCGGCAGGGTGCCCACCACCCACACGCGGCGTACACCGTGCGACAGCAGCGCGTTCAGAAGGCACAGGCCGACCGGCCCATCACCCACGATAACCGCATCTCCCCAGGGCCTGACTTGGGCTAGGTTGACGGCATGGACGGCTACAGCCAAAGCGTCCAGCAATGCAGCTGAAGCGAAATCCACCGTCTCAGGCAGAGGATAGATGTTGTCAATAGGCGCAGCGGTGTACTCCGCGAACCCTCCCGGGTACACTACCCCAATGTGGGCCAGTTCCTCGCACAGGTAGAACCTCCCCGTTCGGCAGTAGCCGCACCGACCGCAAGATATCATTGGATTGAGAGAGACTCGGTCACCTATCTGGAACCGGCGCGTCTTGCCGTTGATCTCCGTTACCACCCCCGCGATCTCGTGCCCCAGGACCCGTCCGAACGGGTTACGCAGGCCCGGATGCGCCCCTTCGTACAGGTGGATATCCGAACCACAAATACCAGCTGCATGTACTCGAATCCGCACCCAGCCGTCCGGCAGCTCCGGTACCGGGACCTCCTTGACGACGAATTGACGACGTCCTTCCAAGACCGCGGCACGCATGGACGTTGACCTCCTAACCCAGCACGTGCTCCCCATTCCAATGGCGTAAGAGTCTGGCCGCCGATCGGTTATTGCTCGATGGCCGGATCCGGGCCGGCCGACCCCGATGCTGTTCACCCCGAGCAGGAGGAGGCACTCAGGTCCATCGTCCGCTCCGCCTGCCTGCCGAGGGCCCCCCTGAGCGGGTTCTCGGCCGGGGGGAACTGCTCAGGGTTGGCCAGCTACAGGCCTGCCGGCCATCGCGCTACCTTTGTGACCCACTGCCGCACATTGATCCCCACATACTCGCCGTGCCTCTCCCTGAGCCCCCTTGCTGCCTGAACGAGCTCGATGCCTTAGCTTTTCAGGGCTCCGAAGGTCAGACCGCGTACAATGTAGCGCTGCACGAGGAAGGCCAGCAGCAACTCAGGGCCGATGGTGACGACAACGGCAGCCGCCATCTGACCCCACAGCACCTGTTCATACGACATAAATCCCAGCAGTCCAACGGTAACCGTCTGCGTTTGGCGTTCGCCCAATATCAGGGAGAACACGAAGCTATTCCAGGCAAAGATGAAGCCCAGAACGACGGTCGCCGCAAGGCCTGGGCGGATCAGCGGCAGTGCGACTCGCCACAATGCCCCGAGCCACGAGCACCCGTCAACCATTGCGGCCTCTTCGAGCTCCCGTGGGACATCCTGGAAATAGCCCCGCAGAATCCAAATCATAAAGGGAAGCGTCACCAACTGATATACTAGAATGAGCCCCACGTATGTGTTGTACAGCCCGATTCGCTGGTAGATGACGTAGAGGGGGAGAATGACCACCAACTCCGGCGCGAACCGGAAGCTAAGGAACGTGAAGGCGAGGTTCTCCTTCTGGCGCATGGAAAACCGAGCCAGACCGTAGGCCGTTGGTAGCGCAAGCCCAGCCGACAGCAGTACCGCTCCTGTCGCCACGATCAGGCTGTTCCGGAAATACGCTGGAAAGTCAGGGCGGGCCAAGGCATAACCGATGGACTCCTTTTGCCCGATAAACAAGGCCTTGTAATTGTCCCACACCGGTCGGAAAATTAGTTTCGGCGGGCTTGCGATTACGTCAACCGGGCTCTTGATGGACGTTAGAAAAATCCATACAAGCGGTCCTAGCACAAACGCAAGGAAAAGGAGATACGACAGTCCGAGCAACAGTCGCCTCACGTGGCTTCCCCAAGCAGTCTTACCCTTGCTGTTCGTCGGCACCCAAGCCCGCCGCGCCCGGGCGTCCGACTTGTTCTCCGGACTCTGTGTACGGACCACACCCGTCGCCTCCGACACACCTTACTCCCCCTAGCTCGTAGCCGATTGAGCCCACCAGCGGCTCAAGAGCAGGCTGAATCCGTACACGAGAATAAACAACACCAGGCTAAGAGCCAGGGCACGCCCCATATTCAGGCTCTTGTATGCCTCTTCATACGCCCGAATGTGAAGAACCATCGTGGCGTTGATAGGTCCTCCTCGGGTTGTTGCAAATATGATGTCAAAGGCTTTGATGGAATCCATCAATCGAAACAGCGCGGCAAGAATGATGAGGGGCCTGAGCAGGGGTAATGTCAGATAACGAAACGTCTCACCCGGTGAGGCGCCATCTACCAGCGCCGCCTCGTAGGGTTCACGAGGCAGGGCCTGGAGCCCTGCTAACAAGATCAAAGCAACAAAGGGCGTGAAGATCCAAGCGTCAATCAGGACCAGTGAGAGTAACGCGGTGCTCGGCGACGCCAGCCACCGCTGGGCCGGAGCCCCTGCGCTGACCAGAAGGTAGTTCAGGATCCCCCCGGCGGGTTCCATCATTACTTTCCACATCAGACCGGCTATAACCGGGGGAACCATTAGAGGAGCGACTGCGAGGGTGCGCAAATACCGCACCCCTGGCACGTCCCGGTTGAGGAGCAAAGCACACGCCATGCCCAGGACGATCTCAACGCTGGTTGTAGCGGTTGCGTACAGCAAGGTGATGCGCAGCGAATGCCAGAAGCCCGGGTCGCTCAAGATGGCTGCGTAATTTCCGAGTCCAATGAACGGCGTCGTGCGCTCGATGAGTCGGTACCGGGTTAAGCTGTAATAGACGCCCAAGAAGAAGGGATACAATATTCCACCCAGCATCAGAAGCGCCGGGACGAAAATGAGGTTGCCATAACGCGTACGCCGACGCTCGGCCCGACTCACTTTAGCCATCTGTGTCGACAAGAGAGGATTCGTCACGGCGCCACCCGTCCCCTCTTTCCACGGAGGGGCGGCGGGCGTCCCGCCGCCCCAAAACAGCCACCACGCCGACCTGCCTAGCCCAAGACCTTACTTGAACGCCTGCTGATTAATACGGGTCATGTCCTGTGCGGCGGCATCGAGGGCTTCCTTGGCCGGCCGCCCGTAGTAGATCTCGTGGAGGGCATCAAGCCAGCGCAGATGTTCGGCAACCAGCTCGGTGTTGGGTCGGTAGACCAACCGGGCATATCGCTCTAGCATTTGGGAGGCCACGCGGCGCCAGTTGCCGTTGTCCCACTTCTCGGTCATAGCGACGACATCGGGATCCATGAACACAGACCGACGTACAGCATTGAGGTTGCCCCGCAAAGCGGAAGCCTTAAGTCGCTCCTTGCTGGTGGCCCACTGGATGAAATACCATGCCGCTCCCTTGTTACGGGACTTTGCGTTCATGGCGAGGGCCCAGGTCCAGATGTTGGAGATGCGGCCCGCGGGCCCCACTGGCGGCAAAGCATATCCGACCTTACCAGCGACTGCAGAGGTGTTCGGATTCTCGTAGGTATAGGCGAAGAAGTCACAGTCCAGGATCATCGAGAACTTCCCGGCCGCAAATCCCTGCATAGCATCGTACCAGGTCATGTTGGGCCAACCGGGGGACCCCGCGTCCCGCGCCAGGCGGGTCCAGAATTCCGCCGCCTTGACGCCGGCCTCACTGTTCACCAGGGAGCGCAGGTTCGGGTCGGACTCAACTCCGCCGAAGGACTTGAACGTGTAAATCCAGCCCATCTGGGTGGAACTAATGTCGCGGTTACCCCGCTGGGCGATTCCATAGATCTGCTGCCCGTCGATGACCCCGGTTAGTGCCTTGGCGGCCGAGTACAGCTCGTCGAGTGTCTCGGGCACCTTGATGCCTTTCTTCTCAAACAGGTCCTTCCGGTACGCCAAGATAGTCGTCTCCACCATGACCGGGATCGCCCACTGGGTTCCCTGGCCGACTCCAGTGCCGATCTGCTTGTTCCACGCGTTGGCACCCAGAATCGCGGGGTAGAAGTCATCAACATCGTAGCTCGGGCTGGTCAACGAAGGGTTATTCAGGTAAGGGTTCAGCGGCTCCAGCCACCCAGCTGTCGCCTGCTGCCATTCCACGCTGGGGCCCGTCATGAAGACGTCGTACGTTCCAGCACCCGTTGACAAGTCGATGGTCAGCTTTTCCCAGTATTCGGCCTCGGGTAATACGATGAACGAAATCGAGATGCCCGTCTTTTCGGTGAACTGACGGATCAGCGGGATGAGCGCCTCGGTAAACGGATGCTTTACCAGAGCCACGGCGATTGTCTGACCTGAGAACTGCTTCCAGTTGATGTCAGCCGCCGCAGCGACGGAAGTCGACAGCAGTAGAAGGGTAAGCCCCAAGGCAACCAGGGTCCGAGCCCACCCGGAGTGCACAGCGATCGCTCCTTTCCGTGGTGACCAATCTCGTTATGCTGCTTGTCCTCTAAGGTCCCGCTCCTACGTCTCAGCCCTTCTCAGCAACGTACCCACGACCAACCCCCTTCAGGCAGGTGTGAAACTAGCTGACACACGACTGCAGACATGCTGCCGGCAGTTCGGGGTTCCTCTGCCATCACTTCCTCGCAGATAGCAACGGGCCTTTCCCTCCTGGCGAAACGGTCTGTCAAGTCGCCGACCGACATTCACCCCCTATCCTCGTGATAGGTCGATTCCGGAGGAGAGCTGCCTCACGAACGCTGCCAGCATGCGCGCGGTGTGGTTGATATCCTGCAGCGAGCAAACTTCGACCGGGGAGTGGGTGTACCGGCACGGTACCCCTACCTCGATCGATGGGATGCCGCCACCCTCCAACTGTACATAGGCGGCCTCCGTAAGCCCTCCAAAGAAACTGCCAAACTGGGAAGGTACGGCAGCAGCTTCCGCCGCGTCCATCAGGGCGTACGCAAGTTTCCGGTTCGGAAGCACCCCGTTCAGTGTTCCCCGACCGTGGAAGCTGTACAGATTAATGGTAGGGCCCCGATTTAGGGAAACGTCGGTAACCTGGCGCAGATCGGGCGTGTCGCAGGCGACCGCGATGTCCACACTGATCGCTATGTCCGGCCTAAGTTCTCGCACGATCGGCAGGACGCCCCTCAAATTGAACTCCTCCTGCACCGACCCGACAAGGTAGACCCCGGCACTGCCCGCTCCATCCTGCCCGCCGACTAGAATTCGCGCGAGCTCGACCAGCACGGCACAACCCACTCGGTTGTCCATTGCCTTACCCTGAACAAGCCAGCCTCGCCTCTGGAAAGAGGGAGCGTACACCCCAAGCGTACCCACGTGCAGGCCCATCTCTTGGGCCTCCCGAATCGTGGCTGCGCCCACGTCCACGTAGAGGTCCTCAAGGGGCACCACACGATACTTCTCGTCGGCAGGCGTTACGTGATGCGACTTTGTACCAATCACACCCGGCACCAAGCCATGCCGCCCGAGGAAAACAACACGTTGTCCAGCCAGGCTTTTTTCCGGAATACCGCCGAGCCGATGAAGTCTCAGGAAGCCGTCCGGTTCGATCTTGCGGACCACAAATCCGACCTCGTCCATATGGGCAAACACAAGCACCCTCGGGGAGCCCGGTTTAGCCTCCCGCACGCGGACCGCCACGTTACCCATGACATCCACGTGCGGCTCTAGGCCGAGTTTGGAAAACTCTTGGGACAAGAGCCGAATCATCTCTTCCTCTTGGCCGGCCGGGGCCGAGGCCTCCGAGAACGTGCGCAGCAAATCGGCCAGTTGGGGCCAGGCTGCCTCACTCCCGTCTCCAGGCCCGGGTGACAATCCTTCCGGGGTTGCTGACCGCCCCGTCCTCATGCTTAATGCCCCTTTCCGCGTCTCCTACCCGCTCACAGGGGAGAGCCCTCGTCCGCTAACGCGACAAGTTCATATACGATGCGGCGCGTCGTCGGATAGAGCTCTCGGTAACAGGCATAGAGGCGATCGTAGATCGCCCGGCGTTCTGGGTCCGGTTCAATCAGGCGTGGCTGTTTGAGCCACCTCGTGCGAAGTTCGACCAGAGATTTTACGACACCGGTTCCAAGGGCAGCCAGAAACGCATCCCCGTAGGCAGCTCCTACAGTGACAAGCGGCACTTCTTGACGCATCCCTGTCACGTCGCTCACGATTTGCACCCACAAGGGATTCTTGGTGCCGCCTCCCACGGCTACCAAGCGACGGACGCCAGCCCCCGCTTTCATGAACGCATCAAGATGGTGGCGAACACCGTAGGCAGTACCCTCAAGTATGGCTCGGAAGAGCTCACCTCGGCCATGGGAGAGCGTAAGCCCCGCGACGATACCCCTGGCTCGGGGATCCTGGATCGGCGTTCGCTCACCGCTGAAATATGGAAGCACCAGCAGCCCCCTGGAGCCGGGCGGTACTGTGGCCGCCTCGTCAGCCAGAGCCTGATAGGCGCTGCGACCTGTTGGCGACTCCGCCTGCACCAGCTCACGGGCAAAGTTATCCCGGAACCACCGCGTCAGAGCCCCAGAGGTCGCCATGCCGCCTGCAAGGACAAATGTCCGAGGGAAGCAGAAAACAGCAGACCACAGATCGGCTGAAATCGTCAATTCGGCGGTGACCAGTATGAAGAAGAAGGTCGAACCATACATCACCATGAGGTCGCCTGGCTCGGTGACCCCCACGCTAACGGCCTCCGCCGCGGCGTCGCAGGTACCCGCGATGACAGGGGTACCCGCGCGCAGGCCGGTTTGTTGCGCCGCCTCCCGTGTGACGCCGCCTATCACCTCGGCAGGCCAACGAAGCTCCGGAAGGCGATCGACGTCAATGATCCCCTTAGCGAAGTCCTGTGACCAAGTCAGTGCGTGAATATCGAAGAGGGGCGTGAAGGCGGTCGCCGTGTAGTAATCGATGACGTGTTGACCAGTCATTCTGTAAGCCAGGTAGCTACTCGCTGTGTGTACTTTGAACGTGCGCTCAAAGAGATCCGGTTCGTTCTCACGAAACCAGAGGATCTTGGGGCCAACGGCCTGCGTTGAAAGAGCGTTGCCGCAGCGCTTCAGAATGGTATCGGCTCCCAAGCGCTCGTTGAGGCGGCTGATCTGGGGCTCGGTGCGCGTGTCAATGCCGTAAAGAATCGCTTTGCGCAGTGGGCGCCCATCCTCCCCTATGGGAAGCATGTCTGCCCCCAGGGCTGACAGCCCCACGGCACTGACACGCTCAAGGCCGCCGGGCACGAGGGCATTGAGCCGGCGGCACAGGACGCAAACATCATGCCACCAAACGGCATCCGCATCATGCTCGGCCCAGCCGGGGCGCGGTACGTCCAAGGTGTGGGGCGTAGCAGCCTGCGCCACAATGTCTCCGGCGACATTCACAACCACGCCCTTTGACTCGTACGTCCCTACGTCGATTCCCAAGAAGAGGTCCCCTGCCACCTGAACACACCTGCCCCCTGATGGCTGCGTGAGGCCAAAACGACAATGGCGGTCGCGGTACCAGGACTTCAGGCGTCCGGGTCCCCTGTGGCATCAATTCAACGGGCATCGTTTTGTTGAATGGAAGGACGTAGTACCCTCCCATCCCGTCCCAGGATAATGAGGGTTGGCACCATACCGCTGACGCCTACCGCGGCCACATCCCGCGGCTTCCGCCCCGCCTTGTCCAGGCAAGTCGGAATCACAGTCCGGAGATTATCCCACCATGCTTGGGGATCTTCCTCGGCCAGGCCGGGACGCGGCGAAAGCAAGGTGGATGGGGCCGCCGCATCCGCAAGAATCCGGCCGTCGGTACCAATTACGACGGCCTTCGTGGCCGTCGTTCCAATATCAATCCCGACAAGCAGGTCGCTCATTCGGCCCCCCAACCTTGTCTGTTGCGACCCTAACCCCTGGAGGTGAGCGATCCAGAAGCTCTTCTTACCTTCCCCGGACGGTTCGCACTGCTTTCATGAACTCGGACACCCTGCGCGGGTCGACCCGGTTCCATGTGTACCCGTCTACCTTCAAGCTCGTACCCACAATGACGCCGTCCGCGACTTCAAGGATGGCCGCCAC
This sequence comes from Limnochordaceae bacterium, assembly GCA_014896295.1. GTDB lineage: Bacteria > Bacillota > Limnochordia > Limnochordales > Geochordaceae > Carboxydichorda > Carboxydichorda subterranea. The sequence goes on from JADBKR010000007.1 coordinate 25,016, forward strand.
ATTCTCTGCCCGGACACCCGTATTAACCATCACAGGAATCCTCTCGCCGACAGCCTCCTTGACCCGCTTCACGATCGTGACCTCCACCTCAGCCCCGGCGCGAGGGCCCGACACCAAGAGTACATCCGGAATGGATGACGTAGCCACGCTAAGGGCCACCTGTTCCGCAGTTCGCGTGCCCAACGGGGAAGCATACTCCGGCGTGATGTTAAACATCAGCATAACGCCGTCGCCGCTGATATACCGGCGGTAACGCAACACGTCAGGCGCGTCCGGCACCCACAACCCCATGTCACTATCGTATGCCCCGGTCAAGACCTCACGGACGAACGCTCCGCCGTTGGCCACTGCAATGGCCAGGGCAGCCTTCGGATCCCACAGGTAATCCACCCCAAACGGGACCGGAAGCGGTAACAGCTGGCCGATGACGGAGCTCATCGCAGCGACGCCTTCCAGAGAGGCCTTTAGCGTGTACGGCCGGTCTCCTTCGTTGCAGAACATGATCGCATCCACACCGCCGTCGACCAGCGCCTTTACATCTGCCTCAACCCGCTGGCGAATCCCGCGCATTCCTTCTTCTGCGTCGTACTGCGGAGTGCCAGGCAGCGGCGGAAAGTGCGCCATCGCGATGACCGGTTTCTCCGTCCCAAAGACACGTTCCAGCTTTGCCGCCACATCTCATCACCTCAGCCGTCGTATTGACGTGACGCTGCCGAGTGCTGCCCCACGGCAGGCGTCCCACCCTCGTCCGAAGCTACCTCGTCCGTTACCGGCTCCTCTTGCCCAACCTCCACGATGGTGAGGCGAACCCCTATCTCTGTTAGGGTGCTACGAAGCTGGCTGGGCAGCCCTGAGTCGGTTATGACCTCTTCAAAGGCATCGAGACCGGCGACCCAGGCAAGCGCAGTCTTCATGAACTTGCTGTGATCGGCGAGCAGGTACCGGTGGCGGGATGCCTGGATCATGAGTTGTTTGATGCGTACCTCCTCCGTGGTGGCGTTCATCACACCGTGCTGAGCGTGCACGGCGTCGGCCGCCATGAAGGCCTTGTTTACGGCAAGGCGGGTCAGCATCTCCTCGGCATAGGGACCCCAGGTGGCAAAAATCCCGGGACGCACAGGTCCGCCCAAAACGATCACTTGGTGCGCCGTGGTGCGGCTCAGTTCCGTCGCGATGAGCAAGTCGGTCGTGACAATGGTGAGATTACGGTACTTCTGCAGGTGCGGGACCATGTGATAAGTGGTGGACCCGGAGTCGACGATAATCGTCTCGTCGTCCTCCACCAGCCGAGCGGCTGCCTCGGCGATGCGTCGCTTCTCTTCGTAGCGCACCCGGCGTTTGGCCTCATAGGGCGGGTCAAGGGCGGTGCCCGCCTGCCTTACTGACACTGCGCCGCCGTGGCTGCGCACGATAAGGCCTTCTTCGGCAAGTTTGTCGAGGTCGCGGCGAATCGTAACGACCGAAACGTCGAGGAGGCGCGCCAACTCGGCAACCTCCATGGCACCCCGCTGGTTAACCAGCTCTACGATCCGGTACTGGCGCTCGGTCGGAAGCATGTCCGCCCCCCAGAAGGCCTCGAGCACGGGCGCAAAGAGTCTCCACCCGCTCGGCTCTGCTCGTTCTCAGTATACCGGTTCGCTCACATTCTGTCAATAGACGAACTACAACGAAGAGCGATATTGTACTTACGAGAACGGGTCTCCCATCGACGGCCGCTGGACATGGAGGACTCCGGGAACGACGTCGAGCGGCTGCCGTCCGAGGCCGAGACGGCAGGAGCAGGGCCTGACACTGGGAGAGCTTGCCCGGGAGGCGGGGTTGCCGGTGTGGGCCGCGGTACGGTGTGAGAAGGGGTTCGGGTAGACCGGCAGATCAGGCCGCGGGTAGTCGGGGCCCTGCTACAGTGGTCGGTCGACAAGCGCGGAGGAAGGCCTTCCCGAAGTGCCCCCGGTGCTTGCCGTCGAGGTGCACGACCGCTCCGAGCCGGATCTGAGCCGGAAGGTCCAGCAGTACCTGGCCGCCGGGGTGCAGGTCGTATGGGTCGTCGACCTCGAGGCCCGAAGCCTGACTCGCCATGCACCAGGGCAACCCCCGCGCACCTGGGGGAGTCCTGAAGCGGTCATCGAGGAGCCGGTCCTCCCGGGGTTTGGCTGCCGGCTGCAAGACCTCCTGGGAGCGAGGTAGGGACGACGGCAGGGGACCATGAGCTCGCCCCGGTCGGCCCTGCTGGGGTTGCGGCCCGTCACGACCTCTCTGCTGGCGGCCACCCCTTGCCGGGCGGCTGCTCTGGGAGTGTCCTCCACCGCGTCCACCTCCCGGCACAGGCAGGGAGGGGCGACGGAGCGGCGGAAGACCGTCGACGTCTTCCGCCGCGCGGTGCTCCGTTACGGCTTCGGCAAAACCAGCAGCGTGCCGCTCTGGTGGACGCTCAAAGGATGAAGCTGGCAGTAGATGGGGTACGCGCCGGCCCGCACCCGCTGGATGCGCGCCGTCCGGGTCTCCCCCGGCTTCAGTACCTCCTTGATCCCGTAAGCGTCAATGGCGAACCCTTCGTCAATGGGACTCTCGTTGACGATGGTGAACTCGACGCCGTCGCCCTCGTAGGCGATGGCGTCGGCAGGCAGATTGGTGACGGCGATGGTAGGCACGTCGGCGACGGTCGCCTTCGTCAACTTCATCGTCACCGTGTAACTTCGGACGGGCGGCGACGCCGCCTCTCCCCCGCTGCCGTAACGCACCAGCCCCACCACGCTCACGGCGACGAGGGCCGCCAAGCCCACTCCCAGACCTGCCAGCCGGATTGGACGCTTGTTCACCTCAACGCCTCCTCCTCGAATCCCGCCTTCGGCGAAAGCCCGTCGACGGGCCCGGCACGTGTGTCCTAAAGCCGGACGGTCAACAGCCCCCAACCCTGCCTCAAGTCTCGGCCGCCCTCTCCCACCTCCCCGCCCACGCCTCCCACGCGGCCTCCTGCCGCTCATCAGGTGCGGGCTCGTAATCCGGACATTCCAAACGAAGCCGCCCGTCGCCGAAGGCCGCATCGACGTAATGGCAGTGATGGGGGCGCTCCGGATCCGGGTGGGCGAACGGGCGGAAGTACGTGCAGCTCACGCACATGCGGGCGACGGAGATCTTGCCCTGGAGCTGCAGGGTGCGGATGAGGCGTACCAGCACCCTCAGCAGGGCCACCTGATCCGCCGGTGGCAGGCTATCCACGGCCACCGCCAGGAAGTCGGCCCACCCCGCACTGGCCTGCGCGATCCGGCTTCCGGCACCGGTGAGCGCCAACTGAAACGAACGGCGGTCGTCGCCCGACTGCCGGCGGCGCACCAGCCCCTTCGCCTCCAGGGTCCTGAGCGCCTCGCTCACCGTGGCGGGGCTCAGCGCCAGCGCCTTCGCGAGCTCTCCGGGAGTCGGACACTGCCCGGGGGCCTGAAGGAGCAGCCAACTGAGCACCTGCCCCTGGGTGGGCGTGAGGCCGCCGCCCCTGGCCTCCTTCCACGCTTCGTGCCGCAACGCCAGGCTGAGCTTGACCAGCCCCGCCGCCACCTGGGCAGCCACCGAGTCCGCGTGCTGCGCCGCCATGCCGTTCCCTCGCAGAGCATATGTTTCGGACTCCAAAATATATGCCGCCGGTCACTCCTGTCAAGCTGGTGCGGCGTCATGGCGTTGCTGGCGGACGTGGACGTCCGACCGGACTACGAGGTGGCGGCTGTCATCCGCGCCGTGGTGGCGCTGTTGACCTGGGTCCACGAGCCCATCCGCCGGGAAGGACGCTGGATCAGCGACCCATTTGCCGGATCCGGATCCACCGATGGATGTCGTAGCCGCGGGCGGGGCGCTCTCGCAAAGCAGGCACCAGGCGAGAGCTCCATTGCTGCCGGGCTACCCGACGCCGGCGCTCACGTGGCCGTGGTGCGCAACTCGTCGGTGACGACCTTGCTTCCGGCGCCTTGGCGGGTTTCGGGCCCACGGCCCGCGTCGTAGCAGGAGGCATCCAGCTCGGTCGGAACAAACCCGGGCCGCGAGTGGTGCGCCCGGCAGGATTCGAACCTGCGGCCTTGTGCTTAGAAGGCACCTGCTCTATCCCCTGAGCTACGGGCGCCCCGGAGTGGAGCGGGTGAGGGGAATCGAACCCCCGTACCTGGCTTGGAAGGCCAGTGCTCTACCATTGAGCTACACCCGCCTGCCGGCCGAGAGGCCGCTCGGCTGCCGTGCTCGACAGCCTTGCAGCCGAGCACCATGATACGGTGCCCGGCCGATGGTGTCAATCGAACGCCCGGCAGCCGCCATCGGCCTCGCCCGCGCTCGCCCTGGCCCGAGCGGCGCCCGTCAGCTCCTCTCGGAGGCCCGCCTCAGAAGCTCCCCAGCAGCAGCCCCAGCCGCAGCGTCGGGCCGTTGAGGACGGCCGGGGTCTGATCGACGGTCTGGCCGTCGGCCCTGGCCCACTTGGCGTTCCAGAAGTCGGTGGCCAGCCGGTAGCCCGCCCGCAGCTCGAGCCCCACCCGCGGGGTGAAGTAGACCTGCACGGCGGCCTGCGGCTCGAGCGTCAGCATGAACCGGGTATAGCGAGACCCGCCCGCGACGCCCAGTTGCGCGGAAGCATTGGCCCCATACGTCTCCAGCGCCACCTGGGCAAGCCCCACGTTGCCGCCACCCGTCAGCCGCACGGTCTGGTTGCCGGCGAGGGTCCAGTGTGCCCCGAGATACCCGTCGTCGATGGTGAGCCGGCTGAAGCCCTTCCCCTCTTCCCTGCTCTCGAACCGGGAGTGCGCGCCGCCGCCCCGGATCTGCAGGGAGTCCGCCCCGGCGACGAAGCCCCAAGCGAGCGTCAACCCATCCTGCTGGAACTGGGGGAGCCCTTTTCCTGCCAAAGCCGAGTTGATCTCGTCGAGGTTGAACCGCTGGTAACCGGCCTCACCGTAAACCCCGGCCACCCCTCCTTCGGCGGGCAGGACGTCGCTCATCCCGGAGGGCATCTCCTCGCCCGGGGGCGTCTCCCACGTCTCGTCCGACTGCGCCCGGGCTACGAGCGCCGCGCCCGCCACCAGCGACAGCCCGGCGGCCAGCGCCACGACGTGCCTCATCCCACGGCATTGCACACCGAACCCCACCGTTGCCACCTCACCTTTCCTGCACCCGGCTCGAGGCCGGACTAAAATGGATCCGGCGCGTGGGGCGCGCCTGCTCTGACTCCGAGAAGTGAGTGGCTCCTGGGAGGCCGGCGGTTCACCGGCCGGTACGAGAGGGGTGCGGGCTTTGGGCAGCGTGGTCTTGCCGTCGCTCATCGATCGTTCGCAATGGGAGTCTGGTACTTCGTTCCAGTCGTTCGTCGAAGCGTCGCCCTCGGCCTCGGCCCGCCGGATGCGCCGGTACTACGAGCAGGCGCCGGACATCCCCGAGGCGGTACGGGAGCGGGCGAGAGCGTTCGCCGCCTCGGGAGGGCGGCTGTACGCGTTGGCCGAAGCGTGGTGCCCGGACTGCATGGCCACCGTGCCCGTGCTGGCCCGCCTGGCGGAGGCCGGCGGCGTGCCGCTCCGGCTGTTTCGCCGTGACGAACGGCCCGACTTGCGGGAGCGCCATTTGACCGCCGGCCGCCCCAAGATCCCGCTGGCCGTGGCGGTGCGCGAGGCCCCGGAAGGATCGTGGCAGGAAGTGGGCCGGTTCGTGGAACGGCCGGCCAGGGCCAACGCGCTCATCGCCGAGGCGTCCCGGGCAGGCAGGGACGCCGGCCGCGAACTGCTCCAGGCGTACGCCGACGGGTCGCTGCGGGACGCCATGGTCGCCGAGCTGGACGCCATGATCGGGGGCGGGATCGAAGAGGCCCGGGTCACGGGCAGCCGGGGCACGCCGCTGCCCGTCTACCTCCACCTGCCGTACCAGGTGACGCCGGCGGCCGTGGTCGTCGCCATGCACGGGGCCAACCACGACGCATCCCACCCGTTGAGCTTCCACCTGTGCCAGCGCCTGGCACAGCGGGGCCTGGCGGCCGTACGCTTCGATTTCGGCTACCGGGTGCGGGGCGAGACGACGCCCACGCTCCATCCGGAGGGGGAGGATCTGGCCGCGGTGCTGGACTGGGTCGGCACCCGGCTGGGTCTGCCGCCCGAACGGACCGTGCTCGCCGGCAAGTCGCTCGGCGCCCGGGTCTCGGTCATGGCGGCCTCCCGGCGGCCGTTTGCCGGCGTGGTGCTGTTCGGCTTTCCGTTGCACATGCCGGACGGCAGCTTCCCGGCGGCCGAGGATACCTTCGACCGCATCGAGACGCCGATGCTCTGGTTTTCCGGCACGCAGGATCCCCTGGCCGACCCGGCGCAGGTGGAGCGACACGCTGCTCGGGTGCGGGCGCCCCTCACGCTCCGGCGGCTGGAGGGTGCCGACCACTCCCTCGCCTCCCACCTGCACGAGGTGCTCGACGAAGCTGCCCGGTGGATCCTGGACCGTTGTGTCCCGGCCCGGTTCGCCGCGTGACGGTCAGGGCGCTCCGGCCTGTTCGGGCGCGCCGGTGTGAGCCTGGGAAGGCGCCCCCGGCGGGGCGGCTGGCGGGAGGGTCACGTAGACTTCGAGGGGCCGGACGGGCACCCCGTCGCTCCACGTGCCCATGAACCGCTGCTCCGGCGTGTCCCCCAGGGCCACGGCCCGGCAACGCCCGTCGAACGCGGCGTCGAGCAGGGCATCCAGGAGTTTCCAGAACCCGAAGTAGTCCAGCGCGTCGGGCGGCCCCACGCTTCGGGTGACGTCGACCCGGCCCGTGACAAGACCCAGCAGGCGTAACGCGACGGACTGCATCCAGGCAGGCACCACGGTGATCTCCGGGGCCTCGGGCGCGCCTTGCGGCACCAAGGCGGCGGGGGCATAGTGATCGGCCACCAGGGCAGGCCGACCGTGCCGGTCGCTGTGGACGATCACGTAGTTCTTGTTGCCGGCCGCGACCTGAGCGCGTGCAAACAGCGTACGGGCCGTCCGCTCTCCCACCGTCCGGTCGGCGTCCCCGGCGACCACGAGCAAGAGCGTGCCGGGGTCGATCCCGGCGTAATCCTCCATGATGCTGGGCTGCTTGCGGGCAAACCAGATGGCGGTCTCGGGCGGATCGCCCGGCTCGACCACCATGACGGCCTTCGGGAGAGGCAGCTGACCGTAGCGTGCGCGGACGGCCAGGTTGGCCGCCAGGACGCCGCCCAGGGAGTGGCCCACCACGGCGAAGCGCCGGGTATCGGGCCGCACGTGGTGGCCGGAAGAGAGCTGGCCCAGGGCCTGCCGCACCGCTGCCACGGCATGGTCGGTCATGGACCGCGGAGGCGTCGTCAACGTGGCCTGGTAGCGCGGGAAGACCACGATGTTTCCCTTGCGCACCAGGTGCTCGATCCAGGCACCGTATGGATCCGGGAGCATCGCTCCCCACCCGTGCAGGAAGACGACGACGGGCGCCTGCGCCGGCGCCGGATCGGCCGGTTCGAAGATCCAGTACGCGCGGTCTGCCACCCCGCCCCGGCTCATGACCACCCGGGCGTGCGAGTAGTCCCGGCCCCCGGGACCACTGGCCGGCTGTTGGGGAGGAGCCGGCGGGGCGGCCAGCGCCAGGGCCTGCGCGAGCCCGATGGCCAGGGTGGCAGCGGCCATGGCCCACCGATGCAGCGGCCGCATGGGTGGTCGGCGTTCACCTTCCCTGCCATCTTTATGGCCATAGCATCGGGCCTTCGCGCTTCCCCTATGTTACCTTCGGATGGCGAAACCGCGAAGCGTTCATGCCCTCGAGCTTCCCGGCACCCCTCCGTTCTCCCCGTCTGCTCCCGTCCGCCCGTCGTTTGACCCGGTCGCGCCCGACGGCGTAAAATGGGGATGGCATCGTATGCAGTGACACCCACAACTGGATAGTGCGCCCGCACACGTGCGGCCACCTGATCGCCGAATCCGCCGGGTCCGGAGCTCGGTCCGGCGGAGCGGGGGACCCAAGGTCGGGGCGAATTCGACCGCAAGGTCGATAGGGCAACCTCGGCTGCCCGAGCCCGTCAGCTAACCTCGCAGGCGTGGCAGAGGGGCGTGCCCACGGGGCTCGTTGCCAGCGCCCCGGGGTCCGTGACCCGGGGTTTTTCGTACGCTTCGCCGGGTAGCTGCCCCAGCCGCACCCGTACCTCGCGCCGGCTCCGCAAAGCCGAGCACGTCCGCGGGCAGCACGCGACGCAATCCATGGAAAGAGGGGACGGCCATGTCTCGACGCCCGCAGTCCCAGTGGCGGCAGATGCTGGCGTGGTCCGCGCTCCTGACGAGCCTGCTGGTAGGCCTGTCGAGCGGCGTTTCCACCGGTGCGCTCGCCCAGGACAAGGTGCTCCGGCTCGTGCTCGACGGAGCCAAGAACCGGGAGGCCGAACTCCAGGCCGTCGCAGGATACCTGCGGCAGATCGGGGTGGACGCCCAGGTCCGGGTGTGGGAGTACCAAACGCTGATCGCCGAGGCGCAAAAAGGCACCCGAGACGCCTATGCTACCGACTGGGGAAGCGCCACGTTCTCGCCGTTCGATCTGGCGATTCCCAAGCTGCGCACGAAAGATCGCGGTAACTTCTCGTTTTACTCCAATCCGGAAGTCGACCGGCTCTTCGACACGGCATCGACCACCGTCGACGAGGCCAAGGCCCGGGACGCATACGTGAAGGCGCAGCGCATCCTGTACGAGGATGCGCCCTGGATCTTCGGATACTACCTCGACACCATCGAGGCGGCGTCGGCCCGGGTGAGCAACTGGCGCCCCTCGGTCGACAACCGCATCAATCTCCACGACGTGGAGCTCCAGGGCGGCGCCACCCTCGTCGTGGCCTTGCGCGCCGACCGCATCCAGAGCTTCGACCCGGCCGATCACCGGGATCGGGACACCGAGACGGTACTGCGCAACATGTTCGACGGGCTGGTGACCCGCACCCCCGACGGCGAGGTCGTCCCGGAAATCGCCGAGTCGTGGCAACAGCCCAATGCCACGACGTACGTATTCAAATTGCGCGCAGGCGTCCGCTTCCACAACGGCGACCCGTTGACCGCCGACGACGTGGTCTTTACGTTCGAGCGCATCCTCTCCCCAAAGGGGCTCGACGGCCGCCCGTCGCCCAGGCTCGGGTTGCTGGGCCCCCTGTCCAAAGTCGAGAAAGTGGACGACTACACCGTCAAGATGACGTTGAAAAACCCGTCCCCCGTCTTCCTGCAACTGCTCGTCCACACGCAGATCGTGCCGCACAAGTACATGCAGCAGGTGGGCCTCGCCGGGTTCGTCCGGCATCCCGTGGGCGCGGGGCCGTTCAAGTTCGTGCGCGGCCGCCTCGACGGGGACATCGTGCTGGAGCGATTCGACGGCTACTACGGCGGTTCGCCCAAACTCCCTCCGGTCGGGCCGGCCAAGATCCGCCGGGTCGTCTTTCGCATGATGCCCGAACCGGGCAGCCGCATCGCCGCCCTGCTGGCCGGGGAGGCGCACATCATCCAGGAGGTGCCGCCCGACGCGGTCGACCGGCTCGAAGGGGCACGGGGCGTGCAGGTCAAGGTGGCGCCCGGCACGCGGCTTTACCAGATCGAGCTCAACAACGACCGCTTGAAGGATCCCCGGGTTCGCCAGGCGCTCAACTACGCCGTCAACTGGGATGAAATCCTCAAAGAACTTTACCGGGGGTACGCGCACCGCGTCGCGACGGCCATGCTGCCGAGCGGTTCCGGCTACGACGAACGGCTGAAGCCCTACCCCTACGACCCCGACAAGGCGCGCCAGCTCCTGCAGGAGGCGGGCTATGCCGTCCGGTGAGGGCGACGGCACCCCCGAAGGGGGAGTACGGGTGAAAGGCGTGCGCGTCGTGCGCCGGCTGGTATCGGCGGTGCCGCTGGCAGTCGGCGTCGTGTTGCTGACGTTCTTGCTGTTGCGGCTGCTGCCGGGGGACCCGGTGGACGTCATGATGGGCCAGGCCGGCAACGTCAGCCAACAGGAAATCCAGGCGCTTCGGGCCCAGCTCGACCTCGACCGCCCGCTGGGGCAACAGGCGGTGCGCTTCGCCGGCAGGCTGCTGCACGGGGACCTGGGGCGCTCCATCCGCAACTCCCAGCCGGTGACCGAGCTCATCGGGCAGGCGCTGCCGGCGACCCTGGAGCTGGCGGTGGCGGCGGGGGTGTTTGCCGTGCTCGTCGCGGTGCCGGTGGGGGTGATCGCTGCCCTGCGCCACCGCAGCGCCCTGGATCATGCAACCATGAGCGCGGCGTTCGTCGGGATCTCCATGCCCGCCTTCTGGCTGGGGCTCGTGCTCATCCTGGTCTTCGGGGTCGCGCTGGGATGGCTGCCCACTTCGGGCCGGCTCGACCCCGGCATGGACGTCCCCGCCGTCACGGGGTGGATGACCATCGACGCGCTGCTCGCGCGGGACTGGGAAGCGTTTCGCTCCGCAGTGCTGCATCTGATCCTGCCGGCCGTGACCCTGGGAGCGGAGCTGGCGGCCATCCTCTCCCGGGTCGTGCGATCGAGCATGCTCGAGGTGCTGCGCGCCGACTATGTCCGGGTAGCCCGGGCGAAGGGGGTGGACGAGTGGCACGTGGTGGTCCGGCATGCCCTGCGCAATGCCCTGGTGCCGGCCGTGACCGTCCTGGGGCTGCAGATGGGGGTACTGCTGGGTGGCAACATGATCGTCGAGACGGTCTTCAGCTGGCCCGGCCTTGGAAGGCTGGTGGTGGGGGCCATCTTCGCGCGCGACTACCCGGTCGTCCAGGGAGCGGTCATGCTCTACGCGCTGACCTTCCTGGCCGCCAATCTGCTGGTCGACCTCGCCTACGCGCTGCTCAACCCGCGCATGGCCTCGGCCTGACGGCCGTGGCAGAGGCCGCTCATGTGGTCGAGGCCGCCGCCGTGGCCGAGGAGGAGGTGCTGGAGGGGTACGAGGGCGCCGGGCCGCTCGGGCCGAGCGCGGCGCGCGACCTGCTGCGCCGCTGGCGTCACCATCCCATGGCGCTCGCGGGCGCCATCGGGTTGCTCCTGTTCGCCGGGATGGCCATCCTGGCGCCGGGCATCGCGCCGTACAGGCCGGATGCGTTCAGCCTGGGAGAGCGCCTTTCGCCCCCCTGGCCCATGCCCGGGTGGGCACCGGGACACTGGCTCGGGACCGACGAGCTCGGGCGCGACATCGTGTCGCGGCTTTTCTACGGCGCCAGACTGTCGCTGGCGGTCGGGGCTGCGGCCGTGGTCATCTCGGGACTCGTGGGCACCGCACTGGGGACCGCCGCAGGATACTTCGGAGGGCGGCTCGACCAGGTGGTGTCCCGTTTCGCCGATCTGTTGATGGCCTTTCCGTACCTGCTGTTCGCCATCCTCGTGATGGGGATCCTGGGGCCGGGTCTGGTCAATCTCGTGCTGGCGCTGTCGTTCAAAGCATGGGTGGAGTTTTTCCGGCTCGCTCGCGGCGAGACGATGGCCCACAAAGGCCGCGACTACGTCGAGGCGGCCAGGGCGATCGGCCGATCGAGCGCCGGGATCCTGTGGAAAGAGATCCTGCCCAACGTGGCGCCCACGCTTCTCGTCGTCGCCACTTCGAGGATGGGGTACATGGTGCTCATGGAGGCCTCGCTGAGCTTCCTGGGGCTGGGGGCTCCCTCGGACGTCCCCGCGTGGGGTAGTATGGTGGCGGCAGGCCGGGACCACCTGGTCGACGCCTGGTGGGTGTCGACGATACCGGGCCTGGCGATCCTGCTCCTGGTCATGAGCATCAACGGATGCGGCGAGGGGCTAAGGGACATCCTCGACCCCCATCTGCGGGGACGATAGACGGGAGCCGGGCGACCCCATGTACGAGAAGACCGGGCATTTCACGGGGCAGGACGGGCTTCGGTTGTTCTACCGCTCGTGGACGGCGGCGGAGGCGGAGACGGCCGTGCCCGTCGTGGTGGTGCACGGGGCCTTCGAGCATGGGGGGCGCTACCGCCACGTAGGGCAATGGCTCAGCGAGCGGGGCTACGACGTCTTCGTGCCCGACCTGCGGGGGCACGGGCTCTCCGAAGGGCGCCGCATGTGGGTCGAGCGCTTTTCGGAGTACTTGACCGATCTGGACCGGTTCCTCGACCAGCTGGCGCGCCCGGACGAGCGGGTCTTGCTGGTCGGCCACAGCATGGGCGGTCTCATCGCGCTCCACTACGCCCTTTCGAGGCCTCGCCGCCTGTCGGCGCTGGTGCTCTCGGCGCCGTGGATCCGGCTGCGACTGCGCCTCAACCCCCTGGAGCGGGCCCTGGCCCCCGTGATGGCCTCCATCCTGCCGAGGCTCGAGCGTCCCTCGGGCATCGATCCGGGGGCGCTCAGCCGCGACCCGGCCGTGGGCCGGGCCTACGAGGCGGATCCCCTGGTGACGAAGCGGGCGACGGTGCGATGGTTCGTGGAGTGCTCCCGGGCAGCGGCGGCCATCGAGTCGGCGGGCACGGTGCCTCTGGAAATGCCCGTGATGGTGCTGCAGGGTGCGGCCGACCCCATCGTGGATCCTGCCACCTGCCGAAGCGTGTTCGAGCGGATCGAGCAGCCCCGCAAAGTCTTGAAATGGTATCCGGGCGTCTACCACGAGATCTTCAACGACCCCGACCACGAGCAGGTGCTCCAGGACGTCGTCGAGTGGGCAGCTTCCGAGACGATGGCGGCTCCCGGCGAGCAGAGCCCCGCTCGTTGAACGGGTGGCGGCACGGCGAGCGAATCGCAGGCTTGTGCTGAGACCGTTTGCGCAGTAATGTAATGGGCGGGAGCCCTGCATCACCGCATTCATCTGGTTTCAACCGCATCGACCCTCTTATCTCCCACCTCCCTTGAAGCCAGGGTTCCCCCTTGCTCCTTCCGGCATGGCCCGGGTCGGAGGGGAGGTGGGATGGCACCGGCCCTCCGTCGAGCCAACCGCGTAAGCCTGCTTCGAAGTCGCGTCCGAAGTTCAGAGCATCGAGGCGTTCTGGAGAGGAGCGAGCGCGGTGACTACGTGGCTCCTGGTGATCGGCGTTGCGGTCTACGTCGTCTCCTACCTCACCTACGGCCGGGGACTCGAACGCTCCGTAGTGCGGGCCGATGACAGCCGCCCCACTCCCGCCCACGCCATGTACGACGGCGTCGACTACGCTCCCGGGCATCCGCTGGCCATCTTCGGCCACCACTTCGCCTCCATCGCGGGCGCCGGGCCCATCGTCGGGCCGGCCATCGCCGTGGTTTGGGGATGGATGCCGGCCCTGCTGTGGATCTGGTTTGGCAACGTCGTCATTGGCGCCGTCCATGACTACCTCTCGGTGATGGCCTCCGTGCGCAGCGAGGGTAAATCGGTGCAGTGGATTGCCGGCAAGGTGATGAAGCCGCGCACCTCGTGGACCATGATGGTGTTCATCTACGTGACGCTCATCCTGGTCGTGGCCGCCTTCATCAGCATCGCTGCCACCAACTTCGTGGCCAACCCCGAGGTGCCCACCTCCAGCCTGCTCTTCATCGTCGCGGCCGTCGTCTTCGGCATGCTGTACTACCGGTACAAGATGAACTTTACCGTCGCCACCCTGCTCGGGCTCCTGTTGACTGCGCTGGCCATGTGGGTCGGCTACGTCTGGCCCTGGCACGCCAGCTTCCATACGTGGATCGTCGTGCTGGGCCTGTACGCGCTGGCGGCCGCCAGCCTGCCCGTCTGGCTCTTGCTCCAGCCTCGGGACTATCTCAACGCGTACATCCTCTTCGTGGGGCTGGGGCTCGGTGTCGTGGCACTCCTCTTCACCTTCCGAGGCATTCAGCTACCGGCGTTCACGATGTGGAGCGCTCCGGCGGTAGGCGGCGTGCCGTCGCCCTTCTGGCCGGCCATTCCGCTCGTGATCGCGTGCGGTTCGCTCTCCGGCTTTCACTCGCTGGTCGCCTCGGGCACGACCTCCAAGCAGATCGACAAGGAGAGCCACGGCCTGCCGATCGGCTATGGCGGGATGCTGACCGAGGGCTTGCTCGCCACGCTGGTCGTCGTCACGATGGGCGCCTTTGCGATGCCCGTGCTGTCCACCGTCGCGGACAAGCTCGCTCAGGCGGGCATCTCGCTCGATCAGCTCAAAGCGGACCGGATCTACTTCGGCAACAACCTGCTCAAGGCGGCGGCCCCGGTGGGCGGCGCGTTGGGGCTGTTCAACCGGAGCTACGGCGAGCTGCTGTACCAGATCTTCGGGCTCGCCCCTCGCCTCGGGGCCCTGTTTGCCGGGCTCTGGGTGACCGCGTTCGTGATGACGACCATGGACACCGCCACGCGCCTCGCCCGGTTCACGTGGCAGGAGCTGGTCGAGCCCCTCAAGGAGTCGTCGCCGGGCTTCCATCGGATCATCGCCAACCGGTGGGTCGGCGGCGCCATCGTCGTCATCCTGGCCGGTTGGCTCGCGTGGGACGGCGCTTACAACACCGTCTGGCCCGCTTTTGCAGGCGCCAACCAGATGGTCGCGGCCGTCGCGCTGCTTACGTCGGCGATGTGGGCCGTCAAGGTGCAGCGGGCTTCGGGCGGTTATCGCTGGGCTACGGTGGCAGCCGGGGTGTTCTTGTGGATCACGGTGTTCGCCGGGGTGATATGGTACATCTGGGCCGTGCCCGCCTCGCCCGTGATCAAGGGCATCTTCGTCCTGATGGCGGCGCTTTCGCTGCTGCTGTTGGCCGACTTCTCCATCTCGTACCGGGAGAGCCGGGTCGAGCTGGCCAGGGTGCCCGTGGGAGGCGGCCGGTGAGATGAAAGGCCCGCTGCGGCTGGTTGCCCGTCTGTTCGCCGACTGGATGCGCCAGCGCGCGGTGGGCTACATCCAGGCGGAGCGGCGGGAGCTCGAAAACGTCTTCGCCCTGCTGGTGCTGGGCTCGTTCGTGGGGCTCCCGTCGCCGCCCACTCCGCTGGCGCTACGCCTCCTGCCCGAGATGGGCCGCGAACTCGCCGTCATGAAGGCGCGGGCACAGGAGATGGACGACGTCTATGCGGAGATTGCAGCGCTCTTCGACCTCTGACGGCCCGCCGCGCGTGGCTCCCTCGTCGAGCGCCCTGGCGTCGGTCCTCGGCCGCGCCGGCCATTCCTCGGGGGGCGGCTACGCCGGGCCGACGCTCTTGCTCACCCTCGGTAAGGGGGGTACGGGCAAGACCACGGTAGCGGGCGCTCTGGCGGTGCACCTCGCACGGCAGGGACTCCGGGTGGTGGCCGCCTCCATCGACCCGGCTCATAACCTCGGAGACGTGCTGGGAGCGCCCCTCGGCCCCGAACCGGCCCCCGTTGCCTCCGTGCCGGGCCTGGAGGCGCTCGAGGTCGACACGGACCGCGCCCTGGACCGCTATCTCGAAAAGCTCTCCGCCGAGGTGCAGCACGCCTACCGATACCTGCAGGTGCTCAACCTCGACGGCTATCTCGACACGCTGCGCTACTCTCCGGGAGTCGAGGAGCACTCGGTGCTGGAGGAGATGGGGCGGCTGCTGGAAAGCGCCCGGGCCCGGGAGGCCGACGTCCTCATCGTGGATACCCCGCCCACGGGGCTCACGCTGCGGGTGCTGGCACTCCCCGGGCTCTCGGTACGGTGGGCGGAGCAGCTGCAAAAGGTGCGAAGGGCCCTGCTCGACCGGCGCCGCGCCGTCGAGCACGTGCTGGGGCCTCAAAGCGCCCGCCTCGGCGAACGAGAGGTCGTCCTGGTCTCCGACGAGACGCGCGACCCCATCAGCCAGATCCTGCAACGGTACCGGGAAGCCATGCAGCATCTTCAGGCGGCGCTACAGGACCCCGAAAGGTGCGGGGTGTTGATGGTGAAAAACCCCGATCCCTTGTCCACGGTCGAGACGGCTCGAGCTCTGGAGCAGCTTGGGGCCTTCGGCATCCCCGTCGCCCTGGTGGTGGTCAACAAGGCTCCCCGCGGCGGCGAGCCCGGCCAGGCCGGCGGCGCTGCTCCTGCCCCGGTGTTTCCTTACCCCACCCGGTACGTGCCGTTGTTCTCCCCCGAGCCCATCGGGGTCGAGGCGCTGCGGCGCGTGGCCGGCTACGTGGTGTAGCGTCATGAACGCCTGGCAGGCTCCGTGGATGGCGTGGCTCGTCTTGTTGGGCGGGGCGGCGTACCTGCAGTACCTGTGGGGGCGGAGGGCCAACTGGCGCATCATCCGCAACACTGCGGCCGAGTGCGAGCGGGCCCTCCGCCCCAAGGATCAGCGCTACACGTGGATCGGCGGCCTCATCGGCTATCGCGCCGACTACGTGGTGCGCCGGGGCGACCTCAACCGGGTGGAGGCGACCCTGACCGCCCTGCCCCGCCACAGCCTGCTCTACTTCCCCGTCTCGTGGGCGTGGCGCCGCTATGACGCCCTTTACCTGCTGTGGCGCCCCAACATGCCGCTGCGCAGCCGCGCCCACGCCTATCTGGTCGCCCCCGGCGTCCTCGCTCCCCGCATCCGCGATGTGGCCGCACTCCACGAAGCCTGGGTCACGGGCGGAGGGCATCGTTACCGCCTGCTGTACTCGGGCGAACAAAGCCGCCGCCTGCTCACCCGCCTCGTGGAGGCGGGGGCGTCCCCGCTCTTGCGTCACGTGAGCATCAATCCCGAAGAGGGCGCCGTCTACTGCCGGGTCGTCGCGCGACCCGGCCAGGTCGCCCCGCTGGTGGAGCGCCTGGCCGGGGTCTTGCAGGAGCTTTGAACGAGCAGGAGCTCTCAGTGGACGCCCGCTCCGCCTCGCAACGAGCCCGCGGCCTTCAGAGCAGCGACGTGCCCGGCGGCACCACCCGGTCTACCTGCTCCTTTTCCTCGCCGCTCAGCTGGATCTCGGCGGCCCGCAGGTTGTCCTCCAGTTGATCGAGCGTGCGGGGGCCGATGATGGGCGCCGTCACGGCCGGGTGCGCCATCACCCAGGCCAGGGCAAACTGGCTGATGGTGACCCCCCGCTGCTTCGCCAGCTTTTCGATCTCCTCCACCGCATCGTACCGGCGCTCCGCCTTCTCGTCGTCGAGGCCCATCCACTTGCGCCGGTTGGG
This sequence comes from Limnochordaceae bacterium, assembly GCA_014896295.1. Taxonomy (GTDB): domain Bacteria; phylum Bacillota; class Limnochordia; order Limnochordales; family Geochordaceae; genus Carboxydichorda; species Carboxydichorda subterranea. The sequence goes on from JADBKR010000007.1 coordinate 41,988, forward strand.
GTCGGACGCCCGGGCATCCTCAGGGATGGGAGCGCCTCGCCGGTACCGGCCCGCCAGCCATCCCCCGGCCAGCGGGCTCCAGGGAATCACCCCGATGCCGTGGGCCTGGCAGGCAGGCAGCAACTCGGTCTCGACTCGCCTATCGAAGATGCTGTAAGGAGGCTGCTCGCTCACGATCCGCTCGAAGCCCATGCGGTCACTGATCCAGAGCATTTGCACGAGCTGCCACGCCGGGAAGGTAGACGTGCCGATGTACCGCACCTTTCCCTGGCGCACCAAGTCGTCCAGGGCGCTCAAGGTCTCGTCCATCGGGGTATCCGGGTCCGGCCGGTGAAGTTGGTAGAGGTCGATCCACTCCGTCTGCAACCGGCGCAGGCTCGCCTCGACCTGCTGCATGATGTGCCGGCGGCTCGTGCCCCGGTCGTTGGGACCGCTGCCCATCTCGCCGAAAACTTTGGTCGCGAGCACCACCTGATCGCGCCGGCCTTTGAGCGCCTTTCCCACGATGGTCTCCGAACCGCCCCGGTTGCCGTATACGTTGGCCGTGTCGAGGAAGTTGACCCCCGCATCCAGCGCCCGGTGGATGATCCGGATGGACTCGTCCTCATCCGTGCGCCACCCGAAGTTCATGCACCCCAGGCAAAGCCGCGAGACCTTGACGCCTGCCCGTCCGAGCCGCACGTACTCCAACGTTGCTTCCCCCATCCCTGGCTTGTCCCGTCCCCCATACTACTTCCGCCGGCGCGCTACAATGTGGCACCGGCACGAGCCGAAGAGAGGTGGTCGATCCGACCTTGGGTGCCAGCCATCCAGCCTTTGCGTGGTTCATGCACCACGTCTTCGCCCGTCTGCAGCCTGCCTTCTTGTGGCAGCTGCGCCGCGAGCTGACCGGCCGGGCCCAAGGACGGGTGCTCGAGGTAGGGGCGGGCGACGGCGTCAACCTCGCGCTCTATGACCCCGCCCGCGTGGACCACGTCTTCGCCCTCGAACCCGACCCTGCGATGCGCCGCTACCTGCTCCGGGCCGCCGTGCGCGCCCCCGTGCCCGTGGCCGTCCTGGGCGGCGATGCCGAGCACCTGCCCCTGGCAGACGGCGCCGTCGACTCCCTGGTGTACAGCCTGGTGCTTTGCACCGCCCGCCAGCCGGCCGCCGCCATGGCCGAGGCCCGGCGGGTGCTCCGGCCGGGCGGGAGATTGCTGCTGCTCGAGCACGTGGTTTCCGAGCACCCCCGGTGGAGAAGGGTGCAGCAGGCCGTCAACCCGGTCTGGTCGGCCGTGGGCGGCGGCTGCCATCTCGATCGGGACACCCTGGCCACCGTGCGCCATCAGGGCTTTTCCCTGCGCCTCTTGCGGGCGCTGCCGGGAGCGCTGACGCCCCTCGTGCTGGCGGAGGCGACCCGCTCCGCCCCCTTCACACGGTAGGCGGCGGCGCCTGGAGCCTCGGCTTGCCATCAGGCGTCTTGTCCGAAGGCGGCGGGAGAGGCCCCATCACGGGCGCCGGCGTCCGGTCCGGCCCGCCCCGCACCACCGTTCGCTTGAGGAGCTGGATGCCCAACGCCGGGTCGACCCCCTTAGGGCACGCCTCGCTGCAGGCCCCGGCCAGGTGGCACTCGTACACGCCGTGCACCGTGTCGAGGATGGGCAGCCGCTCGTCCCAGCCTCCATCCCGCGAATCCGCGGTATACCGGTAGGCCTGCGCCAGCGCCTGCGGGCCCAGGAAGTGCGGGTCGGTCGCCACGGTCGGGCAGGCCGCCACGCACAGGCTGCACTTGAGGCAGTAGGCGAACTGGAGGTACGCCTCCATCTCCTCGGGGGTCTGGCGGAACTCCCGGGTCGGAGCCTCCATCTCCGCCCTATCCTCCCGGATGAGGTACGGCTTGACCGCCCGGTGCTTCTCAAAGGTCGGCGTCAGGTCCGGCACCAGGTCTTTGATGACGTCGTGGTTGGGCAGGGGCGCCACCTCGATGGTGTCGCCGAGCTCCACCACCTGAGTCTGGCAGGCGAGACGGGGCTTGCCGTTGATGAACATCCCGCACGACCCGCAGACGCCCATGCGGCACGAGCTCCGGAAGGCCAGCGAACCATCCTGGTGCTCCTTGACGGAGAAGAGCGCATCCAGCACCGTCATGCCCGGCACCGTGGGCACCTGATACGTCTGCCAGTGCAGCTCCGTATCGCGGTACGGGTCGAACCGGGCCACCCTCAGCGTGACGGAGCCGGCCGCCTTCGGGGTCCCTTTGCCCGCCGCGGGCGTAGACGGAGCCTCCTGCTCCACGGTGGCCGCGCGCTCCGGCGCAGCAGCGCTTCCCGATGCTCTGCTCATCGCCCTCAAAACGCCCCTCCCATGCGGGCGGCCGCAACAGCCGTGTACACCCCGTAGACCAGGACGACCAGGCCGAAGAGGAGTACGACCGTGTCGATCACCCGGGCCGCTCGCGCCGAATGCCAGACCTCCTGCAGGATCCGCCGGGTCCCGTAGAGCCCGTGGTACAGTGCGAAGACCAGGAGCAAGACGTACCAGACGGTCCAGATGGTGCTCTTGGCCCGCTGGGCGACCGAGGCGAAGCCGCGCACGTTCTCCCCCGCCCAGCCAAGGCTCGCCAGGATGCCCTCGTAGTGCATGAGCCCCATGTGGGCCGACAACAGCACGATGAGCACCGCTCCGGACAGCAAATGCAGGGCCCACAGCCGCGACTCTCGCAAACCGCTTCGCCCCCCACGTGCTAGCACGCTAGCCCACCACGATTTCCCAGAGCCCCACGGCGATGAGCACGCCGGCCAGGATCATGAGGATCGAGGTCAGCGGCCGCTGCCGGTGGAGCGCCACAGGGTACGGATAGACCGGTGTCGCCGGCCGCCCGAGGCTGTACCCGAGATGGCCCAAGAGCAACCGGATGCCGTTGAGCGCGTGGAAAAGAAAGGCGGCCAGCACCAAAAACTCCCCGAACCGGAACACGGGGGTGGACAGCGCCGCCATGGTCCTTTCCCACACCTCGGGGCCCTTGAGCCGCTGGCCCGTTACCCAGACGTGGAGCGGGAGATAGAGCATCAGCCCCAGCCCCGCGATGCGGTGCAGCGTGTACAGGTAGCGTTCCAGGGGATAACGCCCGGCGTAGACCCAGCCCTTCACCCCCAGCCGGCGCGACAGGCGCCTGGGCGTGGGCCTTACGCTGGCGGTCGCTTCTTGCGCCAAAGCGAGTTCACCCTCTCCAATCCCCACGGCCGGGAGGGACGTTCCCGGTCAGTACTTGCGTTCGACCGGCTTCCAGGTGGTGATGGTCACCGGCAGGTATTCCAGGCGGGGCCCGTCGTCGCTGCGGTAGGCGAGCGTATGGGCCAGGAAGCGCTCGTCGTCCCGTTTCGGATAGTCCCGTCGGGCGTGCGCCCCCCTCGACTCCCGCCGCTCCAGGGCCCCCAGCACGATGACCTCCGCCAGGTCCAGCATGTTTTGGAGCTCCAGGGCCGAGACCAGGTCGGTGTTGTAGACCCAGCCCTTGTCGTCCAGCTTGATGGAGCCCATCCGGGCCTTCAGGGCGCGCACCTCGTCCAGCGCCTCCCGCAGGCTCTTCTCCTCCCGGAAGACGCCGACCTTCTCGTCCATGAGCCGGCGCAACCGGCTCCGGATGTCGTACAGGTTTTCGGTGCCCCGCTGGCGCAGCAGCGCCTCCAGCCGACCCAGCTCCTCTTCGGCCTCCTTGACGGGGGCGTCGGGAATGGTGCGCTGGTGCATGGCGTGCTCCGCCGCCTTGCTCCCCGTGATGGAGCCCCATACCAGGCACTCCGCCGTGGAGTTGGTGCCCAGCCGGTTGGCGCCGTGCAGCGACACGGCCGCGGCCTCCCCGGCGGCCCAGATCCCCTCCACCGGCGTCTTGCCGTCGATGTCCGTGTGGATACCGCCCATCGAGTAGTGGGCCGCCGGCCGCACGGGCAACGGCTTTTCGATGGGATCGATGCCGTTGAACTTGATGGCGACCTCACGGATGAGCGGCAGCCGCTCCAGGATCCGCTCCCGCCCCAGGTGCGTGAGGTCGAGCTCCACGTAGCCGAGCCCGCTCGGATGCTCGAACCCTCGCCCGTTCTCGATCTCCGTCATTTCAGCCCTGGCCACGATGTCGCGGGGGCCGAGCTCCATCATTTTGGGCGCGTAGTCCTCCATGAACCGGCGCCCTTCCCGATTGCGCAAGTAGCCCCCTTCGCCCCGGGCCGCCTCCGTGATGAGGATGCCCGACGGCACCAGCCCCGTCGGGTGGAATTGCACGAACTCCATGTCCTTGAGCGGCATGCCGGCCCGGTAGGCCATCGCCATGCCGTCGCCCGTCACCGTGTACGAGTAGGTCGTGAACCCGTAGATGCGGCAAAACCCTCCGGTCGCGATGATGAGGGCCTTGGCCCGGAAGAGGGCGAACTCCCCGGTGGTGAGATCCCACGCGGTGAGGCCTGCGAAGGTACCGTCTTTCACCAAAATCCGCGTGGCCATCCACTCGTCGTAGCGCTTGAAGCCCCCGAAGCGCTGGATGGTGTCGTAGAGCGTTTGCATCTCGAAAAAGCCGGTCTTGTCGGCGGCAAAGGTCGCCCGGGGGAAGCTGTGGCCTCCAAAGGGCCGCTGGTTGATCCGCCCGTCAGGTCGCCGGGACCAGGGAATGCCCCAGTGCTCGAGGCGCAGAATCTCCTTGGGCATCGCCTCGACGAAGCGAAAGACCACGTCCTGATCGGCCAGGAAGTCGCTCCCCTTGACGGTGTCCCAGGCGTGCAGCTCCAGGCTGTCCCCTTCGTCCGTCCGCAAGACGGCCGCGGTGCCCCCTTCGGCGCAAACCGAGTGGGCCCGCATGAGCTGGGTCTTGGAGACGATACCGAGGTCGATCCGCCCGCCCGAGACGTGGAGCACCTCGAGAGCCGCCCGCAAGCCGGCCAGGCCGCTTCCCAGGATCAAGACGTCGTGCGTGTACGTTTGCAAGCAGTAGCCCCCCAAACCAGGACGTTGGCGCAGGCAGCCCACCTCAGCCCACGATAATACGTGCCAGCTTTGGTTGCAAAGGTACGGACGTCCCTGTGTCGCTACGACCTGTACCTTGCTTTCCCTTTTCCTACCCTCTTTCCTACCCTCGGGGCACCAGGGGGATCACGTAGCGGGCCAGGAAGTACAGGATGGCGACCACGATGATGACGATACCGGCCCACTTGATGGCCGCCTGCCCGACGGCCGCCCCGTCCCCCGGCGGTTGGCGTACCCCGCGCTCGTCGTCCATCGTTTTCGTGACTCACTCCTCTGCTGGCGGCGTAAGCACCCCCCCTGCCCCTCGCCGGTTTAGTCTGGCTCGCCGGGGCCCCTTTCCAAACCCGCTGCCCGCCACGCGGTTGACGGCCCGCCGCCCCTCGCTTACCATGGGAGCGGCAGCGGGGCGTGGCGCAGCTTGGCAGCGCGACTGCTTTGGGAGCAGTAGGTCCCGGGTTCGAGTCCCGGCGCCCCGACCACCGGCCAGGCGTTCCCCGGGTTTCCTGCCCTTGCCAGACCCCTTTTCGACGTCGCGCCCCAGGCTCCCCTACAGTTTAGCGTCGCATCCGGCCCAGATGGGCGTACACCTGCTCGAGTGCCCGGTAAGCCTCTCGATAGACCTCGTAGACCTGCTGATAATGCGAGACGGCACCCGCCTCCGGCGACACGGGACTTCCCGTGGCCACGCAGGCCCGCTGCGCCTCCTCGACCGAGGCAAAGAGCCCCACGCCGGCCCCTGCCAAGAGCGCGGCTCCCAGGGCCGACGAATCGGCGAAGGCGAGCGGCACCACCCGCCGCCCCAGGACATCGGCCAGGATCTGCAGCCACAAGCGGCTTCGCGCTCCGCCGCCCCCGGCCCGGATCTCCACGACCCCGGCCGTTGCCAAAGCCGCCGTCTCCAGGCTCTCCCGCAGGCCCAGAGCCACGCCTTCCAGCACCGCCCGGGCCACCGCGGCCCGGCCATGCTCCATGCCCATTCCGACCAGGGCGGCGCGGGCTACGGCGTCGAAGTGGGGCGTGCCCGTGCCGGCCAGATACGGCAGGAAGAGAAGGCCTCGGGCGCCGGGCGGCTCGGCAGCGGCCAGCTGGTCGAGCTCGCCGTACGAGCGCCCGTCGAGCAGTTGCTTGAGCCAGCGCAGGCTCAGGCCGGCCGACAGCAGCGCTCCCATCGCCAGGTAGCGCCCCGGCAGCACGTGCGCGAAATAGTAGGCCCGCCCCAGGGCCCGGGGCTCGGGGCGCTCCACGTCCAGCAGCACCTGCCCCGCCGTGCCGAGCAGCACCGCCGCCGTGGCCGGCCCCGCCAGCCCGGCCCCGAGCGCGCCCATGGGCATGTCTGCTCCTCCGGTGATGACCGGTGTCCCGGGCCGCAGCCCTAACGCCTCGGCCGCCTCGTGGGTGAGCGCGCCCGCCACCTCGCCGGACCCGCGCACCGGCGGAAACCGGCCGGGATCCAGCCCCAGGGCCTGGATGACGTCCTCCATCCACCGCCCCTGGTGCAGGTCGAACAGGAGCGTGCCCGAGGCGTCGCTCGGGTCCGTCGCCGCCTCCCCGGTCATCCGCAGCCGCACGGCGTCCTTGGGCAGCAGCACCCGCCGCACCCGCCGCCACGTCTCGGGTTCGTGCCGCGCCAGCCACAGGAGCTTGGGCGCGCTGAACGACGCCATGATCGGGTTGGAGGCCCGGCGCTCGATCTCGGGGAAGCGGCGCCGGAGCTCCGCGGTCTCCTCCACCGCCCGGGAGTCGGCCCAGAGGACCGCCGGGCGGACGGGCTGTCCATGGCCGTCGAGCAGGACGATGCCGTGCATCTGCCCCGACAGGCCCACCACCGCCACGTCCGATGGCCCCAGGCCGCTTTCGGCCAGCGCCCGCCGTACGGCCCGGCAGGCCGCATCCCACCATACCTGGGGCCACTGCTCCGCCCAGCCTGTCGCGGGCGTGTCGATGGCGTACTCCTCGGCGGCGCGTCCCCGCACGGCGCCGCCCGCCTCCACCAGCACCACCTTGACGCCCTGCGTGCCGGCATCGACGCCCAGCGCGACCGCCGCCACCGCTACTTGATCGCCCCTTCCATGAGCCCCTCGACGAAGGCCCGGCCGACCGCGGCGAACAGCACCAACACCGGTAACGTCATGACCACCGCCCCGGCCGACAGCATTCCCCAATCCACCTGGTACTGCCCGATGATCCCGGCCAGCCCCACCGGCAGGGTGTAGCGTACGTTGTCCACGATCAACACCGAGGCGAACATGTACTCCGTCCACGAGCTCAAGAACGCGTAGATGGCCACTGCTCCGATGCCGGGCCGCGCCACGGGCAGCACGATGCGCACCAGGCTCTCGAGCCGCCCCGCCCCCTCGATGGCCGCCGCCTCTTCGAGCTCGCCGGGCACCCGGGAGAAGAAGGCCTGCAACAGCCACGTCGCGAACGGCGAGGCAAAGGTTACGTTGACCATGACGAGGCTGAACAGGGTGTCCAACAGGCGCAATGTCGCCAGCAGCCGGTACAGGGGCACGAGGAGCAGGATCCCGGGGAAGATGTACGTGAGCAGCACCAGGCGGCGAACGGACTCCCGCCCGGGAAACCGCAGGCTGTGGAGGGCGTATGCGGCTGGGACGCTGATGGCGAGCGTGATGGCCATGGTGAGGATGGCCACATAGAGGCTGTTGAAGAGGTACCGGGGATAGTCGGTGTAACCGAAGAGCGTTTGGTAGTGCTGGAGCGTAAACGACCGGGGGAACAGGGTCGGCGGTACCCGGATGATCTCCGGCGGACCTTGACCGACGAGATGAAGACCCAGTAAAAGGGCGCCACGATCCCGACCATGAGCAACACGGGCAAGACGTAAGCGCTCCACCGGCTTGCCCGCCGTTCGCTCCGATTGTCCGCCACCCTGCTCTCTCCCCCCGCCGCCTCACTCGTAGCTCGACGGGACGAAGCGCAAGTAGGCCATCCCGAAGGCCAGCAGCAGCAGCGCCATCAATACGGAGGCGGCCGCCGCCTCCCCGAAGGAAAACCGGGTGAAGGCCGCCTGGTAAATGTAAATGGGCAGCGTCGTGGTGCCGTCCGAGGGGCCTCCTTTGGTGAACAACCAGATGACGTCGAAGACGTTGAGCGACCAGAGGGTCCCGACCAACCCTACGACGAACAGCACCGGCTGCAGCATCGGAAGCACGACCCGCACGAGCGCCTGGGCGCGGTTGGCCCCGTCCACGGAGGCGGCCTCGATGACCTCCCTGGGGATGGTCTGCAGGCCCGCCAGGATCACGACGGCCAGGAACGGGAACCAGCGCCACGCGTTGATGGCCATGGTGGTGGCCATGGCGGCCCAGGGAGCACCGAAGAAACTCACGGGCTCGCGGACGAGGTGGAGCCCCTGGAGCACGTAGTTGACCACGCCCACCGAGCCGGCCAGCATCCATCGCCAGATGATCACGACCACGACGGTTGGTACGATCCACGACAGGATGGACCACGTGCGGAAAAAGGCGATGCCCGGAATGCGCCGGTGCAGCACCAGTGCTGTGGCCAGGGCGGCCACTGTCTGGAGCAAAGCGTTGCCGATCGCCCATACCCCGCTACGGCCAACCGCGGCCCAGAAGGAGGGCGAGGCAAGCGTGCGTGCGTAGTTGCGAAGGCCCACCCACTCCCCTCCGGTCCCCGCGATGCCCACGTCGAGCAAGCTCGTGACAGCGGCATCCACCAGCGGGTAGACGATGGTCAGGCCGATCCACGCGAGCAACGGCGCAAGCAACAGATACGCCAGCGCCGCCTCCGCCCGTCGCCTGCTTCCCACGGATCGGCGCGGTAGCGGCGCCAGCGCGGGGACGGCCACCCCGGCGGGCGCCTGCCCGGCTCCGGAATCAAGCCGTCCCCGCGTACCCTTACCCCTCACCGGGCCAGCGACTCCATCTGTTGCTGGCCCCAGCGGACGGCCTCCTGCGGTGACCATCGGTCCACGATCATCTTCTGGACGGTCTGAGCCAGCACGTTTTGTGCGGAGATCGGCCCGATGGCCGGGAAGACCCGTCCCTTGGTGAAGCCGAAGAGCGCTCCGTAGCGGCTTTGCTCCACCATCGCCTGCACCTGCGGCCGGTACTTCACGACCAGCGGATCCTGCCAGAAGCTCGTGGCCTGGCTCCCATCCTCCGTCACCGGCAAGAACAGCCCGGGCTCCATGTTGAGGAACCGCCCGTACACCTCCGGCTGCAGCAGGAAGCGGATGAACGCCGCCGCGGCCTCCTGCTTGGCCCGGTCCCGGGTCAGCACCATGACGCCGTTGGAGTAGAAGATGCTACCCCGTTGCCCGTCCGCCGGCCACGGGATGGGAAGCACCCCCAGGTCGGACGGCGCCCGGCCTGACTGTTTGTCGAACGTAAGGATCGTGGTGAACTGGAACACCATGGCCGCCTGGGCGCTCGCGAAGGCCGCCTCGGCCTCGCCCCAGGTCCAGCCCGTGCCGTCCTTTGGGGAGTACTGCCACAGGTCCCGGTACAGGGTGAATGCCCGCACCGTGCGCGGGTTGTCGAAGATGAGCTTGCCCGACGGGTCGAAGATGTCCTCGGCTTTCGCCGTGATCATGAGGTCGTAGATGGTTTGGTCCGTATACAGGTGTTTGTTGGCCGGGAGCCCGATGCCGTAACGGCCCGCGGTGGTCAGCTTCTGGGCCGATGCCACGAGTTCATCCCAGGTGCGCGGCGGCGTCACTCCCGCCTTGTCCAGCACGTCCTTGCGGTACCACAGGTTGTGGATCATGCCGTACAGCGGCACTGCCCACGTGTGGCGATCGTACTGGTACGGCTCGAGCGCGGAAGGCAAGAACCGGTGGGCCTTGTCGAGCTCGTCGACGAGGGAGTCCAGAGGCTGCACCACGCCGGTCGCCTTGACCACGGTGGTAAAGTCGGGAATCGTGAAAATGAGATCGGGCTGGTTACCTGCCCGGATGGCCGATAGGATCTTGGGGTAGACGTCGGCCCAGTTTTGCACCTCCTGGCGGATGCGGATTGTGGGATGCTCCTTGTTGAACTGGTCCAGGAGCTCTTGGACCCGTTGCACCCGGTACGGCGGCTGCTCCTGGTGCCACAGCCGCAGCTCTACCACCTGCGCGCCGGCCACGGCCGGCAGCGCCGTTGCCACCACGAGGCCCACGACCATGCCCCAACGTACCGCGGCCTTGAACCCATGCGTTCGACGCAAAGCCACGCCCTTCACCCTCCCTTTCCGGTCCCTTCAGCCGGAAGCACGACCTGGAACGTGTACCGATCGGCGCGGTAAGTGGAGACCACGTACTCCACCGGGCTCCCGTCCTGTGCGAACGTCGTGCGCTCGGTCACGAGCACGGCCGAACCCGGCCGGATGAGCAACAGCGACGCCTCCTCCGGGGTGGCGTCCCGCGCGCTGATCGACTGCTCGGCCCAGGCCAGCTGCACCCGGTGCTCCCGCAGCAGCGCGTACAGCGAGCGGTCGGTCATGTCGAGATCCGCCAGCCATCCGAACCGCTCCGCCGAAAGGTGGGCCGTCTCGATGCACATGGGCTCCCCGCCGGCCAGGCGCAAGCGCTCCAACCGGAGCACCGGCCCTGCCGGCGCCAGGCGCAGCCGCTCGGCCACCATGGCCGGAGCGGGTACCCGGTGAAATCCCAGCACCCGGGCGCCCGGCTCGAGCCCCCTGGCCCGCATGTCTTCGGTGAAGCTGGTAAGAGATCGCAGGTGTTGGGGGAGGCGGGCTCCTGCCACAAAGGTCCCCTTGCCCGGCACGCGGTAGAGCACGTTGTCGCGGATCATGCCCTCGAGGGCGGCCCGCACCGTCATGCGGCTGATGGAAAGCCGCCGGGCCAGCTCGCGCTCGGACGGCACCCGGGCGTGATGGCCGAGGTGGCGGCGCTCGATCTCCTCCTCGACCCAGCGCCGCACCTGCAGGTACAGGGGTACGGGAGCCATGCGGTCGACGCCGGCGCGGCGGGCCGTATGCGTGCGCGGGGGGTCTTTCTTCGATGCCGCCAAGGGCTCCACCCTCCCCCGTTCGAGAGCGCACCTGACCGCATGCGAAGGGGTACGGTGTGTGCCGGTCCGGTCCGGTTCTTCCCGCCACGCTCTTTTCGACGGCGAGGGACCGGCCCCCTGTCGCGCGAGCCCGTCCCGAGCCGGGCCAAACGGGAACCGGGTCCCGTCAACGTCCCGTCCCGCCCGCCTACTCTGATCCCGAACCCCGGTCCTTGCTGGCGGCCGGGGTCTTTTCCGGGAGGTGTCCACCCGTGAGCGAAAAGGACCAGACCGGCCAGTACCTCGTCGCCCGTGAAGCGGGCTCGGTCAAGACCGTGGTCCAGGAGGTGGCCCCTCCCCCCAAACCGGCCGCACCCATCGCGCCAGCCCCTCCCGGCCCGCTACAGCTCCCTCGGGCTCCCACGCTCTCCGGCGAGGTCCCGATCGGCGGGCACCGGCTGCCTCCCCTGCCCTACCCGTACGACGCGCTGGAGCCCCATATCAGCGCCCGGATCATGCAGCTCCATCACGACGTCCACCACCGGACCTACGTCGAAGAGCTCAACCGGGCCGAGCTCGCTCTCCAGCAGGCCCGCCGCCAGGGCAACTTCCAGCAGATCCGGTGGTGGGAGCAGGCACTCGCCTTCCACGGCTCGGGCCATTTCCTGCACAGCCTCTTCTGGCTCAACATGGCCCCCTTCGGAGGGGGCGTGCCGGCCGACCCTGCGCTGCGGGCCGCCATCGATGTCTCCTTCGGGAGCTTCGCGGCCTTCCAGGCCCAGTTCTCTGCCGCGGCCAACCAGGTCGAGGGCAACGGGTGGGCCCTGCTGGTCTGGTCGCCCGCCGCCGGCCGCCTGGAGATCCTGCAGGCGCAGAACCATCCATGGTGGTCCCAGTGGGGCGTGCTCCCCCTGCTCGTCCTGGACGTGTGGGAACACGCCTACTACCTTCAGTACGAAAACCGGCGCGCCCGTTACGTGGAGATGTGGTGGCACGTCGTCAACTGGGCGGACGTGGCGGCGCGCCTCGCCATGGTGCGCAACGTCGCCCTGCCTCCCCGAACCGGGTATCCTCCCGTCTCGTGACGCACCCCGTCCGTTTGAAAGCGTATACAGTCCAACAAAACGGCGCCGGCCGCCCGCCGCGTGAGCAGGAGCCGGCCTCGTCGGCGGCGTATGCAGCGAGGGAACGAAGGCGGGGTCCGATCGCGGATCCCATCCCATGGTAAGAGGTGACCGGCATGCCAAGGCGGACGGTGGGAGTATTGACGGGCGGGGGCGACGTCCCCGGTCTCAACCCCTGCATCAAGGCCGTGGTGCTGGGTGCATTGGAAAACGAGTACAGGGTTTTCGGGATCCGGCGCGGCTGGGCGGGGTTGCTTTATTACGACCTGGACGAGCCGTCCACCCACGACTATTACATCCGGGAGCTCCACCGCACCGACGTGCGCACCATCGACCGCACGGGCGGCACGGTGCTGCACACGTCGCGTACCAACCCCCAGAAGGTGGACCCGGCCTCGGCGCCCGATTTCCTCAAGGCCTCCTCCTGGGGCAAGGCGCTGGACGAAAAGGGCACCAAGGATTACACCGACTACGTGCTCAAGGTGATCGAGCACCTGGGGATCGACGTCCTGGTGGCCATCGGCGGCGACGACACCTTGAGCTACGCCGTGCGGCTGCACAAGGAGGGCGTGCCGGTGGTCGGCATCCCGAAGACGATGGACAACGACGTCTTCGGCACCGACTACTGCATCGGGTTTTCCACGGCCGTGACCCGCAGCGTGGAGTTCATCACCAACATGCGCACGTCGGTCGGCTCTCACGAGCGCATCGGCGTCGTTGAACTGTTCGGGCGCAACTCCGGCGAGACGAGCCTGATCAGCGCCTACCTGGCCTACGTGGATCGGGCCATCATTTCAGAAGTGCCATTCAACATCAATAAACTCTGCGACTTCCTGATGCAGGACAAGCGCAACAACCCTTCCAACTATGCCATCATGACCATCTCGGAGGGCGCCGTCATGGAGGGCGGCGAGGTCATCGAGAGCGGCGAGCCCGACGCGTACGGGCACCGCAAGCTGGGCGGCATCGGCCTCATCGTGTCGGAGGAGATCAAGCGGATCACCGGCCAAAACACCATGTACCAGCAGCTCGCGTACTTGATGCGCTCGGGCGCGCCCGACTCCCTCGACCGCATGGTGGCCATGTCGTACGGCAACCTGGCCGTCCAGCTCATCGTCAAGGGCGATACGGGCAAGATGGTGGCGTTGCAGGGCGGCAAGTACACGACCGTGCCCATCGACACCATCACGACCGGCAAGAAGCGGGTCGACGTCGAAAACCTCTACGACCCCGAAAACTACCGGCCCAGGGTTCGCGACTTCATCGGCATGCCCATGTTCTTGTACTGAGCCTGGCAGGCCGGCCGGGCGGGTCGCCGCCCGGCCGCTGCCCTGGCATCGACTAGAGCCCCCGGATCGCCACCACCGAGGCCTTCCACGGCGCGTCGGGGTGCTGGACGCTGAAGAAGAGCGTCTTGCCGTCCGGCGTGAACGACGGCCCGGTCCCCTCGGAGCCGTTGGGCAGCTGGGCGAAACGCCGCAGGCTGCCGTCCTTGGTCGAGGCCACCCAGACGGCGTTGTTGCCATAGCGGGCGTTGATGAAGTCGTCGTACTTGTCCTCGAAGATCCAGAGGTTGCCCTGCGGGTCGAACTGCAGGTTGTCCGGGTTGAACATGCCCGTCTCGGGCCCGCCCTGGATGAACGTCTCCATTTGCAGCGTCTGCGGGTCGATGCGCACGACCTTGCCGTAGTTGTCCGGTGCCGGCTTGCGGTCGTCGCCGGTGATGGCGAGATACAGTTTGCCGTCGGCCGGGTTGTACTCGATGTCCTCGGGCCGGTCGAATCCGGTGGCTCCGTGCCGGAGCGCCCAGGTCCGCACGTCGTTGAGCACCGCCCGGTCCTTGGGCACCTCTATCCAGCGGCGGTTGGCCGCGTCCAGCACGTACAGCGTGCCGCTCGACAGATCCCCGGGCTTGTCCGCCACGAACTTGGCCAGGATCCCGTTGCGATAGTCGTCGGTCAGGTAGACCGTGGTCCGATCCGCCATGACCAGCGCCGTCTCGTGGGAGAAGCGGCCCATCGCGTAATGCTTGGTGACCCGAAGCGTCGCCGGGTCCACTTCCACCACCCAGCCGTAGCGGTTGACGTCCTTGACCATGCCGGCGGGGATCTCGTCGGCCGTGCGGGGTTCGTACTCCTCCGCCGAGAGGATCGTACCCCACGGCGTCAACGATCCCGCGCAGTTGTTCCAGGTGCCGCCCACCGAAGCGAAGTCGACGCCGACCGCCTCCAGTACTTTCCACCGTTCACCCTCGCGAGCCACGGTGAGCCGCGTGCCACCGCCGGGCCGCAGTTCGTGATTGACGTAGAGCCAGCCGAGATCGGAGCCGTCCAGCGGGAGGTAGACCGTCAGATCGTTGTTGCGCAGGAACGTGCCGTTGCGGATTTGCTCGCCTTCGGAGATCAGGATCTGGTACTCGAAGCCCTTGGGAAGCACCAGCTGCGGACCCGCGGCAGGCTGCACCGGAGTGAAGCTGAGGGCCATCGCCGGGGCTGCAGCCGCTGCCATCCACGCCGCCACGCCTGCTCCCGCCACGTGACGCCATAATCGTCGCATCCTGCGACCAAACCCCCTCGTGCGTGAGTGTGCCGTCCGGAAGGACGAGCCCAGCGTGCCAAAGCGGTGTATCGGAATAGTGATCGTTACGTGACAAGGGGATTGAGGCGGAGGTCACCCTTCGAAGGGCGGGGGCAGCGGCTCGGGGCTCTCGGGGGCGACGATCAGGCGCACCAACAGCGGCTCCGCCGCCCGCCAGGCACGAGCGCGGTGGCTGACCTGGTTTTTCTCTTCCCGGCTCAGTTCGGCGAACGTCTTGCCGAGGCCGGGTACGACGAAGAGCGGGTCGTAGCCGAATCCCCGGTCTCCGCGGGGCGCGAGTGCAATCTGCCCCTCCAGCGCCGCCTCTCGCACCCAGACCCGCCCGGGCGTCGATGGACCGGCGGGCGGCTCGGCCACGGCGACGGCGCACCGAAACCGGGCCGTGCGGCGCGACACGGGCACACCCCGGAGCCGCTCGAGCAGGAGCCGGATGCGGTCGGCGTCCGTGGCGTCAGGTCCCGCCCAGCGGGCGGCCCGCGGCCCGGGCGCGCCTCCCAGCGCGTCCACTTCGAGGCCCGTGTCGTCGGCGACGGCCACGAGCCCGAAGGCGGCCGCCGCCGCACGGGCCTTGGCGGCCGCGTTGACCTTGAGGTCGAGGCTCTCCTCCGGCACCTCGGGCATGGGCCGGCCGTGGGACGCCAGCTCTCCGGGCAGGACGATCTCCACGAGGCGGTCGAGCATCCCGCTTTCGGCCAGCGCCCGGTACTCCTCCAGCTTGCCCCGGTTGGTGGAGGCCAGCACCAGGCGAGGCCTCCGAGGGGCCGCGGCGGTCATTCGTCGGTCGGGGGGCGAGCAGGCAGCCCCATCTCCCGGCGCTTGTCGATCGCGGCGACCAGCTCAGGGGAGAGGGTGTCGCGCTGGAGCTGGACGAGCCGCCGGATGCCGCCCGCGGCGAGCTCGAGCAGGCGCCCCGCCCCGGCTACGTCGAAGGGCGAGTGTTCGGCGGTGCCCTGGACCTCCACCAGCTGGCCCCGGCCGGTCATGACCACGTTCATGTCGACGTCGGCGACCGAATCCTCGGCGTACTCCAGGTCGAGCCTGGCCTCTCCACCGACGATGCCGACGCTCACCGCGGCCAGGAAGTCGGCCAGCGGGATGGCCGCCCACCCCTCTCGGGCGGCAAGCCACCACAAGGCGTCGGCCAGGGCCACGAAGCCGCCGGTGATGGCGGCCGTGCGCGTGCCGCCGTCCGCCTGCAGCACGTCGCAGTCGACCCAGACGGTGCGCTCTCCGAGGGCGGACAGGTCCACGACGGCCCGCAGGCTGCGCCCGATGAGGCGCTGGATCTCGACAGACCGGCCGGCCTGGCGGCCGCGGCTGATGTCGCGGGGGGTGCGTTCTCGGGTGGAGCGGGGGAGCATGGCGTACTCCGCCGTCACCCATCCGCTGCCCGTGCCCCGCAAGAAGAGGGGGACCTTCTCCTCGACGCTGGCCGTGCACAGCACCCGCGTGTCGCCGACGGAGATGAGCGCCGAACCCTCCGCCCATTTCATGACCTGGCGCTCGATGCGCACCGGCCGCATGGCGTCCGGGGCGCGCCCTACCCGTTCGGGCGCGGCCGGGCGGGCGGCCGGTCCGGCAAGGGTGCCGGCGTCGTGGGAAGAAGGGCCGGGCGTACTGCTCGGGCGCATCAGGTGTTGCTCGCCTCCTGCTCGTCGCGGGCCATGGCGCGCACGAGCTCCCGGAAGCGCGCGCCGCGCTCCTCGAAGTCCCGGAACATGTCGTAGCTGGCGCAGGCCGGCGAGAGCAAGACCACGTCGCCCGGGAGCGCCGCCTCGCGGGCGGCGTGGACCGCCTCCGGGAAGCTCTTCACCCGCTGGTAGCTCGGCCGAACCTGCAGCTCCTCTCCCGCCCGGAGCAAGGCGCGCTCGATGACCGGAGCGGTGTCGCCCAGCAGCACGATGTGCCGGCACCGCCGCAGGGCGACCCGTGCGAAGTCGTCGAACGGCAGGTGCTTGTCGTAGCCGCCGGCGATGAGCACGATGGGCTGCTCGAACGCCGTCAGCCCGGCCACCGCCCGGGCCGGGGTGGTGGCGATGGAGTCGTTGACGTACAGCACCCCGTCGAGGCGTGCGACCTCCTCGAGCCGGTGCGGCACCCCCGTGAAGCTCCGCACGACCTCCCGGATCGCCTCGGGCGCCACCCCCATCCGAAGCGCCACGAGGCAGGCGGCCAGGACGTTTTGCACGTTGTGCTCGCCCCGTAGCCGCAGGTCGCTTCGCCGGCAGCACTCCACCGTCTCGCCCGAGGCGCCGTCGAGCCGGGCGAGCAGCCGCTCGCCTTCCACCCAGGCGCCGGGCAGCCGCCGCTCGGAGCCGAACCACAGCACCTGGGCCGGGGTCTGAACCGCCAGGCCCGAGACGACCGGATCGGCTGCGTTGAGCACGGCGAAGTCTCTCGGGGCTTGGAAGGCCACGATCCGGCTCTTTGCCGCGATGTACGCCTCCATCGTGAGGTGCACGTCCAGGTGGTTGGGGGTGATGTTGGTGACGACCGCGCCGTGGGGGCTGACCTCCGTGGTCTCGAGCTGGAAGCTGGAGAGCTCGAGGACGACCAGCGCGTCGCGGCTCGATGCGCTCCAGGCGATCGATCAGCGGCTCGCCGATGTTGCCGCCCACGAAGACGGGGCGACCCGTCGCCTGCAGCATGCGGCCGGTGAGCGTCGTCGTGGTGGTCTTGCCGCTCGAGCCCGTGATGCCGATCACCGGCGCCCGGCAAAGGCGCATGAAGAGGTCGGTCTGCCCCGTGATGCGCACGCCGGACGCCCGGGCCGCCTGGATGGCCGGCAGGTGCTTGGGGATCCCCGGGGTCAGGAAGGCGACCGCTGCCTCTTGCAGGGCGTCCAGATAGTGCGGCCCCAGCGCGAGCTCCACGCCGAGCCGCTGCAGCTCCTCGCCCCGCCTGCCGAGCTGGGCGAGGTCCTTGCGGTCCGCAGCCACCACCCTGGCACCCCTCGCCACCAGGTAGCGCACCAGGGGCAGGTTTTCCACGCCGAGGCCCACCACGGCCACGCGCACACCCTGCCAGGTCGCCGGGTATGTCGCCTGCACTTCCACCGGTACCGCCATGACCGCCCGTGTTACCACCTTACCACCTGGACGCCGCCCCATTCACGGCCGCACGCCTCGTGACCCGCGCCGACCAGGCGCTGGAAGAGCTCGGCGAAACGCTCGGGAGACCCGCTCGTGAAAAACCGGTCGACCCCGCACGGGCCGCTCGAGCCTTTGGTACACGGTTCGTCCTCGTGCGCCGAAAGCCTGCGGCCGCGGTCCTCGGGACGCCGGGTCACGAAAGCCGCCGCCACCCGGGCCGCCTCCTCGGCCACGGCGAGCCCCGGGTCGAGCAGGGCGGGGGTCTCACCGGAGCGCCCCAGCCGGCCCATCACCCGCCGGATGACCGGCTCGAGGAACGGGTAATGGGTGCATCCCAGCACCAGCCCGTCCACACCGGGAGGCTCGAGCAGGGGCGCCACGTGGCGCGCCACCGCCTCGTCCACCCCCGGGCCGTCCAAGCGCCCCGCCTCCACCAGCGGTACCCACTCCGGGCAGGCCTCCTGCACCACGTCCACGGCCGGGGCCTGCCCGGCGATCGCCCGGGGATACGCGCCGCTCGCCACCGTGGTGGCGGTCGCCAGCACCGCGACGCTCCCGCCCCGGGGCCAGCGCTCGGCGACGGCCCGGGCGGCCGGCTCCAGCATGCCGACGACCGGCCCGCCGAAAGCCCGCGCGACCTCGGGAAGCGCCACCGACGAAGAGGTGTTACAGGCCACGACGAGCACCTGGGCGCCCTCTCCCCGCAGGAACGTGGCGATTTGCACCCCGAACGCCACGATCTCCTCCGGGGGCCGCCCGCCGTAAGGTGCCCGCCCCGAGTCGGCCACGTACAGCACCGTCTCCCGGGGCAGCAGGCGCCACAGGTGCCGCAGCACGCTGAGGCCCCCCACCCCGGAGTCGTACATCCCGATCAAAGTCGCCGCGCCTACCCTTACCGGCAATTACCCAACCTATGAATCCGGCAGCACACGGGTGACTCGCCCGAGGGCGGCACCCCTGGTGTCGGGCGGGCGCACCAGCGACAGGTCCGGGGTCAGGGGCTGCGACAGGTCGACGTGGCCGGCCAGCGTCTCGACCGGCTTACCCTCCACCAGGATCCGCACCTGCCTGACCCCGGGAAAGTCGGCCAGCGTATGGACGATACCGTACACGGTCATGAGCTCGCCGCTCGAGCCGCCCCAGTGGCGCTCTACGATTTCCCGGGAAAAGTCTGCCACCGCCAGCCCGTTGTCTACGCGCACCAGCAGGGGCCGGGCTCCGGGAGGGATGACCGGCGCCAGGCCACCCGAACGAGGTCCACCGGCAAGCAGGCGGAGCCGGTCCACGGGCCTGTCTCTGCCATGCCGGGACGTAGCGTACCTCCGGCACGAGCCGCAGAGCTTGCTCGTCCGCGAAATACAGCACCACCCGGTGCGCGAGGCCGGTGCTGACCAGCGCCTGGGGCCACCACCTGGCGGCGGCCCACCACGCCCCGGCCACGACGATCACCCCCGCCAGAGCGGCGGCAGCCCATCGCCCAAGGCGCACGGCGACGCCACCTCTTCTCGATCTTCCCATCAATGGGCCTGCCGGCCCTCGGCAGCCAGCATCTGGGCATTTACCTTCCCTACGGTATCATGACCAGTCTGGCTCAGAAAACTCACGATGGCGGAAAAGATGGCATCGGCGGCCTGCTGGCGAAAGCCGGGATCCATCAGCCGGCGCTCCTCCTGGGCGTTGTCCACGAACGCCACCTCCACGAGAGCCGCCGGCATGGGCGCGAGCCGCAGCACCCGCAGATCGCCCCGCATCTCCAGGCCCCTGCCTGCCTGGTGGAGCTTGTCCAGCAGCGCGTCGTACAACAACTCCGCCAGCCGCTGGCTGGCCGGGTGGTTGGGCGAGTAAAACACCTCGGTGCCCGACCCGAGCGTGGACGTCGAGGCGTTGTGGTGGATGCTGACGAACACCTCCGCCTTCAACTTCTTCGCCAATTCGACCCGGTCGTCCAGCCCGACGAACGTGTCGTCCCGCCGGGTCAGGGCCACCTCCACCCCCACCGACTCGAGCAGCTTGCCGACCCGCCTCCCGATGTCGAGGTTGTACACCTTCTCCGGCGTGCCGCTCGCCCCGATGGCGCCGGGGTCGAACCCTCCGTGCCCGGGATCGATGGCCACCACCCGTCCCTGCAGGGGCTGGTTGCCCAGCGCGATGATGGCGGTCTCCCGCTCGTCCGCGCTGAACACCTGGAAGCCGACGGGCCGCTCCAGCTCGACTACCACCCGGGCGCTGCGCGGCAAGAACTGCCCGACCCGCACCGCCCGGGCCAGGCTGCCGTCCTTCGGGACCTGGATGGCGCCCGTCCCCGTCCGCAGCGAAGGATCGACGACCGCCCCGGGGATGTCCAGCACCAGCCGATCCGGCCGCCTCAGGTAAAACGCCCTGGGCTCCACCGGGCCCGTCGCATGCACCGTCACGCTGGCGCCGCCTGAGCCCAGCGGCCGGACGGCGATCTGGGTGATCCGGCTGTACACGTCGAGCACCAGGTCGACCGTGGGAGGAGCCCCACCGGGGCCGCCGGGCTCGGCCGAGCCCGGAGCTGTCTCACCGCCAGCGGGAAGCGGCACCGCCGCCTGGCTTGCCAGCAGTTGCCGGGTGAGGTCGAGCGAGGTGATCACCCGGGGCTGGACGGGCTGTGCCAGCTCCATGACGACCCGCACCACGTCGGGCTGGTACTGGCTGACCCGGTACCGGCGCACCGGCCCCTGGCTCACCTCCCACTCGCCGGCCGGGGCGACCAGGGTGGCCTTCTGCAGGTCGACCGCAAGGCGCAGCGGATCGCTCAGCACGCTCGTCTTCACGGGAGCGAGGCCGGACATCTCGAGCCACACCTGGCCCCGGCCGGCCGCGTCCCGCAGCCAGTGCACGCCGGTCACCGCGTAGTGGAGGGTGACGGAGACGTGCCCGTCCTCCGGATCCTTCTCCAACTCGAACCCTACGGCCGCCGTCAGGTCCACCGCCACCCGCACGACGCCGGGAGACGGCTGTCCCAGCCGGACCCCCTTCACCAAGGCGCCGCTGGCAGGGTACTCGCTCGTGGGAGCGGTCAGCCGGGCGTTGGCGATGTCCAGCACGAGGCGCGGCGGATCCCGCAGCACGGTCGGAGCGGACTCGAGCTTGACCGGCCCGTGGCTCAGCACCTCGACGCGGGCCCGGCCGCCGTCGCGGCGCACCAGCACCCCCGTCACCTCGCCCGGCTCAGCCGGCGCGCCCTCCGAAGCCGCGTCGCCGGGCCGCCGCATCTGGGAGGGCTCCTCCGTATCGGGAGCGCTCGGCGTTGCAGTGGCCGCGGCCACCGCCGCCCCCGCTCGCGTGGGCGGCTGGGGGCCTGCCGTCCCGGGAGCCGCGGCCTTGACGGCCTTCCCGCTCGGAGTCGCCAGGGCAACGGCCGCCTTCACCCGATCCTCCGTAGCCCCCGGCAAGGGAGGCGGTGCCGGCGGCGGAGGGGGCTCGTAGCGCCCCGGCGAAGGCGCCGGGGATCCCTTGGCCGCGGGAGGAGCGGTAGCCGGGGCCGGCACGGGCTTTGCCGGAGCCGGCACGGGCTTTGCCGGAGCCGGTGTCGCCTGCTTCTTCGCGGCGCCGCTCGCGCCCGCACCGCCCGCCGCGACGCGCGGCCGGTGCTGTCTCGAGGTCCACCCGGCCCGTCTTGCCGTCCCAACGCACGGTGATACCGAGAGCCTGCGCGACGGCCCGGATGGGCACCATCAGCTGCCCGTCCACCAGCTCGGGGGGCTGGGGCATGAGCACCCGCTTGCCCCCGGCGGCGAGCCATGCCTGTCCGACCGTGGCGCGCGCCTGATGCCCGTCGCGGGCCAGGGTGGCGGTCTTCGTGCGGGCGTCCCACCGGAGCGTAGCCCCGGCTTGCTCCAGCACGCGAGCCGGCAGCATCAAGGTCCCGTTGACCATGTAGGCGCCCTGGTCGCCCGGTACCGGGCGGCCGTCGACCCAGACCAGCGCCCAGGCCCCCGCGCCGCTCCCCGACCCCGCTCCCAGCACGGGCTCGCGGCTGGCGGCGAGCACCAGGGCGGCCACCCCCCACGCGAGGAGCCGGGCCACCCGGCGCAAGGCATGGCGCGTCTTGCCGGCGCAACTGGTAAGGCTTCCTTGCATCTCCAACTCCTGACAGAGCCGCCGGACAAAAAAACCGGCGAACCGGTGCCTCCCGCACCGGTACGGCCGGGCCTTCGGATCCTCTGCCGGCATCCTGCGGCATGTCGCCGACAGACGAGGAAACCTTTCGGGAAAAACCCAGATCTTCCTGCGTTACCGGAAACGAAAGGGGTGGCGAGGCCGTCCCAAGACCTCGCCACCCCTTGCTATCGGCTCGCCAGAGGGCGCTCTGAAGGAGCCGTGCTCACGCCCCGCTCCCGATCCCTGCGAGGCTCGCCCGGATCACCCCTCCAGGATCTGCCGGGGCCTGAGCCTCCGTCGCCACGTGGCAATCCCCAGCCCGACGACCAGAGGCAGCGCCGGCCAGGCGTACAGGGGCCAAAGCGGGTCGGCCCGCACGGCCCGCACCTCGCGACCGCTGCCGGGCAGCGGGCGGCCGTCCTTGTCCACCAGCCGCAGGGCGAAGTGAGCACCCGGCTCGAGCTTCAGGTGCACCTTGTAGGCGACGAAAGAGGGCTGCCGCCCCTCGAACTCGGGCTTCGACGGGTCGAAGTCGACGATCTTGTACCCGAGGGCGTAGCCCGGCGACTGCTGCACATAGTACGGCTTGGGCTCGACGGTCTGCACGACCCGCCCACTCCTGCAAGACCTCCAGCTTCACGCCCTGGCGCTCTTCCCCCAGTACCCACTGCCAGGCGCTCTGCTGCCCCGAGCCTGCCAGCGGCTTGGAGAGCTCCGTCATCCGGCTGTAGGCGTAGCGGTTGTACTCCCGGGCATCGAACGCCTTGAGGTAGAAGGTGGCCTCGGTCGACACGTACAGGGCCTGGGTGGGGTCGCCCGCCTCCACCGGCACCGTCCACTTGCTCTCCGGGATGATCTGGTACCCGACTCCCGACCGGCGCGCAGCGAAGACCTCGAGGCGCTTTCGCGTCCCGGCCACTTCCTGCCCCTTGTCGTCCAGCACCCGCAACTCGTAGCGACCGGCCGGCAGGTCGATCACGTACCCCTCCGACGGCTGCATGACCAGGAGCTTCGGCGGCTGAGGCGCCTCCGGAGCCTTGGGGAGCTTGGCCGGATCGGCCGGCTTGCCGGTCTTCTGCACCTGATCGAGGATCCGGCTCATCTCGGCCCGCCAGGCCTCCTCGGCCTTGCGGTACTCGTCGGCCGCCTTGTAGTAGTCGTCGATGGCCTTCTGGTAGCCGGCGAACGCCTTCTTCGCCTCTTCCCCCGTGGCCAGTTGCACCTGCCCGCCGAAGTACCCCTCCGGGTAGACGAACGTGTACGGCTGCTTGGCGAGCGTCGCCACGACCCGGCCGTTTTGACGAACTTCCAGCTTGCCGGGGATCTCCTTGCGATACCCCATCCAGTCCGCCATGAACTCCTGCGTGATGGGCCAGTAGTAGACGTCGGTCTCCAGCACGTCGAGGATGTGCCGGTCGCCCGCGCTGAGGAAGAGGGTGTCCACCATCTTCGGAGCGAAGGTGCCGCCGTACTCCTTGCCGGTCCACGGGGTGATCCCGTACACCACCTGCCGCTCCTTGACCGGTTCGGCCGCCCGTGCGGCCGGTGCGCTCCCCGCTCCGATCCCCGAAAAGGCCGCCAGGCCGGCAAGAACCAGGGCCAGGCCCCGAGCGACGAGCGCCTTGTCTTTGTCGCGCCGCACCGCGCGCATCACCGCCGCACCCCCTTGCGCTGGAAGGCGAAGACCGCCAGCGCGACCAGCACCGCCGTGTAGACCAGGCTCGACCCGACGGCGATCAGGTAATCCTGCCACTCCCCGATCAACAGCGCCGCGCTCCCCCGAGAGAAGTAGGCCAGGGGCGACAGCCACTGCAGCCCGCGCTGGACGTTGTCGACGAGCGTCCGGGCAAACGCCAGCACGTCGGTGAGCCGCTCGGCCGGGATGGCCAGGAGTACTGCCTGCGCCACGCTGAACAGGGTGAAGAGCACCATGAGGCCCAAGAAGCCGATGACCGCCAGGAAGACCCGCCGGCTCACGGCCGAGATCGCCAGCCCAAATGCCACTACGCAGCCCGTCAGCACCAGCGCCAGCACCAGCAGCTGCACGATGCCACCGGTGAAGCCCAGGTTGGTGTACCAGGCGCTGGCGGCGAAATAGGCCAGGTAGAAAGCCGCCACCACCACGAACGAGATCATGGGCTGCACGAACTTGCCCAGGAGGTAGCTCAGGCTGTCCACCGGCCCGTAGAAGAGCACCTCGAGCGTGCCGTTGTCCCGTTCTCTGGCGATGGCGACCGCCGCCATCAAGCCGAGGTAAACCGCCGACAGCCAGAGCGCCAGGAAGAAGGGGTAGTTGATCGGGTTGCCCAGCACCATCAGGCCGTTTTGGTCGACCTGCCAGAGGGCGTTGCGTACCGCGAAGTGCGAGATGCCCAGCAGGACCAGCGCCACCACCACGTAAAGGGACAACCCGAAGAGGTGAGAGCGCAGGTCGCGTCCGGCGATGGACCAGACGATCCGCGCCCGGCTCAGCTTGCCGGCCGGGGCAGGCGAGGCATCCACCGTCGAGGCTGCAGCCGGCACCGGCGTCGAGCTCATGAGGCCACCCTCTCTTGCGCCAGCAGCGAGATGTTTTTCTCCGTGATGGTCACGAACGCGTCCTCCAGCGACATCTCCCGGGTCCGCATCCCCAGCACCACGCCACCGGCTCCCGCGATGCTGCGGGAGATGAGCGGGCGCAGGTCGGACCCGGAGCGGAGCCGGATCGACAGGGTCGCAGGAGCGGGCTGCTCCACCTCGGTCACCCCGTCGACCGACCGCACCGCCTGCACGATCCCGTCGTCGACCCGCTCGAGCTCCACCTCCAGGTGCTGCTCGGCGGAGAGCCGCTGGCGAAGGCCATCCATGGTATCCTCGGCGAGCAGCCGCCCGCGGTGCATGATGCCGACGCGGTGGCAGGTGCGTTCGATCTCGGAGAGGATGTGGGAGGAGATGATGAGAGTCTTGCCCCGGCGGTTCTCCTCCAGGATGAGGTCCCGGACCTGCCGCACGCCGTAAGGGTCGAGCGACGAGACGGGCTCGTCCAACAGCAGCAGATCGGGGTCGTGCAACAGCGCCCGGATGATGCTCAACTTCTGCTTCATGCCCTTGGAGTAGCCGCCCACGAGCTGCCCCCGCCGCTCGGCCAGGCCCAGGCGCTCGAGCAGCTCGTCGATCCGCCGGCGGGCGCCCGGCACCTGGTAGAGCCTGGCGAAAAACTCCAGGTACTCCTGGGCCGTCATCTCTTCGTAAAGGTAGTGGGACTCCGACACGACGCCGATACGCCGGCGGATGCCGAGGGGATCCTTGTGGAGGGGGCGTCCGAAGATCCAGATCTCCCCGCTGGTGGGCTGCACGAGACCCAACAGCATCATGAGGGTCGTCGTCTTGCCCGCTCCGTTGGGGCCGAGGAAACCGTAGATCTCTCCCTCGTCCACGTGCAACTCGAGGTCGTCCACGGCCACCAGGGAGCCATAGCGTTTGGTCAGATGTTGCGTGCGCACGATCATGACGGGCCCGTGCCCCCCTGACCGGTTACCGGGTGGTGTTGGCCGCACCCGCCGCCCAGTATACCAGAAAGTCCGATACCGGTCGCGCCCGGCCCTGCCGGGGAAGGCTGCCTGGGGACCCGGCGCCGTCCAGGCGAGCCGTTGCCTGGCAGAGCCCCGCTCGCTATCATAGGAGAGCCATGGCGCAGCCCAAGACCGTCTGTGAAAACCGTAAGGCCCGCCACGATTATGAGATCCTCGAAACTGTGGAGGCGGGGCTGGTGCTGACCGGCAGCGAGGTCAAGTCGCTGCGGCTCGGGCGCGCCCAGTTGCGAGACAGCTACGCCCGGATCAAGGAAGGCGAGCTCTTCCTGCATGGCGCCCACATCAGCGCTTACCAGGCAGGCAACTACTTCGACCACGATCCGACCCGCCCCCGCAAGCTGCTCCTGCACAAGCGGGAGATCGCTCGCCTGGCGGGGCGGGTGGCGGAGAAGGGCCTGACGATCGTCCCCCTGCGGATTTACTTCAACGAGCGGGGCATCGCCAAGGTGGAGCTGGCGCTGGCCCGGGGCCGCAAGGAGTACGACCGGCGAGAGGCCGTCGCCCGCCGGGAGCAGCAGCGCCGGATCGACCAGGCGCTCGCCGAGAGGCGCAGGGCGGGCAGCTGAGAAGCGGGCAGCAGGTGCGACACAGGACGGGCGCGCCATTGACACTCACCGGCGTTGCGATTAAGCTCGAGGCAGGTCAAGGCTCGACCCGTCACCTTCCGGTCGTTGCGTTCGTGGGGGTGAGTGAGCTTCGACATGGGTGCGGGTGGCCATGGCTGCGAGCCGAGCTCCTGCGACTCGTAAATCCGCAGGGCAGTCAATAACTGCCGAGCCTGAGTACGCACTGGCTGCCGCGTAAGGCGGCGCCACGCTCGCCTGACGGCCTTCTCGCCGCCGCAGGGCCGAGCGTCATCTGAGCGAGATACCCTGGTTGCCTCGCTCCCGGGCGGCCTGGGGAAACCTTAGGGAGCTGGCGGCTGCCATATCCGGCCCTCGGGATCGGGCAGCGGCGAGCACGGACAAACGGGGGATACGCTCGTAGGTGCCGTGGTGGCCTCGCTCATGGACGGCGGTGCAACTCCGCCCACCTCCACCATCTTCTTGGACGGTGGCACGGCGCGCAGAGGGGCTCCGGGAGCCCGTCCCGGAGCCCCTCTCCTGTTGCGCTCTCGCCTGGTCTGTGACGCTCCCCCGCGCTCTCAGAGCAGCCCTGCGCCGAAGACCGGCGCGAAGACCAGGGAGACGATGGCCATCAGCTTGATGAGGATGTTCATGGACGGGCCGGCCGTGTCCTTGAACGGATCGCCCACCGTGTCGCCCACCACGGCCGCCCTGTGCGCGTCCGAACCCTTCCCGCCGTACTCGCCGCCCTCGATGCAACTTCTTGGCGTTGTCCCACGCGCCGCCCGCATTGGCCATCATGACTGCGAGCAGCACGCCGGTCACCGTCGAGCCGGCGAGCAGTCCTCCCAGCGCCTCCTTGCCCAGCACGATCCCGGTGGCGAGGGGCACGATGACCGCCATGGAGCCGGGCACGATCATCTCCTTGAGCGCCGCCCCCGTGCTGATGCTCACGCACCGGGCGTACTCCGGCCGGGCCTTGCCCTCCATGATGCCGGGAATCTCCCGGAACTGGCGGCGCACCTCCTGGATCATCTGGAAGGCGGCCCGTCCCACGGCGCGCATGGCCAGCGCGGCGAACAGGAAGGGAATCATACCCCCGACCAACAGCCCCGCGATCACGCGGGCGTCAGTCACGTCGATGACGTCGATGTGCGCGGCCGTCTTGTACGCGGAGAAGAGCGCCAGCGCCGTCAGCGCCGCCGACCCGATGGCGAAGCCCTTCGCTACGGCCGCCGTCGTGTTGCCGACCGAGTCGAGGGTGTCCGTCACGCGCCGCACCTTCGGATCCAGGTGGGCCATCTCCGCGATTCCCCCGGCGTTATCGGCCACCGGCCCGTAAGCGTCCACCGAGACGGTCATGCCGGTAGTCGCCAGCATCCCGACCGCCGACATCGCGATGCCGTAGAGCCCGGCGTAGCGGTAAGCAACCCACGTGCCGAGGGCGATGAGCAGGATCGGCCAGGCGGTGCTCATCATGCCGTTGGCCAGGCCCGAGATGATGTTGGTGGCCGTGCCCGTCACCGACGCCTCGGCGATGTCCCGGACCGGCCGGTAGTCGGCCGAGGTGTAATACTCCGTGATCACCCCGATGGCGATGCCCACCACCAGGCCCGACAGCGTCGCCATCCACAGTCCGAACGGCGTCATGTCCGGCGTCTCGGGCAAGAGCGAGGCGATCACGAAGTACGAAGCCACCGCCACCAGGCCCGCCGCGATCCACGTGCCGTTCCGCAAGGCCACGCGAGGGTTGCCCTGCTCGCCGGTGCGCACCATGAACGCCGCGACGATGGAAGCCACGATGCCGAGGGCCGCCAGCAACAGGGGCAGTGCGATGAACCCCAGGCGGCCCTCCGCTCCCTGCGCCAGGCTTGCGCCGATGGCCATCGCGGCGATGACGGAAGCGACGTACGACTCGAACAGGTCGGCGCCCATCCCGGCCACGTCCCCCACGTTGTCCCCCACGTTGTCGGCGATGACCGCGGGGTTGCGGGGGTCGTCCTCCGGGATCCCGGCCTCCACCTTGCCCACCAGGTCGGCCCCCACGTCGGCGGCCTTGGTGTAGATCCCACCTCCGACACGGGCGAACAGGGCGATGGAGCTGGCGCCGAGGCCGAACCCGTTGACGATGTTGAACGTGATCGGGTTACGGGGATCGGCGAAGATGGCCGTCACGAGCCCGAGCCCCAGCAGACCGAGCCCCACCACGGTGAGCCCCATCACCGCGCCTCCGGAGAACGCGACGTCGAGCGCCTGGTTGAGCCCGTTGGTCGCGGCGTGGGCCGTGCGCACGTTGGCCCGGGTTGCCGAGCGCATGCCGATGTAGCCGGCCGTCGCGCTGGCGGTGGCTCCGGCCAGGAACGCCACGGCGGTAAGCGGCTGCAAGCTCTCGGCCGGGGTCAGGATGCCGCCGACGAGGATGACCGTCGCCATGATCACGACGAACCCGACCAGCGTCCGGTACTCTCGCCCCAGGAAGGCCATCGCGCCTTCCTGAATGGCGCTGGCGATCTCCTGCATCCGTGCCGTCCCGGGCTCGCGGGACTGCACCCGGGCGAAGAAGTAGGCTGCGAAAACCAACGCGAGACCCCCGGCACCCATCGCTCCGACGGGTACCCACGAAAGCGACTCCATTGTGGCGGGCCAACCTCCCTTGTCAGCGGCGGCCGGGGCCCGGAGCCTGGCCGCCGCCCTCGGTCAGTGGATCGCTGCCAGAGCCACCGACAGCCCCATGAACAGGACCGCGAGAACGGCGGTGGCCCTTTCGAGAATCAACTCCCACCCTTTCGCTTTACGGAAGAACATCTGGGCGCCGCCGCCGATGGAGCCGAGCCCCTCGCCTTTGCTGGGCTGCAGGATGACCACCGCGGTGAGGGCGACGGCCACGATCAGCTGCAGCACGAAAAGGAAGGTTCGCACGAAAGACCCCTCGCCTCCGTCTCGTGAGCGCGGACAGCGCCATTGTATCATACGAAAAAGGTCTCACCGCACGTGCAGGAAGGCCTGCTTGCCTCGGAAGACGGCCGCCTCCTGGAGCTCTTCTTCGATGCGCAGGAGCTGGTTGTACTTGGCCACCCGCTCCGTCCGGGCAGGCGCCCCGGTCTTGATGAGCCCGGAGTTGGTCGCCACCGCCAGATCCGCGATCGTCGTGTCCTCCGTCTCCCCCGACCGGTGGGAGATGATCGCCCGCCACCCGGCCCGGTGGGCCATCTCCACGGCCTCCAGGGTCTCGGTGAGGGTGCCGATCTGGTTGACCTTGATCAGGATGGCGTTGGCGGCCCGCTCCTGAAGGCCCCGCTTGAGCCGCTCCGTGTTGGTGACGAACAGGTCGTCCCCGACGAGCTGGATCCGGCCGCCCAGGGCCTGGGTGATGGCCTGCCAGCCGCTCCAGTCTTCCTGGTCCAGCGGATCCTCGATGGAGTAGATGGGGTACGCCTCCACCAGCTCGCGGTAGTACGCGATCATCCGCTCCAGATCCCGCTCGCTGCCCTCGCCCGCGAAACGGTAGACGCCGTCGTGCCACAACTCGGAGGCCGCCACGTCGAGCGCCAGCACCACGTCCTCGCCCGGCCGGTACCCGGCCGCCTCGATCGCCTCCATGAGCAGGTCGAGGGCCTGGCGGTTGGTCTCGAGGCGCGGCGCAAACCCGCCCTCGTCGCCGACCGACGTGGACAGCCCGCGCTTTTTGAGCACTTCTTTGAGCCGCTGGTACACCTCCACGCCGATGCGCAGCGCCTCCCGGAAGGAGGTGGCGCCCACCGGCGCGATCATGAACTCCTGCACGTCCAGGTTGTTGTCCGCGTGCTTGCCGCCGTTGAGCACGTTCATGAGCGGCACCGGCAGCACCCGGGCCTGCACGCCCCCGACGTAGCGGTACAGGGGCAGGCCCGACGCCTGGGCCGCCGCCTTCGCACACGCCAGCGACACGCCCAGGATGGCGTTGGCGCCGAGCTTCGACTTGTTGGGCGTCCCGTCGAGTTCCACGAGGCGGGCGTCGATCGCGGCCTGGTCGGTCGCGTCCAGGTGGAGCAGTTCCGGGGCGATGATGTCGTGCACGTTGTCGACGGCCCGCAGCACGCCCTTGCCGAAGTAGCGGCGCTGCTCGGGGTCGCGCAGCTCCACCGCCTCGAACTTGCCCGTCGAAGCGCCCGACGGCACCGCCGCCCGCCCGACGGCTCCGCCGGCCAGCACCACTTCCACTTCCAGGGTGGGATTGCCCCGGGAGTCCAGCACCTCTCGGGCCACGATCTCGTCGATGGTCGTCACGCCGCTTTGCGCCTCCCTGCCGCCACGATGGCGGTGAAGCTGTCCACCTTGAGGCTGGCGCCGCCTACCAGCGCCCCGTCGATCCCGTCGAGCGCCATGAAGTCGGCGATGTTGGTCGCATTGACGCTGCCCCCGTACTGGATGCGCACGCGCTCGGCCGCCGCCTGGCCCGTCAGCTCGCGCACCCGCTGCCGGATCACCTGCTGGATGACCCGATGAGCCTCCTCGGGCGTGGCGTTCTCTCCGGTGCCGATGGCCCAGACGGGCTCGTAGGCGATGACCATCCCGGCCACCGCCGCCTCGTCCAGCCCCGCGAGGGCGACCTCCAGCTGGCGCCGGATCACGGCCTCGGTCTGGCCCTGGCGGCGCTGGTCGATCGTCTCGCCCACGCACAGGATGGGGACGAGCCCGGCGCCGAAGGCCGCCTTCACCTTACGCGCCACCGTCTCGTCCGATTCTCCGAAGAGGTGGCGGCGCTCGGAGTGCCCCACGATGACGTACCGGCACCCGGCGTCGGCCAGCATGGGGCCCGCCACCTCCCCGGTGAAGGCCCCGTGCGTCTCGAAGTACAGGTTTTGCGCCCCGAGCTGTACCCAATCCCCGGCGCCCGAGGCGACGATCTCCTCGTGCACCGCCGTGAGCGCCGGAAACGGGGGGCACAGCAACACTTCCACGCCCTCGGGCCGCCCGGCCGCCTCGAGCCGGCCGAGCAGCTGCCGGGTGAAGGCCCGGGCCTCGGAGGGCACCTTGTTCATCTTCCAGTTGCCCGCCATCAGGCGGGTGCGATGGGTGGCCATGCGAGCGCGTCGCTCCTATTCGCGGTCTTGCAGGATGGCGACTCCGGGGAGCTCCCGTCCCTCCAGGAACTCGAGCGAGGCGCCGCCGCCCGTGGAGACGTGGGTCATGCGGTCGGCCAGCCCGAACTGCTCCACCGCCGCCGCGGTGTCCCCGCCGCCGATGATGGTCACCGCGTGGCTGTCCGCCAGCGCCCGGGCGACCGCCCGGCTTCCCTCGGCAAACGCCGGCATCTCGAAGACGCCCAGCGGGCCGTTCCAGACGACGCATCCGGCGTCGCGGACGGCCTCGGCGAACCTCTTGCGGGTCTCGGGCCCGATGTCGAGCCCCTGCCAGCCGTCGGGAATGGCCGACGCCGGCACCACCTGGTAAGGGCTGTCGGCCTTGAACTCCTTCGCCACCACGACGTCTACCGGCAGCTCGAGCCGCACGCCCCGGCGCCGCGCGTCCTCCATGAGCTCCCGGGCCAGGTCGACGTGCTCGGCGTCGAGCAAGGAGTCGCCGATACCGTATCCCTGCGCCTTGAGGAAGGTATAGGCCATACCCCCGCCGATGAGGAGCCGGTCCACCTTGGTGAGCAGGTTGCGGATGACGCCGATCTTGTCCGACACCTTGGCGCCGCCCAGGATGGCCACGAACGGCCGATCCGGATGGGACAGCGCCTTGCCCATGATGGAGATCTCCTTGGCCATCAAGTACCCCGCCACGGCCGGCAGGTGGTGGGCCACCCCTTCGGTCGAGGCGTGCGCCCGGTGCGCCGAACCGAACGCGTCGTCGACATAGACGTCGCCGAGGCGGGCGAGGCGCGCGGCGAAGGCGGGGTCGTTTTTCTCCTCCTCGGGGTGGAAGCGCAGGTTCTCGAGCAGCGCCACCTCGCCGGGCTGCAGCCCGGCCACGGCCTGTTCGACCGCGTCGCCGACGCAGTCGGGCAGCATGGCCACCCGACTTCCGAGGAGCTGTTGGAGGCGGTCGGCGACGGGCTTCAAGCTGTACTTCGGATCCGGCTTGCCCTTGGGCCGGCCCAGGTGGGACATCAGCACGACCCTGGCCTTGTGGTCGACGAGGTACCGGATGGTGGGCAGGCTGGCCCGGATCCGCTTGTCGTCGGTGATCCGCCCCTGCTCGTCCATCGGCACGTTGAAGTCTACCCGCACGAGTACCCGGCGGTTGGCGACGTCGACGTCCTCGACGGTTTTCTTGTTCCAGGGCGCGGCCATCGTGAAGCCACCTCTTTCCATGGGGCGAAACAAGGAAAGGGCGCCTCGATCAGAGGCGCCCGTCCCGCCTGGCCATGTACTTGATGAGATCGACGCAGCGGACCGAGTACGCCCACTCGTTGTCGTACCAGGCGACGACCTTGAGGAAGGTGCCCTCGATGACCATGGTGAGCTCGCCGTCCACGATGGCCGAGTGCGAGTCGCCGATGAGGTCGCTCGAGACCAGCGGCTCCTCGCTGTAGCGCAGGATGCCCTTGAGCGGGCCCTCGGCCGCCCGTTTGAGCGCGGCGTTGACCGACTCGACCGTGGCGGGGCGCTCTACCACCGCCACCAGGTCGAGGATGGAGACGTCGGGCGTCGGCACCCGCAGGGAGTACCCGTCGAGCTTGCCCTTCAGGTGCGGCAGCACCAGGCCGACCGCCTGCGCCGCCCCGGTCGTCGTCGGGATGATGTTGAGCGCCGCCGCGCGGGCCCGGCGCAGGTCCTTGTGGGGCAGGTCCAGCACCCGCTGGTCGTTGGTGTAGCTGTGCACCGTCGTCATGGTGCCCCGGACGATCCGGAACGCCTCGTCGACCACCTTGGCCACGGGTGCCAGGCAGTTGGTGGTGCAGGAGGCGTTGGAGACGATGGTGTGCGACGCCGGGTCGTACTTCTCGTGGTTGACGCCCATCACGACCGTGATGTCCTCGCCCTTGGCCGGCGCGGTGATGACGACCTTGCGGGCGCCCGCCTTGAGGTGGGCCGAGACCTTCTCCCGGTCCCGAAACAGCCCCGTCGACTCGAAGACGTACTCGACGCCGAGATCCTTCCACGGGAGCTCCGCCGGGCTCTTGACCGCGAGCACCTTGATGGGCCGCCCGTCGATCACCAGCGTGTCGCCCTGGACCTTGACGTCGCCCGGGAAGACGCCGTGCACCGAGTCGTACTTGAACAGGTGGGCGAGGGTCGGGGCATCGGTGATGTCGTTGACCGCCACAATCTCGAGGTCGGGATCCTTGTACGCTGCCCTCACGATCTGCCGGCCGATGCGGCCGAATCCGTTGACACCGACGCGTATGGCCATCTGTGCCAGCTCCTTCCTTCCGTGCTGCCGCGCGCTCCACGTGCCCCCCGGCACCCGTGGGCCGCCGCTCGAGCGTCAGCCCGTCTTGACCCCCCAGGCTCCGTCTGCCGCCGCAGGCAAGGACGTCTGCGAGACGTCCTGCCCGCCCTCCAGCAGCTCCAGCATCCGCAGCGCCGCTCCCTCGTCGGTGATCAGCACGTCCTGGTAGCGGGTGGAGATCACCGCCAGCGCCGCCTCCGCCTTGCTGCGACCACCGCCGACGATGACGACCTGGCCGCAGCCCGCCAGGTCCTCCAGGCGCAGCCCGAACGTCCCCGTCTGGTAGACGGGACGCCCCTGCCGATCAAAGTAATACCCAAAGGCTTCGCCTACCGCGCCGAGCCGCCGCAGCTTCTCCACGTCGGCCGCGCCGAGCCGCCGGCGCCGCGCCATCTCCTCCGCCGTGCCGACGCCGTGCAGCACGATGTCGGCCCGGCGGATCAGTGCCAGGAGCTCCCTCACCTGGGGCTGGGAGACGACGGAGTTGACCGCCTCGTCGGGAAGGTCGTCCGGCACGTGCAGCAGCCGGTAGTTGGCCCGCAGCCGGCGGGCGATCTCGGCCGCCACGGTGTTGGCCTGGAGCTCGACGTCCTCGCCGAGCCCGCCCCGGCCCGGTATCACCGTGATGCCCAGCGGCACCGACTCCTCGGGGAGGCTGCGCGCCACCTCCGCCAGGGTCGTCCCTCCGGTGACCGCCAGCACCTGGCCCTCCCGCAAGACCTCCTTGAGGAAGCGCGCCGTGGCCCGGGCGATCTCCTTCTTGGCGGTCTCGTCGACGTCGGCATCCCCGGGTACCACGATCACCCGCTGCAGGCCGAGCCGCCTGGCCAGGCGCTGCTCCACGTCGAAGAGGCCCCGCAGCTCCCTCACCAGATCCTTGAGCTCGTTGAGCAGCTGCTGCCCTTCCGCGCTCACCCGCATACCGTCGGGAGCCAGGTCGAGGAAACCGTGGTAACGCAGGAAGTCGACCTCGTTGCGCACCATGCGCTCCGGCCAGCGCAGCCGGGCCGCCAGCCCCCGCCGGCCCACGGGCTGCAAGAACGCTACGTTGCGCAGCACGATGTAGCGCCGCTCGATGACCTCGGAGAGCTCCGGCGCCACCTTGAGCATCAACGAAAGACTCGGTGTCATCTCATGCGCCTTCCCGCCCCGGAGGCCGCACCGGGGGAAAAGGGACAAAACCCGCCAGCGGGGGACCGAAAACGTCCCGACCGGGACAAACAAAAACCGCGCGCAGTTGCACCAGAACCGGCGGTGGCGGCGACACGCGCTCCCCCTCGCCTCCCTCTATGCCCGGACCTCCGCTTTCGTCACGCTTCCGCTCGATCCTTCTCCCCTGCGCGTCAAAGCTCCGGGCCGCAGGCCCGCCCTCACACCAGCAGCACGTGACGGCGCAGCCCCGTCCGGCCTCTTTGCTGGCCTCTCGCCAGCACCTCCTCGACGGTCAGGTGCTCGCCCGGCTGTCCCACCTGCCGCCCCAGGCCGGCCAGGGCCGCCACCGCCTCGGCGAGACGCACCGGGTCGTGGCGCACCACCTGGGTGAGGGAGATGAGCGGGCCGCTCACCACCACGAGCCCCATCCCCTGCATCTCCGCCACGTCCGCCTCGACGGGCCGCGCCCCCTCGGCCAGGTAGCGCTCCAGCAGGTGGGCCGGCACCTCGCCGGTGTTGACCAGCACGCAGTCGATGACCCGCGGGCCCGGCACGTGCTGCAAGATGGCCCGCACGTGGTCCGAGGCCCGGTACCCGTCCGTCTCCCCCGGCTGGGTCATCACGTTGCAGACGTACAGCCGCAGCGCCGAGGTGCGCCGCAGGGCCGCCGCCACGTCCTCGACCAGCAGGTTGGGGATGACGCTCGTGTAAAGGCTCCCCGGGCCGAGCACCACGATGTCGGCCGCCTCGATGGCCTCGATCGCCTCGGGCACGGCGTTGACGTTGGGCGGCACCAGGTACACCCGCCGGATGGGCCGCCTCGCCTTGGGAATCTCGCTCTCTCCCACCACCGACGACCCGTCGGAGTAAACCGCTCGCAGCCGCACCGCCTGCAGGGTCGACGGCAGCACCTGGCCCCTCACGGCCAGGACCCGGCTGAACTGCCGGATGGCCTCCTGAAAGTCGCCGGTGATGTCGGACATGGCCGCGATGAACAGGTTGCCGAAGCTGTGCCCCGACAGCCCTTCCCCGCGGGTGAACCGGTACTGGAACAGCCGCTCCAGGAGCGGCTCCGTGTCCGCCATCGCCACCAGCGTGTTGCGGATGTCGCCCGGCGGCAGGATGCCCATCTCCTGGCGCAGCCGCCCCGAGCTCCCGCCGTCGTCGGCCACCGTGACCACGGCCGTCAGGCGGTCGCTGTACAACTTGAGACCCCGGAGCAGCGTCGCAAGACCCGTACCGCCGCCCAGCACCACGGCCCGGGGGCCCCGCTCCCGCTCCCGCCGCTGGCGCATCACGTCGGCCAGAAACCGCGTGCGCTCGGGCGCAAGCGTACCGGCCACGGCCATCACCGTCTCCCGCAGCGCCACGAGCGCCACCACGGCGCCCCCGAGCACCGCCAGGAGCCCGGCCTCGCCCCCGACGCCTCGCCCGTACGCCGCTCCGCCTCCGGCAGCCATCAGCGTCCCGGCCAGCACCAGGGCGCCCCAGCGCTTCAGGCCCGTGCCGGGCAGCACCCAGCGCCAGGCCTCCTGCCAGCGCCCGTTCACGGCGCCTCGACCCCGGGATCCGGGTCCGTGCCCGGCCGGTCGACGTCACGATGCTTGGCGACCGCCTCGTAGCCCGCCGCCCTGAGGTGCCGGGCGAGCCGGTTGGCGACGGCCACGGAGCGGTGGCGCCCCCCGGTGCACCCGATGCCGATGAGCAGATGGCTCTTGCCCTCGTTGACGAACTGCGGCAGCAGGAAGTCGACGAACCGCCCGAGCCGCTCCATGAACTCCTGCGCCACCGGCCATCCGAAGACGTACTCCTCCACCCGGGGTCGTTGCCCGTGAGCGGCTGCAGCGCCGGCACGTAGTGCGGGTTGGGCAGGAACCGCACGTCGAAGATCAGGTCGGCGTCGATGGGGATGCCCCGGGCGTAACCGAACGATACCACCGTCACCGCCAGGCCCCGGGTCGGCGCCAGGGCCCGGGCCTGGTTGCCGATCTGTTCCCGCAGCTGCCGCGGGGTCAGGGACGACGTGTCGATGATGATGTCCGAGCGCCCCCGCAGTGGCTCCAGGCGCTGGCGCTCGGCCCGGATCCCGTCCAGCACGCTGCCCTCCGGGGCGAGGGGGTGGCGGCGCCGCGTCTCCTTGAAGCGGCGCACCAGCACCTCGTCAGACGCCTCGAGGAACAGGATGCGATACCAGATCCTGCGGCGCTCCAGGCTTTTGAGGGCCTCGAACAGATCGTCGAAGAACTCCCCGCCCCGGGCGTCGCTCACCAGTGCCGCCTTTTCGATGCGGCCCGACTGCTGGCACAGCTCCGCGAAGGTCGGGATGAGGGCCGGCGGGAGGTTGTCGACGCAGAAGAAGCCGAGATCCTCGAGGGCCCGCATCGCCTCGGTCTTCCCCGCTCCCGATAGCCCCGTCACGATGACGAAGACCGGGCGGGTGGCCGGCTGCTCCTCCCGGGGCACCTGCGTTTGCATGGCTGCTTCCACCGGAAGCCTTCCTTCGAGCCGCCTGTTGCGGCCCCTCTATCTTACCAGAGCCGCAACGGGCCCGTTCAGGGGGCGGGCGGGCCCCTCGGGGGCAAGCCTCACGGGGAGGCGCGGGCAACTTCGCGCTGGTAGACCACGTGGCCGGCCACGATGGTGGTGCGCACCTCGAGGGAGCCGGCATCGAGCACCGCCACGTCCCCCCGGGCGCCCGGCCGCAGGCTCCCCAGCTCCCCGCCGAGCCCCACGGACAGGGCGGGCGTCCAGCTCGCCATCGCCACCGCGTCGGCCAGCGTCGCCCCCGCCCATCGCACCATGTGCTGCACGGCCTGGCCCAACCCCAGGATGCTCCCCGCCAGCGTCCCGTCCGGCAGGCGGCAAGCGCCGTCCTTGACCACGACCTCGAAGTCGCCGAGCCGGAAGCGCCCCTCCCCCAGGCCCATGGGCGCCAGGGCGTCCGTGATGAGCGCGATGCCGCGAGCTCCTCGGGCCCGGTACGCGACCTTGAGCGCTACCGGGTGCACGTGCACGCCGTCGGCGATGAGCTGGGCGACCAGCCGCTCGTCCGCCAGCGCCGCGCCGGCCAGCCCCGGCGTCCGGTGGTGGAAAGGCGCCATGCCGTTGAAGAGGTGGGTCACCTGGCCGGCGCCCGCCTCGATGGCCCGCTCCAGCACCTCGCCCTCGGCGGCCGAGTGGCCTACCGCCACCTGGACGCCGTGTGCGGCCAGCCACCGGATGGCCGCCTCGCTGCCGGCGCGTTCGGGCGCCATCGTCACCAGGCGGAGCAGGACCTCGCCGTCCGCAGCCTTCGACGCGTCGAGCATCCGTTGGAGCTCGGCCAGGTCCGGGTCCCGCATGTAGGCGGGGTTTTGGGCGCCTTTGCGTTCGGGGTTGAGGTAGGGCCCCTCCAGGTGGATCCCGGCGATGCGGGCCCCCCAGGCCTCGGGATCGCCCGGGCCGGTCACCTGCGATCCGGGCGCCCGCTGCCACCAGCGCCGCTGCATCCGGTACGCCTCGGCCACGGCCCGCTCGGCCTCGACCGTCTGGTCGAGCGACGCCGTCACCGTCGTGCAAAGGAGCGCCGTCGTCCCCGCCGACGCGTGGGCCAGGGTCATCCGCCGCAAGCCCTCGGGGGAAGCGTCCATGGTGTCGGCTCCGCCGCCCCCGTGAACGTGGATGTCGACCCACCCGGGCACCACGTAGCCGCCCGAAGCGTCCACCTTCGTGGCGTCCGGCGGCACCGCCGCGTCGAGTTCGGCCATGGGCCCGGCGTACACGATGGTATCGCCCCGGATGACCACCGCCCCGTCGGGCACGGCCGGCCGCAGAGGATGGATGAGGGTTCCGCCCTCGATCACCGTCGTCCGTTCAGGGGCCCGCTCCCGCTGCGCCACGCTCTACCGCTCCTTCACCGCCGTGGTGACCCACCCGGCTCGTCTTCCTCAGGCGCGCCCTCGTGCCGCCACGCTCAGGGTACCCACCGCAACACGTGCAGCAGATTGGGGTATTCGGCGACCACCGCCTCGGTCCGGCCGTCCCCGTCCAGGTCGCCGAGCGTCGCCGCGCCCAGGCTCCATCCCAGCGTGACGACGCCCCCCACCCGGCTGAACCCCTTGGAGGTCCATTCGTACAGCGCCGTCCGCCCTTTGTCGTCCGCCACGAGCAGGAGGTCCTTGCTCGGGTCCACCTCCGGCACCCGCCCGGCCTCCAGGCCGAAAGCCGGAGCGTCGCGCAGGGCTGCGGAGCCCGCCTGCACGAAGGCGCTGCCCGTCCACCGCCAGACTTCGATTCGGCCCCCCTTGTTGCCCTCCCCGGTCTCGACCACGACCTCGCTTTCGCCGTCCCCGCCCAGGTCCCCCGAGCTCATGGCCCGCACGGGCCCGATGGGGAAGGGGCCGGCGACCGGTTCCATGGCGTTGCCGTTCCAGTGCCACACCCGGAGCAGGTAGTGCCACGCCGGCTTGGTCTCCACGTAGACCAGGGCGAGGGCGGCCGGTTCGCCGGGGAGCTCGACCGGGGCCAGGTCCTGCACGCGGGCGGAGTAGTTGCCCTCCCAGGCGCGCTCCAGCTTGCCGCCGGTCCAGTGCCACACGACGAGATGGCTGTTGGTGGCCACCAGGATCTCGGGCCCCTGCGGGCGGGTAAACGGCCCCACCGCCAGCGTGACGTGGCTCAGGGGGTGGGCGAACGGCGGGCTCGCCGCGGCCACATGGAAAAGCTGCCCGCTTTCTCCCGGCCCGTTGCGGGCCGCGCCTTGCGGGAGGGCACCCGGCCACGTGAGGACGTACAGGCGGGCCTCCTGGCGCTCGTAGTCGCGGCCGACCATCACGAGCTCGGCGCGCCCGTCGCCGTCGAGATCCGCCGCCGCCAGCTGCAATACCGCCGGCGCCGGCGCCACCTGCGTGCCCAGGCGCTCCCAGCCCCGCGCCGAGGCGGGGACAGGCGCCGCCAGAACGGCGAGGTGGAGGAGAGCGGGCAGCGCCCGCTCCGCGAGCGCGAGCAACACGTTGCAGGAAGACCACCGAGACCGCCGTGGCAACGCTCTCCCGGGCCCTCCATCCTCCCCCATGGTCCCCGGCCGCCTTTCTTCGAACGGGTTCGAGGTTCCTACCACGTTTCAGGATTCGGCCGGCGCCCGGCGCCCATTTAGGCGCGGGGCATCCGGACACGGCAGCGGCAGGCATGGGCTCAGCACCGGTCATGACCTCAAGAAGGGAAGAGTCGCCTTGGGAAGGCGCCTCGGGTCAGGGACCGGGGGACGAGGCGGTGCGCACGTAGGCGGCGTACTGCTCGAGGAGGTCCCGGGCGTCGTCGAGCGTGGCCGCCTCGACTTGCAGGCGCACCAGGGGCTGCAGGGCATCGGGGCGGACGAGCGCCCACCCGCGGGGGTGACGCACCTTCAGCCCGTCGACGGGCGGTTCGGCCATGGCTCCCAACTGCTCCGCCAGGCGCCGCATCACCTGGCCGATCTCGTTCCACGCCACGGGCACCGCCAGCTCGAGCCGGCTGGGGGCGGGACGGCCGTCGAGGAGCACGTGCTCGATGCGGCCCAACCGGGCGGCCAGGGCGCAGGCCAGGCACGCCGTGGCGACGCCGTCGGCGGCGGTGAGGCCGGCGCCGTCGCTCGGGTGGCCTGCGTACGGCGAGATGCGTTCCACCCGCCGTCCCCACGCCCTCGCTACGGTTTCGGCCACGTCGCTGGCCTCGACCGGGAGTGCCACGACGGGCCCGCCCGGCCACAGCGCCCAGAGCGCGTGTACGACGGATTCGGCCACGGGCCGGCCGTCGCGTTCCCAGAGCTCCACGCGCTCCCCCGACGGGCTCACCCGGGCTGCCGCCACGACGCCTGGCGTCCCCTTGCGCCCGCCGCCCGGCACCGGGACTGCCACCGGCTCCATGCCGCAGGCTTGCAGCGCTGCTACCAGGAGGTCTCGCCCGGGGGACGAGGGCCCGGCCACGCCCACCAAGGGCGGCTCGGCGTCGGCCGGGCGGAGGGCGCCGCCGGTGGAGCGGCCGGCGTCGTCCAGGGCCAGCAGCACTTCCCTGACCCTCCGGGCGACCGACTCCACGTATCGCTCCCGGGCCCGCCGCCGCGGCCCCTCGTACGGGCCGATGGGCCCCATCGCCTCCGGCCCGACCCGGCGCCACTCGTCCCGCCGGAAGGCCTGGTCGACGGCCCTCGCCCGCTCGGGCGCCGGGTCGCGGCCGGAGGCGTCCCACATCCGAAGCCGCGCAGGCGCTTCGCCCGCCTCGCCGTCGTCCTGGTCCACGTACAGGGCTCCGGCGAGCTGCATGCCGCCGGGCCCCTCGTCCTCGCCGCCCGCCAGCAGCGCCCGCACCTCGGGCGAAGCGGCCGGCCCGAGCCAGACCACCCGAAGACCTGCCGACGCCGCGCCGGCCGCAGCCGCCGCCGCCAGGGCCCGGGCGGCGCGCCCGCCGGCGTCCGCCACCGCCACCGTGCTCTCCGGCGCAAGCAAGCTCGCAAACGCCCCCGCCACCCCCGCCGCCATCTCGGGCGTGAGTTCGACGCCGGGCAGGCCCTCGACGCCCCGCACGCCGACCACGGCTCGGGAGACCGTGCCTGCCCAGACGACGGAGCGGCTCACGTGGCGGTGGGGTGGGACCTGCTTGTCCGGCCACAGCCGCACTCCGGTCGAGACGACGGCCGACTCGCCGACGCGGGTGCCGTGCCCGACCACCGCCCCCTCGAAGATCCGGGCCCGCCGCCCGACCACCACGCCGTCGGCCAGCACCGCGCCCCGCACCTCGGCGCCGGGCCCGACCCGGCAGCCCTTCCAGAGCACGCTGTGCCGGATGCTGGCCCCCCGCCCGACCCAGCACCCCGATCCGAGCGACGCAAACGGTCCCACCTCGGCCCCGTCCTCCACGTCGCAACCGGGGCCCACGACGCAGGGTGCCGCCAGCCGGGCGCCCGGCGCCACCCGGGCCTGCTCGCCGACCCAGACGCCCGGCTCGACCTCGTAGCCGAGCCACTCCGCCGCGGCGGGCAGCTGCACCTGCCCTCGCAGCGCGTCGAGGTGGGCCTGGCGGTACTGTTCCGGGTTGCCGACGTCGGACCAGTACGCCCCGGTGAGGTAGCCGTAGAGGGGTTGCCCGGAGGCGAGCAGGAGCGGGAAGAGATCCCTGCTGAAGTCGAACGGCCGATCCGGGGGCACCCGGGAGAGCACGTCCGCCTCGAGCACGTAGATGCCCGTGTTGACCTGATCGGAGAAGACCTGGCCCCGGGCCGGCTTTTCGAGGAACCGCAGCACCCGCCCGTCCTCGGCCGTGATGACCATGCCGTACTCGGAAGGGTCCTCCACCGCCTTGAGCACGAGCGTGGCGGCCGCCCCCCGGCGGCGGTGGAACTCCACCACCGGCGCCACGTCGAGGTCGGTCAGGGCGTCGCCGCTGATGATGACCACCGTGCCGTCGAGCAGCCCCCGGGCCCGAGCCACGCTCCCGGCGGTGCCCATCGGCCGGTCTTCCACCAGGTGGTGCATGGTGACGCCCCAGGTCTCGCCGCGGCCGAAGTGGTCGGCGACCTGTTCGGGCATGGGGTGGAGCGTCGTCACGATCTCCCCGACGCCGCTTTGCTGCAGCAACCGCACGATATGGGCCATGATGGGCTGGTTGAGCACCGGCACCATGGGCTTGGGCCGGTCGCAGGTCAGCGGGCGCAGGCGGCTGCCCTGACCGCCTGCCATGACGACGGCCTTCAACACCGCAGTCTCCCGTCCTCGGCGCAGGCTGTTGGAAGCGCCGCCTCAAAAAGCCGGCCGCCCTGCCTCCTTGCGGGGCAGAGCGGCCCGCCAGCGGCCACTCGTTAGTCTGCGGCGCCCCCCAGGGGGCCATACGCCGGGGACGGCCACCAGGCCGCGCTCGCCGCCCCAGGACTGCCAGGCGGACAGGCGGTGCGCCGGACGCGCCGGCCCGCCGTCTCCGCCGGCAGCCGGCCTGCCGCGTCAGGAGCCGGCCGGCCCGCCGCCCTGGCCCGGCCGGGACGCGCCCGGCACCTTGGCCCAGTCGGCCAGGAACCGCTCGATGCCGCGGTCGGTCAGCGGGTGCTGCACCATCGCCTTGAGCACGCCGAACGGCACCGTGGCGATGTGGGCGCCCGCCTTGGCCGCCTCCAGCACGTGGACGGGGTGGCGGATGCTGGCGGCGATCACCTGGGTCTCGATGCCGTGGATCTCGAAGATGTCGACGGTGTCGCGCACGACGTCCATGCCCACGTGGCCGATGTCGTCGAGGCGTCCCACGAACGGGCTCACGAACGAGGCGCCCGCCCGGGCGGCGAGCAGCGCCTGCAGGGGCGAGAAGATCAGGGTCACGTTGGTGCGGATCCCTTCCCGGGAGACCCGGCTCACGGCCTTGAGGCCCTCCGGCGTGATGGGGATCTTCACCACCACGTTGGGGGCGACCCGGGAGAGCTCCCGGGCCTCCCGGACCATGCCGTCGGCGTCTTCACTGACCGCCTCGGCGCTGACCGGGCCCTTCACGATCTCGCAGATCTCCTCCACCACCGACAGGAAAGGGCGCCCTTCCTTGGAGACGAGGGTCGGGTTGGTCGTCACCCCGGAGACGACGCCCCAGCTCACCGCCTCGCGGATCTCGGCCACGCTCGCCGTGTCGAGGAAAATCTGCACCGCCTCTCATCCCTTTCCGACGGGGGTATCGGCCCCGATACTCGCCTGTGGGATGCGGGCCGACGGATCGACCCCGAGGGCCGTGTCCGACGGGCCCTCGTCGAGCAGCCGGAAGTGGCCGGCCGCCGCGATCATGGCGCCGTTGTCCGTGCAGAGCGCCGGCTCCGGGAGGATGAGATCGAGCCCCCGCTCCTGCGCCGCCCGGGAGAGGGCCCGGCGCAGGCCCCGGTTGGCCGCGACGCCCCCGGTGGCCGCCACGACCCGGGCGCCGGTGCGCTCCGCCGCACGCATCAGCCGGTCCACGAGGACGTCCACGATAGCCTCCTGCAGCGAGGCGGCCGCGTCCTCCAGGGACAGGCGCCCGTCCCTCACGGCCGGCAGCATGTACCGGCTCGCCGCCGTCTTGAGCCCGCTGAAGCTCAGGTCCAGGGTATCCACTTCGGAGAGCCCCCGCGGCAACCGCACCGCGTCCGGCCGCCCGCGCTCGCTCAAGCGGTCGACGGCAGGGCCCGCCGGGTAGCCGAGCCCGAGCAGCCGCCCCACCTTGTCGAAGGCCTCGCCCGCCGCGTCGTCCCGGGTGCCGCCCAGGCTCTCGAAGCGGCCCGGCCGCCGCACGTACAGAAGCTCCGTGTGCCCGCCCGAGGCGACCAGCACCACCGCCGGTTGGTCGAGGGCAGGGCGGGCGAGCCAGATGGAGCTCGCATGGCCCTCCAGGTGGTCGACCCCGACGAAGGGCCGATCGATGGCAAGGGCGAGGGCCTTGCCCGCCATGAAGCCCACCAGCAGGCTCCCCACCAGCCCGGGGCCGTACGTGGCCGCTACCCCGTCGAGGTCCTGGGGAGCGATGCCGGCCTCGTCCAGCGCCCGCCGGATCACGGGCAGGATCGCGACCAGGTGGCGGCGGGAGGCGATCTCGGGCACCACGCCCCCGAAGGGCCGGTGCACTTCGACCTGGGAGGCGACCGCACTCGAGAGGATCTCCCGCCCGTCCTTGACCACGGCCGCGGCGGTGTCGTCGCAGCTCGTGTCGATCCCCAGCAGGAGGCCTCCCCGGTAGGGCTTCATGCGCCGGGGCCGGTCCCCTCGGAGAGCTCCCGCCACATGATGATGGCGTCCTCGTTGTTGTCGCGGTAGTAGCCCTTGCGAAGCCCCACGCCCTGGAAGCCCAGCGACTCGTACAGGCGCTGGGCCCGCAGGTTGGACTTGCGCACCTCCAGGGTGAGGCGGCGGGCGCCCTTGCGGCGGGCCAGCTCCGTGATGGCCTCCATGAGCTTGCGCCCCACGCCGCGGCTGCGGTACTCGGGATGCACCGCCACGTTGGTGATGTGCCCCTCGTCGGCCACGAGCCAGATGCCCACGTACCCCACGGCCCTGCCGTCGGCCCGGGCCACCAGGTAGTGGGCGCGCTCGTTTTCCAGGAGCTCCGACAAGAAGGCGCTCTTGGACCACGGGGTGGAGAAAGAGAGCCGCTCGATCACCATGATGTCGTTGAGGTCTCGCACTCGCATGGGATCGACGGTCACGTCGAGGGGGCCTCGATGCATCAGCTCTTCTGCAGCCATCGGCGCTCGGCCTCCGTCGCCTTCAAGTACCGCGCATCCAGGGCGGCCGGGTCGTCGTGCCGGCCCGTCTCGAGCTGCAAGCGGCCCAGGATGCCCACCGACACCACCTGCACGATGCGGCTCTCCTGCTCGGGCACCCAGACGTACTCCACCGGCGAAAGCCGCACCAGCGCGTCGCGGTGGGCAAGGCAACCGTCGCCGGCCGCCGCGGCCCGCTCCAGC
Source organism: Limnochordaceae bacterium (assembly GCA_014896295.1). Classification (GTDB taxonomy): domain Bacteria; phylum Bacillota; class Limnochordia; order Limnochordales; family Geochordaceae; genus Carboxydichorda; species Carboxydichorda subterranea. The sequence continues at coordinate 86,987 of JADBKR010000007.1, forward strand.
CCCCGCCGATCCGCCACCTCTCCAAGCGCCCGGGCCAGCTCCTCCACGGGCGCCGCCCGCGGGCCCCACCACGCCTCCACCGGGGCCTCCTGCCCGCGCCCGTACACCCCGCCGAAGACCTCACCGTGCCGGGCGTCGATGGCCGCCACGACGACGGGCGCCGCCCAGAGCGCGCCGAGCGCCATCGCCGCCAGGGTGTCGACACCCGCCAGGGGCCGCTGCCACGCCCACGCCAGCGTCTTGGCCACCGCCAGCCCGACCCGCAAGCCCGTGTAGGAACCGGGCCCGGCAGCCACCGCGATCCCATCCAGATCCTGACCGCGAAAGCCGGCCTCCGCAAGGGCCCGATCGATGACCCCGGTCAGCTGCTCGCCCCGCCCGCCGAGCCCCTGCCAGGCCTGCACCCACCACCCACCCCCGGCGAAAAGGGCCACTCCGGCCGCCGGGCCGGACGTGTCGATGGCGAGGATGCGTTCAAAGCCCATCGCGTTCGCCCGCCTGGTCGCCCCTGCCGCCGGCCTGCCCGCCGCCGGCTCCGGCCCGCGCCGGCCGCCACCCCAGCTCGGCCGCCAGTTGGGCAGCGAGCGCCTCGTGCCGCTCGCCCCACGCCTCCAGGCGCACCTGGCGCCGTTCGCCCGAGGGGTCGTCCTCCACCCAGTCGAGGGAGATGCGCAGGTGGTCGGCCGGCAGGGCGTCGAGGATGGGCTCCGGCCACTCGATGACCGTGAGGCCGCCGGAGCGCAGGTAGTGGGAGAGACCCAGTTCCTCGAGGAAGCCGGCCGCCTCCCCGGGCCCGGCTCGTCCCACGAGGCGGTAGGCGTCGACATGGTACAGAGCAAGCCGCCCGCCCTTCACTTCCCGCACGTAGAGGAACGTCGGGCTCACCACCGCCGACGCGCCGAGCCCGAGCCCCCGGGCGACGCCCTGCACGAGCGTGGTCTTACCGGCCCCGAGCGGGCCCAACAGCGCCACCACGTCGCCGCCTCGGGCCAGCCGCCCCAGCGCCTCGCCGATCCGGCGCGTCGCTTCGGCGCTCTCGCTCGAGCCCTCCCACGCCTGCACCGAAGGCCCTGCCCGCCTTTCACCCGAAGCCGGGGCTTACCCCCGCGCCGCCATCGCAACCCTGCCGGCCACCGGTGCCGGCCCTGACGCCGCGCCGGCCGAGGCCCGCCGCTCGCGGTAGGTGCGGGCTGCCCGTACCAGCGCCGCAAAGAGCAGCCGCTGCCCGGGGTAGCGATCCACCATGCACTCGGGGTGCCACTGCACGCCAACGCAAAAGCCGTGCTCCCGGCTCTCCACGCCCTCGATCACGGCGTCCTTCGCCTTGGCCGCCACCCGGAAGGTGGGCGCCACCACCCGCACCGCCTGGTGATGGAAGCTGTTGACGCGCAGCGTGTCGGCCTGGAAGATCTGGCGCAGCAGGCTGTCGGGCTCCAGCCGCACCTCGTGGCAGGGGAACCACCGGGGCGCCGTCTGGTCGTGCAGCAGCGCGTGCGGCACCTGCGCCCGCACGTCCTGGTAGAGCGTGCCCCCGGCGGCGACGTTCATGACCTGGATGCCGCGGCAGATGCCGAGCAGCGGCATGTCGCGCTGCATCGCGCCGGCGGCCAGGGCGACCTCCAGGGCGTCTCGCTCGGGGTCGACCTCGCCGAGCTCCGGCATGGCATCCTCCCCGAACCGGTGGGGATCGACGTCGCCCCCGCCCGAGAGCAGCAACGCGTCGAGGTTGTCGAGGTAAGCCGCCGCCAGCTGCGGGTCGTCGGTCACCGGGATCAGCACCGGCAACCCGCCGGCCATCTCTACGGCCCGGACGTAATCGCGGGAGAGCGACGCCCGCAAGGTGCCGTCCTTCGAGCGCAGCTGCCCCGCCGAAATCCCGATGACGGGCCGTTGCCCGCCGGCACTCTCCACGCCCCATCAACCTGCCTCTCGATGGACGTAGTAGACGGCGGCGTCCGTGGAGACCACGAAGGCGCCGCCACGTTCGGGGCGCTGCCGCGCCAGCGCCCGCTCGATCTCGGCCAGGCGCCGCCGGCGCTCCTCCCGTGCCCGGCGCGCCGCGGCCTCGTCCACGCTCAGGAATCTTACATGTTGGCCCGGACGCACCTGCCCCATCGCGTCGAGATCGGCGCCGATCACCGTCGCGATCTTGGGATACCCCCCGGTCGTCGGGCGCTCGGCGAGCAGGACGATGGGCTGCCCGTCGCCGCTCACCTGGATGCTGCCGGGAGCCGTGGCATCCGAGACGATATCGTACCCCCGGCGGGCTTCGATGGGAGGCCCCATCAGCCGCACCCCCATGCGGTCGCCCCGGGCCGTCACCCGGAAGGCGCTGTGGAGAAACGTGCGCAGCCCCCGGGGCGTGAAGGCGTCGTCCTGTGGCCCCAGCATCACCCGGATGGGCCCTGCCCGGCGCGCCGGCCGGAGCTCCGGGGGCACTCGCCTCCCGAGCAGCTCCTCGCACGGCCGTGGGGAAGGCCCGATGGGCACCCGGTCCCCGGCGGAGAGCGGTCGCCCGTCCAGGCCGCCGATGCGGGCCCGCACGTGGGTGCTGCGGCTGCCCATCACAGGCGGCACGTCGACGCCGCCCGCCACCGCCAGGTACGCCCTCGCGCCCGCCCGCACCGCGCCGACCGCGATCAGGCTCCCGTCTCGCACGAGCACCGTCTCCCAGAGCGGAAGCGGCTGCTCCGGCCCGCTCACGAACCACTCCCCGTCCACGGCGGCCAGGGCCAGGATCGCCTCGCCGTGCACGGTGAAGACCGGCCCGTCCAGGGTCACCTCGAGGGCGGCCGCACCGGGCGGATTGCCGACCAGCACGTTGGCGGCCGCCAGCATCTCCGTATCCATCGCACCGGCGGGGGCAAGCCCCATCCTCGCAAAGCCGGGCCGCCCGGCATCCTGGACGGTGGTCATGAGCCCCCCGTGCAGCATTTCCAGCCAGGCCACTTAGCCGCTTTCCATCTCCCAACCCAACGCTTGGGCCCGCTCCACCCACTCCGGTGGGGCCCGGTCCTCCGAGACCGCCTCGAACCGCACCCGATCGCCCGGCTGCAGCAGCGCCGGCGGCTCCCGGGCGCTGTCCCACAGCTCCAGCCAGGTGCGCCCGATGACCTGCCATCCTCCCGGCGCACCGCCCAGGGCGTAGATACCGGTCTGCTCGCCGCCGATGGCCACGGAGCCCGCCGGCACCGAGAGCCGGGGCGACGCCCGGCGGGGCGTGGCGAGAGCCGGGTCGAGCCCGCCGAGGTAGGCGAAGCCCGGCATGAACCCCAGCATGTAGACCCGGTATTCGCGCTCCGTGTGGCGGCGCACCACTTCGCCGGGCGAAAAGCCGCTGTACCGGGCGACCTCCTCCAGGTCGGGCCCGTAGCACTCGCCGTAGACCACGGGGATGGTCACCCGGCGGCCCTCCGGTAGGCGGCGACGCCGGGCCCGGCTCACCGCCCGATCCAGGGCCGCGAGCACCGTCTCCCGCTCCGCCCGATCCGGATCCCACTGCACGAGGACCGAGCGGTAGGTGGGCACCGCCTCGACCATCCCCGGCACGGGCTGCTCCTCGAGGGCATGCCACAGCCGCAGCACCTGCGCGTGGGTCTCCGGATCGATCCGCTCGCCCCACTCGACCGTGACGGCTGCGTCCCCCGCCAGCCGGATACGGGGGTAACCCCCGGCCTCCTCGCCCCGGGCCGCCGCACCCGCCCGCCTACCCGGCACGGCTCTCCACGCCCTCGAGCTTGCCGAGCTTCTTGAGGGCCACCGCCGCCGCCCCCACCACCCCGGCGTTGGGGCCCAGGACCGCCGGCACCAGGCGCGTCCCCTCGGCCGGCCCCGGCACCGCCCGGGTGCGAAGCTCCCGGCGGAGCGGCTCCATCATGGCCTCCCCGATGCGGGAGACGCCGCCCCCGATCGCGATGGCGTCTGGGTCGAAGAGGTTGGCCAGGTTGGCGAGGCCCGCCCCGAGGTAAAGCCAGGTGCGGTCCAGCACCTCCTTTGCGAGCGGATCGCCCTGCCGGGCCGCCTCGGCCACCTTGCGGGCGTCGACCTCGGCGAAGCGCCCGCCCGCCAGCCGTACGAGCCGCGCGCCCGGCCGCTCGTCCGCCGCCTCGGGCGCCTCTCCCTCCCGCCAGCCGGCCTCCTCCAGCGCCTCGATCGCCCGGCGGGCGATGCCGGTGCCGGAGGCGACCGACTCGAGGCACCCGCGCCGCCCGCACCCGCACAGCGGGCCGTTTTCCACGACGATCACCGTGTGGCCGATCTCCCCCGCCGCCCAGTGGGCGCCGCCGTAGATGGCGCCGTCGATGATGATCCCACCGCCGATGCCCGTGCTGACCGTCACGTAGATGAAGTGCCGGGTGCCCCGGCCGGCTCCCACCCACCACTCGCCGAACGCGGCGGCGTTGGCGTCGTTCTCCAGGTAGACCGGCACGCCGAGCGCCGCCTGCATGGGGCCGACCACGTCGACGTGCCGCCAGCCCAGATTGGGCGCCGCGATGACCACGCCGCTGGCCGGATCCAGCGGGCCCGGGCAGGCCACCGTCACCGCCTCCACGGCGCCCGGCCGCACGCCGGCCCGCCGGCACACCTCCCCGACCGACTGCGTCATCCGCTCGATGACCGTCTGAGGGCCCTGCTCCGGCCGGGTCAGCTGCTCGAGGCGCTCGATCACCTGGCCCCGGTCGTCCACCAGCCCGGTGGCGATCTTGGTGCCCCCCAGGTCCACTCCCACCACCCACGTTTGCATGCCCGCTCTGCCCCTATGCCGTGCGCTCCGCCCGGCCCGCCCCGGCGCGGCCGGCCTCACCGCATGGTGGCCAGCTCGGCCTTGAGGCGGTCGATGAAGCGCACCGGCGTCGGGTCCACCCCCTTGGCGATGGCCAGGTAGAACGTGACGTAGTCTCCCAGGTGCAGCACCGACAGGGCCCGGGCGAGATGCCCCTCGCCCTCGCCCCGCAGCGTCACCATGCTGGAGGCCCGCCCCTCCAGGATCCGCCTCGTCGCCTCGAATCGCCGCTCCATCCGCGGCGACTCGTCGCCCACCTCGAGCATGAGGATGCGAAGCAGCCTCGCCGCCGACGGCGGCGGCGCCTCCCAGCCCACCACTTCGTTGTGGTCGAGCTCGGGCAGGCTCGTCCAGTAGGCCGGGTGTTTGCTGTTTTCGTTGAACTGGCACTTCCACCGGTACGCCACCGACGCGCCGATGCCGCTCGAGCCGTACACGATGGGCACCCGGTCGACGAGCTCCAGCGCCTCCTGCTTGGCCGGGTTGTCCTTCAACGAACGGGCCATGGCGCACCGCTGCCGCACCGCCTCGACGGCCCGGATCGACTGCTCGACGGGAGTCTGCATCTCGGGCAGCAGCCCGGCCGCCTCCAGGATCCCGATGGCCGCGAACAGCGAGTAGCCCAGGGCTGCCCGGGGCGGGAGCCCCGATGGGAGGCGGGCCGTGGGCCACCCCTTCTGCGCCGCCAGATCCCCCAGACGCCCGCCGCTCGTGAGCGCCACGATGCGGGCGCCCGCCTTCTGCGCCTGCTCCTGGGCCGCCAGCGTCTCCTCCGTGTTGCCGGAGTAGCTGGAGGCGACGAACAGCGTGTGCCCGTCGACGTAAGCCGGGATGCGGTAGTCCCTGGCGACGGCCACGGGCACGGGCGAGAAGTCGGCCGCGATCGCGCCGACGAGATCGCCCCCGATGGCCGAACCGCCCATGCCGGCGATCACCACGGACCGCCAGCCGCCCTTGGGGGGATCGGCCGCCGCCCGGCGGCCGATGTCGTAGCCTGCCTGGATCTGCTCCGTCAGGCCGTCGATGAGGCGCAGCATCCCGTACGGATCGAGCCGCGCCACCGCCGCCGGGTCGTCCAACCGCTGCCGGATCTCCTCGAGGGCCGCCGGCGTAAGGCCGCCTGCCTCTCCTGCAGCCCTGCTCTGCGCCACGAGTAGGCCACCTCCTTGCACGCGCCCGATCATATCATGGCCTGCCAGGCTGGCAAAGGATCCCTGATCATGGACCGGCCGCCCCGGGAGCGCCTCCGGGGCGGCCGTGAGGGTCCACCCACCCGATCGGGCCAGCGGTCAGTCGATGGCCCGCTCCGTCTCCTTGTCGAACAGGTGCACCCGCTTCATGTTGAGGGTGACCCGGTGCGGCTCGCCGTCTTTGGCAGCCGTCCGGGGATCGACCCGGGCCACGAACGAGTGCGGCCCGACCGTCGCGTACAGGTACGACTCCGAGCCCATCGGCTCGACCACGTCGATGGTGGCGACCACGGTCGAACCGGGGTCGGGGCTCGCCATCAGCTCGGTGTCGTCGATGTCCTCCGGCCGGATGCCGAAGATGACCTTCTTGTCGATGTACTCGCCGATCTTGCGGAACTGCGCCGCCTTCTCCTGGGGGATGGGCAGCTTCATGGGTTCGGCGTCGATGTAGTACTGGCCGTTGTCGCGCCGGATGACGCCCTCGAGGAAGTTCATGGCAGGGCTGCCGATGAACCCGGCCACGAACACGTTGACCGGGTGCTCGTACACCTCGAGCGGGGCCCCGACCTGCTGGATAAACCCGTCCTTCATGACCACGATGCGGTCGCCCATGGTCATGGCCTCGGTCTGGTCGTGGGTCACGTAGATGATGGTCGCCTCGAGCCGCCGGTGCAGCTTGGAGAGCTCGGCCCGCATCTGCACGCGGAGCTTCGCGTCGAGGTTGGACAGAGGCTCGTCCATCAAGAAGACCTTGGGCTCACGGACGATGGCCCGGCCGACCGCCACCCGCTGGCGCTGGCCGCCGGAGAGCTCCTTGGGCTTGCGGGTGAGCAGGTTTTCGATGCCCAGGATGCGGGCCGCCTCCTTCACCCGCTTGTCGATCTCGGCCCGGGGGAACTTGCGCAGCTTGAGGCCGAACGCCATGTTGTCGTAGACGTTCATGTGCGGGTAGAGGGCGTAGTTCTGGAAGACCATGGCGATGTCCCGGTCCTTGGGCGGGACGTCGTTGACCAGGTTGTCGCCGATGAAGATGTTGCCCTCGGTGATCTCCTCCAGGCCCGCCACCATCCGCAGCGTGGTCGACTTGCCGCAGCCCGACGGGCCGACCAGCACCACGAACTCCTTGTCCTGGATCTGGAGGTTGGCCTTGTTGACGGCCACCACGTTGCCGAACTTCTTGGTGACGTTTTCAAGCGTGACGCTCGCCATTCGACCCCCACGCCTCCTCGGACGCCGCCAGGGCGGCCTTCGTCTCGACTGACGAAAGCCGTTTTCGACGCCCCTCCCCGCGCATTCCTGCCACGGGGAGCGTGTATACAAGATCCAGGCTACGCCCTCGGGTCGCCCCTTGCCCCTTCCTGCAAAACGAAGGAGCGGTGCGTCCGGTGCACCGCTCCTCGATTCCCGGACCCTTTCGGGTCAGTGTCGCCTCAGAAGCTCACGCTCAGCGTGCTGGTGAGCTTGACGTCCTCGACCTTCGGCAGTACGACGACGCCGTTGGCATTCTTCACTTCGCCGGCGGTGGTGCTGTTGACGCCGAGGCTAACCGAGGCCTTGTCGGAGAACTTGTACGTAGCCTTAGCGCCGAACGTGGTCGAGCTCCCGGTGAGTTCCTCGTCGCCAGCCGTGTACGGATCAGTCTTGTCGACCCTGACGGTGTAGTTGGCGAGCTCTACGCTCGGAGACACCGTGAGGGCCGGCGTCACTGCGTAATCGAGTCCGAGGGACACCTTCGACGTGGCATAGAGGATGTCACCGATACCGACGCCATTCGCCCAGGTGTAGTCCCCGGCGGCGCCCAGCGCGTCGTCTTGGTCGGTCGTGTACCCGAAGCTGCCGTTCAACGTGACGGGCTCGATGGGCGAATACTTCGCCTCGCCGCTCACGTCGAGCGTCGCCTTGTCGTTCTCCTTTTTGGTCGTCGAGGAAACGCTCAGACTGGCTAGCTCGCCATAGGCTACCTTGCCGGAAATCTCTTGTGTGTGCTTATTCTTCTCCGTACCGCGGCCGTCGTTGGTGTACGCCACCTCGACGCTGACCGGGTCGATCGGTTTCACCTCGGCGCCGACACCAAACGCGAGCGAGTCCTTGTCCTTGCCCGCGTTCGTTCTGAAGGCCACGCCAGCCTTCGCTGTCAGGAGCCCGGCCACTGGCGCCTTGACGTCGAAGGACACATCCATGCTGCTCTCGGCGGCGCTCATATCCCCGTTCTGGATCGCTGCGCCCAGCGTGCCAATGCCGGCGACGTCCATATTGGCCAGCAGGGTCATCGCGTCACCCTCGGCCGTGTCGTAGTCGAACGTGAGGTTGGGCCCGAGAGCGCTGGACTCCACCCGGAACTTCGGACCGTCAACCTCGCCGGCGGAGGAGATGAACTCGAACAGGTCGGCCTTGTCTCCTGCGTCATAGCTATTGCCCCACGCGGTGAGCGTCAACGGGCCGGGCTTGACGCTGAGTTGGTACGCACCAAGCTGCGCGCCGATGACGGAGGGCCCGGTGGGGAAATCGTTCCACGATTTGTCCTCCGCAGCGATTCGACGATCCAGTGCGGCTACGGTAGCGTCGCCAAGGGCCGGCCCGACGCCCGTAATGTCGCTAGGCACCTTCGGATCAGTAGAAAGAGGAGACGTCACCTCGTAGTAATTGTCATCGAGATCTTTCACATAGTACTTGCCATTTACGTTAATCCACTGCTTCAGGTACTTACCATCCGGGGACATCCCGTACGACGCCCCGGAGCCCAGAAGGCTGCCGATGTCCAGGCTCGCATTCCAGAGCTCGCCCTGGGCGGCCTTGAGGGTCAGGCTGGCCGTGTCGACGGATCCGTCTGAAGTTGATGCTCTTCGCGGTCAGGTCCTGCTCCGCCTTCAGCGTGAACGTGCCGCCGACGGACAGGGTCGGAGCCGGCTGCGCCTCCTCCGCCAGGGCCGGTGCCGCGACGACCAGAAGGCCCAGCAGCACCACAAACAGAGTCTTGCGCATCGTGGTCCTCCTTCTGACGTATGAGTTGCTCAGGAACGGGATCCCGTTGACGTCGATGACGCGCGTACCGATGTCGGACACACGACCCGCAGGCCCGCCGCTCCTGGCCGGACGAGCCGCGGGGAAGTCTCCACGTTTCCTTCCTCGCACACACCCAGCCCGAACGAGCGGGCCCCCTCCCCCGGTCGCGGCCGTGCGCAACCGGCCCTCGCGGCGCTGGTCGGCCCCCCTTCCTCCCGCAGACTGGGTCCGGGGCGCACCACCGGGAAAGGCTCGTCGCGAGTGGGACGGGCTCCCACCGCTGCGTGGGGTTTCGATGCGAGGCATAGAATTCCTTCTCAGGATCTGTCAGCCCTGGGGAAGGATCGCGTTTGCCCGAGGCACCATGCCCGGGGCTGTCGAGGCCTGCCGCACGTCGACACGGTCCCAGGAAAAAGAGGGAAGGCCCCGGGCCTTTGCCCGGAGCCTTCCCCCGCCGGGCCTGCCGGTGCGGAGGCGGAACGCCGGCCACGGTGCTTGCCCCCTGAAGGCAGGCCCGGCGCGCTGCGGCCAGGCGCCGCAGCGTGGAGTCGCTCGTCAGAACTCCGCCTTGAGGCCCGCCTCGGCCCAGGCGCCCTTGGCCGTGTCGTAGTGGATCCCCGTCGACAGGCCGTTGGGAGCCGTGTAGCTCACGTCCGCCCCGTAGCTGAGCGAGCTGTCGGCCGCCCGCTTCACCCGGGCCGCGACCCCGATGCCGGGCAACTGGGGCACCGCGTTGACGGTGGCCTCGGCGCTCAGCTCGTGGCTGATGCCTGCGGGCTCGATGGTCGCCTCGTACTTGGGCGTGACGGTCATGCCGGTGACGGCCATCGGATAGGCCACGGAGACCGTGCTCTTCTGGAGGGCGACGCCCTCGTTGAGCCGGAAGTCGCCGCTCGCCGCCAGCTCGAAGCCGTCGAGGGTCGTGCTGGCCGCGACCGAGGCGTCACGGTTGAAGACGTTGGCCTTGTAGTAGTGATCGAGGCTCGCCTTCAGGTCCACGCCCTGCTGCACCGTGTGCACGCCGACCACGACGCCCCGCTCGTCCTTGTTGTTGGCGAGCCAGTCGATGCGGGTGGTCTCGTCGGCCGGGTCGTACTCGGCCTTCTGATAGGCCGGGTCGAAGCCGGGCTCGACGTTGCGGTACTCGGCGTTGAGGGTCAGGTTGGGCATGACGGCGGCCTCGGCGTCGAGCCGGGTCATGGCCGCCGGCCGCGCGCCCTCGCCGGAGCGGGCGTAGGTGCCGCTCACGTTGATCCAGGGCATCGGCATGCCGGAGGCGCCGATCTCCCAGTCGTGGCGGCCGTTGACGTTGACCGCGGTGACGCTGCCGGTGGCGCCGAGGAGCTCGGCGCGTACCTGGGCGCCGGAGACGGTGAACGGATCGCCGTACTTGGTGACGTTACCCGCTGCGTCCTTCTCCAGCGCCGCGGCGTCCCGGCCCACGAAGGCCGATACCGAGACCGGGCCGTAGCCGAGGCCGGAGATGGACAGGCCCTCCCGGTCGAAGGTCGCGATGTAGGGCGAGAGCCCCACGTCCAGGCTACCGAGGCGGGCGGTGGTGTTGGGGCCGCCCTCCCAGAGCTTGCCGTTGGCCTCCACGAACGCCCGCTCCACCGAGATCTGCCCGAGCCCGGGCCCCGGGGCGAACGGCATGCGCGCCTCGAGCGGCGCCAGTTGGAGGAACGCCCGCACGCCGCGCTCGGGGCTGCCCATGACGGCGTTGAGCTTCAGCGTGGTGGCGGCCGACACGCCCGCCGGGTTGTCCGGGTCGGGCGCATGGTCCTTCATCCACTGCTGCTGGCGCCAGGTCAGGTTGCTCTCCATCGAACCGCTGATCTGGAGGTCTTGGGCCAGCGCCGGCGCGGCCATGGCGGCCACCAGCACGGCCGAGACCACGAGAGCCAGCTTTTTCATCGAGCGGAATCCCCCTCATTGGAGTGCATCCACTGCCGTTGTGACGACGCCACGTCAACTGCACGACGACGGTGCTGCGACGCATGCTGCGATGGGGTGGCCGTGCCGGCCCTCCGGGGCGAAGGGGGACGCTCGAAGAGTATCCTCGTTGCCTCCCGAACGGCTCTCCCTCACCCTGCCGGCGGCTCCCCGGCTGCGACGGGTGGTGCGACCCTCACGCCTCGACCGGCTGCGGCCCCTCGGCACCGTGCGGTACTCATGCTGCCGGCGACCGTATGTGCTGCGGCCCCCCTTCCCGGGCCGCCGGAGGTGGCGTGAACGGGTGGAGCTCCGTCCGTGGCTCTCCAAGGGTCTTGCAACGGTATGGGGGATGTGAAGGTGCCGGCCCTTCCGTGGCGGGCCCCCGCCCGGGCGCCCGCGGCCGCCGCCTTTCCGTGCGGGCGGCCCTGCGTGACGTCCGAGACGCTCGAGGGCGCCTCGGGCGAGGGAGCGCCTCCTGTGCGCTGGTGATGTTACATACCGGTGTTTAGCCCTCCTGCCGGGCAAGGCTGGCTAACTGCTGGCGCGCGAACCAGGCTCGGCCCAGGGCCTCCTGCCAATGGCGCTGCTTCCGGTGACGCCCTGGCCGGAGGGCAGGGCCGGCTTTCGCTCAGGCCCCGTCCTGGATGAGCCAGCCGATGGCAGCGCTGACGATGCTGAGGAGGAGACTCCCCCACAGGGCCGACCACAGCCCCGCCACCGAGAACCCCGGCACCAGGGCGGCGGTCAGCCACAGCATGAGGGCATTGACGACCCAGGGTGAACAGGCCAAGCGGTCAGGAGGTTGATCGGCAGGGTCAGGAGCAGGAAGAGGGGCCGGATGAACGCGTTGACCAGCCCCAGCACGGCCGCCGCCAGCAGCGCCGCCAGGACCCCATGGACGTCGATACCTTTGATGATGCCGGCCACGATCAGAAGCGCCACGGCGTTGATGAGCCAGCGCGCCACCCAGCCTTTCATAGCGGTGCCCCGTCCCCCCAGGATGCTTCCGTACTCGGGACGTCTCGCCCCTCATTCGACGACGATCTCGACGCCGGTGTCGTCTTCGTCGCGCACCTCCAGGATCTTGCCGTACGCCCCCCACTCGATCTGCGCCAGGAGCTCCTTCAGGTCGATCCCTTCGAGGTGCCTGGCCGCCGACCTGGGCACGAGCCGCAGCGCCGAGTGGGCCAGGGCGATCGGGATGTTGAGGCGCATCCGGTCCTCCCCCTCTTCGAAGACCCGGATCTGCAGCGTCCTGCCTCGCACCTCGCCGCCCCGCGGGCCGGCGCCGCCCTGTGCGCGGGTACCGCCGGGCGTACCCATCCCGCCCGGCGCGCCCGGAGCCGGCGCGAGCGCCTCGAGCAGCCGGAGCGCCTCCTCCGGGCGCAGGCGCCCCGCCTCCACCATCCGGAGAATGCGCAGGCGGTCGTCGGGCGGCTCGCCCTCACCCGTGCCGCCGGACGGCGCGGCTTTCCCGGCGCCCGGCGAGGCTTCTTCCGGGCGCGGCGGGGCCTGCGGCAGAGGCTTCTTCTCGCCTTCGTCCCCTGCCCCCCGCCGCTCGCGGGCGCCGGCTACGCCGCCTGGCTCCTCTCGTTCGTCGACGGGTTCATCGGGCCACATGCGTGCCGCCCCCTTCCTCCCCGCACCGGCTTCACTCGCTCGTGATGCTGGCGCTGCCGGTGATGGTGCGCACGTCGACGTGCAGCGTGCGGGCCGACTCGGCGAGGTGCGGGCTCTGGTGTTCGACCTGCTGGCGGCCCATGCGGGCCGTCTGGGTGATGAGCACCGTGCCGGGCACCTCGACCTGCGTGGAGCCCCAGTTGGTCGACGCCCGCAGCGACAGCCCGAGCTCCTTGCGCTCGGCCGCCTCGCGCACGGCCGCCGGCAGGATGACCCGCACGCCGCCGTTGGACGCCTGGACGTCGAGGCGCTGGTGGGCGGCGCCCTCGGGCCGCCACAGCGGCCGCAGCGTCACGGAACCGTTGGACGTCGACACTTCCATCTCGGCGCCGCCCACGCTGCCCGTCACGGCGCCGTTGGACGAGCGGGCCTCGAGCACGTCGGCCTGCACCCCGTCCAGCACCAGGGAACCGTTGGAGGTGCGGGCCACCACCCGCTGCGCCTCGACCTGGGAGAGGTCGATGCGCCCGTTGCTGCTGCGCACGTCGACCGTCGTGCCGCGCACCCCCCGCACCGCGACCGACCCGTTGGACGTCTCCACCTCGAGGCGCACCGTCACGGGGGCAGGACGAGTTCGAGGTCGGCGCTGCCGATGCTCCAGCTCTCGGCGCGGGCCGTGAGGCCGGTGGGGCCCTGGGTCACGGAGACGAGGTGCTGGCCCTGGGAGCGGGCTTCCTCGGGCGTGCGGGCGCGGACGCGCTTTCGCACCGTGAGGCGCCAGGTGCGGCCGGCCTGGGGGTCGGTGTGGACCCGCACCGTGCCGTTGGGAGTCGCCAGGTGCACCTGGGGCACCGCGCCCTCGGCGAACTCGCCGGCCATCTCGTCGGTGAAGGCGTGGGCCGGCAGCGCCAGCGTCCCGAACTGGCCGAACGCCTGGGCGATGCGGTCGGCCACCGTGCGGCCCACGTCGGCCATCCGGTCGGCCACGTCGCCCACCTTCTCGCCGACGTCGGCGGAGGCGACGACCCGCTGGACCCGCTGGGCGAACTCGTCGGCGAGCTCCGAGACCCGCGAGCCGAACTGCTCGGCCCAGCGGCCGAGGTCGACGGTGCGTTCGGAGCCGGGCTCGGGGGCCCCCTCGGCGGCCGGCCCCTGGAGGGCCTTCAGCAGTTCGACGGCCTGGTCGGGCGTGATCTTGCCCTCTTCGAGCATCTTCAGGATCATGCGCCGTTCTTCGGCGACGTCGTCAGCCATGCTTGATCACCTTCCTGTGATTGGGTCTCCCTGTCGACCTTCGCCCTCGAGGCCCTGGCGGCCTCGGGGCGGTCAGCCTCCTCGGGACTCCTCGCCGGCGCCGCCCGGAAGCCCGCGGAGGCGGGCGAGCGCCTGGTCGACGGTGATTTCGCCCCGTTCCAGGGCCTCGAGGATCCGGCGGCGCTCCGGCAAGGCCACGACGGCAGCGGCGAGGGAGGGAGGCGCCTGCCGGGGCGGCGGGGGTGGCGAAGGCGGCGGCGGAGGCCCGGGCTCCTCGACCCGGCCGACGACCTCGCCCCGCTCCAGCCGGTAGCCGAGCGCCTCGATGACCGACTCGAGCCGGGCACGGATGGCCGGGTAGGAGAGACCGAGCATCCGCTCCATCTCCCGCAGGTTGCCGCGGGCCGCGATGAAAAGCTCGGCGAACTCCCGCTGTTCGGCGCTCAGGGCGCAAAAAGAGCAAAGGGCGAACGACCCCTCGAGCGCCGTGCGGCAGGTCGGGCAGCGGAGGCGCTCCACCTCCAGGCGTGCGCCGCAGACGGGGCAGATACCCGGCGCCACCGGTTTGCCCGGCATCCGTGCGATCCTTCCTTTCCTGCAGCCGGCCGTCAGAGGAGCGGCCGGAGCGTGCCCGGCCCCTTTAGGGTGCCCCGGCGCAAGCGGGCGACCAGCGCCCGCAGGGCGGCGGCGAAACGCCCGGCCGGCCCGCCGGTGCGGGCGGGGCCATGGCCTGGCCCGCCGCGACCGTGGCGGCCGCGTGCCCTCCGGATCTCCCGTTGGAGGGCGGCCTCCTGCCATTGCTCTTCCATCCTGGCCCGGGCCAGGCGGTAGTCAAACGTGTGTCCTGTGAAATCCATGGCGCCCACCTCGCTGTCGAAGACGGGCGCCGCCGGCGGCATCCCTCGTGCCGCCTCTACCATACGCTGGCGCGTCGAGAAAGTCAATACCGCATATGCACATCTCTTATATGCGACCTTAATCTTTTGAGAAGCCTCCGCCCCTCAGCCTCTTCCATCGACGCACCAGGCGATCGCACTCTTCCGTTGGCAGGCGGGATCCCGCCGCAAGCATCGTGTTAAGGCACTGCTCGGCCGCGGTTGCGGCGATGAGTCCGCGTTGTACCAAGCAATCCATTAGCCAGAGCGTGCCATGCACGGTCACCTGCTGCTCCTGGCAGAACCTCCGCAGCGGGCCGTCCCCTGTCAAAACCCCAGCACCGAGGTCGCAGGCAAGCAAGTAGACAGAGATGTCCTGTACCGACAGAGCCGACCTGCTCTCAGCGATCCGGGACAACTCCGGTATTTGATGGCTTGCCATGGTGCGGGCTTGCATTCCCAATGACCGCAGGTGTGCAGCAAGGGAGGCGGGCAGCTCTTCTGAAATGACAAGATCGGGCGACACGAAGTCGATCCCCAACCCAAACACCGCTTGCAGCGCGTGCTGGCACAAGTGCAGGTCGATCCAAACCGTCGCGTCAACCACGTACACTGTGGGTTGGTGCATTGGCTGGTCTTAATTGAGAGCGAAGTTCTATGACGCGAATGCCGAGAAGTTCGGCGGCTCGGGACTCGGAGACCAGCCCCTCGCTGAGCAACCGGTAGACCAGATCGGTCAGGCGCCGTGGCCGCTCAGGCGTCAGGCTGGGGCCGGGCTCCTGCCTGTGCCAGCCCCTGCTCCGAAGTGCCACCATCCAGCGCCTGTATTCGCTGTCGGTTATCACGTCAAGGTCGCGTGCTCGCCGAATCCAAGCTTGTACGCTGAGCCCGTAGCGCACCTTGAGCGAGACCAGTTCCTGGAGGCTCAATCGCCGGCGGCTCTGGCCTAGCTCCCGCCTCACGACGGCGGCTGGCACGAGAAAGGCCGCGGCGAACCGGTTGGCCGCGTCTTCTGGATCGACCGCTTGCGCCTCCAGGACGAGATGTCCGAGTTCATGGGCCACGCTGAAGCGCCCGCGGTCGCCTGGCATGCCGTCGCGAACCACGATCACCGGGCTACCGTCGTCGACCGAGAAAGTCAGGGCGTCGAAGGCGTCGTCCGCCCGGATCGTCCCGACGCGAATGCCTCTCGCCTCGAGCTCTGCGGTCAAATTAGCGATGGGGTCGAGCCCGAGCGACCACTGGTGGCGCAGTTGCTCTGCCGCTCGCTCCACCGCGTCGAGGGACTGCACCGCTCGATCGGGCAAGGCCGGCCGCACGAACGTCACGCGTTCGGCCGGTGGCAGGAAGGATTCTGCGGCAAGATACCTTCCGACCCACTCTTCGACTCGCGCCATGATGTGGGATAAGGCGCGTGCCGACAACCGGGACGGCCGGCTGCGAAAAGCGGGCCTGACGCCGATGACGGGCTGCGGTCGCAGGAGGTAATCGGGGCGTACCCCCAAGGACGCGGCCAGCTTGAGCAGCACCGCCGACCCCGGCACGTCGAGTCCACGCTCGTACTTCGAAATGGCCTGCGCGCTCACTCCCACGCGCTGTGCGAGGTCACGCAGGCTGAGGCCGGAGGCTTTTCGCGCAAGACGAAGTCGCTCGCCCAGCATGGCAGCTCACTCGTCCGTTTCCGGTTTACAGTTTAGACGATCATCGGCGATCTTGTAAACCGTCAACGGCGGGCGGTATCGCCGAGTACCTGAGCAATATCCTGCTCACCGATGCCGCACGGGTTACGCTTCGGGGCGGGCGCCCTGGTGGATGCGCTCGGCGACGGAACGGGGCAGCCCCGGCACGGCCAGCAACTCCTCCAGCGTCGCCTCCATGACCCGCTTCGCCGAACCGAAGTGCTCGATGAGCTGCTTCTTGCGGCGGGGGCCGACGCCGGGGATGTCGTCGAGCGCAGAGTGGGTGGCCCGCTCGCCCCGCAGCTTGCGGTGGTAGCCGACCGCGAACCGGTGCGCCTCGTCCCGGATCTGCTGCAAGAGGTGCAGGGCGTACGAGTCCCTCGGCAGCTCGATGGGGTCGGGCTCGTCTTCCACGAAGATCTGCTCCAGGCGCTTGGCCAGGCCGATGGCCGGGATCTCCTCGTCGAGCCCGAGGTCGCGCAGCGCCTCCCGGGCGGCGTTGAGCTGGCCCTTGCCGCCGTCGATGAGCAGCAGGTCGGGAAAGACGGCGAAGCGGGCCTCCGCTTCGGCCTTCTCGAGGCGGGCCTTGAGCTCTTCGGGGGATTCCGCCGCGCGCTCCCCGGGCGCCAGCACCCCGCCGGCGTGGCCGTTCTGCGTGGAAGCGGCGGTGGCGGGAGCCCGGCTCTCCGCCGCCTCGAGCCGCTGGCGCAGGGCCTTGAGTTCTTCTCGTTCCTTGAGGCCCCGGGAAAAGCGCCGGTGCACGGCCTCTTTCATCATGGCAAAATCGTTGGGGCCGCCCGCCAGCCGGATCTTGAAGCGCCGGTAGTCGCTCTTCTTGGGTTCGCCGTCTTCCATGACCACCATGGAAGCCACGGCGTCCGTCCCCTGGATGTTGGAGATGTCGAACGCCTCGATGCGCCGCGGCAGCCGGTCGAGGGCCAGCACGTCCCGCAGGACGGCGAGGCCGCGCTCCCGTTCGGCGGCGCGGCGGCCCGCCTGGCTGCGCAGCTCCTCGAGGACGAGGGCGGCGTTTTCGGCGGCCATCTCCACCAGGCGACGCCGGTCGCCCCGCTGCGGCACGACCAGGCGCACCCGGGCGCCCCGGCGCTCGGTGAGCCAGCGCTCCAGGAGCTCGGGCTCCTCCACCGGGTGCTGCAGGGTGACCGAGGGCGGCACGTTGGGCGCCCGCTCGTAGAACTGCTGCACGAACGAGCTCATGACCTCGGTGTCGGAGACCTTCTCCGAACTCTCGAGGATGAAGTGATCGCGGCCGATCAGCTTGCCGCCCCGCACGTAGAACACCTGCGCGCACACCGTCTCCCCGAAGCGGGCGAACGCCACCACGTCCTGGTCGTCCTCGCCGGCGGCGACGACCTTCTGGTGTTCGACGACCTTGCGCAGGGCCTGGATCTGGTCGCGCAGCCGGGCCGCCCGCTCGAACTCCAGGCGAGCGGCGGCCTCGCGCATCTTCGCCTCGAGGCCGGGGATGAGCCTTTCCTGGCGGCCCTCGAGGAAAAGGCACACCTGGTCGATCATCTGCCGGTACTCCTGCTCCGTCGTTTTGGCGGCGCAGGGCCCCAGGCAACGCCCGATGTAGTACTGCAGGCACAGGCGGTAGCGGCGGTTGCCGTTGAGGTCGAGGTCGCAGGTGCGGATGGGGAACAGCTTGCGCAGGAAGCGCATGGTCTCCCGCACGGCGCCGGAGTTGGTGTACGGCCCGAAGTAGCGGGCGCCGTCGCGCTTGATGCGGCGAACGACCAGCACCCGGGGGTAGCGTTCGTCGGTGGTGACCTTGAGGTAGGGGTACGCCTTGTCGTCACGGAGCTTGACGTTGTAGAAGGGGCGGTAGCGCTTGATCAGGTTGGACTCGAGGACGAGGGCTTCGATCGCCGAGGCCGTCACGATCCACTCGAAGTCGGCGATCTCCGCGACGAGGGCGTCGACCCGGGGGTTGCCGGTGCGGCTCGACTGGAAGTAGGAGCGGACGCGGCTTCGAAGCGACGAGGCCTTGCCCACGTAGATGACCTCGCCGGCGGCGTTTTTCATGAGGTAGACGCCGGGGCGGGCCGGCAGGAGGGCCAGCTTCTCCGGGAGCGAGAGGCCGGCGGAGGCGGGCGCGGCCGTCGTGGCAGGCGCTTGCCCCACCGGGGCTCCGCCGCCCGGGTGCTTGCCGTCGAGATCCTCACCTGTCTCGCGGCGGCTGTGGCGAGTCAGTCTGGTGAGCCGTACCATCGTCGCGCCGATCGCTCTCCCCTCTTGCGGGCGCGCCCTCCTCTCCAGCATAGCACGCGCCGCCCGCGAAAAGGCCCGGGCGGCTCGTTGCCCGGGCCTCCGGCGCCTTCGCCCTAGCGCTGCTCGCGGAGGTTTTGCTGCAGGGCTTGCAGCGCCTGGGCGCCACCCAGGCTGCCTCCGGCCGGCTGCGGGGCCTGCCAGGCCGGCGAGGTAGCCGCTTGGCCGAAGGCCGCCGCCTGAACCGGCATTCCCTGGAACGTGTACGGCTCGTTGTACGCCCAGTCGCCGGGCACCCGCGGGTACCAGTTGCGCTGTTCCATGAGCCGCAAGAACTGCGTCTGCAATTGCTGGTGGTCCTGGAGCTGGGAGAAAAAGAGCGGCTTGAGGTCCGGGGATGCCTCGCCTCCCAGCACCGTCTCCATGAAGCTCAGGTACTTGAGGTCCTTGACGACGTCGAAACACACGTCCCGTTCCGACAGCATCGGTGCGTCGAGCCCCTTCCTGCGTCCCTGTCACGTCCTCATTGCGTCCAGCGGAACTCGGACTGGACGCCCCAGGCCGGCGCTTGCGCCTGGCCCCCCGCCTGCTGCGGCTGAACGCCCAGCAATTGCTGCGGCGACGGCTGGGCCGCCCCCAGTTGCTGCTGGAGCTGGCTGCGGGCCGTGGACAGCATCGAGAGGTGGCGCTGGTGCACGCGGGCGGCATCCTGGAGCAGGTGGCGGATGACCGGGTCCTGCACCTGCTGCGCGTAGAAATGGCACTTGTTCATGAGAAGCTGCATCTCGTTGGCGGTGTGGTTGATCATGTCGATGTCGCGCAACACGGGCCCTCTCCTCCTTTCGGCGGAAGCTGCACCAGCCCTCAGGATGCCCGGCGGGCGCATGCGTATACCTGCCGCCCGCGGGGTCGGCGGGATCTAGCTAGCCATACGCGCATCTAGGCGTCTTGACGCTCCCTTCCGGTTCGTGCTACTTTTGCGGCGGAGGAAACGCTCGTGCGCAAGAAGATCGCCACCACGCTGGATCCCGAGTTGTATGCTCGCGCACGCGAGCAGGCTCAGCGAGAGGGACGTAGATTCAACGAGCTGCTCGAGCGGGCCCTTTCTGCTTACCTCGAGGGGGCCACGCGGCGGCGTTCGGTGGTGCAACAGACCTGGGGCGTTTTCCGGGTGCCACCGGAGTTCGTTCGAGAGGCAACAGAGGCGCAGATCTATGGCGATGCTGACTGAGCTGCCAGCGGGCGCGTCCGTGTACATCGATGCCAACATCTTCGTCTATCACTTCACCGGCATGTCCCAGCAGGTACGAACATTTCTCAGCCGGTGCGAGCGGCACGAGGTAGCGGCCAATGCGGGGACACTCGTCCTGCTCGAGGTCCTGCACCGGCTCATGGTGATCGAGGCCAGACACAAGGGGCTTGTCAGCGGGGCCAATCCCGTACGGCAGCTCGAGCAGCACCCGGATCGCGTGCGTGCTTTGTCAGAGTACCAATTTCACACACAGGCCATCCCGGCGATGGGTGTCCACATTCTCGACCTACCGGGAGACTGGTTGACCAGGAGCCTGGAGCTCCGCCAGCGCTACGGACTTCTGACCACCGACTCCGTCATTGCCCTGGAGATGCTGGACCACGGCATTCCCTTCATCGCCTCCGCCGACCCGGCCTTCGACCGCGTCCCCGGCGTGACCCGGCTCGCCCCCACCGATCTGCCTTTCCAGGCATGAGGGCGGGTGCGCCGCTGCCGTCCCACCGCCCTTGGAGAAGCCCGCAGAGGTTCACAGGCTTGCGCCCCGGGCGCGGCCGCCGGCCCGCCCCGCCGCCGGCTCTGCCGCCATCGCTGCCCGGGGTGACGAGGCTGCCGCCGGGCGGGCCGCCGTCGCCACCCCGTCGCCGCCCCACAGCACGCTCCGAAGGTAGACGCCCGTCCACGACCCCGGCGTCTGCGCCACCTGCTCGGGCGTCCCCTCGGCGATGACCCGGCCTCCCTCGTCGCCGCCCTCCGGCCCCAGGTCGATGATCCAGTCGGCGCTCTTGATGACGTCGAGGTTGTGCTCGATGACCACGACGGTGTTGCCCGCGTCCACCAGCCGCTGCAGCACGTTGAGCAGCTTGCGCACGTCGTCCATGTGCAGGCCCGTCGTCGGCTCGTCGAGGATGTAAAGCGTCCGCCCCGTGTCGCGCCGGCTCAGCTCCGTCGCCAGCTTGACCCGCTGCGCCTCCCCGCCCGACAGCTGCGTCGCCGGCTGCCCGAGCCGGATGTACCCCAACCCCACGTCCTGCAGCGTCTGGAGCTTGCGATACACCCCCGGGACGTTGCGGAAAAACTCCACCGCCTCGTCCACCGTCATGTCGAGCACGTCGGCGATGCTCTTCTCCTTGTACTTGATCTCGAGCGTCTCCCGGTTGTACCGCCGCCCCTTGCACACCTCGCAGGGCACGTACACGTCCGGCAGGAAGTGCATCTCGATCTTGATGATGCCGTCCCCCTGGCACGCCTCGCACCGGCCGCCCTTGACGTTGAAGCTGAACCTCCCCGGCCGGTACCCCCTCGCCCTCGCCTCCGGCACCAGCGCGAAGACCTCCCGGATCCCGGTGAAAGCCCCCGTGTACGTGGCCGGGTTGGATCTCGGCGTGCGCCCGATGGGCGACTGGTCGATGGCGATGACCTTGTCCAGGTGCTGCGTGCCCAGCACGGCGTCGTGCGCGCCCGGCCGTACCGAGCTCGCCCCGTTGAGCTCTTTCGCCAGCCGCTGGTACAGGATGTCGTTGACGAGCGTGCTCTTGCCCGACCCCGACACTCCGGTCACGCAGACGAAGACCCCCAGCGGAAAGCGCACCCGGATGTTTTTCAAATTGTGCTCCCGGGCCCCGACCACCTCGAGCCACTTGCCCGTCAGCGGCCGCCTCAGCGGGGGCACCTCGATGCGCCGCCGCCCGCTCAGGTACTGCCCCGTGATGGAGCGTGGCTCGGCCATGATGGCCTCGACCGGGCCGGCCGCCACCACCTCGCCCCCGTGCACCCCGGCCCCCGGGCCGATGTCGACCACGTAGTCGGCCTCCCGGATGGTCTCCTCGTCGTGTTCGACGACGATGACGGTGTTGCCCAGGTCGCGCAGGTGCTTGAGGGTGGCGAGCAGCCTGCGGTTGTCGCGCTGGTGCAGCCCGATGCTCGGCTCGTCCAGGATGTAGAGCACGCCCACCAGCTGCGAGCCGATCTGGGTCGCGAGGCGAATGCGCTGCGCCTCGCCTCCCGCCAGCGTCCCCGCCGGCCGGTCCAGCGTCAGGTAATCGAGCCCCACGTCGGCCATGAACTGAAGCCGCGCCCTGATCTCCTTGAGCACCTGGACGGCGATGAGGCGCTCCTTCTCGGAGAGCTGCCCCTCGAGCTCCCCGAACCACGAAAGCGCCTGCCGCACCGACATGGCCGTCACCTGCATGATGTGGAGCCCGCCGACCGTCACGGCCAGGCTCTCGGGGCGCAGCCTCGCCCCCCCGCAGTCCGGGCAGGGGCGGGAGCTCATGTACACCTCGATCTCGCTGCGCGCCCAGTCGGACTGCGCCTCGCGGTGGCGTGCCTCGAGGCTGGGGATGACGCCCGGGAACGGGTGCGAGTAGGTCTTCACCTGCCCCGCCAGCGTGCGATACTGGAAGGTGACCGGCTTGCCCCGCGTCCCGTACAGCAGCACGTCGACCTGCTGATCGGACAGCTTGCCGATGGGCTTGCGCGGGTCGATGCCGTACTCCCGGCAGGTGGCGTCGAGCAGCGCCTGCAGCCACCGGCTCCCGTTGTCCTCCCACGGCCGGATGCCGCCGTCGGCGATGCTCTTGCGCCGGTCGAGCACCAGCTCCGGGTCCACCTCCATGCGCACCCCGAGCCCGCTGCACGTCCGGCAGGCCCCGTACGGGCTGTTGAACGAGAACATCCGGGGCGAGATCTCCTCGAAGCTGAAGCCGCACTTCGGGCAGGCGAACTTCTCGCTGAAGGTGAGCGGCTCGCCGCCCACCACGTCCACCACGACGATGCCCTCGCCCCGCCGCAGCGCCGTCTCCAGCGAGTCGGCCAGGCGGGTGGCGACGTCGGGGCGCACCACGATGCGGTCCACCACGACCTCGATGGTATGCTTCTTGTTCTTGTCGAGGTCGGGCACCTGGGCGACGTCCATCACTTCGCCGTCCACCCGCACCCGCACGAACCCGTCGCGCCGGATCTCGTCGAACAGCTTGCGGTACTCGCCCTTGCGCCCCCGCACCACCGGCGCCAGCACCTGGATGCGCGTGCCCTCCCCGAGGCCCATCACCTGGTCCACGATCTGCTCCACCGTCTGCTGGGCGATGGGCTCCCCGCAGCGGGGGCAGTGAGGCCGCCCGATGCGGGCAAAGAGCAGCCGCAGGTAGTCGTAGATCTCGGTGACGGTGGCCACCGTCGAGCGCGGGTTTTGGCTCGTGGTCTTCTGGTCGATGGAGATGGCCGGCGAGAGCCCCTCGATGAAGTCGACGTCGGGCTTGTCCATCTGCCCCAAGAACTGGCGCGCGTACGCCGACAGCGACTCGACGTAGCGCCGCTGCCCCTCGGCGTAAATGGTGTCGAAGGCGAGCGACGACTTGCCCGAGCCCGACACTCCTGTCAGCACGACCAGCCGATCCCGCGGGATGGTGAGGTCGATGTTTTTGAGGTTGTGCTGGCGAGCTCCCTTGATGACGATGGCGTCAGCGCCCAACGGCGTTCAAGACCCCTCGTGGCAGCGAAGCCAGAGCCTGGCCGGCGCAGCCGGCGCCTACCCTACCGGCACGTAACCGAGCAGCTCCTGCCGCAAGGCCTTGATCTGGTCCCGCAGCTCGGCCGCCTTCTCGAACTCCAGCTGCCGGGCCGCCTCGTACATCTCCTCTTCGAGACCGCGGATGAGCGCCGACAGCTCCTCGGGCGCCATCTCCCGGGCCTTCTGCTGCAGCCCGCGCAGGCCCTGCTGCTTTTGCTGCTCCTGCTCGGCGCGGAAGGCCTGCACGATGTCGGTGACGGCCTTCTGGATGGTGCGCGGCACGATGCCGTGCGCCTCATTGTACTCGATCTGAAGCCGCCGGCGCCGGTTGGTCTCGTCGATGGCCCGCTGCATCGACTCGGTCACGACCTCGGCGTACATGATGACCTTGCCGCGCACGTTGCGAGCCGCCCGCCCGATGGTCTGGATGAGGCTGGTCTCCGACCGCAGGTACCCCTCTTTGTCGGCGTCGAGGATGGCCACCAGCGACACCTCAGGCAGGTCGAGCCCCTCCCGCAGCAGGTTGATGCCCACCAGCACGTCGAACTCGCCGAGCCTGAGCCCCCGCAGGATCTCCACCCGGTCGAGCGTCTCCACCTCCGAGTGCAGGTAGCGCACCCGGATGCCCATGTCGGCCAGGTAGTCGGTGAGGTCCTCCGCCATCTTCTTGGTGAGGGTCGTGACCAGCACCCGCTCGCCCCGGGCCACCACCTCGCGGATCTCGTGGACGAGGTCGTCGATCTGCCCCTGGATGGGCCGCACGACCACCTCCGGGTCGACCAGCCCGGTCGGCCGGATGATCTGCTCCACGATCTGCTGGCTCTTCTCCCGCTCGAACGGCCCCGGCGTCGCCGAGACGAAGATCACCTGGTGGATGTGCCGCTCGAACTCCTCGAACCTGAGCGGCCGGTTGTCCAGCGCCGACGGCAGCCGGAAGCCGTAGTCGACCAGCGTCTTCTTGCGCGAGTAGTCGCCGTTGTACATGCCGTGCAGCTGCGGGATGGTCTGGTGCGACTCGTCGATGAACATGAGGAAGTCCGCGGGAAGTAGTCGAGCAGCGTGGTCGGCGTCGACCCCGGCGCCCGCCCGCTCAGGTGGCGGGAGTAGTTTTCGATCCCGTTGCAGTAGCCCACCGTCGCCAGCATCTCGAGGTCGAAGCGGGTGCGCTGCTCGAGGCGCTGCGCCTCCAGGAGCTTGCCCTCGCTGCGGAAGTAAGCGAGCCTCTCCTCGAGCTCCTGCTCGATGGTCTCGAGGGCCCGCCGCAGCTTCTCCTCCGTCGTGACGTAGTGGGTGGCCGGGTAGATGGTCACCGTCTCGGGCTGCCCCAGCACCTCGCCCGTCACCGGGTCGATCTCCAGGATGCGGTCGACCTCGTCGCCGAAAAACTCGATGCGCAGCATCGTCTCCGAGTAGGCCGGGTAGATCTCGATCGTATCCCCCCGTACCCTGAAGGTGCCCCGCTTGTATCCCACGTCGTTGCGCTCGTAGTGCACGCCGACGAGCCGGCGCAGGATGTTGTCGCGGTCCCGGAAATCGCCGTGGCGCAGGCTCAGGGTCATCCCCACGTAGTCGTCGGGCGACCCCAGGCCGAAGATGCACGAGACGCTCGCCACGATGACGACGTCGCGCCGCTCGAAGAGGGCGCTGGTCGCCGCGTGCCGCAGCCGGTCGATCTCGTCGTTGATGTTGGCGTCCTTCTCGATGTAGGTGTCGGTCTGCGGCACGTAGGCCTCGGGCTGGTAGTAGTCGTAGTAGCTGACGAAGTAGTGCACCGCGTTGTCCGGGAAGAACTGCCGGAACTCGTTGGCCAGCTGCGCCGCCAGGGTCTTGTTGTGCGCGATGACCAGCGTCGGCTTTTGCACCCGCTCGATGATCTTGGCCATCGTGAAGGTCTTGCCGCTCCCGGTCACGCCGAGCAGCGTCTGGTACTTGAGCCCCTGCTCGACCCCGCGGCTCAGCGCCTCGATGGCCTTGGGCTGGTCTCCCGCCGGCTCGAAGTCGGAGACGACCCGGAAGCGCCCCGGCAGTTGCGCAGGCCGAACCGCCATCGCCACCGGGCCTCACGCTCCTCCCGTACACCCATTCGGACTCGCCTGCGATTATACCATTCCCCGCCGGCACCGGGAACCGAACAGGGCGTGACGAGGGTGCAAACCGGTGCGTTCAGCGGTGCAGGAGCGCCGACACGGGGACCAGCAGGACGCCCTCCCGGCGCAGCTGCGGGAGCATGGACTCGAGGGCCGCCGCCGTGGCCGGGCGCACGTGGCCGATGGCGACGGCCGCGCCCGTTCGCAGGGCTCGCTGCATGGCAAGCTGCAGGCGCGAGCGCACGGCCTGCACGCTGGGTTCGCCGTCGAGGAAGAGCTGGTTGCGCGCCCACGGCACCCCCATCGCACTCGCCACGGCGGCCCCTACCGAGTGAGGGCTCGTCGCGCTGTCCACGTAGAACATCCCGTGGCGCGCCACCTCCGCGAGCACCTGCCGCATCACCCGCGGGTCGGCGGTCGCCCTGGAACCCATGTGGTTGTTGACGCCCACCGCTCCCGGCACCGCCTCGATGGCGCGGCGCACCGCCTCGCGGACCTCGATGTCGTTCATCTGGGTGGTGACGGCGCCGGGGCCGGGGCTGACGGAGGGGTCGTCCGGTTCCATGGGAAGGTGTACGAGTACCTCGAAGCCGCGGCTTCGCGCCCGCAAGGCCTGCTCGCGGCTGTACGGCAAGAACGGCAGGACCGCCACGGTGATGGGGGCGTCGAGCTTCAGGAGGCGCTCGGCCGCCTGCCAGTCGTACCCCCAGTCGTCGATGACGATGGCAAGCCGCGGCCCGGATGCCCTCACGTCCCAGGGGTGTGCCGGGGCGGAGGCCCGGCGGCACGCCGCCGCCCGGCAGCTCTTCGCCGGGGAGCACGGCCATGCGCTCGGGAGCAAGCCACATCGTCCACAGCGGCGACAGGGGCGTCACTGCTGGCGGTTTGGGCCATCCTTCGGCCAGCGCCCGGTACGTGGCCGCGTCCTGTGCTGCGACGAGGCGCGTGTACGCCGCCAGGCCCTGGCAGAGGAGAGCGAAGCTCCCGCCGGCAAGAGCCGCCAAGAGGAAAACGCCTGCGAGCACCGGCCACCGCGTGCGCCACGGCCCGCCGGGGACGCGGGGGCGCCGGCCCGTGCCCGCCCCGGTGGGCATCACCCCCGCGGGCCATACGCCGCCGGCCGGCGGCGCCGCGCTCCCGCCTCTGACGGTCAAAGAGGTCGCCCTTCCAGGCGCCGGCGCAACCGCCGCCACCAGCGCTGCAGGGGACCCGACATCTGCAGGGTCACGTAGCGGGGTTCGTCGGGTTCGGGCGCGGGCACGATGCCGAGCGGGGGCACCCTGCCCGGGTAGCGCACCACCCGGCGGCCCCGGGAAGGGCCGAGACGGTTTTCCACCTCGAGCTCGACGTCCACCGACCACGGCTCCATGGCGGCCTGGAGCTCCTCCCGGTTGCGCACCGCCTGCCCGTTGAACGCCCGGATCAGATCCCCGGGATGCAGCCCCATCTGTGCCGCCGGCGTGTTGGGCAGCACGTCCAGCACCATGACCCCGTCCCGGCTCACGAAGACCGGCTCGCCGTGCTCCCGCCAGCGCCCCCAGTGGATCAACAGGTCGTGCCCGAGGGGGGAGAAGATGGCCGCCACCCACGCCAGGGCGGTCACCTGCCGCGCCCCCAGGGCCAGCGCCAGGAGCAGCAGGCTGAACAGCACCAGTCCGCCCGCCGAGTCGCGCGCCTTCACCCGGGGGTCGCGGGTCACCGTGAAGTCCCCGTAGCCGAGGCCGGCCACCACGGGCAGCAGGTGGAAGACCATCTCGTGGCCGGCCGGCACCGGTGTGCGCGGGCCGAAGAGCGGCCACCAGTCGGGCATCGGCACCGTCTGGCCGGTCACCATCTCCCGGGCGACCACGAACCCCACCGCCGCCACGAAAGGCAGCGGCCACACCTTCTGCAGGGCGAAGCCGCCCACCACCTGGCCGTCGGGTTGCTTGATGTAAAGCGGTGTCGGGCTGATGTGGCCGTCGAGCCAGACCAAGAGCGCCTCCACCAGGTGCAGCGCCCCCACGAGCGCCATCACGGCCGGCACGTCCACGCCCAGCCTCCAGCCGAACAGCCCTGCTACGAGCGACGCGAGGGAACCGAGCCCGCCCGCGTACGCGAAGCACATGAACCGCGGCTGCACCAGCGCCAGGGCAAGCGCCACGAGGAACAGGACGCGCCAGGTATCGATGAAGCTGATGTCGAAGGTGATGCCGAGCCCCACGAAAAGCGCCGTCGCCAGCGCCCCACCCAGCAGTCCCATGCCGAGCGCCTGCAGCGTTTGCCGGCGGGTCGAGGTGCGCACGACGCCGAACATGTACTGCTCGACGGCGGCCGACCGGGCGGCTTGCACGTATACGAACCAGACCACGACCGACAGCAGCAACAGCGCCGTGGGGGATGCGATCAGCCCCAGCAGGCTCTCTCCGATGAGCCGCAGCAGGTCGCCTACAGGCAAGTGGCCGGTCAGCCCCCTTCGGCGCGCCCGCCCGCCTGTGCGAGCTGCCGGGTCAGGATCTCCATGGCCTTCTGGATCTGCACGTCGTTGAGGTCGACCTTGCCGGAGGCGAGCGGTGGTGCCTCCTGGTCGCCCTCCGGCACCTTGACGACCACGTCGGGCTCGATGCCCTCGTTACCGATGTACCGCCCGCCGGCCGTCTGGTATTTCTGGGTGGTGACCGTCAGGGCGTCGCCGCGCCCCAGCGGGATCACGGTCTGCACGAGCCCCTTGCCAAACGTCTTGGTCCCCACCAGGGTCGCGACCTTGCGATCCTGCAGGGCGCCCGCCAGGATCTCCGAGGCGCTGGCCGACCCCTTGTTGACCAACACCACCGTGGGCACCAGCGGGTGCGCCCGGACCGAGCCTGCCTCGATGGTGTGCCGTTCGCCGCTGCGGCCGACGACGTGGACGACCGGGCCATCTCGCAGAAAAAGGCTGGCGACGTCGATGGCGGCCGTCAACAGCCCGCCGGGATTGTTGCGCAGGTCGAGGA
This sequence comes from Limnochordaceae bacterium, assembly GCA_014896295.1. Classification (GTDB taxonomy): domain Bacteria; phylum Bacillota; class Limnochordia; order Limnochordales; family Geochordaceae; genus Carboxydichorda; species Carboxydichorda subterranea. Next base: position 115,374 of record JADBKR010000007.1, read on the forward strand.
TGAGGGCGCGGTATTTTTTCTGCTCCAGGGTCGACAGCGCCCGCTCCATCTCGGCCGGCGCGTCCTCCGAGAACTGCAGCAGGCGCACGTACCCGATCTGCCCGGGCAACAGTTGCACCGTCGACACGGCGGGCACGACGATCTCTTCCCGGGCGATGCGCACCTTGAACCGCTTCTGCTTGCGCTCGACGGTGAGCTCCACCGTGGAGCCCTTGGGCCCCCGGATGAGGGTCGTCGCCTCCTCCTGGGCCATCTCGCTGGTCGGTCGCCCGTCGACCTCCACGATCCAGTCGCCGGCCTGGAGCCCCGCCTTGGCCGCGGGCGTGCCGGGGATGGGGGCGACGACGGTGAGCTTGTTGTCCTGGATGCCGATATAGATCCCGATCCCGCCGTAGTGGCCGCTCGTGTCGATCTGGAACTGCTTGTACGCCTCGGCGTCCATGTAGCGGGTGTACGGGTCCTTGACCGACTCCTTGAGCATCCCGTTGATGGTGCCGGTGCGCATGTAGGCGGCCAGCATGTCGACGGTGCTGACGGGCTCGAGGTAGTGGGTCTTGATGACGCCGATCACCTCGAGCGCCGTGGCGAGGTCGTCGCCGGATCGCGCCGAGGCGCCCTGGGAAGGAGGAGCGCCCATGCTCAAGAGGCTCACGCCCACCAGGGCCCCAACGGCCAGGGCGGTGACGATGACGATCGCCGGCCACGCCTTCCCCATAGGACCCTTCAAGCGCTCGCCTCCCCGGATCCGGGACCGCGGGTGCTTCTGCCCTGCTCACCCATTATAGAGGTATTTGACGTCGACCGGGCACTTTCGGCAGGATTCGGGGCGCGGGCCCGGCCATGCCTTCCCCACCGCGCCGCGAGCACGTGCGCGGCAAAAAGCGGCAACACCCGCATGCGCCCGGCCCGCCGAGGCTCCCGCGCCAACCGCCAGAGCCACTCGAGCCCGGCCTTGCGGGCCAGTGCCGGAGCGCGGCGGGTCTTGCCGGCCCAGACGTCGAAGCTGCCCCCCACGCCCATGGCCACCCTCACCGCGCCCGCCAGGCGCTTCCGGTGGCGGGCGATCCAGAGTTCCTGGCGAGGCGAGCCCATGCCGACGAGCAAGAGCGCCGGCCGGGCCTGTTCGATCGCCGCGAGCAGGGCCTCTTCCTCGGGGCTGCCCGGGCGGAAGTATCCGTGGTGCGTCGCGACCACCCGCAGCCCCGGCAGGCGCTGCCGGAGCCGCAGCGCCGCCTGTTGGGCCACGGGCAGCCGCGAGGCGGCCGGTTGGCCCGGGGCGCCGCCGACGAAGACGACGGGCCGGCCGGAAGCCGCACAGGCGGCCAGGCATCGTTCGGCCAGCTCGATGCCCGGCACCCGGCCCACGGCCGGCCAGCCCATCCGGCGGCACGCCCACACGACGCCGATCCCGTCGGGCACCAGCAGGTCGGCCTGCTCGAGGACCCGGCGGAAGCCCGGGTCGTGGCGGGCCGCCATGATCATCTCGGGGTTGAGGGTCACCACGTGCCGCACCGGCTGCGCCCCGGGCTCGCCGGAGCCGTCTCGCTCCGCCATCCACCGCTCGATGGCGCTCGCTGCCTCCTCGAGCCCCAGCAGGTGCACGGGCACGCCCAGCACCTCGCCCGAGGGCGGGAGCGCCCCTGCGTGACGGACGGGCTCCCTCCTCGGGGGCGAGACGGGTCCCGGCGGAACGGGGACGGGAGGTTGCTGCTCGGTGGCGAGCACGGCCCGGCGAACGGCCTCGACCGCCCCCATGGCCTTCGCCACCATGGCCGGCCGCAGGCGCTGGAGGTGGGCGACCAACACCGGCCGGTCGGCGAGCGCGGACCGCAGCCGCATCTCCCACGCCCGTACGTCCGCCCCGTCTTCCGGAGCCAGGGGCGGGATCGGCCACCGAAGTTCCGCCCCGGCGGCCTCGACCTTGGGGTCGTAGGCCACCCCGACGAACGGCACGCCCGCCATGGCCGCCAGGATCAAAGCGTGCAGCCGCACGGCGACCACCAGGTCCCACGACGCGAGGCGATCGAGCGCCTCCTCGGGGCTCGGGGGAGCCTGCGTCACCGTGACCCGCACCGCTGCCCCCGTCTCCGCCCGCACCCCGCGCTGCAAGCTCCCGGCCATCTCCCGGCAGGCCGGGAGGTCGAGGCCGGGCTGGAAGGCCATCACCTCGACCTCGAGGCCGGGCCTTCCCAGGCGAGCGAGCGCCCGGCCCAGCGCCACGCCGGCCTCGGCGGTCGTCACGGGCTGGCCTTTCCACTCGCGCCATACCACGCCGGCCTTGAGACCGGCCCGCTCCTCGTCCTGGCCGCCCGGCGCCTCAGGGGAAGGCAATGCCGTGGGAAGCGCGGGGAGCCGGCAGCCCCCTGCGGCTCTGCGAGGAGCCACGCGGCGTCGGCCACCACCTGCACCCTGGCCGGATCCACGCCCATGGCGACCAGGTCGTGGCGCGACGCCTCGTCGCGTACCGTGACGGCCGCCGCCCGGTTCGCCTCCCAGGCGACCAGGCGCCTCAGCCACGACCGGCGCACAGGCCCGATGCCCTGGGCGAACCAGACGACGCGCGCGCCATGCAGGCGGGCGAGCTCCATCACGAAGAGGTAGTAGAGGAGGCTTCGCACGCTGGTGACGTCCTGGAGCAAGCTCCCTCCGCCGCTCACCAGCACCGTCGCGCCCCGCACGGCACGCCACGTGGCGCCCGGCGCGCGGCTTTCTGCTTCGACCCGGTGCAGTTGCCGGGTGATCGGGGGATCGGAAGAGAGCACCACCAGCCGGGCGTCTTCACCCAGGTGGCGACGAAGGCCCCGCAGCGCGCCCGCCAGGACGGCCTCGTCCCCCAGGTTGCCGAACCCGTAATAACCCGAGAAAAGTATTTTCAGGGGGTGACGCCGAGTCCCCGTTGCGATCGCTCCTGCTGCCCCCCGGCCACCGCCCGCAGCCGGGCACGCCGCCTGGCGCCCGCTTCGAGCCGGCCGGCCACCGCCCAGACGAGCGCCGCGGCGAGCAGCCCCAGGGCCATCCCGTTGAACTCCCGCTGCAGCGTGATGGCGAGCGGCGTGTGGAGATGGGCGAAAGTATTGGTCACGGAGACGGGAGCGATGGAGGCAGCCCCCATCACGCCGGCCCACAGCAAAGGCCATTCCCGGGCCCAGCCCCGGCTCCACATGAACAGCCCGGCGGCCAGGGCCGGATACCCGATGAGAAACTCCTTGGTCCGGGGCCGCACCGAAAGGCCCGTCTCGAGCCAGCCCCGGAGCGCCCGCTCGAGCTCCGAGACGGCCCCCGCCTCGTTGCCGGTGCGCAACACGTAGTAGGCTCCGGCGGCGACCAGCACCACGGCCAGTGCCGCGTCGACCCAGCGTACGGGCCGGATCAGCCAGCGGCGCACCTGCTCCCCATCGGCCCCCGCCAGCGCCAGGGCACCCGCCGCCACCGTCACCGGCGGCAGCACGTGCACGAGCTTGACCCCCCTGAACTGTTGCAGCCGCAGCATGAACAGGCTGTCGCTGAGCAGGCTCGCTACCAGCAGCCCCCCGATTAGGCCCACCAGCGCGACCGCAAGCCACGCCCCGAGCGCCCGCAGCGTACTGCCCTGCCCCCGGCTCCCGACGAGGCTGCCGTCCAGGCGCTGCGGCCGCCCGGCTACGGACAGCCCGGCGGCCATGGCCGCCACCGGCGCCACCAGGGCCACCCCGAACGCCCCCATCTGCCTGGCCAGCACGGACAGGGCACTATCCCATCCCCGGGCGTGGGCCACCACCAGCACCGCCCCGGCGAGCAGCCCCAGGGCGGCCGCCACGACGGCCACGAGCGGCGACGCCAGCGTGCGGGCGCCCGCACCGCCGGCCGATGCCCACCCGGCCACGAGCCACAGCAACAGCCCGGCCGCGCCCACGCCCGCCAGCAACAGCGTCAGGGCGCCGGGCCCCCTCCAAAGAGGCGCCGGCCGGGCAAGCCCCATGGTGTACCCTTCAGCCCTCAACCGCCCGGCGAGCCCGGCCACCAGGGCCAGGGTGTCCTGCTCCTGCGGTGCCGGCCGCAGGTACAGCACCCGCACCCCGCGCTCCCGCACCGCCCGCACGTACCGGTCGATGGAGGCGTCCAACCCGGCCCGTTCGATCTCTTCCGACTTCATGCTGTGCACCGCGACGCCCGCCATGCCCAGGGAGCGGGCCAGCTCTGCGGCGCCCGCCTGCCCGGCGAACTCCACCAGGCCGATCGCGAAGTGCCCTTCTTCCATGGGAGGCTCGACGGTCTCGAGGTCCGGGACCCGGGCCCCCTCGAAGATGACGACGCGGCTCGTCGGCACGCCCTTCGTCGCCTGTGCGTCGAACCACGGCACGATCCGCGGGCGGTCGGCGTAGCGCAGCAAGACCGGCAGGCCCGCCCCCCGTGCGGCGGCCAGTGCGTCCTGCGGGAGTCCCACGCCGAAGGCGTGCGCTCGTGGCGCCGGCGCCGGAATGGCGAGCGGCGGCTGGCCCGGTTGCAGCAACCACGTCACCGGGGACTGCACCGGAGCGGCGGGTGCGGGGAGGCGCAGCATCTCCATCTGTACCGGTGTCATCAAGAGCGCCTCGCCCCGGCTGACGAGTTCGCCGGCGGTCTGCTCGGGGACGGCCAGCGACGTCACGCCGGCCTTCGCCAGTTCCCGGACGAGCTCGGCCGGGGGACGCTCCCACTGTTCCGCGGCCGCTTGCAGCGACGGCCAGTCGAAGGTCAGTTCCACGGGGCCCCGGGAAGCCTGCTCCCGGGCAAGGCGTGGCACCAGCACCCCCGCGGCCCCTGCCACCCCCAGGGCCACCAGCAGCCCGCCCGCGACCCATGCCAGCGTGAGGTGCGCGCCGGGGCCGTCGGAGCGCCGCCCGTTACGATGGAGGCCGGTAACTCGCGAAAAGATGGAGCTCGCCCTCCCCTACGGTCACCCTGTCGATGGCGACCGGCACCGGAAGCTGCCCGATCTCGATCCGCAGGGGGCTGTCTGCGCCCGCCAGGCTCAACGCCAGCGCCTGCGCGCCTTCCCGTTCGATGGCGAGGCGGTCCGGCACCACGGCCACCACGTTGCCGGGCTCGACCTGCAGCTTGCTGTCCAGGCTGATCCGCACCGCCTGGTCCTGCAGCTGCGCGTCCATCAGCAGCCGGGGCCCCTGCGGCAGAAGCTGCACGTGCAACAGCCGGGCCAGCTCGTAGGTGGCCTGCAGATACCGGTTGACCGACTCCTCGCTCACGACCATCTCCATGTCGAGCCGCCGGGCCCTGGAGACCGAAAGCCCCCCGCCGCCCGCCAGCTTGCCCATGTCGAGCTGCAGGGCGTCACCCACCAGCGAGAACCGGTCCGCCACCAGCTCCCCGGCGCGAAGCGCGGTGCCCGAGATCTCCAGGTGGTCGATCTGCCCGGCCAGCACCCGGTAACCGGGGCGGGTCTCCAGGCGCACTTCCAGCGAACCGGCACCGTCCAGGCTCGACAGCAGTGCGTCCCGGATCCGCTGCTCCGCCGAACGCGGCAGGCCGCTGCTCCAGGCCAGCACCCCGACGGCGGCAGCTCCGAGGAGGATCGCCGCTGCACCCGCCGCCACCAGCAGGCCGGGCCCTCGGCGCCTCGGCAACGCCCCTCTCATCGGCGGGCCGGCGCGCCGGCCGCCTGCCAGCGCAAGTAGGCCTCGATGAACGGCTGGAGCTCGCCGTCCATGACGCCCTGGACGTCTGAAGTCTCGTACCCGGTCCGGTGATCTTTCACCATGGTATACGGGCAAAACACGTACGACCGGATCTGGTTGCCCCAGGCGATCTCGCCCTGCTCGCCCCGCAGCGCCTCCAGCTTTTCCCGCTGCTCGGCCATCTTGCGCTCGAGCAGCTTTGCCTTGAGGATGCGCATCGCCGCCTCACGGTTTTGGAGCTGGGAGCGCTCGCTCTGGCAGCTCACCACTATGCCCGTCGGCAAGTGGGTGATGCGTACAGCCGATTCGGTCTTGTTGACGTACTGTCCTCCGTGCCCGCCGGCACGAAATGTCTCGATTTTGATACTTTCCGGGTCGACCTCCACGGCCACGTCGGTCGGCAGATCCGGCAGCACGTCGACCGAGGCGAACGAGGTGTGGCGCCGGCCCGAGGCGTCGAAGGGGGAGATCCTCACCAGGCGATGGACGCCCTTCTCGGACCGGAGGTACCCGTAGGCGTTGGTCCCCTTGATGGCCAGCGTGGCGCTCTTGATCCCCGCCTCGTCCCCGGGCAGGAGGTCGAGGAGCTCCGCCTTGAAGCCGCTCTCCTCGGCCCACCGGCGATACATCCGCAAGAGCATCTGGGCCCAATCCTGCGACTCCGTGCCCCCGCCCCCGGATGAATGGAGAGGATGGCGTCGTGCGGATCGTACTCGCCGCTCAACAGGGTCTCGAGCTCGAGCCGCCTCAACGCCTGCGAGGCGCGCTCCGAACTCCTCGAGGATCTCCCGGACCGGCGGGCGACTGCTCGACCGCCGCGTCCTGCTGGCCCGACTCCTGGGCCTCCGCCCGGGCCAGCTCGAAGAGCACCGCGAGGTCGTCGACCTGGCGGGCCACCTCCTCATACGACTCCTGGATGCGCCGCAGCCGGCGCATCTCCTCGATCAGCGAGCGGGCCCGCTCCTGGTCGTCCCAAAAGCCCGGCGCCGCCATCTCCTGCTCGATGGCGTCCGCCCGGGCGCGCTTGCCGGGGATGTCAAAGAAACTCCCTCAATTCGGCGATGCGCCGTTGCCGCGCCTCGATCTCCTCTGCCAGGGTGCCCCACGCCCAGATGGGGCGCGCCGGTTTGTCCATGACCTCGCTCGTCCTCTCCTGCTACGGGTTACGCCCGCGTTACTGGTTGCGCCCGTGGCAGTGCTTGTACTTCTTGCCGCTGCCGCACGGGCACGGGTCGTTGCGGCCGATCTTGACGGCCACGCGCCGCTGGACCACCACGGGGCCCTCCGGCTCTCTGCCCTCGGCCGGGCCGGCCGCCGCACCGTCGGCCGCCGCCCCCTGCGACGCCACCTGCGCGATACGGGACCGGGCCTGCGCCTGGCGCCTGGCCCCGCCCCGGCGCCCTGCCCCGCCGTTGCCATCCTCGCTCCGGTTGAGGCTGACCTCGCGCAACCTCCGCCGGGCCATCTCCTCCTGCTCCGCGGGGCTCACGAGCTGCACCCGGAACAGGTAGCGCAGCGCGTCCTCCTGGATGGAGGTCACCATGGCGTTGAACATGTTGAACGCCTCGAGCTTGTACTCGACCAGCGGATCCCGCTGCCCGTACGCCCGAAGCCCGATGCCCTCCCGCAGGTCGTCCATGGCCCGCAGGTGCTCGGTCCACTTGGAATCGATGACCCGGAGCAGCACCACCCGCTCGAGCTGGCGCATGGCCTCCGCCCCGAGCTGCTGCTCGCGCCGGGCGTAGGCGTCCTGGATCACCGAGACCAGGCGCTCCCGGAGCTCCGGCCGCTTGAGCCCCTCCAGAGCGGCGACCTGCACGGCGCCCGGCCGGTTGACGATGTCGTTGACCCGCTCGCACAGCTGCGGCAGGTCCCAGTCCTCGGGGTGCACCTTCTCGTCGGCGTAGGTGGCCAGCAGGCCATCCACCAGCCGGGCGGCCATGTCCAGGATGCTCTCCCGCAGGTCCTGGCCGGTCAGCACCCGGCGCCGCTGCTCGTAGATGACCTCGCGCTGGCGGTTCATCACGTCGTCGTAAGCGAGCACCTGGCGACGGATCTCGAAGTTGCGGGCCTCGACCTTCTTCTGGGCGTTCTCGATGGCCCGGGTGAGCTGCATGTTTTCGATGGGAACGTCCTCTTCCCACCCCAGCCGATCCATGAAACGCCGTACCCAGTCGGAGGCGAACAGCCGCATCAGGTCGTCTTCCAGGGAGACGTAAAACCGGGACGAACCCGGGTCGCCCTGGCGGCCCGAGCGGCCCCGCAGCTGGTTGTCGATGCGCCGGGCCTCGTGGCGCTCCGTGCCGATGATGTGGAGCCCGCCGAGCTCCACGACCTTTTGGTGCTCGGGCTCGGTCTCCGCCTTCGCCTGGGCCAGGAGCTCCGCGTACAGCTTTTGCGCCTGGGCTATCCGTCGCTCCCGCTCCGCCGCCGCGGCATCGGCCGCCCCGTCCACGGCGGGCTTGCCGTCGAGCCGGGAAGCCGCGCCCGCGCCGTCCGCCACACCGTCCGCCGCACCGTCCGGCCCGGCTCCGGCGCCGTCCGGGCCGGCGCCGTTTCGCGAGAGGCGTCCTCCGGCAAAGCGCGTCCTCTCCACAGCCTCGGCGACCTCGTCGTCGGAGAAGCCCCTGGCCTTGAGACGCTCCCGCGCCAGGTACTCGGGATTGCCGCCCAGCACGATGTCGGTGCCGCGGCCGGCCATGTTGGTGGCGATGGTGACCGCACCGAGCTTGCCGGCCTGGGCCACGATCTGGGCCTCTTTCTCGTGGTACTTGGCGTTGAGCACCACGTGCGGGATGCCGCGGCGCGTCAGCATCTCGCTCAAGCGTTCCGACTTCTCGATGGAGACCGTACCGACCAGCACCGGCCGCCCGGTCTTGTGCAGCTCCTCGATCTCGGTCACGACCGCGTCGAACTTGGCCTTCTCCGTCTTGTAGACGGCGTCGGGGTAGTCGGTCCGGATCATCGGCTTGTTGGTGGGGATGACGACGACGTCCATCCCGTAGATCTTCTGGAACTCCGCCTCCTCGGTGGCGGCCGTGCCCGTCATGCCGGCGAGCTTCTTGTACATGCGGAAGAAGTTTTGGAACGTGATGGTGGCCAGGGTCTGGCTCTCCCGCTGGATCTGCACGCCCTCCTTGGCCTCGATGGCCTGGTGCAGCCCGTCGCTGTACCGGCGGCCGAACATCAGCCGCCCCGTGAACTCGTCGACGATGATGACCTGGCCGTCCTTGACCACGTAGTCGCGGTCCCGCTTGAACAGAGCGTGCGCCCGCAGCGCCTGCTGCAGGTAGTGGGTGAGCTCGAAGTGCCGGTCGTCGTACAGGTTGTCGACGTTGAGCATCTTCTCGACCTTGGCCACGCCGGCCTCGGTCAGCGCGACGGTCCGGGCCTTTTCGTCGACGGTGTAGTCCTCGCCCTCCCGAAGGCGCGGCACGAGGCGCGCCATCGTGTAGTAGTGCTCCGTCGACTCCTCCGCCATGCCCGAGATGATGAGAGGCGTGCGGGCCTCGTCGATGAGGATGCTGTCCACCTCGTCGACGATGGCGTAGTAGAGCTCCCGCTGCACCATCTGCGAGACGTCCCAAACCATGTTGTCCCGCAGGTAGTCGAAGCCGAACTCGTTGTTGGTGCCGTACGTCACGTCGCAGGCGTAGGCGCGCTTGCGCTCCTCGAACCCCATGTCGTGGGCGATGACCCCCACGGAAAGCCCCAGGAACCGGTAGATGGCGCCCATCCACTCCGCGTCGCGCCGCGCCAGGTACTCGTTGACCGTGACGACGTGAACGCCTCGCCCCAGCAAAGCGTTGAGGTACACGGGCATGGTGGCGACCAGCGTCTTGCCCTCGCCCGTCTTCATCTCGGCGATGCGGCCCTCGTGGAGCACGATGGCGCCCATCACCTGCACGTCGAACGGCCGCATCCCGAGGGTGCGACGGGCCGCCTCCCGCGCCACGGCAAACGCCTCGGGCAAGAGCTGGTCCAGGGTCGCGCCTTGCTGGATCCGCTCCCGGAACGCGCCGGTCTTGGCACGAAGCTCCTCGTCCGAAAGGCGCAAGACCTCCGGCTCCAGGGCATTGACCTGGGCCACGATGCCGTTGAGGCGCCGGATTTCCCGCTCGTTCGGGTCGATCACCTTTTTCAACAGACCCAGCAACCGACCTCCGCCACACTTCCCGGGCCCGAAGGCCGCCGCTATTATAACCCGGCCCCCTCCGGCGGTGAAAGCTTGGCCAGCGCCTCGAGGGCCGCAAGGGCACCGGCCAGGGCGGCGTTATCCGACAGCGGGCTCGAGCCGCTCGCCCAGCGTGGACGCGACGGTGCGCCGGCCGGCGCCTGGAGCACCATGACCACCACCGCCGGTGCCGACGAAGGCCCCGCCACGTCCACCCAGTGGAGCACGGCAGGCCCCCCGCCCGGGAGCCGGCCCCCCAGGGCGTCGACCACCGCCCGGGCGCCGAGCAGCGAAGCCAGGCTCTCGCCCTGCGGCCCCCGCGCCGACCCCGTCGCCTGCCGGCTCTCGCCGTCCGACAGGGCCACGCTCACCTCGGTCTCGCCGGGTGCCATCCGCATCGTGACGGACTCGAGCCGCCACGGAAACTCGGGCCGTACCGCCACGGCCGCCGGAAGGGGCGGCGAGACCATCGGGCGCTGCGCAGCAGGCGGGAGCGGGGGCGGCCCCGGGAGGGCCTGCCCCACCGGCTCCGAAGGCTCGGGTCGAGGCTCGAGGGGCCCCTCGGCCTCTTCGAGCGGTTCCCGCACGGGGCCGGCCCGCCCCTCCACCACGGGCGCAGGTCCCGGTGGGGGACCGGGCCGAGCCGCCATCCGGGAGCGGGGGCCCCCCTCGGATGCCCCCCGGCTTCGCGTGACCACCACGCTGACTTTCTGGTGAGGGATCGAAACGTTGAAATGTACCAACAAAAGGGTTTGGATATCCCGAACCACCAGCTTGGGAGGACGCTCGCCCGTCACCACCACGTGGATCTCGCTCGGGCGCCCCTCCCGGTCCCAGAGGACGCGGCAGCCGACCACCCCTTCGATGGTCTCGATCAGCTCTTCGAGCTGACGCTCCGCCGGCAACCGCATCGACACGTCTTCACCGGATTCGGCCTGACCGGCGGGACCGGGCTGCTTGTCGGCGCGGGGGCGGGTCTGGCGAGGGTCATGGGAACCCACCGATGGTTTTGTCAGAGCCGCTCACCTGCCTGTGGCCGTAGTAAGAGGAGCACGCTTGTCCCGGCCGCTCGTCGCAAGAGAGTGCCCCTTCTCGCAAGCGCAACGGACCTCAGCGCGCGCCGCCGACCCCCCGCAACCTGGCGTCTACGAGAGCCCACACCCCTCCGCTGACCAGGGAATGCCCACCGAGCAGAGTAGGGATCGTCGCCTCCTGCGCCGCCCGGGTGAACTCCCGCAACCCGGGATGGCGAATCTCCTCCCACGCCCCCACATCGGACCAAAAACGCTCGGCCTGGGTCAGAGCCCACCGGCGATGGGCGAACAACACCCGCGTGTCGAGCAGCGCTGCGGACGCGATCCGAGCGATCCGCTCGAACAGCCCCCGGCTGCCCACGCTCTCCCACAAAAAACCGATCAACGAAACGACCTCGCCTCGTACGTCCCGCCCCAGGGACTTCATGCCGCGCTCCTCGGAGAAGACCCGCAGCCGGCATCGGGTACGGTCGTCCAGGTAATGAAACAGGGGAGACCCGATCCGGCCGAAAATCAACAGGTCCGCCGCAGGGTCGTCCATCACCCCCATCACCGCCTTCACCCGGCGCAGGTCGAGCGGCTGCGCCTCGAGCGCCCGCCGGGTCTCCGGGCCTGTGCCCGGGTGGATGCTCAACGCCAGCAGATCGACGGGTGTGTCGATGTCGAAGTGGAGGCCGAGGGTGCGAGGAGGGTGAGCCAGGGGCAGGCCTGCGTCGAGATTGAGCGCCATGGCAAGGCTGTTGTCCATGGCGGGCAAATCGATGCCCCGGATCGCGCTCGCGGGGGTGAAAGCGACCAGATCGGCCGAATGCACGTTGTTGGCGATGACCACCCGGTCGTGACGTGCGAGCTCTCGGGCGACCCACGCCAGGTCGTCCGGGGTGGCCAGGGCCCCCAACCCTCCGCTCATGTAGATGACCCGGTCCAGGCGGCGCCGCTCGATGATCTCCCCCAGGCGCTTGCCAAAGTGGAAGGACGGCTGGCCCCCGTCCCAGTCCACCTCGGCTCCGGCCGCCCGGACCGAGGCCGCCAGTTCCTCGCTGTCGGTGGCGACGATCACGCGATCGATGGCCCCGCACCCCAACGCCCTTCGCGTGGTGTCGACGACCACCGCCCGCCGCACCGCGGCGAGCATACGTTCGACGCTACTGGCGGCCTGCCCCCCTTCGAAGATGACGAGGCTCACCATGGAGAGAAGCCGAGCCCTACTCGCCGGGCTCGATGAGTCCGTAGTTGCCATCCCGCCGCCGGTACAGCACGTTCATCTCGTCGGTGGCGGCGTTGCGGAAGACGTAGAAGTCGTGCCCCAGCATCTCCATCTGCAGGATGGCCTCGTCGACGGCCATGGGCTTCATGACGAAGCGCTTGACCCGAACGACCCTGGGCGCGCCGGCCTCGGAGGCTTCGGCCGGCTCCTGCGCGGCGACCTCCGGCGCCTCGGCCTCCGCGCCCTGGCGGGCGGGCTGGCTCTTGGGCTCGAAGCGCGACTTGAAGCGCAAGAACTGCCGCTCTGCCCGGTCAACCGCCTCGTCCACGGCGCCCAGCGCCTCGCCGGAGCGCCCGACGCCCCTCAGGAAGACGCCGCCGAACTGCAAGGTCACCTCGGCCGTGTACTGGCCCCGCAAGAAGCCCAGCGCCACCTCGGCGCGGACGGCAGCGTGGTTGTTGAAGTAGCGGCCGAGCTTGGACGCCTTGCGGATCGCCTGCTCCCGCAGCGCCGGCACCACGTCCACGTTCTTACCCTTGACGACCACGACCATCCCGGTGCCCTCAGCACTGGTACCCATCGCGGCAACCGTACCTCCCTACGGTCCTCTCTCGCCCCCGGGACGCCTGCGCCTCACGGAGGGATCCTTCCGTTTGATCCGTCCAATCCCTCTTCGGAGGGAGCGCGCTCAGGCGGTCACCCGCAACCTGCGCTCCATCCAGGCCAGGAGGTAGGATACCACCTTGGTCATGACGAGGTAGAGGATCGTGACCGCCAGGAGCACCTCGAAATAGCGGAAAGTACGGCTGCCCAGGAGCTGCCCGCGCCGCATCAGGTCCTCGAGGGCGATGACCGAGACCAGGGACGAGTCCTTCAGCATCGCGATGAACTCGTTGCCCAGGGGCGGCAGGATCCGCCGGAAGGCCTGGGGCAGGACGATGTAGCGCATGGTCTGGGAGTAATTCATGCCGGTCGATTGGGCCGCCTCGATCTGCCCCTTCTCGATGGACTGGATCCCGGCCCGCACGATCTCGGCGATGTAGGCCGCGCTGTTGAGGCTGAGCGCCAGGAGGCCCGCGGCCAGGCTGGAGAGCGGAAAGCCCAGGATCTGCGGAAGCCCGTAGAAGACGAACAGGATTTGCGCCAGAAGCGGCGTGCCCCGGAAGACGTCCACGTACCCGGAGGCCACGCGGGACAGGGGGCGAAACCGCGAAAGACGCAAGAGCGCAAGCGCCGTGCCGAGCACGACGCCTGCGCTCACCGAAAGCACGCTCAGCACGAGCGTCGTCTCGACGCCCGCCATCAGATAGGGAAACGCGCTCCAGACGATGTCCCAACGAAAGCCCATCGTTTGCTCGAGGCCGGTATCCTACGCCCGGCTACCGTCCGATCCAGCGGGCATAGATCTTGTCGTAGGTACCGTCGCGCTTGATCTCCTGGAGCGCCTCGTTGATGGCCTTCAACAACTCCGGGCGGCCCTTGCGCACCGCGATGCCGTAGTACTCCTCCGTGAAGGGCGTGCCGACGAACTCGATCTGGCCCGGGTACTCCTTCACCAGCTCGACCGCCACGGGCAGGTCGATGACCGCGGCGTCGGCCGAACGCTGCATGACCGCCTGGACCGCCAGCGGGGTCGTGTCGTACTTGTCGATCCGGGTGACGCCGGCGATCTTCTCGCTGGCGAACTGCCCCGTCGTGTTGATCTGGACGGCGACGACCTTGCCCTTGAGGTCATTGGGCCCCTTGACGCGCGTGTCGCCCTTGCGCACCACGATGATCTGGCCGGCGTTGAAGTAAGGGTCGGAGAAGTCGACCGCCTGCTGGCGCTCGGGGAGAATGGTCATGGCCGAGATGACGACGTCGTAGTTGCGGTTGTTGAGCCCGGGAATGAGCCCGTCCCAGCCGACGTTCTGGATGACGACCTTGGCTCCCAGGCGCTTGCCGATTTCGCGGATCAGATCCATGTCAAACCCGCGAAATTCGTCGCCCTCCATGAACTCCATCGGAGGGTACGTCGCGTCCGTGCCCACCCGCAGCGTCTCGGGCACGCCGGGCCGGGGCGCGGCCCCCACGCCGGCCGCCCCGGCGCCCCATGCCATCGCGGCCAGGACGACCAGGGCCGCCGTCCATCCGGCGCGTCGCACGATGCTCCGTCGACAGTTCGGCTCCAGCGCTCCCCTTCTCATGGTGCCCCACTGCTCCTTCCGTGCGCAACCTGAAACTCCGTCCCGTAACCCGAAGCTCCGCCGGGCAGGGCCGCCACCGGGCTGACCTGGCCTTTGCCCCCACACCCGCCTGCCGGGGAGCTCAGCCCACCCATCCCGGGCCGTCTCGAGGATCCCAGCTCCGGGCTTTCGCTCCCTCTCCGCCTGGCCCGCACAAAGGGGCCGGCGGGCAGGACTTACAGCTAAGCCGCGCCATGCTCGGTCGCCGCCGCCGGCCTCCTCGTGCCGGCCGGCGGCGGCGCCTTACGTGGGTCGCTTCGCCCGCGGCTGGCATCGACTTTCAGCCACAGACCCCGGGGCGGTACCTGCGTCTCCCAGTATAACGGCTCAGGGCCTTACTTCTTGTACATCAACCAGGTACGGAAGTTCATGGACGGATCCAGCACGATCCCCTCGACGTTGCGCTGGGCGATGGCCAGGTGCTGGATACTGTTTTGCCAGAGCGGGATGAGGATCGCGCTCTCCGCCAGCTTCTGCTGGGCCTGCACGTAGAACCGCTCCCGGATGTCCTGGTCGCTCACGTGCTTGGCCGCCGTGAGCAGCCGCACGAACTCCCGGTAGTACGCCCGGTCGGCCTCGCTGGTCGCCCGGTCGAGGTGCGTGCCCAGCGACCCCGGCGCCTCGGTGAGCCACGGCGCCAGGAAGTTGTCCGGGTCGAGGAAGTCGGGGTACCAGCCCAGGAAGAACATCCCGAGCGCGCCCTCGCTCATGCGGGTCACGTACGTGCCCCACTCGAGGGCTTGCACGTCCACCTTGACCAGCCCGGTCTCTTCCAGGCTGTCCTTTACCACCGCTGCGACATCGCCCTCCGTGGTGCCGTAGTGGCTGGGCGTGTACCAGAGGGTGATGGTGAGCGGCTTGCTCTGGGAGTACCCGAGCGCGGCCAGCGCCTTGCGGGCGCCCTCGACGTCACGCTTGGGGTACGCCTCGATGTGGCTCCACATACCCGGCGGCACCATGCTGTAGAGCGGCGCGTTGAGCCCGCCGAAGACGTCGCTCACGATCCGCTCCCGGTCGATGGCCAGCGCCAGCGCCCGGCGCAGCGCAGGGTTGTCGAAGGGCTTTTGCGTCACGTTGAACACGATGTAGCGGACCGAGAGGCTCCCCTTGCCCTTGATGACGGCAAACCGCCCGTCCTTCTCCAGGCTGGCGATGTCCTCCGGGTTGAACGTCCGGAAGCCCACGTCGATCTGCCCGGACTCGAGCGCCGCCCGCAGCGCCGACGCGTCCGAGTAGAAGACCTCGATGATGCGCTGCGTCTTGGGCTTGGGCCCCCAGTACTTGTCGTACGCCTCGAGCACCACCCGCTGGTCCGGGTCGTAGCGCACGAGCTTGTACGGCCCGGTGCCCGCGTACTGCCCGTTGACCATCTTGTCCGCCGGCATGGACTTAGGGCTGAACGCCATCACCGGAGCGATGGGGTCGGCGAGGCGCGCCAGGAACGTGGCGTCGCTCTGCTTGAGGGTGATACGCAACGTGTATTCGTCGACCGCCTCGATCTTGTCGATGCCCTTGATGAGCCCGACGGCGCCCTCGGGGCCGTCCAGCTTCAGCGCCCTCTCGAGGCTCCACTTCATGGCCTGCGCGTTGAACGGGGTCCCGTCTGTGAACGTCACCCCCCGGCGCAGATAAAAGGTGTACACCTTCGCGTCGGACGAGATCTGCCACCGCTCCGCCAGCGACGGCACCAGCCTGGCCGTGCCCGGCTCGGGTGTGACCAGCGTCCCGGTGGTTTGCTCCAGTACGTGCCACGTCCAGAAGTCATACGAGTTGGCGGGCTCGAGCTGCGTGACCTTGTCCGTCGTGCCGATGATGAGGGTCGAATCCTGGGCGGCCAGCGCCCCCGCCGGCATCATCGCCACCAGGGCCAGCACCACCCACCAGGAAAAGCGCCCTACCGCTCTCATGTCGTTCCTCCCTTCGGATTGGCCGTTCTATTCCCTTCCTGGTCCACCAATTCCTGCCCGCGCCTCACGTCGTGAGCCGCTTGCGCCGGGGATCCAGCCAGTCGTTGATCCCCTCCCCCACCATCCCGAAACCCAGCGACACCACGATGATGAACAGCCCCGGGAACGTCACCAGCCACCAGTGCCCCGCCTGCAGGAACTTCTGGCCATTCTGGATGTCGAACCCCCAATCGGGCGTCGGCGGCGGCAGGCCGAACCCCAAGAAGGCCAGCGCGGCCTCCGTCAGGATGGCGTCCGCCACGGTGAAAGAGGAGACCGCCAGGAGAGCCGGCAGCGTCAGGGGCGCGACGTGCAAGAAGAGGGTGCGCAGCCTCGAGGCTCCCAGCGCCCGGGCCGCCTCCACGTGCTCCATCTCCCGCACCTGCAGCGTCTGGCTCCGGGCCAGACGGAAGTACGTAGGGACGTACACGAGAGCGATGGCGAGCACCATGTTGAGCATGCCGGGGCCCAGCATCGCCACCACCACGATGGCCAGCACCAGCGCGGGAAACGAGTAGACCGCGTCCATGACCAGCGACAAGACCCGATCCACTGTGCCGCCCCAGAAGCCCGAGACCCAGCCCAACAACGAACCGGCGCCCAACGACGCCAGCGTCGCCACCGCCGCCACGGTGAGGGGCACGCGGCCTCCCCACACGACCCGGCTGAAGACGTCCCGGCGCAACTGGTCGGTGCCCATCCAGTGGCCGGCCCCGGGCGGCTGCAGCCGCTCGCCCACGGCGTCCGTAGGCGAGTAGGGAGCAATGGATCCCGCCAGGAGCGTCAAGGCGACGGCCAAGACGACGATGCCGCCTCCGACGGCCAGGAGGTAGTGGCGACCCAAACGGTGCAGCCCCAGCGCCCGGACGCCCCAGGCGGTCGACGTGGCCGTCTCGACTGTACTGGATGATGCCATCGCGCTTTCCCCTCAGAATCGCACCCGTGGGTCGAGCAGCGGGTACGTCATGTCCACCAGCAAGTTGATCACCGAGATGAAGAGGGCGATGAAGACCACGCTGCCCTGGATGGCGGGGAAGTCCCGGTAGTCGATGCTCATGAGGAGATACCTGCCGATCCCGGGCCACGAGAAGACGGTCTCCGTCAGCACGGCGCCGGCCAGCAACAGCGCGAACTGCATGCCCACGACGGTGACGATGGGGATCATGGCGTTGCGCAGCGCGTGCACCCAGAGCACCCGGCGCTCCTCCAGGCCCTTGGCACGAGCGGTACGCACGTAGTCGGCGTCCAACACCTCGAGAAGGCGCGTGCGGCTCAAGCGGCCCACGACCCCGGAGAGCACCACGCCCAGCGTCACCGCCGGCAGCACCATGTGATGCAACGCGCTGCCCAGCGCCTGCCAGTCGCGCTCGAGCAGCGCGTCGAGCGCGTAGAAGCCCGTACGGGGCTCGAACAGCGCCGCCGTCACCGGGTCCAGCCGCCCGCCCACCGGAAACCAGTGGAGCCGCACGGCGAAGACCATCTGCAGCATCAGGCCGAACCAGAAGATGGGCATCGCGAAGAAGCCCACGTTGGCCAGGCGCATCGCATGGTCCGGAGCCCGGCCGGCCCGGGTGGCGGCCACCATCCCGCCGGCCAGCCCCAGCACGAAGGCGACCAGCATCCCCGAGACGGCCAGTTCCAGCGTGGCCGGGAACCGCTCGAGCAACTCCTGGATGACGGGTCTGCCGGTGCGGATGGACGTGCCGAAGTCTCCCCGGGCCACCTGCCCGAGGTAATCGACGTACTGAAGGAGCAACGGGCGGTCGAGCCCGAGCCGCTGGCGGTACTCCGCGATCACCTGCGGGCTGACGTTGCGGCCTCCCAGCATGGCGAGCACCGGGTCGCCCGGCATCACCCGCAGGATCAGGAACATGATACTGACCAGGATCAGGATGATGGGAACGGCAAGGCCCAGGCGCATCAACACGTATCGGGCCAAAAGGGGCGGCCTCCTCCCTCGGCGTTGGGGCCGATTTCGCCGTGGCCGCGGGCGCCCCCTGCTGCGCCCAGGTCTCGACGCGCGAAGGCGGAAGGGAATCGGATGCCGGCACCGAATCACCCCATCGGGTTTAGGATCCGTTCCGAGCATCCAGGGTTTCCGGCGAGCCACTGGGGGAGCCAGGTGCGCTGAGACTCGGGGCGCCTCTGCGACGCCGGCAGGCCGGCGGCAGGGGGTCCCGGGACCCCTCGGACCTGATCAGGGTAATGCCTGCGGAGGGAAGGGGCCGCCGCTGGGGTTACGTCCTCTGGTCGGCCATCGCCTGCCTGTGCGCAAGCGATGGCCGTCGTGTCTTCAGGCGCGTGAGGGGCACCCTCCGCTCCCTGCCTGCTTCGGCAGAAGTCGGCCGCCGGGCCGGCTGGGAAGGGGGTGCACTTCGCATCATGCAGCAACGAGCCGGGGTGTCGTCCTACTGGACCCGCCGGACTCCCACCCATCTGGTGGCCGAAGGCGGCATCGCGGTGGCCCTCTCTGTGGCGCTGAGCGCTCTCAAGCTCTTCCAGATGCCGCAGGGAGGCTCCGTCTCCCTCGAGATGGTGCCGCTTTTCATCCTCGCGGCGCGCTGGGGCGTCTGGCCGGGGATCGTCGCCGGTGCGGCCTCAGGGCTCCTGCAGATGGCGTTCGGCGGCTACGTCGTGCACTGGGCGCAAGCGCTGCTCGACTATCCGGTGGCGTTCGGCGTGCTGGGGATAGCGGGCGCGTTTCGCTCGCCCGAGTGGGGCGTGGCGGCCGGTTCGCTGGGGAGGCTCGCAGCGCACTGGCTGTCGGGGATCGTCTTCTTCGCCAGCTATGCGCCGGCCGGGCAGCCGGTGGCCCTCTACTCCCTCGTCTACAACGTGACCTACCTCGTCCCCGAGGCCGTGGTCACCGTGGTGGTCGTCTGGGCGCTGCGCACCCGCACGGAGCTGTTCCGCCGGGTGGCCCTGCCGGCAGCGTGAACGTGAGGGGCCGGGGCGGCCTGCAGCCTTGCAGGTGCTCCCGGCCCTGCCGTTTCGTGGTCTTTGCGCACGCTCAGCCTTGCGGCGCGGCGCCCCCCTCCGCCGCCGGGCGGGAGGCCGCGGGCGCCGCCTGGGCAACCCCGGTCGTCCCGCTGCCGGGCGCAGCCCCATGAACGGCGGGCTCTTCCAGCGTCACGCGGTAGGTGAGCCGGGTGCCGGCTTTGAGCGTGGCCGCCACCGAGCAGTACTTCTCGAAGGAGAGCCGGGCCGCGTCTTCCACCGGCTTACGGGGCAACGCGCTCCCCCGCACCACGTACTCGATCTCGATGGCGGTGTACCGGCGCGGGTGCTCGGGCGCCCGCTCGCCGTGGATCCGCAGCTCCACCCCCGTGAAGGGCACGCGCTTTTTGTGCAGGATGCTCACCACGTCCATCCCGGTGCATCCCCCGAGCGCGATGAGCAGCATCTCCATGGGGCCGGGAGCCCGCTGGGGCTCGTCGCTTCCCGGCTCGTGGCCGTCCATGACGGTGAAGTGACCCGACGGCCCGTAGCCCACGAAGGCCATGCCTCCTGCGTGACGCACGACCACGTCCATCGCTGCCAATGCAAGCCCTCCTCATTCGTGCGCGACCCGGCGGCGGGCGACCGCCCGTTCCACCGCCTTCACTGCCTCTACTATCGGGATCGGGGCGAAGGCCGCGAGCAGGATGCCTTCCCACTCGGGACCGTTGAGGGGCGTGACCCCGAACACGCCGGCCAGGGGCGGCCACAGGAGCACCACCAACTCGAGGGCGGCCGAGATAGCGAACGCGCCGAGCAGCCACCGGTTGGACAGCGGCCCGACCTGCACGAGCGACTGGCGGCTCGACCGGATGTTGAACGCGTGCGCCAGCTGGGACAGGGCGAGCGTCGCAAAGGCCGCCGTCCGGGCCCGCTCGATGCCGTGCCCCTCGCTCAGCACCCACGAGTAGACGGCCAGCGTGAGCGCACCCAGCATGAGCCCCTGGTAGGCGTCTCGCCACGCCATGCCGCCGGCGAAGACGCCCTCCCCGCGCCGGCGCGGCGGCCGCTCCATGAGGCCCGGCTCGGGCGGGTCCACGCCGAGCGCCAGCGCGGGCAGCCCGTCCGTCACCAGGTTGACCCACAAGATCTGGATGGCGGTGAGCGGGCGCCCCAGGCCGAGGAGGATCGCCCCGAAGATGGTCACGATCTCCCCCAGGTTGCACGAGAGCAGGTAGTGCACGAACTTCTTGATGTTCTCGAAGATGGTCCGGCCTTCGGAGACCGCGGCCACCACCGTCGCGAAGTTGTCGTCGGCCAGCACCATGTCGGCCGCTCCCTTGGCGACGTCCGTGCCCGTGATGCCCATGGCCGCCCCGATGTCGGCCCGTTGCAGCGCCGGGGCGTCGTTGACCCCGTCTCCCGTGACGGCCACCACGTGCCCTCGTCGCCTGAGCGCCTCGACCACCCGCAGCTTGTGCTCCGGCGTGACCCGGGCGTACACGTCGACGTCCTCGACGACCCTCTCGAGATCCTCGTCGCTCATCCGGTCGAGCTCCACGCCCGTCAGCACCCGGGCCGTGCCGCCGGAGCGCATCAGCCCCACCTGGCTTGCGATGGCGGTGGCCGTGTCCCGGTGGTCTCCCGTGATCATGATCGGCCGCACTCCGGCCCTGCGGCTGACCCGCACCGCCTCGGCCACCTCCGGCCGCGGGGGGTCGATGAGACCCACCAGCCCCAGCAGCACCAGTGCCTGCTCGGCCACCTCTTCTCTCATGGGCTCGAGGGGGACCTGCAGGGGCCGCACCGCCACGGCCAGGACCCGCAGCGCGTCACGGGCCATCGCCGCGTTGGCCTCCATCACCTCCTGCCTGGCCTGCTCGTCGAGCGGTTCCACCCGCCCTCCCCGGAGGATGGCCTGGCAGCGGCTCAGCACCGACTCCGGACTGCCCTTGGTGAAGAGCAGGTAAGGCGCGCCCGCCAGCAGCTCGGGCCCCGGCCACGCGAGACTCCCCCGCCCGGCGCCGCGGGTCAGCGTGGCGCTCAGCGCGCCGTCGCCGGCGGCCGCCACCTCGTCGCCCGGCGAGGGCTCTTCCGCTGGGGGCGCGTTGCGGTGCAGGGTGGACATGCGCTTGCGCCGGGACTCGAAGGGCACCTCGCCGATGCGGGGAAAGCGCCGGTGCTCGTCTTCCGGCCAGAAACCGGCCCGGGCGGCCGCGGCCAGGATGGCCGTCTCGGTGGGATCCCCCACGGCCCGCCAGCCCCGCTCCTCTTCCAGGCGCTCCAGCCGGCCGTCGTTGACCAGCGAACCGCCCCGCAGTACCCACTCGAGCGCGGCAGCAGCAGCGGGATCGAGGCTCTGCCACACCCCGGACTGCCGGGCGGCGGGCCCGCCGGGCCGGCTCTCCTGCCCCAGCCCCCTCAGGTCCACGACGACGCCCTCGATCCACGCCCGCACCGCTTCCATGCGGTTTTGGGTGATGGTGCCGGTCTTGTCCGAGGCGATGACCGTCGCCGCCCCCAGGGTCTCCACGGCAGGCAGGCGGCGGACGATGGCCTGGCGCGCCGCCATCCGCTGCACGCCCAGGGCCAGCACGATGGTCACGATGGCCGGCAGGCCCTCCGGGATGGCCGCCACGGCCAGGCTCACCGCCGTCATGAACATGTCGAGCAGCGGCTCGCCCCGGGCCAGGCCCACCGCGAACACGACGACGACCACGCCGAGCGCGATCCCGCCGAGCACCTTGCCGAGCTCGGCCAGCCGCCTCTGCAGCGGCGTCGGCTCCGGCTCCTCCTGGCGAAGGTACGCGGCGATCCGCCCCATCTCCGTCTGCAGCCCGGTGCCGACCACCACGCCGACGCCCCGGCCGTAGGTGATGACCGTGCCCATGTAAAGGAGATTGGTCCGGTCGGCCACCGCCGTCTCCGGCGGGAGCACCTGGGCGGCCTCCTTGCTGACGGGCACCGACTCTCCCGTGAGCGGAGCCTCGTCGGCCTGCAGGTTGGCCGCCTCGACCAGGCGCAGGTCCGCGGGCACCCGTGAGCCGGCCTCGACCAGCACCACGTCGCCGGGGACGAGCTCTCGAGCGTTGACGTCCACGAGGTGGCCGCCTCGCAAGACCCGGGCGTTGGGGTGCATCAGTTCCCTGAGGGCGGCCAGGGCATGCTCGGCGCGGTTTTCCTGGGTGACGCCGAGCACGGCGTTGAGGATCACGATGGCCAGGATGACGAAGGCGTCGGACCACTCGCCGAGCGCCACCGAGATCACGGCGGCTGCGATGAGGATGAGGACGAGCGGCTCCCGGATCTGGTCCCACGCCATGGCCCAGATGGTACGCCCGGGCGCCTCCGGGATGGCGTTGGGGCCGAAACGCCTCAGCCGGGCCTCGACTTCGGTAGGGGAGAGACCCCGTTGGGGGTCCGTCTCCAGGCGACGACACGCTTCTTCAGGAGCCAGGGCATGCCACGGGGTCGACGGGGCGGGGGCGGCGTCACCCACCTCGGGGCGCGCTTCGGGGCGAGCCGCCGGAGCACCGGTGCGGGCTATCGCAGGTCTTCCCTTCGCGTCGGCCAGGCTTCGAATGGGTGGATTCGCGTGAGCCTGTCCCGGTCTGCTCCCAATCTACCACAAAGCATGCCGGTGGTAGAATGAGCCCATGCAGACGCCGCGTCACGATGTTGCGCCACCCGCCGGCCCGGCCGGCGGCGCATCGGGGGCGCCTCTTGCCGCCTTCGCCACCCTGGCCCTCGGGCCGTGCGACGCCGGGCGTACCGTGCGCCAGGTGCTGTTGGGGCGGCTGCACCTTTCCCGTTCGCTGTTGCGCAGGCTCAAGGCATGCGGGGGGATCCGGGTGGACGGTCGCCCGGCCCGCGTTAGCGACGTCCTCGGCCCGGGCGACCGTGCCCTCGTCCTGTCCCTGCCCGCCGAGTTGCCGGCGGCGCCCGAGCCGGTGGCCGTGCCCGTCGTCTACGAGGACGCCCACGTGATGGTGGTCGACAAGCCGGCCGGCCTCGTCGTGCACCCGTCGCGGGGACATCCCGGCGGTACCCTCGTCAACGGGGTCGTCTACCACCGGCTGGAGAGGGGCGAGCCGCCCTGGGTGCATCCCGTGCACCGTCTCGACAAGGAGACCTCCGGGCTGATGGTCATCGCCAAGGACCCCTACGTCCACGAGCGGCTGGCGCCGCACTCGCCGTCCGGGCGGGCGGCCCTCAAGCGCTGGTACGTGGCGCTGGTGCACGGCCGGCTGCAGCCGGCCGCCGGCACGGTGGCGGTGGCCATCCAGGAGCCTCCGCCGGAGTCGGCGACCCGCACCCCCGCGTTGGCCGGAGGCGGCAAGGCGGCCCTGACCCGCTACCGGTCGCTTTGCTACGTTGGCCTGCCGGACGGCCGGGAGGCCAGCGTCGTGGCGTTATCCCTCGGCAGCGGCCGCACCCACCAGATCCGGGTGCACATGGCCCACCTCGGCCACCCGGTGGTCGGCGACCCCCTTTACGGCCGGCCCGCGGTCGAAGCCGGGCTGCCGTCCCCGCCCGGCTACGACGAGGCGCCTCGCATGGCGCTGCACGCGCACAAGGTGAGCCTGGCGCATCCGGTCACCGGGCGGCGGCTGGTGCTGAAAAGCCCGGTGCCCTTTGCCCCTTTCGCTTGAACGGCTCACTTGAAGACCAGCTGGATGCCCCGGGTGAAGTAGCGGCTGGCCGCCACGAAGACGAGCACGATGGGCAGCGTGAGCAGCGTGCTGGCCGCGTACAGCGGCCCCGGATAGGTCGCGTACGGCCCGCTCATCGTCGCGATCAGCACGTTGAGGGTCATCATCCGGTACTCCTTGACGACGATGAGGTCCCACAGCAGCTCGGACCACCGCTCCATGAAGAGGAAGAGCCCCACGACGGCCGTGATCGGGATGGACATGGGCAGGACGATCCGGGAGATGATCCGGAGCTCCCCGGCCCCGTCGATCCGGGCCGCCTCCAGCACCTCCTGGGGAATGGACTTGAAGAACGACACGTACATGAAGATGGCCCACAAGTTGACGGCCTTGGGAACGATCATGCCCCAGTACGTGTCGTACATCCCCAACTGGCGCACGACCAGGAAGGTCGGCACCAGCAGGATGATCGCCGGGTAAAACATCTGGAACAAGATCACCTGGTTGACCACGTCGCGCCCCCGCCAGCGCAGGCGGGACAACGCGTACCCGACCACCAGCGCCGAGGCCAGCATGAGCAGCGTCGAGGCGCTCGTGACCAGCGCGCTGTTGCCGAACGCCCGCAGCCACGGTCGCGCCAGCGCGATGGCCGATCCGTGCAGCAGCCAGTCGTACGAGCGCACCGTGAGCTGGGTCGGCACGATGGACCGGTTGACCTCGCTCCAGGGGGCCAGCGACTGCAGCACCATGTACGCGTAGGGGAAGATGGACACCGCGAGGCCCACGATCAGCAGGATGGCCTTGCCCACGGCCCGCAACGCCCGCGCCCGCCTCACACCCATCCGGTGGCCCTCCCCCACCACTCCATCAGGCGCCGTACCACCGTCAGGACCAGGAAGACGGCCACCGCATTGAGGACCGCCACCGCGGAGGCGTACCCGGCCCTGAGCGCGCTGAAGGCCTGGTAGTAGATCTCCAGGTACCACGTGTGGGTGGCGAGGTCCGGGCCCCCGCCCGTCAGCATGTACGGCTCGGTGAAGATGCCGAACATCAGCCCCACCGCCAGGATCATGACCGAGTAGAGGGCCGGGTAGAGCTGCGGCAGCGTGATGCGCCAGAAGGAAGTCCACTGGCCGGCGCCGTCGATGGCCGCCGCCTCGTACAGCTCCCGGGGGATGGACTGGAGCCCGGCCAGGAAGATGAGCGCGTAGTAGCCGGAGAACTTCCAGGCGATCATGAGTGCGATGACGGTGATGGCCAGCGCCGGCACGCCGAGCCAGTCGGGCACGTCCCCGAAGAGCCGGAAGAAGACGTCGCTGACGGGGCTGTTGTAGGAGAGGATCCCCTGCACGACCAGGGCCATGGCCACGCCCGACGCCAGGTACGGCATGAAGAAGCCGACCGCCGCCAGCCCGCTCCACCGGCCCAGGGAGTTGACCAGGAGCGCGATGCCGATGGCCGCCACCAGCACCGTGGGCAGGAAAATGGCCATGAACTTGAACGGCGTCCAGAACGCCGCCTGCACCCGAGGGCTCGCCAGCGCCTCGGCGAAGTTGGCCAGCCCTACCCAGTGGCGCTGGGGCGAGATCAGGTCCCACCGGGTGAAGACCAGCACCGCCGCCCAGGCGAACGGCACGACGAAGAAGATCAGGCTGAAGAGGAGGTACGGGGAGGCGAGCAGCCATCCCCGCATCTCCTCCCGCCGCCGCATACCGGACCGCCGGCGCGGCGCGACCGCCGCGCCGGCTACCACGACCCGTTGCCGGGCCTGCAGTTCATGCTGTGGCACGCCGCATCGCTACCGCTTCAGGATGGCCTCCATGGCAGCTTTGGCATCCTGCCAGGCTTTCTCCGGGGTCTTGGTGCCCCGCACGGCCGGCACCAGCCCCGCCTCGCCCAGCGCCGTCTGCACGTCGGAGAACCGGGAGTTGGCGAACGGCGGAACCGCGTACGGCAGCTCCTCGGCGTAGGGCACGAGCTCCGGATGCTCCTTGAAGTAGGCGGCGAAGGTGGGCGACACGCTGAGATCCCCGCGCACGGGCGGCAGCGACGTCGCCTGCAGCCACTTCAGGTCGTTGTCCGGCTTGCTGAAGACCCACCGGATGAACTGCCACAGCGCCAGCTGCTGCTCCTTGGGCGCCTGGGCGTAAATCACGAGCCCCTTGGCGTCGGCGAAGGTCCGGATGGGCTTGTCCGCCGGGTAATTGTCGGGCACGGGGGGCGGCGCCAGCGTGAAGGTCTGGCCCAGCTTCATCTCGGGGAAGCGCTGCTTCCAGTCGGGGAAGGTCCACGGCCCGATGTCCGACCAGATGGAGACGCCGGTCAGGAACGGATCGGTCGCCGGCCGGGTCAGCAGGAACCGCTCCTTGTTGAGGTCCTGGTAGAACTTGAACACGCCCACGGCGGCCTCGGGGTCGGCGGTCACTTCCTGGCCCGTGACGAACGGGTGGCCGTCGCTGGCCGCATCGTACAGCATGAAGAAGTCGAACCACCGCTGCCACCACGTGGTGTCCAGCAGCTCCGCCCGCGCCATCAAGAACATCCGCGGCTTGGCCTGCTTGAGCCGGCGGGCCACGCCGAAGACCCCGTCGTAGGTGCGCGGCGGCCCCTGGAAACCGAGCTCCTTGAGGGTGTCGAGCCGCCAGCCGAAGAGCATGGCGTTGCTATAGATGGGCAGCACGTAGTAGTGGCCGTCGGGAAACTTCCAGCCCTGGATGGCCTCCTCCATGCGCCGGCTCTTGAGCAGCTCGTTCCAGCCCGGCAGGGTGTCGAGCGGGACCAGGGCCTTGCTCTCGTACAGCTGGGCGCCGAAGCCCATGAAGATGTTTTCGGATCCGGTCGGCGCCGTCTTGCCGGCGATGGCCGTCAGGATCGTCGCCTCCGACGTCGGGGACTCCGCCATGGCCCGCACGTCGATCTTCACGTCCGGGTGCTCTGCCATGAACGCCTTGGCCATGTCGCGCCAGAAGATCTCCTGGGTGGGGTTGGGCGCGCTCCAGAAGCGTCGCGGAGGCAGCGAGAGCTCCCTCCACCGCCAGGGCCACCATCACGGCTGCCGCCACCGCCACCATCGCCGGCCATGCTGCCGCCCTCCTGGTCCATCGTCGTGCCAAGCGCACGCACAGTCCCTCCCCTTCAGGATACGGTTGCGGCTGCGGGCGGACGCCAGGCGCACGACCTCGCGTCCTGCCGCGGGCCGTTGCCCAATCGGAAGCTTTTAGCGCTCTGCGCCCGATCTCCTCCTCGCCCTTTCCTCAGGTCGCGCCGTCCCCGCCGGCTCCCAGGGCAGGGCGGGCGGCGGCTCGCTCGGGCGCTCCTGATGCCTCGGCCGGCTGCGGCCCGGCCGTAGCGGGGCGCATGTGGAGCAGCCCTTTCACGGTGGCCCACAGCATGGGCACCACGCCGAGCACGATGAAGACGCTGTCGGGCAGCATCCGCAGCCACAGCAGGCGGTGCACCCACGGCGTCTGGTAGAAGGCCGGATCCCGGGCGAAGGCGAAGCCCTGGCCTGCCGACGCCTGGAGCTGCCCGATCCCCACCGGGATCAGGGTCAGCGCCACCATCCCGGCCAGCCCCAGGTTGAGCCCCCAAAAGCCCCACCGGACGGCCCGCTCCGAGAAGGCGTCGGGCCGGGCCAGGCTGCGCAGCACGAACACCAGCAGGGCCAGCGCCAGCATCCCGTAGACGCCCATCAGAGCCGCATGGCCGTGCGCCGCCGTGAGGAACGTGCCGTGCTCGAAGTAGTTGACCACGGGCAGGTTGATGAAAAAGCCCAGGATGCCCGCTCCCACCAGATTCCAGAAGGCCGTCGCCATCAAGAACCAGAAGACGGGCGCGTAGGCGAACCGCCCGGACGTCGCCTGTCCGGCGCTGCGCTCAGCCGCCCGCATCAGGCGGTACTGGTCGTACGCCTCCACGCCGAGCAAGGTGAGCGGCACGACCTCGAGCGCCGAGAAGGTGGCCCCCAGCGCCAGCCACAGCTCCGGGAGCCCGACGAAGTAGTAGTGGTGGGCCGTGCCGATGACCCCCGTGGCCATGACCAGGATCACCTGGAAGTACGTGGCCCGCAACGCCGACGAGGGCCGCACCAGCCCCAGGTGGACGAGCAGGGCGGCGGTCACCACCAGGGTGAACACCTCGAAGATCCCCTCGACCCACAGGTGGATCACCCACCACCGCCAAAACTCGGCGATCGCCCAGTTGGTCCCCGGCTCGAAGAGCAGCCCGAAGCCGTAGAAGACCGGGATGGCGGCGCTCGCGTACAGCAGCAGGTGGGCGAGGCTGCCCGGGTCTTCCTGGCGCTTCAGGGCGCGGCGCAGCCCGCGGTAGACGAGCACGAGCCACAGGCCAAGCCCCGCGATGAGCAGCAGCTGCCACAGCCGGCCGAGCTCCAGGTACTCCCACCCCTGGTGCCCGATCCACCACCAGAGGCCTGCGCCGGCAGGCCCATCCCCGGCCGAAAGCCGCCCGGTCGCGCCCCACCACTCGCCCAGCAGGCTGCCGGCAGCGACCAGCAACAGTGCCCCGAACAGTACGTGCGTCCATGTCGCCTGCCCGCGCGGCTCCTCGGCCGACTGCCCGGATCGGGCGAGCGCAGGGGCCAGGAAGAGCCCGGCCGCCATCCATGCCGTCGCCACCCAGAAGATGGCCAGCTGCAAGTGCCACGTCCGGGCCACGGAGAAGGGCAACAGCCGGTCGATGGGAATGCCGCGCGATCGCTTTGATGCCGAAGAAGTCCGGCGCGACGTACCCGTGGGCCATCCAGCCGCCCAGCAAGGTCTGGACCAGCAGCAACGCCACCACGACCAGCAGGAACTTGCCGGCCGCTCGCTGTCCGGCCGTCAGCTCCCGGGGAAGGGAGAGGCCCCGGGCGCCCGGATCCACTCCCTCGCCCGCGGCCGGCTCCATCTGCAGCCGGTACCGGAAGTAGGCCCACAGCACCAGCGCCAGGACGGCGAGGAGCAGCGCCACGCTCACGGCGCTCGCCACGACGGACCCCGGCGTCACCGTGTTGCCGGCCGCCGGCTCGTAGGGCCAGTTGTTGGTGTACGAGTAGGCCTGGCCAGGCCGCCGGGCGGCCGACAGCCACGCCGTCCAGAAGAAGAACCGGGAAAGCGCCGGTACGTCCCGGGCCGAGACGATCCCGGCCGGAAGCGACGCCGCCGGGTCGCCCCTGGCGAAAAGCTCCCGGTAGTACCCCTCGACCTTTTCGAGAGCGTAGGCCTGTGCCGGGGTGATGGTGAGCGTGCGCGTCGCCGGGTCGTACCGGTTGGCGCTGAGCTCGCGGCGCACCCGGGCCTCGACGAGGGCTTGCCGATCCCCGGCCGCCTCAGCCGAGCCCGGCGCCGGCAGGCGCGCAGCGTAGTATGCCTGCATCGCCTGCACCATCAGGCGAAGCGTCTGGGCGGTGAAGTCCGGACCGCGCATGGCACCGTTGCCCAGCACGGAGCCGTAGTCCATGAGGCCGTAGCGCTGCCACGCCGATTGGCCCTGCAGGATGGCCTGCCCGTCCCATGCCCGGCCCGTGCCCTCCACCACGACGCTCTGCGGCACGGGCGGCACCTCGCGAAGAGTCGTGGCCGCCCCCACCACCATGACCGTGAAGACGGCCAGCACCGTGAGCACCAGCGCGTACTTCCAAAACCCCGACCGCTCGATGTCCTGCGCCTTGCCCGGCCAGACCGGCCGCGCATCCAGCCGCGCTGCCATCCGCTCCAGCCCCCCTGCTGCCCTCTACCCCGCGGAGCGCTCCTCCGCGTCGCTCGCTTGCGGCCCCGCCCGGCGCGCCAGCTCCTCCAGGGTCATGCTTTGCAGGTAAGCCTGCACGGCCTCCCGCAGCCCGTCGAGGATCGGATGGAGCGCGCACTGCGCGGGAGGCGGGCACTCGCCGGGCCAGAGCATGCAGCGGGTGAAGAGCGTGGGCCCCTCGGCCGCCTCGACGATCTCGAGCAGCGGTCACTTTGGCTGGATCCCGGGCCAGGCGCACCCCTCCTCGCGCCCCCCGGGCCGTCACCACCAGGCCGGCCCGGGCCAACGCCTGCACGATCTTGGCCGCGTACGCCTCGGGCACGCGCTGGCGCCCGGCGATCGCGCGCACATCGGAGCCGTGCCCGGGCTGCCCGGCCAGGTCCAGCGCCACCCGGATGGCGTAGTCCGTCTGCCTCGTGAGCCGCACTGCCTCTACCCCCTCTCCCCCGCGCCCTGGTCGCCGGCATTCGCCAAACCCGGCCCGCCCTCCCCGCTTCCCGGGGGCCTCACGAACCGGAGCCCACGGAGTGCTCGGCGGGGTATCGGATGAATTGGACTATAATGTCCGATTCAGACCATAAGCGAAGCACCCGCCCCCCACCAGGGGCGGGTGCCCTTGCTTTCGGGGTACTTTCGTCACCTCGCGGGAGACGGGCCGGTCTCGCTACTTGTCTGCCGGCGACCTCACGAGCCCCTCGAGACCCCGCATCCGGCCCCTCAGGCCTGCGGCCCCGTACCGGACGCCTGCTGGCCCTTACTCTTGTCGGCCGTCTCGGCGTGCTCCTGTCGAGCGCCGCTGACCGACTCCTTGAACTCCCGGAAACTCTGGCCGATGGCCCTGCCGAGCTGAGGCAACTTGCCCGGGCCGAAGATGATCAGCGCCAAGAGCAGGATGACCAGGAGCTCGGTCGGCCCGATATTGGGCATCTGTCACGTCCCCCTTTGGTCCCCCGACCGTTCGCCCTGAGCATACCACAAATCCGGCCGCCGGTTCAGTTGATGACGTTGGGGTACAGCCGGGCGGCGAGCCAGAGCAGCGCCAGGAGCACGGCGGCCTGTACCCCGAAGTCCACGCCGAGGCCGGCCACGCTTTGCCCGCCCTGGATCATGAGCCCCCGCAGCGCATCGACCTGGTACGTGAGCGGGTTGACGCGCGAGATCCACTGCAGCCACGCCGGCATCACGCTCAACGGGTAGATGGCGTTGCTGGCGAAGAATAGCGGCATCGTCAGCACCTGCCCGATGCCCATGAACCGCTCCCGCGTCTTGACCAGGCAGGCCACCACCAGGGAAAAGGTGGAGAAGATGGCGGCCCCCAGCACGACGAACCCCAACACCCCCGCCACCGCCGGGACGGTGAGTTGCACCTGCACGCCCATGAGCACCGCCAGCAGGTAGACGATGATCGCCTGTGTGAGCGCCCGCACCCCGGCCGACACCGCCTTGCCGAAGACCAGCGCCCCCCGGTACGCCGGGCTCACCAGGAACTTGTGGAGCACTCCCAGGTCCCGCTCCCAGATGACGGAGATCCCGTAGAAGATGGCGATGAACAGCACGCTCTGCGCCAGGATCCCCGGCGCCATGAAGTCGAGGTAGCTGACCTGCCCCGTGGGGATCGCCCGCACCCGGCTCATCACCTGGCCGAACACCACGAGCCACAGCGTCGGCTGCACCGCCCGGGTCAAGAGCTCCACGGGGTCGTGGCGCAGCTTGCGCACCTCCGCCTCGGCCACCGCCAGCGCCTGCCGCACGAACTCCGCCGGCAGCGACGCCGCGCCCGGCGCCGGGAGCGTCGCCTCAGCCAAGCCGTCGTGCCGTGCGCCGAGTCCGGACTGCATCACGGAACGTCCCTCCCGTCTCGATGGAGCTGCCGGTGTAGTGGACGAACACCTCGTCGAGGGTCGCCTGCGGGCCCACCGCCGCCTTGAGCTCCCCCGGCGCCCCCACCGCCGCCACCTTGCCGAGGTGCATGATGGCCACCACGTCGCAGAGTTCGTCGGCTTCCTCCATGTAGTGGGTCGTCATGACGATGGTGGTGCCCAGGCGGTCGCGCAGTTCCCGGACGTGTTCCCAGACGGCCCGCCGGGCTACGGGGTCGAGGCCCACGGTCGGCTCGTCGAGGAAGAGCACGGCGGGACGGTGCAGCATGGACTGGGCGATCTCCAGGCGCCGGATCATGCCGCCGGAGTAGTTGCGCACGAGCGTGCCGCCGGCCTCGGCCAGCCCCATGAACGCCAGCGCCTCCTCGATGCGCCGGCGCCGCTCGGAGGCCGGGACCCCGTAGATCTTGGCGAAGATGAGCAGGTTTTCGTACCCGGTGAGCGCCCCGTCCGCCGAGAGGACCTGGGGCACGTAGCCGATCCGCCGGCGCACCTCCCGGGGCCGGCGGGTCACGTCGAAGCCGGCCACCTCCGCCGTGCCGCTCGTGGGCGGCAAGAGCGTGGTGAGCATCTTGATGGTCGTGCTCTTCCCGGCACCGTTGGGGCCCAGTAAGCCCAGGATCGACCCCGGCGGCACCGACAGCGTGAGGTGGTCAACCGCCACGAGGGTGCCGAACCGCCGGGTCAGCCCTTCCATCCGGACAGCCGCCGTTGCGGTCAAAGGCAACGTCTTTGAGCGCCTCCCTCAGGATCCCCAGGCCTCGCGACAGGGCGTGGAGCTCGGCCGGCGGCAGCGTCGAGAGCAACGTCGCCAGGTACGAACGGGTGGCCGAGCGCGCCTGCTCCAGGTGCTCGTGCCCCGACGGCGTCAGGCGCAGCTCGACCCTGCGGCGCTCGTCGGGCGCAACGGCCCGCATCACCAGTCCCCGCCGCACCAGCCGCTCCACGAGCGCGGAGGCGGTCGGAGGCGTGACGCCCAGGTGGTCGGCCACCGCAGAGAGCGACGCTCCGGGGCAGCGGCTCAAGAAAGCGAGCGATCGGAACTGGGGGATGGACAGGGACGGCTGCGAGTGCCGGCGCATCTGGGTGCGGATGAACCGCATGACGGGCGGCACGACCTCCATGATCTCGCGCGCGCACGCCTCCGGCGTCGCCCCCTTGGCCGCCTCGTGCTCCGCCTGCTCTCTCGACTGGCGCCGCACCGTCGCCCTTCACCCCCTGTCGTGAAGCCCTGATTGCAAGCCAACCTAACTGTTAGCCTCACTCATTGTACGCAGGAGATGCGCCCGGATCAACCTCCGGGGTATCATACCGACATGGGTCACCAGCTCACGGGACTTCCTCATGCGCCGGTCAGGGTCGAGGAGGCCGAAAGCCTCGTCCTCTCCCTCGCCCGGCCGGCGGGCGCCGAGCGCGTGCCGGTCGCCGGCGCTCTGGGCAGGCGCCTGGCCGCGCCGGTCGTGGCGCCGTTCGACGTGTGGCCCTTCATGCGGGCGGCCATGGATGGCTACGCGCTGCGTGCCCGGGACCTCGCAGGAGCGTCGCCCGCCGCGCCGGCGCAGCTGCGGGTGGTCGGCGAGGCGTTCGCAGGGAGCGGGCGAGCGGGGCTCGTGGTCGGGCCGGGTGAGGCGGTTCGCGTCATGACGGGCGCCGTCATGCCCGAAGGAGCCGACGCCGTGGCGCCGCTCGAGACGGTGGAAGAGGCCGGGGCGAGCGCCGGCCAGGGCTCCGGCGCCGTGATCCGGGTCGCCAGGGAGTTGGAGCCGGGCGCCAACGTCTTCCCGAAGGGCGAGGACGCGGTCGCCGGGGAGGTGGTGCTGCGGGCCGGCCACCGGATCGGGCCCTCTTCTCTGGGGCTGCTGGCGGCGCTGGGCATCGCCGAGGTCGAGGTCGTGCGCCGGCCCCGGGTCGCCGTGCTGGCCGTCGGCGACGAGCTCCTCGCGCGGGGAGCAGGAGCCCCGCCCCCAGGCCGCGTGTACGACGCCAATACTCCTGCGCTCGTGGCCGCTCTGGAGGAGCTCGGGGCCTTGTCCCGCCCTCTCGGGGTCGTGCGCGACGACCCGGACGTCCTCGAGGAGGCCATCCGGACGGGGCTCTCGTTCGACATGCTGGTCATCACCGGCGGGGCGTCGGTCGGGGACCGGGACTTCACCGTGGCGACGCTGGCGCGGGCAGGCGCACAGGTACGCTTCACCCGGCTCTTGCTCAAGCCGGGCAAGGCGGCCGCCTTTGCCCACACCGACCGTTGCCTCGCCTTTGCGCTGCCGGGCAACCCCGGAGCGGCCATGACCGCCTTCTGGCTGATCGTGGCGCCGGCGGTCCGCGCGATGGCCGGGGCGCCGCCCGAGGAGATCATGCCCGGCCGGGTGCCGGCCCGGCTCATGCAGCCGGTGCGGGTCCGTCCGGGCCGTCCACACTACCTGTGGGGGAGAATGGCGTCGTGCCGGGGCATGCGGGCCGTCTGGCCGGCCGGCCCGTCCGGTACCGCGGTGATCCGCAGCCAGGCGCTCGCCAACGCGCTCATCGCGCTGCCGGCGGAGGTCGCGCAGGCGCCCTCGGGGAGCGTCGTGGAGGTGCTCCCGCTGCCCGGCGAGGTGCCGGCCTTCGACTGGCTGCCGGTCCCGACGCTCTCCGTGGTGGGGCCGCACGATTCCGGCAAGACCACCCTGATCGAGGCGCTCTTGCCCGAGCTTGCCCGACGAGGCATCCGGGCCGGCGCGCTCAAGCACGACGTGCACGGGTTCGTGATGGACTACGAGGGCAAGGACACCTGGCGGCTGGGGCGGGCCGGGGCCGAGCGCGTGGGGATTGCCGGCCCGGGGCGATCCGCCGTCTTGTGGCAGCGGGAGGCGTACGCCTTCGATGCCATGGTGGCCTTGCTCGGCGAGGGCCTGCAGCTCGTCCTCACGGAAGGCTACAAGTCGGCCCGCATGCCCAAGATCGAGGTCGTGCCCGAAGGAGGCTCGCTGCTCTCCCCCGCCGCCGAGCTCCTGGCGGTGGTGAGCCGGCAGGAGCCCCCGCCGCAGCCGGAATGGCTGACCTTTGCCGACCTCGGCGCCGTGGCCGAGCGCGTCGAGCGGTGGCTCGAGCGGTGGTACCGCGAGAAGGCTGGAGCCGTTCTCGGGCATGACAGGGAGGCCGCTCGCCCGTAGCCGCCGGCGCGTGTGCCCGGCAAGATGGGGCCGCGCCGGGCTAGCGGCCGGCCTGCCCTATGCGGGCAGGAGACCGCAGCCCTCCGGGAGTCTCCGGATCGCCTGTGGGGATGGAACCGCCTTACCCAGCGCCGTCCTTTCCCGGTGGCTCGCCCCGCCCTTACTGCCCCACAGAGGGAACGCCACGGGCGGCGCCGGGTGCAGCCACCGCCGCCGGCTCCCGGAGCCAGTCCACCACGAACACCCCGAAGACGCTGGCCATCAGTCCGAGGAAGGCGGCCACGACCGTGTTGAGCAGCACTCGCGGCCGGGAGGGCGCCGCCGGAGGCACCGCGGGACGCACCACGGTCAGGGCGGAGTCGCCCGTGCGGCCTGCCAGCACCGATTGCTGCAGCTGGTATTGTTGCGAGGCCGTCTCGTAGCTACGCCGCGCGCTCTCGACCTGCCACTCGAGTTCGCGCTGCTGGGCTTGCAGGGCCACCAGCTCGCCGGTGAGCTTCTTCGACGTCGTCGGAGAGACGTGCGAGGGCTTCTTTCACCTGATCCCTCTCGGTACTCAGCTGGACCACCGACGCTTCGCGGATGCTGACCTCGCTCGCAAGCGTCACGTGCACCGGGTTGAGTTGCTCGTCCTGAAGGTTGACGAGGGGCTCTCCTCGCTGCAAATCGAGCGACCGGGCGGCCTGCGCCAACGCCGCGCCTTCCGGGGAAAGCACCCTGTCCAGTTTGATCACGGCGGGTTGAGCCGCCAGTTGTTTGCGCAGCTCTTCCAACCCGGCGAGCTGGGTCGCCAACGATATCTCCAGATCGGACAGGCGCGCCTGGTACTGGGCGATCAGTTGTAGCTTGGAATCGCGTTCGTTTTGCAGCTGCTGGACCGCCGCGCCCCGCTCACTGAAAGCCTGGAGCCGGGCAACCGCTTCGTCCATCGCCTGCTTCGCATGATCCCGCTGCTCGGCCAGTTGCTGCAAGGTGGACTGGACGCTGGCCCGGTTGACCCGCACGACCTCGTCTCTCAAGAGGGACGCGGCGTAGTTGGCCACGCGCGCGGCACTCAACGCGTCGGGGCCCTCTGCCTTGAGCTCCAACAGGTTGCTTTGCGGCACGACCCGGGCCTCCAGGGAGAACCCCACGAGGTTGGCCCGGTTTTCCCGGACCATTCCCTCTCGCACGAGGGCCTGGAACGGGTCGGAGGCGACGATCTCCTTGTAGCCGGCCGGCGTCAGCGCGACGACCTGGACAGCCGGCGCATTCTCGGGGGAAGCCTGCGTCTCCTGCGGTTGGACCACCAGCAAGACGGAAGCCTCGTAGACCCTTGGCAGGAGCAACCGGCTGACCAGGAATGCAAGCAGGGCGGCCCCGAGGGTCACTGCGGCGATCACGTAGCGGCCCCGCCAGATCCGCTCGACGTAGAGCCGCAGATCGATCTCGTCGTCGATGGCGTTTTGCACCCGGGAAGCCCCCGAATCGCGTACCAGGATGTCGCGGATTGTCGGGGCTACCCGTTCGGTGCGGCGGCTTCCCGTTCCTGCATGGCCGGGTACGCGCCGGCACGCACGCACAGCCGCTCGGCCCCGGTGTACACGTTGAAGCGCTCGCCCCTGGCAAAGCCGATGAGGGTCAAGCCCCACTCTCGCGCAGCCTCGCAGGCAAGGCTCGTGGGCGCCGAGACGGAGACCACCGCGGGAATGCCTGCCATCGCCGCCTTCTGGACGATCTCGAAGCCCGCCCGGCCGCTCACCACCAGGATGTGTTGGGAAAGCGGCAACCCGCCGGAGAGGAAGGCCGAGCCCACGACCTTGTCGACCGCGTTGTGGCGCCCGACGTCCTCCCGCACCGCGACCAGGTGCCCGGATGCGTCAAAGAGCCCTGCCGCATGCAGCCCGCCGGTCCGGTCGAACAGGCGCTGGGCCCGCCGGAGCTCGCCGGGCAACTGCCCAATCACCCATGGATCGAGCCGGGGCACTCGAGGGCCAGCCCGGTAAGCCGGCTGGAGGCGCACGCTTTCGATGGAGGACTTTCCGCACAGCCCACAGCTCGAACTGACCCGAAAGTCCCTGCTGCCCGCGGCGAGCCGCTCGCAGACGCCGGCATCCTGCACCCACACGTTGACGATGTTGTACCGCTGGGCGCCGTCGACCGTGGGATCGGCGCAGTAGGTGAGGCGCCAGACCTGGTGCGGCCCGTCCAGGATGCCCTCCGTGAAGAGAAAGCCCGCCGCGAGGTCGAAGTCGTGCCCCGGCGTCCGCATGGTGACGGCCACCCGGGCAAAGCGAGCGCCTTCGCCCCACCGCAGGCGAATCTCCAGGGGCTCTTCGGCGACCAGGGTGTCCATCGCCCACGCCAGGGCCTCCCCCTCGACCCGGCCCACCCGCCAGCGAGCCACGGGGCCTCGCCCTGCCCCCACCCGGACCGCCTCCCTGCACCGACGGGACGTGCGCTCGGGAACCGCTTTCTATATCGGCAGTATAAACGATGTCAAGGCGCTATGCATGCGGCTACCCCGTCACCGCCATGCACGGGCCGTCACCCAGCGGTATCCCTGAGCCCGCAACCCGTCCACGATCCGCTCGATCTCGACCGGCGCGCTTCGCCTTCGTCCGTCTACCGCCACGATGGCACCCTGCCGGGCTTGTCCCACCGCCCGGCGCACGGCCTGGTCGAGGGGAAGATCTGTCCGGATCCGGGCAGTCCACAGCACCGTGGTGAAGGCAGCGGCCCTGGCCGCCTGGACCACCCGCGAGTTCCAGCGTGCCGGTAGGGGCCGGAAGAGGTGCGGTACGCGGCCCGTCATCGCCCGCACCACCATGCGGGAATTGACGAGCTCGTTGTAGATGCCGGCGTCGCTCAGGGTCGTGAGGTCCCGCTCTTCGTACGGGTGGACCCCGATGAGGTGGCCCTCCTGTGCGATGGCCGCCACCAGGGAGGGGTAACGTTCCGCGCGACTGCCGACCACGAAGAAGATGGCCCGCACCCCGAGCCTGTCCAGTACGTCCAGGATGGCGGGCGTGGTCTTCGGGTCGGGCGCCCCGTCCACGGTCAGGACGAGCTCGCGCCGGCGCGGCTCTCCCTGCACCTGCACCACCGGGTGGCCGCCTTGCTCGCGCAGGTACGTCTCGGGCGGGCGCACGTGGGCCCCTCGCCGCCCGGGTGCCGCCGTGGAGTGGCGTGCCGGGGAGCTCAGGTCGACCGGGCGGGAAAGGGCCAGGGCGAAGTCGGCAAGGCGGTAGCTCCCCAGGACGCGGATGCGGTGCAGGGTGAAGCAGTCGCGGACCGGCTTGGACTCGATGCCCTGGATGGTGGAAACGGCCGCCACGTACCCGGCCTGCTCGACCATGGCACGCAGGGTGGGGTCGAGCTCCCCGTAGGGGTAAGAGAAGAGCCGCACGGGCCGGCCAATGCGGGTCTCAAGGAGCTCGCGCGAGCGATGGATCTCGTACCAGGCCTGGTCGGGCCGGATCCTCGCGAGATGCGGGTGGGTCAGGGTGTGGGAGCCCACCTCGACCAGGCCGCTGGCCACCATGCGTTGCAACTCCCGATCGCCGAGAAGCGGCTTGCGCGGGTAGCCCCGGGCCCTCTCCCACCGGTTGGCCGACAGGCCGGCCACCACGAAGATGGTGGCCGGCGCGTGCCGGGCCCGCAGGATCGGCCAGGCGTAGCGAAAGAGCTCCTCGTAGCCGTCGTCGAAGGTGATCGCGACCGTCCGGGGCACGAGGGGCTCCTCCCCGCAGAGCTGCCGGACCAGACGCCCGAGCGGCACCAGGTGGTATCCGTGGCGCTGCAGGTAGCGAATCTGGGCATCCAGCATGCGGGGCTCGACCCGGAGCCCGGTTGCGCCGCCCGCCGAGGCGGGCGCCACCCGGTGATACATGAGGATGAGCGCAGGCCCCCGTGCCCCGGCACGTGGCGCGGGGTGGCCCGAAGCGTCTGCCGGGCAAACGCCCGAGAGGAGCGCCACCAAGCACCACAGTACCGCCCGCCGACGCGCCCCGGGCCACGGGCACTGAGCCGGCCTCACGCAGCCCATCGAAAGACCGCCCCCGCCTTCGCCGGTTGACCGGCCGGCGAGGATCAGTCTCTCCCGCGCCCGCCTATCGAGGCACGACCGCCCGCTCAGGGGAGCACGTGCACCTGGCCCGGGTGCTCGGCCACCACCTCGCCCACGATACCGGGTGCGGGGGCACCCCGTCGCCTGACCCGCTCCACCAGTTCCTCGGCGCGCTCGCGCGCAACCGCCATGAGCAGGCCACCCGACGTCATCGCGTCGCAGGCCAGGGTGCGGTCGACCTCGTCCAGCGCCTCGTCGAAGATCGCCCGGCCCTCGAGCGCCCACATCTGGTTGTGGCGGCTGCCTCCCGGGACGTACCTGTCCGTGGCGGCCAGCTCCCTCGCCCGGGGCAACAGCGGCACCTTGCCCCAGTACAGGCGGACGCCCACCCGGCTCGATCGGGCCAGCTCGAGCGAGTGGCCCACCAGTCCAAAGCCGGTCACGTCGGTCACCGCCCGCACCCCGGTCGCCCGCATCTCGTCCGCGTAGTCGTTGAGCGCCAGCATCACCCTGGACATCTCCCGGGCATCGCCCTCATCGACCACGCCGGCCTTGAGCGCCGTCGATACGATGCCACCGCCCACCGGCTTGGTGAGCACCAGGAGGTCGCCGGGACGGGCCCCGTCGCGCCGGATGAGGCGCGCCGGATCGACCACGCCGGTCACCGCCAGGCCGAACTTGACCTCCCGGTCCTCCACCGTGTGCCCGCCGAGCAGGTGCGCGCCGGCCTCGTGGAGCTTGTCGATGGCTCCCTGGAGGATCCGCCCCAACACCGAAGGCTCCGCCTTGCCCGTGGGAAAGCCGGCGATGCCGAGCGCGGCCACCGGGCGAGCGCCCATGAGGAGCACGTCGCTCATGGCGTTGGCCGCTGCGATGGCGCCGAAGGTCTCCGGGTCGTCGACGATGGGCGTGATGAAGTCGACGCTCTGCACGAGCGCGAGCCCATCCCCGACCACGAAGACGCCTGCGTCCTCGGCCTCCTCGAGCCCCGAGAGCACTTCAGGCCCTCGCTCCGGCAACTTCAAGCCGGCCAGCATGCTGAACAGGTCCGCCGGACCCATCTTGCATGCTCAACCCGCCTTCGAGCTCAACGACGTGAGCCGAAAGCGCTCCTCCCGATGATCCGGGTTGCTCCGCCACGGCCGCTCACCCTCCTTTCCGCCCGGGCACGCCCTCACTCCACGATTTGCCGCCGGTCCCCCGCTCTCCTGGTGAACCCTATCCGGTCGAGGTATTCGAGCAGCGGGATGACGAAGCGCCGGGTCGAACCCAGCGCGTCCCGCACCGCGGCCGGCTCGACCAGCCCGCCCGAGCGCCGGGCGACGGCCCGGACGTGCTCCATCAGTTGCCGTATCCGGGCGGCGGTGAAGACCAGATCCTGGTGCACCCGCACCAGTTCGCCCTGGGCTACGAGGAGCAGGATGAGCTGCAGCGAGAAGCCTTGGTCACGGGTAAGCTCGTCGAGGGTAGGCGGCGTGAAGCCTCGCCGCTCCAGCAGTTCCAGCAGACGGTGGCGCTCCTTTTCGTCTTCGGGCGAAAGCCTGGGCTGGAAAGAAGGCAGCCGGACGGTGGGGTTGTCCCACACCACCGCGCCCTGCCGCACCAGGGTTTCGAGCACGACGTCGAAGAACCTGGGCTCCAGGGCCAGCGTGGAGAGCAGGGTCTGGCGGGGCAGCCCCGGCGAGAGAGGGTTCGCCCGATGATAGGCGCCCAGCGTGCGATGTACGGCGCCCGCCACGCGCTCCCACATCGCCGGGGTGAGATAAAAGGGGCCCCGGGCCACGAGCCGCCCCGAGCCCGCCAGCCGGGCCAGCGCCTCGTCGACGGGCGTCCGGGTGAGGTGCAGACGGCGGGCCAATTCCGCGGCGGTCAGGGGCCCGTACGTGGCTGCCAGGGCTTCGACCGCGCCGTCCACGTCTCCCGAGGCAAGCGCCTGCATGGCCCCCGGATCGGCCGGCGGCCGGGAGGCACCGTGGAGGGTCCGGCAGGTCGCCCCTGAGGGGGGCGCCACCTGGCGCACCAGCCTGCGGCCGCGCAGAGGATCGGCCGAGGGATCGGCGACCACGCCCCCCGCGGCCGTCACCTGCCGGCCCGGATCCCGCAAGATCAAGCGGTCCCTCCAGCGCAGGGGAAGCGGGTGGGCCAGGAAGAGCTGAGCGAGCCCCGTCTCCGCCGGCCCCAGCTCCTCCGCGTCGCCGAGCAGCCGCACCGCGGGCCATGACCTCGGCCGAACCGGCGAAGCAGGCAAGCCGCATCCCCG
This sequence comes from Limnochordaceae bacterium, assembly GCA_014896295.1. Taxonomy (GTDB): domain Bacteria; phylum Bacillota; class Limnochordia; order Limnochordales; family Geochordaceae; genus Carboxydichorda; species Carboxydichorda subterranea. The sequence continues at coordinate 156,288 of JADBKR010000007.1, forward strand.
TCCGGACGGCGCCGGCGTGGCGGGCCACCCGCAACTCCACGACCGGCGTCTTGCTCAGGGCCTCGTCTTCGAGGTGCACGACGGCCTGGCCCCGGCTGAGCTGTTCGTAGGAGACCCCGAGGAGGTTGACGGCCACCCGGGCGCCGGGGGCGGCTGCCGACAGCGGCCGGTTGTGGCTCTGCAGGCCCCGGATGCGCCCGCGCAGGCCTCCCGGCTGGATCCCCACCTCCTGCCCGGGCACGAGGCTGCCGCCGGCCAGCGTCCCGGTGACCACCACGCCGGTGCCTCTCATCTTGATGACCCGATCGATCCACAGCCGCGGCCACCCGCGGTCTTCGGCGGACGCCAGCTCCTGAAACCTGCGGTCGAGCAGCGCCCGGAGCTCCTCGAGGCCCCGGCCGGCAGGGGCAGAGACGGCCAGCGCCGGTACGCCGTGGAAGTGGTGCTCCTCGAGGTGTCGCCGGACCTCCTGTGCCACCATCTCGGTCCACTCGGCGTCGACCAGGTCGGCCTTGGTGAGGACCACCACCGCCAGGGGGATCTGGAGCAGCCGGAGGATCTCGGCGTGCTCCTCCGTCTGGGGCATCCAGCCCTCGGTGAGGTCGACCACCAGCATCGCCGCGTCGATGCCCCCGAGGCCCGCCAGCATGTTGTGGATGAACCGCTGGTGGCCCGGGACGTCCACGATCCCCACCTGGCGCCCCGACGGCAACACCAGGGAGGCGAACCCCAGGTCGATGGTCATGCCCCGGGCCTTCTCCTCGGGCAGCCGGTCGGGGTCGGTGCCGGTCAGCGCCCGGATGAGGGTGCTCTTGCCGTGATCCACGTGTCCCGCCGTCGCTAGGACCGGCACGCGCGCACCGCCCGTGCGGCCGCCTCGGCGACCGCCTCGTCCTGCTCCGGCCATACCGTGCGCAGATCGAGCACCAGCCGCTCCCGCTCGATCCTCCCCACCACCGGGGGCCTGCCCAGGCGCAGCGCCCGGGCCAGGCACTCGGCAAGCCCCTCGTTACCCGCCGCCGCAGCGATCTGGACCCCCGCCGAGGAGAGCGCCGCCCCGGGAAGGGACCCACCCCCCACCTCCGACTCCACCGCGACGGCCCGTACCGTTACCGCCTGCTCCAGCTCTCCCGCCAGGCGCTGCCGGATGGTCTCGGCCAGGCGGTGCGCCCGCTCCAGGAGTCGGTCCTGCGCGCGGTGGAGCATCTCCCAGACCGGCACGTCCGTCACCCGGCCCTCCAGGTAGAGATCGAGGACGGCGGCCAGCGCGGCCAGGGTGAGCTTCCCGACCCGCACGGCTCTGAAGAGCGGGTGGCGCCGGGCCATTTGCACCACCTCTCGCCGCCCTACCACGATGCCCGCCTGCGGTCCTCCCAGGAGCTTGTCGCCGCTGAACATGACCGCATCCGCCCCGGCCTCCACCATCTCCCGGGCGGTCGGCTCGTGCGAACCGGCCCCCCACGCCTCGCTCGGCACCACGGCCCCCGAACCCAGGTCGACCAGGAGCAAGAGCCCCCGCCGGTGGGCCATCTCGGCGAGCGTGCGGGCCTCTACCGACTCCGTGAAGCCTACGATGCGGTAGTTGCTCGGGTGAGCCTTGAGGATGGCGCCGGTCTGGGGGCCGATGGCCTTTTCATAGTCATCGGGCCGGGTGCGGTTGGTGGTGCCCACCTCTTTGAGCACGCAACCGCTCTGGGCGATGATCTCGGGGATGCGAAAGGAGTCGCCGATCTCGACGAGCTCGCCCCGGGAGACGATGACCTCCCGCCCCCGGGCGACGGCGGCGAGCACCAGGAGCACCGCGGCCGCGTTGTTGTTGACCACGAGGGCAGCCTCTGCGCCGGTGAGCGCCTGCAACAGGGGCTCGATGCGGGTGTCGCGCCGTCCTCGCCGGCCGGAGAGGATGTCCCACTCCAGGTTGGAGTAACCCTGGGCCACCTCCGCGATGGCCCGGACGGCTGCCTGCGGCAGGGGGGCGCGGCCCAGGTTGGTGTGGATCACTACGCCGGTCGCGTTGATGACCGGTTGCAGGCGGCGCGCCGCCAGCTCCTCGGCCCTGCGCCGCACCTCCGCCTGTACCAGGCCTTCCACCGGCTCACCGGCCCCGCCGTCCTCCAGACGCTCCCGCACGGCGTCGATGGCCTCCCGGACCACCCGCACCGCCAGGGGCCTCGGCAACCGGCTCGTCGCTTCCCGGACGGCAGCCTGGTGCAAGGCCTCATCGACCGACGGCAGCGCCCTGCGCGCATCCTCCGCCTCCACGGCCCGGCCTCCCCACCCCGCGCCGCCCGGCACCGTCGTGAGGGCGACGGGCCGGTGCGCGCGGGGTAGGTACGCCTTCGTAAAGCGTTTGCTAACTCCTCCTGATATCCGCTAAGCTGGTGCGCGGAGGGACATGGGCTCCTGGTGGGCCCCGAGGGCTTCAAACCCTTCGGGAGGGGCGCATGTTGCGTCTCTCGGTGGGTTCGATTCCCACGTCCTTCCGCCACCGGCTGCTCACGCCGTGCGCCGGGCATCGGTCTGTGCCTTCGGAAGGGCCTCCGGAGCAGTTTGCAGCCCCGCGTGCACGTACTGCCACCCGAAGCGCCCCTTGATGCACAGGTAGCCGCGGGTGGTCGGGTCGTCCACCGGGGCGGTGACCTTCACGATGCGGTTGTCCTGGACGGTGAGCTGCAGCTGGCAGCCCACCCCGCAATAGGGGCAGACGGTGGTGACGGTACGCTGGCGGGACTCGTCCCACGCCCCGTCTCGCCGCATCTCCCACTGGGTGCGGAAGACCAGGGCCTCCGTCGGGCAGACGGCGACGCAGTTGCCGCAAAAGACGCAGGCCGAGTCCGGCAGGGGCAGGTCGAATCCCGGGTCGATCCGCGCCTCGTAGCCGCGGCCCGCCACGGCGATGGCAAAGGTGTTTTGCACCTGCTCTCCGCAGGCTTTGACGCAGCGATAGCAGAGGATACAGCGGTCCGGTTCTCGGACGTAGAGCTCGTTGTCCACCTTGGGGCCGCGGGCCGGCAGCGGCTCTTCGTGCTGCAGCGAAGCCCATCGCCCAGGGTCGGCGCCGAGCTCGGAGGCGAGGCGCCCGATCTCCGGGGCGAGGCGCGTGTCGGCCGAGCTCTCGAGGAGCTCCACGACCATCCGGCGGTTGGCCCGCACCCGCTCCGTGCCGGTGCGGACGACCATCCCCTCCTCCACCCGCCGCTGGCACGCCGGGACCAGCGTCCGGGCCCCCTCCACTTCCACCACGCAGACCCGGCACGCCCCGATGGGCTCCAGGGTCTCGTGGTAGCAAACGGTGGGGATGGGGATGCCCGCCGAGCGGGCCGCCTCCAGGATGGTACTGCCGGGTGGGGCCTCTACCGGGCGGCCGTCGATGGTCAGGCGCAAGGCTCCCTCACCTCCGCACGAGGCTGGCCAGCGCGTTGGGGGCAAGCTGCCCGAGCCCGCAGATCGAGCTGTCCCGCATCACCCGGGCGAGGTCGTCGAAGAGGGCCCGCAGGGCACCGTCCACCCGGCCGCCCTGCCGGCGGATGGCCCGGACCAGTTCCCACTGGCGGCGGGTGCCCACCCGGCAGGGTACGCACTGGCCGCACGACTCTTCTTGGAAGAAGCGGGCGATGCGCTCGGCCACCTCCCACAGATCGGCCGTCTCGTCCAGCGCCACCAGAGCTCCCGAGCCTACGGTGCCGCCGATGGCCTGCAGGGTCTCGAAGGCCAGGGGCGTGTCGAGCTCCTCGGGGAAAAGGAACGTGCCGGCCGCGCCTCCGCACAGGACGGCCTGGATGCGCCGGCCCCCGGATGCACCGCCGGCCAGCTCCTCCAGGATGGCCCGGATGGGGGTGCCGAAGGGCACCTCGTACAGCCCCGGCACCGCCACGTCCCCGCTCACCGAGACCAGCTTGGTGCCGGCCGAGCGGGCCGTGCCGAGCGCGCCGTACCACTCCCCGCCCCGCAGCAAGATGGGCACGACGGAGGCCAGCGTCTCCACGTTGTGGATGACGGTGGGCCGGCCGAAGAGCCCCCGCTGGGTCGGGAAGGGCGGCCGTGCCCTCGGCTCGCCGCGCAGGCCTTCGATGGAGTTGAAGAGGGCCGTCTCTTCTCCACACACGTAGGCTCCGGCGCCCCTGCGCACCTCCACGTCGAAGCTCCAGTCGCCTCCCAGCAGGTGGTGCCCGAGGTACCCTCGTGCCCTCGCCTCCTCGACGGCCCGCCGTATGGAGCGGTACGCATCGGGGTACTCGCCGCGCACATAGATCCAGCCCCGTTCGGCCCCCGTGGCAAAGGCGGCGATGGTCATGCCCTCGAGCACGGCGAACGGGTCGAGCTCGAGCAGCACCCGATCCTTGAACGTGCCGGGTTCGCTCTCGTCCGCGTTGCAGACCACGTACCGGGGCCCCGGCTCCCGGGCCACGGCCGCCCACTTGCGGGAGGACGGGAAGGCAGCGCCGCCTCGCCCCAGGAGACGGGCCCTTTCGACCTCGGCCATGGCCCACTTCGGGACCCAGCTCACGGGCGCGTCGTAACGCCTGATACCCGCCCCGGGCGAGATACGCGTCGAGGGTGGTCGCACCGCCCGAGAGCACCCGCTCGAGCAGCAGGGGCGTGGCCTCTCCCATGCAGCCGGCGCGCGGGCCGGGGATGCCGGGCGAGCCACCGGAGAGCAGCGGCGCCCCGGCCGTCGCACCGTCCTGCCCACCTCTTGCTCCTTCCGGACGCCTGGCCGCCTCCAGGCCTCGCAGGCCTGCCTCCAGCCCCTCCGGGGTCAACTCCCCCCACACCTCGTCGCCGGCCAGCGCGGCAGGCGCCCGGTCGCACTGGCCCAGGCACGGCGAAAAAGCCCACCCGACGGAAGCGGCGGCGCCCGGCGAGGCCCCGTCGCCGTGCGAGCCGGACAGGCGGGCCGAGCCCGGCAGGCCGCGAAGCTCCCCATGCTCCGGACCGTGCAGCGGTGGGCCCAGGCGCTCGCGCAAGCGGGCGGCCAGCCGGTCCGCCCCCCGGCGCATGCACGCCACGTCGTCGCACAGGTGGACGATGTGCCGCGGGCCCGGCTCGGTGCGAAGGAGCGCGTAAAAGGCAGCAACGCCGTAGGCGTCCGCAAGCGGCACGCCGAGCTCCCGGCACACCGCCGCCAGGGCCGGATACGAGACCCACCCCCTGGCGCGCTGGAGCGCCTGCAGCGCCGGCAGCAGCAAATCGCGGCGGCCCCTGCGGCTCTCCGGAGCGACCTCGCCCCACACCTCCTGGAGCGCCACGGCCTCCTCGGGCTCCGGATCGGGCACCCGCTCCAGCCGGGAGAGGTCCACCCTGCTCCCCGGCGCCGGCGCGACCGGGCCCTGGCTCACGCCCCCACCTCCTCCCGCACGGGCTCGATGCAGACCGCCGTCGCCTTGAACTCCGCGGTCCCCGCCTTCGGGTCCGTGGCGTCGATGGTCAAGCGGTTGGTGGCCACCTGTTCGGGCGAATGCAACGTCAGGAAGACGAGGCCGGGCTGCACCACCCGGCTCAGCGCCGCCCGCACGTTCACCTCGCCCCTGCGGGAAGAGACCCGCACCCACTGCCCGTCGTTCACGCCGAGGCGGGCCGCGTCGTCGGGATGGATCAACAGCCGCTCCTCATGGCCCCACGGAACGGCATACTGGGCCGTCTGCACGCCCGTATTGAACTGTTCGAGCCTCCGCCCCGTGGTGAGCACGAACGGGTAGCCGGCGTCGGGTCGTTCGACCGGCGGCGCCCACTCGACCGGCACGAACCGCGCCCGGGGCCCCTCGACCGGGCGTTTCCAGAGGCGAGCGTGCAGGAACGTCTCCCCCGGGTGGTCTTCCGAGGGACACGGCCACTGCAGGCCGTTCATCGCCTCCAGCCGCCGGTAGCTCATGCCGCGGTGGATGGGCGAGAGGCTGCGCAGTTCGTTCCAGACATCCTCGGCGCCGGCGTAGTGCCAGTCGAAGCCCATCCGCCGGGCCACCATCTGCAGGATCTCGATGTCGTCGCGGGCCTCGCCCGGAGGATCGAGCGCCTTTCGCACCCGCCGGACGCGGCGTTCGCTCGAGGTGACGGTCCCTTCCGTCTCGCACCATCCGGCCGCCGCCGGCAGCACCACGTCGGCCAGCTCCCCGGTGGCCGTCAGGAAGATGTCCTGCACGACGAGAAAGTCCAGCTCTTCGAACAGCCGCTTCACCCGCTCGCCGTTGGCCTCGGAGCGCACCGGGTTTTCGCCGACCACGTACATGGCCCGGATGACCCCTTCTTCCATGGCCTCCAGCATGGCCGTCTGGTGCAGCCCGGGCTCCGGCGGGATGGTGCAGCCCCACGCCTGCTCGAAGCGCTGCCGCACGGCGGGATCCGTGAGATCCTGAAACCCCGGCAGGCGGTTGGGCAGGGCGCCCATGTCGCCTCCGCCCTGCACGTTGTTCTGGCCGCGCAAGGGGTTGAGGCCGGAGCCGTAGCGCCCGACGTGGCCGGTGAGAAGCGCCAGGTCGATGAGGGCGAAGACGTTGTCGGTGGCGTTGTGGTGCTCGGTGATGCCGAGCGTCCAGGCGATCATCGCCCGCGGCGCGGTGGCGTAGGCGATGGCCGTCTCCCGGATGAGCGCCGCCGGCACGCCCGTGATCGCCTCCGCCCGCTCCAGGGTGTATGGCTCGACCGAGCGGCGGTACGCCTCGAAGCCGTCGGTCGCCGCCTCGATGAACTCGCGGTGGGCCAGGTCTTCTTCGATGATGACCCGGCCCATGGCGTTGGCCAGCGCGACGTCGGCGCCGACCCGGACGGGCAGCCACCGGTGGGCGTACGCGACGCTGGCCGTCCTCCTCGGGTCGATGACGAACAGGCGCGTTCCCCGGCGCACCCCTTGGAGCATGTGCAAGAACATGACCGGGTGCGTCTCCCGGGCATTGGAACCCCAGAGGAGCAGGACGTCCGTCTCCTCCATCTCGCGGTACGAGTTGGTACCGCCTCCAGCTCCGAAGACGGTCGCCAGACCGGCGACGCTCGGAGCGTGTCAGGTGCGGTTACAGCTGTCGACGTTGTTGGAACCCATCACCTGCCGGGTGAACTTCCCTGCCAGGTAATTGAGCTCGTTGGTCGCCTTGGACGAACTGAAAAAGCCGAACGCCCGCCCGCCGTAACGCTGCCGCACGCGGGAAAGGGCGCCGGCCACCACCTCGATCGCCTCGTCCCAGCCGGCCCGCACCAGGCGCCCGTTGCGCCGCACGAGCGGGGCGAGCAACCGCTGTCCCATGGGGACGACCGCTCCTGCTGCCGTCGCCACCGTCGACCGCCTCCCATCCGGCGGAGAAAGAAAGGGAGACATCGTCATCACTACTCTGAGCATTATACGGTTTCCCGGCGAGAGGACCTGCCCCTCGACCGTCCGTGGGCGGCAACTTTTGCGGCTTGCCATTGTGCCCACGATTGCTATACGCTCCCTGGAAAACCCACCGGGCGGGGGTACGAGCCGGGCGTGGGCCGGTCCCAGACCGACGCGCTGGAGCTTCTGCTGCAGGCGCTGCCGCTGCTCAGGGGTGGCCTGACCCCCCAGTCGGCGGCCAAGGCGGCGCGACTTCTGCGCAACCGCCTGCACGTGGATGCGGCGGCCGTGGTCGACACGGAGGCCGTGCTCGCCTTCGAGGGCGCCGGCGCCGACCATCACCGCGCCGGCGATCCCATCGGCACCAGGCTCACCCGCCGGGCCCTCGCGACCGGCAGGCCGGCTCTGGCCACCACCCGCGAGGCCATCGGATGCAGCGTCCCTTCCTGCCCGCTGGGGTCGGCCCTGGTGCTCCCTTTGCGCGTACAGGGACGGGTGGTGGGCGCCGTCAAGCTTTACCAGGCGCGCCCGCGCCGCATGGGGCAGAGCAAGGTGCGGGCCGCCCGCGCCGTGGCCCGCCTCTTCAGCGTCTACCTGGAGCTGGCCGAGCTCGATGCCCGGGCCGCCCGGGTGACCCAGGCCGAGCTCGAAGCCCTGCGTGCCCAGATCTCGCCCCATTTCCTGTTCAACACCCTCAATACCATCGCGGCCCTCATCCGCGTCGACCCGCAGCGGGCCCACACTCTGGTCATCCGCTTCGCGGAGTTCTTCCGGGAGACCCTGGCCCAGCACGGCGAGGTCGCGACCCTCGAGGACGAAGTGCTGTACGTGCAGCAGTACCTGGCGTTCGAGGAGGCGCGCCTCGGCCAGCGGCTCACGGTGGAGTGGGACATGGAGCCCCAGGCCAGGCGGGCCGTGCTGCCCGTCCTGGTCATCCAGCCGCTGGTCGAAAACGCCATCATCCACGGGATCGAGCCGTGCCCCCGCCCCGGACGGGTACGGATCGTCGCGGTCTCGGAGCGGGGCGGCTATCGCATCCGGGTGGAGGACAACGGGGCCGGCATCCCCGCCGACCGGCTCCCCTATATCCTGGAGCGGGGTTACGGTACGGGCCTCGGGATGGGGCTCAGCAACGTGGACGCGAGGCTCAAGAGCTTCTTCGGGCCCGGAAGCGGGCTGCGCATCCACAGCCTGGTGGGCGAGGGCACCACGGTAGAGTTTTGGATCCCGTCGACCCCGGCCAGGCCGCAGGCCCTGGCCCACACGTAGACGCAAGGGGGTGTGGTCGTCCGTGGGTTTGTCCGCCCTCATCGTGGACGACGAGCAACCGGCCCGGCTGGAGCTGGCCCATCTCCTGCAGCAGGTGACGCCCGTCGACACCCTGGACGAGGCCGGCACCATGGTGGACGCGCTGGCCCGGCTGCAGGAGAAGCGTTACGACCTCGTCTTCCTCGACATCCGGATGCCGGGCGTCTCGGGGCTGGAGGCGATGCAGGTCATCAACCGTCTGCCCGATCCTCCGCCCGTCATCTTCGTCACGGCCTACGACGAGCACGCCCTGGCTGCCTTCGAGGTCGGCGCCAGGGATTACCTGCTCAAGCCGGTCTCCGAGGCGCGCCTGCGGCTCACGCTGGGGCGGTTGCTGGACCGTCGCCGGGAAAACGGCCTCGCCCGGGTGGCCCACGACCGGCTCCCCGTCGAACAGGAAGGGCACACGCGTCTCGTGCGGGTGGCGGACATCCGGTTCATCCACGTGCGGGGCCACACGGTCTACGTCCGCACCTTCGACGCCGAGTGGGCCAGCCGCGCCTCCCTCGCCGAACTGGCCGACCGGCTGGCGCCGCAGGGTTTCGTGCGGGTGCACCGGGCCTACCTCGTCAACCCCGAACACGTCCTCGAAGTCCATCCTTTCTTCGCGGGCACCTACATCCTGCGCATGGACGACCGGGGCAACAGCGAGGTGCCGGTGAGCCGTTCGTCGGCCCGGCTGGTCCGGGAGATCTTCGGGCTGTAGCCGCGCATCCCCGATCGCCGACCGTTCGGGACGGGGTCTTTACCGTTCGGGACAGCATCATAGAAGCCCGGCGGTCGACCCGCTACGCTGGAAGACGACGACGGCGGGAGGCGACCGAGGAGATGGGAGAGACCAACGGGCAGGTAAGCCGTCTGTTCGACGCCGGGGTCAAGGATTACAGCGACGCGACCCGCTACTACTATGATCCGGATTACGTCCCGGCCGAGACGGACGTGCTGTGCGCCTTTCGGGTGACGCCGCAGCCGGGCGTGTCCTTCAAAGAGGCCGCGGCGTCGGTCGCGGCGGAGTCCTCGTCCGGGACGTGGACGACGGTCTGGACCGATCACCTCACCGATTTGAGCCGCTATTCGGCCCGCTGTTACCGTATCGAGCCGGTGCCGGGGCGGGATGACCAGTTCATCGCCTACATCGCCTATCCCATGGACCTCTTCGAGGAGGGGTCCGTGGTCAACATGATGTCCTCCATCGTAGGCAACGTCTTCGGGTTCAAGGCCATCCGGGCGCTGCGCCTGGAGGATGTCCGGGTGCCGGTCGCGTACCTCAAGACGTTCCAGGGACCTCCCCACGGCATCGTGGTGGAGCGAGACCGCCTCAACAAGTACGGGCGGCCGCTGCTCGGCGCGACCATCAAGCCCAAGCTGGGCCTTTCCGCCAAGAACTACGGGCGTGCCGTCTATGAGTCGCTGCGCGGAGGTCTCGATTTCACCAAGGACGACGAAAACGTCAACTCCCAACCGTTCATGCGGTGGAGGGACCGTTTCCTCTTCGTCATGGAAGCGGTCCACAAGGCCGAATCGGAGACCGGTGAGCGCAAGGGCCACTACCTCAACGTCACGGCGCCCACGTTCGAACAGATGATCGAGCGGGCGGAGACGGCCCGGGAGCTCGGGTCGCGGATCATCATGGTCGACTTCCTCACCGCCGGCTTCGCGGCCCATACGTCCCTCTCCCACTGGTGCCGCAAACACGGCGTGCTCCTCCACTGCCACCGGGCGATGCACGCCGTGATCGACCGCCAGCGCGACCACGGCATCCACTGGCGGGTACTGGCCAAGTGGGCCCGGATGGCGGGGTGCGACCACCTCCACAACGGCACCGTGGTCGGCAAGCTCGAGGGCGACCGGCAGTCGACGCTCGGGGTCAACGATTTGCTGCGGCTCGACGACGTGCCGCAAGACCGGTCGAGGGGCATCTACTTCGACCAGCCGTGGGCGTCGCTCGCCCCGGTCATGCCTGTTGCGTCCGGTGGCATCCACGTCTGGCACATGCCGGAGCTCGTCCACCTCTTCGGGGATGACGCGGTGCTCCAGTTCGGCGGGGGCACCCTCGGCCACCCGTGGGGGAGCGCTGCCGGCGCCACCGCCAACCGCGTCGCGCTGGAAGCGGTGGTGCAGGCCCGCAACGCCGGCCGCGACCTGCTCGAAGAAGGGCCGGCCATCTTGAAGCAAGCGGCTCGCCGCTCCCCGGAGCTGCAGCTCGCGCTCGAAACATGGCAGCAAGTGCGGTTCGACTACGACGTGGTCGACCGGCTCGACCCCGTCCACAGCGGGACGGAGGGGTAAGCATGGCCCTTCGCACGGAGATGTTCTCGTACCTTCCGCCGATGCCGCCCGAAGAGGTGCGCCAGCAAGTCGAGTACCTCATTCGAAGAGGGTACGTGCCGGGCATTGAATTCACGCAGAGGCTCGACTCGCACGACGACTTCTGGAGCTTTTGGAAGCTGCCCTTCTTCCGGGGTGCGACCGTCGACGGCGTCCTCGCCGAACTCGAAGCGTGCAAGACCGCCCATCCCGGCGCCACCATCCGGCTCACGGGCTACGATGCCCGGCGCCAGTGCCAGGTGCTGAGTTTCGTGGTCCATCGCCCGGCGTAGCGCCGGAGCCTCGCACCTTTGTGACTCGTGCCTCTCCAGGCCCCCCGATGGGCCCCTGGGACAGCTGCATCGCCTGCCCCCCCAGGCGGTGCAGCGCGTTTGGGGAGAGATGGGAGGCGTCGCGCCGGCCACCGGGGCGCCGGAGCCGGGGTGACCATCCGGCGCCGGGATGACCGGTGGCGCCCGCTTTTCGACCGTTCAGGACAAAACGTTTGAATGCACCGTGGGGGCCCGATAGGTTGGTATTCAAAAGGAGGAGGTTCATCCCCATGGCAGACACCGTCGAGCGGCCCATCCTCCTGGGCATAGGAGGCGACAGCGGCAGCGGCAAGACGACCATCGCCCGCGGCCTGTACCGGCTGTTCGGCGCCGGCAACATCCTGAGCATCTGCCTCGACGACTATCACAGCCTCGATCGGAGAGCCCGCCAGCAAGCCGGAGTGACGGCCCTCAACCCGGTCGCCAACCGGATCGACCTCATGGAAGAGCAGCTATGGGCCCTCAAGGACGGCCGGAGCGTGCTCAAACCCGTCTACGATCATGCGACGGGGACGTTCGGCCCTCCGGAACAGATCCACCCGAAGCCCTGGATCGTCGTGCGGGGTCTGTTTCCCTTTTTCACGGAGCGGCTGCGGGAGGCGTTCGACGTCCGGGTCTGGCTCGACCCCGACGAAGAGCTCAAATACCACTGGAAAGTGCAGCGGGACGTCGCGCAGCGGGGCTATAGCGTCGCCCAGGTGATCCGCCAGGTGGTGGAGCGCCAGGACGACCTGCGCCGCTACATCTTACCCCAGGCCCGCTACGCGGACATGGTCGTGCGCTTCTACCCCCCGCCCGGGTACTTCGGCAAGGCGGGCGCAGGCGGCTCGGCCGGCAACGGCCACGGCGCCGAGACGCCGCCCGACCTCCACGTGCGGCTGACGTTGCGGCGCAGCGCCCCAGCCCCCGGAGTCGCCGAAGCCATTGCGAGAGCGGCTGCGCTCGACCAGGAGCATCACGGTACGCGCAGGGGTGCCGGCGGTGTACGGATACAGCGCGGCGCCGAGGGTGGGGAGACCATGGTCGAGGTCGATGCGGGCCTGGATGGACACGTGGCGGCACCGCTGGTGCGAGACCTGGCATCCATGTTGCCCATCGACCCCCGGGCGACGGAGGAGATGGGGGTCTTCCTCGCGGGCGGGCGCGACCCGAAGCACAGCCATTCGCTCCTGATCACCCAGCTCGCCATCGCCTGGCAGATGGTCGCAGCTCACGAATCCACCCGTTCCCTGGTCACGGAGAGAGCCTCGCCGGCGTGAGCCGGCGGGCTCCCGGGCCCGGGGACAGTCTCGATGTCGAGCCCTTCGCTCTCGGCGTGGCGACGGATCTTCCACGAAGGACGCTTTTCCTGGGCACGCTCAGACCCATGTCGGCCCCTTTCGCGACCTACTCAGGCTTGGCGTGACAACACCTCGACATGGACGCGCCACCACGGGGACGTCACCAGGGACCGACCCACTCTCCAGAAAACCCCGCCGTGTCATGACTCCAAACCGAGCCGGGCTGGTGGTCCAGCTAATGAAGCGTCCCTGACACCGCGGGCCGAGCTGCGCACAGCGTCTTATGCGTAATGAATGGCAGGACCATCCTTACCAACCGCCGAATACCTTTATCGGTCAGGGCCTTCTGGTTGGAGTCGCCCCATGGGATGGCCACGTGATGTGCGATGTCATCTGCAAAGGGGGTATCCCATGACGTTGTCTGCTCGGCCCAGGTGGATTTCGGCTCGCCTTCTTTCCCTGTTCCTTGCGCTGGCGTATGTGGCTGTCGCCGGTCTCCCCGGTCTGGCGGTCCCGGCGGCTCCTATGCCCCGGACGCTGACCAACCCGGACGGTACGACCATCCGGGCCAGGCAGTGGGGAGACGAGTGGTATCACGGCTGGGAAACGGTGGACGGCTATACGATCGTTAAGGATGCTCAAGGATTTTGGCGTTACGCCGTACCAGATCCGGTACGGGGCCTTCGCCCCGAGGGGCCCAAGGCGAACGGCGCCCCTCCGGCAGGTCTGCCACGCCACGTACGGCCCCCCTCAGACTTCCTGCAGCGGATCCGGGAAATGCGGGCAAGCCGGGACGAGGCAATCCTCAAACAGCCTCCCCTGACTGGGACGGGCCATTTCCCCGTGCTGTTGATCCAGTTCAGCGACGGCCCGGCGACGTACAGTAACGCCGACTTCATAGACTTGCTCTTCACGCCTCAACCACGTAACCAGCTGGTCACGGGACCCGGTAGCATGCGCGACTTCTACGAGCAGGTGTCGTACGGAGCCTACTCCGTGCAGGGCCAGGTCGGCGGATGGTACACGAGCGGGCAACCACACGACTACTATGGGCAGAATGACTCCGTCTACGGCGTTGACATGCATGCAGCTTCGCTCGTAGCCGAAGCGGTCCTGGCTGCAGACGCGAGCATCGACTTCAGCCAGTACGATAACGACGGAGACGGGTACGTTGACGTGGTGGCCGTCGTTCATCAGGGCACCGGCGAGGAGGAAGGAGTCGACCCCAACGACATATGGTCCCACAGCTGGAACCTTGCTGCCGCCCAATGCTTCCTGGATGACGGCCCCGGGCCGATTACGACCAACGACGGCGTGATCGTGAACGACTACATCATCATGCCGGAGCTTCTGGGCGTGGCGGACCAAGATCCGTACGCAGGCATGGCGACGGTCGGGGTGTTCACCCACGAGTACGGCCACGCGATTGGACTACCTGACCTCTACGACACCGACTACTCCTCCCAGGGCATCGGCAATTGGGGCCTCATGGGCGGAGGGTCGTGGAACGGTATCAACCGTCCGGGTGATTCCCCAGCCTTTATGGAGGCGTGGAGCCGTCTGCAGCTCGGATGGGTGACGCCTGCCCTGGCTGACAACTCCCAGGCGCTGACGCTGCAGCCGGTGCAGAGTTCCGGACAGGTGGTTCGACTGCTTAACGGGCCTGAGTACTTTCTACTCGAGAACCGCCAGAGCGAGGGCTTTGACCAGGCGTTGCCGGGCTTTGGCCTGCTCATCTGGCACATCGATGAACGGATGACGGGCAACACCAATGATTCACACCGCCTCGTCGACCTGGAGGAGGCGGACGGCCGGGACGACCTCGACCGGACGCGCCAGAATGGTGGAAATCGTGGCGACGCTGGCGACCCGTATCCCGGTACGTCAGGCAATACCGCGTTTACAGCCACGTCATACCCCAACAACGTGCTGTACGACGGCACCGGAAGTGGGCGGGCCCTAACCGGTATTGCGCTGGCGGGCACCACTGTCACGGCCCAGTTGCAGGTGAGTTCGCCTCCCCAAGCTACCGTGTCGGTCACACCGGGTTGGGGAGCGCCTCCACTACAGGTGACGTTCTCAGCCGCCGTCTCCGACCCGGACGGGGATGTGGCACAGACGTGGTGGCAACTTCCTGATGGAACGCGTGTTGACGGTCTGACCGCCTCGACGACGTTTACCGCGAATGGCGTATACACGGCTACCTTTCATGCTGTCGATGCAGCCGGTAATCCCAACGAGCAGCGGGTGAGCGTGCTGGCCGCCCCAGCAGGTACGATTCTCTTCGTGGATGACGACGAAGGTCAGTCGTACGAGGGATACTTCACCCGTGCATTCGAGCGGGCCGGCCTGGCGTACGTCACTACTACCCCGCCCGTGCACCTCGACCCACACATTCGTTACCCCATCGTGTGGAACGTCAACGACGGCTATCCGACGCTGACCAGCGAGGATCAGGCGTTTCTTGCTAGTTACCTGGACGCCGGAGGGCGGCTGTTCCTATCGGGACAGGACGTGCTTTGGGAAATAGCGGATCAATCGACGTTCGATGAGAAGTATCTCCACGTGAAAAGCCGCGTGGACGACGTCGGTACGGCATCCGTAGCAGGGGTCGAGGGAGATCCCATCTCCAGTGGAATGAACATCGTGCTAGCCTACCCGTTCGCAGACTGGAGCGACAGCATCGAAGTCGCCAGCGAGGCTTCCGGTATCTTCCGAAACGAACACGGTGCATTCAACGCTCTTCGCTTCGCCGGTGGATATCGCGTGGTCTTCCTGGCCTTCCCGTTCGAGGCGGTACCGCTGGATGGACCAGAACCCAACAATGCCCCAACTCTCGTTGCCCGCGTTTACAGGTACCTCGTTGGTCAAGGCACGCCTCCATCAACTCCTAAGATTCCCTCCCGGTACGGCGCGGTGAATGTACCGGTGCAGCTGGATGGATCGAAAGCATCTGACCCGGATGGCGATCCCATTACCTACAGATGGAGCCTAGTTTCTTTGCCTGCCGGAAGCACAACTCAGCTGCGCAACGTGACCAGCCCAGTAGTGCAATTCGTACCCGATAAGCCTGGCGACTACGTGGTCCGCTTAACGGTAAGCGACTGGACCGGAGCCTCGTCTACCGAGGTAACGGTGAAGGTCGTCGAGGCATACGCAGCGCCTAACCCCGCGAGGGAAGCGACACAGTTTTACTACGATACAGCTCTCGACGGCGGAACACTGAACATTTACAACGTGGCAGGCCGCCTGGTAAGGAGCCTCAAGCTCAACGCCAGCGGCCAGGTGCCGTGGGATCTGACCGATGCGACAGGCCGCCCGGTGGCGAGCGGCCTGTACCTGTGGGTGCTGCTCGACAAGAGCGGCAAGCCGGTGCTGGCTAAGCCGGAGCGGCTGGTGATCCAGCGCTAGCAGCTGCGGCGGGCAAGTGATAGCCGGGAGAGGTTCGTCATCCCTCTCCCGGCCGCCGCTGAGGAGCAGAGGCGGCATAGGCAAGAGCACCGTCCGCAGCTTTATGCTCGGGGCCGGGGCACCTGGAAAGGGAGGATGACCATGCGAGCCTTCAAGCGGTCGGCTATACCAGTCGGGCTGGCGCTCATGGTTATGGCGCTTCATGGCGCAGGGGCCTACGCAGCGGATGCCGGGTCTCAGACGGACTACTCCAACGTGGCCGCGGTGTTTCAAATCGGGATGGGGGCCCGGCCCCTGGCGATGGGTGGAGCCTTTGTTGGGCTGGCCGATGACGAAAACGCGGTCTTTTACAACCCGGCTGGACTGCCGTACCTGGGAAGACTCGGCTTGACCAGCCTGTACTCCACCCAATACAGCGTGGTCACGTACGGCGCTCTCGGGCTGGCCACGCGGGTATTGGCATCGCGGCTCTATACCCTCGACTCCCCGGGTATCTCAGGAGCGGGGCAGAATAGCGAAAATCCTGGGAGACTTCGCGTATACCAACTTGGCCGCGCTCGCGGGCTTGGGTAGGGATCTCGGGCCGCTCGCCATCGGGGCGCGCGCCAAGTACCTCGCCATCACGAGCGCCCGGCTCAATGAAGCGCAGGGCAGCAGCTCCATCGAGAAAGTGACGGGTAACGGCTTCAACATCGACCTGGCGGCCATGGTCAAACTCGGGAGCGTACGAGCAGGGGTTCTGTATGAGAACCTCTTCAACACCTCCGTTTCTTACTCAACAGGCGCATCCGAACGCTGGGAACACAAACTCCGAGCCGGCGTGAGTGCGTCGCTCGGCCGTGTGACGCTGGCTGCGGACCTGGAAAACCTCGGAGCCACGCCCGTGTACTACCATGCCGGGGCTGAGGTAGCGTTGGGTATGGTCGCGTTACGGGGCGGCGCCACAGGACCCCTGGGGGCGGCGGGCGACCGGGAGCTTTCGGCGGGCGCCGGGCTCCGCCTGGGCAACGCACAGGTGGACTACGCCTTCCTGATGCCCCAGACGCTTCCGCAGACCCATCGCTTGTCGCTGACGGTACGCTTCTAGCGCGCAGGGCTTACTCAGTTGACGGCTCAAAGCTGGGCCGTTTTCCGGGGGCGTAGGTGCACGTCACTCAGAGGGGGCGGTCTCCGTGGGCCGCCCCTTCACGGTCCTTGCGGTAATAGTCTACGAGAACATCCTCGTAGATGCGACACCATCCGCAAGGGCCGAAAGGGTAACGCCGTGATTCGTCCAAGACCCCGGGCGTAGAACCTTTCACCGGCAGGCCAGCATGGCGGCGCCACATGAGTTCTTCAGCCGCAAAAGGCTACTCCACCAGTGCCTACGGGATCTCGCGACGGCCTGTCTCGCTGCGGCCTGCGCGGTGTCCGTGGCCTGGCCTTCTGGAGCAGTACCTGTTGCAGACCCACCATCAGGCACATGCGATGCGGCAACGATCGCCGCAAAGGAGCCTAGCTCCGGCCCCGTCGAGGCCCCACACGCCGAGACGCCACAGGCCCCACCCCAAACTCCGAGCGTGCCACCGTCGTCGTCCCTCCCGCGGAGGGCGGGTGCCACTCAAGAAGGGCAGGAAGGCACCGCGCAAGCGCAAGCAAGTGTCACTGAGACCTTTTCGCCGTCATTCAGTGCCTCCGGGCAAAGTCTCTGGAATGTACGCTACGCCTGGGGCGACACTGCGGGTGTCATGGGGAAGGACCTGTACGCCATCGGCCATCCGACTTTCGAGCAGCAACTGCGGCTGCGGATGGAGGGGAAGGTCGCCACGGGCGTCACGGTGTCGGCGGACCTTGACAACATCAAGAGCGAAAACCTGCAACTCATCGGGATCGACGTAACTTGGGGACCGAGCAAGACCCACCTGGGCGACATCCGGGTGCAGGGTCAAAGCACGTATGCCGTGAGTCAGGCCACGGTGAAGGGCGCCGACGTGGCGCTGGACCTCGGGAGCATGGCAGCTTTCGCTTCTGGCGGGTATCGCCCGGGGGATCCCGGCCAGCAAAACTTTCTACGGTACTCACAGCGAAGAGACGGTCTCGCTTCGTAACCACTACCTCCGGCGGCAGCGAGCCCCCCTATGCTCCGTCTCGAGAAGGGACCACCCTACTCGCTGACCTCCGAGGCGCTGAGGGATTCCGGCTGGACACCCCGTACGATCCCGACTTCACCAGGGTTTGGCTGGTCCCCGGCGACAAAGCTGCATCCGCCGGATGCCCGGCCTCTGCTGAGCCACCTCTCGTCGAGTCTCGCCCGCTGCAAGAGCTGCTCAAGGCCTATCAGCTTGGGGCGCTCTACTACGAGGATGGCCAACCTGCAGGGCAACAAGGGGTGATCCGGCCCGTCGCCGACCCCAGCACCCCGGTGCCAGGGCTGTCTCCTGAGGAGGTGCAGCGGGCCTTTTTCCGCCTCGGCCAAGGCGAGATATCAGGCTTTTCGACCGAGCCGGGCACCTCTCCAGCCGGATACATCCTGTTACAAAACGAGTCCCTCGACCTCATGCGCGCGCACGTCGAAGCGCTCATCCGCCGATACAACGAACTCAACCAAAAGACGGGCCCCGAGCGCCTCGTGTACCCCTTCGTGCGGGGAAGCTCTCTCGAACTCGGAGTTCCTCACCAAGCTGCGCCAGTACTACCACTTTGCCGCCGGTGCCGGGCAGTACCCCGGCGCCGTCGACTGACCAGCTCCCTCAGGAGCCCTGATGGGGGCTCTTCGCTGGCCCTACTATCCGTCGCTACGGTCGGGACGTGCCCTGGTTACCGCGAGCAGTTGGGAAGCGGGTCCTCCAATCCAACGGACGGAGTCGGCAGTGCCGGGCAAGCTGCCGTTCTCTACTTTCTCGGTAACACGGGCGTGCAGCCGGACAGCTTGAGCGTGGAGGTGGAGAGGACGGGCGCGCAGCCGGAGCCGGCCGACGGCCACGGCCTTTCCTGGACGTTGTTCGCCGAGGAGGGAGTGCTGCGTGTGGTCTACCCGCACTCGCTAGATGAGTTCAAGACGCAGTTTTCGGCACTGCGGGTGCGGTACCGCTATACCGTCTCCGAGGGGATCTACGCCCTCGGGATCTCGGTGGCGGCCGGCAGCGAGAAGGTCTACCTCAACGGAGAGCTCCTGCGGCGGGAGACGGACTACACGATCGACTACGAGTCCGGAGTGCTGGTGCTGCTGAGGAATGTGGGGCCAAACGACCGGCTACAGGTCGACTTCGAGTATTTCCGGGGCGGGCTCGGGGCGGCGACGGAGTACAACCGCAACGTGTTCGGAGTGCGAGCGGCGTGGACGCCGACCGACCGGTGGAAACTGAGTGCGGAGGTCTTCTTCGAAGGAGACGAGCCGAGGCCCCTGGTGGAACCCGAAAGGGCGCGCACCATGCCCAACTCCCATACCGTAGTGGCGTTATCCGGCGCGTACCGCGCGGCGCAGAGCGGGCACGCAGTCCGTGGTCAGTCAGGCGGGCAGGGTCCTTGGGCGCAGTTGGATGTCGCGTTTTCCCGGGACGTCAACCCGTTTGACGCCAACGCGAGGTTACCACAGCTCAACGAGGTGTATGCGATCGCCGGAAGCGCCGCGCCTGGAGCCGCCAATTCAAGCGCCTGGGTGCTGTTGGGCCATCGGGCTGGGCTTACGGTCGGGGAACTGGACCCTGCCGGCGGCGAGCCGCGGTGGCACCGCTATACCACGGCGGCGGGCCTGAGCGGGCTCACCGTATACGCGATCGCGCCGGCCGTGCAGGGCACCGTTTCAGACAGCAGTTGGCCAGGCAGTCCCCTGCCCGCCGGCAGCACGTCTGCCGCGGCATGGGTGCTCGGAACCGAATCCGGGCTTACTTTGATATCCAGTCCCGCGGGTCATGACCTCCCGTTCGACACCACGGCCAACTGGGAGCGCCGGTACACGTCCCAGGGTCTTCCGTCCAACCGCAGTGCGACGTACTGTACGTCGGCGTGCCGACCCGGCCTCCTGGTCACGAGCAAGCCGTGGACTCTTCTGTCTGGGTCGCCACCGACAAAGGACTGGCCTGGGCAGACGCCGCGGAGCTCAACGTGGGCAACGTCGACGCGGCCCTCCGAGACTGGCACACGTTCAGCAGCACTACCTCGCCGTCTCTGCCCTCGGATGACATCAGGGACATCGCCTTCGTTGCAGCGGGCGACGGCAATCGCTTTGCGCTCCTTGCCGTCTACCCGTCGGGCATCGCATGGATCCCGCTACAAGGGAGCTGGAACCCACCATGGGACCAGACACGTCCACTCCTCCAACAAGACGGCCTGACCAGGGCCGCGGCCGTGCCCGTGAGCGGCGGGATCCGGGTGTGGGTTGGGAGCCGGGAGGGCCTGGCGTACGTGGATCTGGATCTGGACGGGCAGCCACAGAACGCTCCGCAACGTGCGGCGCCGTTGCCCGACGGATCCATAGGACAGGTACAGGCGCTCCAGGTGAGGCCATCTCAAACACTCGGCCTATGGGAGGTCTGGGCAGCCACATCCCTGGGGCTCTATCGGATTACGGACGCAGGTGGCAACCACCCATCGCGTGAAGCCATTGCGCTTGGCGGAGTAACGCCAGGCCCCGTGTCTGCCGTAGGTGTGGCGACAACCCCCGATGGGTCCGGTACCGAGATCTGGGCGGCAACCCGGCCCGCCTCGGGCATGCCTCGTATCTTTCGCGAGCAGGACTGGGGGACCGACGTGGAAGTCACCCAGCAGGCTCTCCCCGAAGGGGATCCCGCGCGGTATCGCGACCCCGTGTCTCCGACCGTCTACGACGGCGCAGCGGGCCGGCTGGCGACCGGATACGATTGGCAGGGCGGCGGCTTGGAGCTCTCCTACGAACGCGTCGATGGCCGCTTTCTCCCCATCAACGGTATTCAGCGCCAGGCGTTTGAGGCGTGGCAGGCAGCCTTGCACCAGCAGGTGACGCCGAACCTTGGGGTGGAGTTCACCCACAAGGACCGCCTCACCAGTACGCCGATTACGGGCGAGGCCCCCCAGCGCACCCTGAGCGATCAGCTCTCTGCTACCTGGACCCTTCCTCTGCCGGCCCCCTTCTCGTGGGCCTCCCCGCCCGCCCTGCGTGGTAGCATCCGGTGGGATCGGACGGACCGGGACATGGCCCTCCCTGGATGGGAGCAGACGACCCTCACCCGTACCATCCAGGTACAGGAGAGTTTCTGGCAGCGCCGGCTCACGGCCGCGCTGGGGTACGAACACGTCATCTATGACGACCGGGGAGCTGCCGCGTTCGGGACCGGCCACTACGTGGCCCACAACCTGGTGGCCGACCTGTCGGCCAACCCTCTTCCCGAGGTCTCCCTCACCTTGGGATTCCGCTATCCTCTCAAAGTGATCAGTGACCCTGGCGGGGCCGTGCCCGTCCGGGTCCAGGGAACCCAGAGCCTCAACGTGGGTGCTACCGCCTCCCGCACCTTCGGTGCCGTGCGAACGTCCTTCTCCGTGGGCCAGCAGTCCGGGTGGCGGGTGAGCGAGGACGGCACGGACTTCGAGCGACAGGACCGGCAAGCTACCCTCTCTGTGACGGCACCGGAGGTGACGTGGGGTGTCTGGAACCTCTCCCCAACGGGGCGGGTCACCTGGAGCCAGTCGGAGTCGCTGCGATCCCGTTCCGCTGCGGTGGGGCTCGGCGGCGGGTTGCAGGCGGCGTGGAGCCCGGTCCTGACTTTGCGGTTCGACGCGGCCCGGAGGTTCCAGCTCGCGGAGCTGCCGCTCGCGAAGCAGACCGTAGAGGACCGCCTGGAGCTGACCGCGCTCACGGACGCTTGGACAGGTGTGGAACCGTCGCTTACGTTGTCCCGGGAGGTACGCCACGTGGTAGCCCTCGGGGAAGACGGCGGAGCATCGCCGGGCGGGGAACGCCGGTCCCTCGACACGACCCACGCGGCCGCGCTTCGAGTCGGCTGGGAGCTTGCCCCAGCGTGGCCACAAGCGACCCGGCTGGGGACGCGATGGACCGCCGGCCCCGCAGCAGGTCAAGGAGGCCGAACGGCCGAGCTTTCGCACACGGTAACGTATCGACCCGGCGGGCCGTGGAGCGTCTCCGCAACGGCAGGTGCAAGCCGGGGAGAGACGTGGCTCCCCGGCGACGAGCCCAAACCCCAGTGGCGAGCTGACCTGTCAGGCCAGGTGACCTACCGCTTTTCAGGGCAGTGGAGCGGGGGCCTGGAGCTAGGCTATTCCAGCGGGGTCGTGCCTCCATTGTTCGCTACCGGCCAGGGTACCGCCACGCCGACCGGCACCCCTGCCCCGTTCCGCACGGGGTGGATACGCCTGTTCGTCGAGGCCATGTTTTGAGGGCATCCAGCTTCGGTTCTGTGTACCCGCACGTTGACCCGAACAGTCGCTCGGCGGCGGCCTTGACAGTCGCTCTCGCAACCGCTTACCATTAGTGCTAACAGATGCCACTGGTTTCCAGATCGAGCCACGTCCGCCGAGCGGGAGGGTGAGGCATGGGCCTTTCACGCCGTGACTTGCTGAAGGTGGGGGCCGCGACGGCAGCCGGGACGGCCACCGCCTCCTGGTGGGGCTGGGATCTGACCCCGGCCCGGGCCGCCGTCCGGGACCTCAAGATTGCCCGCACCCGGGAAGTCCACTCCATCTGCCCCTACTGCGCCGTCGGCTGCGGCATGATCGCCCACGTCAGCACCACCGGCGGCCTCAACTCCGCCCCGACCATCGTGCACATCGAGGGCGACCCCGATAGCCCCGTCAACGGCGGCACCCTCTGCCCCAAGGGCGCAAGCGCCATGCAGCTGCAGCTGAGCAAGGACCGCGTCAAGGGCCCCCGCTACCGCGCCCCGGGCTCCCACGGCTGGCAGGACGTCTCGTGGGACTGGGTCATGGACCAGGTCGCGTCCCGCATCAAGGCGAGCCGCGACCGGACCTTCACCGCCCGCAACGACAAGGGACAGCTGGTCAACCGCACCGACGGGGTGGCGGTCTTCGGCAGCGCCACCATGAACAACGAGGACTCGTACCTCCTGGTGAAGACCACCCGGGCCCTCGGGATTTACTACTTCGACCACCAGGCCCGCATATGACACAGCCCGACGGTGGCCAGTTTGGCCGCCTCCTTCGGGCGCGGCGCCATGACCAACCACTGGCGCGACATCAAGAACGCCGACGTCATCCTGGTCATGGGCGCCAATCCGGCCGAAAACCACCCGTGCGGCTTCAAGTGGGTCGTCGAGGCCCAGGCGCGGGGCGCCAAGCTCGTGGTGGTCGACCCACGCTTCAACCGCACGGCGGCCCTCGCCGACGTGTACGCTCCCATCCGGGCGGGCACCGACATCGCGTTCTTGGGCGGGCTCATCCACTACGTCCTGGAAAACAAGCTCTATCACGAGGAGTACGTGCGGCTCCACACCAACGCCTCGTTCATCGTCAAGGAGGGTTTCGGCTTCCACGACGGGCTCTTCTCGGGCTTCGACGAGGCGGCCGGCGCGTACGCCGACAAGTCGACGTGGGATTACGAGCGCGACGAGCAGGGTAACGTCCGCAAGGACCCGACCCTCACGCATCCCCGGAGCGTGTTCCAGCTCCTCAAGCAGCACTTCAGCCGCTACACGCCGGAGACGGTCGCCCGCATCAGCGGCTGCAGCGTCGAGGACTTCCTCAACGTGGCCAGGGTCGTCGGATCGACCGGGCGGGCCTGACCGGGTCGGCACCATCATGTACGCGGTGGGCTGGACCCAGCACATGCACGGCTCCCAGATGATCCGCACGGGCGCCATCCTGCAGCTGTTGCTCGGCAACATCGGGCGCCCGGGCGGCGGCATCAACGCGCTGCGGGGCCACGCCAACGTGCAGGGCGCCACCGACATGGCCGTCGTGGCCGACAGCCTCCCCGGCTACCTGAAGATGCCGATCGCTCCCCAGCAATCGCTGGAGGAGCACCTGAAGGCCTCCACGCCGGTCAAGCTCGACCCCGGCGCGGTCAACTACTGGAGCAACTATCCCAACTTCTTCGTGAGCCTGCTCAAGACGTGGTGGGGCGACCATGCCACGGCCGAAAACGAGTGGGCCTTCCACTACCTGCCCAAGAAGGAGCCGGCCACCGACGCCACCTACCTGGGCATCTTCGACGCGATGTACAAGGGCAAGATCGAGGGCCTGGTCGTCTTCGGCTTCAACCCGGTGCTCGCCGGGCCCAACACCCACAAGATCATGCAGGCCCTCGGCAAGCTCAAGTGGCTGGTCGTGGTCGACCCGTTCGACAACGAGACGGCCTCCTTCTGGGCCCGCGACGGCGCCGACCCGGCCTCCATCCAGACCGAGGTCTTCTTCCTGCCCTCCACCCACTGGATCGAGCGGGCCGGATCGTTCACCAACAGCGGCCGCTGGATCCAGTGGAAGGAGGCGGCGGTGCCGCCCGAGCCCGGCATCCGCTCCGATTCGTGGATCCTGGCCGGGCTCGTCCAGCGGCTCAAGCAGCGCTACGCGGCCGAAGGCGGGGCGTTCCCCGATCCCATCCTCCACCTCACCATGCACTACGCCAACCCCCAGGAGCCTTCCGAGGCCGACCTCGCGAAGGAGATCAACGGGTACGACCTGACCACCGGCAAGCTCCTCGACTCCTTCGCGCAGATGAAGGCCGACGGCACCACGACGGGCGGCAACTGGATCTACACCGGCATCTGGACCGAGAAAGGCAACATGATGGCCCGCCGGGGCCTGGACGACCCGACCGGGATGGGCTTCTTCCACGAGTGGGCCTTCGCCTGGCCGGCCAACCGCCGGGTGTTGTACAACCGGGCGTCGGCCGACGCCGAGGGGCGCCCGTGGGATCCCATGCGGCCCGGCATCGTGTGGGACGGCAGCCGCTGGGTCGGCGACGTCCCCGACTACCCGGCCACCGCCGCGCCTTCCCAGGGGCTGGGGGCGTTCATCATGGCTGAGGAAGGGGTCGGCCGGCTGTTCGCCCGGGGCATGGTGGACGGCCCGTTCCCCGAGCACTACGAGCCCCTCGAGTCGCCCATCGCCAACCCGCTGCATCCCGAGGTACCCCGCGACCCCGTCGCCCCGGTTTACCAGAGCGACCTGTCGCTCGTCGGTAAGCCCGACGCGTTCCCGGTGGTGGCGACGACGTACCGGGTCGTCGAGCACGAGCACTTCGTCACGTCGTGGGTGCCGTACCTGGTGGAAGCCATGCCCGAGTTCTTCGTCGAGATCCCCGAGGGGCTCGCCCGGGAGAAGGGGATCCAAAACGGCGGCAAGGTGCGGGTCCGCTCGGCCCGCGGCGAGGTGGTGGGAGTGGCCATCGTGACCCGGCGGCTCCGCCCGCTGACGGTCGACGGCCGCCAGGTGTGGCAGATCGGCATCCCCATCCACTGGGGCTTCCGGGGCCTGATGGTGGGGCCCATGGCCAATCTGCTGACGCCGGACGCCGGCGACGCCAACACGAGGGCGCCGGAGTTCAAGGGCTTCCTGGTCGCCGTGGAAAAGGCGTAGGACGGGGGCAACGGCCATGGCCAACGTGCTTTCGCTCAAGCGGGTCTCCGCCTCGTCGAGCCCCCCGCCCGGGGTCAGCGAGGTGCAGCCGGTCGCCAAGCTCATCGACGTGTCGCGCTGCATCGGCTGCAAGGGCTGCGAGGTCGCCTGCAAGGAGTGGAACGACCTCCCGCCCGAGCCGACGCACAACTTCGGCAGCTACCAGAGCCACGAGGACCTGTCGGCCCAGACGTGGACCCTCATCCGGTTCCACGAGGTGGAGATCGACGGGCGGCTGCAGTGGCTCATGCTCAAAGACCAGTGCATGCACTGCGAGGACCCCGGCTGCCTGGCGGCCTGCCCGTCGCCGGGCGCCATCGTGCAGTACGCCAACGGCATCGTCGACTTCAACCAGGACGCCTGCATCGGGTGCGGGTACTGCATCACCGGCTGCCCGTTCGACGTGCCGAGGCTTTCGGCCACGACCGGCAAGGTGTACAAGTGCAACCTGTGCGTCGACCGGGTGAGCGCCGGGCTCGAGCCGGCCTGCGCCAAGACCTGCCCGACGGGGGCCATCCAGTTCGGGCCCAAAGACCAGATGCTGGAACGGGCCCGGACCTCGGCGGAACGGCTCAAGCAGCGGGGATACGCCAGCGCGGCCGTCTACAGCCCCCAGGGCGTCGGCGGAACGCACGTCATCTACGTGCTGCCCCACGGCGACGCGGTCGAGCAGTACGGGCTCCCGAAGGATCCGCAGGTCTCGCCGGCCGTCCACGCCTGGAAAGGCATCCTCAAGACCATCGGCAGCATGGTGATGGGCGTCGGGCTGGTGGGGACGGCTCTGCATTACCTGACGTACGGCCCGACATGGGCCGAGGGCGACAAGGAGGACGGCGGCAGGCGGGAGGTGGCGAGCGTTGGGCGGCAGAGCGGGCAGGGCGACCAACCACACCGGAAGGATTGAGCGCTTCAGCCTCTTCGAGCGCATCGTCCACTGGCTGGTGGCGCTCTCGTTCATCGTGGCGGCCCTCACGGGGATGGGGCTGTACATGCCCGGCTTGTTTTGGTTGACGTCGTTGTTCGGCGGCGGCACGCCGGCCCGGTGGCTGCATCCGTGGGCCGGCATGGTCTTCGCCGTGTCGCTCGTCGTGATGGTCGCCACGTGGGCGCGCCAGATGGTGCTCGACCGGCTCGACTGGCTGTGGCTGCGCCGGGTGTCGGCGTACGTCACCCACGGCGGCGAGACGGTGGAGGCGGGGCGGTTCAACGCCGGGCAAAAGCTCCTCTTCTGGACCGTGCTGGCGCTCGGCGTGCTGGAGGTGGGCACCGGGATCTTCATGTGGAACCCGGCGCGCTACGGCGGGACGCGGGTGATGCTGCTCGCCTATCCCGTGCACAGCCTGGTGGCGGCCGGATACGTCGCCCTCATCATCCTGCACGTCTACATGGCCACCATCGCGCTGCCCGGCACCTTCGAGACCATGACGCACGGGCGGATCCCCCGGTACTGGGCGCGCTTTCACCACCCCCGCTGGTACCGGGAGATCGAGGCGAAGGAGGCCGCGCATGCCCCTGAGCCCGCACGTGTTACCTCCGCCGTGGACATGGCAGCGGCGCCGCCAAAGGGCCGCTGAGCTGGCCGAGGCCCGACCCGCAGATCGCGCCGGCGCTCGCCTTCTACGCCGAGGTGGTGAGCGTCCAGGAGGCGCTCGCCCGGCATGCCGGGAGCGGGAACGGCCTGGGGGCGGGGTTGCCCGAGACCCTGCAGGAGGACATGCGCCTGTCTCGTGCACTGGCCGGCGGGGTGCCGGCGGGCGCGTTGCCCGTCCACCGCTTCCGCCTGCTCCTGGCGCTGGCCGAACGCCAGGGGCCCGAGCCCCTGGCCCGGGCGGCACGGCGGCTCCTCGGGGGCGGCGTCGAGACTCAGCAGACCGTGCTCGGGCGCCTGGTGGCCACGGGGGCGCCGGGCATGGTCGGCGTTGCCGCATGGGACGGGGCCGCAGGAGACGGCGCCGTGGATCCGGCCGAAGCCATGCTGGCCCGCCTGTTCCTGGAGCCCTTCCTGGAAGAGGCGGCGGCCCGGCTGCTGCGAGCCCACGTGCCGCATCACGGGCAAAGGAGCTCCTGGTACGCCACCTCCTGCCCTGTCTGCGGAGCGCCGCCCCAGGCCGGCTATCTGGTGGACGTGGAGGGCGGCGAGGGCGCACTTTTCCTCCACTGCTCCCTGTGTCACTCGGCGTGGCGGTACGCCCGCATGCGCTGCATGCTGTGCGGTGCGACCGGCACCCTCGTTCAGCTCCAGCCGGAAGGCGCCTCACACGTGCGGCTCGACGTGTGCGAGCGGTGCCGGGGGTATCTCAAGGTCTTCGATCTGCGCGTCGACGGGCGGGTCGTCCCGCCCGTCGATGACCTCGCCACCGTCTCGCTGGACCTGTTCGCCCTGGGTCAGGGGCTCTCGAAGCCCTCGGTCAACCTGGCGGGCGTGTAAGCGACCGCCGAGACCCTCAGAGGCTGAACGCGTAGCGCACCCCGAGCCCGGTGTACAAGCTGTATCGTTCCCGCATATCGGTGCGAGACCAAACACGGTAGCCGGAGAAGCCGACTCCACCCGTCAACGACAACCGTCCCTTGACAGGGAGGTCCGCGCCCAACCCGACTTGGTAGCCGACTCCTTGCTCACTGTACAGCTGTACGTAAGCGAGCCCCGCGACCAGGAACGGCCGGAGCTCAGGCCCGGGCGCCAGGCGGTAGCGCAGGAGGACCCCCAACCTTGCGTCCGGATAGGTAAACTCTCGCGAGGTCGGGGCATTGGGGTCTTGCTCGAGAGTCCGCATCCACGCGAGATAGGCCCCCCCGCCGAGTTCCACGTTCGGGCTGACCGGGGTCGTCACCTCCACGCTGTAAAGGGAAGGCCACAGGTTGAGGGTGACGCTCACTTCCCGAGCGGATGCGACTCCCCCGGCCAACGCCAGGGCCAGGACGGTCCCCACGACGAAGCCGATCCTCTTGTCCGCCATGAGCCGGATTCCACCTCCGACGCAATGCGTGAGAATGGTAGGCATGTGCATTCCCTCTCACGCGGTTCGGGGGCGTTCCCCGGCTTATGGGGGTCGTTACCACTCCCGGAAACGAGGAGGCATCCGTCCCGGCCTGTTCCCTGTGGTGCTCGATCGGTCGGCTCACGCCACCAGCCTTACCGGCGTACGGGTCTCTGCCGATTGGTAGATCGCGTCGACGATCTGTTGCAGCGCCACCGCCTGGTCGGGAGTGCTCAGCGGTTGCGCCTCGCCCCGGATGCACCGCACGAAGTGGGCCACCTCGGCATGGTGCGGCTTCACCGTGGGAAGCCACGCCGGCGTCACGTCGACCAGCGTCTCGTGTGCCTCCCGGTGGATGCGCAGCGGCTGCAGCGTGAGCCCGCCCTCGGTCCCCTGCAGGCGGACGTTCATCTCGTCCATCGGCTCGATGTTCGCGGCGAAGCTGGTCTCGAGGAGCAGGCTCGCCCCGTTGGCGAACCGGATCATGGCGTGGGCCATGTCTTCGACCTCATAGTGCTGCCAGTCCCACGGTCCCCAGGGGGCGACCCCCGGGCGGATACCCAGCTTCTGGAAGGTCGCACCCAGCACCGTCTCCGGTTGCGGGTAGTCCATGAGCCACAGGGCCAGGTCGAGCACGTGCACGCCGATGTCCACGAGCGGCCCGCCGCCCTGCAGCGCCTTGTTGGTAAACACTCCCCAGCTCGGGATGCCCCGGCGGCGCATGGCCGTCACCCGACCGGCGTAGATCTCCCCCAGCTCGCCGGCGGCCACGAACCGGTAGGCCGCCTGAGCCTCGGGCTTGAAGCGCATGTGGAAGCCGAACGTGAGGATCCTGCCCGCCGCGGCGGCCGCCTCGCGCATGGCCTGCGCCTCGAGCACGGTCGTAGCCGGGGGCTTCTCGCACAGCACGTGGCAGCCGGCCTTCAAGGCGGCGATGGTGGCCGGAGCGTGGAACTTGTTGGGCGTGCAAACGCTCACCGCATCCAGCGTCTCCTGCGCGAGCATCTCGTGGTAGTCGGTGTAGCTGCGGGCAAACCCGAACTCTGCGGCCACCCTGCGGGCCCGCTCGCCGTCGACGTCCGCGACGGCCACCAGCTCCACCTGGTCGCCGAGCGCCTGGTAGGCCGGGATGTGGGCGCCCGTGGCGATGCCTCCGGCGCCGATGATCCCCACGCGAATGGGCCGGCCGCTCATGCGCGCCCGCCCCCCTTCCCGGCCGGGTCCGCTCTGCCGGCGTCGATCAGGAAGGGCTCCAGCGTTCGCCGGGCGATGCGGATGCCCGGGTAGCGCAGCGTCCGCACCCACGGCTCGGCGTGAGGTTCGATGATGATGTCCCCCCGATAGCCGTGGTGGTACAGGATGGCGAGCAGCGGCCCCCAGGCGGTTACCCCCATGCCCGCCGGCGGGTCGGTGAACCGCTTGCCCCCGATGGGCAGGGAGTCCTTGGCGTGGAAGTGGACGAACCGGTGCCCCCACGCAGCCGCCTCGGCCAGGTAGTCGCGACCGCCGTAGATGGCGTGAGACGGGTCGTACTTGATGCCGAGGCCGGGAAGGGCGCCGTGCACCTTCTCCCACATCGACGGGCGATCCACGCAGTTGCCCCAGTCGCAGTTGTAGACCGGCGACCCGCACCCCCAGCCGGCGCCCGACCTCGACCAGCCGGCCGAAGGCGTCGACGGCGCGGCGGGCGCACTCCTCCATGCTCCTGCCTGCCGCGGGCCCCGCCCCGCAGACGAACGTCGGCACCCGGTGCCGCGCGCACCACTCCATGAGCGCAATCGCCGAAGCCTCTTCCCGGTTGCGCACGGCCGCGTCGTCGGAGATCCGGTCCCGCCCGAAGCGCCCGATGGCGGAGAAGGCGACGCCGTACTCCTGCTCGTAGCGGCTGATCGTCTCCTCTTTCGCCGAGGAACCCGTCGATGGTCTCGTCGTTGACGTTGTACTCGACGACGAGCCCTTCGTCCGCGGCGAACCGGAAGTCCTCCTCGGACAGGTCGGTGATGAACCCCAACCGCCCCATGCCCCTGCCTCCCATCCCTTCCGCGTGTTGCCCTTCTCCCGGTGCCCTCTTCCTGCTGCGCTCAGCGACCGCCCGGCTGCCGGAACTGGGGCAGCCAGTCGCGGTGCGCCTCGAGCAGCTCGTCGACCATCGCGGTGATCTCGTCGAGGGTGAGCTCGGCAGCCGTGTGGGGATCCAGCATGGCCGCGTGGACCACGTGATCCCGTTTGCCCGTGAGCGCAGCTTCGACGGCTACCGCCTGCACGTTGACGTTGGTCTGGATCAAGGCCGCCAGGTGGACCGGGAGCGCCCCGACGCGGGTGGGCTGCACCCCGGTGCGATCGACCAGGCAGGGCACCTCGACCACGCAGTCGTCCGGCAGGTTGGGGATGAGCCCCCGGTTGGGCACGTTGGCGTACACCGTCCGGGGCGTCCCCGTCTCCATGCTGTGGATGATGAGCGGGGCGTACTCTCCGGACAGGTACACGGCCGGCAGCGTCCCGTGCTCGAGGGAGCGGCGCAGCTCCTGCCATCCGGCGATCTGCTCCTCGCAGCGGCGAGGGTACTCGTCGAGCGGGATGCGGTAGCGTTCGATGAGATCGGGCCGATCCCGGCGGATGAAGTAGGGTACGTACTCCGAGAAGTGCTCGCTCGACTCGGTGACGAAGTAGCCGAGCCGCATCATCATGTCGTAGCGGACCCGGTTCCACTCGGGCACCCGGCCTTCGTCGACGAGCCGCCGCAGCCGGGGATAGAGGTCTTCGCCGTTGTGCTCCAGCCGCAAGTAGAAGGCCATGTGGTTGATGCCCGCGCACAGGTAGGTGAGCTCCTCGTAGGGAATGCCCAGGTCGTGCGCCAGCTGGCGAGCCGTACCCTGAACGCTGTGGCACAGGCCCACCGTCCGGACGGCAGGGACGGCGCGGCTCAAGGCCCACTGGTTCATGGCCATGGGGTTGGCGTAGTTGATGAACAGCGCCTGCGGGCAAAGCTCCTCGATGTCGCGGGCGATGTCGACGAGCACCGGGATGGTGCGAAGCGCCCGCATGATCCCGCCGATCCCCAGGGTGTCGCCAATCGTCTGGCGCAAGCCGTACTTCTTGGGGATCTCGAAGTCGATCACGGTCGCCGGCCGGTAGCCGCCCACCTGGATCATGGAGATCACGTAGCCGGCCCCGTCGAGGGCCCGGCGGCGATCGGTCGTCGCGGTGACGGTGAGGTGCCGGCCCATCGTCTCGGCCAACCGGCGGGCCACGGTCTCCGTCACCGCCAGGCGCTCGGGGTCGATGTCCATGAGCGAGAGCTCCAGCCCGTCCAGCTCCGGGAAGCTCAAAAGGTCGCCCATCAAGGTTTTCGCGAAGACGGTCGAGCCGGCCCCGATGAAGGTCACCTTCGCCATACCGGTGGGTCGCCCCCCTGCCTCTGTTGCCGCGGATACGCGGATACTCGGAGGCCAGCGGGGGATTCGTCCCGCCGCCGGCAGTCCCCTACGTACGCCGGGAGATCCTCGGGGAGACCCTGCGGCCTGATGGGAACGAGCGCCCCGGGTCGGCCGTGTGACCGGCAACCGTGGCAATGTCCATGCCCCGACAGGCTCCGGCGCGATCCGGTACCCTTCGCCGCCACCCGCCCGATTGCGTGCTTTTCCTGCGGAGGAAGTGTCCCCCTCTCCCGGCGTAATAGGCCCGAGGAGGCGGGAAAGGGGGACGGGCATGCTGCGCCTGCTGCACCTCGCCGATTTGCATCTCGGATGGACGCCATCCTTCATGCCGGAGCCCCGGAGGGCGGAGCGCAAGCGGCGCCGGGACGCGTTGCTCCGGGCAGCGGTCGACTGGAGCCTGAGGCCCGAGCACCGCATCGGGATGGTCGTCATCGCGGGGGATCTCTTCGAGACCCACACCCCGGACGAGGCGCTCGCCGCGTCGGCCGTCCGGGAGCTCGGGCGCCTGGTCGAGGCCGGTATCGCGGTCGTGACGGTGCCCGGCAACCACGACGAGATCACCTACCATAACTCCATCTACCGGCGGTGGGCCGACCGGTGGCCGGGCGTCCTCGTCCAGCACCCTTTCCCCGCTCACGTCACGACCCTCACCGTGGCGGGCGTCCCGGTGCACGTCTACGGGCTCGCCTACACCGGAGGCCTCACGCCCGCCCAGCGCCCGCTCACCCAGTTTCCCAAGCCGGACGAGCCCGGGCTGCACCTGGCCGTCTTTCACGGGGTGCTCGGCGACTGGGGCGGCGAGCGCAGCCTGCCCCTCGACCCCGAGGCGCTGGGCGCGGCAGGGTACGACTACGTCGCCCTCGGCCACATCCACCAGCACCGGGAGCACCGGCTCGGCCGGACGACGGCCGTTTACTGCGGAGCGGTCGAGAGCAAGGACTTCGAGGATCCCGGCGTCGGCCACTGGACCGTGGTCGAGCTGGACGGCGCCCCGGGCCACTTCACCGCCCGCATCGAGCGCCCGCCCGCTCCCGCCCAGATCGCCGAGACGGTGACCGTGGACGCGGGACGTTTCGACGATCCGGCCGCCCTGGAGGCCGCTCTCCTGGGGATGGGCGGCCCGGAACGGATTCTCCGGGTGCGCCTCACGGGGGCGCTTCCCTTCGAACTCGACGTGGATGCTCTGGCCGCCTCGCTGGCCGACCGTTTCTACCACTTGAGGATCGAGGACCAGACCGAGACCGTGTCGGACGCCCTCCTCGACCGTTGGGCAGCCCAGCCCACCATCCTCGGCACCTTCATCCGGCGCATGCGCCGCCGCCTGGAGCAGGCCACCGGCGACGAAGAGCGGCGGCTCGTCGTCAAGGCGCTGCGTCGCGGCGTCCACGCGCTGAGCGGAGGGGGTGCGCCGTGAACAGCGCCCCGGCCCTGCCAGCGCCGGCGCCCGTTCGGCCGGCCTCGCCCCTGCGGTTTCACCGGATCGTCCTGCGGGGCTTCGGGCCGTTCCGGGACGGCGTCGAGGTCGAGCTCCCGGACGGTCTGGGAGTACTCGTGGCCCCCAACGAGTGGGGCAAGTCGACCATCGTGGCGGGCATCTCGGCCGTGCTGTTCGGACTGCCGGGCTCATCCAACCCCAGGGCGTTCGGCCAGGCTCGCTACCGCAACCGCGACCACCCCTCCCGCTTCGAGGGCGTGCTCGAGTTCACCGGCGTGGACGGCGTGCGCTACCGGCTCGTCCGCAGCTTCGACAACCACCGGGTGCGGCTGCAGCGTCTCGACGGCAAGGGGCAGGCCACCACCGAGCTCGAGACGACCCACAACCCGGCCGGGCGCCGCCCCAACGCCCGCTTTCAGCAACGATTGCTGCAGCTGGTGGGGATGGCCTCCCGGGAGCTTTTCCTTCAGACC
The DNA here is from genome assembly GCA_014896295.1 of Limnochordaceae bacterium. Classification (GTDB taxonomy): domain Bacteria; phylum Bacillota; class Limnochordia; order Limnochordales; family Geochordaceae; genus Carboxydichorda; species Carboxydichorda subterranea. The sequence continues at coordinate 190,095 of JADBKR010000007.1, forward strand.
TTCTGCGTCCAACAGCCGCTCCCCGACCCCTCCGATCCGAAGCAGCCGGTGCTGTCGGAGGAGGTGCGGCGGCTCTTGTCCGGGGCAGGCACCGGCGCCTACGATGCGGCGCTGCAGGCGCTGCTCGGGCAACTGCGGTCCCTCACCCGGCGCAAGGCCGACCTGGGGGTCGGTGCGCAAAACGACGACAAGGACCGGGAAGTGGAGATCCTGGAGGCTCGCGCCGCCGCCCTGCAGCAGGCCCTCGAGCAGGGGCGCCGGCAGGCGGACGAGCTCCAGCAGGTCCAGCAGGAGCTTGCCCGTGCCGTCCAGGAGCGGGGCGAACTGCAGGGCGAGGCTCCAGCGGGCCGAAAAAGCCCGGCAGGCCTGGCAGGAGTGGCGCCGCCTGGCCGAAGGGTACCAGGCCCGGATCCGGGACCGCCAGGAACTGCGCAAGAACGTGGAGCAGGCTTCGCAGCTTGCGGCGGGCATCGCCGAGGCCCAACGCCAACTTCAGGAACAGTGGCCCGAGCTGGCCGGGCTCTCCGACCAGGACGCCCGGCAGATCGAGCGCCTCCATACCCTGGAGCAAGAGCTCGCCGGGCTCGGCCTCACCCTGGCCGGCCTTCGGCGCGACGTCGACCAGGCGAAGGGGCGGGCGGCGCTGGCCATCTGGCGCAGGCGCACCCTCCTGGCCGAGCGCCTGGAACAGGTCGAAAGAGAGCTTGTGTCACTGGACGCCTTCGACCGGGCCGACCCGGAGACTCTGGAGCTCGTGCGTAACCACGTGGCCGAGCGCGCCCGGTTACGCGCCCGGGTGCAGGAGGCGACTGCGGCGCTCGAGCGTGCCCGGGAGAGCATCCGGCAGGTGGAAGACCGGGCCTCCCAGATCCGGAAAGCCTTCGAGGAGGTCTCGGCGCTCGAGCCGGAGCTGGCGCCCGTCATCGAACGCAAGCTGGAGCTGAGCGACCGCCAGGAGCAGGCCCAGCGGGAGTGGTCGAAATGGGCCGCCGTCCGGGAGGCCGAGCGGCGACGCCGGCGCCGGGCGCGGCTGTTCATCGCGGCCGCCGTACTGGCCGGGCTGGGGCTAGGCTTCGCGACCGGCCGGTGGGGATTGGGCGCCGGCCCGGAGCAGTCGGCCGTGGCGGCGGCCGCCGGAGCGCTGGTCCTCGGCGTGGTCGCAGCGGTGGTCACCGGGCGACGGCCGGCCGAGAGCCGGACGGCAGGGGACCTCTCCCGCCTGCCGGTGATTGAAGAGCAACTGGCAGGCTTTTCCCGGGAAATGGGCGAGCTGGATCGGCGTCTGGGCGCCCTTGCCGGTGCGACCCGAGTCTACCTTGCCCAGGTCAGGGCGCGCTGGGGCGAATGGCAGCGGGCCCTGGCGGAGCTCGAACAGGAGCGGCGCAGGCTCCCGTCGCAGGAAGCGGTGGCCAGGCTGGAAGACGATGCAGCCCGGGCGCAAGAGGAGTGGCAAAGGTTCGAAGAGCGGTTGCGGCCCTTCACGGACCGCTTCTCCGACGTCTCGCAGGCCCTTCGCCGGTGGGAGGAGTCGCGAAAGGCCCGGGAGAGACTTGCGGCCGACCTGGATGCGCTCCACGCCGCCCACTTCTCCGCCCCTTCCGTCGGCGAAGAGAGGCCGTGCGCCGAGGCCGGCCCCCTGTGGGCCGAGCTCGAGGGCCGCCTGCGGGAAGGCGACGGGGCGGCACCGCTTACGGTGAAGGAGCTCGTCGAGCGGCTTTCCCGGCTGGAGCCGCCTTTCTGGGCCGCCCCCCAGATCGAGCGGCAACTGTGGGAGTCGGCCCCTTCGGAGCCCGGAGCGTTGCTCCAGTGGCTCGCCCGCACCCAGGAGACCGAGCTGACCCGGGCGCGCACGCTGGAAGAGCAGGTGGCGCGCTACGAGGCCGAAGCGGAGCGGCTGCGCTCAGAGAGCCTCTCCTTGCGCGAGGCGCTGAGCACGGTGCTGGCAGGCTCGGGAGGGGACGCGGCCGTCGCCTTGCAGCGCCTGCAGGCCTGCCGGGAGCACGCCCGGCAGATCGAGACCGACCGCCGCTCGCTGCAGGCCATCCTGAAGACGCGTGGGGTCGAGAGCGTCGACGAGCTATCGGCCAAACTGGACCAGGCCGACGACGCAGCCGTGGCGACCTTGCAGGCGCTCGAAAAGCTCGTGCGAGACCACCCGGGCCTACCTTCCCCCAACTGGTCTCTGACGTGGGGGCCGCCTCGGAGAAACTGCAGGAGCTCGACCAGGAGATCGGCCAGGCCGGCGCACGGCTGCGGGAGCTCGAGGAGTCGCTGGATCGCCTGCGCACCCGCCAGGCCGAGATCATGGGGCAACAGCCCCTCAACGTGGCGGCGGCGGAGCTGCAACTCCGGGAGCTCCACCGCCAGAAGGAGGCCCTCTGGTTGGAGGCCCGCGCCCTGGCCCTGGCCTACCAGGAGATCGAGCAGGCCGTCCAGGAGTTCCAGTCCACGCACCGGGGCCGGCTGCAGGAGGTGGCGGGCGCCTACTTCGCGGCGTTCACCGGGCAAGAGGGCCGCCGCGTCAAGTTGGACGAGTCGTTCGGCGTCACCGTGGTGGAGCCGGACGGCGCCGAGGTGCACCCTGCCCAGCTCAGCAAGGGGGCCCAGGATCAGCTTTACCTCGCCTTGCGCCTGGCCGTGGCAGCGCTGATGGCGTCGCAGCTCGCTCTGCCGTTCGTCTTCGACGACCCGTTCCTCAACTGCGACGAGGAGCGCTTGCGGCACATCCGGGAGACACTCGTGTCCCTGGGCCGGGAGCGCCAGGTGCTGCTGCTCAGCCACCGGCCCGACTTCGCCGAGTGGGGTGCGCCGGTGCGGCGCTCGGCGTGAAGCGAGACGGCCGTGGAAAGGATCGGGATCACGCCTTGCCGGCATCACCAGGAAGGATCGAGGAAGAGCCCATCCGGATCGTGGTGGAAGGGCAGCAGCTCATCGGAATCGTGCACCGGCCGCCGGGCGGGGCCGACGAGCGGCCGCCCGCCGTCGTGTTGTGCCACGGTTTCGGCGGCCACAAGGCCGAAAACCACCGGCTGTTCGTCAAGGCGGCACGGGCGATGGCCAGGGCGGGCATGGCGGCCCTGCGGTTCGACTTCCGGGGCTCCGGCGACTCCGAGGGAGAGTTCGAGGAGATGACGCTGAGCGGCGAGGTCACGGACGCGCTGGCTGCCCTCGCGTACGCCCGGAGCCATGTGGGCCGGCCCGTCGCACTGCTCGGCATGAGCATGGGCGGGGCGGTGGCCACTCTGGTGGCCGAGAGAGACGGCGACGTGGCGCGCTCGTGCTCTGGAGCGCCGTCGCCGACCCCCTGCGCATCGCCCGGCACATGGCCGCCCAGGCTCCCGACCAGCCCCGCGTCATCATGTACCGGGGCCACTACGACCGGGCGGGTAACCTGATCGGCCAGGGCTTCGTGGACGACCTCCCCCGCCACCGGCCCCTGGATGCGGCGGCCCGGTACCCCGGGCCCCGTCCTGCTGGTGCACGGCACGCGGGACGAGGCCGTACCGCCCTCCGACGCCGAGCTCTACTTCGCGGCCTTTCCCACCCGCGACAAGACCCTGCACCAGGTGGCCGGCGCCGACCACACCTATAACCGGGGCGAGTGGACGGATCAGGTCATCGAAACGACCGTCGCCTGGCTGCGCCGGCATCTGCTGCCCGCGCCTCAGTCGTAAGAGAGGTCGGCGTCCTTCCGGTCGGTGATGAACATGTGCCCGGGCGCGTGGGTGATCATCAGCGACGGCTTTGCTCTCGAGCGCCACCGCCTGCGCCGTCACCCCGCACGCCCAGAAGACGGGCATCTCCCCGTCGCGAACCGTCACCGCGTCGCCGAAGTCCGGACGCTCCAGGCGCCGGATGCCGAGGGCCGCCGGATCGCCGACGTGCACCGGCGCCCCGTGCGCCCCGGGAAAGCGCGCCGTCACCTGCACTGCCCGCGGCACGAGCTCCACCGGGATGGGGCGCATCGTCACCACCAGCGGGCCGCGGAAAACGCCGGCGGGGTCGCAGGCCCGGTTGGTCACGTACATGGGAACGTTCTTGCCCTCTTCCAAGTGGCGGACCGGTACGCCCGCCTCGAGGAGCGCCCGTTCGAACGTGAAGCTGCACCCGAACAGAAAGGCCACCAGGTCGTCCCGCCAGAGCTCCAGGACGTCCGTGGGCTCCCCTTCGAGGCGTCCGTCACGGTAGATGCGGTACCTCGGCACGTCCGTGCGCAGATCCGCGTCCGGTGCCAGCCGCCGCGGCTCCCACGAGCCGGCGTCGGTCACCTCCAGGAGCGGGCACGGCTTGGGGTTGCGCTGGCAGAAAAGCAGGAAATCGCAGGCAAACTGGCGGGGCAGGACGACCAGGTTGGCCTGCGCGTACCCCGGGCACAGGCCTGCCGTGGGCCCTGTCCACCGCCCCTCCCGGATGGCCTGCCGGGCCTCCCGTGGCCCGCCGAACGCTTCAACGGCCCGCAGGCTCACGGCCTGCCACCTCCCGCAGCGGCGCGATCCGGACGCCGGCGGCCCGCAGCTCCCGGGCCATCCGCTCCACGCTGGCCGCCGCCTCGGGGTTGTCGCCGTGCACGCAGATGGAGTCGACCTGCAGCCGTACCGGCGTGCCGTCGACGGCCGCCACCCATCCTTGCGTCGCCATCTGCACTGCCCGTCGCGCCACCTCGGCCGGGTCGTGCAGCACGGCCCCGGGAAGGCGGCGGGAGACCAGCGTGCCGTCGGGGTTGTAGGCCCGATCGGCGAACACCTCTTCCGCCACGGTGAGCCCCGCTTCCCGGGCCCGCCGCGCAAAGAGCGACCCGGAACGGGCCAGCACGATCAGGCCCCAGGAGCGCAGGGCCAGCAGAGCCTCGATGACGGCCGACGCCAGGCGCTCGTCGTCGGAGGCCGCGTTGTAGAAGGCGCCATGCAGCTTCACGTGCTGGAGCGGGACGCCGGCAGCCTCACAAAAGGCCTTGAGCGCGCCCACCTGGTAGATCACGTACGCCCTCGCTTCGGCCGGGCTCAGCTGCATCTCCCTCCGGCCGAAGCCCATCAGGTCCGGGTAGCCGGGATGCGCTCCCACCGCGACGCCGTGCTGCTTGCAGCGGGCCACGGTGCGTTCCATGACGAGGGGGTCACCGGCGTGGTAGCCGCAGGCCAGGTTGACCGAGGAGACGTGGCCAAGCACCCTCTCCCCCGGCTCGATCTGCCACGCCCCGAAGCTCTCCCCCATGTCACAGTTGAGGTCGACCAGGCTTCCGCCCAACCCTCCTCACCCCTCTCCTCGGCCATCTATCCGGCGGAGCGCCGTCTCACGCTCAAACACCCAGAAAGGCACGGCGCATCGCCTCCGAGGCCAGGAGCTCCGGCCCCCTCCCCTGCACGACGGTACGCCCCGTCTGGAGCACGTATCCCCTGTCGGCCAGCTGCAGCGCCTCTCGGGCCCGTTGTTCGACGAGCAGGATGGTGAGGCCCTCGTCGCGCAACCGGGCAACGACCGCGAAGAGTTCCTCGACGAGTTTCGGCATGAGCCCGAGCGAGGGTTCGTCGAGCATCAGCAGTTTGGGCCGGGCCATGAGCCCGCGCCCGATGGCCACCATCTGCTGTTCCCCGCCCGAGAGCGTCCCGGCCCGCTGGTGACGGCGCTCGCGAAGCCGGGGGAACAGATCGTAGACCCGTTCGAGCTGCTGCTCCGTCTCGGGCCCCCCACCCACGGAGAACGCGCCCAGGCGCAGGTTTTCCTCGACGGTCAACGGCCCGAAGACCATCCGCCCCTCCGGCACGTAGGTGATGCCCATGCGCACCACCTCGGGTGTCCCCTTGCGGGCGAGGGGAGTCCCTTCGAACCGCACCTCCCCCCTCACCGGCTGGAGCGCCCCCGCGATGGTCTTGAGGGTGGTGCTCTTCCCTGCCCCGTTGCTCCCGACCAGCGCCACGAGCTCTCCCCGGCGCACCTCCAGGGAGACGTCGTAGAGCGCCGGTACCCCGTCATACTCCACCGAGATGTGCCGGACCTCGAGCATAACTCCCCCCGAGGTAGGCTTCGACGACCTGCTCGTCTCGCGCCACCTCCTCCGGCCGCCCTTCGGCAATCTTGCGCCCGCCCGCCAGCACCACGACCCGGCCTGCCAGGCTCATCACGAAATCCATCACGTGTTCCACGACGATGAGCGTCAGGCCGAGCTCCCGGTGCAGGGCACGCAGGAGTTGCTCGAAGACCCGGATCTCCTCCGGGCTCAAGCCTGCCGCCGCCTCGTCCAGCATCAACAGCCTCGGCCGGGTGGCAAGTGCCCGCGCCAGCTCGACCCGGCGCTGCCACGCCAGAGGAATCTCGTGGGGCTGGGCACCCCGCACCCCGGCCAGATCCAGGCGTTCGAGGAGAGCCGACGCCGCCTCTCGGGCCCGGTCCGGGTCGTCCGTACGGCAAAGGGCCCCCACCATGACGTTTTCCTCGACCGTCAAGCCTTCCATCGTGCGCAGCGACTGGAAGGTGCGGGCAATCCCCGCCCGCGCCGTCCTGTGCGGAGGCCAGCCCGTGATGTCGACCCCGGCGAAGCGGATCGTCCCACGGTCGGGCCGGTGGTAGCCGGCGATGCAGTGCATGAGGGTGGTCTTGCCCGCCCCGTTGGGGCCGATGAGCCCGACGATCTCCCCTTCCTCAATGGACAGATCCAGGTAATCGTTGGCCATGACCCCGCCGAACTGCTTCACCAGCGACTGCACCTCGAGAAGCACCACGGGCCCTCCGCACCTTTCCGATCGATGCGATGATCCCCCAGACGCCCTTTGGCTGGTAGGCTGCCAGGGCCATGATGACGACCGAGTAGACGAGGAAGTCGATGCCCTGTACCCCATGCCCGCCCAGCCAGGCTCCCAGGTACCGGTCGAGCGGTACCAGGACCGCCGCGCCGATGAGCGGTCCCCACATGGCGCCTGCCCCGCCCAGCATGGCGGTCATGGCGATCATCACCGAAAGATCCATCGGCATGACCGAGAACGGGTCGATGTATCCGAAGTAGGCGGCGTAAAAGGCCCCGCCGGCGGCATACAGGGCCGCGCTCGTGACGTACGCTTTCAACTTGGCCGCAAAGACGTCGATCCCGACGCTGGCCGCCGCCTCCTCGTTGGCACGCAGCGCCCGCAGCTGATATCCCAGTCGGGAGCGGCGGATGCCGTTGACCACCAGCAGCCCGGCCAGCAGCAGCCCCAGCGCCACGTAGTGGTACCCTACCGGGTCGAGCTGCAAGTAAGCCCAGTCGGGCGCCGGCTTGATCGGCAGGTTGATGCCCCGGGCGCCGCCCGTCCACTCCCAGAAGACGAACAGCTCCTGCCACACCAGCGCCACCGCCAGCGTCCCGATAGCGAAGTAGTGCCCCCGCAAGCGCAGCAACGCCGCCCCCACCACGAACGACTCGAGCATCGCCGCTGCCACGGCGACGGGCAGGGCCGCCCAAAAGGGTGCGTCGAGCGTGCTCGTCAAGAGCGCGACCGCGTACGCCCCGAAACCGACGCTCTTGGCCGCCCCGAGGTCGACCTGCCCGCCGAAGCCGCCGATGGCGTTCCAGCTCGTACCGTAGAGCGCGTACAGCATGAACTGCACGGCCACGGCCCGGGCGAAGCCGGCCTTCACGACCCACGGGAAGGCGAGCATAGCGACGAGGAAAAGCCCGAAGCCGATCTGCTCGGCCCGTGGCCGGTCGCCGAGGGACCAGGCGAGCCGGAGGGTCTTGATCGGGCCGGTAGCCGCCTTGGCTCCCATGGGCGCTACCTCACCCCCAGCAAACCCTGGGGTCGGATCATGACCGCCAGGAAGTAGACGAGGTAGACGAAGGCCAGTTTGAGCTCCGCCGCTACATACTGGGCCGCCAGCATCTGCACGACGCCCACCAGGATGCCGGCTACGAAAGCCCCGGGAACGCTGCCGAATCCGCCCAGCGCGACCGCCGTGAACGTGATCATCGCAAACAAAGTGCCGACCGTGGGCGAGACGTAATAGAAGTTGGTGAGCAGCGCCCCGGCCATTCCCGCCGTGGCCCCGCCGATCGCCCACCCCAGGGCGTTCATGCGCTCGGTATCGATGCCCATGTACTGCGCCGCCTCCCGGTTGACCGCCGTAGCCCGCAGCGCCACCCCCACCCGGGTGCGCTGGAGCAGCACGTACACCAGCCCGAAGAGCACGGCACTCCCGGCGGCCGCCGCCAGGCGCGTGGCATCGAGCACGATGCCCCCGAGCAGCACCCGCTTGCCCAGCAGCACCCCGTGGGTCACCGAACGCACGTTGGGCCCGAAGACGGCGAGCGCCCCGTAGCGAAGGAAGAGCATCAGGCCGAAGGTCCCGAACAGCTGCGCCACCATCGGCCCGCGCAAGAGCCGCCGCACCAGGAGAGCGTAGGCGGCCACCCCCAGGAGGGCTCCCACGGCCGCAGCGACCGGGAGCCCCGCCAGCGGGTCGGGGAAGACGTAGGTCGCCGTGAGCCACGCCGCGTACATCCCGATCATGAGGAACTCGCCGTGCGCGAAGTTGACGGTGTCCATCACCCCGAAGATGATGGTGAGCCCGAGCGCCAGCAGCGCGTAGACGAGCCCCATGAGCACTCCCGAGACCAGCACGTCGGCCAGGACCATGGAGATGACCGCCCCGCCTCTGCCAGGATGACTTCGGGCCGACCTACCTCCAGCCCGGGAACGGGTAGACCACGTCGGCCGTGGCCGATTCGAACGGGTAGACGATCTCCAGTTCGACTCGCTGGGTCTTCGGGTTCCACTGGTACTGCCCGATCATGCCGGTCGCGTGAATGTTTTGATGCGTCTCTCCCGGATAGAGGCCGCCGAATTGAATCCCCTTCCACGGCGTGATGATCTGATCGCCGGGTACGTTGAGCTCGTTGAGGGCCTTTTGCAGGGCCGCCGGCTCCGTCGACTTCGCGCGGTCCAGAGCATACGCCCAGGCGATGACCCCCAGGGTTTCTCGGGCCGACTCTTCGACCAGGTCGGCCCCGTATCGCTGGCGGTACAGGCTGTTGACGGCCGCTGCCACGGGCTTCACCTGCGTAAGCTTGCCGATGTAAAGCGAGCGCGTCAGCACACCGTGCAAGTCTTTACCGATGGCTTTCACGAAGTCGGGATTGGTGAAGCCGGCGTCCTGGCCCCAGATGAGCTTGGGAGCGGCCTGGCGCAGCCGCAGGGTGCGCATGAAGAGGATGGCGTCGGAAACGTACGAGATGAACAGGTAGGCGTCCGCGCCCGAGGATGCGAGGCGTATGGCCTCGCTGGTCAGGTCCGGGGAGTTGGCCGGGTACTTGATGTACTGCACGACCTGGTAGCCTCGCTCGGGCGCCAGCCGGCGGTCGATGTCGTCGCCCGAAGCGGTCCCGAACTCGGTGTTTTCCGCGACGATGGCGAGCTTCGTGATGGCATCCTTCGGGACGGCGGGTACGCCCCGCACCTTTCCTCCCTTGAGCCCGTCGAGGAAGTTGAACAGGTCCTCGTCGAAGATTTGATCGTGCGGCGTCACCCGCCAGAACCACCGGTAGCCCATTTGGGTGAGCGACGGCGACGACGAGTCGGCGTTGACGAACGGGATGCCGTAGCGCTCGGTGACGCCCGCGACGGCCTTGGTCACCGCACTCTGGTAAGCCCCCATGAGCCCCACGACGTTTTGCTCGAGGATGAGGCGCCTCGCCAGGTCGGCCCCCACCGCCGGATCGCCGCGGGAGTCGGCGAAGACGGGTTCGAGCCGGGCGCCACCCAGCCCGGGAATGCCTTCCCACTTCGCGACCTCCAGGCCCTTTCCGGCCAGTTCGGGGTAGGCGTTGTTGACGATGTCGACCATGAGCTCGATGCCCTGACGCAGCTCTCGCCCGGTCGGAGCCAGCGGCCCCGAGAGGGGCAAGATGACGCCGATTTTGACGGTACGGGTAGCCGCCATCGCCGGTACGGAGCCGAGCAAGAGCAGTACGATCCCGGCAACGGCCCATGCAAAGCTCGACTTCTTCCACGACCCGACACGCAGCATGGCCCCAGCCCCCCTCATCCTGGACAGCCTTGTGACGTCTTTCACGCATGTACCCTCGCGGCGTATTGGGAGTGGGGTACGAGCCGCGCCGTCAGATTCCTTTACAACTTTCTCACCCTCAGCACCGTTGCGGCGCAACACGAAGGGAGGGCCACCGCGTCGCGGTCGCCCTCCCTCCCCCGCACCCGGTCACGAGGTCGATGCCGGCATCGCGTAGCCGAGCGCTAGGCCCCCGTGGAGCCCTGCTTTTGCTCGCCCGCCGCCTTCTTGCCTGCCCCGACCTTCTGGACGAGGTCCGGCACCAGGTCCAGGAGCTTCTCCAGTGCTCCCCGGCCGCCCAGGGAGTAGACCCGGAGCTCGCCGTCCACGATGGCCGCCAGGGCGGTCGGAACGAGCCGCATCCCGAGGCCGCCGCCGGCCCCGCCGCCTTCGCCCGTGGTCTTGCCTTCGCTCTCCGGCCCCTTGCCGCTCCCCCCGCCGGCCCCCACGCCCACCGTTGCGGTCATGATGGGGATGAGCGTGACGTTGCCCACCTGGAACGGCTCCCCGATCACGCGCCGCGTACTCACCATGCGTTCCGTATTGGCCATCAGGTTGTCGATCACGGCGTTGAGGTCCATGTCCACCATCAAACCTCTCCTCCTACCCGGGCCGTTCGCCGCGCCCGGCTGGCTTCATCAAGCCTTCGTCGTGCCCACACCCGGGACCACCAGGCCCGCAGCGCTCGTCTGGCATACCGCCGGGCCGGCTGGCTGGCCAGCAGCGCCACGCCCGCCCCCAGGAGGCGCCCAGGCCAGATCCGGAAGCTGCCCTGCCACTCCACCTCGAAGTCCTGGCCCGTCACCTCCTCTCCCGGCTCCACCGCCGCCATCACGTCGACGGTACCGACTCGCACCGGGATCCCCAGACCCCGGGCCGCTCCGGCGGCGCCCAGCGCCCACCCCGCCTGGGCCGGGTCGGAGACCGCCAGTCGCCGGATCTCCAGCGCCCGCACCTCGACGGCCCGCGACAGCCGCCGCACGAAGTGCGGCACCTCCGGCAGCCATTGCGCCGCCAGTTCGAGCCACCCGGCGACGCTGGGCCCCTCGCCGGCATGGCCCCCGTACCGCTCGAACCAGCGCCGGGAGCGGCGGAGGGCTTTCGCCGTGCTCCTGCCGGGACGCCGGCACGCCTCGTGCCTTTCGTGGGTGCCCTCCTGCGCCGGCGTACGGGGGGCTTGAGGTGGATACCCCCGAGCACCGTCGCCTCCCACCGGTGGGTCCACCTCCTGCCGCTCCGCTCGCCGCCCACGGCCAGATCCACGGGGGAGAGCACGACCGCCGCCCCGGCCCCGACGACCAGCGCCAGGATGGAAAGCTCGAGCGTCACGCCGGCGCCCACTGGCGCGCTCCTCCTCCCCGCCGCTGGCCCAACCAACCGGCAGCACGCCGGACGAGGCCCCACACCCCGGGACCCGGGCACGCCCGGACGGAAGACGCCGGATCCGGACGACCCACCCTCCGGCCTTCGCCGCGGCCCGCACCGTCCCGCTCATCAGCGCCCAGGAGCCGCCCATCGCGCGCCGGGCGAGTCGCCCACGCAACGCCCGCGCCGCAAGCCGCCTCATCCCCGCAAGCGCCGTACCGCCCACGAGCGGCGACCTTCCTTCCGTCCTCGTGCCCTTCTCCCGTCGCTCGAGGGTCTCGCGTTGCTCGAGGGCACGCCGGACGGCCTCCTCCACGGCTACCCGGCCGGCGACCGCGGCGGCGGTGCGTCGCTCCTTGTCCATCTCCAGCCGGGCTCGCGCCTCCACCCACCGGGCGACGGCCACGTGCTGGCCCACCCGCATCTGGCACGCCGGGCATCCCCTGAGATGCTCGATGACCAGGAGGGTCGGCAGCTCCTCGAGGGTGCCGTCCACCATCTCCATCAAGAGGTCCTCAGACGGGCACGCCGTACCCATGGCTGCTGCCCCCACTCCCTCGCTTCGCCACCGCCGGCGCATCCTCGAAGAGGGCCTGGCGCAGGGCCTGCCTGGCCCGGAAAACGTACGTCTTCGCCGTGCCCTCGGGCCATGCCCCGGCCGCCGCTATCTCCCCGTACGAGAGCCCTTCGACCGCGCGCAGCCAGAGCGCAGTGCGCCACTCTTCGGGCAGGGCGGCCCACGCCTCTCCCACGGCCCGCAGCCCCTCCTGGAGCACGAGCCGTTCTTCGACGGTGCCGTCGCCTCCGCCGGCCGGATGCTCGGGCGCCTGGCCCGCGGCGGCCAGTTGTTCCAGGGATGTTTCCCACTCCGCCCTGCGGCGAGTCTGCTGGCGGCGGTTGCGGCACACGTTGAGGACGACCTGGCGCAGCCACGGCTTGAAGGGCCTCGTCCGGTCGAAGCGACCGAGGTGGAGCGCTACGGCCAGCAAAGCGTCCTGGCTCCATTCCTCGGCCTCCCGGCGGTCGCCCGCCATGAGCGAGCACAACTTGAGGACGTAGGGGTAGTACGCCTCGAGCAGCCGCCCCAGGGAGTCCCGGCTGCCGGCCAGCCATTCCCGCACGAGCCGGGCTTCGGTCGCTTCGCGGGCCGCCACCGGGTTACCACCCCTCTTGCGCCTTCCGTCTGTCTGTACAAAGAAGAGGCCCCTCCGGTTTCACGGAGGGGCCCGCAATCACGGGGAAAACTTTCGGCTATCCCAGCATCTCGAGGAGATCCGCCGCTCTCAGCCCGAGGAAATCGGGCACGACCCGCCGCGCCCCCGCCTCCCGCAGCCGCTCGGCCGGCTCCGTGGTGGTCACCGCCAGGCAGACCCCGCCCGCCGCTACCGCCGCCCGCACCCCGGCGATGGAGTCCTCGACGATGACGGCCTGCGCCGGAGCGACCCCGAGCGCCCGGGCGGCCTTGAGAAAGATGGCGGGGTCGGGCTTGGCCGCCTCCACGTCCTGCCCGGTGATCACCGCGTCGAACGCCCCGTCGATGCCCAGGTGCCGCACGATGGCCGCCGCGTTCTCCGGCGGCCCCGAGGTCGCCAGCGCCAGCGGCACCCGGTGGCGGCGCAGGTCACGTACCAGGGCCTGCACGCCGGGTACGGGCTCGAGGGTGGCCACGAAACGTTCCCGGAAGAGGGCTTCCTTGCGCCGGGAGAGCGACGCCTTCTCCTCCGGGGTGAAGCGCCCGGGGAACAGCGCCTCGAGGGCCTCTTCGTTCTTCCGGCCCGTGAACTCCCGGTGGAACATCTCCGCGGTGATCACGACGCCGCTTTCCTCGCTGAACTCCTGCCATGCCCGGAAGTGGGCGGGGTTGCTGACGACCAGCACCCCGTCCATGTCGAAGATGACTGCTGGCACGCACGGGCCGCCTTTCCAAGGGACTTCGCCTGCATTGAACCACAACCGGCGGGTCGACGCCAAGGGCGGGAAGGGCTCCCTTCAGGAGAAGGGAAGGCGCGACGGGCGGCATCCCCGTGGAAGGGATGTCGCCGCCCGCCGCGCCGCGATGCCGGGGACGATCGCCTCAGCGGCTCGGTACGCAGATGACCTGCCCGGGGAAGATGAGGTCCGGGTTGGTGATCTGCGGGTTGAGGGCCAGGATCGCGGTGACCGTCGTGCCGAAGCGTTGCGCGATGAAAAACAGCGTATCGCCGGGCTGCACCGTGTAAGCCGTGGATCCGGGCGGGCATATGCCGGGCGGCAGGCGCCGACGGCACACAGATCACCTGGCCCGGGAAAATGAGGCTGGGGTTGGTGATCTGAGGGTTGAGGGCCAGGATGGCGTTGACCGTCGTGCCGAAGCGCTGCGCGATGAAGAAGCAGCGTATCGCCGGGCTGCACCGTGTAAGCCGTGGATCCGGGCGGGCATATGCCGGGCGGCGCCGCCGACGGCACACAGATCACCTGGCCCGGGAAAATGAGGCTGGGGTTGGTGATCTGAGGGTTGAGGGCCAGGATGGCGTTGACCGTCGTGCCGAAGCGCTGCGCGATGAAGAACAGCGTGTCCCCCGGCTGGACCGTGTACGGGGTGGAGCCCGCCGGGCAGATCGAGGAGAAGGCGATGGGCTGTCCTGACAAGCCGTGTCGCTCCCTTCCCACGAGGGTTCAGCAGCGTGGTCAGGGTATGACGCGCGTCCCTGATGCGTGCCGCAAGGATGCGTCCGGCGACCCCGTTCCTGGGGAAGGCCAGCCGCCCGGTCGCTGCCCTTGACGCCGGGGGTGCCGGCCCCCGATACTTTCAGCGGGATGACGTGGCCCTGGGGGAGTCCCTTCGGGGACTGAGAGGACGGCCCCGTCGCCGTCGACCCCTCGAACCTGATCTGGGTCATACCAGCGAAGGGAAGGGCTCTCATGAGCGAACGGCATCTGCTGGCCCCGCCCGCCGCCTCGAGGCCGGCGCGCCCCTGGTACACCCGCCCCGAGCTCGTCGAACGCTACGAGTCGTGGTACGAAGGCCCCACCGGCATCCGCATGGACCGCCAGGAAAAGGCGGTGCTCCGCCGGATGCTGGACGAGGCAGGCTGGCTCGGGCCACGAGCCCGCCTCCTGGAAGTGGGAGCCGGCACGGGGCACTTCACCCGCTGGCTGAAGGGGCTGGCCGGCCGGGTCGTCGGGGTCGACCTGTCGCCCCTCATGCTCCGCAAGGCCCGGGAGCTCGGCACGACCGGCCTGGTCGGGGGCGACGCCGCGAGGCTTCCTTTTGCGAGCGGCTCGTTCGACGCCGCCGTCCTCGTCGCCTGCTTCGAGTACATGCCGCATCCGGTCCGGGTGCTGCAGGAAGTGGCCCGGGTGGCCCGCTGCGGCCTCGTCCTCGGCCTGATGAACCGCCGCAGCGTCGCCGGCGTCCGGCGGCGCCTCCAGGTCGCCCTGGGCCGCAACGACTTTTTCGAAGGCGCGCACCTGTACACACTCGGAGAGATCCGCCGGTTGGCCCGGGAGGCGTTCGGGGGGCACGCCCGGCTCGCCTGGCGCTTCACCCTCTATCCCCCCGGCATTCCGGTCGCTTCGTCGCCGGTGGGCGGCGGCTCGTTTCTCGCCGTCCGCGTCGAGTTGCCCGGCAGCTCCAGGAGGTGAAGGCCGTGGCCGCTCCGCCTCTCGGCAAGCTCAGCCGCCAGGCTTTTGACGCGCTCATCGCCCCTCACCTCGGCGCCGCTCGCCCCGGCCAGGTGCTGGTGGGGCCGCGCCACGGGGTGGACGTGGCCATCCTGCGAACCGCGCCCGGGCAGGTCATGGCCGTGACCGCCGACCCGCTCTCCCTCATCCCCGAACTCGGCGTGGAGGCGTCCGCGTGGCTGTCGGCGCAGCTGCTTGCCTCGGACGTGGCGACGAGCGGGCTCGAGCCCGCCTTCGCGGTCGTCGACTACAACCTGCCCCCGCAGATGGACGACGAGACCCTCGCGCGCTACCAACAGGCGCTCCACCGGGCGCTGGCCGACCTCGGGGTGGCCGTGGTGGGCGGCCACACCGGGCGCTACCCGGGGTGCGACTACACCATCATCGGCGCCGGCGTGATGATGGCCACGGGGCCGGAGGACCGGTGGGTCTGCTCGGCGACCGCGCGCCCGGGCGACGCCTGTGTGGTCACGAAGGGAGCGGCAGTGGCCGCCACCGGCATCCTGGCCCGCGTCTTTCCGGAGACCGCCCGGCGGGTCCTGGGCGACGAGGGCGCGCGGGAGGCGGCCGCGGTCTTCGGGCAGTTCGGCGTGGTCAAGGAGGCTCGCCTTGCCGCCGCTCTTGGAGTGCGAAGCGGCGGCGTCTCGGCCATGCACGACGCGACGGAGGGCGGCGTATTGGGTGCCATCGCCGAGATGGCCGAGGCCTCCGGGCTCGGGGCCGTCGTCGAGCGCGAGGCCATTCCTGTGAGCCCCGTCACCCGGGAGCTGTGCCGCGCCTTTTTCGGGATGGATCCCTACACGGCGCTGGGAGAAGGGGCACTCGTGCTGGCCGTCGACCCGGCCCGGGCTGCCGAGCTGCAGGCGCGCCTCGGAGCCGAAGGGATCAGGGCGGCCATCGTCGGGCGGTTCGAGGCGCCCGGGCACGGCCGTTGGGTCGTCGAGCCGGACGGGCGCAAGACGCTCCTGGCCCCGCCTGCCGCTGACCCCTATTGGGCGGCGTACGCCCGCGCCCGGGAGAGTGGTTGGCGTTGACCCGCCTCGGAGGGCTGTATCTCGTCGTCGACCCGGGCCTCGCCGCCGGCCCGTGGGGCGTGGAGGGAGTGCTGCAACGAGTCGGCCGGGCGCTGGCAGGGGGCGTCGACCTCGTCCAGTTGTGGGCGCCGTCGTCCGAAAACGCGGCGGCATCCCTCTCGCCGGAGCAGGCCCTGCGCCTCGCCACGGGCTTGCGGGCTCTCACCCTCGAGGCCGGGGTGCCGCTGCTCATCGGGGAGGACGTGCGGCTCGCCGCCCGCCTCGGTGCCGACGGCGTGCACCTGGAGGGCAACGCGCCTGCGCCGGCAGAGGTGCGGTCTGCCTTCGCTCCCCGGCTCGCCCGCCTCCAGGGCCGTGGGGCCCTGGTCGGTTACACGTGCGGCAACGACCTCGAGAAAGTGCGATGGGCTTCCAGGGCCGGTGCGGACTACGTCTCGTTCTGCTCGGTGTTTCCCACGACGTCGGCCGTGTCGTGCGAGCTCGTTCCCCTGGCCTCGGTGCGGGCGGCGAGGGCGCTCGAGCCCGATCTCGTGCTGTTCGCCTCGGGAGGCATCACGCCCGGCAACGCAGGGGACGTCCTGGACGCCGGTGCCGACGGGATCGCCGTGGTTTCGGCGGTGCTCAAGGCGCCCGACCCGCAGCAGGCGGCCCGGGACTTCCAGGAGCTGCTGCGACGCCGGGGGCGACACCGCTCGGGTTGCGCCGTCTGACCGCCGGTGCCGGCCCCGGCCCATGGATGCATCCTACGGCGTCTCGCCCTCTACGCCCGCCGCTTCCACCACCACGGCGGGGCAATCGCCGTCCACCGTGACGGGAACGCCGAGCGGCAGGGTCAGCCGGGCAGGGCCATGCCCGGCGGCGAGCCCGTATACCGCCGGCTTGCCCCGAGGGAGCAGGATGTCGTCGAGCACCTCTCTGACCGTGAGCGTGGGGCGCTCCGGTTCGGGCGGCAGGCAGTCGACGCACTCGGCGACGACGAACCCTGCCGCCTCGTCGAGCTTGCCCGCCAGAGCCAGGTGCGTGAGCATGCGGTCGAGCCGGTACGGCGCCTCCCCCACGTCCTCCAGAAGCAAGATGCGGCCCCTGGTGTCGATCTCGTAGGGCGTTCCGAGCGTGGAGACCAACAACGACAGATTGCCGCCGACCAGCAAGCCCGTCGCCCGCCCGGGATGGAGGGTCTCGAGCGCGGGCCCACCCGCCGGGTTGACCAGCCGGCCCAGGGGCTCGGGGCGGGTGACGGCCCGCAGGAACGCACTCCAGGTGAACGCCACCCCCGCGTCCTGGATCGCTCCCGGGTGCGGCGTCTCCCCCAGGCCATGCCTCTCCCCCTGGCCGGATGTCTCCCCCGTAGATGGGCGCTGCACGGCGAAGTCCCGGGCGAGCGCCCCGTGGAACGTCACCAACCCCGCCAGCTTGCCGATGGCGACGTGAAGCGCCGTGATATCACTGTATCCCACGAAGACCTTGGGGTGGGAGGCAATGGCCCCGTAGTCCAGCAGCCGGAGGATGCGAAGCGCCCCGTAGCCGCCTCCGATGCACACGATCCCCTGAACGTGCGGATTGGTGAAGGCGTCCATCAGGTCGGCCGCCCGGTCGGCATCGTTGCCGGCGAGGTAACCCCGGGCGTCCAGGGCGTGGCGCCCCACGACGGTGCGGAAGCCCGCGCCCTCGAGCCACGCCCGGGCTCGTTCCACGGTTTCGGGCGAAAGCACGTTGTCCTTGTAAGGGGGCGACGCGGGCGCAGATCAGAGCCACCGTATCACCGGCGGCCAGGGCTCTGGGACGGCGCATGGACACCGCTCCTTTACACACCGTTTACAGTGTAGCCGTTGCGCACCAGGCAAGACCTATGGTACGCTCTCGTCCGCCGGCACGGTGGCCAGCCGGGCCGGCAAACTGGCTCGACGCCGCAAGCCGGCTCGAGGCCGTGCGGAGGACGGAGGTGGCAGCGTGATGCGGGTACTGGCCGTAACCCCGTACAGGGCAGTTTGCCCGGCAGGGTGGGGGACCGGACTCGTCGTCGTGCCGTTCGCCGGCATTCGTTTGCTCGATGGGCTGCCCATCTCCGGCGCTGAGGTGATACGGGCAGGGGGGCCGACGCCCTAGAGGGGCAAGAGGGCTCCCTCCAAACGCCGCAGACGCCGGCCGTGGGCACCGAAACCGAAACAGGGTCCCACGGCCGTACTGTTTTCGTGGAGGACATGGCCGTGGGCAACCCATGGGAAGCGACGTGGGGAAAGGAGACCCGAGCCATGTACCCCTTCTTCGACCTGGCGCTGGCCCACGCCATCATGCAGGAGCGCCTGCGTCAGGCCGAGCTCGACGCCGTCGACCGCTGGGCCCGCAGCCAGCAGCGAAGCCGCCAGGCCGGGTTCGCCCGGCAGCGGCGGGACGGCCGGTTGGCAAGAGCCGCCCGAGCGCTGCGTGCGGCGCTGGCACGCAGGCCCGTCCTGTAAAGCCACCCCGTACCCCAGGGCCGGGGGCGCCTTCTCGGCCCTGGGGTTTCAATGTGGATCAGGGCCCACGGCGGCCACGAAAGGCCCAGGTCGCGTAGCCCACGTAGTCGACCGCCGCCGTGACGGCCAGGCCGACCGGCCGGGCCAAGAATGGCCACGACATGCCCGGCTGCACGCCGGGTTGCCACCCTTCGGGCAGGCGCCCGCCGCAGCCCAGGGCCGTCACTCCCGCCCCCAGCGCGGCCCCGAGGAGGCTCACCACCACGAAGCGCGCCGCGCTCCCCGGCCTCCGGAAGACCCACCGCCGTTGGAGATCATAGCTTTGCGCCATGCCCAGGCCGGCGGCCACCATGGCCACGGCCCCCACTTCCCACGGCGCACGCGGGCGCAGCAGCAACACGCCCAGGGTAAACGCGCGCAGTCCACGTCCCGCACCCGCACGCCGAGCAGGACGCGCACGAGCCAGTTCCACCCGGCGGCGTTGATCCGCCGCACGAGCGGGTCACGCCGCGGCGCCCGGTAGCCGATGACCAGGGCATGCCACCCACTCGCCCCTCGCCGCTGCGAAGGCCGTCCGCAGCGCCGCGCCGTACCCCCGGTTGGCAGGATGGCGAACCAGGCGTACCGCCGGATGGCGCCCGGCCACCCGGGCCACGACGGAGGCGGTGGCGTCCTCGCTGCCGTCGTCTACCACGACGACCTCGTGAGAGAGCCCTCTTTCCCGCAGGAACCGGAGAACCGCCTCGATCGTCGCCCCGACGCTGGCCTCCTCGTTGTAGGCCGGCAGAACCACCGTGAGGTGAGGTTGCGAGGCGTCCACGGCCGAGTTCCTCCCCCGGCAGCGGGGCATGGAAGCGTCCTTGCTGCCGTCCGGGCCGTAGTCTGCCCGGCCGCCGCCCGCGCCTGCCCGCCGGGACGATCCAGCGATCCTGCATACATGCCAGGCGTGGCAGGACAAGCCGCGAAGGCCAGAGAACACCAGGGGCTAACACCGAGGGGAGCTGGTGAAACGTCCATGGCCGCGCAACGAAGCAGGCCTAAACTGAAGGGGTTATCGTTCCTCCTGGCCATCGTGGCTACGCTCACAGTCGCAGGGTGGGGGGCGGCCTCGCCCGCCACGGTCACGGTCGCGGTCGGTGCGGACGCAGTCCGGCTGGATCCGCCGGACATGACGGACAACCCGTCGGAGACCGTGCTCCGCCACATCATGGACGGGCTCGTCGAGTTCGACGAGCAACTGCAGATCCGCCCCGCCCTGGCGGAGCGGTGGGAGTTCCAAAACGGTGGGAAGGACGTCGTGTTCTATCTGCGTAAAGGCGTTCGGTTCCACGACGGCACGCCGTTCGATGCCGCCGCGGTCAAGGCCAACTTCGACCGGATCCTGGCGGGAGGGCTCCGGCGGACGTCGCTGTACGAACCGTACATACAGAGCGTAGAGGCGAAGGACACGTATACCGTCGTCTTCCATCTCAAGTTTCCGTTCGGGGCGTTCCTGCACCACCTCGCTCATGGGGCCGGCCTCATCCAGTCCCCGTCCAACATCCGGCGCTGGGGCGACAAGGTCGGCCAGCACCCGGTCGGCACCGGGCCGTTCAAGTTCGTCGAATGGGTGCCCGGCGACCACATCACGCTGGAGGCCAACAAGCAGTACTGGAAGGGCGCTCCCAAGTTCGACCGGCTCGTCTTCCGGGTCGTGCCGGAGGATGCCACCCGGGTCTTCCAGCTGGAGACCGGAGAGGCCGACGTCATCACCTTCCTGCCGCCGAGCGAGGTACCCCGCCTGCGCGCCAACCGGGACCTCGACATCCGGGTGGCCGACAGCCTCCGGGTCATCTACGTCGGCTTCAACGTGTTGCGCAAGCCGTTCGACGACGTGCGGGTGCGCCAGGCGGTCAACTACGCCATCGACAAAGAGCTCATCGTCTCGCAGGTGCTGGGCGGCATGGCCTCCGTCTCCGACTCACCCATGGCGCCGGGCGTCAACGGGTACTGCAAGACCGGCGGATACCCGTACGACCCGGAGCGGGCGCGCCAGCTGCTCAAGGAGGCCGGCTACCCCCAGGGCCTGGAGGTCAGCCTCTGGGCTCCGCAGGGGCGGTACCTCAAAGACTACGAGACGGCGATCGCCATCCAGGCCATGCTCCAGCAGGTGGGGATTCGCGTCCGGCTCCAAACGATGGAATGGGCGACTTACTTGCGCAACATCTTCGACGTCCCCAAGGAGCAGGCCCAGTACCAGATGTACATGCTCGGATGGGCTCCCTCCACGGGCGACGCGGACTGGGTCATGCGGCCGCTCCTTTCGTCCCAGTCCTTCCCGCCCGGGGACAACGCCAGTTACTACGGCAACCCCAAGGTGGATCAGCTCATTCAAGAGGGGATGCGCACGAGCGATCCCGACGCGAGGGCCCGGATTTACTGCGAGGCGCAGAAGCAGGTCGTGGCGGACGCGCCGTGGGCCTTTCTCCACGTGGTCAAGCAGGTCGTCGGGGTGCGCGCCTCTTTGCAGGGCGTGAAGGTACTCCCCATCGAGATCGTACTGGTGAAGGACGCGTCGAAGAAGTAAGGCCATGACGCGCTATCTGGTGCGGCGCACCGGCGTGTTGCTCGTCGTGCTGCTCGGCATCGTCGCCGTGACGTTCGGCCTGTTGCGGGTGGCTCCGGGGGACCCGGCCCGGCTCATCGCCGGGCCGGACGCTCCTCCCGAAACAGTGATGGCGCCTTCGACACGAGCTCGGGCTCGACCGGCCCATGGCGGAGCAGTTCGTGCTGTTCGTGGGGCAGGTCGTGCGCGGCGACCTCGGGCAATCTTTCCAAACGGGGCGACCCGTACTGGAGGAGATCGGCTGGCGGTACGTCAATACCGGTATCCTGGCGCTCACGGCCGTCGGGCTGGCAAGCCTGGCGGGTATCGCCGCGGGGATGCTGGCGGCCCGCTACCCGTACAGCGCGGTCGACAGCGCCATCATGTCCGGAGCGCTGGCCGGAGTGTCGGCGCCGGTCTTCTGGCTCGGCTTGCTGTTGATGTGGCTGTTCGCGGTCAAGCTGAGGTGGCTACCGACCAGCGGGGCAGGCAGCCTGCGGCACCTGATCCTGCCGGCCATCACGCTCGGGGCGGCGCTGACGGCCACCATCGCGCGGATGACCCGATCGAGCCTGCTCGAAGTCATCGAGGAGGATTACATCCGCACCGCACGGGCGTACGGCGTGGCCGAGAGGTCTATCCTGCTACGGCATGCGCTGCGTAACGCCTTCCTCCCCATCCTCACCGTCATCGGGCTGCAGCTGGGGTACTCACTGGCCGGCGCAGTGCTGACGGAGTCGGTCTTCGCCTGGCCGGGCATGGGGCGGCTGATCGCCGGCGCCATCTTCACCCGGGACTACCCGGTGGTGCAGGCCGGGCTGCTGGTCGTGGCCGTGACGTTCGCCGCCATCAACTTCGCGGTGGACGTCCTGTACGCCTGGCTCGACCCACGGATTCGCTACGACTGACGAGGAGAGCGGGGTAGGTCATTCTGCAAGCTGCGTCCGCCGAGGTGCTGCGGGAAGGGACAGGCGCCCGGAGCCCCGCATGGCGGGTATGGCTCCGGACACCGGCGGCACGTGTGGGGGCCGTGGGAGTCGCGGTGTTCGTGGGCATGGCGTTGTTCGCGCCGTGGCTCGCCCCCTACGACCCCAACCGCATCGACCTCACGCGCATCCTGCAGCCGCCCTCTGCCGGGCACTGGCTCGGCACCGACCAGTTCGGCCGGGACATCCTGTCGCGGATCGTGTGGGGCGCACGCATCTCGCTCACGGTGGCGGTCGCCTCCCTGGGGTTGGCGGCCGTGGCAGGGATCCTGCTCGGCGCCGTCGCAGGTTACCGGGGCGGCTGGATCGACGAGGCCGTCATGCGCCTGACGGACGTGCTCCTCTCTTTCCCGGACATCATGCTCGCCATCGCGGTGACCGCCGTCCTGCCGCCGGGGCTCCCCAGCGTGATCCTGGCCATCGGGGTGTACAACCTGCCCCAGGTGACGCGGGTGGCGCGGGGCGCCGTCCTCAGCATCCGGGCCAACCTGTACGTGGAAGCGGCCCGCGCCGTCGGCCAGCGCGACGGCGCCATCATCCTGCGCTACGTGATCCCCAACGCTCTCCCGCCCGTAGTCGTGTTGCTGACCCTGCGGACGGCGGCATCGATTCTGACGGCGGCCGGGCTCAGTTTCCTCGGGATGGGCATCCAGCCGCCCACGCCGGAGTGGGGGGCCATGATCAGCGAGGCCCGGGTCTACCTCGTGACCGCCCCGCATTTGAGCCTGGTGCCCGGTATGGCGATAGCGGGGACCGTGCTCGCCTTCAACTTGCTGGGCGATGCCCTCAACGACGCGTTGAACCCTCGTGCCCGAAAAGCGCTGGGAAGAGGACGCTGAGAAACGTGCCTGCGCGACGAAGCACCGGTGACCCCTCGTCTCTCCTGACCCTCGTTCGTTGCCGCCAGGTCTGGGGGCCGGCCCCCACCGGCGCCGACACGTTGCTGCTCGCGGGCGGGAAGGTCGCCTTCGTGGGGCGCGACCTGCGACCGCCCGAAGGGTGGCCCGTTACCGTCGTCGAGGAAGTGGACGCCGACGCCGTGCCGGGGTTCATCGACGGGCACGTGCACCTGACCGGGGGAGGCGGCGAGGGCGGGTTTGCCACCCGCTGCCCTGAGATGACCCTGGAGCAGATCACGGCCGCGGGGGTCACCACGGTGGTCGGGCTGCTGGGCACCGACGACGTGACCCGCCACCCCGACTCGCTGCTCGCCAAGGTGCGGGCCCTCGAAGCACAAGGGATTTCGGCCTACATGTACGTCGGGGCCTACGCCGTGCCCCCGGTGACCCTGACCGGGAGCGTCAAGCGGGATCTGGTGCTGATCGACGAGGTCGTCGGGGTCGGAGAGATCGCCATCTCGGACCACCGCTCCTCCCAACCGACGATGGAGGAGCTGAAGCGCCTGGTGGCCCTCGCCCGGGTGGGAGGCATGCTGAGCGGTAAACGAGGGATCGTCCACTTCCACGTGGGAGATGGCAAAGAAGGACTGCGGCCGCTGTTGCGCATCGCCGAGGAGACGGAGATCCCCATCGGCCAGATGGTGCCGACCCACGTCAACCGCAACGGGCGCTTGCTGGACCAGGCCGTGACCTACGCCCTTCGCGGCGGCACGGTGGACGTCACGGCCTTCGAGTTTCCATCAGGAGAGTCGGTCAGCGCGCCCGAAGCCATCCTGTACATGGTCGGCAAAGGCGTGCCGTGGAGCCGGATCACGCTCAGCTCGGACAGTAACGGCAGCTTGCCGGAGTTCGACCCGTCGGGGCGCCTGGTCGGCATGCGGGTTGCCAGCATCGACGCGCTGTTCGCCGACTGGAAGCGCCTGGCATCCTCTCCCGGCGTGAGCCTGGAAGATGCGCTGGGCGTGGTGGGGGCCAACGTGGCCCGGGTCCTGGGGCTCGAGGGCAAGGGGGGCATCGCGCCGGGCATGGACGCGGACTTCCTCCTGTTGAATCCCGACCGCACGATCCGCCAGGTGTGGGCGCGGGGCCGGCCGCTTCGAGGCAACCTCCCGCCTGCCGCAACCGGCAGCCAGTCGCCTGCTCGTGGCAGGTAGCCCGCCTGCCGGCACGGGCGGCCAACGGCCCGGCGGATGCGGCGGCGGCCGTGCGCCGAAGCGTGCCTTGACATCTTTGGGGACGAGCACCTAGCCTGGGGGACGGATGACTGGAGAGGGAGGACCTGTAATCCATGCCGCGCCTGTCCCGTTCCGTCCTCTTCGCTCGTCTCGCCCTGTCGATGGTTATCCTTGCTGTGACGATGGCAGCTCCGTTCGCCGGCCCGGCGCAAGCCGGCGAGCGTTGGTGGACTCTGGAAACTCCCCACTTCCTGATCCACTTCCCCGACGGGTACGAGCCCCTGGCGCGCCAGGTGGCCGAGGTGGCCGAACGGGTGCACCCCGTGGTCTCGGCCCGGGTCGGCCACACGTTGGCTGCCAAGACGCACGTCGTGCTGCAGGACGTGCTCGACGGAGCCAACGCCTTCACGCAGCCCGCTTTGTACAACCAGATCAGCCTGTTCACCGTGCCGCCGCTGGGACTGGCCTATCAGGCGGGCATGCCGCCGACCATGAACGACTGGCTCGAGCTCCTCTTCACTCACGAGTACGTCCACGCGGTGCACCTCGACATGGCCGACGGTCTTTACGCGGGGCTGCGCCGCATCTTCGGCCACGTGCCCACATTGTCGACGCCCAACGCCAGCGAAAACTACGCGTTCATCGAGGGGTACGCGTCGTACGAGGAGACGCTGCTCGACGACGGGCGCGGGGCTGCGTCGTACTGGGACATGTTCCTGCGAACGGCCTTCCTGGAACAGGCCGTGCCGGCGCCCGACCAGGTGGCAGGCCTCTACGATCTCGGCCAGTGGAACCCTGCCGGCGGCGTCTACCTGTACGGCTACTCCTGGCAGGCGTACCTCGCCGAGCGGTTCGGGGATCCGGTGGTCAGCCGGGTGCACCAGCTCAACGCGAGCCTGGGGTCCCTGGGGCGGAGCGTCACGGCCGCCACCAAGGAGGGCCTGGGCGAGCTTTACGACGGATGGCGGCGTTCGCTGCAAGAGCGTTACGCTGCCCAGGAGCGGGACGTGGAGGCCCGGGGCCTGACGGCTTTCGAGCTGCTTCCCGGCGAGGGGTGGGTGGTGGAGCAGCCGCGGTTTTCTCCGGACGGCAAGTCGCTCGCCTACCTGGCGGCAGGGGGTACCGTCAACGCCTCGATCCGCATCCGGGATCTGGCGACCGGCAAGGAAAGGGCGCTGGCGGAAGGGGCCACCGGGGGATTCGACTGGACTCCGGACGGCCGTTACCTGGTCTACGCCGCGCTCGCGCCGGTGGAGGGAGGCCGGCGCCAGCTATCCGACCTGTTCGCAGTCGAGGTGAGCACCGCCAAGAGCTACCGGCTGTCGACGGGGCTGCGCGCCTTCTCGCCGGCCATCTCCTCGGATGGGCGCAGCGTCGCCTTCGTGCAGGTAGACGGCACCTCGTTCGGCGCGCACGTGGCGGTGGCGGACCTGTCGGTCGAAGGCGACCGGCCGGTCATCGGCCCCGCGGAGCGATGGTACACGGGACGAGACGGGACCTTCGCGATGAGCGTCGCCTGGCAGCCGGGGTCAAGGCGGCTGGCGGTGGGTTGGGCAGGCCGTGGCCGCAACGGCATCAGCCTGCTCGAGGGCCCGGGCGACACGCCGCTGTCCCTCGTCGAGGAGAAAGGGCCGGTCGCGGTCGCCAACCCGTCGTTCACCCCGGATGGGCGCTACCTCCTGTACGAGTCGGACCGGACGGGGGTCACCAACCTCTACGCGCAGGACCTGGGCAGCGGCCGCACCTACCAGCTCACCAACGTGCTCACCGGCGCCTTCTTCCCGGCGGCCTCGCCCGATGGCCGGCGTCTCGCCTTCGCCGCGTACACGGCCGGGGGCTACCGCGTCGCCGCCATGCCGCTCGACCGCTCGGCGTGGCGGGAGCCCGATCCCCCCTTCGAGGGACCGCACTGGGAGCGCGCGGCGTGGCGCAAGAGCGTCGAAGCGGGCGCCAACGAAGGCGGTCAAGCAGACCCGTCCACCTACACGCTGCGCCCGTACTCCCCGTGGCCCAGCCTCGCCCCGACATGGTGGCTGCCCTTCGCCGGCGCGGACGGCGCGGGATGGTCCCTGGTCACCATGACCGGTGGGTGGGACGCTCGCATGCAGCACATCTATAGCGCCGTGTTGACTTACGGGTTCTCGAGCCGGTTGGTCGGGGGCGCGCTCTCGTACCGGTGGCTCTCGGATCCGTTGTTCAACACGGGATGGTCGGTGAGCGCCCTGGTGTCGAAGGGGCAAGACGTGAAGAAGCCGGAAGAGGGACAGGCCGGCGCTCCCACCACGGTCTACCCCCGGTGGGATGCGTCGGTGTCGGTAGGCTACACGCTCGACCGCAGCATGACCTTCGCCAGCCCGGTCCGCGACACGTTTTACGCGGGGCTCGAGGGCAGCCGGCGCGAGGGCCCGCAAACCTCCTCCGACGCCATGGCGTTGGGCGGCTGGACCCGGACCTCCGCCTGGGGCCCCGGCCGGGCGCAGCGCTCTCGTACCCTCGGCCTGGAGGCCGGATCCCCGCTCGCCGGCGACGATCGCCCGTACGCGCTCGCCCGGTGGGAAGAGGGCCTGGACTGGCGGCTCGGCGGATCGGTCGCCATGCGGATGGCTGCCGCCGTGAGCGACGGCGGGTCCGTCATCACCCTGAGCCAGGGTCACCCCCTGGAGCTGCGCGGCCTGCAGGGGGACGAGGGGAAGCCCCCGGCGCCTGGCACGTCGGCTTACAAGCTCACCCTGGAAGGCCGTGCTCCCCTGGCCCGCATCAACCGGGGGCCGGGCCTGTGGCCGGTCTTCCTGGGTGAGGTCGCGCTCGTGCCGTTCCTCGACGCGGGAGTGGTCGCCGGCGTGCGCAACCGGCCCGACCGGCCGTTCGTCGCGGCCTCCGTGGGCGCCCAGGTGCAGCTGGACGTCTACCTCTCCTACGGGTCGGTGCGGCTGCGTCCTGCCCTCGGAGCCGCTTACGTCTTCGGAGAGGCCGTCGACCGACCGCAGTGGCGTCTCGTCGGAAGCGTGAGCTTTTGAACGCCGCGGCCGGGGCCAACGCCCCGGCCCGCCAGGGCGAGTGGGCCGTCAGGCCCGCCGTCGCCACCGACCGGGCGGCGCTCGGCCGGGTGGCGCGGCGGGCGTTCGCGTCCGCGTTCTGGGCGTTCCTGCTTCCCATGCTCTCCAAAGATACGCTGGTGGCCACCGACGCGGCGGGGCGGATCGCCGGCGGAGCGGTGCTACGGACCTTCCGGGTGGGAGCGGAGCGCTTCGGCGTCGTGTACTGGATCTTCTCCGACCCGGAGGTGCAGGGGGCCGGCGCGGGCAAGGCCCTGCTGGATGCGGCCCTGGAGTGGATGCGCAGGCGTGGCTGCTCCCGGGCAGTCGCCTCGGTCGACGGCTACAACTCCCGCTCGTGGAACCTCTTCCACGGGCGCGGTTTTCGCTTCTGGCCCGCCCGCCGCCAGTGGGCCCAGCTCGGCCGGTCGTGGCCGGCCCTCTGGTGGGGCAGCTTCCACCTCCTCGACGTGGGCAACTTCCTGCTCGAGCGCAAGCTGGCCAACGGCCCCTGTCCCGCCGCCGATGCCCACGCGCGCGGGCCGCTCGCCGTCTCCACGATGGATGCCGGGTACGCGATCGCGGGCACCGTGCTCCCCTTCTGGTTGGTGCTGTGGCTGAGAGGCCTGCCCGGGGTGGAGGCGCTGGGGGACATGTCTCTGGCAGGCCCTGCTTACGCGCTGGCGGCAGCAGTCGTGGCCACGGCCTATCTCGTGGCGGGTCTCGCAGCACAGGCAGCGGCAGCCGGGCCCGGCGGGCGGCGCCCGCTCCTCTTCCGGGCGTGGGACACCGGGCCGCTCTTGGCCACCCTCGTGGCCGTGGCCTTCGGAGGTTTCCTGCCCGCACCCGGAGGGTGGTACGACGGCGCCTCCGCCACCCCTCGTTACACCACGCCTCAGGCCCGTGAGCTGCTGGGGCGCATGGGCCTGGCGGGGGCGGCGATCACGTTGCTCCTTTGGGCTGTGTCGATCCTCGGGCGGCAAAGCGGGACGAGCCTCTGGTCGCTCCTCGGGCGGCTCGGGACCGTGGCGGGCCCGGGGTTCGCCCTGTTTTACGTGCTCCTCTTCTTCCCGCCGTTTCAAGCCATGCCGGCCGCCCACCTCGCCCGCTGGAAACCCGGAGCCTGGGCGCTCGTGGTGGTGGCCGCCATCGCCCTCGCATGGGTGGCGTGAGGGACCGCTGGTTGGCGCCGGGGACGGCTGGTCGGCGCCGGGGACGGCGGCAGGTCTTGCCCGGCCGGTCACCCGCCGAGATAGAGCCGGCCGAGCTCCCGGTCGCCCAGCAGCGCCCGGGCCGGGCCCTCCCAGCGGTTACGCCCTCCCACCAGCACGTAGGCCCTGTCGGCCGTCTCGAGGGCCCGCCGCGCGTTTTGCTCCACCATGACGACGGCGACCCCCGTCCGGTGGATGGCCCGGATCTGTTCGAACACCGTGTCCACCATGCGAGGAGCCAGCCCCGCCGACGGCTCGTCGAGCAGGAGCAGCGACGGGGCCTGCATCAAGGCCCGCCCCATGGCCACCATCTGGCGCTCGCCGCCCGACATGCGGCCGACCCGCTGGTGCCGTCGCTCGGCGAGGAGGGGGAAGAGCCGGTAGACGCGGGCCTTGCGCTCCCGCAGATCGCCCCCGGTCACGAAGCCGCCCATCTCGAGGTTCTCTTCCACGGTCAGCGTGGGAAAGACGTTGTCGACTTGGGGGACGTAGGAGAGGCCCAGCCGCACCAGGCGCTCCGGGGCGAAGCCCGTGACGTCCGTCCCCTGGAAGAAGATACGGCCGCCGGAGGGCCGCAGCAGGCCAAACAGCGCCTTCATCAGGGTGGATTTGCCGGCCCCGTTGGGGCCGACGATGGCGATCATCTCGCCCCGCCCCACCGAAAGCGACACCCCCTGCAGCACGGGCAGCTCCCCGTACCCGGCCTGCAGGCCCTCGGCCTGGAGCAGCGTCACGTCTCCACCCCCACCGTGGCCCGGGGAGCCCCGAGATACGCCTCCACCACCGCCGGATCCTTTCGGACGGCGTCTGGCGGCCCCGCGGTGAGCTTGCGGCCCTCGCTCACCACCACGACCTCGTCGCACAACCGGGCCACGAGCTCCATGTCGTGCTCGATCACGAGAAACGTGACACCGCGCTCTTCGCGCAGGCGCTCGATGGCAGCCGCCAGGGTCCGCATGAGGGTGGGGTTGACGCCGGCGCCCGGTTCGTCCAGCAAGACGAGCGCCGGGTCGGCCATCATGACCCGGCCGAGCTCCAGGAGCTTGCGCTGCCCGCCCGACAGATGCTCCGCAGGCTCGTGGGCGAGGCGGGTGAGCTCGAGCAGATCGAGCACCTCCAGCGCTCGCCGCCGGATGGCCTCCTCCTGCCGGCGGACGGCGCCCGGACGCAGCCACGGGCCGGCGAGGCGCTCCCCGAGCTGGCCCGGCGGCACCAGCATGAGGTTTTCGAGCACGCTGAGGCGGCGGTGAAGGCGCGGGATCTGGAACGTCCGGCTGATCCCCCGGGCGAACACCTCGTGGGGAGCCATACCCGTGATATCCTCGCCGTCGAGCAGCACCTGCCCGCCGTCGGGCACGGTAAAGCCCGTGATGCAGTCGAACAGCGTGGACTTGCCGGCGCCGTTGGGGCCGATGAGCCCCGTGATCGTGCCGCGCCTCACCTCCAGCTCGAGCCCGTCCAGCGCCCGCAGGCCTCCGAAGCGCTTGACGAGCCCCCGGATCTCCAGGCACCGCCCGCCAGGCGGGGCATGGAGATGGCGGCCGTTCAGGTGAGACAGCCGCGCGCGTTCGAAAGGGAACGGCGGTAGGGAACGCAAGTGCCACCGCATCTCGTCTCGCCTGGTCTCCTCTCTGCTCGCTCCCAGCGCTCTCCTCGTCTCGTCCGGCACTGCGGCTTCGATTATACACCCGGCCCTTGACAAACCTCCAGGCTTGGTACACCCTGGAAGCAACGCCAGGCGGTGAGCCCGCAGAGAGGTTCACGAGACAGACGAGAGGAGATGAGCCGAGCGTGCATCACCTTCGCCGGCGTGCTTTCCTCCGGTATCTGGCCGTCGCGGCGGCAGGGGCCTACGCGGGGCGCGCGTTGGCCGCAGCGTCACGGCCGCCCCAGCCTGTCAAAGTGGGAGTGCTCCTGGACTTCACGGGCCCCCTGGGGGAGTTCGGCCCCCATCACCGCAACGCCATCGAGCTGGCGGCGCGCCAGCTCAACGACGCCGCCCGGGAGGTGCTGGGCGGCCCCATCGTTCAGATGGTGTACGAGGACGCCTCCACGACGCCTTCCATCGGCGTCGATCGCGCCCGCAAGCTGGTCGAGGTCGACCGGGTGCCCGTGCTCATCGGAGCGCTGGCGACGGGAGTCACGGTGCCCGTGGCCGAGTCGGTGACCATCCCGTCGGGGGTGCTCCAGATCACCCAGTCCGGCAGCTCCCCCTTGCTCAGCGTGCTTCCCGCCGATCGGGACAAGGACCTCCTTTTCCGTACCGTGGCCTCCGACGCCCTGCAGGCCGTCGTCGCGGCGCAGCTGGCCGCCGGGGAGCTCGTCAAGGGCTACCACTTGGGCAAGGCGGCCGTCATCTACGTCAACAACCCGTACGGCCAGGGGCTCGCCGACGTCTTCGCCCGCGCCTTCGAGCGCCGGGGCGGCCGGGTGACGGCGAGCGTGGCCGTCCCCGAGGAGCCCAGACCCACGTACACCGCCGAGTTGCGGGCGGCCCTGCGAGGGCAGCCCGACGTGCTCGTCGCCGCCACGTATCCGGGCCAGGCCACCGTCTACTTGCGGGAGGCGGTGGACGTCTTCGGCTTCAAGCGCTTCCAGTTCACCGACGGCACCAAGTCGCTGGAGATCGTGAAGGCCCTCGGAGCCGAGTTGGTCGAAGGCCAGCTCGGCACCACCCCGGCGTCCGATCCCCAGTGGGAGGGGTGGCGCACCTTCGCCGCCGCTTACGAGAAGGCCTACGGAGCGGCTCCCAATCTGCCGTACATGGACACCGCCTACGACGCGACGGCCGTGGCGGGGCTCGCCATCGCCCGGTGCCTGATGGACGGCGTCCCGGTGACCGGCGTCAACGTCCGGGATCGGCTGCGCCTGGTCTCCAACCCTCCGGGCCAGAAGGTGGGCGTCGGCGACTTCCGGCGAGCGCTCGAGCTCATCAAGAGCCGCCAGGACGTCGACTACACCGGCGCCGCCGGCGAGGTGGACTTCGACGAGAGCGGCGACGTCATCACACCCGTCGAGATCTGGCGGTACTCCGGCGGCGCGATCCAAACCGTGATGATCCGGCGCCCTAACGAGATCCCCCGGCAGTAGGGACGGCCCCGCGCCCGGGCGCACGGGCAGGCGTCCCCATCTCCAGGAAGATCGACACGTGGCGCTCCTCGCCCAGCAGGCCCTGCGGGCGCCAGAGCAAGACGGCCTCCAGCAGGAGCGCCACCGCCAGGTAGCGCAGGTACGGCGCCCGGGCCGGGAGCTCCGGAGCGATGGCCCCCAGCGCGGGCGCCACCCAGTCCGCGAGGAAGGCCGTCCCCGCCCACACTCCCCAGACCACGAACGCGCCCAGGATGGCCCCCCGGTTGTTACCCGACCCGCCCAGCATGACCATGACCCAGATGAGGAAAGTGCCGTACAGCGGCGTGAAGTGCCCGTAGTCGATGGAGCTCATGTAGTGGGCGTACAGCGCGCCGCCTGCGCCCATGATGCCGGCCCCGACCACCAGCGCTTGCATCTTGAAACGCCGCACGTCCTTGCCGCTCATGGCGGCGGCGGCCTCCTCGTCGCGGATGGCGCGCAGCACCCTCCCCCACGGCGAGCGGATGGCCCGTTCGACGGCGACGTAGGCGGCTGCGACGAAGAGGGTCACGATCAGCAAATAGACGTAAGGGTAGTCGCGGGGTTCGAGCGCCTGCACCAGCCGGGCCATCCCTGCCGGGAGCCACGGGCACGTGGGCTCTTCGACCAGGCAATGAAGCGGCCGCGGGATGCCCCGCAACGGCTGCGGCCCGTTGGCCAGCCATCGCTCGTTCTGGAAGACGAGACGGACCACTTCGGCCATCCCGATGGACGCCACCGCGAAGTACTCGTCCTTCAGGCGAAGGGTCGGCAGCCCCACCAGGTACGCCACGCATCCACAGACCACGACCGCGGCGACGACCCCGCCGACAAACGGCCACTCCAGCCCGAAGGCCTGCCGGCTGTAAAGCGCCAGCGGGCCTGCGGGCATGGCCGTCGTGAACAGGGCCGAACTGAACGCACCCACGGCAAAAAACCCGGCAACCCCGACGTTGAACAACCCGGTGTAGCCCCAGTGCACGTTGAGCCCCAGAGCGAGCAGGGCGAAGATGCCCCCCGAGACGGCAAAGGAGACCAGATACGCCAGGATGCCCTCCGGTACCGCCATCGCCAGGACGGCGGCCGCCCCCGCTCCCGCGACCGCGCCCAAAAGCCGCGCCCGGCGCCTTCTGCCGGCCCCGGGCAGGGGCAGCCCGATCCAGGCGCCCACGAGGGCCAGCGGCACCGCCAGCAGCGCGAGGCGCAGCACCATCTCAGCGCATGCCCCTTCCTCCCAGCAGTCCCTCGGGCTTGAAGACCAGAAGGGCCGCCAGCACCACGAAACCGACCGCCGGCCCGTAGGCCGGGTTGAGGAAAGCGGTGGCCACCTGCTGGACGACGCCCATCACCAGGCCGCCGGCGAGGGCGGCGTACACCTTGCCGAGCCCGCCCAGCACCACCGCCGCGAACAACGAGAGCAGCAAGAACCATCCCATCTCCGGGCGGAGCTGCGAGTCGAGCGCCAGCATGGCGCCGGCCGCCGCCGCCAGCGCCCCGGACACGAGCCACGTCCAGGCGGCGACTCGCTCCGTATCGATGCCGCTCACCCGTGCGAGCGACGGGTTGTCGGCCGTGGCCCGCATCGCCTTGCCCGCCCGGGTCCGCTCGAGGAGCAGGTACATCAGCACGACCAGCACGACCGTGACGCCCAGGATGAACAACTGGTCGGGACGCAGCCGCACTCCCAGAGGCAAGAGCACGGACGGCCTCGCCCGGCCCGGGTAGTAAAACCGGAAGTCGGCGCCCCAGCCCAGGTAGACCAGGCTCCTCAGCAAGAAAGCGACCCCCAGGGAGGCCATCGCCAGGATGAGGGGGGAGGCCTGCCGCCGGCGAAGCGGCCGGTAGAACGCCCGGTCCATGGCCAGGGCCACGATCCCCGTGAGCGGCATCGCCAGCGCCAGCGCCACGAGGAACTCCCACCCGAAGGAGAAGGGGCCCACCCTCCCCATCGGCGGAAGCGCCGGCAGGATGGTGGCCACGAGGTAAGCCCCGACCGTCATCAGATCTCCATGGGCGAAGGTGGCAAACCGCAACACCCCGTAGACCAGGGAGAGCCCTACCCCGCCCAGCGCCAGGATCCCTCCGAGCATGACACCCCAGGCGAGAAGGGATGCCACGGGCCTGTCCATCTCCCTCCCCAGGCTCGCTCTCGTCCCGACACGAAGCGCCCGGGCCTCGCCCGGGCCCGGGGTACGCCGGGTGGTTTCCCTCCGTGCACCGGCCGTTCCTGCCGCCGAAAAGCGGGGGCCCGGGCCGCCGCCGTACAACGCCCGCGGCCCGGGCCCCCGCCCTTTCGAGGGAGCGTGCCACCTGTCTTTGCAGCCTCGGCCCCTACACCTTGAACACGCCCACCGCCTTGAGCAAGGACTCGGCCATCCGGGCGAGCCCTCCGGCCGAGCGGGCGATCTCCTCCACCGCGGAGGATTGCTCTTCGGTGCTGGAGGCGACCTCTTGGGCGCCGGCGGCGTTTTGCTGGGTGATGGCGGCAATCTCGTCCACCGCCCGCACCGCTTGCTCGCTGGCGGCCGCCATCTCCTGCGCCGCCGCGTGCACTTCCTGGATCTGCTGGACCATCTGCTCCACGGAGCGGCTGATGGTTTCGAAGCTCTGGCCGGAGCCGGCCACCGCCTTGACCCCTTCGCTCACCGCCGCCCGGGCCGTCTCCGTGTTGCGGACGGCCTGCTCGACCTCCTGGCGGATCTCGTCGATGAGGGCGGCGATCTCCGAAGCCGCCTGCCGGGACTGCTCGGCCAGGCGGCGAACCTCCTCCGCGACCACGGCGAAGCCCCGCCCCTGCTCGCCTGCCCGGGCCGCCTCGATGGCCGCGTTGAGGGCGAGGAGGTTGGTCTTCTCAGTGATGCCGGTGATCACGTCCACGATCTGCCCGATCCGCTGGGAGCGCTGCCCCAGGGACTGGACCACGCTGCTCGAGGCCCCGACCGCCTGCTCGATCTGCGACATGCGATCGGCGGTCGCTCCCAGCGCCGTACGCCCGTCCACCGCGATCCGGGCGACCTCCTGGCTGCCCTGGGCGATGCGCTGGATGGCCTCGGTCACCCGCCTCACCATCTCGCCCACGTGGCGGGAGCTCTCGGAGGCGGTGGAGGCGGCGGCCGACTGCCGCTCGGCTCCCCTGGCCATCTGGTCGACCGTGGCGGCCACCTGCTGGGCCGCTTTACCCACCTGTTCCGAAGCGCCGGCCAGCTCCCGGCTGGAGGCGGCGACCTGCTCGGCACTCGCGCGCACCTGGGTCACGACCTCCCGCAGACGCCCGGACGTGGAGTTGAACGCCTCGGCCAGCCGGGCCACCTCGTTGCGCCCTCGCACCGACGTCTTGCGCGTCAGGTCGCCCTCCGACAGGTGAGCCATGGCGGCGGACACCTCGATGACGCCCCGGGAGGTGGCCCGGCCCACGAAGTAGGCGGCGACCAGCGCGACGGCGATCATGACGATCCCGATGGAGAGCGCGCGCTGCTGCATCTGGGCAATGACCCCGGTAAGCTCGGCCCGGGGCACGGTCATCAGCAGGACCCAGTCGGTCTGCTCGACCGGGTGGGCCGCGATCAGGCGCTCCCGGCCGTCAAGACGGGCCGTCACCAGCGTCGCCTTGGAGGCGCCGAGCAGGCCCTCGTAGACGCTCCGCTCCGAGGGCGTGGCCGCTTGCTGCAAGACGTTGAGGGTGAGCACCTGGGAAGCGTCGGGGTGAGCGAGCACGAGCCCGCTTCTGGCCACCAACATGCCGAAGCCGGTGCTCCCCAGCTTGAGCGAGGCGACCTGGTTCACGAGCTCCGCGGCCGGCACGACTCCGGCCACGGCCCCGCGGACCTTCCCGCTCGTATCCATGAGGGGAACGGCGATCCGAACGGCCAGCGTCTGGCCGGTCCCGTACCGGAAGGGCTGGCCGAACATCGTCTTGCCCGAGAAGGCGCCCTGGAAAACCGGATCCTTCGCGACGTCGGCCGGATTGACGCCACCGTTGTTGTCCAGGGACATGCCCCGCCCGTTGGTGCCCGACACGGTGACCTCGAGCACTTCCTTGCTGCCGGTGACGTCGGAATAGAGGGTCCCGGCGTAGGAGCCCAGGTCCTCGGACGTGACCGTGCTCGTCTGTTGAGCGAACTTCGAGGCGAGCTGGTTGACCTGGCCAAGGACCCTCGCCCGCCACTCGCCGATGAGGCGGGTGTTGAGCTGCAGCTCGGACTTGACCTGGCTTTCGAGCTGGCTCTGCAAGAGGGTGCTCGCCGAGGTGACGAGCAACACGGAGACCGCCGCGACGGAGACGGCCGCGATGAGCGCCATCGGCACCATGAGTTGTTGCGTGAAACTTCGCATCGGCACCGCCCGGGGGCGTCCACTCCTTCCCTGGGGGCCAACCCCCTCCTCTTGTTTCGGTACCCCGTGGCCGGTTCTGGAGCCCGCACCGGTGTGCTATACTGCCGCAGTGCGGGCAGGGGGGCACCGGGCAGGCAATGGCACGCGACAGGCGGCTGCAGGTCGTGGTTTCGGTCATGCTGGCCACGTTCCTCACCGCCGTCGACGCGACCATCGTCGACACGGCCATGCCCCGCATCGTGGGTGCCCTCGGGGGCTTCTCCCTGCTGACCTGGCTCGTGAGCGCCTACCTGCTCACGTCAACGGCCACCGTGCCCGTGTACGGCAAGCTGGCCGACGTGATCGGGCGCAAGCGCACCTTTACCCTGGGAGCGGCGGTCTTTCTCGCCGGATCGGCGCTTTGCGGGCAGGCCCGTAGCATGGAGGAGCTCATCGCCTTCCGAGCGCTGCAGGGGCTGGGCGCCGGGGCCGTTCAACCGGTCGTGCAGACGATCATCGGGGACATCTTCTCGCCGGCCGAACGGGCCCGCATGCAGGCGTGGTTTTCGTCGGTGTGGGGCATCTCGGCCCTCATCGGGCCGCTGGCGGGCGGCTTCATCGTCGACCACTTCTCGTGGCGGTGGCTGTTTTACGTCAACCTGCCTCTCGGCGCGCTCGCCATCGCCATGCTCCTGCGCAACCTCGAGGAGCACGTGCAGCCGAGGCGGCTTCCCATCGACGTTGCCGGCTCGGTGCTGCTCACGGTGGGCGCGTCCGCCTTGCTCCTGGCGCTTCTGGAAGGCGGGATACGCCAGCCGTGGAACTCCCCCGCGATCCTGGGGATGCTGGGCGGGGCCGCAGTCACGCTGGCTCTCTTCGTCGTCCAGGAGCGCCGCCACCCCGACCCCATGCTTCCCCTCGACCTCTTTCGCGATCCCACCATCGCCGTCGCCAACCTGGCCTCCCTCATGATCGGCGGCGTCTTCTACGGGACCACCGTCTACCTGCCCCTCTGGGCGCAGGGCGTGCAGGGCTTTTCGGCGACCCGCTCGGGGGCGTCGCTGTTGTGGCTGTCCATCGGGTGGCCGCTCGCCTCCATGTACGGGGGGCGCTATATCCTCAAGGTGGGCCAGCGCCCGGCCGCCCTCCTCGGCCTGGCGCTCGACGCGGCCGCCGCCTCGGGGCTGCTCGTGCTCGACCGGCTTCCCGGCGGCATCCCCGAGGTCGGGCTGGCGGCCGTCACCTTCGTCATCGGGGCCGGCATGGGCTTTTCGACCCTGGCGTTCATCCTGGGGGTGCAAGGCGCCGTTGGCTGGGAACGGCGCGGCGTGGCGACTGCGTCCTTGCAGTTCGTGCGCACTCTGGGCGGGCTGGTCTGGGTCTCCCTCATGGGAGCGGTGATGAATCTCGGCCTGGCGGCGCGCCTGCGCCACATCCCCGAGCTCGGCGTGCGCACCATGCTGGACGCGGCGGCCTTGGGCAGCGACCTGCTCGACCCGGCGAAGGGGGCCCGGCTCGGGCCCCGGGCCCTGGCCGTCGCCCGTGAGGCTCTCGGGGAGGCGCTCAGAGGCGTGCATGGGCTCGTGCTCGCCGCGGCGATCGGAGCGTTTCTGCTCGCGCTCTTCTTCCCCAACCGGCGCTTCCAAGAAGCCCCGCCCGGCGCGGCGCAGGCGCCCGGACGGGGCGCCCCGTCCCGCCGGTTGGCAACCTCAGCCGCCCCGTGGCACGATGATGCGGCCGCGGCGCTCCCAGGCGGGGCTGAGCGGGATCCCTGAGGCGTCCGAGCCCCCGGATGCGGGACTGCTTTCCTCGTCGTCCTCGTCTTCCGGCGCCGCCTGTCCTGCCGGCGAGAAGGGCGTCCACAACATGGACGGCGACCTCGCCTCCGGCCCCGGCTTGACCCGCCGCCGGGCTTCCCGCCCGGCGGGACGGCCGGGCTCTTCGGCCACGCCGCGCCGGCCCTCCTGTGCCCGGGCGCGGTCCAACTCCCCTGCGATGGCCGCCTCCACCAGCATGCGCAGCAGCCGGACGTCGCCCGGCGAGCGGTCGGGGTCCTCCAGCGCCAGGCCGGCCGCAGCCGCCGCCAGGGCGTCGTGCTTCCGCTGCGCGATCCACAGGGCGTAGGCGAGCTCGAAAAACCGCTCGGCGTACCGCTCCCGGGCAGGAGGCTCTCCGTAGAGCCGGCCGGCCCCCCGCCGGGCCACCTGTTCGACCCAGCCCGCTCCCGCAGCGAGCGCCAGGCGGCCCTCTTCGACGGCCCGGACCAGGGCCACCTCGGGGCCCACCTGCCCGCCGGGCACCCACGTCCAGATCTCGGGCAGCTGCTCCAGGGCCTCGTAGGCGAGGAGCTCGTCCAGACGCTCTCGGGCCTGCTCGAGTACGCCCGGCGCCTGCTCCCAGAGGATGGGGCGCTCGAAGCGGCGTGCAGGAGGCGGCACGAAAGACGCCACGTCGGCTGCCGCCTTACGGGCCTCGGCGCTCGGGAGTGCCCCGGTTCGCTCCGCTCCTCGGTGCACCAGGAAACGCCCGTACTCCAGGGGCACCGCCCGCAACCGCTCGAAAGGTCTGTGCTCGGGCGCTTCATGCAGCCGCAGGAACTCCTTCTTGGTCGCCCCTTCCTCGAGCCGGGTCCAGGCCAGCGCTCCACCGTCGTCGAGCGCCGCCCACAGCAGGGCCATCCCTCGCCCGGGCGGGTGCACCGCCAGGACGACCACCCGCAAGCCGCGGCCGTCGTAGAGGCTCACCAGGGCATGGCTCTCCGGGCTCACCCGTTCGGCCCGGCCGGGGCCCTCGGTCTGCAGGCGTACGCCCCGGGCGGCCAGCACCCCGAGGCTCTGCCCGGCCAGCTGGCGCAGCCGCTTGACGCCTGAGCGCTCCCGATACGCCTGGATGGCCCGGGCCGCCTCCACCGAGCCGGCGCGTACCAGGTCCTCGAGCGCCCTTCGCACCTGGTCAGGGTCGGACCGCTCCCGCGCGGCGAGGGCGCTTGCCACCGCCTCCCAACCGGAGGCGGCGAGCTCGTCGCTCCAGGATGCCGGAGCTCGCTCGTCCAACGACGCTACCTCCCCGAGCCGAGGCCGGCGGCGAGACGGGCCGTCCACCGGGCCAGCTCCGAGATCCGCATGCGCTCGAAGCCTTTCACGTAGGTCTCGAGGGTATCCTCGAGCGGTGCGCTCCAGGCAGCCGGGATGGCGGCCGTCCCCTTCGCTGCCCCGAGGATGGCTCCCGCCTGGCCCGCGTTGCAGTCGACGTCCAGCCCGCACATGGCCACGACGTGCAGCGTCTCGTCGAAGTCCCCCTGGCCCCACCAGAGGCCCACGATCACCGCCGCCGCGTTGGGATACGCGTGAATCCAGTGGTACGCCTCGAAAGCCGCCTCCGCTCGGGCCCACGCCTCCTGCCAGCTCGCCGCCTGGCGGCACCACCCGAGGGTGCGGCGCACCACGTCGGCGAACTCGCTGGCCTGCGGCACGTAGGCGAGGGCCTGCTCGAGCAGGGCCCGCACGTCGGGCTGGACGAAGGCGAGGCTCACCAGCGCCGCGTTGTACATCTCGGCGTACACGCCGTTCTTCTCGTGGGAGACGATCCCGTCGATCCAGGCCCACCGCACGGCCTCCATCGGGCGGCCCGGCGCCACGAGCCCGCATACCTCCCCCCGCATCTGCGCGCCGATCCACTCCGAGTACGGGTTGAGGTAACGGCCCGAGACCGGCGGCATGAGGCCCCGCCGCAGGTTGTCGAGCGCGACCAGTTCGGCGCTCCAGCCCATGGGGATGAGATCGAGCCACCGCAGGGCCAGCTCTTGCGAGTCGAGCGCCGCTCCATGCGATTCCAACGCGCTCAAGAAGGCGATCTCGTAGGTGATGTCGTCGTTGAGCGTGGAGGGCGGGCGGACGTAGCCGCGCACCTCGCCCCACGCCTCGCGGATGGCCCGGCCGGTGTAGCCCTCGAGGGGCGTCCCCAGGGCGCCACCGATGTTCTTGCCGAGCCACGCCGCATGCACCCGGTCGAGATACGCCCCGGAGCCCAGATACGAGGCCCGATCCGGGCCTCCGCCCGGCAGGCCCGACCCCGCGCCCCCCGCCTCCTCTCGAGCGCCGGGCAGGCTCGCTCTCACGTCCTCCCAGGTGTCGGGATGGACGAAGCGATGATAGGGGTGGTCCGCCACCAGGGGTGCCTGCCACAGCTCCCGGTAGATCTCGGCCACCACCCGGCTCAGGGTGAGGTCGTCGTTTCGCTCGAAAGCCTCCTGCGCCGCCGGGATGAGGGCCTCGGCCCGGGTGACGTCCCGCCCCCGGTTGGCCACCGACTGGATGGCTCCCACGATCAGCCGATCGGGCGCCCCAGAGGCCGGCACCTCGCTCTCCCACAACACCCGAGCCAATCGCACCGGGGCGCTGAGGGCGTCGACCGCCTGCTTCCAGCGCAGGGCGTCGTGCGCGACGCCCTCCCGGGGCGGCCGGGCCTGCCGCCTCAAGTCTCGTTCCATCTCCCAAGCCCTGGAAGCCATCAAGACGTCACTCCTTCTGCCAGCCGGCGTCGCCGTGCCGTGCGGGCGTACGAGTACAGGGCCAGCAGCGTGGCAAGGTAGGGGAGCATGTGGGTCAGCTGGGCCGGAAACTTGGCCCCCTGCAGCGCCATGCCCATGCCGTCGAAGAAGCCGAACAGCAGCGAGATGAGCAGCATCGGCACGGGCCGGGCGCGCACCAGGATGATGGCGGCCAGGGCGATCCAGCCCCGCCCGTTGGACATGTTTTCGGTGAAGAGGCTCACGTATCCGAGCGACAGATAGGCGCCCGCCAGGCCGCTCAACAGCCCCGACAGCAGGGCCGCCCAGTACTTGTAACGGCTCGGGCTCACCCCCAGCGATGCCGCCGCGTCGGGCGACTCGCCGCTCGCCCTCAGCCGTAACCCGAAGCGGGTGGAGAAGATGACCCAGTGGACCGCCGCGACGGCAGCCCAGGTCACGTAGACGAGGAAGGCGTGGCCGCTCAGGACGTCTCCCAAGAACGGCACCTGCTCGAGCCCCGGGATGTGCCAGCGGGGCAGGGCGGCGATCCGGGGCGAGACCAGCGCTCCTTTCACGTTGAACCACAGCCGCAGCAGGAACGTGGTGCCTCCCAGCGCCAGCATGTTGATGGCGATCCCGGTGACGAACTCGTCGCAGCGCAGCCCGATGGCCACCAGCGCGAACAGCGCCGCCAGCAACAACCCGGCTCCTACCGCCGCCGCCACGCCGGCCGCCCAGCTCCCCGTCAGGTAGCTGGCGGCCACGGCGAAGAAGGCGCCGGCGAGCATCATGCCTTCCATGGCGATGTTGAACGTGTTGGCGTGGTAAGTGAAGATGCCGCCCAGCGACGCGAGGGCGATGGGCGTGGCCGCGCTAAGCGCCGCCGCCAGCAGCCCCGTGACCAGCTCCAGGGGAGACGACCTCCTTCTCCACCCGGCGAAGCGCCCACCGGGTCAGGGTGCGATCCAACAGGAGCGGACCCGCCACGGCGAAGACCACCACCAGCGCCTGCACCACCATGCTGAACTCCGAGGGGACGCCCACCTCGAACTCCATGCCGAGCGAACCCGTCTGCAGGGCGCCGAAGAAGAGCGCGTACAGGGTGGTAGCCACGACCCCGTTCTGGCCGATGATGGCCACCATGATGCCGTCCCAGGCGTAGTTGGCCGCCATGCCGTCGACGAACCGGTGCTGCACGCCTCCCATGACCAAGAGCGCGCCGGCCAGCCCCGAAAGAGCGCCCCCCACCCACAGGGCCAGGGAGACGTTACGGGCCGTATCGATCCCGGCCAGCTTCGCCGCCAGCGCGTTGAGGCCCATCATGCGCCACTCGTACCCGAGCGGGGTATACCGGGCCGCCAGCGCCATGGCCAGCACCGCCGCACCGGCGAGGAGCACCCCGGCGTCGAGCTCGGCGCTTGCCGAAAGCCGCGGAAGCCAGTACGCCGGCAACACCTGGACGGTCATGGGCGTGTACGCCGTCGGGTCCATCAGCGGGTACGTGACGAGGTAGCCCGTCGCGTAAACGGCCACGAAGTTGAGCATCAGGGTCGTGATGAACTCGTCCATGCCGAGCCGGTGGCGCATCCAGGCTGCGAGCGCCCCCCACAGCGCCCCGGCCAGCATCCCGGCGGCGATCCCCACCGCGAGGGCCGGCGCCCGGGGCAGCGGGAGCGCCACCCCCACGAGGGCGGTCGCCAGCGCGCCCACAAGCAGCTGGCCCTGCTGGCCCAGGTTGACGACCCCCGCACCGAAGCCCACCGCTGCTGCCAGCCCCGTGAGGATGAGCGGCACCGCGTTGTGGAGGCTGTTGGAGAGGTCGTACCAGGAACCGGCCGCGTAGCGGAAGAGCACCCGGTACACATCGAGGGGGGCCTGGCCCCGGGCTGCCAGGGCCACCGCTCCGGCCGCCAGGGCGAGCACGATACCGGCCAGCCCCAGGGCGAGCTGGCGCAATGTCTCCCTCATGCCGGCATCCTTCCCCCGAGCATCCACTCGCCGGCCTGCTCCCGGGTGGCCACGCCGGGATCGAGCTCGGCGACCACTTGCCCGCCGAACATGACGAGCAGGCGGTCGGCCAGAGCGAACAGCTCGTCCAGGTCCGCCGAAACCACGAGGATCGCCTTGGCGCGCGCCCGCAGCTCCTGCAGTGTCTCGTGGACGAAGTGGGTGGATGCGACGTCGAGACCCCGCGTAGGCTGGTCCAGCACCAGCACGGGGCTATCGAAGGCCAGCTCCCGGCCCAGGATCAGCTTTTGCTGGTTACCCCCCGAAAGCGACCGGAAAGGGGCCCGGGGCCCGGCCGCCGCCACCCGGTGCTTTCGGAGGATATCGACGGTCAGCTCCAGCATCGCCCGCCGGTCGAGCAGCCGCCCGCGCCAGCGGGTGAGGCGCTCGCGGCGGTGG
The DNA here is from genome assembly GCA_014896295.1 of Limnochordaceae bacterium. Taxonomy (GTDB): domain Bacteria; phylum Bacillota; class Limnochordia; order Limnochordales; family Geochordaceae; genus Carboxydichorda; species Carboxydichorda subterranea. The sequence goes on from JADBKR010000007.1 coordinate 232,870, forward strand.
TGCCCCAGGGCCGCGTTCTCGACCAGGGTACCCGCCGGAGCTGCTCCCGCCCCTTTCCGGTCCTGCGGCACGAAACTGAGCCCGCTTTGCCGGCGCTGCTCAATGGAGTGGGCCGTCACGTCGCGCCCGCCCACCAGCACCTGGCCGGCCTGCGGCCTGCGCAGTCCCACGATCACCTGCACCAGCTCCGCCTGGCCGTTGCCCTCGACGCCGGCGATCCCCACGATCTCCCCCGGCCAGACCGCCAGCGACACGTCCTGCAACGCAGGCCGCCCTCCCCGGCCCGGCAGGGTCACGTGCCGCACCTCCAGCGCCGGTCCCCCTCCACGGCGGCCATCGCCGGCCACGACCCGGCCATGGTCCCCGGCCTGCGGTCTCCTCTCTGCCTTGCTGTCCCGGGTGAAGGGAGCGAGCTCGCCGCCTACCATGAGGTGGGCCAGCTCCCGCGCGCTCACCCCCTGGTTGTCCAGCGTGCGGACGAGCCTGCCCTGGCGCATCACGGAAATGCGGTCCGAGATGGCCAGCACCTCATCGAGCTTGTGGCTGATGAAGACGACGGTACGGCCCTCGCGCCGGAACTCTCGCAGGCGCTCGAACAGCTCCCGGGTCTCCTGGGGCGTCAGGACGGCGGTGGGCTCGTCCAGGATCAGGACGCGCGCGTTGCGGTAGAGGATTTTGAGGATCTCCACCTTTTGTTGCGCAGCGACCGACAGGCGCTCCACGCGTTGGTGGAGATCGATGCCGGCCCGTAGCTGCCGGGCCAGCTCGTCGACTCGCCTTTTCGCCGCCTCCCAGTCGATTCGCCCGAACCGGCGGACCGGTTCGCTGCCGAGCACGACGTTTTCGTACACCGGCAGGGACGGCACCAGCATGAACTCCTGGTGCACCATGCCGATGCCGGCAGCCATGGCCTCCGTGGGCGAGCCGAAGCTCACCCGCCGCCCATCGATGCGGATCTCCCCGCCGTCCGGGCGTAGCATCCCGTACAGGATCCGCATCAGGGTCGACTTGCCGGCGCCGTTCTCCCCGACCAGCGCGTGGATCTCGCCGTCCCGGACGGCGAGCGACACGTCACGCACCGCCACCGTCCGGGGCGGAAAGATCTTGTAGAGATGGCGAAGTTCGATCATCGGACGCTCACGGCCGGTACGGCTTGACCTCGATTTCCCCGGAAATGACCTTCTGGCGGATGGTCTCGATCCGCTGGAGGTAGCCGGCGGGGATCAGCTGGCGGGAGTGGTCGTCGATGGCCAAGCCGACGGCCCGCTCCTTCAGACCGAAACTGTAGACCGTCCCCGGCTTGTACGTCCCGTCCAGAATCATCCGGAAGACCTGGTACATGGACCCGCCGACGTCCTTGATGTCCGAAGTGAGGACGTGGCCCGGCTCCAGCCCGTTTTGGTTGGTGTCGACCCCGATGGCGTACTTGCCGGCTTCGCGCGCCGCCTGCAGCACCCCGACGCCGGTGAGCGCCGCGATGTTGAAGACCACGTCGGCCCCCTGGGCAAACAGCTGCAGGGCCGCCTGCTTGCCTTTCACCGGGTCGTCCCAGCTGCCGACGTACACCGTCTGGACTTTCACTTCCGGGTCGACGTAGTGCGCCCCTTGCTCGTACCCGTACACGAAGTCGCGGATCACCGGGTCGTCGTCGCCGCCCACCGCACCGATCACCTTCTGAGGGTTGATGCCGGGGAGTTTGGTATAGGTCGTCATCATCGCCGCCACGACCCCGGCCATGAACGCGCCCTCGCTCTCCCGGAAGTCGATGCTCGAGATGGTCTTCTTCGCATTGGTGACCACGGTGTCCACGTTGACGAAGACCTTATGGGGATTTTGATCGGCTATCTGTTGCAGCTGGTCTTCCATCCCGTACGAGATGACGAAGACGACGTCCGCCCAGCGGGCAGCCTGCTGGAGCGACGGATAGTAGAGCGACGGCGTGAACTTCGCCTCGACCACCCGGGTCTCGACCCCGAACTCCTTCTCGATCCGCTTGAGCCCTTCGTAGCCGGAGTCGTAGAACGACTGGTCCCCCAACGAACCGTTGATGACGTATGCGACCCGCTTGGGGGCCGCGGCCGTGGCACCCGGCGCAGTCCCAGCCGTTACCAGCGCCAGCGCCAGCAGCCCCAGCCCCGCCATCCTCGTCCACCTCGACCGCCACTCGGACACGCGCATCGTCCCTCCCCGCTTTCCGGCCATCACTTTCCGGCCACCTTGCATGCTTGCGCCCGGGGCCTTCTCCGGGAATTCGAGGGCGTATCGACCCCACTCCTGCACTTGCGCGGCGCCTTTCGGGCAGGTTATGCAATGCCAGAAGCATCCTAGCCGGAACCGTCGAGGAGGGCTCGGTTCACGATGGCGCTGGATCCCCAGGTCAAGAAGCAGGTGTTGCGCAAACTGACCTACGGCCTTTACGTCGTGTCGGCCGCGCAGGGAGGCGAGCTGGCGGCGGGCACGGTCAACTGGCTGTCCCAGGCCTCGTTCACGCCCCCTCTGGTCATGGTGGGCCTCAAAGTCGACAGCCTGCTGCACGCGGTGGTCGATCGGGCTCGTGCTTTCGCCGTCAACGTCCTCTCGGCCGATCAGAAGGACGTGGCCCAGGCGTTTTTCCGCTCGACGGAGGTGCGCGACGGGCGGGTCAACGGCTACGCGTTCGAGCCGGGGGCCACGACGGGAGCGCCGGTGTTGGCCGTCGTGCCGGCGTGGTTCGAGGCGAGAGTCACCGATGCCGTGAAGCGGGGAGACCACACGGTCTACGTCGCCGAGGTCGTGCACGCAGGCTTGCGCGACCCGCAGGCCCGTCCGCTCGACATGTGGGAGACCGGGTGGTTCTACGGAGGTTGAGCGCTCCCGAAGGGCACAGCGCTCCAAGAGACCGCTTTCCATGCCGATGGAAGGACTGACCAGGGCTTGCGGCGCCCGGGAGCTGGCGCCGCTCCTTTCCGGCGGTTGGCGGCGTATCGCCGAAGGGGGCTCCCATGGACGGGGAGAGCGGGCGAAGGGACCGAGGGTGTGCGGACGGGCCAGGCTCGCGCATCCTTGCCCGCCTTGCCGGGGAGTTGGGCGAGGCCACGCAAGCAGAGCAAGTCTGGGCGGCCCTCGCCCGCGCCGCGCACGAGGCGTGCGGCTGCTTTCTCCTGGAAGTCTGGGTGGCGAGGCCTCCTCAGCCGGCGGAAGGCCCGCTCGACGCCGAACGGGAGAACCACCTCGTGTACACCTGGACGGCTCCCGCCGGGCGGGGCGCCGCGGTAGAGGCGAAGCTGCCCCTGCGCGCGAAAGGGGAGCGCCTCGGACACGTGCGCGTGGCGCTTGCATCCGCCGAGCCGGGCGCCTTCTCGCCCGTGCCGGCACCGCCTCCCGTCGCCCACGACTGGACTCTGTTGCAGGCGCTCGTCGCCTTTGCGGCCCAGGCCTGGGCGCATCTCGACAAGGCGCGGCGGCTACACCTGACGCTGCGGCAGGCGGTGGAGGCGCTGGCAGCTCTCGCCGAGGCCCGCGACGCGGGCTCCCCGCATGCCGCAGCGGACCCCGACCACGGTCACGAAATGGCGCACCTCGCGGTTGCCGTCGGCAGGGAGCTGGGGATCGCACAGGATCGCCTGCAGCAGCTCGCCTACGCGGCGATGCTCCACGACATCGGGAAACTGGCCATTCCCGACCACGTCTTGCAGAAGCGAGGGCACCTGACCCAGGGGGAGTGGGCCGCCGTTCGCCGTCACCCCGCCGTCGGCCGGGCCATCGTCCAACGGATCGAGAGCCTGGATCTGGCCGCCCGGATCATTCACCAGCACCACGAGCACTTCGACGGCACGGGCTACCCCCAGGGGCTGGCCGGGGAAGCCATCCTGCTCGAGGCCCGCATCGTGGCCGTGATCGACGCCTTCACCGCCATGACGACCCCTCGAGCCTACCGGGAAGCCCGCACCGCGCGCAGGCCCTGGCGGAGCTGCGCCGCTACGCAGGGACCCAGTTCGACCCTCGGGTCGTGGAGGCCCTGGGCCGGATCGTAGAAGCGCCTGTCGAGCAGCGTCCCGCCTCGTGACCCGGCGCGAAGCCCGGCCCCCGGCGTGGGAACGCCGGTGCTCCACCCGCAGGCCGCCGCCTTGCGCTTCGGGTCAACGCTCGGCCTGCGGCCGCACGGCACCGGGCGCCACGGCCGCCGGCGTCACCGCCCCCGCGAGCGCACGCCGGTTGGGTATCAGCAAGACGTAGGCCAGCGCCAGGCCGGCACCCATGGCCACCATGGTCGCGCCGAGCTGCCCGGTCCACTGGGCGGCGGCACCGGTCAGGGCGGGCAGGGTCATCGACCCGAGCGTGGACGACAGCACCATGACCGCCGTCACCGCGCCGCTCTCCTGGGCGGGCGCGTCCCGGCTGGCAAGGGCGACCAGCGTCGGGAACATCACGGAGAAGACGAGCCCTACCACCCCGAGCAGGACCAGCGCCACCACCGGCCCGACGGGCAGCAGCGCCATGGCCGCGAGCACCGCACCCCCTCCGATCGCCGTGAGCCGCAGCGTCGGCTCGTAGCCCAGGGCCTCGACGGCCGCCCCGAGCAGGAGCCTCCCCGCCGCAAGCCCGGCCCAGAAGACCGAGACCGCGGCGCCGGCCAGCTCCGCAGAGGCCGCCTTCTCCCACCGCAAGTAGGCGAAGGCCCACCCGGTGACGGCCACCTCGACGCCGACGTAGAGCAGCATGGCCACCGCCGGGCGCCACAGCCGCCGCAGCAAGGGGAGCGACCACGATCCCCTGCCTGAGCCTCCATCTCGCTCGCCTGCGTGCACGGCCGGGGTCAGGCCCCGGCACGTCATGAGGATGGCCAGGCTCCCCGCGGCGGAGGCGGCGCCGATGGCCACGAAGATCGCCCGCCAGCTGGTTACCCGGAGAAGGACGGGAAGCAGCGCCGGCGCCGCCGTGGCTCCCACCGCGAAGAAGAGGTGCACGAGGTTGAGCGCCAGGGCCCGGCGGTGAGGGAAGATCACCACGTAGAGGTTGTTGATACCGAGATCCACCGCCGCAAATCCGATCCCGACCACCCCGAAGGTCGCCAGCAGCAGGCTCGCCCGACCGGCCCCTGCAGCCAGCGCCAGCCCAACGCCCACCAGGAGCGCGCCTGCCGAGAGCAGCGCCTGCAACCCCCATCGGGCCACGAGCCCGGGATAAGCCAGCGTCATGGCCACCGAGCCCAGGGAGGACGCGGTGAACAGGGTCCCCATGGCCGCCGCTCCCACCTCGAACTCGCGCATCCACCCCTCGATGAGCGGCCCGATGGCCGCCATCTCGGCGCCCAGGATCACGTACGCGTACGCGGCGGCTGCGGCCGCTCCCAGCCTGCTCGCCGGACCAGGACCGTGCCCACTCACACCGCTTCGCCTCTCGTCTCGACCCGCGCGGGCGGCAGCCCCGGGTTGGACCCGCGCGGGCTCGGGTGCCGCACGGCTGGCAGTCTACCACATCCGGTAGGAGGCGGGTAGAGCCTTCCAGACGAGCCACGCCAGAAGGCCGCCCAGGATGGCCGTGTACAGCTGCGGCCACTGCATGGCCACGGCGATGGGAGCCGGCACCGAGACCAGGGCCCGCACCGCAGTCGCCAACAGGGCGAATTTGGCGACCGCCGCCACGGCGATGGCCACGCTCAGGTGCACGCGCCGCAGGTAGTACGCGATGACCACGAGCACGCCGTTACCCACGGCGATGAACGGCACCATCGGCGCCAGAGGCGCCGCCAGGATGCCCCTCCAAAGCGCCACCACCGGCGTCAACAGCCCGATGGCTGCCCCGAACAGCGGCCCCACCGTCCACGCCGCCAGGAACAGCGTGGCGTTGACCACCGGGCCGGTCGCCAGCTGGGGCAGTCCCAGGGCCTGGAACCCCGTCACGAACGCCAGCAGGATGGCCGCCGCCACCACCCGGCGAGTGAGCGCCTGAGCGCCGGGCTGCAGAGCTCCGCTTTGCCGCATGATGCCACCCCTTTGTGAACGTCCTCACGAACCCTCCCCATTCTGACACGCTTCGCCCCGTTTGACCACGGACCAGGGTCCATCGGCCCGAGGATTTCCATCCCCGTCCCGCTCCCGCCGTCTCCTTCGCCCGGCGCCGGAGCTTCGCCCGGCGGCCGGAAGATGGGCTCCCGGGTCCCGTACCCCTCCGGCACGCCGCCCCATAGACCGGATCTGTCGCAACCTCGGCCGGCTTCTCCCTTGCCGGCTTGAAGAGGTGGGCTTGTGTGTGTCGATGAGCGTTTCAGGTCTGGAGTGGGTACGAAACCATGCCCACCGGATGGACGCCGAACTGCGCCGCGCCCTGGTGGCCCTCCACCGCCCGTCCCGCTTCTTCCCGTGCGCCGCGGCCCGCGCCTTCACCTGGTGGGCGTACCGGCGCCGCCGGCTGCCGGTCTTGCTCTTCCCCGGATCGAGGGAGCGGGATCGTGGACTCGAGTCCGCCAGAACGCGTCTCGAGCGGGCCGGGTGCCGGCGCTGTCGCCCGCTCCCCTCCATCGGAGCGCTGGCCACGGAGGTAACCCCTGAAACCCTGCGCACCCTGCTCGAGCAGGAGGTCGTGGCAAGAGCCGCTTACGATCGCGAGATTCGCGCCTTCCTCGACGTCGCCGCCCCCACGATCGGCGTGCCGGCCGCCTGGGAGCAGGGCCTGACCGGCCGAGGCATCACCATCGGGGTGCTCGACACCGGCATTTACCCGCACCCTGACCTGGAGGGCCGCCTCGTAGCCTTCCAGGACTTCGTCGGAGGGCGCGGCGCACCATACGACGACAACGGCCACGGCACGCACGTGGCCGGGATCCTCGCCGCCAGCGGCGCGACCAGCTCCGGGCGTTACCGGGGCATCGCGCCCGAAGCCGGGCTCGTGGGCATCAAGGTGCTCGACAGGAGGGGGGCCGGCCGCCTCTCGCAGCTGGTCGCCGGCATCGAGTGGGCCGTTTCCCAGGCCGGCCGCCTCGGGATCCGCATCCTCAACGCGTCGCTCGGCGCACCTGCCTACGAACCGTGCGACGACGACGTCCTGTGCCAGGCAGCCGGCTGGGCGTGGAGCCGGGGTGTCGTGGTGGTCGCCGCTGCGGGCAACGAGGGGCCGTCGCCCGACACCATCAGCACCCCCGGCATCAACCCCTCCATCATCACCGTGGGAGCCGACGACGACAGGGAGACGCCCGACCCGGCAGACGACCGGATCCCTCCGTACTCGGGCCGGGGCCCTACGCCGGACGGCGTGTCGAAGCCCGACCTGGTGGCACCGGGCACCGGCATCGTCTCGCTCCGAGTGCCCGGCTCTTTCATCGACCGCACCGACCCGGCCAGCCGGGTCGATCCGTGGCACACCCGGCTCTCCGGCACCTCCATGGCCTGCCCGATGGTGGCCGGCGCTTGCGCGCTGGTGCTGCAGGCCGAGCCCGGGCTCACGCCCGGTGAGGTGAAACGACGCCTCGTGCAGTCCGCCCGTCCCGTCGACCGCGCTCCCCAGACGGCGCAGGGAGCCGGGCTCGTGCGAGTCGACCGGGCGCTCGGGCCGAGCCCGGCTCCGGCCGTCTCCGCCTCTCGCTCCGGCGCCGCCGCCTGAGCGCGGCACAGCCGCTTGCGCCCTCGGCTCGAGCCTTGGGCCGTCCGCGCACACGATTACACAACCGGCGATGACATCGGTTTCCACGCGGTGACCGTGGAGTGAGCAGGATTCGCAAGGCCACGCGTCAAAGAAGATGAGCACCCGGAAAGGGAGACATGTGCAGACGTGTACACCGACCGTCGCTCCCTGCGAAGGCACCCGAGCCTCAAAGACGTCGCCCGAGCGGCACGCGTCTCCCATGCCACGGTTTCCCGCGCGCTGCGCAACGTGGGCCGGGTGGCGCCCCAGACTCGAGCGGCCGTGCTCGCGGCGGCCGATCGGCTGGGGTACACCCCCAACCTGATCGCCCGAGGGCTCAAAAACGGTGCGACCGGCATGCTCTCCGCCCTGGTGCCCGGCCTGTCCGGGCCACCCGTCTCCGACATGATGAGCGTGGTCAACGAGGAGCTGGAGCGGGCCGGCATCGCCCTGCAGATTCATACCTCGTCCGAGGACGCCGAGCGGCAGCTGGAAAAGCTCCGGTTGATCCGCGGCAGTTCGGACGGGGTCTTCTTCGTGCCGACCAGCGACCTCCTCGTTCGGGGACGGGACGACCTGGTGCAGGCGACCACGCGCCAGGTGCAGGAGATGGGAGTGCCGGTGGTCTTCGTCGACCGCTACCTGGAGGTGCCGGGAGCCGGGGTCGTCTGCACCGACAACGAGACGGCGGCCTACGAGGTGGCCATGTACCTGATCTCTCTGGGCCACCGGAGCATCGGGTACCTGACGGGCCCGGCCGTCTCCTCGGTGAGGGAGCGCCTGCAGGGCTTCCGCCGGGCGATGGCCGAGGCCGGGCTCGCCTACGACGAGCGCCATCTCGAAAGCCTCGTCGCCGACAGCTACGAGGCGGGCGCCGAGGCTGCGCTGCGCCTCTTGCGCCGCGCTCAGGCGATCACCGCTCTCGTGACTTACAACCACAACGCCACGGTCGGAACGGTGGTCGCCGCACGCCGCTTGGGGTTGGAGATCCCCGGGGACCTCTCCCTCGTCGCCTTCGACGACGTGCGGGAGGTCTCCGCGATCCAGGTGCCCCTCACCTACGTCGAGCAAGACGTGGTGAGCATCGGGCGCCACGCAGCCCAACTCATGCTGGACATGCTCCGGGGCGGGCCGCCCCGGCAAATCCGGGTGCCGGCGCGCTTGGTCGTTCGCCAGTCGGCAGCAGCCGTGCGATGAGCGTGCAGGGAGAGCAAGGGAGGGGAGCTTCCGTTGGCGCCGAGCCAGACTCGCGTGTTCATCGTCTCGACGACCCATTGGGATCGCGCCTGGTACGTGCCGTTCCAGGAGTTCCGCTGGTCGTTGGTGGAGCTGGTCGATCAGGTCCTGGACCTGCTCGAGCACCGGCCGGGTTACGAGGCGTTCATGCTCGACGGGCAGAGCGTCACCCTGGAGGACTACCTGGAGATCCGGCCGGAGCGGGAGGCGGACGTCCGGCGGCTGGTAGAGAGCGGCCGGCTCCAGGTGGGGCCGTGGTACGTGTTGCCCGACGAGTACCTGGTGAGCCCGGAGGCGCTGGTGCGCAACCTGCTCATCGGCACCCGGCTCGCCCGGCAGCTGGGCGGGCGGGCCATGCTCCACGGGTACAACCCTGACTCCTTCGGCCACATCGGCCAGCTGCCCCAGATCCTGCGGGGCTTCGGGATCGAGACGACCCTGTTCTGGCGGGGGTTCGGCGACGAGGGGGAGCGCATCCCCAACGAGTTTTGGTGGGAGGCGCCGGACGGATCCCGGGTGCTGGCGTCGTTCTTGCGCCTGGGCTACGGCAACGCCTCGCAGATCGGCTACCCCATGCGCTGGGGCGAGGTGCGGCCGCTGCGCTTCGACCCGGAGCTCGCGGTACGCCAGGCCGTCGAGGTGATCGAGGCGCTGCGGCGACACGCAGCGGCCGACGCCGTGCTGCTGCTCAACGGCACCGACCACACCCTCCCGCAGCCGGAGATCCCGGAGGTGGTGGAGCGGCTGCGGGCGCAGGGGTACGATGCGCGTCACGCCACCATCGAGGAGTACTTCGCGGCGGTGCGGGAGCGGCGGCCGGAGCTTCCCACGCTCCGAGGCGAGTTCAACCGGGGGCGGTACAGTCCCATCCTGCAAAGCGTCTATTCGAGCCGCATGCCGCTCAAGCAGCGCAACTGGGCGGTGCAGCAGCTGCTGGAGCGCCTGGCCGAGCCGGCCGCGTCGATGGCGTGGCTGTACGGGAGCGCTTACCCCGCGAGGGCGCTCGAGGTGGCGTGGCGCTGGCTGCTCAAGAACCACCCCCACGACGACATCTGCGGGTCGAGCGTCGACCAGGTCCACCGGGAGATGGTCTATCGCTTCGACCAGGCCGAGCAGATCGGCCGCATCGTGGCCCGTGAGTCGCTGCGAGCGATCGCGGAGCGGGTGCGGCTCGAGCGCCCGGGGCCGGCGCTGGTCGTCTTCAACCCGTCGCTCGTCGAGCGCCGTGAGGTGCTGGTGGCGGCGGTGCCGTTCGCCTCCGGCCCCGACGGAGAAGCCGGCACCCTCCGCCCGCCCTCGGTCGTGGACGCACAGGGGCGGCGCCAGGAGGTCCAGGTGCTGGCCGAGCGGGAGGAGTACTGGGCGGAGCCCCGGCGCACCCGCCCCCGCCGTGTGCTCGACGTGGCCTTCCAGGTGGAGGTGCCGGCCGGCGGGTTCGCCACGTACTACCTCGAGCCGGGGGCCACCGCCGCCGTGGCGGGCGCCGAGGGCTCCGTGCGGGTCACGGGCGACCGCCAGATGGAGAACGACCGGATACGCCTGCGAGTCGAGCGAGACGGCACGCTCTTCCTGGAGGAGAAAGGGTCGGGGAGGCGCTATGGCCCGCTCCACTTCTTCGAGGACACCGAAGACGCCGGCGACGAGTACGACTTCTCTCCGGCGGCCCACAGCACCACGGTCTGGTCGCTGGGCCTGGTGCCCTCGTTCCGGTGGGTCGAGCAAGGGCCGATGCGGGCGACCATGGAGCTCCGGTGGGAGCTCGAGCTCCCGGCCGGCCTTGCCCCCCACGGGCGCAGCCGCTCGGAGGAGCGGGTGACGTGCCCGGTCGTCACCCGGGTCTCGCTGAAGGCCGGAGAACGGCGGGCGGAGTTCGTCACCGACCTCGACAACCGGGCCCGGGACCACCGCCTGCGGGCCTGGTTCGAAACGGGCATCCAGAGCTCCGAGGTGCTGGTCGACGGGCACTTCGAGGTGCTGCGGCGGCCGGCCAGGATCATACCCCATCCCGACTGGCACCAGCCGCCGGTGCCGACGGGCCTGGCCCGGCGGTGGGTGGCGGTGGCCCGCACGGACGGCAGCGGGCTGGCGGTGCTCTCCAGGGGGCTGCCCGAGTACGAGCCGGTGCCGGGAAAGAGCGGCGTCACCCTGGCGCTCACGTTGCTGCGGTCGGTCGGGTACCTTTCGCGGGAGGGCCTGCTGACCCGGCCTCACGGGGCCGGCCCATCGATGGCCGCGCCGGAGGCGCAGCTCATCGGGCACCACCGCCTGGAGTACGCCGTCCAGCTCTTCACGGACCTGGCCGACCTCCAGCAGGCGGCCGAGGCTTACCACCACCCGCTCGTGGCCGTACGGGCCGACACCCGGCTCGGGATGTTGCCCGAGGAGGTGCGCGCCATCGCCGGCGATCCCGCCCTGCTGCGGCCGGAGCGGCGGGACCTGCCCGACCGCGTGGAAGGGCTCCGGGTGGAGCCGGCCAGCATCTACGTCTCGGCCGTGAAACGCTCTGAGGACGGCCAGGCGCTGGTCGTGCGGCTGGCCAACATCCTCGACACCCCTTCGGAGGTGAGCGTGGTCGCGGGCTTCCCCCTGAAGGAGGCGTGGAAGGCCCGCCTCGACGAGACGCCCGAGGAGGCCCTCGAGACGAGGGGCGACGGCGTGAAACTCACGGTGAAGGCCGGGCAGGTGGTGACCATCCGGCTCGTCCCGGTGCGCTGACACAAGGCTCCCGTTTTGAAGGCCCCCGGGGGGTCGCCGGGCCCTCCGGGTATCACAGCAACTTCTTGCAATCGCTTACTAACGTCGCAGCCATGGCCTGTATCGTCTCCCGGATCACGCGAGCGCCGCCCCCGATGGGCGAGCAGGAAAGGAGAGGGTCCGATGCTTCGCTGGTACAGATGGGCAGTCGTGGTGGCAGCCCTCCTGGTGATGGCCCTGGCAGCCGGGGCGTCGGCAGCTCGTACCAGGGTGGTCTTCTGGACGAGTCACACGGCGGCGACTGACCGGGCCGGCATCGAGAAGATCGTGAAGGCGTTCAACGAGAGCCAGGACCAGTACGAGGCCGTCGTCCAGTTCGTGCCCGGCGCCGAGACCGACGTGGCCCGGCTCATGACCGCGGTGGCAGGGGGCACGGGACCTGACGCGTACCTGCTCGACCGCTTCACCGTCGCGCAGCGGGCCGCCGCCGGGGTGCTCACCGACCTCACGCCGTTCATCAAAGAGGCGGGCTGGGACGCCGAGAAGGACTACCTGCCCTTCGCCTGGGCCGAAGTGCTCTGGAACGGCAGAGTCTGGGGGTTGCCCTTCGACACCGATGCCCGCGCGCTTTGGTACCGGAAAGACCATTTCGCTCAGGCCGGACTCGACGCGGAGCACCCGCCCCAGACCATCGCACAGCTCGACCAGGCCGTGGAAAAGCTCACGCAGCGGCGAGGGCCGCGTATCATCCGTCTGGGGCTGCTGCCCTGGGCGTTCCAGGGCTGGCACTACACCTGGGGCTGGGCCTTCGGCGGCGAGTTCTACGACGCTGAAAGCCGGAAGCTGACCGTCAACGACCCGCGGATCGTCGAGTCGTTCGCCTGGCAGAAGAGCTATGCGGACAAGTACGGCGTTCAGGCGCTTCAGAGCTTCTCCTCGGCCTTCGGGCAGGAAGCTCAGGATCCGTTCATTGCCGGCCAGCTCTCGATGGCTGTGGATGGGGACTGGCGTATCGCCGTCATCCGCACGTTCGCTCCCAATCTTTCGTACGGCATCGGGCGGATACCCACCAAGGAAGGCGTCGCCCCGGTCACCTGGGCCGGTGGCTGGAGCATCGTGGTGCCCAAGGGCGCCAAGAACCCGAAGGGCGGATTCGCCTTCGCCCGGTTCTTTACCGGGCCTGAGGGACAGCGCATCTACACCGTGGATACTGCGCACATGCCCACTCACGTGGCACTGCAGAAGCTTCCCGAGATGCTCGCGGACAAGGATCATGCCTTCTTCGCCAACCTGTTGCCCACTGCCAAGTCCCGCCCGCCCCTTCCCGTCGGCGGGCTGTTGTGGGACGAGTTGACGGCGGCCCGTGACTACGTCATCAACGGCCAGAAGCTCCCCAAACAGGCGCTCGATGACGTGATCAAGCGGGTCCAGCCAGAACTTGACAAAGCGTTCCAGCAAGCAGGCAAGTAAACCGGTGCGGGAGGCGGCCGGCTCCGCCTGAACGTGACCGCTCGGGGCGCGGGGCCGGCGCCTCCCGCCTGCGACGACCGGGGTGAGATGCCTATGCGAGCAGCGGCGACGGCGACGGTACCGTGGTACCGGCAGCCGTATCACCGGGCCAGGCTGAAGGGGCTCGCTTTCACGAGCCCATGGCTCCTGGGCTTCCTGCTCTTCACCGTCTACCCGGTGGGAGCGTCGCTTTACTACAGCTTCACGGAGTTCACCGGCATCGGCACGGCCCGGTGGGTCGGGTTTGCCAACTACGTGACGATGGTGGCCCGCGACGAGGTCTTCTGGCTCTCGTTCTACAACACCATGTACTACCTCTCGCTGGCGGTGCCCATCGGCTTCGTCATCGGGCTGGGGTTGGCGCTTCTGCTCAACACCCGGCTTCGAGAGGTCTCGGTCTACCGCACCGCCGTCTACCTGCCGTACATCATCCCGGCCTTTGCGGCGTCGTTCATCTGGCTGTGGGTGCTCAACCCGCAGTTCGGTCTGCTCAACTTGCTGCTCGATCGGCTGGGGATCTTCGGGCCGGGATGGATCGCCGACCCGGTCTGGTCGAAGCCGTCCATCGTCATGATGGCCCAGTGGGGTGCCGGAGGCTCGGCGGTCATCTTCCTGGCGGCGCTGCAGGACGTACCCCGGGACCTGTACGAGGCGGCGGAGCTGGACGGCGCCACGCCCTGGCATCAGTTCCGGGCGGTCACCCTGCCCATGATCAGCCCGGTGATCCTGTTTCACATCATCATGGCGCTGTTCCAGGGCTTCCAGGTCTTCACACCGGCCTACATCATGACCAGCGGCGGGCCGGCCAACTCGACGCTGTTTTACGTGCTGTACCTGTACCGCAACGCCTTCCAGTACGGGAAGATGGGCTACGCCTCGGCCATGGCCTGGGTGCTCTTTTTGGTGGCGCTGGTGGCGGCGCTGGCGGTGCTGCGGACCTCGGCCCGGTGGGTCTACTACCAGGGAGAGCAGAGGTGAGAGGCGAGCGATGGGACGCACGACGCTGCGCATGGAAAGGGAGGCGGCGCCGGCTCCGCCGGCCATCGCCGTGCACCGGCCAAAGGTGGCGTGGCGGACCCAGGTGGGGGCCCGGGCCCTACTCGTGGTCGTGAGCCTGGCTTACCTGCTGCCCTTCTTGTGGATGGTGACGACGTCGCTCAAGCCGACGGAGCTGGTCATGGCCTACCCACCGGTCTGGTGGCCACCGCAACCCCGGTGGGACAACTACGTGAAGGCCGTGCAGGCGGTCCCCTTCTTCCGCTACTTCGTCAACACCCTCATCTACGGGCTTGGCAGCACGCTGGGGGTGCTGGTGAGCAGCCCGCTCGTGGCGTACGGCCTCGCCAAGGTGCCGTGGAAGGAGCGCAACGCCTTGCTGGTGGTCATCCTGGCCACGATGCTGGATCCCCTTCCCGGTCACCATGGTGCCGCTGTACGTCACCTTCGCCCGCCTGGGCTGGATCAACACCTTCTTGCCGCTGATCGTGCCGGCTTTCTTGGGCAACGCCTTTTTCATCTTCCTGCTGCGCCAGTTCTTCCTGACCATTCCGCAGGAGCTGTCCGATGCAGCGCGGATCGACGGGGCGTCGGAGCTGCAGATCCTCGCCCGAGTCATCTTCCCGCTGGCCAAGCCGGTGCTGACGGTGGTGGCGCTGTTCCAGTTCCTCAATGCGTGGAACGACTTTCTCGGCCCCCTCATCTATTTGCAGGACGGCAACAAGTTTACGCTGGCGGTGGGCTTGCAGATGTACCGGGGCACCAATTACGTCCAGTGGGATCTCTTGATGGCCGCGTCGACGTTGGTCGTGCTGCCCACCCTCCTCCTGTTCTTCTTCACGCAGAAGACGTTCATCGAAGGAATCACCCTCACAGGGTTGAAGGGGTGACAGCGTTCGAGAAGGGGCGACCGCGGGTACCGTGAAGCGGCGGGCCAACGACCTCGATGGCCGGACGTGGCAGCGCTACTCCATCAGCATCTGGAGCGACGTCAAGAAGACGCCCGAAGAGATGCGCCTGGGCCACCCGGCCATGTTCCCCGTGCAGCTCGTGCAGCGGCTCATCGAAGCGTTCACCACCCGGGAAGATCGGGTGGTGTTGGATCCGTTCGCCGGCACGGGCGCTACGTGCGTGGCGGCAGAGGCGTTGGGCAAGGTCGGGGTCGGCATCGAGCTGTCGCCGCAGTACTGCGCCGTGGCCAGGCAGCGGCCGCCGTGCGCGCAGCCCCCCAGCGGAGAGCGGCGCATCCACTGCGACGACGCTCGCCACCTGCTGCGCTACGTCGCCCACGAAAGCGTGGACCTGGTGGTCACCTCCCCGCCTTACTGGGACATCCTGCTGCAGCGGCGCACGGCCGACGGGAAGGCGATCCGCCACTACGGCGCGGCGGAGGCGGACCTCGGCAAGATCCGGGAGTATGACGCCTTCCTGGGCGCGCTCCGGGAGGTCTTCTCGGCCGTCTACGCTGCGCTCAAGGCCGGGCGCTACTGCATCGTCGTGGTCATGGACCTGCGCAAGAAAGACCGCTTCTACCCCCTGCACGCCGACCTCGCCCGTGTGATGGAGTCCATCGGTTTCATCTGGGACGACCTGATCGTCTGGGACCGTCGCCACGAGTACAACCACATGCGGCCCCTGGGATATCCGTGGCGCTTCCGGGTCAACAAGGCCCACGAGTTCGTCCTCATCTTCCAAAAGCCGCCCCGGCGAACCGCCGGGGACGAACGGTCGGCCTGACGTTCGCCGATCCAGCCCTTTCCTTGACCGTAATCGCTATCATCGCTACTATGGAGAAAAACGGCAGGGAGGGCGGGATCGAGCATGGACCCCAAGGATACCAGTCCGGCCTTTTTCGCGTCCGATCGGGCCTCCGGCGGGCTCACCCGGCGCACGTTGATCACCCGGGCGGCCGCCGGCGCGCTGGCTTCGGCGGCGGCCGGGCCGTTCGTCTTCGTGCGCCGTGCGAGCGCCCAGGCAGCGCGCAGCCTCAAGATCCTTCAGTGGAGCCATTTCGTGCCGGCCTACGACGCCTGGTTCGACCGGTGGGCCAGGGAATGGGGCCAAAAGCACGACCCGCCGGTCGACGTCACCGTCGACCACATCTCCTTCGCCGACCTGGTGCCCAGGGCCAACGCCGAGGTAGCCGCCCAGCAGGGCCATGACCTTTTCATGTTCATTTCCCCGCCGGCCGCCTTCGAGCCCGAGGTCGTGGACATGGCGGACCTCGTCCGGGAAGCCGAGAAGCGCCACGGACCCATCCTGGACCTCGCCAAGCGCAGCACGTACAACCCGGTGACGGGCAAGTGGTTCGGCTTTTCGGACAACTACGTGCCGGATCCCGGCAACTACCTCAAGTCGGTCTGGCAGGCCATCGGCATGCCCGACGGCCCGGACCGCTGGGAACAGCTCATCGAAGCGGGCCGGGCGATCCGGCAGAAGTTTCCCAACATCCAGATCCCCATCGGGATCGGCCTTTCCCAGGACATCGACTCCAACATGGCCACCCGGGCCATCATGTGGTCGTTCGGCGCCTCGGTCCAGGACAAGGACGGCAAGGTGGTGCTCGATTCCCCCGAGACCGTACAGGCGGTCGCATTCGGCGTCCGCCTCTTCCGGGAGGCCATGAGCCCGGCCGTGCTGAGCTGGAACGCCTCGTCCAACAACCAGGCGTTCAACGCCGGCCAGACGGCCTACATCCTCAACTCCATCTCCGCGTACCGTACCGCCCAGGACAACAAGCTGCCCGTCGCCGACGACACGTTCTTCGTCGACGCCCTCAAGGGGCCTACCGGGCTGCAATGGGCGAGCGAGCACGTGATGGGCGTCTACGTCGTCTGGAAGTTCTCCAGGGCCCAGGAGCTGGCCAAGGAGTTCTTGCTCGCGCTGGTCGACAACTATCGCGACGCCGTCATGGCGAGCAAGCTCTATAACTTCCCCTCCTTCCCCGGAAGCGTCGCCGACCCGGGCACGCCCGTGGCACAAAAGCCGGCGGCCGGCCAGCGGTGGATCGAGTCGGTCTGCGACAACGACCCGTTCGGGTCGAAGCCGGCCAACAAGCTCGCTCCCATCAAGACGGCCCTGAAGTGGTCCACCAACGTCGGGCATCCCGGCCCGGCCAACCCGGCGATCGGCGAGATCTTCGACACCTTCGTGTTGCCGGACATGTTCGCCAAGGCGGCCACCGGCCAGATGAGCGTGGCCGACGCGGTCAAAGAGGCGGACCGGCGGGCCAGGGAGATCTTCGCCAAGTGGCGCCAGCGGGGACTCGTAGCCTGAGTCGGGGGTTGCCGCGGGCGGGCGAGGCGGGCCGCCCGCGGCGGCCTGGAAAGGTAGAGGCGAGGGCATGGGGCGTGTCGAGACACGGGGGTTGCGCAAGGAGTTCGGTGGCGTGACGGCGGTCGACGGCGTCGACCTCGCCATCGAGGACGGAGAGCTGCTGGTGCTGCTGGGGCCATCGGGGTGTGGCAAGACCACCCTGATGCGGATGATCGCGGGGCTCGAGGCGCCGACGGCCGGAGAGATCTACATCGCAGGGCAACTGGTCGACCCGGACGTGCCGCCGAGAGCCCGAGGCGTGGCCATGGTCTTCCAGAGCTACGCCCTGTACCCGCACAAGAGCGCCTTCGCCAACATCGCCTTTCCCTTGCAGGCCCGCCGCACCCCGGCGGCCGCCATCGCCCCGAGGGTACAGGAGGCGGCCCGGATGTTCGGCATCGGGGGGTTGCTCGACCGGCGCCCTCGCCAGCTCTCGGGCGGCGAGCGCCAGCGGGTGGCTCTGGCCCGGGCGGTGGTGCGGGACCCGGAGGTCTTCCTGCTGGACGAACCCCTCTCCAACCTGGACGCCAAGCTGCGGGCCACGGCCCGCGACGAACTCAAGCAGTTCCAGCGCCAGATCGGCACGACCACCATCTACGTCACCCACGACCAGGTGGAGGCGATGGGCCTCGGCGACCGGATCGCGGTGATGAACGCCGGCAAGGTCCGCCAGGTCGGCACGCCGCAAGAGGTCTACGACGATCCGGCGGACACGTTCGTCGCCACCTTCCTCGGCTCCCCCGATGAACCTCGTCCCATGGGACGACGAGACGCTGCTCGGGTTCCGCCCGGAGCACTTCCTTCCTGCAGGCGTGGCCAACGGCCAGGTCGCCGGCGCCGGCAACGGCGACGCCCTGCGGCTTTCGCTCAGGGTGCGGCGCATCGAGTATCTGGGGGCCGACCGGCTCTTGTACGGCGTGCTCGAGGAGTGGGGCAACCGGGCGGAGCCGCCGCGGGTCATCGCGCGGCTTCCGATTTCGGTGGCGGCCGACGTGCGCGAGGGCGAGGCGTATCCTTTCGCCGTCCCCAAACGGGCCCTCCGCTTTTTTGACCGGGCCACGGGAATGAGGAAACCGCATGGGCGCGCGTAGAGACGTGGCACAGCTCGCCCCCCAGGCCGTCGGCCTGGGGGCGCGGTGGCGTTTCGTGGCGGACCAGGCGGGGGTGCTGGGATGGTTCATGCTCACTCCCGCCCTGCTGTACGTGAGCCTGCTGGTGGGAGTCCCGTTCGTCCTGGCCATCGTCCTGAGCTTCAGCGCGGCCACCGCCGGCAGCCTGTCGCTGTCGTGGGTGGGCTTGCGAAACTTCGCGATGGTGCTGGCCGACCCCATGTTTCACAGGGCGGTGGCCAACACGTTCCTCTTCACGTTCGTGTCGCAGGCGCTGGTGCTGGTGCTGGCCACCGTCCAGGCGCTGTTGCTCACCGTGGCGTTTCCCGGCAGGCGGGTCGTGCGCTTTCTCATGCTGCTGCCGTGGGCCGCGCCGGTGGCGCTGTCCAGCATGGCGTGGACCTGGATCTTCGACTCTACCTTCAGCGTGATCAACTGGACGGCGAGCGTGATCCACCTGTTGCGGCCGGGACAGTGGTGGTACTGGCTCGGCACGCCGGATCTGGCCATGATCGCCATCATCACGGTGCACGTCTGGCGCATGCTTCCGTTCGGCACGGTGGTGCTGCTCGCCGGGATGACGGCCATTCCCCAGGACGTGCGGGAGGCCGCGCTCATCGACGGGGCGGGCTTCTGGCGTCGCCTGTTCCAGGTCGAGGTGCCCATGCTGCTGCCCATCGTGACCGTGGTGGTGCTCTTCGGCGTCGTCTTCACCTTCACCGACTTGAGCGTGGTGTGGCTCTTGACCCGGGGTGGGCCGTACAACACGACCCACGTGCTGGCGAGCCTGGCGTTCCAGCGGGGCATCCTGGGGGGTAACCTCGGGGAAGGGGCCGCCATCGCCCTCTTCCTGTTCCCGGTGCTCGTGGTGGGCGCCGTGGTGATGCTGAGGATGGCCCGCCGGGCCGAGGTGGGAGCATGAGCAAGCGGATGATACGGGCCCTCGAGTGGGCCGGGCTTTACTCCGGGGTCACGATCTTCACGGTCTTCGCCGTCTTCCCTTTTTACTGGATGCTGATCACGGCCTTCAAGCAAAACCGGGACCTCTACGTCGGCGCCACGCAGCTCGGCCACGTCCCGTGGATCTTCAACGACCCGCCGACCCTGGAGCACGTCCGGCTGTTGTTTCAATCCACCCCGTACGTCACCTGGCTTTCCAACACCGTCTGGGTCGGGGCGCTGGTCGTGCTCATCACCCTCGTCGTGGCGGTGCCGGCCGCGTACAGCCTCGCCCGCCTGGTCGGGGCCTGGGGGGAGCGGCTCGGCATCCTGGTCTTCCTGACCTACCTCGTGCCCCCCACGCTGCTGTTCATCCCGTTCAGCCGGGTCATCTCCCTGCTGGGGCTGCAAAACTCCCAGTGGGCCCTGGTGGTGGTCTACCCCACCTTCACGATCCCGTTCACGACGTGGCTCCTCATGGGCTTCTACCGGACCATCCCGCGAGATCTCGAAGAACAGGCGATGATCGATGGGTACAGCCGGCTGGGTGGCATCGTGCGGGTGGTGCTGCCGCTCTCGGTGCCGGGCGTGCTGACGGCCGTGATCTTCGCCTTCACGCTGGTGATGCAGGAGTTCGTCTACGCCCTCACCTTCATCAGCTCCGTCGGCCGCATGACCGTGAGCCTGGGCGTCCCCGTGGCGCTGGTGCGCGGCGACGTGTACTACTGGGGTTCGCTCATGGCGGCGGCGCTGTTCGCCAGCGTCCCCATCGCCATCGTCTACAACCTGTTCATGGACCGCTTCATCGGAGGTCTGACGGCAGGCGCCGTCAAGGGGTGACGGGGCGGGCAGGGGCGGGAGCGGAGCCGGGCAGCGCGGCAGGCGCCGGGAGGCCGGGGGCGGTCCCGGTCGTTGCACCCACCGCCGGCCTTGGCTAGACTGGGAGAGGTTCGACGCGGCGCCGCCGGCGGCGCCGCAGGCCAAGAGCAGGAGCGGGAGCGGGGTACCAACGGCCGTGCCGGCGACGTCTGACAAGACCACGGGACACGCGGGCGAGGGGCCTTGCGCGCGCAGGCGGTCGGTGCCGGTCCGCGTCGGCAACGTCGTGATGGGCGGCGGTCACCCGGTCGTGGTGCAATCCATGACCAACACGGAGACCGCCGACGTCGAGGCGACGGCCCGCCAGGTCATGGAGCTGGCGGAGGCGGGCAGCGAGCTGGTGCGCGTCACGGTCAACCACGAGGAGGCTGCTCGCGCCGTCCCGCACATCGTCGAGAAAGTGCGGGAGGCGGGCTACGAGACCCCGATCGTGGGCGACTTCCACTACAACGGGCACCTGCTGCTCACCCGCTACCCGGATTGTGCCCGAGCCCTGGACAAGTATCGGATCAACCCGGGCAACGTCGGGCCAGGGGCGGCCCAGGACGACCATTTCCGCACCATCGTCGAGCAGGCCATCCGCTGGGGCAAGCCGGTGCGCATCGGCGTCAACTGGGGCTCGTTGGACAAGCAGCTGCTGGCCCGGCTGATGGACGAAAACGCCCGGCTCCCCGAGCCCCGTTCGGCGCAGGACGTGGTGCTCGCGGCGATGGTCGAGAGCGCGCTCTCCTCGGCGCGGGCCGCGGAGTCGTACGGGCTTGCGCACGACCGGATCGTGCTCAGCGCCAAGGTCTCCAGCGTGCCGGAGCTCGTGACGGTCTATCGCAAGCTGGCGGCATCCTGCGATTACCCGCTCCACCTGGGGCTCACCGAGGCGGGGATGGGCACCAAGGGGATCGTGGCCAGCTCGGCGGCACTCGCGATCCTCCTCTGGGAAGGCATCGGCGACACCATCCGGGTCTCCCTCACCCCGCGGCCGGGCGAGCCGAGGAGCGAAGAGGTGCGCGTGGCTCAGCAGGTCCTGCAGTCGCTGGGCTTGCGTACCTTCACCCCTCAGGTGAGCGCCTGCCCCGGCTGCGGGCGCACCTCGAGCACCTTCTTCCAGGAAATGGCCCAGGCGGTCACGGAGCACATCCAGCGGCGCATGCCCGAGTGGCGCCGGCGCTACCCGGGGGTCGAGACCTTGCGGGTGGCCGTCATGGGTTGCGTGGTCAACGGCCCCGGCGAGAGCCGCCACGCCGACGTCGGCATCTCCCTGCCGGGCACCTTCGAAGAGCCCGCCGCGCCGGTCTACGTGGACGGCCGCCTGGTGACCACCCTGCGCGGCGAGCGCCTCGTGGACGATTTCCTGGCGATCCTGCAACGCTACGTGGAGCAGCGCTACGGTGCCCAGCCCCGGCGGCCAGGGCCGGCCGGTCTTCCTTCCGGCTGAACGGCACGGCGGGCGTCGATCGAGGAGCAAACGGACGTGGCAGCCAAGGTCGGGCGGGGGCGACGCGCCAGGGAGCTGGGTGCGCGCCTGTTGCCCTGGGCGCAGATCGCGTTGGGCTCGCTCATCACCGCCCTGGCGGTCAACCTCTTCCTGGTCCCCTTCAAGCTGGCGGACGGCGGGATCGTGGGCATTGCCGTCATCCTGCACCACCGGCTCGGCCTGCCCGTCGCCCCGCTCGTGCTCGCCCTCAACGTGCCCATCTTCCTCGCCGGCTGGCGGGTGCTGGGCCTTGCCTTCATCGCCCGCACTTTCTTCGGTGTGGCGAGCCTCGGCTTTTTCATCCAACTGACGCGCACGATCGCGCCGTTGACCCACGACGTGCTGCTGGCCACCCTGTACGCGGGAGCCGTGCAGGGCATCGGCCTCGGGATCGTGCTGCGAGCCGGCGGATCCACCGGCGGCAACGACACGTTTGCCCGGATCGTGGCCCGCAAGACCCGGGCTCGGGTCGGCCAGATCATCCTGTACTTCGACCTCTTGGTGCTGGCGGCCGCGGCGGTCAGCTTCGGGCCGGAGCAGGCGCTGTACGCCGCGGTCACCCTCTTCCTCACGAGCCGGATCGTCGACTTCATCCTCGAAGGCCAGTACGCCGCCAGGGCCGTCATGATCGTCTCCGACCGGCACGCGGCCATCGCCGCCCGCATCCTCACCGAACTCGAGCGGGGAGCGACGCTCCTCGAGGCCCGGGGAGCCTACACCGGCGTGGAACGGCCCGTCGTCCTCTGCGTCGTCAGCCGCGACCAGGTGCCGAGGCTCCGGGCGATCGTGCACGAGGAAGACGAGGCCGCCTTCATGGTGATGCACGAGGCGGCCGAGGTGCTGGGCGAGGGGTTCACCCGCCTTCCGTGACGGGGCCGTCCTCGGGGAGGCGGGCGAGCACGGCGGGGTCGATGCGCACTTCGAGCCGGGTACCCTTGCCCGGGGCGGTTGCGATCGAAAGCGTGCCGCCCAGGAGCTCTGCCCGCTCGCGCATGCCGGCCAGGCCCAGGGCAGGGTGGTCCCGGCGCCCCAGGACCTCGTGGAGGTCGAAGCCCCGGCCGTCGTCCTCGACCACCAGCTCCAGGGGCTGCCCCTCCGGACAGCTGAGGCGCACCCGCACGTGCCGGGCGCCCGAGTGGCGCAGGACGTTGGTCAGCGCCTCCTGGGCGATGCGGAAGACCGCCGTCTCGGCGGCCGGCGGCAGCCGCCGCTCGGGGCAGGCGTCGACCACGGCGTCGACGGCGATCCCGGCCGGCTCCAGACGGCTGCGGGCGAACCACACCACCGCGGCGGCCAGGCTCAGGTCGTCCAGGGCCGCGGGGCGCAGGTCGTAGGTGATGCGCCGAACCTCGTCGAGGGTCGCCTCGCCCACTTCCCGGAGCTTTTCCAGAGCCTGGCGCGTTCCTTGGGGCACCTCTTCGCCGGACTGCAGCGCCATGTCGAGGTGCAGCATGAGCGCCGTCAGCGCCTGGCCGACCCCGTCGTGCAGCTTCGCGGGCAATGCGGCGGCGCTCGTCCTCCTGGGCGCCCATGATCCGGCCGAGCAGCTGGCCTCGCAGGCGCTCCTTCTCGCGCACCTCGTCGAAGAGGCGCACGTTCTCGACGGCGATGGCCACCAGGCTCGCAACCGCCTCGAGCATGGTGACGTCTTCCGGAGAGAAGGGGTTGCCGCCCCGACGGACGGCCAGCAGCACGCCGACGCGCCGCTCTTTGACGGCCAGCGGCAGCTCGGCACGGCAGACGGGGTGATCGACGGCGCCCGGCGCCGGCCGGCCGGTTTCGAGCGGGCGGGGCTCGGTCCCGGAAGCCAGTAGCTCCTCGGCACCCCACGCGTAGACGCGCCGGCTGCCGGCCGGAGCGTCGTGCAGGGCGATGCGGCACGCATCCGCCCGCACCAGGCGCGCCGTCTCTTCCACCACCTCGGAGAGGGCCGCGTCGAGGCGCTGTCCCTCGGCCAGAGTGCGGCCGAAGAGGCGCAAATTGGACAGCCACCGGGTCAGGCGCCCGATCTCCCGCTGCAAGCCCGCCGTGTACCGCTGGATACGCTCCGCCATGTCGTTGAAGGCGGCCGCCAGGATGCCGAGCTCGTCGCGGCTTTGCCACTGCACGCGGGCCTCGTAACGGCCCGACGCCAGCTGCTGGACGCCCGCCACCAGGATGGCGAGGGGCTTGAGCAGGAAGCGCCCCACGAGCAGGCCGAGGATCGCCAGCGCCAGCGCCACCGAAAGAGCCATCAACCCTGCCATCCAGAGGGCGCTCGAAGCGACCTGGGACGAGAGGCGGCGGGTATCCAGCGAGACCGAGACCGCCCCCAGGATCGGAGGATCCCCGGCGTGGCACGGGGCGCACGACGCCCGGTTGAAGATCGGCTGAAGGGCCAGGAGCTCACCCGTCGACGGCAGCTCCCGCACCACCGGCTCGCCGCGGCGCAACGCCAGCTCCAGCTCGGGGCGCGGCTTCTCGGTGCCGACGTCGGCCGGCTCCGACGAGGACCAGATCCGCCCGTCGGTGGTGAAGATGTCGACGCGACGCACCATCGGCTCTCCCCGCAAGTGGCGGACGATTTCCTGCGTCTCGTGCGGGTTGTTGCGGATCATGGAGCTTTCGAGGCCGTGATAGATGACGGAGGTGAGGGTCTGGGCGGCCAGCTCCACCTGGCGCACGCCCGCCGCCCGTTGCAGGTGGACGACGGTCGTGGCTGCCGTGCCGCCCACCACCAGCACCACCACGGCCACCGACATCAGGATCTTGCCGCTGAGGCCCAACCGACGCAGTCTCCGCTCGGGCGCCTCGCTCGGGAGAGAGCGCCGCCGAGGTGCCGCCTACCGACGCAAGAGGCCCGGAGTCACCGCTCCGGGCCTCTCCCTGTCTTGCTCTGCGCTGTCAGAAGCTGCGGCGCGGGCCGCGGCGATCGCCGCCGAAGCGGCCACCGCGACCGCCGCCGTTGTCGCCGCGCTCGGGGCGGGGCTGCGCCTCGTTGACCGTCAGCTGCCGGCCGTTGAGGTCATAGCCGTTGAAGGTCTCGATGATCGACTCGGCGACCTCGTCAGGGACCTCGACGAAGCCGAAGCCCCGAGAGCGACCGGTCTCTCGATCGGTGATGACCCGTGCAGAAATGACCTCCGCGTGCTCCGAGATCAGGCGGGTGAGCTCCTCGCTCGTCACAGACCACGGCAGGTTGCCGAAAAAGAGGGTCTTAGCCATCCAAACAGTCTCCTCTTGCAGAATCCGGCCCCTCAACCGGATCCCCTAGTGTAATCGCACGGAGGTTGCGCGGGACCGGAGCCTGCAAGCGGCGCCTGCCGCGGACCAACACTCACCGCGATCCACTCGCACTATACGCCGGGCACCCGGGAAATGCAATAGGTGGAACAGCGCAGGAGCCGGCAGGAAAATGCCCCTCATAGCGCGTATCCTGGGAGCGTTCGAACCTTGATCGGCTTGCACCCAGTCCCTACGCTAGCACGGGGAGTGCGCCCGGTACGGGCCCCGGGAAAGGACGTTGCGCGGTGACGCTGGAATTGAAGCGCTACGAGCACAATCCTATCCTGTCGCCGGACAAGGTGATGCCCTCCCACCCCGACCTGGAGGTGGTCGGGACGTTCAATGCGGGAGCCACCATGGTAGGGGACGAGGTCGTGTTGCTGGTCCGGGTGGCGGAGCGGCCGGTCTCGAGCGATGGCCAGCACGTAGGCATCCCGACCGTCCAGCTCTCCGGCGCGTCGCCGCGCATCGACGTGCAGTGGATCGCCCGCGACGACCCCGATCTGGACATCTCCGATCCCCGGGGGATCGTCTATCGCGGCCGGCGCTACCTCAGCAACCTGTCGCACCTGCGCCTGGCCCGGAGCCGGGACGGCTTCCACTTCGAGGTCGATCCCCAGCCGACCCTGGTGCCGGCCACGCCGTACGAGGTGTACGGCATGGAGGACCCGCGCATCACCCTCATCGAGGGGCAGTACTACGTGGCCTACACGTCGCCGTCCCCGTGGGGCGTGACGGTGTCGCTGATCCGGACGGCCGACTTCCGCACCTTCGAGCGGATGGGCGTCATCTTCGCGCCCGAGAACAAAGACGTGGTCCTCTTCCCCGGACGGGCGGGCGATCGCTTCGTGGCCCTGCACCGGCCCACGAGCCCGATGTTCGGCGACCCCGACATCTGGGTCGCTTACTCGCCGGATCTGGTGCACTGGGGCGACCATCGCCGTCTTTTCGGCATCCGGCCGGGGCTCTGGGACGGCGGCCGCATCGGGGGTGGGGCCGTGCCGATCGAGACACCGCAGGGGTGGCTCGAGATCTACCACGGCGCCGTGGGGCACCGGTACTGCCTGGGCACCGCCCTGCTGGACCGGGAGCAGCCGCACCGGCTGCTGGGGCGCTCCCGCGAACCGATCATGACCCCGCTCGAGCCGTACGAGCGCGCCGGCTTCTTCGGCGCCGTGGTCTTTTCGTGCGGGGCCGTGCAGCGACCGACCGGCGAGGTGCTGGTCTACTACGGGGCCGCCGACTCCACGCTGGGCGTCGCGGTCACCACGGTCGACGAGCTGTTGGGCTCCCTCGAGCCGGTCGGGGCCGTGACCGCTGCGTAGGCACCGGTCTCAGGCTCGCTCGTCGACCAGCAGGCCGACCAGCTGCCAGATCCGGGCAACCATGTCGAGGTACTTTTCCGGCGGGATCTCTTTGACGACCTCCTGGGTCTCGGGGTTGATCACCTGGACCCAGATCCGGCCGGTCGCCTCGTGGACATGAAACCGCAGCTGCCGCCGGGCCTCTTCCAGCATGCGGTTGAGCAGCTCGGTGGTGGCGCCGACCAGCCGCCGGGAGAGCCGCCCGTCCTCTTCGTTGCCGCCGCCCGGCTCGGCGCCGCCCTGGAGGCGCCCCGGCGCGCCGGCGCCCGGGGCGACGGCGCCCCCTGGCTGATCGGCCGGCAGAGGGAGGGAGCCGTCGGCGGAGCCGGAACGTACGATGGGGGCCGGCCCATTGCTCTCGAGCCGCCACGCATCCACGCTCGCCAGCGGACTGAGTAGCATCATGGTCTCTCTACCCCGCACTCGTCGAGGATACCCACCGACCCCCAGAGGCGGACGCGGCTTCTCTCTCCCGGATCGGCGCCCGCTCGGCTACCCTTGAGCCGCTATGGTCGCCAAGAGGCACGGGGTGCCCGGCTCTTGCGGGGCGAACGGGAGACGAACGGAGAGCCTTCGACGAAAAAGCGCCAGGGCCAGTCGGCCGCCCTGCGAATCCCGATGCGGGGAGAGATGCCGACCTTCTCGCCTTCGCGTAAGGCCCCCCAGGCCAGGTAAAGAGGCTCACGGGTCAGGTCCCAGCCGTTGTGGGCCCCGGTGATACCCATGGCGACGGTGAGCTTGCCGGGCCCCGAGCACAGCTCCCGCGGGTCGCCGACCCCTCGCCGGCTCCGCATGAGGTCGAGGCCGGCGACGGGCTCGAGCGCCCGGATCAGCACGGCGCCGGCCACGCCTTCCGTCTCGGTGACCACGTTGATGCAGAAGTGGTTGCCGTAGGTGAAGTAGACGTACGCCGTGCCGGGCCGGCCCCACATGACCCGGCTGCGTGCGGTGCGGCGATAGGCGTGGCTCGCCGGGTCGTTGGGCCCGAGGTACGCCTCCGCCTCGACCACCCGGCCCGCCGTGAGACCCTCCGGCGTGCGGTGAACGAGGACGTGCCCCAACAGCTCCCGTGCCACGATCAGCGTGGGGCGGTCGAAAAAGGCCCGCTCGATGGGGCGCAGCGAACCGCCAGGGTCTTCCAGGCTCTCGCTTCCGAAGGTTGACACGCCTGAAAGCGACGGGTATCCTGGGCTCGGTTCGTGCTGACCGGGGCGATTTCCGAGGGTTTTTGCGTGCTGCGCCTCCATCACGGAAGGGGACAGGCCTCCATGCAGCGCGTCGCGGCGTTTTTCGCTCTCGTGGGCGCGGTCGCCCTCGTCACGTGGCAAACCGGCTTTACCCCATCTCAAGTGTTATCGGTGACCGTCTTTGCCGCCTTCATCGTGGGCACCCTGCTCTACTGGCCGTTTCGCCTCGCGTTCGCCTTCGTCGGCGTGGCGATCCTGCTCGCCGCCCGGCTGGTCGATATCCCTCACCTCATTGAGTTCGCCAGCCTCGACGTCATCCTGTTCTTGATCGGCATGATGACGGTCATCGGGTTCCTCGAGGAGCGGCACTTCTTCGAGGCGGCGGTGGAGAAGGCGCTGCCGTACGTCGGCGGCTCTGCCTACACCTTGATGGGCGCCATCATGCTGATGGCGTTCGTCTCGGCGGCCCTGGTCGACGAGGTCACGTCCATCCTGTTCATGTCGGCGATCGTGATTCGCATCGCCCGGCGCTTCCACCTCGACCCCGTCCCGTACATCATCATGACCGTCTTCGCCACCAACATCGGCAGCGCCGCCACCGTGGTCGGCAACCCTATCGGCGTCTTGATCGCCTTACGAGCGGGCCTGACCTTTCCCGACTTCCTGCGATGGGCCACGCCGATTGCCCTGGCTGCCCTGCTCCTCACCATCGCGCTGAGCTTCCTCTACTACCGGCGCCACATGCACGATCTCCACGTGGCCATCCACCGGGAGGGCCTGGCGGGGGCAGCGACCCGGGGCGAGGCCGAGGAGCCGGCCGCAGCGGCCGAGGCGAGCGGCTCCGACGGCGAGGGCGGTGAGGGAGCTCACGAGCGACGGGGCAGCCTGCTCTTCCCGTCGCTCTTGTTCCTCGGGACAGTGGCCGGCCTGATCCTGCACAAGCAGATCGAACACTGGCTCCACCTCGGCACCAACACCATGCTGGTCGGGGTGGCGCTGGCTGCGGCCGGCATCGTGCTGTTCGTCGAGCGTCACCGGGCTCGGGAGCTGGTGGAGCGCCGGGTCGACTGGTGGACCCTGGCCTTCTTCCTGCTGCTGTTCGCTTCGGCCGGCACCTTGCGCTACGCGGGCGTCACCGAGCACATCGCACAGGGGATGGTCCGCCTCACCGGAGGTGCGCTCACGCCGCTGCTCATCACCATCACCTGGAGCATCGGGGCCCTCACCTCGGTCATGGACAACGTGCTGGCCGTCGCGAGCTTCATCCCCATCGTGGGCGACCTGGCCTCCCAGGGTATCCAGGTGGCTCCGCTGTGGTGGGGGATGCTCTTCGGCGGTACCATCCTGGGCAACCTGACCCTCATCGGCAGCACGGCCAACATCGTCGTGCTGGGGCTCCTGGAGCGCCACGAGCGGCGCAGCGTCGGGTTCATGGAGTGGTTCTGGCCGGGCGCGCTGACGTCCATCCCGTCGCTGGCACTGGCGACGCTCTTGTTGTGGCTGCAGCTGCCCTTGCTCACCCGCTAAGGGCGGGCGGACGAGGGACCGGGAGCAGGTGGGGCGTCGGCGGGCTTGCGGCGGTAGATGGAGTGCTCCACGCGCTCCAGGCCGTATTCGGCGGGCAGGGCGATCTGCTCCGGGCCCCCGACCACCAGGAAGCCCCCCGGCATGAGGGAGCCGGCCAGCCGCCGGATGAGCGCGGCTTGCGACGGTTGGGTGAGGTAGATGAGCAGGTGCCGGCACAGCACCAGGTGAAAGCCCGCGGGCAACGGGTCCCGCAGCAGGTCGTGGTGGCGAAACCAGACCCGCTCCCGGATCGCAGGATCGAGGCTCCAGCGGCCGGGGCCCGTCGGGCGGAAGTAGCGGCTTTTCGTCTCCACCGGCACGGTCGTCAGGTGGAGGTCGTGGTACTCCCCGGCCCTGGCCCGCTCCAGGGCGTCGTCGTCGATGTCCGTGCCGAGCAGGTAGTGGCCGGCGCCCTGTCCCATCTCGTCCAGGATGATGGCGATCGTGTAGGGCTCGGCGCCGATGCTGCAGCCGGCGCTCCAGATCCGCAGGCGGCCGGTCGCATGCAGCAGCCCCGGCAGCACCCGGCGGCGCAGCGCCTCGAAGGTCGACGGGTCCCGGAAAAACTGGGACGTGTTGATCGTGAGGTAATCGAGGAACTCGCGGCGCAGCGACGCGTCCTGCCCGAGCTGGCGGGCCAGGGCGGCCATCGTCGGGATGCCCATGCGCTGCATCCACTGCCGGGTACGCCGTTCCATCTGCTCTCCTTTGTACTGCTCCAGGTCGAACCCGGCGATGGCCAGAAGCCTCCGCTTGAAGTGCTGGAACTCCAGCGTGCCGAGAGCGGAGGCCCCGGATGCCCTCTCCCCGGCGGCCGGCGCGGTGCCGGCGCCCGTGCCCGGCGCCGGCGCAGGCGGCAACTCCCCATGCGACAGCGTGAAGCTCACTCCCCCTCGGGCGGCTCGCCCACGGGGCCCAGCCCGACCCTCGGGCGTGGCCCCTGCTCGGGATCGGCGCGCAGGTGGTCCACGACCAGCTTCCCGTCATGGGAAAGAGAAGCCCGAAGCGAGCGCGCCCCGTCGTGGAACTGGTGCTTCTGCCCGCCGATGCTGATGGTGACGTGGGGATGCACCAGGGCCGCCGTCACCTTGCCGCGCCGCACCACCGTGACGGTGGTCGGTACGCCGGTCGGCCCCCCGAGCTCCCGCACCACCACGTCGCCTTCCGTGACGGTCACCTGCCCGCCTCGCACGACACCGCGGCGAGCCTCGAAGCCGAGCGCCGCCACCATCACCGAGTTGAAACATCCCGAACCCCGCACGACGATGCGGCCGTTACACTCGATGTGGGAGTTTTGCACGCTGAACGCCTCCACGTTGGCCTGGCGCGCCTCGGAGCCGTCCAGCGTCGCCACGATCTCCTGCAGCTCAGCGCTGATCTCCGCCAGCTCCTGGAGGCCCGACAGCCGCAAGGGCCCGGTACCCACGAGCAGAGCCGCCGTGCGTTCGGCAAGGCGATGGCCTCCCGCCCGGATCGCCTCCAGGCGCTCCCCCATCTTCGCGAGCTTGCGCGCCTGTTTGGGCAGGTCCCAGAACCGGCGCTCGAGCAGGCGCTTGAGCAGTTCGCCCTCGGGGACCCGGATGCCGGTCGCCGCCGCCTGGGCGCTCAGCTGGCGGACGTTTTCCAGCACTTCGTCGAGCTGCCGGGCAACGGCCGTGCAGACGGGAAGCACCTCGTGAGCCGCCGCCTCCGGCCCACCTGCCCGAATCCGGCTGCCGATGATGGAGCGGCCGACGCTCACGCCGCCGCCCGCCAGGATCTTCGCGTAGCTGACGAGCCCGCCGACGCGCACCTCGCCGCCGGCGGTCACCTCGAGGTTTTCCATCACGTCGCCCCGCACGTGGACGTCCCCGGCGAAGCGCACGTGCCCCGTCGCCACGTCCACGTTGCCCTGCACCTCGTAGACCGGCACCACGGAGATGACCGAGCCCGACAGCTGCGGCCGGCCCGCCTGCGTGGCGACGATGCGCGTGCCGTCCTCCGACGCCCGGCACCCCTTGCCGGCCTTGATCGAGGCGGCCTTGGCCCGGCGCACCGGCACCGTGCGGCCCAGAACGTTGGTGCCCGGGCGCCCCTCCTGGGGGAGCGTGATGACCGCCAGGACCGTCTCCGGCTCCACCCAGGTGATGGCGCCCCGGTCGAACAGATCGATGCGCTCGGCCTGCAAGTTGACGCTCGCACGCGAGCGCTCCTCGAACTTGAGCTCGACCTTGCCGTCCACCGGTTCGACGGCCGGCTCACCCTGCGCGACGAGCACGGGCTCGCCCGGCGGCTCGGCGAGGGCACGCTGGATGGCCTGGCCGTCGATCCCGAAGCGCACCGAGGCCTTGCGCAGAGCCTCTTCCACTTCGGCCAGGGTCACCGGGGGCGGGGGCTCTTCCTCGGCGGGCCGGCCCTCCAGGCGCAGGTGCAACGTCGGCGCCACGTCGTCCAGCCGGTAGCGGACGCCGGGCGAGCGTTGGATGATCAGGTGCGCCTGCATCAGGTCCTGCGAGACCTGCACCGTCACGGACGCCTGGGGAGGCGTGACGTCGGGTTGTACCTCCACCACGTCCGACGGATCCAGGCGGTACGGTCCGGTCACCGGCTTGCCGTTGACGCGCACCGAGACGTGCGGGCCCGGTTCGATCACCGGGCGCGCCCCGTCAGGGTCGCCCGGCAGCACGCGCAAGGCGCCCCCCACGATCTCCACCAGCGTCGGCCGGGCGAGGTGCGTGCCGGCCCCCCCTCCGGATGCGGCCGCCGGCGCCGGGCCACCCTGAGCGGGACCGGTGCCTTGCTCCGGCGGCCGGGAAGAGGCAGGCGCCATTCCCTGCGAGGGAGTGGCCGCGGGACGGGCCAGCCGCTGGCGTTCCTCCGGGGTCAGGATGTCGTCGAGGCGGATGGAGCCGGGGTCGGGCGCAGGTGGTTCACGACCGGAGGAGCCCTCGGAGGAAGGGGGCGAGGGATGGGACGGTAACTCGCGCACACGTCAGCACTCCCTTCGTTCACGTTCCAGTGCCCAGCGGAGCATCTCCTTGGCGATCCGTTCGGGCGGGTACGCTCCGTCGGCCAGCCCCGCCCGCAACACCGAACCCGGCATGCCGGCCACGACGCAACTCCCCTCCTCCTGCACGATGCAGGCTCCCCCTGCCGCCTTGATGGCTCGCGCCCCATGGGCCCCATCGGATCCCATGCCCGTGAGGATGACCGCCAGCGACTCCTCCCCGAAGCGGGCGGCCACCGACTCCAACATCACGTCCACCGCCGGGCGCACGTGGTGCACCGGCGGCCCGTCGTCCAGGTGAACGTGCCGGTCCTCGTCCACCGTCAGGTGCAGCCCCCCGGGGGCCACGTACGCCACCCCTTCCTGCAGAGGCGCCCCTTCCCACGCCTCGTGGACGGGAAGGAGGCCCAGGCCGTCCAGGCGCCGGGCGAGCGATGCGGTAAACCCCGGCGGCATGTGCTGGGTGATCAGCACGGCCGCGGGCACGCCGGGGTCGAGTCCCGCCATGACGATCTCCAGCGTCCGCGGCCCGCCCGTCGACGCTCCGATGGCGATGACCCGCTGCGCCGGCCGGCGGGCTTGCGGCGATCGCTCCTCGCTCTGGCCGGCCGCCTTGCCGGAGGGCAGCGTGCGGGCCGCGAGCTCCTGGAGTGTCCGGGCCGGAGTGCGCGCCGCCTGCTCCAGGCGGACGACGAGGTCTTCCAGGAAGGTCGAGCCGGCCGTCACCGGCCGCTCCGGCTTCGGGACGAAGTCGACCGCGCCTGCGGAAAGGGCCTCCAGGGTGACGGCGCTCGAGCGGGTCGTGTGGGCGGAGAGCATGACCACCGGGGTCGGGTACAGGCGCATCACGCGCCGCAAGCACTCGAGACCACCCATCCCGGGCATCTCCACGTCGAGCGTGACGACGTCGACGCTCAGCCCCGTGCCCAGGAGGTCGAGCAGCGCCTCGCCCGTGCCCACGGCGGCGACCACCTCGAAGCGGCCGCTCTGCTCGAGCAGCCGGGCCAGGTAGGCCCGCATGAACGGCGAGTCGTCCACGACCGCCACCCGGACTCGCCGGCCCCCGGGAGAGCGCAGGCCTGCCCTGCCCCTCCGCCCCGCCTGATCCCCCAACGCTGCCAGCCCCTCAGATTTCCCGGGCGCCCAGGCCCAGGGTGCTGACCAGGACCCGGCCGGTCTCCACGAAGAGCCGGATGCTCCGGCCCCGGTGGCCCCCCACGTCCTCCCCGGCGATGGGGATGGCCAGCCGCGCGAGCGCCTCGCGCACCGCCTGCACGTTGCGGCGGCCGACGTCGAGCCCCGCTCCCTCGCTGCGCAAGAAGAGCTGGGCCCCGCCGGCGATGCGAGCCACCAGGCGGCGGCGGACGGCCCCCGCCTCTTCCATCCGCCGCACGAGGGCATCGACCCCGGTATCGGCGAAGCGGGCCGGCGGCTCCCCCTGCAGGTGGCCGTTGGGGCTGGAGGGCAGGAAGACGTGTGCGAGCCCGGCCACCCGGGTCGAGGGGTCGTAGAGGGCCACGCCCACGCAGGATCCCAGACCGAGCGCCATCAGCACGCCGGTGAAGCGGGCCACCTCGATCTCGCCGATGCGCACGATGAGCCCGAGCGAGCCGGCAACGTCCGTCACGAAGATTCCTCGCCCGTCACGCCGAGGGCGTCGAGGAGACGAGTCAGGTGCCCCTCGGCGGGGAGGAAGATCATCTCGCCTCCGACGCTGGCCCCTTCAGTCTCGAAGTGGGTGTCGATGGTGAGCACCTGGTCGTCGGTCGGCGGGGACTCCGCCAGGATCGAGGCAATGAGGGCGTACACCATGTCGGTCGCCACCGAAGGGACCGACGGCACCAGCTTCAGCCCGGTGATCTCGCTCATCGCGTTGAGGTACGCGCTCACCACGATGTTGCCGACCTCCATGAGCGCCGACGCCGCCATGTCGCCAGGGGTGCGCTCGCCCATGGGGACGTCCTCGCGAATGGTCGCCGAAGCGCCTGGGAGATCCTCGGGCAGAATGGCCAGCAGCAGCGACCGAGCCGCAGCCTCCGGGATCACCAGCGCCATGGACCCCTTCAGGTCGCCGTCCAGGCGCACGTATACCGCCGCGGCCAGTTCGTCGGCAGGGCCCACGCGCTCGGGGAGGTGGGCCAGCGGCACGACCTCCACCCTCGGGGAGCTCATGCGGACGAGCCGATCCCCCAGCATCTGGGAGAGCGCGGTCGTCGCACCCCCTGCCCCGATGGTGCCGAGCTCCGCCAGCGCATCCTTTTCAAGGTCCGATAACCCACCCCCGGATGATCGCTGCGACAAGAGCCCTGCTTACCCCCCTACCTTCTGGATGGCTTCCAGGACCCGTTGCGGCTGGAACGGTTTGACCAGGAAGTCCTTGGCGCCCGCGTTGAGCGCCTCGATGACCATCGGCTTCTGGCCCATCGCGCTGCACACGATGATGCGAGCCTGGGGATCGATCTCCATAATCTTACGGATGGCGGTGATGCCGTCCATCTTGGGCATGGTGATGT
The DNA here is from genome assembly GCA_014896295.1 of Limnochordaceae bacterium. Lineage (GTDB taxonomy): Bacteria > Bacillota > Limnochordia > Limnochordales > Geochordaceae > Carboxydichorda > Carboxydichorda subterranea. The sequence continues at coordinate 267,497 of JADBKR010000007.1, forward strand.
CCATGGTCACCACGTCGGGCTTGAGCTCGACGTACTTTTGCACCGCGTCCATGCCGTCCTCGGCCTCGCCGACCACCTCGAATCCGTTGCTCTCCAGCACCCGCCGTAGCGTCACCCGCATGAAGGCGGTGTCGTCGGTAATCAAAATCCGCTTGGCACCCACCGGAAGCCTGCCCTCCTCGTCCGCACGCGCATTTACACCAGCCACAGCGGGTCCAGGATGAGGGCAATGCGGCCGCTTCCCAGGATGGCCGCGCCCGCCACTCCCGGCACCTTCAGGTAGCCGCCCAGCGAACGGATCACCAGATCCTGCAAGCCCACCACCCGCGGCAGCAAGAGCGCCACGTAGCGGCTGCCGGTGCTGAGCACGACCGCCAGCCTACTCTTCTTATCGTCATCGGATGGGGCCAAATCCAACTTCTCCTGGAGGGAGACCAGCGGCACCAGCCGATCCCGGTAGCGCAAGACCCGCTGCCCGCGCACCGTCTCCGTGTGGGAGTCGTCGACGCTCTCGATGCTCTGGACCGCCTCGCTGGGAAGCCCCAAGAGCTGGCCGCCGGCCTCCACCAGGAGGGCCCGGATGATGGCCAGCGTCAGCGGCAGCCGCACGATGCAGCGGGTGCCGTACCCGCGCCGGGTCTCGACCACCAGCCGCCCTCCCAGCGACTCGATGACCGCCTTGGCCGCGTCCATCCCGACGCCCCTGCCGGAGACGTCCGTCACCTGCTTGGCCGTGCTGAAGCCGGGCTCGAAGATGAGCTGGATGAGCTGCTCGGCCGGCATGGAGGCCGCCTCCTGGGCGGAAAGCCGGCCAGAGTCGATGGCCTTGCGCCGGATGCGTTCCACGTCGATGCCGGCTCCGTCGTCCTCCAGCTCCACGATCACGCCGTTACCCTCGTGCCGGGCCGAAAGGCGGATCCTCCCCGAAGCCGGCTTCCCGGCCTTGCGGCGCTCCTCGGGCGGTTCGATGCCGTGGTCCACCGCGTTGCGGATGAGGTGGAGCAGCGGCTCCCCGATGGCATTGACGATGGAGCGGTCGAGCTCCGTCTCTTCTCCCTCGACGATGAACTCCACCTGCTTGCCCAGAGCTCGGGCCAGGTCTCGCACCGAGCGAGGGAACCGGCTGAACACCTGGCGAAGCGGCACCATCCGCAGCCTCATGACGGCGTGCTGCAAGTCGGCCGTCACCCGGCCCAGCTTGTCCACGTGCGATTCCTCGGGCATCTGGCGCTGCTGGTAACGATCCTCGATCTGGCTCGCGCTCACGACCAGTTCGCCGACGAGCTCGACGAGCGCGTCGAGCCGCGCGGTCTCCACGCGCACCGTCGACTCCGGGGACAAAGCAGCGCCCGGCGACTTGGTCAGCCGGATCGCAGAGGACGCGCTGCCGTTGGTCGACGCCGACACCTCGGTCACCACGGCCGCCCGCACTTCGCTCACGCCCAGCGCGGCCGCCTCGACGCGCGAGCGCGGCTCGTGGGTGGCCAGCAGCACGACGAACCGGTCGTCGAACTGTTCTGCCTCCAGCGCCTGGCGTGGCGGCTGCGTGGACACGATCGGGCCGAACGCCTCGAGCGCCCGCAGCACCGTGTAGGCCCGCGGGCCTTTCCACGAGCAGTGGGGATCCAGCCTGACCTCGACGGAGTACAACGTCGTGCCCGCCGGGACGGCGGTGTGGCCTACCTCCGCGGCCGCCCGGGCCGGCTGCGCGACGGCGACGGCCGCTCCTCGAGATCCCTGCCCGGCGGTCACCGGGGCCGCAGAAGACGGCACCGCGGTGCCCCCTGACCGGCTCGCCTGCCGCAGCGCCTGCGTGAGCGCCTGCCAGGAGGGATCGGGAGCGTCGAGGTTGCCCCCGCTCGCCACGGTCTCGACCATCGTCTCGAGCGCCGAAGCGGCCGAGAAGAGCAGGTCGAAGGTCTCCTCGGGCGGGCGCGCCGACGGAGCCGACCGCAGCTCGTCAAAGACGGATTCCAGGGCGTGGGAGAGCTCGACCATCGGCTCGTACCCCATCGTGCCCGCCATGCCCTTGATGGTGTGCACGGCCCGGAAGATCTCCTGCAGCACCGACGGGTCGTCGGCCGAGCCCCCTTCGTACTGCAGCAACCCTTCGTTGAGGGCTTGCACGCGCTCTCTCGCCTCGTCGACGAAGAGCGCCCGCATCTCCTCGGAGTTTTCGGCCGCCATCGTCCGTTCAGGCCCCTCCCTGTGCGGTGTCGGGACGCACCAGCTCGGTGATGCGCACGCCGAAGCGCTCGCGTACCACGACCACCTCGCCGCGGGCCACCAGCGTGCCCGAGACGAGCACATCGACCGGCTGCCCCTCGGTGGCGTCCAGCGGGACGACGGCGCCCCGTGTAAGGCCCAATACCTCGTACAGGGAGAGACTGGCCTGGCCGAGCCGGACAGTGACCGGAACGGTCACCCGGCGGAGCACGTCGAAGGAGATGCGGTCCGGGTCCTCCTCGGGCACGCCTGCGGCCGGGCGAAGCGGCTCTCCCAGCGCCTGCGCCCGCCATGGGGTCGCGTCCTCCTGCGCCGCCTTGCGGGTAGGGCCCGCCGGAGCCGCCGCCGAAACCGGAGCCGGGGCGGCAGGAGCCGCGGGCCGGGCGTCCCTGGCCGGCTGAGCAGCCGGGGCCGCCGTGGCCGACGGGGCCTCTTTGGTGCTCAGGTACTCCCCGACCAGCTGCCGCACGAATGTCCCGGGAAACAGCTGGATCACCCGGGTCTCGATGGCGCCCACCGCGTCGTCCTCGATGTCCACCGGGAAGGTCACCCGTACGAGCCGCAGCCCCGGCTCGCCGTTGGGCAGCAGGGAAGCGGCATCCGGAGAGAGCGGCCGCAGGAGGGTCGCCGGCGGGCTGATCTCGATGCGCCGCTCGAGCAACTCCGACAGCGCCGTGGCCGCCGCCCCGACCATCTGGTTGACCGCCTCGGAGATGGCGCTCAGCCGCAGCTCGTCGAGCGGGGCGGCCACCGGCTGCTCTTCCCCCATCATCAAAGAGGCCATGCGGCTTGCGTCGTCGGGGCTCAGGAGCAGCAGGTTGCTGCCCAGCACGCCCGACAGGTACTGCACCCGGACCACGACCATCGGTTCCGGCGGTCCGACCGTGAGATCGTCCCAGGTGACGGCCTCCAGTTCGGGCTTGCCCAGGTGCGTGGTCCGCAACACGAGGTCGGACAGCGCGTCCACGGAGGCTCGCATGGCGTGGCATACGACGGTTTCGAGCGCCTCGCGTTCTTCGTTCGTGAGGTCGAGTTCAGCGGGAGGCATCGTCGTCTCGTGCTCCTTCTCCTGGTTGTGCCGGTTCGGCTGCCTCGGGGTTGTCCAGGTCGAATGGTTCGGATGCCTCTCGGGCGGGCCCCGTCAACTGGACGGCCAGCCGCTCGCCGACCCGCCCGACGAAGCCGCTGAACTTGGGCCGGTCTGCCACGTACAGGTGCACCTCGTCGTGGATTCCGGTGTCCAGTACCAATACGTCGCCCACCCGCAGGTCCAGCAACTCTCGGATCTCCAGATCGACCTTCCCCAGCACCGCCTGCAGGGGCACCTTGGTGTCCCGGAGCAGCTGCTCGAGGCGCTCCCGGTCGCGGGCCTGCGGCTTACCCTGCGCCCGCAGCAAATACTCGTTGGACAGCTTGGGCAACAACGGCTCGAGAGCCGAGTACGGCAAGCACAAATTGATGGAGTCGGTCATCTGGTCGATCTGGACCTCGAGCGCGATCCAGAGCACGGTGTCCTGGTCGAGGACCAAATTGACGTAGGTCGGGTTGGTCTCCAGGTCCCGGATGGTCATCGGCATCGCCTGCAGCGTCGCCCACGCCTGGCGATAGGCGTCCGCCACGACCCCCATCACTTGCCGGCGCAGCACGTGGAGCTCGATGTCGGTCGGCTCCCGGCCGCTCACCGAGGGCGACGACCCCGAGCCTCCTGCCAGCCGCTCGTAGATCCCCAGGGCCATCTCCAGGCTGAGCTGCAGCACCACCCGGTCGCCGCTCTGCCCGAAGTCGAGTACCCCGAGCAACGACGGGTTGGGCACCGACCGGATGAACTCCCCGTACGTGAGCTGCTGTACCGACACCACCCGGGCCGAGAGGTCCGTGCGCAGCCGAGCGCCCAGCAGGATGCCCAGCAGCCGGCCGAACTGCTGGTGGATGCGCTCCACCGAGCGCAGCTGATCCCGGGAGAACTTGGAAGGCCTGCGGAAGTCGTAAGGCACCGCGCCCCCCGCGGAAGACGCCGGGAGGGTGCGGGCCACCTCCGCTTCGGCAGCGCCTTGCTCCGAGGCGAGATCCCGGATCAGCTCGTCGATTTCATGCTGGCTCAGGATCCGTTCGGCTGGCATGGGACACCTCCGCGGCAGGCCGTGGCCCTTCCTGGGACGCCTGCGTGGCGACGTCCCCCTCCTGGTCGCCGTCTTCGATCCGGGCCTGGACCTGGTCGAGGGCTTTGACCTCGCTCGCCTTGAGCAGCTTCTCGAGATCGAGGAGGATGACCAGGCGCCCCTCCAGCTTGGCCACGCCCGAGACGAACGCCGAGTCGATGCCGGCCAGCACGCTGCCTGCCGGCTCGATGGCCCGCTCCTGCACCCTCAGCACCTCGTTGACCGCGTCCACCACCAGGCCCAGCGCGTGCGGGGAGACGTCCACCACCATGATCCGGGTGCGCCGGGGGTCGCTGGATGCAGGCAAGGCGAACCGCTTGCGCAGGTCGATCACGGGGATGACGTGGCCTCGCAGGTTGATGACTCCCTCGACGAAGTCGGGCGCTCCGGGGACACGGGTCACGTCCTGGAGCATGATGATCTCCCGTACCCAACCGATCTCGACGCCGTACGACTCCGGGCCGAGCTGGAAGACCACCAGCTGGCGCTCCTCGTCCGGCTGCACCTTCTCCTTCGCCCCTGCTGCCGGCGTGCTCGTGCGGCCCGCCATCGCTAAACCCACCCTTTCGACACTTTCCACAGGATTCCTCGGAAGGCCGAGATTGGCTCCGGACCTCTAGTTGGCCGGGCCCGTCGTCGTCCCGGGCGCGCTCCGGCGCATCCTCGCATGATGGCGCTGGCGGTTGGCCGGGCTCAGGTAGTACCCCCGCCCCGGCCCCGCCGGACGCTGACCAGGCGATGGCGCCGGAGCACGCCTACCTGCTCGCGCACGTACGAGGGCGCCACGTTGAGCAGCCGCGCCAGCTCCCACGACGGCATGGGCCGTGCGTAACTCGCGTCTTGCTGGAGCAGCACCTGGACGATCTCTTCGTGAATCGCCAGAAGCCGGTCGTCCTCCACCCTCCATCACCCCGACGACCGCCCCGGCGCGCGCCGCCTCGGACTGACGTTAGTCGGTCGTCACCAGAGCCGGTTGGGTCTCCTTCTGGCTGGCCATGCGTGCGTCGTGCGGGAAAATGGGATGCCGGATGGCATACTCGGCGCCGTCGAGAATGACCTGAAGCCCCTGGCGGGTGGAAGGGTTGATCACCAGCGGCGCCTTCAAGTTGGCCGTCGCCTCCCTGGTGCCGGGCCGGAGCGTCACCAGCGCCAGCACCACGGCGCGATCCACGTCGTTGAGGCCGTCGATGCCGATCTCGGCGAGATGGGAGGCGGGTACCCGGGCCACGTACCCCGGGTAGACGTGGCGGGGATCGACGACCACGAAGGCCAGGTCCGGATCCTCGGCCGACTGCAGCACCCAGAAGGGAGAGTCGCCGCCCGTGCCGTGGGGCAACAGCACGAACCGTCGCCACGAGGGAAACCCGATGAACCCCCGGGGAAAGGTGATGATCCGGGCCGGATCCACCTCGATGACCCCGAAACGCGTCGTGTTGAGCTCCAACTCCCCAACCCCCCATGCCCTGCCTGGCGCCTGGCGGATCGGTGGGGCACCGCCGGGCGGGTTACTTCAGGAAATCCAACAGGGTCGGCTGGATGATCCGGGCCCCGGAGGCCAGGGCCAGCCGGTAGACGTTCTCCTGCATCTGGAGGTCCATGATGGCCTTGGGCACGTCCAGGTCCTCGGCCTTGGAGAGCAGATCCTGCAGGTTGACGTCCTGCCCCTGGAGCCGCTGTTGGATGAGCTGGAAGCCCTCCTGCCGCGCCCCGACCCGATCCAGGGCCTGGAGGACCTGTTCGAGAGCCTTGTCGAGGTTCTCCAGATCCGTACCTGAAAGCCTTGTCACGTCACCTGCTTCGAGGTCGTTTCGGGTATCGATCAGAGCCGGGAAAAGACCCTGCGCGAGCGGGACCGCAGGGTTGATAGGCACTTCGTGCCCGAAGGCGAACGCACCTGACACGTTGACCCCGTGCTTAACGCCCGCCCCTACCTCGTACGTGAACTCTTTGTCGTTCCCATAAAACCTCACAGCGTCCACAAAACCAGATGTTTCGTCAATCTCGTAAGGTTTGGAAGCCGGATCTGATGGCGCAAAGACAGTCTTTGTCCCCGCGAAGACATAGCGCCCGTCATGCGACGTGTTCGCTGCCTGGACGATATGGCGGATCAGCTGGTCCATCTTCTCGGCGTAGGCCCTCCGAGCATCGTCCGGAAGGTCGCTGCGCGCGCCGGCGATGGTGATCTCCCGCGCCGAGTGAAGCGCCGAGACGATATCCTGCAGCGCCGCGTCGGTGGTCTCGAGCCACCCTATGGCTGCGTCGGTGTTCTTGATGTACTGCTGGTTGTCGAGCACCGCCGTGTGCAGCCGCATGGCGGTGGTGGCAGAGGCCGGATCGTCGGAGGGGAAGCTGACCCTCTTGCCGCTCGAGAGCTGCTGCTGCAGGCGATCCAGCCGCGCGTAGTTGCGCTGCAAGTTGACCAGCACGTGGTCAACCAGGGTTCTGCTGCTGATTCTCAAGGGGTCGTCTCCCTTCGACCGGCGGAGCGCCCGGCGCGGGCCGCGGCGGCTTGAGCGCCTCGTCCAGGTCCTCGATCTTGCCGGCTCCGGCCAGGGCCGCCCGGCGGTTCTCCTCCTGGATCTCCCGGTAAACCTCTTCCCGATGCACGGGCACCGAACGCGGCGCCTCGATGCCCAGCTTCACCTGCTCGCCTCTCACCTCGACGACGAGGATCCGGATGTCGTCGCCGATCATGATGCTTTCGTCGACCCTCCTGGTCAGCACCAGCATCGCGTCGCCGTCCCTCCCTGGACTGCGGTCTCCGTGGTTCCTACCGCCCCACCAACCCCGTCCGGTGGATTAGGGTGTCCAAAACCTCGTCCATGGCGGTCATGGCCCGGGCGGCCGCCCCGTAGGCGTGCTCGAACCGCACGAGATCGGCCATCTCCTCGTCGAGCGAGACCCCGGAGATCGACTCGCGCACGCCCTTGAGGTGATTCACCAGAAGCTCCTGGTTTTGGGTCATGGTCTGGGCTTCCTGGGTTGCGACACCGAGCCGGCCGACCATGGCGCCCAGGTAGTCCATGGGGCTCACGTCACCGAGCCCCGTGATAGGCTGCGACTTCAGCGCCGCCAACAGTAAGGCGTTGCCGTTGTCGCCAGGGACGCCATCTTGCGATGCAGAGGCAGCAATGCCTTGAGCAGTGAGACCGTCGTCCAAGCCTATCGTCGGCGCGTACCAGTCCGGCGGGTTATTCGTCGGCGTGGCTGTGAAGAACGGGCCGGCCGGTTGTCCGTCGAGGTCCCAACCCTTCGTGTGCTGGTCATTGAACGCTGCAACAAATTCCCGTGCCCATCGATCGAACGTGGCCATTAATGTGGGTAGATACCCTCCGGTAGTGGGCGCCTCCGGGCTTGCCCCCCGAGTACCGCGCATCTCCAGCAGGGCCCCGATCTCGCCGCCCGTGGGGGTTACCTGCAGGCCTGAACTCAGGTCCTCCCAGAAGATCTGCCGGTTGAACTGCCCACCAGGGGTATCGGGCCCCATCACCAGCTTGTGGAACACGTCCCCGTCGACCAGCGACAGGCCGCCGATGCTGACCGCCACCTGTTCGCCGCTCACCGAGTCGTCCGCCGGCGGGCGGATGACGACCTGCACCGGGGCCAGGCGCGACATCTCCTCCAGGATGGCGTCGCGCTCGTCCATCAGGTCGTTGGGGTGCTGCCCGCTGGCGCTCACCTGGCCGATCTGGCGGTTGAGCTGGGCGAGCCGCTCCGAGAGGCTGTTGAGCCGATCCACTTTGAGCCCGATGGAGTAATCGAGGTTGCCCCGCAGCGCCTCCAGCTCCCGGTAGACCCCGGCGATGCTGTCGGCCAGCACCCGCCCGCGCTGCAGCACGACCTCGCGTACCGCGACGCTCTCCGGGTGCAGGCTCAGCTCCTGCAGCGACTCCCAAAACCGGTCGAACGCGACCCGCACCCCGTTTTCGGACGGCTCGTTGAACAGCTTCTCGACCTGCTCGAGCACGTCCTGGCGCACCTGCCACCGGCCGGCGAGCTGGTTTTGCGCGCGGATGCGCCCGTCCAGGAAGGCGTCTCGCAGCCTCACGATCTCCTGCACCCAGACGCCGGTGCCGACCTGACCGGCGACCCCTGCCGGCATCATGCCGGGGGGCGCGTACGGGGCGGTCGCCACCATCTCCGCCCGCTGCCGGGAGTAGGCCGGATTGTTGGCGTTGGCGATGTTGTGGGAGGCGACGTCCATGGCCCGCTGCTGCGAAAAGAGGGCACGCCGGGCCAGCTCGATGCCGAAAAAGGTACTGCGCACGCCGCTCAAACCCTCCGATCCACGGATCTGGGGCCGGCTCCTGACCGTGCGGCCTCGCCGAGTGCGCCCGCCCGCTCGCCGGGCGGCGCGTACACGACCCCGTCCGTCGTCGAGCCGGCCGTCATGAGGTGCAGGAGCTCGAGCGCGGTGCGATGGGCGTGCTCGAGGAGCATGCGGTTTTGCCGATGCAGGCGCAGCACGGCTTCGACCCGGGCCTTGAGTTCACTGGCCGGCCGCTCGACGGCTCCGCCGTCCTCGCCGCCCGCCGCCGCACCCGCCGGCCGCTCCTGGCCCAGAGCCCGGAGCTCCTGAGCCAGGGCCTGCTCCTGGGCGATGGCCTCGCCGAGTGCCCCAACGTCGCCGGCAACGACGAGCCCGCGCACCCGCTCCTCCAGGGACTGCAGGGCGTCCAGCAACCGGAGCGCCTGGCCTTGCCACTCCACTCGACCTCACCTGCCCCTCCTGAGCCCCGGAAGGCTAGCGGGCGTGCGGCCGCAGCACCCGCGCCAGCCGGCGCGCGATCTCCGCCGCCGAAGGGTGATACTGTCCCTGCTCGATCTCCTTGCGCAACCGGGCGACGAGCCCTTCTCTCACGTCGGGTGCCTCGTCGATGCGCCGGCGCGCCGCCACGATCTCCTGGCCCGCCGTCGAGAGGGCCACCTCATCCGAGGCAGAGGGGGCCTCCTGTGGCCGCCTCGCGGCGGCAGGTCGGCTCGGCCCGACGGGCGCCGGCCGGCCGATTGGCGAGATATCCTTGGGCGGCTCCATGGGCCGCCATCACCTCCGAACCCCGATCGATCCAAAAACCCCGCTTCCCGTCGCTCGCGACTGCAGCGGGCCGCAAGTCCACCCTAATACTCGGCAACGCCGCACACCTGCTTGAGGTTACGTGAACCGCCGCCGCACGTCGTCGGCCGTGTGCACCTTGGGCGGCCTGCGGCTCTTCGGCTCGGCAGGCCGGGGCGCTCGCGGCTCCACCGGGGCCCGCGGCTCCGGCTCCTTCTGGACGGCCTGGCGCAGCGACTGCCTGATCTCGCTCAGGCACTTGGGGCAAAACCGCCCCGTGTCGATGGGCGCCCCACAGCGTTCGCACCGCAGCGCGCCCTCGAGCTGCTCGAGCGTCATGCGCAGCCGCCCCGAACGCACCCAGCGGTAGATCTCCCGCACCTCCACCTGCGTCTGCAAGCTGACCTCCGCTACCATGGCGGCGGGATGATCGGCGAGGTACGCGCGCACGCGCTCGAACTCTTCCTCTTCCCGGCTCGTACAGGCCGGACACACCACGTCCACTCCCGTGAACACTCGGCCACAGCGCTCGCAGTTACGGATGCCCACGGCCGTCTCCCCCCTCCGGCCCCCCGTCGGCCAGGTCGAGGTCCGTCAGCCCCACCGCCGCCACCAACCCCAGCACTTCCCGGGCCCCCGCCCGCAACAAGGCCCTCGACGCGGCGTCCAGGGTCGCGCCCGTCGTGTAGACGTCGTCCACGACGACCAGGGTGAGGCCCTCGACGAGCGCCGGCTCCCAGGCCACGAAGGCGCCCCGCATGCTGCGACGCCGGGCGACGGCCTGCCGCAAGCTCTGGGTGCCGCCGGGCTCCCGGGTCCTCGCCAGCGCCTCCACCACGGGCACGCCGGTCCTCTCCCTTACCTGTATCGCCAGTTCGAGGGCCTGGTTGTACCCCCGCCGCTCGAGCCGGCGTGGGTGCAACGGGACGGGCACCAGGGCGTGGGCCCGTTCCCGGATGCCCCAGCGCATGGCCGTCCCGGCCATCCACCAGCCGAGCGGGCGGGCCAGCTCGCGCCGCCCGTAGAACTTGAACTGCAGGATCAGTTCCTTCCAGATCCCGTCGTAGACGGCCACCGCCCGGCTAAACGCAAACGGCACCGGCCGGCGGGAGCAGTCGGCGCAGGGCCCGTCCCTGCCGTGCAGGGGCTTGCCGCAGCGGGGGCAGACCTCCCCCTGGACCCACACTATCCGATCCTGGCAGGCCAGGCACAGGCCGGGCTCCTGCTCTCGTCGGTACTGAAGGGGGCGGCCGCAAAAGAGGCACCCCGGGACTCGATAGCTCCATGGCCTCGTAGAGCGAGCGCAGCCACCGCCGCACGGCGTTCATCGTCGCCCCCGGGGCTTCTTTGGTCGCTCGCCGCGCTCCGGGTGCGCCGGGGTCGAAGGAATTCGAGTCGTCTCGACGAATGAGCGAAAGCGTGGCGGGCGCCCGGGCCCACACGGCAGGGACGGGACCAACGGCTTTCTACGAGTCGCCCTGGAAGCGCACCATCGTACCCGGCGAGCTTCACACCTCCTACCCGTTCTTCGCAGCACCGAGCGACGACGCGCACACCTCCAGCGCCGGCACCCCACGACACGGGCAAGACCTGGACGGGCCCGGGCGCTCGCACGGTTGGGCAGGCCGCCGGCCCGCCTCAGGCGTCGCGCCAGATGGCCGTGCTCAGGTAGCGGCTCCCGCTGTCGGGCAAGACGGTCACGACGACGCCGCGGCTGAGGCCGGAGGCGACCCGCAGCGCTGCCACGACCGCCGCTCCTCCCGATCCGCCGGCCAGGATCCCCTCCTCCCGGGCCAGCCGGTGGACCATCCGGTAGCCCTCCTCGGTCGGGATCTCCATCCGGCCGTCCAGGCGCAAAGGGTCGAAGATGGCCGGCACCTCGGAGGCGTCCATGCGCTTGAGCCCCTCGAGCCCGTGCAAAGTCTCCAGCGGCTCCACCCCGATGACCTGGATGGAAGGGTTGCGGGCCTTGAGGTACTGGCCGACCCCCATGACGGTGCCGCTCGTACCGATGCCGGCCACGAAGTGGGTGACGGTGCCCGCGGTCTGCTCCCAGATCTCGGGCCCCGTGGTCTCGACGTGGGCACGTACGTTGGCGGCGTTGCTGTACTGATCGGCGAGCCAGTAGCGCTCCGGCTCCTCCTGGGCTAGCTGCCGGGCGACGTGGCGCGCCCCCTCGGTCCCCTCCAGGGGATCGGTCAGGATGATTTCGGCTCCGTAGGCCTTCAGCGTGCGCTGCCGCTCCAACGAGGCGTTGGACGGCATGCAGACGGTGACCCCCAGGCCGAGCGCGGCGCCGATCATGGCGTAGGCGATCCCCGTGTTGCCCGACGTCGCATCCAGGATGCGCCTCCCGCCCTGGAGCAGGCCGCGCTCCACCGCGTCGCCGACGATGTAGAGCGCCGGGCGATCCTTCACGGATCCGCCGGGGTTGAACCCCTCGACCTTCACGTACACCGCCACCGGCGCATCTTCCGGCCATACCCGCCGCAGGCGGACGAGCGGCGTGCCCCCGATGAGGTCGAGCCACGGGTGGCCGGCGAAAGGACGCCTTGCTGGCATCATAGGCTGGGCGCAGGCTCCACTCGAAGTCTGGCTGACGCATTATACCATGCCCCCGCCGCAAAGCAGGCCCTCCCGGCGAGCCTGCCGGTTCATGGAACGGATGTGCTCGACGGCCTGGCGCATCGCGGCCGTGCGGCGCGCCGCGACGAACAGCACGCGCCCTTCCGGCCGCTCGACGCTGCGCCCTGCCCGGCCCGCCATCTGCACCAGCGCCGCCTCGTCGAAGATGGCCTCGTAGTCGGCAAAGGCCACGAGCACGTCGAGCCCGGAGAAGGTCAGGCCCCGTTCGAGGAGAGTGCTCGCCACGAGGACCCCGTCCCGAGAGGTCGAGAAGGCATCGAGCACCGCCTGACGCCTTGGGTGGCGGCTATGGCATGCGGGTGCGCCCAGGGCGGCCGCGACCGCCTCGACGTGGCGGATCGTGGGGCAAAAGACCAACAGCCGCGTGGCCGGTCTGCGTGCCTCCATCCACCGGCGCACGGGGGCGGGCACCCGGGATGCATCCTGGGGCGCCTGCTGCCAGCGCGCCACGTCGCGCCCGGCGTATACGCTCGGCTCCGGGAGCGGGTACCCGTGGTGGCGGGCGGCGATGGTCACGACCTCCCAGTGTCCGGCCCGTACCCTGTCTCGGGTGCGGCGGTCGGGAGTGGCCGACATCCAGACCGTATACCCTTTCGGATGGGTCGCCCGGTCGACCGCCAGGTGGAGCATGTCGGACCCGGCGTAAGGAAACGCGTCCACCTCGTCCAGCACCACCAGGGAAAAGGCCTGGTAGAAGCGCAGCGCCTGGTGCGTGGTGGCCACCACGAGCCGGCAGCCGGGGGTCAGCGACGTCGCCGGGGTCGCTGCCGCATGCCCGCCCGCAAGGCCGTCGCGATCCGAATCCGGCCGGCAACGCCCGACGAGCAAGGCAAAGCCCTCCCCGCCGAATGCCTCCCATGCCCGGCGGGCGATGTCGACGGCGACCTCACGGCGCGGCGCCGCGAAGAGCACCGCCCCTCCCATCTCCAGCGCGACCTGCACCGCGCCGAACGCCACCTCGGTCTTGCCGGCGCCCGTCACCGCCCAGACCAGGCACCCCCTCGGCCCTGCCCCGGACCCGTCCTCCGAAGCCCCGGGTTGCCCCACTCCCGTTGCCAGGCTGCTCAAACCCCGGCGGACGGCCCCCGTGAGCCTCTCGGCGGCTCGGGCTTGAGCCGCCGAGAGCGCATGCGGGAGGGCGAGCGGAACGGCCGGAGCTCCTGCTCCGCCGGGCACGAGAGGTCCCGGGATCAGGTAGAGGGGCTCGCAGCCCCGGGCCACTCCCATCCCCGCGCAACGGCTGCACCTCGGGCAGAAGGGGGATCCGCAGGCGCCGCACATCTCGGGGTAGATCCCCTCGGCCGAGCCGCAGCGCCGGCAGGTGGCCCCACCGCGTCCATCGAGCTCCACGGCCGCCACCCTGCGAGCCCTCCCCATGGCCACCAGGGTCTCCATCCCCATTAGCGTTTCGCCCGGCGTCAGGCCGGTGGCCCTGGCTGCCCGCACCACCTCGGTCCCCAGGAGGCAACGGCCCCGTACCAGCAGCTCCAGCAACTCCGCCCAGCCCTGCGCCTCCCTCGCCACGTCCTGCGAGAGGTCCCAGGGCCCCGCCCCCGTGTCTTGCCCGGCCGCCGCCGGCTCCGGCAGGCAGAGCCCGGCAGCCGGGAGGCCCATGGCCTCGAGCTGGTCCATGAGGTAGCTCCGCAGGCGCCGCCAGCGCCACCGGCCCAACCAGCGGGGGCGATGGGGCCCGTGCAGGCTCCAGGCCGCCAGTACGGCCTGGACCCATCGGGCCGCGTAAAGCGGCAGCCCGCCAGCAGCCGGCCACGCTAGCATCTCTAACCTCTCGCCCACGCCCGCAGGCACGGCGGCCGGCACGACGAGGGGCATCAGCCCCGCTCCGTCGCCGGCCCACGCGACCCGGTAGCGCAACGGCACCGGACGGCACCTCCCGGTGGCGGGCTCCGTTAGCCCTACTAGCGTCCAGCCTACCATAAAAGCGGCTTCCTGCCAAGCCGCTGCGGCTCTCCCATCCCGGTGCTCAGCGAGGCCCTTGCGGCCGCTCGAGGGGTACGGCCTCGATCGCCTGGCGCAGCTTGACGACGTGGCCGGCCGGCACGAACCCCCGCACCACCACGTTGGCGTACACCTGCGCGCGCGGCCCGATCAAGGCTCCGGGGCTCGTGACCGCGTTGCAGCCGATGGCCACTCCGTCGCCCACGACGGCCCCCAGCTTGCGCATCCCCGTGGGGATCCGCTCGCCGCCGGGGCCACGCACGACCACTTCGGTGCCGTCGTTCTTGAGGTTGGAGAGCTTGGTGCCGGCGCCGAGGTTAGCCCGCCGGCCGAGGATGGAGTCTCCCACGTAGTTGAAGTGCGGCGCCTGCGCCCCGTCGAGCAGGATGGATCCCTTCACCTCCGTGGCGTGCCCGACCACGCACCCTGCGCCGACCACGACGTACTCCCGGATGTAGGCGCCCTGCCGGATCACGCTGCCGGGCCCGATGATCGCAGGCCCCTTGATCATCGCCCCGGGCTCCACCACCGCGCCGTCACCCAGCCAGACCTCATCGGACACGAACGCACCCGGCATCACCGTGCCGCCCAGGGAAGGCTCCAGGCGAGCATCGACATATTCGCGCAGCCGCGCGAGCGCCTCCCAGACCCGCTCGACCCCGTCGAACAGCGCGCGGTGCTCGAAGCCGTCGAGCTGGAAGAAGTACTCGGGCCGCCACCACTCTCCCACGTGCCATCCCTACCGCTGACGCCGGCGCACGCCCCAGATCCCCGCCGCTGGCCAGGAGACGCTGCGGGTTCACTTGGCGCTCCGGGCCGGCAGCGTCATCTCGTCGAACATCACGGTGCGCCCGGTCTGCCCTGACTCCAGCACCGCCATGGCCACCTGCAGGGCGGCCACGGCCTCGCGCCCCCCCACGGCAGTGGGCCGGTCCTCCCGCACCGCCTGGACGAAGGCGATCAGCTCTTCCTCGACCATATCGTTACGCTGGTACACCACGGGCTGCGCCTCGGCCTGCCCCGGCCGCACTGAGCCACAGGTACCCGAGATTGCCGGGATCGGCACCGTTGGCATGCCCGCCGTTTTCCTTGCGATGGTCGTGGTCGACGAAGACGGCGGCATCGGAGATCTTCTCCTGCTGGCGAGGTCGCATGCTCAGCGCGCCCTCCGGCCCCAACACCTCGTGCAGCTCGTCCACCTTGACCCCGGGCGGAAGTCCCCAGCTCCACATGAGCTGGAGCTCGTCGCCGCTCACGAAGCGCACGCTCACGATCCCGGTGTCCGGCGCCGTGCGGCCCGGGCGCATGATACGGGTGGCAGCCTGGACGCTCTCCACCTCGCCGAACAAGAACCGGCCGAAGTCGTACCAGTGGATGGCCCCGTCCACGAACGGGCCTCCACCCAGCTCCCGGTCGAAAAACCACGGCTGCGGAGCCCCCGAGGTACCCGTGGCATGCCGCCAGACGACGGGCCGCCCGAGTGCTCCCGAACGGATGACCTCCGCGGCGGCCAGCCACCCGTTGTCGAACCGGCGGCAAAAGCCGACCTGCAGCTTGACGCCGGCATCCTCGCAAGCCCTGGCGGCCCGCTCCGCGTCTTCTGCCCGCAAGGCCAGGGGCTTTTCGCAAAAGACGTGGCGCCCGTGCCGGGCGGCCCCCTCCACGGCCTGCGCGTGGAGGAAGGTCGGCAGGCAGACGTCCACCACGTCGACGCCCGGCCACGCCAGGGCCTCCCGGAAGTCGGCCGTAAAAGAAGGAACCCCGAACCTGAAAGCGGTTTGCCGGGCTCGGGGTTCGTCGATGTCGGCCACCACCAGTACCCGTACGTCAGGGAGCCGGTTGAGCACTTCCAGGTGGCGCTGCCCGAAGCGTCCGCAACCCAGAAGCGCCACGGTTACTTCTTTCGAAGCCTGCATCTCTTCGTATCTCCTCTTGCGGCCGGCGGCGGCGCGACCCGGCGGCGGCCCACGACGGTGCCCCGGCACTGGTTGTCAGGATACTCCCTCAGCTCATACATCGGAAGGCCGACCGGCACGAAACAGCCCCGTTCGCCTCGGTGACGACGGTTCGCCGGTAGACGAGACAATCCTGCACGATGGCTCCAGGAGCTAAGGTCGGCCGCCCCGGCCCCCCTCATGCAATGCGCTGCAAGCGCCGGGCGAGCATCGAGTACCGCTGAGCCACCGAGGCGTTGCGAACATACGCATGGACGGCCTTCCTGTCCCCCACCAGGACCACCAGCCGTCGTCCTCGGGTGACCGCGGTGTACAGGAGGTGACGGGTCATGAGCGCAGGCATCGTCCAGACCACGGGCATGACCACGCACGGAAACTCGTTGCCCTGGCTCTTGTGCACCGTGATGGCGTAAGCCAGCTGGAGCTGGTGCCATTTCTCCTCGTCGTATTCAATGAGCCGCCCGTCGTCGAAACGCACGTGCACCACCCGTTCGTCGGGGTCGACCCGCCAGACGGTGCCGATCTCTCCGTTGAACACCCCCACCTCTCCACCCTCGCCGTCTCGTGACGGGCCGGAGCCGTCCTCCGGCACCAGGCGCGCCTGGTAGTCGTTGCGGACCTGCATGACCCGGTCCCCCTGGCGCACCACCCGCTGGCCCAGCTGCAGCTCCGCCTTCCCTCGTCCCGCCGGGTTGAGCGCCTCCTGGAGCAGCCGGTTGAGCGCGTCCGAGCCGGCCGGGCCCCGGTGTGAGGCAGTCAGCACCTGGATCTCCTCGACGGGGCGCAAGCCGAACTGCTGTGGAATGCTGGTGGTGACCAGCTCCCGCACTTTCCAGGCGACCCTCTGCGGGTCCGGCTCCTCGAAGAAGCGCAAACTCCCCTCTTCTCGGGCCGCGGCGCGCCTCTCCTGGGAGGCCGGCCGGACCGCCGCCTGCGCTCTCGAAGGGCCCGCATGGACCACGCTGCGCCCGGCCAGGATCTGGTGGGCGCCGACCACGATGCGGCTGCGGGCCGCCTGCCGGAACAGGTGAACCAGCCGTACCAGCGGCACGACGCCCGATTGAATGAGGTCCCTCAGCACCTGCCCGGGTCCCACCGACGGGAGCTGGTCGACGTCGCCCACCAGCACCAGCCGGCTCTCCGGACCCAGCGCCGCCACCAAATGGTAGGCAAGGGAGATGTCAAGCATCGAAGCCTCGTCTACGATGACCAGTTCGGCATCGATCGGGTTTTTCGGACCCCTTGCGAACCGGGAAGCACTGGACGATCCGGGCCGCACTTCCAGGAGGCGATGGACGGTGGACGCTTGAACGCTCGGCTCCTCTTCCGGCGCCCCGCACCGCACCGCCTCCTGCAGGCGCTGGGCCGCCCGGCCGGTCGGGGCCGCCAGGGCGATGCGAATGCCGGCTCGCCTCGCCAGGTATACGATGAAGCGGACGAGCGTCGTCTTGCCGGTGCCCGGTCCCCCCGTCACCACCAGAAGCCCGCTCTCCATCGCACGGCGCACGGCCTGGAGTTGCTCGGGGGCGAGCCGGGTGCCGAGCCGGGCCTGGGCAGCCTGCAGCTCTTGCTCGAGCCGGGCCGGCAGCCACGGCTGATACGCCTGCCGGGCCAGTTCAAGAAGGCGGCCCGCCAGCTCCGTCTCGTAGCGATGGAAGGCGGCCGGATACACCGCGCCGTCTTCTTCCACCAGCTGGCCGCCCGCCACGAGCGCTCCCAGCGCCGCCCCCAGCATCTCGTCGGGATAGGCGTGACCGGCGCCACGCCCCCCGCCGAGAACCGCCCGTACCCTCTGGAAGAGGACCTCACGAGGCAGGTAGACGTGCCCCTCCTCGCCGGCCTCGCGCATGACGTGCCACAGCGCGGCTTCCACCCGGCGCGGCGAGTCGGGCGCGATCTGGAAACGCTCGGCCAGGTCGTCCGCCCTTCGAAAGCCGATCCCATCCACCTCGAGAGCAAGCGCATACGGGTCGGCCCGGACTGCGGCCGGCGCCTGGGTGCCGTAGCGCTGCAGGATGCGCCGGGAAAGGCCCGGGCCCAAGCCGAGGCCGTGCAGGAAGACGAGGGCTTCCTGGGTTTCCTTGCGCAGGTGCAAACGCTCGGCGATCCACCGGGCCTTGCGCGGCCCGATGCCCGGTACCGAGGCGAGACGCTGGGGATCGGAGGCGATCACGTCGAGCGCGCGCTCCCCGAACGCAGCCACCAGCCGCCGGGCGGTCGCCGGGCCCACCCCTTTGATGACACCGGAGGCGAGCAAGCGCTCGACCCCCTCCCGGGTAGCCGGCGTCACCGGCTGGTAGGCCTCCGCCTCGAACTGGCGCCCGTAGGTGGGATGGAGGGCCCAGCGGCCGACGACGCGGATCTCCTCTCCGGGTGCCGGCAAGGGGGTCCAATGCCCCACGACGGTCAGAGGTGGCCGGTTCGGACGCTGTTCGAGGCGGATGACCGCGTACTGGGTGCCCGGATCATGGAACGTGATGCGACGCACGACGCCCTGAACTACGTCCGACGGCCTCGCCTGGTCGTCCATGGCACCATTGTATCATTCGATGCGCACCAGTCCCGCCCGGATGGCGGTGAGAGCGGCCCGGGTCCGGTCGGCCGTCTGGAGCTTGCGGTAGATGCTGCTCACGTGGTTCTTGACGGTGTGCTCACTGATGACCAGCCGGCGGGCGATCTCCTGGTTGCTCAACCCGAGCCCGATGAGCGCGAGCACTTCCCGCTCGCGCGGCGTGAGTTGAACGATGGCATCCGTTTGCCCTCGTCGTTGGTCCGGAGCGTCGACGTGCGGCTGCGGGATGGCTCATCCCTCCCCGCTGTTGCCCATCACCACCCAACCCTCCGGAGGCAGCACGGGACCGTGCTGTCACGCCATGGTATGCACCAGGTACGGAGAGGGACCAGCCATTCAGCCTGCCCGCCCCTGCAGGGCAACGCAAAACCCGCCGTCCGGGATTTCCGAACGGCGGGTTCACTTTCGATGGAGGCGGCGGGCCGGGCATCCGGGGGTTGGGGGTTTTCCTTTTTGCGTGCCGCCCCAGCCTGCCGCTCCACGCCTGGGTCCCGGCATCGGCCTCGTAGCCTCAGCCTGGCTTTATCGTATCAGGGGAGCTGGAAACGGTGTATCCACCCGTAGTCTCATCTTTCGTGCCCTTGCTTGGGCCCTGGGTCCTAAGCTGGCTCACGGGATCCAGCCGGAACGGATGGCCCAGATGGCCGCCTGGGTCCGATCCTTCAGGCGGAGCTTGCGCAGGATGCTCGTCACGTGGTTTTTGACGGTCTTCTCGCTGACCACCAGCGCCTCGGCGATCTGCCGATTGGTGCGGCCATGGGCGATGAGCGACAGCACCTCCACCTCGCGTCCGGTGAGCTGCGGCCATGACGGCTGCTCGGGAGCCGGCACCGACGCGGCGTCACCACCGGCGGCCGTGCCCACCTCGATCCCATGCTGCTCCTGGTCCTGCGGGGCCGAAGCGCCCGTCACCGGGCCATAGACGGCCGCCGTCTCCTCAGCCGCCGGCGTCCACGGCGTCTCCGGAGGGCGCTCGCGCAGCGCCCTCACCAGGCTGCCTACCAGTTTCGCCGAGATGTAGACCTCCCCCTGCGCCACCCGCCGGATGGCGGTCACCACCGCGCCCGGATCCTCGTCCTTGATGAGATAGCCCCAGGCCCCCGCCCGGGCCATCTCCACCACGTACTGATCATCGGTGTGGATGGTGAGCGCCACGACCCGAGACGCCGGCGCCCGCACCCGCAGCAGCCGGGTGGCTTCGAGCCCGTTGACCCGCGGCATGCTGACGTCCATCAACACGACGTCGGCCTGGGTTTCGCACGCTTTTTCCACCGCCTCGGCACCGTCGACGGCCTCTCCGACCACCTGGAGGTCCGGCTCGAGCTCGAGGATGCGACGCAATCCCGCCCGCACCACTGCGTGGTCGTCGGCGATCAGGACCCGGATGGGGCGGGACAGCGACCCTGCATCTATCACGGCACGGCTCCTTTCCTCACGGTCCTGACCGGCTCACCCGGCCTTGGACGGATCGGCAGGCGGCGTCGCCTCGATGGGGAACCGCGCCACCACCCTGCTGCCGTGGCCGGGTGTGGAATGGATGGAAAAGCGCCCGCCGAACAACTTGACCCGCTCCTCCATGCTGATGAGCCCGATGGAACCGCGTTGCCTGGCCTCCTCGCGTACCCGTTCCACATCGAAGCCTCGCCCGTCGTCACGAACGGTAACGTTGAGGTAGGTTCCCCCGACCTCCATGTACACCCAGATGTGGGAGGCCCCGGCATGACGGCGGGCGTTGTGGATCGCCTCCTGGATCACCCGAAATGCGGCCACCTCCATGGCCGGGTCGAAGCGCCTTTCCGGTCCATGTACGACGACCTCGATGGGGGGTCCTCCGAGGGCAGAGAGCCGGTCGGCATGGCGACGGACGGCCGAGATGACCCCCAGTTCGTCGAGGGCCATCGGGCGCAGGTCCGAAATGACCCGCCGGACCTCGGTGAGGCTCTCCTTGACCAGCGTTCGCAACCTATCGAGCTGCCGCCGGACCCCCTCGGGGCCTCCGTCGACCATGCGTTCGGCGAGCTCGAGCTCGACGGCGATGCCGGCCAGGCTCTGCGCGGTGCCGTCGTGGAGTTCCCGGGCGAGGCGCCGGCGCTCCTCCTCCTGCGCCGTGATGATGCGCCGGCTCAGCTCCTGGCGGGCTTGCCAGGAGCCCAGCGACTCCGAGACGCCCGAGTAGTGGCCGTGCAGCGCCTGAAGCGCCGCCCGCATGTTGGTCTCCGTCGTCTCGGCCTGACGCACCAGATCGCCCAGGCGGGCCACGGTACGCTCCAGCTCGGCCCGCCGTTCCTTCAAGAACCGCTCGCGTTCTCGGGCCTCCCCCAGGAGGATCTGGATACGCTCCGCGGCCTCGTAAGCCTGGCGGACGTCTTGCTCGGTGTGGTTTTGGAAGTCGCGGCTGACCCGGAAGAGGTCGAAGCGGGCGACCCGGCTCTTCGCCTCCAGGTCGTCGACCTGCTCGACCTGTCGGAGGACCTCTTGCTTGACCTGCTCGAGGGCGGAGCAGGCGCGCTCGTACTCCGAGCGTACGACCTGCACCAGTTCGGACAGCCGCCGGTGACCATCCTCGACGGCCCGAAGGGTGGCGTCAAAAATGCGGGCGATTTCGGCCGCGCCGGGTAAGGCCGCGTCCTGCGACGTTGCCGTCCACCCCCGCTGGCCGCTATTCGTGGGCAGGGGGCGGCTCCCTGCCGCCCCCGAAAGGAAAGACGCCGGGGCCTTTTCGGGCACCCGGCGCCTTTCCGGTGGGGTTTGGGGGGTTGTGGCCTTAACATGGGCCGCAACCCGCCCGTTTATGCGTGCGGTGGGGCCGGCAGGATTACCAGTTTCTGGATTACTGCCGGCCTCCGGGGACCTCGGGCTCGCCGCGCGCCTCCTGGACGGCGCGCCCGCAGCTGCAGCGCCGCTCCCGGGGTATCGCCGGAACGAGCTCCCACAAGAACGTACGCAGGTGCTCCAGGTTGGCGTTGAACACCCGCAGCACCTCCTGGTGGCTCACCGGATGCACCTCTGGATGCCCTTCGAGGCCCACGTCGTAGTCCGTCACCAACGAGACGTTGAGGTAGCACATCCCGAGCTCCCGCGCCAGGATCACCTCGGGATACTGGGTCATGTTGATGACGTGCCAGCCATGCTCCCTGAACTCCCGGCTCTCGGCCCGGGTGGAGAAGCGAGGGCCCTGGACGACCACCACGGTCCCACCGGTGCGGTGGGGGATGCCGAGGCGCGCCAGCACCCCGGCAGCGGCCTGGCGCATCTCGGGGCAGTAGGGGTCTGCAGCGCCGATGTGCGTCACGACCGGCCCCTCGAAGTAGGTATCCTCCCGCCCCCACGTCCGGTTGACGAACTGGTCGCACAGCACGAACGTGCCGGGCGGGATGTCGGGCTGCAGACTGCCGGCGGCGCAGGGCCCGACGATACGGCTCACCCCCAGGCTCTTCATGGCCCAGAGGTTGGCCCGGTACGGCACCCGGTGGGGCGGGTAGCGGTGGTCCCTGCCGTGGCGCGGCAGGAAGGCCACTTTCCGCCCGCCGATGGTCAGCACCGAGATCTTGTCGCTGGGAGGCCCGTAGGGCGTCTCGACCCACAGCTCTTCCACGTCGTCGGCAATCTGGTAGAATCCGGAGCCCCCGAAGACTCCGATTTCGGCTCGCGGCCCGGGATCCGTCATGGGCGAATGTCCTTCCTCTCCCTCAACTTGCCCCGCCAGGGCGGGCCGGTTAGAATGGTTTTGCGCCTGCCGGGCGCCACCTTCTCCGCAAGTAGGATGGCGTTTGGGCGGGCGCCTGTTGCCTTGGAAAGGGGGCGCGAGCCATGGCGGACGGCTCCTTCCGGAGGGTGATCCAGGATGAGGAGCACCGCCGGGAAGAGTTCCTGGACCGGCAACTCGAGGTCGGTTGGGAGGAAAACCCCGCCGACCAAGCTCTGGAGCCCCGGGACCAGTTGACCACGGATCGGCTGGTCGAGGTGCAGCAGGAGGAGATGGGTGAGCCACCGAGGCTGTGGCGTCACGGGTGGCCGCGCAGCGGCGCGTCACCGGCGCACGGGGCGAGGCGGCGCCCGCTGATCGCCTCTTCGATGGCCCGCCGCAACAGGAGCGGGTCGTAGAAAAAGACCGGGTATCCCCGAAAGTCCGAGGCCTGCCGCTCGAGCACGGCGACCGTCGCCTGCCGGAGGCGGGCCTCGATGTTTACGCGGACCCCTTCCAGCCGTTCGGACAGCGCGGCGTTGACCTGCTCGATCTGCCGCGTCAGCGCACGCCGGGGAGCTCCCGGCTGCTGGATGGCCCAGACGAGCCGCCTCTTCTCATCGGCAAGCCGCGCCAGCGTGTCGTCCGCTTCGCCGGGAGCCACCCACCGTTGCGGATTGAAGCGCAGGTCGCGCAGCTGCCGGCGCAGCTGATCCGGCGGCTCCGCGATTTCGGGCCGCGGCAGGTCGGCCAGCGCCAGGCTCATGGAAGCCACGGCGTAAGGGGGCGGCTCGATGCCGTAGAACCGCCGGGCCACGGCGTCCGTCACCCGGTCGTAGCGGGCTCCCCCCACCCCGTGCACGAACAGGTCGGCCAGGAACAGCCTCAAGAACAGGGTCAGCGTCACCGCCCGGGGGCGGATGGCCAATCCCGCCCGCTCCAGGGCCTCGGCGAGCTCCCGGGCGTCACCCGGCCGGGAGAGGGGCAGCTCTGCCACCGGGCCATCCACCGTCGATAGCTCCAGGGCGTCCCGGCGGGAGCGGTCCTGCCTCGCATAGAGCTTGCGCCGGCGGACGCCCGGCGTCAGTACCCAGAAGGGCAGTTCCACCCGCCCGCCGGCCGGCTCGACCAGCAGGTCCGGGAAGGGATTGGCCCTGGAACGGATGTGATGCTGCGACCGGTACGCCGCCAGCGTCTCGTTGTGAATGAGGGCGAACTCCCGAGCCCGTAGCGCCACGTCGGCGAAGAAGAGCCGGAACGGCCAGGTCGAGGTCAGCTCTCCTGCCGGTACCTCGAGGTACTCCGCGTAAGCCCCGAGCGCCATGGCCTCGAAGCGGTGGCGGGCAGCGGTCACCCACTCGGCCAGGCTGGCGGGCGCCTCCCGGTCGCCGCCCGTCGGCGAAGGGGCGGCGGCGAGCCGCATGAACTCCAGGAACCGGCGGATGAGGCTCTCGCCGGGCTGCCCCAGGGTAGCGAGCCGCTCCACCACGCCCGAGGCGAACGCGTCGAGCTCGCTCGCCCCGGGCGCCGGCACCTGGCAGAAGGGATACCCGTAGCCCACCGGGGCAAGCGTGACCGGCTCTACGGTGAGGCGCCCGTCCTTGCGAACGGGGACCGGCGCCGCCATCTGGGCCGCGGTGTCGTAGTCCACGACCACGTTGAGGGCGACCGCGCCGGGCACGGTGCGTGCGAGGGCCCCGACCAGCGCGTTCTTGACCACGATGCCCGGGTGGGCCAGGATCGGCTGGTGTCCGGTGACCATCCAGCGCAAGGGCCGGACGGGCCCGTGGATCGCGTGGTGGCCTGCGCTCGGGCCTTCCCACCACCCGTAGCGGCGAGCCTGCCTGGCGCCTATGGCCAGCGCCGCCTGCCGTAGCGCTCCCCGCAGCTCGGCGGCCGGGACTCCCCCTACGTCGAACCGCTCCGCCTCCAGCGCTTCCGCGTTGCGGGCGGCGAGCTCCGCCAGCGCAGGCGCCGGCGGGTCCACCAGGGCCTCCCCGAGAGGCGGCAGGGTCCATGGCCGGCGGGATGGATGTGGCGCCAACGAGACCGTCCCCACCCTTTCTCATCTCAAACGAGCGCCGATGGGTCCGCCACGCCGGCGAGCTCCCGGGCGATGAGCGGCTCGGCGTACCGGCAGCCAATCAGGTCGCCGTAGTAGCGATCCCGGGTGCGCAACCGCTCGGGCACGGCGCGGCCCGCCTCGTTGACCCCGAATTGCGACGTGTACGCCTCGACGGCGGGTAGCTTGCGCTCTTCCCAGAAGGCGGAGACGTCCACCGCCAGCGAGGCGGGCGCGTGCAGGCGCAGGTGGGTCGCGACGAAGTAAAGGGCGCGAGGCACCAGGTACGGCTCTCCCGGCATCGAGGTGCGAGTCAGCTTGCCGTAAAAGCGCGCCGCGTCGGTCAACGCCGACGCCGCTACGTGATCGGGGTGCAGGTCCTCCCAGTAGTGTCCGAGCAACAGCTTGGGCCGGAGCAGGCGGAGCACCGAGGCCACGGCCGCGCGGCCGTCGATGGTGTCCTGCAGGGCGCGATTGGGAAGTGCCAGCGTGACGCGGGTCTGCACCCCCAGGATGCGAGCGGCTTCATGGCTCTCCGCCCGCCGCCGCTCGGGGCTGCCGAACGGCGTCGGCTCGCCGTTGGTCAGGTCCAGGATGCCCACCGAAAGGCCGCGGCCGACGAAGGCAGCCACCGTGCCTCCGATGGCCAGTTCCACGTCGTCCGGATGGGCTCCGACGGCAAGCACGTCGACGGGACGATCCAGTCCGGTCCCGTACAGCGCCTCGATGGGCAGCGAGGGGGGCGACCCCGGCGCGCCGGCAGGGTCGCTCAGCAACACCCGGCCTGCCTCCTGGCGACCGCCGGACAGCCATCGGCCCGGACGGCCCTGCGCCACACGTCGTCGTAGTAACGCCGTCGCGCCGAGGGGTCGTCGAGCCCCCGACCGAAACGGCGCTCGAAGTTGGGCTTGTAGATGAGGGGCACCGGAAGCTCTACGATGCTCAGCCCGTGCCGCCACGCCTCCACCCAAACCTCCAGCGGCATCGCATATCCGTCCTCCGAGAGGTGCAAGCGCCGTAAGGCGCTTACCTGGTATCCCTTGAAGCCGCAAAACGCATCCGTGATCCCGAAACCCGTCAGCGCATTGACGCGGGCCGTGAACTCCCGGTTGATCGCCAGCCGGTCGAGCGGCACCTCGCCCTCGCTCCCGGCCACGCGCGCCAGGTAGCGGCTCCCGGAGACGATGTCCCATCCCTCCTCCAGGCGCCGGAAGAAGGCAGGGATCAGGGCCGGCTCGTGCTGCTCGTCGCAGTCCATGGTCACCAGCTGATCGAACCCGTAGGATTGGGCCCAATCGAAAGCGTCCCGTAGAGCGCGGCCATACCCCAGGTTGCGGGGATGCCGGAGTACCGCGATCCCGGGTATGCCCGCCAGCACCGAAGCCGTGCCGTCGGTAGAGCCGTCGTCCACGACCAGCACGACGGCCTGCGGTGCGACCTCCCGCACTCGCTCGAGCACCTGCCTGGCGGACCGCTCCTCGTTGAAGACGGGGATGGCGACTATCTGGCGCCGTAAGCTCAAAGCGAAATGCCCCTTCCGGTATCCCGCGATATTGTAACGGGGATGCCTGCCGGGGTCTACCGGCCACCGGCACCGCCGGGGTCCGAGCTCCACCACCCGGTCGTCCGCACGAAAAGACCCGGGCGCATGGAAGCGGGGACGTCGCCCGGCCGCATCGGCTTCCCCGGCGCTTTCACCAGGCGCCATCCCATCTCGAGCAGGCCCTCGGGGCTCACCACGAAAAGGCCGGCGCCGAAGGAGGCGCTCCGGTGCAGCGACCAGCCGCCCGGCTCCAGGGTCAGGGAAGCGGCCCCACCCTCTGCGAACCATCCCCACCGCTCCGCCAGCAGGCCCCGGATGCCTGCATGCCCCATCCACGTCCAGGCCCGGTAGCCCTCCCCAGCAGGCGTGACGCGAACGTCGCCCCGCAGGTACCGGCCAGGGGAGGCCCGCAGCCAGCGCCCTGCCTCGGAGGGAGGGCCGGGATGGTCCCCGATTGAGGCCGACCATTCGGCCACCTCGCCCTCGAAGCGCGCACAGACCGAGGCCGCCATGCGCTCGCTCCCGTACAGGAGGCGTCCCTCGGCGACCAACGCTGTCTGGTCCTCCTCCACCGCCCCGCCGGAACGGCGCCGCAGGGAGAACGCTCCGGACCACCGCTGGACGGCTCCGGTTGCATCGGTCTGTTCGGGTGCAGGGCCGGCGCGGGTCCACGAGAGCTCGGCCTGTTCGGGAGTGAGCCGAAGCGCCACCGTGCCCCACCGGGGGTTGTACTCGATCGCGAGATGGGACGGCCGCAGCCTTTCCGGACGGGCCTCGAGCCCTGTGGCCAGCCGCACCCCGCTCGAAGGCTGCAAAGCCCCTTCCACCCGGGTCCCCGGGGTCAGGCGAAGGCCATGGGCCGAAAAAGTTGCCTCCACCCTGCCCTGCAAGCGCAGGTCCAGCTTCCGGGAGAGCGAAGCGGCAAGATCGACCCAGGCGGTAGCAGGCGCCCCGTCTTGCCCCTCGAGGAGAGTCCTGGCATCCACCCCCAGGGACCAGCGTCCCCTCGGCGCGGCCGGGCCTGCCGCGGCTGCAGTGAGGCGGGCGACGGGATAGACCCGGGGATCGGCCTCGCACCCGCCCTCGCCCTGCCCGACTGCCAGGCCTGCTTGGGCATCCAACCGGACCGCGCCCGCGAGGGAGCTCGGGAGCGAGGAGCCTTCGGCCGTGGCGGCTACCGCCAGGGCCTGCCGCAACCTGGCGGGATCCCGCGCGTCGTCGGCGGAGTGCCACAGCAGGCTGCCCATCCCGTACAGCTGGGTGAAGCGCCCCATGTCGGCACCGAGCCCCAAACGGTGGGCCAGACCGCCGCTCGCGAGCCGGGCCGCGCTCCACTCCACCGTGGTGCGGCCGCCCCCCGCTCCGGGGCCTGCGAGCCCCGTCTCCCCGCCCGCTTCCCACGTCTGCCACGCGGTATCCCTCCCTCCTGCCCATGGAGTGACGAGCCTGGCCGTCCACGCGCTTGGCGGCAGCCCGTCGACCGGGCCCGGGTATCCGGCCGGGTCCATGGGCCGGCCCGGATCAAGGCTCATCCGGTACTCCACTTGAGCCTCGCTCGTGTCCTCGTCGCTACGCCGCCACCCTGCGTGCAGAGCCGGGCCTTGCCCCCTCTGCCCCAAGGCCATGGGGCCCGTAACGGTCAGCCAGGTCGTTTGCTTCTCGTCCCGCCGGTCGACGGCCTGTACGAAGCTCTGTCCGCCGTCGAGCCGCCACGTAGCCACCCATCCGGACCCCCTGGCATCGCTCGCTCCCCACTCCCACGCAACCCCCGGAACCAGGCCCCCGCCATGCCCGCCTCCGGAAGAGGGAGGCTGCAGCAGGCTCCCGTCCACTGCCGGAGGCTGCACGCGATCCCCCCTGGCCGGGTCGAGCAGCCCTGCCGTCACCTCGTGGAGGGCCGTCCCCCACTCCAGCCGGGCCGGCAAGCGGCCATCCGGCCCTGCAGCAACGACCAGCTGCCCCCTCGCTTCTCCGGCACCGACCGTGACCAAAAGCGAGCCGTTGCCGTCCGGTGCCGCGCCGGAGGTCCACTCCATCCGGCCTGCCGCGTCGACGCGCCACGCCGGCGACCCTCCTGCCGGTCGAGCCCCGGGAGAAGGAGCGGCGAGCACCGCGGGCACACTCACACCCGGCCGGACGACGAGGATGGCCGGCTCGCCCCGGGGTATCCGGACTGGCTCATGATCCCCCCGCACCGCCGCCGGGTGCTCGACCCACAGCATGTGCACGCCTGCCGGCAGCGCCATGCGGAAAAAGCCCGACCGGTCGACCCCGGCCGACACGCCGAGGCTCGAAGCCACCACCCATTCGTCCTGCCCGCCCGCGGGCTCCACGCGGCCAACGACCACCCCGTGCCCTTCCACCAGCTCCCGGGACAAGGGCAAGGAGATGGAGGCGGGCGCAAGAGACGCCTCGAAACGCCCGTGGCGCATCGTCCCTCGGGCGATCACCTCCACCTCGCCTCGCCCCGCCGCTTCGGGCGTCACCACCGCCCGCACCGACAGCGACGAGGTCGCGCTCCCGGGAGCAACGCCCACTGGCCACAGCAGCCTCCCTTCGTTCCACCCGATCGTCTGACGGTAACGATCCTCGCCTCCTCTCGGCGATGGCCGCCACGAATCGGGGAGGACCTGCAGACCGGAAGGAAAGCGGAGCTCCACGAGGACCGGCGGCTCGCCCCCCGGCACGAGATCCGGCAGGCCCCGCGCAAACTCCACGCTGGCGTCGATCTCGACGACGTCGCCGACCCATAGGGCCCGCCGCCCGGCAAGGTTGCGCATCGCCAGCCGGATAGAGGGCGTGTCAGCGGGCCGGAGCAACAGTTCGGCCTTACCGGCGCTTTGCGTCCGTGCATCGGCAGGCGGCACCCGGACCTCCCCGGCCGCTCCCCGGTAGCCCGGCGCTTCGGCTTCCACCCGGTAGACGCCGGCATCCAGACCGGAGAAAGTCAGGCTCCCCTGCCCGTTGGAGCGGCCTGACCGCCCCGGCGGTCCCCCCGGGCGCCTCAAGGTCACCAGAGCCCCGTTGACCGGCCTGCCGTCCAGGGCGTCGCGGACCTGGACCTCGAGCGCCTGGGCGGCCGCCCCGCCCTCGACGAGCAGGACCGTCGTGCCTCCAATCCGCCGCCGGGCCTGTCCCCGCTGCCAGAAATCCACCACCACGCAATAGAGACCCACGGGCAGGCCGGTGACCTTGGAGGCCGGGACCTCCAGCATCTGCCACCCGGACCCTACCGGCCCGGCCAACACGTCCCACGGCGTCAAGACGCTGCAGTGGGTGCCCGGCGCGGCCGGGCCCAGTCTGACCCAGATCGCGCCCTGGCCCGGGACGTCCGCGTAGACCTGTAACGGCTGCGTAGAGCCTTTGACGTAAGGGTTGGGCCATGCCAGGACCGGGTCGAGGGTCACCCCGCTCGGTTGCAGCGTGTAGCGTACGGGAACGGAGTAAGGAGCGGAGGCGGCCCGATCCGTCCACTCGGGCCGGAACCTCCACTCGATGTGGGCGACGGTCTCGGCAGGCAGGTTCACCTGCCGCCCCGTACCCGGGTACGTCAGCGGAATAAAGTCCGGCACCTGGCCTTCGTACCAGCGCAGGCCCCACTGCAGCCGGTTCAAGGGAAGCCGAAACGTCCCGTCGGGACCCTGGCTGACCAGTTCGGGCGCCTGGGGCTCGGGAATGATCGAGACCAGCCCCTTCGGCACCAGGAATCCGACGTGTCCCACGACGGCGCCCGTGCCGGGCCGCACCGGATCGGCCGGCAAGAGCACGGGAGCACCTCCCGGGGGCAGGTCCACCTCCCATGCACGGACCGGGACGGCCGCAAACGAGAGCCCAAGCAGCGCGCAAAGCACGAAGCGCCCCAGAACGGCCCTACCGCCCGTGGGGCTCATGGGACATCGACCCCGCTCGGATGGAGGGCCAGGGCCGGTTCGACGGTGACCACGAGATCGTCCCGGGCGACCTCCCGCTCGCCGTGGATCCAGCGTACCCCCGCCCGATAGGCCCCCGGGGCCAGGGGGCCCGGCCAGGGCAGGCGAGCTACCCTCACTTCTCCGCGTCCACCGGCCCCAGCAGGACCGGGTCTTGCGCCGTCCGGGCCCCATCCCGCTCGATGTACCACTCGAGCTGCGGCGCAAGCGTATGAGGACTCCGGTTGTGCACCGAGGCCACGAGCGCCATGCTGCCGTCCCGGGAGGGCCTGAGTTGCAGGCTCACGGCACCGTCGACCCCGGCGAGGCGATACGGTGCATCGACCGTCAGGCTCGCGGTGGCTCCGGCGGCCTTTCCTGCACCCCGGGTGCCGGCCAGGCTCGCCGATACGCGGTAGACCCCGGCAGGGAGCAGGTCGGGCTGCCAGCGGGCCCGGACGAGCCGCACCGCGCCGGGGTAGACCGTCGCGGGACCCATCAAGAGCGCCGCCTGAGGTCCTCTTCCTGCCCCAGGCCCCGACTCGGCCGTGATCACGCTCTCGATCACCGCCTCGGCGTCCGTCCCGCCGTCGTTGCGCACTCGGGCAACGATCTCCACCGGGTCCCCCTCTCTGCTCTGCTCCGCCCACACCGCCTCGATGGAGAGCTGCGGGCCGCGCGCGGGACGGGCACGGCGCACGCCGACCAGCACGACCACCCGGAAGGTACCCAGGGGAGCCGGCACCTGTACCAGCACCGCGCTGTAGATGGCCGACTCCGGCACCCGCCGCACCGAAAGCCACAGCGTCTCCTGCTGGCCGGGGCCAAGGACGCGCTCGGTCCACTCCGGCCCGAGGTACTCCTGGGCGCGGGCCAGGTGCCCGGGCTCCTCCAGGACGACCGGCCGCCCTTCAGGGGAATGCGTTAGCATAGCTATCCCCACGCGCACGGGTAGCGGCGCCTCCCCCCGGTTACCCACGAAGATGGGCCCGACTCGCTCCCCGGCATGTTCCACGACCGCCGTCACCGTCAACGGAGTGACCCTCAGCAAGGCCCGGCAGGGCTGCTCGATCCCCATCACCAGGCCAGCGGCCGCCAGGAGCGTCACACAGAGCCACCATGGGCACCTTCCGGCCAACCGGTACGGCATCATGTTGCCCCGTGCCCTCCTTCCCAGAGCCCTCACGGGACGGGTCGCGCCAGGGTGAACGTCACGTCCATCGTGAGCGTCTCGCCCACCCTGTCCTCGTAGGACGGCACGTACACGAAGGTCACGCCGACCTGCCTCCCCCCGCTCCCGGTCGGCAGATCGCCTCGAGCGACCCCTTGTGCCGAGGCGGTCAGCGTCCTGGCCTCTCCGCCGTCCACGCGGAACTGCATCGAGCCCGTGGCCGGGACCCCGTCGGCGGTCTTCGGCCTGTCGCTGTGGCCCTTTACCGTAAGATCCCAGGGTACGTTGGACCTCACCACCACCTGGAGGGTACCGCCCCCCGGGGAGGGGGAGCCCGGCGCCACCGCCCACGCAATCGGGCCTTGTGGGCTCACCTCGAGCTCCATCGCCTCCTGAATCGTTACCTGGAGCTGGACCTGCCGATCCATCGCGAGAGCACCCCCCGTCGCTGCTGCCAGGGCCGCCAGGACGGCCACGCCGGCCAGCGCCACGACGGTCGTGCACCGGTCGAGTGACGGCCTTGCGCCTCCTGTTGGATGAGCGGATGCCCGTACGGGCCCCATGGGCCTCACCACCCCGTCTTATCGTTGCCTGCCGGCTCGGGCTCCGCCCGCAGGCACGGGAGAACGTGTATAGTCTATCTGACCGATCGCAGGACTGTCACCCGCCCTACAACACGACGGCCGGGAACCCCCCTCGGGTCCCCGGCCCTCATCGTCACCACGCACCCTTGCTTTGCCCCGGCCTCATCCGGCCGATCGGGGCCGGCCGTTCGCCCCCTCGAACGCCCCCGCCGCGCCTCTCTGCGCCCCGGGCCCGAACGCCACCTCCGAAGCGGGACGGTTCAGGTACCCTGCTCCCACCCCGAGAGGTAGCGCCGCTGCTCCTCGCTGAGCGTGTCGATGCGCACGTGGAGGCTTTCCAGTTTGAGCCGCGCCACCTCCCGGTCGATCGCCTCCGGCACCGGGTAGACGCCCGGCCGGGGCATCTCTACCTGCCGGGCCAACCACTCGATCGACAGCGCCTGGTTGGCGAAGCTCATGTCCATGACCTGCGCCGGGTGCCCCTCGGCAGCGGCGAGGTTGACCAGCCTGCCTTCCCCGATCACCCGGATGCGCTTGCCGCCCGGCAGCTCCCATTCGTCTACCGACGGCCGGACCGGCCTCGGCCCCTTCGCCATCTGGCGCAGGGTCCGGACGTCCACTTCCACGTCGAAGTGGCCGGCATTGGCCAGGATGGCGCCGTCTTTCATGCGCAGGAAATGCGGCTCCGTGATGACCTGAGTATCGCCCGTGGCGGTGATGAAGAGGTCCCCTTCTGCCGCCGCCTCCAGCATCGGTTTGACCTCGTAACCGTCCATGACGGCCTCGAGGGCCCGGAGCGGATCCACTTCGGTCACGATGACCCGAGCTCCCATGCCCCTGGCCCGCATGGCGATCCCCCGGCCGCACCATCCGTACCCTGCCACCACCACCGTGCTGCCTGCCAGCAGCAGGTTGGTCGCCCTCAAGACGCCGTCGATGGCGGACTGGCCCGTGCCGTACCGGTTGTCGAAGAGGTACTTGGTACGGGCATCGTTGACCGCCACGATGGGGTACCGGAGCTTCCCCTCCTCCGCCATCGCCCGCAGGCGGATGACGCCGGTCGTGGTCTCCTCCGTGCCGCCCCGTACCCCTGCCAGAAACGCCGTCTGGTGAGTATGCAGGGTCGTCACCAGGTCGGCCCCGTCGTCCATGGTCAGGGTAGGCCCGTGCTCCAGGGCCTGGTGGATGTGCGCGTAGTACTCCTCCTGGCCCACGCCGCGCCGGGCGAACGTGGGAATCCCGTACACCTCGTTGAGTGCCGCGACCACGTCGTCCTGGGTCGACAGCGGATTGGAGGCGCTGAGACGCACCTCGGCGCCCCCGGCCGCCAGGGTTCTCACCAGATTGGCCGTCTCGGTCGTCACGTGCAGGCAGGCCGAGATGCGCATCCCTGCCAGGGGCCGCCTCTCGGCCCATTGGGCCCGGATTCGCGCCAGCACCGGCATGAACGAATCCGCCCACTCGATGCGACGCCGTCCGAGCTCTACTTGCTCCGCGGGGAACGATGGCATGGCTGCCGGCAGCCTCTTTCCTTGCTGGTTTGGGGCGGCTCCTGGCCTCCTGGCGGCCTCCGGTTGCGGCCAGCTAACGCCCGGCACCTGGCTTCGTCTGCTGCGGCGGCGGCCGCCCGGGCCGGGGCCGCAGCCTGGCGTTCGTACTCCGCCGCCGCCCTGCGCAGAGCATCCACCAGGTCGATGCGTTCCCACGGCAGGTCGAGATCGACGCGACCGAAATGCCCATACGCTGCCAATGGCCGGTAGATCGGCCGCCTCAGGTCGAAGCGCTCGATGAGCGCCGCCGGGCGCAGGTCGACGAGCTGCTTCAGCCGCTCTTCCAGCAGTGCGTCGGGCAGCCGCCCGGTCCCGAACGTATCCACTCCCACCGAGATGGGCCGGGCCACGCCGATGACGTACGCGATCTGGACCTCGCACCGCCGCGCCAGCCCGGCGGCCACGACGTTCTTGGCCAGGTAGCGGGCCGCGTAGCTCGCCGTACGGTCGACCTTGGTGGCGTCCTTGCCCGAAAAGGCGCCGCCCCCGTGGCGGCTCATGCCGCCGTACGTGTCGACGATCAGCTTGCGCCCGGTCATCCCGGTGTCGGCCTGCGGGCCGCCCACCACGAAACGGCCCGTCGGGTTGATGAAGATCCGGGCCTGCGCCGACAGCAGCCCGGCCGGGATGACCGCGTCGATGACGTGCCGGCGGATGTCCGACCGCAGCCGCTCCAGAGCGACGTCGGGCTCGTGCTGCGCCGAGACCACCACTGCCGTCACAGCCACCGGGCGGTCGTCCTCGTAAGCGACGGTGACCTGGGTCTTGCCGTCGGGACGCAAGTACGGGAGCACCCCTTCCTTGCGCACCCGGCTCAACTGCCGCGCCAGCCGGTGGGCGAGCACCGTGGGAAGGGGCATGTACTCCGGCACCGTCTCGTCGGTCGCATAGCCGAACATGATGCCCTGGTCGCCGGCCCCAGCGCCCCGTACGGGTCGGCGCCCGCCGCTCCGGCCCCGTCTCGGGAGGCTCCCTCTTCTCGGCTCTCCCAGGGCTGGTCGACGCCCTGGCGAATGTCCGGCGACTGCTCCTCCACGGCCAACAAGACGCTGCAGGTCGCCCCGTCGAGCCCGTAGCGCCCATCGTCGTAACCGATGTCCAGGATGGTCTTCCGGGCGATCCGGGGCATGTCGACCCGGGCTCGGGTCGTGATCTCTCCCATGATGAGAACCATCCCGGTCTTCGTGGCCACCTCGCAGGCGACCCGGGCGTCGGGATCCTGCTCGTAGATGGCGTCCAGGATCGCGTCGGCGATCTGGTCGCAGACCTTGTCGGGGTGTCCTTCCGTCACCGATTCCGACGTGAACTCCCGGCGGCGGGGCGCCTGAGCGGCGCCGCCACCCTGCGTCTGCATGGCGCGTGCCTCCCTTGCCTCGCGCGTGCTCCGGGCGAAGTGCTCCGGTGCTTGGTACGACGGTCACGGCGCACCGAAGGCAAAAAAAAGCGCCTCTGCTCCATTACAGGAAGAGGCAAGAGCTTGGAAGCTCTCATCTCCCAGAATGGAACACCATTCTGCGGGAATTGGCACCGCACGCCGCCCCGACCCGGCGACGCCGGTTGCCGGGCTTCATCGGGCCCGTCCCTCCGCCGCTCTCGATAAGAGCCAGAAGCACGCTTTTTCGCTTTTTCAGCTGGATCATGTTAGCATGGCCTTTCGAAGCCCGTCAAGGAGCATGGGCGAGCCGCTCGAAAAGACGGGCCCAGGCGACCATCCCACGACGCAGGCTCGAGATGCGGAAGAACTCGTCGGGTGCGTGCACCGGCTCATCGGGAAGCCCGAAGGCGAAGGTCACCGTGTAGGTGCCCAGCTCCCGCAGGAAGATGTCGTACAGCGGCACGGTCCCTCCCGACCACAGCAACAGCGGCTCACGCCCGTAGACCTCCTGGAGCACGTCCGAAGCGGCCCGATTGCCCCAGTGGTCGACCGGCATGGCGTAAGGGCGCGCCAGGCCCTCCATCCGGCTCACCCGCACCTCGACTCCCCGGGGCGCGTGGCGCTCCACGTGCGCCTCGATCCGCCGCTGGATCTCCACCGGATCCTGGTCCTTCACGAGCCGGCACGTGAGCTTGGCGTGCGCCTCCGAAGGGAGGACCGTCTTGACCCCTTCGCCCGTGAACCCGCCCCAGATGCCGTTGATCTCCAGCGTCGGCCGGGCGCCTTGCCGCTCCAACGTAGAGTACCCGGGCTCGCCGAAAAGCTCCCGCACGCCGATGGCCTGGCGATACGCCCCGTCGTCGTGCGGCACCATGGCCATGTAGCGCCGCTGCTCCGCGGAAAGGGGCTGCACCCGGTCGTAGAACCCCTCCACCAGGACGTGCCCGTCCGGAGCCCGCATCGAGGCCAGGAGTTCGACGAGGGCGTGGATGGGGTTTTGGATCGTGCCCCCGTACGTCCCCGAATGCAGGTCGCGGGCCGGTCCCTTCACGTCGATTTGCACGGCACAAAGCCCTCGGGTACCCAGCGTGAGCGAGGGTCGTTCCTCCGAGAACTGGCCCCCGTCCGCGCTCAGCACCAGGTCGCAGGCCAGACGGTCCCGCCGCCCGGCGACGAACTCGGCCAGGTGGGGGCTGCCGACCTCCTCCTGCCCCTCGAAGATGAACCGCACGTTGACCGGCAGCCCCTGCCCGCCCTGCAGCCACGCCTGGGCGGCCAGGATCGGGACCATCATGTTGCCCTTGTCGTCGGAGGCGCCCCGGGCGTAAATCCGGTCCCCTTCCACCCACGGTTCGAAAGGAGGCCGCGTCCACAGCTCCACCGGGTCGGCCGGCTGCGTGTCGAAGTGCCCGTAGACGAGCACCGTCGGCCGCCCGGCGGGCGCGTGCAGCCAGTCGCCGACGACCACCGGGTGGAGAGGGGTCGGCAGCACCTCCACGTGCTCGATGCCGGCTCGTTGCATCCGCCGGGCCACCCACTCGGCCGCGCGGCGCACGTCGTCGCGGTGCTCGCTCAGCGCGCTCACGCTCGGTATGCGCAGGAAATCGATGAGCTCATGGACGGCCTGCTCTCCGAGCCGCTCCAGGTGCGCTCGCACCCCGTCCGGGATCCGTGCGGGTCTCTCCATCGTCGCCACCCCTTCGACCGCTGCCTTTGTCGCCTCACGTCAGGCTACACGGGCCACCTCGCCACTCAGCCCAGCACCTCGGGATTGACGACGTGCGCGGGGCGGCCGCCGCCGAGGGCCGTGACGAGGTTGGTGGCCGCCATCTCGGCCATACGGGAGCGGGTCTCCTTGCTGGCGCTCGCGATATGGGGTAACACCACCACGTTGGGAAGCTTGGCCAGCCCCGGCGCCATGGCCGGCTCGTTTTCGAAGACGTCGAGACCGGCGCCCGCCAGCCGCCCTTCCTCGAGCGCCCGCACCAGGGCCGCCTCGTCGACCACCGGCCCCCGCGACGTGTTGATCAGGAAGGCGGTGGGCTTCATGAGCGAGAGGGCCCGGGCATCGATGAGGTGGTGCGTCCTGGGGTTGAGGTCCACGTGCAAGGTGACGAAGTCGCTTTCGGACAGGAGCTCGTCGAGCGGGCGGTACGCGACGCCGAGGCGCGCCTCCTCCTCGCCCGGCCTGCGCGCGACGTCGTGGTACAAGACCCGCATGCCGAAACCCGACGCGCGGCGAGCCACCGCCTGGCCGATCCGGCCGAAGCCCACGATGCCCAGCGTCTTGCCGTAGACGTCGGTGCCGAGGAAAAGCGTGGGGGACCATCCGTTGTACTTGCCCGCCCGCATGAAGGCGTCCGCTTCCACGACGCGGCGGGCGACCGCCATGAGCAAGGCCCAGGCCAGGTCGGCCGTCGTCTCGGTCAACACCCCCGGGGTGTTGGTGACCACGATCCGCCGGCGGGTCGCCTCCTGCACGTCGACGTTGTTGAAGCCCACGGCGTAATTGGAGACGACGCGCAACTGCGGCCCCGCCGCATCCATGACCTCGGCGTCGATGCGGTCCGTGAGCAAGGTGACCAGGCCGTCCCGCCCCCGGACCGCCCGGAGCAGCTCCTCCCGGGTGAGCGGGCGGTCGTGCGGGTTGACCTCCATGCGGCAATGCTGCTCGATGATCGACATGCCCGGCTCCGGGAGCCGGCGCGTCACGTACACGTCGTACTGCGCCCATATCCTGCACCCGCCCCTTCGCCTCAACGTGCTGGCCCCCGGGCCTGCTCGAAGGCTCCAGAAGCCGCCTGCAGGAGCAGCCCCAGGTCGGTCGTCACCGAGACCAAGGCGAACCCTTCCCGCACCCGCCGTTGAGCCTCCTCCGGCCCCCTGGCCATGTAGCCTGCCGCGATCCCGGCAGCCTTCGCCGCGTCCAGGATGCGCGCCACGGCTGCCCGGTAGTGAGGGTGTTCCCACTGCCGGAAGAGCCCCAGGCCGGCCGAGAGGTCGTTGGGCCCGATGAAGAGGAGGTCGACCCCAGGGGTCGAGGCGATCGCCTCGACGGCCTCGAGGGCTGCCGGCGTCTCCACCTGGACCCCGACGAGCACCTCCCGGTTCCAGGAGGCAAAGTACCGATCCATGTCGAGCCCGTACCGGCTCGCCCGGGTGCCCGCCACGCCCCGGATCCCATCCGGAGGGTAGCGGCAGGCCGCCACCGCCCGGCGGGCCTCTTCGGCGCTGTTGACCAGGGGCACGAGCACTCCCATCGCTCCCCGGTCGAGGGCCTTCTTGATCAACGCCGGATCGTTGGCGGCCACCCGCACCAGGGGCACCACCGTCGAGGAGGCGGCGCGGATGGCCCGGATCATCTCCTCCACCGTCTGCTCGTCGATGGCCCCGTGCTCGGTGTCGATCAGGAGCCAATCCGGCTCGAGGCCGGCCAGAGCTTCGGCCACCACGGGCGACGGGATGCTGAGCCACGTCCCTATCGCGGGCAAACCTTGCCGGAGACGCTCCTTGACAGGGTTGGGCAAGGATCCAGCCTCCTCTCTCTCATCCGGGCGATCCCCGCCGCGTCACGCGACGACCAGGCGGCCGCCCCACCAGCGTACGGGGGGGAGGTCCCTCACGGACAACAGCCCGGGCGGAGCCTCCATCACGGCAGGGATGGCGTTGGTCACGGCGGCGACGGTGGCGGTGTCGCCAGAGATGCCCTCGGGGATGACCACGTGCACGGGAGGCTCCCCTTCGACCCGCACCTCGTCGAAGGAGGCGGACTCGACCGGGGAGGGCGCCAGGTGTTGGGGCCGCAGCGCCATCCACAGCTCCAGCCGCACCCGTTCGCGCCCGTCCTGGTAGCCTGCCGCGGTCTGGAAAAGCCCCTGGACCTGGCCCGGCTGCACGTGCACGTGCTCGGTGACGATGGGCTCGTGGGCGACGATCGGCTCGACCTGTTGCTCGATCCGGTCGAGCCTCCATCCCAACCCGGCCGCCACGAGAGCCACCGACTCGGGCAGGCCGACGTGGCCCATCCGGCTTTCTTGCACGAGCCGGCGGAACTGCTCGGGGCTCGTGCCGGACCCGATCTTCCGCTGCAACGGCTCACGCCGCCGGGAGGCGTCCACCACCCGCCGGGCAACGACGCGGTCGACCCGGGTGCAGACCCCGGTCAGCAAGAGGGGCAGCAGATCCATCACGAACCCCGGATTGACGCCGGTGCCGAGGACGGCGACCCCGGCGTGGCGCGCCGCCCGGTCCAGCGCACGGGCGGCCTCGGGATGGTGAAACCACGGCCAGGCCAGCTCCTCGCACGTCGAGACCACGTGCAGTCCGCTCTCCACCAACCCGACGAGCTGGGGCAGCACCTGCTCGAGATGCGAGAGGGTGGAATGGAGCGCTACCGAGGCGCCCCGGGCGTCCTCCTGGCGCAACTCGGGCACGACCTTCACGCCGAGGGGGCGAGTGCCCGCCACCTCCCCCGCGTCGCGCCCCTGCAACTCCGGCGCCGGGTCGACCGCGGCCACCACGTGTACGCCGTCCAGCACGGCCAGGCGCCGCACGATGGCTCTGCCGATGTGGCCCAGCCCGACCTGCACTACGCCGATCGACGGCCCGGGGGACGGCCGCCCGGCCGGTTGCCCTTCCGTCATCTGCATCTGCGTTCGGTGCCTCCCTTGCGTGGAGCCGGAGCACTCCCGGACGCTGTTTCGGCGCCTGCGGGAAAGCCCCTGCACTACCGCAGGCGCCCGTTCACGAGGAGTCTCGCCCTCCCGCCGGCGGAGATGGAGAGATCGCCACGCACGTGGCGTCCCACGGAGAACCTGGCTCCGGCCTCCCACACGGAGCGCGACGAAGGGCCGCCTGCGGCGGCGCTCGCCACCTCGAACTCGGGGATGCCGTCGACGAGGGCAGACCAGCGGCTCGCCTGCTCGACGTGCCCCGTCCACACCGAGAGCCCCACGCGTACCTCCGCCCACGGCGCTGCCTGCCAGCTGACGAAAGCGGGCACCACCACTCCGCTCCACCGATCGCAGACCTGGCGCCTCTCGCCCGCAGGCTCCGGACCCATCGGAAGCGGCGCCACGTTCTCCCGGTACAAGGAGATCTGCCCTGGGGCCATCACCTCTTCGAACCACGCCTCTCGCCTCACCCAGCCGGCGCCTATCCGGGCCTGCCACGCCGGGGCCGGTCGCCAGACCAGCGCGGCGCCGAGGTCGACGTGGGAGGCCGAGGCCCTCAGGTTGCCGTTCCGTTCCACGACGCGCACGTCGATGCCGTCGACGATGCGTTCCACCTCCGATGACGGGCCTCTCTGGTGCTGCCAGCCGGCCATCGAAGAGACCAGCACCTGCAACGAAGCGGAAGACCCTCCGGGCCACCCGCACGCGACGCCCGCCCGGGCGGCGGTCCCGGACGTCGACCACCCGTGGTGCACCTCCCGGAGACCCTCCCCCGGCAGGGCAGATGCGGAGCCGGTCAGGCGGACCGATGTGCCGTCGGCTCCGCCCGTCTCCAAGGCGAGGTGCAGCGACGTGCCGAAGCGCGGCGCTCCCGCCGCCACCGTGGCGCCCAGCAAGGTCGCCTGCCGGGCCTGCCGGCCGGACTGCAGGACTGGCGACTCACCCTGCACCGGGGGAGGCGCAAGCCAGGGCAACTCCCCGATCCCGCCGGTGCTGCCCAGGAGGGCCCCGGCTTCCCACACGAGGGTTGCCTCCGCGCTGCCGGCCTGCGGCGCCAAGGGTAGCGCTGCCTCGATGCCCAGGCCGAGCGGCGGGGAGGCCAGCCACGCTGCTGCCGGCGATCCAGGCGGGGCTTCGCCCGCCATCGTCCACGACGAGCCGTGCCAGGGCGTGAGCCCTTGCGCGAGGCTGCCGCCGGGTCCGAGCCCGATCGAGGCCAGGGCCAACCCCAGCATCGTGGCGCGCACGCGAACCGCGAAAGAGGGTGGAAAGAGGGATGGCATGGTGGATGGCGAGCTCCTTCCAGGTATGGTAGGGCGTACCAGTCTGCCTACCTGGATACGGCGCTCCCTCCCTGACGTCCTCCCGTCGCTCCCCGGAGCACGGACCCACGAAGATAGGGCGAGGGCCGGTGCCGGCACCGGCCCTCGCCCTGCTCGTCTTGACCTGTCCGCTGCCACCGGAGCGACCTGGCGTCGTCAGGTAATGGCTGCCTTCCTGCCCCGCCGGCTCAGCTGAATGTATCGTAGAATCAACCGATCCAGCTCATCGTGCAACTGGGGGTTCTCCTCGTAGGTGACCCCCACCCCAGCGTAAAGACGTGTCCTGAGTTCCTCGATCCGTCGCTTCACTGACTCCGCTTCGCTCAGCCTCTCTTCGCTGCGGTCGCTTGCAGTCACCCCAACCCCTGCCCTTTCAGAGCCACGGGGCAGAGCGAGGACCGCCAGCCATGCCGGGGCAGCAGAAGGTCAACAACCGGCCGTCCCTCCGTGTGGACGCAGTCGGCCCACATCCCCCCATCCTGTTGCTTGATACTCTTTTGCATCAACTTGCTCTTTCCTCTCTTCTTCGACGAGAGCCCTCCCGACAGGAGGGTCGTCGACCGGCGCGGAAGTGGCAAATACCGGGTGATCGCATTCCTCCGGGGAAAGGGTGACCCCTTTGACCGCTTCCCGACACATGGAGCGCGCCGTCGCCCTTGCGGTCGTCACGCTCGTTACGATACTTGCGATCACGGGATCCGCCCGCTGCGCAGCGCCGGCCGATGCCTTCCTCCGCTCCCCTTCCCCCAGTCCCCGGGCCGAGGCCATGGGAAGTACGGGGGCGCCAGGCGACGATCGGCTGGCCGCCCTCTACTTCAA
Source organism: Limnochordaceae bacterium (assembly GCA_014896295.1). Classification (GTDB taxonomy): domain Bacteria; phylum Bacillota; class Limnochordia; order Limnochordales; family Geochordaceae; genus Carboxydichorda; species Carboxydichorda subterranea. The sequence continues at coordinate 308,756 of JADBKR010000007.1, forward strand.
CCCCGCCGCCCTGGCCGGCGGAGGATTCGCCGTGACGGTGGCCACCGGGGCGGCCGCCCTCACCACTCCTTCCGGTCCCTCGTGGGATCCGGCCGGTCAGCTGCAGCAGATCCAGCGCCTCCTCGACCGGCCCGACACGACCGCGACCCCGCTGGCGGCGCGCCTTTCCACCATGGCGGGCATCGGCTGGCAGGGGTCGGCGCTGGCCCTGATGGGCCAGGGCACCGCCCGGGTGGAGGATGGCCCTTCGGGTCTTTGGGGGCAGGTGCGGGTCCTGTCGGCCATCGGCCTGGGCGCCGGGTGGCAGGTGGACGCTCCGTGGCTTCCGGCCCGCGGCCTCGAAGGGTTCGTGGGGACGGCGCTGCGGGTGCTGCAGGTGCGCCAGGCCCGAAAGGAGACCGGCGATGCGGCCTGGCAGGCTCTCACGGGGTACGGGTACGCCTCCGACCTCGGGCTGCTCGTGCGCTGGCGCCGTTTTCTCGAACTGGGCCTCGCGGCTCGGGACGCGGCAGGCAGCGTGGCCTGGCAGGGCGCCGGGGGAGCGAGCGTCGGCACGACGAGCTGGCTTTTCCCGGCTGAAGGCCTGACCGTGGACGTGGCCCTCATCGGCCCCCCCGTCGCGGCTGCCCGCTGGCAGGGGGACGGCTCTTGGGGGGTCGGGGTCGAGCAGTCCGTCTTCGGAGGGGTTGTGGCGCTGCGGGCCGGTTACCGCAAGGACGCCGTGCTCGGCCGCGCGAGCTCGGCCGGCGTGGGCCTGCGAGCCGGGCCTGTGCGGGCAGACGTCGCCGTGGTCATCCCCGAGACCGGCTCGGACCTCACGCTGACGGCGGGGGCTGGTCTGAAGTTTTGACGGGCGGCGGAGCGCCGCGCGGCTTGGAGCAGGTGATGCGCCCCTTGCCGGCCTGCTTCGAGGCGTACAGGGCCCGATCCACGCTCCACATGAGATCGGTGCCCGTCTCGGCGCACTCGGGATAGCTCGCCACGCCGGCGCTGATGGTCGTGTACACCTTCTCGCCCGACTCCGTCACCAGGGGGGTGGATGCGACCGCCGAGACGATGCGCTCGGCGACGCGCGTCGCTTCGTCCATGCGGGCCTCCGGCAGGATGACCACGAACTCGTCGCCGGCGTAACGGGTCACCACGTCCCCTGCCCGTACGCGGGTGCGGATGATGTCGGCGAGCAGGTTGAGGAACCGATCGCCCACCAGGTGCCCGTAGCGGTCGTTGACCTGTTTGAGGTCGTCCGAGTCGAACATGATCAGGCTCAACGGTCGCCCGGAGCGCCTGCAGCGGGCCAGCTCCTGCTCCAGGGTCTGCTGCAGCATCCGGGCATTGCCCAGGCCGGTCATCGGGTCGGTCAGGGCCAGCTCTGCCGTACGCTCGTACAGGCGGGCGTTTTGGACGTAGACCGCGGCCTGCCCGGCGATGGTGGCCAGGAGCTCGAAATCTTCGGTCGTATAGGCCCGGGGCCGGTAAGACTGGGCGGAGATGGTGCCCAGCACCTTCCCCTCGAGCGTCATGGGAACGATGATGACGGACAGTGGCTCCTCCGGCGCGCCGATGATCCGCTTGCCCGGCACCGGGCGGGCCATCTCCTCCGGGCCACGGTTGAGGAACAGGGGCTTACCGGTCCGCACCACCTCCGCGGTGGGGCCCTCGTCGGCCGGGTACCGCTGGGCCGGGTACCGCATCCCTTTGTCGTAGATGAACGCCGCATGCAGCAGCTGGTGCTCTGCCTCGTAGAGCGCAATGATGAACGCGTCCGCGGACATGACCCGGGAGACCTCCCGGTGGATCGTCTCGAACAGCGGCTCCAGCTGCATGGGGCGCGCCATGGCCCGCGTGATCTCGTGGAGGGTCGCCAGGTGCCGGGCTCGCTGGCGGCTCTGCGCCTCGGTCCTGGACGCCAGACGGCCGGCGAGCCACGCCTGCAGGACGGCGGCCCCCGTCCACAGCCCCAGGTGGAGCCCTCGGTAGTGAGCCACGGCCGTCCCGTTGCCGGCTCCCAACCACGCCTCCAGCCCCAGGAGCATCCATGCCCCGAGCACGGGCCCCCACGGGCGGGCGGGACTCAAGCGCAGCCCCCACGTGACGCCCCACAGCATCAGCCCGAGGGCCGCAGCCTCCGGGGCAAACGAGGCGGGCACGAGGCGGGCGCCGCCGAGGATGCCAGCCAGGCTCGCGGCGGCGGCTCCCCATTCCCACGCGGCGTTCCTGGTGCGAATGCCCGCCCACGCCAGCAGACCCGCCAGCGCGTATCCGGCGGCTACCACCAGCGGTGCAGGTCGCCCCTGGGCGGCCACCAGGAAGAGGGCCAGCACCGCCGTCGCCTCGCCCGCCAGGGCGCGCCAGTGCTCACGCCTCGTCCGGTGGGGACGAGCGCCCGCCAGCACAACGAGTTGATCCCCCGGCCGCTTCAGCGTTCATCGGCCAGGATCCGGTCGGCGACCGCCTGCCTGCACTCCTCGGGGACGTACAGGTTCATCGCGCTGCGAGGCCTGGTGGCGACAGCACGAATGATCGCGCTCATCCGCGAGATCTCTTGGAGACGTCCAAACTCGTCCAGCGCGTAAATCGGCGCCTTGGCCGGCGGCTCACCTCCTTCGGTGTAGAAGTCGTACGCTACGTCCGACGTCCGGTCCACCAGGCAGTAGTAGTGGGGATTCCATCCTTTGCCTGCCACCACCTGCCTCGCCTGTCGCAGGCACTCGGGGTCGATGGCGGGCCGGGCCTGGCGAAAGACCGGCTTGAGCAAGCGCCGGTGCAAGAAGCGTGAGGCCATGTCCGACAGGATGGGGTCCGGATGCCGTGCCCACGTCTTGAGGGCGAAGAAGACGTCCACGTCGTCGACGGCCAGGTACTCGCCCAGGTCTGGCCGGCCTTCGAAGAAGGGCACCAGGGCGTCCGGCACGTCCCTGCCTGCCTCCAGGCGACCTGCGGCCCATAGCTCCCGGGCACGATCCCAGGCCGCCCGCAGCACCAGGTCCTGCGCCCGGGTAGTCTTGTGGAAGTAGACCTGCCAGTACATGTAGTGGCGGGCCAGTACGTATTCCTCGGCCGTGGGGATCCCTTTGTAGGAGAAGACCACCTGCCCCTGCGCCCAGGTCAGGGTGCTGATGAGCCGCTCGAGGTCGAATCGCCCGTAGAAGGCGCCTGTGTACAGCGCGTCTCGCAGCAGGTAGTCCATCCGGTCGACGTCGAGCTGGCTTGCCACCAGATGGTGCAGCCATCGGAGATCCCCGGGGACCATACCCTGCAACAGCCCCACGATGCGGCCCGGCAGCGCGGGGTCCTCCTCTTCCAGCAGTTGCCGCACCGCCGTGGGGCCTTCCAGAATGGCGCGGGTCCACTGCTCGTGCCCCAGGGTGGGGGTCAGCACGCGCTCGAGCCCGTGCGAAAACGGCCCGTGTCCGATATCATGGAGCAGAGCAGCCGTTTTCGCCAGGCGCTCCAGCTGCTCGTCGATGGGGAGGTGGGCCGACTGGCGCAAACGGGCCAGGACCTTGCCCATGATGTGCATGGCGCCGAGCGAGTGGCCGAAGCGCGAGTGCTCCGCACCATGGTAGGTCCCGGCGGCGGTGCCGAGCTGCCGAAGCCGGCGGAGCCGCTGGAACTCCGGCGTGTCGATGAGGTGCAGGAGCAACGGGTCCTGCACGGCGATGATGTCGTGCACCGGGTCCCGCAGGATCTTTTCGCGCATGCTGTGGGCGGGCCCGTCCCTGCAAGGAGGTTGCCACCATTATACCGCTCCGTGACAACATCCCGACGCGGCGATACCCGTTCGTCAACAAGCTGCTGGTCGGGGTCAATCTCATCGTCTTTTTCTACGAGCTGACCCTGGGCCGCCAGTCGAGCCTCTTTCTGTACCAGTGGGGTCTCATACCGGCGCGCCTGTGGGGGCTGGCCGACGGCAACTGGGCCCAGATCAGCGCGGCCGGCGTCGCGCTCCCTCCGGCCTGGCTCACCATCTTCACGTCCATGTTCATCCACGCCGGCTGGCTTCACGTCGGCGCCAACATGCTGTACCTCTGGATCTTCGGGGACAACGTCGAGGACCGCCTGGGGCACGGCCGTTACCTGCTCTTCTACCTGCTCGCCGGTACCGCTGCGGCCTTGTTGCAGTCGCTCGTCGCCGCCGGCGCCACCGTGCCGACCGTGGGAGCGAGCGGAGCGGTCGCCGGGGTGCTGGGGGCGTACTGGCTGTTGTACCCGTGGGCCCGGGTGAGCACGCTCGTGCCCATCTTCTTCTTCATCACGGTGGTGCAGATCCCCGCGGGCATCTTCTTGCTCTTCTGGTTCGTGATCCAGATATGGAACGGGGCTCTGGCGGTCACCGCCGCCCCGACCCTGGTCGGGGGAGTGGCGTGGTTCGCCCATATCGGAGGCTTCTTGACGGGGCTCCTGCTGATCAAGTGGTGGAGAGTCGAGCGGCGCCCCCCGCTCCCGTACGGTTGGTGAGCGTCCCGTGCGGCCCGCTTGCGCACGGGGACGAGCCTCGCTAGCATAAGAGGTAGATGCGGTCGAAGTCAGGTCGGCCTGTCGCCTGTTGCGGGGCAGGCCGACCTGACTTTGCACGTGGCGACCAGTGCAACAGACGCTTGGAGGTGCCAGAGGCAGACATGCCGACCTATGAGTACCAGTGCGACCGGTGCGGGCGCTTCGAGGCCTTCCAGGCCATCACCGAGTCTCCGCTCGAGCGGTGCCCGACGTGCGGCGGGCCCGTGCGCCGCATGATCAGCCGCAACGTCAACATCCTCTTCAAGGGCTCCGGGTTCCACGTGACCGACTACCGCAGTAGTTCGTACAAGGAAGCCGCCAAGAAAGAGCAGTCCACGGTCAGCACCTCGACCGGCTCCGACTGACGGCGCCGGCTCAAGACACCGCCGGCGCCGCCCGCCGGTCACGCCGGCTCTACCCCTGGGCTGCGTCGAAGCTGCAGAGCCCGGCGGCGTGCAGGCTCTCCTGGCCGATGGCGTCGACCGCCGTGACCCCGACGTAGACGTCCGCGTCGCGGTCCCAGGGCAGGCCGTCGAGCTGGATGTCGGCGGAGCGTGCCGGGAGCGGCACGTCCCCCACCATCCGCAACGGCACGTCACCCGGGAGCCGTACGTAGATCCGGTGGCCCTGCACGTCCGGCTCGCCGCAAGGCGTCCAGCCGACGCGCAGCAACCGTTCCGCCGGCAGCGGCTGGCACGTCACCGGATCGGGCGGCAGAGGGATGCCGTCCACGACGGCATTGACCGAAAGCGTCCCGGCCGCCGGGCTCCAATGCAGCGCCGTCAGCTTGCCCGGCAGCAAGACGAGCCCGTGGCGCCACGGGCTCGTGAGCTGTACGGCGCCGTCCGCCCGGTACAGGGCCACCCGGGCGTCGTAGGTCCCGGGCAGCCGCTCCCGCTGGAACTGCCAGGTAAGCGCGTCGCCCGGCCGTGCCTGTTGGAGCGTGGAGGAGGTCTCGCGCTTGAGGGTGATGCCGGCGCCCGTTACCAGGCCCTGCTCGGGGTAGCCCGCCAGATCGATCGACACCCGCAAGGTGGCCGGCCGCGCCACCGCCCGCACGTCTACCTCCGCTTGCCCCCCGGCCACGATCGTGACGCTCGCGTACCCCCCGTAGGGCACGTCGCCCTCCACGTCGAGCACCTCGGCCCCCACGTCCCACGTCCCCTCGTACACCCGGTCGAACCGGAAGCTGTACGTCTGCTCCCCGGCCGCCGCCGACAGCGGCTGTTGTTGCGAGAGGACGTAGGCGTCCTTCACCAGGGTGACCCTCACCCGGTCCATCGGCGGCTGCGCGGGTAAGCTCACCAGCGCTTCGGCCGGCACGTACACCGCCACCTGCATGGGCCCGGCCTCCCGGTCGGAAGGGCGTCCGACGAGGGAAGAGAGGAGCCGGCAACCCGAGACCGCCATCACGAGCCAGGCCACGACGAGGCCCAGCGCCACCGCCCGAGCGCCAGAAGGGTGAGACATCTGCGGTCGCCTCCCCCAGCCTCTCCCCCGGGGTGGCGACGGGTGCCGGAAAGCCAGGCAGGCTCATTGTGCAGGCAGGCGCTCCCGGACGGCAACGTCCCGTGGAGCGTGTCCCGGACTGCCAGGCTCAGGGCGCCCGGCCGTCGAGGCCCAGCTCGTCCTTGATGCTTCGCATCGCGTCGATTACCGTCTGGATGTGCTCGTCCAGGGGGACGCCGAGCTCCTCCGCCCCCTGGAAGATCTCTTCTCGGTGGACGCCCCGCGCAAAGGCTTTGTCCTTGAACTTCTTCTTGACCGACTCCACCGTGACGTCGTCCAGGCTTTTCGAGGGGCGGACCAGCGCGACCGCCGTGACGAAGCCCGTGAGTTCGTCGCAGGCGAACAGCGCCCTGGCCATGGGCGTGGTGCGCGGGTGGCCGTGATGGCTGTTGTGGCCTAAAATGGCGTCGACGACCTCGGCCGGGTACTGGCGGGCCTGCAGGGCCTCGACCGCCTTCAGGGGGTGGACCTCCAGCTGCGGGAAGCGTTCGTAGTCCATGTCGTGCAGCAGGCCGGCCAGTCCCCACAGCTCCTCGTCGCCGCCGAAACGCCGGGCGTACGCCCGCATGGCGGCCTCTACGGCGAGGGCGTGCTTGATGAGGTTGGGGTTTTGGGTCCACTCGTTGAGCAGCCGCCACGCCTCTTCCCTGCTGGGACGATGGTCGCTGTGCGGGGTGGATGTCAACTTCACGCCTCCTCGACGCTTTTCAGTAAGTAATGGACAGTCCCCCGTCGACGGCCAGCACCTGGCCCGTCACGTACCGGCAGGCCGGTGAGGCGAAGAAGAGCACCGCACCCGCCACCTCTTCGGGAGTACCCGGGCGGGCCAGCGGGATGCGCCGCTCTCCCACGTAAAACCGGCGGAACGCCTCGGTCTCGAAGTCGCTCTCCCCTCGGGCCCTGGCCATCGCCGTGTCGATGAATCCGGGCGCGACGGCGTTGACCACGATGCCGTACGGAGCGAGCTCCACCGCCCACGTCCGCGTGAGTTCGTCGATGGCGCTCTTGGCCACATTATAGGCGGACGACCATCCCACGCCAAACGAGCCGTTGACGGAGGAGACGTTGACCACCCGGCCCGCCCGGCGCGCCCGGACCCAGCGGGCGGCCACGACCTGCGTGCAGTGGAAGGCGCCCGCCAGGTTGTCCTCGACCAGCGCCCGCCACTTCTCGTAGGGAGTCGCCAGGAACTCGTGGGCCTCGAAGGCGCCCGCGTTGTTGACCAGCACGTCGATGGGGCCGAGCGAAGACCACGCCGTCTCCACGGCCACCTCGACGTCGGCTCGCCTGCGCACGTCTCCCGGCAAGGCCACCGCGTGCACGCCGTACGCTTCCGCCTGCCGGGCCACTTCCCGTACCTGTGCGGCGGTGCGGGCCATGACCGCCACGTGAGCCCCAAGGGCGGCGGCCCCCAGCGCCACGGCTCGCCCGATGCCCCGCCCCGCGCCCGTCACCAGGACGACCTGGCCGTCCAGCGAAAACGGGCAGTCACGCCCGCCCGCCGAGAGGCCCACCAGGGCTCACCTGCTCCCGGGGGTGCCGCGCATCCCCGTCCGCCCCTGCTCCAGCACCCGCAGCATCGCGTCGTGGATGCGCCCGTTGGAGGCGACGATGTTGACCAGGCGCAGCTGGCGCAGATCCAGCGCTTCCCCTCGGAAGCCCGTCACCCGGCCCCCGGCCTCCTCGACCAGCAGGATCCCGGCCGCCACGTCCCAGGGGTGCAGGCGGTACTCCCAGAACCCATCGAGCCACCCCTCGGCCACCCAGCACAGGTCCATGGCCGCCGCGCCGAGCCGGCGGATCCCCTGCGCCGCTCGGGAGAAGTGGTCGAAATGATCGAGGTTGGTCTCCTCCTCGGCCTCCCGCAGGTCGTAGGCAAACCCCGTGGCGAGCAGGCTCCTGTCCAGCTCCTCGACCGTGGAGACCGTGAGCCTCCGCCCGTTGCGCCAGGCGCCCCGGCCCCGGCCGGCGACGTACGAGCGCTCGCTCACCGGCTCGTAGACGGCCGCCGCCTGGAGCTGCCCCCGGTACTCGACCGCCACGGAGACGGCGAAGACGGGAAACCCGTGGGCGTAATTGGTCGTGCCGTCCAGCGGATCCACGAGCCACCGGTGGTCGGCCCCTTCACCCAGGGCGCCTCGCTCCTCGGTCAGGAGATCGTGGTCCGGATGCCGGGAACGGATGATCTCCACGATGGCAGCCTCGGACCGCCGGTCTCCCTCCGTCACCAGATCCACGGGCCCCTTGAAGCCGATGCCCGCCGCCAGGAACTCCTGCCAGTGCTCCCGCAGGAGCCGCCCGGCGCGCTCGGCCGCCATCCTGGCCGTCTCCATGAACGTCGGGATGTCGTCGGCAAGCTTGGCCACGTCTACCGATCCTCTCCGATGTCGCCGGCCGCGGGCGTACCGAACAGCGCCTGCGCCGCCCGCACCCCGTGGAGGATGGCCAGGGCCACGAGCTCGGCAGCCGCCTGCCCGGCCGCCGACACCGCGTACGCCCGATCCATCCCGCCGTAAGGACGGGTGCCGTCCGAGCCGGGCTCCCGGGTGGAGAGGGCGAAGATGGTATCCCCGTCCCACAGGGTATGCGCGGGCACCACGGCCCGGGCGATGCCGTCGTGGGCCATGCTCGCCACCCGCTGCAGGTCGGCGCTCGAGAGCGGCAAGTCGGTCACCACCGCGGCAAGGGTGGTGGCCTGCCGGTCCCCCAGCGCGCCTGCGGCCGCCTCTCCGCTCACGGGCGCCCGGCGCTCCCGATCCCACGCACCGGCCACCCACCGACCGGTGGCCGGGTCCACCACGTTGCCGGCACAGTTGACGGCCGCCACGGCCGCCATGGCGAACCCGCCGGGAAGCTGCCCGCCCGCCACCCCGAGGCCGCCCTTCATCCGGTAGGCCGGCCCCCACAGCTTGCCCACCGTGGCGCCGCAGCCGGCGCCCACGTTGCCCTGCCGGGCCGGGGCCAGCCCCTCCCGGAGCGCGTCATCGCAGGCGGCCCGCCCTTCGCCTGGCCCGGGCCGCCTCCGGCCATCCCCGATGTCGAGGTCGAAGAGCACCGCCCCGACGACGAGCGGCACCGGCCCTCCGGGCGTCTCGAACCCCCACCCCGCTCTTCCAGCCACGCCATGACGCCCGACGCCGCGTCGAGCCCGAACGCGCTGCCGCCGGTAAGGAGCACCGCCTGGATGCGCGCTACCAGATTGCCCGGCCGCAGGACGTCCGTCTCCCGGGTGCCGGGTGCGCTGCCGCGCACGTCCACCGCCCCCACCGCGCCCCGGGGAAAGATCGAGAACGGTACACCCGGTAGCCGACTGCGGGTCCGACCAGTGCCCGATGTGAACCGCGTCCCGGAGCCCCTCGAAAGTTGCCAGGATTCGCCGCCCCTGCCGGGAACTTTACCATCCGGTGGCCGGCGGATCAACGAGAGGGAGGCCGGGCCGGAGCGCGATGGAGCGAGAGCAGCAGGGTTCAGGGCCAGAGCAGCGGGGCGCCCGATTACCGGAGGATCGCCCGCTTGAAGGGCGCACCGTGCTGGTCGGGGTGACCGGCGGTATCGCGGCGTACAAGGCGGTCGAGGTGGTGCGCCGGCTCGCCTCGTGGGGCGCCGAGGTCCACGTCCTCATGACCCGGGCGGCCACGCAGCTGGTCGGGGAGGCGACGTTCCGGGAGCTCTCCTACCATCCCGTCATCACGGACCTGTTCGAGCCCCATCCCGAGGTCGTGATGAGCCACGTGACCCTGGCCCGCCGAGCCGATCTCCTGTGCGTTTGTCCCGCCACGGCCGACGTCATCGCCAAGATGGCGGCCGGCATCGCCGACGACGCGCTCACGACCACCTACCTCGCCTGCAGCGCCCCGACCCTGGTGGTGCCCGCCATGAACAGTGCCATGTACGAGCACCCGGCCACCCAGGAAAACCTCGGCCGCCTGCGCGCGCGAGGCGTCACCATCGTCGGCCCGGCGCGGGGGCGGCTTGCCACCGGACACGAGGGGCTCGGCCGCATGGAAGAGCCCGAGCACGTGCTCGAAGAGGTCCGCCGCATCCTGTATCCGGTCAAGGACCTCCGGGGCCGGCGGATCCTGGTGACGTCAGGCCCCACCCGGGAGCCCCTCGACCCCGTTCGTTTCCTGAGCAACCGCTCGAGCGGGAAGATGGGCCACGCCATCGCCCGCCTGGCCAGGTGGCGGGGCGCCGACGTCGTCCTCGTGACCGGCCCCACGGCGCTGGAGCCGCCCTTTGGGGTGGAGACGGTGCGCGTCGAGACGGGCGAACAGATGCGCCAGGCGTGCCTCGATCGCGCCGGGGAAGCCGACGCCATCATCATGGCGGCAGCGGTGGCCGACTTCCGGCCTCGTTCTCCGGCGCCGACCAAGATCAAGAAGGACGATCTCGTCGCGCACTCCGCTCCGCTGCTCACCGTCGCCCTCGAGCCGACGCCTGACATCCTGCAGGAGCTTGCCCGGCGACGCCGGCCGGGCCAGATCCTCGTGGGGTTCGCCGCGGAGACGGGCGATCTCGAAGCCCTGGCCCGCCGAAAGCTGGCCGCCAAGGGCGTCGACCTCATCGTGGCCAACGACGTGACCCGTCCCGGCGCCGGCTTCGAGTCCGACACCAACGCCGCGCTGCTGCTGGGAGCCGACGGGACCCGGGTCGACGTGCCCCTCGTCACCAAGGAGGCCCTCGCCGAGCGCATCCTCGAATGGGTGGCCGCCCGCCTCGGGCGTTAGCGCGGTCCCGCAGGCGCCGCGCTCCGGGCCGACCGGGCCCTCCGAGGTCAGGAAGGACCCGTCCCGAGCCCGGCGAAAGGCCGGGCCGGCTATCCCGGCAACTCCGTACGGGGGCTCCCCTACATCCATGGACTGCTTTTGCTCAACGACGCCGAGACCGGCGTGCCGGTAGCCATCATGGACGCCACCTGGATCACGGCCATGCGGACGGCAGCCGTTTCGGCGCTGGCGGCGCTATACCTGGCTGCGCCGGGTCGGATCACGCTGGCGATCCTCGGGTTGGGGGTCCAGGCTCGCTCGCACCTCCAGACGATGGCGGCGGTGCTGCCCGTTGCGGAGGTACGGGCGTACGACCGGGACCCGGCGCGAACCGCTACGTTCGTGCGCGACGCTGCTCAGCTGGCCCCGGGCGTCTCCGTCGTGCCCTGCGACACGCCGGCACAGGCCGTGAGAGGCGCGACCGTGATCGTCACGGCAGGACCCATCGCACGCAACCCCCGGCCGTCCATCCGGCCAGAGTGGCTGGCAGACGGCTCCCTGCTGCTCCCCATCGACTTCGACTCCATGGTGACGCCGGAAGCCATGGCGGCGTGCCGTGCGTTCATCGTGGACGACGCGGGCCAGTACGCCTACTACCGTTCCATCGGGTATTTCGCCTCGGCGCCGGTCGCTCCCAAGAGGCGAACTCGGCGACGTGATCGCGGGCAAGCTGGCAGGCCGGACCCGGCCCGAAGAACGGATCACCTGCATGAACCTGGGCCTCGCCATGGAGGACGTGGGATTGGGCTACCATCTGTACCGCGCGGCGATCGAGCGGGGCGTTGGCATTTCCCTGCCACTTTGAGGAGGCGACCGCGCGTGCAAAGAGCCTTCCCTCTCCGGGCAGACGTGGTGGTCATCGGCGGCGGCGTGGTGGGCGTGAGCACCGCTTATCACCTCGCCGCCCTTGGTCATGCCGACGTGGTCGTGGTCGAGCGGGAAGAGGCGCTGGGCATGGGTTCCACAGGACGCTCGGCTGGCGGGGTGCGGATCCAGTTCTCCACCGAGGTCAACGTCCGGCTCTCTGCGTGGAGCATCGAGATGCTCCGGCGGTTCGGGGAGCTGACGGGCGAGAGCGCCGGCTTACGGCAGCACGGCTACCTCATCGTGACCGGAGATGTCGCCGAGATGTCCCGGTTCGAGCAGAACGTGGCGCTGCAGCGCTCGCTCGGGTTCGACGTGAAGCTCTTGGACCCTCGGAGGGCGCAGGCGCTGGTGCCCCAACTGAGGGTCGACGACCTTCCCGATCTTCCCATGGTCATCGACTTCGACAGCGGGTTCTACGTCCGGCGGGAAGGCGAGCGGCTCCTGTTCGGGATGGCCAATCCGGAGGAGGGGCCGGGCTTCCGGACCGACGTGGATGGGGCGTTCTTGCCCCGGGTGCTCGAGGCGGGCGTCCACCGGCTACCGGCGCTGGCCGAGGCCCGGGTCCGCAGGGGGTGGGCCGGGCTTTACGAGGTGAGCCCCGACCACAACGCGATCATCGGCGAGGCGCCGGAGGTACAGGGCTTCTACCTGGCCAACGGGTTCAGCGGGCACGGTTTCCAGCAGGCGCCCGCGGTGGGGCGGGTCCTGGCCGAGATGATCCTGGGGCTTCCCCTCTCCGTCGACGTATCGCCCCTCGACATCCGCCGCTTCTCGACCGGCGGCAGGCTCGTCGAGTCGCAGGTGGTGTAGCCGGGCGAGGGCGGCTCCACCCGGCGGGGCCGTGCGGCCGGGAAGGAAGGGTCGCCAGGCGGGGAGGGGGACCGGAGCAGGAGGCGAATCACACAGTAAGAAAGCGTTTAGTTATCGCTGGCAACGGATCACGCCGAGCAGGGGTGACGTGCCGGAGGGGGGCTTGGGAGGATGGACAGGTCTTTACGTGTCATGTTGTTCGCCTGGGTCTTGCTCGTGGTAGCGGCCGCGCCGGCGGCGCTGGCCGCGGAGCCCATCCGCATCGGGATCCAGGGGCCGATGTCGGGCCAGTGGGCGTACGAGGGAGACGGCTTCGTCAAGGCGATCACGTTGCTCGCCGAGCAGATCAACGCCAAAGGAGGGCTGCTGGGCCGGCCGATCCAGATCGTCACCGCCGACGACCAGTCCGACCCCGTACAGGCTGCCGTGGCGGCCCAGCGCCTGGTCAGCCAGGGGGTGGTGGCCGTCGTCGGGAGCTACGCCTCCAGCTTGACCGAGCCTGCGTCGACCATCTACGACGAGGCCGGCATCGTCCACGTCACCCCGTCTTCGACGGCGACCCGGCTTTCGCAAAAGGGCTACCCGCGCTTCTTCCGCACCTGCTTCCTGGACGACCGCCAGGGATTGTTCGCCGCCGACTTCATCACCGGGACCCTGAAGAAAAAGCGGGTCGCCATCATCCACGACAACAGCACCTACGCTTCGGGCCTGGCGGACTGGACCCGCAAGTACCTCGACGAGCGAGGCGCCCAGGTCGTCTTCTACGACGCCATCACTCCGGGCGAGCGGGACTTCACCGCCACGCTCACCCGCGTGCGGGCGGCCAACCCTGAGGTCATCTGGTTCACAGGGTATTTCCCGGAGGGCGGACTGTTGGTCAAGCAGGCGCGCAGCCTCGGTATCACGGCGACGTTCATGGCGGGCAACGCCACCAACAACCCCGAGTTCGTGCGGATCGCCGGGGTCGACGCCGCCAAGGGCTCCGTCATCGTGACGGAGCCGATCCCGTCGGACCTCCCCTACCCCGAGGCGCGCCAATTCCTCGCGGACTACCAGAAGAAGTACGGGCAAGAGCCCGCCAGCATCTGGACGCTGATGGCGGCCGACGCGTTCCGGGTGATCGTGGAGGCGATCCGGCAGACGAAGTCTACCGACCCGGGCCAGATCGCCACCTATCTGCACCGGTCGCTCAAGGACTACCCCGGGATCACCGGTCCGATCCAGGGGTTTGACCAAAACGGTGACCGACTGGGCACGATTCACAAGGCGTACGTGGTCAACGAAAAGGGCCAGATCGTGCCGTACCAGGGGTAGGGTGCGGAGGGCCGCCCGGTGCTCGCTCAGCAGCTGGTCAACGGCCTCGCCCTGGGATCGGTGTACGCCCTGGTCGCCCTGGGCTACACCATGGTGTACGGGGTGCTGAGGCTCATCAACTTCGCCCACGGCGAGCTGTTCATGCTGGGCGCGTACCTCACGCTCTCTGCGACGTCGGCCTGGGGGCTCGGCGGCCACCCAGCCGCCGGGCCCCTGGTCGTCATCGCGATAGGGGTCGCCGTGCTGGTGGCAGGCGTAGGGCTCGGGCTCGAGCAGGTCGCGTACCGGCCCTTGCGCCGTTCCACCCGGCTCGCTCCGGTCGTCTCGGCGTTGGGGGCGAGCGTCTTCCTGCAAAACGCGGTCATGCTGACCTACGGCCCGCGCTACCAGGTGCTGCCCGAAAACCTGGTGCCCTCGCGGTCCTTCGCCATCGGTAACCTCGAGCTTTCGGTGCTGCAGCTCGTCATCCTGGGCGTGGCGCTCGTGCTCATGGTGGGCCTCTACCTCTTCGTACAGGCGACCTCTTTCGGCATGGCCATCCGCGCGGTGGCCCTGGATCAGGAGACCGCGCGGCTCATGGGCATCCGGGTCGACCGCGTCATCCAGTGGGTCTTCGCGCTGGGCCCCGCGCTGGGGGCGGTGGCAGGTCTGTTGATCGGCCTCTACTACCGCCAGATCAACTTCACCATGGGGTGGACCTACGGGCTGCGCGCCTTCACGGCCGCCATCCTGGGCGGCATCGGCAACATCCCGGGAGCCATGGTAGGAGGGCTGTTGCTGGGGGTCCTGGAGGCGCTCGCAAGCGGGTACGTGTCGGTGGCCTGGAAAGACGCCATCACCTTCTTCGTCCTCATCCTCATCCTGATCGCCAGGCCGACGGGGCTGCTCGGCGAGCGGGTGGCCGAGAAGGTGTGAGGCGCACGACGCCGAGGCCGCTCATCCACCGCCTGCGGGGCGCCCGGGCCGCCGCCCTGCTCGTGCTCCTGGCCGTGGCCGCTTTCCCGCTCGTGGTCCAAAGCCCCTACTGGATCGACGTCGCCAATTTCTACGGCATCTACGCGCTGCTGGCCCTCAGCCTCAACCTGGTGGTGGGCGAGGCGGGGCTGTTCGACCTGGGCCATGCGGCCTTCTATGCGGTGGGAGCGTACGTCACCGCCATCCTCAACACGCTCCTGCACTGGCCCACGCTGTGGCTGTTTCCGGTCAGCTTCGTCGCCGCCGCGGCCGCCGGGGTCATCCTGACCCGCCCCATCCTGCACCTGCGGGGCGACTACCTGGCCATGGTCACCATCGGCTTCGGGGAGATCGTCCGGATCGCGCTGACCAACAACCTCTTCGGCCTGACCGGGGGCCCAACGGCATTTTCGGCATCGCCCGCCCGGCCCTCGGCCCCTGGGCGATCCGTCAGCCGGCCCACTACTTCTACTACATCTGGTCTTTCGTGGCCGCCGCGGCCTGGATCACGGTACGGTTGCAGCAAAGCCGCATCGGGCGGGCCTGGAACTACATCCGGGAGGACGAGGTGGCCGCGCAGGCCATGGGCATCGACGTCGTGCGGCTGAAGCTCCTGGCCTTTGCGCTCGGCGCAGGTCTCGCCGGGGTCGCAGGCCATCTGTACGCCGCCCGCATGACGGTCATCGCGCCGGAGCGGTTCAACTTCTGGGAGTCGGTGGTGATCTTCAGCATGGTCGTGCTGGGTGGTCCGGGCTCGGTGCCGGGGGTACTGCTCGGCGCGTTCGCGCTGTGGGTGCTCCCCGAACTCTTCCGGGAGTTCGCCCAGGCACGGATGCTGGTCTTCGGCGCGGCCATGGTGGCCATGATGG
Source organism: Limnochordaceae bacterium (assembly GCA_014896295.1). Taxonomy (GTDB): domain Bacteria; phylum Bacillota; class Limnochordia; order Limnochordales; family Geochordaceae; genus Carboxydichorda; species Carboxydichorda subterranea. The sequence continues at coordinate 324,342 of JADBKR010000007.1, forward strand.
TGTTCCGGCCGGAGGGGCTGTGGCCCGGCACCGTCTGGCTGCGGGCTACCCGGGCCCACCAGGGAGAAGGGGCCGCAGGGAGCGCCCCGGAAGTGGGCGCCACCGGTATACCCGGCAGCGGAGCGGAGCTGGCCGCCTCTTCCGCCGCAAGGGGCGGCCGCCGATGACGGAGCAGCCACACGGCGGGCCACTGCTCGAGGTCGTAGACGTGCGACGGCGCTTCGGCGGCGTCGTGGCGCTCGACCACGTCTCCATGCGCGTGGAAAAGGGCGAGATCGTGGGGCTGATCGGGCCCAACGGGGCCGGCAAGACCACGCTCTTCAACCTGATCACGGGCATCTACCGGCCGGACGGCGGCGAGATCCGCTTCGCCGGCAGGAGCGTGGTGGGGCTGCGCCCCCACCAGATCGCCGCGCTCGGGATCGCGCGCACTTTCCAGACGATCCGGCTGTTCCCTCATCTGACGGCCCTGGAAAACGTCATGGCAGGGCTTCACCACTCGACCCGGAGCGGCGTGCTGGACGCCATCTTCTCCACTCCCCGCCACCGCAGAGAGCAACGCTGGGCCGTCTCCCGGGCGCGACAGCTGCTGGAGGAGCTCGGCATCGCCCGCTACGAGCATGAGCTGGCCTCCCACCTGCCGTACGGAGACCAGCGCCGGCTGGAGATCGCCAGAGCGCTGGCCACCGACCCGGCGCTGGTCATCCTCGACGAGCCCGCCAGCGGGCTGTCGGACGCCGAGCGCACGTGGCTCATGCAACGGATCCGGCAGCTGAGGGATCGGGGGCTGACCATCCTCGTCATCGAGCACCACATGCGGGTGGTGATGGGGATTTCGGACCGCGTCGTGGTGCTCGACCAGGGGCGCGTCATCGCGGAGGGGCCTCCTCAGAGCATCCAGGCGGATCCGGCCGTGATCTCCGCCTACCTCGGGCGGGAGGACGAGCCATGGGAGCCGTGAAGGAGAGCGGGCAAGTCGGCGCGGGCGCCCCGCCGGCCCTCCTCGAGCTCGAGGAGGTCCACGTCTTCTACGGGCGGGTGCATGCGCTGAGCGGGCTCACGCTGCACGTCCGCGAGGGCGAGATCGTGGCGCTCCTGGGCGCCAACGGCGCCGGGAAGTCGACCACGCTCCGGGCCATCTCGGGGCTCGTACGGCCGGCGTCGGGCCAGGTGCGACTGGACGGCCGGCCCATTTCGGGGCTGCCGGCCGATGCCATCGTGAGCCGGGGCGTCGCGCACGTGCCCGAGGGGCGGCGCGTGTTCGCCACGCTCACCGTCGAGGAGAACCTGCGCCTGGGGGCCTTCTTGCGCCGGCGGGACCAGGCCGGCGTGGCCCGGTCGCTCGAGTGGGTCTACTCCCTCTTCCCTCGCCTCGCCGAGCGCCGGCGCCAGCTGGCCGGGACGCTGTCGGGCGGGGAGCAGCAGATGCTCGCCATCGGGCGGGCGCTCATGGCCGGGCCCCGCATCCTGCTGCTCGACGAGCCCTCGCTTGGCCTCGCCCCGCTGCTGGTGCGCAGCATCTTCGCAACCCTGCGCGCCATCCATCGGCAAGGCGTCGCCATCCTCTTGGTCGAGCAAAACGCCCGGGCGGCCCTGCGGCTCGCCGGCAGGGCCTACGTGCTGGAGACCGGCCACCTCTTCGCCGCCGGGGAAAGCGGCGCCCTGGCCGCCGACCCGAGGATCCGTGAAGCCTACCTGGGAGCTTGAGGCCGGGCCGGCTCAGGCTGGGCGGAGGCCGGCAGGTCAGCGAGCGCCGCCCTTCTCCACCCACTCCCGCATGCGGGCGATCCCCTCGCGCAACTGCTCCCGGGAGGCGGCGTACGAGAGCCGCACGTACTGCTGGTCTTCCTCCGGATCCGGCGTGCCGAAGGCCGTACCCGCCAGGAGCGCCACCCCCGCCTCGTGCAACATCCGGGAAGCGAACTCCCGGGCGTCTTTGGCCCCCACTCGCCGGCACGCCTCCGTCACGTTGGGGTACACGTAGAACGCGCCGGACGGCGGGCTCACCCGTACCCCCGGCACCTGGTCGAGCAACTCCACTACCAGGTCGCGCCGCGCACGGAACTCGGCCACCATGGCCTCCGACGGCTCCTGGGGACCTTCCAGCGCCGCGATGCCGGCCATCTGGGTGAACGTCGCGGTGCACGACTCGACGTTGGTGACCAGCCGCGCGACGTCCGCCGCCACCGGCGCCGGCATGATCCCGTACCCCAGCCGCCAGCCCGTCATGGCGTAGATCTTGGAGAACCCGTCGAGGACGATGGTGCGGGCGCGCATGTCCGGCAGCGCGGCGATGCTGACGAACTCGCCGTCGAACAGGATGCGGCTGTAGATCTCGTCGGAGAGCACCCACAGGTCGTGCTCGACCGCCAGCTGCGCGACCCAGGCCAGCACCTCCCGGGAGAGCACGCCTCCGGTCGGATTGTGGGGAGAGTTGAGGATCACCAGCCGAGTGCGGGGCGTGATGCGGGAGGAGAGCTCGTCGGGGTCGAAGGCGAAACCCCGGTGCTCGCGCAGGTAAAGCGGCACCGGCACCGCGCCGGCCAGGCGGATGGCCGACTCGTAGATCGGAAAGCCCGGATTGGGGTAGATCACCTCGTCACCGGGGTCGACGCACGAGAGCAACGTGTAGTAGATGATGGGCTTCGCCCCCGGAGTGACCACCACCTCGTCGGCCGAGAAGCGCAAGCCCCGCAGCCGTCCTGCCACCCGAGCGATGGCCTCCCGCAACGGTTGGATGCCCGCCGAGGGCGAGTAGTGCGTGTAGTTGTCCCGGATCGCGGCGATGCCCGCCTGCTTGATGTGCTCGGGCGTGTCGAAATCGGGCTCCCCGATGGCGAAGTTGTAGATGCGCCGCCCCTGGGCCTCGAGGCGCTTCACCTCGGCCAGCACCTCGAAGGCGGTCTCGGTCCCCACCACGCTCATGCGCGACGCGCGTACCGGCACCCTCGTCACCGCTCCCTCCGGCTGGCTTCTCCCTCTCTCCGTGCCCGCCGGATGGCCTGTTTCGCCCTGGGCGGCACGGACTCCTGGCGCCTCTTCTGGAGGAATCCGGGCCGCCGGGCCTAACTCCACTCTCGGCCGGGACAAGGCGAAGGGGCCCGAAAGCGGGCCCGGGCGATGGGGGGCGCAGGGCATGGCGGTACCCACGATGCAGGCGGTCCGGTTCCACGAGCACGGAGGGCCGGAGGTGCTGCGGCTGGAGGAGGTTGCCATACCCCGGCCCGGCCCGGGCCAGGTGCGCGTACGGGTACGGGCTTGCGCCCTCAACCACCTGGACATCTGGAACCGGCGGGGCATCCCGGGCCGCAAGCTCTCCCTGCCCCGCATCCCGGGTGCCGACGTGGCCGGCGAGATCGACGAGCTGGGCGCCGGCGTCTCCGGCCTGGAGGCCGGCTCCCGGGTCCTGGTCAACCCGGGCATCAGCTGCGGCCGGTGCGAGGCCTGTCTGTCGGGCCAGGACACCCTTTGCCCCCAGTACCACATCCTGGGTTCGCAGGTAGACGGCGGATACGCCCAGTACGTGATCGTCCCCGCGGCCAACGTGCTGCCCATGCCCCGTAACCTGTCGTTCGAGCAGGCGGCGGCCGTGCCCCTGGTCTTCCTCACGGCCTGGCACATGCTCGTGACGCTGGCCCGGGTCCGACCGGGCGAAACGGTGCTGGTCTGGGGCGCCGGCAGCGGAGTGGGCTCGGCCGCCATCCAGATCGCCCGCCTCCTGGGCGCCCGCGTCTTCGCCACCGTCGGCAGCGACGACAAGATGGAGAGAGCCCGCCACCTCGGGGCGGACGTGGTGCTCCACCACGGCCGCCAGCACGTCGACGAGGAGATACGCTCCCTCACCGGCCGCCGCGGCGTCGACGTGGTCGTGGAGCACGTGGGGCAGGCGACGTGGGAGAAGAGCATCCGCAGCCTCACCCACGGCGGGCGGCTGGTCACCTGCGGGGCCACGACCGGTTACGAGGGGCTGACCGACATCCGCTACCTGTTCTCTCGCCAGCTGCGCCTCTTCGGCTCGTACATGGGCAGCAAGGCCGAGCTGCTCCAGCTCATGCCGTTCGTAGAGCGCGGCCAGCTCAAGCCCGTCGTGGACCGGGTGTGGCCGCTGGCCGAAGCGGCGCAGGCCCACCGGTGGATGGAGGAACGGCGCCACTTCGGCAAACTGGTGCTCACCATCCCCTGACGCCCGTCATCCGGGCCAGCGGACGTCCAGGTCGAGGGCGCTTGCTTCCGCGGCTCGCACGACCGGGTTGACGAGCCGGCCGATCCGCTCGATCTCCACCTCGACGACGTCGCCGGGCTTGAGGAAGACCGGGGGTTTGCGGTAAACCCCCACCCCGTCGGGCGTCCCCGTGGCCAGCACGTCGCCGGGCTCCAGGGTGATGCCCTGGGAGATGAAGGCCAAAAGGGCGCGTACGGGAAAGATCATCTCGGCCGTGGAGGAGTCCTGGTAGGCGACGCCGTTGACCCGGCAAACAATGCGAAGCTTCTGCGGATCCGGGATCTCGTCCGCGGTCGCCACCCACGGCCCCATGGGCGCGAACGTATCCTGCGACTTGCCGCGGACCCACTGGCCGTCCCCTTTCTGGTAGTCCCGGGCCGTCACGTCGTTGAACGTGGTGTACCCGAAGACCGCCTCCAGGGCCGTCGCGTCCGCGAGCCTCCGGCTTCGCCGGCCGATGATCACCGCGAGCTCGGCCTCGAAGTCGACCTGGTCGCTCCCCTCGGCCATGGCGATGGGCCTGCGGTGAGCGTTGTACGCGTTGGGCCACTTGGCGAAGAGGATGGGCCGTTTGGGAGGATCGACGTGCTGCTCGCGGCAGTGGTCCCAGTAATTGAGCCCGATGCACATCACCTTGGACGGCACCACGGGCGGCAGCCACTCGATCTCGGGCGCCTCGGGGTCGAGGATCTCCCCGTAGCGCCCCTGCTCGGCCGCCTCCACCAGGCGTCGCACCGCCTCCATGGGACGCCGGTCCCCGGCCCCCCAGGCCCGGATGAGACCGATGAGGCTCAGCGGGAGCTCTCCGGTCGACCATCCCGGCGTGCGAGCGGCCTGCGTCACGTCCACCATCCCTGCGCCCGCGCGCACCACGAGGTGCGCCTCGCCGCCCCTGTGGATCGTTGCCAGCTTCAACCCCGGTCCCTCCTCTTCGGCGGCTCATGCCCGCTCCGGTGGCTCATGCCCGAAGCACGGCTCCGGTGTTGGCCGAGGTGACCATCCGCACGTAGCGCCCCAGCCACCCCCGCGTGATACGGGGCGCCGGCGGCTCCCAGCGGGCACGTCGACGCTCCAGCTCGTCGTCCGAGACGAGGATCTCCAGCCGGCGCTCCCGCAGGTCGACCCGGATCGGATCTCCGTCCCGGACCAGCGCCAGCGGCCCTCCCTCCGCCGCCTCGGGCGACACGTGGCCCACGCAGATCCCCCGCGTGCCGCCCGAAAACCGCCCATCCGTCACCAGCGCCACCCTGGTCCCCAGCCCCATCCCCACGATGGCCGAGGTCGGGGCCAGCATCTCCGGCATTCCGGGTCCGCCCCGCGGGCCCTCGTAGCGGATGACCACCACGTGGCCCGGGCGCACCTTACCGGCTTTGATGCCGTCCAGGGCCTCCTGCTCGCCGTCGAACACGATGGCCGGTCCTCGTGCCCGTCGATCCCTGGCTCGACCGCTCCCGTCTTGATGAGCGCCCCGTGGGGCGCCAGGTTGCCCCACAAGACGGCCAGCCCGCCGATCGGGCTGTGCGCCCGCTCCAGCGGCCGGATCACCTCGGGGTCCCGGATCTCGGCAGCGTCGGCGATCTGCCCGATGGTGCGGCCGTCCACCGTCGGGCGATCCCGGTGGAGCAGGCCCGGGATGCGGGAAAGCTCCTTGAGGATGGCGGGGATGCCGCCGGCCCGGTGCACGTCCTCCATGTGCCAGCGGGAAGCCGGGCTCACCTTGGCGAGGTGCGGCACCCGGTCGGCGAGCCGGTTGAGCCGCTCCAGAGGGTAGTCGATGCCCGCCTCGTGAGCCAGGGCCAGGGCGTGGAGCACGGTGTTGGTGCTCCCCCCCATGGCCATGTCCAGCGCGAAGGCGTTGTCCAGCGACTCGGCGTCGACGATGTCGAGAAACTTGACGTCCTGCTCGACCAGCTCCACGATGCGCCGGGCGGCCCGGCGGGCCAGGTCCTCGCGTTCGGCGGTGCGGGCCAGGGCCGTGCCGTTGCCGGGCAGCGCCACGCCCAGCGCCTCGGAGAGGCAGTTCATGGAATTGGCGGTGAACATGCCCGAGCACGAGCCACAGCTCGGGCAGGCGGCCGCCTCGATGCGGTAGAGCTCGTCGGCGCTGATGCGGCCGGCCTGCACGGCCCCCACGCCCTCGAAGACCGAGATGAGGTCGATGGCCCGCCCGTCGAGCCTCCCCGCCGCCATCGGGCCGCCGCTGACGAAGATCGTGGGGATGTTGAGCCGTGCCGCGGCCATCAGCATCCCGGGGACGACCTTGTCGCAGTTGGGGATGCAGACGATCCCGTCGAACCAGTGGGCCGCCACCATGGTCTCGACCGAGTCGGCGATGAGCTCCCGGCTCGCCAGCGAGTAGCGCATCCCGACGTGGCCCATCGCGATGCCGTCGTCGACGGCAATCGTGTTGAACTCGAAGGGCACGCCCCCTGCCTCCCGCACCGCCTCCTTGATCAGCCTGGCGAACTCCTGCAGATGCACGTGCCCGGGCACGATGTCCGCGTACGAGTTGACGATGCCGATGAACGGGCGGTCGAAGTCCCGCTCCGAAACCCCTGCGGCCCGCAGGAGGCTGCGGTGGGGCGCCCGGTCGATGCCCCGCTTGATGACGTCGCTGCGCATGCCGTCTCGAAGCCCCCCGAGCGGGGGCGCTGATCCCCCGAGAATGGCGCCAGGCTTCGCCTCGCCGCCGGGTGTTTCCTGCCGGCGGGCGCTCTTTGGTACGAGCGCTCCGCCTCAGTACAAGAACTCCTCGACGAAGTAGTACGACCACCGGGCGCCTCGCCCGAGCCGCACGCCCGACAGGATGGCCTCGGCCTGCTGGCGTACTTCGGCCGGGCCGAGCGGCTCGATCCCGGCCTGCGCCGCCACGAAAGCGTACGGCGCCTGTGGCGGTACGACGAGCGGCGAGAGGAGCAGCTGGTCGCCCCGGCCGAGGCCGGCCGCGTTGACCAGCGCGATGCTCTGGCGCACGTGCTCTTGCGCGAACGCGCGGCCGCCTGCTCCCAGGAGCAGGATGAGCCCCACCCCGAGGCCGCCCTCCTTCATGGCGCGCACGGTCGCCAGGACGTCGGCGGCCGTCCCGGGCTTGTCGAGAAACCGCAGCACGCCGTCGCTGCCCGACTCGGCCCCTACGTAGACGCGCCGCAGGCCGGCCTCGCCCAGCTCGGCCCACTGGGGAGCCTGCTTGCGCCTCCCGCTGAAGGCGTCCAGGAAGCCGAACACCTCACGGCCCTCCAGCGCCTCCCGTACGGCGGCCAGAGCGTCGACCAGGCGCGCGGCCGGCAGGACCAGCGCGTTGGCGTCACCCAGGAAGACGGTGTGGCGGCGCAAGAGGCCGGCCCCGAAAAAGGCCTTCACTTCCTGGATGTGGCGGCGCAACGCCTCCGGCGAGCGGACCTCGAAGCGCCGGTCCCGGTAAAAGGTGCAGAAGGTGCACCGGTTGTACCAGCATCCCGAGGTCAGCTGCACGACGATCGAGAGGTACTGGTCGGGCGGCAGGATCCCGATGGGCCGGTAAACCGCCGCAAAGCGCCTGGCGTCGTCCTCGAGCGCGTCGAAGTCGAGGGCGGGCACCGCCGGGTACCCTCCCTCTCGGGCTCGGGCGGCGGTCCGGCACGCCAGGTCGACCACGTCTCGGGCTTCGGCTGCGCTCAGGTGGCGTCGCAGCCGCCGGGAGAGCCCTGGGGCGCCGGGCAGGCGCCGCCGCTCCAGGAAACGGTTGTCGAGCCCGCGCCGGTACCCGACCCCGTCGACGAAGGCCTCCAGCAGCCGCCCCTCCAGGTCGAAGGTGAAAAGCCGCCGGCTTCCCTCGCCCACGATGGCGTGATCGCTTTCCAGGCGGGCCCAGGGCCCCCGGGGCAGCGGGTCGTCCTGGGACAGCTGGGACAGCACCTTGCCCCGCGGCAGCGGCTCACTCGTAGGCATAGCCCGGCTCGGCCACCTCCGAGCCGTCGTCCTGGCGGCGGATCGTGAAGTCGCCGAAGACCGCGGGCGCCTGCTCCTGAAGGATCTTGAGAACGGCGATGGCCACCCGCCGGATCTCTGCTTCGGCGTGCTCGCTCGCCCGCATGCGCACGAAGTGGCGCCAGGCGCGGAAGTTGCCCGTCATGACCAGGGCCGTCTCGGTGGCGTTGGGCAGCACCGAGCGAGCCGCCTGGCGGGCGAGCTTGCGGCGCAGCGACGGGTCGTCGACGTGGGCGTAGCGGGCCCGCAGCCGCTCCACCAATCGCGCGTAAGCCTCCTTGGACGCCCGGGTCACGCTCTCGGCGATCGCTTGCGCCTCGGGGTCGCCTTCGAGCGCGGGCGGGAGCACCATGCGGGCCTCGGCTTCGTTGACGAACCGCTGGCTGACCTGGCTGTAGCTGAAGTGGCGATGGCGCACGATCTCGTGCGAACAGGAGCGGGAGATGCCCTCGATGAGGAAGCTGGCGCTGGCGTGCTCGATGACGGAGAGGTGCCCCTGCGCCAGGAGGTGGCCGATGTACTCGGCGTTGGCGCGCCCGCTCGGGTTGTGGAAGGAGCGGTAGCACAGCCTGCCTGCGAATTCGATGAGCCGCTGGGCCGGGTTGTCGGTATCGGTCTCCCACTCGATATGGGAGGGGGGCGTGAACTGGGTGACCGCCAGGAGCGTCACCCTCGGCTCGTGGATCCAGGCCTCGGCCATCGCTCGTACGCCTTCCTTCCTCGGACCCGCTCCGGCTCTATGGTACAATGCCCGGCGGGAGGGATCACGGTGACCCGCCCCAGGCGCCTGGCCATCCTCGGCAGCACCGGCTCTCTCGGCATCCAAGCCCTGGAGATCTGCCAGCGTTTCCCCGACCGCTTCGACGTCGTGGCCCTGGGCGCCTCCGGAGCGCGGCCCGAGCTGCTGGCCCGGCAGGCGCAGCGGTTTGGCGCGCGATGGGTGGCCATCACCCGCGAGCAGGCCGTAGAGCGGCTCCGCTCCGCCGGCGTCTCGCCGCCGGCTCACGTGATCGTGGCCGGGCCGGACGCCCTCGAGCAGGTCGCGGCCCTTCCGGACCTCGACCTGGTGGTCGTCCTGACGGTGGGGCTCGCCGGCCTCGGGCCGACCCTGGCCGCCCTGCGCGCCGGCCACCCCGTGGCCCTCGCCAACAAAGAGGTGCTGGTCGCCGCGGGGGAGCTCATGCCGGTCGCAGAGCTCGTACGAAGCGGCCGCATCCTTCCCGTCGACTCGGAGCACTCCGCGATCTGGCAGAGCCTGCTGGGGGAGAGCCCGCTCCAGGTGCGCCGGCTCTGGTTGACCGCTTCGGGCGGCCCGTTTTGGGGATGGAGCGCCGACCAGCTGCGGCAGGTCACGCCCCAGCAAGCCCTGGCCCATCCGACCTGGCGCATGGGGCCCCGGGTGACCGTCGACTCGGCGACGCTCGTCAACAAAGGGTTCGAGGTGATCGAGGCGCACCATCTGTTCGGCGTCGGCTACGACGCCATCGGGGTCGTCGTGCACCGCCAGAGCGTCGTCCACTCCATGGTGGAGTTCGCCGACGGCTCCGTCAAAGCGCAACTCAGCCTGCCCGACATGCGCCTGCCCATCCTCTTCGCCCTGAGCTATCCCGAGCGCCTGGCGTACGACGGCGTGCCGCCCCTGTGGGGAGACGGGACCCCCGTCGCCTTGAGCTTCCAGCCCTTGCGCCCGGGCGAGGAGCCCAGGGGCATCGCTCTGGCCCGGCAGGCGGCGCAGTACGGCCGCACTTATCCCGCCGTGCTCGCGGCGGCGGACGAGGTCGCCGTGGACGCCTTCCTGCAGGGCCGGCTGCCCTTCGACCGTATCCTCGACGTGGTCGAGGCGACGCTCCAGGCCCACGATCCCGAGCGCGGGCCCCTCACGCTGCAGGCCGTGCGCGCGGCGGACGCCTGGGCGACGAAGACGGCGAGGGAGCGTTGCACAACCTTAACAGCTTCTTCTTGACGTCGCAATGCGGGGCAAAGCAAACGCAACACCCCGGGGCGATCCTGTCCTTGGCTCCGACAAGTGAACTCCCTCGGTCCCTCAACGCGTCGGACACCCGTCCCCCAGGGAAGTGGCCCGCCAGGCGGCGGGCCACTTCTCGTTGGCGCGCCCGGCGCAGCCCACGCCCCGGCATTTGTGGGACGGCCTTGAATACCGTACAATGGTGACCGAGCCCGGACATGACCGGGCGCCCGGGGGTGTCTCACCCAGCCGGTTCGCAGGAGGGATGGCATCGATGGCCCGACCGATGCGGGTCACGGCGGATGCAGGGCTCACGGCGCGGATGATCCTGACCATGGTCCTGCTCGCCGCGGTCTATCTCTTTTTCGTCAGCGTGCTGCTGGCGTATGGGGTCGACACGGGGTTCATCGTGTTCTTCGTCGGGATCATGCTGCTCGTGCAGTACTACTTCTCCGACAAGATGGTCCTCTGGTCGGTGGGCGCGCGAGAGGTCAGCCCGGCGGAGGCTCCCGAGCTCCACGACATCGTAGGAAGGCTGGCCGCCCTGGCCGATCTCCCCAAGCCGCGCCTCGCCATCGTCCCCACCGACATTCCCAACGCCTTCGCCACGGGGCGCAGCCCCAGCGCGGCGGTGGTGGCCGTCACGCAGGGCCTGATGCGCCGGCTTTCCCGTCCCGAGCTCGAGGCGGTGCTGGCCCACGAGATCACCCACGTCCGCAACCGTGACGTGGCCGTCATCACCCTGGCGAGCTTCTTCGCCACGGTGGCGGCCTTCCTGACGCGCCAGCTCATGTGGATGGGCTACTGGGGGGTGCCGATGGGAGGCGGGCGCCGGGACGACCGGGAGGGCGGCACCAACGCCTGGATCATCATCTACCTGGTCTCCATGCTGGTCTACTTCGTCAGCTACATCCTCATCCGGGCGCTCTCCCGCTACCGCGAGTACGCGGCCGACCGCGGGGCGGCGTACCTCACCGGCGCGCCGTCCAACCTGGCGTCGGCCCTGATGAAGATCAGCGGCGTCATGGAGCGCATTCCGGCACAGGATCTGCGGCAGGCCGAGGCCCTCAACGCCTTTTTCATCATCCCGGCCATCAAGGGCTCGACCATCGCCGAGCTCTTTTCCACGCACCCGTCGCTCGAAAACCGGCTGGCGTACTTGCGCAAGCTGGAGCTGGAGCTGGCCGGGCGGCGCTGAGGCCGCGCAAAGGTAGGAGGCAGGCTGTCGGATGGGCCTTCGCCAGTGGCTCGACGCCCTGATGGGCCGCCCGCGCCTGGTGCAAGCGAAGCCGGAGAAGCTCTTCGCTCTTTCCACCGCGCGCACGACGCTCGAGCAGGAGCTGGGTTGGATCCCGCAGGGGCGAGCGGGTATCTGCCTCAAGCCGGTGGTGACCGCCGACTACGCGAGCGCCCAGCAAGAGCTGGCCGAGCTGGTGCGCCTGGGGGCCGAGGAGACCAAGAGCCGCGTCGAGCTCCAGCGGGACAGCTTCGGGTACACCTGGATGATCGCCGAGGACCCCGAGTTCGAGGATCTCGTGACGCTCGTCCACATGGCGGCCGACACGCTGGAGGAGAAGGGGTTCGGTACCCAGATCCTGTCGGCGGTCTTCCGATTCCGGCTGGCCGACGCCGTCCGCGGCATGGCAGGGATGGGAAGCGAGAGCACGGCCCCTGAGCGGATTTACCTCATCTACAACTACAAGCGGGGACGCTTCTACCCGTTCGTGCCCAAAGGCCCGGGCAAGGGTCCGGCCGACGGGCGCTACGAGAGCGGCGAGCTGCACGCAAGCGCCACGCTCTCGCGGGAGCTGCCCATCGAGCCGGACCCGTCCCGCTGGTACCCGCTGTGGGACTGCCCCGTCTGAGGGGCCTGGCGAAGGCTCCGGCACCTCCCGTCAGGGAGCCAGGTCCCTGGGGTACCCGGCGAACAGATCCCGAGCCTCTTCCAGGGTGATGTCCGGCGGCGGCAGCACCAGGTCCGACTCCTTGAGCTCGCGGTCGTCGAGGCGGCGGCCGCGGGAACGGACGATGTCGAGCACGTTTGCCAGATGCCGGGCGAACGCCTGAGCGTCGGCGTGCTGGATGGCGTCGAGCATGGCGTTGTCCGCGGTGTCCAGCTCCGCCAGGGCCTGCCCGGTGAGCTCGTACTGCCCCTCGGTGGCAATCCGGATGATCACGCCTGGGCCACCTCCTGCTTGAGCCGCGCGAGATCCGCCTTGACCTGTTCCGATGCCTTCAGCTTGGCCAGCTCCTGCTCCACGGGGCTCGAGGGCGCGCCGAAGTTGACCTGATCCTCGAGCACGCCGCTCGCCACCAGCTCGTCGATGGCCGCCGCCCGCGCCTTCATGTTCTCCGTTTTCTGCTGAGCCCGCTCGATGGCCATCCCCACGTCGGCCAGCTCTTCGGACAGACCCGTCGCCGCCTCCCCGATGCGCACCTGCGCCTCGGCCGCCGAGTACTGGGCCTTCACGACCTCCTTGTGCGCCCGGAAGGCCTCCACCTTGGCCCGCAGCCGGGACTCGGCCACCTCCAGCTTCTTCTGCTCCTCCTCGAGCCCGCGGGCCTGCGCCTCGATCCCCTCGATCTGCTGCTGGATCTCGGCCTTGCGGTTGAGGGCCGCCACGGCCAGGTCCTCGCGACCGGCCTTGAGCGCTTGCTTGGCCTGCTCCTCGAGACGGGACAGGGTCTGCTTGAGCTGGACCACCTGCAGCTCCAGGCGCTTCTTGGACGTGACCACCTCGGCCAGGTTGCGCCGTACCTTCTGCATCAGTTCGAGCTGGCGCTGGTAAGAGTACTCCAGGGTTTCCCTGGGATCTTCCAGCCGTTCGGCCAGCTTGTTCATCTTCGCCTTCAGGATCGTCGTCATCCGGGAAAACACACCCATGCCGCGCCATCCCTGCCCTTGGGACGATTTGTCGAGGCCCGGCGGCGCCAGGGGGCGACCGCCGCACCGACCTCATTATACCGAGACGGCGCGCCTGCCACACGCCGGCATGCCCGCCCGGCTACCCGCGCGGGGCAGGGGCGGGGTATACTGATTCACCAGGTTAAGATTTGACAGCACTAAGTACCCGCACTAGACTGTTCGTGGCGAAGGGGGAGCCCCATTGGCCAAGCAGGAGCTGGCTTTGGGTACCGAGTACCGCTACGGGTTCTCGGACCCTGAGCAATACGTCTACAAGTCCCGCAAGGGCCTCGATCGGCAGATCGTCGAAGAGATCTCGTCCATCAAGAGCGAGCCCGGCTGGATGCGCCGCTTCCGGCTCAAGGCGCTGGAGATCTTCGAGCGCAAGGCGATGCCGACCTGGGGAGCGGACCTCTCCCAGCTCCGCTTCGACGACATCTACTACTACGTGCGGCCCACCGAGCGGAAGGGCCAGAGCTGGGACGAAGTGCCCGAGACCATCCGCAACACCTTCGACCGGCTGGGCGTGCCGGAGGCGGAGCGCAAGTTCCTGGCGGGGCTGACGGCGCAGTACGAGTCCGAGGCCGTCTACCACAGCATCAACAAGGAGCTCGCCTCCAAGGGCGTCATCTTCGTCGACATGGACACGGGCTTGAGGGAGTACCCGGATCTGGTCCGGCAGTACTTCGGCACCGTGGTCCCGCCGGCGGACAACAAGTTCGCCGCGCTCAACAGCGCCGTCTGGAGCGGCGGGAGCTTCGTCTACGTGCCGGAAGGGGTCAAGGTGGAGATCCCGCTGCAGGCCTACTTCCGCATCAACGCCCGCAACATGGGGCAGTTCGAGCGCACGCTCATCATCGCCGAGCCGGGCAGCTCCGTCCACTACGTCGAAGGATGCACGGCGCCCCAGTACACCACCGAGGCGCTGCACTCCGCGGTGGTGGAGATCATCGTCAAGCCCGGCGCTCAGGTGCGGTACACCACGATCCAGAACTGGTCCCACAACGTGTACAACCTGGTGACCAAGCGGGCCGCCGTCTACGAAGACGGGACCATGATCTGGACGGACGGCAATCTGGGTAGCCACGTGACCATGAAGTACCCGTCCTTCTACCTGATGGGCAAGGGCGCCCGGGGCGAGGTGCTCTCCATCGCCTTCGCGGGGCCGGGCCAGCACCAGGACGCCGGCGCCAAGGCCGTCCACCTGGCGCCGTATACCACGTCGACCATCACCAACAAGTCGATCTGCAAGGATGGCGGCAAGACCACCTACCGGGGCCTGGTCCACGTGGCCGAGGACGCCTACCGGAGCAAGAGCAAGGTCAACTGCGACGCCCTCATCTTCGACGACCGGTCCAGGACCGACACCATTCCCTACATCGAGGTGCTCAACTCCGACGTCCAGATGGAGCACGAGGCGACGGTGAGCAAGGTGAGCGAGGAGCAGCTCTTCTACCTGATGAGCCGCGGGCTTTCGGAGGAGCAGGCGACGGCCATGATCGTCATGGGCTTCATCGAGCCCTTCTCCCGCTCCCTGCCCATGGAGTACGCCGTCGAGCTCAACCGCCTGATCGAGCTCGAGATGGAAGGCTCGGTGGGCTGAGCGCCGTGGCGTTTCGCCCGGTACTGCCCATCGACGAGCTGCCGCCCGGCGCTGCCCGCCGCGTCGACGCCGGCGGGCAGCGCCTCGCCCTGTGGCACACCGCTCAGGGCGTCTTCGCCACCGACGACACCTGCACCCACGAGCGGGCCAGCTTGAGCGAGGGCGACTTCGACCCCGACGAGGGGACCGTCGCGTGCCCCAAGCACGGGGCCCGCTTCCACGTCGCGTCGGGCAGGGCGCTCACCCTGCCCGCCTATAAGCCGCTCCGCACCTACCCTGTCAAGATCGACGGCGGCCATGTCATGGTCGACCTCGGCGACTGAGCGCGGGACTCCGGCGCAGGGCCCCGCCGCCGAGCGCGCGGCTGCCAGGAGTACGCCGGGTCGTCCGGGGAATAGACTCCATCAGAGCGGTTCGCCTGCCGGAAAGCCGCGGTGATGGGATGCCGACATCGAGCGAAGCGTCGCTGGTGCAGTACCTGCGGGAGAAGCTGCGGGGCACGGTCCTTCAGCACGAGCCCATGGCCGATCACACCGTTTTCCGCATCGGAGGCCCGGCGGATCTCTTCATCCAGCCCCAGGGGCGGGAGGATCTCGCTCTTGCCCTCAAGGCCTGCCGGCAGGCCGGCATCCCCGTCACGGTCATCGGCCGCGGCTCCAACCTGCTGGTGAGCGACGACGGGATCGAGGGCGCGGTCATCCAGGTCGCGCGGGGCCTGTCGGCGGTGCGGTTCGAGGGCAACCGCCTCATCGCCGAGGCGGGGGCCCCCCTGCCCGCCGTATCCTGGCAGGCCGCCATGCGGGCCCTGTCGGGCCTGGAGTTCGCCGTGATGATCCCGGGCAGCATCGGGGGCGCCGTCGTCATGAACGCCGGGGCGCATCAGCAGTCCATCGCGCCGGTCGTGCGGCGGGTCACCTGCCTCGACCTGGACGGGGCCCTGCACACGCTGTCGGCCGCCGAGATGCAGTTCGCCTACCGGTCGAGCATCCTCCAGGAGCGTACCGACCTGGTCGTCGCGGAGGTGCTGCTGGAGCTCGAGACCGGGCGGCCGGCCGAGGCCATCACGGCGGCCATGCAAGCCTACCTCGAGAGCCGCCGGCGCACGCAGCCCCTGGGCGAGCCGGGAGCGGGCAGCATCTTCAAGAACCCTCCGGGCGACTTCGCAGGCCGCCTCATCGAGCAGGCGGGGCTCAAGGGGTGGCGCCAGGGGGACGTGGAAATCTCGCCGATCCACGCCAACTTCATCGTCAACAAGGGGCATGCGCGGTGCAGCGAGGTCCTCGAGGCCGTCCGCATGGTTCGCCGCGAGGTCTTTCGCCGCTTCGGCGTTCGCCTCGAGCTGGAGGTCAAGGTGATCGGCCGCAACGTCAGCGCGTGGCTGGAGGAGCAGCCTGCTGCGGCACCCGGGCGACCGGTACCCCCGCCTGCCCGGTGAACGCGCCTTGGGGCGAGAGTGCCAGGCACGCCGCCGCTTTGCGCTCGGCCGCCTGGCGCGCCATGGACAGCGCCCACGCCGCCAGTCCCGTGCCGGCCAGCATCAACAGCGACCCCAGCCAGATCCAGTTGACCATGGGGTTGACGTAAAACTCGAACGCAGCCACCCGGCCCCCGTCGTCCCAGCCGGCCAGAGCCACGTAGACGTCGCCCTCGACCCGGCGCAGCAGGGCTACCTCCGAGGTGGCGCCAAACTCCGCCATCCTCCCGTCGTACAGGCGCTTCGCCGGCTCCAGGCGCCCCAGCGACCGGTCACCCCGGTACAGGCTCAGGCTCGCGTAGACCTCGGTGGCGCCGGGCACCCGGCGCATCGACATGCCCTCGAACCGGAACGTGTACCCCGCCACCGACGCGCTCTGCCCCACCTGCAGCGACCGGCTCAGCTCCGCCTGGAACGCGGTGGAAGCCACGACTCCCACGGCGAGGACGGCCACCCCCGCGTGCGCCACCGCCGCTCCGAGGCGCGACAGGCTGCCCCAGCCGCCGGCCTTTCGCCTGCGCCACTGCATCGAGAGCTCCCGCACCAGCTGGGCGAGCGCCATGCCGCCCGCAAGGAAGGCCGCCATCAGACCCAGGATCAGCAGGGGACGGCGCACCCCGCCCGCCCACAGCAGCCCCCCGAAGACGAGCGATCCCCCGATGGCCGGCAGCAGCCGGCGGACCCACGAAGGCAGGAGCACGAGCCGCCGGCGACCCCGCCCGTCCTGGCTATCCTTCGGCTCTGGGTTCCAGGGGAGCGACAGGCCCACGCCCATCAAGACGAGCATGAGGGTGAACAGCGGGGCGCTGACCCGCTCGAAATAGGGAGCCTGCACCGTGATCCCGGGGCCGAACAGCCGGCTGACGATGGGCACGGCGGTGCCGAAGGCCACCGCGAACGCGAGGGAGACGAGCACCAGGTTGCCTGCGATGAACGCCCCCTCCCGGGAGAGGGCCGAAGCGACCGGCCGGGCGTCGCCGAGCGCGTCCCACCGGCTCATGAGGCCCCACACGCCCACGGCGGCCACGACCCCGATGAACCCCATGAAGTAAGGCCCCGTCGGCGACTCGGCGAAGGCGTGGACCGAGGCCAGGACGCCGCTGCGGGTCACGAAGGTCCCGAGCAGCACCGACAGCCAGGAGAGCAGGATCAGCACTGCGTTCCAACGCCGCAGGGTACCCCTGCGCTCCTGGGCTTGCGCGGAGTGAACGAAGCCGGTGAGCAGGAGCCACGGCACCAGGGAGGCGTTCTCCACCGGATCCCATCCCCAGTACCCGCCCCAGCCCAGCTCCTTGTACGCCCACTCGCCGCCGAGCACGATCCCGAGTCCGAGGAAAAACCAGGGGACCATGGCCCACCGCCGGGCCACCCTCACCCACCCGTCCGATCGGGGCTCCACGATCAGCCCTGCCACCGCCAGGGCGAAGGGCACGGCCAGCCCGACGTAGCCGAGATACAGCGCCGCCGGGTGAGCCAGCATGGAGGGCGACTGGAGCAGCGGGTTGAGGCCCACCCCGTCGGCGGGAGGCGTGGCGAGCAACCGGAAGGGGCTCTCCAGGGCGGCGACCAGCCATGCGAAGAAGGCACCGACTCCCGCCAGCACGGCGGTAGCCACGGGCCACAGCCGGGGCGCGTCGCGATCGGGCCGGGCCGTGGCCAGCAGGCTCGCGTACACCAGCAGCAGCCACAGCCAGAACAGGAGCGAGCCCTCTTGCCCGCCCCACCAGGCCCCTATCTTGTAGACGAGCGGCATCGCCCGGGCCGAACGCTCGGCGACGTACGCCACGCGGAAGTCGTCCGTCACCAGCAGGAAAAGGAGTGCCGCCGAACCTATCGTGGCGAGGCCAAAGGCTGCCACCACCAGCGTCCGGGCGGTCCGGAGCCAGCCCGGGCGGTGCTTGACGAGCCCCCCCACCCCCAGGGCCAAGCTCGCGAGCAAGCTCGCCAGCGTGAGCCAGAGCGCGCCCTGGCCCGTCAGGGCTGCTATCAACGCCGATGCCCTCCACTCACCCGGCGATAGGCCCAGGCCGCTCCTGCGGCCAGCACCAAAAGCGGTGCGCCCCACAGCAGCACGTAAGCGCCGGTAGCGGGCGGCCTGGCCAGGATCCAGGTGCCGTACTGCTGCACGTAGTAGTCGATGATCTCGCTTTCGCTCTTGCCCTCGTCCAGCATCTGGCGGATCTCTGCCCGCATCTGCGCGGCGACGGTGCTGGCCGAGTCGGCCACGGATTGCCCCTCGCAGACGGGACAGCTCAGCTCCCGGGCAATGGCCCTGGCCCGCGCTTCGACGGTCGTCTCCTGCGTCATGCCGGAGAGCGACGAGGCGAGCCCGGCCGCCGTGACCACCGCCACCAGCAGGATCACGCTCCAGACCGCGATCTCCACCCCCGTGGCCCGGGTGCGGGCGAGGCTCGGCCCGTGCGCCATCACGGCACCCCCCTGGCGATCGGCGAGAGTTGCCAGCCGCCGGCCGGGGCCGCCGGGTCCACCTGGTACAGGTCCCCGTCGGCCGCCACCGCGGCCACCCGCCCCCCGGGCAACGGAGCGAGCGCCGCGAACGCTCGCACCGGGGTACCCGGCAGCGGGGCCGCCTGGTCGTCGCGAGGGTCGTAGCGGTACAGACCCGCCTGAGTGGCTACGAGCCACTCCCGGCCCCACGGCATCACCCAACGGGCCGGCTCGGCAAGGCGCGTCGGGCTGAAGCGAATCGCCCCGCCCGCAAGCGGGACGCCCCCGTCGCCGGCCGGGCGCGTAGCACCCCCACGGGCGTGGCGGCCACCACCCACTCCCCCACCACGACCGCGTGGGCCTGCCGGGCCGGCAGGGGCAGCTCCTGCGAGACGAGGGGGCTCGAGCGCCCGGCCCCGTCCACGGCGACGAGCCCCTGCCCCTCCACCCAGGCCAGGTAGTTGCCCCCGGGCAGGGGTGACAGGGAGAGCACGCGCCCGGGGGCGATGGCCCGGCGGCTCCACCGGGCAGCTCCGGGGTCGTAGGCCCACACCTCGTGCCCCGTCTCCCGATCGAGGGCCACCACCAGCCCCTCCTGACCTGAAGCGGCAGTGGCCGCCGTGACGACGGGCCGCGCGCCGCCGGCGCCCTCCGGGAGCGGTAGTGCACGCCAGGTCTCCGGCCGGTCCCATCTGCGCACCTCACCCTGGAGGATGCGGCCCGAGGTCACCAGGAAAAGGTAGCGGCCGGCGCTGACCGCGGCGACGGCCGCGTCGCCGGCCGGTAGCGGGCCGCCCCGGGCGCTTCCCGCGGCGATGGGTTGCCCGGTGACCTCCCGGTACGCCTGCTCCAGGGTTTCGAACGTGAGAGGGCCGGGCCAGTACCGCCGGGCCACCCCGTCGGCTCCCACGAGCCAGCTCTCGGGATACCCTCGCACTCGGAACCGCTCGGCCACCTTGCCGTCCACGTCCCGGACGACGGGATAGGTCATGGCGAACTCCTGCACGAACCGCTCCACCGTGCCGGCCGGCTCCCGCACGTTGACGCCGACGATCGGCATCCGGTCGCCGAAGCGCCGGTAGAAAGCCTCGAGCGAGGGGATCTCCTCCCGGCACGGCTCGCACCAGGTGGTCCAGAAGTTGATGACGTAAGGTCGCCCTGCCAGGGCCGGCGTCTCCACCGGCCGGTTGCGCAGGTCGGCGAGCCGGAAGGCGGGCACGGGCCGGCCGAGCTCGGCCTGGCTGCCGAGGCTGCGATTGTACCAGACCGCCCCCGCAAGGAAGGCGGCTGCCACCGCCAGCGCGGCTGCACTGGCCATCCGGCGAGCTCGCAAGCGGCCAGCCCCCTGTCGCAGTCTAACGAAGCACCGGGTCCGGCGGCAAGGGACATTTGCCTTGGCTCAACGGGTCCTCGGGGGCGGACCCCAAGGCCGGGCCGGGCGCATATGCTGGAGGCGGCATGGCTGGTCGAGTGCTGCAGCTGCTCGTCAAGAACTCCTGGGTCGCCGACAACTTGCGGAGCCTGGGGTCCGGCAAGATGTACCACCTCGCCTATCGCGTGGCCGACATGGACCCCGAGGTGGCGGAGGACATCGTGAGCGGGCACCTGACTCCGGGCACGATGGGAGAGGTCGCTCTGGCCGTCCCGGACGGCGACCCCGTCCCCGTGGCCGACATCGAGCTCTCGGGGGTCCACGACTTCGTCAGCTACTGCCGGTTCGACTTCCGCATCCGGCGGGTCCACCCTTACCCCCCGGCTCCGGCCCGGCCCGGCTTCATGTGCCGCTACGTGGAGAAATGACGGAGATCCCTGCCCGAAAAGAGGGCGGCTCAGGGCCACCTGCCGGCCGCGGCCGCCTGTCAGGGGAGGACCCGGTAACGCAAGTACAGCTCGTCTTCGTGAAGATGCGCGCTTTGGAGCCGCAGGGTGGGCATGGGGTCGATGAGCCCCTGGCCCTCCACCAGGGAGAGATCGTCCGAAGTGCCGGCGATGCGGGGAGCCACCGTCCAGAACAACTCGTCGACGCAACCCGCCCGGAAGAAGGCCGCGTTGAGGGTAGGGCCGCCTTCGCTCAGGACGGCCTCGACGCCCCAACGGGACCGAAGGGTGCGCAGCACCCACCGGATGGAGTCGGGCCCCGTCACGGGCACGGGGTGCACCTCCGCCACTTCCCGGAGGCGCTGGAGGGCCTCGGGTGCGGCCCCGGGTCCCGTGAACACCACGGGCCTGCGGGGCGCCTGCCGGAACAGGGGCACCTCGGTGGGCAACGAGCCCGAGGAGGAGAGGATGACCACCAGCGGCAGCGGGTCGAGCCCTGCTTGCCGGCGCCGATCCGGTACCCCTTCCGGGAGGGAGGGGTAGTAGGGAGCCTGGCGTACCGTCCCGGCGCCCCTCACGACCGCCCCCACCCAGGCCCGCAGCCGGACCATGAGCGCACGGTCCACCGCGCTCCCGATGGGCCGGCGATGCCGCCCTCGAAGCAGGGTGGCCTTGCCGTCGACGGTCGTGACCATGTTGAGCGCGACATAGGGCCGGTCCTCCGGCGCGGCGGGCCAGCGTATCGCATCGTAGATGGACTCGGGGGGATCTACGGGCCCCGGCGCCCGGCCGGAGGCATCGAAAAGCCGGAGCATGGAGAAGACGCGCCCGCCTGATGGCCGCCCCGTCAGCGGGGGCCCTGGGAATCGGGCGAGGAGACGGGCGCCTCCGGCCTCCTCAGATCGCCGGCGAGGATGCGGCGGATGGGCATGCCGTGGGCGAGCGCTGCCCGCTCCTCCCGGCGCTTCTCCCACAGGCGGTCCAGCTCCATCGTGATCCGCCCGATCCGCTCCCGGTCCTGATCCGTCAGATGGCCCTTGGACCAAAGCCGCAGCCGCTCCGCGGCCAGTTCGTTGATCCGCTTGAGGATGTCGGACGAACGCTCCAACGGCTTTCCCTGCCTCCTGCGCGTGCACAGCCGACCATGCTTGAGTATCTCCCGGCCCGGCGCCCGTCGTCAAGCACGAAGGGCGGTACCGGAAAGGCCGCGCCCGGGGTACCATGGTCCCGTGAGCAAGCCAGCGATGGCCGCCGTGCTGGCGGCCCTGATACTCGTCGCCGGGCTCCACCGCCCGGCGCGCGCCTCCCCGGCGACGGGTGAACCGATTACGATGTGGGTACCGGCCCGCGGGGGTTACCTGCCCCTCTGGCGGCACGTCGCGGAGCTGGCGCGCCGCGCCCACCCCCACCTCCAGCTCGCCCTCGAGCCCATCTGGGACGACTATACCGCCCGCCTGACGCTGGCCCTCGCCGAACGGCGGGCGCCGCCCCTGGTCGTCGTCGATGCCATGACCGCCGCGCGGCTGGCCGCCCGGGGCTTCCTGGCGGACGTGACCGATCGGGTGGTCCCTTACGGAGGCCATCCGGCCGCCCTCACTCCCTTCGAGCTCGATGGGCGGGTGTGGGCCGTGCCGGCTTTCCTCGATCCGGTGCTCCTGTACGCCAACGAGGACCAGCTCCGGCAGGCCGGCGTCCTGCCCCCACAGACCGGCTGGAGCTGGCAAGACCTGACGGAGGCCGCCCGGAGGGTGCAGGCATCGGGGACGGCCCGGTGGGGCATGGGAGTGAACGGCTGGCCGCCCATGGTCATGTTCGTCTGGCAGGCAGGGGGAGAGCTCATGGTCGACGGCCGGCCCTGGACCGCCGAAGAACCCGTCGTGCAGGCGGCGACCTACTACCGGGACTTCGTACGCACCGGGATCAGCCCTCCGGCGCCCCGCAGCTGGGCCGAGCCGCCCGATCTCCTCTTCCGCACGGGCCAGGCGCCTTTCGTGATGGGCCTCTTCTCCGACCCGCTGGAAACGCCGGCGCGCTCGGGGCCGTTCGCCGGGGACGCCGCAGGCCCCTCTGGGCCGGCCGGCTTCAGGGCGTCGGTCTCTCCCGTTCCGCGTGGGCCGGCGGGGTGTGCCACGTGGGTATGGAGCGAGGGAGTCGCTGCCTCGCAGCCGGCCTCGGCACGGGCGCTCGAAGCGATCGGCTACCTGGCCGAGGCCATTGCCCTCGCCGGATGGATGCCCCTCAGCGACCCCGGCCGTGAGCAGGCCACCATCGCCGCCAGAGTCTCGGCGCCGTGTGCGCGATCCCTGCCGGCCCATCCGGCGCTGTGGGAGTTCGACGCGGCATGGATGGAGAAGGTGGTCGTGCCGCTCTTGTCGCAGGGCGAAGGCGCTCCTGATTCCACCGAGGACGTGCGCCGGCTCTTGCACGCGGCCGCCGGTGCCCTGCAACAGGCTCTGACGACGCAGGCCTCACGGTGACGGGCGCGGCCCGGGCAGCCACGAAAGGCGCCGCAACAGAAGGTTCAGGCATTTGTTGCCCAACGTTGACCTGCAGACGCATGCCGGGGTATAGTCTTGAAAATGGGCATGAGAAGCCCCCGTGAGAGGAGAGGATGAGCAAACCGCATGGTGCCTCGTTTCTTGGTTTCCGACATCGACGGCACCCTCCTGGACCACAGGCGGCCGCTTGAGCGAGATCAACGAGCACGCGCTGCGCCGGCTGGTGGACCGCGGCCTGCCGGTCACGCTCGCCACCGGTCGCACCGCCGCTGCAACCCTGCCGCTGGCCCGGCGCCTCGGCATCCGGCTGCCCGTCGTCACGTTCAACGGCGCTCAGGTGGTCAAAGAGGACGGGACGGTCTGCTTCCAGCAGCATCTGGCGCCGGAGGCCGTGGACGCCGTCGTCCGGCTGGCCGGCCGATCCGCTCTGGCCGGCTTCGTGTATGGCCGCTCCGGCGTCACGCCGGTGGCAGGGGGTGAACGGCTGGGCGATCACCTGCTGCTCGAGGACCGGGAGCACCTGCTACCGCCGTGGCCTGCGGGAGCGACCGGGCGTGCGCCGTGGTGGCGCGAGGGGGGAGCCGTCAAGGTGCTCTTGCTTGCTCCCGACCCGGAGGCGGCCGACGCCTTCGCCCGGGAGGCCACCCGGCCCGAGTTCGGGCACCTGTTCGGCCTCTTGCGCTCGGCGCCCGATTGTGTGGAGGTGATGGCGCCCGGCGTCAGCAAGGCGGCGGGCCTCGCCTACCTCTTGCGGTGGTTGCGCCTTCGTCCGGCCGAGGTCGTGGCCGTGGGCAACGCCCTCAACGACCTCCAGATGATCCAGCTGGCGGGCGCCGGCGTAGCCGTCCTGGACGCGGAGCCGGAGCTTCTTGCGGCCGCCGACTTCGTGGCGCCGCCGGCGTCGGAGCACGCGGTCGCCGCCGTCGTGCGCCGCTTCTTCCCCCAGGCGCCGCTCGACCCCGAGATGGCCGGCCGCCTCGGCCCGGTCATGGGCCGCCGCTTGCTCCCGGCGGCCAGCGCGTCGTGGCCCGTCCCCGCCCCCATCACCAGCCTGCAGCCTGCCTGAGCGCCCCCCTTCCTCCCCCTCTGCCGCACCCGGCCGTTGTTCCGGAAGGAAAGGCCGGGGGGCCAGCGAATGGATAGGGCATCTCGTTACCGATGCTTTCCCGTGGATCGGGTATCCGGAAGCGCCTATCGGAAAGGCAGGGAGGGGTGTTTTGCCGTGCGCAGCAGCCGAACGCCATGGATGGTCGTGGCCCTGGGGCTGGTCCTGGCCCTCGGGTGGGTCTTGCCCGCCCTGGCCGCGGAGATAGCGATCGGTCTCAACGTGGAGCTCACCGGGAGCATCCCCCAGGTCGGCCAATCCAGCCTCAACGGAGCGCGCCTGGCCGTGGACGAGATCAACCAGGCCGGCGGCGTGAAGGTCGGTAACCAGCGCTACACGATCCGCCTGCTGGTCGAGGACAACGAAGACAAGGCGCAGTCGGCCGTCGCCGTCGCCCAGAAGCTGTACTTCCAAAACGGCGTGCTGGCCATGATCGGCCCCAACGCCAGCCGCAACGCGGTGCCGGCCGCCGACGTGGCCGAATCGGCCCACGCCCCCATGATTACGCCCTGGTCGACCAACCCCAATGCCACCAAGGGCAAGCAGTGGGTCTTCCGCGCCTGCTTCACGGACGACTTCCAGGGGCAGGTCGTCGCATCCTTCGCCCGCCAGCATTTCAAGGCGCAGCGAGCGGCCGTCCTCTACGACGTCGCGAGCGAGTATAACAAGGGCATCGCGGAAGTGTTCCGCCAGAGCTTCACCAGGCTCGGCGGCCAGGTGGTCGCGTTCGAGACCTACACCACCGGGGACAAAGACTTCCTCTCCCAGCTCACCAAGATCCGGGCGGCGAGGCCTGACATCCTCTTCCTGCCCAACTACTACAGCGAGGTGCCGCTGCAGGTGCAGCAGGCCCGGCAGATCGGGCTCAACGTCCCGATCATCGGCTCCGACTCCTGGGGCTTCGCGGGGCTCCTGGAGCTGGGCGGCTCCGACATGGAAGGGCTCATGTACACCACCCACTACGCGCCCGACATCGCCACCCCCACCGCCCAGACGTTCATCAAGCGCTACCAGGAGCGTTACGGGAGCCTCCCGGACGACGTGGCCGCCCTCACGTACGACGCCTTCGGGCTGCTGGTCACCGCGCTGCAGAAAGCGGGCAAGCCCGATCGCCAGGCCGTGCGAGATGCCCTCGCCTCCATCGAGCGGTACGACGGAGTGACCGGCACGATGCAGTTCGCCGGCTCGGGCGACCCCATCAAAAGCGCCGTCGTGATCCAGATCAAGAACGGGCAGTTCAAATACTTCACGACCGCGACGCCTTGACGGCGTAGGGCAGGCAGGCGCTCACCTTGGCCTTCTACATCGCTCAACAGATCGTCAACGCGCTGCAGCTCGGGTCGGTCTACGCCCTCATCGCCCTGGGCTACTCCATGGTGTACGGGGTGCTCCGGCTCATCAACTTCGCCCACGGCGACATCTTCATGGTGGGCGCCTTCCTGGGCTTCTTCGCCGCCGCGGTGTTGAGGTGGCCTTTCGTGGCGACCCTGCTGTTCAGCATGGTCGCCACGGCCGCCCTCGGGGTCACCATCGAGCGGCTGGCGTACCGGCCGCTCCGGGACGCGCCGCGGGTCTCGGCGGTCATCACGGCCCTCGGTATCGGGCTGTTCCTCGAGCACTTCACGCTGGCCACGGTCGGCGCACAGCCACGGCAGATTCCCCGGATGATCCCGATGCACTTTTACACGCTGCCCGGTGACATCGGCTTCTCTTCGACCCAGGCCGTGATCCTGGCGGTCGCACTCGTCCTCATGCTGGCTCTCGATCTTTTCGTCAACCGCACGCTCATGGGCATGGCGATGCGGGCCATCTCCTGGGACATCCGCCACCTCCCGCTCATGGGAGTGCCGGTCAACCGGGTGATCAGCCTCACCTTCGCCATCGGATCGGCCCTGGCGGCCGCAGGAGGGATCCTGGTCGGCCTCGCTTACCCCATCATCGATCCCTACATGGGCATCCTGGTGGGCTGGAAGGCGTTCGTCGCGGCCGTGGTGGGCGGGATCGGCAGTATTCGGGGCGCGATGCTCGGGGGCTACATCCTGGCGGCGACCGAGGTGCTCGTAGCGGCTTTCCTCCCGTCGACGTACCGGGATTTCGTCGCCTTCTCCCTGCTGCTGTTGCTGCTGGTCTTCAAACCGACGGGATTGATGGGACGGGTATGGGCGCAGAAAGTGTGAAAGCCGGGGGCGTCCGGACCAACCCGGCAACGGCAGGCCTGATGGGACGGGATGTCGGTTGGTGGGCGGCGGCGGCGGCCATCGTGGCGTTGTTGCACTTCGTGCTGCCCCTCTTGCCCCTCAACGCGTACCACGTCCAGGTCCTGATGTACGTCGGCATCAACGTCATCCTCGCGGCCAGCCTCAACCTGGTCAACGGCTACATGGGCGAGTTCTCCGTGGGCCACGCCGGGTTCATGGCGGTGGGGGCTTACGTTTCGGCCGTGACCATGCTCTGGGCCGTGCCCCGAGCGTGGTGGCCGTACTTCTTCCCCGTCTCGGTCGTCCTGGGGGGAGCAGGAGCGGCGGCGGTCGGCCTCCTGGTGGCCATCCCCTCTTTCCGCACGCGGGGCGATTACCTGGCCATCGTCACGCTGGCCCTCAACATGATCGTCAAGAGCGTCATCGAAAACATCGAGGCGGTGGGCGGCCCGCGGGGGCTGGTCGGAATCGCCCGCCTGACGAGCCCCGCCTGGGTCTACTTGTGGGTGTTCGTGACGCTCGGGGCGCTTCGCCAGTTCCTGCACTCCCGTTTCGGACGCGGCGTCCAGGCCATCCGAGAAGACGAGGTGGCGGCCGAGATCATCGGCATCGAGACGCGCCGGGTCAAGCTCCAGGCGTTCCTCATCGCTGCCTTCTTCGCCGGGGTGGCGGGGGGGCTGTACGCCCACCTGATTCAATTCATCAACCCGAAGAGCTTCGACATCGTCAAGTCCACGGAGATCCTGGTCATGGTCTACCTCGGAGGCGTCGCCAGCCTGGCCGGCAGCGTGCTGGGCGCCGCCATCTACACGGTGCTGCTGGAGCTGTTGCGCTTCCTGGGGCTGTGGCGATGGGTGCTGGCGCCGCTTCTGCTGGTGCTGTTGATGATCCTGCGGCCGCGCGGCATCCTGGGCTATCAGGAGCCTGCCGTGCTGATTCCATGGCGGGAGCGCCTGCTGCGCCGGCGCGCCCGGGAAGGGGCGAAGGCCGTTGCCGCTCCTTGAGATCGAGCATCTCGGCATTCGCTTCGGCGGCCTGCAGGCGCTGCACGACTTCTCCCTGCAGCTCGAGGAAGGGGAGCTGGTGGGCCTCATCGGCCCCAACGGCGCCGGCAAGACGACGGTCTTCAACCTCGTGAGCGGGGTCTACCGCCCTTCGGCCGGGGAGATCCGGTGGATGGGGCGCTCGCTGGTGGGGTTGCGCCCCAGCCAGATCGCCCAAGCGGGCGTGGCCCGCACCTTTCAGAACATTCGGCTGTTCAAGGGGCTTTCCGTGCTCGACAACGTGCGGGCGGCCCTGTACAAGAGCGGCCGAACGCACCTCTTCGGCGCGTTGGCCGGGGCCGGCGCGCTCGCGGCCGAGGAGGAAGCCATCTTCGAGCGTTCCATGGAGATGCTGGAGCTGTTCGGCCTCGCCCACCTGGCCGCCGAGCCGGCCGGGAGCCTGCCGTACGGGCACCAGCGGCGCCTGGAGATGGCCCGCGCCCTGGCCGCAAGGCCGCGCCTCCTGCTCCTCGACGAGCCGGCCGCCGGCATGAACCCGGCGGAAGCGGAGCGCCTGTTGGAGCAGATTCGATGGATCCACCGGCACTTCGGCGTCGCCATCCTCCTCATCGAGCACCAGATGCGGGTCGTGATGGGGGTCTGCCCCCGGATCGTGGTGCTCGACTTCGGGGAGATCATCGCGGAAGGCCCGCCCGAGTTCATCCGGCAGCATCCCAGGGTGCTGGAGGCATACCTGGGCCGCCAGGCGGAGGGGTCGTGATGGCGGTGGCTCAACCGGCACCGGGCCAGGCGCTGCTCACCCTGCAGGACGTCGAGGTCCGCTACGGCAGCATCCAGGCGCTCTCGGGGATCTCGCTCCAGGTGCACGACGGCGAGGTCGTGGCGCTCATCGGCGCCAACGGCGCCGGCAAGACCACCACGCTCCGGGCCGTCTCCGGGCTGGTGCGCCCGGCCCGGGGGAAGATCCTCTTCGGGGGCGCCGACCTCACCCGTCTGCCGGCCGACCAGATCGCCGCCATGGGCATTTCCCACGTCCCCGAAGGGCGGGCCATCTTCGCCAACCTTACCGTGCTCGAAAACCTGCGCCTGGCCACCTTTTCCCGCCGCGATCGCCGGCAGGTGCAGGAGGACATCGAGCGGGTCTTCTCGCTGCTGCCCCGCCTGGCCGAGCGGCGCCACCAGCACGCCGGCACCCTGTCGGGCGGCGAACAGCAGATGCTGGCCATCGGGCGAGCCCTGATGCTGCGGGGCCGCATCATGCTGCTGGACGAGCCGTCCATGGGGCTGGCGCCGGTGCTGGTCGCGGAGATCTTCCGGCTGTTGCGGGAGATCAACCGGCAGGGCACCACCCTGCTCCTGGTCGAGCAAAACGCCCGCATGGCCCTCGCGCTCGCCACCCGGGGCTACGTCCTGGAGAACGGCCGGGTCGTCTTGAGCGGGCCCTCCGCGGAGCTGATGGCCAATCCGGCCGTGGCGGAAGCGTATCTGGGCGCCGCCTGAGCACGGCGGCGGGCGGCCCGCTCCTCATCCTGCCGCGGCGATCCGCCCGGCTTGCCGCTCCAGGGTCTGGAGCTGCCACATCTTGGCGTAGAGCCCCTGGCGCGCCAGCAGCTCGTCGTGGCGCCCGACCTCCCGCACCTCGCCGCGGTGCAGCACCACGATGCGGTCGGCGTGTACCACCGTGGAGAGCCGGTGCGCCACGATGATCACGGTGCACGCCCCCTGCAGCGACCGGATGGCCGCCTGGATGCGCTGCTCCGTCTCGCTGTCCACGCTAGCCGTCGCCTCGTCGAGAACGAGCACCGGCGCACGCAGCGCGGCCGCTCGCGCCAGGGCGATGAGCTGGCGCTGCCCCGCCGATAGCCCCGCGCCCCGCTCGCTGACCGGGTAGTCGTAGCCGCCGGGCAGCGCCTCGATGAACTCGTGTGCGCCGACCCGGCGGGCCGCCTCCCGGACCTCCTCCGGGCCGGCGCCGTCCACGCCGAAGCCGATATTGTACGCCAGCGTACCGGAGAAAAGCAGCGGGTCCTGCAACACCACGGCCACCTGGCGCCTGAGCCACCCCAGGGGCAGCGTCCGCACGTCGTGCCCGTCCAGCAGCACCGCGCCCTTCTGGACGTCGTACAGGCGCGCCATCAACGCGATGATGGAGCTCTTGCCGGCCCCGGTCGCCCCCACGAGCCCCACCGTCTCGCCGGGGCGGGCCTCCAGCGAGACGTCGCGCAGCACCCAGCGCTCCGCGTCGTAGGCGAACCAGACCCGGTCGAGGGCCACGTGCCCCCTCGCCCTGGAGGGCACCCTGGCCGGCTGCGCCGGCTCCCGGATGGCCGTCGGATCGTCCAGGATCTGGAAGATGCGCTCGGAAGAGGCCATCGCCGCCTGCAGCACGTTGTACTTCTCGGCCAGATCCCCGATGGGCTGAAAGAGCTGCCGGATGTATTGCAGGAAAGCGTACAGCACGCCGTAGTCGAGCTGGCCTTGCGCCACCCGGACGCCCCCGTACCACAGCAAGAGGGCCAGCGCACCATTTCCCAGGAAATCCACCACGGGTCGAAAGACGGCGAACACCGACAGCTCGCCCATCGTGGAGCGCAGGTACTCCTCGTTTTCCCGGTCGAAGCGGGCCAGCTGGGCCGGTTCTTGCGCGAAGGCCTTGACGAGCCACATGCCGGCCAGGTTTTCCGCCAGGAACGCGTTGACTCTGGCCAGCCGGACCCGCACCCGGCGATACGCGTCCCGGGCCTTCGCCCGGAAGACCCACGTCGCGCCGCCCACGACGGGCAACACCGCCAGGCCGACCGCGCTCAGCCCGGGATCGAGGCGGGCCATGGCCACGATGACGCCCACGAGGATGAAGCCGTCCCGGAAGAGGCTGACCACCACGGTGGTGTACATCTCGCTGAGCGCCTCGGTGTCGTTGGTGAGCCGCGTGACGATCCGGCCCGCCGGCTGCCGGTCGAAGAAGGACAGAGCCCGGTGCTCGACGTGATGGAAGAGCTGGCTGCGCAGCCTCCGGACGATCTCCTGTCCCGAGCGCTGCATGAGGAAGGTCATCCCATACGCCAAGGCCTGCGAGGCCATCGTCAACCCCACCAGTACCGCTCCCAGCCTCAGCAGCGCGGAGTGGTCGGGTCGAAGGAACCGCCGCCACTCGTCGGCGTCGACCGGCTCCGCCTCGTACGTGCGCCCGTCCAACTCGACGAGAAGCCGCCCCTGCCCCGCCCGGCCCACGACCCGGCCCCGATTGAGCGCCGCGTCACGCTGCCCGGCCACCACCCCGTCCACCAGCAGGGGTTGCCCGCCCACCTTGAGGATCTGCCGGCGTCGAGCGCCGGCCAGCCGTTCCCGAACGGGACCGGCCGGCAGCTCCCGCTCCCTCACGAACAAGCGATCGCCGAGCTGCACCGCCCGCTCCTGCAGCGGTGGAGGGAGCGTCAGACCCGTCACCTCCACGAGGGGCTGCGAAAACCCGAGCAAATGGTCGTCGATGGCGACCTTGAATAGGTAAGGCCTGGCCAGGTCGGCCACGGTGATCACCAGCGCCATCAGCACCGCCAGCGCGATGGGCCCGGCGTACGGGCGGGCGTAGCCGGCGAGCCGGCGCAGCAGCCGGGGATCGCTGCGGGGTTTGAGCGCTTCTTCTTCGTGGATGTCGAACGCCTGCGGCACCGGTGGAAGACCTCCCCGACTGCGCCTCAGGGCGCCTGGAGTTCTGCTTCCAGCTGCTGCTGGTGGAGCATGCGCGCATAGAGGCCACCTCGAGCGGCGAGTTGCTCGTGGGTGCCCTCCTCGACGATCCGGCCCTCGTCCAGCACCAGGATCCGGTCGCAATGGCGGACCGCGGAGAGCCGGTGGGAGATGATGATGGTCGTCCTCCCGGCGAGCACGTCCTGCAGGTCGCGCAGGATGGCCCGCTCCGTCTGCACGTCCACGGCGGAGAGAGCATCGTCCATGACGAGCAACCTGGGCTCCTTGGCCAGAGCCCTGGCGATGGCGGTCCTCTGCTTTTGGCCGCCCGAGAGGGCGATGCCCCGCTCGCCGACCAGGGACCGGTACCCCTCGGGGAACGTCTCCACGTCCTCGTGCAGGTGGCCGAGCTGCGCCGCCCGCACGACCACAGGGTCGTCGGCCGGGTCCCCCGCAAGCCTCGCGGGGCGGGGCCCGCCGGCGCCCGTCCCGTCCTGTGCGCCGCGGCTGTCGAGCCCGAAGGCGATGTTTTCCGCCAGGCTCATGGAGAACAGAAACTGATCCTGGGGCACGTAGCCGATCTGGCGGCGTAGCGGGGCCAGGCGCAGTCGCCGCACGTCGACGCCGTCGTAGAAGATGGTCCCGGGCGGCGGGTCGTACAGGCGCAGCAGGAGCATGGCCAGGGTGCTCTTGCCCGAACCGGTCCGCCCGACCAGGCCGAGGCTCTCCCCGGGGCGCAAAGAGAAGTGGATGTCGACCAGGGCGGGGCGGGAGGCGCCCGGATAGGTGAAGGTGAGCCCCCGCACGTCGATTCGCCCCGACAGCGGCCCCGGATCGATGGAGTCCGGGCTCTCCGTCACCTCCGGCACCTCACCCAGGATGGCGCTCAGCCGCTCGAGCGACGCCCGGCCCCTCTGGATCATGTTGATCAACCAACCGACCGACGTGAGGGGCCACACGAGCATGGAGAGGTAACCGGTGAACGCCACGAAGCCGCCCAGGCTCACCAGGTCCGACTCCACCATCCATCCGCCCACGAACAGCAGCACTGCAAAAGAAAGACCGACGGCTCCCTCGGTCATGGGGCCCATGGCCGCCCACACCCGGGCAAGGTGCATCTGGCGGCGCACCTGCTCGGTGGCGATCGCGTCGAAGCGCGCCTTTTCCTGCGCCTCCCGGGCGAAGCTCTGCACCACCCGGATCCCTGTCACGTTCTCCTCCACGAACTCGGTGAGGTGGCTGAAGCCCTCCTGGACCGACCGGAAGCGCCGGTGTACTTCCCGCCCCGTCCTGCTCAAGGCGACGGCGAGCAGCAACAACGGCGCGGCAGCCAGCAAGCTGAGGCGCAGGTCGGTCGTACCCACCATCATGGCGGCGACCGCGACGGTCATGAAGATGGCGTCCACCGAGAGCACCACGCCCTGCCCCGCCGCCATGCGCACCGCCTGGATGTCGTTGGTCAGGTGAGCCATCAGGTCCCCGACCCGGTGCCGAGTGAAGTAGCCTGCGGAGAGGGTTTGCAGGTGCACGAAGACATGGCGCCTCAGCTCGACTTCCAGGAGGCGGGAGGCGCCGAGCAGGAACTGGCGCCAGGCCCACCGGCCCGCGGCGATCAGCACGTCGAGCGCCACCAGCAGCCCCGCCGCGCGGAGCACGTAAGCGGCGCTGAGGCGGCCGGCAGCGAGCTCGTCCGCCACGCCGCCCAGGATCTGGGGAATGTAGAGCTGGAGGAGGTCCACGACGATGAGGGCGGCGACCCCGGCAGCGTAACGCCACCGGTGACGCCGCACGAACTGCGCGACGAAACGCTGAGCCCCGATTGCGCGTCGGCCCCCTCGCCTCTCCGCTCAAAGCGGCAGCGCGTCCCGGGAGAGTTCGCCGAACAGGAGCCCATCTCCTGTGAACGGATGCGTCTCGGTGCCTACCTGCTCCCCTTCCACCAGCAGCACCACCTTGCGCACCGGCGGCACCGCCGTGGCGGTGAAGACCACCTGGCGGAGCATGCCGGCCAGGCGCTGAGTACCGCCGGTCTGCTCGAACTCCCGGGAGAAGTTCAAGAACGCGGTCTCCCCCTGCAGGCGTACCGACAGCAGGCGGGTGCCCTCGGGAATCTGGGTGTAGAGAGACTGGCCGGAGGTCTCCCCGGGCGAGGGCCCTGGAGCATGGCCTGGATGGCGAGACGCACGCGGTCTTCCGGAGCGCTGGCCGGCGGGGCCGGGCGCTCGACCCGTACCATCTCCAGCTCGCCCTCCGGGGTGGACCGGCTGAAGTAGACCTCGACCCGGGCGGGCGCGACCAGTCGCTGCACCTGCTCGATCCGGCTCACCCGCTCCGAGAGCAGCTCCAGGGTGCGCTCCATGCGGTCGATCCGAGCGCTCGTCGCTGACAGGTGCGACCAGACGACCCGATAGGCTCCGACCGCTGCCCCGGCGACCAGGGCGACGACCAGGAGGGCCGCCAGGACGAGACGGCCTGCCCGCAGCCGGTCTTTCCGGGGCGGCGCCTCACGGACGCGCCGTTCTCTGAGCCCCTCTTGCGTTGCCTCGTCCACGCCTCGCACCTTTGACCCCTTCCCACCACGCCCATTGTACCCGGACACGAGCCGCGACTTGGCCACGAAAGGGAGTGTTCGGAGAGTGACACGCCGCCGGGGGGCCGATATAATCAGCGGTAATAGAGGAAGCCGGTTCCATGTCGCCGGGGGATGGGGTGGCAGGGTGCGGGAGACTGCCGAAGTGTCACGGCGCCCGCGGGGGCGCCGGCGCGTCCCTGTCCTGCTGCGCCAGGCGGGGCTGCTGACCGCCGCGGGAGCGGTTGCCCTGTATGGTGGCTTGATGGCCGCGGGCAAGCCCCCGCCGTCGGTCCACGCGCTCCCGGGCCTGGTCCCGGCAGCCGCCGGACTGGCATACGGCCCCGTCGCCGGCCTCGCAGGAGGAGCCGGCGCCGCGGCCATCACAGCCGCAGGGCTCTGGCGGTCTTACGGCTGGCCGTGGCCCACGCCGGTCGTGGTGGACTGGATGGTGGCCGGTCTGTTTTTCGTAGGCCTGGGGGTCGTGGGCGGTACGGTAGCCCACCTGCGCTATTACCGCACGGTGGAGCTCTTGCGGCTGGTACGGGAGCTGCGCCGAGCCCGCCAGCAGCTGGAGGCGTTATACGAAAGCGGGAAGCTGATCACATCGGAGCTCGACCTGGAGCGCCTCATCACGCGCCTTGTCCGGCTGGTGCGCAACACCTTCGGGTACTCCCACCCGGCCATCCTGCTGGTGGACGAGGAGCGCAAGGATACGTTGCGGCTGGTGGGCGCCGCCGGGTATGACGCCCCGATAGGCATGACCATCGGTTTCGACCAGGGGATCACGGGCTTCGTGGCCCGTACGGGGCTCGCCGTGCGGGTCGACGACGTGCGGCGGGACCCCCGTTACGTGCCGGGGATCCGGGAGTGCATGAGCGAGGTGGCGGTGCCCATCCGCATCAAGGGCCGCGTGCTGGGCGTGCTCAACGTCGAAAGCCCCCGGCTGAGCGCCTTCACCGAGGAGGACGAGCAGGTGCTGCAGGCCATCGCCGACCAGGCGGCCGTGGCGATCCAAAACGCCCGGCTCCTGGGGCTGACGGCCCAAATGGCCATCACCGACGGCCTCACGGAGCTGTACAACCACCGTCACTTCTCTCAGCAGCTCGAGATCGCGGTGGAGCGGGCACGCCGGATGGGGAGCCCGGTCTCGGTGGTCTTGCTCGACATCGACGATTTCAAGATGTTCAACGACCGTTTCGGGCACCTGGTGGGCGACGAGGTGCTGCGGCAAATCGGCCGGCTCATCCGGCAAAGCGTACGGCGCACCGATCTGGCGGCTCGGTACGGCGGGGAGGAGTTCGTCCTGCTGCTGCCCGACACCGGTACCGACGACGCGCTGCGCCTGGCTCGCCGCATCCAGCAGGCCGTGCCCCGGGCAGAGTCGTTCGTCGAGGCCCTTACGCGAGGCGGCCCCGGCATCTCGCTCAGCGCGGGGGTGGCCACGTTCCCCGACCACGCGGAAAGCGCCCGCGAGCTGTTGCGGCGCGCCGACGAAGCCTGCTACCAGGCCAAGCGCAGCGGGAAAAACCAGGTCGTGGTTTGGGAGGCCCAGGCTTCCAACCCCGCATGAACCCGCGCAGCCGTCCCTTTCGTGACCGTCACCGTCGCCTGCTCGCGTCCCCTGGCGCCGATCGGGGCCGGCGCAGGGCCCCTGGGCTGGGTTGGGTGCTGGCGGCGGTGCTGCTGGCCTACGCAGGGGTGCTGGCCTACCAGCGATGGATGGGCCGGGATGCGCTCCCGCCAGGGCCCCATCCCTCACCCCCGCCCGGCGCCGTCGCCGACCACGTCGTACGGGTCATCGACGGGGACACCATCGAGACCCGGGAGCTGGGCCGGGTGCGCTACATCGGGGTGGATACCCCCGAGATGAACGCACCCGACCCGGACGTGAGGCGTATGGCCCGCATGGCCAGAGAAGCCAACGTGCGCCTCGTCGGCGGCCGCACGGTGCTGCTCGCTACCGACGTGCAGGAGCGAGACCGGTACGGGCGCACACTGGCGTACGTCTGGACCGCCGACCGGCAGGTCATGGTCAACGCCTGGTTGCTCGAGCAAGGTTACGCGCGAGTGCTGACCGTACCGCCCAACGTGCGCTATGCGGACTTCTTCGTGGCGCTCCAGCAGCGGGCCCGCCGGGAGGGGCGCGGGCTGTGGCGCTGACGAAGATGCGCCCGGCCGCTTCTTACAGCTTGTATCCAAACCGACGCAAGAGCGCCTTGCGATCCTGGACGTCCTGCTCGGTCTCCACGCCTTTGACCGCCTGACCGTCGACGACCCCCATCACGCCCCGGCCCTGATCGGTCTCCGCCACCACTACCTGGCACGGATTAGCGGTCGCGCAGTAGATCCGGCAGACCTCGGGGACCTGTTTGATGGCGTTGAGGACGTTGATGGGGAAGCCCTCCTCCATGACGATGACGAAGACGTGCCCGGCCCCGATCCGGCGGGCGTTGTCCGTCGCCACCCGGACCAGCTCCGGATCGTTGCCGGAATGGCGCACCAGGCACGGCCCGGACGCCTCGTTGAAGGCGATCCCGAACCGGATGGCGCCTCCCGCCCCCGCCATGGCCTCGTGCAGGTCTTCCACCGTCTTGATGAAGTGGGCCTGCCCCAGGATGACGTTGGCGTGCTCGGGCTTCTCCACCGGCACCACGTGCCACTGCACGGCGGCTCCTCCTTCCCGTCTCTCACGTGCGACGCTCGTCTCACTCCACGGCACCGGCCGGCGACGGAACGCCCGCCGCAGAAGCGGGCGGCCCGCTACCGGCGGGCGGCAGCGGCGTCAAGATGCTCCCTTCGCCGGGCCCGCCGAGCCGGGTGCAGCGCTCCTGCCCCCAGCGCCTGCAATAGCGGGCCACGTGCGCACAGATCAGGGCGTCGAGCAGCGCCTCGATCTGATCCGCCTGGATGCCCGTCAGGCCTTCCCACTCGTCGTCGCCCGGTATCCAAAGGGCGCGCTCCAGGTCGAGCGGAGGGTCGGCTCGCCCCAACCGGCGAAGCAGCTCCACCAGCCGCCGGAGCCTGTCGCTCCGGCGCTCGAGCGGCCCACGCTTGTACTCGAGGGGCTTCGGCAGGTCGAACCACGCGATCAGCGCCGCATGAGGATATACCTCGATCAGAAGGCCCGGCGGCACCGTCGAGCCGGCGAAGCCGCCGTCCGGCACGAAACGCGGCCGGAGCAGCCGTGCCAGGTCCTCCCCCCGCAAGCTTCCGTGAACGGAGAGGAGCCGCCGGCGGCTCACCACGTGGGCGCCCAGCCTCCGCTCGGCGAACAGCCGCAAGAGCGCCCGCTCGGCAGGCCGCTGCCCGGTCTCGTTGGGCACCTCGAGCGGCGCGTCCACCGCCACGATCGCCGGCTCCTCACCGGACGCAGCCAGGCAGAAGCTGGCGATGGCAGAGAGTTCGACGAGGTAGCCCCAGCTCTCTACGTCGCCCTGTTCCCCCAGTACCACGATACCGCTCGGGCGGTTCCCCGACCATGCCAGGTCCACCCCGATATAGCGCATAGCGTCCCTGCCCTCACGCGTCGTACCCTTCCCGGCGTGCAGCCGCCCGTCATGCCCCCAGCATCCAGCCTACCCACGACACGACCCGCCGCCGCATGGGCAGGCTCACCTCGTGCCCGAGGCCCGGGTAGACCAGCAGCTGGTGTCTCTCGGGCCCGTCCCCCTGGGGGCGCTGGCGGTCGATGGCTTCGTACAAGGCGCGCACGTCTTGAAGCGGCACGAGCGGATCCTTCCCCCCGGCCGCCAGGAGCACCGCCCGGCCGGCCAACCTCCGCCCCCGCGCTCCGGCGTCACCCGGATGCAGGTGAGGGTAGCGATCCGGATCCACCGCCATGTCGACGGCGGTTTCCGGGAGATCCAGACCGAGCGGCCGGAAGAAGGCCCGCGCCCGTGCCGGCACCCGCCGCCATCCGGGGCCGCACAACAGGGCCGCTACGGCCCTCGGCCCGCTCGCCATCTCCCGGCCGTCGTACCGCTCGGCCGCTCGCAGGGCCGCCCACCCTCCCACGGAGATCCCGACCAGCCCCCAGCGCTGCGGGTCCACCCCGTACCGGCCGTCGAGGGCTTCGGCCACCGAGACGGCAACCCCGGCCAGCCGGTTGACCAAACGATCGAGGGCCCCTGCGAAATCCGAGGCTGCCGCCGCACGGCCCACGCCCTTATGTTCGATGCCGGCCGCCGTCATGCCGGCCCCGGCCAGCTCCACCAGCCAGCCGAGCAAGGCGTCGGGAGCCGGCAGGAGCCCGGGAATGACCACGACCAGCGGCCTCTTGCGCTTGCCGGGCACCCGGCGCGCCACCACCACCCGCTGCCCTTCCATCTCCAGCGGAGCCAGGACCGTGGCCGGCCCTGCCGCGTCCTCTCGTTTCATCCGGACGCTCCCGCCGCTCCGCCTGGCCCGCGTCCGGGCCTCTTTGGGCGTCGCCGCGCCCATCCGCAGGCCGGAGGAGGCCGCGTTCCCGCTTGGCCAGGTACATGCGGGTGTCGGCAACCGCCACGAGCTCGCCCGGGCGATGGCCGTCTTCCGGGAAGCCGGCCAACCCCCAGCTGACGGTGGGCAGAGGGAAGAGCCGCCCCTGCCACGCGAGCACCGCATCCCGGGCCGCTCCATCCAACCTTCGGGTCATCGCCAGGGCTCCCTGCCGGTCGGTCTGCGGCATGATCACGGCGAACTCGTCTCCCCCGTAGCGGGCCACCACGTCGTAGCGGCGGCTGTGCTGGCGAAGCAGCCGTGCCAGCTCGGCCAGTACCTTGTCCCCTGCCAGGTGCCCCAGGCTGTCGTTGACCCCCTTGAGCCCATCCACGTCGCCTATCGCCACGTGGAGGCCGTACCCGTACCGGGCGGCCCGTTCCAGCTCCTCTTCCAGGCGCTCGTAAAAGTGGCGATGGTTGAAGAGCTCCGTGAGGCCGTCCCGGATGGCTGCCCGCCGCACCTGCTGGTGCAGCTGTGCCACCTCCACGGCCACGGCCGCCTGGTGCGCCACCGCCGTGATGACCTGGACCTGTTCGAGGGAGAAGGCGTGCACGACCGGGGCGTCCACGGTGAGCGTGCCGATGACCCGCCCTCCCGCCGAGACGGGCACCACCACCTCACTGCGCGTGGAGGCGGGCCCGGGGACATAGCGGGGTTCACGCGTCACGTCCGGCACCAGCACCGGGACGCCGTGCGCGGCCACCCATCCGTTCATACCCTGGCCTCTTCGCAGCCGTAAGCCTTCCCAACCAGAAAACGCCCCCGAGGCTGCCACCATCGTGAGGTCCTCCGAGCCCGGCTCCACCAGGAAGATGCAACAGTCTCGCCAGCCCAGCTCCGACTCGATGATGTCCAGGACGTGGGACAAGAGCGCCGGCATGTCCAGCACGTCCCTCATCGCCTGGGCCAGACGATAGAGGACGGCGAGCTCCTTGAGGTGCACGGGTGTGATGCGGCCGGCCTCCGGCGGCGGCAGGCCGATCACCCTCGCCCCCTGCAGGGGGCCCTCCGCTCCGGCCCCGGGCGAGACAGGCGCCCCGTCCACGAGCGGCGCCGCCTCGGAGGGCTCGGCGCGCCGCTCCGTCACCCGGCGCAGCGCCTCCACGACCTCCGGATGGAACTGCGTGCCGGCGCACCGGCCGATCTCCTCCACCGCTTCCTCCACGCGGCGGGCCGGCCGGTACGGCCGCTCGGTGGTCATGGCGTCCAGCGCCTCGGCCACCCCGATGATGGCCGCCCCCAACGGGATCGCGTCCCCCACCAGGCCGTCGGGGTAGCCGCCGCCCCCGTACCACTCGTGATGGTGGCGCACCATGGGTGCGAGGTCCTGCCAGCCCGCCACCTCCGCCACGATCCGCGCGCCCATCTCCGGGTGGGCGACGACGGCCACCCGCTCGGCCGGTTCGAGCGGGCCGGGCTTGGCGAGGATGGCCTCCGGCACCCCCAGCTTGCCCACGTCGTGGAGCAGCGCGGCCATCTCGACGCGGCGCGCCTGCACTTCGTCGAGCCCCATGGCCCGGGCGAGCAAGAGCGCCGTCGAGGCGACCCGCTGGCCGTGGCCTCGCGCTGCACCCTCCCGGGCTTCCAGGGCCGCCACCAGCGCCCGGATGCCGGCCTGCGCCGTCTCCCGCTCCGCCTTCGCTCGTAGGGTTTGCTCCACGATGCTCCCGGCGAGCTCCGCCAGCAGCTGCGCGCGAGCCTTGCGGCCGCCCGCTCGACCACGGCCCTTGCCCGCCGGCATCACCAGGGCAGCGCGCACCCGCCCTTCGACGAAGACGGGGACGCAAAGGAAGGCTTCGGAAGGCCGGAGCCGGAGGGCAGGAGCCTCGGAGCCGAGCTCCCGGGAGGGAGGGGGCCGGCACTCGACGGCGTGGCCCCGTCGCACGGCAAGCGTGACGAGGCTCTGCAGCGCCGCACCGAGGCTCGCCGCGCCCGGCGCCACCCCTTCGGGCAGCTCGGAGCAGGCGACGACCTGCCACGGGCCGGTGCCCTCCGAGGGGAGCGCCACCCATGCCGTGCCCACGCCCAGCACGCGCGCGGCCACCTCGCCCAGCAATCCCCAGACGGCACCCTCGTCAGGGGCCTGCGCCGCCCTTCGCACCAGGTCCGCCACGCCCTGCAACGTGACCCGCACCGCCCGCGACTCGCTGCGGGCCCGTCGGGCAGCCCGGGGACCCGGCCCTGTGTCTGCCGGTGGCCGCCGCACCCGCCCATCCCTTCCCGAAGGGCACTACCACCTCAAATGAGTGTTTGTGCCCATTCCTCGGAAAAGGGGGCCTTTCCTGCCCGGCAGGTCAGCGGCACTGAAGGGGCGTCCCGGTCAGATCCCGGTAGGCTTCGATGAGCGGGCAATCGGGAGTGCTCTCGTCGCCGCACCGCAGGCAAAGGGCCTCTACCACCGCGGTATCGTTGAGCCCTGCGGCCAAGAACGCCCGCAAGGCATGCTCGAGCTGCTGCTGGTCTTCCGGGCTCATACGGCTCAGGATCATCTCGAAGATCCGGCTGCGCCGCTCGCGGATCCGCTCCACCGCCCGCCGGCCGGAGTCGGTCAGCGCGATCTCCACGGACCGCCGATCGTCGGCCCGCTCCTTGCGGGTGACCAGGCCCTTGCGAACCAACCGGTCGACCAGCTTGGTCACGGCGGGCGGCGTCATGTGCAGCCCGTCGGCCAGCTCCGCCGCCGAGCACGAGCCATGACGCTGCAGGTACTTGAGACACTCGAGCTGGGAAACGGTCAGATACGCACCTGCGTCGGCCAGGGTGCGCGTCGTGATCACGTCGAACATCACTTCGGCGAACAAATCGGCGAGCATCTCGATGGAGCCCCGCCGATTGGCCACCACCGTCACGGGCCACATCGTCCCAGCACCTCGCCCCGGGCGCCCTGGAGCCCTGGCGCAAGAATTAACCTGGTTAAAGGCTATCACCGGGCCCCCCGGGTGTCAAGCAAAGCCCGTAACCGTGGGCTTTTCGTGTATAATGGGGGCGACCATCATGCGTGCCGGGAGGCAGCACCCATGTCCAAGCAGGCATCCGCTCCGGGCGGCGTCAGCATGCGCGCCTTTTTCGCAGTCGCCGGCTTCCTTACTCTCCTGGGGTTGCTGTTGCGCCTGCTCACCGGCGGCCACTGAGGTCCGGGCCCGCCCCCGGCGGCGCGGCGCCGGGGGGCGGCATCGCGAGCGCGACGCCGGGCCGGCAGACGCTCCCGCCGGCCCGGCCTCCCATCGCGTCTCATCCCCACGCCGCCGCGGAGCCCGACGTCCGCGGCGCCGGGCTCACCCGTCGCTCGTCACTGCAGGCGTTCCAGGAGCTTATCCAGCCCGGCGGCGTCCGCCTCGTCGTCGTAGCGGCGCGCCTCTTTGAGACGCTCGCTCTCCTTGACGCCCGCAATCAGGCGATCGAGATAAGTCGGCTTCTCTGCCTGGTAGAAGATGCCGATGGGCAGGCCCTCGGCCGCGGTCGCCAGGTGCAGCGCCGCCTGGAAGTCGGACGTGTCGTGATCCGGCCCGATCTCGTAGGCTTGCTCCTTCCAGACCTTGTACATGTCGTTGAAGGTGACGCACGGCGTCATGATCTGCACGAAGCTGAAGCCCCGGTGCCGGATCGCCTGTTCGATGAGGTCGGCGAGGTGCTTGGTGTGGCTCGAAAAGCCACGCCCCACGAACGTCGCCCCGGCAATGAGGGCCAGCGCCAGCGGGTTGAGCGGGTACTCGGCCACCCCGAAAGGCGAAGCGTGGGTCTTGTGGCCCACCTCCGTCGTCGGCGACGGCTGGCCCTTGGTCAGCCCGTAGATGTGGTTGTCGAAGAGCAGGTACGTGAGATCGACGTTGCGGCGCACCGCGTGGGGAAGATGGCCCATGCCGATCGCCAGGCCGTCTCCGTCACCCCCGACGGCGAGCACCGTGAGATCGGGGCGTGCCAGCTTGAGCCCCGTGGCCACCGGAAGCACCCGCCCGTGCACCCCGTGGAACCCGTAGCTCTTCACGAACGCCGGAAAGCGCCCCGAGCACCCGATCCCCGACACGATGGCCAGTTTGGAAGGATCCACCCGGTTGCGGGCCAGCACCTGCACCAGCGCGTTGAGGATCGCGTAGTCGCCGCACCCAGGGCACCAGACCGGCTTGATGCCTTTGTAATCGGACGGTTTGAGGGTA
Organism: Limnochordaceae bacterium; assembly: GCA_014896295.1. Taxonomy (GTDB): domain Bacteria; phylum Bacillota; class Limnochordia; order Limnochordales; family Geochordaceae; genus Carboxydichorda; species Carboxydichorda subterranea. The sequence continues at coordinate 366,441 of JADBKR010000007.1, forward strand.
ACCCCCTGCGGAAGCTGGGGGAGCACCTCGGTCTCCAGCACGCTCATCGCGAAGCCACCTCCTGGATGCGGGCCAGTACCTCGTCCGGCGAGAACGGTAGACCCTCCTGCTTGGTGAGCTGCACGATGGGGCCCCGCACGCCCCGGGCCTGCAGGTACTGGGCGAACTGGCCGCTGAGGTTGAGCTCCGGCACGATCACCGCCTCCAGGCCGTCCACGAACGCCTGGAGGATCTGGACGGGTAGCGGCGAGAGCAGCTTGACCCAGAGCCCCTTGACGGGAATCCCCATCGCTTCCGCCATCCGGGCCGCCTCACGGGCTGAGCCGAAGGTCGACCCCCAGCCCACCAGCCCGATGCGAGCCTGCTCAGGCCCGAAGCGCTCGACCCAGCCGTCCGGGCGGGACTCGACCTCCCGGCGCAGGCGCTCGAGCTTGTGCCACCGCTTGAGGGACATCTCGCGGTGCACGTCGGGTTCGTAGCTCGGATGGCCGTACTCGTCGTGCTCCAGGCCCGTGATGACGTGCAACCCGGCCGGGTTGCCGGGCACCGCCGCCAGGGAGATGCCGTCCTCCGTCTGGCGGTAGCGCCGGTACGCGCCGTTGACGGCGCCGTCCAGCGAATCGGCGGTCGTGCGCGGCTTGAAGCGCTTCAGGATGTCGCGCCCGCTCGGCACGGGCAGGCTCTCGGTGCGCTGCGCCAGCACCAGCTCGCTGAGGACGATGACCGGCGTCTGGTACGCCTCCGCCGTCTCGAACGCCCGCCGCCCGACGTCGAGGCAGTCGCGGACGCTCACCGGGGCCATCACCACCCGCGGCGCATCCCCGTGGCCGCCGTAGACGGCCAGGTTGAGATCCCCCTGCTCCGTCTTGGTCGGCATCCCCGTGCTCGGCCCGGCCCGCTGCACGTCTACGATGACCGCCGGCAGCTCGCTCATGACCCCGAGGCCGATGAGCTCCACCATGAGCGACAGCCCGGGTCCAGAGGTGGCCGTCATGGCGGGCACGCCTCCGAACGAGGCGCCCAATACCGAACCCAGCGCCGCCATCTCGTCCTCGGTCTGGACGACCACGCCTCCGAAGGAGGGCAGATTGGCCGCCATGTACTCCAGGATGTCGCTCGCCGGCGTGATCGGGTAGCCCGCGTAATAGCGGCACCCTCCTGCGATGGCTCCGATGGCGAGCGCCTGGTTGCCCGAGATGATCATCCGCCGCTTGCCCGTCGAGGCGGCTTCGGCGTTTGCCTGCTCTTCCTCCTCGGAGAGCTCCGCAAGCCGCCCGAGCCCCGCCAGCTGCTCCCGGGCCAGGGCGTGCCCGAGCTCCAGCGCCCGGATGTTGATGCTCACCACCTCTTCACCCTTGGCGGCGAACCGGCGCGCCACGAACTGCTTCGCAGAGTCGAGCGGCAGATCCATCGCCGCGTAGGTGGCCCCCAGGGCCACCATGTTCTTGGTGAGCCGGTTTTGCAGCTGCTCGACCGCTACCTGGCCGAACGGCACCGCCCGGGCGGTCACGTCGGTGCGCAGCCCCTCCGGCACCGACCCGTCCGCGTGGCGATCGTAGAGAATGACCCCACCCGGGCGCACCGCGTTCTGGTGCAGCTGGACGGCCTCGTCATTGAACGCGATCAAGACGTCGGCGGGCCCCATCGGCGAGTCCAGCGGGCGGCGGTCGAACCGCACCTGGAACATGCACGGCCCGCCCTTGATCTCGGCCGGATAGGTGCGGAAGGTGCTGACCCACAACCCGGCCCGTCCCAGGGCCCAGGTCAGCATCTCGCCGGCCGTGATGACCCCTTCGCCCGATTCACCGGCCACGCGGATGGTCATCCCCTGGCGACGAGCGACGGTGAGCGCTTTCACAGCGTCACTCACGGCCGACATCCCCCTCCGGGCCCTCCTCCAGAGGCTTGCCCCCGGGGCAACGATTCATGATGACGGCGCCCCCCCGCGCGCAGTATACTGCGGCCGACCCACCAGCCCGGTAAGGCTCGTGCGGGGCCGGCCCCTCTCGCAGGTCGCCCACACCCACGATGCCGAAGCGTGGCAATCCGGGCCGTATCGGCTCTTCGATATATTAGCACAGGCGATCCCAAAACTGAACGACCCTTGCCGGGTGGAGGACCATCGCCATGACGATCGTCTTCTTTTCGGACAGCTACACCCCTTACGTCTCGGGGGTCGTGCGCAGCCTGGAGCTCACCGCTCGGGAGCTGACCCGCCGCGGTCACCGCGTGGCCCTGGTCGCCCCCGGCTACCCCGGCTACCGCTCGCCCGGCGTCGATTCGACAGGAGCGTACGTGCTGCGCCTTCCCTCGCTGCCCGTCCCCGGACAAGGCGGTCTTTCGCCTGCCCGTCGTCCCTTTGGCCCCGCTCCGCCTGCCGGAGGGGTACCGTCCCGACATCGTCCATGCCCACAGCCCATTCTTGACGGGCACCCTCGCCCTGCGCACGGCCCGCCGCTACGGCGTGCCGCTGGTCTTCACGCACCACACGCTCTACCACGAGTACGTCCACTACGCGCTGTTGCCGGCAGGCCTGACCCGCCCGCTCGTCCTGCGCACCGTGGGCCGCTTCTGCCGCCAGGCGACGGCCGTCATCGCGCCGACGCCAGTCCATCGCCCGGCTGGTGCGGCAGCTCTACGGGCCGGTCGGCAACGTCGCGACCATCCCCACCGGTATCGATCTGTCCGCCTTCGCAGGGCTCGACCGGAGCTGGCTGCGCGGCCGTTTCGCCATTCCCGCCGGCGCGCCGGTGGTCATCCACGTGGGCCGGCTGGCCCGAGAGAAAAACGTGCACATGCTCATGCAGGCCCTCCGCCGGCTGCTCGAGGAGCTTCCGGCCCTGCACGCCGTCGTGGCGGGCGGCGGGCCCTTCCTCGCCGGTATGCGAGCGGCGACGTCGGAGCCGCCTTTCGCCGGGAGGCTCCACCTCACGGGGCCGCTCGCGCCATCCGAGGTGCCGCGCCATCTGGCCGGGGCCGACCTCTTCCTCACCGCGTCGACCACCGAGACCCAGGGGCTGGTCGCGGTCGAAGCGATGGCGGCAGGGCTTCCCGTCGTCGCCCCCGAGGCCGGGGGCATCCCCGACGTGGTGCGAAGCGGGCAGGACGGCCTGCTGGTAACGGCCCGGCCCGAAGCCCTGGCAGAGGCCGCCCGCGGGTTACTGGAGCAACCGCACCGGCTCCGACGGCTGGCAGAACACGCGCTGGCACGGTCCCGGGAGTTCGGGGTGGAGCATACCGTATCCCGGCTGGAGCAGCTCTACCAGCGCCTGAAGAGTGCGCACGCCTCCGGCGCCGGGCAGGGATGAACCCCGATCATCCCTTGGCGACCCGGCGCCTGCGAGACGAGCGGTGCCCCGTCAGGCGCCGGACCGCCCCTTCGATCTCCCACCGGACCCGGCCAGCCGGTAGCTGCGGATCCCGCAGCGCCTGCTGCAGCACCGGCAGCGCCCGCCCGTCCCCGTACTCCGCCAGCGCCGCGGCAGCCGCGGCCTTGGCGTCGTCCTCCCATCGCAGCCGCTGGAAGAGCTCCACCAGGGTCCGGAAGGTCTTCTCGCTCCGGGGCATGCGGGCCAGCAAGCGCGCCAGCGCCGCCCCGCCTGCCGGCACCTCCGAGGTCCTTCGCAGGTACTCGCTCACCCCGTCGACCGCCAGGCCTCCCAGACGCTCCAGCGCCTCCCGGGCCTCCCTGGCCACCTCTTTGGGCACCTCCGGGGCAGCGGCCAGCTCCACCAGCCGCTCGAGCACCTCATGGCGCCTCAGGTGGGCCAGGACCCGGATGGCCGCCACCACCGCCCGCACGTCGGGTCCGCCGGTCTCCAGCAGGTGGCGAGCGTTGACGGCGGCCACCAGCAACGGTACGGCCTGCTCCCCCAGCCGCTCGAAGGCTTCCAGCGCCGGCGGATCCAGAGCCTGAGGGCCCTGGAAGAGCTTTTCCATGAGCCGGTCGACGTCGTCCTGGGGCTGCTCCCCTTCCGGCCACTGCCAGGTTTCCTGGGCCATGAACCGGCGCCTCCGGAACGCCTGCAGATCGACCACCGCGGGCGGCGTGTGCGGCCGCTTGCGCTCCTCGTCCACCGACCGCCACGGGAAAGTCGGGTAGGTCGCCGCCACCTGCCCGACCATGTTGCGCAGCCCCGCCAGCCACAGCTGCAGGCGAGGTTCGGCGACCTCGAGCCAGTGCCGGCGCAGTAGATGCCCTCGCAGCATGAGCGCGCCGACCTCGCCCAGCTGCTCCAGACACTGGTCCGGGTCGCGCGCGAGCGTCTGCTGCGCCCGCAGCACGAGCGCGTCGACCGACTGCTCCAGGTCGTAGTCGTCGGTGACGTACCGGGAGAACGAGGTGATGAACAACCTCACCCGCTCCCGGAGGATCCACGCGCCCACGCGCAGGAAGGATTCGACCACCGCCTCGACGTCGGGCGGGGCCTGGGGGTCGTCGAGCCGCTGGGGCAGTTGGTCCACGATCCTCCGTACCTCGTCGAACGCCTCGCCTGCCTCCCGGTCGCCCTCCAGGCAAGCGCTGGCCAGGGCCGAGACGATGAGGCCCTCCACGGCCCCCGTGTAGCTCGCCAGCATCAGGTCGCGGTCGTAGAAGACCATGGAGTCGCGGATGTCCACGAGGGCGGAGAGGAATCCGTCGTACTGGGTGAGGCCCTGCAACTGTTCCAGCAACTCGCGGTAGCCTGAGGCCACCTCGTTCGTCTCCCCTGTCCGGCGTTTAGGGTGCATTCGACCGGTCCTCGGCCACTCCTCTGTCGCTCGCCGCCACCGCTCTACAGCGCCTGCGCTATCATGCACTTGAGGTAGAGCGTCTCGGGAACCGACGGCAGGATCGGGTGGTCGAAGGCCTGGGTGCGGCTTTCGACGAGCCGCCACTCGCGCCGGGCGTCCTCCGCGGCCTCCGCCACCACGTCGAAGAACTGATCCGGCGCCACGTGCTGCGAACAGGAGCAGGTGACCAGAAAACCCCCGGGCGCCAGCAGCTTCCACGCCCGCAAATTGATCTCCTTGTACCCTCTCAAGGCACCCTCCACGCTGCGGCGCGTTCGGGCGAACGCCGGCGGATCCAGGATAATGAGGTCGAAGCGCTCCTGGTGCTGATCCAGCCTGCGCAGTTCGTCGAACGCGTTGGCCTCGACCCACTCGATGTCGCCCAGCTGATTGCGTTCCGCCTGCCGGCGCGCCCGTTGCACGGCGTGGTGGCTTTGCTCGACCGCCATCACCGAGGCGGCGCCGAAGCTCCGGGCGAACAGAGCGAAGCTCCCCGTGTAGGCAAAGGCGTCGAGCACCCTCGCTCCGGGCGCCAGGGGCCTGAGCGCCTGGCGGTTTTCGCGCTGGTCGAGGAAGAAGCCGGTCTTGTGGCCTTCGAGCACGTCCGCCTCGAACAAGAGGCCGTTCTCTTCGAAGGCGACCGGGCCCTGCACCGCCCCGAACAGCACCTCCACCCGGGGTTCGAGCCCTTCCAGGCGCCGGCTCGGCACGTCGCTTCGCTCCACGATGGCACGGGGCTCGAGCCGTTCGATCAAGAGCTCCGTCCACATCTTGCGCCGCACGTCCATGCCCAGGGTCAAGAACTGCACCACGACCACGTCGGCGAACCGGTCCACGATCAGCCCCGGCAGGCGATCTCCCTCGGAGAAGACCAGGCGAACGCCCTGCGCCAGCGGGTAGAAGCGGCGGCGGTAAGCGATGGCCTCGTCGAGGCGGCGGGCGAAGAACTCCCGGTCGATGGGTTCGTCCTCGCGGGTCAACAGCCGCACCTGGATCCGGGAACGGGGATTGAAATAGCCGCGCCCGATGAGCGCCCCGTGTGCCGTCACGACGTCGACGACGTCCCCGGGCTGCGGATTGCCTTCCACTTGAGCGATCTGGGTGTCGTACACCCAGACGTGCCCCCGGGCCAAGCGTCCCTCCCTGCCCCGTGCCACTACGACCTCCGCCACGCTGACAACCCCGCCTTCCCGCCCGGGCCCTCCGCTTCCACGCCCGAGGCTGGCTGTGCTAGGCTAAAGACGTGCGAACGGAAACCGTGGTCGAGCTTTCGGCCGGCTCCGAATGGGTCGGTCGTCCGTGCACCGAATGCGGCCGCCCGCTCGAGCGGGGGGACGAGGCCGTCGTATGCCCCCGGTGTCACGCTCCCCATCACGCGGCGTGCTGGATCGCACACGGCGGCTGCGCCCGGCAAGGATGCCGGCAGGTGGCCATCGCGGTGAGGGCCCCCTCCCGCCCCCGGGAGTCGGAAGCGGCCCGAGCTGCGGCGCTGGCCCGCCGGCGCACGGCCCTCGGGGCCTGGGCCGCCGCACTGGTGGCCGTACTGGCGCTCACGGCCGCTTTCATCTACAGCCGGACCCGCCCCGCCACGGCCCCCGTGCCGCACCTTCGGGTCATGACCTGGGCCTCCGTGGACGAGTCGGCGCCTCTTCAGCATATCGTGGACGAGTATAACGCCTCGCACCCCGGCTGGCAGGTCCAGCTCGATCTGACGCCCATCGTCGCCTACGATCAAAAGCTCGTGGTGCTGGTGGCGGCCGGCGACGCGCCGGACGTCTTCGCTCTGGGCTCCGACCGCCTCGAGGTCTTTGCCCGAAACGGCGCCGTGCTCGACCTCACGGCCCGCTGGCAGCATGCGCCGGCGGGGCTCAAGGGCGCCGTGCCGGCCGGGAGGCTGGCGCCGCTGCGCATCGATGGCAAGCTCATGGCGCTGCCTCATCCTTTCAGCGCCGGCGCTATGGTCATCTCGAGCCGCACCCGGTACCCCGACCAGGCGTGGGACTTCCTCTCCTACCTGCTGCAGCGCATGCCGCCCCCTGCCCGGGAGCCGCGCGCGCCGGAGGGCGTGCCCGGCCTCGGGCCCATCGGACCCTTCGGCTTTTGAAAGAGGCGGTCACCCGCCGGCGAGCGCCTCGGCCAGCGCTCCCAGGTCCTCGAACACGTAGTCCGGCCGTATCTCCGAGCGATCGAGATCCTCCCGCCGGGTGATGCCGGTCAGCACCAGGGCGCTCGTCAAGCCGCCGCGGCGGGCAAAGGTGACGTCCGTGTCCAGACGGTCGCCGACCACCACCACGTGGGAACGGTCCTCGCCCTCCCGCACCCCCAGCCGGGCAAGGGCCAGCTCCAGGATCGGCCGTTCGGGCTTGCCGACCACCACCGGCCGCACCCCGCTGCACGCCGCAACGGCCGCCACCAGCGCACCGCAACCCGGCACCACGCCCCCGTCCCGCGCAGGCACGGTGAGGTCGGGGTTGGTCGCGACGAACCGGCTCCCCGCCCGGATCGCCCGGCAGGCCGCCTCCAGCTTGGCGTAAGTGAACGATCGGTCGATGCCGACCACCACCGCCTGCACCCGTGCGGAGGGCATACCCACGGGCTGCCCGGCGGGCAGAGCCTCGATGCCCGCCTCGCGCAGGGCCTGGAAGAGACCGGCTTCCCCGACGGCCAGCACGCCCTCTCGGATCCCCTGGTCCACCAGGTAGCGGGCGGCGGCCATGCCGGACGAGACCACCTGGTGGCGTTCCAAAGGGATGCCGATCGCCCGCAGCTGCTCCAGGTAGGTTTCCACGGTAGGAGCCGAGTTGTTGGAGACGACCACGGCCGCCTGGCCGCGGGCGCGCACCGCCTCGAAGAAGCGGGCCGCGCCCGGGATCGCCTCCCCCTGGCGCCACACGACGCCGTCCAGGTCCACGATCCAGGCCGGTGCTGCCACCTCGCGCCCACATCCTTTCCCATGGTGTCCGGGGGCAACGGGCACACTTTCGGGAGGAGGAGCTCCTTCCCCTCGAAGGGAGAGGGGCGTCAAGGTTGGAGCTTCCAGAGCCGAACCATGGAGGGAAACAGAGGAAAGCGAGGCCATTTGGCGAAGCTCGGACCATCGATGGCACGAGGGTTTGCCGTGAGGGTGCCGGATGCGTTGCGACGGCTGGCGCACGTGCTCCGAGTGGGGTTGCTGGCGTGGGCCCTGTTACTGGGGCAGCCGTCCGCGGCGTCCGGCTCACCGGCCAGCGCGGCTGCCCCTCTGCCCGAGGCGGTCGACGAGCAGGTCTGGCGGGCCCCCATCGCCCCAGGTATCGCCCTCGTCACGGTCCGGCGTCTCGACAAGGACGGGTGGCTCGATCTGTTCGCCGTCGTGGCCGACCTCGACGTGCCCGGAGTCGGCGCGGACGTGCTCGCCTCCTCTTCCCTGACCCACCTCGAGCCCGTCAGCGAGCTGGCAGGCAGGGCCGGCGCTCTGGCCGCCATCAACGGCGACTTTTTCCACGCCGGGGTCTCCGGTGCCCCTGCCGGGGTCGTGGTGAAGGGCCAGCAGGTGTGGAAGAGCCCGTACCCGTCCGGGAGGCCGTCGGCGGTCTTTTTCCGGACGAGCGAGGGGCTGCGGGCCGCCATCGGCATGCTGGCTTTCGATGGGGCCCTTCGTCCCCTGCCGGGCCCCGGTGCGACCGGAGGGACGGGTTCGAGCGTTTCCGCTCTTCAGGTCGACGCCCTCAACGAGCCTGCGCTCCTTCCCGGCCAGGTCGGGGCCTACGACGAGCACTGGGGTTCGGCCGCCCTGCCGCTCGTGCGATGGGGCCCCGAGGAGGTGGCTTTCGCCCGGCTGCGCGCGGAGCGCCCGGGAGGAGGTCCCGGGGACGCCTGGACGGTAGTGGCCGTGGGCAGAGGCGTGCCCAAGGCTCCTCCCGGCCCGGGCGAGCTCGTGCTCCTGGGGTGGAGAGACGGCGCGACCCGGCTGCAGGCCCGGCTGAGGGCAGGCCAGCGCTTCGGCTGGCAGGCCGGGGTGGTGCCGGGCTCCTCCCTGCGCCCGTCGCCCCCGGCGGGCGGTACCATCTACGCGGCCCTTTCGGGCGGCTCGGTCCTGTTGCAGGACGGTCAGCCGCTCCTCGAGCTCGGCCAGCCCGGTTATCCGCTCACGCGTCAACCTCGTAGCGCCATCGGCGTGGGGCGCCAGGGCCGCCGGGTCATCCTGGCCGCCGTCGACGGGCGGCACTGGACGAGCCGGGGCCTCGACGTGGCCGAACTGGCCCGGTGGCTCCAGCGCCTGGGCGCTACCGACGCCATCAACCTCGACGGCGGGGGCTCCACCACGCTGGTGGCCCGCATCGGCCCGGGCAGCCGAGCGACCGAGGGCGCCCGGGCAGCGCCAGGCCCGCCGCTGGCGGTGGTCAACCGCCCTTCGGACGGCGGGGAGCGGGCGGTGCCGGCCGCGCTCGGGCTGTTCTACGACGCCGGTGCCGCCGGCCACCCCGGGCTGTTCGTCCTCAGACCCGCCGTATCCCCGCCCGCGCCGGCCATCGAGGCGTACTCCATCGCGCCGGTAGGCCTGGTGACCGCATCCGGCGTGCCTGCGCCCCTCGAGGTCTACCCGTACGATCTTTCGGCAGACGAACTCCTGTGGACGGTCGATCCTCCCGACCTGGGCCTGTTTCCGAAGCCGGGGGTCTTCGTGGGGCTTCGGCCGGGCAACGGCCGGATCGTCGCGCTCAGGACCGACGGCACCCGCCTGTGGGGGGCCTCCGGCACGCTGTTCGACACGGGGGACCCGCTCGTTCCCGTGGTACAGCCGGGTACCGCCATGCAGGCGGCCGCCTCGGAGATCCCGGTACAGGTCATCGGCGCGCCCGTCGCCCTGCGCGTGGAGCCCGACCCCCTGGTGGTGCCTCCGGGCGATCCGGTGCCGCTGGGAGCCGTCGTCGTGGATGCCCAGGGACGCCGGGCCCCCATCGATCCCAACCTCATCACCTTCTGGGTGAGCGGCGGAGCCGAGGGTGGCGTCAAAGGTGGGATGCTCTCCGCCCGGCCCTCGCGCGCCTCCGGAGAGCCGGCTCTCGAGGCAGGATACCTCGACCTGCGGGTGCGGGTCGCCATCCGGTGGGCTTCGTCGCCGCCACACGAAGGAGCAGCGGACGGCAGGCACGGATTCCCGGCAAGAAACGGGCCCGGTGGCAGGGCCGGTTCCGCCGGTCAAAGCGCCGCCCCCCGCCGCCAGGGATTCCGATCGGCCGGCAGCTGGAGCCCCTGCCCCGCGCTCGACGACCGCTGGCTCGTCCGGCTCCGAGGCGGTACGGGTAGTCGCCCTCGGCAGCCTGCCCCCTCCGGCGTCTTTGCCGGGCTTCATCTCGTGGTTGGTGGACCAGCATCCCTCCCTGGTGCTCGCCGCGCTCCGCCCTCCTGCCCCGGACGACCCCGCAGAGGTCGAAGCGGGCTGGCTGCTGGAGACGGGGCTTCCGGTGGCTGCCATTCCGGCCGCCTGGGACGAAGCGCACCGCCGGCCCGGCTCCGCGTCCGGCTTCGGATGGCCCGGCGCAGTGGCCACCCGGCGCGACAGCCGCTTCATCGTCCTGGACCCCGAGACGGTGGCGTGGGAGTGGGTGGCCGCCGAGATCCGGCGGGCCGTCCACGACCGGATCCGGCGCTTGCTGGTCTTGACCGGCCGATCGCCTCTACGCGCGGGGGCCGGGCGTGAGGAGCAGATGCTCGCGGCGTGGCTTTCCGCCACGGCCGGCAAGGGGCTCGAGACGTGGGTGCTCTACGCGGGCGACGGGTGGGATCACCGGATGGTGGACGGCGTGCACTTCCTCTCCTTGCCCCCCGTCCGCCAGAACGGGCCCGTCGTCGTGCTCCGGATCGACCGCGCGGGCGTGGCGGCATCGCGGGAGTTCCTGCCGCCGGCGCAGGCCCGGCTCTCCGAGGAAGCGGCCGCCGAGCCCCTGCGACCGGTCCCCTTCTCTGCAGCAGGCCCTGCAGCGCAGGGGGCGCCGCCGGCGCCGGAGAATCCCCAGAAGGGCGGTTCCATCTAAGAGGAGGCGGGAGAGGTGGCTCTCCCGGCCCAGCCACAAGGGGTTCGCATGGATCCCCGGGTGCTGTCGGCCATGGCGCGGGTCCCCCGGCATCGCTTCGTGCCCCCTGCCTACGCTTCCATGGCCTACGCGGATCGCGCCCTGCCCATCGGGTGGGGCCAGAGCATCTCCCAGCCTTACATCGTGGCCGTGATGACGTCCCTCCTGGAGTTGCAACCGGGGGACCGGGTGCTGGAGGTCGGCACGGGATCCGGGTATCAGGCCGCCGTGCTTGCGGAACTCACGCCTCACGTCTACACCGTCGAACTCATTCCCGAGCTCGCGCAGGCGGCCGCCGAGCGCTTGCGCGCGCTGGGCTACGCCACCATCCGCTGCCGGCAAGGGGACGGGTACGGCGGGTGGCCGGAGCAGGCCCCGTTCGACGCCATCGTCGTGACCGCCGCCCCGGAGCGAGTGCCGCACGCCCTGCTCGATCAGCTGAAGGAGGGCGGGCGGATGGTGATCCCGATCGGGGCGGCGCAGGAAGGCCAGGTGCTGTGGCGGATCCGCCGGCTCCCGGAGCGCGTGGAGATGGAAAACATCCTGCCCGTCGTCTTCGTCCCCATGCTGCACCGGCCGCCGTCCGGCGGGGATCAGCCGCCCATGCCCACCCACTCCTCGCCATCCTCGTAGCGTTCCTTCTTCCAGATCGGCACGTCCCGCTTGAGCCGCTCGGTAGCCCAGCGCACCGCCTCGAACGCCGGTGCGCGATGGGGCGTGGCCACGGCGATCACCAGGCTCACCTCACCGGGGGTCAGCCAACCGAGGCGATGGGCCAGGACGACCCTGGCGCCGGGCCAGCGCTGCACGACCTCCCGGCCGATGGACTCCATCTCCTTTTCAGCCATGGGGCCGTAGGCCTCGTAGTGGATGGCCACGGTCCGGCGCATGGAGGGGGCGCCGTGCGGCGCCGGACCGGCAGGATGATCGGTCGCACCGCGCAGGCGCGCCGGGGCCCGCTCCGTCCACTCCCGGACCGTGCCGACGAAGACGGCGATCGCCCCCATGGTCGGGCCTCCCACGCGAGCCACGGCCGCTTCCACCGAGAGCGGCTGCTCGGTCACCGTGACCTCGACGGCCGGCGGGGCAAGAGGGGGCCCGTGCGTTCCGTTGCCACCCGCCACAGGAGGGATGAGCGCCACCTCGTCGCCGTCGCGCAAGGGGTGGTCCCAGCCCGTGTACTGGAGATTGACCGCCACTCGGACCGACTCTCTCGGCAAGGCCATCGGCCCGCCCAACGCCTGCTGGGCAGCGTCCCACGCGTCCAGGGCGGTGGCCTCCTCGCCGAGCTGCACGACGAGCTCCCGGCGCCCCGCCTTCTCGGCCAGCGCCGCGAAGAGTCGCACGGTCACCCGCATCTCCCGTCTCGGACCTCCTTCCGGGGGGTCGGCCGGCGCCTCGTCCAACGGCACGCTGTCTCGCTCAGGCGGCCAGCAGTCCGTGACTCCAAGGTGCCGGTACCTCGATGACCGCGCCCTCGCGGTCGAGCACCGACAAGCGCCCCTCCCGCAGGCCGTGATGGAAGAGCGCTCGGGTGAGGCTCACATCCTCCTCGCAATACTCCACGATCTCCTCGATGCGTCCCTCACGGTACCACTCCACCGCCTGCAGGCCCGAGGCGGTCTTGGTGGTGCCCAGGGTGGCCCGAGCCACGGAGTCGAGGCTCGGCCGCCAGTCGAGCACCTGCTCCAGCTCGAACATGAGGTCGAGCGTCGGCACGGTGTAAAGCAGATCCGCGTCCTTGGAGTAGCCGGCCAGCACCTCGTAGTCGAAACGCAGCACGTTGAAGCCTACCACGAGCGACGCGCCGAGCAGCCGGTCGATGAGCGCCGCGGCGTCGTCCTCGAAATAGTGCCGGAACCCCCCGTCCCCTTCGCAATAGGTCACCGCCGCCGCCAGGCCCAACCGGTCGAGGTGGTGGCGCCCGCCGACTTCCTGGAACAGCCGCTGCGTTTCCAGATCGAAGAAGGTCACGGCGTCGTCGACCCGCCTTCCCTCCCAGCTCGGCCGCGACGCCTTTCCGGCGTGCTCGGAGAGCTCCGCCGGGGAAAACCTCGCCTCCAGCGCGAGCCGGACGGCCTCGATGTGTTTGCACGTGCCCAGGCCGTTGGTCTCGAAATCCTGGCAATCGCACCGGCAGACGGCGCCCCGCGCCTGCCGGAACTTCACCTCGTGTACCCTGCCGCTCTTCCCCGTCACCCGGTACCGGCCGGCGAACGGCGCGCCGCCGATGAGCTGAGCGGTCAGGTTTTCCTCCTGCGCCCGGCGGCGTCGCAAGGCCCGCTGGTCATGCATCGGCGTCATCGGGCGTCTCCCCTTCCTCGAGAGGGGTTTTCTCCCGCTCGCCGCCTCCGGCGACGATCCGGCCCGCGGCGACGACCATCCAAACCGCCCCGTCCGCTCCCATCCGATACGGCAGGTGGAGGTACGACGGGCCGGCTACCAGGATGAAGTCGGCGCGCTTGCCGACCTCCAGGCTTCCGACCTCGTGCCCCAGGGCCAGGGCATGGGCCGCGTTGATGGTGCACCCTGCCAGGGACTCCTCCGGGGTCAGGCCCAGCACCGTGCACCCCAGCGCCGTGACCAGCGCCATGGACTCCACCGGGCTCGTGCCCGGGTTGTGGTCGGAGGCCAGGGCAACGGGCACCCGGTGGTAGCGCATCCCTTCGACGTCCGGTAAGGCCCGGCTGCGCGTGAACAGATGCGCGCCCGGCAACAGCACGGCGACCGTGCCCGAAGCGGCCAGGCGCTCCAGGTCCTCTCGTGGGGTAAAGTCGAGATGGTCGGCGCTGGTCGCGCCCATCTCGGCCGCGAGCCGCGCTCCACCCAGAGGGTGGAACTGGTCGGCGTGCACCTTCAAGCCCAGCCCGAGCCGGGCCGCCCGGCTGAGGATGCGGCGGGCCTGGTCCGGCGTGAAGGCGCCTTCCTCACAAAAGACGTCGCAAAACCTCGCGAGCCCCGGACGCCGGGCCGCCGCCGGGAGCATGACCTCCTCGACCAGGTCCACGTACGCCTCGGGGTCGGAACGGTACTCCGGAGGGACGGCGTGCGCCCCCAGGAACGTCGGCACCACCTGCGCCGGCACCAGTTCGGCGGCGGCTGCGATGGCATCCAGCAGCCGGAGCTCTCCCTCCGGCTCCAGCGCGTACCCGCTCTTCACCTCGATGGTCGTGGCGCCTGCCCGCATCATCCGGCGCAACCGCTCCGCCATCCCCGAGACCAGGTCCTCGGTCGAGGCCTCCCGGGTCCGCCGGACCGTCTGCCAGATGCCGCCGCCGGACTGCAGGATCCTCAGGTAAGGCTCTCCCCGAAGCAGCCTCCCCCACTCTTCGGCTCGGTCGCCCGCATAGACCGCGTGGGTGTGGGGATCGACCAGGCCCGGGAGCACCGCGTGGCCCTGGGCGTCCACCACCACCGTCTCCCGGTCCCAGCTCACCCGCCGCTCGACCTCGCCGGTGCGGCCGACCGCCACGATGCGATCGCCCCTGCAGGCCACCGCCCCGTCCTCCACGAGCCCCAGCCACCCTGGCTCCGGTGAGCCGGCCACCGGCCGCTCCGACCAGCCGCGCAACGTCACGACCTGCTGCGCCCTGCGCACCAGCAAGTCTGCCCGGCCCAGGAAGCGAGAACGTCCGGCACCAGGCCTCATCATCGCCTCAGCGTGGCCCCTCCACCTCGTTCAAGCGGCGCTCCAGGATCTGGCGGCGGCTCCACGTCCCGCCGAGCTGCAGATAGTATTCGGCACAATCGAGCAGCGCGTCTTCCGGTACCAGGCCCACGATCTCGCTCGACCGGATCGCCACCCCGTGCCGGCGCGCTTCCGCCGCCACCAGCTCGAAGGCCCGGTAGATCGGCGTCTTCTCGTAGTCGACCAGGTTCATGGAGACCTGAGTGGTGCCGCGCTTTTCGAGCCGGACCCCCATCGCCCGCACGTTGACCAGGCCTCCGCTCGACTCCCGCACGTTGCGGGCAATGGCCCGGGCAACTTCCAGGTCCGCCGTGGCGAGCTCCACGTTGTAGGCGATGAGCGGCTTGCGCACCCCCACCACGGTCGCTCCCGCCGACGGGTGCACCGCGGCGGGCCCGAAATCCGGCCGCCGCTCGGGGTCGGCGTCCATCGCCTCCTGCAGGCCCTCGAAGTTGCCGCGCCGCAGGAAGCTCAGGTCCCGCCGCCGCGGGGAGGTGGCCGCCTCTCCGTACAAGAAGACCGGCACCCCGAGCTCTTCGGCAATGCGACGCCCCAGTCGCTGTGCGGCGGGTACCAGGTCCTGGAGCGTCACGCCCCGGATCGGCACCAGCGGCACGACATCCGCCGCCCCGATCCGGGGGTGCCCGCCCTGATGGTGGCGCAAGTCGATCTGCCGGACCGCCTCCCGTACCCCTCGAAACGCGGCCTCCAGCACCTCTTCCACGGGCCCGGCGAACGTGACCACCGACCGGTTGTGGTCCTCGTCGGACTCGGTATCCAGCAGGTAGACCCCCGATACGCCAGCGATCGCCTCGACGATGGCCTGGACCACCTGGGGCCGGCGGCCTTCGCTGAAATTGGGCACGCACTCCACGAGCACCCGCTCCACGGCCTGCTCCACCCCTGTGTCAAGACCCTTCCTGCAGGGTCCGTAGCGCCTTTCTCGACCAGAGGCGGATCTCCTCGGTCATGCCCAGGCCCTCCCACTCCTGCTCCGAGAACCACCCCATCGTGCGGGCCTCACCGTTGGGCACCGGCTCGGGCGGACGTTGCCCGGCGGCACACGGCGGAACCGGGCGTGCGAAGTAGATGAAGTCGATGTGCTCGTGCCCCGGCTCGATCGCCTCGAGCTGGACCCCCTCGGGGCGGATGAGCTGCCGGGGCGAAGCGACGTCGATACCGCGCTGGCCGACCAGCTGCACGAGCAGCCCGGACTCCTCCAGCACCTCCCGCACGGCGGCGTCGTCCGGCAGCTCGCCGTCCTTGACGTGTCCCCCCGGCGGCAGCCACTTCCCGTACCGGCGGTGGTACATCAAGAGGACGCGCCCGTTGCACACGACGAAGACGGCTACGGTAAAATCACGGCGGGGGCGAGGAGAGCTCGACGACGCGGTCATCGGGCCCCAGCCCCGCCTGCTCCCGTGTCGCCGGCACCTCGACCGCCCGGGGCAGGGAACGCAGGCCGCCGTTTCGAACCAACGCTTTGCCAGACAGGGGGTAGCACGTTGAACTGGGGCACGCTCATCATCGTCGCCATGTGGCTCGTCCTTGCCGTCGTCCTCTTCTGGGCCATCGTCGCCGGCCAACGGGCAGCTGCCTCCGCAGGCCTTCGCATGCGTGCACGCCTGGTGGATCTGCCGGCCCGCGTGCCACCTGCTCGACCGGCCACGCAGAGCGAGCCGTCCCGGGATCCGGCAGGCGCACCGGGCGATCCCGCGCAGCCTGCCCGGCCTGCGAAGCCTGCCGGAGTCGCCCGCGCCGCGAGCGCGTCATCCGGGGCCGCCGGCTCCTGAGCCCGGCCCAGCGCCGTCCACGGGCACGAAGCCCGCGAGGCGCAGGGCCGGGGACGCTCGCCGCACCTGCTCGATGACTTCGCCGGCCGCGACCCGCTCGCTCACCTGCTCGACGTAGCCCGACAGGGCCCGGTCCTCGTCGTGCACCGAGGGGACCAGGGCCCGTACCCACTCCAGCACCGCCGCGCCCGCCGGGCTGAGGGGCGCATCCCGGTACTGCGCCGCCTGGGCGGCCGTGACCAGCTCCAGCGCGACCAGCCGCGCCAGCCGCCGGACGGCCTCCTCGAAGGCCAGCGCCGCCTGGGTGCCCATGCTTACCACGTCTTCCTGCCCCGCGGACGTCGGGATGGTGTGCACCGACCAGGGCCCGGCCAGGGCCCGGCAATCGGCAGCGAGCGAGGCGGCGACGTATTGAGCCATCATGAGCCCTGAGCGCAAGCCGCTCCGGGGCGTCAAGAACGGAGGGAGCCCCTCGCTCGTATGGGGGTTGACGAGCCGGTCGATGCGCCGCTCGATGACGTTGGCCATGGTCGCCACCCCGATGCGGCAGGCGTCCCAGGCCAGCGCCACGGGCTGTGCGTGGAAGTTGGCGCCGGACAGGATGACCTGCGCCTCCGGAAAAACCAGCGGGTTGTCGACCACGCTGTTCATCTCGGTCACGGCGATCCCGGCCGCCCACGCGAAGAGGCTTCGAGCCGACCCGTGAATGGCGGGGACCGCCCGCAGCGAGTAGGCGTCCTGCGGCGGCCCATCTCCAGGCACCCGCAACCGGCCGCTCCCCTGCAGCAGCGCTCGGACGTTGGCGGCGACGGCAAGGGCCTGCGGATGCGGCCGGAGCTCCAAAAGGCGCGCATCGAAGGGCTCGGCGCTGCCTCCCAGCGCCTCGATCGTCAAGGCGCAGGCTATGTCGGAGGTGATCACCAGGCGCTCCAGCGTGGCCAGGGCGAGTGCGCCCACCGCCGTGGTCACCTCGGTGCCGTTGACCAGTGCCAGGCCCTCCTTCGCCTCCAGGCGCAGCGGCGCCATCCCTACCTCGGCCAGAGCCTGCGCCGCGGGCATGCGCCGCCCCTGGGACGACCAGACCTCCCCCTCCCCCACCAGCGCCAGCGCCACGTGGGCCAGAGGCACCAGGTCACCACTTGCCCCCACCGAGCCCCAAGCCGGAATCACGGGGATGCGGTCGGCGTTGAGCATGCCGGCGAGCTGCAGGACCACCTCCGGGCGAACTCCCGAGTAGCCGCGCGCCAGGCTGCTCAGGCGCAGGAAAAGGACCGCCCGGCTCTGCTCCAGGGTGAGCGTGGGCCCTACCCCGATGGCGTGGCTGCGGATCAGGTTGTGCTGCAGCTCGGCCGCAAGCCGCGGAGAGACTCGTACGTACCCGAGATGCCCGAAGCCCGTATTGACCCCGTACGTCGCCCGGGGAGCATCCACGGCGGCTTCGATGACCCTCCGGCCCTGCTCGAGCCACTGCAGGAGCTCCGGGTCGATCTCCACGGCGGGCCGCCCTTGGGGGCGCCCGGCGACCCGCACGCCGGCCACGGACTCGAGCAAGCCCAGCGACACGCTGACCCCGCGCCCGACGCGTATGGCCTCGCTCAGGGGGACGACCCTCCCTGGTGGCGCCCGGTCCCGGCCTCGGCCAGTACCTGTTGCAGCGCCTCGATGAACCGCCAGTTTTGAGCCGGCGTCCCTATCGTGACCCGGATGAAGGAGTGCTGCCCCCAGATCTCTCCCGGCCGCACCAGCACGCCCAGGCGGGCAAGCCGCGGCACCAGCACGGAAGAGGGCACCGGCGTCTCGATCCAGAGGAAATTGGCCTGGCTCGGCACGTAGCCGATCCCCATGGCGTCGAGCCGGCGCATCATCTCCTCCCGGCCCTGCAGCACCATGTCGCGCGCTCGCAGCCGGTGGGCTTCGTCCTCGAGCGCGGCCAGCGCCGCCGCTTCGGCGAGGCGGTTGGTCGAAAACGGCTCACGGGCGCTCCACATCGCCCGGGCCACCTCCGGGGGGCAGAGCGCGAAGCCGACCCGCAACCCTGCCAGCCCGTACGCCTTCGAAAAGGTGCGCAGCACCACCACCGGCGCCCCGTCCCGCACGAGACCGGGGCCGTCCGGATAGGATCCGTCCGTGACGAAGTCGGCGTACGCCTCGTCGAGCACCAGGAGCGACCCGCCGGGCATGGCATCGATGATGGACCGCACCTGATCCCCGGAGAGGATCGTCCCCGTGGGGTTGTTGGGGTTGCAGACGAAAGCCACGGAGGCACCTGTCTTGAAGGCCGAGGCAATGGCCTGAGCATCCAGGAACGGCCCTCGCATCGGGACCCGCTCGATGCGAGCTCCCGCCAGGTGCGCGGCAATCTCGTACGAGGCGAACGTCACGGCCGGGATGGCCACGGAGCGCCCGGGCTCCAGCATCACCTGGGCCAGCAGGGTGATGAGGTTGTCGCCCCCATTGGCGACCACGATTTGCTCGGCCGGCACCCTGAACCGCCGGGCCAGCGCGAGGCGCAGCTGGCGGCACTCCGGATCCGGGTACCGGTGGGACTCCCAGGCAGCCCGGCAGATGGCCTCCACCGCCCGGGGCGAAGGTCCCAACGGGTTTTCGTTGGACGAGAGCTTGACGGCGCCCGCTTCGCCCGCGCCCTGGAGGACGGGCTCGACGTCTTCGGGCGACAACCCAGGCACGTAACGAGGTAGCGTCTCGAGCGCCGGGCGGAGCTCGAAGCGGCGGCCGGGCAAACTGGTCGCGGTCGTGGCGTGCGCCCTCCCGTCTGCTTCCTGCGGCGCAACTTCGACGGAGGTGCGGTGCATCCTTTCCAGAAGGGGCCGGATGGGCCGGCACCGCCTCCAGGAACGCACGCCGGCACGCCGGGACTGTGGCGGCCGCCCTGCGCTCACAGTAGGATAACAGTGCGAACCTTGGGCAAGAGGCAGGGGACCATGGAGCCCGTAGCAGAGCATACCGTCCGGGCGTTCGTGAGCGAGCTGGCTTCCGCCGACCCGGTGCCGGGCGGGGGAGCGGCGGCGGCCGCGGCCGGCGCGTGCGGCGGCGCCCTGGTGGCCATGGTGGCCCGGGTGGCCCGGCGCCGCGTCGACGACGAAGAGCTGGCCAACCACCTGGAGGAGTGGGCCCACCAGGCCGACCAGCTGAGCGAGAGCTTGCTGGCCCTGGCATCACGAGATGCCGAGGCTTTCCACCAGGTGATGCGAGCCTACCGTCTGCCCAAGGGTTCGGAATCGGAGGCGCGGGCCCGCACCGAGGCCATCCATCAGGCGCTCGAGCACGCGGCCCGGGTGCCCCTGCAGGCGGTCGAGACCGCCTTGCGTGGGCTCGACCTGCTCTCCCACGTGATGCCGCTGGTGCCGGTGGTGGCGCTGTCGGACGCGGGGGTGGCCGCGTGGCTCCTGCGGGCTTGCATCGAGGGCGCCGCCCTCAACGTCCGGGCCAACTGGCAGTCACTCCCTGCCGTGCCCGGCGGGACGTACCAGCACCTGGAAGAGATGGTCGCCCGCAGCCGCTCGCTGTTCGACGAAATGCGCCAGCGGCTGGGTCCCTTATCCAACGGAGGGATACCAGTACCGGCTCCCTGAGCGCTTCATACGGGCATCCCACTCGGCCAGGATACGCACGGCCTCCGATGCGGTACGGGCCGCCTCCTCGATGCCGCCGTACGTCATCTCGTCGGTGACGCGGTTGGCCACCACGGCCATCACGCCGCCTGAGCGCAACCCGAAGAGGCTGGCCAGGGTGTAGATGGTGGCCGCTTCCATCTCGAAGACCTGGACCCGAGCCCGGCGCAGATCCTCGATGCGCCGCTCGGCCCCGCTCTGGGAGTAGCCTCCGAAACCGGGCCGGCTCTGCCCCAGGTGGAAGGTGGCCGTCGAGGCGGAGACGCCCACGTGGTACCGCATGCCCAGACGCTGTGCCGCCTCCACGAGAGCAGCGGTCACCTGATAGTGGGAGGCGGCCGGGTAAGCCAGGTCGACGTAGTCGGCCGAAGCCCCATCCAACCGCACCGCCGCGCTCACGATGACGAGATCGCCGCACGCTATCTCCGGCTGGATGGCGCCGCACGTCCCCACCCGGATGAACGTGTCGGCCCCGATCTCGGCCAGCTCTTCGATCGCAATCGCCGTCGACGACCCGCCGATGCCGGTCGAGGTCGACGAAATGGGTACACCCCCGACCCGCCCGGTGTACGTGGTGTACTCCCGGTGCCGCGCCACCTCCCGTCGCTCGTCCCAAAACCGGGCGATGAGCGGGACGCGCTCCGGGTCTCCGGGCAGCAACACGTACCGGGCGACCTCTCCCGGAGCGCACCGGACGTGATACGGCACCCCGCCGGATTGCGGGCGAGATGCCCCTGAGCGCCACGACTCCACGGTGATCCTCCTTCTGCGCCTGCCGTCTTCCCGGCTCACAGGCTGACCCGATCGGGCGGCAGCCCCCTGCGAATCGCCACCGCCCACCGCTGGACGCCCGGCATGCCGGTCCTCTGGGCCTCCTGGGCGGCGCCGTCCACGTCGTACACGATGCGCCGGTGCTCCACCTGCCAGGTCCCATCGCCTGCCCAGGTCAGCAGCACGTAACTGGCCCTGGGGTCGCCGTCGAGCGGAAGACCGACGGAGCCCGTCCCGACCACGGTCACCCGCCGCAGGTCGACCCGGTACGCCTGGTGGTCGTGCCCGTGCACCACGACCCGGGCGGGCGCCTGGCCGAACAGCTTCTCGAGCCCCTCTTCCTGGGTGCGGTGGGGAAGCGGCCGGGCCGGATCATCCAGGGAACTGTGCACGACCAGCACCTCTTGCGGCGACTTTTCGGGCGCGGCGCCGCCCGGAGGCGCGATCCGGTGCTGCAAGGGCAGCCCTCGCACGAACTCGAGGTCCTCGGGCGACAGCCGGCCGAGCGCCCAGCGCCCCCAGGGGTGCGTCGCTCCGGACTCCTGCAGCAGGGCCAGGTCGGTGTTACCGGCCACGCACGGGATCCGGAAGTCGCGCAGGGTGCGAATGACCGCCTCCGGGAACGGCCCGCCCCAGGCAAGGTCGCCGGCGCATACCAGGAGGTCGGCGTGGCCCGCGGCGTCCTGCAGCACCGCTTCGAGGGCGTGCCGGTTGCCGTGGACGTCCGAGAAGACCGCGACGCGCATTCCCTTCGCATCCTTTCCCGTTCGTTCACTCAGGCTCCGGCCCGAGGGGCTCCAGCTGCTCCACGGGGACGTCGACGTACTTGTCCCCTTCTTCGACCAGCATGATAGGGATTCCCTCACGGACGGGATACTTGCGGCGGCACTCCGGGTTGGCGCAGACCAGCCAGGTTTGCCGCTCCAAGGTGACCCGGTGCCGGCAGGCCGGGCATACCAGGATTTCCACCAGCTCTCGGAACGTCAAGCTCTTCCCCTCCTTCTCTCTCGCCGGTGGCTTCGCCGGGTGGCACGCCCGTCCTTCCGGCAAGAGGGATCTCCGGCCCTCGGACGGAACGGAACAGGAGAGCGCAGTGTACCGGCTTTTCACGGAGTCTGCCCGCCGAGGGCTACAGGGAGGCGAGCCCGATGTCGCCACTGCAGGACGACCAGAGCGTCGACCCCCGCCCTCCCTCGTCGCTCCCTCTGGGAGAGGAGCCGCCGCCGTCCAGGTTTCGCCACGTCGGCCAGGCCGTAGAGCAGGGCATGCCCCGCGTCTACCTCGCCCGGGGCGTGCTGGAGTTCATGGAGCGGTGCGCCCGGCGTCCGGAGGCCGAGGCGATCGCCGGGGTGTTGGTCGGGCGGGCGTTCCGCAATGCCGCTTCCCAGGTCTTCGTGCTGGTGGAGGGGGCCATCGAGGCGCCCGAGGTGGAGGCGGCGAGCCGATCCGTCAAGTTCACGGCCCGCTCGTGGCAGGCGGTCCGGGAGATGTTGCAGGACCGCTTCGGCTCGCGCCGGGCCGTCGGATGGTTCCACGCCCGCCCGGGCGAGGCCATGCAACTGTCGCCGTACGAGACGTTCGTCCACCAGACGCACTTCGGGGCAGGGTGGCAGTTCGCTTGCGTGCTCGACCCCCAAACCGCGCAACTCGCTCTGTGGGGCTGGCGCGGCGAGGTACTGGAGCCGCTGCCCGGTTACGACGTCTGGGAGTCGGAGCCCGTCGGGCTTTTCACCGGAGCGGACGTGAAGCGGGCCGGCTACTTCCCCGCCGAGGTGCAGGGCCAGGTGGCTGCGGGCGCCGAAGGGGCCGAGCAGTGGCAGCGCGGGACCTGGCCGGTCGCCAGGGCCCAGGCACGGATCGCCGCGCGGCGCCGGGCGGCGCGGGAGCAGGCCCCGCGGTTGGGGCAGGCGGTTTCCAGGGCCCTGCAGGGAGCCACGGTCCTGGCGCTGGTCTTCGTGAGCGCCATGGTGGTGCGCTGGGGCATCGACCGCCTCTGGCCGGCAGCCGGCCGTCCCGGCGCACCTGCCGGCGGCCAGCAGGCGGCCGGTCTCCCGCGCCCCGGGGCAGGGGCCACAGAGCCGGGCGACGCTGCGCGGGCAGGACGCCCTGCTCCGCCCACGGGCGCGACGGAGATCATGGGGGGCGTGCCGGGTGCTCCGCCGGCGCCGCAAGAGACGCCCGCTGCCCCGTTCGCGGCGGCCACGCCGGAGCGCACCGATGCCTCCGGCGCGTCCGGGCCGGCGGCCGGCCAACCGCCGCGAGGGCCGGACGCGCCCGGCCCGGCGTCGTCCGATACGCTCACCTACCAGGTGCAGCGAGGTGACACCCTCTGGGGCGTCGCGCAGCGGTTCTACGGCGATCCAGGGCTCTACCGATGGCTGGCGGAGGTCAACTCCGTCGCGGACCCCGCGCACATCGAGGTGGGGCGCCGGCTCCTGCTGCCGCCCCGGGGAGCGGAGGGCGTCCGGCGCAAGTAGCGCCGCCGCGAGCGGCGCCCGGTCGCCGGCCGCAGCGGCAGGCCGTTCAGGGTAGGGCCGGCGCCGCCTGCGCCGCCCCCGGCTGGGGCGGAGGGGGCAGGGCGGCGAACGTCGCCGGGCGCCGCAGGACGCTCATCTGCGTGAGCGGCCAGAATCGCCACAGCGCCCGGCCCTCGATGAGGTTGCGAGGCACGAATCCCACCCGTGGGTCGCGGCTGTCCTCACTGTTGTTGCGGTTGTCGCCCATCACGAAATAGTGCCCCGGCGGCACCTGGACCGGCCCGAACCGGCCGAGGGTGGGAGCGTCCAGGTAAGGCTCGTCGAGCGCCCGCCCGTTGACGTAGACCCGGCCCCCGCCGGTCTCTATCCAGTCCCCCGGGACCCCGATGATCCGCTTGATGAAGTGCTCCCGGGGATCTTCCGGGTACCGGAAGACCACGATCTCGCCTCGCTGGGGCTCCCGGAAGCGATACGTCAGCTTGTCGACCATCAGCCGCTCGCCGTTGTGCAGGGACGGGAGCATGGACGGCCCATCGACCGTGAAGGCCCGGGCCACGAACGTCATGATGAGAAACGCGAGGATCGCCGCGCCGGCCAGCGTCTTGACGAACTCCACGACGGCCGCCCAGACGGCCTCGCGCGTGGGGCGTCGCGAAGGAGGGCGGGCCGGACCCGGCACGCGGCGCGACCCGGGCCCGCCGCCCCTCCCCGGGGTCGAACGCATCCCCTCATCCCTCTCGAAAAACCTGCTCCCGGTCAGGAGCGCGGCGGGAACTTTCGCTCCGCGGGCGGCAGGTTCCTCTCAGAGGTCCCAGAGGCAGTGCTGGCGTACCGCGTTGTAGAGGGGAGCGGTGCGGGCGAAGGCGTCGCGATCTTTGGCCTCGAGCTGCTCTTCGATCTGCTGGCGCAGCGAGATGGCCAGCAGGACCATGTCCACCTGGTCGCGGACGATGTCCTGCAGAGCCGCCTCCAGGCGCCGGCGCTGGTCGGTCCGCACCGGCATCGCAGGGTTGGGTTCCGCGACCGCCCGGTACCAGGCAGGGATCTCGCCGGCGAAGGCCAGCATGACGTAGAGCCGCCCCCGCAGATGCTGGAGCGCGTCGATGGCCTCCAGCG
This sequence comes from Limnochordaceae bacterium, assembly GCA_014896295.1. GTDB lineage: Bacteria > Bacillota > Limnochordia > Limnochordales > Geochordaceae > Carboxydichorda > Carboxydichorda subterranea. The sequence continues at coordinate 390,747 of JADBKR010000007.1, forward strand.
GATCCCGGACGAGCATCGCGCAGCCCCGGTGGAGCTGGCGCACCAGGTGGCCGTTGACGATGCTCACTTCCTCCCGCTGGTGGGCGCCCAGCTGGAGTTCAAATCCCGCGAGCGCACTGCCTTCCTCCGCGACCACCAGCGTGTTGGGCAAGAAGTCTCGCTCCAGCACGAAACTGACCCGCTCCAACAGCTCCGGCGCTTCGGCGAGATGCCGGAGGAAGTGGAGGCTCGAGGGATTCTTGAGCCGCAGCTGGCTGAAGTGGTCGATGACTTCGCGCTTGGCCCGCAGCATAGCCGCCCGGCCGGCGGAGGGGCCCGCGACCGCCCCGTCTCGCTCGGCCCTCTTGCGCCCCCCGTGCTCACGACCGAATTCGACAAAATCACCGGCGGGGCCGGATTGTACGTGCCCCGTCTTTGGGTGTGTCAGACAGTATTCTCTCCCGCTGCCGTCGATTCCTGCGAACAGCTATGAAGAGGTAACGTTGACCAATTTGAGCAACGCCTCCCACCTCCGCGTTTTCCCGCTTGCAGCGAACACATATTCGCCATACAATGAGGTTGCCGGATGCAAACGCGTATTCGGGGGTCGTTGCTTTGGCCGGGCTAGCTTATCTGTACGTTCCCCGCTCGCCGGCGGATACCCCAGGCCTGGATCGCCTCTGGGACGCCCTGGTGCAGCTCGGGGCGGTCGTCGAGCCGGACGGCGCCCAGGGAGGCTTCTTCGAGTTGGCCGGCCTGGACGAGGGCGAGGAGGCGATCCGCCGGGTAACCGGCACCGTCGCCCGCATCCTGCCGTTCAGGCATGCGGTGGGAGTGGCACCGACCCGCCTCGTCGCCAAGGCAGCGGCGCTATCCCTGGCGGAGTACGCCTCCGCTGCCGCGTCCCCCGGTTCCTCCCCTGCCCGGGCTGCCCTGCGGATCGTGGCAGGCGAGGAGGAGGCCAGGGCCTTTTTGGAGGGGCTCCCTTTGCGCCTTTTCTGGATCTGCCCGGCCTCCGTGCGAGAGACGTTGACGATCCTGGGGTTTCACACCGTGGGAGAGATCGCGCGGGTGGGGCCTGATCCCCTCTTTTCGCGGTTCGGTCTTCTGGGGTGGCAGATCTGGCGATGGAGCCAGGGGATCGACCCCTCCCGGGTCTTCCCCGCCTATCCTCCTCCTTCCATCGTGCGCACCCTCGATCTGGATCCCGACGGCGGAGCCGGCCCGGCGGATCGGGCGGCCGCGATCCGGGCGGTCCGCATGTGGGCCGCCGACATCGCGGCCATCGTCGAGAGGCGCAGGCAGGTGCCCTCCGCCCTGGGATTGCGGATGACCCTGGAGCTTCCCCGCCACCTCTCCCGGGGTGCTCCGGAGGCTCTCGTCCAGGAGAGCATCCGTCTGGGCGAGGGCCGCTACGGCCGCCGGGCTCTGGAGGACCTGGCCGAGCAATTGCTGGCCCGGGTCCTGCGCCAGGCCCACCCGTGGTTGGATCGAGGCGCTACCCCCCGCCGGCTGGAGCTGATCGGCACTTCGCTCCGGCCCGGCCAGGTACGCCAGGATACGCTGTTCGACGCTCGCCGTCCCTCGGCCGTGCGGCAGGATCGGATGGCCGACGTGGTCCGCCTGGTCAACCTCCGCGTGGGAGCGGGGGCCATCCGGATAGGAGACGGAGACCTCGAGGAGCCGGGGCTTGCCCGCAGGGAGGCCATGCTGGCCCTCATCGAGCAGGGGGTGGGGCTGGCTTGAGCCGCCGGGTCGACGCGCCGGTCCGGGTCTTCTTCCCGGCGCGAGCGAAGGAGGCCCCAGGGCCCGGGTGCTCGCGGATCACGGCCATCGGGTGGCGCGGGCGGACGCTGGCCGTGCGCGAGTGCCTGGACGAGTGGAGGGAGACAGGGCGCTGGTGGGCCGGCGAGGGGGAGAAGCACTTCGTCCGGGTGGTGACCGATCTCGGCATCTACGAGCTCGGCTACGAGTTCGCCACGGGCGAGTGGCGGGTCTACCGCATCTTCGATTGATGGATCCGGAGGCCTGCAAGTGCCGAGAGAAGCGCCGCCTTTCGTACACCTGCACGTGCATACGCCTTTCTCTTTCCTCGACGGAGGCAGCAGCATCGAGAGCTTGCTGGATCGGGCCGCCGCGACGGGTATGCCGGCCCTGGCCGTCACGGACCACGATACCTTGAGCGGCGCGGTACGGTTCGTCCGGCAGGCAAGAGCTCGCGGGATCAAAGCCGTGGTGGGTGCCGAGTTGACCATGGAGGACGGCCGGCACCTGACCCTGCTGGCCTGCAACCGGAGCGGGTATGCCAATCTGTGCCAGATCCTGACGGATGCCCACCTGAGCGCTCCCCGGCGATCTCCCAGAGCCCGCTGGGCCACCCTCGCCGCTCGTCGGGAAGGGCTGATCGCCTTGAGCGGCTGCAGCCGGCGAGGGGTGGCCGCGGTCCCCGCGAGGATGGGGAAGGCGGAGGAGGCCCTCCAGGCCCTCCGGCAGCTCCGGGAGATCTTCGGTGAGAACGCCTACGTGGAGGTCCAGGACCTCCGGTTACCCGGCAGCCGCCGCCTGGCGCGCCAGCTGGTCGAGATGGCCCGGCGGCTGGGGATGGAAGTGGTGGCGACCAACGATGTCCACTACGCCCGCAAAGCGGACTTTCCCGTCCACGACGCGTTGACCTGCGTGCGGACGCTGACGAGGCTCGAGTCCGTCCACCCCGAGCGGGCGCTCAACGCCGAGCAGTACCTCAAGGCGCCGCACGAGATGGCGGAGCTCTTCTCGGACGTCCCGGAGGCCCTGCGCAACAGCCAGGCTATCGCAGACCGGTGCGAGGACCACGTCGTGCCGCTGGGGGAGAGGCTGTTTCCCTCCTATCCGGTGCCGCCGGGAGAGACCCCCTCCTCCTTGCTCAGGCGCCTCACCTACCAGGGTGCCGAGCGGCGCTACGGGATGCTGACGGAGCCGATCCGCCGGAGGCTCGACCATGAGCTGCGCATCATCGAGGCCCTGGGGGTAGCGGATTACTTCCTGGTCGTCTGGGAGATCGTGCGCTACGCCCGCAGCCGGGGCATCCGGACCTCGGGGCGGGGGTCCGCCGCCGATTCGGCCGTCGCTTACGCTCTGGGGCTGACCGACGTGGACGCCATTGCCCGGGGGCTTCTGTTCGAGCGGTTCTTGAGCCTGGAGCGGGCCCAATACCCGGACATCGACATCGACTTCGACGCCCGCCGGAGAGACGAGGTCGCCGCCTACGTCTACCGCCGCTTCGGCCCCGAGCACGTGGCCTCCGTGGCCACGTACAACACCTTTCAGGCCCGGTCGGCCTTGCGGGATCTGGGCAAGGCCATGGGCTACCCCCCGGGGGAGCTCGACGCGCTGGCCCGCCGTTTCCCCTCGATCCCTGCCGACGCGGTGCGCCAGGCCGCCGTGCGCCTCCCGGAGCTGCGCAACAGCGGGCTGCTGGAGCCCCTTCCGGGACAATCGGGCCATCGCTACGAGCTCCTCTTCGACCTGGCCGAGGCCGTGGCCGGGTTCCCCCGTCACCTCGGCACCCATCTGGGAGGGCTCATCCTCAGCCGGGACCCCATCGCGCGCCTGGTGCCCCTGCAGATGGCGGCCAAAGGGGTGGTCGTGGCCCAGTTCGACAAGGACGACGTGGAAGCGATGGGGTTCATCAAGCTGGACCTGTTGAGCCTGCGCGCGCTCGGGGCCGTGGAGGACGCGGTGCGCCAGATTCAGGAGCAGCCGGGCCAGGAGGGCAGCACCTTCGACTACGAGCGGATCCCGCTGGACGATCCGGAGACGTACCGGATGCTCCACCAGGGACAGACGGTAGGGGTCTTCCAGCTGGAGAGCCCGGCCCAGCGCGCTCTGCAGAGCCGGCTGGGGGCGAGCCAGATCGAGGATATCGTCGCCAGCGTAGCCCTCATCCGCCCCGGCCCGATCAAAGGCCACATGGTGGAGCCGTTCATCGCCCGGCGCCACGGTCTCGAGCCCATCCGCTACGCGCACCCGGCGCTGGAGCGCATCCTGCGCAAGACGTTCGGCGTCGTGCTGTACCAGGAGCAGGTCATCGAGATCGCCACCGAGGTCGCGGGGTTCACCCCCGGGGAAGCGGACCGCCTGCGCCGGGCAATGACCCGCTTCCGCTCCCAGCGCGAGATGGAGGAGATCGGCCGGCTCTTCGTACAGCAGGCCGTCGCGCGGGGCGTGGCGCCCGGCGTGGCGGAGACCATCTTTTCCTATATCGCCGGATACGCCGGTTACGGCTTTTGTGAGGCCCACGCCGCCGCCTTCGCCACGACGGCGTACAAGACCGCCTACTTGCTGCGCCACTACCCGGCCGAGTTTTTCGCAGCCCTTCTCAACAACCAGCCCATGGGCTTCTACCCGCCCCATACCCTGATCACCGAGGCGCGCCGGCGCGGGGTCGCCGTGGTGGGCCCCGATATCCGCACGAGCGGGGTCGACTACGAGGTCGTGCGGGTGGCGGGCGATGGCCACGCTCTCCCGGCCCCTGTCATCCGCGTCCCTCTGAAGGTGATACGGGGCGTCGGGGAGGCAGGGGCTCGCACGATCGTGGCCGAGCGGGAGCGGGGCGGGCCGTTTCGTTGCCTGTACGACTTCTGCCGGAGGGTCGATCTGCCCCAGGATGCCGTGGAGGCGCTCATCGAAGCGGGAGCCTTCGATACGCTCTACCCCAACCGCCGGGCATTGCTGTGGGATCTCCCCCGGATCCTGGCTGCGGCCCGGCGGCCTCCGCACCGGGCGGGCGGCGAGCTCCCGCTACCGCCGGCCTCCACGGCGCCGGCCTCCATCCGTGACTTCTCTCCTTTCCAGAGGACGGCGCTCGAGCTGCACGCCATGGGGTTTTCCCCGAGCATGCACGTGCTGGGGCATTTCCGGGAAAGGCTGCGCCGGCAAGGCGTCATCACCACCCGGGAGGCGGGGATGCGCCCGAAGGGCGAGGAGGTCCGGGTAGCAGGCCTGGCCATCCGGCCCCACCGGCCTCCCACCCGTAGCGGTCGCACGGTCGTCTTCCTCACGCTGGAAGACGAGGAAGGGCTGCTCGACGTGACGGTCTTCGAGGACGTGTACCAGCGGTGGGGCCACCACATCTTCACCCGCCCGGCCCTGATCGTGACCGGGATCATCGAGCGGCGGGGCCAGGGCGTTAGCCTCACCGCCCGGGAGGCCCACCCGCTTCCCCTGGATCCCCCGGACGAGGAGCCTCCGGCGCCCCTTCCGGGCCAGGCTCCGCCTCGGGGTGCGGGCACGTCGCGCACAGCCCCAGCACCCGCTCGATGAGGGGCATGGCCCGCTCCGCCGCCCCCGGCAGCCCCATACGCTGGCGTCCCACGGCCCCCCGGCGCTGCCGCTCATCGGGAGCGTCCAGCAGCCGGAGCACCTCCTGCGCCGCCCGCTCCGGCGTCCCGCACAACACCAGGGCGTCCCCCAGCAGGCGCTGCTGGCGGGCGGCGAAGCGCAGCGTGTACTGCACGCCCTGCCGGGGAAAGCTCACCACCACTTTGCCGAGACCGGCCGCCTGCTCGTTGGCGGTGCCCGCCAGCCCCAGGACCAGGGTCGCGCGATGCAGCAGGTCGGGAAAGCCTGCAAGGGTGAGGGCGATGCGCGGCGCCTGGCCGTCGTCCGGAACGCCGGAGCGCGGCGCTTCCAACAGCCACGCGTCGATCCCCTGGAGCCGGTCGGCCTCCGTCGCCTCCTGGAGCCGCCACCCCGGCGGCACGCGCTCGGGTGGCACAGGAGCCGCGAGCGCCGCCACCGCCTGCACCTGCGGGCGACGGCGCCGCACCTGGCGCACCACCGCGGCCAGGGCGGCCAGGTTGTCCGGGAAGTCTCGCCGGCTGCCCGGCAACAGGGCGAGCACCGGCGCGCCCTCTGACAGCCCGAGCGCCAACCCGCGCGGCTGCACCATGTCCATCATGAAGTTGCCGACGCTCGTCGCCCGCACTCCGCCCTTCCCCAGGCTCATGGCCGTCCGGTGGTCGCGGGCCAGCACCAGGTCGCACGCCCGCGCCAGGATGCGCACCTCGATCTTCAGGTGAGGGGCGATGTAATCGGAACGGGCCGTGGCCACGAAGAGCTTCGGCACCCGGTACGCCTGGGTCATCAACACCGGGTAGATGTCCCCCACGAGCAGCAGGTGGCGCACCCGCGGCCTCAAGCGCCGCAGAGTATCGAGCTGGGCGGCGGAGAGGGAGAGGAATCCGGCCGCCAGATCCTTGAGGAAGAGCAGCGGCTGCTGCCATCCGAACCCTTCGGAGGGCATGGGCCTCGACCGGAAGATCACGGGGACGCCCCGCGCGTCGTACGCGTGGCCCATGCCAACCAGCGCCACGGCGCCGATACGCAGCTGCGGGTGGCGCCTGGCGATCTCGGAGGCGAGCAGTGCCCCGATCGCGTCCTCGCCATGCCCGTTGCTCACCACGAGCAGATCGAAGGAACCCCCGGCCGTCTCCAAGTCCCCTTCGTCCCCCTCAAGACCGCTCCGCTCTTCCTCGAGGATGTCGCCGGCGCCTGCGTTTCTTCGCCGCGCGGCCCTTCCCCTCTCCTGGTGCGGCGGCGGTCAAGCCCCGCCGGGTTCGCGCATAGGCTTGTGGAGCCGTGGACAACGTCATCCGCCGCCTGCAGATGCAACTGTTCGGGCGCTTCCCGGCCCTGAGGCCCGGCCGGTTCGGATGGGGCGCGGCCCAGCTGTCGGGCGCCAGCCTGCTGAGCCGCCTCATCGGGTTCGTCTACTCTGCCACCGTGATGCGCCTGGCCGGCCCGGAGGCGGTGGGCTTGTTCCGAATGGTCTGGCCCCTTTACGCCACGGCCTTCACCGTGGCGGCCGCCGGAATCCCCTACGCCATTTCCAAGCTCCTGGCGGAGAGCACGGCCGCAGGAGCAGCCGGGGAGGCCGGGAAAGAGGCCGGTCGCCCCCGCTCCCCCCGCTCCATCGCCCTGCAAGGGCTGGGCCTGCTGCTCGTCAACAGCGTCGTCACGGCCGTGACGCTGTGGTTCGCCGCTCCCTGGCTGGTCGCCACCCTGGGCAGCGAACCTCGCGCCGTCCCCATCCTCCAGCTCCTGGCGCCCTCCCTGGTGGCCGCCGCCCTTTCCGCAGGAGCCAAGGCGCTGTTCGAGGGCATCCGGCGAATGGCGGTGCCGGCCGCATCCCTCATCACGGAGCAGATCGTGCTGTCCGCCGTGGCCGTAGGCCTGACGCTGCAGCTGGCCCGATGGGCCAGCTCCCCCGAGACGGCCGCCTCGGCCCTCGCGTTCGCCTCCGTCCTCGGGGAGGTCGCGGGGCTCGTGGTGATGGTGGTGGCGGTCGACCGGCTCTGGAAGACGTGGGACGCTGCCCGAGCCCAAGAGGCGCCCGGCGGCCGGGGGAGGGCGTCGTGGTGGCCGTCCGCCATCTTGAGCCTGTCGCTGCCCGTCGCCGGGGGCCGCATCCTCTCCTCCGTCGGGGCCAGCCTCACGACCCTCCTGCTCCCCAACCGGCTCCACGCCGCCGGGCTCACCCCGTCACAGGCGGCAGCGGAGATCGGGTTGCTCCGGGGGGTGGCCCTGCCGCTCGTGCTGACGCCCAACATGCTCAGCCTGGCCCTGATGACCACCCTGGTGCCGTCCATCTCCAGGGCCCTTGCCCGCGGCGACCGCGACAGCGCCCGCGCATACAGCGACAAGGCCCTGGCCACCACGGTGCTCCTCAGCCTTCCGGCGACGGCGGCGTTGGTCGGCCTTCCGGAGCTGTGGACCCGTACGCTCTACGGCGAGCCCGCCGCCGCACCGCTCCTGGTGGTGTCGGCCCTGGGCGCGCCCTTCGCCTACCTCGGGCAGACGCTCGTCGGCGTCCTGCGGGGGCTCGGCCGCCCCGACATACCGGTGCGCGGCCATATCCTCGGCATGGCCGTCGAGGCAGCTCTCATCTGGAAGTGGGTGGGCCAGCCGGCCCTGGGCATCCGGGGCGCGGCCCTGGCCTCGGTGGTCGGCTACGCGGTGGCCTACTCCATCAACCAGGTCGCGGCGATGCGGCATCTGGGCACCGAGCTGCGTGGGCGTGCCTTCCTCGGCCCGCTGGTAGCCGCGGTGCTCGGTGCCGTGGCCGGGCGGATCGGAGCGGCCGCCGTCGCGGCATGGCTACAGGAAGCAGGGCAGCTTCCCGCCTTCGTCGTCGACGCCGTGGCCCTTGCGACGGGCCTGGGAGTACTCGGCCTCTTCTACGGCGCCGCCCTGCGATCGAGCCCGGTCTGGCGGTGGCTGGCCGTCTAGTGCCTGGGAAGTAGCCCGGCCCGGCTCCCGTTGACCCCACCTTGCTCCGGAGCGCCTTCCTCGACGTAACGGGCAGCGTTACGGTCGAAGGCGGCCTTGCACGCCGCGCTGCAAAAGTAGTACGTCCTGCCGTGGTACACCGCCCGCAACGGCGAGCGGCTCTCGTCCACCTCGGCGTGGCAAACGGGATCGACGGCCAAGGCTTTGGGCGACCTCCTCGACAACGCCGACGCGGCCCTTACAGCGTCACCAACGTCGACAGCACTGCCGCCGCCAGGCCAGCGACGGTCCCCAGCACCCCAATCAGGAACGCGGTCCTCCATATCTCGAGTTGCCGGCGGTCCCTTCTGGTGACGAAGTGGAACCGGCGCCTGGCGGCACGGGTCCGGTACCAGCTCAGTGCGTAGCCTGCTCCCGTGACGCCCACGGTACCCACGGCGAGCCACGTCATCCAGGGCATCCACGCCTCACCCCAGTGAGCCAACAGCCCCGTACCCCCAGACTCCTTCGCACCCTCGAAGGGCCCCTCTTCGACGCGCGTCGACCTTCGCCTGCAGGATCTTGAAGGTTTCGACACGCCTCTCTCAGCCCGGGGAGCCGCCCGGCTCAAGGCTGAGCGAGGTGCTGGCTCGTCCCCTCCGGGGTGCAATGGCGCCAGCAGGTCTCGGTACCTGCAACGGGCACCCTCTGGCTCTCGAGCAGGCGGGCTACCTCCTGCCCCACCGGGTTGGCACCGCGGGCGAGCTCGTCGGCGAGGTGAGCATGCAGGCACTTGACGTGAGCAGGCCGGGTGATGCCCGAGATCCCCGTCTCGGTCAGGATCCACCAGTCCCGGGGCCGCTCCGCCTGGAGGAGCTCTGCCCACTCATCGGGTACCAGCGCCCGCCGTATGGACGCCGTGGCCCGGTGAGCCTGCCCCAGCGACTCCTGCAGCTGCGGGTCCACGTCGGCCAGGTGCTCGAACCGGTCGAGCTCCCCGTCCCTTTCGAGCCGGTCGACCTCGCGCACCAAAAGGGGGCACGATAGCCAGCACAAGGTGCTGTTGGGAGAAATGCGCCTCTTGGCCTCGTCGACCTCGAGGGGCGCAAAGAGGAGCACTTGCGGGTAACCATACCGGCACCGGCGCAGCACCCCGAGGGCCATCCGGGGCCGGTGGCCCATCTGTCGCCGGACGACGATGGCGTCCTGGTCCGAGAAACGCTCCACGTGCACGCCCAGGGAGTCCAGGCGCGCGACCAGGGCGGCGTCCAGCTCTTTGGGTATGGAGTGGGGCAAGCCTGCCGGCTGCGGCGTGACGGGAGACTCGATGACGAAACGACCTCCGCTGGTCTGAGAGCAAAGATGGTGCGCTCGGGGAGACTTGAACTCCCGGCCTTCGGCTCCGCAGGCCGACGCTCTATCCGCTGAGCTACGAGCGCGCCACAGCGCATCTATTGTACGGAGGGTGCAGCCAAGCGTCAAGGTAAACCGGGCGAGCTGTCGCCGGCCGCCCGCGTTTGGTCCCGCCGGGCCGCCTCCGTCACGGCCGCCAGCGCCCCGGTCACGTCGTTGCGCCATCCCTGCCGGCGCAACAACTCGCCGAGGGCGGCCACCAGCCGACTGACGTGGCGCAGCGCCGCCGACTCGCCCATCGTCCCGATCCGCCACACCTGGCCCTTCCAGGGCCCCAAGCCACCCCCGATCTCAATGCCGAACTCTTCCAGCAAGGTCCTGCGAACGCCGGCGTCATCCACCCCTTCGGGTACCCGAACCGTCGTCAGGCTCGCGATGCGCAGAGCCGGATCGGTGACGGCGAGCTGCAGCCCCAGCGCCTCGAGGCCCGCCCATAGCGCCCGGGCCACGCGGCGATGGCGCTGCCAGCGAGCCTCCAGGCCCTCCTCCAACACCCGCTCGAGCGCCCGGTGCAGGGCGTAGACCATGTGGACGGGCGCCGTGTGGTGGTAAACCCGCTGCTGGCCCCAGTAGGCGGCCACGAGCCGCAAGTCCAGGTACCAGGAAAAGACGTCGCGCTTGCGCGCTTCGAGGCGCCGCATCGCCCGCGGCGATGCGGTGAACGGCGCCAGGCCCGGCGGCGCGCTCAGGCACTTTTGTGAACCGGAGTAACACAGGTCGACCCCCGCCCGGTCCACCTCGACGGGCACCCCTCCGAGGGAGGTCACCGCGTCGACCACCAGCAACGCGTCGTACTGGCGGGCCAGGGCCGCCAGCGGCTCGATGGGCTGGAGCACGCCCGTCGACGTCTCCGCGTGCACCATGGCCAGCACTCGGGGCGCCCGACCCCGCCCTGCCACCTCTTCGACCTGTTTGGGATCCACCGCCTGCCCCCACGGCACCTCCACCACGTCGACCTCGCCGCCCAGCCGGCGAGCCATCTCTACCATCCGATCGCCGAAGTAGCCGTTGACGACCACGATCACCCGGTCTTCCGGCTCGACAGCGTTGGCCAGCGCCGCCTCCATGCCCGCGGTGCCGGTGCCCGACAGCGGCAAGGTGATGGGATTGGCCGTGGCGAAGACCCGGCGCAACATGCCGACCGTTTCGTCCATGATGGCGAGGAAACGGGGGTCGAGATGACCCAGCGAAGGGGCCGCCATGGCCCGCAGCGTGGAGGGATGGACCATGGACGGACCCGGGCCCATCAGCAACGTCTCGGGAAGCCCCTCCAGGGATGTGCGCGTGCTACTCACCGGCGTTCCTCCCGCCCTTTCCCGGGTCGTCTGCGCCGCTTCACGAGCGAGGGCTCCTCAGCACCAGCAACAGCCCCAGCCCGATGAGCACCGTAGGCCAGAGGATGTCCCAGCGCACCCACCAGAAGATCCCGAGGTTGGCAAGGACGATCACGCCTCCCAGGGCGATGAGGAACACCCCGAACAGGCGCCGTCGGCGGTCCGCGCCCCCGCCGGAGCGCACCGCCTCGCTCACGCTCTGGCCGGCCACCGAAACCGTCTGGCCCAGTTCGCGGGCGTTTTCCCGTACCACGTCCCAGGTGCCCTGCGCCACGGACCGCTCCGAGGGCATGACCAGGGCCAGCACGACGTACGCCACGATCCCCAGGCCTCCGAAGAAGGCCAGCAGCACGAAGCTCAGCCGGATGAGCACCGGGTCCACGTCGAAGTACCGCCCGAGCCCCGCGCACACTCCAAAGACCATGGCCCCCCGGGTCGGCCGGTAAAGCGGTGTGGTTGCCATCGTTGTCCGGGCCCTCTCCCTTTCTCCGTGGTGGGCGCCGCCCGTCCCACGCGGCTACGAGTTCGCCTCCGCCGGTCCCCGATCCTGGCGTTGACACGACGGGTGCACCGACCATAGGCTCAAGCCCAGGAGGCGCTGGAGCCCATGGCCAAACAATACTGGATCGGGTCGCTGAAGCGAGGAGACAGCGTCCTGGACTTCTTCGCGGCCCAGGACAAGGCCCTGGCCACCACGGCCGACAACCGCCGCTACCTCCGGTTGCGGCTGGGCGACCGGACCGGGTGGATGAGCGCGGTCGCCTGGGACAACGGCCCCCAGCTCTTCGAGGCGTTCGAAAACGGCGACATCGTCCGGGTCATGGGCGAAGTCGAGGAGTACCGGGGCAAGCTCCAGATCCGGGTGCACAAGCTTCGCGCCGCCACGCCCTCGGACCGGTTGGATGCGGCCGACTTCCTGCCCTCGTCCCGCTTCCCCGCCTCCGAGCTCGTGCGCCGGCTGGACGGCGTCATCGAGCAAGTCGCCAACCCCTGGCTGCACGAGCTGCTCCGTCGCCTGCTCGGGCCCGGCGGGCTGTTGCGCGAGGCCTACGGCCGCACGAGCGCGGCGCGGGAGGTGCACCACGCGTACCTGGGCGGCCTGCTCGAGCACGTCCTGGAGATGGTCGACATCGGCCTGACGCTCAGCCGCCTGCATCCGGAGTACGCGAATCCCGACGTGGTGGTGACGGCGATCCTGCTGCACGACGTCGGCAAGCTCTACGAGCTGGACCAGCAAGGCCACGGGTTCGTCTACACGAGGGAAGGAGAGTTGTTGGGCCACGTCTATCTGGGCGCCCGCTTGGTGGAAGCGCACGCGCGGGCCATCGAGCACTTCCCGGACGACCTCCGGGAAGAGCTGGTCCACTGCGTCCTGAGCCACCACGGGTCGGCGGAGCACGGGGCTCCCGTCCTGCCCCGGACGATGAACGCCTGGATCGTCTACCTGGCGGACGAGGCCAGCGCGCGGCTCAACCAGGTGCGCCGCCTGTACGAACGGGTCGACGCCGGCGGCGGCCCCGGCGACGGATGGAGCGAGTACGACCCGCGCCTCGGGATCAGGGCTTACACGGGCTTCACCCGCTCGGCGCCCGAGGGCGAGCCTCCCGGCGCCTTCCAGCCGGATTCGGCGTAGAGGCTCCCGGCCACGCCGTCAGCGGCCCAGCACCTCGGCCCGCCGGCCGACGTACCGGGCCCAGGCGGTCCCGAGGTGCACGCGCTCGATGCGGAAGACCCGCTCGTCCGGCATCAGCACGAGATCCTCGGGCTTCACCTCGATCTCGGTGTACAGGAGGTACCGCCCCGTGGCCGCGTCCCGTACCACCACGGCGTGTTCGACCGTGCGTGGGACGGACTCCATGGGGATGAGCCGCGACATGCCGCCTCGGATCGCGAGCGTCCCGCCCCAGGCCAGCATCACCACGACCCCGGCTGCCAGCAACACGGCGATGGCCTTGAGCACGCGGGCGAGCCACGCCTGGCGGCCGCCGGAGGGGCGCTCGCACCACTCCCGGAGATTCACACCCCTAGTATGTGCCGGCCGAGTCTCCGTCCGACCCTGCCGTGCGCTCCGCGAGGCTCTGCCTGACCCGCTCGAGCTCCCGCTCCACCTGGCGCTGGCGCTGCCCGAGGTAGTAAAGGTATCCGATCAGTAGCGCCCAGAGAAGGACGTACGCGGCCTGGAAAAAGGCCATGGCTCGCTGCCTCCTCGATCGTTCAGCCGAGTCGCAACCGGGCCTTCATCCGCTCCAGGGAGAGCTGGGCCGCGCCCACCCGGTACGCCGTCCAGCACAAGGAGGCATACAGCAGGGTGAACGCCGCCACGCTCACGAGCAGGGTCACCAGCATCTCCGGGGCGATGTTGATCTGCCCGGGCCCCAGCACCTGGGGATGGATGGTCCGCCACCACCGGATGGACTCGAAGACCACCGGCACGTCGACGAACGCGATGATGCCGAAGACGGCGGACAGCCGGGCCCGCCGGTCGTCCCCCTCCACCGTGCCCCGCAGCACCAGGTATCCCACGTACAAAAACCACAGCACCGTCGTGGTGGTCAGCCGCGGATCCCAGGTCCACCACACGTTCCATACCGGGCGCATCCAGAGGGTCCCGGTCACCAGGGCGATGGTGGTGAAGAGCACTCCGACTTCGGCCGAAGCGCCGGCCACCAGATCCCACCGCGTCTTTCGCTTCCACAGGTAGGCGATGCTGGCGACCATCACCACGAAAAAGGCCAGGAACGCGTTCCACGCGGAGGCCACGTGGAAGTAGAAGATCCGCGACACGACGCCCATCGTGCGCTCGTTGGGCACCCAGACCAGCACGAGATACAGGGCCACGGCTATCACCGCCGCCGTGGCCACCGTCAAACCCAGATGAGCGGGCCCGGCCCCTGCCCGGACGGGCGCCGCCTCGTGCCCCTGGTCCACCGCGCCGACCCTCCCTTTCGTTGGGGCTCACCCTTCCAGCAAGAAGCGAAACAGCAACTGGGGGGCGGCCAGCATCACCACGTCGTACACCGCCAGCATGCGCACCCACGGCTGCCAGTCGGCCGCAGACAGATTGGACATGAGAGCGCCCGTCGCCTCCACCGCCGCGATGGCGACCGGCACCGCGACCGGCAGCAAGAGCAGGGGCAGCATCAACTCTCGCGCCCGGGAACCTGCCGCGATGGTGGCAAACAGCGTGCCCACGGAGACGAAGCCGGTGGTCCCCAGCATCAGCACCGCCAGGAACCAACCCCACTCCCTCGGGGCTCCCACCCGGAAGAGGGCGAGGAGCACCGGTACGCTCACCGCTTCGACCATGACCGAGAAAACCCAGTTGGCCAGGAGCTTGCCGGCGAAGACCGCCTCGGGTTCGGCCGGCGAGGCCAGGAGCCCCTGCAGCGCCCCCGAGGCCTGCTCGGCGCCCATGGAGCGCCCCAGCGCGAGCATCCCGGCGAAGAAGACCGTCACCCACAGCACGCCCGGCGCCACGCTCGACGGATCGATCCGGGTAGGATCGAGCGCAAAGCTGAAGGTGAGGATGGCCAGCAGCGCGAAGACGAGGCTCGTCCCGGCGGTTTCCCGGCTGCGCAGCTCTGCCCGCAGATCCTTCCAGACGATGGCGGCTACGGTCGACCAGAAGCCCATGGGATCCCTCACGCCCACCCCGGGCCCGGCGCGCCTGACAGGCCCGGCCGGCCCGCCTGCTGGTGGGTGCGCAAGGCCTGGTCGACCAGCGCCTCGAGCGACTGGACCCAATCAGGCCCGGTATCGGCGCCCGCGGCCTCCTTCGGCACTTCGGCCACCACCCGCCCTCGAGCGAGCACCACGAAGCGGGAACAGACCGCGGCCACCTCGTCGGGCCGGTGGGAGACGACGAGCAGCGTGCGGCCCGTCTGGCGCAATTCCTGCAAGATCTCGACCAACAGCCGCACTCCCGGGCGATCGAGGCCCGAAAAGGGCTCGTCCAGCAAGTAGAGCTCCGGTTCGTGCAGCAGCGCCCGGGCGATGGCCAGGCGCTGGATCATCCCCCGGGAGTAAGTGCGTACCGGGTCCGAGGCGAAGACCCACAGGCCGAGCCGGCGAAGCAGCGACTCGATGCGGCGGGATACGTCCGCCACGCCGTAGACGCGCCCCCAGAAGCGCAAGTTTTCCTCGGCGCTGAGATAGTCGTACAAAAACGGCTGGTGGCCCAGGATCCCGACGCGCCGCCTCAGGGGGCGGTCGCTTCCCCGACGGGTACCCCGTCCACCAGGATCTGCCCGGCATCGAGGCGCACCAGCCCCGCGATGGCCCTGAGCAGCGTGCTCTTCCCCGCCCCGTTGGGGCCGAAGAGGGCCACGGCCTCACCGGCGTCCACCCGAAGGTCCACGCCGGCCAGCACCGGCCTGCCGCCGAAGCGCTTGACCACCCCGCGAGCCTCGATCACGGGCCGACCCCGCTACCGGGCGCCGGCGCGTCCCCGCCTTCGGGCCGCCGGCTCGTGGCCGGATCCATGCCCGCGAGCTCCCGGAGCAGGAGCGCGCGCTGCCGCTCGTACCGATCCGCCTCCAGATACCCGGCGCCATACTCGGCGTCGAGCGCGACGATGGCCTCGGCCACGCGGCTACGGCTTCGCTCCCGCCGGCGTTCGGGCGACCGCGGCAACGGCGCCCCTGCCGCGGCGCCTGCGCAGCACCAGCACGAGCGCCGCGCCCGCCCCCATCAGGCCCAGGGCGCCTGCCGCGTTCCAGGCAAGCCCGGCCGGCCGCCCGCCGCCGGCACCCGCGGCGCTTCCCAGCACCAGGAGCACGGGAGCGTCCGCCGCCGCTGCCTGCTCCCGCACGAACGCCTGGTACGAGCGCCCTTCGACGTCGACGGTGCCGGCCGCGGACGCCCCGACGACCGACGCCTGCAGGCCCGGGTCCAGGAGGATGATCAGGGTCCCGACCGTGAAGGGGCGCTCGACAGGCCACGGATGGGGAAGGGCGTCGCCGGCAATCCGGTAGGCGATGGCTACGGTCGCCCCCTCCTGCCGCCCGTCGCCCGGCTTCGCGATGGTGCCCACGACCGCGTCAGGCTGGCGCTGCAGGCTTGCAGGAACCAGGCCGTCGATCACCCGCAGCCCCTCGTAGCCGGCCGGAAGGGGTATGCGTAACGCCTGCCCCGCCGCAGACCACGGCCCCGGAGCGAGCCGCAACACGTCGAGGACGTCGAAGGCGGGCCGGGACTGCCCGGGGGCCGGCGAGATGACCAGGTGCTCCACCTCGACCGTCATCGCGATGCCGCTCGGCCGCCGCACCCGGTGCGCTCGCTGCGCCGGCGGCCGCCGCCTTTGCGCCCACTATCACGAACAGGGCCAGACCTACGGCCCGGCCTGCGCGCCAACCCCCACTCATGGATACATCAGCGTCCCGTCCCGTTGCCGGATGGAGCCTCCGGATCGTAGCGCGAGGGGCACTGCACCATGAGCGTGGTCGCCTCGATCGCGCTCGCGCCCGGCATCAGCCGGCCCTCGGCGATCACGGTGCGCCCGTCGTCCACGCCGTCCGGGCGGGCTCCCCGGTAGCGCACCTCGAGCCTCCGGGCCGGATCCGCGGCGTCATGCATGAAGAAACGCAGCATCATGGTGCGGGGCTCCCACTGCACCGTGGCACCCTCCACCACGCCCTGCACCCGCACCGGGCGCCCGACCAGGCCGGTCCCCGTATGCTGGGCCTCGGCCACCGTCAGATAGTAGGCACCGGTAGCGCCCACCGCCATGACGATGAGATAACCCAGAGCCCCCACGACGGCGGCAGCGCCCAGAAGATGCCACAGTTTGCGCTTGCGTGGCGGCGCGATGGCCGCAAGCCCCCCTACGGACGCCCGCTCTCGTCCGGAGTCGCCCGCGAGCGCCTGCCCCATTATAGGGGCCGAGGGGCAACGTCCGCAATCGGCCCGCCCGGACCCCCTGGTAGCATCGCCTTGCATAAAATCTCACAGGAAGTTTCGCCAGCCGGTAGAATTCGAACCAGCGGATCCGTATAATCTAAGTAGTAGCCCTGTCCGGGCTACCGGCGACCGTCGAGATCGGGAGTGCGTCGTCCAGCCGGGACGCCCGGCGCGTTCTGGCCAGCTGGTTCGGTTGCCTGCCTCGCACCTTACAATCGGGCCATCGAAAAGCTCCAGGCTCTTCCCCCTGGGAGAAGAGATGCGTTCCGCTCGCGCCCGGCCCGTCGGAGCCGGGCTTTGGTGTACCCTGCCGGTTCACGCAAGCCGTTCCGTTTCGACGTCCACCAGCGCATCGTCCCACCGACGGCTTTCATTCGATAGGCATCGCAGAGCAGGCGCTTCCCACGACGAGCCACCGGATCGCCGGCCAGTCATGGCCCCTTGCGCGACCCGGCATTCGTTCACCTGAGGGCTGCAACCCCCAGGTTTTCTTGTATGAGTTGGGAGGGCTGGTCTGCCATGGAAATCCTGAGAAAACTGGAAGAGTACCGGGAACAGGAGAAGGCCCTCCATTGGGAGGGCACCTTCGCCGACTACCTGGAGATCGTCCGACGAAATCCTCGCGTCGCGCAGCATGCGCATGCACGCGTCTACAACATGATCGTTTCGCACGGCGTCGAGGAAGTGAACGGGACCAAGCGCTACCGCTTCTTCGAGCGGGAGCTGTTCGGCCTCGATCGGGCTCTTGAACGCCTGGTGGAGGAGTACTTCCACTCGGCCGCGCGCCGGCTCGACGTGCGCAAGCGCATCCTGCTCCTGATGGGCCCGGTCAGCGGCGGCAAATCCACCATCGTGAGCATGCTCAAGCGCGGCCTGGAAGCGTACACCCGCACCGACGAGGGCGCCCTGTACGCCATCAAGGGGTGCCCGATGCACGAGGAGCCTCTCCACCTGATTCCTACGCCGCTGCGGTCCGATTTCGAACGAGAGTACGGCGTCCAGATCGAAGGCTCGCTGTGCCCGCACTGCCAGTTGATGCTGGAGACCGAGCATCACGGCCGGGTGGAAGCGGTGCCGGTCGAGCGGGTGGTCTTCTCGGAGGAAAAGCGGGTCGGCATCGGCACGTTCAGCCCCTCGGATCCGAAGAGCCAGGACATCTCCGAACTGACCGGCAGCATCGACTTCTCCACCATCGCCCGCTACGGTTCGGAGTCGGATCCGCGCGCCTACCGGTTCGACGGTGAACTCAACGTGGCCAACCGGGGTCTGATGGAGTTCCAGGAGATGCTGAAGGTGGACCAGAAGTTCTTGTGGCACCTGCTGAGCCTCTCCCAGGAAGGTAACTTCAAAGCGGGGCGGTTCGCCCTGATCTCTGCCGACGAGGTCATCGTTGCCCACACCAACGAGGAAGAGTACCGGGCGTTCATCGCCAACCGCCGCAACGAAGCGCTCCACTCCCGCATCATCGTCATGCCGATCCCGTACAACCTGCGCGTCAGCGACGAGGTGCGCATCTACGAGAAGCTCATCCGCCAAAGCGACGTGATCCGGGACGTCCACGTCGCGCCCCACGCCCTGCGGGTGGCCGCGATGTTCTCGGTGCTTTCCCGCCTCAAGGAGTCCAAGAAGCAGGGGATGGACCTGCTCAAGAAGATGAAGCTGTACGACGGCGAAGAGGTGGAAGGGTTCAAGCCCAAGGACGTCGAGGAGTTGCGGGCCGAACACCCCACCGAGGGGATGAGCGGCGTCGACCCCCGCTACGTGATCAACCGGATCTCGAGCGCGCTGGTCACCAAGGGTGCCCGGTGCATCGGGCCGTTGGACGTGTTACGGGCCCTCAAGGACGGCCTCGATTCCCACCCGTCCATCACCGACGAGGTCCGGGAACGGCTGCTCAACTTCGTGGCCATCGCCCGCAAAGAGTACGACGAGCTCGCCAAGAAGGAGGTCCAGAAGGCGTTCGTCTACTCCTACGAGGAGTCGGCCGGCAACCTCTTCAACAACTACCTGGACAACGTGGAGGCGTACTGCAACTGGCAGAAGCTGAAGGATCCGGTGACGGGCGAGGAGGTGGAACCCGACGAGAAGCTCATGCGCTCCATCGAGGAGCAGATCGGCGTCTCGGAGAGCGCCAAGAAAGCTTTCCGGGAAGAGATCCTGATCCGCATCTCCACCTACGCCCGCCGCGGCAAGACGTTCGACTACCGCTCGCACGAGCGCTTGCGCGAGGCGATCGAGAAGAAGCTGTTCAGCGACATGAAGGACGTCGTCCGGGTCACCACCAGCACCCGCACGCCCGACCCCGATCAGCTCAAGAAGCTCAACGAGGTCATCCGGCGCCTCATCGAAGAGCACGGGTACTGCGAGATCTGCGCCAACGAGCTGGTGCGCTACGCCGGTAGCCTGCTCAACCGGTGAGAGGTCGTGGGATCATGGAAAGCGTGCCGTTCCTGTTCAACCGGGAAGACTGGTCGCTGCACCGCAAAGGGCAGCTCGACCAGCAGCGCCACCAGCAGAAGGTCAAGGAGGCGATCCGCAAGAACCTGGCCGATCTGGTGGCGGAAGAGAGCATCATCCTGTCCGACGGCAAGAAGGTCGTCAAGGTGCCCGTCCGGTCGCTCGAGGAGTACCGCTTCCGGTTCGACCCCGGCAAGCAGCGCCACGTCGGGCACGGTAGCGGATCGGAGCGGCCGGGTGACGTGATCGCCCGTGACGGCGCGCACGGCAAGGCGGGCAAGGGCCCCGGGGCCGGGGACCGGCCGGGCTTCGACTACTACGAGGCGGAGGTGACCATCGACGAGCTGGCCGAACTCATCTTCGAGGACCTGGGCCTGCCCAACTTGCAGCAGAAGCGCCGGCCGGAGCTGGTCTCCACCGGGTACGAGTTCAACGACGTACGCCGTCACGGGGCGATGGCCAACCTCGACAAGCGGCGCACGCTGTTGGAGGCGTTCCGCCGCAACGCCCTGGCCGGGGAGCCGGCCTTCTACCCCGTCCGTCCCGAAGACCTGCGATTCAAGACCTGGGACGAGGCGATGGAGATGCGGGCCAGCGCCGTGGTGCTGGCCATGATGGACACCTCGGGTTCCATGGGCACTTTCGAGAAGTACATCGCGCGCAGCTTCTACTTCTGGATGGTGAGGTTCCTCAGGACCAAGTACCATCACGTCCAGATCGTCTTCATCGCGCACGACACCAAGGCCAAGGAGGTCACCGAGGAGGAGTTCTTCACCAAGGGAGAAAGCGGCGGCACCAAGTGTTCGTCGGCGTACGAGCTGGCCCTTTCCATCATCGAGGAGCGCTTCCCGCCGGACGAGTACAACATCTACGCCTTCCACTTCTCCGACGGAGACAACTTCCCGTCGGACAACGGCCGCTGCGTCAAGCTGGTGGGCGATCTCCTGGAGCGGGCGAGCGCGGTCGGGTACGGGGAGATCGTCAACTCCCGCTACTACAGCGACAGCACGCTCATGTCCGTGTACCAGAAAATCGAAGACCCGCGGTTCGTGCGGGTCACCATCCGTGACAAGAGCGAAGTCTACCCGGCCCTGCGAGCCTTCTTCCGCCAGACCCCCGAGAGGGAGGTGATCACGGCGTGACCGATCAGGAGCTGATCGAGCTCGAGCGGTGGACGGAACGGATCATGAAAAGGGCGCGGGCCGAGGGCCTGGATTTTTACGACATGCGATTCGAGGTGTGCCCGCCGGACGTGATATACGCCTTCGGAGCCTACGGGATGCCGACGCGCTTTTCGCACTGGAGCTTCGGGAAGGCGTTCCATCGCCTCAAGACCGAGTACGACTACAACCTGAGCCGCATCTACGAGCTGGTCGTCAACTCCGACCCCTGCTACGCCTTCCTGCTGGACGGCAACACGCTGCTGCAGAACAAGCTCGTCATCGCCCACGTGCTGGGGCACAGCGACTTCTTCAAGCACAACTGGCGCTTTCGGGGTACCTCCCGCTTCATGATGGAGAACATGGCCGCCCACGCGGAGCGCATCGCCCGGTACGAGTTCCGATACGGGATGGAGAGGGTCGAACAGCTGCTCGACGCGGCCCTGGCGCTGGCCGAGCAGGTGGACCCTCACCCCGTGGGGCCCCCGTCCGCGCAGGACGAGGAGGACGCAGGCGAGCAGGAGCGGGGCCGGCCCGCGCGCCCGTCGACCCCCTACGACGACCTGTGGGCCCTGGACGAGCGCCTCGAGGCGGCCAGGGCCTCTGCCTCTTCTCGGGCCGAGGCGCCCGCCGGTGCGAAGGAGGGCCGGCGGGCGGGCTTCTCCCCCAGGGAACCGGCCGGCGGCGACCGTTCCGGGGGAGCGGCTCGGCCTGCCCGCAAGTGGCCCCCGCGGCCGGAGAAGGACGTGCTGGGCTTCATCCTGCGCCACTCGGAGTACCTGGACGCCTGGGAGCGGGACGTGCTGGCCATGGTGCGAGAAGAAGCCCTTTACTTCTGGCCGCAGATCGAGACCAAGATCATGAACGAAGGCTGGGCCTCGTACTGGCACCTGCGCCTCATGCGCGACGAGGAGCTGGGGGAGGAGGACGCCCTGGAGTTCGCCCGGATGCACGCCGGGGTCATCCAGCCGCACCCCCTGCACCTCAACCCCTATCTCCTGGGCTTGAAGATCTTCGAGTCGATCGAAGCCCGCTGGGACCATCCCTCGGAGGAGGATCGGCTCCGGCTCGGATTGACCGGCGGCCAGGGCCGGGAGAAGATCTTCGAGGTGCGGGAGCTCGAGACGGACGCAAGCTTCGTGCGTAGCTACCTCAGCCGGAAGGTCGTGGAGGACCTGAAGCTCTTCACCTTCGTCCACCAGGGGGACGAGTGGCAGGTGGAGAGCGTCGACTGGGAACACGTCAGGGACGCCCTCGCGGCGAAACTGGCCAACGGGGGCATCCCTTCCATCTGGGTGGAGGAGGCCGACTACCGGGGCGCCGGGGAGCTGTTGCTGCGCCACCAGTGGGACGGCCAGGTCCTGGACCTCGAACACCTCGAGAAGACCCTTCCGCACGTCCACCGCCTGTGGGGGCGCCCCGTCCACCTCCTCACCGTGGTCGACGGCAAGGAGACGCTCTTCTCCTTCGACGGGGAGCAGCACCGGCGTTCGAGCCCCTGATGAGCCGGCGTGGGCGGGCCGAAGAAACGGGCGGCGTTCTCCAGGTTGGCTCCAGGTAAGGGTGGCATAGTGGGCCGAGGAAAGGAGAATGCCTCTCATGACTGGATCCGATACCCGGCCCACGCCGTCCAGGCGCAACCGGCGGTGGTGGTGGCCCTGGGCGGCCGGCACGGCCGGCATTCTCGTCTTCACGGGTGTGATGGGAGGCCTCGTCCGCCAGAAGCAAACGCCCGCCTCCGCGGCACAGGCGCCTTCGCCGCCCTCCTCACCCCCGGTAGCCGGCGCCGCACGCCCGGACGCCCTGCAACCTCCTGCTACGGAAGGCCTGGCGCCGTCCGCGAGCTGGTACGGCCGGGAGCACGGCGACTTCCACGAGTACGCCGAGCACGGGTGGTACGGGGAAGAGGGCCACGAGTACGACGAGGAGGGGCACGAGCGGAAGGACGAGCACGGTTCCCGCCGCCCCTCCGCGAGCGTGCAGGCGCCGGGAGTCCGCCTGGCGCAGCCGGGGGCGGTGCCCGATGTCGTCAGCCGCCCTTCGTGAGAGCTTCGACGCCATGGGGACCACCATCACGCTGATGGTGCGGCCGGCTTCCGGGAAGGAGGACGCGGCACGGCGCGCGCTGGCCGAGCGGCGGGCCTGGTTCGAAGAGGTCGAGAGGGCGCTCAGCCGCTTCCGGCCGGATAGCGAGCTCTCCCGCCTCAACCGGGCCGGCTGCGCCGGGCAGTGGTGCCTGGTCTCCCCGTTGCTCTTCTGGGCGCTCGAGGCGGCCCAGTGGGCGTACGAGGCCACCGGGGGGCTCGTGGACGCCGGGGTGCTCCCGGCCCTCGCCCGCTATGGTTACGACCGGGACTGGCACGCTCTGGGTGGCTCGGCCGGCCTCTTGCCGCCGGGCGACGAGGCAGAGCCGCCGGCGGGGGCGCGCCCGGCCGGCCGTCCTCCGTTCGAGCTCGACCGGGCGATCCGGGCCGTGCGGATCCGTCCGGGAGCGGCCCTCGACCTCGGCGGCGTCGTCAAGGGGCTCGCCGCTGATTCGGCGGCGGCCTGGCTGGCACAGCGCTTCGGGGCCGCGCTCGTCGACGCTGGCGGCGACGTCGCCGCCCGTGCGCTCCCCGGCTCTCCCCCTTGGGTCGTGCAGGTGGACGGCAGCCCCATCGCCCTGGAGGTCCGGCAGGGCGGCGTCGCGACGTCGGGGCTGCGCCGGTGGTGGGTCGGTCCCCTGGGCCCTGCCCACCACCTCATCGACCCGGGCACCGGCGCTCCGGTCCGCACCGATGTCGTCTCGGCGACGGTCGCGGAGAGCGGGGCGCTGCGCGCCGAGGTGCTGGCGAAGGCGCTGATCCTGGCCGGTTCCCGCCGGATCGGTGCGCTCATGGAGCGATGGCCCCACGCTTCGGCGTTCGTCCGGTTACGGGACGGGCGCGCCCTGACCTGGGGGGTGCCGCTCGCCCATGCCTCTTGAATCCTGGAGCGCCGCATGGTGGAGCCCCTGGTACCTCTCCCGAGCCGCGGGTCTCACCTCGCTGCTCTTTTACACGCTCGCAGTGGCGGCAGCTTACGCCGGAGCGATGGCACGCGCCCGGCGATCCCGGGCCTCGGCGGCCGCTTTCACGTGGCACCGCCTGCTCTCCATCGTCGCCTGGGCCTTTGCGCTGTTCCACGCCCTGATCCTGCGCTCCGACCCGAAGGTGCCGTTTTCCTGGCAGGCGCTGCTCGTCCCGTTCGTGGCGCCGTACCGGCCGTTTGGGACCGGCCTCGGCGTGCTGGCGCTTTATGCGCTCAGCGTGCTCCTGATAAGCTTCGATGGGAGGACGAGTTGGGGCAACCGGTGGTGGCGTGCCGTGCACCGGTGGGGCAACGTGATGTACGCCGTGGCGATCGGGCACGGCTTGATGGTCGGCACCGACCTGGGGCCACCGCCGCTCCGGCTGGCCGTGGGTGCCCTGGTGGCCGCGGCCACGGTGGCCGCGGAGCGCTGGCAGAGGGCAGGAGAGAGGGCACCGGCGGAGAGGAGGGTCGCGGCGGGTGCGGCTGCTGGTCATCGAGGATGACCCGGCCATGCGTGACGCGCTGGAACGAGGGCTCCAGACGGCCGGATTCCAGGTGGATGCGGCCGCCGACGGCCACGAGGCGCTGCTCTTCGCCGCGGATCGCAGGTACGACGCGATCGTGCTGGACAGGAGGTTGCCCGGGCTGTCGGGCGACCAGGTGCTGGCACGCTTGAGGGGAGAGGGCAACCGTACGCCCGTGCTGATGCTCACCGCCCTCGACCGGGTGAGCGACCGGGTCCGGGGGCTGGACGCGGGGGCCGACGACTACCTGGTCAAGCCCTTCGCCTTCGAGGAGCTCCTGGCCCGTATCCGGGCCCTGGTGCGGCGCTCCTCGGGAGGCGGCGAGAAGCAGCTGGGGTACGGAGACCTGGTGCTCGACCCCCTGGCGGTGGCGGCCAGGGTGGGGAGCCGGCAGGTGCTGCTGACCCGGCGGGAGTTCGACCTGCTGGCGGCGCTGGTGCAGGCGGGGGGGACCCCGGTGCCGAGTGCAGCGCTGCAGGATGCCGCATGGCCAGAGCCGTGGGACGCCTCCGAAGAGGCCGTCTGGTCCCACATCAAAAACATCCGCCGCAAGCTGGAGGCCCTCGGTAGCCAGGTGCGCCTGGTCAACCGGAGAGGTGTGGGATACCTGGTCACCGTGCAGCAGTCGCTCGAGTCCTCTCCGGGAGGCGATCCCCGATGAGCCCGGCCGGGTGGTGGAGGGATCACTTCCCGGTACGCCTGGCCGTTACGACCGCCGCCGTACTGACGCTGGTCATGCTCCTCGCCATGGGCGCCTTCTACGTGGCGGCCGCTTCGGTCTTGTGGCGGCAGGTCGACACCCGGCTCGCCTCTCGCCTCAGCTTGCCCGCCGCTTCGCCGGAGCACGAGGACGAGCGCGAGTCCCACCTCGCGGAGCGGCTCGCCGGGAGGTACGACGAGCACGAAGAGTACCGGTACGTGCTGCGCCGCGGGCCGGACGGGCCGGAGCTCGGCAGTCTCGGATGGCTGTGGCCGGGTAGCGAAGACGTGCTCGTGGCCCTCGACGCCCCCGGCTCCAACCGGATCGTCGGCCAGGTCTCGTTGCACGAGATGGCGGAGGCCTTGTCGGCACTGCGAGGGGTGCTCGCGGTCATCGGCCTGGTCGGCACCGTGGTCGTGAGCGGGGTCGCCTTCCTCTCGGCGCGCCGGGCCTTTTCCCCGGTGGAGAGGATGATCCAGGCCGCCGCGCAGCTGGCCTCGGCTCCCCAGATCGACTCCCAGGCCCTGGGCGTCCGGGTGCCGCCGGCGGACGGCGATGCCACGCTGCGGGAGCTGGCCACCACGTTCAACACGATGATGGCGCGCCTTCGACGCGCCTTCGAGGCGCAGCAGCGGCTGGTGGACGACGCCTCGCACGAGCTTCGCACGCCGCTCGGCGCGCTGGTGGCGGACCTCGAGGTGGCCCTCCGGTCGGCCCAGACCCCCGAAGCCTACCGGGATGCGCTGGAGCGGGCCCTGGTGCAGGCCCGCCGCCTCACCGACCTCGCCAACCAGCTGCTGGCGCTGGCCCGTTACGACCAGGGCGCGGGGGTGAGCATCCGGCCCGGCTGCCCCATCGCGCCCGTCGCAGACCAGGCCGTCCAGGACGTGCGGCACCTGGCCGAGCGGGCAGGGGTCACCCTCGTGACCGACGTGGAGGAGGGCCTGCAGGCCCCCTGCGACCCCATCGCGGTCGCCCGCCTGTTGACCAATCTTCTCAAGAACGCAATCGAGGCGAGCCCGCCGGACTCGCTCGTGACGCTCGTGGCGCGCCGCCAGGGCCCCGAGCTCGTCCTGGAGATCGCCGACCGGGGCCGGGGCATGGCGCCGGAGGAGATCGAGCGCGCCTTCGAGCCGTTTTACCGGCGCCTCTCGCCGAGCGGCGAAGGCGGCACCGGGCTGGGGCTGACCATCAGCCGGGCCATCGCCGCCGCCCACGGCGGCACCATCGAGCTCGACTCGCGCCCGGGCCACGGTACGACGGCCCGGGTGCGCCTGCCCCTCAGGGATGCTGGCGGCTCAGCTCGGACTCCAGCTCCGAGAGCTGGCGGCTGAGCGCCTGGATCTCGTCTCGAGCCGTCTGCACCACGAACTGCAACCTCCGGCGCTCCTCCTCGCTCGAGCCTGCGATGAGCGGCTGCGCCGTCCGGTAGACGTCCAGTGCGAAGTCGATGCGCTGGCGGATCCGCTCGATGGCCCCGGCGAGGCGCTCCTTGCGGTCGACGGCCGAGTCCTGTGCGACCTTCGTGTACCACTCGGGCTCCTGGCCCCAGGGGAAGTCGACCCGCACGTAGATCTCGTCATCGCGGAGCGCCACCAGGTCGACGAAGGCCATGGGGTTCAAAATGGGCTCCTCCTGGACCCGTCCCCGGAACGGCACCCGGGGCCAGATCCGGCCGTCCAGCGATAGCTGGACGGCCACCGCGACGCCCTCCAGGTTGCGCACGAACTCGACCTGGTCGATGCGGCCGGCCAGGAACCCGAAGAGGACGAGAAGCGCCCCATCGGGCCGCATGAGCATGGCCACGTGCCGGAGCGCCTCCAGTTTCTCCTGACGCCTCACCGTCACCCTCGACACCCTCCAGCCCCTCCGCGTAACGCATCGGGTCCCCCTCCCCATTGTAATAGCCGCCGCGCGCGTTCGCCGTCCCGATCGGGGAGTTTGTCCCTTCCGCAGAGGGAGCGATGGGGGTAAGCTGGGGGCGCGAGATTCGACGTACGGGGGCGATACACGTGGCAGGGTATCGGATCGAACGCGACTCCATGGGCGAGATGCAGGTACCGGAAGACGCCTACTACGGCGCCTCGACCCAGCGGGCCGTGCTCAACTTCCCCATCAGCCAGCGGCGTTTCGGCCGCGACTTCATCCGCGCGCTGGGGCTGATCAAGCGGGCCGCCGCCGAGGTCAACCGGGACCTCGGCCTGCTCGACCCCACCATTGCCGACGCCATCGTCCGGGCCGCCACCGAGGTCGCCGAGGGCAAATGGGACCACCAGTTCGTCGTGGACGTCTTTCAAACAGGTTCCGGCACGTCGACCAACATGAACGCCAACGAGATCATCGCCACCCGGGCGGGAGAGCTCCTGGGCCAGCCGCGCGGCAAGCGGGCGGTCCACCCCAACGATCACGTCAACATGTGCCAGTCCAGCAACGACGTCATCCCGACCGCCATCCACGTCGCCGCCGTCGAGGCCATCACCCGGGACCTGTTGCCGGCACTGCGCCGGCTCGAGGCAGGGTTGCGGGCCAAGGCGGAGGAGTTCTGGCCCATCATCAAGATCGGCCGCACGCACCTCCAGGATGCGACGCCGATCCGGCTGGGGCAGGAGTTCAGCGGATACGCGAGCCAGGTGACCCACGCCATCCGGCGCATCGAGCGTTCGCTCGAGGATCTGAGGGAGCTGGCCCTGGGCGGCACCGCGGTAGGGACGGGGATCAACACCCATCCGGAGTTCGCCAGGAGGGCCATCGAGCGGCTGTCCCAGCTCACGGGCCAGGCGTTTCGCGAGGCCGACAACCACTTCGAGGCCCAGGGCGCCAAGGACGCGGTGGTCGAGGCGAGCGGCAGCCTGCGCACCGCCGCCGTCGCTCTCCTCAAGATCGCCAACGACATCCGCTGGCTGGGGTCGGGTCCCCGTTGCGGCATCGGGGAGCTCCTGATACCGGCCACCCAGCCCGGTTCGTCCATCATGCCGGGCAAGGTCAACCCGGTCATCGCCGAGTCGCTCATGATGGTCTGCGCCCAGGTGATGGGCAACGACACCACCATCATGCTGTGCGGCCAGCATGGCAACTTCGAGTTGAACGTGATGATGACGGTGATGGCCTACGACCTGCTGGAGTCCATTCAACTGCTGGCCCGGGGCGCGGCCAACTTCCAGGAGAAGCTGGTGGCCGGGCTCAAAGCCGACAGGGAGCGGTGCGAGGGGCTCGTGGAGCAAAGCCTCGCCATGGTGACTGCCCTGGCGCCTCGCATCGGGTACGACCGGGCGGCCGATCTCGCCAAGAAGGCGTACGAGAGCCGCCGTACCATCCGGGAGCTGGCCACGCAGGCCCAGGTCCTGCCGGAAGAGGAGCTGCGTGCTCTCCTCGATCCCGAGAGCCAGACCCGCCCCGGCCTGGGCGGGGCCAGCGCCGGCGGGTGAGGCGCGAGCCGCTCGGGCAGGCGCAGGCGCCGTCCCGTGGTCACGCAAGAGGCCGTCCTCCCGCGAGGCCGGCCTCTTTTCGTCGCGTCGCGACAGGGGCGAGCCCCGACGCCAGGCTCCTCCGTCACGAACGAGCCAGGCTCTGAGGCTCCGGCCGGTCGATCTGGGCTCGCTGCAGCTTGCCGCTGAAGTCGACGTAGACGCTCTTCCACTCGGTGTAGAAGTCGATGGCCGCCTGGCCCGCCTCCCGGTGCCCGTTGCCGGTCTGGCGCATGCCGCCGAAAGGCAGGTGCACCTCTGACCCGATGGTCCCGTGGTTGACGTACACCAGGCCCGTCATCAGGTCGCGAATGGCGGTGAAGGCCGTGTTGACGTTGCGCGTGTAGATGGAGCTCGAAAGCCCGTAGCTGACCCGGTTGTTGACCGCGATGGCCTCTTCGAGGCTGTCGACCTGGATGACCGACGTGACGGGCCCGAAGATCTCCTCCTGCGCGACCCGCATCTCCGGCTTGACGTCCACGAACAGGGTGGGCTTGTAGAAAAACCCCCGGCTCAGCTCGCCTTCGGTGGCCACTTCCCCGCCTACGGCGACGGAGGCTCCTTCGAGCCGGGCGATCTCGGTGTAGGAGTGGATCTTCTCCAAGGATGACCGGTTGATCACCGGGCCCACATCGGTCTCCGGCAACAGCCCGTCTCCCAGGCGCAGGCCCCGGATGCGCTCGATCAGCATGGAAAGGAGCTGGTCCTTGACGGCCCGGTGTACGATCACCCGGCTGGCCGCCGTGCAGCGCTGTCCTGAGGTCCCGAAGGCGCTCCAGACGATCCCCTCCACCGCCAGCTTCAAATCGGCGTCGTCCATGACGATAATGGCGTTCTTGCCGCCGAGCTCCAGGTGGACCCGCTTCAACCGGGGGGCGGCGACGGTGTTGACGTGGACCCCCGCGGGGTTGGAACCGGTGAAGGTGATGACGGGGACGTCGGGATGCTCCAGGATCGCCTCGCCGACCGTGCTGCCGGGGCCGTAGACGAGGTTGACGACGCCCGGCGGAATCCCCGCCTCCTCCAGGAGCCTGACCAGGGTGTAGCCCAGGATCGGAGTGTCGCTCGCCGGCTTGAAGACCACGGTGTTGCCGCTGATGAGGGCGGGCATGATCTTCCAGCTCGGGATGGCGATGGGGAAGTTCCACGGGGTGATGACGCCGACCACGCCGATGGCCTCCCGGACGGCCATGGCAAACTTGTTGGGCATCTCCGAAGGCACCGTCTCGCCGAACAACCGCCGCCCCTCGCCGGCCATGTAGTAGGTCATGTCGATGGCTTCCTGTACGTCGCCCCGAGCCTCGACGAGCACTTTGCCCATTTCCCGGGTCATGAGGCGGGCGATGGACTCCTTGCGCTCCTTGAGGAGCTCGGCGGCCCGGAACAGGATCTCCCCTCGCCGCGGCGCCGGCGTCTTGCGCCACCCGTCGAACGCCTCCTTGGCCGCCGCGATCGCGGCCTCGGCGTCCTCCCGCCCACCCTTCGCCACCTCTCCCAGCACCTCGCCCGTCGCCGGGTTGATGCTGGAAAACCGCTGGCCGCTCCTGCTTTCCACCCACCGGCCCCCGATGTACATGGGGTAGAAGTCCATGGCTATCCGTCGCCCCCTTCTGGCTCCTGCTCCTGAGCCCAGCTTACGCCGGCGGGGGGTAGACCACCTGCCCTCCTACGATCGTCGCCACCACACGGGCCCGGCGCCACGCCTGCAGGCCCTCCGGCGTGGCCGGGTCGGCCTCCCGCAGGTCCGGCGATACCAGCACGACGTCGCCGGCCATGCCCGGCCGCAGCGTCCCCCGAACCTCCTGCTCCCCGACGGCGGCCGCGGCGCCGGCGGTATAGGCGGCCACGGCTTCGGCCAATGACAGGGTCTCGTCGTGATGCCACCCGGACGGTCCGGGGGCATCGGAGCGCCACTGCCCCGTCAGCGCGGCAAACAAGCCGTCCAGGGGGTCTGCGGTCTCGACGGGCGCGTCACTGCCGAAAGCGAGCACGACGCCGGAGCGCCGCAACGATCGCCACGCGTACGCCCGGGAGGTGCGCCCCACCCAATGGCGTTCGACGGCCGGCCGGTCGGAGGGGGCGTGGACCGGCTGCATGGAGGCGACGACGCCCAGCGCCGCCAGGCGGCGCATGTCCTCCGGCCGGATGAGCTGGACGTGCTCCATGCGGTACGGCAGCGTCGGGAGCCACGCCCCCTCGCTCCTGGCCCGTTCCAACCCGTCCACCACCGCCCGGCAGGCCCGATCCCCGATGGCGTGGATCGCCAGGCCGAAGCCTGCCCGCGCGGCCTCGGCGGCCAGCGTTGCCACGGCGCCGGCATCCATGAGCAGCTGCCCGCGGTGGGAGGGCGACTGCGAATGGGCGTAAGGCTCGAAGAGCGCCGCGGTGAGCGACCCGAGCGAGCCGTCCGCGAAAGCCTTCACCTGCCCGAGCGCCAGCCACTCGTCCCCGAAGCCCTGCCGGATCCCCGCCGACTTCAGAGTGTCCAGCATGGAGACGGGCGGCAAGAACCTCACCCGCAGCCGCAGCGCTCCCCGCTGCCGGAGCACGCTCAGGGCGGCGAATTCGTCGGGGCCGTCCGGAGTCTGGACCCCGGCGATCCCCAGACGGGCGAGCTCCACCTGGGCCTGCGCGATCTGCTGCGTGAGCTCGGGGAGCCCGGGGGCGATCATGGAGTCGACCATCTCCACGGCTCGCTCCTGCAACACTCCGGTGGGTTCGCCGGAGCAGGGATCCTTCTGCACGACCGCCCCCTGCGGCCAGGCCGCGTCCGGCCCTCCCGGCGCCAGGAGCTCGAACGCTCGGCGGTTGACGACCACCGAGTGGAGGTCGTGGGTGAAGACGGCGACCGGTCGGTGGGGAAACAGACGGTCGAGCAGCCGCCCGTCGAGGCCGGCCCCGCCCGGATCGACCCGGTGGCGCTCCAGGGCCACCGCGACGAGCCAGACTCCCGGGGCCAGCGTGGCGTCGCGCGCCCGAAGCCGGCTGGCGACCTCGTCGAGGTCGCGGCAGCCCCGCAGGTCGACCCGGCTCCGGGCCATCGCCCACGCTCCCAGGTGAAGGTGACTGTCCCACAGCCCCGGCAGCGCCAGCGCACCCTGGCCGTCGAAACGTGCGGCGCCGCGCCCGGCCAGCGACGCAATGGCATCCCGAGGCCCGATGGCCCGGATCCGCCCTCCGGCGATCCAGATCGCACCGTCTTCCACCGGAGAGGGCCGCGAGCCGGCCGTCTCCGCGTTGCCCGGCTCCAGCCCCCCGAGCTGCGGGTCGATGCGGACCCCCTCGATGAGCAGGCCACCCGTGTCGATCCACGCACCCATCGCGGTCGATGCCGTCCTCTCCGCTGCCGTCCTTTCGAACCTGGGCGCTTTCCAGGACCCCGCACGGCGGCGTGGCAGGAAAACAGGGCGGCTCCCTGCGCAGGGAGCCGCCCCGCAAGGCCCTCGGGAGCCTTGTCGATCACCAACCCCGACATCACCCACCGCAAAGCGGTGGTTGCTCCGAAGCGGCCGACGTCACTTCTTCTTCTTGTCGTCCTTCTTCGCCGTCTCCTTCTTCTTCACGGCCCCTCTCGCCCTCCTTCCCGCCCCGAACGGGCCGCCGCGTCTCGGACTACTCCGCTCCTGATCCAGACCATACTTCCCGTCCCGTCGTTTTCCTTCTCGGCGAGAGGGGCAACCCTCACGAACCCTGGAGCACGGCCTCGATGCGCCGCACCAGCGCGGTCTTGGGCTGGAGCCCGACGATGAACTCCTTCGGCTCCCCGTTCTTGAACACCATCAAGGTGGGGATACTCATGACCCCGTAGCGGCTCGCGAGGTCGGGGTTCTCGTCGACGTTGAGCTTGCCTACCTTGAGGCGCCCGGCGTACTCGCCGGCGATCGCCTCCACGATGGGGGCGATACGCAGGCACGGCCCGCACCACTCGGCCCAGAAATCGACGAGAACGGGCTGGGCGCTTTGCAGCACCTCTTGATCCCAGTTTTGCTCGTTGAGCTGATGCAACTGCCCGCTTCCCACAGTCTCTCTGCCTCCCTGTCGCACCGCCTCGAGTCAGGCGGGCATATTCTAGCCAGGGGACTCCCGCCTGTCAAAGCGGCCCAGGTGGCGGTGGCTGGCAATGACGCATAAGAGCCTACCGCTATGCCCACCTTAACCCAGGGGTCCGTCCCATATCACGACTGGCGAGGTTGCTCCGTCGATGGATGGCTGTGGCGTGGAAGCCGGTGGCCGTCGGCGCCATCGTCTTCCTCGCCTGGCTGTTCGCGCGGGCCTGGTGGACCGTGCGCGCGTTCGATCCGGACCGCCCTGCCCGCTCGGCAGCCATCTTCGACGTCCAGGGCCGCCTCATCGGATCGGTGGGCGCGCCCCGTTCTGCGTTCGTCCCCCTGGACCGGATCCCCCGAGCGCTGGTGGAGGCCGTCCTTGCCACGGAAGATACCCGGTTCTACCAGCATCCCGGCATCGACCCCGTCGGGATCGCCCGCGCCCTGGTGGCCAACGTGCGGGCCCGCGGGGTGGTCCAGGGTGGCAGCACCATCACCCAGCAGCTGGCCCGGACGCTGTTCCTCACCACGGAGCGGACGCTGGTGCGCAAGCTGGACGAGGCCGCGATCGCCCTCATGCTGGAGCGGAGGTTCTCCAAGGACCGGATCCTTGAACTGTACTTGAACCGCGTCTACTTCGGCGAGGGGGCCACGGGGGTCGGCGCGGCGGCCTTCACCTACTTCGGCAAGCTGCCCTCCCAACTCAGCCTGGGGGAGAGCGCGATGCTGGCCGGCCTCATCCGGGCTCCCTCGGCCCTCTCGCCTTATCGCGACATGGATGCGAGCTTGCGGCGACGGCGCGTCGTGCTGGCGCGGATGGTGGAGGTGGGCTACCTCTCGCCGGCCCAGGCGGAGGCCGCCGCGAGCGAACCGGTCCACCTGGCAGGGGTGCGCGGCGGGATGGCCCCCTGGTACATCGATTACCTGGCCCCCATCCTCGAACGCCAATTCGGCTTCAACCTGGTGCAGCGCGGCGGCCTCAGGGTCCATACGGGCTTCGATCTGCGCATGCAGGAAGCTGCCATCCGGGCTCTCGGCCGGCGACAGGGGGCCATCGTCGCCATCGACCCCAGGAGCGGGGACGTCAAGGCGATGGTGGGCGGGCGGGATTATCTGGAAAGCCAGTTCAACCGGGCGACCGAAGCGCGGCGCCAACCGGGATCGGCGTTCAAGCCGTTCGTCTACGCGGTGGCCCTCGAGCAGGGCTGGCAGCTCAACTCGATCGTCCAGGACGTGCCCCGCGACTTCGACGGGTATCGACCCCACAACTATCGCGACCGCTACTGGGGCCCGGTCACCCTCAAGCACGCCCTCGTGATGTCGCTCAACGTCGGCTCCGTCTGGCTCGCCTCCCAGGTCGGCGTCGACCGGGCGCTGGCCCTGGCGTCGGCGTTGGGCATCAGTACCCTCACGCCCGACGACCGCAATCTGGCGGCAACGCTTGGGGGCCTGCGGATGGGCGTCAGCCCCCTCGAGATGGCCCAGGCCTATGCCGCGTTCGCCAACGGGGGGCTGTCGTACCCGGTGCGCCCGTTCATCCGGGTGGTGGACGAGGACGGATACGTGTGGTACGACCAACCGTCCCCCCAGGGACGCAGGGTGCTGAGCCCCCAGGTCGCCTACCTGCTGACGGACGCCTTGAGGGACGCGCTCCAACGGGGAACGGGGCAGGTGGCCCGGCTCGGCCGCCCGGCCGCGGGCAAGACGGGGACGACCGATCGGCTGGTGAGCGCGTGGTTCGTGGGCTACACGCCCGACCTGGTGGCCGCCGTGTACGTCGGCAACGACGACGGTACGCCCGTGGGCGGCACGGGGGGCGTGCTGGCCGCTCCCATCTGGAAGGCCTTCATGGAGGAGGCGCTGCGAGGGCGGCCGTCCCAGGATT
This sequence comes from Limnochordaceae bacterium, assembly GCA_014896295.1. GTDB lineage: Bacteria > Bacillota > Limnochordia > Limnochordales > Geochordaceae > Carboxydichorda > Carboxydichorda subterranea. Next base: position 424,905 of record JADBKR010000007.1, read on the forward strand.
TTCCGGTGCCGGACGGCGTCGTGACCGGGATCGACGTCGACATCTTCAGCGGTCGTCGGGCAGGGGGGCTGTGCCGCTGGGTGGAGCGCGATGCATTCGTGGCGGGCACCGAGCCGTCGGGGTGGTCCCTATGCGTCATCGGCATTCAGCCGGCCGGGAAGGGGGCCAGGCCCCAGGAGCCCTTCGCCGGGTCCGAGGCGCCCCTCACGGCACCGGCCGAGCCGGGCGGAGGCGCTGCCGCTCCGCTGCCGTCCGAAGGAGGCGAACCGAGCGGTCGCTGAGGTGCACCTCGGCCTCCACCATGCGGTCCGGGTCGCCGCCGCCTGGCAGGGTAGCCTGGCCGGAACAGGGCCGTACCTCGACATCCACGAGCGCGTCGGCCACGGCCAGCCGCTCGATGATGACCTCCCCCAGCCACGCGGGGATGCGGTCATGGAGCCGTACGGTGCGGGCCATCCCGTCCACCTCCAGCCCGAGCAGCGCCGATACCAGCTGAAACGGAGCCGCCGCTGCCCAGGCCTGGGGCGAGCACGCGGTGGGGTACGGCACAGGCGGCCCCATGGAGGCGCTGAACCCGCAGAAGAGCTCGGGCAGGCGGGCGTCGGGGAAAAAGCGGGACGACTCCACGACGGAGCGGGCCAGCCGGCTCACCATGCCGCCAAACCCGTAGGCGCTGAGCCCGCCCGCGGCGATGGCCGTGTCGTGGGGCCAGACCGAGCCGTTGTGATAGCTCATGGGGTTGAAGCGCGCCTGGCCGGAGGCCACGGTGCGCAAACCCCAGCCGGAAAACAGATCGGGCCCCAGCAACTGGGCCGCCACGTGAGGCGCCCGCTCCTCCGGTACGATCCCGGCCCAGAGCGCATGCGCGGGGTTGGAGGTGATGACCTCGACCGGCCGCCCCGCTCCGTCCAGCGCATGGGCGTAAAACCGGAGCCGGGGCATCCAGAATGCCTCGTCCCACCGCCGGGCCAGCTCCTGCGCTTGCGCCTCGAGCCGCTGAGCCTCGGGTTGATGCCCCAGAAGAGAAAGCAGGTGGGCGAGACCCCTGAGAGCCCGGTAACGATACGCCTGGACCTCCACCAGCGCAATGGGGCCGACGGCCAGCCGGCCGTCGGCGTGCCAGACGGAGTCGTGGGCATCCTTCCAGCCTTGATTGTCGAGCCCGGCAGGAGAGCGCCGCCGGTACTCCAGGAAGCCGTCTCCGTCGAGGTCGCCGAACCGGTCCATCCAGTCGAGGGCCGCCCTCACCGGCCCTTCGAGGGCTTGCCACCCGTCCCGATCGGCGGCACGGCGGGTGAAGTCCGCCGCCAGGGCCGCGAACAGGGGAGTGGCGTCCACGCTGCCGTAGTAGGGCTTGTGCGGGAGGACCCCGAGGCGCACCAGCTCGCCGAAGCGCAGCTCGTGCAAGATCTTTCCCGGCTCCGCATCGGTCCACGGGTCGTCCGCGGCGGCCTGGTAGCGGGCCAGGGTCCGCAGCACCGCGCGGGCCACCTGGGGCGCGTATGGGAGCAGGAAGTAGGCGGTCCAGAGGCTGTCCCGCCCGAAGGGCACCGCAAACCAGGGGATGCCCGCGACCGGAAACGGCCCTTCCCCGAAGTCGCTTACCAGCGCCCGTATGTCCTGGGCGCCTCTCTCCAGCAGGCGATTGAGCGCTTCGCAGGAGGTGCGGACGCCTGCCGTCGCAGCGCGCCAGGCGGCGTAACCCTCCCCGTCGCGCTCCAGGGCCTGGTCCACCTCGTCTTCCAGCGAACGGGAAGGGGCGGGGAGCGGACCGGAGCCCTCGTGCGGGGCCATCCACGTCACGAGGGTGAAGGTCTGGCCCGGCTCGAGCACCATCGCCCACTCGGCCACCAGGCTGCCTTCGCCGCCGGGACGGACCTCGGCTCCGCCGGAAAAAGAGCAGACCAGATGGCGCGCCACCCCGTCGGCGCCCCGGTAGCCCAGGGCCCACCGGTCACCCTCGATGGCCCGGGGCGGCTCCAGGTGCCCGCGGATGCTCGTCTGCCCCGTACGGATGCCCATCATGTCGCCGAAGTCGCTGCCCAGGTCGACCCGCCAGCGCAGGTGGAGGGGGGCGTAGTGGTGGTTGGTCAGCCGGGTCCGCTCCATCCACGCCGAGCCGGTGACGACCAGCGTGCGCCACACGGCGACGGCATGCGAGGGAATGGGCCCGCCGGGCGTCCGGCCGGCGCTGGTGGCGAACAACCGGGCCACGTAAGGCGCCTCCTGGCCCGATCCGAGCAAAGCGAGGTCGTCCGTATCGCCCAGGGAGACCCGATAGCGGTGCACGTAGCGGGTATCGCGAAAATAGAGCCCGAGGGCGCCCTCTCCGGGGCACTCTCCCTCGGGCGTGAGAACCGCGAAAAGCCCGCCCTCCTTGAGGACCATGGGCACCGCCCGCTACAGACCGCTCAGCGCTTGGAGTACTGGGGCGCCTTGCGAGCCTTCTTGAGGCCGTACTTGCGGCGCTCCTTCATGCGCGGGTCACGGCGCAGCAACCCGGCCGCCTTCAGCGGCGGGCGCCACGACGGATCCAGGGTCTGCAGGGCCCGCGCCAGGGCGTGCGCCACGGCGCCGGCCTGCCCGGATACGCCCCCTCCGTACACGTTGGCGTACACGTCGAACGCCTCGCGCGCTCCCACCTCGGTCAGAGGGCGCTGCACCAGCGCCAGGAGCCCGGGCCGGCCTTTGAAGTACTCCTGGAAGTCTTGCCCGTTGACCAGGATCCGGCCCGTCCCGCTGACGAGCCGCACCCGGGCGACCGACTCCTTGCGCCGGCCGGTCGCCAGCACCAGGGGCGATGCGCCCTCGACTGCCAGTGCCAAAACGGGGTCACCTCACACTTTCAACGGCTCGGGTTGCTGAGCTGCATGGGGATGATCGGGACCTGCGTACACCTTGAGCTTCTTGATTTGCCGGCGCCCCATCGGCGTGTGCGGCAGCATGCCCCATACCGCGCGGCGGACGACCTCGGTCGGCCGCCTGGCGAGCAAGCTGCGCAACGTCTCGGTCTTGAGCCCGCCGGGATGGAGCGAGTGATGCTTGTACACTTTTTGGTCCAGCTTGCGGCCCGTCACCTTGATCTGGGCCGCGTTGACCACGATGACGAAGTCCCCCGTGTCGGTATGGGGGGTGAACGAGGGCTTGTGCTTGCCCCGCAAGATGGTGGCGATGCGCGTGGCAAGCCGCCCCAGCACCTGGCCTCTTGCGTCGACCACGTACCAGCGCGGCCGGATCTCCTGCGGCCTTGCCATCACGGTCTCGGAACGATTGACGGGCATGGCTTGCGATGATTCCTCTCCATGGGAAAAGGGCCGCTACCGGGCGCAGCCACGCGGCCATTCTAGCCAAACGCCGAGCAGCGTGTCAAGGATCCCCCCGCAACAGCCCCACCCGCACGGAGCGGGCCCGTAGTTGACGTGGACGAGAGTGAGACCGGCCGCCGGCGCGGCGGGCGCCCGGGCCGGCGACCAGCCTCTGGGCGGGGGGCCCGGCCGCTCGCCCGTCGCTCCCCGGTCGGCCCACGCCAGCGCGCCGAGGACGGCCGCGGTCGGCAGCTCCCCGGTGCCAACCTGCACGAGGGCGCCGATCAGGCGACGCACCATGCGGTACAGGTACGCATCGGCTTCGAAGCAGACCCGTACGAGCCGCCCTCGCCCCGGGCCCAGCTCCATCGTGTCCAACCGGCAGCCGAAGAGGGTGCGCACGGGCGACCGCCCTGCTCCGAGAGGGCTTCCGAAGAGATCCCATCGGCGACGCCCCGGGAGCTGGTCCGCCAGTGCCTGCATCAGGCCGAGGTCGACGGGACGCTCGATCCGCCACGCGAAGCGCTCCAGCATGGCCGACGGGTAGCGGTGGAGGAAGAGATGGTAGCAGTAAACCCGGCTCGTGGCATCCCGGCGGGCGTGGAACCCCGCAGGGGCGTCCTCGGCCTGCACCACCCGCACCGAGGGAGGGAGCCGGTGGTTGAGCGCCGCCGCGAGACGTTGAGCCGGGATGGTATGCGCCGTACGGACGTGAACGACCTGCCCCGTAGCGTGCACCCCCGCGTCCGTGCGCCCCGCCGCCGTCGCCGCCGTTGGCTCCCCCAGTACGCCGGCCAGGGCGGCTTCCAGCAACCCCTGTACCGTCGGGCGACCAGGGTCCTTCTGGCGCTGGAACCCGTACAGCCCGGTCCCGTCGTACTGGACCACGAGCCTCAGCGTCCTCATCGCGTCGCTCCGTCACAGCCAGACGGCGACGCCGGCGGCGGCAGCGGTGAAGAGCACCAGCGTGGCCCAGTCTGCCCGGGCCATGTGGAGCACCCGGAACTTGGTGCGGCCCTCGCCCCCGCGATAGCAGCGGGCCTCCATGGCCAGCGCCAGCTCGTCGGCGCGCCGGAAGGCGCTCACGAACAGCGGTACCAAGAGCGGGATGAGACTCCGGGCTCGCGCGACGAGCCCTCCCCTGTCGAACGCGGCACCCCTCGCCATCTGCGCCTTCATGATGCGGTCGGCCTCTTCCATCAACGTGGGTACGAAGCGCAGCGCGATGCTCATCATCATCGCCAGCTCATGCGCCGGCACCCCGAGCCGCCGGGTGGGGCGCAACAGGCGCTCCAGGGCGTCGGTCAGGTCGATCGGGCTGGTGGTCAGGGTGAGCACGGCAGCCCCGGCGACCAGCAACACCAGCCGTACGCCCAGCATGGCGGCCTTGTTGAGCCCTTCGGCGGTCAGGTGCAGAGGGCCCCACTCCCAGATGACCGTGCCCTCGGTCCAAAAGGCGTTGAGAAGGGTGCTGATGGCGATCAGCACGACGATCGGGCGCAGCCCCCGGAGGACCCACCGCGGGGAGAGACGGGCGACGGCCAGGCTCGCGGCCACCGCCAGCGCCCCGGCAAGGTAGCCCCACCAGGTACGGATGAGGAACATGACCACGACGAACACGGTGGTCATCCCGATCTTGGTCCGGGGATCGAGCCGGTGCAAGAACGAGTCACCCGCGACGTACTGGCCGATGGTGATGTCGGCGAGCAGGACCCGCACCCCCTTCCCGCACCCCGTCTCGAACGGTCGCAGGCCTTCCCAGCTTCCATGCCGCTATCTCGCGGGCCGCCTCGTCGACGGTGAGCCGGTCCACCCGCACGGGCGCTCCTCGGGCCCGCAACTGGTGAAGGATGTCGACGACCGCGGGGACGTCCAGCCCGTACCGTTGCAGCAACTCCCTGCTGCCGGCGAACAGCTCTCGCACCGGCGCGTCGGCCACGACGCGCCCGTCCGCCAGTACCAGTGCCCGGCGGGCCACCCGGGCCGCCTCGTCCATGTCGTGGGTCACCATCACGATGGTCATGCCGCGCCGGTTGAGTCGCACGAGCAGATCCAGCAACTCCCGGCGGCCCCCTGGGTCGAGGCCGGCGGTTGGCTCGTCCAACACCAGCGCCTGGCAGCCCAGCGCCAGCACACCTGCCATCGCCACCCGCCGCTTCTGCCCTCCGGACAGCTCGAAAGGCGAACGGCCTCCCAGCTCGTCGGCATCGAGGCCTACCCACGCCAGGGCGCGGCGCACCCGCTGCTCGACTTCGTCGGGAGCAAGGCCCATCGACCTGGGGCCGAAGGCCACGTCCTGGAAGACCGTCTCCTCGAAGAGCTGGTGTTCCGGATACTGGAAGAGCAGCCCCACCTGCACCCGCACTTTGCGGAGGTCCGTGCGCCGGTCGCCCAGGTCCTGGCCGTTCACCCAGACCGTTCCCGGGCGGGGGCGCAGCAGCCCGTTGAGGTGCTGCACCAGGGTGGACTTGCCGGACCCGGTCGGCCCCAGGATGGCGACGAACTCTCCCGCCTCCACGTCGAACGAGACGTCATGGAGAGCCGCCACCGCCATGGGGGTGTGGGCGAGGTAGGTATAACTCAGGTGGCGGACGCGGATGAGGGGGAGCACAGCCACTCCACCAGTTCCCGGGGGGTCAGGATGGCGGCGGGGACGTCGACGCCCAACCGGCGCAGCCGTTCCGCCAGAGCGATGGCCGGCGGCAGGTCGAGGCCCAGGCGGCGCAACAGGTCGGCCTGTTGGAAGACCGCGCCGGGGGAGCCTTCGTGCAGGATCCGGCCCTGGTGCATCACCACGACCCGGTCGGCCAGCGCCGCTTCCCTCATGCGGTGGGTGATCAGCACGACGGCCACGCCCAGCTTCCGTCGCAGCTCCACGAGCGCGTCCATCACCTCCTGCTGGCCCTCGGGGTCCAGCATGGAGGTCGGTTCGTCCAGCACGATGCACGAGGGGCGCATGGCCAGCACACCGGCGATCGCGACCCGCTGCTTCTGCCCGCCCGAGAGCCGGTGGGGCGCATGGCGGCGAAACGCGCTCATCCCCACCACGTCCAGCGCCCACTCGACCCGCTGACCCAGCTCCGGGTGCGCAATGCCCAGGTTTTCCGGGCCGAACGCCACGTCCTCCTCGACCGTCGTGGCCACCAGCTGGTTGTCGGGGTTCTGGAAGACCATGCCGACGCGCCGGCGGATCTCCCAAACGGCAGCCGGATCCCGCGTATCCATCCCGTCGACCAGGACCCGCCCCTGCTGCGGCACCAACAGCCCGTTGAGATGGCGGGCCAGGGTAGACTTGCCGGAGCCGTTGGGTCCGACGATGGCGACGAACTCCCCCCGCCGCACCCTCAGGCTCACCCCTGAGAGCGCGCCAACCGCCGGGGTGGCACCTCCGGCGGCGTACGAGAAGCTGACCTCCTGCACGTCGAGGAGCGCGTCAGCCATTTCCCACCCCTGCAGATGCCCGGCGTCGTCCTCGTTGGCGACCTTCCATGGAGCCCGCCGTCACACCCACTCGATGATCGACATGGGGGCCGCATCCCCGCGCCGCGGGCCCAGACGCACGATCCGCAGATAGCCCCCCTGCCGCCCGGCGTACTTGGGCCCCACCTCCGCGAAAAGCTTGCGCAGCGCCTCGCGATCGGTCAGGAACGCGGCCGCCTGCCGGCGAGCGTGGAGGTCGCCCCGCTTGGCGAGCGTGACCATATGTTCGGCGATGGGCCGCACCGCCTTCGCCTTGGCGAGCGTGGTGCGCACCCGCCCCCTCAGCACCACCTGGGTGACCAGGTGGCGGAAGAGCCACCGCCGGTGATCGATCCGCCTGTCGAGCTTGCGCGCCTTCACCGATGTTTCCCCCGCTACTCCTCGTCCGACTTGCGCAGGGAGAGCCCCAGCTGGGCGAGCTTCTCCTTCACTTCCTGCAGCGACTTCTTGCCGAGATTGCGCACCCGCATCATGTCCTCTTCCGTCTTGCGGGTGAGCTCCTGAACCGTGTCGATGCCGGCCCTCTTCAAGCAGTTGTACGAGCGCACCGACAGGTTGAGCTCCTCGATGGGCATCTCCAGGAGCCGGTTGCGCTCTCGTTCCTGCGGGCTCTCCGGCGCCGGAGCCGGCGACTGCGCGGTCGTCAAGGAGGTGAACAGGTCCAGGTGCTGGACGAGCATCCGCGCGGCAGAGGCGACCGCGTCCACCGGGCCGATGGTCCCGTTGGTCCAGACCTCGAGCACCAGCCGATCGAAGTCGGTGCGCTGCCCGACCCGGGTGTTCTCGACCGTGTAGTTGACCTTCCGCACCGGGTTGAAGATGGAGTCGACCGCTATCACCCCGATGGGCTGCCCCGGCTCCTTGTTGCGCTCGGCCGGCACCCACCCGTGGCCCTTCACGATGGTCATCTCCATGGAGAGATGGCCGCCCTTCTCCAGGGTGGCGATCCGCAGGTCGGGATTGAGCACCTCGACCTCCGGCCCTACCTGGATCTGCCTCGCCAGGACCGGCCCCTCTTCCGACGCCTCCAGCCGGGCCGTGACCGGCCCGTCCCCGTGGAGCCGCACCACGAGGTTCTTCACGTTGAGGATGATGTCCGTCACGTCCTCCAGCACGCCGGGGACGTGGGAAAACTCGTGCAAGACTCCATCGATGCGGATGGTGGAGACGGCAGCCCCCGGCAGCGACGACATCAGGACGCGCCGGAGGGAGTTGCCCAGCGTGATGCCGTACCCCCGCTCGAGAGGCTCCACCACGAACTTGCCGTAGACGTCGGTCACGTCCTGGGCCTGAATGGAGGGGCGTTCGCGATCCAGCTCCAGCGCCACCGCCATGTTATCCCTGCCTCCCGTCGCACTCTCCGGCGCTCAGCGGGAGTAGTGCTCGACGACCAGCTGCTCCTGCACCGGGGCATCGATCTGCTCCCGCGCCGGCACCGCGAGCACCCTTCCCTCCAGCCGGTCTGCGGAGAACTCGAGCCAGGTCGGCAAGCCCCGGGAAGCGGCCGCCGCCGCGTTCTCCCGGATCAGCGCCAGATCCCGGCTCCCCTCCCGTACCCCTACCACGTCGCCAGGCCTCAGCGGGTACGAGGGCACGTCCACGCGCCTGCCGTTGACGGTGAAGTGCCCGTGGCTCACCAGCTGGCGTGCCTGCGGGCGGGAGACGGCCAGACCCAGGCGGTATACCACGTTGTCCAGCCGCAGTTCGAGCTGCTGCAACAGGGCGTCGCCCGTTACCCCCTTGCGCTTGGCCGCTACCCGGAAGTAGCGCCGGAACTGGCGCTCCATCACGCCGTAGTAACGGCGCAGCCGCTGCTTTTCGCGCAAATGCAGCCCGTACTCCGTGCTCTTGCGCCGAGCCTGGCCATGCTGGCCCGGTGCATAATTGCGCCGTTCGACGGCACACTTTTCGGAGTAGCAGCGCTCACCCTTGAGGAAGAGCTTGACGCCCTCCCGCCGGCACAGCCGGCATACCGAGCCCGAATAGCGTCCCATATGCGAAGACCTTCACCTCTCCTGCTCTTCGAGGGCACTCGCCGGGTAGCCCGACGTCCGCTCAGACCCGGCGGCGCTTCGGAGGGCGGCAGCCGTTGTGCGGGATGGGGGTGACGTCGCGGATCGCCGTGACCTCGAGCCCGACCGCCTGCAGCGATCGGATGGCGGTCTCGCGGCCGGAGCCCGGGCCCCGCACCCACACCTCGACTTCTCGCATCCCGTGCTCCATCGCCGCCCGCGCGGCAGCCTCGCCGGCCAGGCCCGCCGCGTAGGGCGTTCCCTTGCGGGAGCCCTTGAAGCCCATCGTGCCGGCGCTTGCCCACGCGATCACGTTACCCTGCTTGTCCGTGATGGTCACCGTCGTATTGTTGAACGTCGACTTGATGTGGGCCACGCCCGACGGGATGTTCTTCCGTTCCCGATGGCGCACCCGCGTCGTCCGGCGCCTCGTTGGCTCCGGCATCGCCCGTCACCGCCTTCCTTACGGCCTCACGTCTTCTTCCGCTTGACGCCCACCGTCCGCTTCGGCCCTTTGCGGGTCCGCGCGTTGGTGCGCGTGCGCTGCCCCCTCACGGGCAACCCCCGGCGGTGCCGGATCCCGCGGTAGGAGCCAATGTCGATGAGGCGCTTGATGTTGGCCGCTACCTCGCGACGCAGCTCGCCCTCTACCTTGTACTCGTTCTCGATGACCTCCCGCAGGCGGCTGACCTCGTCCTCCGTCAGGTCACGGACCCGCGTGTCCGGGTGAACCTGGGTCTTGACCAGGATGGCCCGGGCGCTCGAGCGCCCGATGCCGTAGATGTAGGTGAGGGCAACCTCCACTCGCTTGTCGCGGGGCAGGTCCACTCCCGCAATGCGTGCCATCTCTTCACCACTCCCCCGCTTCACCGACCGGGGCCGCGGCAGCGGCCACCAGCTCGCGGCAGATCGTTAGCCTTGCCGCTGCTTGTGCTTCGGATTCTCGCAGATCACCATGACGCGGCCGTGCCGGCGGATGATCTTGCACTTCTCGCATATCCGTTTGACGGATGGTCGCACTTTCATGGATTATACCGGACCTTTCTGCGAAAAATACATCTCCCGTTTCCCGGCGCACGCGCGCCCGCTCACGCCCTGGTGAGGCCGGCAGGCCCACGATGCCGCCTACCGCTTGCGGTAGACGATACGGCCCCGGGTCAGGTCATAGGGGGAGAGCTGCACCGTCACCCGGTCGCCGGGCAGGATACGGATGAAGTTCATCCGCATCTTGCCCGAGATGTGCGCCAGCACCCTGTGGCCGTTTTCCAGTTCCACCCGGAACATGGCGTTGGGCAAGGGCTCGATGACCGTACCCTCCACCTCTATGACGTCCTGCCTGCCCATAGCCTCATCCTTTCGATCAACCGGCCCCGTTGAGCTCCGCCAGCAGCGCCTTGAGCGCCGCGGCCAGCTCGCCGTCGGTCACGGCCTGCTGATTGGCAAGCCGGGCGGACACGCCCTCCGCCACCCGGTCGTGCAGCCAGAGGTGGCGGGGGTTCTTGGCCTTCGCCCTTGCCTGCGGCCGGTGTTCGCCGTCCGCCACGAGCACCCACCCGTCCGGCCGGACGCCCACCACCAGGTAGGCATGGCCCGTGTCCCTGCCCGCACGGGATGTCACCAGCTGCCCGAGCCGCGGGCGACGTGACTGCGATGCCCTCGCCTCATCCATCGCCGCTCACGCCAGCGTCAGGATCACCGGCCCGTCCTCCGAGATCGCCACCGTGTGCTCGAAGTGGGCCGAACGGCTGCCGTCTACCGTGACCGCCGTCCAGTGGTCCTCCAGGATTGTAACATCCGGAGCGCCCGCGTTCACCATGGGCTCGATGGCAATGGTCATGCCCCGCAACAGGCGCGGCCCCCGCCCCGGCACCCCGAAGTTGGGCACCTGCGGATCTTCGTGCATCTGCCGCCCGATCCCGTGTCCCACGAAGTCGCGCACCACGGAGAACCCGGCCTCTTCCACCACCCGCTGGACGGCGTGCCCGATGTCCGAGATCCGGTTGCCCTCCCGGGCCATCGCGATCCCGGCCTCCAGGGCCCTTTCGGTCACCTCCAGCAGCCGGCGCGTCCGGGGGTCGACCTCGCCCACCGCGAAGGTACGGGCGGCATCGCCGTGAAAACCGTCCAGCAGCACCCCCACGTCCACGGAGACGATGTCCCCCTCCTCGAGCCGCCGCCCGGACGGGATGCCGTGGACGACCTCCTCGTTGACGGACGTGCAGATACTCGCGGGGTACCCCCGGTACCCCTTGAAGGAGGGCTCGCCCCCGGCCGCCCGGATGAACTCCTCCGCGAAACGATCGAGCTCCCCGTGGTGACCCCGGGCCGCACCCGCTTTTCGATCTCCAGAAGCACCCGGGCTACCACCCGTCCTGCCTCCCGCATGCGCCGGAGCTCGTCGGGGCGCTTGATCACGATCATCGGGTCAGGCCTCGCTCACCTGCGCGCCTCACGTGCGCCGGGCGGCGTGAGCGTCGACGGCACCAGGTTGCGGGCGCGCAGGGCAGCGAGGACCGCCTCGAAGACCGCCTCGACCGGGCCGACGCCGGGCACCCGCACGAGCACTCCTCGCCCGGCATAGTAATCCACCAGCGGCCGGGTGCTCTCTTGATATACCTGCAGCCTCTGGCGCACGACCTCCTCCGAGTCGTCGGCCCTCTGCGACAGCCTCCCACCGCACTCGGGGCAGACGTCCGCCACGCGCCCCGACGCGTCCACGGGCTCTCCCGCCCCGAAGGTGGCGCCGCACCGGGAACAGACTCTGCGGCTGGTGATCCGGCGGACGGCCTCTTGCTCGGGCACCTCGAGGTCGATGACCGCGTCCAACCGGGTGCCCATGCGGGCCAGGGCTTCGTCGAGCTGCTTGGCCTGGGCCAGGTTGCGCGGAAAGCCGTCGAGAATGAACCCCATCCGGCAGTCCGCCGACTCCAGCCTCTCCCGCACGATGCCGACCGTGATCTCGTCGGGGACCAGCTCGCCCTTCTCCATGTACGCCTTGGCGGCCTTGCCCAGCTCGGTGCCCGTCTGCACCGCCTGCCGGAAGATCGCACCCGTGGAGACGTGGGGGACCCCCAGCACCTCTCCCAACCGCTCAGCCTGCGTGCCCTTGCCTGCTCCCGGCAGGCCCAGCATCACTGCCCGCATTTGCCTCGCTACCGCTCCCGTACCCGTAGATTGCGGTCCGGCGCCGTCTCCCTCAGCGGATGAAGCCCTCGTACTGGCGCATCAGCAGGTGCGCCTCGATCTGCTTGAGGGTGTCCAGCGCCACACCGACGACGATCAGCAACCCCGTGCCCCCGATGGTGATGAACGACCGGGGGATGTGGGTCACGCCCGCCAGCACATAGGGCACGATCGCGATGAACGCCAGGAAGAGCGCGCCGACCAGCGTGATCCGCGTCAGCACCCGGTCCAGGTACTCTGCCGTCGGCTGCCCGGGCCGGATGCCGGGGATGAAGCCCCCGTACTTTTTCATGTTGTCTGCGACGTCTCGTGGGTTGAAGGTAACCGCCGTGTAAAAGTACGTGAAGAAGATCACCAGGATCGCGTACAGGCTGTTGTAGAGCGTGGTCCCGTATCCCAGGAACCGGTCGATGACCGACGCCGCAGGGATGAACTGTGCGATGGTCAACGGGAAGGTGAGCACGGATGCGGCGAAGATGATGGGGATGACCCCCGCCTGGTTGACCCGCATGGGGATGTGCGTGCTCTGCCCGCCGTACATCCGCCGGCCCACCACCCGCTTGGCGTACTGGACCGGGATCCGCCGCTGCCCCTCCTGCATGAGAACGATGGCGGCAATCAGGGCGACCGCCAGGATGGCGAAGACGATCAGGCTGAGGATGCTGATGCCGCCCTCGCCCACTGCCCGGATGACCCCGATGGCGCCGGAGGGCAGCCGGGCCACGATGCCCGCGAAGATGATGAGGGATATCCCGTTGCCGATGCCGTTCTCCGAGATCTTCTCGCCGAGCCACATCAGCAGCACCGTGCCGGCCGTGAGGGTCGTCACGATCAGCACCATGCTGAAGAGGCTCGAGTCCCTGAGCACGTTGTACGCTCTGGCCAACGACACGGTGCCGATGGCCTGGATGACCGCCAGCAGCACCGTCCCGTAGCGGGTGTACTGGGCCAGCTGTTTACGGCCCTCCACACCCTCCTTGGCCATCTCCTCCAGCTTGGGGATGACCACCGTGAGCAGCTGTACGATGATCGACGCCGTGATGTACGGCGTCACGCTCATCGCGAAGATGGAAAAGTTGCTGAAGGCGCCGCCGGCAAACAGGTCCAGGAAGCTGAAGATGTTGGTCTCGCCCGTGCGAAACCGCTCCGCGAGCGCTGCTGCGTCCACCCCGGGAACCGGGATGTAGGAACCCACCCGGAAGATCGCCAGCATCGCGACGGTGTACAGGAGCTTGTTGCGCAAGTCCTCGATGCGGACCGCGTTGCGCAGCGCCTCGATCATCGCTCGATCACCTCGACGGTGCCGCCCGCGGCCTGGATCTTCTCCACGGCCTGCCGGGAGAAACGGTGCGCCTTGACCACCAGCGGCCGGTCGAGCTCACCGTCGCCCAGCACCTTGACCCCGTCGCGGAGATCTCGCACGAGCCTCCTCTCCACCAGGCTCTCCGGGGTGACCGTCGAGCCTGCGGCGAACGCTCTCGCCAGGTCTCCGACGTTGACGTACGCCCACTCCGTCTTGAAGGGCGCATTGGAGAACCGGCGAAACTTCGGCAAGCGGCGATGCAGCGGCGTCTGCCCGCCCTCGAAGCCAGGCCCCTTACCGCCCCCGGACCTCGCAAGCTGGCCCTTGTGCCCACGGGTCGACGTTTTACCGTGGCCGGAGCCGATCCCTCGCCCTACTCGCTTGGGAGGGCGCCGAGCGCCCTTCGGCGGCCGGATGTCATGAAGCTTCACGACGTCACGCACCTGCCTTCTCTGGCCGCGCCGCTGGCCCGGCCGTTTCCGGCGTCTCGGGGGCCTCGACCGGCTCCACGCTCACCAGGTGCTGCACCTTGCGGACCATCCCGCGCATCACCGGGTCGTCGGCCACCACCACGCTCTGGCCGAGCCGACGCAACCCCATGCTCTCGAGGGTGCGGCGCTGGTCCGACGGATGCCCGATGGCGCTCTTCCGGTAGGTGACCCTCAGCTGTCCGGGCATTTAGGCTGTCAACTCCTCGACGCTCTTGCCGCGCACGGCGGCCACTTCCTCGGGCCGGCGCAGGCTCTTCAGGGCGTTCAAGCACGCCTGCACCACGTTGACCGGGTTGCGGGAGCCGAAGGACTTGCTGAGGATGTCGCGCACGCCCGCCAGCTCCACGACCGCCCGCACGGGCCCCCCGGCGATGACGCCGGTGCCCGGCGACGCCGGCTTCAACAGCACGGTCGACGCGCCGAAGGAGAACGTCACCTCGTGGGGGATGGTCCCCTCGTGCAGCGGTACCTCCACGAGGTGCTTCTTCCCGTCCTCCACCGCCTTGCGGATCGCCTCGGCGACCTCCTTGGCCTTGCCCATGCCCACGCCGACGCGCCCTTTTCGGTCGCCTACCACGACCAGCACCGAAAAGCTGCGCGACTTGCCACCCTTGACCGTCTTGGAGACCGGGTTGATGGAGACGACCCGCTCCTCGAACTCCCCCGCACCATCGCCCCGGCCGTGTCGAGGACCCTGTCCGGCCACCTGCTGCCGACCTCCCTACGACTCCGCTAAAACTCCAGGCCGCCCTCGCGAGCGCCCTCGGCTACGGCCGCCACCCGGCCGTGATACAGATGCCCGCCGCGGTCGAAGACCACCCGCTGGATGCCCTTCTCGACGGCCCGCCGCGCCAGCTCGAGGCCGACCGCTTTGGCCGCCTCCTTGTTGCCGGTGCCCTTCAGCCGCCCCCGGAGCTCGGGATCCAGCGTCGAGACGAAGACCAGGGTATGGCCCTTCGTGTCGTCGATGATCTGCGCGTACATATGCTTCAGGCTGCGATGAACGGCCAGCCGGGGCCGCTCCGGGGTCCCGCTGACCTTCTTGCGCACCCTGAAATGCCGCCGTTCGAGCGCTTCTCTGCGGCTCCTCTCGGCCATGACCCCTCAGCGCGCCACCTTCCCGGCCTTGCCGGCCTTGCGGCGAATCCGCTCGCCTTCGTACGCGATACCCTTGCCCAGGTAAGGCTCGGCCGGCCGCACCCGGCGGATCCGCGCCGCCATCTCGCCGACGGCGGCCTTGTCGATACCCCGCACCACGATCCGGGTCGGCGCGGGCACCTCCAGCTCCACCCCCGGCAGCGGCTCGACCTCGACCGGATGGGAGAAGCCCACCGTGAGCACGACCTTGTTGCCCTGCTTGGCCGCGCGGTACCCCACGCCCCGGAGCTCGAGCACCTTCTGATAGCCCTGGGTGACGCCCGTGACCATGTTGGCGATCACCGCCCGGGTCAGCCCGTGCAAAGCGCGATAAAACTTCTGGTCCGACGTGCGCTTCACCACTACCGCCCCGTCGGCCTTCTCGACCTGGATGCCCTCATGGATGGGAAAGCGCAACTCGCCCTTCGGACCCTTGACCCGTACCGTCGGGCCGTCCACCGCCACATCCACGCCCGCCGGGACCTTGACCGGCATGCGCCCTATCCGTGACATCTCCTGCAGCCCTTCCCCTCGCCGGCCCTCGGGCCGTTCTCCGCTCTCACCAGACGGTGCAGAGGACCTCGCCGCCCACGCCCGAGCGCCGCGCATCCTTTTCGGTCATCACGCCACGAGGGGTGGTAACGATCGCGATCCCCAGGCCTCCCATGACCCGAGGCAACCGGGCCTTGCCCGCGTACACCCTGCGCCCCGGCGTGGAGATGCGCCGGACGCCCGTGATGGCCGGCCGCCGGTCGGGGCCGTACTTCAGCGAGATGCGCAGCACCCTGTCGGGCCGGTCCTCGTTGACCAGCTTGTAGTCCCGGATGTACCCTTGCTCCTTGAGCACCCGGGCGATCTCGATCTTCAGCTTGGAGGCCGGGATGTCCACGGTCTCGTGGCCTGCCCGGGCCGCGTTGCGAAGTCGCGTCAACATGTCCGCGATGGGGTCGGTCATGCCCACGGCGCTATGGCCCCTCTCTCTCCCCGAAAGCTCCCTGCGGCGCTCACCAGCTGGCCTTCTGAATGCCCGGGATCAGGCCACGGTGGGCCAGCGTCCGGAAGCAGATCCGGCACATCTGGAACCGCCGCATGTAGCCCCGCGGTCGCCCACAGATTTTACAGCGTCGCACGACCCGGGTCGAAAACTTGGGCGGCCGGTTGGCCTTGGCGATCATCGACTTCTTTGCCAATGGTCAGAACCTCCCACGAAAGGCGCCTCACCCCGAGGTCCGAAAAGGCATCCCCATCAGCCGCAAGAGCTCCATGGCCTCTTCGTCGGTCCGGGCGGTGGTGCCGATAGTCACGTCCAACCCGCGGATGCGGTCGACCTTGTCGTACCGGATCTCAGGGAAGATGACCTGTTCCCGGATCCCGAGGCTGTAATTGCCGCGCCCGTCGAAGCTGTCCGGCGACACGCCCCGGAAGTCCCGGATGCGGGGGAGCGCCACGTTGATGAGCTTGTCGAGGAAGTGGTACATCCGGTCGCCCCGCAGCGTCACCTTGCACCCGATGGGCATCCCCTTGCGGATCTTGAAGTTGGCGATGCTCTTCTTGGCGCGGGTCACCAGCGGCTTCTGCCCGCTGATGGCGGTCAGGTCGCCCACCGCCGCGTCGAGCTGCTTGGGATCCTGTACCGCCTCGCCGACGCCCATGTTGAGGACCACTTTGGTGACGCGAGGCACCTGCATCACGTTCTGATAGCCGAACCGCTGCATCATCGCCGGGACCACCTCCCGGCGGTAGCGGTCCCTCAATCGGGCTTCCACCAGGGCTTGCCTCCCGCTCCAACGAGCTTCAGGACCTCAAACCGTCCCCGAGCTTCTCAATCTATCATCTTCCCGCAGCGCCTGCAAACCCGGGTAAGCTCCCCGTCGGGGGACCGCTTCCGGATGTAGCGAGTCGGCTTGTCGCAGCTGGGACAGACGAGCATCACCTTCGAGCTGTCGATCGGGCCGGGCTTCTCGACCACGCCCCCCTGCGGGTTGGTGCGGGTCGGCCGGGTATGGCGCTTCTGGATGTTGACGCCCTCCACGATGACGCGGCCTTCCTTGCGCAGCACCTGCAGCACCTTGCCGCGCTTGCCCGCGTCATCCCCCCGGATCACCTCGACGAGATCGTCCTTCTTGACGTGCACCTTCACGATGCGGCCTTGCTCCTGGACGGCCGAGCGAGCCATCGCCTACAGCACCTCCGGGGCCAGTGAGAGGATCTTCATGAAGTTCTTCTCCCGGAGCTCCCGCGCCACCGGCCCGAAGATGCGGGTCCCCTTGGGGTTCTCGTCGTCGGCGAGGATGACCGCCGCGTTCTCGTCGAAGCGGATCTGGCTCCCGTCCGGCCTTCGCACGGGGTCCTTCGTGCGCACGACGACGGCCTTGACCACGTCGTGCTCCTTGACCATCCCGCCCGGGATGGCCTCCTTCACGCTGCAGACGATGACGTCCCCGACCCCGGCGTAGCGGCGTTTGGAGCCGCCCAGCACCCGGATGCACAGGAGCGACTTGGCCCCCGTATTGTCTGCGACGTTGAGGACGCTCTCCTGCTGGATCATGGCGTCTCCCCGCCCGTTTCCGCCCGTCGCAGGATCTGGACCACCCGCCACCGCTTCTCCTTGCTCAAAGGCCGGGTCTCCGCGATCAGCACCCGGTCTCCGACCCTGCACTCGCCGTTGGCGTCGTGCGCCTTGAACCGGGCGGTCCGCCGCAGCACCTTCCCGAGCAGCGGGTGCCGGAAGAGCCGCTCGACCTCTACGACGACCGTTTTCTGCATCTTGTCGGAAACGACGACGCCCTCACGCAGCTTGCGCTTGCCGCGTGCCTTGCGGGCCCCGGCCCCCCCAGAGGGCACGCCTGCAGTCACGGGCGCCGATACCCCCGCCGTCTCTTGCCGGGCCGCCTGGCCCGCCTGGTTGACGTCCTCCATCATTTACCGGTCCGCGCCCCTTCCGGCCGGTTTACCGTCCGGGCGGACTGGCCTCGTCCCCCGAGCTCCTGCTCGCGCATGACCGTCAGCACCCTGGCGATGTCCCGGCGCACCTGGCGTATCCGCATGGGGTTACCCAGCTGTCCCACCGCTTGCTGGAAGCGGAGGTTGAACAGCTCCGTCTTCAGCTCGTCGAGTTTGCCCTTCAGGGCTTCCCGGTCAAGATCCCGCAGCTCCCGCGCCTTCACCGACGTGTTCACCACCCAAGCCCTCGGCCTTCACGATCCGCGTCTTCACCGGCAACTTGAAGGCCGCCAGCCGCAGCGCCTGCTGGGCAACCTCCTCCGGTACGCCTGCCATTTCGAAGAGGATCCGCCCCGGCTTGACCACGGCCACCCAGAACTCGGGCGCACCCTTGCCGCTACCCATGCGGGTCTCGGCAGGTTTCTTGGTGACCGGCTTGTCCGGGAAGATCCGAATCCACAGCTTGCCCCCGCGCTTGACCTGGCGGGTGATGGCGATGCGGGCCGCCTCGATCTGCGTGGCGGTGATCCAGCCGGGCTCGAGGGCCTGCAGGGCATACTCGCCGGATTGGATCGTGGCTCCCCGGGTGGCAATCCCCTTGGTCCGCCCTCGCTGCACCTTGCGGAACTTCACCCGCTTGGGCATCAACATGGCGCGTTCACACCGACCCTTCTGCAGGCTCCGGCGGGGCCTGCACCTGAGGCGTCGCTGCAACGCCACCGGTAGCTCCCGCCGCCCGCGTCGCAGCCGCCTCCCCGCCCGCAGGCGCCTCCGGGAGCACCTCTCCCTTGTAGACCCAGACCTTGATGCCGATGTTGCCGTACGTGGTCTTGGCCTCGGCAAACCCGTAATCGATGTCGGCTCGCAGCGTCGTGAGCGGCACGGACCCCTCGCTTGCCCACTCGTACCGGGCGATCTCCGCACCGGCAATCCGGCCCGAGATGGAGACCCTTATGCCCTTGGCTCCGAGCCGCATGGCTCGCTGCATCGCCTGGCGCATGGCACGGCGGAAGGCCACCCGCCGCTCCAGCTGGAACGCGATGTTCTCCGCTACCAGCTGGGCGTCCAGGTCGGGACGCTCCACCTCCACGACGTTGATGCGCACCTCTTTGCCGGTCATCTGCTCCAGGGACTGCCGCAAGCGATCCACTTCCGACCCCTGCTTGCCGATGACCATGCCGGGGCGCGCCGTATGGATGGTGATGCGGATGGTATTGGCGGCTCTCTCGATCTCCACGCCCGAGACGCCGGCCTGGTAGAAGCGCCGCTTGATGAAGCGCCTCAGCGCGATGTCCTCGTGGAGGAGCGCTGCGTACGTCTTCTTGTCGCCGTACCAGCGGGCCTGCCAGCCCTTGATGACCCCGAGCCGCAGGCCGTACGGGTGCACCTTCTGGCCCACGAACCTACTCCTCTCTCGTGCGCAGCACCACGGTGACGTGGCTCGTGCGCTTGCGAATCAAATAGGCCATCCCCCGAGCTCTGGGCATCACCCGCTTCATCACGGGCCCGGGATCGGCAAAGGCTTGCGCCACGTACATCCGGTGCGGATCCAGGTTGTGGTTGTTCTCCGCGTTGGCCGCCGCCGAGCGCAACACCTTTTGCACCAGCGGCGAGGCCGCCTTCGGCGTGAACTTCAGGATCGCCACGGCCTCGTCGTAGCTCTTGCCCCTGATGAGATCGATCACCTGGCGCACCTTGCGCGGCGAAATCCTCTGGTATCGTGCGACTGCCCGTGCCTCCACGGCCTTTCGACTCCTCCCCGGCCACCTACCGGGCCGGCTTCAGGATGGGTCTCGCTTACTTCAGCGCGGTGGACCGCTCGGTATGGGCGCCGTGCCCCCGGAAGGTCCGGGTCGGAGCGAACTCCCCCAGCTTGTGACCCACCATGTCTTCGGTGATGTAGATGGGAACGTGCTTGCGCCCGTCATGCACGGCAATGGTGTGGCCCACCATCTCGGGGAAGATGGTCGAACGCCTCGACCAGGTCTTGATGACCCTCTTCTCCCCGGCCTCGTTGAGCTTGCGGATCTTCTCCAGCAAATGGGCGTCCGCGAACGGACCCTTCTTCGTCGACCTTCCCATGGCACCCCATCCGTCCCCGCGAATTAGTGACGCCGCCGGACGATGAACCGGTCCGAAGGCTTGCGCCGCTTGCGGGTCTTGTACCCGAGCGTCGGCTTGCCCCACGGCGTCACCGGCCCCGGCATCCCGATCGGCGACTTGCCTTCCCCGCCGCCGTGAGGGTGATCCACCGGGTTCATCACCGAGCCGCGCGTGTGGGGCCGCCGCCCCAGCCATCGCTTGCGGCCCGCCTTGCCCAGCCGGATGTTCTCGTGCTCGGTGTTGCCCACCTGACCCACCGTCGCCCGGCACCGGCCCAGGACCTTGCGAAACTCGCCGGACGGAAGCCGCAAGGTGACGTACTCGCCCTCCTTGGCCATGAGCTGGGCGGCCGCCCCCGCGGCCCGCACCAGCTGTGCGCCCTTCCCCGGCAGGAGCTCGATGGCGTGCACCATGGTGCCGGTCGGAATGGCCGAGAGCGGCAACGCGTTGCCCGGCTTGATGTCGGCATCGGGCCCGCTCGTCACCACGTCGCCGACCTGCAGGCCCAGCGGCGCCAGGATGTACCGCTTTTCCCCATCCCGATACGAAAGCAGCGCGATACGGGCCGAACGGTTGGGATCGTATTCGATGGCCACCACCTTGGCCGGCACGCCGTCCTTGTCGCGCAGGAAGTCGATGAGCCGGTACCGCCGCCGGTGCCCCCCGCCCCGGTGGCGCGCCGTGACCCGGCCCTGGTTGTTGCGGCCCGCTCGCCGCCGAAGCGCCTGGGTCAATCTCCGCTCCGGCTCTTCCTTCGTAATCTCCTCAAAGGTGTAGCCCGTCCGGTGCCGCAGCCCGGGCGTGACCGGCCGGTAAGACTTGATACCCATGGCTCGCCTCTCTCCGCCCCGTTCAGACGCCTTCGAAGATCTCGATGCGCTCGCCCGGCGCCAGCTTCACGATGGCCTTCTTCCAGTCGGGGCGCTTTCCCACGAACCGCCCCATCCGCCGGCTCTTTCCCCGCACCCGCATGGTCCGCACGTCCACCACGTGCACCTTGAACAGGCGCTCCACCGCTTGCTGGACCTGCACCTTCGTGACGTCCAGCGGCACCTGGAACGTGTAGGCGTTGGCCTCGCTCATCGTCCGGGTGCTCTTCTCGGTCACCAGCGGGCGCACCAGGATGTCCCGTATGTGTCGCTCCATGGCGTCAGCCCAAAGCCTCCTCGATCTTGGCGACCGCGTCCTTGGTGAGCACCAGCCGGTCCGCGTTGACCACCGGATAGACGCCCAGGGCATCCGCCGGCATCAGCTCGACGCCGGGGATGTTGCGGGCCGCCAGGATGACCGCCGGATCCTTCTCTCCCATCACGATAAGCGCCCGGTCCGTAGCGTCGAGCTTGCGCAGCACTCCTGCCATCACCCGGGTCTTGGGCTCCGCCAGGCGCAGCTGCTCGACGATCACCACCTGCCCGTCGCGCAGCTTGGCCGAGAGTGCCGACCGCAGGGCCAGGCGCCGGGCCTTCTTCGGCATCGTGAACCCGTACGCGCGCGGTTTGGGGCCGAAGACCACGCCCCCGTGGCGCCACAGGGGCGACCGGATACTGCCCTGCCGGGCGCGCCCCGTCCCCTTCTGCCTCCACGGCTTGCGGCCTCCGCCCGACACCTCGCCGCGGGTCTTGGTGCTGTGAGTACCCTGCCGCCGGTTGGCGAGATGCATCTGGATGGCCTGGTGCAGGAGCCCCGGATTGTAGGGCACCGCCCAGACGTCGTCCCTCAGCGTCAGGTCTCCGACCTGCTCGCCCTCCATGTTGTAAACCGGCACCACCGGCATCGCCGCCTACCTACCCTTCCCCTTGCGCGCATAGGCGCGCCGCCGGCTGAGCACGCTGGAGCGGACCTCGACCAGGCTGCCCGGCGCTCCCGGCACGGAGCCCCGCAGCAACATGAGGTGCCGCTCCGGGTCGATCCGCACGACCTCGATGGCCTGGACCGTCACCCGCCGGCCGCCGGCCCGCCCGGGGAACTTGCGGCCCTTGAACACCCGCTGGGGCCCCGTCGAGCCCAACGTACCCACCCGCCGGTGGTACATGGAGCCGTGGCTCATCGGGCCTCGCCGCAGACCCCATCGCTTGATGACGCCGGCGAACCCCTTGCCTCTGCTCAGCCCCGACACGTCCACCCGTTCACCCGGGGAGAACATCTCCACCGTCACCGTGGCCCCCGGCTGCAGAGCCGCCAGCCCCTCCTGCGCCCCCGGGTCCACTCTGAACTCGCGCAAGTGGCGCAGGGCTCGCTGCACGCCCTGCTTGCGCAGGTGCCCGAGCTCCGGCTTGGTCAGCTTCCGTTCGGCCACCTCGCCGTAGCCCAGCTGCACGGTCTCCTGCGCGCCGTCCTGCCCGTCGCGGGCCGCCAGTTTGCGCCGGGCCACCACCACGCAGGGACCGGCCTGGACGACCGTCACCCCGACGGCCCTGCCCTTCTCGTCGAATACCTGGGTCATCCCCAGCTTCGTGCCCAAAATGGCCTTGCTCACCATGGCCCTTTCCCCGCTACAGTTTGATCTCGATGTCGACGCCAGCGGGCAGGTCCAGCCGCATCAGGGCGTCCACCGTCTTGGGCGTGGGTTCGAGGATGTCGATCAGGCGCTTGTGCGTGCACATGGAGAACTGCTCCCGCGAGTTCTTGTGCACGTGAGGCGACCGCAGCACCGTGTAGAGGCTGCGTTCCGTGGGCAGCGGTATTGGCCCCGAAACCAGCGCGCCCGTCCGTTTGGCCGTCTCCACGATCTTCTCGGCCGAACTGTCCAGGATCTTATGGTCAAAGGCCTTGAGGCGAATCCGAATACGCTGAGCCAACCCTGCTGCCCCTCCCTACGAACCGGGCCCTCACGCCAGGATCTTGGTCACGACGCCGGCGCCCACCGTGCGGCCGCCCTCCCGGATGGCGAACCGGAGGCCTTCCTCCATGGCGATGGGGGTGATGAGCTCCACCGTCATCCGCACGTTGTCCCCGGGCATGACCATCTCGGTGCCCGCCGGGAGCTGCACGTTGCCCGTCACGTCCGTGGTGCGGAAGTAGAACTGCGGCCGGTATCCGTTGAAAAACGGCGTGTGCCGGCCACCCTCTTCCTTGGAGAGCACGTAGACCTCTGCCTCGAACTTGGTGTGCGGCGTGATACTGCCCGGCTTGGCCAGCACCTGACCCCGCTCCACCTCGTCCCGGTCGATGCCCCGCAGGAGGACGCCGATGTTGTCGCCGGCCTCCGCCACGTCGAGCAGCTTGCGGAACATCTCGACGCCCGTCGCCACGGTCTTGCGGACCTCGCGCTGCAGCCCGACGATCTCGACCTCGTCCCCGACCTTGATGGTGCCGCGCTCCACACGCCCGGTGGCGACCGTGCCACGGCCGGTGATCGAGAAGACGTCCTCGACCGGCATCAGGAACGGCTTGTCGGTCTCGCGCTGCGGCGTCGGGATGTAGGAGTCGACCGCGTCCAGGAGTTTGCCGATCGCCTCGGTCCACTCGTTCTCCTGGCCGGCCTGGAGCGCTTCCATGGCCTTGAGCGCCGAGCCGCGGATGATGGGGATCTCGTCGCCCGGGAACTCATAGCGGGTCAACAGCTCCCGCACCTCGACCTCCACCAGCTCCAGCAACTCCGGATCGTCGACCATGTCGACCTTGTTGAGGAAGACGACCATGGCAGGCACTCCGACCTGGCGGGCGAGCAGGATGTGCTCGCGGGTCTGGGGCATCGGACCGTCGGCCGCCGAGACGACCAGGATGGCTCCGTCCATCTGCGCGGCGCCCGTGATCATGTTCTTGACGTAGTCGGCGTGGCCGGGGCAGTCCACGTGCGCGTAGTGGCGGTGGGCCGTCTCGTACTCCACGTGCGACGTGTTGATGGTGATGCCCCGCTCCCGCTCCTCCGGCGCGTTGTCGATCGAGTCGTAGGTCCTCACCTGCGCCGTGCCCCTGCGGGCCAGGTACATCGTGATGGCCGCCGTCAGCGTCGTCTTCCCGTGGTCCACGTGACCGATGGTGCCCACGTTGACGTGGGGCTTGGTGCGAACGAACTTCTGCTTGGCCATTGGTCCCTCGATCCTCCTCTTTGCCCGTGTGCCGTCCGGTGCGCGCCTGGGACGACGTCACTCACGCCCGGGCCAGCACCTCTTGCGCGATATTGGCCGGCACCTCTTGATAATGGGCGAACTGCATGGTATACGTCGCCCGACCCTGGGTCGTCGACCGCAGGTCGGTCGCGTAGCCGAACATGGTTGCGAGAGGCACCTTTGCCCGGATCACCTGCGCGTTGCCCCGTCGCTCCATTCCCTCCACATGACCTCGCCGCGCGTTGAGGTCTCCGATGACGTCGCCCAGGAACTCCTCCGGCGTCACCACCTCGACGCTCATGATCGGCTCCAGCAGCACCGGGTCCGCCCGGCGCGCCGCCTCCTTGAAGGCCAGCGAGCCGGCAACCTTGAAAGCCATCTCCGACGAGTCGACCTCGTGGTACGAACCGTCGAAGAGGCTCACCCTCACGTCGACCACGGGGTAGCCGGCCAGCACGCCGCTTTGCATCGCTTCCCGCACCCCGGCCTCCACCGCGGGGATGAACTCTCGGGGGATCACGCCGCCCACGATCCGGTTGACGAACTCGAACCCGCCTCCCGGGGGCATGGGCTCGAGCTCCAGCCAGACGTGCCCGTACTGGCCCCGGCCGCCGGTCTGCCGGATGAAGCGCCCCTCCGCCTGCACCTTCTTGCGGATGGTCTCCCGGTAGGCGACCTGCGGCCGGCCCACGTTGGCCTCGACCCGGAATTCCCTCAAGAGGCGATCTACGATGATCTCGAGGTGGAGCTCGCCCATCCCCGCGATGAGCGTCTGCCCGGTCTCCGGATCGGTCTGCACCCGGAAGGTCGGGTCCTCCTCCGCGAGGCGCTGGAGGGCCAGGCCGAGCTTGTCCTGGTCGGCCTTCGTCTTGGGCTCGATGGACTGGGAAATGACCGGCTCGGGGAAGCGGGGCGCCTCCAGCAGGATGGGGGCATCCTCCGGGCACAGGGTATCACCCGTCCCCGTCTGGCGCAGCCCCACGGCGGCTACGATGTCGCCGGCAAAGGCGACCTCCACGTCCTCCCGGTGGTTGGCATGCATGCGCAGCAGGCGGCCGATGCGCTCCTTGACGCCCTTGCTCGAGTTGAGCACGTAGCTTCCCGCATGCAGCGTGCCGGAGTAGACCCGAAGGTAGCAGAGCTTGCCTACGAAGGGGTCGGATTGGATCTTGAAGGCGAGGGCCGCCATCGGTTCGTCGTCGCTCGTATGCCGGACCGCCTTCTCGTCGGAACCGGGACGGGTACCTTCCACGGGCGGCAGGTCGAGGGGCGAGGGCAGGTAGTCCACGACGGCGTCCAGCAGGGGCTGCACGCCCTTGTTACGGAAAGAAGAGCCGCACAGCACCGGCACCAGCCGTCCCGACACCGTCGCCTTGCGCAGCGCCCGCTTCAACTCCTCGGGCGAGATCGCGTCGCCCTCCAGGTAGCGCGCCATCAGCTCGTCGTCGGTCTCCACGATCGCCTCGATCATGGCCTCGCGCTGCGCCCGTACCGGCTCCGCCATGCCGGCGGGTACGTCGATCACGTCGCTGCGCGTGCCCAGGTCGTCCTCGTAGAGGATGGCCCGGTTGGCGATGAGATCGACCACGCCACGGAAGCCGTCCTCGGCCCCTACCGGGAGTTGGATGGGCACGGGATGGGCTCCCAGCCGGCGGCGGATGTCCTCGACCACGTGCAGGAAGTCTGCGCCCACCCGATCCATCTTGTTGACGTACGCGATGCGGGGCACCCCGTATCGGTCCGCCTGGCGCCATACCGTCTCCGATTGCGGCTCCACTCCCTGGACCGCATCGAAGATGGCGATCGCGCCGTCCAGCACCCGCAGGCTGCGCTCCACCTCTACGGTGAAGTCCACGTGCCCCGGGGTGTCGATGATGTTGATGCGGTGCTCCCGCCAGTTGCAGCTGGTGGCCGCCGAGGTAATGGTGATCCCCCGCTCCCGCTCCTGGACCATCCAGTCCATGGTGGCGGAGCCCTCGTCCACCTCGCCGAGCCGGTGCACCCTCCCCGTGTAGAAGAGGATGCGCTCGGTCGTGGTGGTCTTACCGGCATCGATGTGCGCCATGATGCCTATGTTGCGGGTGCGCTCGATGGCAACCTCTCGAACCGCAGCCACGAATCCACTGCCCCCTGTACACTACCTCGGCAGCCTCAACGACCATCGCAGCCGGCGCTCCGTCCCCCGGAGGGAGCCGTCACCAGCGATAATGGGCGAAAGCCTTGTTGGCCTCGGCCATCCGGTGCGTGTCCTCGCGGCGCTTGACCGCCCCACCCTGGCCGTTGGCCGCATCCAACAGCTCGTTGGCGAGCCGCTCCTCCATGGTCTTGTCCTTGCGCTCCCGGGCGTAGTCCACGATCCACCGGATGCCCAGGGAGAGGCGGCGCTCCGGCCGGACCTCGATGGGCACCTGATACGTGGCGCCACCCACGCGGCGCGGCCGCACCTCGAGCATCGGCATGGTGTTCTTGAGAGCCTGCTCGACGATCTCGACCGGCTCCTTGCCCGAGCGCTCCTGGATACGGCGGAGCGCCCCGTAGACGATCCGCTCGGCCAGGCTCTTCTTGCCGTCCCGCATCACCTTGTGGATGAGGCGGGTCACCATCTCGTTGTGGTAGACGGGATCAGGAGCCACCGTCCGCTTGGGAGCCGGACCTCTGCGCGGCATCCCGGTCGATCCCCCTCTATCGCCATCTGCGCTCCCGGAAAGGAGCACACGAGCCCTCTCTCCGTCTCACGTATCGCGAAAGGGGAGTGAAGGGCCAGACTACGAATCCGCGGCGCCCTCCGAAGCTCCGGACGCCTCCGACCGGCCTGGGCTCACTTGGGTCTCTTGGCGCCGTACTTGGAGCGCCCCTGGCGGCGATTGGCGACGCCTGCCGCGTCCAGGGTGCCGCGGATGATGTGGTAGCGGACGCCCGGCAGGTCCTTGACGCGTCCACCCCGGACCAGGACCACAGAGTGCTCCTGGAGGTTGTGACCTTCGCCCGGAATGTACGCCGTGACCTCGATGCCGTTGGTCAGCCGGACCCGTGCCACCTTACGAAGCGCAGAGTTGGGCTTCTTGGGCGTGGTGGTATAGACACGGGTGCACACCCCGCGCTTTTGGGGCGCGCCCTCGCTCTCCAGCCGGTGGCCCGTGCGGGTGTTCTGGATGAAGAGCAGGGCCGGAGCCTTGCTCTTCTCCCCCAGCCTCTTACGCCCTTCACGAACCAGCTGGTTGAAGGTCGGCAACCGCTATGGACCCCCTTTCCTCTGCCGCTTCGCCTCGGGCAGCTCGCCGGCGACGACCGCCGCGGCCGAGGCGCTCACCTCGATGCCGCACGCACGCCCGAGCGCGTGCATGCTCTCCACGTACACGACCTCCACCGCACGATGCCGGCTGAGGTCGACGATGGGATCGGTAATGGTAGGATCCGCATCCCTGGCCACGTAGACCAGCCGCGCAATCCCCTTGTGCAGAGCCCGGAGCGTCTGCCGTGCGCCGACCGCCCTGTTGGGAGCGGTCTTCAACCGGGCCAGTACCCCGTGCGCTGCGTCGGCGTCATCCGTCCCCATCGATGCCATCACGCGTCCAACGGCTCGCGCGCCCTCACGTCCGATAGGCCTCAAACCCTTGCGCAGCGCGGCCTGGCGTGATTTCGGGCCCGAGCACTCACTCATTCTAGCATCGGCCCTAGGGGCTGTCAATCAGATTCTCTCTGCTGCCGGGCCTCGCCATACTCCGCTCCCAGGCGCCGAGCACACGGGGGGCCTGCAAGGGCCCGAAACCCCTGCAGGCCCCCCGCCGCGACCGCTACGGGCCCGCCGCGGCTACGACCGCCGCCGGCTCCGGCGGCTGTGGCCCCGCTCTTGCTCCTCGGGATCTTCCCCCTCGGGGCGCTCGCCCGCGGCATGCATCGCCCCTGCGTCCGCCCCCGGCGGCTCCTCTGCTCGGAGGTCTGGCCCGGTCTCCTCGTCGTCGTCCAGGACCATCCGGGAGAGCGCCTGCGCCCGTTTGCGTTCGACGGCCCCATCGGCCGCCTCCTCGAAACGGTCCGCCTCCTGTTCTCCGCCGGCCGGCGGGCGTTCGATCTCGCCCTCCTCTGCCGGCCCCGCTGCCCGCAGCAGCCTTCCGATGGCGGAGGCCCCGTCCACGAGAGGCGGCCCGGCCGGCACCGCGCCGGGTGCCGGAGATACCTTCACCTGGCGGTACCGGGACATCCCCGTACCCGCCGGCACCAGTTTGCCGATGATGACGTTCTCCTTGAGACCGAGCAGCGGGTCGGTCTTCCCCTTGATCGAAGCGTCGGTCAGGACCCGGGTGGTCTCCTGGAACGAGGCCGCCGACAGGAAGCTGTCCGTTGCCAGCGACGCCTTGGTGATGCCCAGCAGCACCGGCTTCCAGGTCGCCTGTTCGCCGCCCGCCTGCTGCACCCGGGCGTTCTCCTCCTCGAGTTCATGCTGGTCCACGATGCCGCCCGGGAGCAGATCCGTGTCCCCCGGATCGTCGATGCGTACCTTGCGGAGCATCTGCCGCACGATGATCTCGATGTGCTTGTCGTTGATGTCGACGCCCTGCGAACGGTAGACGTTTTGCACCTCTTGCAGCAAGTACGCCTGAACGCCCCGCAGCCCCTTGACCCGCAAGATGTCGTGCGGGTTGATCGGGCCTTCCGTCAACCGGTCGCCCGCCTCGACCCGCTGGCCCTCCTGCACGATGAGCCGGGAGCCGTACGGGATGACGTAGACCTGTTCCTCTCCGTCGTCGGAACGGACGGCCAGCTTGCGCGCGGTCTTGGTCTCCTGCAGGTGCACCACCCCGGAGATCTCGGTCATGACGGCCTGCCCCTTGGGTTTGCGCGCCTCGAACAGCTCCTCCACCCGGGGCAGACCGGAGGTGATGTCCTGCCCCGCCACGCCGCCCGTGTGGAAGGTCCGCATCGTCAGCTGCGTACCCGGCTCGCCGATGGACTGGGCGGCGATGATGCCCACCGCCTCGCCCACCTCCACCAGCTGCCCGGTCGCGAGGTTGCGGCCGTAGCAGGCAGCGCAGACCCCGTACCGGCTGCGGCAGACCAGCACCGAGCGCACGGGCACCCGTTCGATGCCCAGCTGTTCGATCTGGGCGGCCCGCACGTCGTCGATCATTTCGTTGGCGTGCACCAGGATCTCGCCCGTCTCGGGGTGACGGATGTCCTCGCCGGCCAACCGCCCCGCGATGCGCTCCTTGAGGCTCTCGATCACCAACCCGCTCGACGGGTCCTTGAGCGCCCCGAGCTCGATGAACTCGGTGGTCCCGCAGTCCTCCTCCCGCACCAGCACGTCCTGCGCCACGTCCACGAGCCGGCGGGTGAGATAGCCGGAGTCCGCCGTTCGCAGGGCCGTGTCGGCCAGGCCCTTGCGGGTGCCGTGGGTGGAGATGAAGTACTCGAGCACCGTCAGCCCTTCGCGGAAGTTGGCCCGGATGGGGATCTCGATGGTGCGCCCGGTCGGGTCGGCCACCAACCCCCGCATGCCGGCCAGCTGGGCCAGCTGGGACTCGTTGCCCCGGGCCCCGGAGATGGCCATCATGTACACCGGGTTGAAGCGGTCGAGGTTGTCCAGCATGGCCTTCGTGACCCGTTCCTTGGCCTTGGTCCAGATCTCGCACGATACGCTGGTAGCGCTCCTCCGCCGTCAACAGACCCCGGCGGTGCTGCTGCTCGACCCGCTCCACCTGCTCGTCGGCCTCTTTGAGGATCTCCTGCTTCTGCGGGGGGATCACGATGTCTTCGACGCCCACCGTGGTGCCGGAGACGGTGGCGAAGTGGAAGCCCAGCGACTTGATCCGGTCCAAGACCTCGGCGCTCTGCTCCGGCCCATACGCCCGGTAGAGTTCGTCGACGATGCGGGCCAGTTGCTTGCGGTCGACGACCCGGTTCCAGACGCTTTCGTCGAGGAGCTTCTCCGGCAGCGCCTCCCGCAGGAAGACCCGGCCCGCCGTCGTCTTCACCCGGCGCCCGTCGATCCGC
Organism: Limnochordaceae bacterium; assembly: GCA_014896295.1. Lineage (GTDB taxonomy): Bacteria > Bacillota > Limnochordia > Limnochordales > Geochordaceae > Carboxydichorda > Carboxydichorda subterranea. The sequence goes on from JADBKR010000007.1 coordinate 454,905, forward strand.
ACCTCGATGGGAGCGTGGAGATCGACGGCTCGCTCGTCGTAGGCCATCCGCACCTCTTCGGGACTGCCGAAGAACATGCCCTCCCCACGGGCCCCCGGTTTCTCCAGCGTCAGGTAGTAGCAGCCGATGACCATGTCCTGCGTCGGGGTCACGACCGGCCGCCCGGTCGCCGGCAGCAGCAGGTTGTAAGTGGAGAGCATCAACAGGCGGGCTTCCGCCTGCGCCTCCGCGGAGAGCGGCACATGCACCGCCATCTGGTCCCCGTCGAAGTCCGCGTTGTACGCGGTGCAGACCAGCGGGTGGATCTGGATGGCGCGCCCCTCCACCAGCACGGGTTCGAACGCCTGGATCCCGAGGCGGTGCAGGGTCGGCGCCCGGTTGAGCAAGACCGGGTGTTCTTTGATGACCTCTTCCAGGACGTCCCACACGTGCGGCTCCATGCGCTCGACCATGCGCTTGGCGCTCTTGATGTTGTGGGCGAAGCCCTTGTCGACGACCCGCTTCATGACGAAGGGCTTGAAGAGCTCCAGGGCCATCTCCTTGGGGAGCCCGCACTGGTGCAGCTTCAGTTCGGGCCCGACCACGATGACCGACCGTCCCGAGTAGTCGACCCGCTTGCCCAGCAGGTTCTGGCGGAAGCGCCCCTGCTTACCCTTGAGCATGTCGGACAGCGACTTGAGGGGACGGTTGCCCGGCCCGGTGACCGGGCGCCCACGGCGCCCGTTGTCGATGAGGGCGTCGACCGCCTCCTGGAGCATGCGCTTCTCGTTGCGCACGATGATGTCCGGCGCCCCGAGCTCCAGCAGGCGCTTGAGCCGGTTGTTGCGGTTGATGACCCGGCGGTACAGGTCGTTGAGGTCCGACGTGGCAAAGCGCCCGCCGTCGAGCTGCACCATGGGGCGCAGCTCCGGCGGGATGACCGGGATGACGTCCAGGATCATCCACTCCGGCCGGTTGCCGGACTTGCGGAAGGCCTCCACGACTTCGAGGCGGCGGATGGCGCGGATGCGGCGCTGGCCGGTGGTGTCCCGGATCTCCCGGCGCAGCTCCTGGGCCATCTGTTCGAGGTCGATGGCCGCCAGCAGCTGCTTGATGGCCTCGGCGCCCATCCCCGCCTTGAAGTTGTCGCCGTATTTCTCCCGGTACTCCCGGTACTCGGTCTCGCTCAGCAGCTGTTTGGTCATGAGCGGGGTGCTGCCCGGGTCGAGGACGATGTACGAAGCGAAGTACAGCACCTTCTCCAGTGCCCGGGGAGAGAGGTCCAGGAGCAGCCCCATGCGGCTGGGGATCCCCTTGAAGTACCAGATGTGAGAGACCGGGGCCGCCAGCTCGATGTGCCCCATCCGCTCCCGGCGCACCTTGCTGCGCGTCACCTCGACGCCGCACCGGTCGCAGATGACGCCCTTGTAGCGTACCCGCTTGTACTTGCCGCAGTGGCACTCCCAGTCGCGCGTCGGCCCGAAGATCTTCTCGCAAAACAGACCGTCCCGTTCGGGCTTCAGCGTGCGGTAGTTGATGGTCTCCGGCTTTTTCACTTCACCATAGGACCACGACCGGATCTGCTCGGGCGAGGCGAGCCCGATGCGAATCCGGTCGAAGTTGTTGACGTCCAGAACCGGCACGTCTGGCTACCCCCTCATGCCTTCAACGACGAGGCCGTCGCCTGGAACGGAAGGACCCGTCTTCGTCTTCGCTCTCGCCGTCGGCATCCTCGTCGTCGCCGATGCCGAACTCGTCCTCTTCATCCAGCTCGTCGTCCTCGGGGAAGTCCTCCTCGTCTTCCTCGTCGCCGAACGGCTCCTCCTCGTCCAGGTCTTCGTCTCCCTCGTCGTCGAGGGGAAACTCCTCTTCCTCTTCGTCCTCGGGAGGCAGCGGCTCGAGCTCCTCGTCCTCGCCCTCCAGCCCCTCGCCCTCCTCGTCGCCAACGAGGTCCTCGTCGCCGAGATCTTCATCGTCGAGATCCCGGCGGGCCGCGCCCCGCCGCAGCTTGCCGAGCGCTCCCCGGCCGGCGGCCCCGGCAGCACGGCCCTTGCCTCGTGGCGCCACCCCGGCCAGCGCACCGGGCTCCTCGCCCGGTTCAGCATGGGCCACACCCGTTTCGTCGTCCCCAGGCGCGGGGAGGCCGGCTGCCGTGCGCCGCCCCGTAGCGGGCACCACGGGCTCGGGCTCGAAGGTCCACTCTCGCCGGGACTGGCCCGTGCTCTGCTCCTCCGCTCCTTCTTCTTCCTCGGGCTGCACCTCATGCGAGGGCAGCGCCACCGGCACCTCGGCCGGCTCCTCCTCGGGCACCTCGTCGGTCTCCCGGCGCTCGATGTGGATCCCGAGCTCCCTGAGCGGCAGGTCCTCGTCTTCCTCGCGGATGTCGATCTCCTTGGACTCCTCCGACAGCACCTTCACGTCGAGGCAGAGGCTCTGTAGCTCCTTGATGAGCACCTTGAACGACTCCGGGACCCCCGGCTCGGGCACGTTGTCGCCCTTGACGATCGCCTCGTAGGTGCGTACCCGCCCCACGACGTCGTCCGACTTGACGGTGAGGAGCTCCTGCAGCGTGTGGGCCGCCCCGTAGGCCTCGAGCGCCCACACCTCCATCTCCCCGAACCGCTGGCCGCCGAACTGCGCCTTGCCGCCCAGCGGCTGCTGCGTCACCAGAGAATACGGCCCGGTGGAACGGGCGTGGATCTTGTCGTCCACCAGGTGCGCCAGCTTCAGCATGTAGATGTATCCGACGGTGATCCGGCTGTCGAACGGCTGCCCCGTCCGCCCGTCGCGCAGGATCGTCTTGCCGTCCTCGGGAAGCCCGGCTTTCTTGAGGGTCTCGATGACGTCCTTCTCCGTGGCGCCGTCGAAGACCGGCGTGGCCACGTGGAAGCCCAGCGCCCTGGCAGCCCAGCCGAGGTGGGTCTCCAGCACCTGCCCGATGTTCATGCGGGACGGCACGCCCAGCGGGTTGAGGATGATCTCCACCGGCGTCCCGTCGGGCATGAACGGCATGTCCTCCTCGGGGAGGATGCGGGCGATGACCCCTTTGTTGCCGTGGCGGCCCGCCATCTTGTCGCCCACGCTGATCTTGCGCTTCTGGGCGACGTAGACCCGCACCATCTCGCTGACCCCGGGAGCCAGCTCGTCGCCGTCCTCGCGGCGGAAGCGCTTGACGTCGACCACCACGCCGCCCTCCCCGTGGGGCACCCGCAGCGACGTATCGCGGACCTCCCGGGCCTTCTCGCCGAAGATGGCACGGAGCAACCGCTCCTCGGCCGTCAGCTCGGTCTCGCCCTTGGGCGTCACCTTGCCCACCAGGATGTCGCCCGGGCGCACCTCGGCGCCGATCCGGATGACCCCGCTGTCGTCGAGGTTCTTCAGCATCTCTTCCCCGACGTTGGGGATGTCCCGGGTGATCTCCTCGGGTCCGAGCTTGGTGTCCCGGGCCTGGCACTCGTACTCCTCGATGTGGATCGACGTGAACACGTCCTCCCGCACCAGCCGCTCGCTGATGAGGACGGCGTCTTCGAAGTTGTAGCCCTCCCAGGGCATGAACGCGACCAGCACGTTGCGACCCAGGGCCAGCTCGCCGTGGTCGGTGGAGGGGCCGTCCGCGATGACCGCCCCCGCCTCGACGTACTGACCGGAGGTGACGATGGGCTTCTGGTTGATGCACGTGCCCTGGTTGGAGCGCTGGTACTTGAGCAGGCGATACCGATCCTCGCCGCCCTCGTCGGCCCGGATCCGGATCTCCCGGGCGTCGGCGTACGCCACGATGCCCGAGCGCCTGGCCCGGACCACCACGCCCGAGTCGACCGCGGCGCGGTACTCGATGCCCGTGCCGACGAGCGGCGCCTCGCTGCGGATGAGCGGCACCGCCTGCCGCTGCATGTTAGAGCCCATCAGGGCGCGGCTTGCGTCGTCGTTCTCGAGGAAAGGGATCAGCGCCGTGGCCACGCTCACGATCTGCTTGGGCGACACGTCCATGAAATCGACCTGGTCCGGTGAGACCAGGCGGATCTCATCCATGTAGCGGGCGACCACCCGGGCATTGAGGAAACGCCCCTGCTCGTCGGTAGGCTCGTTGGCCTGGGCGATGACGTACGTGTCTTCCTCGTCGGCGGTCAGGTAGACGATCTCGTCCGTTACGACGCCCTGCTTCACCCGGCGGTACGGCGTCTCGATGAACCCGTACTCGTTGATGCGGGCGTAGGTGCACAGCGACCCGATCAGGCCGATGTTGGGGCCTTCAGGGGTCTCGATGGGGCACATGCGCCCGTAGTGGGAGTGGTGCACGTCGCGCACCTCGAAGCCCGCCCGCTCTCGGGACAGCCCTCCGGGCCCCAGGGCCGACATGCGGCGCTTGTGGGTCAGTTCCGCCAGGGGGTTGGTCTGGTCCATGAACTGGGAGAGCTGGCTCGACCCGAAGAACTCCTTGATGGCGGCGACCACCGGGCGGATGTTGATGAGGAGCTGCGGCGTCACGATGTCCTCGGTGCCCTGGATCGTCATCCGCTCCCGGATCACCCGCTCCATGCGGGCAAGCCCCACCCGGAACTGGTTTTGCAGAAGCTCGCCGACGCTCTTGAGCCGGCGGTTGCCCAGGTGGTCGATGTCGTCGACCTGGCCGACCCCCAGCGTCAGCGTGGCCATGTAGTTGACGATCGCGACCAGGTCGTCCGGGGTCAAGACCCGGCGGTCCATCGGCGGCTGCCCGTTGGAGACGATCCGGACCGGCCCCGCCTTGCTCTCGATGACCACGGAGCGTATACCGGCCTGCTCGATGCGCTCGGCCAGGTCCCGGGTCACCCGGGTGCCGGCCTCGGCCAGGACCTCCCCGGTCTGCGGATGGACCACCGGCTCTTCCAGCCGCGCCTGCACCAGGCGCCCGATGAGGCGCAGCTTCTTGTTGAGCTTGTAGCGGCCCACGGCCGCCAGGTCGTACCGCTTGGGGTCGTAGAAGAGCGACTCGAACAGGGTCCGGGCGCTCTCCTCGGTCGGGGGCTCCCCGGGCCGCAGCCGCTTGTAGATCTCGATGAGGGCCTCGCTCTCGGTCTCGGTGTTGTCGCGGTCGAGCGTAGCCCGCACCGGCTCGACGTCGCCGAGGACGTCGAGCACCTGAGCGTTGCTCCCGTACCCTACCGCCCGGACCAGCACCGTCGCGGGGAGCTTACGGTTGCGGTCGATGCGCACCCAGATGACGTTTTGGGCGTCGGTCTCGAACTCGAGCCAGGCTCCCCGGTTGGGGATGACGCTCGCCTGGTAGATGAGCCGCCCGCTGCTGTCGCGGTCCTGCGAGTAGTAGACGCCGGGGGAGCGCACGAGCTGGCTCACGACCACCCGCTCGGCGCCGTTGATGATGAAGGTGCCGTTTTCGGTCATCATGGGGAACTCCCCCATGTAGACCTCCTGCTCCTTCACCTCGCCCGTGTCTTTCTTGATGAGACGGACCCGTACCTTGAGAGGCGCGCTGTAGGTGGCATCCCGCTCCTTGCACTGCTCCACCGTGTACTTCGGGTCACCGAAGGAGTAGCCCAAGAACTCCAGCACGAGGTTGCCCGTGAAGTCCTGGATGGGGGAAATGTCGCGGAAGGTCTCCTCGAGTCCTTCCTTCAGGAACCATTCGTACGAGCGCCGCTGCAACTCGATGAGATCCGGCAGTTCCAGGATCTCCCGGATCTTTCCAAACCTGACGCGTTCACGCCCCGCGACCTGGACCGCCACTGCCAAGCCCGCATCACCCCGTTCGGAGAGATCCGAACCACGTCCCGGAAGGAGACGCCACCCGTCCCCACGAAGTATGTTTCCGGGATACTTCCCTGAGGGGGCAACGAAGTTCGCGCCGATGCACCGGCTTACTCAGTAGTCCCGCTCCGGTACGCCTAAACCGTGGGCTACTCACACCCCGAGGGGAAGCCGTTCATCGATGCCACAAGGCTCTTGGAAGACAACGAAGCGCCGCCGGGGCACCCGTGAAGAGTCCCGGAAAGCGCCGGAAGGTCCCTCTGCGTTGCTGCCATCCCGAGCAGACAGGCCACCTGCACCCGCGTAGTCTACCACGCCGAGCACCTGGTGTCAACATGGGCCGCGAATGCCCCGCCCCGCCTTCAGCGGGAAAGGGTGGCAGGCCGGCTCGCCGTTTCCGGGACCGGCCCGCCCGCGCTATCGCGGCAAGGTTACTTGATCTCGACGGACGCGCCGACCTCGGCGAGCTTCGCCTTGACCTCCTCGGCCTTCTCCTTGTTGACCCCTTGCACCACAGGCTTCGGAGCGCCGTCGACCAGATCCTTGGCCTCTTTGAGCCCGAGGCCGGTGATCTCCCGGACGACCTTGATGACCTGGATCTTCTTGTCACCGGCCGCGGTGAGGATCACGTCGAACTCGGTCTTCTCCTCCTCGGCCGGTGCCTCGGCCTTGGCCGCCTGCGCAGCGGCAGGCGCCACGGCCACCGCCGCCTGGGCGCTCACGCCGAACTTCTCCTCCAGGGCCTTCACCAACTCGGCCAGCTCCAGCACCGTCATCTGGCCGATGGCTTCGATCAACTCTTCTTTCGTCACGGCCACGACCACGTCGCTCCCTTCTCGATCCTGCAGCCGATCTCCGTCCTCCGGCGATCGCTGCCGCTGTCACCCGGCGGCCGTCGGCTGTGCACCGGCCGCCTCCTTCTGTTTGCGGATCTCCTCGAGCGCCACCACCAGCTTGCGCATGACCCCGGACAACGCCGCCACCAGGCCACTCATCGGGGCCTTCATCATACCCAGGGCCTGGGCCAGGAGGACGTCGCGCGGCGGCAGCTGTGCCAGCGTCTCCACGTCCGCGCTCGAAAGCACCCTTCCCTGCAGCACCCCGCCCTTGATGGCCAGGATGCGGCTCTCCCGGGCAAACTCGGCCAGCGCTTTCGCCACCGCTACCGGGTCTCCGTAAGCGAAGCAGATGCCCGTCGGCCCCTGCAAGAGCGGCTCCAGGCCATCTTTGGCCAGATCCCCGGCGGCGCGCCGGATGAGCGTGTTCTTGGCCACCAGGTACTCGGCCTGGCTTTCCCGTAGCCGCCGGCGGAGCCTGGTCATGGCGGCCACGTTGAGCCCGCGAAAGTCCGTCAGGAAGACGGCCTGGCTGCGCTGCAGCCGTTGGCCCACGCCCTCGACCACCGCGCGCTTTTTCGCCAGCCCCGCTCGCTCGTGTACCACCCGTCCTTCACCTCCTTCACCGACGCCAGAGGCCTGCCCGGGCACCCCACAGGGAGGGCGCCCGGGCAGGCCTCTGAGACGCACCGGCGCGACGGCCCGTGCGCATGAGCGCCACTGCTCCGGCGCCTGTCACCCTGCGCGGGCGGTGCGGGGAGGCACCTTTGGGGCCCCGGCCGGCGTGCACCGGGCCTTCCGCCCGGACGCTCCGCTACGGTCAGGCGCCACCCGCGGTCTCGGGGTACCGACAGGTCGACGGCGATGATGTCAAATGCTCGGCTCTACTCTCTCAGCCCTCGGCCAGCCATTCCATCACGCTCTGCGGCTCGACCCGGATGCCGGGTCCCATGGTGGTCGAAACCGCCACCCGGCGCAGGTACTGCCCCTTGGCCGCCGCCGGCTTGGCCCGCACGATGGCGTCCAGGAGCGCACGGAAATTGCGGAGCAGCCGCTCCGAGCCGAAGGAGACCTTGCCGATGGGCACGTGCACGCCCGCCTCCTTGGACGTCCTGAACTCCACCTTGCCGGCCTTGAACTCGCGGATGGCCTTCCCCACGTCGTTGGTGACCGTGCCCGCCTTAGGGTTGGGCATGAGGCCCCGCGGCCCCAGGATGCGGCCCAGGCGCCCGACCAGCCCCATCATGTCCGGAGTAGCGATGGCCACGTCGAAATCGATCTGCCCGCCCTGCACCGCCGTAACCAGCTCTTCGGCCCCGACCAGGTCGGCCCCGGCCTGCTCCGCCTCCCGGGCTTTCTCACCCTTGGCGAAGACGGCCACCCGGACGCTCTTGCCGGTGCCCTCGGGCAACACCACGGTACCCCGTACCTGCTGATCGGCGTGGCGGGGATCCACCCCCAGCTTGAGCGCCACCTCGACCGTTTCGTCGAAGCGAGCCCTCGCCGTCTGGACGGCGAGCTCCATGGCCTCCTTGGGCGAGTACTCGCGGGTACGGTCGACCTTCTGTGCGACCTCCAGGTAACGCTTCCCTCGTCTTGCCATACCGGTTCGCCTCCCGTGGTCCTTGCGGCGCCCGCACGGCTCCGGGCGCCTCCCACTTCCGTCTCCGTCAGCCCTCCACCACGATGCCCATGCTGCGGGCCGTGCCCTCCACCATGCGCACCGCCGCCGCCAGGTCAGAGGCGTTGAGATCGGGCATCTTGGTGCGGGCGATCTCCTCGACCTGCGCCCTCGTCACCTTGGCGACCTTCTGCTTGTTGGGCACCCCCGACCCTTTCTCGATGCCCGCCGCCTTGAGCAGCAGCACCGCGGCCGGAGGGGTCTTGGTGACGAAGGTGAAGGAGCGGTCTTCGAAGATGGTGATCTCGACCGGGATGATGGTCCCGGCCTCCTTGGCCGTCCGGGCGTTGAACGCCTTGCAGAACTCCATGATGTTGACCCCGTGCGGCCCCAGGGCGGTACCCACCGGGGGAGCAGGCGTCGCCTTCCCTGCGGGGATCTGGAGCTTCACCTGAGCGGCTACCTTCTTGGCCATGGCACCTCGTCGCTTCTCCCGTCCGAATCGTCGAACCTTCCCCTAGACCTTCTCGACCTGCTCGAAGTCCAGCTCGACAGGCGTCTCCCTGCCGAACATGGAGACGATGACGCGCAGCTTGCCCTTCTCCACGTTGATCCCGTCGATCTTCCCCGTGAAGTTGACGAACGGGCCGGAGATGACCCGCACCGGATCGCCGAGGTCGAAGGCCACCCGCGGCTTGCGCTCCTCGTCGAGCCCCATCTGCTTCATGATGGCCCGCAGCTCGTACTCCTCCAGCGGTACCGGCCGGGCGCCGGGCGACACGAACCCGGTCACGCCAGGCGTGTGGCGCACCACGTACCAGCTGTCGTCGCTCATGATCATCTCCACGAGCACGTAGCCGGGAAAGATCTTCCGCTTGATGATGCGTTTCTTGCCGCCCTGGAAGTCGATCTCCTCTTCGGTCGGCACCAGCACCCGGAAGATCTTGTCGTCCATGCCCATGGAGCGCACCCGGCGCTCCAGGTTGGCCTTTACCTTGTTTTCGTAGCCGGAGTACGTGTGAATCACGTACCAGCGGCTATCGGGATGGCTCGGAGTAGGATCGAAGCGGACCGCCTCGAGGGGCTCCTCGCCCACCGGCGCGGCACTACCCGGACCGGCGGCACCCTGCTGCGTCTCGGACGGCGCCCGGCTCTCCTGCTCCCGCAGGTCCGCGTCGGCATCGCTTGCGTACATCGTGGGATTCACTCTCTAGCTCCCAAGGATTGCCCCAACCGGGCTAACCCCGCAACCCCAGGAGAATGGTCACCAGCGCACGGCCGATCACGAAGTCGACGAGCCCCATCAGCGCCGCCACGACGGCTACCGTCACCAGGACGACCAGGGTGTAGGTGACCAGCTCATGGCGGGTCGGCCAGACGACCTTGCGCATCTCGGCGCGCACCTCGCGCAGGAAGCGGCGCAGTCGATCCCCCAACCGCACCTTGGCCCGCTCGGCCCGGCCTGTCCTCTGCTGAGAGATTGCCATGGCTCCACTCACTCCGCCCTCGGCCCCAACCAGCTTACCTGCTCCAGGCGCACGCCACGCCGCTACCGGCCAGGGTCAGCGACTCTCCTTGTGGATCGTGTGCTGGCGGCACGTCGGGCAGTACTTGCGCCGCTCCAGCCGATCGGGCGTATTCTTCCGGTTCTTCGTCGTCTGGTAGTTGCGGTTCTTGCACCGCTCACACTCGAGCGTGATGGCCACCCGCACGCCCATCGCCTCCGAACGCCCGAAAAATCGGCGCTGCCGCACCCGCTCGACGGCAGCGCCGGCAAGTGTCTGGAGCCCGCAGCCGGAATCGAACCGGCGACCTCATCCTTACCATGGATGCGCTCTGCCGTCTGAGCTATGCGGGCGCCAGCATAAACCCCCTGCCTCCGGCAGGGCCTCGGCTCCCAAAGTGGTTGCGGGGGTCGGATTCGAACCGACAACCTTCGGGTTATGAGCCCGACGAGCTACCAGGCTGCTCCACCCCGCGCCGCTTCCCTGGTCCAACCAGGTGTCGCCAGGACCAAGGTGGTGGAGGGGGTAGGATTTGAACCCACGTAGGCTGTCGCCAGCAGATTTACAGTCTGCCCCCTTTGGCCGCTCGGGAACCCCTCCACGCGCCACGGCCTTCGCCTCGCGAAGGCCGGAGTTCATTCTAGCAGTGCGCTTCGACCCGTGTCAAGGCAAAATGGGCTGGAGCCGGCGGTGGGAGTCGAACCCACACGCTCCCGCTTACAAGGCGGGTGCTCTGCCGATGAGCTACGCCGGCACGCTCCTCCGGGCACGGCTACCGGTGCGGCCCTGGCTCTGCTCGGCCGGTCTCTCAGCGTAACATCTCGTCGGCCCTGCGCTCGAGGTAACGCTCGAGCTTGCGCTTGACCCGTTGCAGGGCGTTGTCGACCGATTTTACATGGCGGGAGAGGTCATCGGCAATCTCCTGGTAGGACTTGCCTTGAAGGTAGGAGTTGAGCACCTTCCACTCGAGCTCGCTCAAGAACTCGCCCATCTTGGTCTCGATGTCCACGTACTCTTCCCTGGAGATGACCAGCTCCTCGGGGTCCGACACCCGGGTGCTGGTGATGACGTCCATGAGGGTCCGGTCGGACTCCTCGTCGTAGATGGGCTTGTTGAGGGAGACGTAGGAGTTGAGCGGGATGTGCTTCTGCCGGGTGGCCGTCTTGATGGCCGTGATCATCTGCCGGGTGACGCAAAGCTCGGCAAACGCCCGAAAGGAAGCCAGCTTGTCCGCTCGGAAATCCCGGATGGCCTTGTAGAGCCCGATCATGCCCTCCTGGATGATGTCCTCCCGGTCCGCCCCGACCAGGAAATACGAACGCGCCTTGGCCCTCACGAAGTTGCGGTACTTGTTGATGAGGTACTCGAGAGCCGAATCGTCGCCCTCCTTGGCGTACTCCGCCACCTCTTCGTCACTCAGATCGGCATACGACTCGAAGTAGTCGCGGTGCGCGAAGACGCCCAAACCCGATCGCCCCCATGCCCCACCAGGTGGCCCCAGGAACGAAGCGCGCCGCTCCGGCCCAGCGGACGCGCGGAACGCCGCCGTCGGTGCCATTATACGGCACGTCTCGAAAGAGCGTCAAGGAAAAGCCCGTCACGGCAAGGGTTTCACCGGTCTGTACCGGGTTAACCGCGCTGTGACGGGCTTCGTCGCGCCGGCCCTTCCCCGAGCGCCTGCTGCCCCACCAGGTGCTGGCGCCGCATCTCGTACATCAATACGGCACCCGCGACGGAAGCATTGAGGGAGCCGACCTTTCCAAGCATTGGCAGACGCACCAGCACGTCGCACCGCCGCCGGACCAGTGGCGACAGGCCCTTCCCCTCGGCGCCCACGACCACCGCAACGGCCTGGCCGGCCATGTCGACGTCCCATGCCAGCCGGTCCGCCGAAGGGTCGGCCCCTACCGCCCAAAACCCCTCCTCTTTGATGCGCTCCAGCGCCTCCGCCACGCTCGATACCCGGGCGACCGGCAGATGCTGCGCCGCGCCGGCGGATGCCCGGACCGCGACATCGCTGAGGGGAGCCGCCCGGCGCGAGGCGACCACGGCTCCTACGGCGCCGGCTGCATCGGCGCTCCGGAGCAGCGCACCGACGTTGCGGGGGTCCTGAAGGCGGTCGAGAACGACCAGCATCGGCGGCATGGACGGATGGCCGCCTGCCGCCGGCTCCTTCGCACGCTGCAGGAGCGCTTCGAGTTCGACCCAGCCGAGGGGGGTCGCGCGAGCCACCACCCCCTGGTGGTGTTCCGTACCCGCCAGCCGGTGGAGAACGGCCCGGGGCACCACCTGGATCACGGCGCCCCGGCTGCGGGCCGCTTCCAGCACTTCCGTGAGGCCGTGAGCCCCCTGGGCCACCCATAGCCGGTCGACGGGCCGGCCGGAGCGCAGCAGCTCCATGACGGGGCGCCGCCCCGCGACCAGCTGCGCAGGGTGAGGAGGGGGGAGACCGGCGTCGCCCCTACGGCCGGAGGCCTTCATGCAGCCGGGTCCTCTCCAGGCCGGCTCGCATCAGCTCGACGAGCCGCTCCGTCTGCCCCGTGAGGTACAGGTGACCCATCAAAGCCTCGAGCGCGGTGCTGTGCCGGTAGGAACGGTACGGCGCTCCTCGGGGGTGGTGCCGGAGATGCACGTTACGCCCCCTCCTGGCCACGTCCTGTTCTGCCTCCGTGAGGAGCGGCCAGATGGCATCGAGCAGAGCAGCTTGCCCCTGCGCGGCCGCCATTCCCAGCACCGTTCGGTGGATCTCCTGCAGGGACGCACCCACGTCCCCGCCCGGGCCGGCCATCCGTTCGACCACCATGGTGCGGGCGAGGAGCTCGAAGACCGCGTCGCCCAGGTAAGCCAGGAGGGCCGGCCGCCGGGGCACGCCCGGGCAGCTCGAGCCGTTCATCATGCACCCGGCTTTCCGGCGCCCTCCCTCAGGCGCCACCGGACGCCCGAGGGCGTATCCTCGACGACGAACCCCAGTTGCTCCAAGGCGCGTCGCATCTCATCCGCCTCCGCGTACCGGCGCTCCCCCCGCGCCTTCTGCCGCAGATCCAGGATCAGCTGCACCAGGGCGTCGACGAGCTGCTCCCGGCCTGCGGCCGCCGGGCCGGCCTGCCGGCCAGCGGCCGTCTCGGCGCCGGCGGCAATCACTCCCAGGATACCCATCGCGAACGAGCGCATCAGGGCGTAGGCTGCGGCCAGCACGAGCTGGGACGGAGCACCGGCGTCGCATTCCCCCGGCGGGGGGATCCTCTCCAGGAGCGGGTTGACGTCGCGCACGAACTCGAAGACGACCCCCAGCGCCCGCGCGGTGTTGAAGTCGTCGTCCATGGCCTCCTCGAAGGCGTCGCGCACGCTATGAACCGCCGCCAGTGCCCGCCGCTCCGCTTCGTCTTCTCCCTGCCACCCCACGGGCAGGGCGTCTTCGAGCCACCGCTCCGCCGGCTGGCGGCCGAGCCCGACGAGGCATGGGGCGAAGGCGCTCAACCGTTGGAACGCCTGGTTGAGCCGCTGCCAGCCCGGCCGCACCTCGTCGAGGCTGGACGGAGTAAACTCGAGGGGCGACCGGTAATGGGTCGACAGGAGGTAAAACTTGACCAGCGTCCCCGGATAGCGGCTCAGGATCTCCCTGGCAGTCGTGAAGTTGCCCAGCGACTTCGACATCTTCTCCGCCCGGACGTTGATGAGGCCGTTGTGCAGCCAGTAGCGGACGAAGCCCTCCCGGCCCTCGTACGCCTCCGACTGCGCGATCTCGTTTTCGTGGTGCGGGAAGATGAGGTCGCTGCCACCCCCGTGGAAGTCAAAACCGAAGCCCAGGTAGTCGAGGGACATGGCGGAGCATTCGATGTGCCACCCGGGCCTGCCAGGGCCCCACGGGCTGTCCCAGGACGGCTCGCCCGGTTTGGCCGCCTTCCAGAGCGCAAAGTCGCCGGCATGCCGCTTGCGCTCGTCGACCTCGACCCGGGCGCCCGCCTCCAACTCCTCGGCCCGCTGCCCGGATAACTTGCCGTACGGAGCGAAGGTCGTGACGTCGAAGTACACGTTGCCGTCGACGACGTAGGCGTGGCCCTTGCGGACGAGCTCCTCGACCATGGCGATCACGCGGGAAATGTGGCGGGTGACCCGCGGGTAGCGATCGGCGAATTGCAGCCCCATCCGGTCGAGCGCATTCAGGTAGTCCTGGATGAACGTGCGGGCCAGCTGCTCCGCGCTCATCCCCGTCTGGTGCGCCCGGTCGATGATCTTGTCGTCGATGTCGGTGAAGTTTTGGACGAGGGTGACCTGGAAGCCCTTGTATTCCAGGTAGTTGCGGATGGTCTGCCAGACCACCGCGGGCCGCAGGTGTCCGAGGTGGGCGTGGTCGTACGGCGTGAGCCCGCAAACGTAAATGCTCACCCGGCCGGGCTCTCTGGGCACGAACTCCTCCTGGCGACGGGTCAAGGTATTGTAGACCCGTATAGCCACCGCTCCCCAGGCTCCTTCCTACGGGCTCCCGGTTTACACGGCTCCGCTCATCGAGCATATCAGGCCCGGCGCCGCATCCTCAAGGCTTCCCTCCCCTCGACGACTTTTTCTCTCACGAGCGCGCGTCATGGCAGGAAGTCTGGCAGGATGCCACAAAAAAGGAATACCGCCCGGAGCGCCGGGCGAGTCGGGCCGCCGGATGCCCGGTGGCGTGGCGCTCGCTCGACGGCCGCAGCGGTGGCGCCGCACCACCGCCGTTCGCGTCAGGCGCGTACCGGTTTTCCCTGGCCGCCGAGGAGGGACCAGCGTGCGCGTCGTGTTGCTCCTGGGAGCACTCGGCCTGATTGCCGTCATCGCCCAGCAATGGGATCGGATCCACCCGATCCGTCGTGCGGGCATTCCGGACGCGTCCGGCGCTCCGGCCGGCACGGAGGATTCCTATCTCGACTTCAGGTTGCTGGCTCGGCGAAGAGCCATACCTCCGGCTGCCCGGCCGGCGGCGCGCTCCACGCCCGCTCGCCGGCAATCCGCCTGACCGACGGGTAGTGGGCGATGAAGTCGTCCACCGGAGCGAGCGGCCAGCCCGCGATCGCCCGGGTCCGGTAATGCATGGGTACCACCACCGAGGGCTGCAGGGCCGACACGACCTCTCGGGCGACAGCCGCGTCGATGGTGTAATACCCGCCGACCGGGATCAACAGCAGGTGCACGGGTTTGAGCTGCTCTGCGGTGACCGTCCCGGGCGCCGCTCCCAGCCGGTGGCCCAGGTCTCCCAGGTGGACGATCCGGACGCCTGCCCATTCCAGCAAGAAGATGCCGTTCTTGCCGCGCGCCTGCCCCTGGCGGTCGTCGTGGTACGAAGGGAAGGCGCGGATGGCGAGTTCGCCGCCTACCTGCTCGTCGATCGAACGCCAGGTGCCGTCTTTCAAAGCCCGGAAGACGCGAGGCCGTCCCTGCACCGCCTGTACGTTGTTGTGATCGAAGTGTTCGTGAGAGACGGTGACGACGTCGGCCTCCGCCCGGATGGGCGGGTAGCCCATGTTGTCCGCGAAGGGGTCGGTGACCAGCCGTAACGGCCCTCGCTTGATCAGGAAAGCAGAGTGTCCCAACCACCGGATCGTGAGGGCCTCGTTCGTGGAAGCCGCCATGGCGCCTCTCCCTCCGTTGCGAACCCGTCCGAGCGCGGGTGCGAGGGCGGACCACCCGGCCGCCGCACCGGCAGCCCGCAGCAGGAGCCGCCGCCTGCTCAGACTCACCCGCCTCATCCATCGTGCCCCCTTCCCGGTTTTCGGACGCTGGACTCGTATGGGCCGGGCTCCTCAGGGGCCGTGGGCCGCTGCCCGGAGCTTCGCTTGCTCCAACGCTCGGTCGACCCGCGGATCGTGGGGGCGAAGCGCCGCTGCGGCGTCGAGTGTCTCGATCGCCCGTCGCACCTCCCCTCGCATCAGCAGCAGTTCGCCCAGGCGAAGCTTGGCCTCGAACCAACTCGGGTCGGCGTCGGTCGCGCGGGAGAGGAGCTGGATGGCCTCCTCCACCCTTCCCGCGGACTCCATGGCCACCGCCTGGCCGTACAGAGCGCGCCCGCCGCTCGGGGCGCCCTTCGGCCGAAGCCGCACGCTGGAAACTCGAGGCCGCGGCTTCGTACTGGCGCTGGTCCAGTTGTGCCCTACCCAGAGCATACAAGACCCGCGCATCGTTGCCAGCCATGGCCAACGCAGCCTGGAGATGCTGCTGGGCGTCCGCGGCCCTCCCCGTCCTGAGGTAAGCCTCTCCCAGCGCCAGCCGGGCCTCCGCCACTGCGGGCGCCAGGCGGACTGCCTGCTGGTAAGCGAGCAGCGCGCCGTCCGTGTCTCCTACCGCTTCTCGGGCCGTACCGAGCAAGAAGTGAACCCGCCAGTTGGACGGTTGCAGCCCGGCCAGGCGCTCCAGGGCCTTGGCCGCCTCCCCGGCCTGCCCGCCCTCGATCTGAGCGAGCCCCAGCCCCAGCAAGGCGTCAGGATCGTCGGGTCGAGAGGCGAGGGCTCCGGCGAAGGCGTCCCGAGCGGCATCCGGATGGCCGCGATGGAGCTCCACCCAGGCCCGGGCGACGAGCCACTCGACCGGCACGTCGCGGCCCGACGTCGCTTCCTCCCAGGCTCTCGCGGCTTCGTCCAGCCGTCCCGAAGCGGCAAGCGTCGTGGCGAGGTTGGCCCGGTACAAGGCCGTGTCCGGATCGGCTGCGCAGGCCTCGCGGAAGTGCCTCTCCGCCCCCGCCAGATCCCCCGTCGCATGAGCCAGGACCCCGAGGTTGTTGTGGGACGGGGCGTGCGAAGGTATCAGGGCGAGGGCTTTCTCATAGGCAGCGGCGGCGGCCTGCACGTCACCGGCCTGCTGGTGGGCGAGGCCGAGGTCGTACCAGATCACCGGGTCGGTCGACCCTCGAGCCGCCCTCGACAGGACGGCGACGGCTCCCTCGGGGTCGCCGGCGCGCAGGTACACGACCCCCGCCCATGCCAGGACGGGGGCGTCCACCTTCGCCTTGCCGGCCACCCCGTCGAGCAGCGACCGGGCCTCGGAGGGCCGGCCCGCCGCCACGTAAGCGGCCGCCAGCTGGATGGCCACGACGGCCGATCCCGGGTGGAGCGCTCGAGCCCTCTCGAGCAGCGCCGTCGCCCGCTCCCTTTCCCCCCGGGCCGCCGCGGCCGCCCCTGCGATGAGCGCGGCCTGCGCCCGGTCCTCGCGAGGCGCCGTGCTCCCCGGTGCGAGCCAGGGTTGTACGAGAGCCGCCGCCTGCTCCGGTCGGCCGGCGCGAAAGAGCCGGATGGCCTCTCGTACCTGGGGGGCGGGCGGCGTGCTCCGCTCCATCTCGAGCAGCCAGGGGGCCGGCTCTGCCGCAGGAGCGACACCAGTGGAAGCGGCCGCGGCCCGCAGTCGAGGCAGCCCGGCACCGAGGCCTTCCATGGCCATCGCGGCCATGCTCACCCCGAGGATGGCGGCGAGCAGCACGCCCTGCGCAGCAACCGGCCCAGCGCGGGCTTTCACGGCAAACCCACTCCTGCGCGGCCGTTCCTGCTGGGAGCAGTACGACGGGCCACCCCGCCCCCCCTTCGTTGCCCGCTGTCGCCGGGTGGTGTATGGTATAGGCGAGCCGAAAAGCGATCGGGGCCTTCGGGGCAGGGTGAGCGGCACGAAAGCGCCGCAATTCCCGACCGGTGGTGATAGCCCACGACCCGCAGGGCGCCTGCGGTGGACCCGGTGCAACTCCGGGGCCGACGGTAAAGTCCGGATGGGAGAAGGCCGCCGGGTTCGGTGCCGTGCGGTAGCGTCGCGTTCAGACGTGCGCGCGAGTCGCCGCCCCAGCGCCGGGCCCGGTAGCACGGCGCCCTGCCTTGTTTTCTCCCCCTGCCGGCCGAGGCCCACCGAATGAGAGAGGGTATCATGGAGTCGTTGGCCACGCCGGCGCGGCTGGCTTTCCATGATCGCGAGAAGGACGGCCCGAGGGGCGGGCCCCTCCGACCGCTTCCTCCGGCCATCCGCCCGGATGGCCAGGAGGCCCGGTGGATCCGGCGGGCGCTCGCCCTGGCTGCGCGGGGCGTCGGCACGACCCACCCCAACCCGGCCGTCGGCGCCGTGCTGGTGCGGGATGGCTCGGTAGTCGGGGAAGGGTACCACCGGAAGGCGGGGGGGCCGCATGCGGAGGTCGTGGCGCTCCGGCAGGCCGGCCCCATGGCCGAAGGAGCCACGCTCTACGTAACCCTGGAGCCTTGCGCTCACTGGGGGCGGACGCCGCCGTGCGCCGACGCGTTGATCGCGGCCGGGGTACGGCGGGTGGTCGCGTGCACCGTGGACCCCAACCCCAAAGTGCTGGGACGGGGCTTCGAGAAGCTGCGCGCTGCGGGAGTCGACGTTCGCCTGGCCGGAGAGCCCTGGGGGCTCAAGGCCCGGAAGCTCAACGCCGCCTACGAGAAGTACATCACGACCGGCCTGCCCTTCGTCACCCTCAAGGTGGCGATGAGCCTCGACGGCAAGATCGCGACCGCCTCCGGCGAGTCGCAGTGGATCACCGGGGAAAGGGCCCGAGCCCTGGGGCGGCGCCTGCGGGCGCGCCACGACGCGGTCATGGTCGGGATCGGCACGGCGCTCGCGGACGACCCGCTGCTCACGGTGCGCGACATCCGGGGCAAGCCTGCTCCTCGCCAGCCTCTCCGGGTGGTCGTCGATTCCGCCGGCCGGCTCCCCCCGTCCGCACGGCTCGTCCGATCCGCGTCGCCCGAGGCCCCTGTCGTCGTAGCCGTGACCGATCGAGCTCCCGGCGAAAGGGTGACGGCGCTTCGCTCGGCGGGCTTGCAGGTGCAGGCCTTCCCGCGCGACGGAACGGGACGGGTCGACCTGCGCAGCCTGTTGCAGTGGCTCGCCTCGGCGCGGGAAGTGACCGGGGTCCTGGTGGAGGGCGGGGCCACGCTTCACGGCGCCTTCCTGGAGAGCGGGCTGGTGGACGCGCTCGAGGTGTTCGTCGCCCCGAAGCTCCTGGGTGGGGCGAGCGCCGTGCCGGCCATCGGCGGCAGGGGTGCCTCGCGCATCGGCGAGGCCTGGCAGGTCGCCCGCTGGCGCTGGCGGGCCATCCCCAATCCGTCCGGCCCGCCGGACCTCCTGATCGAGGCGCTGTTGCCGGAGGCGGAAAGGCGGCTTTCATGTTCAGCGGCATCGTAGAGGCGACCGGCCGGGTGGTGGCGCTGGTGCCGGCAGCGGGCGGTTCCCGGGTGCTCGAGGTCGAGACCCCCTGGGCCGGAGAGCGGCCGGCCGTCGGCGAGAGCGTCGCGGTCGACGGAGTCTGCCTGACCGTGGAGCGGCGCCGGGGCGTCGTGCTGGCCTTCTCCCTGTCGCCCGAAACGCTGGCCCGCTCGACCCTGGGCGATGCGGCAGCGGTGGGCCGGCGCGTCAACCTGGAGAGGTCGCTGGCCCTGGGGCAGCCTCTCGGTGGGCACCTGGTGCTGGGCCACGTGGACGCCGTCGGCGAGGTGGCGTTCGTCCGCTCCGCCGGGGAGGGTAAAGAGATCGGATTTCGTATACCGGATACGGTCGCACCGCTGGTGGCCTTGAAGGGTTCGGTGGCGATCAACGGGGTGAGCCTCACCGTCGCGGGCCTCTTCGACGGCGGCTTCTGGGCTGCGCTGGTGCCCTACACGCTGGACCACACCAATCTGGGCGACTTGCGCGCCGGCGCTCGCGTCAACTTCGAAGCGGACGTCCTGGCACGCTATGTGGCACGCCAGCTGGAGGCGCTGGCCGCCGGGCGGGCATCGACGCCCGGGGCCGGCGTCACACTGGCATTGTTGGCCGACCACGGTTTCCTGCAGGATCGCGAACAGGGGGGCGAGTGATCGGATGCACGCATCGGCCGGGCCCGGGGATGGGGGCGTTCCGTTCAGTTCCATCGAGGAGGCGATCGCCGACATTCGCGCCGGGCGCATGGTCGTCGTGGTCGACGACGAGGATCGGGAAAACGAGGGCGACCTCGTCATGGCCGCCCAGAAGGCGACGCCCGAGGCCATCAACTTCATGACCCAGTACGGGCGAGGGCTCTTGTGCGTGCCGCTGACCGGCGAACGGCTGGATCAGCTGCAGATCCCCTTGATGCCGGGCGTATCGGAGCAGAGCATGCGCACGGCCTTCACGGTCTCGGTCGACGTCGTGGGGGTACACACGGGGATCTCGGCGTTCGAACGGGCGGCCACGGTACGGGCGCTGGCCGACCCTCGCACCACCTCCGAGCAGTTCATCCGGCCCGGCCACGTCTTTCCGCTGCGCGCCAAGCCGGGCGGAGTCCTCCAGCGGGCGGGCCATACGGAGGCGGCCGTGGACCTCGCCCGGCTCGCGGGGCTTTATCCGGCGGGCGTCGTTTGCGAGATCATGAACCCGGACGGCACCATGGCCCGGCTCCCGCAGCTCCAGGCGTTCGCGGCCCAGCACGGCTTGAAGCTCGTCACCATCGCCGACCTCATCCGCTACCGCCTGCGTACGGAGAAGCTGGTGCGGCGCGTGACGGAGGCGGCGCTGCCCAGCCGCCATGGCGAGTTTCGGGTGGTAGGCTACGAAAGCCAGATCGACGGCGAAGCGCACGTGGCGCTGATCAAGGGCGACGTGGCGAGCCGCCGCGGGGTGCTGGCCCGGGTGCACTCCGAGTGCCTGACGGGTGACGTTTTCGGTTCGGTGCGGTGCGACTGCGGCGAGCAGCTGGTGGCCGCGCTGGATGCCATCGAGCAGGAGGGGGCCGGCGTCCTGGTCTACATGCGCCAGGAAGGCCGAGGCATCGGGCTGCTCAACAAGCTCATGGCGTACCGCCTGCAGGACGAGGGCAAGGATACCGTCGAAGCCAACCTGGCGCTCGGCTTCCCGCCCGACCTGAGGGACTACGGCCTCGCCGCCCAGATCCTCGTGGACCTGGGGGTCACCAGCATCCGGCTCATGACCAACAACCCCCGTAAGGTGGCCGGGCTCGAGGGGTACGGCATCGAGATCGTCGAGCGCGTCCCGATCGTCGTGCCGCCGCGGCCCCAAAACCTCCGGTACCTGTGGACCAAGCAGCAGAAGCTGGGCCACCTGCTGCACCTGGATGCTCCGCCCGGAGCGGTCGTCGCCACGGAGGAGCAGCCCGTCCGGCCGGCCCCATCGCGCAACGGGCGCAGGGCCCGGGAAGATTGACCACTGGCCGAGGGAGAGGCGGGGACCACAGCCCATGGCAACCTTCGAGGGCCATCTCGACGCTGCCGGTTTACGCTTCGGCATCGTGGTGGCCCGCTTCAACGAGTTCATCACCGCTCGCCTGCTGGAAGGCGCCCGCGACGCCCTGCTGCGCCACGGGGCGTCAGAGGATGCGATCGACGTGGCCTGGGTGCCGGGGTCGTTCGAGATCGGCCCCGCGGCGCTGCGCATGGCTCAGACGGGACGTTACGACGCCCTCGTCTGCCTCGGGGCCGTCATCCGCGGAGCAACGCCCCATTTCGAGTTCGTGGCGCAGCAAACGAGTCGCGCCATCGGCGAACTCGGCCTGCGCCTCGACATCCCCGTGATCTACGGGGTCCTCACGGCGGATACGCTGGAGCAGGCCATCGAGCGGGCCGGGACCAAGGCCGGCAACCGGGGGTTCGACGCGGCCGTCGCGGCCATCGAAATGGCTCGCCTTTACCGGGCCCTGCAGGCTCCGCCCGGCCGGGCCACCGTTCAAGCGTGACGCCTGCCGGGATCGGCCGTCACCGCCGCCGGGCAGAGGGCAAGCGGGCCGCCCTGGCGGCCGCCTCCACCAGCGCCGGGTCGGACTCGAGCGCCTCGAAAGAGAAGTAGACCACGCCCGAGGCTCCCGCCTGAAGCGCCAGGCGGGTCTGTCTCTCCAGGCCGTCGGGTCTCCCGGAGAGCAAGTAGGCGCCAATCCCGGCGTAGACCGGGATGTCCGGCGCGAACCTCCTGGCCCCCTCGACCCATCCGGCGAAGGTCTGGTCGGAGGCCGTATAGCTCATCAGCACGATCCCCGAGAGGAGCCGCTGGGAAAGCCACTCCGGCCACTCCTGGAGCTCCTCCTCGTAGGCCCGGCGCGGCTCGGGGAAGACGGCCGCGGTGAGCTCTACGCTCGGGGCCTCCCGGGCCAGGGAGCGGGATACCTCCTCCACCAGCGCGGTCACCTGATTGGCGCGGAAGAGGTTCCACCCGGCCTGCTCCTCGGGCGTGCTCGGAAGGCGGGGTCTGCCGCCGCTTTCGCCGACGCGTTGCGGAATCCGAACCGCGAGGGGATCTCCCTGCGCGTCCCGCGACTGTCGTGCTCCATCCCCGCCGGCCGAGGCCGCCCACCATTGCCAGAACGCCTTCAACGCCTCGGGATGGTAGCCCGCGCCGGCCCACGGGTAGCGGACGTAGTCGAGGTGAATCCCGTCTACCTCATAGCGCCGGACGATCTCCAGCACCGTCTCCAGCATGGTCCGGCGCACCCCCGGAAGGCCGGGGTCTGCGAAGAGCGCGTTGACCCGCTCGTCTTCCCGAGGGCGGTAGGTCCACAGGGAGCGCCCCGAGGCATCCAGCGTCACCCAATCGGGATGGCGGGCCAAAGGATGCAGCCCGTCCTCCGGCGTGACGCCCAGCTCGCCCCACGTGAAGACGTTGACCCACGCGTGGACTGACAGCCGCGGAGCCCGGTGTGCTGCCTGCAGTACGGCAGCCAAGGGATCGAAGGCAGGCCCCGACGGCGAAGCAGCCCGGGGCCAGATGTCCGACCGGTAGGCGGCGGCGCCCCGCGCGAGCACCTGCACGAAGAGCGTGTCGGCCCCGACCTTCCGGGCCATGGCGACCGCTGCTTCGACGCCGTCCGGGGTGAGCAGCGTGTTTTCCTTCACCCAGAGGCCGACCCGGTACCCACGGGCCTCGGGAGACACGAGCACGGCCTCGAGCCCGCGGGTCAACGCCTCCTGGCGCACTCCCCAGGCCGACCCGAGCATGGACGACGCGAGCGCGGCAGCCAGGAGTACGCTGCGGCGCCATCCCCCAGAGTTACCCCGGGCCCCCCAGCCCGCTCGAGCATCACGTCGTGGCATGACACCCATCTACTACTCCCCGAGCAGGGGGTGCTCCTACGCCGGGATCCCGGGGATCGTCACGAAAAGCGCAAGAACATCCGGGCAGCCCGCTCCAGGGCCTCGTCCCGGTCGGGCCCTTCCTTGGCCATGCACTCCCGGAAGTGGTCGCTCATGAGCGCCATCGCCACCTTGGAGAGCGCAGCGCGCATGGCCGCCAGTTGCAAGATGATCTCTTCGCAGTCGCGGCTCTCCTCCAGCATCCGCTGGACGCCGCGAGCCTGTCCCTCGATCCGCTTCATCCGGTTGACCAGATCCTCGACTTCACGGCCACTTCTGGTAATGGCCACCGTCACGCCACACCACCTTTGCGCGCGGTCTGCCGCCCACCCGCCGCCCCTCGCCTGGGCGCCACCTCACGGCAGGCGCCGCCCGCTCTCGCCGCCGGGCTCGGCAGGCGCCTTCGCCCCGATGGCCGAGAGCACTTCCCGGAGGAAATGCGCCTCGGGTACGGCCCCCTCGAGCTCGCCGGTCTCGTTGATGATGGTCTTGGGCACCCCGTAGACCCCGTACCTCTCCGCCAGGTCCGGAAACTCGGTGGCCTCGATCATGTCCGCGATGACGTAGGAGCTCTCCATGGCAAACTGGTGGGCCAGCCGCACCGCCTTGGGGCAATACGGGCAGGTCGGGGTGACGAACACCTTCAGGTGCACCGGCGTGTCGATGGCCGCCAGCGCATCCTTCGTGGACTGGGAGAGACGGGTCCGGCCGTTGCCCGAATCCACGATGTCCTCCACCAGGGCGCTGAACTCGTAGCCCGCCGGGATGCCGAAGTACCGCACGCTCTTGCGGGTGCCGGCAGCATCCGAGACGATCACCGCGGGCACCTTGTCGATCCCCATCTCCTGCGCCCGGTCCAGGTGGATCTTGCGGTCGAGTACCTCGACGGCGATCTTGTCGGACAAAGAGCCGAGCTCTTCCATGAGCTCCACCGTTTGCTTGCAGTACTGGCAAGGCTTCTCACCCGGCACGACCAGGCGAGAAGAGCCCTCGGTGAAGACGATCAGGCGTGCCGTGCCCTCCATCTTGTCGAAAAGGGACGAGAGATACTTGCGGTCCTTCTCCGAAATGAACGCCATGCGCTTGCGTTGCCTCCCGTGCGAGACGGAATGCCCCTACCGGGTAGGGTATCTCGCCGACGACAGGGATACCACGAGGTGAAGGAAAAGTCAAGATGGCCGCTGACGTACCAGGGTAACGGTCGCCAGGCAGGCGATCGCCTTGCCGCCTTCCAGGGGCTCGAGCCCCTGGCCGCTCTTCCCCTTGACGGATACCTCGAGATGGGGCATGCCCAGGCTCTCCCGGATCGCTGCCGCCATGGCCTCCCGGTACGGCGCCAACCGGGGCTGTGCCGCCACGACCACGGCGTCGACGAAGCTCACCGTCCAGCCTCGCTCCGCCACCAGCCGGCCTGCCTCCCGCAGCATCTCCCGGCTGTCGATCCCGGCGATGGACATGTCCGTGTCGGGAAACAGGGAGCCGATGTCGCCCGCATTCGCAGCTCCGAGCAGGCCGTCGATCACCGCGTGCAACAGGGCGTCCCCGTCGGAGTGACCGGCCAGCCCCAGGGGAAACGGGATCTCCACCCCCCCGAGGCGCAGGGGCCGGCCCGGCACCAGCGGGTGCACGTCGAAGCCCAGGCCGACTCGCACCGCCCCCGCAACGGGCGCCAACGGCCCGCCCGTGTCACCGGTTGCCATTGCGCCCCCGCCACCCGGCTCCTCCAGCTCGCGGCGGCGGGCCAGCAACGCCTCGACCATCACCAGGTCCTCCGGGCAGGTGACCTTGATGTTGGCCTGGGAGCCTGCAACGACCCGCACCGGCTCGCCCAGCGCCTCCACCAGCGAGCAGTCGTCGCTGCCGGCATAGCCCCTCGCCCTGGCCATGGCATGCGCCTCGACCAGCAGGCGGAACCGGAACGCCTGGGGCGTCTGGATGCTCCAGAGCCGGTCGCGCTGGGGAGTGAGCACCACCAGCCCCTTGGGGTCCACGACCTTGATCGTCTCCCGCGCCGGCACCCCCAGGGTGGCGGCCCCATAGCGGCGGGCCTCGTCGAGGACCGAGGCGACCTCCGCCTCACTCACGAGCGGGCGCACACCGTCGTGGACCACCACGTAGTCGCAGGAAGCCGAAGACGCCTGCAGGTGTTGCAGGGCTCGGAAGACCGACTCCTGCCGGGTGACCCCGCCGGCAACGACGCTGTGCACCTTGGTCAGGTGCAAGCGCTCCACGATCTCGCCGCGGACCCACTCCACGTTGCCTTCGGGCACCACCAGCACCACCGAGTCGATGACGTCCGCCCGCTCCATCACGTCGAGGGCCCACCAGACCAGCGGTTTGCCCTGCACCGGCAGGAACTGCTTGGCCACGGGCATCGACACGAACCCCATGGTGGCCGAGCCCTGCCAGCGGTCCTGCATCCGGCGCCCCTGGCCGGCAGCCACCACCACCGCCACCGTGCCGGTCATGACGGGCGGCCAACCCGGTCAGGCGACTTGGGGCGGGCGAAGATGAGCCGGCCGGCCGGCGTCTGCAGCACGCTCGTGACGGTGACGTCGACCGTCTCCCCGATGTGCTTGCGGCCCCCGTCCACGACGATCATGGTACCGTCGTCCAGGTAACCGACGCCCTGGCCCTGTTCCTTGCCGTCCCGGATCAGCTGCACGCTCATCTCCTCGCCCGGGAGCACCACCGGCTTGAGCGCGTTGGCCAGCTCGTTGACGTTGAGCACCGCCACGCCGTGGATCGAGGCCACCTTGTTGAGGTTGTAGTCGCTGGTGACCACGCGGGCCTGCAGCTTCCGGGCCAGCTTCACCAGGCGCTGGTCCACGTCTCCCCGGCTTTCGTCCTCCACGATCTCCACCCGCACCCGTGGCTCCTTCTGCAGCCGGCTCAACATGTCGAGGCCGCGCCGGCCCCGGTTGCGGCGGAGGGGATCGGTGGAGTCGGCCACCCGCTGCAGCTCCCCGATGACGAAGCTCGGGACGATGAGCTTGCCGTCGAGGAAGCCTGTCCGGCAGATGTCGCCGATGCGCCCGTCGATGATGGCGCTCGTGTCGAGCACGATGGGCGCCGCGCCGTTGTACCCGACCTCTTTGGATGGGGCGTGGTCGTGAAGGATCTCCTCGCCGGACGCGTCATGCTCGGAGGCGCTACTATCGACCCGGGCCCGGGCGCGAAAGAGCGAGCTCAACTCCTCCCGTTTGCGTACCCCGACCATCATGCCCACGTAGGCGGCCCCGGCCGTCACGACGAACGGGATGAGGTCGCCCACCACCGGTATGTCCCTCGGAATGGGGAGAGTCAGCAAGAACGCGATGACAAGCCCGGCCACCAGGCCGACCGTGCCCCACAGGAGGTCCTGCACGGGGGTGCGATGGAGCCTCGAAGTGATGAGGCCCAACATCGCCTCGATCCACCGGGAGATGGCGCCACCCGCCAGCAAGCCGATCAGCGCCAGGGCCAAGGGGAGGACCAGCCGCAGCTGGCCCGTCCCGAGGCGATCGAGCCACGGCAGGTCACCGGCCATGAGCGCTCCCAGCCGGTAACCGGCAACCGCGCCTACGGCTGCCAGTAGCCAACGGAGAAAGGCCGATAGCATGCCGCGCGCTCACCCCCGTGCCGCGTCGGTGGCAACCGGCCATGCATCTCAGCCGAGAACCTCGTTGATCCTCCGCTCGACCTCTCCCGCCGGGAGCCCCTGAGCCAGTACCAGCTCGGAGATGAGGATCTGCCGGGCGCTGTCCAGCATGCGCCGCTCACCGGTGGAGAGCCCCTTTTCCTTGTCACGCAGCGCGAGGTTGCGGACCACCTCGGCCACCTCGAAGATGTCGCCGCTCTTGATCTTCTCCAGGTTGGCCCGGTAGCGCCGGTTCCAGTTTTGCGACATCTTCGTGCGCTCGCCCTGGAGCACGTCGAAGACGCGGTTGACCTCTTCGGGGCTGATCACCTCGCGCAGGCCCACTTCCTCGACGCTACGCAGCGGGATCATGACCTGCATGTCGCCCATGGGCAGCTTCATGATGTAGTATTGCTGGCGCTGCCCCAGCACCTCACGCTCTTCGATGGCCTCGATGATACCCGCGCCGTGCATCGGGTAGACGACTTTGTCGCCGACCTTGAACGTCACCAATCGACCATGACCTCCCGTCGAACCGCGACACCGCACCCTATCACAGGGTACCACTCCTGGCGGTTCCTGTCAAATTACAGCGCCGTAGAGCAGATGACGCACTTCTACACGATTCTAGATAGGTCATGCTCGACCGTACGCATCCGGGCTCGCTTTCTCACCGTACCAAGGCGGCACGCTCCGCCTACAGGTGCCGATCCAGCAGCACCTGCTCCCGCAGGCGATGGAGCCCCTCCTTGATGGCCTTGGCCCTGACCTCGCCGATCCCCTCGACGTCGTCCAGCTGGTCGATGGAAGCGGTGAGGATGTGGGGCAAGCGCTGAAACTTCTTTACAAGGTTTTCGATGACCGGCATCGGAAGGCGGGGGATCTTGTGCAGAATCCGGTAACCCCTGGGCGTGACGGACGTCTCCATGCTCGGAGTCTGCACGTGACCCATGCTCTTCAGGATCGTAACCGGATCCAGGAGCTCGTCGGAGTCGGAGCGGCACAGATCGCGCCAGGCATCCTCGGGATGCCGGCCGTCCTGGCCGACCCAGTAGTCCCGCATGACCAGAGGCCCTTCGTCCTGGACCTCGGCCGTCAACTCCTCCATCTGCATGGCGACGAGGCGGCCCTCGGTCCCCAGTTCAACCACGTAGCGCTCGATCTCCCGCGCGATCCGGGCCACCATCTGAGCCCGCTGCAGCACCGTGGTCACGTCCATCCACGTGGCCAGGTCTTCAAACTCCAGTGCGGAAAGGTTGATGAGGGACTGCTCCAAGACGGTCCGATACCGGTCCAGCGTCGACAGCGCCTGGTTGGCCTTGGCCAGGATGACGCCCACGTCCTGGAGGACGTACTTCACCTCGCCCTTGTAAAGGGTCACCATGTTGCGCCGCTGGGAGATGGAGATGACCAGCTGCCCCGTCTGGCGGGCCATGCGCTCCGCCGAGCGATGCCGGGTGCCCGTCTCGAAGGTAGGGATCATGGGGTCGGGGTTGAGCTGCGTGTTGGCGTACAGGATGCGCTCCGCGTCGGAGCTCAGGATGATGGCCCCGTCCATCTTCGCCAGCTCGTACAGGGCAGAGGGGTTGAGAGGCGTGTCCACATGGAAGCCACCATCCACCAACTCCAGGACCTGGGGGTCGTCGCCGACGACGATCAGCGCTCCCGTGCGGGCCCGAAGGATGTTTTCGAGGCCTTCACGTAACGGCGTGCCGGGGGCTACCATGCGCAGCACCCGGGTCAATGTTTCCTCTCGGGTCTCGGCCAAACCGGTGGCGTCCACTCCCTCTTGCCAGGCAGGCCACGTCGCCGCGAGCACGAAAGCCCGGTGCTGCCGAGCACTCCCGGTGCCGGCAGGATACCCCAGGCTCCCACTCTTGCATTATAGATCGCGGTGACGGCGCTCACAACGCGCCGGAGGCCGAGCGCAGCGCCGGCAAGGCGAAAAGCTCGCCGTACACGCTCGCTGCTCGGTCTATCACGGGGGGAGGTACCGGTATGCACGACGCGCAACCGCAGGACCCTGGCTCCCGGCAGGCAGCCCACGAGACCGCTGCCCTGCCCAAGCCCACCGTAGGCGTCGAGGTGTTCCAGAGCCTCGACGTCCGCGTGGGTCGCATCCTCGAGGCCAGGAGCGCACCCAAGGCCCGCAAGCCGGCCTACCAGCTCACCATCGACTTCGGACCGCTCGGCATCCGCCGATCCAGCGCCCAGATCACGCACTACTACGAGCCGGACAGCCTCGCCGGCACCCTGGTCGTGGCGGTCGTCAACTTCCCGCCGCGCCTGGTCGCCGGGTTTCGCTCCGAGGTCCTGGTGCTGGGCGCCATGGAAAGCGACGGCCGGGTCGTCCTGCTGCGACCCGACCGCCCATGCGAGCCGGGGCTGCCCATTGGCTAAGAGGGGCCGGCCTCGCGGCCCCTACGCGGCCCGCTCGACGACCATGGCGACGGCTTCTCCGCCCCCGATGCACAGGGTGGCCAGCCCGAACCGGGCCTGCTGGCGCTGCATGGCATAGAGCAGGGTGACGAGCACGCGGGCACCGCTTGCGCCGATGGGATGGCCGAGGGCGACCGCCCCGCCCCGGACGTTGACCCGCTCCGGGTCGAGCCCGAGCTCGTCGATGGCGGCCATGGGAACGACGGAGAAGGCCTCGTTGATCTCGAACAGGTCGATGTCCTGCACCGACAGGCGGGCCTTTTCCAGCACTTTCCTCACGGCGGCGATGGGAGCCAGGGTGAACCACTCCGGATCCGTGGCCGAGGCGGCCTGAGCGACGACGCGGCCCAGGGGGCGCAGGTGCCACCGCTCGGCCACCTCTTCGGCCACGGCCACGACCGCCGCCGCACCGTCGCTGATGCTGGACGCATTGCCTGCCGTGACGGTGCCCCCATCTTCGAAAGCCGGACGCAGCTCCCGGAACCGGCTTTCGACGAGCCGCCCGGGCTCTTCGTCCACCGCTACCTCCAGCTCAGGGCCCTTGCGAGCGGGCACCTTCACGGGCACGATCTCCTCGGCCGACCAGCCCTCCCGGGCAGCCGCCTGCGCCCTCCGGTAGCTCCTCAAGGCGTACTCGTCCTGCGCCTGGCGCGTGTAGCCGCGCCGGCGGGCGAGTCGCTCCGCGCAACTGCCCATGTGGCAGTCGTTGTAGACGTCCCAAAGCCCGTCGTGGATCATGGCGTCCAGCAGCCGCGCGTGCCCCATTCGCAGGCCGCCTCGCCCTCCGGCCAGCACGTACGGGGCGTTGGACATGCTCTCCATGCCCCCCGCGACCACGACGTCGGCGTCGCCAACCGCGATGGCCTGCGCCGCCAGCATGACCGCCTTGAGCCCGGAACCGCACATCTTGTTGATGGTCAGGCACTCGACCTTACGCGGGAGCCCGGCCAGCAACGCGGCCTGGCGGGCAGGGGCCTGCCCGAGGCCTGCGGAGATGACGTTGCCCATGATGACCTCGTCGACCTGGTCCGGCGAGACGCCCGCCCGCTCGAGCGCACCACGAACGGCAACGGCCCCGAGCTGCGGCGCTGAAAGCGGGCTCAAACTCCCCAGGAAAGAACCGATCGGCGTCCGGGCCGCGCCTACCAGCATCACCCTGCGCATACCGCTCCCCCCGATGCGTCGCTGATGGCCCCGTCTCTTCCATACGCCCGATCCGCGCCGGCCTCCTCCGGGGCATGGCCGCCCGCCAGCCGCTCACCGACCGGCGACGGAGGCCCAAAGAGGCAGCCCCATCCGATCCCGGACCTCGGCCAGCACCTGGGAGGCGACTTTGCGCGCCCGTTCCCCGCCGGCCGCCAGGACCTCTTCCACCGTGCCGGGCCGGGCGCTGAGCTCCCGGTAACGCTCCTGGATGGGCGTCACGAGCTCCACCAAGGCGTCGGCCAGCGCTTGCTTGAGTTCTACGTAGCGGATGGTGCCGTCGGAGTACGCCGCCCGGAAGTGCGCAACCACGTCCGCTGGGGCGGTCAGTTCCAGCAGGGTGAAGAGGTTGAGGACCCCCGGGCTCATCTCGGCGCCCGCCGGGCCGGGATCGGTCACGGCCGAGCGCACTTTCTCCCGGATCACCTCGGGCGGATCGAGCACGCCGATGGCTCCCCGGGGTTCGCTCTTGGACATCTTGCGGGTGGGATCGTCCAGCGCCATGATCCGGGCTCCCTTGGCCAGGTAGGCCTCGGGCTCCGGGAACGTCGGGCCGAAGAGGCTGTTGAAGCGGCGGGCGATGTCCCGCGTCAGCTCGATGTGCTGGACCTGGTCTTCGCCGACGGGCACCAGGTCGGCCTTGTACAGCAGGATGTCGGCCGCCTGCAGCACCGGGTAGTTGAGCAGCCCGGCGTTGACGGCCTCGGCATGCTGGCGGGCTTTGTCTTTGAACTGCGTCATGCGCTGCAGCTGCCCGAGGGGGGTGATGCAGTTGAACAGCCAGGCCAGTTCGGTGTGCTGCGGCACCTGGGACTGGACGAAGATGACCGAGCGGTTGGGGTCCAGCCCGGCCGCCACGTTGACCAGGACCGCGTCCCTCACCCGCCGGGGCAGCTCCCGGGGGTCGTACGGCACCGTGATGGCGTGGTAGTCGACGATGCAGAAGTAGCAGGGATACTGGTCCTGCAGGCTCACCCAGTTGCGCAGTGCTCCGAGGAGGTTACCCACGTGGATGCCGCCGCTGGGCTGGATGCCGGAGAAGACGGTATGCGTGCTCACTTCGCCAGCCTCACTCCTTCTCTTGCGGCCCATTATACCATCGCGTCCCTGCGGGCCGGGCCTTCAGCCGGTGCTGGCTTTCCGGTCGCGGGTATGCTTAAATGGGCAGCGGGCGGCGGGCGTCTTGATCAACTGGCGGCGCAATCTCGTCATCGTCACCATAGGAGTATTCATCGCTCAGATCGGCTTCTCCATCATCGTGCCGTTCCTTCCGGCGCTGCTGGTGGAGGTGGGCGTCGAGCGCAACGTCGGGCTGTGGTCCGGGGTCGTGTTCGCCGTCAACTTCCTGACTTCCAGCCTGATGGCTCCCGTCTGGGGCTCGCTCTCGGATCGGGTGGGCAAGCGCCCCATGATGATCCGGGCGGGGCTCGGCATCGCCGCCACGTACGGGCTGATGGCTTTCTCCCATTCGGTGTGGGAGCTCGCGCTCTGGCGGGCCGTCAACGGCCTTCTCGCAGGGTACATCCCGGCCGCCAACACGCTGGTGGCGAGCAATACCCCTGACGCCTCCCTCGGACGCGCTCTGGGCGTCTTGCAGGGAGTGGCGGCCGCCGGGCTCATCACCGGGCCCCTGGTCGGTGGGATCGCCTCGGAGATGGTGGGCGCCCGGGGCACCATGCTGCTGTCGGCGGGGCTGCTGCTCGTGGCAGGCCTCCTGCCGCTGGTGCTGCGGATCGAGGAGCAAGTGCAGGCCGACGCGTCGCCGCTTTCCGTCTCGGGCGTGCGGGCCCAGGTGCGCGCGGACGTCCGCGAAGTGCTGCAAAACCGGACACTCCGGGGGCTGTTCGCCGTCCAGCTGCTCTTCACGGCGGCGCAGGTGCTGGTCCAGCCCACGCTGCCCCTTTACATCGCCCGCCTGGCCACCCACAACGTCAACCTGATCACGGGCGTCGTCTACTCGGCGGTAGGGGTCGCCACCGCCGTCGGGTCGCCCCTGGCTTCGCGCTTCACCGACCGGGCCCCGCTCACGGCGTTGCGCCTGGGGCTGCTGGTCTCGGCGGGCGTATACGCCCTGCACCCGGTGGTGCCCCATACCCTCTGGCTGGGGATGATCCGGTTCGCCTTCGGCCTGGTGGCCAGCCTGGTGGTGGTCGCCTCCAGCGTCCTCATCGCCACCACCGTGGAGGCCCGTCACCGGGGCAGGACCTTCGGAGTGCTGCAGGCCATCAACGGCCTCGGTGCGGTCCTCGGTCCTTTCGTGGGCGGCGTGCTCGGAGACGTGGCCGGGCTCGAGGCGCCCTTCTTCGCCGGGGCGGCGACGCTGGCCGCTGCCTACGTCGTCTGCCCCGGGACCTCCTCTACCGTGGCTCCCAGCACTTCCGAGATCGCCTGCTTGAGCACCGAGGCGGACCGCTCGAGCGCCCGGAGCTCCTCGGGGGCGAGCGGGAGATCCACCATGCGCTCGATGCCCGATCGGCCCACCACGCAAGGCATGCCCAGGTAGACGTCGTCGATACCGTGCCACCCGTCGACCAGGGTCGAGACGGTCAGCACCGAGTGCTGGTGGTACAGGATGCTCTCCACGAGCCGCGCGACGGCCAGAGCGATGCCGTAGTAGGTCGCCCCCTTGCGCTGGATGATCTGGTAGGCGGCGGTGCGCACCTCCTCGAAAATCCGGGCCAGGTCTTCCTGCACCCGTCCCCGCTCCCACCGCGAGCCCAGCTCGGAGATGCGGACGCCCGCGATGTTGGCCAGGCTCCAGACGGGGATCTCGCTGTCTCCGTGCTCTCCGATGACGTAGGCGTGGACGCTTCTCGGGTCGCAACCGAAGTACTCGCCCAGGAGGTAGCGCAACCGCATGGTGTCGAGGAGCGTGCCGCTGCCGATGACCCGGGAAGGGGGAGCCCGCTCGTCTTCTGCGCCACGTAGCTGAGGACGTCGACCGGGTTGGTGACCACGAGGAGGATGGCGTGCGGAGCGAAGCGCACCACCTGCTGGACCACCTCCGTCGTGATCCGGGCGTTGCGTTTGAGCAGATCGAGACGCGTTTCGCCCGGGCGCTGCGCCACACCCGCCGAGAGGATCACCACGTCCGCTCCCGCCAGTTCGGCGTAGTCGCCGGCACGGATGGGCATCGGCCCGGCCAGGGGCATGCCGTGGCGCAGATCCATGGCGTCGCCCTCGGCCTTGTCCCGGTTGACGTCCACGAGGACCAGCTCGCAATGCGGGCCCTTGACCAAGAGCGTGTAAGCGATGGTGGACCCGACCAGGCCTGTGCCCACGATGCCGACTTTGGGCGGCCTGACGGGGCTCGGCCCGCCGTCCAGTCCCGGCGCTGCCGCCTCCCCCATGGGGCGTAGCTTCGACCCGTCCATGTCGTGCACGAGCCTTCCCTCCCGGTTGCTGGCTGGCTCCGGCCCTAGCTTGTCTGGGCGACCCCCCTCCCAAACGGTGCCGGGCCGGCGCCTCCGTTGACGCCGGCCCGGCACCGTTTGCTCAGGCTCTCGAGGCCTGGGCCATCTCGGTCTTCTTGTTGAACGTGATGGAGCCGTCGGCGGCGTCCACCACGATGGTATCCCCCTCCTTGAACCGTCCCCGCAGCATCTCGTCGGACAGCGGGTTTTCCACCAGGCGCTGGATGGCACGGCGCAGGGGCCGGGCTCCGTAGTCGGCGTCGAAGCCCTCGTCCGCCAGCACCTCCTTGGCGGCGTCGGTGAACTCCACCTGCACCCCCCGCTCGTTGATCTCCTTGACCACCTGCTTCAGCATGATCTCGATGATCTGGCGGATGTGCTCCTTGTTGAGGGCGTGGAAGACGATCACCTCGTCGATCCGGTTGAGGAACTCGGGCCGGAAGGTCCTCCGCAGCTCTTCCAGCACCTTCTTCTTCATCGTGTCGTAGCTCTCTTTTTCGTCCTCCACGGCCCGGAAGCCCAGGCGAGCCTGGCGGTGGATCTCCTGGGCGCCGACGTTGGAGGTCATGATGACCACCGTGTTGCGAAAGTCCACGGTGCGCCCCTTCGCGTCGGTCAGGCGCCCGTCTTCCAGCACCTGGAGCAGGATGTTGAACACCTCCGGGTGTGCCTTTTCAATCTCGTCGAGCAGGATGACCGAGTACGGGCGGCGGCGGACCCGCTCGGTGAGCTGGCCGCCCTCCTCGTAACCCACGTAGCCGGGCGGTGCGCCCACCAGCCGCGACACGGTGTGCCGCTCCATGTACTCGGACATGTCGATCCGGATCATGGCATCCTCGTCGCCGAATAGCGCCTCGGCCAGCGCCCGCGCCAGCTCCGTCTTGCCCACGCCGGTCGGCCCGAGGAAGATGAACGAGCCGATGGGCCGCTTCGGATCCTTGAGCCCGGCCCGGGCCCGCCGGATCGCTCGCGACACGGCGTCGATGGCCTCGTCCTGGGCCACCACCCGCTGGTGCAGCACCTCCTCCAGGTGCAGCAGGCGTTCGGTCTCCTCCTGTTGCAGCTTGGAGACGGGGATGCCGGTCCACGCCGAGACCACCTGCGCGATGTCCTCGTCGGTCACGACGCCCTCGGTGCGGCTGCGGCTGGACTTCCACTCCTGCCGCTTGCGCTCCAGCTCCTCCCGCATCCGCTGCTCCTTGTCGCGCAGGCTCGCCGCCTTCTCGAACTCTTCGTTCTTGATCGCCGCTTCCTTTTCGGTCTGGAGCTCCTGGATGGCCTCCTCGAGCTGTTTCAACTCCGGTGGCGCCACCAGCGCCTGCAGCCGCACCTTGGAGGCCGCCTCGTCCACGAGGTCGATGGCCTTGTCGGGCAGGAAACGGTCGCTCACGTAGCGGTCGGACAACCGTGCGGCAGCCCGCAGCGCCTCGTCCGTGATCTTGACCCGGTGGTGCGCCTCGTAGCGATCGCGCAAGCCCTGGAGGATGGCGATGGTCTCGTCGACCGTCGGCTCATCCACCATGATGGGCTGGAACCGCCGCTCCAGCGCCGCGTCCTTCTCGATGTGCTTGCGGTACTCGTCGAGGGTCGTGGCGCCGATCGCCTGCAGCTCCCCGCGCGCCAGCGCCGGCTTGAGGATGTTGGAGGCATCGATGGCCCCCTCCGCCGCGCCGGCTCCGATGATGGTGTGGAGCTCGTCGATGAACAGGATGACGTCGCCGGAGTTGCGGATCTCGTCCATCACCTTCTTGAGCCGTTCCTCGAACTCGCCCCGGAACTTGGAGCCGGCGACCACGGCCGCCAGGTCCAGCGTGACGACCCGCTTGTTGAGCAGGGTCTCCGGCACGTCGCCGGCCACGATCTTCTGCGCGAGCCCCTCCGCGATGGCGGTCTTGCCGACACCCGGCTCCCCAATGAGCACGGGATTGTTCTTGGTGCGCCGCGACAGCACCTGGATGACCCGCTGGATCTCGCGCTCCCGGCCGATCACCGGGTCGAGCTTGCCCTCCCGGGCCAGCTCCGTGAGATCCCGGCCATACTGATCCAGGGTCGGCGTCTTGCGCCCCCGGCTCGCCTTGGCCTGGGTCGGGGTCGTGCCGCCGAGCAGCTCCACGACGGTGCGGCGCACCTTGTCGAGGTCGGCTCCCATGTTGCGCAGCACCTGCGCGGCGACACCCTCACCCTCACGGATCAGGCCGAGCAGGATGTGCTCCGTGCCGATGTAGGTGTGCCCCAGCTGGCGAGCCTCGTCGAAGGCCAGCTCCAGCACCCGCTTGGCGCGCGGGGTGAAGCCGATCTGGCCGGTGGTCGTTCCTTCGCCGCGCCCGATCACCTTTTCCACTTCGGCCCGCACGCGCTCGAGGCTGATCCCCATGCTCTGCAGCGCACGGGCCGCCACGCCTTCGCCTTCGGCGATGAGCCCCAGCAAGATGTGTTCGGTGCCCACCACGTTGTGCCCGAGCCGGCGCGCCTCTTCTTGAGAGAGCACGACGACCCGCTGGGCTCGTTCCGTAAAGCGCCCGAACATGGCCGATGTCACACTCCCTTCAAGCCCTACGCCTGCCGCTCCGGCTCGCCCTACGGCCCCTGGGCCAGCCGTTCGTTCGGCAGGCGGATGCGTTCGCGAATCAAAGCAGCCCGGTGGACGTCCCGTTCCGCGGGCGTCAATTCCCGGCCCATGAAACTCTGCAAGTGCGCCGGCCGGATCACCACCAAGAGCTCGGTCAGGATCCGCTGGTCCAGCCCCTCGATGATGCCGAGGTCGATGCCGAGGCGCACATCGGAGAGTCGCTGCATGGCCTCCTGCGAGCTGATGGCCCGAGAATACCGCAGCACCCCGTACGAGCGCCAGATGCGATCCTCCAGGGCGCGCCGATCCGACATCAGGCGCTGGCGCGCCGTCCGCTCGTGACCGACCACCTCGTGCGCCAGGTTGGCCAGGTGCTTGAGGATCTCGTCCTCGCTGCGGCCCAGGCTCACCTGGTTGGAGATCTGGAAGATGTTGCCGACCGACTCCGTCCCTTCCCCGTACAGCCCCCGGACGGCCACCCCGAAGCGGGCCACCGCCGACAGCACGTGCTGCAGCTGCCCGGCCATGGCCAGCGCCGGCAGGTGGAGCATCACCGACGCCCGCAAACCGGTCCCCACGTTGGTGGGCCAGGCCGTCAAATAGCCTACCCGCTCCGAGAAGGCGTACTCCAGGCGCTCCGAAAGCCCGTCGTCCACCCGGTCGGCGAGGTTGAGGGCTTCCTCCAGCTGGAACCCCGCAAACAGCGCCTGGATGCGGAGGTGATCCTCCTCGTTGACCATGATGCTGGCGGCCTCGTCGTCCCGCACGGCGAACGCCTTCTCCCGCACCTGCTGCGTGTGTGCCGGGCTGATGAGATGCCGCTCGACCAGCAGCTGGCGCGTGAGATCCGGCACGTCTCCCATCCGGGTGAACTTCAACGGCCCGCCCCACCGGGCGTCCAGCGACTCGATGGCCGGGCGGACCCGCTTCACCACTTCATGGAGCTGCTCCTGGGTCGCCACTCCGGGAAACGGGATGTCCTTGAGGTTGCGCGCCAGGCGCACCCGCGTGCCGAGCACCACGTCGGAGTCCGGCCCCTGACCCACCATCCAGCCGCGCACGTGGCGGCGGATCATCTCGTCGAAGCTCACGGCTGCTTGCTCTCCTTCTCGATCTGCCGGATCTGGTCCCTCAGCGTCGCCGCCCGCTCATACTGTTCGGAGGCGATGGCCTCTCTCAGCTCTTCCCGCAGCCGCTCCAGCTGCCGGCGCCGGACCGACTCGCCGTGCTGACCCGGTCGCTTGCCCGCGTGCTCGGTGGCGCCGTGCAGGCGCCGGAGCACCGGGCCCAGCTCCCGTTGGAACGTATCGTAGCACTGGCTGCAGCCGAGCTGCCCCAGCCGCTTGAAGTCGGACCACGTGAGGCCGCAGTTGGGGCAGCGGGTCGGAGCCCGGGCAGGGGCCTCCGCCGAAGGCGCCTCCATGAACGGCAGGTCGAAAAACGACTTCATCAGGTCCTCGAAGGTCGCGCCGAAGGGGGAGGGGCCGAAGTGGAGCTCGCCCGTCTCCCTGGCGCACTCCTCGCAGAGGTGCAACTCCGTCTTCACGCCGTTTTCGATGCGCACCTTGTGCACCGTCGCCGGCCGGATGCCGCAGCGTTCACACATCATGGCCCATCGCTCTCTCCACCTCGTTTTGCCCCTACATCATACCCTGTGGCTCGAACAGGTCCAGGAACCGCACCATCATCACGCTGCGCAACAGAGCCGCTCTCACCCGATCCCTCAGCCCCGCCGGCAACCCTGCCGTCTGGTGGTGAATGGCCACCCGCCAGACCAGCGCCTCCCGCGGGGCGATGAGCCCGGCCTGCTCCAGGCTCTCGATGAGGGCGTCCGCCTCGCGGGCGCCGATGGACGGCCCGATCCGCTCGGCCAGGCTGTGCACCGTGCCGGCTCGATCGGTCTGGGCCTCTCGCAGCCGGATGATGCGGATGAACCCCCCACCGCCCCTGCGGCTCTCCACCGCATAGCCCCGCTGAGGCGTGAACCGGGTCTGCAGTACGTAGTTGATCTGGGACGGTACGCACGAGAAATGCCCGGCCAGATCCACCCGGCGGATCTCGATGACGTCCGCCATGGACTGCTCGAACAGCTGCTTGATGTGACGCTCGATGGCATCTGCCAGCGAAGCCATCGCGCCTCGTTGGACCCTCCCTCGCGATCGGTGTCTGACCTTTTTTGACCTTTCACCCGGATTATCGCGCGCCTGCCCCGGACGCGCAAGGCTCCGGCGGGTAAGCGCAGGACGGCCCGGCAGGTCCCGGGACGCAGCCTCATAGTATCAGGGCCGGGAGGCAGCCTGTCCGTGATCAATTACGTGTGGGGTGCACTCGTGCTGGGCGGCACGCTGGCGGCCCTCCTGAGCGGCCAACCGGACGTCGTGACGCAGGCGCTGACGGATGGGGCGCTGCGCGGCGTCGAGCTGGGCGTGCGCATGCTGGGAGCCATCATGCTCTGGACCGGGCTCATCCGGATCGCCGACGACGCGGGGCTCACCCGCTGGCTCGCCCGGGCCCTGGAGCCCCTGGCGCGCCGGTTGTTTCCATCCGTACCCGGCGACTCCCCGGCCATGGGAGCGCTCTTGATGGCCATCAGTGCCAACGTCCTCGGGCTCGGCAACGCGGCGACGCCTCTCGGCATCAAGGCGATGAGCGAGCTGCAGCGCCTCAATCCCGAACCCCGGCGGGCCTCCCCCGCCATGTGCACCCTGCTGGCGCTATCGACGTCGAGCGTCACCGTGGTGCCGACCGGGGTCATCGCCCTGCGGGCCGCGGCCGGGGCTTCGCAGCCGGCGGACATCCTCGTCCCGACGTTGATCGCCACCACCTATTCGACCCTCGTGGCGCTGGTCGCCGACGCGTACTTCCGTTCCCGGTCGCTGCGGAGGTAGGGGCGTTGGCGCAGCTCTTCGGGGTCGTCGCGGCGTGGAGCGTGCCGCTGCTCGTGCTGGCCATCTTGCTGCTCGGCCTGGGGCGGCGGGTGCACGTGTACGAGAGTTTCGTGCAGGGTGCGCGCAGCGGGTTGTTGGTGGGCATCCGGGTCATCCCTTACATGGTGGCGATGCTGGCTGCCACGGAACTCTTCCAGCGTTCGGGGGCCATGCAGGCGGTGCTGGACCCGGTCCGGCCGCTGGCCGGGTGGGCCGGGATGCCGGTGGAGGTCCTGCCGATGGCCCTCGTCCGCCCCCTCTCCGGCTCTGCCGCCTCGGGCCTCCTGGCGCACCTGCTCGAGACCCACGGCCCCGACTCCCTCGTCGGGCGGCTCGCGAGCGTCATGCAGGGGAGCACGGAGACCACGCTCTACGTCATGACGGTCTACCTGGGAGCCGTCGGCATCCGCGACGCGCGCTGGGCCCTGGCGGCAGGCCTGCTGGCGGATCTCGCCGGTTTCGGGGCCTCGGTGCTGGCGGTCCACCTGATGGGCTGGCACTGATGGGGCCGAGCGGCAGCGGAGCCGTCCATTCCCATGCCCGTCGCGGCACCGAGGTGATAGCATCGAATCATGCGCAGGCATTCATCCCGCAACCTGCGGCTCCGCGGCGCCCTCGGCCGGAGCCGCCAGTTGAGCGTGGGCGCGACACGCCGGGTCGTCTGCCGCAGCATCGCCCGGCGCTTTCCTCCCAATCCTTACGTGCAAAGCCTCGTGCGGTTCGCGAGGCAGCGCGGTATCTCCCTCGAGCCGAGCCCGCTGCCGCGGCAATGGATGTACCACCCGGGCAGGCGTGCCATCCTGGCGTGGCTGCCCGACCTGCGCGACCAGTCCCTCTCGTACCTCGTGATGATCCTCGCGCACGAACTGGGACACGCCCTGGACTTCGACCGCCACCCCGGGCTTGCGGATCGGCTCTTCGCCGCCGAGTCGCCCGAGCTCGAGCGGGCCGTCGAGCACCGGGCGTTCGTCGGCGGGTTTTTCCTGCTGCAGCGCCTTGCCGTCCCGGTCAGCCTCCACCAGTACCTCCTGATGATCGAGGAGCCGATGGCGAGCGCCGTCGGACGGACGCTGGGCCGGCGCCTGTGCAGTCTCCTCGATCGGGCGGACGCTTCGGGGCCGCAGGCGCCGGCGAGCGCCGGGGCGGCTCGGACGTTGCCGCCTCCGGCGCTCCCTCCCGTTGCCTGAGGCCTCGTGGGCCTCTTACCATGGGAGTGACCGCTCAGGCCGCCGGGGAGCCGGGTGTTTGCTCGGAAGAGGTCTCGCCGCCGAGTTCCCGGATGGCCTCTTCGACGGCCTGGGCCTCCAGACGAAGCTGGCGCAGGTACTCCCGGAGCCATTCGAGGCGTTCCTGGCGCGAGATGAAGCGCCGCCGGAAGCCCGTACCCCTGGGCCCCCCGCATCCCCATCCCATCCGGCGGGGGCCCCAGCCCAGAGGGCTGCTCCAGGCTCCCCAACCCTGACCGGCACCGGGCATGACGTGCATCCCGTGCATGCCGTGCATCGCCGTGCTCACCTCCTCTCCTCGCCGCTCGCAGGACCGGGCGCCCGCAGGCGGCCGTAGGCCTCCAGGACATCGTCGATGGCCTGCCGCTGCCGGCGCAGGTGTCGGATGAGCTCCTCCAGGAGCTCCCACCCCTGGGGCGTGAGGACGTACGTGCGGCGGGCGGGGCCCGACTCGCCGGCTTCCCAGGACGAGACCGCCAGGCCGGCGCGTTCCAGCTCCCGCAGCCAGCGGTAGAGCGTACCGGGCAGCAGCCGGGGGGCGTCGCCCCACGTCTCTTGCTCCTGCAGTTCGAGGAGGCGGTACCCGTGCAGCGGCCCCCGGGCGAGGCTCAGCAAGATGCGGGCCATCCACAGCCCGCCGCCCGGCCCGGCCCGGTGGGCGGCCGCCCTTCTATCCCACGGGCCACAGCCTGCGCCCGGCCCTCTGGCGCTCCCCCTGTGCCATCCCGGCCCCACGGCCGTCCTCCTTTCCTCCGTCGTCCCGGTCCTCCCGTGCGGTCTGGTTCCCTCGCATCTATATTTTATACGTACATACGTACAGCCAAGCAACCCCTCCCGAGAGGTATCCGCCCGGGACGCAGCGTAATCTGAGGACGGGAGCCCGCGCCTCCACGGCCGGAGGGGCACCTGCCGGCCGGGCGGGAAGGGGGATTTCGCGTGCCCAAGTATGCAAGGATGAAAACGCAGGTACCCGGCCCACGATCCCGAGAGATCCTCGAGCTGATGCAGCGTTACGTGCCGCGCGCCATGACGCCGCACGTGCCGGCGGTGATTGCCCGCGCCTCGGGCGCCATCGTCGAGGACGTCGACGGCAACCAGTTCATCGATTTCTCGGGCGGCATCGGGGTGGTCAACGTGGGTCACGCCCCGCCGGAAGTGGTCGACGCCGTCACCGAGCAGACCCGCCGCTTCTTGCACACGGACTTCACCGTGGTGCCCTACGAGCCGTACGTGCGCCTGGCCGAGCGCCTGGCCCGGCAGGCTCCGGGTGGGCCGTGGAAAGTCGCCTTCTTCAACTCCGGCGCCGAGGCGGTGGAAAACGCCGTCAAGCTGGCCCGCTACGCGACCGGGCGCGCCGGCGTCATCGCGCTCGAGGGGGCGTTCCACGGGCGCACCTACATGGCCATGACCCTCACGAGCAAGGTCAAGCCGTACAAGGAGCGGTTCGGCCCCTTCGTGCCCGAGGTGTACCGGGTGCCGGCTCCTTACTGCTACCGATGCCCCCTCGGCCTGCGTTACCCCGACTGCGGCCTCGCCTGTGTGGAGTCCATGAAGCGGGCCCTGGTCACGACGGTCGCTCCCGAGGCCGTGGCCGCGGTCATCGTGGAGCCGGTACAGGGTGAGGGCGGCTTCGTCGTGCCGCCCCCGGAGTACCTGCCGGCCGTCCGCGAGCTGACCGCCCGCCACGATATCCTCCTCATCGTGGACGAGATCCAGACGGGCTTCGGGCGGACCGGGCGGTTCTTCGCCGTGGAGCACTTCGGGGTCCAGCCGGACGTGCTGACCGTAGGAAAGTCGCTGGCGGCAGGCCTGCCCCTGTCGGGCGTCATCGCCCGGGCGGAGCTCTACGACCGGCTCGGGGAATCGGTGGTGGGCGGCACTTTCGTGGGCAACCCCGTGGCCTGCGCGGCGGGGCTCGCCGTGCTGGACATCTTCGAGCGGCAGCAGCTGGTGGAGCGGGCGAGCCGCCTCGGGGAGCTCATCCGGCAGCGCATGATGGCCATGCAGGAGCGTTTTGCCATCATCGGGGACGTACGCGGCCTGGGCGCCATGATGGCCATGGAGCTGGTGCGGGATCGGAGCACCAAGGAGCCGGCCGACGTGGAGACTTCCCGGATCCTCAGGCGTTGCTTCGAGCAGGGACTGATCGCGGTCAAGGCGGGCATCTACGGCAACGTGATCCGGATGCTGGTGCCGCTGGTCATCGAAGAGGAGCAACTGCTGGAGGGCCTGGCGATCCTGGAGCAGGCCATCGCGCAGGAGAGCCGCGCTTAACCCCTCACGGCCGGTGTCGTGCCGGGATCGAAGCGCCAGCAGAGGACGGCCCCAGCGGGCCGTCCTCTGCTTCGGCGATGCGTCTTCCAGCCTCAGCTCACGACGCCGATCCGCCGGCCGGCCTGCTCGAAGGCTTCCAGCGCCCGGTCCAGATCGTCCCGGGTGTGCTCCGCGGTGACGATGGTGCGGACTCGCGCCTTGCCCCGGGGTACGGTCGGATAGACGATGCCCTGGGCAAAGACGCCGAGATCGAACAGCTCGTCGGACAGTCGCATGGCCTTGCTCTCGTCGCCGACGATCACCGGCGTGATGGGCGTCTCGCTGGCTCCCGTGTCGAAACCGATCCGCTTCAAGCCATCCTTGAAGTAGCGGGTGTTGTCCCACAGCCGCTGGATCCGCTCCGGCTCTCGCTCGAGCAGGTCGAACGCCGCCAGGCACGCCGCCGTGACGGCCGGCGGGTGAGAGGTGGAGAAGAGGAAGGGCCGGGCCCGGGCGATCAGGTAGTCGATCAGGCTGCGGCTACCGGCCACGTACCCGCCCAGCACCCCGATGGCCTTGGACAGGGTGCCCACCTGGATGTCGAGCTGCCCGTGCAGCCCGAAGTGGTCGACGCTCCCCCTGCCGTTCTTGCCGAGCACTCCGCTCGCGTG
This sequence comes from Limnochordaceae bacterium, assembly GCA_014896295.1. GTDB lineage: Bacteria > Bacillota > Limnochordia > Limnochordales > Geochordaceae > Carboxydichorda > Carboxydichorda subterranea. Next base: position 497,963 of record JADBKR010000007.1, read on the forward strand.
GGCGTCGTCAACCATGGTGATGGCCCCGAACTCCCTGGCCACCCGCACGATCTCCGGCAGCGGCGCGATGTCGCCGTCCATGCTGAAGACGCCGTCGGTGACGACCAGGATGCGCCGTGCCTTCGGGCGAGCCTCTTCGAGCAGGCGCCGCAGCGCCTCCACGTCCCGGTGCGGGAAGATCCGGATCTCCGCCCGGGAGAGCCGGCACCCGTCGATAATGCTCGCGTGGTTGAGCTCGTCGGAGACGATGACGTCTTCTTTGCCCAGGATGGCCGCGACCGTACCGGCGTTGGCCGTGAAGCCCGACTGGAAGACCAGCGCCGCCTCGGTCTTCTTGAAGGCGGCGATGCGTCGCTCGAGCTCCTCGTGCATCCGGAGCGTGCCGATGATGGGCCGTACCGCCCCGGAACCCACTCCCCAGTCCCGCACGGCCTTCTCGGCCGTCTCCTTGAGGTACGGGTGGTTGGCAAGGCCCAGGTAGTTGTTGGACGAGAGGTTGATCACCTTTCTCCCGTCGACGACGGCCACGGCCTGCTGCGGGCTGTCCAGGACCCTGGGATACCGGAAGATGCCCCGGGCCCTCAGCTCGGAGAGCTCCGCATCCAGGAACGCCAGTGCCGATGCCCCAGTCTCCGTCATGGCCCTTTCGTCCCCCCACCGGGTCGGATGTCGTCGATACGCGGTGCGCCGCGCCGAGGCGCTCACGGGACCTCGAGCAGGATCTTGCCGCACCGCCCGCTCGCCAGCATCTCGAAGGCTCTCCCGTACTCCTCCAGCCGGAACCGGTGCGTGATGATCGGGCGCACGTCGAGCCCGCCCCGCAGCATCTCGCTGAGCTGGTGCCAGGTGGTGAAGATCCGGCGGCCGTGGATGCCGCGCACGGTCAGGCCCTTGAGCACGACGAGCCGGCCCAGGTCGACCGTCAGCGGCCGGGACGGTAGCCCCAGCTGCGCCACCGATCCCCCCGGCCGCACCATCTGCAGCCCCTGGACCATGGCCGCCGGGTGGCCGGACATCTCCAGCAGCACGTCGACCCCCTCGCCCCCGGTTTCCCGCAAGACCCGCTCCACCGGGTCGGCCGCGGACGGGTCGAGCACCAGGTCCGCCCCCATCCGCTCCGCCAGCCGCCGGCGCTCCGGGCTCACCTCGGTGACGAAGATGGCCGTCGCCCCCGCCTTCCTCGCCACCGCCACGGCGGCGAGCCCGATGGGGCCGGCCCCCGTCACCGCCACCGTCGCCCCTGCGAGCGGAAACTCCAGCGCCGTGTGCACGGCGTTGCCCAGGGGATCCATGATGGCCCCGACCTCGTCGGGGATCGCAGGATCGAGCTTCCACACGTTTTGGGCGGGCACGACCACGTAGGACGCGAAGGCGCCGTCGACGTCGACCCCGCCGATGACGAGCCGGGTGCACAGGTGAGGCTGCCCCGTCCGGCACGGTCTGCAACGCCCGCAGTAGAAGTGCATCTCCGCGCTGATGCGCTCACCCACCCGGACGTCCTCCACGCCCGGCCCGACCGCGTCCACCACGCCCATCCACTCGTGCCCGATCACGACCGGCGGCCGGATGCGACCGGCCGCCCACTCGTCCCACGCGTAGATATGCCCGTCGGTGCCGCAGATGCCGGCCAGGATGACCCGCGCCCTCACCTGCCCGGGTCCCGGCTCCGGCACGGGCCGCTCCGTCAGGACCAGCCCCGGCCCCGGAGCCTCCTTTACCAGCGCCGGCATGAGACCGTGCCCCATATGGGATGCCGCTCCTCCCTCTCCCTGGCCGCCCGGCTAGGCCGGGCGGCCACCCCGCTGCTCCTCGTCTGCGACGTCGACGACCTTCTCCATCCGGGCAAAGACTCGCGAGATGCTCGCTCCCAGCTTGCGAGCGTAGAAGCACCGCGGGCCGGCCCAGGCGATCTGCGCCTCCGTGTACCCCCGCTGCGCCATGTCCTCGAAACAGCGCACGCACAGCTCGATGCCCAGCCCCGTACCCTGCCACCGCGGCTCCACGCCCATCGGGCCGAACCACCCCGGACGCCCGCTGTCGTACACGGCGAAGCCTATCCACTGCCCGTCCTGTACGGCCACGAAGCCCGCCGGGGGCTGCCGCCTCAGGGCCACGCCCACCTCGTACGCCCAATGCGGCCCCCATGTCCGCAGCATCCAATCCCCGAGCGACGCCTCGTCCTCCGGACGGAGCCGGCGCACGGCAATGCCCGCCTGCTCCAGGGCCTGTCGCCGCTCTTTCTCCGGGGGAGCGGCCAGAGGGCGGATCAGGTCGACCTTCATGTTGAACTCGTAAGAGCGCAGGGCATACCCGCGGCGTTCGAACAGGCACAGCGCCGGGGTGAACTGAACGTCGATCCCCGGCCACAGGTAGCTCGGTGCGCTGTCGAAAGCCCGGATCGCCCGCACGCCCTTCGACACGAGCCTCCGCTCCAGCTCGTCGAGCAGGCGGCTGGCGACCTTCTGCCGGCGAAAAGCCGGAGTGACCGCCAGGAACTGCACGTAACCCGCCGGCTTGCCTCCGGCCGGGTCAGGGCGGACGACCCCCACCGCGGCTCCCACGAGCCGTCCTCCGTGCCGGGCCGCCAGCCACAAGGAGAGATCACAGTCGGGATCCTCCAGGAGCCGCTCCCGCAGCACCTCCTCGGGAAGCCGCTCTCCCGGGACCGCTTCCTCCCACAGCGCCGCCAGCTGGTCCACGCCGAGTTGGGCTTGTGCGTCACTCATGGCACGTGTGCGCCCCTTCCCCCACGGGACGTGCTTCTTGCTCCATCGTGCGCTATCCTGTCAGCGTGGAGCGCCGGAAGAGGGTGCTCGCGGGCCTACCCGGGCGGGTGGCCTGTCGATCGGGGAAGAGGTGTGCGGGGCTTGGAAGTCGTCCCCATCTCCCCGCGGGGGTACTGCTACGGCGTGGTGGACGCCCTCAAGCTCGCCAGGGCTGCCGCTCGGGATCCGTCCGTGCCGCGCCCCATCCACGTGCTGGGGCTGCTGGTGCACAACCGTCACGCCGTGGAGGAGCTGGAGCGCTTCGGCATTCGCTCCCTGGACGGGCCGGATCGGCTCGCGCTGCTCGAATCCATCGACCGGGGCACGGTCATCCTCACGGCCCACGGCGTCGCCCCCGCCGTCAAGGCCAGAGCACGGGCCAGGGGCCTTCACGTCGTGGACGCCACCTGCCCGGACGTGACCCGCACGCACCAACTCGTGAAGGATCTGGCGGCTCGAGGCTACTTCATCGTCTACATCGGCAAGCGGGGCCACCCGGAGCCCGAGGGAGTCCTGGGCGAGTCTCCGGGTGCCATCGTGCTGGTGGAGCGCGAAGAAGAGGTGGACGGCCTCGAGGTGCCTGCCGGCCGTCCGGTGGCCGTGACGACCCAGACCACCCTCTCCCAGTGGGACACGCAGGCGATCATCCGCCGCATCCAGCAGCGCTTTCCCCGGGCCGAGGTCTACAACGAGATCTGCCTGGCGACCCAGCTGCGCCAGCAGGCCGCGGTCCGGGAGGCGGCTCGGGTCGACCTGGTCATCGTGGTGGGGGACCGCCGCAGCAACAACTCGGGACGGCTCGTTCAGGTCGTTCGGGAGAAGGCAGGCAAGCCGGCCTACCTCGTGGAGGACGTCGCCGGCATCCGCCCGGAGTGGCTGGTCGGGGCCAGGCGGGTCGGGGTGACTGCCGGCTCTTCGACGCCCAGCGGCATCACGCGGGAGGTCATCCGGTGGCTGCAGGCCTACGAGCCGCCGGCGCCGGCTGCGGCCGCCGTGCCGCCGGGCTCCGGGACGGCACCCCACCCCGTAGGGTAAAATACCGGTCAGGGACCTTCTTCGAAGCAGGGAGGCGACGATCGCGTTGGAACAGGTGATCATCCTGGGTTCGGGCCCGGCCGGCCTCACGGCGGCCATCTACACGGCTCGGGCCAACTTGGGCCCGCTGGTCATCGCCGGGCGAGAAGCCGGCGGGCAGCTGATGCTCACGACGGAAGTCGAGAACTTCCCCGGGTTTCCCGAAGGCATCCAGGGGCCCGAGCTCATGGACGCCATGCGGCGCCAGGCCGAGCGGTTCGGCGCGCGCTTCGTCGACGACGACGCGACGGCGGTGGACTTCTCCGGCCGGCCGTTGAAGGTCACGGCAGGGGACACGGTCTACGAGGCCCGATCCGTCATCATCGCGACGGGCGCCTCGGCCAGGTGGCTGGGGCTTCCCTCCGAAAGCCGGCTGAGGGGCCACGGCGTCTCGAGCTGCGCCACGTGCGACGGGTACTTTTTCCGGGATCAGAAGGTGGTCGTGGTCGGCGGAGGCGACACGGCCATGGAAGAGGCGCTTTTCCTCACGCGCTTCGCCTCCGAGGTCGTCGTCCTCCACCGCAGGGATCAGCTTCGCGCCAGCAAGATCCTCCAGGAGCGGGCCCGCCGCAACCCCAAGATCCGTTTCATCTGGAACGTCGTGGTCGAGGAGATCCTCGGCCACAAGAGCGTAGAGGGCGTACGCCTGCGCAACGTCGTCACGGGTGAGACGCTGGTCGAGCCGTGCCAGGGCGTCTTCGTGGCCATCGGCCACGCCCCCAACACAGGGTTCCTCGCGGGCCAAGTGGAGCTCGACGAGCGCGGGTACGTGGTGGTGCACGACGAGACGCGCACGAGCCGCGACGGGGTCTTTTGCGCGGGCGACGTCCACGACTTCCGCTACCGGCAGGCGGTCACGGCGGCCGCCGCGGGATGCAAGGCGGCCCTCGACGTGGAGAAGTACCTCGAGGCTCTGGAGCCTTCCTCGGAGCTGAGCCCTTCGGCCGCTACCCCGTGACGAGGAGAGGGGCCGTCCCTCGTGGAGACGGCCCCTGTGTGGCCTGTGCCTCAGCTCTTCGTGCTCTCGCTTGCAACCGCCCCAAAGGTCAGGAGCTCGGTGCCTGGCCGTCGCGCTCGATGACCGCCAGGAGATCGGACCGGTTGATGATCAGGTAGTCGACGCCGTTCAACTTGACCTCGGTGCCGGAGTACTTGGCGTACAGCACCCGGTCGCCCGGCTTCACCTTGATGTTCTCGTCGTCCCCTACCGCCACGACCTCGCCCTCCTGCGACTTCTCCTGGGCGGTGTCGGGCAGGATGATACCGCCCTTGGTGCGTTCCTCGGGCTTGACCGGGCGCAGCAGCACCCGGTCCTCCAGCGGTTTGATGTTCAACGCATGCTCCCCCTTCCATCCCTTGGACGTGCTACGAGGCCTTCATCGCCGCAGCCCGAGCAGCGCGTCGATGCGCGCCCGGTCGAAGCCGACGACGATCCGCCCGTTGATGTCGATGACGGGCACCCCTTGCTGGCCCGACTTACGAACCATCTCCATGGCCGCCTTCTGATCCCGGGAGACGTCCACGTCGTAGAAGTGAATCTGTCGCTCCCGGAGATACCGCTTGGTCGCGTTGCACCACGGACAGGTCGGCGTCGAGTAGACGATGACCCGAGGCTGGCTCACCCGCAGCTCCCCTTCCCCGTGGAATGCCAGGGGGTTTGGGCGGGCAATACCCTACCCAGTACCGTAGGTCATCATAGACAAGGCGGCTGCGGCTGTCAATCCCCTCCGCCGCCTGAGCCGGCCTCGCTCGCCCGGCGGTCCAGGCTCTCCTCCAACAGCGACGCAGCAGGCAGCAACAGCGCGGTGGCCGCGGCCGTCACCCCCGAGTCGTTGGCCACGAGCGCCACCAGCGCCCCTGCCCCGGCCGCCTGGAGCATCGCCACGTAAGCCCCGTCCCGGGCGGCAATGCGGCCGGACAGCCTCGGCGCTCGCAAGAACGCGGCCGTCACCACCAGCATCGCTACGACCATGATCCGCGTATACATGCTGTACCGGATGAGCCGCACGTTGAGCGCCAGCTTGCGCCGGGCGATCTCCAGGAGGTATCCGGGCCCGGCCTCCTGAGAGGCGACGAGGGCCTGCCCCCAGTGCGCCTGCATGGGCCTGGGCTGCAGCGCGTCCCACCCGCCGAGCGCCAGGACGAGGGCCATGCCCGCCGCCACGCCCCACAGGACCCGCCCGAGCAGATCGGACCCCTTCTGCTGCAGATCCGCGCCCCCCCTCGCCCAGGCCAGCGTGGCGACCACGGCAGCCACGGTCATGGCGAGCCCGCCTCCGACGTCGGAGCCCCACCCGGGCCACCCGGTCACCACCGCCGTCGCCGCGATCACGAGCCCTCCGGCCCAGGCGCGGCCCGTGCGCCGCATCGCCTCCAGGCCGACGAGGAGCGCCGCGCTGAGCATGAGCCCCGAGTGCTCGTTGCCGACGCCGTAAAACCGCGCGCCTGCCACCAGATCGTAGCCCATGAGCGAGCTCCCGATGAGCCCAAGATGGGCCACTGCGTCGGCGATCGTGCTCGCGAGCGCGAGGGCCGCCACGATCACGACCGCACCCGTGCCGAGGGCCTTCCCGGCCAGCCGAGCCCCCCAGGTCAGCAGCAAGGCCCCGGATCCTGCGATGGCCAGAGCCCATGCGCTGTCGCCGGACCCGGCCAGGAGAGGGGGCGGTCGGACCACCACCGGGAGCAGGAGCATCACCGGTACGGCAGCCGCCCACACCGCCGCATCCGCCATCAGGGAGGCCACCCGCCGCCAGGGCCACCAGGCCGCGACCAGCGCTCCCAGCAGGACCAGGACCTGCAGGCTGATGAGCGTCGGCATGACCCTCGGCCGCAGCCAGTAGATGCGGGAGCGCAGGACGGCCCAATCCCGCAGCCGCGCGACCATGGAGCCGCTGCCGGTCCCCTGGCCGGCGTGAAGTCGCGCCCCGGGTGCGGTCTCGAGCGGCCGGCCGGCCACCGGCGCCGGCGGGTGGGCCAGGCCGAAGGCCCGGGCCAACGTGGCGGTCAGGTCCGGGGCGATGGCAAAGCCGTCCAGCCGGGTGCTCGAGCTGTAGAGCAGGCCGGGTCCCTCGAGGTTTCGAACCAGGAGAGGGGTGAGGAGCAAGGCCGGCCGTTCGGTCCCGTCGGGGTCCGGAAGGGCCGGTAACGGCAGCAACGCGGTGATGACGATCGTTGCCTGTGCCCAGTACGGATCCGAGCGGAGCCGTTCCAAGAACTCCCCGAGGCGCGCCGAGACCGCTTCGCCCGCCTGCCGGAAGGCGCCCGGCGTCATCGCCTGCTCTTCGAGGGCCAGGCGGAAGAGATCCCCGCTGTCCACGAAGACCGCCGGAGGCCTGAGAGCTCCTTCTCGCACGGACAGGGCCCTGAGCTCCCGCCAGACGGCGTGCCAGTCCGTGCGCACGCCGCCTGGCGCCGCCGGGTCCTGCACGTCGATCCGGATGGCCCGGGGCACCGTGCCCCTGGAGTCGACGGCCACCAGGGCCGCCAGATCGAGGGGCCGGACCTCGCCCCATGGAAGCCAGCGCCCAAAGGCGACCGCCTCGGCCGGCCCTCCCACCCACCGCCCGTCTCCCATGACCACCCGGCGATACCCGGCCGTCTCCATCAGGTCCCCCAGCCACCCCAGGGGCGGGCTCGCCTCCTGGCCCATCGCCCGGGCCAGCTGGGGCGCGTCCGAGGAGCAGCAGGCCGTCGGGGCCCAGGGCAGGCGGTGGCCCCATGCGTCGCCGGTAGGTAGCCCGAGAGGCTTCGTCCGGCCGGGCGAACAGGATGGGGCCGGCGAGCCTCTCCTGGCGTACGCCGCTCGCCAGGGTGGCGTACGCGGACAGGGCGTCGCGGGGGTTGGTGACCAGGGGGTTGAGGAGCGCCATCGAGCTCGACCCGATCCATCGGGCAAAGGAAGATCCTTCCCCTTGGGCGGCGGTGTGCGAGGCCAGCCACGGCCAGTGGAGCCCCTCCCAGAAGAGCACCAGCACGGGCCGGCGAACCGGTGTGGCGACGGCGCCGGCTTCGGACGCCGCCACCCGGCCTGCAGGGGCGACCATCGCCAGCGCCGCCCAGACCAGTGCGGACAGAGCCGCTGCCCGTCCGGGTGTGGCCTGGGGTTTGCGGCGCGGCCTACGCACGCCCGGTAGCCTCCCGGCCGGCCCGGTAGAGCTCCAGGATCGCTCGAGCCATGGCCGAAGCCCTGGAAGCGCCCCGCCGCCTCCCTCGCCCGCCTGGCCATCTCACCGGTCCGGGCCGGATCGTCCATGAGCCGGCGCATGGCAGAGGCCAGCTCGACCGGATCGCCCCCGGGCACCAGGAGCCCGCCGCCGGCCGAAAGCAGGGGCTCCAGGTTGGCCCCGGCGGAGGCGATCACGGGGCGGCGGGAGGCCATCGCCTCCAGCAGCGCGTACCCGAAACCCTCGAACGCCGACGGGAATACCGCTGCATGGACCCCGGCCCAGAACCGGCGCGGGTCGTCCACCGGTCCGAGCAGCCGGACCGCCCGCCCTGCCCCGAGCCGTCGGACGAGGGCCTCGAGCTCGTGCCGGAGCGGCCCGTCCCCTCCCACGAGAAGCCGCGCCTGCCGGCCGGAGCTCTCCAGCTCCGCCGCAGCCAGGATCGCCACGTGCACGCGCTTGGAAGGGATCAGGCGGGTAAGGCAACCGAACACCCACGGCCGGCCCGCCTCGGGCGGCGCCCATCCTGGCGCGGCGTCGAACCACCGGTCCGGAAGCCCGTTGGGGATGACGCGCAGACGTTCCGGGCTTTGCTCCCCGAGGTCGGGCTCCCACATCCTGGCAACCTGGTCCGAGACGGCGATGACGCGGTCCATGCGCCGCAGTGCCCACCTGCCGGCCTCGTGGTCCGCCCACCGCAGGATGGCCGCCCGCCGGGCCGGCAACGCGTTGTGCAGCGTCGACACCCACAGCGGGGGCTTCCCTCCGCAGCGCAAGCTGCGCGCGCACAGCCCGGCAGCCAGGGCTCCCACGATGGTGGCCTTGTAGCCGTGCAAGTGCACGACGCAGGGCCGGAGCTCCCGCACCAACCGGGCGAGGCGCACGGCCGACGCCACGTCGTCGAGGGCGCGTACCCCATCCCGGACCGGCAGGGGGAAAAGGAGCACCACCCGCTCGCCCGGACGGGCCCCTGATCCCCCCGGGTCGAGCCGGCCGTACAGCCGCTGCAGCACGTCCGGCGGCGCCCCCACGGCCAGGCGATGGCCGGCGGGCAAGAGCTCGCCGGCGAGGGCCGCCATATGGGTGATCATGCCCCCCGAGGCCTCCCGCATCACGTGCAGGAAGACGGGGAGCTCGTCAGGGCCGGCTGCGGGCTGCGGACGTGTCGTCGAAAGCGCCTGGGAAACGGCCGACGCCCCCTGCCCGAAGCATGCGCGAACGGCGGCCGCCTATGCGGCCGCGGCCCTCAGGCAAGGGCCGAGGACCTGTTCACCCCGCCGCTCTGGGACAGGCGCAGCCCCTCTTCGACGGCCATGCGGGCAAGCAGGTGGGCGAGCGTCGACTCGGCGCCCTCGTTGAGGTTGGGCCCATCGGCGCCCAAACCGTCCCGGCAGCCTCCGGTTGCCTCGTCGTGCATCACGACGCCATGGACGTTGCGCCCGTAGAACCACTCCAGGGCGAGCATGGCCCGTTCCAGGTAGACGTCTCGCCCCGTCGCCTCATAAAAGGAGCTGGCCGCCTCCGCCAGGGCCCCGGCGTCGACCGGCTGCTGATCGAACAGCGCCCGTTGCCCGCCGCGTTCGGACCAGCCCCGATTGCCCACGATCTGGACGTACCGGCCGCTCCACTGGTGGTTCCACAGGAACTCGAGGGTGTCGGTGGCGCTCTGCAGGAAAGCTCGCCGGCCGGTCACTTCCCAGGCGGCGACGAGTGCTTGCGGAAGGCGGGCGTTGGAGTAGGTGAGCCGCTCCTCGAACCAGGCCCACCCCGGAGCGCGCGCCCGGTGGTAGGCCTGGACCAGCCGCTCGCCCAGGGCCGCGGTCAGCCTCCGGGCGGCCGACGCCCGCTCCCGTCCGAGCCTCTCGGGAGGCGCCTTGAGCAACGCCCGCAGGCCCAGCAGGGCGAAGGCCATCGGCCGCAGCCCCAAGAACCGTTCGGCCCACGGGAGCGTTCGATCGAGGGTGCGCAGCGCCGCGGTCCACACCCCGTCCACCTCCGCGAGCGAAACGGCCTCCCCCAGGGCCCAAATCGCCCGGCCTACGGGGTCCTCCGGGCCTCGTTCGTCGAGGAACCGCCGGTCGTAGCCGACGTCGTTGTGGAACCAACCGTCCTCCATCTGGCAGTAGAGCACGAACCCCAGGTAGCGGATGGCCAGCTCCATCGCTTCCGGATCCCGGGTCTGATGGTAGTAGCGCAGCACCACCACCAGCGCCCGGGCGTTGTCGTCCAGCGTATATCCTTCTGCGGCGTTGGGCACGGCCCCCACCGCGTGCTCGGCGATGCCCGTGCTGTCGGTGAGCCGCCGCAGGTGCGCCAGGTTCCACTCAGGCCACCGGACCGAGCGCATCGATCTACCTCCCAGGCTGAGCTTCTCGCCACGGGCTCGCTCCCAGCAACCCTGCCGAACGCCGGGCCGGCAAGGTCGGCGCGGCGATGGAGGCGGGTTGCTCCAGCGGCTCCACCGCCTGCGGCGGGTTGTCGGCCACCCACCGGAACAGGCGCCCGTAGCGCGAACCCACGATATCCCAGCTCATGGATTGCCCGAAGGCGAGAGCCCGGTGCTCCAGGGTCCGGCGGAGCTCGGGATTGTCCAGCAGCCGCAGCACCTCTCGGGCCAGGGAGCCCGGGTCTCCGAACTGGCACAACAGGCCCCGGCCGGGCCCCACCACTTCCCGAGCGTACCTGAACGGCGTCGAGACGACCGCCTTGCCGGCGGCGAGAGCGTAGCTGAGCGTGCCGCTCACGACCTGATCCTCGTTGGGATACGGCACCACGTAGACGTCGGTGGCCGCGAGCAGCGTGCCCAACTCCTCCAGGCCCAGGTAGCGGTCGACGAACTGCACGTTGTCCTGAAGCCCGAGCTCGGCCGCCATCTGCACGAGCGACTGCCGGTAGCTCTCCCCCGACAGCTTCAGGACGTTGGGGTGGGTTTGTCCCGCCACCACGTACAGCACCGACGGGACCCGCTCCTTGATGGCCGGCAGCGCCCGGATCGCCTGCTCGATCCCCTTGCCCGGGCTCAACAGCCCGTACGTCAGCAACACGGGCCGCCCCTGGAAGCCGAGGCGTCGCTTGGCCTCACCGGGATCGATCGAAGGAAACGACGGGGTGCCGTGGGGGATCACCACGACCCGGCCGGCGTCGATCCCGTACAGGCGCTGCAGGATCTCGACCGCCGAACGGGCCTGTACGACCACCACCCGGGATCGCGCCGCCAGCTCCACCAGGATTTGCCGTTGCTTCTCGTCGGGCCGGCGCAGGACGGTGTGCAGGGTGGCGACCACGGGCAACCGGGTATGGCGCAGGAGATGGAGGACGTATTCGCCCTGGTCCCCCCCGAACAGCCCGTATTCGTGCTGAACGTTGATGACGTCCCACCCGCCAGTTTCCAGGAATTGGGCGGCTCGCAGGTAGGAGTCCAGGTCTTCGACCACGATCGGGTGCACTTCGTCCACTCCGCCTGCGTAGGGCGGCTTGCGGTCGAGCGCCTCCCATGCGGGGTCGAGCGCCAGGGCCCCAAGCCGGATGTACGGGTACGCCTGGCGAACGGCCTGGGCGAGGTCGGCCGTGAAGGACGCGATGCCGCACCTGCGCGGCGGAAACGAACTCACGAACGCCACGCTGAGCATCCGGCCGTGGCCCCACCTCCGCAGGCCGCCCTGGGGGGTGGGCCGCTGCATGCGCCCCCGGTGCCGCCGTTCCATTCCCAGTACGTGATCCGAGTTCAAGACGTTTCACCTTCCACCGTCTGTTGGCCCCGCCGGCCCGCATCGACATCCCGGTGGGCTTGCGCCACCCAATGCCGTCCTGCCTCCAGGAGGGCCCGGACGCGCCGGTCGTCGGGAGCCTCCGCGTAGATGCGGACCAGCGGTTCGGTGCCCGACGCCCTCAGCATGACCCACGAGCCGTCCTGCAAGAGGAGCTTGAGCCCGTCGGTCCGTTTGGCCTCGACTACCGGTGTACCCGCCACCGCGTCCGGCTGCCACTCGCTCACGTGCCGCCGGACGGCGTCGAGGTCCGCGGTCTCGTCCAGGTGGAGGTCCAACCGCCCGTAGCGGTGAGGACCCACCCGGCCTTCCAGCCACTCCACGAGCTGCCGGGCCGTGCGCCCGGTGCCCGCCATGAGCTCGGCCATCAACAGGGCCGACACGATCCCGTCCCGCTCGGGGATGTGCCCGCGCACCCCGATGCCCCCGCTCTCCTCCCCGCCGATGAGGACGTCCGCCTCGAGCATGCGGGCACAGACGTACTTGAACCCCACCGGGGTCTCCACCAGGGGCAAACCATACCGGGATGCCAGCTGGTCCACCATCGACGTGGTCGAGACGGTCTTGACGACCTCTCCGCGCAAGCCCCTGTGCTCTACGAGGTGCATCAAGAGCAACGCGAAGATCTGGTGGGCGTTGACGAAGCGCCCCGTCTCGTCGACCATGCCAATCCGGTCGCCGTCACCGTCGACCGCGAATCCGGCGTGTACACCGGATCCCAGCGCGCGCACGCTCTGCTGCAGTGCTTCGAGGTTGGCTTCGATGGGCTCGGGGTTGACCCCGCCGAAGCCCGGGTTGGCCTCCTCCCGGATGGCGTGTACCGTCCGGCATCCGGCCCGCCGCAGGGCCTGCGCCAGCACCCCGCGGGCCGCGCCGTGCATGGGGTCGGTCACCACCGCCAGGCCGGCCCGGGCGATGGCCTGGGTGTCCACCAGCGTCAAGATGCGCTCGAGGTAAGGCTCCACCGGATCGAACGGCCGCACGATCCCCTGCTCGATCGCCCGGTCCAGCGCCAGCCGCTCGACACCCTGCCCCGACACCAGCATCTCGTTGGCCCACGCTTCCACCGGGCGCGTGATGGCCTCCGTGGCGGACCCGCCGTAAGGCGGCTTGAACTTGACCCCGTTGAACTCGGGCGGGTTGTGGCTGGCCGTGATCATCACGCCGCCGCCGAGGTGGCGCTGCACGACGGCAACGGCCAGAGCCGGCGTGGGCACTTCCCGGGTGGAAAGCCAGACGGGGATCCCCGCTCCCGCCAGGACCTCGGCCACGGCCCGGGCGAATCGATCCGAGAGGAACCGGGCGTCGTAACCGACCGCTACCCCTCGTGCCGCGGTACCCGTCTCTCGAAGGTACCGGGCGATGGCCGCGGCGACTATCCTGACCCGCTCGAACGTGTAGCCGTCGGCGATGACCTCCCGCCAGCCGTCCGTCCCGAAACGAATCGGTCGTGCTTGCATGGCTGTGCCCACGATGCCCCCCCAAACCGGCACGGACAAGACATACGCCTCCGCAAGCAGCACCATGCCAGGTGGACTCGCGGATATACCCAGCCGGGTATGGGTACACAGGATGCCCTTCCACGGCGCACCCATTATTGTGCCATGACGGGTATCGGGACTCAAGGCGGCGATACCGGCGTGAGCCCACGGACCGGCCTGTCAGAGGTAGGCCTCCCGATCTCCCGCTCGCAGGGCCGCCAGGAGGTGCTTGATATCCTGTGCGCGGTCCTTGGCACATACCAGCGTCACGTCTTCAGTCTCCACGATGACCAGGTCGCGCACGCCGAGAGTCGCTACCAGTCTTGGGCGCCGCCCCGTCCTGGCCGGGTCGGTCGACCTGGAAGGCTCACCGTTGACGAACACGATGCACTGGCTGGTGTCGATCCCCACGTGGTGGCCGCCCTGTACGACGTTGCCGTCTTCGTCAGGAGAGAAGAGCCTCTCGAGGGCAGGCCAGCTGCCGGCGTCGTCCCATCCAAAGTCTGCCGGAATCACCGCGATCTCTCTGGCCCGCTCCAGCACCCCGTAATCGATCGATACGGAGTCGAGCCTCGCGTACACGTCGGCGGCCGTCCGTGCGTGGTCCGGCCCGCCCCAGGCCGCCGCGATGCGTTCCAGCCCCTCGTGCAGCGCCGGCATGTAGGTGGCAATCGCTTCCCGGATGGCGCCGGTTCGCCAGACGAACATCCCGCTGTTCCACAGGTGACGTCCGTCGGTCACGTAGCGCCGGGCCAGCACCCGGTCCGGCTTTTCCACGAAGCGCTGGACCCGGTACACGTCGTACCCCTGCGCGACGGCGGTGCGCTCTCCGAGCTCGATGTACCCGTACCCGGTCTCCGGGCGGGTGGGCCAGATGCCCAGGGTCACCAGGGGATGCTGGAGGGCCGCCGCGGCGGCCGCGCGGACGACGCGCCGGAACGCCTCTCCGTCCCGGACGACATGGTCGGCCGGCAGGACCAGCATGATGGGATCGGGCCCCCACGGGCCCGGCGCCCGGCTCAAGTGGACCGCCGCCAGCCCGATGCATGCCGCCGTGTTCTTGCCGGCCGGCTCCACCAGGATACTCGAGGCCGGCAACTCGGGAAGCTGCTCGCGGATGGAATCGGCATACTCCCGGCCCGTCACCACCAGCACCCTCTCGGGGCCGGTCAAGGGCAGTACCCTCTCCACCGCCTGCTGGATGAGGCTGCGCGAGCCGTCGAGATTGAGGAGCTGCTTGGGCCGTGCGCGCCGGGACAAAGGCCAGAAGCGCTCCCCCCGGCCGCCCGCCATGATGACCGCCACGAGCCGGTCCGTCTCCATCGTGTCGCCCTACCCCCTCAGGTGCGCGTCTCCGGCGCCAGCCGGATGCACAGGCGATCCCCGGCCTCGGCGTCCAGCATGGCCGCAGCTGACGCCTGGACCCGGGCCACCTCCAGGGTCCCCGAGGAACCCACCAGCACCACCCATTGACCCGGAGCCGCGTCGCCGTACGTGCCGACCCAGCGGGCCTCGATGGGTGGCGAGGCGGCCACGAAGGCGCGGCGCTTCGAGAGCAGCGTCACGACGGCCCGGCCCGGCGGCGACAGGCCCGGGGGAGGCTCGAGCGGCGTCACCAGGTTGCCGAACCGGTCCACGCGGACGATCTCGCCGCACGACCCTTCGCGGTAGAACTGCAAGGGAACCAGGCGGGGCGACGCCCGCACGGAGCCCAGCTGCTCGATCGGCGTACCCGCGGCCCACCGCGCGGCCACCGGAGCGAAGACGTCGCGTCCGTGGAAGGTGCTGGATGCCTCGACCGGTACACGAAGTTGTACGACACGAACCGCTCCGTCATCCTCCACCGCGGGGTAAAGCAGCCCGTTGTCCGGGCCGACCCACCGGTAGCGCCGGCTTTCCACGGCAATGGCAGGGCGCGCCGTGCCCACGCCCGGGTCGACCACCGCCAGGAAAAGGGTGCCATCCGGGAAATACCGGTAGGTCGTACGGAGCAGCCACGCTCCTTCGCGGACGTCGTGAGGACGCACGGTATGGCACAGGTCGATGAAGCGAGCCTGGGGCCAGAGGCTCGCCATCACCGCCTTGACGACGCCGGCGTATTCGCCTTCGCCGAAGTCGGTCAGCAGGGCGATGAGGGGTACCGCGGGCAACGCCATGGCGCGAGGGGCATTGGACGCAGGCCCGGCGTCCACCTGCCGCCGGGGGACGGCCCCGGCCGGCCGCGGTCACGAGAGGTAGACGTCGAGCGCGGCCACCCTCGCGGGCTCTCGCAGGTGGGCAAGGGCCCGCTCCTGGATCTGGCGGATCCGCTCCCGGGTCACGCCCAGCCGGCGGCCGATCTCCTCGAGGGTGCGGGGGCGGCCGTCGTCGAGCCCGTACCGGAGCGTGAGCACGGTCTGCTCCGTGGGCGAGAGCTGTCGCATGACTTCGCGGATCTGGTCCTTGAGCAGGCTGCGAGCCGCCTGTTCGTCGGGCTGGGGCGTCTGGTCGTCGCCGACGAAGTCGGCCACCCGCATGCCGTCGTCCCCGACCGGGTTCTCCAGGGAGACGAGTTCCTGAGAGACCCTCAGGGCATCCTCGACGCGAGCGACGTCGACTCCCAGTTGCGCGGCCACCTCCTGGGGGCTCGCATCGCGGCCGAGCTCGTGGCCCAACCGGGTGGCCGTCGTGTTGACCTTCCCGATGGTCTCGACCATGTGCGCCGGCAGCCGGATCGTCCGGGCCTGGTCGGTGATGCTGCGCCGCACCGCCTGCACGATCCACCAGGTGGCGTACGTGCTGAACCGGTACCCCTTGCGCCAGTCGTACTTCTCGACCGCGCGCATGAGGCCGATGTTGCCTTCCTGGACGAGGTCGAGTACCGGCACGCCCCGATCCACGAAGCGCATGGCAACGTTGACGACCAGACGCAAGTTGGCCTCGATCAGCCGGGCCTTGGCTCGCACGTCGCCCTTCTCGGCGCGCTGGGCCAGCTCGATCTCCTGCTCTCGCGTCAGCAGCGGTACCTTCCCGATCTCTTTCAGGTACGTGTGGAGCAAATTGACCGAACTCTCCCGGTCCGAGACACCACGCGTGCGCCCGCTCGTCCGGGGGCGAGTGCCGGCGCGGGGAACGGCAGCGGCGCCGCCGGCTGCAGAGCGACGCTTCAGGGGCCGGGCGGGCGGATCGACGTTGGAGGCTGCGGGAAGCGTACCCGTCGACGATACGGACACCGGGTCATCACCTCTGTCGCTGGCAATCGGGACAGACGCCGTAAAACTCATGGCGCTGGCCGCTCAGGTGGAAGCCGGAACGCTCCTGCACCGTGCGGGCCAGGCGGTCCAGTTCGGGTTCCTCCAGATCATAGATACGATGGCAACGGGTACACCGGATGTTGATGTGGGCCTTCGGGTTGCCGTCGTACCGGTTGGGCTCGTCCCCGAACCCCAACTCGCAGGCGAGCCCGAGCTCGACGAGCAACTCCAGCGTCTTGTAGACCGTGGCCTGGCTCATCATGGGAAACCGGCTGCGCAGCGCCTGGTAGATCTCGTCGGCCGTCGGATGGCTGCGGGTGCTCAACAGGTATTCGTAGATGCTGAGGCGCTGCGGCGTCACGCGCAAGCCCTTGCTCGACAGCATCCGTTGGAAAGCTTCCACTTCGGCTCGCACCGGCAACCCCCGCCGCTATTTATTAATACCCGTTCCTCGGAGATACTATGTCAACATAGGACTCGTTGTCAATGTATTTTCTCCCTTTGCGCGCGGCAAAAGAGGGCGGGGAGCCTGGCTGCTCCCCGCCCTCTTCCCCGTGAGCCCGACTCGGGCTGACAGCCGCTCTTCCTTGCGGTCAGGCCGTTGCGCCCACCCGGGCCTCTTTGCCCCGCACCCGGTCGATGAGCCGGCGAACGATCGGCATCACGTAGTAGTCGAGACCGAAGTAGCTCGCTCGAGCGCCTGCCAGCGCCACGATGATGGCCACCGTGTACAGGATCGGGTTGGTGCTGGTCGAGCCGGCGAGCATGAAGTTGAGGTTCATGAAGGCACCCACCAGCGCCGCAAATCCGGTCAGCACGCCGAAGATCAAGGCCATGCCCACGAGGAACTCGCCGATGGATACGAGATAGCTGAAGAACGTCGCATGCGGAAGGGCCACGTTTTTCAGGAACGCCGCATACCACCCCTGCACGGCCGGGTGATCGCCCGTCGCCTTGGCGATCGCCCCGTTGAAGAACCCGGTGATGGCTACCCCCGCCTTGTCGCCGACCCACGCGGGGTTGGACAGCTTCTCGAGCCCGGCTTCCAGCCACTGGTAGCCGAGCCATATCCGGAGCAGACCGAACACCACTCGGCCTAGGGTCTTCATCCTCTTCCTGCCCCCCGTCGCTCGTTGCTCGCTACGCTCGCCGCCAGGGCGGCGGCGTTGGATGGCTTCGTGCGACTCCATTGTGTCGAACGGGGGAAACAGGGGAAACGGTCGTTTGCCCGGTCTTCACAGGGACGTTTCTACGTGGCAGACCCTAGCCGCGCTATCCGTGCACGCCCTGATGCCTGGGACAATTGTCCCGAGCGGGCCGGTACCGGGGGCCCTCGCAGGGTGATGAGAAGGGTCGCTATTCTTGGGTGTGGAAAGTGGAAGGCCGGGATTCGACCGGGGGGAGGCTTCGTCGTGACGCAGGTCCGCCGCCCGCAGTACGTGCGGGTGCCCATCCCTCACCGAGACGCAAGCGAACGCGTCCAGGACTTCTCCGAGGTCGCCCTCACGTACACGGACGATCAGGCCGTGCTGGAGGCGCAGCGATGCCTGCAGTGCTACAAACCGGCGTGCGAGCAGGCATGTCCCAACCATAACCCCATCAAGGCGTTCCTCGCCATGGTGGCCGAAGGCAGGCCGCTCGAGGCGGCGGAGATGCTCTGGGAGCACAACGCCCTCCCGTCGTGCACGGGCCGCGTCTGCGCCTGGGAGGACCAGTGCGAGGGAGCCTGCCCTCTCGGGCGCAAGGGCGAGCCCGTGGCCATTGGCGCCATCGAGCGCTACCTGGCGGAGAAGGCGCTCGCCGCCAGGTTCGACCAGCCTCCTTCCCTGGGCGGCCCCTGGCCCTCAGGCCGCCACGCGGTCCCGCCCGGCGACGTGGCCGTGGTGGGGGCAGGCCCGGCAGGGCTTTCGTGCGCGAGCGTGCTCGCGCGCAAGGGATGGCGGGTCACGGTCCTCGACGCCTGGGTAGCGCCCGGAGGCGTGATGAGCTACGGCATCCCGGAGTTCGTGCTGCCCAAGAGCACGGTGGCGGCCGAGATCCGGCGCCTGGAGGGGCTGGGGATCCGGTTCGTCCAGGACGTCACCGTGGGGGAGGACGTGCTGGTCGACGAGCTGCTGGGACCCATGGGCTACCGGGCGGTCTTCCTCGGTATCGGCGCCAACGAGGCCGTGCGGCTCGGGGTGCCGGGCGAGGATCTGGAGGGCGTGGTGAGCGCCAAGGACTTCCTCATGGCCGTGGCCCGGCGCCAGATCGCGGGGACCGTTCCTGAGTCGGGTCACGACCTGGTGGGCAAGCGGGTCATCGTGGTAGGCGCCGGCAACACGGCCATGGACGCCGCCCGCACGGCCCGCCGCCTCGGGGCGAGCGACGTCGCCGTCTACTACCGCAGGGCCCGGGAGCACAGCCCCTCGCGCCCGGTGGAGATGGCTCTGGCGGAGGAAGAAGGGGTCCGGTTCGAGTTCCTGGTGGCGCCCTCCCGCTTCGTCGGGGAGGGCGGGCGGCTCCGGGCGATCGAGATGACCCGGATGCGGCTGGGTGAGCCGGACGCCTCGGGACGGCCGTCGCCGGAGCCCATCCCGGGATCCGAGTACCTCGTGCCTGTGGATCTGGCCATCCTGGCGGTAGGATACCGGGTGGAGCGGACCCTGGGCGATAAGACTCCCGGCCTGGAGACGGGGCGCGGCGGCCGGATCGTGGTCAAAGACCCCTACGGCCTCACCTCCCGCCTCCCCGTATGGGCCGGAGGCGACTGCGTCACCGGCGCCAATACCGTGGTCCACGCGGTTGCAGCAGGGCGGATGGCCGCCGAGGCCATCGCCGCTTACCTCGAGGGGGCTCCGACCGTCGCCGGGCCGGTCCCCCGGGCCGGCGGAGGATGAGCCCTCATCGCAGGAGCGCCGCAGGACCCGCAGCCGCGGGGCTGGAGACCGTCAGAAGCAGAGCCCACAGGGCCGCCACACCGGCTGCCGTCACTCCCAGGGCAATGAGGCGCCGACGGGAGCGGCTCGCCATGCCCGCCGTGCCGCTTCGCCACGCGCCTGCGGCCACGAGGGAGCGGCGCGCCGCCGCGAGTAGCGGGCGAAACTCGCCGGCCACGAGCGCCAGGCCCGACGCCAGCGCCATCCACCATCCCAGCGTGGAGACGAGGGCGGCAACGTCGGGCGGGATCGGCATCCTCACGACCACCCAGCCCCTCCTGGTCGCCGGGATAGACCGTTTACAAGAAGGTCCCGGCAAGAGAGGATTCGGGGTCGCGGGCGCCGATCCTGTCATTTGTCCTGGACATCTGTCCTTCACCGGGAAGGATGACCGGCAGCGTGAACGAGCTCAGCTCTCCATCCCCATTCTCGCCCGCTCCGGACCCCGTGGCCGAAAGCGACGAGGAACGCCGGCAGCGCGCCCTCGCCATCATCCAGGAGCTCGAGCGCTGGTGGCCGGAGGTCCGGATCCCCCTGCGCCACAGGTCTCCCCTCCAGCTGCTGATGGCGACCATCCTGTCGGCCCAGTGCACCGACGCCACCGTCAACCGGGTGAGCCCCCTGTTGTGGGAGGCGTATCCCGACGCAGCGGCTCTGGCCGGCGCCGACCGGGGCCGCCTCGAGGCGATCATCCATCCTACGGGCTTTTTCCGCCAGAAGGCGCGCATGATCCAGGAGGCGGCGCGGTTGATCCTGGCCCGCTTCGGTGGAGAGGTCCCGCGCACGATGGACGAGCTCCTCACGCTGCCGGGGGTGGGCCGCAAGACGGCCAACGTCCTGCTCTCGGCCGCCGCTCTGGAAAAGTGGCCCGGGTGGGAGCCGGAGCGCGCCGGCATGGGGATCGTGGTGGATACCCACGTGCTGCGGCTGGCCCGGAGGCTGGGGCTCTCCACGTCGCCGGACCCGGCCGCCGTCGAGCGCGATCTGATGCAGATCGTCCCCCGGGACCGGTGGGCCACCCTGCCGTTACGCCTCATCTACTTCGGCCGCCGGATCTGCGTCGCGCGGCGGCCCCACTGCGACGACTGCCCCTTGCGGCCGTTGTGCCCGTCCGGCCCGTACGGCGGCGCCAGCCCGTGGCTCAGCTCTCGAGGAAGACCGTCTGCGACGCCTCGTCGTAAGCGAACAGCTCGGCGTAGCGGCCCCAGTCGATGAGCGTCTCGAGCTGGCGGTGCGCTTCGGCCGTCCCGTAACGGCGCTCCAGGATGTCGAGGAAGAACTCCCGGGGCATCCGGTGGTTGGCCTTGGAACGCAGTACGGCCAGCATCCGCTCGAGCTCCGGCACGCAGGCGAGCACCTGCTGGCGAAAGAGCTCCTTGCGGCGGGTGACCGACGCCTGGGCGTAGGCGAGCCCGGTGGGCGTGAGTTCCACGTCCCCGGCGCTCACCCGGCAGAGATTGAGGAGTTCTGCCGCGTCTACGATGGGGAGCAAGTCCTCCAGGTCGAGCTGCAGCCGCGACCCCATGGCGTAGAGGTCCGCGCGCCCGTCGGCCTCTTCCAGCAGTTCGATGAAGCCGTTGAGCGCCCCGGCGCGGGCCGAGGGCAACTGGCGCACCCGGGCGGCCGCTCCGCCCCGGGCGGGCCCCGGCCCGGCCGCTCCAGAGCCCGCCGCGCCCGAGCCGGCCACCTGGCGAAGGGCGCGATGCGCCTCTGCGTCCTTGTGGTGCGTCGTGAGCAAGGCGTAGACCTGGTCGACGAGCGCCTTGAACTCCGGGGCATCCCGGTCCCGCCAGTGGGGGAGCGGGATCGGCACCTCCGCGACGACCCGCGCCGGATCTCGTGACAGCACGACCGCCCGGTCGGCCATGTAGACGGCCTCCTCGATGCTGTGCGTGACGAGCACCATCGCGCGGGTCGGGATGCGCCGGTCGATCCAGAGTTCCAACAGGTCGCTCCGGAGGTTTTCCGCGGTCAGCACGTCGAGGCCCGAGAAAGGTTCGTCCATGACCAGCACGTCGGGCTCCACCACGAGGGCCCTGGCCAGCCCCACCCGCTGCTTCATCCCGCCGGACAGCTCCTTGGGAAAGGCGTGTTCGAAGCCGTCCAGCCCCACCATGTCGATGGCCGAGAGGGCCCGCCGGCGGCGCTGCTCCGCCGGCACGCCGCGGGCCTCGAGGCCGAGCTCCACGTTTTGCAGCACGGTGAGCCACGGGTAGAGGGCAAAGCTCTGGAACACCATCGCCACCCCGGGGTTGACCCCGGCGACGGGGCGGCCCCGGTAGAGCACCTGGCCCGAGCTGGCCGGCACCAACCCGGTGATGATGCGCAAGAACGTCGACTTTCCCGAGCCGGAAGGCCCGAGGATGGCGACGAACTCGCCTTCGTCCACGCGCAGGGAGATACCGTCGAGCACCTGCATCCGCCCTCCGCCGGGCAGCGGGAAGGACTTGGTGACCTGCTGCACCTCGATGAGCGGCGAACGGGAAACGGCAACGGCCATGGCCTTCCTCCTCCTTTCCTCACGCCGGTCTCCTCACGCCAGGCTGCAGCGGCTTTCGGCGCGCAGGTACAGGGGTCTCCAGAGCAGGCGGTTGAGCAGCACGACCAGGATCGCCATCGACGTGATGCCCCAGACGATGCCCGCGCGGTCTCCCACCCGGGTCACTTCCGTGATGTAGGCGCCGAGCCCGGTGGCCACGAGCCGGGTCGATCCCCAGGCGGTGACCTCGGCGACGATGCTCGCGTTCCAGGCACCCCCTGCGGCCGTGAGACACCCGGTCACCAGGGAGGGCATCACGGCGGGCAGGATGACGCGTCGCCACCGGGTCCACCCGCCCACCCCGAAGACGAGCGCCGCCTCCTTGAGCTCGGCCGGGAGCTGGCTGGCCCCGGCGATCACGTTGAACAGGATGTACCACTGGGTGCCGAGCATCATCAGCAGCACGGAGCCCACCTCGAAGTTGACGTGCCACCGGGCGTAGACGAACGCGATGAACGGGAAGAGCATGTTGGCCGGAAAAGCAGCCGCCAGCTGCACGAGGCCCTGTCCCATCGCCGCAAGGCGCGGATGAAGGCCGATCAGGACGCCCACCGGCACGGTCCACGCCGCTCCGAGCCCCACCGCCGCCATCACCCGCAGCAGGGTCAGGATGCCGAGCCACGCCACCCACCCGATTTGCCTCGCCCCCATGTGGCTCACCAGGAGCGCCGCGAGCCAGGCGTACCGCAGGAGCCCCAGCCCTGCGGCCACCAGCACCACGCGGCCGGCCCAGGCCCAAAGCGGCGAGCGCCGCGCGGCGAGGCGGCCGGCCAGCGTGGCCCCGCCTCTCCAGAGGCGATCCATGGCCGCCGACACGAACGTGCCGAGGGGCGTCAGGACCCCTCGCTCGAAGGCGTCCACGAGCGCCGAGCGGCGCAAGAGCATCAGCACCGCCGAAGAAGGGGCTACCGCCGAGGGCGTCTGCTCGAGCTTGAAGCGCTCGGCCCATGCGACCAGCGGGCGCCAGACCAGCTGGTCGATGCCCAGCACCACCAGGGCCATGGTGAGGATGGCGTATCCGACGGCCCGGGCGTCGGCCCGTTCGAGGGCGGTCGCCAGGTAACTCCCGACGCCGGGCAGCATCAGGCGGCGGTTGAGCACCGTGATCGCCTCGCTGGCGGCCAGGAAGAACCATCCACCCCCGAAGGACATCATGCCGTTCCAGACCAGCGGGATCATCGAACCCGGCAGCTCCAGCCGCGTGAAGCGCTGCCACGGGCTCAGGCGGTACACGTCCGAGACCAGCCGCAGCTCCCGCGGAAGCGAAGAGAGCGAGTAGTAGAAGGCAAAGGTGAGGTTCCAGACCTGGCTCGTGAAAATGGCGAAGATCGAGGCCAGCTCGAGCCCGACGATCTGGCCGGGGAAAAGCCCCGTGAGCGCGTTGATGCTGACCGACAAGAACCCCAGCACGGGCACCGACTGCAAGACGTCGAGCAAAGGGATGAGGAACCGCTCGGCCCGAGCGCTACGGGCAGCGAGGTATCCGTATCCGAGAGAGAACGCCACGGACAGGGCGAAGGCCGCGACCATCCGCAGGATGGAGCGGCCAGCGTAGTAAGGCAAGAAGGCCGGCTCGAGGCGGATCGCGTCCGGAGCCGCCGCTGCCAGCGGCGCCCGGAGCCCTGCCCCGACCCGGACCAGCGCGTATACGAGCGCGAAGACCACCGCGGCGACGGCCAGGTCGACGAGACCCGGCCGGCGCGGCACGAACCGGTGATAGCCGGTCACGGCAGCGGCCTCCCCCTTGCTTTCCGAGGTGCCGTGTTACGGTGCGCAGCCTGCGACCTCCGGCCGAGCTGCCGTCACCACCGGCACCGGATCGGGCCGCCGCCCTGCCGGGGGTGCCCGGCCTCAGCGGGAAGAGGCCCGCCACTCGGGTGCCGTGGAGACCGCGGCTTCGGCCGGGCTGCGTATCGGTAACCCGTCGCCTTCAGCCACAGTCTTCACCTCTCGGGCCCACCGGCAAATGATGGCCTGCCCCCTCGCAGGGGCGATCCCGGTGAACCCGGACCTCGTTAAGCATGCCACCGCGGCGAACGGCCGGCAAGATCTTTCCGGGCAGATCGCGCCTCGCCGCTCTCTCCCCCGGGAAGATGCCATCTTTCCCCTGCGCTACCGCTCGATTCCGAGCGGTTCCGCCCGCCGTGGCGGCATCAAACCGGCACTTCCGGCCGAACCGCTTTTGCCGGCGGGACCCGAGGGCGGCCGGCCACCTGCCGGGCGGTGGTCACGCAGCAGGGCTCCCGCCGCTTTCGCGACGAACGGCCCCGGCCCGGCCGGCGTCTACGAAGGAAGGGACGCCCCGGGCCCGGAAAGAGCCAGCCGAGAGAGGCACCGTAGGGGAGATGCACCCACATGGCTCGATGGCTTTCGTCGGCTCACCGCTGGAGAAAGGCGGCCCTCGCCCTCGCCATGCTGGGGCTGGTCGCGTTGCCCGCGGCAAGCGGCGATACTCTGGCGGCGACCCCTTCCGAGTCAGAGGCGGAGCGCACCATGGTCGTGGTGGGCCAGGCACGGCTGTGGGCGCGGCCCGACGCCGCCCAGCTGGTCGTGGGCATCGACTCGGAGGCGCCGACCGCACAGGCCGCCCAGCGCGACAACGCGCGCAAGGCCCGCCAGGTGATGGCGGCGCTGGATGCCCTCGGCATCCCTCTCCGGGATCTCCAGACCACGTCCACGCAGCTGATGCCTGTCTACCGTTACGACGACCAGGAGAAGCAGCCCAGGCTGGCAGGCTACCGGGCGTCGTACACGCTGCGCCTCACCCTCAAGGATCTCGACCAGGTGGGCACCGTCGTCGACTCGGTGGTGGCGGCCGGCGCCAACCGCATCGACTCCATCCGCTTCATGGCCCAGGATACCGGCGCGCTGGAGAACGAGGCGCTGACCCTGGCCGTGCGCGATGCGATGAACCAGGCGCGGACCCTCGCCGCGGCCGCGGGAGTCACTCTGGGCCCTCTCCTGTCCATCTCCGGCGTGCGCTTTTCCGGGGCGCCCGAGCCCCCGATCGTGCGGCCCCTCGCCGGCCGGGCCGCCTCCGAGGCGGCCACGACTCCGGTGGAGCCGGGGTTGCTGGAGTTCACGGCATCGGTCACCCTGACGTACCGGCTCGGCCCGTGACCCGGCGCTGCCTCGCGACCTGGCCGCTCGCCGGCCGTAAGGACGGTGCTCTGGCTTGACGCGCCGTCCCCGGCGCGGTTAGTTTTTTCACACGCGGCGATTCGTACCGGAAGTCGGGGGCACCGGGGTGGCCATCAACCCCATCCACGTGATCTTCGGCCTCAAGCTCCGCCAGGCCCGGCTCCAGCAGGGCCTGTCGGTCACGGAGCTTGCGGCCCGGTGCGGCCTGTCGCCCTCGTACCTCACCGAGATCGAAAAGGGCCGCAAATACCCCAAGGCCGACAAGATCCTCCGCCTGGCGAGAGCCCTGCACCTCGACTACGACCGGCTCGTCTCCCTCAGCCTCGATCCGCCTCTGGCGTTCTTGGAGCAGGCGCTCTCCTCCCAGGCGATCCAGGACTTCCCGCTCCAGCTGTTCGGGCTCGACCCGGCCGAGGTGGTCAAGCTGCTCACCCGTTCCCCGGCCGAGGTGAGCGCGCTCGCTCGCGCCCTCGGTGACATGGCCCGTGGATACAACATCCAGGAGGAGCACTTCTTCCGGGCGGCCCTGCGCTCGTACCAGGAGATCCACGAAAACTACTTCCCGGATCTGGAAGAGGCCGCCGAGCGTTTCGCCAGGGAGCACGAGCTGGTCGCCCGCCAAGGGGCCCCCCTTTCCGAAGACGCCCTCTCGTCGCTCCTCACGGGCCGCTTCGGCTACACCATCGGCCCCATCCCGGTGGAGCGTTACCCCGAGCTCGCCTCGTACCGGGCCATCTTTCTGCCCGGCCACGGCCCCCGCCTCTTGGTCAACCCGGCCCTCCTGCCGTCCCAGCGCAAGTTCGTGCTGGCCCGGGAGATCGGTTACCGGGTGCTGGGCCTGCACGAGCGCGCGCTCACCAACTCCCCGGAGCGCGCCGACTCGTTCACCCAGGTCCTCAACGACTTCAAGGCCGCCTACGTGGGTGGAGCCTTGCTGATGCCACGGGATACCGTCGTCGACGCCATCCGCACGCTTTTCTCTCGGGCCACCTGGCACCCGGAGCGCCTGGCGGGCATGCTCGAGGAGTACGACGTGACCCCGGAGACGCTCCTGTACCGGTTCAGCGAGCTGATCCCCCGTTTCTTCGGGCTGAAGGTGCATTTCCTTCGGTTCAACGAGCAGGGCGGCAGCTACCGCCTCTACAAGCAGCTCAACATGAGCCAGCTCGCGCTCCCCCACGGCTTCGACCTCAGCGAGCACTTTTGCCGGCGCTGGCTCACGGTCCGCATCATCCGCGACCTGGCCCATCGTGGCCACGCGGGGCCGATCGTCGGCATCCAGCGATCCCGCTTCCTGCAATCGGGCAAGGAGTTCGTCTGCCTGGGATTCGCCCGCCAGGACAACTTGCCGCCTTTCCTGCGCACCAGCGTGATCCTGGGCCTGCGTGTCGACGACGCGCTGCAAAAGGAGCTCGCGTTCCGCGACGACCCGGCCATCCCGGAGGCGTTGCTCAACGAGACCTGCGAGCGATGCCCTCTGAGCCCCGAGCAGTGCCCGGACCGGGCGGCGCCCCCCGTACGCTTCGAGCAGGACCAGCTCGTCGAGCGGCGTAGGAACGCCCTCGAGGCGCTCATGGCCGCCGCCTCGCCTGGTGCCGACGGGGTCGCCGGCGGGCCGGGTACGCGCGCGCAGCCGCCTGCCACCCGCCCGTCTCCCGCCGCGCTTTCCCGGTAAGACTCGAGGGGAGAAGGGACGAAGACACCGTGTCACGACACCCGGTCCGCGACTCGGCGGAGTTCAAGGAGCTACTGGAGCGGCTCGCGGTGGTGGACGACCTCGCCCGTGCCGCCGCGGTACTGCGCTGGGACATGGAGACGTACATGCCTCCCGGCGGTACCGGCAGCCGCTCGCAACAGGTCGGCACCCTGCGCCGCCTCTCCCACCAACACTTCACCGATCCCCGGACGGGCGAGCTCCTGCACCGTCTGACGGGTGTGGTCCAGGACTTACCCTACGACTCGTTCGAGGCGAGCCTGGTGCGGCGTGCGCTGCGCGACTACGAGCGGGCGACGCGAGTGCCCGCCCGGTTGGTGGGAGAGCTGGGCGAGGCGACCGCCCTGGCGTCGCACGCATGGGCGCGCGCCCGATCGGCCAACGACTTCGCATCCTTCGCTCCGTACCTGGAGCGCAACCTGGCGCTCCTTCGCGAGCTGGCCGACCGGCTCGGATACGAGCAGCACCCCTACGACGCGCTGCTCGACGAGTACGAGCCGGGCATGCGGTTGTCGGATATCGAGCCGTTGTTCGAGAAGCTGCGGGACGCGCTGGTGCCTCTGGTGCAGGCCATCTCGGGGCGGGCGGGGATGGTGGACGATTCGTTGCTCCACCAGCCCTACGACGAACAGCGCCAGTGGCAGCTGACCCTGGAGGCCTTGAAGGCCATCGGCTACGACTTCGAGCGGGGGCGCCAGGACCGGTCGGCCCACCCCTTTACCACGACCCTTGGGTTCGGCGACGTGCGGCTCACCACCCGCATCGACCCCCAGGACTTCTCCTCCGCCCTCTTCTCGAGCATGCACGAGGGAGGCCACGCTCTTTACGAGCAAGGCATCCCCGAAGAGCTGGCCCGCACCCCCTGGGAGATGCCGCATCCCTCGGCACGCACGAGTCCCAGTCGCGCCTGTGGGAAAACGTGATCGGGCGCTCCCGGGAGTTCTGGCGCTTCTTCCTCCCCAAGGCGCAGGCCCTCTTCCCCGACCAGCTCGGAAAGGCCGACGTGGAGACCATCTACCGGGCGGTCAACCGGTCCCGTCCCAGCGAGGTCCGCACCGAAGCGGACGAGGTCACCTACAACCTCCACATCTTCCTGCGCCTGGAACTGGAAAAGGAGCTGCTGACCGGCCGCCTGGCCGTCAAGGAGCTCCCCGAGGCGTGGAACGCCAAGATGGAGAGCTACCTCGGCATCCGGCCGCGGGACGACGCGCACGGCGTCCTGCAGGACATCCACTGGTCCCAGGGCATGATCGGCTATTTCCCCACTTACGCCCTGGGCAACGTGTTGTCCGTGCAGTTCTTCGACCAGGCCAGGAGCGAACGCCCCGAGATCCTCGAGGCCGTCGCCCACGGCGAGTTCCAGCCGCTCTTGTCCTGGCTGCGGGAGCGCATCCACCGGCACGGGAGCAAGTTCACCCCCAAAGAGCTGGTCGAGCGGGTCACCGGCGGCCCCATCCGGGTGGAGCCGTACCTGGCCTACCTGCAGCGCAAGTACGCGGAGTTGTACGGGCTGTGAAAGGGCCCGGGAAGAAGGGCGGGAACCGCCATGCCGCTACGGGTGCCGGCACAGGTCCACATCGTCGAGGTGGGGCCACGGGACGGGCTGCAGATCGAGCCCCGTACCCTCTCCACCGCCGACAAGGTGGCGCTGATCGATCGGCTGTCCGGCTGCGGGGCGCTGGAGAAGATCGAGGCCGGCTCGTTCGTGCGGCCGGACCTGGTGCCCCAGATGGCCGACTCGCAGGAGGTGTTCCGGGCCATCCGCAGGCGGCCGCCCATCCGGTACATGGGGCTGGTCGGCAACAGCCGGGGAGCGGAGCGAGCGATCGAGGCCGGCGTGGACGAGATCGACTTCAGCGTGGCCGCCAGCGAGACGTTCAACCGGCGTAACGTGCGCAAGGGGATCGACGAGTCCCTGGAGGAGCTGCGGCGGATCGTGGCCCTGGCCGCTCCGGCCCGGGCACCGGCTCCGGCGGTGCCGGTGTGGGTCACGATCTCCACGGCGTTCGGCTGCCCGTACGAGGGAGAGGTACCTGCGGATCGGGTGCTTCGGCTGGCGGAGGCGGCGCTGGAGGCGGGAGCCGCAGGCGTGGTGCTGGCCGATACGACCGGCATGGCTTACCCGACCCAGGTCGGAGAGCTGGTACGGCAGGCTGCCCGCCTGGCGGGGACCCCACGCCTCGGCCTCCACTTCCACAACACCCGCGGGGCGGGGCTGGCCAACGTGCTCGCCGCGTTGGACGCAGGGGCCGTGAGGTTCGACGGCTCCATCGGGGGTATCGGCGGGTGTCCCTTCGCTCCCGGCGCGACGGGCAACGTGTGCACGGAGGACATGGTGCACATGCTGCACGCCATGGGCGTCGAGACGGGCATCGACCTCTCGTGCCTCGTCGAGACGGCTCGGTGGCTGGAGGGCCTCCTGGGGCGCCCCCTGCCGGGGCAGGTGATGCGGGCCGGCCCCAGGAGCCGGCGCTATCCCGTGCCCGAGGAGCGGCCCCAGGCATGCTGAGCACCGGCGGCGCGGGGCGGCTGCTGGTCGCCGATGACGAGCCGGATGTCGTCGACCTCGTGCGCATCTTCTTCGAACAGCAAGGGTGGCAGGTCGACGGGGCCGGCGACGGGCGCTCGGCGCTGGAGAAGGCCCGCAGCCGCCCGTACGACGCCATTCTCCTCGACGTCGCCATGCCCGGGATGGACGGCATGGCCCTTTGCCGGGAGCTGCGCGAGGCGGGCGTCGACGTCCCCATCCTCATGCTGACCGCCCGCGACGCCGACGCGGACAAGCTCAGGGGCTTCGGGGCGGGCGCCGACGACTACGTGACCAAGCCGTTCAGCCCGGTAGAGCTGGTGGCCCGGGTCGGCGCGCACGTCCGGCGCTACCGCCGGTTCCGGGAGCAGGGCCGGCACGCCCTGCGCTTCGCCGGCCTCGTCATCGACCCCGCGGCCCGCCAGGTGTGGAAGGACGGGCAGGAGGTGGCGCTCACGCCCCGGGAGTTCGACCTGCTCCTCTTCCTGGCCCGCCACCCCCATCAGGTCTTCACCCGGGAGCAGCTGTTCGAGGCCGTCTGGGGCGAGCGCTACCTGGAGGCGGACTCCAACACGGTGACGGTGCACATCCGCCGGCTGCGGTCACGGTTGGGGGACGACCCCTCCGGCGGGGCCATCATCCGGACGGTGTGGGGGGTCGGGTACCGCTTCGAGCCCCCGGGGGGAGCCGGCCGGTCGTGACCGCGCCATGGGCTCCGGCAGAGTGGCCGGTGGCCTGGTGGCCCACCGCGGCCCTGGGCGTCGGCTTGGCCACGGCCATCGGGTGGGGATGGTGGGCGCACCGGAGGGCCAGGGCGCTCGACCGCATGCTGGAACACCTGCGCGCCGTCGTCGACGAGCTGGCCGAAGGCCACCTGTGGGCCCGGGCGTTCAGGGAGTCCGGCTCGACCGTGGCGGCGGAGCGGCTGGCCTCCTCGCTCAATGCCCTGGCGCGCCGGCTCCAGGATGCGCAAATCCGCAGGCACCGCCAGGATGAAGCCTACCGGCGCCTGGTGGCCGACCTGTCCCACGACCTTCGTACGCCGCTCACCTCCATCATCGGCTACGTGGAAGCGCTCCGGACCGGAGCGGGCCACGATCCCGCCCGGTATCTGGAGATCGTGGCGGCCCGGTCCGTCGCCCTGGTACGGCTCGTCGACGACCTGCTCTTTCTGACGCGCCTCGAGGCAGGCGACCAGGTGACACGGCCGGAGCCTTCCGACCTATCGGAGCTGGTGCGCCGGGCGTGCGAGCCCTTCCAGGACCAGTTTGCGGCCAAAGCGATCCGGTTCGCTCTCGACCTTCCGCCCGGCCCCGCTCCGGCCGTGGTCGACCGCACCGCCGTCGCGCGGATCCTCGCCAACCTCCTGCAAAACGCCCTGCATCACGCAGGCCCCGTCCGCCACGTCTGCGTGCGGCTCGCCCGGGCGGCCACGGTGCCCGCAGGCGAACCGCCCGGGGCAGGCGCCTGGGTCCTCGAGGTGGCCAACGACGGCGATCCCATCCCTGCGGACGAGCTCCCGTACGTCTTCGAGCGGGGCTTCCGGGGCGAGCAGAGCCGCGGCAGCGGCCTGGGTCTGGCCATCGTCCGCATGCTGGCCGAGGCCCACGGCGGGCGGGCCGAGGTGGAAAGCGGCCCCGAAGAGCGGCGCACCCTCTTCCGGGTCCACCTCCCCGCGCCGTAAGAGTTCGTTCATCTTCTCGACCCCGGGGGTTAAGGGCTTCCGGATAGGCTGAGCCTCGCAGGGCTGCCCGGTCAACCCACAGGCAGGGCTCTTGCACCGGTAGCCCATGAGCCGAAAGGATGGGCCTGCGTGAGCGAGTATCGGGTCAGTATGCGGCCGCCAGAGCCGGCGCCAAGCGCCCGGTTCCCGGGCGAAGACCGCCGCGGACGGGATACGGCGCCCGCCGCGGAGACGATCGTCGAGGCGCGAGGGCTGGCAAAGCGCTACGGCAAGCAGTATGCCCTCGAGGAAGCGACGCTGACGGTGCGTCGCGGGGACATCTACGGCTTCCTGGGGCGCAACGGCGCCGGCAAGACCACCACGATCCGCATCCTGCTGGGGCTCGTGCATGCCACCCGCGGAGAAGCCTACCTCTTCGGACAGCGCATGTACCCCGGCCACCAGGCGCTGCTGCGCCGGGTGGGCGTGGTCATGGAGCAGCCCGGCTTCTACCCCAACCTGACCGCCTACGAGAACCTGGCGCTCCACGCCCGCATGCTCGGCCTGCCGAAGGAGCGCCAGGATCCCGTCGCGCGCGCCCTGTCGCTCGTAGGGATGGACGACATGTCCAGCCGCCTGCTGAAGGGCTTCTCCCAGGGGGAGCGCCAGCGCCTGGCCCTGGCCCGGGCGCTGTTGCACGAGCCGGAGCTATTGGTGCTGGACGAGCCGACCAACGGCCTCGACCCCTACGCCATCCGCGACCTGCGGGAGCTGCTCCGGCGCCTCCACCGAGAACGCGGTCTCACCATCTTCATCTCCAGCCACATCCTCGCCGAGGTCCAGAAGCTGTGTACCCGCATCGGGATCATCCACGAGGGCCGGGTGGTGGAGGAGATCGGGCTCACCGAGCTTCGCCGCCGCAGCCGCCGCTACCTGGAGATCGAGGTGACCGACGCCCCCAAGACCGCCTGGGTGCTCGAGAACGAGCTCGGCATCTCCGACTTCCTGGTCATCGACGCCTCCACCGTGCACGTGTTCGACGCACCCGACCCGGCCCTGCTGCAGGAGCATCCGGAGGTCGTCACGGAGGCCCTCGTCCGACACGGGGTCGGCGTGCGGCGCATGGCCTTCGGGCAGGACTCCCTGGAACAGCACTTCATCCGGGTGACGGGAGGGCACAACGTCGATGATCTCGCCGGTCTCCGCTGAACTCATGAAGCTGCGCCGCCACAGCATCCTCTGGCTCGGGGCCTTGGGGGCAGTGGTGCCCGTCGTGCTCGACGTGGCCTGGTACTACGCAGCGCGCGGCCGCTTCGACATGTCGGCCGAGACGTTCGTCAGGCAGGCGGTGTTCACCGTAGCGCTCCTCGAGGGCCCCGCGGGGGCGGCCATCATCGGCACGATGCTGTTCGGGCGGGAGTACACGGAACGGACGCTCCCCAATCTGCTCGCCTCGGCCGTACCCCGGTCCGTGTGGGTGGGTGCCAAATGGATCGCGCTGGCCATTGTGGGGTTGGGCATCCTGATGAGCAGCTGGGCACTCACCCTGGGTACGACGGCGCTCGTCATGGGCACCCGGCCGCTGACGCCCGGCCTCGTGCTCGGAAGCCTGGCCGCTTACGCCGCCGCGGCGTTCGCGCTTTACGGCACGAGCGCCATCGCGGTGGGCCTCACGCTGGCTACCCGCAACCAGATGGCCGGCGTCGGGTGGGGAGTAGCAGCCACCATGGCGGCCGTCGTCGGCATCAACTCCAAGTATGCGATCCTGTTTCCGGGCTCCGTGCCCTGGATCGCCGGGGCCCTTGCCTTCGAGGCCGTATCCCCGTCTCTGGCCCAAGGCCCCCGCTTGGCCGCTCAGTTTGCCTGGACGGGCATCTCTCCTGCCCTCACGGTTACGCTGATCACCCTGACCGTGTGGGTCGCGGGGGTGGCCTTCTCCCTGTGGCACGTGCACCGCGCCGACTTCCCCTGACCCCTCGCGTGCGGCCCCTGCGGCAGCCCCGGCACGACCCGGTGGCCGGGGCTGCCCCGCCGCGCTTGCCGCCCGTCAGGGGGCCATGAGCCGCCGGTACACCTCGAAGTCCCCCCGGGTGAACAGTACGAAGCGGACCTCCTCGAGCGACAGGGGTCCCACGGCCTTCCTCTGCACGATGAAGTCCCGCACCGCCGCAAGAGCTACCGGTGCCGCCTCCTCGATGGGGTAACCGTAGGCGCCCGTGCTGATGGACGGGAACGCCACCGTGCGCAGGCCCTTGCGGGCTGCGATCGCCAGGGAGTTGCGGTACGCCGAACGCAGCACCTCCGGCTCACCCCGGCCACCGCCTCGCCAGACGGGCCCGACCGTGTGGATGACGTAGCGCGCCAGGAGCCTGCCCCCGGTGGTCGCGACGGCCTGTCCCGGCGGCAACGGCCCCTGCTCTTGCACGATCGCCTTGCACGCTTCGAGGATCGCCGGCCCCCCTGCCCGGTGGATGGCCCCGTCGACCCCTCCGCCCCCCATCAGGCTCGAGTTGGCGGCGTTGACGATGGCGTCGACGTCCTGCCGGGTGATGTCACCCTGCACGGCGACGAGGCGCACCCCCTGCTCCACCAGGGTCACCTGCTCCACGAGCATCCCCTCCCCGCCCGTCAGCGCCGTGCTCGCGACCTTCCGATCGCTCCCTTCTCATATCCTACCGCCCACCTCCTGGCGAAAAGAGGGGGGTGGCTCGGGTCGACGAAGACGTGGCCCGACGACAGACCGCAAGGCGAAAAGCCAGGGGGGCTCGCCGTGACGCCAGTGGAGAAACTGCTGGTGGCGCTGCCGTGAGCGTGGGCCGGGCGGCGCTACGCTGGGCCTGGATGGTGGCCGGCATGACGGTCATCACCCTGGGTATCCGGATGCAGGTGCTGGCCGAGCTGGGCCTCGGGCCCTGGGACGTGCTGCACATGGGCCTCAGCCTGCGCACGCCCCTCACGTTCGGGCAGGCGAGCCAGGTGGTCGGCGCCGTTCTGGTGGTGGCCGCCCTGGCGCTGGGAGAGGTGCCCCGTGCCGGCACCCTCCTCAACATGTGGTACGTGGGGGCACTCTACGACGTGGTCGAGGCGAAAGGATGGTTCCCGCCTCCCGTGTCCGTGCCCATGCGGTGGGCCTATCTCGTAGGAGGGGTGCTGCTGTTGGCCTGCGGTTCGGCCTGGTACTTGTCGGCCCGGCTCGGCTCAGGGCCCCGCGACGGCATGATGCTGGCGCTGGCCCGCCGCCTGCACCGGGCCCGCTCCGGCCGGGACGAGCCGGCCGGCTCTCCCGGTGCGGCCCGGCATGCCGGCGTCGTGCGAGGGCTGCTCGAGGGCGCGGCGACCCTGGCCGGTTACGTCCTCGGTGGGCCGGTGGGAGCCGGCACCATCGCGGCCGCGGCCCTCATCGGGCCGAGCATGGCCTTCTTCCTGCCGCGCTTTGCCTTCACCGGGCGGTGGTGGCCCGCACCGGAGGCCCGCCTGCGAGCTCCGGCCGTCGTCGCTGCCGGCTCGCAGGTGCCCCAGGAGAGCACCCGGCGGGCATGGGAGCCGAGCCGGCGATGAAGGCCGGAGGGCATGGCCACCCGCCGCCGGAGGAGTCGTTCTTCGAGGAGCGCCTGCGTGAGCTTCAGGGCAGGGGCCGGCATGCCGCCCACCCGGCCCCGGACCACCAGGCGCATCACATGGAGGACCGTCTCGCCGGCCTGCTCCACAAGGCGGGGCTCGGGCCTTTCCGCCGGAGGGTGGTGCTCGGGGGCTGGGAGGTCGACTTCCTCTTCGAGCGCTCCCGCCTCGTCGTGGAGCTGGACGGCTTCGTCCACCTGGCCGCGCCGATTCGGGAGAAAGACCGGCTCAAGGACCGGTCTCTCGCGGCGCTCGGTTACCGGGTGCTCCACGTGGAAAACGCCGAACTGCGGGCCGCCCCCGACCAGGTGCTCCGCCGCATCCGGCAGGCCCTGGGCCGCCAGGGCCCGTAGGGCACCCGTCCCTGCCTCTCCGCCTGGTCTTTCAGTGCCGGGTCGCCCACAGCTCGAGCAGCCGGAGTACGACGTCCACCGCCTGTTCCATCCACTGCACGCATGCCCATTCGGTCCGGCTGTGGTAGTTCATGCCCCCCGTGAAGAGGTTGGGGGTCGGGAGACCCTGCTCGGTGAGGCGGGCGCCGTCCGTTCCTCCCCGGATGGGGCGCTCGATCACCTCGAGCCCCGCCCGCCGCACCGCCTCCCGGGCGAGTTCCATCACTTCCGGGCGCTCCTCGAGCTTGCGGGCCATGTTGGCGTAGCCGCCGGTGACCTCGAAACGGGCCCGGCTCCCCGGGTAGCGCAGCTCCAGGCCACGGCACGCCTCCTCCACGAGGGTGCGCAGGCGCCCGAGCCCCTCCAGGGTGAACTCCCGTAGCGCGATCTTGAGGGTCACCCTCTCCATGTTGCCCTCGATGGCATCGACGTGGATGAACCCTTCCCGGCCCTCGGTGGTCTCCGGGAGCAAGGTGGCCGGTACCGACGTCACCAGCTCGGCCGCCAACCGGACGGCGTTGATGAGCTTGCCCCTGGCCGTCCCGGTGTGGCTGCTGCGCCCTTCGATGACCACGAGCCCGTTGGCGGCGTCGAAGTTCTCGCCGCTGATCTCGCCGGGCTCGCTCCCGTCGAGGGTGTACGCCGCCGTGCAGCCCCACTTCGCGACGTCCAGGTAGCCGATGCCCCTGCCCGTCTCCTCGTCGGGCGTGAAGGCCACCCGCACCGTCGGGCGTGGCCGGCCGGGCTCTCGGATGAGGCGGCAGAGTACCTCCATCACCTCGGCCACTCCGGCCTTGTCGTCGGCGCCCAGGAGCGTGCTGCCGTCCGACGTGATCACGTCCTGCCCGATGCACCGGGCCAGGGCCGGGTGGTCGCGGGGGCTGAGGACGGGGCCGGAGGGCAAGGGGATGTCGCCGCCCGCGTACCGCCTGTGCACCAGCGGCCGGACGCCCCTGCCGGGCACCCCCGGAAAGGTGTCGTAATGCGCCAGAAGCCCGACGACAGGCGCGCCGGCGGGGCCGGGGAGCGTGGCGGTCACGATGCCGTGCTCGCTCAAGCTCACGCCGGACAGGCCCAGTGCCTGAAGCTCGCCGAAGAGCAGGCGGGCCATCTCCCACTGTTCGGGGGTCGACGGCACGTCGGCCGCTCCTTCCGCCGACGGGCTGTCGACCTGGACGTAGCGGAGGAAGCGTTCGAGGAGTCCTTCCTGCAAGAGCTGGGAGCGTGTGCGCTGCATAGGTGGAGTCGCATCCTTCCCTCGGTGCCTACGGTCGATTCGTGAGGTTCGTCCACAAGGATACGCCGTCTGCTCGCCGAAACCCCTTCGTTCGGGACAGCTGGAAACGGAGGGGTGCGCCGAGGATGCCGCGCCTGTTGGCTGCAGAAGGGATCTACTACAACCCGGGTCGCTTGGCCGGGCCCCCACCGATCGCCGACGCGGCCGAGTGGGCCGCCTACGCCACTCGGGACTCGTCGGCGCGCCCCGGTAAGCCGGGCCGCCCGCTCGGAGACGACGGCCTGGGGGCCCCGGAGCCGACGCCGGCCGCGGGAGCCGGCATGGGCCCGGCCGACCGGAGCTACCACGCTTCGCGCCTGTTCAGCGATTGGGCGGGCACGCTCGCCGGCGACTGGCTGCGGGAGCAGGTCCTGGTGCAGGATCGGGAGGCCTCGCTGTACCTGGTCCGGACCCGGGCCGCCGTGCCTTCCGCGCTTCGTCACGGGCCCTGGGTCCCGGCCGAAGCCTCCTTCGTCGGCGTGATGGCAGGGATCGCCGTGGGAGAGGGCGAGCCGCTGCGGCTCGCCGAGCAGGTCGATCCGGCTCTCGTCGCCCGCATGGTGCCGGTCATGAAGGCCTTTGCCTACGACGTGGCGCCGGTCTGGGCCGTTTACTCGGTCAACGGCGCGACCGACGGCGCCAGGAAGCTCCAGGCGCTCGTCGAGGAGGTCACGGCGTCTCCTGCGACGTTGCGCCTCGGCGGCGACGGCGCCGACAGCGTCCACGAGCTCTGGCGCCTGCAGCCCGACCAGTCGGCGGCCTTCGCCGGGCTCCTGGGCGATCGCCCTCTGGTGGTGGCGGGCGGAGCGGTCCAGGTGGCGGCCCTCTCCGCGTTGGCGCCCCAGCACGCCGGGCTGCCCCCGGGAGCGGGCCAGGGCGGGCCTTCCTCTGTCCTGGCCCTCCTGACGGCGGTCGACGGCGCGCCGGGGACGGGCCCGGTGCTGTTACCCGTGCACCGTCTCCTGCTGGCGGGCCGGGGGCTCTCCTACGACTTCGTCGCACAGCGTCTGGCGGCTTACTTCCGGCTGCTCGAGCCCAGCGCACCGGCCACGGGGCCGGTGCTGGAGCGACTCGACGCGGCCCTGGAGGAGCTGGCCGGCGTCCGGGGCGAGTTCAACGGCTTCCTGCTGTACGGGGGCCAGGGACGCCTTCACATCGTGCGTTCCAAAGGGCGCATGCTGATGGAGAACTGGACCCACCCCATGGGCGGGCCGGCCTGGCGTTCCATGGACGTCAACATCCTGCACGCCCTGGCGTTGGAGCGTGCCCTTGGCATCCCGCCCGAGACGAGCCGGCTGCACCGGGAGCCGGTGGCCGTGGAGCCGTCGGCGGAGCGGGCCGTCGAGCGCGTGGACTCGGGCGAGGCCGTGGTCGCCTTCCTGGTGCCGCCGCCGGGCCCCGACCAGGTCCTGCAGGCGGCGCTGCACAACAACCCGCTGCCCGCCGACGCCCTGCGCCCGTGGCCTCCCGTGCCGGCCGGCTTGCTCATCCGCAGGCGCCGCACCGGCGCATGACCCGGCCTCAATCCCCGGAGGACGGGCGGGCCAGCCGCTCCACGTAGCGGTTGGTGATGGGAAAGCGCCAGTCCCTGCCGAAGGCGCGCCGGGTGACCTTGACGCCGGGAGGGGCCTGGCGCCGCTTGTATTCGCTGCGGGCGATCATGGCGGCCACCCGCTCCACCGTCGCGGCGTCGAAGCCCATGGCCACCAGCCCCGGGGCGTCCCGGTCCTCCTCCACGTAGGCCGCCATCATCGGGTCGAGCACCTCGTACGGGGGCAGCGTGTCGGTGTCCTTCTGCCCCGGTCGCAGTTCGGCGGAAGGGGCCTTGGTCAGCACCGAGTCGGGGATCACCGGTCCCCCTCGCCACGTGTTGCGCCAGCGCGCCAGGCGGTAGACCCAGGTCTTGGGCACGTCCTTGATGACCGCAAAGCCGCCCGTCGTATCCGCCCCGTAGAGCGTCAGGTAACCGACCGCCAGCTCGCTCTTGTTGCCCGCCGTGAGCACCAGCCAGCCGAACTTGTTGGAGAGCGCCATGATGAGCGTGCCGCGGATGCGGGCCTGGAGGTTCTCTTCGGTGACGTCGAACGGCCGGTCGCCGAACAAGGGACGGAGGGTGTCGAGGTAGGCTCGCATGACCGGCTCGATGGGGATGACCTCGAAGCGGATGCCGAGCCTGCGCGCCACCTCCCGGGCATCCTCGACGCTCTGCTCGCTGGAGAAGCGAGAGGGCATGGTCACCCCCACGACCCGCTCCGGCCCCAGCGCATCGGCCGCCAGGGTGGCCACCAGCGACGAGTCGATACCCCCTGACATGGCCACGGCCACGGTCTCGAAGCCGTTCTTGGTCACGTAGTCGCGTACACCCAGGCAAAGGGCCGCGTGCACCTCGGCCTCCGGCCCGAGGAAGGGCACGGCCTCCCGGATCACCGGCCGGACCTGTGCCTGATCGGCCGGGCCCTCGACGGCTCCCCTGTCGGGAGGCGAAGAGGCGGCCGGCAAGGGAAGGCGCGCCTCGTCGGTCGGAGGGGGTGCCTCGGCCTGGCTCAGGCGCAGGCGTTGCTGGCGCCGCCGGGGATCGTGGAGCCGGCGGTGGAAGACCGCCTGCGGATCGACGTCGGCCACCAGCAGGGCCTCCTGGAAAGAGGGTGCCCGGGCGACCACCACCCCATCCTCGTCGATGACGCAGCTCGTGCCGTCGAAGACCAGCTCGTCCTGGCCTCCCACCAGGTTGACGTAAGCCAGCACGACGCGGTAGTCGAGGGCCCTCGTGGCCAGCATGCGCTCCCGATCCTGGATCTTGCCCATCTGGTACGGGGAGCTCGAGATGTTGACGATGACCTCCGCGCCGCCCAGCAGGCTCTGCAGCCGCATGGGCCCGTCGGGATACCAGATGTCCTCGCAGATGTTGACGCCCACGCGGTAAGGTCCCACGTGGACGACCAGCGGCCGCTCGCCGCTCTCGAAATAGCGGAACTCGTCGAAGACCCCGTAGTTGGGCAGCAGGTTCTTGCGGGCCACGGCCGCCACCTCGCCGCCGTGGATCACCGCCGCGGCGTTGTAGATGTCGCTTTCGCTGTCGACGAACCCCACGATGGCCACGAGCGGCGGGAGGCGGCGGGCCAGGTGCTGGAGCACCCGGCGGTTCTCCCGGATGAAGCTCGGCCGCAACAGCAGGTCTTCCGGCGGGTAACCGGTCAGGCAGAGCTCCGGGAAGGCCACCAGCTGCGCTCCTTGCCGGTACGCCTGTTCGGCGACCTGCTCGATGAGCCGCGCGTTGGCCTTCAGGTCGCCGACGGTCACGTCGATCTGGCCGAGCGCGATGCGCAAGGGGGCGCTCGCCTCCTGCCCCAACTGCCTCTCAATCGCCATCGCGCGAAGGGCCTCCTTCGTACCGCCCGGCCCCGCCCGGCTCTCCGTGGGCGCTCGCCCGGCGATAGGTCGGCCCGGGAGGGACCGGCCTCTCCGTCCCCGTGGGAGCGTGCTGGCGTGCTCCCTTGGGGCGCTGGCCGTAGTTCATCAGGTAGCCGTGACGGATCCGGAGCACCTCGTCGGGCGAGAGCTGCAGGACCGGGCCGGCCACGCGAGCGGCCCAGTAGACCCGGGCCGTGGATTCCAGCACCCATGCCACGTGGAGGGCCTCCAGAAGGTCCTCGCCCACGGCGATGGCCCCGTGGTTCTTGAGGATGGCTGCCTGGCGGCCCTCCAGGGCCATCACGGTGTAGACCCCCAGCTGCTCCGACCCGGTGGTGGCGTACTCGGCGAGCCGCACCTCGCCACCCAGCACGCCCGCCGCCTCGCCCAGCACCGGAGGCAAAGACCAGCCGAGCACCGAGAGCACGGTCGCGTACGTGGAATGCGTATGGACGATGGCGCCGACCTCCGGGTAGGCCCGGTAGATGGCCAGGTGGGTCGGCAGCTCCGTCGACGGCCGGCGCCGCCCCTCCACCGGACGTCCTTCCTCGTCGACCACCGGCACGTCCTCGGCGTCGATCCGGTCGTACTCCATGCCGGAAGGCGAGATGGCCACCAACCCCGTCTCCTTGTCCCGGGCGCTCACGTTGCCCGACGTGCCCACGACCAGCCCCGTCTGCAACAGCCGGCGTCCTACCCCCACCACTTCAGCGCGGAGCCGTGCCAGAATCACCGGTACCGACCCCTCCCCTGCCCGGATGGCTCAACGAGCCCGCGTCTCTTCCCGTAGATGGTGCTTCCTCCACGAAACGCCCGATTCCTACGCCGGCCGAGCCGGGCCTTGACAGAAAACGGGCCATCCTCTCAGAATAGGGTCACACTCAGTATAGTGACTGTAAGCGGCGATGACGGGGAGCGAGTAGGCAGGGTGCCTGCCATCGAGCGAGCCGGGTAGGGTGGGAGCCGGCAGGCGGGTCCTGGCGAACATGGCCCCCGAGCTCCGGTTGCCAACGGTGCCGGCATCCTGCGCCGGCGCCCGGTAGTGACCGGCGGGTGCGCCCGATAGCGCGCCGGGGTATGACAGTACCCGTGGAGGCCGCCGGTCGCGAGGCGGCGGCGAAGTCGGGGTGGTACCGCGCGAGGCCCGTTGGAGCGAGGCCTTTCGCCCCCGATCCGGCAAGGACCCATGAGGGCCGGCTCGGAGGCGAAAGGCCTTTTTTCGCGGCCGGCGCAGCCCCCGCCCGGAGACGAAAGGAGTGCGCCCATGGCCCAGACCGGGAAGTTTTACATCACGACCCCGATTTACTACCCCAGCGACCGCCTGCACGTCGGCCACGCCTACACCACGACCGCGGCCGACGCCCTGGCGCGCTGGCACCGCTTCCTCGGAGAGGACGTCTTCTTCCTGACCGGCTCCGACGAGCACGGCCAGAAGATCCAGCGCAAGGCTCACGGACCGGGGCGTCACTCCCCGGCAGTACGTGGACGAGATCGTGGCGACGTTCAAGCGGTTGTGGGAGCGGCTCGACATCTCCTACGACCGGTTCATCCGCACCACCGACGCCGACCACGAGCAGGTAGTCCAGCACGTCTTCCAGACCATCTACGACAAGGGCGACATCTACAAGAGCACGTACGAGGGCTGGTATTGCGTTCAGTGCGAGACCTTCTGGCTCGAGAGCAAGCTCGTGGACGGCAAGTGCCCCGACTGCGGCCGTCCGGTGGAGCTTCTGCGGGAGGAGAGCTACTTCTTCCGGCTCTCCAAGTACGCCGACCGGCTGCTCCGGCACATCGAGGAGCATCCGGAGTTCATCCAGCCGCCCGGCCGCCGCAACGAGATGGTCGCGTTCATCCGGCAGGGTCTCGAGGACCTCTGCGTTTCGCGCACCACGTTCGACTGGGGCGTACCCGTGCCCGTCGACTCCCGCCACGTGGTCTACGTCTGGTTCGACGCGCTCACCAACTACCTGACGGGCGTGGGGTACTTGCGGGACGACGCCCAGTTTCGCCGGTACTGGCCCGCCGACGTGCACCTGGTCGGCAAGGAGATCGTGCGGTTCCACACCATCATCTGGCCCATCATCCTGATGGCGCTCGATTTGCCGTTGCCCCGCCGGGTGTTCGGCCACGGGTGGCTCTTGTTCGACCAGGCCAAGATGAGCAAGTCCAAGGGCAACGTCGTCGACCCCGACGTGCTCATCGACCGCTACGGCAGTGACGCCATCCGCTACTTCCTGCTGCGGGAGATCTCGTTCGGGCAGGACGGCAACTTCTCGGAGGAGGCGCTCGTCGACCGGATCAACGCCGACCTCGCCAACGACTTGGGCAACCTGGTCTACCGCAGCCTGACCATGCTCGAGCGGTACGCCGACGGGGTGGTGCCGCAACCGGGGCCGCCCACGGCCCTCGACCGGCAGCTGCAGGAGCTTGCCCGGCAGGTGGCCGGCGAGGCACGCTCGCTGCTCGACGATCTCCAGATCAACACGGCGCTCGCCGCCATCTGGCGCTTCATCGGCCGCGCCAACAAGTACATCGATCAGGCCGAGCCCTGGCGAGAGCACGCGCGGCGGGACCAGGATCCGCAGGCCGCGACCAGGCTCGCCACCGTGCTGTACAACCTTGCCGAGGCGCTGCGGGTGACGGCGCTGCTGGTCGGGCCTTTCCTGCCCCGGACCGCGCGCTCCATCTGGGAGCAACTGGGCATCTCCCAGGCGTTCGAGAGCCAGCGCTGGGAGGACCTGGCCTGGGGCCGCATCGCGCCCGGCACCCGCACCC
The DNA here is from genome assembly GCA_014896295.1 of Limnochordaceae bacterium. Lineage (GTDB taxonomy): Bacteria > Bacillota > Limnochordia > Limnochordales > Geochordaceae > Carboxydichorda > Carboxydichorda subterranea. Next base: position 540,423 of record JADBKR010000007.1, read on the forward strand.
GCAAGGGCCAGCCCCTCTTTCCGCGCATCGAGACGAAGCGCCAGGAGGCCGGCAACGGCCCGAAGGCCCTGGAGTCCACCCCCGTGCCGGCGGCGACGACGAGCGCCGGCGCTCCGGCGGCCCCGGCCGACGGGATCATCACCATCGACGAGTTCGCCCGGGTCGACCTGCGGGTCGCCACCATCCTGGAGGCCGAGCCCGTCAAGGGTTCCGACCGGCTGCTCAAGCTCCGGGTGGACCTGGGGGAGGGACGGCCGCGCCAGGTGGTCGCCGGCATCGCCCGGTGGTACCGGCCCGAGGACCTGCCCGGCAAGCAGATCGTGGTGGTGGCCAACCTCAAGCCTGCCCGCCTGCGGGGGGAGATCTCCGAAGGGATGCTGCTGGCCGGTTCGACCGAGGACGGCAAGCTCGCCCTGGTGACGCCGGAGGCGGCCCTGCCGCCGGGCAGCAAGGTGAAGTGAGGCCGGTCGTGGACCTGGTCGATACGCACCTGCACCTGGACGATGCCCGCTTCGAGGCCGATCGGGGCGCGGTGCTCGAGCGGGCCTACCAGGCGGGCGTCCGGGACGTGATTACGTGCGGCTCCGACCTGGCCTCCTCCGAGGCCAACCTCGCGCTGGCCCGCCGCTTTTCTGAAAGGGGCGAGGAGCCGCCGGATCCGGCCCCGGCCTGCTCATCCCCGGCGAGAGTGTGGGTGGCCGTAGGCATCCACCCCCACGAGGCGGGCCGGGTGGCGGATCTCGAGGAGGCCGCCCGCCGTATCGAGACGCTCGCGGCGGCCCCGCAGGTGGTCGCCATCGGGGAGATAGGGCTCGACTACCACTACCGCTTCGCGCCGCCCGGCGTGCAACAGGCGGTCTTCGAGCGACAGCTGGCCCTGGCGCAGGCTCTCGGGAAACCGGCGATCATCCACGCCCGGGAGGCGGAGCGGCAGGTCCTCGACACCCTGGCTCGCTACCCGGGCGTTCGTGGCGTCCTTCACGCCTTCGCCGGCACCGCCGAGCAGGCGAGGGAGGCCCTCGACCTGGGCTGGTACCTGGGCATCGGAGGGATGCTGACGTTCCCGAGCGCCCGGCAGGTGAGGGAGGTCGCTTCCTCCGTGCCGATCGAGCGCGTGCTGCTCGAGACGGATGCACCCTACCTGGCGCCGGTGCCGCACCGGGGCAAGCGCAACGAGCCCGCGTACGTCCCCGTCATCGCCCGGGCACTGGCGGAGCTCCGGGGCCTCGAGGCACAGGCCGTAGCGGCCTCGACCACGGCGGCAGCGGCGGCCCTGTTCGGCATCCCCCGGTGAGCAGCCTCACGGGGCCGTGGATGCCGGGCGCGCACCGCCGGCGGCCGGAGCAGCCAGGCCGTCGGGGCCGAGAGGCAGCGTCACCTGCTTGCGGGCGGCGGCCGCCCGTTCCCGGGCTTCCCGGATGAGCTGCCACGCCTCCGGCTCCCTGCGCCAGCCGTGGATGACGCAGGTTTTGCCTTCCAGCTCCTTGTACACCCGGAAGAAGTGCTCGACTTCCCGCAGGAAGTGAGGCGGGACCTGGTCGAAGGCCCGCACTTGCTCGAGGCGCGGGTCGACGCTGACCACGGCCAGGATCTTGGTGTCAGGCCCCTTGTCGTCGTGCATGTCCAGGGCACCCAGCACCCGCACCGGCACGGCGCACCCCGGGAACGTCGAAATCGTGGACATCACCAGCACGTCCAGGGGATCGCCGTCCTCGGCCAGCGTATCCGGGACGAACCCGTACTCCCCCGGGTAGTAGACCGGAGAGTAGAGCACCCGGTTGAGCACCATGCGACCCAGCTTGGGGTCGTACTCGTACTTGTTCTGGCAGCCCTTGGGTACCTCGATGACCACCAGGAGCGCCTGCTCGCCGGCCCCGGGCTGCGGCCCTGGTTGCGAAGCCGTCATCCCGCACCCCGCTTCCCTGCAAGAGCCCGCCGTCTCACCAAAAGCCCAGGAGGGCTCTTGCCTCTTCGCTCATCTTGTCCGGCGTCCACGGCGGATCCCAGACGAGCTCCACCTCGACGCTCTCCACACCCGGGATCTGGCGGACCGCCTGGTTGACCATCTCGTTGACCATGAACGACAGCGGGCATCCGATGGCCGTCAGGGTCATGCGGATGTGCACCTTGCCGTCCTGGACGTCGATGCCGTAGACGAGCCCGAGGTCGACGATGTTGAGGCCCAGCTCGGGGTCGACGACCTGGCGCAGGGCCTCCCGCACGACCTCTTCGGTGACCGGCTCTGCCAACGCCCCTCACCACCCGTCCGAAAGCCGCGATGCCCGTCCTTTTGTGCAAGGGTGCTGCGTTATTATATCTCGCCCGGTATCTCCCGACGGCGCCAGATGGGTCCAGGGAAGGTGATGGCGTGGGCGAGTCGTTGCTCTTGTTGACGCTGGCCGCGGCCGGGCTTCTCGGGGGTAACGACGCGGTGGGGATCGCCGCCCTCGTCGCGCTCGGCGTGCGGGCCGTGGGCTCCGCCCCCCTGCTGGAAGGTACGGCCCACCACAGCCTGCACCTCGGGATCCTCTTCCTGGTACTCAGCCTCCTGCTCAACGCGCTCAGCACGGGCCAGCAAGCCCTGACGCTCTTCTCCCGGATGGTGGGCACGCCGGCAGGGCTTCTCAGCCTCGTCGTCGGCTTCTACTCCACCCGCATGGCCGCCGACGGGATCACGCTCATGCAGCGCCAGCCCGAAGCCCTCCTGGGGCTCGTGATGGGATCCCTGATCGGGGTCTGGGTGCTCGGCGGGGTGCCGGTAGGACCGCTCGTGGCCGCGGGGATCGTGCAGCTTCTGCTGCGCGTGTGGCCACGGTGAACGAACGCGTTCGGCCGGTCCGGAGAAGGGCCGCACGGTTTCGATTGCTCGCCGGCGTTGGACTTGCTGTTGACGGTCGCGAGACTCTTCCATATAATGCAACCGGGCTGGAAGAGATAGGAATCCGCGGAAGGGGGCGACAGGCGATGAAATCGACCGGTATCGTGCGCAAGGTCGACGAGCTGGGGCGCGTGGTCATCCCCATCGAATTGCGCCGCACGCTACAGATCAACGAGAAGGATGCCCTCGAGATCTACGTCGACGGCGAAAAGATCATTCTCAAGAAGTACGAGCCGGCGTGCATCTTCTGTGGCAACGCCGATGATCTGCGGCGGTTCCACGAGAAAAACATCTGTTCCGCCTGCTTGAGCGAACTGCGCAAGGTCTCCTGAGGACGGCCAGCACCGACCCGATTGCCCCGGATGCCGGGAGCGACGCCCCCGCAAAGCGCGGGCGGCCTCCGCTCCCGGCATCGCGTCTTACTCGGTCGAGAACCGAACGTCCACCTGTTCCCCCACCGGACGTACCGCCACGAACTGCTCCCGGCAAGAGCGGGCCAGGCGGTCCACCTCCATCGCCTCGTCTACCTGGCCGCTTGCCCGCAACAGCTCGGCGTACTCGCCGAGCAGCTCCCGGATGTCCCGCTCCCCGGTATCGTCGATCGGCCCGAGCTGGACCCGGGCGCCCTTGGCAATGCGCCGGCGCAGCGCGTACTCGTCGAGGCCGATCTGAGGCGCCAGGCGCAGGTAGACCACGCCGCCGGTCATGCCCGAACAGATCCACGGGCCCGGATCCCCCAGTACCACGGCCCGCCCGTTGGTCATGTACTCGAAGGCGAACCCCTTGAGCTGGGCCGTGCTGGCCGCGCTCGCCCGCGAGTCGTCCAGGGGCACCCTCGGCATCGCTCCGAACACCACGTCGGCGCCGGAGAGGCGGATGGCGGCCCGGGAGTCGGCCTCACCCTGCACGAAGAAGCGGCCTCGCTGGGCGCCGTAGGCAAAGCTCTTGCCCACGCATCCGTTGACCCGCCGGCCGCCGGCCCCGACCCCCTTCAGCACCACGAGCCTGCCCCCGAGCGCGCACTTGCCCGCTCCGTCCTGCGCCCCTCCCTCGATGGTCACGTCCACGCCCTCCGTGTTGAACGCAGCGGCGCCGTTGCCCACCGACGCGGCGCCCCGCACGGTGATGCGGGCCCCGCTCTGGTGCCAGCCGTTGGCCCGCCCTTCGAGGCCGAGCCGCAGGCGGGCCAGCTGGCCGGCCACCGGGGTCGCCAGGACCCGGTCGGAGCATGCTGCCCGGTCGGTCTCCCACTCGACCCGGTGGTCGCCCGCCAGCAGCCGCTCCCGGACCGCCACCGCTTGTTCCACCACCAAGGGGGAGCCGGCCGGCAGGCTGAGGCGCCCGGGTTCCGGGCGTTCGTTCGCGGCGGCGAGCGGCTGCGGCACGCTCACGCAAGCATGGGCGACCGGCGCCCAGACCGCAGGCCGGAGGAGCTCCGAGAGGTCGACCCGGGAGTGGAGCGCCACCTGTTCGAGCAGGTCGACTCTGCCCACCAGGTCCTGCGTGCGCCGGGCCCCCAGCTCCCGGGTCAGCGTGGCCAGCTCCTCCCCCATCTGCTCCAGCAGCGAGGCCAGCTGCGCCGCGGCCCGCTCCTCGTCGCGAGGCACGAAGTGCTTGAGGCCCCGCTCCAGCGCTTCCCGCTCCTCCTCGATCTGCGTGGCGATGCCCACATGACACGTGTCGAGCTGGCAGCCCCGACAGATGGTGCATCCGATGGCCACCATGGCGAGCGTGCCGAAGCCGACCCGGTTGGCGCCCAGGAGGATACTCTTCATGGCGTCCAGCGCGCTCTTCATGCCTCCGTCGGCCCAGATCTCGACCTGGTGGCGCAGTCCCGAAGCGACCAGGGCCCTGTGGGCTTCTGCGATGCCGATCTCGGCCGGCAGGCCCACGTGGCGGATGGCGTGCCGGCGGGCGGCACCGGTGCCGCCGTCGAAGCCGCTGAGGTTGATGACGTCGGCCCCCGCCTTGGCGATGCCCACCGCAATGGTGCCGATCCCCGGCACCACGGGCACCTTGACGGCGATCCGGGAGGCCGGGCTCACCGTCCGCAGTTCGTGGATGAGCTGGGCCAGGTCCTCGATGGAGTAAATGTCGTGATTGTTGGAGGGAGAGATGAGGTCGACCCCTGCCCGGGCGTTGCGAGCCCGAGCCACCTTGGCCGACACCTTGCGCCCCGGCAGGTGCCCGCCCTCGCCCGGCTTGGCCCCCTGCCCGATCTTGATCTCGATGACCCAGGCGCCGTTGAGCATCTCGGCGTGAACGCCGAAACGGCCCGACGCCACCTGGATGCCGCGGTGGCGAGGCCAGCGGCCCACCAGGTCCGGAATCTCGCCGCCCTCGCCGTTGAGGCAGACGATGTTGGCCCGCACCGCGGCCTCGAGGTACGCGCGGTAAGCCCGCTCCCCCTGCGACCCGAACGACATGGAGCTGATCACGAAAGGCAGCGAGTGTTCTCCGACGGAAAGGTCGACCGGCCCCTCGATCGGGCGTCCCGAAGGGCGCAGAGCGAGCAGATGGCGCAGGGCCACCGGATGGGCTCGTTCGAGCTCTTCCATCTGGCGGGCGGCCGCCGCGTACGGGATGGCGCCTTCCGCAGCCTGGGCCAGCGCCTTCCAGATGCGAGGCCAGTAGTGGAACGGCCGCACCAGACGGGGTTCGGAGCCCCCCTCCCCGGTGGCGAGGGCCCGTCGCCGCTCCGTCGACTGCTCCAGTTCCTGGAACCCCACGCCCGCCCCGTCCGAGGCAGCGTATGCCTCGACCTCGAGCAACGCTGCCAGCTCCGGCTTCAGCCCGATGCACGAGAAAAGGCGCGCGTAGCCCCGGATCTCGTGAATGCCCAGGGTGGAGATCACCTTCTCCATCCCTTTGTGCAGGGCCGAGAGGAGGTGGGCCACGCCCTGCTCGGCGCTCTGGCCCGCGGCCGCGGCGCTGCGGGCGGCCAGCTCCACCATCATCCACGGCACGACCACGTCCGCGCCCAGGCCGAGGGCCAGCATGACGTCGTGAAGGTTGCGCAACGCTCCGCTGCGCACGACGATGCCGGCCCGCCGGCGCAAGCCCGCCGCCTGGCGTAGCGCCCGATCCACGAAGGCGACGACCAGGTGGGGATCCATCCATGTGCCCGCCTCGTCCTCGAAGACCCCGCCGTCGTCCAGCACCACCAGGGCGCTGCCGGAAGAGACCGCTTCGGACGCCTGCCGGGCCGTGCGGTGCAAGGCCGCCACCGTGGTCTCGCCCCGCCGCCGGCGCACGGGCACCACCGTCGCACAAAGCCCGGCCACGAGGTCAGGCCACGCCAGCGTCTCGAAAGAGGCCGCCACCCGGCGGGCGCTCTCCAGGTCAAGGGCACTCCCCTGGGGAGCGCCGCCCACGCAGACGGGAAGCAGCAGCTCGATGGCTCCCGGACGGGCCGCCATGTCGCCATGGCCCCCTGCCGGCTTGAGAGCCGGCCTGCGCCCCACCACGACCCGCGTCGAAAAGTGTTCGATCTCCCGATCCCGGTCGATGGCCGGGTTGGTCACCACGGCCACGGTCTCTTTGAAGTAGTCGGCCAGGTTGTGCAGTTCAGGGGAGAGGGCAGCCAGCGGGGCGTCGTACCCGAGGGAGCCGATGGGCTCAGCGCCGCTCCTGGCCATGTCTTCCAGGATCTTGACGTCGTCCGCCTGCCACGCCCACGCCGCCATCAACCGTTGGAGCACGCCTTCCTCGACCGGCCCGGGCTCGGAGCCGGAGCCGGCCGGCGAGGCAAACGCCCTGGCGGGCGAGATCCACCGGGCAAAGCCGCCAACAGCTCCAATTCGCCGCTTCCAGCGTTCCACGACCCACTCCTGCAGGTAGGGGTAGGCGAGCACCCGCGCGCCGCCCGGCTGCAGCAACACCGCCATCTTCTCCCCCGGGCCGAGGGGCTTGGGGTCCGCCACGAGCTCCCGCGTCGGTACGACCCCGGGCTCCGACGAGAAGACCACGACGTCTTGAGCCGGCACGTACCACAGCGGGCGAAGACCCAGGGCATCGGCCGCCATCACGGCCATGTCCCGGTGCCGGGCGAAGATGGCGGCCGGCCCTTGGGCAAAGGGACCCCAGGCCTGGCGCAGGTACATGTAGTACTCCTGCCACTCGGCCGGATACCGCTTGATCTCGTTGAGAATGGGCGGGAAAAGGATTTCCAGGGTCTCCATCAGCGAATAGCCCATCCGGTGGAGCATCGCGTCGGCCGTACGGTTGAGGTTTTGGGAATCGCTCCCGCCCGGGATCGTGGGGATGCCGACCTGCTCCGCCTCCATCACCAGGCGCCGGATCGTGTTGATCTCCCCGTTGTGCGCGAGCACGGTGAACGGTTGCGCCCGATCGAAGGTCGGCATGGTGTTGGTGGAGTACCGGTTGTGGCCGATGGCCGCCCTCGTGGCGAAGGCCGGGTCCTGCAAGTCCGGGTAGAAGGCCTGCAGATGCCCCACGTCACCCAGTACCTTGTAAACGACCGTGTGGGCGCTCATGGAGACGACGTGGACCGACTCGAACGCCTGCTCGAGCTCCAGCGACGACTCGAACAGGCGGCTGCCCACCAGGGCCGACAGCCGCCGCTGGGCCGACCCCAGCGTCCCGTCCCCCTCGAACGGGAGCAAGCCCGGGCGCCACCACCCGTCGACCCCCGGGGGGTCGACCATCAGGGCCAGCTGCCAGAACGCAGGCGCCTGCCTCCGCCCCCGGGGTCCCAGCGCCTCGACGACGGCATGGTCGAGGCACGACGCGAGCAGGCGGATGCCGCGCCGGGCCAGGAAATGGCGTATCCGCTCGAGGAGATCAGAGGAAGGAGACGAGACGAACAGATGGGCAACGGCAAAGGAAGGGTGCCGGGCCAGCTCCGGGTCGAGGCCGGCCTCTTCCAACCGCCCGGCCCACAGAACCCGCGGGATGTCCGTCTGGATGCCGCAGCCGTCCCCCTCCCCCTCGACCGACCCGGACCGGTGGGCCAGCCGGCCGAGATAGGTCAGGACCCGTTCGAGGACCGCCCGATCGGGGCGGGCGTCCCTGGAGAAGACCGCGGCCAGCCCACAATTCCCGTGCTCGTAGTGGCGGGCGTATTCGGCCGGGGCAGCTCCCGCCTGGCGCAGGGGCCACTGGGTCACGGCCATCACCTTCTCCGGCCGGGCCGTACCCGTACAGAGGGAGAGGCCTTCGGCAACGGCGCGTGGGTCAAGACGAAAACCGGCGGGACGCTCTCTGACCCGCCCCACCGACACGCATGTCCGGGCCCGGCGCCTGCTCTACTCCGTCTCCCGCCCGTCGCGGGCCGTTCCCGGGTGGCTGCAAGTAGTTTTGGGGGTCATTCTAGCAGGCGCTCGCGGCAGGCACAACGGGTGCGACTCATGTATACTGGATGTTTTTAGTGCCCTCGCAGTGCAAAAGCGCGGGCGGAGGGCCCACCACGATGGTGCACTCGCCCAGGGGCGGCGGCTCCGCTTGCTCGAAGCGCCGGGCGAGCTCGACCAGGCTTCCCCGGACGACCTCTTCGTGGACCTTGGTCAGCTCTCGCGCACAGGCGGCCGGGCGCGCCCCCAGTATCTCTGCCATCGCCTGCAGGCTCGCCGCCAGACGGTGAGGAGCCTCGAAGAAGACGAGGGTGCCGGGGAGGTCCCGCAACGCCTCCAGCCGCTCTCGCCGGCGCTTGGGCTGGCGAGGCAAGAACCCCTCGAACCAGAAGCGCTGCCCCGGTAGCCCCGAGACCGCCAGAGCCGAGACCACGGCCGACGGACCGGGCACCACCCGCACGGCGATCCCGGAGGCGGCCGCCTCCCGCACCAGCTCCCAACCCGGGTCCGAGACGACCGGCATTCCGGCGTCGGTCACGAGAGCGAGCTGAAGCCCCTCCTGCAGCTTTTGCAGCAACAACGGCAGGCGATGGGCGGCGTTGTGCTCGTGGTAGCTGACCAGCCGCTTGCGGATGCCGAGGTGGTTGAGCAGCTTGAGAGCGCGGCGGGTATCCTCGCATGCCACCAGGTCGACCGCCTTGAGGGTCTCGACGAGGCGCAACGAGACGTCCTGCAGATTGCCGATGGGGGTCCCGCAGACCCACAGGATCCCGCTCAAGCGGCCGAAGGCCTCCGGTGACGCCTGCGCCGGCGCGGCCGCCTCCGGGTGGCCCCTTCCGCCGCCGGCGACGCGGCCGCCGGGCCGTCGGGGTCAGCGGATTCGCCCGGTGCCAGGCCCGGCGCTTGGCCATCGCCGCCACGCCCGTTGAGCGGGCAGCCGGCAGGGCGGGCCGTGCCGTCGGCGCCCGTGGCCGCGGTGGCCACCGCTGCCGGCACGCGATCGAGCTCGTAGGCGAGGCAGCACATCAGGCGCCCGCACAGGCCCGAGAGCTTCTCCGGGTTGAGGGGAAGGCCCTGGTCCTTGGCCATGCGGATGGTGACGGGCCGGAACTCCGAAAGGAAGGAGGCGCAGCAAACGGGCCGCCCGCACGGCCCGATCCCCCCGACCATCCGCGCGACGTCCCGGGCGCCGACCTGCCGCAAGTCGATCCGGGTGTGGAAGGTCGAAGCGAGATCCCGCACCAGCTCGCGAAAATCCACCCGCTCCGGAGCCGTGAAGTAGAAGGTGAGACGGGATCCGTCGAAACCGTACTCCGCGTCGACGATCCGCATGGGCAGGTGGTGCTGCTCCACCTTCTCCATCCCGAGGGCGAAAGCTTGCTGCTCCTTCTGCTGCCACTGGTCCCGCTGCGCGAGATCGGTCTCGGTCGCCAGGCGGAGCACGGGACGAAGGGGCCACACGACCTTCTCCGCAACCACTTCCCGGGGCTCGACCACGACCTGCCCCGTTTCGAGCCCCCTCTGGGTTTCCACCACGACCCACGCCCCGCGGGTCAGGGGCAAATCCCGGGGGTCGAAGTAGTAGACCCGGCCGGCGCGGCCCAACCGCACCGCTACGACGCGGACCGGTCCCCGCAGCTCGCCCGGCGCAGCACCATCCACGCCCAGTTGAGCGTCAGCCGGCGGCTCGTGTACCGGGCGATCATCTCCCTCGCCCGGATCAAGGTCCGGAGTCCCTCCACAGCTTCCACCGGGCGGATCCGGCGGAGCAGCGCCTCCATCTCCTGATCGCCGGTCACGATGTCCGGTTGCTTCCCACCAAAGACCCACGCCGCCACATCCCGCCACAACCATATCATTGCAGCAAGGTTCTCGTCCACTTCGCCAGGATCGCCCCCTTCCAGCTCACGGGTCAACCGGTCGACCCGGGCCGGCGGCTGGACCAGGGCCTGGCGCAACCAGTCGACCGCGGTTTGGCGCCGCCGCAGCGCTCCCTCCCAGCCTTCCATGGCCCAGCCCGGCCGTCCGGCCGATGCCAGGGCCCGGCGCCTGGCCTCTTCGGGGGCCAATCCGAGCCGCTCTTCGAGCGTCCTTGCGATGAGGGAGCGATCGACCGGTCCGAGGTAGAAAGGCAGGCAACGGGAGCGGATGGTCTCAGGCAGGGCGTCGACCTCTTCGGCCAGCAAGAAGAGCACCGTCTGGCCTGGCGGCTCTTCCAGGGACTTGAGGAAAGCGTTGGCCGCTTCGAGCGTGAGCCGGTCGGCCCGCTCCAGCGCCGCCACGGTCCACGCCCCCCGCTGTGGGGAAAGGCTCAGGCGCATCCGCAGATCCCGTATCTGCTGAATGGTGATGTTGCCGGCCTCCGTGGAGGGGGCCACCCACACGACGTCCGGATGACGGCCCCGGGCGACCGCCTGGCATGCGTCGCAGCCCCCGCATGCCTCCCCGTCTTCGTCCGGCGTCTCGCAGAGCAGGGCGGCCCCCACGGCCCTGGCCAGCGTCGCTTTCCCCACCCCGCGGGGGCCGTGGAGCAGGTAGGCCCCGCCGATGCGGCCACCTTGGATCGCGCGGCGAAACCACCCGACCGCCCGTGCATGCCCCACGATCGCAGACCACCGAACCGGCGCGGCAGGCGACGGCGCGTCAGCGGACAAGGTCGAGCAGCAGCCCCCGGATGTCGTCGAGCCGGGCCGCCAGCGCCAGAGCGGGCTGTTGGCGCGCCAGGACGTCCCGGACGAGCCGGTCGAGCGCTGCGTCCACCTCCTGGATCACGGCATGCAGACGCCGCTGCCCCCGCCCGTCCACCGCGACCCGCCGGTCGACCCGGTACGTGCCGGCAAGGGCGAGCTCGAGCAGGCGCCGCACGGCCTGGCGATACGCGAAGACGGTCGCCTCGCCAGGCGAGCGGCGCAGCTCTCCCGCGCACCGGTCCACCTCGCGCAGCGCCTGCTCCATCTCCTGCCGCCGGCGACGCCGGTCGGCATCGGCCAGCTCCGTCCGGAAGACGCCGGCCGGCCGCTCGCCGCTCGCGGTCCTGGCCGTCGAGCCGGCCCGGGACCGGCCTACCTGGGTGGGGCGGCGCCGCCGGGGAAGCCCCTCGATCCGTGCGCTTTCCATCGCGGCCGTCCTTCTCGCAGGGCCTTCGCGGGCTAGATCCGCTCGAACCGGTCGACCCGCAGCACGAAGATGGTGGCCGCTCCCACCTCGACGTCCCCTGCGCCTGCGGCCGCCTGGCGCCGGTGGCGGCAGGTCCGGCGGATGCAGTCCACCGCCGCGTCGACCTGCGCATCCTCGAGGCCGATGAGGATGGTGGTGTTGCCCTGCCGGAGGAAGCCCCCCGTGCTCGCCAGCTTGGTGGCCCCGAAACCCTGATCCACCAAGCGCTGCATCAAGGGCCCGGCATCCTGGTCCTGCACGACGGCGATCAAGAGCTTCATGACAGGGCACCCGCCTCCTCCCCACCCTGGTTCGGCCGGGTCCGGCCGGTCACCTCCTGGAGCCGCCGCCCCAGGCGCTCCATCACCGCGGTTCGGACGAGCGCCTCCACCCGATCCCGGCTCGACCCGGTCACGTCGAGGCGAACGATCCGCTCCGGATAGGCGGCGGCCAGAGCCAGGTATCCTTCGCGCACCCGCGCGAAAAACCCCTCGTCGCGCCCCTCGATCCGATCCCTGCGGGGGCGTTGCCGCCGCCCCGGAAGGACCCCGGAAGGCAGGTCGAGCCACAGCGTCAGGTCCGGCACCAGGCCTCCCGTGGCCAAACGGTTGAGCCGCTCGACCAGCTCGGCGTCGATCCCCAGCCCCCAAGCCTGGTACGCCACGGAGGAGTCGGCGAACCGCTCGGAGATCACCCACCGGCCCTCTTCGAGGGCCGGGCGCACCACCTCCGAGACGTGCTGCGCCCTGTCCGCCATCATCAACAGGAGCTCGGCCTCGGGAGCGAGGCGCACGCCGCGGCGCTCGTGGCCCAGCACGATGGCCCGCATCCGTCGCCCCGCCGCCGTACCCCCGGGCTGCCGGGTGTGGAGCACCGGTACACCCTGGCGTTCGAGCCACCGCGCGAGGCGCCGCGCCTGCGTCGACTTGCCGGTACCGTCGAGCCCCTCGAAGGTGATGAGCGCCCCCGGCGGCGCCCCCGCGGGGCTCATGGAACCTCCTCGGGGAGCACCATGACCCGCCGGTTGGGCTCCTCCCCGATGCTCGTCGAACGCAGGTGGTAGCGCTCGATGAGTTCGTGCTGGAGCTTGCGGATGTAGGCGGTGCGCGGCATCAGCTCCACCGGCCGGGCCGACTGGCGGGCCTGCTCCACGGCCCGTTCCGCTTCCAGCAGGGCGCTTGCTCCCTCGTCGCTCATGAACGTTTTCTCCAGGAACTGCTCCATCTGGGCCAGGGTGTTGGAGCGGATCACGTGGATCGGGAGCCCCCGGTGCTCGGCCTCCTTGAGGCGGCGCGGCATCTTGCGGTACTGCCCCTTGATGGTGAGCACCATGTCGGCGCCCTCCAGATCCTGCGTGATCTGGACCGGCACCGGGCAGACCGACAACGCCTTTTGCAGCCGGGTGGTGCTCACCGCGTACGGGTACAGCCGCACCGGACGGCTGCCTCCCCAAAGCCTGGAAGGGCGCGGCCCGCGCCATCCCGGTCCGCCTGCGCTCGCTGCCGCCACAGGATCGCGGGAGATGGCGAATCCCCTGCCCCCGTTGGCTCCGGGGGCGGCGAACCGGCCCCCTGGCGTACCGGGCCCGTTGCCGTTGCCTGCAACTTTCCAGGTCTCGAACCGGGCCGCCTCGGGCGACGGCGGCTCCTCAGGAGGAGGGTTTCCCCCCTGGTGCACCTCGATGGCTCCTTCGGGCCCGCGCACCCGGATCTCCGGGCTGGGCTCCATCCCCCGCAGCATCATGTCCACGACCGAGGCCACGTCCTTGTGGATGGCCAGGCGGTCCCGGTCCTGGATCTCGACCACCACGTCGAAGGTGGGCGGCGCCTTGCGCTCCAGCACGCTCTTTTGGGTGCCCCGCCGCTTCGCCTCCTCGTCGCTCAGGGTGACCACCTGGATGCCGCCCACCAGGTCGGAGAGGGTGGGGTTGAGCACCAGGTTGTCGAGGGTGTTGCCATGGGCCGTGGCCACCAGCTGGACGCCCCGCTCGGCGATGGTGCGCGCCGCCTGCGCCTCTTCCTCGGTGCCGATCTCGTCGATGACCACGACCTCGGGCATGTGGTTCTCGACGGCCTCGATCATGACCCTGGCCTGGAGGTCGACCCGCGGTACCTGCATCCGGCGGGCATGCCCGATGGCCGGGTGCGGCACGTCCCCATCCCCGGCGATCTCGTTGGAGGTGTCGACGACGATGACCCGCTTGGAGAAGTCGTCGGCGAGCACCCGCGCCACCTCGCGCAGCATCGTGGTCTTGCCGACGCCAGGGCGGCCCAGCAGCAGGATGTTGCGCCCCTCTTCCACGACGTCGCGGATGATGTCGATGGTGCCGAAGACGGCACGCCCGATGCGGCAGGTCAGCCCGATGATGGTGCCGTTGCGATTGCGGATCGCCGAGATGCGGTGCAGCGTGCGTTCGATGCCGGCACGGTTGTCCTGGCCGAACTGCCCCACCCGCTTGGTGACGTAATCGAGATCCTCCCGGGAGACGTAGTCGTCGCTCAGGTAGACGAAGCTGTCGGCAAACCGCGCCTCGGGCTGGCGGCCCAGGTCGAGCACGATCTCGATCAGTTCGTGCAACCGGTCCATCGCCTCCAGCTCGGCGCGGATGTGCGGAGGCAACACCTCCAGGAGCTGGGCCAGATTGTCAACGACCTCGCGCCGTGCTGCAGCCTTCAGCAAATCGAGCCTTCACCACCGACAGGGGATATTGCGCCCTCACGCGGCGACCCATACCTCCCGACCCTCTGCGGGGCTGCCCCGCAGTACACCTCCAGCATGTCGCACATCCAGGGCGTACGCCACCGCCTCTTCCGTGATCTCCTCTCCGGGGGTGATGAGCGGGATCCCGGGAGGATAAGGAGCCACCACGCCGGCGCTGACGTGACCCGAGGCCTGCCGCCACGGGAGACGCCGCGCCCGGTGTCGGGCCGCCTCTGCCGGCCGCATCACCCGACGCCCGGGTGCAGGAAGGCGCGCCAGCGCCGGCAAGCGCCCCGTGGCGCCGGAGGGCGAGCGGGCCGCCAGGGCCGCCAGGGCGCCTACCAGGCGCTCGACGCTCCCGGCGTCGTCCGCACCCGTCAACAGGAAGACGACGTGGCGGGCCCCCGCCATCTCCGGCCAGACGCCCCAGGTACCGACCAGCTCCGAAGCGGCCTGCCAGCCCGAAAGTCCCAGCCCTGCCACGTCTACCGCGAGGCGGGTCTCATCGAGGGTGAACCCGGCCGGAAGCTCCTCCGGGGCCAGCACCCTCACTCCCCGCGCCTGCTGCAAGGCCCGGCGGGTTCCCCTGGCGAGCTCGACGGCGCGGGCCACGCGCCGTTGCCCGTGGCGCTGCATCTCCAGGCGAGCCGCGTCCAGCGAGGCGAGCAAGGCCGGCTGCGGGCTCGTGCTCTGCACCATCTCCAGCCACCGGGTCACCTCATCGATCCCCGGCTCAGCCGCCGCACCCGTCCAGTGCAGGAAAGCGGCCTGGGTCAAGGCGGGCAGCGTCTTGTGAGCGCCGTGCACCACGAGATGGGCGCCCGCGGCGATCCCGTGAGGAGGGGACGGGTCAGGGTAAAAGGCGAGGTGGGCTCCGTGGGCCTCGTCGACGATGAGGGGCGAGGGGTGCATGAAGCCGGCCAGATCCTGCAGCGGCGCGCAGATCCCGTGATAGGTCGGGCTGACCACCACCAGGGCGTCGAGGGGGGCATCTGTCGCCGCACGAAGATCCTGGGCGTCCGGCGGAAGGGGGATATCCCAGCCCTCCAGCCATCGGCAGCCAATCACCACGGGGTCGAGATCGGCCAGCACGATGGCGTCCCACACCGAGCGATGCGCCAGCCTGGAGACCCCGATTCGTCCTCGCGGGCCCGAGCATGCCAGGATGCTGGCGACAACTCCTGCCGTGGCGCCGTTCCACAACAACCAGGAGTGCCGGGCGCCCCAGAGCCGGGCTACCAGGCCGGAAGCCACCTCCGCCACCGCCCGCAGGTCATGACCGCGGTCGGGGGCCCAGACGGCATCGCCTCCGTCCCAGGCCCACGGGAACCCGCCGCCGGGCAAGACCCCGGCCGCTTCGATCCAGCGGCCGCGCTTGTGCCCGGGGGTATGAAATACGGCGGGCGCGCGCCCCGCCGCCTCTGCCAGCGCCTCCACCAGGGGCGCCGTCTCCGTCGATGCCCGGCCTGTCCGTGCGCTCAAACTCGGCGCATCGCCTCCACGCCTTCACTTTACCAGCCGCACGCCCCCGGGTAAAGCCGGGCCCCGTTACGGCTCCATTGAACTCCTGTAAAGCCGGGCACCGGGCCGGGAAGCCCCGGCAACGCCGTCATGGCCCGCCCCCTTCGTTGACACGTCCCGCCCGGGCAGGTACCATGGCGGCCGGTGCAGAGCGTATCCCGTCACCGACCCCGGATCGGATGGGAGCCAGAGCGAGCATGCACGCCGTTACGCCACCCCCCGCCGCCCCGCCGCAGCCGGCCGCCCGGTTACCCTTGCCGCGCAAGCCTGCAGCGCTCGCCTTTCCCCTCGTCTACGCCGCCGCGATCCTGGCGGACGGCGCCGTCCCGCCGGCCCGGCAGCTGCTCTGGCTCACCCTGGCCGCTATCGGTGCCTGCGCCGCTGCCACGGCCATCAACCGGATCGTGGACGCTGACGTCGACCGGGTCGAGCGGCCCTCAGCGGGCGGGTCCACTGCCTCCCCTCGCCCGATGGGCTCGGGCCAGGCCTTGCTGGTCGCGCTGTCGGGTACGCTCCTGCTCCTCGTTGCGGCGGGCCAGCTCAACACGCTCGCGTTGTGGCTTTCTCCGATCCCCGTGCTCGCGTTCGTCGTAGTGCCGCATACCCGGCGCTGGACGTGGGCGTACCACGCCTTCCTGGGGCTGGCGCAGGCGACCGGGCCTGCCGGCGGGTGGGTAGCGATCCGCGCGGCCGTCGAGGGGCCCGCGTGGCTGCTGGGCCTGGCG
This sequence comes from Limnochordaceae bacterium, assembly GCA_014896295.1. GTDB lineage: Bacteria > Bacillota > Limnochordia > Limnochordales > Geochordaceae > Carboxydichorda > Carboxydichorda subterranea. Next base: position 556,715 of record JADBKR010000007.1, read on the forward strand.
GCCGGTCTCTGGGTCTCGGGCCTCGATCTCCTCCTCGCGCCGCCGGACGACGCAGGCGATCGAGAGCAGGAGATTGCGTCGCTGCCCCGGCACCCGGGCCCTCGTGGCGCCATGGCCGTGGCCCGGTGGGCGCACGCCGCCGCCGTACTTGCGTGGGTGATGGCCGGATGGGCAACGGGCCGGGCCGGCTGGTACTTCGGGGGCGTGGCTCTCAGCGCGCTCCTCCTCGCCTGGCAGCATGCCCGTTTGACCCTGTCCCTGCCCCACGTTTCCCGGCCGCGGCGTGCGTGGAGTCCCGGCGGATCCGTGAGCCTGGTCATGCTCGCCGCGACGGTCCTGGACGTTCACTTCTACGGCTGAGGCGGGCTTTCGGTCGACGCAGGGTCCGGATCGTCCGGCTCGCCGCGGCGCCCTCCCCGCAGGCGTGCCGCCATCCGCATGAGGTAGACGTAGCGGCGCTCCGCCGCATGCATGGCGTAGATGGCATGGTCGATGAGGTCGGGGTCGGTCACCGCGTCGAACTCGTTTCGGGCGGCGAGCCAGTCCCGGCGTGCCTTGTCGATCATGGCGACCAGGTCGTCGGGCACGGGCGGGCGCCAGTTCTCCACGTGTGCCATCCGATGGACCACCCCGGTTGCCGAGTGGTGAGCGACCGCCGGGCGTGCCCCCGGCGCGCCCGGCGGTACACTCTATGCCCCCGGGGCCTGTCTATGCCGTGCCCGCTTCACGGAAAAGCACGGAGCCTGGCAGGAGCAGAGGAAGGACGGGTGACCTTCCGAGCTCAGAGCTCCCGGCGCCCCTCCAGGGCCCGCGCGAGCGTCAGCTCGTCGAGATACTCGAGGTCCCCTCCGACCGGCATACCGTGGGCCATACGGGTCACCTTGACCCCGAGCGGCTTGAGCAGGCGGGCCAGGTACATGGCGGTCGCCTCCCCTTCGACGTTGGGGTCGGTCGCCAGGACGACTTCTCGCACCTGGCCTCCCTGCAAGCGGGCCAGGAGCTCCTTGATGCGCAGGGCCTCGGGGCCGATGCCTTCCATGGGCGAAATCGCCCCGTGCAGGACATGGTAAAGCCCCTTGAAGGCGCGGGTGCGTTCCATGGCCACCACGTCCTTGGGCTCCTCCACCACGCAGAGGACGGCCCGGTCGCGGCCCGAGTTGGGCTGGCACAAGCGGCACGGGTCGACGTCGGTGAAATTGAAGCAGACGGAACACTGGCGGGTGTTCTCCCGGGCCTGGACGATGGCGTCGGCCAGCCGGTGAGCCTGCTCGCTGCTCATCCGCACGATGAAGTACGCGAGCCGCTGCGCCGTCTTCGGGCCGATGCCGGGCAGGCGCGTCAGCTCGTCGACGAGCCGGGCGATCGGTCGTGCGTACTCCATGCCGGCGCGCTATCCCGTCAGTCCCGGCACGCCGGGCAATCCGAGGTCGGCGTACAGCCGCGCCATGGCCTGCTCCGTCATCGCCTTGGACTGGCGCAGCGCCTCGTTGACCGCCGCCACCACCAGATCCTGCAGCATCTCCAGGTCAGAAGGGTCCGCGGCGGCCGGATCGATGCGTACCGAGCGCAACCGCCCGCTGCCGTCCACGACGGCCGTCACGGCGCCTCCCCCTGAGGAGGCTTCGACCGTGCGCTCGGCCAGTTCCTCCTGGAGCTTCTGCAGCTCTTGCTGCAGCTTCTGCATCTGCTTCATCGCCTTGGCCACGTTGAACGGGCCTCCGAAACCCTGGGGCATGCTCGCTCACGCTCCTTCCTGGCGGGCCTCGCCGGACGGGTGGGGCCTCCCGTGCCCGGCCGCCTGCTCGCCGCCCTCGTCTGCCCCGGCCGCCGCGGCCGCCTCTCCCGGCGGCTCCTCGAACTCCTTGATGATACGGGCGCCCAGGATCTGCAGCACTGCCGCCAGTGTAGCCTCGTCGAACGGCTCCGATGCGCCGGCGGCCTGATGCGGCTTGCCCGGCGCCCGCCGCTCCCGGCTGGCGGCGGAGCGACTCCTTCCCGGGGACGCCCCGGAAGGCTTCGGTACGGGAGCCTCGTCTCCCTCGGCCTCACCGGGCGGTCCGGCGCCGGAGGCCGGCGGGCCGGGCGGAGGGGGCGGAGGGGGTGCGAGGGGAGGGGGCGGCGGGACCGCCGAGAAGGGCACGGCCGCCGGGCGAGGGCTCGCTCCCTGCGACTGCGGAGCGGGGGCGCCGCTCAGGGCCGTGGCCTGACCTGCCGGGACACGGGGCGCGGCCTGCACTGGCGCCGCCTCGGCAGATTCGCCGGCCGGCGGCTCGCCGGCCGGCTCCTCCTCCGCCACGCCGTCGAGAATCTCGGTCCGGAGGGTGACGGGGCGGCCGAACAGCCGTCCCAGAACCTTCTCCACGGCCTCCCGCGCCCTGGCGTCGCCCTCGACGGCGTTGCGGTGGAACGCGCGACCCGGCGGAAACCCCACGGTGATCTCGTCGCCGTCGACCCGCACGGGCCGGCCTTCCCTGAGCAGCGCCCCCACCCGAGCCGCAGCCGGCCGTTGCTGGTTGCGTAACGCCGCCAGCACCTCGTTCCAGCGCCGCTGGACCTCGTCGATGACCAGGGCGGGACGCTCTCGATGAGCAGCCGCCCTGGACGAGCGGTGGGATTCGGCCTTGCGGGCGCCTTCGTCGGGCGCCTGCCGCTCCACGGGCTCTTTGGGCCGCGGCGAGGAAGCGGCGCGGCCCCGGGCTACCGGCACCGCTGCCGGCGGCGAAACGGGCCCGGCCGCCGGCGGTGATGCGGCCGGCCGTTCGCTCGGCGCGGCCAGGCGCATCACCGCGAGCTCGAGGGCGATGCGGGGATCGGGCGCCCAGCGCATCTGGGGCTCGGCCGCCAGCAGTGCGTCCATGGCCGCCACGAGCCGCTCCACGGCGACCGCCTTCGCCAGGTCACCCACCCGCGGGAAGGCCGGCGAGCCGGCCCGCTCCCCGCCGCCTCCCATCATGCGGGCCGTGGCCACCTCCCGCAGGTAAGCGAGCAGGTCCCGCGCCACGAGGCGACTATCGAGCCCTTTCTCGCTGACCAGCCTGTCCAGGATCGCCAGGGCGTCGGAGGCCCGGCCCTCGACGTAGGCGGCCGCGAGGTCGGCCAGCGCCTCGGGGCCTACCAGGCCCAGCACGTCGGCCACCGTCTGCACGTCGAGCCCCTCGGGCCGGTAGGCGATGCACTGCTCCAGCATCGAGAGGGCATCCCGCGCTCCGCCGTCGGCGTGGCGGGCGATGAGCTGGAGGGCCGCCGGGTCGGCCGGGACCCCCTCCCCTTTGGCGACCGCCGCCAGGTGCCCGGCGAGCTCCTCCACCGAGAGCCTGCGGAAATCGAAGCGCTGGCAGCGGGAGAGGATGGTGGGGAGCACCCGTTGCGGATCGGTGGTGGCGAAGATGAAGACGACGTGCGAGGGCGGCTCCTCCAGCATCTTGAGCAGGGCGTTGAACGCCTCGTTGGTGAGCATGTGGACTTCGTCGATGATGTAGACCTTGTAGCGAGCCCGAGCCGGCGCGTAGCGGATACGCTCCCGCAGCTCCCGGATCTCGTCGATGCCGCGGTTGGAGGCGCCGTCGATCTCCATCACGTCGAGCGAGCTGCCCTCCGTGATCGCGACACACGACGGGCATGTCGTTGCACGGCTCGGGAGTGGGCCCCCGGTCGCAGTTGAGACCTTTGGCGAGCAGCCGGGCCACCGTCGTCTTGCCCGTGCCGCGCGGGCCCGCGAAGAGGTACGCGTGGGCCACACGGCCGCGCGCCAGGGCGCGGGTGAGGGTCTGGACCACGTGTTCCTGGCCGATGACGTCGGCGAAACGCTGGGGTCGCCACTTGCGATAAAGAGTTCGATGCACGCTCGTCTCCCCGCGAGCGAAAGGGCCCGGGTCGTCAGGAGCGGCCCGGGCCCTTTCCCTACCAAGAAGGCCGTGCACCCGTCGTTGACGGCACTCCTCCGGGCGATACCCCGGTCGACGGCTCGGGCCAGGCACCCTTGCGGCACCCAGGGTGGCTCACTTACCGTTGCTTCCTTCCGGACCTGGCGGGGTTCATGAGTCCCTGCTGCGCAAGACCCGGCCGTCAACGCCACGTGCCGGGGCCGGACCCCACAGGAGCCCGCCGCGGACGGGAATTCGACCCCGCTATAGCGGATTGCGGGTGCAGGGCACCGCTACCTCCCCGTCTAGCACGGCCAAACGTGCCACCCGTCCCTGAGGGCGGGTCCCATTATAGCATGGGGTGGCAGCCGGCTTCGAGCCCGCGGTTCAGGCGCGGGCCTTGTGGAGGCTTCGCATCAACGCCTGGTAGTGCCCCGGCGCCATCGTCGCTTCGCTCAGCTGGCCGGGGTCGATCCAGCGCACCTCGTCCACCTCGTCTTTTTGGGCCGTGGGTTGGCTGGCCTGGGGCCGAACGAGATAGTAGAACCGCAACGAGTTGAAGGCATGCTGGAAAAAGGCGATGAAGCCCTGGTCGAACGCGACGAACTCCCCTACGGCCACGGGAAGCCCCGTCTCCTCCTGGTACTCCCTGGCCAGCCCTTCCTCCAGCGTCTCCCACGGCGCCACGGCCCCTCCCGGCAACTCCCAGTAGCCGCTGAAGTGAGACCGGGCGACCAGGACCTGCCCGTCCTGCAGCGCAATGCCGTAGGCGGCCGGGCGAAACCGCAAGGTCTGCGCCGGGAAGCGCCGCAACTCGCCGCGCACGGTCCGGCAGACCACCGTCTTGTCGGGCGCCTTCATGCTGTAGCCAGCACCTGCCCCGCCGCATAACTTTGGCTCCACTATACACCCGCAGGACATCCGGACCACTGCCCCCGGGGAGACGTGTCAAGGGCGGGTGCCCCTGGCGCGGGGGCCATGCTATCGCTAGAGTGTGTGCCGACGGTTCGATGTTTGGGGAGTCGTGTCGTGTCGCCCGAGTGCCAACGAGAGGAGACCGGGCCCGTCCGGCCGCCGGGGGCCCTCGGATGGCCTCCGGGGCCGCCACCCGAGTGGTGGCGCCTCTGGCACCCTCCTGCCAGAGAACAGCAGCCGGCTCGCGTCGCGCACCCCTCCTTGCTCTCTCAGGTCTGGATGTGGCGAACCCTCGCCGCCGCCTGGGAGAAGGAGGGCCGCTTCGACCTCGCCGCCCGGGCGCTCCGGGAAGCGGAGGCCTGGGAACGGGTGGCCGGCATCGCTCCGCCCCCTCTCCACTGACCGCCCGCGGCTGCCCGGCAGGAACCGGCCCGGCTGCGACGAAATGGGGCGGCTCATGAAGGCGGTCCAGTTCCACACCACCATCCCGCAGTTCGTGGTGGGCAAGCTGGCCGGGGCCGTGGCCCGTTCCGCGTACACGACCCGGGGCATCGGCAGCACCCGCTCTGGTCGACGTGCCGGTGCCGGAGCTGCCCGGCCCGCGCTGGGCCCTCATCCGCACCCGCATGGGCGGGATCTGCGGTAGCGACCTGCACACCATCTTCCTGGAGTCGAGCCCCTCCACGTCCCCGTTCGCTTCCTTTCCCTTCACCTTCGGCCACGAGAACGTCGGGGTCGTGGAGCGTGCCGGGCCGGAGGTCCGAGGCGCCGCTCCGGGACAGCGGGTGGTCGTCGACCCGGTGCTGGGCTGTGAGGTGCGGGGTATCGACCCGCCCTGCCCGGCGTGCCGGCGCGGCGACTACCAGTTGTGCGAGCGCTTCACGGACGGGGCGTTGAGCCCGGGCATGCTCACGGGTACGTGCCGCGACACGGGCGGGAGCTGGGGCGAGTACTTCTTGGCCCACGACTCCCAGCTGATCCCCGTCCCCGACTCGCTGAGCGACGAGGCGGCCCTCATGGCCGAGCCCTTTGCGGTGGCCTTGCATCCGGTGCTGCGCTTTCCGGCGCGGTCCGGCGAGACGGTGCTGGTCATAGGAGCCGGGACGGTCGGGTTGGCGGTCGTGGCGGCGCTGCGCGCCACCGGATCGCCCGGGCGGGTCGTGGTGGTGGCCCGCCACGCTCACCAGGCCGAGACGGCGCGCCGGTTGGGCGCGGATCTGGTCGTGACGGCCCGGGGCCCCCGCCTCTACCCCGCCCTGGCGGAGGCGCTGGGCGCGCGGCTGTTGCGGCCCATCATCGGCAAGCCGGTGCCGGTCGGCGGCGCCGACCTCACCTTCGAGTGCGTGGGCACGGGGCCGAGTATCGACGACGCGCTGCGCTTCACCCGGGCCGGCGGGCGGGTCGTGCTCGTGGGCCTCGCCTCCACGCCCCGCAACGTCGACTGGAGCCCCATCTGGCTCAAAGAGCTCCAGGTACAGGGCACCTTTTGCTACGGCGTGGAGCGGCTGCCCGACGGGCGGCGCATCCGCACCATGGCCTACGGGCTGCAGCTCATGGAGCAGGGCAAAGCGGATCTGGGCTTCCTGGTGACCCACCGCTTCCCGCTCGAGCGTTGGAGAGAAGCGATCCAGGCGGCGGCGCGCAAGGGCCCGTCAGGGGCCATCAAGGTCGCGCTCGTCCCCTGAGCGGCGAGGCCGGGCGCCGTATTCTCGCCCTTTCCCCCGCCGGCTACCGGCTCACGAGCAGCTGGGCCAGGAGCATCTTGAGGATCATCGCCGTGGGGTAGACGGTCGCGTAGCCCACGTGCGGGATCTCCGACCCTGCCTGCTCCGTCGCGAAGGCGAGCAGCGCGGGCTGGGTCTGCAGCCCCGCCAGCATCCCCGTAACCACCGGCATGGGGATACGCAGCAGCCGGTAAGCGACCACCAGGGTGCCAAGGGCGGCTCCGGCGGCTACCGCCACCGCCGTCACGAGCACGCCCGGCCCCGCTTGCTCGAGCGTGCTCAAGAGCGCGTAACCCGACCGGGTCCCGATCCCCGCGAGAAACAACGCCAGCCCCATTTGGCGGAGCGTCAAGTTGGCATTGTGCGGCTGGATCCAGACGATGGGTCCCGTGCGCCCCAGCGTGCCGAGCACCAGCGCGGCCACCAGCGGCCCGCCCGCGAACCCCAGCCGGAGGGTCGCGCCTGCCGGCAAGGGCACCGGAATCAAGCCGAGCAGGAGCCCGAGCCCGATACCGAGCGAGACGCTCGGAAGGTCGATCTCGGACAGCTCCCGGTACGAATCCCCGAAGAAGGTGGCAAGCGCTCCGAGTCGCTCCCTCGGCGCCACGACCCGCACCCGGTCCCCCAGTTCCAGCACGGTGGACGCGCTCGGGATCAGATCCACGTCGCCCCGCTTGATGCGGGTGATGACGGCCCCGAACCGGGCCCGGAGGTCCAGCTCCCGGATGGGCTTGCCCGCCACGGCCCGGTTGGAGACGAAGATCCGGCGAAAGTCGATCTGGCTGCGATCGAGCTCCGGCCGCTCCCGGCTCGGTACGCCGAACAGGGGGGCCACCTGCTCCAGCTCCTCCTCGGGCCCGACCAGGGTGACCACGTCGCCGAGCTGCAGTACTGTCGCCCCGGTGACCACCATCTGCTGACCGGCACGCTTGAGCCGGCTGAGGATGACCCGCACGGAGGGCGGGCGCCCCCACCGCTCCGGTCGGCGCATGAGCTCGGCCACCGTCACGCCCGTGACCTCGGGCCGGGTCACCTCGACGTCGCAGTTGGTGACCCGGTCGCCTCCCTCTCCTGTCGCCCGGGCGAACTCCCGTGCCTCCCGCCGGAAGTCGACCCGCCACGCCCGCGCGCACGCACCCATGCAGGCGATCATCACGAGCACTCCCGCCGGGTACGCCAGGCTGTACCCCACCACGGGAGCGGTGGCGGCCTGGTGCCCTTGCGCCTGGAGCGTCTCCACCACGGCGGCCAGGGCAGGCGTATTGGTGAGGCTGCCCGCGAAAACCCCGGCGATGACCGGCCCCGGCAGGCCGAAAAGCCGGCCGAGGCCCCACGCGATCCCGGCCGCCAGCGCCAGCACGCCCACCGCCAGGGCGGTGTCCCGCAGGCCGCGCCGCCTGAGGGACCGGAAAAAGCCGGGCCCCGAGGCCAGGCCCACGGTATAGACGAAGAGGACCAGACCAAACTCGTAGACGAAGTCGGGCAGCGCCAGCCGCGGGTCGATGGCGCCGAAGGCGAGCCCCACCAGCAGGATGGCCGCCACGCCCAGGGTGAAGCCGCCGACGCGGACGCGCCCCACCACGTAGCCGATCCCCGTGACGGCAAACAGGAGCAACAAGGGGCTTGCGGCCAGCACCCCTGCAATGGCCGGCACCAAGCCTGCCATCCCGATCACGTCGCCGGCCCTGCGGCGCGCACGGCCTGGGGCAGCTGCGGCGCGAACTTCTCGAAGTTGGCCGCGAACATCCGGGCAAGCTCGTGCGCCTGCCGGTCGTAGGCCTGCGGATCCGGCCAGGTGCTCCTCACGTCGAGGAGCTCCGCCGGCACTCCCGGCACCTCCTTCGGCACCTCCAGGCCGAAGACCGGATCCCTGCCGGCCGGCGTCTGGTCGAGCTGCCCGGACAGGATCGCCCGCACCATGGCCCGGGTATGTTCGATGGGCATGCGCCGTCCCTGCCCGTAGGGGCCACCCGTCCAGCCGGTGTTGACCAGCCACACCCGAGCGCCGTGATCCCGGATCTTCTCCCCCAACAGCTCCGCGTACACGGTCGGGTGCAGCGCCATGAACGGCGCCCCGAAGCACGTCGAGAAGGTCGCCTGCGGCTCCTTGACCCCCTTTTCGGTGCCGGCCACTTTGGCCGTGTAGCCGGACAGGAAGTAGTACATGGCCTGCTCGTGGGTCAGCCTCGCCAGCGGCGGGAGGACCCCGAAGGCATCGGCCGACAGGAAGAGGATGGTGCGGGGATGACCGGCCATCCCGCTGCGCACCGACCCCGGGATATGGCTCAGAGGGTAGGCAGCCCGGGTGTTCTCCGTGAGGGAGTCGTCGTCCAGGTCCAGCCGCCGGGTCACCGCGTCGATGGTGACGTTCTCCAGGACCGTGCCGAACATCCGGGTGGTCTGGTAGATCTGCGGCTCGGCCTCCGGCCGCAGCCGGATCACCTTGGCGTAGCAGCCGCCCTCGAAGTTGAAGACGCCCGTGTCGCTCCACCCGTGCTCGTCGTCGCCGATCAGGCTGCGCTCCGGGTCGGCCGACAGCGTGGTCTTGCCGGTGCCCGACAGCCCGAAGAAGAGCGCCACGTCCCCCTCCCGCCCCACGTTGGCCGCGCAGTGCATCGAGAGCACGCGCTCCTGGGGCAGCAGGAAGTTGAGCACCGTGAAGATGGACTTCTTGATCTCGCCGGCGTAGCTGGTGCCGCCTATGAGCACCAGCCGCTTGCCGAAGTGGAGCACGATGAACACCCCGGACCGGGTGCCGTCCACCTCCGGCACCGCCGTGAACCCCGGGGCGTGGATGACGGTGAACCGCGACTCGTGCGCCCGCAGCCCGTCAGGCGAGGGCTGGATGAAGAGGTTGCGGGCGAAGAGGCTGTGCCACGCCCGCTCGGTGATCACCCGGATGGGCATCCGGTAGCGCGGATCGGCCCCGGCAAACAGGTCTTGAACGAACAGGTCCTTGCCCTGCAGGTAGGCCAGCAGCCGCGCGTACAGCATGTCGAACCGCTCCGGGCTCATGGGCTGGTTGGCCTCCCACCAGATCTTGTCGTGAGCGACCTCGTCGTCCACGATGAACTTGTCGCGGGGGCTACGCCCGGTGTGCTGGCCCGTGCGGACCACCAGCGGCCCGAGGTGGGAAATGGAGCCCTCCCGGCGGCGCACGGCCTCCTCGTAGAGCGCAGGGGTCACCAGGTTCCAGTACACGTTGCCCGTGTTGACGATGCCGTGCCGCTCCAGCCCGTAGGAGCTGCGCGGGGTCTCCGCCATGCCCGATCGACCGCCCTTCTCACGGATGCCTCGCCCACCCCCCACGCCCGGCACCCGCCCGGTGAGCCCTTGCTTACGTCGCCCGCACCGCAGTCCCTGCCGGGCCGGCGGGCCGTTGCTGCGCCAGGATCCGGTGCGCGTCGTCGTAGCCCTGGCGCATCAAGGACGCAATCGCCCGGCTCTCGCCAAAGCCGAACGTGCCCGGCGCCTCCACACCTTCCGGCGGGCAGATCGGCACGATCCTGAGCGCCCGCTTGCGGCGGCCTGCGCTCTCGTACCCGATGGCCCGCTTCAGGCGGCGCATGACCGGGCTGTCGGGGTCGGGGCTCTCCTCGATGATCGAGACGATCTCGCTGACGAGCAACGCCTTGCGCAGGTCTCCGTACAGGAGCCGGTCGAGCATCAGCGGCCGCGACTCGGCGCATCGTACCGCACGCGGAGACGATCAAGCGCGAACGGCCCCGCCTTTCGCATTACCCCCGGCGCTCCCTCAGCCGCACCGTGCGGGCGGTGCCAGTGAAGCGGCACGATCATCTTGGGATGTCCAAGCGAATCGCGCGGGGTCGAGCGGTTCATCGGGGGTACCAAATCCGGCACCACGCCGCGACCAGTCTCTGCGCCTGCGGGCGAAGGAAGGAGCCCGAGACGCCTGAGCAGGGGGCGGCACCGCATCCTCAGTACCCGCGTCCGGCTGCGCGCACGGAGGTGCCCGGGCACGTGGGTCACCCCGCGCGCGCCCCAGTTGCAGGATGGTCGCGCTGCATCACTACCCCGGATCGGCGCGGCGAGAGTCGCCCATGCGCGCCGGGGCGGTGGAAGCGACACAGCCGCCGCGCACCACCTCGCCGTCAGCAGGGAATCAGTGGCCCACGCCACGCGGCACGAAGGGCGAGCGGACCGCGTACACCACACAGTGCCCGCAGGGCCTGGCAGCCCGCCCGAGTTGATACCAGGAGGCCCGCTGACCTGGGAGCCGCTCTGCTCGACTCCAGCCCTCAGGGTTGCCGGCTCGGGCTGCCTCCGCCATCCGCCGGTGACCGCGATGGACGACCACGCTGGCGATGCCGATGCCCGCACGAGAAAAGACCGGAGCAGCTTCGGAAACACGAACTCGTTCGAAAACGCTTCCCAGAACCGCTGATCAGGCAGCCACCACGGGCGACTCACCGCCCATCATTGGCCTACCAGCACCTTACGGGCGGCATCTCCCAGCGCGGACATGGCGAGTTAACACTTCCACACCGCCTCTGACAGCCGCCTTTACATTTCCGCCAGTTTCTTCACCACCCACTTACGCATCGTCAGTTCATTTGCCACCACCGCGTTCGACATCTGACTTCCGGTAGTGCCCGCGCGACAATGCCGTTGCGGGGTGCGACGCCATCATTAATGGACATTGGCGCTGCGGGGTACAGCGGTCTGCATCATCGCTGGGTACGGCTTCGTGTGGTGGATCTGGCGGAGGTCATGACATGCGATCTTCTGGGCTCCCTGGTCATCGCCACAGCATCAAACGCTGCTCGTCAGATCAATACAAGCGGGTGAAGACGCTGCTCAGAGGAGCTGCCATAGAAGCATCACCACCTGGAAGGAACAGTTATATGTATCATGACTAGGGGTTATACCACATAACTATTGAGACCACTTGATTACAACCATCAGTCAGGAGCACAGCGCGCTTAGCCGAGAAGCCAACCTGGAGGGAGAGCCACCACTGGAACCACTGGGCACGCCAGCGCCACCGGGCGGATCGCCTCCGTTTTGCGTCTTTGCCAGCCATCCTCGCCCACTTTCCTTTCCCACGGGTTCGCCGAAGTTTTCACTGCCGCAGCGGGGACCTCGGCACCAGAAGCTTTCAGTATGAGTCTGTTGCCAGGAAGCATTTGACACACCTCAAACTTTTTAACATGGGGAGAGGTGATCTGCTGTAGCTCTAGGACTAATGGGCGCATCAGGCGCGCGCTGGGATCGAGGATGCGCCAGCGGATCTATCCACCATTGCGTGCCTGCAGCCGCACCCGCCCGACAGGCGTCTGGAGAGGCGTGGATGCATTCCTTTTCCACCAGAAACGCGATTAGCCTAGAACTTCTGGACCCAGTTCGAGGTCAGGAACAAAGTCTACCTCACCGTGACCGACGGGTCCGGTGGCGGGCCATCTCTCGGGCCACCGGCTTACGACTCCACGACGGCTACAGCAGCCTACGCAGGGAGGGCAAGGGAGAGGCAGCACGGACACTCATCAGGAGGTGCGCTGGCTCAGACGGATCGGGCATTCTCTCCGACGCGCGGTGCGGCGGGACGTGATCCGGACAATCACGGCGAGCTGCGCCTGCGAGCCTGGTCGCGTGCAGTCGACCCCAACCTGCCCTACAGAGTGCTTTCCCCGGATGCTACTACGGAAGTTGCGGGCGAAAAGGCAAACAAACCGGCAGTCTTGCTGTCAAGCTTCCACATCCACCGACCGGCCATCGACGAGGCGTTCACCGTGCGCGATGAAAGGGATCGCGTACTTCCCACACGGCCCGTCCCAACGCCTGCCGACGGCGGTCGGCGAGGAGGACTGGCAGCGGCGCTTCGAGGGCCATCGCCTGCCACCGGAGCCAGGTGGACGGCCCCACTTTGGAGCTGTACAAGTTTTACTTCCGACCTGAAGAGGCGCGGGAGTACGAGCGACGGCAGGATGCGCGAGCGGGCCGAGGCGTTTCGGGTGCTCACTCCTCAGATGATGCACTGTTTCGTCGACACTGGCGCGGATCTGAGGCCCGGACCCGGCAGGCGGGCACGGATCGGCGCGAGGGCGGCGAGGTGTCAGGGAGGAGGAAGGGAGCGGAGGGATCGTTGTCGGCAGACGACGTGCGTCTTCACCGCAGGCCCCAGGCGCTACGCAGGGGCTGGAGTGGGTGGCCCGGGCAGGCGCAGACCTGCGCCATCTCTCTCCTTCGGCTTGCTGCGCCTGGGGCAGGGCCAGGCACAAGAGGTGGCTCTCGCCGGCGAGGGAGGCGGTGCTGAGTGCTCGTGGAGGGGGCAGTCTGGGCGATGCAGGGCCGAGATTCGGCTCGGAGCGCCCGGGGCTTCGCAGCCTTCAGATCGCTGGGAGGCTGGGCTTTGCAGGCCAGGGGGGTCTTTCCTGGCGCAGCAGGCCAGCAGACTCTGGGCCTGCCTGCCGCGGCACCGAGGGCGCGTCGTCCGGGCTCACGCCCCGCTGCTGGCGGCATGGATCAAGCCCTTTGCAGCTACGCCATTACAGCGATTACGCGCCGCTGCCGGCCGGGCGCTTGCTTGTCTTGGGGATCACTTGGAGAGGTTACAACGTGAAGCCACCAGTTTTGCAGAGTGCATTACTGCCAGCGGAGGGTCCAGATCTGGCGGGACAGGCAGGTGCGGCCCTGCGCCTGCCTGTGGAGCCTTCACAAACCAGCCCGGCAGATGATTCAAGTTACCGCCTGACACGACACAGCCATCTGCAGCGTGGAGACGGAAGAGGTGTACTTCTTTTCGGATCTGTAAACCAGCCTGGGGCTTCAGTAGGATGCTCCGCAGCCCTTCCAGATCGCGTCGGGCGCGCGCGTCACGGACGGGCGGCGACGTTGCTTCACCTTCAGATTTTCCGCACCGTGGCGGCGGCCGGGCTCGCTCCGCGCGCTCCACCACACGCTGGAATTTTTGGCCGGCGCCAGGCGGCACCCTGCCTGGGCGTCCCAGGGACGATCCGACCGCACGCCTTTTTGGGGCAGCGAAACCCGCCGGACTGAAGGTGCGGCGCGAGCTCTGCTAATCGAACTGCGCCCCGACCTTCGCTTCCGGTTGGGGCCACTTCGACGAACTGCGCCAGCCACTTTCGGTCTTTTTGCCCTGCCGTTTCGTCACACCTTTGCGACGAGCCAGCGCGCTTCGATGCAGGGGGTGCGCAGCCGAGCGCGCCAATGGGCAGGCCCCATCCACAGCGGCGGGCATGCGCTCTGCGCTCAGGGCTGCCACCTCCGGCGATCCCATCAGGCACGAGTTCACGAGGTAGAAAAGAGCCCCCTGCAATGGTGGGCCGGGAGGCGTCTCTTTCCACATCAATATCATTTCAGACCAGGGACAGGAGCTTCTCCAGTCTGCCAGCTGCCCAGGTGGACCACTTCCCCCCGAGTCAATCCAGTTCATACTCCGATCTTTTGTTGACCTTGCGACTGGGCAGGGGCTTTCAAGCACCACACTGGCGACGCCTAGCCGCCTTCCTTCCTTCCGTTCCTTAGGCTTTCCAGACACAGGGATCTCGTGCTCCACCTCACGCCCTGGCTGCTCCACGTGAAAGTCGAACCATTTCGGCGGGCTTTCCCACGAAAATGAATATGGAGCCATTTGCCCTCATCCAGAAACATGACTTACTGTGGCTTTACCAACAGGATAATTTTAGCATGGGGGATCAGGGTTCACGCCCTGGCCCACTCATTCATCCACCTGGAACTCAATGAACCAGCGCTTGCGGGCCGGTGGATGGTTACCTCATGGCCACCTCCCGGAACCGGAGACCACCCAGACACCTGTGGCAGTGATAAGCAATGCGACCCAGCCTCCCACCAGGACAGTGGGCTCTCAGGAGTACGTCTGCACGGCTCAGTCTTGGGAGGCAGAGCCGGACAAGTTAATTGGATGTTCCAAAACCATGAATTGGAAGATACCGACCCACACCCGACTGGTTCCGCTATCAGACAAATCCTTGAAGGAGGCATCAAAAAATAACAGTTGCTTCTGCGCTCCCAGGATAGAGCTTCCGATTGACCATGGTTGGGTATTACCTGATCCCACGCCAGCGTCAAATGAAACCCCATCTCCCCGACAAGATCTTCGACGCTGCGCTTTGCACTCGACTTCACACTTTCGCAGCGATCATGACACCACGCGGACCACGGGTGAGCGCAAACTGGAAAAGCTTTCCTGCAGGGACAATCATGACCATCCGGAGGGTGTCTGACGGGCCAAGAGTTAGAAGCGCTGAGGGCCGGACAAAACTCAACGGCTTTGCCGCGTCGGAATTGTTACCTCTTGTTCCGGAGACCAGGATTATTATTGTCTGGATTAGTATCAAACTCCACATGGATGTGAAAAGCATCAGTCTGCATTGCATCAGAGTGAAAAGCTTCAGCATCTTTTCCACCACGTTCATATTCCACCACCAGAAGCTGGGCTTTGTCTGATGGGTCAGTGCACCATCCCAGACTTCCTGCTGAATTTTCCAGGGCCCCCGCCAGCACAAGGGCGACTTCCCCTAAGCTCTCCAAGCTCTGTGGAAGCGCAGATTGCGGACCAAATAGGGGACCTGTGGCTGATCATTGGCCGCCGCGCACTGCATTTTTTTACCTGATGCTACGTAACTTGCCATTGAGCCATCCATCTGAAGGACCAGCGGATCAGGGATTACGGGTCCGCGTTTTTTCAGGCGTGGCGCTGCGTCCACAGTGCGTGGCATCTGGAGATTGCCGAGTGCCGGGATCACTGAGCTCGCTACACCAGGCGGCGGCTGTCCAGGGCTCCCAGGATCCAGTTGCACTCTGTGGCTGCTCATGCTCTGAGAGCAGGTTTTATCAGGAGGCTCAAAGCATCCACAGGAGTGCAGAGGCGGCGAGCGCTCGGAAACCAGGTGGCGCTCGACGACTTTTTCCCGGATGGACAGCATGGTCAGCGAAATGCAGATCCGATGCGCTACCAGGGCATCTCTCGCGCGTAGCGACAGGGCCCACTCGTAGTTGACGCAGCTCCGGCCCAGAGTCGGAATCACACGACCAGGCGGTTTTGCCCGACTTCATTACAGAGACCGTATGCGTCCGGCATAGCCTTCAAATCACGAGCAGGAGAGGACGCTTGCTTTGAGGGGATCAGAGGGTAAAAGCTCCGGCGTCTTCTTCACGAGGATTGGCGTCTCTCAGCCGAGGCCACCCAGGATCACTGCACGCCAAATAGTGATGATCTGAGGGGCTGAAGCCCCTCCACGAAGCCGAAGTAGCGCTCCACTGGCGTCGGCCTCAGGGCGACGACAGCCGGCTGCGTCCAAGTGTTGGGTACCCAAGGACGGGACGATCCCCAAGCGAGGTCTTTGTGGAAGAGGCGTATATAAGGATTGTTGATGTCATTGAGCTACATTAGCTGTACACTCGGAGGTGGTACCTTTACCCCTCAGGTTCATGTGCGCCCAGCTTCCACTTCCCTTCCACTCTTCCAGGGGTTCCACCACACCATATGGGGCTCCTGCTCAGAAGAAAAGCCTCAGGCACAGAAGCTTTGGCGCCCGAGAGTCTCCGTGCCGCTTCGTGCAGCATGGCCGGCATCCGCGATGGCCCACGCCATTGGCGAAACCTGCCCTCCGCCGCGACACAAAAAGCACTGTGCACGGGCGGCTTGGCACGAGCAGGGGTGAGGCGGGTGCGATGCAGCTCTAGCGGAAGCTTTCACAGGAGCGTCACTAGCAGAGGGCCTCATGTCACGGCGGCAACCCTTTACGGATCCATCAGGTCTGATCGTGGAGTCAACTTCCACCTTTCCACAGCCATGAACTCCAGCGGCTGCAGAGCGCTCTTTGTTTTTCCACCACACCATGGCAGGAGAAACCTTCCAAATACCAGGACTCTGGGACTTTTACTTACTTCACGGGAGAGAAGGGGGAGGGTCAACCATGGAGCATCATCTGGCTGACACTTTAAGCAGTAGCCACTGGCCTCACCTCAGCCGCGCGGGATCAGCGTTTTCAGCTTTGGCGCCAGCTTACCCGCCGCTTTGCGTTCGTCACGGACTGCCGACGCGGGCCCGGGGATCTGCGGCGGCGATCACAAGAAGCTCGTTATTACAGTTCAGCGCGCCAGCCCGGACGTCGAAAAAAAGCGATGAGTTATCGGGGTACTTTTTCACCGTACGCCTCGAAACTCGCTGGCAAAACCGCGCTGGCCAGACCGCGGCCGAGCGGCGCCGGATCAGCGTTTCAGACCGACGAGTTATTCCGGTACCACTGCTCGGAAACGCGGCCTTTCCAACTCCGGACTGACGCGCTCGATCAGCGTTCATCCGGCAATCGAAACAAACTGGTTGAGGAGACCTGCAGGGCTGGCGCGGCGTTCCAGCTCCACCCTCTGACCTGAGGTCATTTACGTCAGCGTCTTGCGCCTTTCAGGAGGTGGCATCCAACCTACGGAAAATGGCGGATGCTGTGGGCGCTCAGACCGTCAGAGACCAGCCAACGCCTGGGTACCGGCACCTGTTGGCAATACGTTGCATGATAAGCGTCAGCCAAGACACAACCCTGGCTGGGATGATTATTCCCAGTTCCACCATCAAACTTTGAGAAGGCACTCTTTCCTTCCCAAGACAATGAGGGCTTACATCCCTGTGTTTCTGGGGGATTTTATGCATTTCAGAGGGATGATTTCTTTCTTGTGGACATTACTTTAGGGAAGGGATCTCATTTTCCCTCTCAGAGTTGTGTGAACTCTTTAAAAGTAAACTTCCATTGAAGGTCTCTCTTCATTACAATTAGCCTTACCAGATATATAACAGGCTGGTTTTTTTTTGAACTTTTTTCTGCTCTCCTCAGAGCGGCTGCTTCAGAGTTAACTAATTCCTTGACTTATCAAAGCATGAAAGCAAGGAGTTCCTCTAAGGGTTCAGGAAGAAACCATCTTCTCAAACTTTCAAACTTTCAAAAAAATATGCAGTTCCGGAGTTAGGAAAAAAAAGTTAACTCTAATTGACTTTGCTTCCTGCACTGGAAGGGACAGAAGAAGCATGGGCGGGTTCATTCACTGCCTGAATGTCAGTTCCTCAAGGAGCAAAGGAAGCACCATGCACCAGCTTGGGTTGTTTGGGAGCTGTTCCGCCACCAGCCCGCAACGACCTCATCTCAAGGGGATCAGTGTCTACGCCGGCGACGTGGAGCACGTTGCCAGGAAGGCATCCGCTTTTGCCCAGGACCTCATTTGAAACCCCCAGAAAAAGCCACCACTTCTGGCTGGCCAGTCCACATCCTGCTGGGGAGTGCCTGTGGATCACCAGGGCCATCCTGGGCCGAGTCTCGATGGACAGGGCTGCTCCAGCTGGCGAGACCGATCCGGGGTTCATATTGGAAACTCCAGTGAGCCGAGAGGAATGAAGTCACTGAACGAGCAGGGCTTGGAAATCACTGGGGCGCCCCAGTGCCGAAGACTATGGAGAGAGCGTCGTGATTTTTGGCATCAGGCGACCGGCTGCGCGCTCGCCTGGCCACTTCCTCTTACCGCGTAGCGCCGGCATTCGCTTTTCTTCGCCACGTTCATTAGCGGTGCCGTGGATGTGACATCAGGTTTAGCATTGAGCCTCTTCCACCACGTCAACCTATCGGCCAGAGCCCCAGGGTTAGTGGGGCTGGGCAACTTCAGCGTTGGCCCATGGAGGCAACAGATCCTGTTACTAAGGGCGTCACGACTTCTTCTAAATCCGCCTGATCAGTTTGAGGACGTGCGTGCGTTCCATGTGTGGCCTAAACGCGTCTGTGGGTCACACTCAAACCAAATCGGTGCTCACGGGCAGGTTTCAGACGCGTTTCCGCGGCTTTCCACATTCCGCGTTGCTCCTCTCACGTCTTTGTGGTGGCGCCATCGCGGCAGTGGATCCTCAGCTGCAACCAGCTGACATCAACAAGCGCGGTACGGTGAAACCGGGATACGGCTATCCGTGTTTGCCTCGATGCACGCCAACCGGGCCCTTGACCTGGGTCGTTCCTGCGTCGATCCCACGTGGGCCACCGTGGGAGGTTTTCGCCCTCCATCGTTACCAGCGGCGCTACGATCGATCCGCCCGCTGCGCGACGCCACAGGGGCGGCATCCGGCGGATGCAGCGCCACCGCCTCCGTTGCGGCGGGCCGGCTGCATCACCCTCCTTACTCGCACCTTCCGGTGCTCGCGGTGCTTTCGTCACTGTGGGCATAACATCCGGCGCGCCACTAGAGGATCTTTGAGCCGTTTTTGTAGTGGCATGGCGCTCTGGTTTGCCCACGCATCATGAGTGGTCCGACCACTGCGCATCACTTCGGTGAAGCTTTTGGGATAGAACAGTTCCTGCAAGGCCAGCCGCCAGGAGTCACTGCTGGTGTGTTATTCAGCGATCATGAAATCCTGGCGTGACCACTGGCTCCAGTTCGTCATGGAGCTGAAGCCACCAGAGGAAGCCTGGGTGTGAAGCACGATGGAAGCGGGGTCGGAGCACAGCAGCAGGAAGGCCAGGGTTGCTCGGCCACGGGTCATTCCGAAGCCCGGGCGTCGGCAAGCTACCTCAAAGCTCTGCGGGCGATGATGCGCTTTAAATGCGGCATTGGTACTGGGCACCCTGGTGATGTTCGGGCCGGTCTTGCCCCGGGTGGGTGTCTACCTCGTTCAAGTTCAATCAGGAAGCTTCACCACCAGGTCACCGCAAAAGTTCCACGCTCGGAACGTGCGATGGGTCTTTCTCCAGTGCGGCGCTGCTCTGGCGGTTTCCACTTCGCCAGTGCGCCTGGCCTTAGCGTCTTCAGTCGCCTGGCAGCTGACAATATCGCGCAGCCATCAACTCTGGTAACGCGTTTGCGCCGAAACAATTTTTAAGCTTTGAATTTCTTTTCTTTTCCATTCATTTGGGCGCTCGGCGCGAGATTACGCTCAGGTCATCACGCGCAGTCCCATCACCTGGTCGTGGCACGCCTCGCGCAGTGACGCTGTGGGGCATCGCGTCATCCCGCCGGCCGCCGCCACGCGGCGCAGGCGTCTGCCGCCGCCCGGTACATGCGCACGACCGATCCCCGACCGGGGCTCCTCACGCTGACGCCATACATCGACGGCGCCGGCGGGTGAAGCCACCGGCGATCATTTGCTGCCCATTGCCGCGCTGCCACGCGTGCTTTCTGCCATCTTCTCCATCAACTGTGGCGCTGGACGACTATCTCGGCCCTCATCGTCATCATGAAACTCCGACCTTACAACTTCGCGGTTGAATTCCTGAACTTCCGGGGCGCTGAACGCGATTGGAACTACGATGCTGGCGATGACTGATTATGCATCTTCGATTAAACTGAGTCTTGCGTTCTGGCGCTACCTGGTAGCGGGGTTTTTACCACGGGACTCAAGGGGTGACAGGCCAGCCATGAAAGACCGTCGCGACCGCATCGCCGATGGCGGGCGGCGGGCGTCATAAGCGACAGTGCATCACGCAAAGTATCAACGTGGGCTCCCGGGCGCTCACGGACGCCACCAGGAGGTGGGGGTGCTCCGGGCACGGAGATGCTCACACCTGGCCCCACAATCCAGCACACTTTGGGCCACTCAAGACCAAGCCTGGCTACACGCCCAGCCTCAGCATCGCCGCACCCGACCATCAGCAGCCTTTTGCCCGGGCACTCGCCAGGGATCGGGGCCCAGAGCCGCGCTCTTTCCGGGCTACCAAGCGCGATCATCACACACCCGCGCACGTTCCACCATGAAAGCCGCTCGAGCTCCAGAGCCAGGACTTTTCCTGTGGCTTTGGGGATCAAGCAGGTCGACGGTTCAAGTAACCGCGTCGTCAGATCGCGCGCCGACACCCCGTTACCCCGTATGGATCTCTCCACTGAAAGGGACGGCAAGAGACCGTGCGCCGCTCGACCGCGCCATCGAGAAGGTGAAACGCCAAATCATCCACGCCAGACAGCGTCAGACAGCAGGGCAGCAGGGCGCCACCTGTTTCAATCCACCTGGGCACGCCATCCATCATACGCTTCCCTTCAGGCGGCCCACGGGAGGATCTTGGCTACCACGCGACTCCCGTCTCTAAATGGACTACCGAGAGGCCACACCGACAGGGCCCCAGCGTCCCATTGCAGCAGCTGGGTTGGTTTGGGGACTGGGAGCGGGAGGAAAGGCTACCAGCGCGTACCGCTTTGCGTCAACAGACGCCGGGCCGATCTGCTCGGGCGATCACCAAAATACGTGACAACCAAGCTCTACCCAGCA
>JADBKR010000008.1 GCA_014896295.1 Limnochordaceae bacterium
GCCGGGCGATGACCAGGTGGTTCTCCAGAAACCAGTTGCCCGTGCGGGCAGCCTCGAGCTTTTCGTTGGTCAGGATTTCGAAGGAAAGCTGAAAACGCTGGTACAGCTCGTCCTGCCACTGCTCCACCAGGTTCCCCGGGCAGACCACAAGACACCGCTGTAGATCGCCGCGCGCTATCAGCTCTCGGATGAGGAGGCCCCCCATGATGGTCTTGCCGGCGCCCGAGTCGTCGGCGAGCAGGAATCGCAGCGGCTGGCGGCGGAGCATCGATTCGTAGACGGCGGTGATCTGGTGCGGGAGCGGCTCGACCAGGGAGGTGTGGACGGCGAGCACCGGATCGAAGAGATGGGCCAGGCGAATGCGGTATGCCTCCGACACCAAGCGGAAAAGCGCCCCGTCGCCGTCGAAGCTCCAGGGCCGGCCTTGCTCCACGATCTCCAGCCGGGGCTCGTCGTGGCGGTAGAGAAGCACGTTGCCGACCCGACCCGCCGAGTCCTTGTAGGTAAGCTCCAGCGCCTCGGAGCCGTACCACTGGACGTTCACAACGGTAACCGGTCCGTCGGGCAAGACGCCTCGCACAGCCGCATGCGGTTGGAGATCCTCGAGCCGGATCATGGTCTCCCCCCGTCGGCGTCCTTCACGGGCTGGGTAATCGACAGCTCATAAGGGACTTTAGTGTACCGGCCACCGCGCACGCCACAGAGGCCAGGGACCTCGTCTGGTTTCAGGTGGGCAAAGCGAACGCCATGTCAGGGTGGCTCTGATCGGCCCAGCCAGCAAGACCGCCAACGCCCTGGCTCATGGTTTGGCCTGTTCGGGGCCCACCGGCAAGAACCGGAAGGCGCCCCTGCTGCACCTTGGGAGACGTGGTGCCGTCGCCTCGCGGGGCCAAGCGGAGCATGGCTGACGGGGTGTTGTCCCTGTCCCCCCTGCTTGTGTGCCTGCTCCATGACCTGGTTCACCTTGCCACGAAATGTGTTCGGTTTTGTTGCGGGCTCCCCTCCCATGGGCTCTCCTTCACGATGCCTCCTCCCGAGGCCACGAACGTGCCGCTGCCACCATGACGGTGCGGTGTACAGGAAGCGGCACCGGCTCGCAGTAGTTGCAGCGCCAACGGTAGCGGAGGATTGTCGCAAGTACCGCACCATCTGGATGGCGAACCAACCCGGCTCCCGGATGAACGGATGCGTCAAGTGAGCCACCGCCAAGTCCCTGGCCGGGCCACCGAAGCGCTAGGCTTACTGAGCGTATGGAAGAAGCAGCACGGGCTGAGGCTGGCAAGGCGGGCCGTCGGGAGACCTGGCGGCCGCTCCTCCGTCGGCCTTCTGGGGGAGGCGGCATCCACGAGCCGTTCGAGCATGGCAAAGACCGCCTCGGCCAATTCGATCTCGGCCTGCTCCTGGGCGCCATCCAACGCCCCGTGAAGGCCCCATATCCCTTCCACGGCGCTGGCGGCCCCGAGGGGTCGGCTGCCGAACAAGGAGTCGACGTCGTGAATCTGCCAGGGGGCCTACCCGTCCCCCCACCTCCCTGAACTTGAGACGGCCGTGAATTAGGGGCTGTGCTCCCGGCTCAGGAAGTTGGGGGAGGCGACTCCGCCCCAGCCCCCACTCGGCACCCAGCACCACGCCCCCGCCTGCCCAAATGCAGTCCGCCCCGGCCGAAGGGGCCACGTCTGTGACGACGGCCACAGGTTTACCGGGTTTTTCCCAAGAACCGGGGACGTGTAGATCTGGACGGCCGTGTCGTCTTGCAGGAAGCTGAGCTGGCCGGGATGGGCCATCCCCCATCCACGACCCTGGGACGTCAGGGACCCCAGCCGCTCGCGAAGCGGGAGTCGCCATCCTTGCGATGGCAACGGAACTTCCTGTCAGCGAGGAAGAAGACCCATGCCCCGGGCCCTGCCCCGAAGTGCGCCCCGGCAAATCTCACAGACCACCTTTCTCCAGAGACCCGTCGCACGATCCCTTAGGCCGCGGGGAGTGGGTGCCTTCCGGCTCCACGTGTGCCCCCAGACTCCGGTAAGGCCGCAGAAAGCTCCGCCACATGGATCGCAGCCCCCTGTGGGACAGCAAACCGCGGCTCTCGGGTCAGAACAGCCCCACACCCCTCAGGTGTCCACCCCGAGCAAGGCATACAAGCCGGCCCGGGCGCGTGTCCACCAGTCCCAGTCTTCGATATCGAGCAGGTCGAGGGCGCGAAGGTAGACGGATACGGCTTCATCGGTACGTCCCAGCTGGACCAGCGCTTCTGCCCACAGCACCATGGCGTGATTTCGCTGGCGGCGCAGGTCGTTGACCAGGTCTCGTAGCGCACGAGGGTGTTAATACGGGGATAAGGAAAGGCCTTGCGATCGTCGTAGGAGGCCGAATAGAAGGGATCGAGCCCCTGCGCGATCATGTTCGATAACCAGTTAGCCGAGCGGGCCTACCGATCGAGCGCCTCCACCGCCTCATCGTACTGGCCCTCGTCAAAGAGTTGCAGCGCTTCGGTGGACGCCTTTCGCACCGATACGAGGGTGGGGATTCTCAGTTCGGCCACCTGCCTGGCGTACGACGATACGTCCATGGGGTTCTGGTCGCTGGCCGCTCCAGCACCACCGGTCATGACCACGACCGTGAGGATTGCCCACCACGCGGCTGCCGAAAGATGTCGTCCGCGAGCCATCCGGTTCCCTCCTTCCAAGATGACCCAGAACAAAGCCCTGGCCTATCCGCTTCCCGGTCGCCGTTCCCCTCTTTCGCCGGACTTCGGGTCTTAGGCTCGGGCACCCCTGTCGCAGCTACGGCACCACTCCGACTTTCGGGAAAACGTGTCCGGATAGGGCCGGTTGCCGCTAACAGCATCGCTTTCCGCTGAGCACCG
The DNA here is from genome assembly GCA_014896295.1 of Limnochordaceae bacterium. Classification (GTDB taxonomy): domain Bacteria; phylum Bacillota; class Limnochordia; order Limnochordales; family Geochordaceae; genus Carboxydichorda; species Carboxydichorda subterranea. The sequence continues at coordinate 2,867 of JADBKR010000008.1, forward strand.
CATGCTGTGTGGCATCCATGCCGATGGCGGTTTACAGGAAAGCGTGACACCTCCACTAACGACCCGGCCACTACCCTGGGCCGTCAGGTTTGACACGGGATCGGGGCCGCCATCATCTTGGTACCGGGCGAAACAGCGCATCTTGTCACCCGAAAGGAGAGGAGTCCACGCGCGGCCCGGTGCCGAAGAGTGTACGTGAGAAGATCTCGCAGGCCAAACCAGGTAAACCACTGTCAGCAGAAACCCGCCGCAAGATCAGCGAAGCCCGCCGCGCTTACCTGGCCCGCCAGCAAAGCAAGCCGCCGGTCGAAAGCCCGGAGCCTGCGCTGCCCGACGTGGAGAAGGCCCTGCGGGAGCTGGCGGATCTCTGGAAGACGGCGGGGGCTCGTCTGGCAGGAGGATGAGCCTGCGTGGCCGGTCGCCTGCGCAAGCTCCAGGAAGCCCAGGGTTACCTGGATGAGCGATGGCAACAGGCCATCTTGGTGGACGCCGACAACGTGGCCCGTTACATTTACGAGGAGCTGCCCCAGGACCGCTTCTTCCCGGAAGACTTCCCGGCGTGCGTGCCACCCTGGGAGATCTCGCGGGTGGAGTGGAGTGCGCCTCGCCGATCCCTTCAGCCCGATGGCCAGGCCATCGAGCTGCCCGACATGGGCGTTCGAAAGTACGGGACCTTTGCCATGTGAACCGACCTTGAGGGGCTGCAGGCGACCCGGGATGGGTATCTGGCCCTGCGGGCCGAGCTGGGAGTGGAGCCGGTTGACGATCTGCCAGAGGAGACGGCGCGGTGGCTTTTATACATCGCCCCCTACCCGGAGTGGGACGACGGCGCCATCCCGCCAGCGGGGGCGATCCTTCACTTCCTGAACGGAGCCGGCGACCTGATCCGCTGGCCGCCTCTGGTTCGCCTGATAGGGATCGATGTGCGGGCGTTACCGGTCGATCCGAGCAGACTGGCCAGCGCGCTGCTGGCGGCTTGTTATCCGGTACTGCTCACCGTTTCCTTTGCCAACTGCAAGAATGTCGTGATCCGGAAAGCCCCCGAGGCCCCTCGTCGAACATCTGGCAAGCGCCCAAAGGATCGGCGGATGCTCTTCACGTTCCGGGTACTGGAAATTCGTCCCGTGCGAGAACTGCCCGAGCGCCAGGGGCGGGTGCGGACGGTGGGCATCCGGCGGGCCTTGCACATCGTGCGGGGACACTTCCGGGACTACCGCCAGGGGCCTGGGCTTTTTGGGAAGCACAACGGGTTTACTGGTTTGACCAGCATGTGCGGGGAGCCCGAGAGGTGGGTGCCGTCGGGGGCGTCGTCGGGGGTGTGGCCCCGGAAGGTCTCCCGCTCTGGAAGCCGAACCGTCCAGCCTGATCCAAGTGATTGGCTCTAGTTTGGCTCTAATGCGGGCCGAACGATGGGTGGAGCCAAAAAACAGCCCGCCTGCAAACCTTGTACTGGCGGGCTTCTTTGATGGTGGGCAGGAAGGGACTCGAACCCCTGACCTCTACGATGTGAGCGTAGCGCTCTAACCGGCTGAGCTACCTGCCCACGCTCTTGCGGTGCACCGGCGCTCGGGGCTTGGGCCCGCCGGCTCCGCCGGCCCGGCGTCTCCTACTCTACCGGGCGCCGGGCCGAGTGTCAAGGCAGATAGCCTCGCAGGCCGTATCGGGTGGTTACCGGAGCGACCCCCGGCCTGCTCGGGGGCTCCGGCCGGGCCGGCGGCTTACCGCAGCGAGCCCAGCAGCAGCTGGATGAGACCCTTGCGCAGCACCGGCGACGACGGGGCCGTCTTCTTGTTGAGGTCTGCACCGCACTTCTTGCAGTACAGGCTCCCCGCGTAGTTCTGCGTGCCGCAGTCCTTGCAAACCATCTTTGCGCTCCCCTCTCCTGTGGGCGGGGCGGTTTATGTCCCGCCTGTGTCGTTTTCGTCCCGCCTGCTTTATATAGACACCCGGCCCGCGAACTGTAAAGAGCGGATCCGTAAAGGAAATGTAAACACTGCGGCCCAACCGTCAACCGGACGTCCTGGCGAGTCATCGAGTGCCGGCAGGCGACAGAGGCCCGGCTACCCCTGCCTGCGGGCCGTTCGCGAGGCTCCAGCTCGGGGGTCGGGAAGCCGCTACGCCCTCAGCGGCCCGTCACGATGCCCAGGTTGCGGAGGACCCAAAGCACCAGGTAGGCCCCGACCAGCACGGCCAGCCTCCACAACCCGTCACGCAGCGTGGACGACCGCAAGCCGGATCATCCCCCGCAGGTCCTGTGAATCCGTTCACAGCGTGCCTCGGCTGCGTTAACGCCCCGTGAACGTTGAGTTACAGGTCTGTTGAACCCGCGGACGAGCTGCCCTTTCTTTCCCGGAGCCGAAGTGCTACAGGAACCGGTATGCCCATCTCGAATGAGTGTCGTGGGCGGCCGATGCATACAACGTACACGGCCGTACACAGCGGCTCCCGGCGCGGAGGCGAGAGCCGAGGGTGGGACGCGGCCTGCGCCGTCCCGCCGGCCGCTGGGGACGTCCAAGGATGGCCGCAAGGCGCGGCCGGGAAAGGCGTGATGCGCAGCATGACGGTCTTCGAGTCGATAGCCCGTCTGGGGCCCCACGAGCAGGTCGTCTTCGCCCATGACCCACCCCGCCGCTTGCGGATGATCATCGCCGTCCACGACACCACCCTGGGCCCGGCCCTGGGAGGCTGCCGCATGTGGCCGTACCGCACCGAGGAGGAGGCGCTGGAGGACGTGCTCCGCCTCTCCCGGGCCATGACGTACAAAAACTCTATCCACGGGCTCCGCCTGGGCGGGGGCAAATCGGTCATCATCGGCGACCCCCGTACCGACAAGACCTCGGACCTCTTCGAGGCGGCCGGCGAGGCGGTCGAGCGGCTCCAGGGTCGCTACATCACGGCAGAGGACGTCGGCACCAACGCCCAGGACATGGTCATGATGAGAAATGCAACCGCTTACGTAGCAGGCCTCCCGCAGACGAGCGGCGACCCGTCCCCGTTCACCGCGCTCGGGGTCTTCCGAGGCATCCAGGCTTGCGCCCAGGCGCTTTGGGGCTCTTCCGACCTCGATGGGCGCCGGGTCGCCATCCAGGGGGTCGGCAGCGTCGGTTTCCATCTGGCCCGTCACCTCGTGCAGGCCGGCGCCCGGGTGACCGTGACCGACATCCGCCCGGAGAAGATCCTGAGGGCCGTCGAGCAGCTCGGCGTCGACTCCGTCGAGCCTGACGCCATCTTCGACGTGCCGTGCGACGTCTTCTCGCCGTGCGCGCTCGGCGGGGCCATCAACGACGACACCATCCCCCGCATCAAGGCGCCGATCATCGCCGGCGCCGCCAACAACCAGCTCGCCGAACCCCGTCACGGCGACATCCTCCAGCAGCGCGGGGTCATCTACGCCCCGGACTACGTCATCAACGGCGGCGGGGTCATCAACGTCGCCGAGGAACTGACCCCCGAGGGGTACAGTGCCGAACGCGCCAGGGCCAAGGTAGAACGCATCTTCGACCGGGTGCTCGAGGTGATCGAGCTCTCCCGGCGCCGCAATATCCCGACCTACCGCGCCGCCGACGAGATCGCCTGGCAGCGGGTGCAAGACGCCCGGGCGGCTCTCAAGGCCCACTCCCGGCGCTAGGCCGGCCGGGCCCCGTCGTTCTCACGTAAGATGCGGTCCAGCCGGAGCCGGGGGCAGCCCCCGGCTCCGGCGCGCAGGCACCCGATGCCCGTACCGCCCTTGCCCGCGTGGAGGCGGTCGGGCCTGGCTCACACCCCGGCCCCGGGTCCTGCGTAGCATGGGTCTGCGGCCGGCAAGTGCGCTCGAGAAGCCATCCGGCCGACACCCCACGCTTCGAGGACGGGACGGCCATGTGCGGGATTGCCGGCTGGGTCGACTGGCGACGAGACCTGACCCACGAGATGCCCACGGTGGAGGTGATGGGCAGCACGCTGGCGTGCCGGGGGCCCGACGAACGAGGCAACTGGATCTCCGCGCATGCCGCGTTCAGCCACCGGCGGCTGGCGGTCGTCGACCCGGCGGGCGGGCACCAGCCCATGGTCCGTTCCCGGGGCCGTATCGCTTCGTGCTGGTGTACAACGGAGAGCTGTACAACACCGAGGAGCTCCGCCACGAACTGTTCGCACGGGGCCACCGGTTCGAGGGCCGCTCCGACACCGAGGTGTTGCTGCTCGCCTACGTGGAGTGGGGCCCCCGGTGCGTGGAACGCTTCAACGGCATCTTCGCGTTCGCCATCTGGGACGAGGAGAAGCAGTGGCTCTTCGCCGCCCGGGATCGCCTCGGAGTCAAGCCCTTCTTCTACGCCGAGCGCGACGGCGGGCTGCTGTTCGGCTCGGAGTTGAAGGCGCTGCTGGCACACCCCCTCGTGCCGCCGGAAGTGGACGCCGAAGGACTCGCCGAAGTGTTCGTGATGGGGCCGGCGCGCACGCCCGGGCACGGCGTGTTCCGGGGAGTGCGAGAGCTCGAGCCCGGATGGCTGGATGATCTTCGAGCGGGATCCGTCCGCCGGGACGCCCCCGAGAGGCCGCATCCGGATGTCCCGGTACTGGTCGCTCGAAAGCCGGCCGCACGAGGACGACCTCGCTACGACCGCCGAGCGGGTGCGCTCCCTCGTCGAGGACAGCGTCTCCCGGCAGCTCGTCGCCGACGTCCCCGTATGCACCCTGCTCTCCGGAGGCATCGACTCCAGCGCGGTGACCGCGTTTGCCCAGGCCGAGTTTCGCCGCAGGGGCATGCCCCCCATTCGCACCTACTCCATCGATTACCGGGGCAACGAGCAGCACTTCCGGCCGAGCGAGTTCCAGCCTCACTCGGACGGGCCGTGGGTGCACAGAGTTTCCGAGTTCCTGGGGACCGACCACCGTCGCGTGGTCATCGACACGCCGGAGCTGGCCGAGGCGCTGCGATGGGCGGTGCGCGCCCGGGACCTCCCCGGATGGCCGACGTCGACTCGTCGCTGCTCTTGTTCAGCCGGGCCATCAAGCAGGAGAGCACCGTGGCGCTGTCAGGCGAGTGCGCGGACGAGGTGTTCGGCGGGTATCCGTGGTTCTGGCGGGAAGAGGACCTGAGGGCGGACACGTTCCCCTGGGCGAGATGGCTGGCCGGCCGGGTGCGGCTGTTTTCCCGGGACCTGGTCGCCACCGTGCAGCCGGAGCAGTACATGCGCCGCCGCTACCAGGAGGCCCTGGACGAGGTGCCGCGGCTCGAGGGCGAGAGCCCCGAGGAGGCGCGCCTGCGGGAGATCGGGTACTTGAGCCTGACCAGGTTCATGCCGACGCTGCTCGACCGCAAGGACCGCATGAGCATGGCGGTGGGCCTGGAGGTGCGGGTGCCGTACTGCGACCATCGCCTCGTCGAGTACGTCTGGAACATCCCGTGGCGCATGAAGATGCACGAGGGCCGGGAGAAAGGCATCCTGCGGCTGGCGCTCAAGGGCGTGCTGCCGGACGACGTGGTGGCACGCCGCAAGAGCCCTTACCCCAAGACCTACGACCCGGCCTACCTGGAGGCCGTGCGCGACTGGGTGCTGGGAATCCTGGACGACCCGTCGTCGCCGCTGCGGCCGTTCGTCGACCGGGAGCTCGTGCGGCGCTTCGCCGTCGAGGAAGCCGGATCGGTGCACCTGCCGTGGTTCGGCCAACTGATGAGCGGGCCGCAGCTGCTCGCCTACCTGGCGCAGGTCGACACGTGGCTTCGCGACTATCACGTCCGCGTGCGCGCCTGACGCGGCCCCCGTGAGTCGACTCGCCCGCGGTGCAGGGCGCGGCAGGTGGGTCCTCCCGTGCCTCGAATTGCTCGCGGCGTACCCCATTGCCCCCATGGCGCCGGAGGGCGGCGGGAGGGCCGGGGTCCTGGGAGGCGTGGCCGGGATTGGCGTTCCTCGAGGGGTGGCTGCGGCGCTTCGCGGGCACGCTGTGGCTGCTGGTCAAGGTGCTGGTGCCCGTGTACGCGGCCGTGGGGCTGCTTCAGGCTTCCGGATGGCTCGTGCCGTTCAGCGAGAAGCTGCGGGGCCCGCTCGGGAGCGTGGGCATCGTCCCCGAGGCCGTGCTGCCCCTGGTGATAGGGCTATTGACGGCCCTTTACGGCGCCATCGGTTCGATGGCCTCGGTAGGGCTGAGCCCCCAGCATGCGCTGCCGGTCGTGCTCTTCCTCAACTTCGCACACGCGCTACCCATCGAGGTATCCGTGGCCGCCCGATGCGGGGTCAACCCCTGGAAGCTCGCCGCGGCACGCATTGGCATGGGGGTAGCGGCCGCGGCAGCTTCTCCGCTGCTCCTGCCCCTCCTGGGGGTGGGGCGGCCGGACGGTGCCGCCGTGGCAGCCGCGGGCGCCGCCGGAGCCGCCACGCCAGGCATCGGGGCAGCCGGCGGTGCCGGGACCGCAATGGCGGCTCTGAGCCCTGCCACGGTGGCCTGGGTGAACGCCGCCGCGGGCCTGCTCCGCACGGTGGGGCTGCTCGTCCTGGTGCTGGCGCCTCTCACGCTGGCCATGGAGTGGTTGGAGCGGCGCGGAATCCTCGACCGCTGGGCTGCCGGCCTCGCTCCGAGCATGGGGCGCCTGGGGTTGTCGGGGGATGCGGCGTTCGCCATACTGGCGGGCCTTTTCCTGGGGCTCGTGTACGGCGCCGGCGTCATCGTCGATCGCATGAACCGCCGGCGGCTCGACGCCCGGCAGGCATGGAGGATCTTCCTGTTCCTCGGAGCGTGCCACTCGCTGCTGGAAGATCCGTTCACCTTCAGCGTGGTAGGGGTAGGCCCGCACGTGCTCCTGCCCGTGCGGCTGGTGGCCGGGGCCGCCGTACTGGGGGCCATCGCCCTGGCCAATGCCGGGCAGCGCCGCGTCGAAGGGATTCAGCGGGAGACCCATGCAAACGGGCCCGGGCGGCGAAGACTCCGGGACCTGCTGAGGAGGGCATGGTCGGCGCATGGAAGCCACTGAACAGGCTCCCAGGCGCGAGCGCGACGCAAGGCTCGACGCGTTGTGCGAGCGAGTCGCGCCACAGCTGCGGGTGGTGCTGCTGGACGCCGGCAACACGCTGATTTACCCCGACTGGGAACGTGTAGCCGCATGGTGCCGCCACGAGGGCGTCCAGGTGACGGCCCGGCAGCTCGTCCAGGCCGAGTACGTGGCAAAGGCGGCCGTCGACGCGCTCGTGCAACGCCGCAGGCCCAGCATGCCGGAGGGCTACTTCGGGGTGGCGATGGAAGCGGCGGGTGTGCCGCCCGAGGTGCGCCAGCGCGTGCTGCCCCGTATCGCAGAAGCCGAGCACGCCGGGGTGATGTGGCTCGTGGTGCGGGAGGGCACGGCCGAGGCGCTGCAGCAGCTGCGCGATGCGGGGCTCCGCCTGGGCGTGGTGTCCAACGCCGACGGGCGGGTCGAAGCCTTCCTGGAGCAGGCGGAGCTGCGCCGGTGGCTGGACTTCGTGGTGGACTCTCACCGAGTCGGGGTCGAGAAGCCCGACCCGGCCATCTTCCGCATCGCGCTGGAGCGGGCCGGGGTGGAGCCGGGCGAGGCCATCCACGTCGGGGACATCTGCGCAATCGACGTGGCGGGAGCTCGGTCAGCGGGCATCGAGGCGGTGCTGATGGACCCCATGGGGCTATACGCCCGGTGCGACGTGGCCAGGATTCACGACCTGGGAGAGCTGGCTGCCGCCATCGTGGCCCACCGGGGGCTCCGGCAGGCCGGATGAGATGAGGTGGAGCCGGCGCCCTCGGGTGCTGCCGTACCGCCGTTTGACAGCTACCGAGGATGCCCCTATCATGAGGATGGTGCCAGCGGGCGCGCTGGCCCTTTTCGTCGTGGCGCCATCGTCTAGGCGGCCCAGGACGCTGCCCTTTCAAGGCAGAAACACGGGTTCGAATCCCGTTGGCGCTACCAGCTCGGCGACGTAGCTTCCTTCTTTCTCCCGGAACACCGCTGCCAGGGGATGGTACGGCGAGCGGACATCGGCCAGGAACTCCGCGATCACTCGCCGCGAGTCGGGCTCCAGTGTCGGCCTGCGCACAAAGCCACGAATGAAGGCGCGGCGTTCGCCGCGCGAAACCAGCGTTTTTTCGCGCGCCCGGGTTCACGAGAGAGACGGAGCGCAAACTGACCGCGGCTATCCTGGAGATCGCGCGACGTGGCCAAGTCGTCACAGCGGTCGATTCGCCCTACGGCACGAAGTACATCGTCGAGGGGATGCTCACGGGGCCGACCGGGAGAGTAGCTTCGGTGATTACGGTATGGGTCGTCGAGCCTGACGACCCGCGCCCCCGATTTGTAACGGCGTACCCAAAGTAATGTGGAAAGGGGGGGGACACCTGAGACATGGTCCGCGAGCTGGAGATGGTCGTCCTAACCAAAGACCTACTGGGGCATGGGTTACTCCGGGGCGACGTTGGCACCGTCGTGCACGTCTATCATGGTGGCGAGGCGGCAGAAGTCGAGTTCGTAGCGGCGGATGGCCGCACTGTGGCGCTGCTCACGCTGAAAACCGACTCGATTCGTCCCATGGATCGCTCGGAAATCCTGCATGCCCGCCCGTTGTCGTTATCCCCTCAAGGAGGGGGTTATTGACCGCAGCATTTGTTGCACCCTTAGCACGCCGCCGGGCCCAACTGGAGCCCGGTCAAAGCTGGTGTCCGAGAGCTTGACTTTCCGGCTTGGCCTTGGGCTTTGCTTCACCTGTTCGTCCCGCCGGACGACCGGGCACCTTTTGGCACGAGTTGGCCCGTGTCGCGCCCCCAAACATTGCGGGTTCTGCTCCTTTTCTGCGGGTTGAGTGCGGGTTTTGCCTCTTTCGTATGACGTAGCGCATACCTCGACCGGTGGTGCCACTCTTCTGCAGGATACCCATTGTTACCAGTCTTGCCAGGTCTTCAGTAGCCGTCCGTTCCGTTCCGCCCACAAGCTCGCGATACTCTCGGTTGGTGATGGCACCTCCGTCATCCCTGGAGTGCTCGCCCAGGTTGGAGTAGCTCGTTGAAGAACACGCGCTCACAGCGCACGAAGGCGCCGCCGACAAGTTGTATCCTACGTCGCCCGCTTCGCTGGCCTCGTCGCGCTCTGGTTCCCGGGTTACGCCTCCTGAACGAGGTCGAAGCGAAGTTTTCGTATGCACACCACGTGGGCCCGCTGTTCAGCTAGGGGGTCCTCCGCCGGCGAATAGCTCTACACCGGCCGCTGTCGCCGCCTTTTGCAGTGCCGCATCCTGAGTCGCCAGCGGAGCCCCCAGCGACATCGCGAGTGCCAGGTAACTCGCGTCGTACGCCGAGAGGTTGTACTCGCGAGCCGCGTCGACGAGCGAGGCCATCGAACCAAGCTCAAAGGACTCTACCTGTACCGGCAACCGACCGATCAGCGAAAGAAATCGGGCGGTCTCTGCCGGCGTGATCCGGCCGCGTCGCTGGGCGGTGACGAGACCGTTAGAGACCTCCACGGGCCACACGGCCGGCACCACCGCCACCCCATCCACGAGCGCATCGAGCACCCGATCCGACAGGACGTCCGCCTCGTCCTCGAAGGCCCAGCTCAAGGCCACGGACGCGTCGATGACCAGGCGGCTGCTCATCATTTGCGCCCCGCCTCGATGAGCTCGCGCAGGGACAGGTCCCCAAGGCGCCTGCCTTTTCGAAACGCGCGGAGCTCTGCGACCACCTCGGCGACGGGCTGGCTGCGGGTCACGGGAACCAGCATGGCCACGGGTACGCCCCGCCGTGTCAGCGTGATGCGCTCACCCCGGGAGACACGGGCGAGCAGTTGGGAAAGCCGCGTCTTGGCTTCGTAGGCGCCAATTTCCTCCATGCTTCCCTGCGCCCCGTTTCCGACCAGTCTACGACTAGTCTATTCATGGCGCCTCATACGTCAACCGCATTTCGCAGGCTCCCTCCCGGCCGTCGATTTTTGCCTGCACGGGCAGCAGGAGTTGGGACGCGAATGCCGAAACGCTTAAGCGACTTAAGCGGTTTAATACGCGCTGTGGAGGGCTTCCGTGGCCGTAGTCAGGCGCCGTGATCCGATCCCGCTGTACGTCCAGGTGAAAGAAGCCATCGCTGCCCGGATTCGGGCTGGGACGTACCCCGTGGGGGAGCGCTTGCCCCGGGAAGGGGAGTTGGCCCGCGAGTTCGGCGTGGGCGTGGCGACCGTCAAGCAAGCGGTCAATTCCCTCGCCATGGAGGGCGTGGTGACCCGCCGGGCCGGCCAGGGAACGTTCGTGGCGGGCGTTGCTCCTGCATCCGGCAGCGTTCCGCTGCGGAGTTTCACGGAGGCCATGAGCGACCGCGGGGTCACGGTCAGTTCCCGTCTCCTGAGCTACGAGGTGGGACCTGCCGGAGCGCGGATCGCTTGGCACCTCGACACGTCCGACGATGCTCCGGTGCTCCACGTGCGGCGCTTGCGCCTGGCGGCCGGCGAACCCGTTGCGCTGCAGGACTTTTTCGTGCCGGCCGACCTTCTCCCCGCCGCACCGGGGTCGCCGGCACGGCCGGAGCTGCCCGACGCCTGGCTGGACGAGGAGCCCCTGTACCGGATGCTCGAGGAGCGCTACGGCCTTACCCTCATGGCGGCCGAGGAGAGCGTATGGGCGCAGGCAGCCGGCGCCGAGGAAGCGGGCCTGCTCCACGTCGCTGCAGGTACTCCCATCCTGATCGCGGAGCGTACGACCGAAGCCACCGGGCACCGGCGGGTCTCGTTTACCAGGACTCATTACCGCAGCGACCGGTTCGTGCTCAGGTTCCGTATGGCGCGCTACCGTCCAGCTTGAGAAGGATGGTGTGACTTGAACACGGGAGGAGCACGGGAAGCCCCAGCGGCTCCGGGAGCGAGGGGCCACACCGTGCTGGGCATTGACAGCGGCGGCAGCAAGAGCATCGGCGTTTTGATGAACGACGAGGGGCGGATCCTGGGTATTGGGTTCGCAGGGCCGACCAATCTCTACTTCGTCTCGGAAGAGGATGCCCGGGTCGCCATTCGCACCGTGGTCAGGCAGGCTCTGGCGGGCTCGACCCACCTCGCACTGCCAGCGCGTGCCGACGGGATGGCCCCCCCGGCAGCCGGTTCCACTCCGCCCCCTGCTCGGATCGACGCGATCTGCTTCTCCTCGCCGGGGCTTACCCGCACCGTCGCCGAGTCCGCGCTGGAGGGGCTGGTTACGCCCGGACAGGTAGTTATGGAGGACGACGCCCCCTCCGCCTTCCTGGGCGCGCTGGCCGGCCAGGACGGCGTCGTCGTGCTGGCAGGCACGGGTTCCTTCGCTTACGGGCGGCGCCAGGGCACGGTCAAGGTCATCGGTGGCTGGGGGCCGCTTCTGGGCGACGAGGGCAGCGGCTACTGGATCGCGCTGGAAGCCATCCGGGCGGTCATCAGGGCGTTCGAGCGACGGGGCCCCGAGACGGGGCTTTCCGAAAAGCTTCGTTCGACCCTTCACTACGGCTTCGAGACGGAGCTGCGCCGCATCGTCTACTCCTCCACCATGACCCGCCACCGCCTGGCCGGCCTCGCCATGCTCGTCTCGGAGGCCGCCCGCGAGGGGGACGCCGTCGCGCGGGCGATTCTCCTGGAAGCCGGCCGCCAGCTTGGCGAGCTTGCGTGCTCGGTCGCCACGCTTCTGGAGTGGGAGGACGAGAGCTTTCCGGTGTCGCTCACCGGCGGCGTCGCGCGCAGCGGTCCGGTCCTGACGGAAGCATTCGTCGAGCGCGTTAAGGCATCTTTCCCCCGAGCGCACTGGACGCCCCCGCGCTACGAGCCGTACGTGGGCGCCGCCCTGCGTGCCCTCGAAGCCCTCGGGACGGTGCCCGGCGAGGCGATGCTCAACCGGCTGGACGCCGAGGTCTCGGGTATTGCCGCACAGGTTCGAAAGGGAGGCCTGGCGTCATGAGGCGGGCCCAGCAACTCACGGAGCGGTATTTCCAGGAGATCGAGCGCCTCCTGGCCGAGATCCGCGCCAGCCAGGCGGAGGCCATCGACAAGGCCGCCACGCTCATCACCGAGGCCGTCACCCAGGGAAAGTCCTGCCACGTCTACGACACCGGGCACATGCTAATGCACGAGATGGTGGGGCGAGCCGGAGGTCTTCTGCTCTTCACGCCCATCTTGACCACGTTCGAGGTGCATCACCCGGCACGGCCGCGCCCCGAGGCCGCGGGGAGGCCTCGGGTGCACATGGACGACCTGGACGGGCTTGCCCGGGTGATCCTGTCCCAGTCCTCCTGCGTCGAAGGCGACGTGCTCATCATCGGATCCGTCTCCGGCGTGAGCCGCCTCGCCGTCGGGCTCGCGCTGGAAGCTCGAGGCATGGGGCTCCGCTTGATCGCGCTCACGTCCACCGTTTACTCTCGGGCCCTCGAGAGCGCCCACCCAACGGGTAAGCGCCTCTTCGAACTGGCGGACGTCGTGCTCGACCACCGCACGCCGGTTGGGGATGCAACCGTGCGCGTCGACGAGCTCGACGCCTCCATCTGCCCCGTGTCGGGCATTGCCGCCGCTTATCTGATGTGGGCGCTCGCCGCCCGCGTGGTGGAGAAGATGGTCGCCGCCGGTTTTCTGCCCAGCGTTCTTACGAGTAACCACCTCCCGGGCGCCGGGGAACGCAACGCGAGAGCACGACGGCGGTTCGCCGAGCTGGGCTACTGAGCGGTTTTGAACGCGCTTGCGTAGAGACCGGAGGGGGCGCAGCAAGATGAGCCAGATCTCCTGCCACGCCGGCCGGCTTCGGGCAGGGTTCGACGCGGCCACCGGGCAGCTTGCGTCGCTCGAGGACACTCAGACGGGCAGGCTGGTGAAGGCGCCGCGGCCGGAAGCGGGGGCTTCGACGGTCCAGGCCCCGCTGTTCCAGATCCGGATGCTCTCCGCATCCGCCCTCCGGGGCCGTCTACCGGCCGAGGTAGACCTTACCCTGGAGCCTGGGACCCTCGTAGAGGTGACGGGCAGCGAGAGGGTGGTGCGGCTGCCGGCACCCTTTCCGGGGTCTCTGAAGGGAGCCTTTCGCTGCGTTTTGCCGACGTGGTGGACAGCACGGGGCGCCGCTGGCCCGTCCGGACGACCATCACGGTGACGCCCGCGGCGCTCCACCCCGACCTTGGTTGCGACCCGTCCGCTTCCGTATGGAAACTGCAACTCCACAACGGCACGGGGGACATGGCCATCGTCGAGGTGCTCTTCCCGCTGCTACGGGGGCTCCTGTGGAGCCCTCCGGCCGGCGAGGACCGGCTGGTCTACCCCCACCACGCAGGCGAGAAGTGCAGCCGCCCCGCGGACACGTACCGTAGTGAGCGCTACCAGCGCTTCTCCCGGGCAGAGACGGTGCGGGAGGCCTCGGGCCGGTATGCCCGCGAGATTACGTACTGTGGGCTTGCATCGATGATGTGGATGGACTACTTCGACGACGCCGGAGGGCTTTACCTCGCCTCCGCCGACCCGGAATTCCTGCTGACCGGGCTCCGGGTGGAAGTGCACGTTCCGGCTGAGGCTGTCCCCCTCCGGTACGACGAGCCCCCGGCCACCCTCGGCCTCGGCCTGCGCAAGTTCCGGCCCGTGGCTCCCGGCGAGTCGTGGACGACGCCGCCGGCCCTGGTAGCGTTCCACGACGGCGACTGGCATTGGGGAGCGAGGCAGTACCGGGCGTGGTTCGACCGGGCAGGCATGCCCGACCTGGAACGCCTGGGCGGCTCGCCGCGGCCGCAGGACCTGGACCGGGAGGCAGCCATGCTCCCGTTCTACGAACTGCGCCGGGAAACCGGGGTGCTTCACCGTTTCGACGAGCTTCCCGCCATCTACGACCGCATCTCGGCTCGCTATCACGCCCGGCACTTCTTCATCGCCGGGTGGAACCGCAGCGGTTTCGACAGCCAGTACCCGGAATACCACCCTGACATGGACCTGGGAAGCCCGATGGACCTCAAGCGCGTGGTGGATCACGTGGCGGCGCGTGGCGGCTTTACCACGTTTTACATCAACAGCCGCCTGTTCGACCGCAGCTCGTTCTTCCACCCGACCCTGGGCCGGGAGTGGGCCATCCAGGACGCCGACGGCAGCACGCACCAGGAGAAGTACGGGCCGGTCGAGTTTGACGTCTGTTGCCCCGCCCACCGGGGATGGCAGAAGCACCTGCTCGACTTCGCCGAGTGGATGGTCCGGGCGTACGGGGCCCGGGGCATCTACTACGACCAGCTCGGGTCGGCCACCCCGTGGGCATGCTACCACCCCGGCCACACGCATCAGGCCCGAGGCCACCCCGATACAGTGCACAACGGGCTCTACAACCAGGGTTACGTGGCCCTCATCGAGGAGGCGTCACGCCGGCTGCGGGCGATCCGGCCCGACAGCTTCCTCATGATCGAGAACTGCGGCGACCTCTACAGCACCCGCGTCTGGGGCAGCCTGGTCTGGAACGGCACCCTTTACGACGAGTTCTTCAATCTGTTCAAATACACATTCCCAGAGGTTGTCCTGATTCAAATGATCCAGACCCGCTCAGGGGCACCCATCGAGGAGCAGGAGGCCCTCTTCCGGCGCGACCTCGACAGCGCGTGGCTTCTGGGGAGCGTCTTCTGGTTGCACGCCCCGCGCCTCGAAGCACCCCCTGGACTAACCCCGCGGCAGGTCACGCGAACCCTGCAGCAGGTCGATGCCATCCTGCCCCTGCGCCAAACCATCGCCCCCGTCCTGGCGCGCACCCGGTTCGTCGACACGGAGGGACTTTGGCTGGCCGCAAAGGTGGACGAGCCGCACCGGTTTGCCTCGCACTGGGTCGGGAAGGACGAACACCTGGTGCTCCTGGTCCCCCGGGGCGCCGGGCGCAACGGCAATGGGCAGCCCGCGGTGGACTCCGTGGAAGTTCAACTGCAGCCCCATGGCAGCAGCGCCCACACCGGGGACGCTTCCGGGGAGCATGGAACCGGCCGCGCCCGTTCCTGGCGGGTGCACCGATACGTCGCAAGAGTGGGCGGGGCGCTGGAGCACTATGAGCTGTCGCTGCGGGCCACCCCCCACGGCCGGCTTTGCCTTGACCTGTGGGCCCCCAAGGGCAGCGGGGGTCCGAGCGTCACGCCCGGCGACTGGGAGGCCTGGCACATGGAAGGTCAGAGGTCGTGACGGTCTTTCCTGCGATCCGCCCCGCGCCGTCCTCACGGCGGCGTGTACCGGGCCGGCACCTCGCGGTGCGCGAGGCCTGGGAGGGCTACGCTTTCATCTCGCTGTGGATCGCGGGCTTCCTGGTCTTTTACGCCGGGCCCATGCTGGCCTCTCTCGGGCTCAGCTTCACGTCGTGGAATCTCCTGGGCTCCATCCGATGGGTCGGCCTCGACAACTATGCCCGCATGATCCGCGACCCACTCTTCTGGCAGTCTCTCAAGGTCACCACCCTCTACGCGCTCTTCGCCGTGCCGCTGGACCTGGCCGCGGCGCTGCTGCTCGCCATGCTGCTCAACCAGAAGCTTCGGGGCATCGGCTGGTACCGGACGCTTTACTACATGCCCACCATCTTCCCTGCCGTGGTCACGGCGATACTGTGGCAGTGGATCTTCAACCCCGAGGTCGGGCTGATCAACGGCGCCCTGGGCCTGATCGGCATCAGGGGCCCATGTGGCTTGCCTCGCCCCGGTGGGCGCTTCCCGCCATGATACTGATGAGCCTGTGGACCATCGGGAGCGCCATGGTCATTTTCCTGGGTGGGCTCCAGGGCGTGCCGGTTCAACTCTACGAGGCGGCCTCCCTCGACGGTGCCGGCGACTGGAAGAAGTTCTGGACGATCACCGTCCCGATGCTCTCGCCCACCATCTTCTTCAACCTCATCATCGGGATGATCGGAGCGTTCCAGGTCTTCACGTTGCCGTACATCATGACCCGAGGCGGGCCGCGCTATGCCACCTACTTCTACGTGCTGTACTTGTACGAATCGGCGTTCACGTATCACGAGATGGGCTACGCGAGCGCCCTGGCGTGGGGGCTGTTCATCATCGTGATCACGCTGACCGTCATCCAGTTCCGCCTTTCCCGGCGGTGGGTCTTCTACGCCGGAGGCGAGCGGGGATGAAGCGGGTGAAGGCCGCCTGGCTCAAGCCGCTCGCCGGCCACGTGGCGCTGCTGGCAGGCTCCGTCGTGGTGCTGGCCCCGGCCGCGTGGATGCTCTCCACGTCCCTCAAGGACGTCAATCACCTGTTCGACTTCCCGCCCCAGTGGATTCCCGATCCAGTCCGATGGGACAATTATCCGAAGGCCCTGACCGCCATGCCCTTCGGCCGGTACTTTCTCAACACCGTTTTCGTCACCGTGATGAGCGCCATCGGTTCGATCGGCTCGTCGCTTCTTATCGCATATGGGTTCGCGAGGTTGCGCTTCCCGGGCCGGGATCAGCTCTTCTTGCTGGTGCTGGCCACCATGATGCTGCCCTCCCAGGTGACGCTCATCCCCACGTTCGTCCTGTTTCGCTACCTGGGCTGGGTCGACACGTACCTGCCGCTCTTCGTGCCGCTGTACTTCGGGCGGCCGTTCTTCATCTTCCTGCTGCGGGAGTTTTTCCTGACCGTGCCGCGCGACCTGGACGAGGCCGCCCGCATCGACGGGTGCGGTTCGTTCGCCATCCTGACGCGGATCCTGCTTCCCCAAATCAAGCCGGCGCTGGCGGCGCTCGCTATTTTCTCGTTCATGTGGGCGTGGGACGACTTCATGCATCCCCTCATTTACATCAACTCGGCCCGGAAGTGGACACTCACGCTCGCGCTCAACGGTTTCATGTCGCCGCTCGAACCCGGCGAGCCGGTCACCCACCTCCTCATGGCCGCGTCCGTCGTCGTCGCGCTGCCGCCGATGGTCGTCTTCTTCATGGCGCAGCGCTACTTCATTGAAGGCGTGGTGGTATCGGGGCTGAAGGGGTAGCGCAGTGGGGATTCGTCGCCGGTTGAGACGTGTCGGAGTTGAGGCGCGCCCGTCGGAAAAGGAGGCGAGCTGGGAATGACTTTCCAATGGACATCCCTGCCGAAGCGGTCGCTTTCGGCAGCGCTGGCACTGTCGCTGGTATTGGCGTTGGGCGTGGGGCTGGGGCTCGTGGCGACCAAGGCCGCAGGCTGCCTCGTCGCCTGTCACGATCACGTTCACCTACTGGGGCACCCCTCAGATGGACGAGGCATTCCGGAAACTGGTGGACAACTTCGAGCGGAGCCATCCCGGTATCAAGGTAGAACTTGTCCGCATCCCCAGCAAGTACTACGACAAGCTGATGACCATGATCGCCGGCAGAACGGCTCCGGACGTGGCGATGCTGGCCTTCGACAAGGTACCGCAGTTCGTGGAGGCAGGAGCGCTCCAGCCGATCGATGAGTTCGTTGCAAAGTCGGGCTATCCGAAGCACGACCTCTTCCCCGTGGTGGTCGAGGGCTTCTCGTACAAGGGCAAGCTTTACGGGCTTCCCCGGAGCTTCTCACCCTTCGTGATGTTCTACAACAAGAAGATTTTCCGGGAGCGGGGCCTGGTCGCATCAAGCGACTGGACGTGGTCGGAGTTCCTGGAGGTGGCGAAGAAGGCCACCACATTCAAGCCGGGCGGGCCGTGGGGGTTTGCCGGGAACACCGAAGAAGACGGCGTGTTTTATCCAGAGTGGCTCTTCCCGTTCATCTGGCAGAACGGCGGAGACGTGGTGGACGGCAAGCGCCTGGTGAGCCGGCTCATGGAGCCCGAGGCGAAGGAAGCGATGGCATTCTACGTAGACCTCTTCCAGAAGCACAAGGTGGCTCCGACCTCGGTCCAGGCGCAGACGTACGGTGGGTCGGACGCGCTGTTCCTGTCGGGCCGCGCGGCCATGATTATGGAGTCGTACGTGCTGGTGGGCTCGGCTCGCAGCCAGGCAGCGCTGGAGTTCGACGTGGTCGAGCTACCGCACCAAAGGCAGCGGGCGTCCGTCGCGTTCCCCATCGGCTACGTCATCCCGGCGGCCACCCAGCACCCGCAGGAGGCATGGGAGTTCCTGGCGTACCTCGGTGGCCCCGAGGGGCAGAAAATCGTGCCCGAGCTGGGGCTCGGCGTACCGGGTCTCATGTCAGTGGGGCAGACGGATCTGTTCCTCCAGCCGGGCAAGCAACCGGAGCATGCGGCGGTCTTCCTGGAACAGTCGAAGACCGCGAAGCTGCTGCCGGCCCGGGTGCCGAAGTTCTCGCAGTGGTACGAGGCGTGGCGGCAGGAACTCTCCACGGTGATGTCGGGCGCCGAGAGCCTGGAGTCGGCGCTGCCGCGGATGGACGCCGCCATCAACAAGGTGCTGCAGGAGCGCTAACCGGGCTGGTCCCTTCCTCTTCGGGCCGGCCGGGGCGACCTGGGGGCGCCGGCGAGTATCGGTCCCGGCGCCCTCCTCATACGGGAAGGGCATCGATAGCATGGTGCGGATCGCGCTGCTCACAGACATCCACAACGGGCCCGACAGGCCGACACGGCCCGGGCGCGTCGTACCGGGCTTGCTCCGGCGCTTCGTGGACGAGATGAACGAGCGGGTGCGGCCGGATGCGGTGATCGACCTCGGCGATCGGATCGATAACGAGACCCCACAGGCGGACGCGGCGCACGCCTCCGAGGTAGCCTTGATCCTGGGAGAGCTTCGGGCCCCGGTGCTGCACGTGCGGGGCAACCACGACGTGCCGGATGGCCTGCCGGAAAACCCGCTGGCGGAAACGCAGGCCGTCGCCCCGGCGCGCCGGCCCGGGGCCGTCAAGCTGGGCGATGTGACCTTCCTCGTGCTGAACACCAGCGACCCCGCGCTGGGCGGTGTCGGCGGGTCGGTGTCGCCGGAGCAGCTCCGGACGTTCGAACGGCTCCTTGACGAATCGACAGGGCCTGTGGTCATCCTCGCCCACCATCCTCTCGACGATCACAGCATCGAAGGCAACCCGCTGTTCGCCCCCTTCCCGAGCTGGGCCTTCACCCGCGAGCGGGAAGCCCTGCGATCCGTCATCGAACGCAGCGCCCGGGTGGTGGCCGTCTTCACCGGGCACGTGCACTG
The DNA here is from genome assembly GCA_014896295.1 of Limnochordaceae bacterium. Classification (GTDB taxonomy): domain Bacteria; phylum Bacillota; class Limnochordia; order Limnochordales; family Geochordaceae; genus Carboxydichorda; species Carboxydichorda subterranea. The sequence continues at coordinate 21,841 of JADBKR010000008.1, forward strand.
GGGAAGTGTCCGCCTCGTCAACACCATCCCCTACGTGTCGGTACCCTCTTTCCTCGAACGCTGGCACGAAAGCGGCGCTGCCCCGGGGGCCTACGCGGTCGCGACGCTCGGCCCGGGGCCCAGGCTGCGCGTGGACTTCCGCTCCCTCGAGGCGGGCATGGTCGTCAGCTTCCAGCACGGTTGAGCGCCGTTCAAGCGTCATGACCGCGGCTCATCCCCGGGCATGGCAAGCTCCGGCTCGGTACCGGCGTACCGGTTGGCATCGAGATGCAGGCTCGGCCATTCCATCATGGCCCGCAGCTCTTTGCCTCGAGGCAGGCCGGCCTGGCCCGCGATACGGGCCTCGACGCGGGCCGCCTCTTCGAGGATGGCCGCCACGTCCAGTCCCAGGTAGGACGGGGCATAGCGAGCAAGGCGCTCTCGAGCCTTGCGGAGTTGGTGCAAGACTCCGGAGGGGTTGCCCCGCTGCGCGTGGACGAATGCGCTGGCATAAAGGATGAGGCCGCGGTAGAAGTCGCTACGGGTGCGGCGCCACTCCGGCTCCAGCGCCTCGTGGGCGTGCCAGTAGCGGCGGGTGTTGAAAAGGTCGACGAACGTCACGAGGGCCTCCGGCCACGCCGGGTCGACGACGAACTCCCGGGGTGACTCCCAGTCGAAGGATCCATCGACCCCCGTGCAGCGCAGGACGACCCTCCTGGCCGCCTCGATACGGGAAGCAAGGTCCGGTGCGCCGTGGAAGGCTCTCAGGAGTTGGAGCAACGCCGGATCGATCTCGCAGGTGCGCGTCGCGAGCTCTTTGTCTCGGGGCTCCCATCGTCCCGCGACTGCGCACCGGTAGCGCAGCGCCCCATCGACGGCTCGCGCCGCGAGTAACAGCGACGACACCGGGTCCGTACTCTGCGAGTCGATGGCGTCCTCCAGGAGGCTCGCAGCCATGTATCGCATCCTGACGGCCTCTTCGGGCCCGAGCGGCGGGGGGCCGGCATCGAGCATGGCCCTCGCCTGCTCCCGCAAAGCCCTGGCTTCTCGACCTGCCTCGACCATGGCAAATCCGGTGGCGATCATGTGGGCCGTCGAAGGCCGCCGCCTCCTGCGCTCCTCTTCGAAGGTGCGGCGAATCTGGGACGGCGGGTTGAAGAAGATCTCGACGGGTACGCCGTTCAAGCGCACCTGCACGCGCTGGCGCCAGCGGTGGTCGTGGACGACGAAGAGGTCGAGATCGCTCAGAGGCCCCCCTTCTCCGCGTACCACACTGCCCGCCGCGTACAGCGCCAGCAGGTGCTCGATGCCGCCCACCCGCTCGAGGATCAGCCGGACTGCCGATTGGAGGGCCCCGTCGAAGGGCGGCCCGAGCGCAGGCCATTGCAGCTTCCCGGCCCTCTCGGACGATACCATCCGACCTCTCCTTCCCAGAGCCTGCGACCGATCCCGGCGCCCACCACAGGAAAACCGTTAGCAGTGCGGAATATTTCGCTGTCCGGTCGGCTCCCTGCAGAACCGGCCGGCGCGCTCGGCAGTGTCCTGCGGGCGCCAGGCTCTCGAGGCTCGATTTTGAGCTCCACACCCGGGGGTCGAGGATGACCGCGATGCTGCGATCCCGGCGTGCGAACGCCACCATGGCCGTCCTGCGCCAGCCTGCGTACCGGCGGGTATGGCTCGCGCAGGTCGTCTCGCAGTTTGGAGATGCGCTCACCGAGATTGCCCTGATTTACTACGTGGCGACCCTCTCCCGAGATCCGCTGCTCATCAGCCTCGTGATCTTCGCGATGCTCCTACCCACGGCCCTGGTGGGGCCCTTCGCAGGGGTGGTCGCCGACCGCAGTTCGCAGCGGCGCATCATGATCCTGGCCGACCTCGCCCGGATGGTCGTGGTGGCCGCGATGGTCCCGGCCGCCCTGGCAGGGCATCTCCCCCTGTTGTTGGGTCTGGTCTTTCTGGAGGGGGTGGGCACGTCCTTCTTCGGGCCTGCCCGGGCCGCCATCATCCCAAAGGTGGTCGGAGCAGAGCACGTCGCCGAGGCGATCAGCGTGAGCCAGGCGACCACCGCGATCATCGGCGTGCTGGGCCCGGCCGCCGGGGGCGTGCTGCTCGGGCTGACCCAGCCGGTCTACGCCTTCGTCATCGACATGGCCACGTTCGCCGTGTCCGCGCTCCTGCTGGCCTCCGTGCAGGTGGCCCCTGTAACACTGGCCCCCACTGCAGGGGCGGGCGCCGGCTACTTCCAGGCGTTGCGCACGGGGTTGCGTACCTTGGGCCACAACTCCCGGCTTACTTTCCTTCTGGGGATCCTCGTCTTCTTCTCGCTCATCTTCGGTGTGGTCAACACCACGTTCAACGCGGTTTTGCTCCAGGAGTTCCGCCTCGGACCGGGCGCTTTCGGAGGGATCCAGGCATCCAACGGGGTCGGTGCCGTTCTGGGCTCCGTGCTCGCCCCGCTGGCGATTCGACTGTTGGGCGGCACGGTGATGCTGCTCTCCGGCACCGGCCTTCTCGGCCTCGTGATCGCTTCGGTGGGCCTGGTGGGGCAGATGGTGGCCGGCGGCTACGCGTGGGCAACGTACCCCTGGGCGCTGATGCTCGGCGCCGCTACCGCAGCGGTCAGCGTCGCCTCCTCCACCCTCGTCATGACCCTGACCCCTGCGCAGGTGCTGGGCCGCATCGCAGCCCTCATGCAGGCCGGCACCAACGCGGCCAACATCGCGGGCATCCTGGCGGGAGGCGGCATTGCGGCCGCCCTGGGAAGCCTTCGCACGACCGTCGGCGCCGGCCTCGCGACGGCGGTGATGGCTCTGCTATCGCTGGCTGCCTCGGGCTTCCGCGCCCTGCGGCAGCAAGAAGCGCAACTGCGTGCCACCCAGCCCGAGGGCCAGGCGGCGGGTCACGTGGCGGAGGCCGGGGATGCGGCCACCGTGGCCGTCGCTGCCAGCCTCAGGGGCGTTCCGATGAGGGAGGCCATGGTCGTGAGGGAGGCCGTGCAGTGGCAATGGTTCGCCTCGGCATGGTCCGTGCGCGTCCTGGCGCTCCTCGAAAAACACCCGGCCACGCCGAGAGAGCTGGCCAGCCAGCTCCAGGCGCCCGAACCGGTCGTGGAACGCCATCTGGCCGGGCTGGCCCGGGCCGGGCTGGTCGCAGCGAGCGGCCCTGGAGGAGCCTACCGCCTGGTCGCCCGCGACGTCCGGGTGACCCCCGACGCGGTGGGCGGCCCGGAGGGCATGGAGCGGATGATCGCCCGGTTCGTCCAGCCGGGAGTCGACCAGCTGCGGCAGATGATGCACGCCATCCCTCCGGAGCTGAAGGGCCAGGCACTGGCCCGGTGGCTCGCCGACCACGGCTATCTGCTGCGGTTTTCCGCCCAGGTCCTGTACATGTCTCGCAAGCAGTGGGAGCGGCTCTCCGAGCAGCTGGAACGGTCGCTCGTCGAGCTTTCCCGATATGGCGGGGCAGGCGGGGACGATGCGGAAGACAAGGCTCCGAACGGCCCAGAGGAGGCGTTCGTCTTCACGCTCCTGAGCTTCCGCCTGCCCGACGAACGCCTGGCCGAGGAGGTCGCGCCGGAAGTCACCCGGGCCCCGACCGGCCGGCCCGAACCCGATCAGGCGCACCCGAGCCAGTCGCACAGGATGCCGGCGTAAAGCAGGGCCGCCTGCTCGAGCTCGGCGACGGCCACCGACTCGTCGACGGTGTGGGCCTGGTCGAGCTGGCCGGGGCCGAGGATCACCGTGGGGATGCCGGCCTGGTTGACGAGGAAGCGGGCGTCCGTCGTGCCCGGCATCCCTGCGGGCGGCTCCGGCTGCAGCCCGAGAAGGGCGCGCACGCGGGCCACTGCCTGTACGATGGGCTCGTCCGGGCCTACTTCGGACGGCGGCGCGTGGTGGAGCACCCGCACCCGGGCTCGGAAGTCGGGGTCCGACGCCTCGAGCGCCCGCAGCTCCTGCTCAATGGCGGCCAGTGCGCTCTCCGGCGACTCGCCGGGCACGAGGCGCCGGTCGAGGGTGACGGTGCAGCGGTCGGGCACCACGTTGGTCTTGCTGCCGCCTGCGATCGTGCCGACGCTCAACGTCGGCGCGCCGAGCAGCGGGTGACGGGCCGTGAATCGCAGGCCGTGCAGCCTCTGGATGACCGCCGCCATCTTCACGACGGCGTTGACCCCCAGGTGCGGCGTGGAGGCGTGGCAGCTGCGGCCGGTGGTCGTGATCTCCACCCACAAGAGGCCCCGGGCCGCGACGAACGGCCGCAGGCCGGTCGGCTCGCCGCAGATGGCCGCGTCCGCGCGCACGGGAAAGCGCTCCACGAGGTACTGGGTCCCGAAGGGGCCCAGCATCTCTTCGTCCGCGACCGCCTGGACGACGAGGCGCCCCGCCGGGCGCAGGCCGGCCCGGCGCAGGATGGCGACGGCCTCCAACATGGCCGCCACGGCCCCTTTCATGTCGGCGCTGCCCCGGCCCCACAGGCGGCCGCCGTCCACTACTCCCTCGAAGGGCGGGAAACGCCACGCCGAGGCGTCGCCGGCCGGCACGACATCGAGGTGGCCATTCCAAAGAAGGCTCCGGGTCGCCTCCCGACCGGGCGTCCCCCACTCGCCCACGACGCTCGCCCGTCCCGGATGAGGCTCGACGAGCTGCACGTCACGAAAGCCCAGCTCGAGCATGCGCTCCTGCACCCAGCGAGCGGCCGGCGCCTCGTTGCCCGGAGGGTTGGTGGTGTCGATCCGGATGAGCGTGCGGGCCGCGTCGAGCAGCGCATCCCGGTCGAGATGGGCTTTCAGCGCCTCCACGGGGACGTCTCCCACGCTGTGCGGCTCCTCCCCTTGGGCCGACCCCTTCCCCGTTCCGTGAGAAGGCTCACCGCACGGCGGCCACGAACGGATCGGCCCGCTCGACGGTCTGGGCGCTTTCCCTTCCCACTGAGACCAGGTGGACGGGCACGCCGGTGAGCGTCTCGATCCTCTCCAGGTAGCGCCGGGCGTTGGCCGGCAGCTCCTCGTAGCGACGGCACCGCCCCACCTCCTCACGCCACCCGGGAAGCGTCTCGTACTCGACCTCCGAGCGCTCGAGCATGTCCAGACGGGCCGGGAAGCGCTCGATCCGCTGCGTGCCGACGCGGTAGGCCACCCCGATCCGCACCTCGTCGAGCCCGGTCAGGACGTCCAGGAGCGTCACGGCAAGCCCCGTAAGCCCTCCGACCTCCACCGCCCACCGCACGATGACGAGGTCGAGCCACCCGCAGCGCCTGGGCCGCCCCGTGGTGGTGCCGTACTCCCGGCCCCGCTCGCGCAGGTACTGGCCGATCTCGTTGGGCTGCTCCGTCGGGAAAGGCCCGTGACCCACCCGGGTCGCGTAGGCCTTCATCACCCCTATGGAGCCCCGCACCCACCAGGGCGGGATGCCGAGCCCCCACGCCGCCCCGGCCGCCGTGGTGGCCGAAGACGTGACGAACGGATAGGTGCCGAAGTCCAGGTCGAGGAGGGTCCCCTGGGCCCCTTCCAGGAGGATCCGCCGGTCGTGAGCCACGCTTTGTCGCAGCACGGCCGCCACGTCGGCAACGTAAGGACGCAGCCGCCTGCCGTATTCGGCGTACTGCTCGACGAGCGCATCCAGCGGCAGAGGTTCGTGGCCGTAAAGCGCCTGGAGCATCCGGTTTTTCCTCGGCAGCACCTCGGCCAGCCGGCGCGCCAGCGCGTCCGGATCGACGAGCTCCGCGAGGCGGATGCCTTCCCTGGCCGCTTTGTCGGTGTAGGCTGGGCCGATGCCCAGGCCGGTCGTGCCGATGGAAGCGCGGCCCCGCACCTGCTCCTCCAGCCGATCGAGCAGATGATGGTAGGGCATCACCACGTGGGCTCGTTCGCTGAGGCGCAGCCGGTCGACGTCCACGCCCTGGGCCCGCAGCGCGTCCAGCTCCTCGAGCAGGCGCGGTGGGTCCACCACCGCGCCGTTGCCCACCAGCGGCAAGCATCCGGGGAACAGCACGCCCGATGGCACCTGGTGCAAGCGGAACTCTCGCCCCTCGAGCACCACGGTGTGGCCTGCGTTGGCCCCGCCGCCGAACCTCGCCACCACGTCGGCCCGGGCAGCCAGGTACCCGACGATTTTGCCCTTGCCTTCGTCTCCCCACTGCGATCCGGTAACCGCCAGTACTGCCACGGTGCATCCCGCTCTTCCAGCCAGTAGCCTGTCCGGGCCACCCCGAGCGCGTTTATTTTCCCGGGCGCGGGTCATCCTAGTGGGCGAGAGACACCGGTCAACGCCGAACGGACGTGACTCGCCTCGCCAGTTCGAGGCCAGCGCAGTCGCCTCGCCGGCCACAGCCGGCGACGCCCTGCGCAGGTTCATCAAGAACCTGTTGCTCTCCCTTCGGCCTCTTGCCCGGTGTCTCTCCACGCCGTCCATGCCCTACAATACCGGGCCACCGGGCATCGGCTCAAGCAGGTCCCGATACTTCCTGCCCCGCACAAGGCGCGCCCCTGCGAGGAGAGGATCGTGCTGTCCCCTGCGAAGTGCCGGATCACCAGCGCTTTGAGGACGGGCGGCCTGGCTCGACCGTCGCCCATCCCCAGGTTGTGGACCGCCCGGCGCAGGTACGGATCCGGATAGAAAGCCGCCACGTGCCGGTGGGCATCGGCCCACACCCCGAGCCGTCCCATCTCCCGGACGATCCAGGAGGCCATGCGGTCGATGCCGTCGAGGGACTGGCGCAGGAGCCGGACGGTCGCCTCGGGGCGCTGTCCTGCCTTTTCCCAGACGACCCCCGGGTCGCCGCCCCATTCCAGGCACACCGTGGATGCGGCAACGGTGAGTCTCTGGCGTTGGTGGTCGCGGCGTACCGGGCCCCGGTACGATCGGGCGAGGACCTGATCGACCTCCTGCTGCCACGAGACCGTGGCCCGCGCCACGTCGCCGACCTCCAGGAGGCCCTTCCGGCGAAGCGCGCAGAAGGTCTCCTCCACCCGCGCCCAGGGCACCGGAGCTGCGAGCAGCACCGCGAGCGCCAGGAGCTGCCAGCGCCCCTCGGGGCCGGTCACGTCCAGGGCTTCGCCGTAGCGAGCGAGCACCCGTACCGGGGGCTGCGAGCGCCAGTACTCGGTGAGCTGCTCCGCGATGGCCTGCAGGTCACCAGGAGCCTGGGACGAGGACGGAAGATCCGGGGCCGGCAGCGGCGCACGAGAGGCACGCCAGGCCTCCCCGGTGGCCAGTTCGTCTTGGAGCAACCGGGAGAGCTCTCCCAGGCGCGACGCAGGGTGCCCCGTTGACGGGGGCAACGGGTAGCCGGACGCCCGTAGCAGGCGCCCGGCCTCCTGCCCCACCTCTGCAGCGAGCGCGAGCACGATGAGCTCCGGCGGATAGCTGCCGGACGTGGCATGACTCGACAATGCGGCGGCCTCCCATCGGGAAGTCCTCACCCGGGAAGCCGGCCTGGAGGGGTAGCACCGCTATCCTATCACGCCTCCCGGTAAAACCGGAAGCGGTCGACGCCCGGGACCGGGACTTCCTGGAGATTGCGCGTCCAGGGCGGCGGCGCGATGCTCCTGTCATGGTACCAGTAGACCCCGGAGATGGGGTTGGCCCACGGGGGAGCCTCGAGCACGCCCCAGGCTACCTGAACGCACTGGTACCACGCCTGTTGCTCCGTGACGTGCCCCATGGGGTCGAGCAGGCGCTCGCGGTTGGGATCTCCCGGGTTCCACGCCGAGAACTGGCGGGGCCGGGTACAGACCTCGGGAATCGAGTCTCCGAACCGCTGCTTCGGATCGTCGACGCGGTTTCTGATCACCCAGGCGACGGCCCGCTGGGTCTCCTCGTTTTCGCCCCGTGCCTCTCCGAAGACGGTCTTGGCCATGTACATCCAGTCGGTGAAGGTACGGGGCGTGATGAGCTGCAGCACGTCCGCCATCCCACCCGCCCCACGCTATGCGGGCCTGTACAGAGGGGTTACGGAAGGCCGCCACGAAGGGAGTGGAGCACTACTCTCAAGCGTGAACGGGAGCTGGGCCATTGTCGCGCCGCGGGGCGGTCGTGGGCTCACTGATCGGAGGCGTGCGGGCCTATGCGGGGGCGCTGCGCGCCGCGTCGCCGGGCGCTCGCCTGTTCTTGTGGCATTCGGCCATCGGCAGCGTGGCCTACAGCATTTACGCGCTGTTGCTCAACTTGTACCTCTACAGCTTGGGATACCGGCAGGACTTCATGGGGCTCATGGCCGCGCTGCCGGCCGCCGTCACCCTCGTCCTGGGTCTGCCGGCCGGGGCGATGGCCGACCGGCACGGATACCGGGCGTTGCTCCTGCTGGGGGCCTCCCTGGTGGTCGTCTCCGGTTTCGGGATGGCGCTCGCCACCGAGGCTCTGCCGTTGCTCCTCTCCTCGACTCTGTCCGGCATCGGCGGCACGTTGACGTGGGTGCTCGGCAACCCGTATCTCGCCCAGCAGAGCACCGAACGGGAACGCATGGAGCTGCTCGCCGTCAACTTCGCCCTCACCACGGTGGCAGGCTTCGTGGGGAGCCTGCTGGCCGGCTGGGTCCCCGAGTGGGCCGCGGCGCAGCTCGGCGTGGACGCCATGAACCCGGGCCCGCTGCGCGCCGGCATGCTGGCGGCCGCCGGGCTCGGGGTGGCGGCGCTGGTGCCCCTCCTGCGGCTCCCTCCGGATCGTCCGGCTGCCCGGCCGCACGGTCTTGCGGGGTCGTGGCGGGCCGTGCTGCCGCGAGGCGCCGAGCTCGCCCTCTTCGCCCGGATCCTCGGGCCCAGCGCTCTCATCGGCTTCGGGGCGGGGATCATGGTCACGTTCTTCCAGATCTTCTTCCGCCTGCGCTTCGGGCTCGATCCGGGAGCGATCGGGGCCATCTTCGCCTTCACCTCGATCTTCAACGCGGCGGCATCCCTGCTGACGCCGCTGATGGCCCGGCGGCTGGGCAAGGTGCGCACGGTGGTGCTGACCCAGGGGCTCTCCATCCCGTTCCTGGTCGTGTTGACGTTCTCGTACGACTTACGGTGGGCTACGGTGGCCTATTACGCCCGCTCTGCCCTGATGAACATGGGCGCGCCGGTCGTGATGGCCTTCGCCCTCGAGATGGTGGCGCCCCACCGGCGGGCGACCCTCTCCAGCCTCGAGGCCATGCTGGGCAGCCTCGGGCGCGGCGGGCTGGGGCCGCTGGTCAGCGGGTTCTTGCAGGTGAGGGGTGGCTTCGAGCCGGCATTCAGCCTCACGACGGTCTCGTACGCGGCGGCGACCGTGATGTTCTGGCTCTTCTTCCGAGACGCCGAGCGGCAGGGCGTGCCCGCACGGGCGGCCGGGCACGTGCCCGGCGCTCAGGCCGAGGGCGAGGGATCCACGGCGATGACGTCGACCTCGACGAGCGCGCCCTTGGGGAGCTCCGCGACCGCCACCGTGGACCGCGCAGGCGGGGGGTCGGGGAAGATCTGTGCCCAAACCCGGTTGACCTCGGGGAAGTCGGCCATCGAGCGAAGGTAAATCGTGGCCTTCACCACGTGGGCCAGAGTGGCACCGCTGGCCCGAAGGACCGCCTCCACGTTGGCCAGCGCCCGCCGCACCTGCGCCTCGACGGGCCCCTGCACCAGCTCGCCGGTTGCGGGGTCGAGAGGGATCTGGCCGGAGACGAAAATCAGCCCTCCGGTGCGGATCGCCTGGGAGTACGGCCCTACCGCCGCGGGGGCCTGGTCCGAGCTGACCGGTCGCTTCATGGGTGCGCCAGGAGCCTCCTTCACGCCAGCCATCTCGCGGAGATCACCAGGGTCGTGTACACGACGCTCAAGTAAAAGAGCGAGTAGTGGAAAAGCGCCCGGTCCGCCTCCCGGCTCGCCTGGCGCCAGGCCTGCACGGCCATGGCGACGTAGATGACCCCTGCCGCGCCGGCCACGGCCAGGTACAGCGGGCCGCCCACGCCGGCCAGCGGCGGCAGCATCGCCACGGCGGCGAGCGCCACCGTATAGGCGACCACCCACCGGCGGGTGGCGGCGGCTCCCCGCACGTTGGGGAGCATCGGTACTCCGGCTCGGCGGTAGTCCTCCTCGGCCAGCAAGGCCAGCGACCAGAAATGGGGCGGCGTCCACAGGAAGATGATGGCGAACAACAACCACGGCGCCACCCCCAGCGCTTGCCCGGCGGCGGCCCAACCGATCACGGGCCCCATGGCTCCGGCCGCTCCGCCCAGCACGATGTTTTGGGGAGTCCGCCGCTTGAGCCAGAGGCTGTATACGCCCACGTAAATCGAAAACCCTACGAAGGTGAGCGCGGCCGGCAACTTGCCCACCCAGGCCAGCAAGATGGCGAGGCCCGCGCCGGTCAGCCCCAGCCCGTACAAGAGCGCCGCACCCGGCCGGATCCGACCGGCCGGGATGGCCCTGCGCGCCGTGCGACGCATCCGGGCGTCGATGTCACGGTCGATGTAGCAGTTGAGCACTCCGCCCCCGCCGGAGACGAGGCCCACCCCGGCGAGGGTCGCCAGCAACAGCGCCGGCGGCCCGTACGGCCCCGGCGCCACGAGGAAGCCGGAAAGGGTCGTGATGAGGATGAGCGCCACGATCCTGGGTTTGGTCAGCTCGTAGTAATCCGAGACGGCCTGCCGGACCCGTTCCCAGGGACCGGAAGCAGCCCCGGCACTGAGCGCCGGAGCCCTCACTGCAGGGTTCCCCCCATCGCCCCACACCCCTCGCCCCAGTGAATGAAACCGCCCGGGAAGACACGCTGATAGTGCCTCCGATTACCAGAGGCAGTCTACCACAGGTGCCCGTGCCCTGTCTCACCGTCCCGTTGTGCTTTTCCCTTGACGCCTAGTGTGACACAGGCTAGTATTGATAAGCGCATGTTTATATGTGGAGGTATGGAGGCACATGCTGGCCACTGCTGCCCGGAGCGTCCGCGAGGGCGAGGACGCTCATCGCTTTGCCCGGGGGCCGGCCTCCACTCCGGGCGTCGCCCTGGAGGCCGCCACGGCGCGGCGGATGGCCGACCTGTTCAAGGTGCTCGCCGACCCTGCCCGCCTGCGGGTCATGGCTTGCCTGGTGGGGGGCGAGGTGTGCGTGCACCGCCTCGTCGAGACGCTGGGGATGTCGCAGCCGGCCGTCTCCCACCACCTGCGCGTCTTGAGGTTCATGGGCCTGGTGAGTTACCGGCGGGAAGGGCGCCACGTCTTTTACCGGCTCGACGACCGGCACGTGCTCGACCTCTTCCTGCAAGCACTGTCCCATGCCAGCCACTCCGGGTCGGTCACGTGAGGACCGGGTAGCCATGACCACCCAAGAGCAGGAAGGATGTGCCGCCGCCGTGCAACCGTCGCTGCTGACGTTTCCCCTGTCCGACGTGCTGCCCGGCGTCCCCGACCAGGACGCTTGCGTCGATCGGTTGCTCGAGGCCGCCCGGCGCATCCCCGGTGTGCGCTCGGCCCGGCGGACCGCCAGCGGGCCGGCCGCAGAGATCCTCCTGGAGATCGACGGCGAAGCCGCCGGCGCCCTCACGGTCGGGTCGGAGATCCGCGCGCACGCTCGCCGCATCCTGAGCCAGTATCGCCATGACCGGGTCAAGCTCAACGGCCTGGACTGCCAGGAATGCGCCCGGGCCGTCGAGCACGTGATGTCGCGCGTCAGCGGCGTCCACGCGGTGGCCGTCAGCTTCGACGAGTCTACGATGGCCATCGAGTACGAGGCGGGCCGGCTGCGCCGTCCGGATATCGTCCGAAGGGTGGAAGCGCTGGGCTACGAGGTCGAAGACGCCCGCTCCGTCCGGCAATGGGTCCGCCGGCACCACCCCCTGGTGAGGGCGCTGGCAGCCGGTGTGGCAGGCCTCGTCGCCTGGCTGGTCGCTCGGCTCTCCGCCTCTCCCCCACCGGCGCTGGTCGTTCACTCGCCCGACCTCGCGCTCGCCTCGGGGCTCTTGTTCGCCGCCGCCTACGTCCTGGCGGGATGGGAGACGGCTCGCCACGCACTACGGGCCCTGGCCCGAGGTCACGTCGACGTGGACCTGTTGATGCTGCTCGCGGCCGCCGGCGCCGCAGTCATCGGCCAGCTCGCGGAGGGCACGGTGCTGCTGGTGCTGTTCGCCATCGGGCACGCCCTGGAGCGCGAGGCCACCGGGCGAGCTCGCTCCGCCATCCAGAGCCTTTCGCGCCTTGCCCCTCGTACGGCCCGCCTCGTTCGGGACGGGACGGCCGTGGAGGTGGCCGTGCATGCTCTGGCCCGGGGCGATCGCGTCCAGATCCGCCCGGGGGAGCGTATCCCCGTGGACGGCACCGTCGTGGCCGGCAGGGGAGCCGTCGACCAGGCCACGATTACCGGGGAGAGCGTTCCGGTGCCCAAGGCACCGGGGGATGCGGTCTACGCGGGGACGCTCAACACCGACGGGATGCTCGAGGTCGAGGTGACCCGGCTCTCGTCCGAGTCCACGCTGGCCCGCATGGCCCGCCTCGTGGACCAGGCGCGCCGGGAGAACTCCCCGGCAGAGCGCCTTTCCCAGCGCATGGCCCGCATCCTGGTGCCGGCCGTGCTGGTGGCCGACGTGCTGGTGGCAGCCGTGCCCCCCCTGGCCGGCTGGCTGCCCTGGCACGAGGCGGTGTACCGGGCGATGGCTTTGCTCGTGGCCGCCTCTCCTTGCGCCCTGGCCGTCGGCGTCCCCATCGCCGGAGTCGCCGCCCTGGCCCGGGCTGCCCGCCAGGGCCTGTTGGTCAAAGGTCCGGCGTACCTGGAAGCGCTGGGCGCGGTCAAAGCGGTCGCGTTCGACAAGACCGGCACCCTGACCCTCGGGCGTCCGGCCGTCGAGGCCGTCGAGCCTGTGCCGGGAGTGAGCGCCGAGACCTTGTTGGCGATGGCAGCCGCCGCCGAAGCCCCTTCGACGCACCCCCTGGCCCGGGCCATCGTGGAGGCGGCCCGCGCCCGTCACCTGCAGTGGCCCCAGGCAACGGACGTTCACCAGGTGCCGGGCCAGGGTATCGAGGTCACGGTCGAGGGGCGACGGATCCGGGCCGGGAGCGCCGCTTTCGTCCTGGGGGAGGCCGGCCTCTCGGGCGCAGCCCCCTGGCCCGCGCCGCCCGCATCGAGCGCGGTCCACGTGGCCTGCGACGGGAAAGTCGTCGGGGTGGTGCGCCTCACCGATCCCGTGCGCGAGGAGGCGGCCGAAGCCGTGCGCGCGATGCGGCTGCGGGGGGTCCGCCACGTCTCGCTCATCAGCGGGGACCGGGCCGAACTCGCCCGACACGTGGCGGAGCAGGTCGGCGCCGACGAGGCACTGGCACCTCTGCTACCCGAGGAGAAACTGCAGGCCGTGCGCGCTCTGGTCGGCCGGTTCGGGGCCGTCGCCATGGTCGGCGACGGGGTCAACGACGGACCCGCCCTGGCCGCAGCCACCGTCGGCGTCGCCATGGGCGCCGCCGGTTCGGACGTCGCCCTCGAAGCTGCGCCGGTAGCCTTGATGGGCAGCGATCTGCGCATGCTGTCCGACGCCATGGACCTCGGGCGCGCCACGCGGCGCGTCATCGTCCAAAACCTCGCGATAGCCCTGGGGGTCATCGGGGCGCTGGCCTTCGCCGCGGTCACCGGCGCCGTCGGCATCGGGGCCACCGTGGCCCTCCACGAGACCAGCACGCTGGCGGTCGCCCTCAACGGCCTGCGGCTGCTGCGCTGGCGCCCCACGCGCACGTGACGCCGGGGCATCCTCAGCGCATCCACGGGGCGATGGTGTCGAGGATGTGCCGGGCACGGTGGCGGTACGAGTGCTTGCTGCACGCCTCGAGCTGGCCTGCCCGGGCGATGCGCGCTCGCTCCTCGGGGTGGTCCAGGTAGTAGCGGGCAAGCTCCAGCGTCTGAACTGGGGAGTCCGATACCACGAGGTGCTCGCCCGGCCGGAAGAGGTGAAGGTGCGCCGGCGTCTTGTGGGTCAGGTAGAACGCCCCGCACCCCAGCGCCTCGAAGGTACGCATCGCCGTCTGCGTCGACGAGCTGGCGTCGCTGTGGATCCCGAGCACGATGCGGGCCGATGAGAAGACGACGGGCAGCTCCTCGTACGGGAGCAACCCCTTGAGCGCCCGGCCGAAGCGCCGGGGATCGACCGGGCTGCCCGGAGCGTCCCAGCCCTGCCCGTAGACGTGGACGTCCAGGCCCGCCTCCAGCAGCGGGAGCAGGATCGTCCGCACTCCCTCGCGCCGCGTGGGAAACTGCCCGTACCAGTTGGCCACCAGCACGGCATCGCACACCCTGGCCGGGTCGGGCTCGACCTTGCGGTGCAAGCCGGGCCAGCACGCAAAAGGCAGCACCTCCGCTCGCAGGCCCAAGGCCCGGTAGCGGGGCACCGCCTCGGCGGCCGTCGTAAACGTGAAGTCGCACCGCTCAGCCACCCGCCGGGAGAGGTCCCACAGGGGCGGGTCCTCGATGGCCCAGTAGACGTGGAACACCTTCTCGCGGCGCAGCACGTCGCACACGAGCCCCAGATCGACCCCCGGGAACCCCTCGGTGACGGCCAGGTCCGGCCGCCACCCCCGGACGATGTCGACCAGCCGCCGGCGCTGCACGTCGGGCGGCATGCCGAAGAGCCGGTGCTCGCCCTCGTGCACGAAGACCTCGTGGCCGAGGTCCGCGAAGCCCTCGGGCGAGCCCGTACTTGATGACCGGCGCGCAGTTGGTGAACAGCACCCGCATGCCCGAACCGCTGCCTCGGGGCCAGGGTATGCCTCCCGGCATATACCGGAACACCGGAGGACCTGCCTTGCGGCACACATCGTCAGCTCGAACGGCCGGGGACGGCCCGAAGGCACCCGTCGACGTGGACCTGGTGATCGTCAGCTACGGGCGCCACGACCTGCTCGAAGCGTGCGTGGCCAGCTTCACCCGTCACACGGCCGGCTACCGGTACCGGCTCATCGTGGTGGACAACACAGGCCCTGGCCCCATGGCCGCCCATCTCGACCGGCTCGAGCGGCAGGGAGCCCTGGTCATTCGCAACGCGGCCAACGCGGGCTACGCCCGCGCTTGCAACCAGGGCATCGCAGCGGGCAACGGGAGGTACGTGGTCCTGCTCAACAACGACGTGCAGGCGACGCCGGGGTGGCTGCCGCCCCTGGTGCGCTGCATGGAGGAAGACCCGTCGGTGGCCGTGGCCGGCCCCCTCCTGGTGACGCCGGACGGCTACGTGGTCGGCGTACCCGTCACGGGCACCGACCTGGACCCTCACCAGCCAGGGCTGTGGCAGCACGAGAGTGCCTGGCCCCTTCCTCGCCGCCCGGTGGCGTGCCTGACCGTGAGCGGGGCCGCCTACATGATCCGGCGCGCCTGCCTGGCGCACGTCGGGCTCATGGACGAGGGGTTTTTCCTCTACTTCGAGGACGCCGACTTCAGCCTGCGGGCCCGGCAGGCCGGCTACCGGGTCGTCTGGTGCCCCGGCAGCCGGTTGGTCCACCTCGTCTCCGCCACCGGGCGCGACCACCCGGCGCGCGACCGGGTGTACCAGGAGAGCGCCCGGCGCTTCTGGCGCAAGTGGGGAGGTTTGCCGGCCCGGTGACGCAGCTCAGGCTCACGGTCGTCTATCCCCCGACGCTGGACTGGGGGTGGATGACCCAGCGCCCCCAGCAGATATCCTTGCGCCTCGCCCGGCGGGGCATCGGCGTCGTCTACTGCAACCTCACCCAGCGCCCCGGACGGCCTCTCGAGCCCATTTCGCCCAATTTGTGGATCTGCCACGACTTCGAAGCGCTCAAGCGCCAGCCCGTCCCGGGTGCGGTCGTCTGGGCCAGCTGGGGCCGGCACTGGCCTCTGTTCGGCCGGTGGAACGCCCTGCTCAACGTCTTCGACAACCTCGACGACTTCGAGAGCTGGGAGAGGGACGACCGGGAAGCCGCCGCGCGGGCGGACCTGGTGCTCGCGACCTCTCGCCTGTTGTTCCAGCGCTGGGCGGCGCGCCGCCCGCACGTCTACCTGGTTCCCAACGGGTGCGACTTCGAGCACTTCCACCGCGCCGCCGTCTCTCCGCCGCTTCCGGAGCCGCCCGATCTCGCCGGTATCCCCCGCCCGCGGGTGCTCTACATGGGGGCGCTCGCCCCCTGGCTCGACGCCGCCGCCATCGAGGCCCTGGTGGCGACCTACCCCGGCACCGCCTTCGTCTTCATCGGCGCTTCCATGGGCTACGAGCCCCCCCGGCGCTCCAACGTCCACGTGCTGGGGCTCAAGCCGTACGAGGCCCTGCCTTCGTACCTGGCCCACTGTGACGCAGGGCTCATCCCTTTCCGGCCCGAACGGGTCACGAAGGCCGCCAACCCGGTGAAGCTGTACGAGTACCTGGCTGCCGGCCTGCCTGTCCTCGCCTCCCGCCTCCCCGAGCTGGAGCCGTACGCGGGTGTCGTCCACCTGGCGGGCCAACCGCCGGAATGGGCCGCTCTTCTCCCCGCTGCGCTGGCAGACACCTCCGCGGCACGCCGTGAGCAGCGCGCCGCCGTAGCCCGGGCCAACACGTGGGACGACCGGGTGGACCAGATCGTCTCGCTGCTGCACAAAGCGATCGCCGTCAAGCAAGCCCGCGAGTCGGCCTCCGCGGTATTGCGGGTGCGCCCGCAGCCGTACGTGAAGCGCATGTAGGCGCGGCTTCATAGGATGGCAAGCAGAGCAGGCGAGGAGGCGCGTGCGATGGCCGTCTCCCGGGCCGCGAGTCCGCAGGGCGGGGGTCCGGCGACCAAAGTCAAGGAGATCCGGGCAGAGGCCCTCGTCCGGGAAGCCCTCGTGGTGCCCAATGCCGTAGTGGTGCAGGGGTCCGTGCACAAGCAGATCTTCTGGGTCGGCGTGGACGGCACGGTCCACCACACGCCCGAGACGCTCCCGTTCACCCAGATGATCCCCGTGCCGGGCGCCCGCCCGGGGATGCTGGCCCAGGTGCAGAGCGCGGTCGAGCACGTGGCCTTCGTGCTCTCGCCCGACGGCACCACCGTCTTCGAGAAAGTGTTGGTGCGTTCGTCGGCGGTGGCAGCCGAGCTGCAAACCATCAGCATCCGGACGGGGACCGGCCCCCTGGTCCGGGTCGACGAGTTCATCGGACAGGCGAGCGCCCAGCGGACGGTGGCCAGCCAGCACGCCCTGGCAAGCCCCGCCGTCAAGCTGACCGAGGTCCGGGCCACCCTGGAGGCGGTGACCCCTTCCGCCGGCACCGACACGGTCACCGTGACGGGACTGCTCCACTACCAGATCTTCTACGTCGGCACCGACGGCCGCCAGCACCATCAGAGCGCCCAGGCGCCCTTCGAAGTCGTGGCCACCGTCCCCGGCTCACGGCCCGGCGATCACGCCACCGTCTCGCTCGCCATCGTCAACCTCGAGCCTACCCTGGTCGACCCCACGACGGTGGACGTCGCCTCCTTGCTGGGCGGCACCGTGGTCGTGAGCCGCGCCCGCGACGTCAGCGTCGTGGCCGGCGAGGGGCCCGTCCTCAAACTCGCCCAGCTGGTCGGGGAAGCCCCGGTCACCGCCGGCGACACCTCCGACCTGGTACTCAGCCGCCAGCCGGCCGCCGTCACCGGGGTCGTCACCACCATCGGCTCGGTGACCGCCCGGGTCCATCTCGGCCAGGTCTTCATCAGCGGCACCCTCGTCTACCGGGTCGACTACGTCGACGCCGGGACGGGCGAGATGCGGTCCGAGAGCTTCACGGAACCCTTTTCCGTGGCCGTGGACGTGCCGGGCGCGGCCGCCGGCATGGATGCCTCGGTCCAGCTCGACGTGACGGCCACCGTCTTCGAGCTCGTCGCGCCCAGCACCGTGCGCGTCACCGGCACCCTCTCGGGAAGCGTGGTGGTGACCCAGCTCATCTTGCTTCCCATCGAGCCGGGCACGGATCTGACCATCCTGGCCGAGGTCGTGGTCGGCACGGGCACGAGCCAGGTCCTCGTCGAGCGCCCCGTGCCCATCGTGCCCGTCGCCCCGGAGGTGCTCGAGCGGGTCATCCGGGTCGAGGAACTGGTCCCGGTGCGGGCGCAAAGCCTGGTCGAGGCTCTGGTGCCGCTGCCTCAGCCCGCCGTCAAGATCAAGGACGTGCGCGGGGAGGCCCGGTTGCTCGGCGTGGAACAGTTCGGCCCGCGGGCGCTCGGCGTGCGCGGGGTGCTCCACCTCGAGGTGTTCGTCGTCGGCACGGACGACATCGTGCACCACGTGGCGTTCGACCAGCCGTTCCAGATCCTGGTCTCCGTGCCGGGGCCCGTCGGCCCCGACTTCCGGCTCGAGCTCAGCATCGAGAAGATCCTGCCGCGCCTCGCTCAGGACGGGCGCGCCGTGAGCGTGGTCGCCGTCGTCCGGGTCTCGGGCGGGACCGCCTCGTCCCGCCAGGTGCCCGTGGTGCTCGACATCCTCGGCGCCGACGTGACCATCGACCGGATCCGGGCCAGGGCCGATCTCGTCCAGGGCGAGGCCAGCCTGCAGCACGAGGTGCGAGGCACGGTCACGCTCTCGCCCCCGGCCGCCCCCTCGGTCCCCGTGCAAGTCGAGGCCCAGCCTACGGGCTTCAGCGTCCAGGTCGGCAACGGGCAGGCGCTGGTCCTGGGAACGGTGCGAGCCGCCCTGACCTACTCGGCGGCCGACGGTACTCTCCACCGGGCCACCGCCGAACTCCCCGTCGAGCTGGCGGTGGCGCTGCCCGGCGTCCGGCCGGGCATGACGCCCTACCTGACCGTGACGGTGACCGGGGCCCGGGCGACGCCGGCGCCGGGCGGCGCGAGCGCCGAGGTCGCCGTCCAGCTCTCCCTGCTGGTCAAGGTCACGGAGCGGGTGGTGCTGGACCTCATCACCGACGTGCGCGGGCCCGCCGTGGTCAGCGTGGAGCGCCAGACCGTCCTGCTCGACGTGGTCGACGACGGCGTCCCCTACCCTGTGCCGGTGACCATCGTGACCCACGTCACGCTCGCCTCGGATCCCCTCGCCGTACCGCCCGCCGCGGCCGCCGGCCCGAGGTAGCAGTTAGGATTGGCGTCCTGTTTCCCACACCACCGTACCCCCATAGCCTGGGCACCGAGCGGCGCATGTCCGGCAGGCCGCGCCGGGTCTCACCCCGGCAGGCGGCGATGAGCGCCAGGGGCGCAGCGGAAAGGGGGATGACGAAGAGCCGTGGCCCAGGAACATACCCTCTACGCCATGGCCGCGCTCTTGCTGATCGTGCTGGTCGCAGGAGTGTGGTGGATCAGCTCGAGGCACCACGCCAGGCCCCGCGGCACGAGGCCACCGGTCCTGCCCGGATCCGGCAAGACCAGCCGGCGGATAGGCATTTCGCCGGCTGCATCGACGACGGCAGGAGAGGTGCTGGCGGCAACGTTACCACTCGAGGCCGCTTTGCTCGTTCAGCAACAGGAAGAGGAGGTGGAAGAGAGTCCCGCCGGCCAGACGGAGGTAGCACCGCCGGTGGCGCCTGTGGACGAGACGAGCACGGATGAGCCCGAAGCGGGCGCGCCGGCACCCGTGGAAACCGTCGCCGGCGAGGTTGCCGGCGACGCCGAGGCTACCACGGCACCGGATCCGATGGGAGACGGCACCCCTGGTGACGCGGAGCCGCCGGAGTGGGAGCCCGATGCACCACCCCCGGCGTCCTCCACCGGAAGAGAGCCGCCAATCCGGTACGAAGGAGCGATGCTCACCGTGGGTGTCGACCCGTTGGTCAAAGCGGAGGTCGTGGTCGCAGAGAACAGCCGCCAGGTGCTGCAGGAGTGGCGTACTCCCCTGCCGGCCGGGACCATCAAAGTCCGGGACATCACCCACCGGATCGTGGACGTACGCTGTGAGCTCCTGGACGACAAAGTCATCGTCCAGCTGGTCCTTGAAAAGCAGGTCTTCTACGTGGGGCCCGACAACCTGGTGCACCACCTGGGCGAGCGGGTGCCCGTGAGCACGTTCGTGGACGTGCCGGGTACCCGTCCGGGCATGCACTGCCAGCCCACCGTCACGGTGGAGCGCATCCTCTTCCATCTCGAGGACTGCGTGCTGGTGCAAAAGATCATGCTCGACGTCTTCGTGAAGGTGACGCAGCGCGAGCACGTCAACCTGGTGGAGCAGCCCGGTGGACTCCCGATCAAGGCGCTCGAGGTGGTGGCCGACGTCACCGGCCAGATGGTGGAGGAGATCCCGGTCACGCTCAGCGTGCCCGCGATCAAGGTCGTCGAGGTGCGGGTCTCGATCCCGCCGGAGTTCCTGACCATCGAACCGATCAACGACAAGGTGATCATCCAGGGGCTGCTCCACAAGCAGATCTTCTTCGTCGACGAGGCCAACGTCGAACGCCACCAGGCCGTCGACGTGCCCTTCAGCCACTTCGTCGAGGCTCCCGGCACCCGGCCGGAGCACGTCGTCATCGTCGAGCCGGTGGTCGTCTTCACGGCGTTCGATCTCCTCTTCCCGGACGGCGCCAGCGCCACCACGCAGATGCTCGAGAAGGTCGTCGTCGACTTCCTGGTCAACGTGGCCCGCTTGCGCATCATGAGCGTGGTCGAAAACCCGGCAGGCGTGCTCATCAAGGCCGAGGTGGTGCTCGGGCAGGGCACCAACCAGATCATGCTGGAGCGGGACGTCACGCTCAGCGTCGGAGCGCTCAAGATCAGCGACGTGCTGGCCCGGGTCGAGAACCTGCGCGCCATCTCCCTCCCCGGCAAAGTGCTGATCCAGGGCACCGTGCACAAGCAGCTCTTCTTCGTCGGCCTCGACGACGGGCTCGAACATCACCAGGCCGAGACGATCCCGTTCAGCGCCGTGGTCGAGGTGGTCGGCTCGGCGCCCGATCTCCTCGTCCAGGTCACCCCGACCATCGAGCACATCCAGACGGAGCTTCTGTCCCCCACGCTGGTGCATCAAAAGGTCATCCTGCGCTTCGACGTGGTCGTAGGGGAGGAGCGCCAGGTGAGGCTGCAGACGGCGCCCTATCCCTACCCGCTACCGGTCGTACCGGGCGCATAAGGCGTACCGGAGCGCCTGGCCCATTCCGGCAGCGCCGGTGCCTGCCGCCTCACGGCGGGTGCCGGCGCTGCCGGTGTCATGGAATGGCGAGGTGTGTCTTGCGGTCCATGGGAAACAAGCTAACGGCGGTCATGATCGCCCATAACGAGGCCGACCGCTATCTGGGCATGGTCCTCGAGGACCTGGTCAGCTACTGCGACGAGGTCGTGGTGCTCGACAGCGGTTCGACGGATGGGACGGCGTCCCTCGCCCGGTCGTTTCCCCGGGTACGGGTCTACCGCAACGAGCGGGATCTGTTCTGGGAAGACGAGTCGGCGCTGCGCCAGCAAGCCTGGGAACTGGCCCTCGCCACCCGTCCGGAGTGGATCCTGGCCATCGACGCCGACGAGATGCTCGAGCGAAAGTTCAAGAAGATGCGCTTCCAGCTCTTGAGCCAGAAGGGGTATCACCTGCTGGGGTTCCAGAGGTTCCACATGTGGAACGGCATGAACACCTACCGCGTCGACAAGGGATGGGACAATCGCTGGGTCTACACGCCCATGATCGCCCGGGTGTTCCCGGGCAAGACGTACCGGTTCCGCCCCCAGAAGCTCCACGGAGGCAGGCTCCCCGAAAACGTGGACGGGCCGATGCTGGCGACGGGCCTGCGCTATCGCGACTTCGGGTACGTGCGCAAGGAGGACCAGGTCCGCAAGTACCACGAGTACATGGCGCACGACCCCACCGGATGCGGAGGTGTCCTGCTTGACCACTACCGGAGCATCCTCGACCCCAACCCGGTTCTCCTTCCCTGGACGGAGTAGGCCTGCGGCCGCGGCACCCTCCCAGGTTACGGCCGGCCTCGCGCGGGGGTCGCGGACATCGTGGTGGTGAGCTATGAGGAACTGGAGCACCTGCAGGCGTGTGTCGAGAGCATCCGGCGGCACACGCCCGGTCCCCATACCCTGACCGTGGTCGACAACGGCAGCGGGGAGCCGATCCGGGCCTACCTGCGCTCGCTCCAGGACGCCCGGGTGCTGTGGAACGAGAGCAACCGTGGATATGCCTCGGCGTGCAACCAGGGAGCGCAGGCGGGCAACGGCGAGTACGTCGTGTTCCTCAACAACGACGTGGAAGTGACGGCCGGGTGGCTGGACGCCCTGGTGCGGGGGATGGGGTCGGACCCGCGGATCGCCGTCATCGGGCCCAAACTGCTCACCCCCGACGGGCACATCGCCTTCGCGGGGGCCGGGGTGATGGGGACCAACCGCCACCACGTGGCGCGAGGCACGGGCCTGCCCGACGGCCCCGACGTCTTCGCACAGCCCGTCGACTGCCTCGGGCTCGTCGGCGCTTGCTTCATGATCCGGCGCAGCCTCGTGCCGGTGCTGGGGTGGTTCGACGAAGGCTACTTCTTCTACTGGGAGGACATGGACTACTGCCTCAATGCCCGGCTTCACGGCTACCGGGTCGTATACTGGCCCGAAAGCCGCGTCGTCCACCACAGCTCGGTCAGCACGGCCAGGGTAGGCTCCGCTTCGGCGACCTGGTTCCAACTCGGCCGCCAGCGGTTCGAGTCGAAGTGGCAGCACGTGCTGGACGACCCCACCGAGTACCGCTGAACGCCGGAGGCCTCCGGCGTCGTGCTCGGGCCACGCAAATGCCCCGCCCGTCCCATGGCGGAGAGCGTCGTCGGCCCATAGTCTGGATTCCGCCATGGTTCCAGTCGTCATCTTGTGCGGTGGGCGCGGCCTGCGCATGGCCTCGCGGTCGGGGAGCAGGCCCAAGCCCCTGGTGCCCATCGGGGGCCGGCCGATCCTGTGGCACCTGATGCAGCACTTCGCCACGTACGGCCATCGTGACTTCGTCCTGGCGCTGGGGTACGGGGCGGCGGCCATCAAGCGGTACTTCTTCGAACAGCTCTACCTGGCAGGCAGCCTGACCCTTCGCATGGACGACCAGCTCATCCGGCGCCACGGCGCCCGCCCTCCATGGCACGTCACGATGGTGGAGACCGGGCTCGACACCCCCACCGGGGAGAGGTTGTTACTCCTGGCCCCCTACCTCGACGCTCCCACCTTCTTCGTCACCTACGCCGACGGCCTCGCCGACCTCGACCTCGGCGCGCTGCTGGCCTACCACCGGCGCATGGGGCTGCTTGCCACCGTGACGGCCGTCCGGCGAGCGGTGCCCTTCGGCGTCCTGGAGGTGGAGGAGGGCAAGGCCCGCAGCTTCCAGGAGAAGCCGCGGCTCGACGTATGGGTCAACGGGGGGTACTTCGTCTTCGAGCGCCGGGTGCTCGACGTCCTCGCGCCGGGCGAGATGCTCGAACAAGGGCCGCTCCAGCGCCTGGCGGCGCAGGGGGAGCTGGCGGTCTTCCATCACCACGGTTTTTGGGCGTGCATGGATACCCCCAAGGATGCGGCCGCGCTCAACCGCGCGTGGAGGCAGGGTGCACCGTGGAAAGTCTGGACGGATTGAGCGTCCCGGCCGGCCCACCGTGGGCCGGCCGGCCCGTCATGGTGACGGGCGCTTCGGGGTTCGTCGGCGGGTGGCTCGCAAAGGCGCTGGCGGAGCGCGGCGCGCCGGTGGTCGCACTCGTGCGCGACGAGACGCGGCTGCTCCGGTACTGGCGCGGCGTCTGGCCCGACCTCGTGAGCGAGGTCAGGGCGGACGTCACCGACCTGGCCGCCGTGGAACGGGTGCTGGCCGAGTACGCGGTGGAAGTCGTCTTCCATCTGGCCGCCCAATCCCAGGTCACCGTGGGCCGGTCGGGCCCCGTGGCCACGCTCGAGACCAACGTCCGGGGCACCTGGATCGTGCTGGAGGCCGCCCGCCGCACCCCCACGGTCAAGGGCGTGGTGGTCGCCTCTTCCGACAAGGCGTACGGCGACTCCACCGACCTCCCGTACCGGGAGGAGGCCCCGATGGCCGGCCGCTACCCCTACGACGTCTCCAAGAGCTGCGCGGACCTCGTGGCCCGCAGCTACTTCCACACTTTCGGCCTGCCCGTCTACGTCGCCCGCTGCGCCAACATCTTCGGCGGAGCCGACCTCAACCTGGGCCGGCTGGTGCCCCACGTCGCCGTCTCGGCCCTGCAGGGCATCCCGCCCCGCCTGCGGGGCACGGGCGAGGAGAAGCGAGACTGGCTGTACGTGGAGGATGCTTGCAGCGCTTACCTCGCCCTCGGAGAACGCGCGCTCGACGGGAAGCTCGCGGGTGAGGCGTTCAACTTCGGCAGCGGGCGGCCGTACCGGGTGCTGGACGTGGTCCACGCCATCCTGGAGCTGGCAGGGCGGCCCGATCTCAGACCGCACGTCCTGGGCCACGCCAGGGCCGAGATCCGGGAGCAGTGGCTCGATCCGGGCAAAGCCCAGAAGCTGCTCGGCTGGTCGGCGCGGTGGGAGCTGCGAGCGGCCCTGGAGGCCACTATGGGCTGGTATCGCCGCTGGCTCGAGTCGGGCCGCTCGCCGGCTGCATGAGCGAGCGCACGATCACCGCCAGGCGGTGGCGGAACGTATGCTCCCAGAGCGTCCTGCGGCGGGCAGCCTCGGCGATCCTCCGGCGCTCGTCGGGGTGGGCGAGGTAATACTCGATCTTCTCGGCCAGGTCTCGGGCGTCGTGGAACAGCACGACCTCCTCGCCCTCCCGGTAGAGCCGCCGGATGTCCGGCCGGGAATCGTCCACCAGCTGGAACGCTCCGCACGCCGCGATGTCGAACAGCCGGTTGTTGGGGCTCCTGGCCGGCACCCGGCGGCTGTTGCGGTTGTTGGGCATGGTCTCCGGCATGGGGTCCCGGTGGATGTTGAGGTTGATGGCCGCTCCGCAGAAGTAGCGCGCCACTTCCCCTGCGTCGTAGACCCCGGGGCGTACGAAGCGCTTGAGCCGCGGGGCCAGGGCGTCGCCCCAGCCGGTCCAGTCGCCGATCAGTTTGACGTGGAGCCGCTCGAGCGCCGGGGCTATGGCGTTGAGCAGCGCCATGCGGTTGGGGAATCCCTGCCCCACCAGGCAGACGTCGCTCCGGTAGTCGGTCGACACCGAGGACGGGCGGTAGACGCGCGGGTTGGTGCACCAGGGCAGGTAGGTCACGTTGCGGACGGCCTCCCGGTAGACCTCCACCGACGCGCTGTCGTTGGTGAAGACGTGATCCCACGGCTCGAGCCACCGCGGCGTGTGGAGATCGATCTCGTAGGGAGCCTCCGTGATCCAAACGGCGGTCCGCATACCGCGCCGCTTCGCCCGCCAGACCAGGTCCGGGTCGACGGAGCCGCCGTGCAGGGCGAGCATGAACGCCCACCGGCCCGACTCGACCAGCTCCGCGGTCAGCTGGGAGGGGAGCACCTGCGTCACACGGGCGGCGAAGCCGGCTTCCAGGGCCTCGCGGATGTGAGAGGCGAGCTCTGGGAAGCCGAACGCCGGCACGTGCGCCACCAGCAGGAACTCCGGGGTCATGGCCGGGCCGGCCGGTGAACGATGCGGCGATATCGCGGCCGGTCCAGTTCCACCTCGTCTTCGAACAGGCGCGGCCAGCCGATCTGGCCGACGAGCGTTGCCCAGCGCTCGGTGAAGCGTTGCCACGAGAGCTGTTCCCATTCGGAGGCCAGGGCGCCCGCCTGCCGGGTCGACGTGCCCTTGCGGTGTTCCACGAAGACGTCCTCGGCCACGAGGAGGTCGAAGCCGGCCAGCCTGGCCCGCAGGCTCCAGTCGAAGTCGTCCGCCCCCAGGAGCATGCTCGCGTCGAGGCCCCCCACCGCCGAGCGCGCCGCCGGCGTGATCAACAGGCAGCACCCGATGAGGAACTTGACCGTGCGAAAATGCCCCCGGCAGGCTCTGGTAAAGCCGCTCGACGAACTGGTCGAGCTCCTGGGTGCCCTGCGGGGAGGCAAAGGGCGCGGCCCCGTAGAGGCCGTACTCCTGGGGGCCCCCGATGAGGGAGCCAAGGGGGCCGACCGCCCCCACCTGCTCCGTATCGGCCATGTGGGCCGCCAGCCGCACGTCCCAGTGCGGGCCCACCAGCACGTCCGGGTTGAGCAGGATCGCCGGCGCGTCCGCCGGCACCTGCGCGAGCGCCTGGTTGGCGGCCTCCGAGTAGCCCCGGTTGGTGGCATTGACGATGAGCTCGATGCGGTGCGCGGCCGAGGCCCGGATCCGCTCGAGGTGCCGGCCGGTGCCGTCGGTCGAGCCGTTGTCCACCACGACCATGGCGGTGTCCGGAGCGCAGTGGCGGTCGAGCCGTTCGAGCACCGCGGGGAGCGTGGCCATGCTGTTGTACGTCACCAGGCAGACGTAGATGCCGGACCGGCTCAGCTCAGCTTCCCTCCCCGTCCGCCACGGGGTAAGCCACCACGTAGTAGACCCAGTGGGTGGCCTCGTCCCGCACCCGATCCGCGTCGAACCCCGCCGAGCGCAGCCCTTCCAGGATCACGGCGGGGACCTCCCCGCAGATCGGGCTTACCATCGGAGCCATCTGCTGGATGCGATACCCGCTCGATTCGAACAGCCGCACGATCCCGCGCCGGGTGAAGAAACGCAGGTGCGTGGCGTCCAGCAGCCCCTGCGGCTGGTAGACCCAGTCGCCCTCGAGCAACCCCTTGAGGACGCACCAGTGAGCGACGTTGGGTACGCTCGCCACGACGTACCCCCCATGGGCCAGGCAACGGCGCAGCGCCCGCAGCACCCGCCAGGGGTCCCGCAAGTGCTCCAGGACGTCCGCCGCCAGGATGCAATCGTAGGCGCGGGCCGGCAGGGCGTCCACCAGCTGCTCGATGTCGCCGGCGATCACCTCGTCGATGCGCCGGCGGGCCTCCTCGGCCGCCTCCCGGTTGATCTCCACGCCCGTGACCCGGCACGGCCGGGACCGTTTCAATGCTTCTCCGACCAGCCCCGGGCCGCATCCCAGGTCCAGGATGGTACGGCAGCTATCGCGGACGAGCCCTCGCACGTCCGGCCGGTCCGTGTAGTAGCTCCAGTCGATCGGCATGCTCCGCCCCCTCCCTTCCCCGCGCCCCGAGGGAGGCGACGATGCGCAGCATCCGGCGGATGCGGTGGTCGTACGTGTGCTCGGCGAGGACGCGCCGGCGGGCGCGCTGGGCCATGGCGCGGCGCAGTTGGGGGCGGCCCAGGTAATGGCGGAGCTTGGCAGCGAGATCCTCGGGGCCACGGAAGACCTCAATCTCTTCCCCCGGGCGGAAGTAGCATGGAAGGTCGGCCCGGGTATCGTCCACGAGCTGGAAGCCGCCGCACGCCGCCACGTCGAAGGTGCGGTTGTTGGGGGAAACCGCCCCCACGTGGGAGGCGTTGAGGTTCTCGGGCAGGTCGTGAGGGCCGGGCAGGCGGTGCACGTTGAGGGTAATGGCGGCCCTCGAGTAGAGGCGAGCTTCCGCCTCGGGCCGGCCCGTGGGCGGCCGCACGAACCTTCGAAGGCGCGGATCCAGCGGCACGTCCCACCGGTCCCACGGGCCCACGAGCTCGACCCGTAAAGTCGCGAGCAGGTCCGCCACCCCGTTGAGCAGCCGTACCCGGTGCGGAAAGCCGCTTCCCACGAAGACCACGTCCAGCTCCTCGGGAGGGCCGACCCGCTCGGGGCGGTAGGTCTGCGGGTCGGTACACCACGGCAGGTGAACGCCCCGGCCCGGCCCGTAGCGATCGACCGCCATTCTCTCGTTGGTGAAGACCACGTCGAACGCACCGGCCCACGCCTCGGGGCGCCGGTCGATGGTGTACGGGTCCTCCGTCACCCAGGCCGCCACGACCCGCCCCAGCCGGCGCAGGGAGCGGGCCGTGGCGGCGTCGAGCCGTTCGCCGCCCAGCACCAGCACCAGATCCCAGGGAGCCGGCGCGTCCCACCCATCTCGAGCCGCAAGGCCGTCGAGCAGGATCGCCGTCGAGGTGCGGGCAGTCATCACGCCCGCCCGGCGCAGTGCCGCCAGCACGGCCCGCTCGAACCCGGCAAACCAGCCGCCGAATCCCGTTCCGATGACGAGCGCGCGGGGAATGGTTGTCACCCCGTGCAGGATACGGGGAAGCCGCCGGAGGGGTGCCAGCACCGGAGGGCTGCCCCACGGGAGGCCGGCCGGCGGGTGCACTGCCAGCGATCTACCCCTGCCATCACACTGGAGGACCGGGATAATCGAACGAGGAACGGGACGTTTCCAATCCGATACCACCCGGCCCACGGGAGGGGCAACGGAAAGGGGCCCTTCCCGTCATGCGCATGCGCCTTCCCGTGGCGCTCGGCCGGCCGCCGGGCGTCCTCTCGCTGGCAGCCGCCGTATGCCTCGTGCTCACGGCTCCGGCGCTCGCCGCTACGTGGTCGTCCTCGGGTTCCGGCACGTGGCGTTCCGCGCCCGTGACCTCCTGGCAGCCGTGGAGCTCGTGGTCGTCGAGCCCTTCCGGCACCTACACGTGGCGGCCCGGCACCGGCTCCGGCTGGTGGACGAGCCGGCCCGGCACCCCCAATCCGGGGACCTGGTATCCCGCTCCGCAGCCCCCTTCGACCCAGCCGCAGCCCCCTCAGCCGCAACCGCCCCGGCCTCCTGAGTCGTCTCCGGTCGTCGACCCGGCATCGGAAGAGACCCTCGCGAGCCTGGTCAACCAGGCCCGAGCTGCGAGCGGCCTGGCCCCACTGTCGGTGGATCCCACCCTGCGGGAGCTGGCACGGCGCAAGAGCCTCGACATGATCCAGCGCAACTACTTCGGCCACGACTCCCCCACCTGGGGCGGGCTCGCGCAGCTGCTCGCCATGGGTAACGTCCACTACATCTACGCAGGCGAGAACCTGGCCGGAGCGCCCAGCGCCCAGTCGGCTCACCAGAGCCTCATGAACAGCCCCGCCCACCGGGCCAACATCCTCAACGTCCACTACACCCACATGGGCATCGGGGTCGTCCGTGGAGGCCCGTACGGGCTGATGGTGACCGAACTGTTCGTCGGTCGCTGAACAGACGCCGGTCCAACGAACGGTCGAGAAGCCGGCCGCTGCCCGGTGGAGGAGTCGGTCGGCGCCAGGGAGAACCAACGGCACCGGGGCGGATGACATCATGAACAGGATGCAGGCCCCGGTCGCCACCTTCTCCATCGTGGCCGCGGATCCCGGGACGGGCAGCCTGGGGGTCGCAGTGGCCTCCAAGTTCCTGGCCGTGGGGGCCGTGGTGCCATGGGCCAAAGCGGGGGTAGGGGCCATCGCCACCCAGGCGTGGGCCAATACCAGCTACGGGCCGGCGGGGCTCGAGCTCCTCGCCGCGGGTCACGACGTGGCCTCGGTCGCCCGGCAGTTGACGGCGAGCGACGACGGCCGCGAGCACCGGCAGTTCGGGATCGTGGACGCCCAGGGCCACGCCTTCGCGTACACGGGGGCGCAGTGCCTGGAGTGGGCAGGCGACGTGACGGGCCCCTACTTCTCCTGCCAGGGTAACATCCTGGCCGGGCCGCAGGTGGTCGAGGCCATGGCCGAGGCGTTCCAGTCGTCGGGTGGCCGGGACCTGGCCGCCCGGCTGGTGGCGGCGCTTTCGGCAGGGCAGCGGGCCGGGGGCGACCGGCGGGGCCGCCAGTCGGCCGCCATCCTCGTGGTGCGGGAGAAGGGCGGGTACGGCGGCTACACCGACCGGTACATGGACCTCCGGGTCGACGACCACCCGGATCCGGTCGCGGAGCTCGAGCGGCTCGTCCGCCTCTTCCGTCTCTACTTCGAGAAGGAAGAGAGGCCGCAGCACGTGGCGCTGGAGGGGGCCGTGCTCCTGGAGGCGCAGCAGGCCCTGGTGCAACTCGGGTGGCTCGGCCAGGCCACCGGTCGGCTCGACGACGCCACCCGGGAGGCGCTGCGGCAGTTCCACGCGGTGGAAAACTTCGAGGAGCGCGAGGCGCCGCCAGGGCTCATCGACCGGGTGGTATTGGAGTTCTTGAAGGAGAAGGCCGCAACGGCTCGCGCCGGGCAAGCCTGAAGCCCCGATGCTCCGCAGGCGGTCTCAGCTCGCTTGCACGGCCTGCGCCGGGAAGGCGGGATCTCCTTCACCTTCACCGGGCTGGCCTGCGCGCAGCAGCAGTACCTGCACGCAAGCCCCGGCCGGAGACGAGAGCATGGCAAGTTGACCCGCTTGCTCGACGGCCACGCGGTGGACCTCTTCGGGAGTCCTTTCGGGCTCGACCAGGACCAGGGGCAGCCACGTGGCGCCTTGCGGGGCGAGACGCACGGCCACCCGGGCCACCGCCAGCGCCGCCGCCAGGCGGCGGCACGAAGCAGTGTCGCGCCAGGCAGGAGGGAAACGCTCCGCGATGCGGCGGATCTCGTCCGCCGTCATCGACCGGACGCTCCGGCTCAGCCCGCCGGCTGCCCTCTGGAGCCAGTCGACCGCCAGGCGGTGAGCCTCGGTCTCCCGGCTCAACCCCGTCAGGCGGTCCCGCAAGAAGGCGGCCTCTTCCATGGCCCCGGCCACGCTCCAGACGGGTGACCCGGGCTCGCGCAGGGCGGCCGCCTGCTGGAGGGCCTGGCGGCGCAGCCGCCAGCGGCGGGCCGACCGCCGTGCCGCATCCCAAAAGCGCGGCCCGGCGGTCTCGAGCCAGCGGGCGAGGCTGGCCGGATCCTGGGCCTGCTGCACGGACAGGGGTACCGGGCTCAGAGGAGCCGCGGCGAGCACCCACTCCACGAGCTCGTCGGCGACCACGAGCCGGCGTCGCTGCTCCTCCAGCACGGGCTCGAGGCGTTGGAGCCGGTCGCGGCAGGCGCGCCAGCGGCGGTAAGCTCTGGGCACCTCCTCGTCGTCCATCGACTCCAGCACCGGCGCCAGCCGGCCGCGAAGCACCGCGAGCTCCTCGTCCACGGCCTGCAGTTCCTGCCGGAGAGCGTCCAGATGGCCGGCGGTGATCCCCTCCGACTCCAGCGCGGCGCGCTGGCCCTCCAGGCGCTCGAAGGTGGCCAGACCGGCGCGAGCCTCGCCGTAGAGCGTCGAAAGGGCTTGCTCGTCGAGGGTCGGGAGAAGCGCCCGGGCGGCATCCTCCAGTTCCTGGATTTCCTGCCGCAGGGATTGGGCATGTACCCGCTCCCGGCGAAGCCTGCGCTGCAAGGCCCGGCGCTTCGTCCAGGCCACTCCCGCCAGAGCGAGAGGCGCGACCGGCGCGAGGAGCGCCGGCGGGCCCGTCCAACCCGCCGGCCCCAGCCCGGCCAGGGTCGCGGCCCCCGCCAGAGCGAGCCCGCCCGAAAAGGAGAGCAGCCCGGCCCAGGCTGTCGAGATCCACCGTATCCGGCGCACCAGGCGGGCGCACGACAGCTCCTGCTCGGCCAGCTCCCGCACGAGGCCCGAGCGGCGTCGTGCCCGTTGCAGGTGCTCGGCCAGCCGCCCTGCGACCTGCCCCAGATCCAGCAGGCGCCACGCGCGCTGCAGCTCCAGCACCCGCCGGTATCGCTCCTGTGCCTGCCGGAGCTGCTCGACGTACCGGGCCATCCGCAACGCAGCCGGTTGCCAGCGGGCCAGCACCGCCTCGCGGCGGCGCAACAGGCGCTCGCGAAGCTCGCCCCACTGCGCTGCCAGGTGCTGTTCCGAGGGGCCCAGGGCTTCGAAGGCGGCGAACCGGCCGGTCAGGGTCTCGGCCAGCCGGCGGACAGCCGCTTCGAGCGCGGCCAGTCGCCGATAGCGCTCCACGAGGCGCCGGCTTTCTTGCAGGAGGCGTTCCACCGCCGCTTCGGGATCGGCTTTCCAGGGAGTCCAGTCCACCTCGGGCAGAGGGGGCGTCGCTGCCTCGTCGGCCGCCAGCTGTTCCCGCAGGGCGGCCTCGACGGACTCTTGCTCCCGGACGAGCCGCAGCCGCTCTTCGATCGCGGCAAGCCGCCGCGACAGCTGGTACTGCCGGGTATCCAGCTCTTTCAACCGATCCGAGAGGCGCGCGGCCGCCTCCAGAAGCCCGTGCCGCCCGGCCCACTGCTGGAGAGCGCGCAGGACGGAGGCCGGGGGGCGAACGTCGCCGCCTTCCCAGGAGGAAAGGGCGGCCATCAAGCGCCACCACGCTTCGGGCACGCGTACCCCGAGATAGCGCTCCGCGAGCTGCGCCGGCCGCGGGCTCCCTGCCCGCCCGCCTGTGCCCTCGTGACCGGCAAACACCCACTCCCAGCCGTCATCGCCTTTGCGGGGGCGCGCCCGGGGCGGCCACGGCGGGAAATCGAGCCATTGCACCGGAGGATCGGGGATCTGGGGCCGCCGCCGGAGGGCCACCGTGCCGCGGGAGAGCTCCCGGTACACCTGGTAGCACCACGAGCCGCTCTCGACCAGCAACAGCGCGGCCGGAGCCGGCCCCCCGCTCGGGGGCCGTCGTGCACCGGGAACGGGCACCGGGCCGGCCAGGGCCGACGCCACCCCTTCGGCGATGGCGTGGGCCGTCCGGGCCGACGCGCAGGCCACCACGTTGAGGCCCGCTTCGAGAGCCAGGCGTACGTCGTCCAGCGGACCGAAGCCGCGCAGCCGGAGCGCGCGCACGCAGAGGGTCATGGGAGTGCGTCTTCCAGTGCGCCTGCGGCCAGGCGCCAGGCGTCCTGTAGGACGGGGAGGCGATCGGCCGACCCCTTCTCTCGCCACGTCTCCAGGGCGGACGCCGCCAGCCGTCCCAAGGCGTCCTCCCGGGCGGCGAGCGACGCGAGCCGGCGCTCGTCGACCGGGCAGGTACGATCCTCGATCTCGAGGTAAAAGCAGGCGGGAGCCAGGAGGGCCTTCAGCTCGCCGGCGTCCAGCGCGGCGCCACCCTCTCCGTCCCCCGTCAGCACGAGGCGCAACACCGGGCGCACGGCTCCGAGCCGGGCCTGCAGGTGGCTTGCGATGGTTCGTGCAGACGAAAGACCCGGCGCCCCTGCCCGGATCGAGACGGAGAGGAGCGGGCGAACGGGGACCGCTTCGCGGCGAAGCCGCGGGGGCTCGCCCTCCTGGAGGTCGACGACGACGTAGTGCCCGGTGCCGGGATCGTCGAACGACCGGCCGTCGACCGGGCCCGGGTAGACGGCGAGCGTGCGCCCGAGGGAGATGGCGAGGTACCGGTGTACGCAGCCCAGGGCGACGTAATCGTAGCCTGCGCCGGCCAGCGCGGCCCCGTCGATCCACAGAGCGCGGTCTGAGGCCGGCCCTGCCTCGGGCATGCCCGCCGAAAGGCCGGTGAGCCGTGCGTGGAAGAGCCCCACGTGGATCCCTCCTCTGGCCGAGCGGGGCGGAAGTTGGGTAATCGGCCGGGATGCGGGCCGCCAGCCTCCCGTGAACGCGGCGCCGTACAGGTACACCTTCTCGCCGCCGACCAGCAGCGGGCCGAAGGCCGAAGGGTCCGGCTCACGGATCAGGAGCCCGGGCCACTCGCAGCCGTAGCGTCGATACACGCTCGAAGGGTCGGTCCACTCGTCGTGGCCCCCGGAAACGGTCACCACCGCGAGCCCGGCGTCGACGAGGCGACGCAAAGCCGCCATCGTGCGCCACGCCAGGGCCGGCTCGGGATCGGGGCGGTCGAACAGGTCTCCCGCCACCACTACGAGGTCCGGACGGCGGGGCTGCTGCAAGGCCCAGTCGACCGTGTGCTCGAGCCTCCGGTCGCGCTCCTCCCGCCAGGCCCCCGCCAGGGAAGCCGGCAGGAAAGGCGCCGCGTAGCCGAGATGGAGGTCCGCCAGATGCAGCATCCGCACGGGCATGGCGCTCCACGCCCTTCTCCGGGCGCTTTGCCGGGCAGCAGCGTAATTGCGCGCGACGGCGGAGATTCCTCCCGGACGCTGTATAATGCGGCAGCAAACCCCACGGCGGGTAGACCATTCGGGGGCTCGGGACCCATGCCGGGCGCCGGCGGACGGCGGCAAGGCTCGAACGAGATGGCCGCGAGATTGCTCGTGCTCGCGCTCACGGGCACGATATGGCTGCTTGCCGGTCCCGGTGCCCGAGCGGCCGCGGCCTCAGCAGACGGGAATGCCCTGGCTGGGCGGCCGGCCGATCCGCCACCCTCCCTGGAAGCCATCATGGACCAGGTGCGCCGGACCACCCGCCTCATCGACGCACCTACCCGCGTCCGCCAGCTGTACCGGGCCCAAGCCTTCGGCCGGACATGGGATTTCGAGGCCCTCGTCACCAAGGAATCCGACCGCGTGGTCGTGCAGAGCGAGGATGCTCCCTGGTTCCTGCCGCGCCGCCTCCAGCTGGACGTCGTCCAGGTCGTGGACCTCCTCGACGGGTATCACTTGCGGCTGGTCCCCGAGCAACCGGTATCCGGCAGCACGGACCGGTGGGTCATCGAGGGGGTGCCCGCGGCAGGCCGCTCCGGGGCACGGTACGTGCGCTTCTGGGTGGAACGGGCGACCGGCCTGGTCACCCACCTGGAACTCGCCTACTGGTGGGGTCGAGTCCTCATCGACCAGGGGTACCAGCGAGTCGGAGCGTACACGGTGCTCGATTGGCAGAACGTACGGATCGAGCCGCTGCATGTGCAGGTGCACGTGCGCTACCGGGAGTACCGGTTCGGCTCCTGAGACAGGCGATGGCGACGCTCTCCTGCAGGGCGCGGTGGCAACCTCGTTGAAACCCCTTTCGTGGGTACGGGCCGGCAGGCCGGAAAGGGGTCTATCGGGATGAGCAGGCGGATCGGTGTCGTCGTCGGCGGAGGCGAGTCGAGCGGAGTGCACCCGTTCCTGTGGGGGCTCGCTCTCCACCTGCGTGGCTTGGGGGACCAACTCTGGGGAGTCGACGGGGGCTGGGAGGGCCTGGCGGAGGGCGCGCTGCGTCCCCTGTCCGAGGAAGAGATGGCTCCCCGCCTTTTCCAGGGAGGCTCCATGCTCCGTTCCGGCCGCGCCGCGCCGGTCCCGGAGGCGGTGCTCGACCAGGGTCTGCGTCGCCTCGACGAAGCGCGCATCGACGCGCTCGTGGTCGCGGGAGACCATGCCAGCATGGCGGCGGCCTCCAGGATGGCCCGCATGGGGATCCGCGTCGTCGGCGTACCCCAGACCATCGCCAACGATGTGCCGGGCTCCGAGTCCTCGATCGGCTACCCCAGCGCCGTCCAGCGTGGCGTGGAGGTCGCCGGGCCCCTGGCGCTCGAGGCGTGGAGCGAGGGCCGCACCGTCGTCATCGGCACGCCGGCGGTGTCGACCGGATGGCTACCCTTGGCCATCGCGCTGGACACCTTTGCCGATGCCGTCGTCATCCCCGAGGCGCCCGTCGACCTCGACGTCCTGGCCGCCGCCATGAAAAGGCGCGCCCCGTCCAGGGGGCGGGGCGTGACGGTGGTGGCGGCGGAAGGAGCGGTGCCCGGTGGGGTGCGGAGGCTGGCCCAGGGTCTCGAGGAGCGCCTCGGGCGGAAAACCGCCGTCCACGTCCTGGACGATGACCTGATGCAAGCGGCCCCCTCGGAACGCGAGTTGATGCACGCGCATCTCATGGCCAGGCGTACCGCCGAGGTCATCGGGGCCGGACGGTGCGGTGTCGTGGTGGGCTTGCTGGGGGGCCGGCTCGTGGAGGTTCCCCTGGAGCGGGCAGCCCGGGCGCCGCGGGCCGTCACGCCGGAGTGGCTCCAATTCGCCACGGAGAGCGGGCTCGTCCTTCCGCAGGCAGCCTGAGCGCGCCCCGCAGGAATGGCCGGTCACCGTGCGAAGTAGCTCCGGCGGGGAGATGCCGTCGTGCCGTCGCAGCCATCTGTGCCGGGGCCCGTGGAGGCCATCATCTTCGACATCGGAGACACGCTGTTGGGGTTTCCCGTGGCGTCCTGGGACGAGGTCGACCGTGCGAGCATCGACGCCCTGCGATCGGCCATGGAGCAGAGCCCCCAGCGCGCCGGGGCGATCGGAGCCGCGCGGGATGGCGTACCCCCGGGTGAAACGCTGCTCGCCCTCTATCGCGAAGTCGTGGAGGCGCTCAACCGGACAGCCCTGCCGGAGCTCAAGGAGGTGCCGGCTCGCCGCGTTCTGGAGCAGATGCTGCGCCGCCTCGGGATCACGGCGGGCGACGCCGAGCTCGATCGCCTGGAGCGGGCATGGGCCGCTCCACGGCTGGCCATCCGGCGGCTTTACCCGGAGGTGCCCCGGGTGCTCGCGGGGCTGCGCCGGCACGGGGTCCGCCTCGGCGTCATCTCCAACATCTGGCTGAGCGGCGGCATCGTCCGCGAGCACCTGGACTCCTTGGGGCTGATGGAACCTTTCGAGACGGTGGTGCTCTCTTCGGAGGTCGGCTACGTCAAGCCCCATCCCGTGCTTTTCTCCATGGCGCTGGAGCAGATGGGCGTGAAGCCGGCTGCCAGCTGGTACGTGGGGGATAACCCCCACGCAGACGTGGCCGGGGCCAAAGCGGCCGGTATGCGCGCGGCCCTGGTAGAGCGACCGCCGCAACTCCGTTTCCACCCGTCGCCCCCGCCCGACGACCGTCCCTACACCGGGCCTCCGCCGGACCTGGTTCTTTCGGATCTCACCGGGCTGCTCTCGCTCGTCGAGGGAAGCCGGCCCCTTTCCGAGCGGGCGCCGGGCGTACCGCACGCCGGCTGACGCCGCGGTCCGTTGACCCCCGGAGGCCGCGGGTTGACCCCCGGAGGCCGCGGCCGGTTAAATGAAGATGGGGCCGCGGGCTTCGCGAGTAACGCGGCCCGGTCCTCCAGCAGACCGCGGGGAGCATCGGTCGGTTGGCAAGAGCGGGGGCGACGCTCACCGCAAGCGAAGTGGCGTCCAGGCAGGGCCAGCGGACGCATCGAGCGGAACCGGTGGTGGACCGGCTCCAGCGACAGCTTCGCGACTTCTTCTGGGCGCTTCCCCTGGTCGTGACGGGCCTGGCGGCGCTGCACCAGGCGTGGCTGTACGCGGTGCTGCGGAGCCTCGCACCCCGCTGGCATCCCTGGGCCCAGCTCGCCATCTATGGTCTCACCGGAGTGGTGGTCGCCTGGGTCGGGATGCGTTGGCTGGTCGACGCCGTGGAGCGGCGCGACCGGGCAGAGGCTGAACTGCGCCGGGCGTACGCCGATCTGCAGGTGACACACCGGCAGCTGCTGGCCTTGCACGAGCTCGGCAAGCGCACCGCGTCGGCGGTCGACGTCCAGGAAGTCCTGACCCTGGCGGCGCGCGTGCCGGTAGAAACCCTGGATGCCAGGGGAACGGCCGTCGTCTACTTCGACCCGGCCCAGTCCCGAGCCAATCTGGAAGTCACATGGAACTTGAGCGACGCCGCTTCGGCCCGCCTGCGCCGGGTCGTCGACGCCGGGCTCGCGTCGGAGGCCTGCCGGCAGTGCCAGGCGCTCACCGCCAACATCAACGACCGCTGCCCGTTGCTCGAGCCCTTGCGTCCCATCGCGGCCGAGGAAGACATCGGAGGGTCATCTGCCTGCCCCTGAGCGTCGGCCAGGATCGGGTCGGAGTGCTGGCGACTTATCTCCGGGCAGGGGAGGCGCCGGACGTCGACAGGGTCCGGATGCTCAACATCCTGGCCACCGAACTGGCTCCGGCGCTGGAGGGGGCGCGCCTGCGGTCGCGCCTGGTCGCCTCGGTCAACTCGGCGCGCCAGACCGCCGATACGCCCCAGGACCTCTACGGCGTGTTGGATCGGGCCCTGAGCATCATGATGGAGGGGTGGAACGCGGACGCCGGCGCCATCCTCTTGAGCGCCGGAGAGCCGCCGGCGTGGGATGCTCGCACCCAGCGCAACTTCGGGGACCTGGGGGGTGAGCGCTTCGCCCTGGCTTTGCGCCTGGCCGGCCTCGCCCGGGAGCGCCGGGCTCCCGTGGTCATCCCCCGCATGCGGGCACCGCATGGACTGCGCTCCATCGCCGCCATTCCCCTGGAGGCCGAGGGCCAGGTGCTCGGAGTCGCCGTGATGGCCTCCGAGGTGGATGGGCAGTTCGCGCTCCACCAGACCGACGTGCTGGAGGCGCTGGGCGCCAACCTGGCGCTCGTCATCCGCAACGCGCAGCTCTACCACCGGTTGAGGGAGATGGCGGTGCTCGAGGAGCGGTATCGGATTTCCCGGGAAATCCACGACGGGCTCGCCCAGACGTTGGGCTACCTCGGGCTCCAGGTGGACCGGGTCCGCAGCTTGCTGCAGCGGGGCCAGTACCACGACGCCGCCCAGGAGGTGGGCGCACTCCACGAGGTGATCCGCGAGGCGTACCTGGACGTGAGGGAGACGATCGATCACCTCCGGGTCAGCGCCGAGGGCGAAGGAGGCATCGTGGGAGCTCTGGAGCGCCTGGCCCGGGACTTCACCCAACGCTCCGGCATCACGGTGCGGACCCGGCTGGAGGCCCGAGACGCCTCCCTTGCTCCCGAGGTCGAGCTGCACCTGCTGCGGATCGCCCAGGAGGCCCTCACCAACGTCCGTAAGCACTCAGGGGCACGGCACGTCGAGATGGGCCTCACCCGCGACGAGCGCTTCGTCGAGCTCAGCATCGCCGACGCAGGCCGCGGCTTCGACCCGGCGGCCCTGCCTCCTTCTCACCATCACGGCCTTGCTTCCATGCGAGAGCGCGCGGCCATCTGCGGGGGGCAGCTCAGCATCGTGACCGGACCCGGCAAGGGGACGCGCGTCGTCGTCCGCATGCCGACGATGGGAGGCCACAGCGATGGCAGTACGCGTGCTCGTCGCGGATGACCATGCCCTTTTCCGCGAGGGCCTGCGCCGCATCCTGGCGAGCTACCCCGATATCGAGGTCGTAGCCACCGCCGCCAACGGCCGCGAGGCGGTGGAGATGGCAGGCCGCTTGCGCCCGGACGTCGTGTTGATGGACGTCCGCATGCCAGAGATGGGCGGGGTCCAGGCCACCGCCTCGATCCGGACGGCGCTGCCGGACAGCCAGGTGATCGTCCTCACCGTCTCCGACCAGGATGAGGACCTGTTCGGCGCCATCCGTGCGGGGGCTCGAGGGTATCTGCTGAAGAACGTGGGGGAAGAGGAACTGGTCGAGGCGATCCGCCGCGTGAGCCAGGGAGAGGCGATGCTCTCCCCCTCCCTGGCGGTCCGCCTCCTGGACGAGATGGCAGGGCGCAGGGAATCCGGCCCTGAAGACGCGCAAGGGCTCACGCAGCGGGAGTCCGAGATCCTCTCCCTGGCCAGTCAAGGGCTCACCAACCGGGAGATCGCCGATCGCCTCCACCTTTCCATCCACACCGTGAAGACCCACGTCCGTCACATTCTGGACAAGCTCCACGTGCGCAACCGCGCCCAGGCCGCCGCCCTCGCATCCGGCGGAGCCCCGCCTTCGCGTCCCGACAGGCGTAATCCCTCCGGGTGATGCCGGCCCGCTCGCCCGCTCTCTTGACGCTCGCCCCTCCGTATGAGCCTGGCGGATGGCCAAATGGCCCGAACGCGTGATGGCGCCTCGGGTCGATGCGCTGCTTTAATCGGTAGTAGGCAATGGGAGCGATTACGAGCAGCGTCGCCAGGCGAGGACGGCACGTGCCGTGGTATGCGTGGCCCGCCGGCTTGGTACTGGTGGGGCTGGCCTGGTTCGCGCTGGCCCGGCCGTTGACGGTGGCGCCCCGGCTGGGGGTGGCGCCCGTGTTCGAGCTGATCGACCAGCAGGGCCGTACGGTCACCCACCAGGCTTTCGCGGGCCGGCCGGTGCTCTACTCCTTCTTCCCCGCCTCGACGGAAGACGCCACGGCCGTCACGATGGCGAGGCAACTGCAGGCCCTGCAGCGCCGGCTCTCGCAGGACGCGGATCGGCAGGAGCGGCTCCGCCTGGTCACGGTGAGCGTGCGTCCGGAGCACGACGACCCGGCCAGGCTTGCCGCGTTCGCCCGGCGGCTCGATGCGGATCCGTCCATCTGGCAGTTCCTGACCGGCCCGGGCCTGGCGGTCAAGCTCATGGTCGGCACGGGATTCGGGGTTTACTACGACGCCCGCGCGCAGGCGCCCGCCGGGGTGGTCTACGACCCGCGCTACGTCCTGGTCGACGGGCAGGGGCTCATCCGCGGTATCTACTCCGGGCCCCGGCTCGACGCCGAGAGGCTCCTGCGCGACCTCGACCTGGTGCTGCAAGAGGCTCGGGCGGAGGGAGCAGCCCGGTTCGCATACGAGGCTGCCCACCTCTTCCTCTGCTACCCGCGCTGATGGCGGGGCGCACGCCCGGTGAGCCCCGGTGTGCGACAACTGAAGGGGGGCGAACGCACGATGGCAACGACAAACCCGAAGCACGACGCCGCCCAAGAACTGGCCACTGCTGCGGCGACCGAGGTAAGGCAGCGGCCGGCGGCGCCGGAGGAGGTCGTCGAGGAACACCCCAGGGGAGCCATGTTGGCCACCCTCCTTTACCTGCTGGCAATCGTGGGTGCCTGGGCGTACATGTACGCGAATCTGCTGAGCCGGGGGTGAAAGCAGGCCATGTACATCGAGCTGTACGAGAAGCGCTGGATGGTCCTGACGGGGGTCGCGCTGGCCGTCATGTTCCTGGCCATCGTAGGATCGGTTTTCGGGGCGGGCATCCAGGTGCCCGGCGTTTACGGCCAGGTCAACCCTGCCCAGCTTCCCAACACCCCTCCCTTCGATCAGCCGGGCGTGCGCCAGCTCGGCCCGGGACGCTACGAAGCCACCGTCATCGCGCACATCTGGGCTTACTCCCCCAATGAGATCCGGGTACCCGCCGGTGCCACGGTCACCTTCAACCTGACGAGCCGGGACGTCATCCACGGCTTCCGCATCGAGGGCACCAACGTCAATACCATGGTGATCCCCGGCCAGATCGCCCGGGTGACCCATACTTTCAAGAAGCCCGGGACGTACCTCTTCTTGTGCCACGAGTACTGCGGCGTCGGGCACCAGAACATGTTCGGGCGGGTCATCGTCGAGTGAGAGGGTTTGGTACAGAGACGGGCAGAGCGCTTGCTGCCCGGGAACGGAGGTCGACGGTCGTGTCACAACCGGAGCGCCGCCTCGTGGCCTGGTTCCTGTACGTGGCCATGCTGGCGCTGTCCATCGGAGCCACGCTGGGGCCCTTCCAGGCGCTCGAGCACGCGGGCATCAACCTGTACCCGTACATCGCCCCCTTCATCCGCTCCTACTACCAGGGGCTGAGCATCCACGGGGTCTTCAACGTGCTCGTCTGGACCACGTTCTTCATCAGCGGCTTCCTCACGTTCGCCACGATGAGCGGCCTCAAGCACCCCCTTTACAGCCTCAAGCTGGGTTGGATCACGTTCTGGATCATGATCGCCGGCATCGGCCTCACCGGGTGGGCCCTTTTCAGCGATAACGCGACGGTCATGTTCACGAGCTACCCGCCTCTCAAAGCCCACCCTGCCTACTACCTCGGGTTGACGCTGGTCGTCGTGGGCACGTGGCTGGTCTCGGCCAACATCTTCCTCACCTACCGGGCCTGGCGCCGTGATCACCCCACGGAGCGCACGCCGCTTGCGACCTTCGGAGCCCTCGCCACGTTCGTCATGTGGGACATCGCGAGCCTCGGGATCGCAGCCGAGTTCCTGACGCTGCTCATCCCCGCCTCCTTCGGGATCACGCAAGGTACCGACCCGCTCCTGGCACGGGCCTTTTTCTGGTTCACCGGGCACCCCATCGTCTACTTCTGGCTCCTGCCGGCCTA
Source organism: Limnochordaceae bacterium (assembly GCA_014896295.1). Taxonomy (GTDB): domain Bacteria; phylum Bacillota; class Limnochordia; order Limnochordales; family Geochordaceae; genus Carboxydichorda; species Carboxydichorda subterranea. The sequence continues at coordinate 63,230 of JADBKR010000008.1, forward strand.
CGTCTCCTGGTACGCCATGGTGCCCAAGCAGGCAGGCGGTAAGCTGTTCAGCGATCCGCTGGCCAGGCTGGCGCTGGTCTTGTTCATCCCCTTCTCCATACCGGTGGGGCTGCATCACCAGTTCACCGACCCCGGCATCTCCGAGGCCTGGAAGATGGTACACGCGGCCCTGACCTTCGTGGTCTTCTTCCCGAGCGCCCTCACCGCGTTCACCCTGCTGGCCTCCCTCGAAAACGCCGGCCGCGCCCGGGGCGGGCGAGGCTGGTTCGGGTGGTTTCTCAAGCTGCGCTGGGACGACCCGGCAGTGGCGGCGCAGGTGCTGGCCATGCTGCTGTTCGCCGCAGGGGGCGTGAGCGGGATCATCAACGCCTCCTACGACCTCAACCTGATGGTGCACAACACGGCGTGGGTGCCCGGGCACTTCCACCTGACGGTGGGATCGGGCGTCACCCTTACGTTCATGGGGATCTCCTACTGGCTCATCCCGTATCTCACCGGCCGCAAGCTGTGGAGCCGGCGGGTGGCGCTGTGGCAGGCCTGGACGTGGTTCGCCGGGATGCTCTTGTTGGGGCGAGGGCTCCACTGGCTGGGCCTGCTCGGGGCGCCCCGGCGGACCATGCTGGGGGCCGCGGCCTATCGGGCGCTCAACCCCGAGTGGGGGCTGCCGTCGCTGCTGGTGGGCATCGGCGGCGGCATCCTGGCGGTGAGCCTCTACCTCTATCTGGTCGAGATGGCGGCCACGATCTGGTTCTCCAGGGAGCCGGCCGACGTCGAGGTACCGGAGGCGGAGGCCGTCTCCGGACCCGAGCACGCGCCCTTCCTTCTCGAACGCTGGCGGGTCTGGATCGGCGCCGCCGTCGTGCCTTACGGCCATCGGCTACGTGCCGACGGTGGTCCAGCTCCTGGCCCACTTCAACCCGGTGGCGTCGCTCCGGGTCTGGTAGGTCCCGGGCAGGCGGAGCCCGGGTGGCGGCCATGCCGGCCCGCTGCAGACGGCGGGCTGGCATGGCCGCCCTCACGTGCCGCTGGCAGGGCCTGGGAGATGGCGATGGTCGCCCGTGGCGGCCTGCCCGGCCTGGATCACCCGCAAGAACGCCTGGACGACCTCGGGGTCGAACTGCGACCCCGAGTTACGCACGATCTCCTCGACGGCCTGGTCCGGCGGGATGGGGGCCCGGTAAGGCCTCCAGGAGGTCATCGCGTCGTAGGCGTCCGCCACTGCGAAGATGCGCGCGATGATGGGAATGCGCTCCGCCTGCAGGCCCATGGGGTAGCCGCGCCCGTCGTAGCGCTCGTGGTGGTGTAGCACGACGGTGGCGCCGTCTCTCAGGAACTGGATCCCCTCCAGCACGCGGAAGCCCAGCAAAGGATGCTGCCGCATGATCTCCCACTCCCGGTCGTCGAGCGGGCCCCTCTTGTGGAGGATGTTGTCCGGGATCCCGATCTTGCCGATGTCGTGGAGAAGCCCTCCCCGGTAAAGCGCCTGCAGGGCGTAGGTGGGCAGCCCCATCTCGCGGGCAATCGCCAGCGCCAGCGCGGCCACCCTGCGCGAGTGGCCCTCGGTATCCCGATCCCGCACGTCGAGAGCCGCGGTGAGCGCCTCGAGCGTGTCGTCGTACGCCCGCTCCAGGGCCGCGAAGAGCCTCGCGTTGCGAATGGCGGCGGTCGACTGCTGGGCCAGCGCCACCAGCCAGTCGACGGCGCCCCGATCCAGCAGGCCGGGCTCCTTGCGCCAGACCACCAGGCCCCCGACCATCTCTTCGCCGGAGGCCATGGGCACCGCCAGAATCGAGCGGAAGCCCTGAGGTCGGGTGAGGTGCAAGAAGGCGTAGCCCGGCTCGCTCTCCACGTCGGCGACCTGTACGGGCCGCCGCTCGGCCACCGCACGGCCGATGGCCCCGTCGCCGGGGCGCACGCGGGCGCGCCGGATACCCTCGACGAAGGCGTCCTCGACCCCGTGGCTGGCCGTTACGGCCAGCACCCCCTCCTGGGGATCGTACTCGAAGACGGCGCCGGCATCCGACCCGGTCAGTTCCGCGGCGTACCGGGCCACGGTGCGCAATACCTGGGCAGGGTCGAGGCTGGAGGCGATCTCCATGCCGATCTCCTGAAAGGCCTTGAGCTGGCGATACGCGACGGACACACGGTCGTACATCTGCTGGAGCTCCTCTGCTCGCCGGCGGGTTTCGTCGAACAGGCGCGCCCCTCCGAGCGCCAGGCTCGCCTGATACGAGAACGCGGTCAGCGCCCGCACCTCCCAGGTGCGGTACCGGCGGACCCGCCGGTGGTATACGGCCAGTACGGCTACGGTGCGGCCATCGAGTACCATCGGGAACAGCCCGATGGTACGGATCCCCTCCGCCCGGGCGAGCTCCGCCAGGCGCGGCCACCGTTCGAGGCGGCTCGCATCGAGGATCACCGCCGGCCGCCCCGTGCGCACCACCCGGCCGCCCGGCACGAGCTGGCTCACCCGGCTGACCGCGGCGGTGTACGTGGCCGAAACCCCCTCCGACCAGGCGCACCGGATGGTGCCGGCTTCATCGACGGTGAAGACGGCCGCCCCGTCGGCACCCAAGAGCGAGATCGCCTGGCTCGTCAGCAGCCGGTGGGTAGCGGGCTCATCCCGGATGGTATCGATTCCACGGACCGCGTCGAGCAGACGCTTCCATGCGCGTGAAGCGGGGAGGTCGGCGACCCGGCGGGCGGCGCCGGGCTTTGCAGCGCGCTGGGACACGGAAGCAGGCTCCGCCGCCGGCCGCAGGCGCCGGGGCGGCTTCGGAGGCTGCGGCTGTTGTGAGTCCATAGTTCCCGTCCCCTGCAGCGATTGGAGGCTCTATCTGCTGCATCGGCACGTGCTGCTGGAGGCTTGTGACCCTGGAAGATGTTGGCCGCGCGGGCGCGAGTTCCTCTCGTGGAGCCAGAAGAGCGAGGCGGCCTGGTTGAGGGCCTGGGCCCCGGCGAACACCAGCAGGTCGCCCGGGCGTACGATGTCGAGAGCCGTGCGCATGGCCTGTTCGAGGGTGCGCCGGTGCTCCACGATCCGTACCGTGACGTCCTGCAGCGCACCCAGCAATGCGTCTCGCTCCCGCGGCTCGACCCGGTCGCCGGGGCCCACCGCATCCTCGCTCTCCGTCGTCACGATGGCCGCCACGGGGAGCCGCCGCGCCCAGGCGGCGATGATGCGTCCGTTGCGGGCGTTGATGTCGGCGCCCCGGCTGCCCCGTACTCCGACGAGCAGGACGATCCGAGGCGCCCCGATGGCCTCGAGAGTCTGGAACAGGTGCTCGAAGCTGGCGGGATGGCCCGTCGTGTCGTCGATGACGGTGAACTCGCCGCGGTGGATGGGGTTCATGCGCCGGGGCAGCGGCCGAAGACGGCCCATCCCCTCGACGACCCGTTCGAAGGAAAGGCCCGAGGCGAGCGCCGCCGCAGCCGCGCCCAGCACGTTGTGCACGGCGTGGGCGCCCAGCAGGTGGAGCGAGACGACTGCATCCACGTCCTTCCGGCCCGGAGCGCGCCAGCGCACGTGCACGCGGGTCCCGTCGAGCGAGGCCCCCTCGATCCGCCCCACCACCGACCAGGCCGCATCCTCGAGGGCGATCTCGTCTCCCAAGGCGAAGGCAACTCGCCGCGGCCGGGGCCACAACTCCGCCATCGCCCGGGTGTGAGGACTGTGGGCGCTGTACGCGAGGAACGCGTCCGGCCGCAGCAACTCCAGGAAGCGGCGCTTGGTGGCGAGGTAGTGCTCGAAGCTCGGATGGGCCTCGGCGTGTTCGAAGGGCAAGATCTCCGTGATCACGCCCCCCGCCAGCCGGATCGCCTCGACCCGGTGCTGCATGAGGCCGTGGGAGGAGACCTCGATGACGGCCTGCGACAGCCCCTCCTGCACCATCTCGTGCAGCGCCCGCTGCAACGTGATGGGGTCGGGCGTGGTCAGGGGAGAGGGCTCGTGTCCCCGCTCCGTGAAGATACCCAGGGAACCGACGGCGCCCGCCCGCCTCCCCGCTGCCTGCAGCAGTCCCCTCAGGTAGAGCGAGACGGACGTCTTGCCCACGGTGCCCGTCACGCCGACCACGTCGAGCGTGCGCGCCGGGTGCCCGTAAAAGGAGGCGGCGGCCCACGCCAGCGCCACCGAGGTATCGGCGACCCGCACCACCCACGGCGCCTGGCGCCCTCGGAGCCGCCCATCTCGCAGCTCCGACAAGACGCCGGGCCTGTCCACCATGAGGGCACGGGCGCCCCGCTCCAGCGCCTCCCCGATGTAACGGTGGCCATCGGTCTTCGTGCCGCGCACCGCCACGAACAAGTAGCCGGGAAGCACGCGCCCCGAGTGCGCGCTGATGCCGGTCACCACCGGCCCTGCCTCCGGGCCCGGGAAGGGGTCCGTGTCCCCGGCGATCACCTCGACGACGCCGGGGACGTCTTGCACGATGGCGCCGAGCGCCCGCCCGTGCCCGTCGCTGCCGGCCACCCCCGGACCCGGCGGGCGGCCCCCATCCGAAAGCCGCCCGCCTTCGCCGGCCCTTTCGTGGCCTTGCGCGTCGTCCAGCGCAATCCCGCCTTTCGAGGCGCCGGAGCCCCGCGCCGGCCCTTACGGGCTTGCGGGCCGGGTCGCTCGCCCGACCCCTCAGAACGCCGGCACTACGGCTCCCTTGTAGCGCTCCTGGAGGAATGTGCGGACGTCGTCCGACGTCAGTACCCGCGCGACCTCCCGGAGCACCGGATCATCCTTATCTTTCGTCCGCACCGCCAGAACATTGGCGAGCGGGCTTACGTGCGGAGCTTTGACGTCCTCGATGAAAATAGCATCGCGCACCGGGGCCAATCCAGCCTCCAGGGCGTAGTTGCCATTGATGACCGCTGCGTCCACGTCCGGCAAGGCCCTCGGCAGCTGCGCCGCCTCGAGCTCCCGGATCGCCAGCTTCTTCGGGTTGGCCGTGATGTCGAGCACCGTCGCGCTGAGCCCCAGGTTCGGCTTGAGCTCGATGAGCCCTGCCTGGGCCAACAGCTGAAGCGCCCTCCCGCCGTTGGTGGGATCGTTGGGGATCGCCACTACCGCTCCCTGCCGCAGCTCAGACGGTTTTTTCACCCTGCGCGAGTAGAGCCCCATCGGCTCGATGTGGACACGGGCGATGTAGGTGAGGTCGAGGCCGTGATCCCTGGCAAACGTCTCCAGGTACGGGATGTGCTGGAAGTAGTTCGCGTCGAGCTCGCCATCGGCGAGCGCAAGGTTGGGCCGCACGTAGTCGGTGAACTCGATGATCCGCAGCTCGATGCCCTCCCGGGCCAGGATGGGCTTCACGAACTGCAAGACCTCCGCGTGGGGCACCGGGGTCGCCCCGATCCGCACCACTTTGGGCGCGCCGCCGCTCCCTGCGAACGTCGCCGCCGGCGTCGCCAGCGTCAAGCCTACCGCCAGGAGCAAGACGGCCGTCAGCGCCGCCGATGCCTCGTAGACTCGAAACAGCCTGCTGCGCATCCTGGTGTGACCTCCTTCAGCGGGGTTCAGGGTCTAGCGCCGCCGCCCGATCCGCCGGGCAGCCGCGTCTCCCAGCGCCTGCATGCCCTGGACGAGCACGACGAGGAGTACGACCGTCTGGGCCATGATGTCCGTGCGGAACCGCTGGTACCCGTAGCGAACGGCCAGGTCGCCCAGTCCCCCTCCCCCCACCGCGCCGGCCATGGCCGAGTAGCCCACCACGCTGATCGCCGTGATGGCCGCTCCCAGCGCCAGGCCCGGCAAAGCCTCGGGCAACAGGACGCGGGTGACGATCTGCCACGGGGTCGCCCCCATGGCCTGGGCCGCCTCCACGACGCCCGGGTCGACCTCGCGCAGTGCCGCCTCGACCAGGCGCGCGACGAACGGGATGGCCGCCACCGTCAGGGGCACCATGGCCGCCGTGGTGCCGATGGAAGTGCCCACCACCCAGCGGGTGAACGGAATGATCGCGACCAGCAAGATGATGAACGGGATGGACCGCCCGACGTTGACCACGCCTGCCAGCACTTCGTGCAGGGCGCGCTGCTCGAGCACGTGCCCGCGGTCCGTCACCACCAGCAAGACGCCCAGCGGCACGCCGGCCACGTGAGCCAGCACCGTGGCGACGCCGGTCATGTACAGGGTCTCGAGCAGGGCCTGCCAGAGAACCGACGTCATCATGCGCTCCACTCGACCACCTCGACGCCTTGCTCCCGCAGCCACTGCGCGGCGGCATCCACCGCCTCGGGCCGCCCGTCCATGGCCACCACCAGCACCCCGAAGGGCACCGCACCGATGCGGTCGATGCTGCCGTGAATGATGTTGACCATCACGTCGAACTCTCTCACCACCCGCGAGATCATCGGCTGTTCCGCCGCCGGCCCCAGGAACGCCAGGCGGAACAGCTTCCCTGCCGGGGTATCGGGAGCGCCGGCCGCGGCACCGTCCAGCCGCGACCGCAGGGCGGCCAGGGCGCGTTCGGCGACCGCTCCCACCAGCCGCCTCCCGGCTTGGGACCGGGGCCGCGTGATGACCGAGGCGGTATCCCCCACCTCCTGCACGCGCGCGTCGGCCATGACCGCCACGCGGTGGCAGATGGCCTGGACGACCGGGAGTTCGTGGGTGATGAGCAGGACGGTGATGCCCAACGTCCGGTTGATGTCCCGCAGGAGTTCCAGGATCGAGGTGGTCGTCTCGGCGTCGAGCGCCGACGTCGGCTCGTCGCAGAGCAGGACCTTGGGCTCGGGGGCGAGGGCCCGAGCGATGCCAACCCGCTGGCGCTGGCCGCCGCTGAGTTCGGAAGGGTACGCGTCTGCCCGGTCGGCGAGGCCCACCAGCTCCAGGAGCTCCATGACCCGCCGGCGGATCTGGGCGCGGGGCACACCGGCGATCTCCAGGGGAAAGGCCACGTTGCCCATGACCGAGCGCGAGCGCAGGAGGTGGAAGTGCTGGAACACCATGCCGATGCGGCGCCGAGCGGCACGCAGCGCCCGGGCGTCGAGGCTGGTCATCTCGAGCCCGTCGACCTCGATCCTTCCCCGGTCCGGCCGCTCCAGGAGGTTGATGCACCGGACGAGCGTGCTCTTGCCCGCGCCCGAAAGGCCGATGATGCCGAAGATCTCTCCGGCCCGGACGGACAGGTGCACGTCGTCCAGCGCCACGACCTCCCGGCCCCCCTGCCGGAAGACCTTGGTGAGCCCTTCGATGAGGACCATCGGACGGCCCGGGGCAGGATGCTCCCCCAAACCGGTGCGCCCCGGCTCGCGCTGTACCGTGAGTGCTTGCACGAGCCCATCCTTCCTCCATGCCGCGACGCCTGCCCGGCACGGCCGGCCCCACCGCAAAAAAAGAACCTCTCCCACCCGGAAGAGGTCACGCACCTGCAAGCCCCGTCACAGCCGGGGCGGCGCCTCGTATCTCTCCGGGCCTGGAGCCGGCAGGATTTGGCACCACTGCGACACGCGGTCGCCGGTTGCCGGGCTTCATCGGGCCAGTCCCTCCGCCACTCTCGATACCAGGTCTGCCGCGCTATGGATTTGGCGAGATCATACCTGCCCTGCCCGGGCGTGTCAATCGGCCGGGCCCACGGCAGGTTTCGGGCGAGGAAGAGCTTATTATGTTTGGTAGGGGGCCGGGAGAGGTGGTGAGGTATTGAAAACGGTTACTATCTCGATCGACGAAGCCCGGTGCAAGGCGTGCGAGCTGTGCATGGCCTTCTGTCCCCAGGAGGTGCTCCGGCTGGCGTCGGGGAGGTTCAACGCGCTGGGCTACCCGCCGGCGGAGGTCCTTCACCCCGAGGCCTGCACGGGATGCGGCCACTGCGCCCGCATGTGTCCCGAGGCCGCGATCACCGTCACCATCACCCGCCTCGCGAGGGCAGGGGCCGTTTGAGGAGGGACGGACGTTGGGCGACAGTCAGGCACCCCGGGTACTGATGAAAGGCCTCGAAGCCATGGGGGAAGCGGCTATCCGAGCAGGATGCCGCTATTTTTTTGGCTACCCTATCACGCCCCAGTCCGAGCTCCCGGAGTACATGGCCCGCCGCCTGCCGGAGGTCGGCGGGGTCTTCTTGCAGGCCGAGAGCGAGGTGGCGGCCATCAACATGGTCTTCGGCGCCGCCGGCGCCGGCGGCCGGGTGATGACCTCCTCCTCGAGTCCCGGCATCAGCCTCAAGCAAGAGGGCATCTCCTACATCGCCGGAGCCGAGCTCCCTTGCGTCATCGTCAACATGATGCGGGGAGGCCCGGGCCTGGGGGGCATCCATCCCTCCCAGTCCGACTACTTCCAGGCGACCAAGGGAGGAGGCCACGGCGACTACCGGCTGCTGGTGCTGGCTCCCGCCTCGGTCCAGGAGCTGGCCGACCTCATGTTCGAGGCGTTCGAGCTTTCCGAGCGCTACCGCAATCCCGTCCTGGTGCTCGGAGACGGCCTGTTGGGGCAGATGATGGAGCCCGTACGGCTGCCGCCGGAGCAGGCCGTGGCGCCCCCCAATCGCCCCTGGGCCACCACGGGTGCCAGGGGTCGCGCCCCCAACCTCGTGAGCTCGTTCCACCTCGACCCGGCCGAGCTCGAAGCCCTCAACCTCCGCCTCCAGGAAAAGTACCGCACCATTAGGGCCGAGCAGACTCGGTTCGCCGTCGAGGATCCGGAGGGCGACGCGCGGCTCTTCCTGGTCGCGCTACGGTACGGCGGCCCGGGTGTGCCGGGCGGCCATGCGCCGCGCCCGAGCCGAGGGCATCCCGACCGGGCTCATCCGGCCTATCTCGCTCTGGCCTTTCCCGGACGCTGCCTTCGAGCAGGTCATGGAAAGGGCGCTCGGTTTTCTCACGGTCGAGCTCAGCCTCGGGCAGATGGTGGAGGACGTACGCCTGGCCGTGGCGGGACGGCGGCCCGTAGAGTTCTACGGCCGTACGGGGGGCATGCTCCCCGACCCGGAGGCCATCGTCGAGCGGCTTCACCTTCTCTGGGAAAAGGTGGGTGTCCGGCATGGCTAAAGTCGTCGAGACGGCCCAGGACCGCCGCGTCCAGGTGCTGGGGGGCAGGCCCCGGTCGATGAGCGACAAGGTCCTCCACTACTGTCCCGGCTGTACCCACGGCCTCGCCCACCGGCTGGTCGCTGAGGTCATCGACGAGCTGGGGATCCTGGAGCGCACCATCGGGGTAGCTTCGGTGGGGTGCTCGGTCTTCGCCTACGACTATTTCCGGTGCGACTTCCAGCAGGCGGCTCACGGCCGGGCCCCGGCGGTCGCCACGGGCATCAAGCGGGTGCACCCCGAGGCGGTGGTCTTCACGTACCAGGGCGACGGGGACCTGGCCGCCATCGGCACGGCCGAGATCGTCCATGCGGCCGCCCGCGGCGAGCAGATCACCGTCATCTTCATCAACAACGCCATCTACGGCATGACCGGCGGGCAGATGGCGCCCACCACGCTGGTGGGCCAGGCCACCACCACCACTCCGCAGGGGCGGGCGCCAGAGCGTGCCGGCTACCCCGTCCGGATGAGCGAAATCCTGGCCACCCTCGACGGAGCCGCCTACATCGCCCGCATGTCTCTCCACGACCCCCTGCACGTCGGGCGGGCCAGGCGGGCCATTCGCAAGGCCTTCGAGGTGCAGCTCAAAGGCCTCGGCTTCAGCATGGTCGAGCTTCTGTCGAGCTGCCCCGTCAACTGGGGCCTCAAGCCCATCGAGGCCCTCCACTGGATCGAGCAACGCATGATCCCGTCCTTCCCGCTCGGAGAGCTGAAGAACACGGCGGGGGTGGTGTGAGGGTGGAACGCGAGATCCTCATCGCGGGCTTCGGTGGCCAGGGCGTCATGCTGGCCGGCATCCTCCTGGCAGAGGCCGCCATGGCCGAAGGCTACGAGGTCTCCTGGGCGCCGTCGTACGGGCCGGAAATGCGGGGCGGCACGGCCCACTGCTCCGTGGTGATCGCCGACGAGCCGGTGAGCTCCCCGGTGGTGACCCGTCCGGACGGGCTCATCGTCCTCAACGGGCCGTCTCTGGAGCGCTTCGAAGAGAGCGTGGTGCCGGGCGGCGTGCTGGTGGCCAACGCGTCCTTGCTGGGCCGGCCTCCGCGGCGCACGGACATTCGCGTCCTGCTGGTCCAAGCGACCGAGTGGGCCACCGCTCAAGGAGCGCCCGCCGTCGCCAACATGGTAGCCCTCGGGGCGCTCGCCGCCGCCATGGGCCTCGTGCAGCTATCGAGCCTCCAACAGGCGGTCCACCACACGGTGCATGCCCGCCGGCGCCACCTCATCCCGCTGAATGAAAGAGCTCTCGAGGAGGGCTTCCGGTTGGGCTCACGGCTCCTCGCCCCCCAGGGGGAGCATTCAGGGCCAACGTGACGGGCAACAGCCGCCCCTGGTGGGCGACCCACCGGTGGTACCTCTCGGCCACCGCATCGGCTTGCCAGGCATCGACGCAGGCCAGGTCGTAGACGCAAAGCACCCTGGCCAGTCCGGCGGCGGCGACCCGATCGAGGGCGGCCTCCGCTGATTCGGCCGACAAACGGCCGGAGGGCGGGTCGCCGGCGCCGGACTCGTCTCCTTCGCTACCCACGACGTGAATCATCCAACTGCCCGAAGGCCATGGACCGACGGTCTGCTCGGCCAACGACTCCTGCCCGCCGCGCGACTCGATCTCCTCGAGAAGGTGGGAAGGCAAGGAGCGGACGCGCCGGAGGGCTTGCAGGTAAGAAGGAGGAGCCACCACCCGCAGGGGCTGCCCGTGTCCATGGATCTCGGAGAGGACCGGCGCCAGAGCGTAAGCGAAGTGTTCGGGCCCGGCACAGAACCACACTGCATGGACGGGCACCGAATGGGCCTGCAGAGCTGAGAACAAAGTGTGGCGGCCAGCCATGCCTGTTCACCCCCGACACGGGACGACTTGGGTGCGACAGAACACGCTACTCCACTGGCCGCGCTCGTATTCACTCCAGCGGCAGGAGAGTCCTCCACGAATTTGCTATTGTTTATCACCAAAGTCGGTACCGTCAGCCGAAGAGCGCCTGAAAGAGCGGGTGCCGGTCCCAGATGCCGCTCCCGCTCCAGAGGAGCAGCGCGGCCCACGCGCTGCACAGCCCCACCCAGGCCAGCAGCCACCCGCACGCCTGCAACAGCGGCAAAGATTGCGCCCGTGCCACCGCGCGTATCCCACCCGAGCCCGCCCAGGCGCTCGTCGCCCGGCACCGCCGGAGGGCGGACGTGGCCAGCGGCCAGAGCTCCCGGGCACTGAAGCAAGCTCCGTAGAGGGCCACCAGCGACCAGCTGATCCATAGCCACGCCTCGCGTGTCATCCCGCCCTAGCCCCCTCCCGGGTCTCCTCGTCAAACCCTCAGGATCACCCCGGCCGCCACCACGCAGAGGGCGAGAGCGTAGGCGCCCACGGCGGCCCCGGCGGTACCCAGCACCCATCCCCCGGCCATCAGACAGGCTCCCAGCAGGATGAAGCCTGCAGCCGCCCCTACCTGCATCGGGTGGGCAAGGGCGCGGCGGATCGCGTGCGGTAACCCCTTCCACGAGACCGGCGCCCGGCGGCCACGGCGTGGCAGAGAGCGGCAGGCGATCGACGACGCCCGCATACGGCAACCCCCGATTGCACCTTACCGCCTGGCGCGCCGCTCGGGTATCGGAGGAGGAGGGTAACTCCTACGGGGGTGCTGACCCGATCTCATCGTCGGAGAAGACCGGAGTGCCAGGGAGACCGGGCTACGGTTCGATGAGGCCGGTGCGGATCGCGAACCGGACGAGCTGGACCCGGTCGCTGATGTTGAGCTTCTGCATGATGTTGGCCCGGTGCGTCTCCACCGTCTTGAGGCTGATATGGAGCTGGTTGGCGATCTCCCGGTTTTTGTAGCCTTCCGCGATGAGGCGCACGATCTCCCGCTCCCGCTCCGTCAGGACGGGCTCCTCCTGGCCTTGCTCCAGCCGGTGGAGGTAGTCGCTCAAGACGACCTTGACGATGCTCGGATGCAGGTACGACTCGCCCCGCATGACCGCCCGGATGGCGCCCAGGAGCTCCTGGGCCGCGGCACGTTTGACCACGTACCCGTGGACGCCAGCCCGGAGCACGTGGACGATGTAGTCCTCGGACTCGTGAATGGTGAGCGCCAGGATCTTGACGTGAGGGAAGTCCCGCCGGATCTGCCGGATCGCCTCCAGCCCGGACAGCCCGGGCATGGAGATGTCCATCAACACGACATCCGGTTGCAGCTGCCGCGTCGCCGCGATGGCCTGCTCCCCGTCGGCCGCCTCTCCTACCACCTCGACGTCGGGGGCCGACTTCAGCACCATCACGATGCCCTCGCGAACCAGCGTGTGATCGTCCGCCACCAGCACGCGGACCTTCCGGGCGTGGTCCCGGTCGGGCTCTTGTGGGTGCGAGACCACGGGCTGCCTCAACGCCCTTCCTGTCCGTCCGGTGCCGCCTCGTAGCGAGAGGGGCACGTCACGAGCAACTGGGTGGCAGAGAGTTCGCCGCCGGGGGACAGGCGGCCCTCCACGATCACCTGCTGCCCTTCCCCGAGGTTGTCCGGGCGAGCGCCGCGGTACGTCACGTGCAGAGCCTGCGAGGCAGCGGCAGCAGCCTGCACCGCAGGCCCGCCGTCCCCAGGGGCTTGCTCGAGCTGGAAGCGCACCACCAGGCCGACCGGATCGACCTGAAGGGTACCCTCTCGCACCTGTCCCCGGATGCGCACCGGGATAGGCTCGCCGCTCGACTGGACGGAAGCGATCGCCTCTCCTACCGAGAGGTAGTACGTGGCGGTCTGGCGAAAGCCGGTCACCATCAGGTAGAGGGTGGCGGCCAGCATGACCGCTGCGCCTATCCAGATTCGCGTGCGCCCCTTCAAAGCCTCTCGTCCCCTGTCTTTGCCGGAGTCGGAAGGGGCGAGGGGGCCCACCTCGCCCGGGCTCTTTTCGCGATCCTGCGAGCTTATAACCCCTTGACGGAAATGCTGCCGGTCTTGGGGTCCAGTTGATGGCAGTTCATGCACTGTCCCTGATAGTTGGAGATGAAGTGGTTCTCCGCCCCGCCCGTCAGATGGGCCTTGTGCATGACCTGGGCGAACGGATGCTTGCTGTCCGGCTTGTGGCAGGTCAGGCACTGCTTGGGCAGATCCTTCATCATCCGCTCCGATACCTTGGGATGGGTACCGGCCTTGACCATGTTGGCGATTTCCGTCGGCAGGGAATAGTCTTTGTCGGCACTCACCTTACGATGGCAATCCGTGCAGCCGTTGGGATGGGTATCCTCCGCCGTGATCCCCGGGATCGCCGGCACCTTCGGCTGCTCTGCCGCCATGGCGGCGACCACCGAGGTGAGCAACACCCCGATGACGATCACCGCCAACACCGCGCGGCTGCGCATGGTGCACCTCCCCCCACGAACCATCCATCCAGGGGTTTCATGGGCCCCCTCCCCTTCCGGCCGTTCGTTGCCCTCGCGCCTTGCGAGCGCGGGCTTCACCGGCGCGCCCGGCCTTTCTCCAAGGGCGCTACCGTAGCTCCGTCGACGGAGCCTCCTTCCCCGTCGACCGAGATGCCAGGCTCCAGGCGCTCGATCGCCGGGGTCTCGGTGGCGGCACCCGCGAAGCTGCGGAGCTCCAGGGGGTGCTCCTCCTCCATCCGCCACATCGGCAGCCGCCCCGTGAAGATGACCGGATCCATGGGGAAGACCTCCCGCCGCAGGTGGGCGTTGTACATGTGCCAGATGAGGATGGCGAGCACGGCCAGCACCGCCTCGCCGCCGTGCGCCGCCCGTGCCGCAGGTACGGCGACCCCCGGCAGATACCGGGTGGTGACCTCGGGATACATGAGCATGAGGCCGGTGAGCCCCATCACCACCGTACCCCAGACCACCGCCCAGTACTCGAACTTCTCCTTGTAGGAGTACCGCCCGAAAGCCGGCGGCTTCTGCTCGAGTCCCATGAAGTAGCGGAGCATGTGCACGAGGTCCCTGAAGTCCTGGACCCGGGGCCACATCTCCGTCCGCGGGCCGTACCGGAGCGCTCGGATGCTGACGGAAAGGAGGTGCACCACCCCCAGTCCCAGCAGCACGAACCCCAGGACGTGATGCACCGTCCGCACCCGCTCGATCCCCCCGGCCGCGCCGATGAACCACCGGGAGAGCCTGAGCGACGCGTATTTCTGCGCCAGCCCCGTCAAGGCGAGGCCCGTGAAGCTCACCATGAGCACCGCGTGCTCCAGCACCTGCCACGGCGTGAAGCGCCGGTACCACTCCTCGGCCCGCGTACCTTGCGCCCGAGCCCCGCGGCTTGGCCGTGCCACCGTCGTCACCGTCTCATCGCCCGCCCCTTCCCTGGGCCCGTCCTCGCGCCAGCTCCAGGCCGATGTAGCCGAAGAACCCGGCCACCGCCACTCCCGTCACGATCCGGTAGAACCAGGCGATGGCCCGCACGAGCGGGTGCGACTCCGGCGACCGGTGCATGCTCCAGGCCGCCGCGAACTCCTCGGTGGCCTGTGGGTGGCACTTGCGGCAAGTGGTGACCAGGTTGGTCACGTAGACCGACGAGTGAGGGTCGTCGGCGGGTAAGATCCGATGGGCCTCGTGGCAGTCGGAACAGACCGCGACGGGGATGGAGGCGGCTTTCTCCTCCTCGAGCAGCGAGGCCGTCAAACCGTGGAACTCTGCGAGATAGCTGGAGACCGTCCCCGTCATCACGCCGTGCTTTCGCATCAGCTCGTCGTTGCCGTGGCATCGAGCACAGGTGTCCACGATCCCGGCCCGGAACTGGCCGCTCGAGACCGGCGCGATGGCGTGGGCGTCCCCGTGGCACGTCGTGCACGACGGCACGTCCGGGTCTCCACGGGTGAGAGCTCTCCCGTGGGCCCCGAGGTCGAAATCCTCTCCCTCGGAATGGCACCAGGCACACGTCTGCTGCTGCTCGAGGCGCCACACCGGCAGGCTCTCGGAAGGAGCCGGATGCGGGTACGCTCCCACGTCGGCATGACAGGCGTCGCACTCCAGGGCGGCCTGCCCGTGCACCGAGGATGCGAAGGCCTTTGGATCCACGTGCACGTCGAGCTCCTGCCCGTCGGCGAAAACGGCCGTCATGCCCTCGCTCTCGTGACAGCTCAAACACTCCTGGGAACTCTCGCCCAGGGCTCCGCCCGCTCCCGGGTCTGCCGCTGCCGCCGGCGTGGCGAGCAGCAAGGCGGTCACGAGAGCCCCGAGCACCGTCGAGACCGCGCGCGCCAACTCCGTGACCGTGTGCTCCATCACAATGTGTCGCGCCCCCCGTGCTGGTAGCCAGAGCTACCAGGGTGGAGTCTAGCGGTCCCCTCCGGAGCTGGCCATCCGGTCGCCCATGCAGCCCTTTGCCATCACGACCCGACCCGCTCCGCGATTTTTCCGCTCTCATTGTAAAGCCGTGCTATATCGCCGCTGGAGTGACGAATGTCACGAGGCCCGCCGACCATCGTACCCTTGACGTTCTGGGACGAGGGAGGTAGCCTTGGGCTGAGAGCGATTTTCAGTCTCACGCTGACGTTAGTGAGAATAACTCTTCATTAGAGGCTGAGAGAGTGCTCGATGAGCCCACGCATGCTGCAAGACACTGCCGCTCAGGCGCGGCAGCCCCTGCCGCTGGCAGACCTCGGACCCGGGGCAACGGGCACCCTGGAGCATATCGAGGCGGGTTGCGGCCTGACGCGGCGCCTTGCCGCTCTGGGGCTGACCCCTGGCGTCCGCCTGACGGTGGTGGCGCATTTCGGAGGCCCCTCCATCGTCTCCGTGCGGGGCATGCGCCTGGCTCTCGGCCACCAGATGGCCCGGCGCATCTGGGTGGTGCCGGACCGGTGAAGAGCTGCTGCACCCAAGCGGGGGCCGGGATCGTCGACACCCCCGCCCGCCCTTTTCGGATCGCGCTGGTGGGCAACCCCAACGTCGGCAAGAGCAGCCTCTTCAACCTGCTCACCGGCATGCACCAGCACGTGGGCAACTGGCCCGGCAAGACCGTCGAGCGGCGGGACGGGCTCGTCATGGTCGACGGCCGAAGCGCCGTCGTCACCGACCTGCCCGGAGTCTACTCCCTGACGCCCTACACCCTGGAGGAGTCGGTCGCGCGGGCTTTCCTGCTTGGAGA
Source organism: Limnochordaceae bacterium (assembly GCA_014896295.1). Classification (GTDB taxonomy): domain Bacteria; phylum Bacillota; class Limnochordia; order Limnochordales; family Geochordaceae; genus Carboxydichorda; species Carboxydichorda subterranea. The sequence continues at coordinate 79,315 of JADBKR010000008.1, forward strand.
GGTGCCGGACCTGATCATCGATGCCGTCGACAGCACTCACCTCGAGCGCAACCTCTACCTCACCCTCGAGCTCCTGGAGCTCGGTCTGCCCGTGGTGATCGCGCTGACCATGTCCGACGTGGCCCGGCACTCCGGGGTCCGGGTCGATGCCGGGGCCATGGAGCGGTTGCTCGGAGTGCCGGTCGTGCCCGTCGCCGTCCCGACCGGGGAAGGCATCGCGACGCTCCTCGAGTGGATCGCCCGGGCCACCCGGGGTGAGGTGGCCGCTCCCGCTCCGGGTAGCGTACGGTACTCGCCCGAGCTGGAAGCGGCGATCGAAGAGGTCGAGGACCGGATGCCCGCCGGCGAGGGGAAACCCCGGCGATGGCTTGCCCTCAAGGTGCTGGAGGAGGACCCGGAGATCCGCGAGAGGTGGTTGCCGCAACGGTCAGGGCCATGGGACGAGGGGCTCCCGGCGCTACCGGGAGGAGCGCTGGCGGTGGCCGACGCCCGTTATCTCTGGATCCAGCAGCACCTTCCTCGGCTTCTCTCCCGAGGCCGCGCCAGGTCGGCCCCCGATCCGTCGGCGGTGGCAGACCGCATCGATCGGTGGGTGACCCACCGGGTGTTCGGCCTTCCGATCACGCTCGGCCTTCTCGCGCTTTCCATCTGGGGGGCTTTCCGGGTCGCGACCCCGCTCCAGGAGTGGATCGAGGCCGGTTTTGCATGGCTCGGCGCGGAGCTTGCCGCGGCGGCGGGCTTGCTGGGAGCGCCGGCGTGGGTGACCCCGCTCGTCACCAACGGGATCGTGGGCGGCATCGCCACGGTGGCGGCCTTTGCTCCCCTGGTCGCCGTCTTCTTCCTCTTTTCCGGCCTCCTCGAAGACTCGGGGTATCTGGCCCGGGCGGCCTTCGTCCTCGACCGGCTGCTGGGACGCTTCGGGCTGCAGGGGCGTGCCGGGATCGGGCTCTTGATTGGCTACGGGTGCAACGTGCCATCGGTCATGGCGGCACGTACCGCGTCGTCGCAGCGGGTGCGCCTCTTGAGCATCCTCGTCGCGCCGCTGATCATCTGCTCGGCGCGCCTGGTCGTCATCAGCTTCGTCGCTTCGGCCTTCTTCCCGGGAGGCGGGGCGGCCTGGGTCGTCGCGGGCATCTACGGCCTGGGAGCGGCTCTCGTCGTGCTGGCGGCCCGTATTTTACACGGCAGCGTGCTGCGCGGCGAAGAGGAGCCGTTTTTCATCGAGCTTCCTCCCTACCGGCTGCCCCGCGTCCGCAACGTGGCTCTGTACGCGTGGCAACAGAGCGTACACTTCCTGAGCCGTGCCTTGACCATCATCGCCCCGATGACCGTGGTCGTCTGGGCCCTTTCGTATTTCCCCGCAGGCTCCGTGGAGACCAGCGTTCTGGGACGCCTGGGTCAGTGGCTGGCTCCTGCCGGGCGCCAGCTGGGCCTCGACTGGCAGATGGTGGTGGCGCTCTTCACCGGCTTTCTCGCCAAGGAAGGGACGCTGTCGAGTTTGTCGGTCCTCTATGCCCATGACGGCGCCCCGACGGGCCTGGCGACCGCCTTGCGGGCCGCGATGAGCATCCCGCAGGCGCTTTCGTTCCTGCTCTTCTTCGCCTTCTACACCCCGTGCCTCGCCACCACGACGACCATCTACCAGGAGACTCGCTCCGTGCGCTGGACCCTGGTCGCGATGCTATATCCTCTGGCTCTTGCCGCTCTGCTCGCCGGCGCCGCCTATCGCATCGCGTCGATTCCTGGGATCCACGCGCTGCTTGCGACGAGGGTGGGGTGAGCGCCCCGCGATGGGCCCCCTGTTGCATCTCCTCCGGCTGGCTTCACAGGAAGCGAGGCCCCTCACCCTTCGGGAGATGACCGGGCGGCTCTCCGTGAGCCCGGAAAGCCTCGGGCCCATGCTGCGCCATCTCGAGCGGGCAGGGGCCCTGCAGGCAATCCCGTACGGCGGTGGCCGGGATCAGGCTGCCGACCCGTGCCAGGCCTGCCCCCTCTCGACCCGTGCCCTGTGCCCCGCACGGGAAGTTTGCGCGCTGGCTGCGGCGCCGGCCGGCCCTGCCCTTACCGCCTGGATCGTCACCGCCCGCGGTCGGGAGCTCGCCCGCCACCTGGAGCCGGCCGCGCCGGGAGGGCCTGCGGCGGCACCGGCACGACCCGCGTCCGCTCGATGAACTCGACCAGAGACTCCTCCCCGGCGGCCAGCTTGCGCACCCGCTCCGCCACCACCTGGAGCTCCTGCATCCGGTCGGTCCACTCCTGAGCCCCCATGCCCGGCGGTTCGACCTGCCCCGTCGCTTGCTGGCCCTTGCGTTCCACGGGGGGCGGGGTCGTCAGGATGGCGCGAGTGCCGGGCGGGAAGGCCGTTGAGGCCCACCAGGGAGGTGGCGGCGGTTGTTCATCCCCGCCTGCGCGCTCGGGGGGCGCTTGCCGGGCGAGCTCTTCAGGATCCCAACCGGCCCGCCAGACCGGGACGACCCCCTCGTGGCCCGCGATGGCCTGCGAGGTCCACCTCGCCAGGTGCACTGCCAGCTCGAAGGCGAGTTGTACCCGCCGGCTGTCCGACTGCGGTCCGGCCAGGACCGCGTAGCTGCTCGCCGCGAGCAAGGGCCCCGGCAGCCGCATCCGGCCTTCCTTGCCCGCGTCGTCCTCGCCGGGCGCCAGGGTGAAGGTCCCTCCCTGGCTGCTCCCGCCCTGGGGCCACCAGCCGAGGCGATACAGCAGCCGGCCGCTGACCGGGCCGGCCGTCCCGGCCGTGCCGTCAAAGAGCGCTTCCAGCAAGCTCCGGTCGCCGCGCCGCCGGGGAAGCCCGTCCTGCGTCGCGTTCCGCCCTCCTGCCGCCTCCTGCAGCCATCGCGCCGCCGCTTGCAGCCGCGCTTCCTGCCACGCCGGGGCAGGCGGCGCCACAGCCTTCTCCCCCGCCCGGGTTGCGAGGGGCGTGCCGCCCGCCTGCCGACCGGGCAGGGTGAGGGCCAGGTAGCGCCATGTCAACGGACTGCCGATGTCCGTCGAGATACCCCCTACGTCCCGGTCGGTGCGGCGAATCCACCCCATCCACTCCATCCACCGGGGGATCCCCCATAGGTGGCCCTGCGACGACGCCAGGCGCAAGGCGCCGGGGAGCACGGCCTCCTCAGGGGAGCGTTTGAGCTGGCGGCGCCAGTACTGCTGCCAGTAGAGTTCGAGCGGGACGTGGCGCGCCGGGTCGAAGTGGAAGGTGGCATCGGGAGTGCCCAGGACGTCAGGGAGAGGCCCCCCTTGCGCCGCCTTCGTCATCGCCTCGTCCCACTCGTTCCAGCCGAGTACCCGGATCTCGACCTCGACGCCAGGATAACGCCCGCGGAAGGCGGCGACGCCCTGCTCGAGCACCTGCGCCCATCCCCCCGAGCGCTTCAGGGTGGGCTGCTCTACGTCCCACAGCACGAGGCGCATGGGCGTGCCGGGTCTGACCCGTATCCCCGGCCTCAGCTCCTTGTCGCCCACGCGGATCCGGGGGCCCCACCACGGCCACGACGGCAGGGAAAGAGAGAAGCCGAGCACGGGGTGCTCTCCCCCTTCCGCCCGGCGCGCTCCCCACGGGCCGGCCGCCAACAGGAGGGCGGCGACCAGCACGGCCACACCTGCCGCCCGGGCCCGCCCCGGCATCAACGACCGCATCACAGGCCGCACCGACCGTTACCTCCTCAGCTGTAGCGCTCGGAACAGGTCGACCGTGGCCGCCGGCACCGGCGGTAGCCCCAGCTGCCTCTGGGCCTCCGCCACGCCCCGCATGGTTTCGGGTCCCATCTTCCCGTCGGCCCGGCCGACCGGGAAACCGTGGTCCCGCAGCGCCCACTGCAGGACCGGAACGTTCCAGCCGTCGCTGCCGGCCTCGATCGGCGTATCCCACGACGCCTCGGGCAAGACGCCTACGATGGTGACGGGCGTTCCCCTGGGCACCATCTCCCACAGTTTCTCCACGTCTTCGTTGAACATCCGGATGCAGCCGCCGCTGGCCCGCGTGCCGATCGACCACGGCTTGTTGGTGCCGTGGATCCCGTAGATGCCCCACGGCACGTCGATCCTCATCCACCGGGTACCGAACCCCCCGCCCCAGTCCCGGTCCTTGTGGGAGATGCGCCACTCCCCTACCGGTGTGAGGGTCGAGGGTTTGCCGACGGCAACGGGCCAGCGCCCGACCACGTCATGCCCCTTGTACAGGGTGAGCTGGAGGTGGTGGGTGTCGATGATGATCCAGTATCCGTCCGGCTCGAGGTCGGGCCGCCGGGGTACGTGCTCGGGCGGCGGGGCCGACTGGGCCGCCCCCCGCTGGGCCTGCACCACGCTGGCCGCCTCCTCCTGGTACGCCCGGGCCAGCGCATCCCAGGTGGCCGGCCCCGCCACGCCGTCGGCGGGCAGCCCGTGCAGCCGCTGGAACTCGCGCACCGCTTCCCGCGTGCGGGGGTCGTAGCGGCCGTCCACGGGATAACGGAACTCCCCCAGGAGGCGCAGGCCGAGCTGGAGCTCTCGCACGGCGTCGGGGTCGCTCGGCTCTCCGGGTTTTCCCACCGTACCGACCTCGAGGCACGCGCCCGGTGGTGGCCCCGCGGCAAGGGCGCCAGCGCTGGCTACCACCGCCGCCCAGCCCGCGAGGGCCGCCACGGCCCCCAGGGTGACGAGGCCCCCGAGCCTGCGCGTGGCCCGCCCCCGGCGGCGCGCCGGGCGACCCACGTCTCGCCACGACCGAGCCATCGGACCCGACCCTCTCTCGTAAGCCCCGCCCGGCCTCCACCCTCCTTGTTGCTATTCCCGGAGGGACAGGCTTATGCAGGGGAACGCTGGCTGGGTCGGCCCGGACGGCCCTGCAGCGAAAGAGCAGGACGGCCCTCCATCTCGGGGACCGCCCTGCCCTCTCGATCGCGTGCGGCGCTTGCCCCTATCGCAGCAAGCGCCGTGGACCTGCCGCGGAGTTCAGCGGAACTCGGCCAGCAGCTGCTCTGCCTCGTGGTCGGGCAGCGGCAAGAGCGGCCTGGTGGCGACCGGCCCATCCTTCAGGGCCGGGACCTGTTCCTCGTAGCTCGGCTGGTCGGTCGTCTCGTAGAGCACGCCCAGCGGAATGCGGTCGTGCCACTCGTGGGCCTTCTCCCACGCCGCCTCGAAGTGGGACGGGTCGTACCCGGGCTCGTCGTCGAGAAGGTAGACCCGCTCCCTGTACCAGTCGTACGTGTTGACTCGGTTGAAGATCACGCAGGGCTGCAGCACGTCGACCAGCGCGTAGCCCTTGTGCCGGATGGCCCGGGCGATGATCTTGGCCAGGTGCTTCGGGTTGCCCGAGAAGCCCCGGGCCACGAAGGTCGCCCCGCCTGCCAGCGCCAGCGCCAGCGGGTTGACGGCCCGTTCGATGGAGCCGTCGGGGGTCGTCGTGCTCACCCAGCCCTTGGGTGACGTCGGCGAGGTCTGGCCCTTGGTCAGGCCGTACACCATGTTGTCCTCGACGATGTGGGTGATGTCGGGATTGCGCCGCAGCGCGTGCAGGAAGTGATTGCCCCCGATCCCGTAGCCGTCACCGTCGCCCGTCACCGCGATCACGTGAAGCGACGGGTTGGCCAGCTTGATCCCCTGCGCCACCGGCAGTGCTCGGCCGTGCAGCGTCGTGAACCCGTTGGCGTGGATGTAGTCGGGGAGCTTGCTCCCGCACCCGATGCCGGAGACGAAGACCACTTCGTGGGGCCAGATCTCCAGCTCGGCGAGCGCCTGCTTGACCGCGTTGAGGATGCCGAAGTCGCCGCATCCAGGGCACCAGGTCGGCCTTACCGGGCTGTTATACAGCTTCACGTCCAGCATGGACCTTCAGTCCCTCCAGCCGGGTCAGGATGTAGCCGGGCGTAATGGGCCGCCCGTCGTCCCGGGTGATGACCTCGTCGGCCTTGCGCCCGGTCTCCGCCCGGATGAGCCGGGCGAACTGGCCCGTCAGGTTGCCCTCCACGACGACCAGGTAGCGGGCCCGCTGCACCGCTTCGACCGCACCCGCAGCGAAGGGCCAGACGTCCACGAAGTGCAAGGCGTTGGCCCGCACGCCTTCGGCCGCCAGCACGTCGACGGCCTCCTGGATGGCACCTCGCGACGAGCCCCAGCCCACCAGCGTCACCTCGGCATCATCGGGGCCGTACCGCTCCGGCGGGCGCATCTCGGCCCGGGCGCTTTCCAGCTTGCGCATGCGCTTGGCTGCCTGCTCCTTGCGGTTGTCGGGATCCTCGTCCTCGAAGTGGCCCAGTTCCGTGTGCTCGTCCGAGGAGGCGAGGTGTACGCTCCAGGGAAGCCCCGGCAGCGCCCTGGGAGAGATGCCCGACGGCGTGACCTTGTAGCGGGCGTAAGGGCCGTCGAGCCTTGCCCCGTCCTCGCCCTGCAGCGTCTCGCCCCGGTCGATGACCACCCGGGTGGGGGCGAAAGCTGCTTCCGGCGACGTTTTGTACGAGTTGGCCAGGAAGCCGTCCGTCAGCACGATGACCGGGCATTGGTACTTCTCGGCCAGGTTGAACGCCCGCGCCCCCACCTCGAAGCACTCTTCCTGGGACCCGGGCGCCAGCACGATCCGTGGGAACTCCCCTTGCGAGGCATGGATGGCGAAGAGCAGGTCGCCCTGGCCGGTTCGGGTCGGCATCCCGGTAGACGGGCCGGGCCGCTGGGCGTCGACGATCACGACCGGCACCTCGGCCATGCCTGCCAGGCCCAGGGCCTCCACCATCAAGGAGAAACCGCCGCCCGAGGTGGCGGTCATCGCCCTGGCCCCCGCGTACGAGGCGCCGATGGCCATCAAGATGGCCGCGATCTCGTCTTCGGCCTGCTTGGAGACCAGCCCGTGGCGATCCGCGTGCGCGGTCAGCCACTCGTACAGCGACGAGGCCGGGGTCATGGGATAGGCCGCGATGAACCGGCAGCCGCCCGCCAGCGCCCCCAGGCCGAGGGCCTGGTTGCCGTTGATGAGGATCGCCTTGCGGCCGTTACGGGCCGCCGGGCCGATCTCCCAGGGGAACTGGCCGCCCCACGTGGCTTGTGCGTACTCGAAGCCGGCCCGGGCGACCTTGACGTTGGCGTCGGCGACGGCGCCGCCTTTCTTGCTGCCGAAGTTCTCCCGGATGACCTCTTCGATGGTCTCGAGTCCGACCCCCATCAGAGCAGCGGCCATGCCGAGCGCGACGGTGTTGGCCATCACCTTGCTGCCGCCCGCCTCTTCGGCCAGGCGGCTGAACGGCGCAAGCCAGACGCGCGCCCCGCTCCCGCTCCGCTCTGCCCGCTCGGCCGCACGGGCCAGAGGCTCGTCCAGCAGAACGGCGCCGCTCGGATCCATCTCCGCCGTGTGCTCGTCGATGCTGGCCTCGTCAAAGGCCAGCAAGAGCTGTACCCGATCGGACGGCGCCGCCACCGGGTGCTCACGGCTCACCCGGATGGCGAACGCATTGTGCCCCCCACGGATCCGGGACATGTAGTCGGACCACGTGAACACGTGCAGGCCGGCCCGATGCAGCGCCCGGGCAAAGCCCGCACCACTCGATTCCACACCCTGACCGGCCTCACCGGCCAGCTTCAGGGTCAGCTCGCTCGTGCCCACCAGGCACTCCCCCCGTGAACGACTGTCGCGCGTTTATACCCCTGTCATCGTTCCGTCGCATTATACCATCGCTTCGCTGCCAGCGAAAGCCGAGGAGCCGGCCCCGGGCGCATGTATACTGCATGGATGACGCTCGCAGCGAAGGAGCACGTGGCCCCGGCGCGGGGAGAAGGAGATCCGGAGCTGCCGTCCCAACCGTAAGATGTGGAAGAGACGACCGTGAAGACCAGGGTTGAGGCCCCGAAGGCGGTACCCCCGCAGGAGGCTCGCGAGGACCGGGCGCTGTCGTCGCCCGACGGTGCGCTCCTCGGTCGCATCGCGGCCGGCGACCAGCAGGCGTTTGCCGTCCTCTACGACCGCTATGCCCCGGCGGTCCTCGGAGTGGCGCGGCGCTTGCTCCGAGAAAGGGAGCAGCAGGAGGAGGTCCTTCAGGAGACCTTCCTGACGGTGTGGCGCAAGGCAGCCACGTACGACGGCCGGCGCGGGCGCCTCTCGAGCTGGCTGCTGGCCATTGCGCACCACAAAGCCATCGACTTGCTGCGGCGCGAGCGACACGGACGGCCTGTCCCCTTGCAGGGGGAGCCCCGGCAGGCCGACGGCCGGGCCACCGGCGACGGCGCGCGCGATCCTGATCGCGCAGGGCCGGGCGACCAGGGATCCGATCCGACCGCGCAGGCCGCTCAAGGCCTCGAGGCCCGGAGCCAAATCGAACAGGCCCTGGCGCTGTTGACCCTCGAGCAGCGGCAGGTCGTCTGGCTCGCCTACTTCGCGGGGCTGACCCACCGGGAGATCGCCGCGCGCTACGGCATCCCGCTGGGCACCGTCAAGAGCCGTCTGCGAAGCGCAGTCGAACGGCTCCGGGATGTCCTGCAGGCCGAGGGCGCCGGGGGGTGGGATCGGGTGTGACCTGCTCGCAGGTGAGGGAGATGGCAGGGGCCTACGTGCTCAACGCGTTGACCCGGCATGACCGCCAGCGCGTCGACCATCACCTGGACCGGTGCGCGCGCTGCCGCAAGGAGGTGGGCGAGTTGGCCGATGCTGCTGCGCTCCTTTCGTTCTCGTTGTCACCGGCCGAGCCGCCTGCGGCGGTACGGGCGCGGCTTTTCGGCTGCCTGGCTGGGCCGGCTCCGGCCGCTCCGAGCGCGCACCCGCAGGCGGCTCGCCCCGGCCGGATATCCCGACGCGAGCTATTCCGTCCAGGCGTCCTGCGGGTCGCCGTGGTGGCGGCCGCGTTGTTCGCGCTCGGCCTTGCGGGCGGTGCGTGGCTGCACGGCCGGTCGTTCGAGGCAGGCACCCGCGCGCAGCTGGCCCTGGCACGGGCGGAAAGCGAACTCTGGAGAGGCCTGGCCCGCCGCCCTTCGGCCATGGTCCGGCTGGAGCCCGCTCCGTCGCTGCGCCACGCGGTGGCCCTGGCCGCCGTCGAGGGTCTCGGCGACGCGTGCTCCATCCGCCTCGTGGGAGCGGGTCTACCCGCGCCCCATGCGGGCGCGCGCTACCGGGTGCAACTCGAGCTCACCGACGACTCGTCATGGGAGGTGGGCGAGCTCACGCCGACACAGACCGGGTTGTGGGCGCTCACCGCAAGGGTGCCGGTGCCGCCCCACCGGATTCGCGTGGTGAGAGTCGACCTCGAGGAGCGGGCACCCTCCGCCCGGGGCAAGCCGGCCGTCCTGCTGCGGGGCAGCTTGCAGCGCGCAGGCCCTCAGGCCTCTGGGGAGCCAGGCCGCCCGTAGCGCCGGAGCAGCTCCGACGAGGACATCCACGCGACCTTGAGGGTGTCGGGCGCGGACGCTGCGTGTCTGAGCCCGCCGGGGTGGTACAGCGCCAGCAGCCAGCGTTCGTAGCGGGCCAGCCACCGGGCCGACCGGTCCTGGGGCAGGTCATGGACTTCGAAGCCAACCCGACCCACCGCCCGGTGCAGCAGGGTCTTGCCGTAAAGCCCCCGGACCGCTACGGGGAGACGGCCCGCCTGCATCTCGACGGCAAAGCGGGAGAAGCTCTCCTTGAGGTGGCGGCTCAACGTCGTGATGAGCGCCAGCGGCGAACCGCCTGCTGCTGCCCACTCCTGCATCACCCGTGGGCTGTTGATGTGGACCTCGGCCACCCACTCGCCGGGCCGGATGAGCGTGCCGTCCCGGAGCCGGGTCTCCTCGCCGTCCCAGCGCCGGAAGCCGAAGCGCACCACCCGCACCGGATCCCCCGGGAGCTCGTAGAGCCGGTAGAGGCGGCCGAAAAGCCACTCCCACCCGCTCCACAGGGCCGCCAGCGCCCTTTGCAACGGCGAAAAGGAGGCCGTGACCCTTTCCCGGCCACGCCGGCGCACCGCCGGATCCGCCGTCACCGCCCCTCCCCCCTTCCGCCTTACCGGGCGCCGTCCAGCATCTCACGGAGCGAGACGCATGGCAAGCCCAGCTCTGCGCTCTTTTCCAGCACCGCCGGGAGCGCCTCCACCAGGGCACGGGACCGGCCGGGCGGCCCGCCGTCGTGAAGGTCGACGATGGCTCCGGGACGAAGCGCCCGCTCCATGTGCCGCTGCAGCTCTTGCGCCACCAGGTGCGGCCGGTAGTCGGGCGGGGCCGCCGACCAGACGACGACCCGCAACCCCAGCAGCCGGGCCACGGGCACGACCGCGAGGTTGAAGTGGCCCCACGGTGGCCGGTAGAAGCGAGGCGCGCGTCCCGTCACCGCCTCGATGATGGCCTTCGCCTCTTGCAGCTGCCGCTGCGTCTCCCTGGGCCCCTGCAGCCACAGGTGCCGGTGGGTCAGGCCGTGCACCGCGACCTCGTGCCCGGCGGTCGCGATCCGGCGGGCGAGATCCGGATGCTGCTCGACCTGCTGCGCCAGGAAGAAGAAGGTACCGCGCGCTCCCGCCTGCTCCAGGATGGCCGCGATCCGATCCGTCGAGCCGGGCACCGGCCCGTCATCGAAGGTCAGCGCCACCGCCCGGCTGGACACCGGCCCCCGGTAGATGACCCCCCGCTCGAGCCCCCCGTGGTAAGCCTGGGCCCCCAGGCAGTAGATGGCCCACGTCCCGGCAACGGCGCCGGAGGCCGCCACCATCCACGGGATCACAGCCCGGCTCGCTCCAGCAGGAGCTTCGCGGCGGCCTGGGCCGCGAGAGGACGTCCCAGAGAAGCGGCCGCAGCCGCCATGGCCGCCCTTCGATCCGGCCGCTCGAGCAGCGTCGAGACCACGCCGGCCAGGTCGGCCGGGTCGAGGGCGATTTCGCCCGCGCGGTGGCGCCGCAGGAAGGCGGCGTTGCCCTCCTCCTGGCCGGGGATCGGCGCGTAGATCACCATGGGCACTCCGAGCGCCAGCCCCTCGGAAACCGTGAGACCTCCCGCCTTGGTGACGACCACGTCGGAAGCCACCATCAGCTCGACGATGCGGTCGACGTATCCCAGGATGCGGACAGGGTTACGCGCCCCCCTGAGCTCCACGCGAAGGGTGCGGGCCAGCTGCCGGTCCCGCCCCGCCACCACCAGCAGCCGCAAGGGCCGCGGCAGGTCGGCGACGTAGCGGCACGCCTCCACCGCCCCCCGCATCATCCCGTAGGCGCCCGTCAGGATGAGCACGGTCGGGCGGTCGTCCTCGAGGTGCCAGCGCCGGCGGGCATCTTCGCGGTCGGGAGGGCTGGCGAAGGCCGGACGGATGGGAATGCCCGTCACCACCACCCGGCTTGCGTCGATGCCTCTTGCGACGAGCTCCCGTGCCACTTCCTCGGAGGGCGCCAGGTAAAGCCCGGTCGCAGGGTGCACCCACTGGCTGTGCAGGACGTAGTCGGTGATGACGGTCGCAGACAACACCGGGAACGGCAGCTCGCCGTCCGCCGCGAGCTGGGCCACCACCCCACCCGGAGTGGGGTGAGTCGAGAGCACGACCCGCGCCCCCGACTGCACGATGAGCCGCTTCACCTTGTCGGAACCCAGCCGGAAGAGCCGCTGCTGCAAGAACGACTCGGGCCGGATGCGAGCGGTGCGCTCGTAGAACTCCCGCCACAGCGTGGGGGCGCGGCGCACCGAGTAGATGTACGCGAAGCGCGTGGCGGCGTTGAAGACGGGGTTGACCAGGTCGAAGAAGTCCAGCATGCCGGTGCGTAACTCCGGGCGCAGCGCCACCAGGGCCTGCATGACCGCTCTGCCGGCCTGGAGGTGGCCGTTGCCGTACGTAGCCGCCAGCACCAGCACGTCGAGGGGCTCCACGTGGCGCCATACCGGCGCCGGCCGGAGACGGTAACGCGCGGACAGCCGGCGCAGTGTGGCGAGCCGGCGCCTCCATAGCGTGGACGGCCGCCCGGGCAACGCCACCCGGATGCGAGCTAGCGTCCGCTGGATGCGGTCCCCTGGGTCGACGGGGGCGCTGTCCATTGGGCGATGATACGCTCCACTTCCTGGAGCGAGGACGCGGGCATGAAGTACGTCAGGCGATCCTCGCCCTGCTCCACGTGGACCTCGACCTGAGACCCCTTGCCGGCCCCAGCGCCCTCGCTCACCACAGGCATCACGAGACGCGTCACGGGGATCCGGTCGTTGCCGGCGACCGTGATCTCCATCGTGACCGGGGCCCCTGCGCCAGTAGGGGCATTTCCACCCGGGGAGACCGCAACCCTGCTGGCCACCTCGACCCGGTCCCCGCGCAAGCCTACCAGGGCATCCAGGAGCGAGTCGGCCTCCTGCTGGTCGACCGATCGCCCTCCGGGTTGCAACACCCAGCGTCCCCGGCTATCCTTCTCCAGCGTCAGGGGCCCGGGTCTCCCGCTCATCCGCACCGAGAGCCGCTGGAGGTCGTCGCGGGAGAGCCCCACGACCCGGCGCCGGATCCAGCCGTCCACCGACGCCTCGAGCAGTGACTTGACGTCGCTCTCCGGCACCGTATACACGGAAGGCGCGCCCTGGACCTGGACGTAGCGCTCCTGGTCCGGGGCGGTCCCCCCGATCAACACCACCGTGAGGCGGGACGCGTTCCCCGTCCCGTCACCTCCCGATAGCTCCACCGTCGCCGCGGGCTCCTTCAGCCCCCAGGCGCCGAGCTGGCCGGGGGAAGGGTCGTCGCTCACGAACTTGGAGATCCGGCTGAATTGCAGATCCCGCAGCACGGACTCGATGGCGTCGCTGTCTCCGGGCGCCTGCAGCGGCTCCACCAGTCGCCAGCGCTGTCCCTCGGGCGTCGTAGAGTCGCCGGCGCGGCGCGCCTCGACGCTGCGCCGGCCTTTGCGCACGACCACGGCTTGCACCTCGTCGGCGCTCAGCGCCACCAGGGTCCGGTCCCGGAACTGGTCCCACGACCCCGTGAGCTGCTCGGCCAGGTAAGCGTCGATGGTGTAGACGGCAGCCCCCCCGCCCTCCCGGGCGTAGTAGGCCGGAGCCCCGCTCGAGACCGGGGTCTCGTTGCCCACCAAGAGCCGCCGCTCCGTCCCACCGGCCTCGGTCATGACCAGTTCGGCGCGTGGCGGTTCGAGACCGTAGGCCGACAGGTCCTCCGCCTTCTCGGCGATGACCCGCCGAGCCTCGAGGGACGCCACCTGGTCGAGCAGGGACTGGACCGCTTCCTGGCTCGCCCGGACCCGGCGAGGCTGCTCGATCTCCCACCGCTCCCCCACTTTACGCAGCACTGCGGCCACCTGACCGTCGTGGCGGATGGTGAGCGACTCGACCTTTTGCGGCTCGACCTTCAAGATGATCCTGGCCGTCACGGGCGTTCCGGCCGTACCGCCGCTCCAGAGCACGTATCCGAGCAATCCCAAGAACAGCACGCCCGCAGCGGCGGTGAAGTAGTAGCGCCTCACAGCCCTCGCCTCCGCCACCAGACGGCGATCCCCGCGGCCAGGACGGCCAGGGGGAGCCCGAGCGTCGTGCCGTAGAAGATCGAGACGGCCTGGCGTTCGGTCATGAGCACCCTGGGGATGGGCGTCGTGCTCGGGCGGATGGTCACGAGTTCCTTCTGGCCTGCCAGCCACGTCACCACGTTGGCGGCAAAGTCGCGGTTGCCCTGGAAGCTGAAGGAGGCGTTACGGGCGAAGTGCGAGCTACCGACCACCACCGCCACCGGCTGGGTGGTGGTCGACTCGGCCTCTGGCGAGGGGGCTGCTGCCGAAGCCGTTGCTGCCGCAGATGGCGCCTTCGCCGACGCAGGAGCCACCTTCTCCTCCCGCTGAACGGCCACCGCGACGTCCAGGGGGCCGGGCACGTCACCCGGGTCCCGCCGCCATTGCTGCCCGGTCGGCGTGCTCTCCGCCCACGACCGGTCGGTCGTGACGAGCAGCGGCACGACCTCGGGGCCGCCCGCCGGCGCGGCCGTCGACGCCGGGCTGGACTGACCGGCGGCCGGCTTGACCGCCACGGTGCCGGGCAGCACGACGCCGGCGTCGGCCTGGATCAGGGGGCTCGTGATGTCGTGCCAGCGGAGCTCCGGTACCGGGCTGAGGGCATCGCCGAACAAGGCCCGCCCCGGGTCGACGACCACCCCCGGCACGATCGACACGTGGAGGGTGGCGAGGAGCTTGCCGATCTCGGGGAGGCTCCGGCCGGGCGGCAACGGGTCGAGCCAGACGGCCAGCCGGCCGCCCCGGGTGAGGTACTGTTCGAGGAGCTGCCGCTCCTGCGCGACGAGGTCCGATCGGGGGCCGCCGATGACCACGACCCGGGCGTCGTCGGGCACCTTGTTTTCCAGCGCGAGGTTGAGGGTCTTGACCGTGTACCCTTCGCCCTCGAGGTAAGAGCGAAGCTCGGAGAAGTCATCCAGCGGGCTGCCCTCTCCGTGGCCCTCCAGGAAGTAGACCGTCGTGCCCCCGTAGCCACTGAGCTCGAGGATGGCCCGGGTGATCGCCTGCTCCCCGCGAAACTCCATCCCGCCGTCCGGGGACGGGGTGAAGAGGTTGTAAAACTCCACCTTGCGCTGGTTGTTGCCCATCTTGACCACGACCGTGCCCGTGGCCCGAACGCCGTAGGCCTGGGCCGTCGACGGTTCTTTTTCGGGGTCCACGATGTGGACGTTCACCCGCGAAGACTGCAGCCGGTACTCTCGCAGCAGGTCGGTCAGCCGGTCCGCGTCCGACGAGCCCTCGACGACGAACGCGTAGATGTCCACCGGGTTGGTCAGCCTCGCCAGCGCCTCTTTGGTCTGGGGTGCCAGCTGGAACCGCTTGTCCGCCGACAGGTCCGCCCTCAAGGAGAACCGCGCGGCGACCACGTTGACCAGGACGACCGCGCCCACGACGAAGAGGGTGAACAGCGCGGCGTTGAGGCCTCTGGCCATCCGGAAGGCCCGCCCTGCCCGGACCGGCCGAGCGTCGCTGAGTGGCTTTGGCTGCCGGGCCGTCTCCTCCATCGATGCTACCCCCCTGGCTCACATCCACGTCCGCCGCTCCAGGCTGCGGACGCTGAGGAACAGCATCACGAAGATGGCGCTCAAGTAAAACAGCACGTGCGAGAGATCCAGCAGGCCCTTGGTGAAATCGTCGAACCGCTCGAAGATGGCCAGAGACCGTGCCACGTCGGCCACCGTGCCGCTCGTCGCGAACGAAAGCCAGTTGATCACCCACAACAACAGCAGCAGCCCGAAGCAGAGCAGTCCGGCCACCATCTGGCTGTCGGTCAGGGACGACGTGAAGACCCCGACGGCCAGGAACGTCGCCCCCAGCAACAGGGCCCCCACGTACGACGTGATGAGCGGGCCGGGTACGGGCCGGGAGAGCCAGAAGAGGATCGCCGGGTAGATGCCCGTGACCGCCAGCAGGGCGGCGTAGAGCGCCACGGCGGCCAGGTACTTGCCCAACACCAGCTGGGCGGGGGTCGCCGGGAGGGTCATCAGGAGTTCGTCGGTGTGGTTTTGCCGCTCCTCGGAGAGAAGACGCATGGTGATGAGAGGCGTGACGAAGAGCAGGATGACGCCCAGGTTGAGGAAGTACGGACGCATGTCCGCGACCCGCGTCGCCAGGAGAATGACGGAGAAGAAGTAGCCCGAAATCGCCAGGAACACGACGCCGGCCGCGTACGCCAGCGGAGAGACGAGGTAATGCTTCCACTCGCGCTTGAACACGTAGTAGACGGCCATGGAGCCTCGCTGTACCCCCTCTACGCACGACCTCAACGGCCGGGCTGCGCCGTACCGGGATGCCTGTGCGGCAGGCCCGGCGAGGTTTTCGTGGGTGACCAGCTGCATGAAGACCTCTTCGAGGGAGAGGTCCATGCTGCGCATCTCCAGGATGGGCAGCCCGTGGCGCGCCATCGCGAAGAAGATGGCCTCTCTGGGGTCGGTCCCGCCGCCGGAGGCTCCGTTTTCATCGGTAGCCAGTTGCAACTCGACCCGCACCCGGTCCCGGGCCCACTCGCCGTCCCCAGAGGCGAGGTGCACGTCCTGCACTCCCGGCACCTCGGACAACGCTGCCTCGACCCGGGCAGGCTCTCCCCGGACTTCCAGACGCAGCCGGCGGCCCTGGCGGAGGCGCAACGAAAGGTTATGGGGTGAATCCTGGGCAATGAGCCGGCCCCTGTTGATGATCAGGACTCGCTGGCACGTGCTGGCGACCTCCGGGAGGATGTGGGAGCTCAGCAGCACCGTGTGGCGTCCTGCCAGGTCTTTGATGAGGCGGCGCATCTCCACGATCTGCTGGGGATCCATGCCCGAGGTAGGCTCGTCCAACACCAGGACCGGAGGATCCCCTACCAGCGCCGCTGCAAGCCCGACGCGCTGCCGGTAGCCCCGGGAGAGCCTCCCGGCCAGCCTGCCGGCCACGTCCGCCACCCCGACCTGCTCCATGACCTGATCGACGTGCCGCCGGCGGCGATGACGGGGCACCCCGCGCATTTCCGCGACGAAGTGCAGGAAGCCTCGCACCGTCATCTCCCCGTAGACCGGCGGGGTCTCGGGCAGGTACCCGACGCGCCGCTTGAGCCGGACGGGGTCGTCGAGGGCATCGATACCCGCGACGCGGACGCTGCCCGTCGTAGGGGGCATGTACCCCGTCACCATGCGCATCGTCGTGGTCTTCCCGGCGCCGTTGGGCCCCAAAAAGCCAAGGACCTCGCCCTGCTCCACCGAACAGGTGAGGTCCTGCACGGCCCAGCGCCGGCCGAACTGCTTGCCAACGCCGACGAGCTCGATCAAGAGCGCCGCACCCCCTCGCTCTCGACACTCGATTATAGGGGATGCGATCGGATGGCTTCAAACATGGCGCACGCGCCGCCGCCTCAACTCAGGGTCAGGCGGCCATGGCCCTCCCGGCCACCGTCTCGCTCTCCCTCGCGGTCGGCCTGGTCGACCAGCTTCACCAGGGCCGAGGCGATGGCGCGCTGCTCGCCCTCGTCCGCGACGCTCCACAGTTCCTGGAGCAGGCGCTGTTGCGGGTTGGCCGGATCCACGTGCCGGGCGAGGAAGTCCCCGATCCGCTCGGCGTTCTTGACCAGTTCGCTCGAGCGCATGCCGACCTCCCGGCCGGCCTCCACCGCCTGGGCAAGCCAGCTCTTCCACTCGTGCCACGACTGCTCCGGTGCCACCAGGATCCCTCCCGGGATCACAGGATGCCCGGAGGGCAGCGGTCTTACGCGGGGAAGGGAAAAAGAATGGCTCCTCGGGCAGGATTCGAACCTGCAACCCCCCGGTTAACAGCCGGGCGCTCTACCCTTGAGCTACCGAGGAACGCCGCTCGAAGGCCCCAAACTCTGCGGGGCTATTATAGCCTTGCCCCTGGAGCCGCGCAAGCGTCGCGCGTCACAGGCCCATGATGTGGTAGCCGGCGTCGACGTATACCACCTCGCCGGTGATGCCGCTCGCCGAAGGGCTCGAGAGGAAGGCGGCGGTTTTCGCCACCTCGTCCACTTCGATGTTGCGGCGAAGCGGCGCCCTTTCCGCGTGGAACCGGCGCATCTCGGTGAAGCCAGAGACTCCCCGGGCCGCCAGGGTGTTGAGCGGGCCGGCCGAGATGGCGTTGACCCGGATGCCCGACGGGCCGAGCTCGTACGCGAGGTACCGCACCGAGGCCTCCAGCGCCGCCTTGGCCACGCCCATGACGTTGTATCCGGGCATGACCTTCTCCGAGCCGTAGTAGGTCATGGTCAGGATGCTGCCCCCGCCGGAAGCGGCCATCAGAGGCTCGGCGGCATGGGCCAGCGCGACGAGCGAGTAACAGCTCACGTCGAGCGCCGTCCGGAACGCTTCTCGTCCCGTATCGACGTAGCGCCCCTCGAGGGCTTCCTTCGGGGCGAAGGCAACGCTGTGGACCAGCACGTGCAGCGCCCCGTGCTCGTCTTTGACCTGCTGCATCAGCCGGGCGATGGCCTCGTCCACGCTCACGTCGCACTCGTACGTGGGCGCGTCGAGGGTGCGAGCCAGCTCCTGCACGTTCTCCCGGAGCCGTTCGTTCTGGTACGTGAGGATGACCCGGGCGCCCTCCGCCGCCAGGGCTTTCGTGATGCCCCAGGCGATGCTGCGCTGGTTGGCCACCCCCAGCACCAGGGCGATCTTGCCGTCCGAGCAGACTCAAGACGTCTCCCTCTCCTTCTGTACGACCGTAGCTTCGAGGCGCCTGCGCAGGCTCTGTGCCCCCGGCCACCCCTCCAAGCGCTCGACCAGGTCGGGCGCCGCAACCTGCCGGAAGATGAAGCGGTGCCACTGCGCCGGCACTTCCACCGGGACGAAGCGAGCGGCGGCCGAGGCGATCAACCGGCCCTGCTCGTCCACCAGCCTGGCCACGGCCCGCAAGGTTCGCCGGGAAAGGCCCGATCCCTCCCTTTGCGGCGTCGCCAGAGCCACGGCCAGCAACGGGACCCCCGGCGCCGCGGGTCGCACGAACCGCACGTCGATCCTCGCCGTGACCGACGCCGTCCCGTGGATGTGCACGGCATACCACATGGCCTCGTCCAGGCAGGCGGTCACGATGCCCCCGTGGAGTACTCCGGGTAACCCTGCCAGCTCCGGCGGCGGGACGACATGGACGTAAGCCCAGGGACTCTCCTCGACCACGGTGGCTCGCAGGCCTCGGGGGTTTTCCCGCCCGCAGACGTAACAGCTGGAGCTCCAGAGCGTGATGCTTGCCATGGGGGCATCCTTCGGCACGGTTGGCCTTGCCCCTGTCCGGTTCGCACAAATGCATGCGCCAGGCCCGTGCAGCTCGATAGCATCACCACAGGGGAATCCCGCGCTCATGACCGCCCACCGCGGTTCGATCCGTCCGCTTCGACGCGTCACGGCCTCGCTCCGGCGCCCCCGTGGAACCCATCCCAGAACGGCCCGACATTTCCTGTGAGCCAGCTCAAGCAGCCGGGCTCGGCAAGGTGCTGACCAACGAGCAGGAGCTTCTTGGAGAGGAGTAGACGAACGGCCGCGCGATAAGCCGCGGGCGACGAGGTCGACTTGCCTCCAGCGTCGCATCATTACGGTGAGGAAGGCGGCCTCCCTGTCAGACGGCCAAGCCTGGAACGCCATCTTGTGAAGAACCCCGTTCGTACATGTACCCCGCCACCCCCTTGGCACCCCTGGGGAGCGCCCGCCGGCCCATTGCGGATCCCCATCAGCTGGCCCGGACCGCCGCGAAAGGGCGCGGAAGGACGGGCGCCCGCCCCATCGAACCTGCCCTCGGCAAGCCTCCCGCGAGGTCCCCAGGACGCAAGGGTGTGCGGGAGGCCGGACAAGCCGAGAGCGACTGAGAGGTCGCAAGTGAGAGCGGCCGTTCGGCCGCGAGTCCGATAGTCTCTGTGAGGAGCGTTGCGAGCCTTGCCAGCCTTGCCCTACATCTTCCGGCTGAACCGCGGCCTGCTGGAGGTCGACGCCATCGAAACCGACGCCACGCTGCGCGCACTCTTGGCCGGCCACCCGGAGGTGATCCTGCAGGACGGGCAGGGCCGAGAAGTGCGCTGCAGCGTGGAACCCGGGGCGGGCGCCATCACCGGCCGGGGGCGTTTCCAGGGCCTCATTGACGTCCGAAAACCTCTGGCCCTTGTCCTCAGAGGCCGACAGCGCCGACTCCACCAGGTCGGTGGAGCTAAGGCTCGTACGAAGCAAGCACGGGAGGGCGGGAAGACGTCTGCGGGCTCCAAGACCTGGGGGTGGATCCGTACCCGCCGCAACGAGCGCTGCGCGTGGTATGATGGCGCCGGAGGGCTGAGCCGAAGCGTCATGGCGTTTACGGTGCAGGA
The DNA here is from genome assembly GCA_014896295.1 of Limnochordaceae bacterium. Taxonomy (GTDB): domain Bacteria; phylum Bacillota; class Limnochordia; order Limnochordales; family Geochordaceae; genus Carboxydichorda; species Carboxydichorda subterranea. The sequence continues at coordinate 99,031 of JADBKR010000008.1, forward strand.
CTTTCATGACCTGGTCCGGTTGCTGGGAGAACATCCGGACTGGCGCGCGGAGCTACGCCGGCTGGTTCTTACCGAGGACCTCCTGCGCTTGCCGCGGCTTGTGGAAGAGCTGGGCGAGCAGACGCGCCTTTTGGCCGAAGCCCAGCGGCGGACGGAAGCCCGGCTGGAGGCGCTGACGGCTCGGGTCGACGCCCTGGCCGAAGCCCAGCGGCGGACGGAAGCCCGGCTGGAGGCACTGACGGCTCGGGTCGACGCCCTGGCCGAAGCCCAGCGGCGGACGGAAGCCCGGCTGGAGGCACTGACGGCTCGGGTCGACGCCCTGGCCGAAGCCCAGCGGCGGACGGAAGCCCGGCTGGAGGCACTGACGGCTCGGGTCGACGCCCTGGCCGAAGCCCAGCGGCGGACGGAAGCCCGGCTGGAGGCGCTGACGGCTCGGGTCGACGCCCTGGCCGAAGCCCAGCGGCAGACCGAGCAACGCCTGGCCGAGTTCGCGCAGTCCACCGACCGGCGGTTCCGGGACGTTATGGATGACCTGGGCGCGCTGAAGGGGCGCGACCTGGAGCGCGTTTACCGTGAGCGGGCTGCGGGGTACTTCGGCAGAATCCTCAAGGGCCTGAGGGTGCTGGCTGACCACGAGGTGGATCAGCTACTGGAGGCCGCGGTGGCCAGGGATGCCATCACCTGGGAGGAGCGGGACGATGTCCTGAGAGCCGACCTGGTGGCCCGGGGTCGGCTTCGCGCCACCGGTCAGGAAGCCTACCTGGTGGTGGAGGTGTCCTGGGGTGTGGGACCAGAGGACGTGGAGCGGGCGCACCGCCGAGCCGGGAGGCTGCAGAAGGTGACCGGGTTGGCCCTGGCCGCTGTGGCAGGCGTTTCCGTTCTCCCCGAGGCCAGGCAACTGGCCGAGAGGCTCGGTGTGATCCGGGTCACCGACGGGGTGCTGGAGGGGTCGGGGGCAGGGATCTGAAGGCAGTGGACCGGGCGGCCCACGGCCGGGCTGCTTCCTGAACGGGGGGACACCGAAGGGCAGGAAGACCTCGTCGAAGCCATGCGCTGCGTGGCCCGTTGCCGCGACGAAACACGATCGGCTCTTCATCCGGCGAACCACCGTGAGGCATTCGCCCACTGACGCTCCACCGTAGGCGGTCGAGACCCCCAGGCCAGACCTGACGCGGGCGACCTGCCGGCCACCTGTTGGCAGTGAGTATAGCGACCGGGTCGGCCGGCCACCAGGGTGCCGGCCCGTGCGCGACCCGGGGCTTTCCCCGGCCCCATTATTGGCCCCTGGCCGCGAGCGGGGTGCGGCCCGGAGGGGCCGTCGCTCTTGCGCGCGTCAATCTTCTACGCCGCTCACCTGCGGTTCCCGGCGGGGCAAGAACCACCCCTTCTTGCCAAACACGCTCATGAGGAAGTTGATAAGAAAGTGAGCCCACACTGAGGTCCAGAGGCTTCCGGTGAGCCAGTAGCCGAGACCCAGCGCCAGTCCGATTGCCCATGCTCCACCGAGGAGGACGGGTTGCTTGAGGTAGCGGACGTGGGTTGCCGCAAAGATCACCGCAGCGATGGGGATACCCAAGAGGGCGCAGGACAGCCACTCCACAAGGAGCGATTGGATCGCCGCGCGAAAGAAGAGTTCCTCGGAGACGGCAGTCAGGGCCATGAGCAAGAAGATGTGGAGATGGCTCAGGTTGCTCAGGTAGGCATTGGTTCCGTCGTCGGCCCACAGCCGGTCGGGCAGCAGGGTGGCCACGGCGATCTCAAAGATTACGACGGCGAGGGCCAGAGCTGTTCCCCAACCCAAGACCTGCCAGGGGTCCGGCCGCGCCACGAAGCGCGTCCACCAGCCGTGGTCGCCACTGTGGCTCATCCATAGGATGACGAGACCTAGAACGCCGAAGTTGGTCGTGGTCAAGTACAACAGCGGCAGCGAAATGGGCCGCTCGTGCTGTGGCATGTTTCTTCCGATCCCGTGGTGTCATAAGAGCCAGGGAAACGGTGTTGATGAGAGGCGCTGCCGACGCCATTGTATCAGGGGGTCACCCCACTGTGAAGGGACCAAGGACTCGGCTACCGCCCGGTGGCCCGTTTCTGGCAGCGACGACCTCACCGGTGCACGGCCTACGGATAGTAGGGGCTCACCGAACACCACGGAGCGAGCCGGGCTTGAGGGATAGCTGACCTCAGTCGGCATCCAACTGAATCGAAGCCACTGCCTCCTGAGCGTGGCGGGAGCCGAGCTGGAGTATCTGGCGTCTCCGCACCGTGACCGTTGCTCCGGACATGGCGGGGCGGCGGTGCTTCACCCCTTGACGAGGGCCGCCCCGGCCGCATCGGCCTCACCCCAGGACCGGGCCAGCCAGCGCTTCACCAAGCCCTGCATCGAGCGGGGAAGTTTCTCCAGCACGTTGCTGGCCTTATGGCACATGCATCGCTGGATGAGCGCCCGCTCACCCCAGACCGCCCGCACCGCTGCCGCCAGCGCCTTGCTGCCAACCATGACCACCCAAAGCCACCGCTCGGCTGAAAGCCCCCGGGCGGCCAGGTCCTCCGCGAGGGCCTGGCAGAGCTCCCGGTTCTCCGTCACCCCCCTCCCACAGCCCCACCATCCGCTTCTCCCCGCCCTCGGTCACGCCCACGGCGGCCACCACCTGGTGATGGCCCCGTTGCAGCCCGTCCAGAAAGACCACCAAGTACCGCTCCGGCAAGGGCCGGCGCAGGACGTCGGCGCGGTCCATCACCACGCTGCCGACTTCGTAGCCGTGCCGCCGCCCGCTTTTGCCCCAAGGACAGGTCCCAACGCCCTGGTCCGCGGACGGACCGGTGTGGTAGGTGGGCATGGGGAATCACACCCTCGGGGATCATGCGGGGCTCTGGCTCAGGGGGGCACGACCCCTGTCTTGTTGTGGGCGGCCTCGGCCGTACCGCTCAGCCGCTGGGCCAGCACGGTAAGTCCGGCGGCCCCCATCAGCCGGCGCATCCGGCTCACCGCGGCCGGCAAGCCCGCCCGAACGGCAGCCACACCTCGGTGGGCCGGGGGGCTGGCATCCAGCGCATGCTCGACGGCGACCCCCAAAACCCCGGCCACCGCCAGGTGGGGCGCCAGCACGGCCGGCAGGCCCAGACGGGCCACGGTCAACACCGCCTCCCGGCTGGTCCAAAGGCGCGCCGCTGCCCCGGCATACTCGGGCTGCAAGGCCGGCAGCAACTTGGTCGAGCTGGCCCGCCGCCCGTCGGTGACGACCGGCACGCCGGGCTCCGTGCGCAGGCCCCGAGCGGTCAGGTCCCCCACCGCCCGACGGACCACCGCCTCGTTGAGCGTCGCTCCGTCCCAAAGCCCCAGCACGTGCTTGGTGCCCGACAGGTCCACGCCGATGGCCAGCGTCACCCACTCGCCCCGCGCCCGAACCGAGCCGAGGTACAGCACCACATGCCACCGCTCGCTCAGCTCGCCATCCAGCTCGAGGGTGGCGGCCGTCCTGACGGGGGCCACGACCTGGACGGGGTGGGTATCACGTTGCGAACGGCGCGGCGCGGGCGCAGGAGGCGGCACTACCGCCGACTCCACCGAGGCCCAGGCTTGCGCCAGAAGGCCCCACCACTGCTGGGCGTCCCAGGCTGGGCCTCCTCCCTCGATAGCCGCCAGCGCCTCGCTCAGCGCCCGCCCGATGACCCACGCCAGTCGCGTCTGTTGGGCGAGATCTTCCGCCGCCCGGCGCCACTCGGCCAGGTGGACCGGTTTGTTCTGTCCGAATCCATTGGAGTTTCCCAACCCGGACGACCCCTTCTCGTCGATCCCGCCGACGGACTCGGCCCGGAGGAGAGCCGCCGCGGTTCTACCTCTGAAATTCCACGACGCCTGGGACAAGCTCGGAGCGTTACACTCCTTCCCGTACCGCAGATTGCAGCACTGCCAGCGCCTTCCAGGCCGGCCTGGCAGAGGCTGGTAGGACAGGCCCCTGAACTCCTGTCCCTTGCCGACCACGGAAGTGACGCCAAAGTCCACGCCTTGCCGCCGAGCGACACAAAAACGTCACGGCCTCGACCCCCGGACCCCGTTCGTGGGATCCGTTCGTGGGATCGAGGCCGTGACGTCTTAGGGTTTTACAGTTGTCCCGGCGGCGACCCGCTCTCCCGTGCGGTCGCCCGCACAGTACCCTAGGCGCTGGAGGTTTTCACGGCCGTGTTCGGCATGGGAACGGGTGGGACCCCTCCGCCATGGCCACCGGGAACGGGCTACGCTGGTTCGAGGCCAGCGCCCTGAAAGCTGCACAGTGCGCATGCCACGGCCCGACGGGTTTCGGGCGGTCAAGCCCTCGACCGATTAGGACCGGGTAGCTGAGGCGGTTACCCGCCGTACACCCCCGGCCTATCACCTGGTCATCTTCCAGGGGTCTTACCCTCCCGAGGAGGGGGGAGATCTCATCTGGGGGTGGGCTTCGCGCTTAGATGCCTTCAGCGCTTATCCCGTCCGCACGTAGCTGTCCAGCCGTGCCCCGGGCAGGACAACTGGCACACCAGCGGTGCGTCCGTCCCGGTCCTCTCGTACTGGGGACGGCTCCCCGCAGATCTCCGGCGCCCGCGGCAGATAGGGACCGAACTGTCTCACGACGTTCTGAACCCAGCTCACGTACCGCTTTAATGGGCGAACAGCCCAACCCTTGGGACCGACTCCAGCCCCAGGATGCGATGAGCCGACATCGAGGTGCCAATCCTCCCCGTCGATGTGGACTCTCGGGGGAGATCAGCCTGTTATCCCCGGGGTAGCTTTTATCCGTTGATCGATGGCCCTTCCACTCGGCACCACCGGGTCACTAAGCCCCGCTTTCGCGCCTGCTCGAGCTGTCGCTCTCGCAGTCAAGCTCCCTTATGCCTTTGCACTCGCAGCAGCGATGTCCGACCGCGCTGAGGGAACCTTGGGACGCCTCCGTTACCGTTTGGGAGGCGACCGCCCCAGTCAAACTGCCCACCAGGTACTGTCCCCGGCCCGGATCACGGGCCCGGGTTAGAACGCCCGCCCGAGAAGGGTGGTATTCCACCGTCGGCTCCACCGGAGCTGGCGCCCCGGCTTCTGCGCCTCCCACCTATCCTCTACATCCCCGACCGGCATCCCATACCAGGCTGCAGTAAAGCTCCACGGGGTCTTTCCGTCTAGCCGCGGGTAAGGAGCGTCTTCACTCCTTCCACAATTTCGCCGAGCCCCCCGTTGAGACAGCGCCCAGGTCGTGACGCCATTCGTGCAGGTCGGAACTTACCCGACAAGGAATTTCGCTACCTTAGGACCGTTATAGTTACGGCCGCCGTTCACCGGGGCTTTGGTTCGAAGCGTCGCCCTTGCGGGCTAACCTCTCCCCTTAACCTTCCGGCACTGGGCAGGCGTCAGCCCCTATACGTCGCCTTGCGGCTTCGCAGAGACCTGTGTTTTTGGTAAACAGTCGCCTGGGCCGTTTCCCTGCGGCCCCCTCGGGCTCGAGCCCGCTTGGGGCTCTCACCCTACCGGGGCACCCCTTCTCCCGAAGTTACGGGGTCAACTTGCCGAGTTCCTTAACGGGGGTTCTCTCGCGCGCCTGTGGCTTTTCGCCTCGCCGACCTGTGTCGGTCTGCGGTACGGGCACCTCGTGCCTGGCTAGAGGCTTTTCTCGGCAGTCCGGGCGTCCCCAGTTCGCACCCTTGCGGGCGCTCCCCGTCACGTCTCGGCGTCGTGGAGCGGCGGATTTGCCTGCCGCTCCCGCCTAGGCGCTTGGACCCGGCCTCTCCACCGCCGGGCTGGCTGGCCCCCCTGCGTCCCCCCCTCGCTCGTCACGGCACGAGGTGGTACGGGAATATCAACCCGTTGTCCATCGCCTACGCCTTTCGGCCTCGGCTTAGGTCCCGACTAACCCTGAGCGGACGAACCTTGCTCAGGAACCCTCCGGCTTTCGGCGGGCCGGATTCTCACCGGCCTTGTCGCTACTTATGCCGACATTCTCCCTTCCGCCCCCTCCACCCGGGCTTGCGCTCGGGCTTCGCCGGAAGCGGAATGCTCCCCTACCACGACCCGGTGCTCCGGGCCGTCCGGCGCTTCGGTGGCAGGCTTAGTCCCGTTCCATTTTCGGCGCAGGGCCGCTTGACCAGTGAGCTATTACGCACTCTTTGAATGATGGCTGCCTCTAAGCCCACATCCTGGTTGTCTGGGCGACCCCACATCCTTACCCACTCAGCCTGCACTTCGGGACCTTAGCGGCCGGTCTGGGCTGTTCCCTCTCGACGACGAAGCTTATCCCCGCCGTCTGACTCCTCCGGACCCGATGGCGGCATTCGGAGTTTGAACGGGATCGGTAGCCGTAACGACCCCTCACCCGATCAGTGCTCTACCTCCGCCACCGTCCCCCGGAAGGCTCGCCCTCAAGCGATTTCGGGGAGAACCAGCTATCACCGGGTTCGATTGGCATTTCACCCCTACCCACAGCTCTTCCCAGGTCTTTTCAACGACCACGTGGTTCGGGCCTCCACCGGGGGTTAACCCGGCTTCACCCTGGCCATGGGTAGATCACCCGGCTTCGGGTCGGCAGCAGGCAACTCGTCGCCCTGTTCGGACTCGGTTTCCCTCCGGGTCCGGAGCTTCTGCCCCTTCCCCTCGCTGCCTACCGCCACTCGCCGGCCCGTTCCTCAATAAGGACGCCGTCAGGCCGCCCTGGGTAGGGCCTGGCCCTCCGACTGCTTTGCAGGCCTACGGTTTCAGGTTCTGTTTCACTCCCCGTCAGGGGTGCTTTTCACCGTTCCCTCGCGGTACTGGTCCGCTATCGGTCGCCTGGCGTATTTAGCCTTGGGAGGTGGGCCTCCCCGCTTCCCACAGGATTCCTCGTGCCCCGTGGTACTCAGGTACTGTACCACCCGGATGCCAAAGCTTCGGCTACGGGACTCTCACCCGCTATGGTGGGCCCTTCCAGACCCCTTCGCCTCGCTCCCGCATCCCGGCCCGGGCGGCCACCGCCACCCGCCGTACAGCCCTCCAACCCCGGCCGGACAACGCCGGTGGGCTTTGCCATCCGGCCGGTTTGGGCTCTTCCCCGTTCGCTCGCCGCTACTAAGGGAATCGCAGTTGCTTTCTCCTCCTCCGGGTACTGAGATGTTTCACTTCCCCGGGTTCCCTTCCGACGCCTATGGATTCAGCGCCGGATGCACCGGCATCACCCGGTGCGGGTTGCCCCATTCGGATATCTCCGGATCAATGCCCGCTTGCGGCTCCCCGGAGCGTTTCGGCGCTTGCCCCGTCCTTCTTCGGCCCCAGGCGCCCAGGCATCCACCGTAGGCCCTTCTTCGCTTGACCGCCGAATCACCACAGAAGCCGCGCTCGCGCGCTCCTCTGCGGCCCCGTTGGGCAATCACAAACGCACTGTGCAGTTTTCAAGGTGCTGGCATTCCCTCAGGAGACACCGCCCGCTCGCCGGGCCGATGATCCCTGAAAGCTAAACAGTGAGCGAGTCTGGCGTCCTGGAGCGGAGGGCGGGACGAAGCGGTCGTCCGGTCGTTGGGGAGTGGGGTCGCACTCCTTAGAAAGGAGGTGATCCAGCCGCACCTTCCGATACGGCTACCTTGTTACGACTTCACCCCAGTCATCGGCCCCACCTTCGACGGCTGCCTCCCTGACGGGTTGGCGCCACCGGCTTCAGGTGTTGCCGACTCCCATGGTGTGACGGGCGGTGTGTACAAGGCCCGGGAACGTATTCACCGCCGTATGCTGACCGGCGATTACTAGCGATTCCGCCTTCACGCAGGCGGGTTGCAGCCTGCGATCCGAACTGAGACCGGCTTTGAGGGATTGGCTCCCCCTCACGGGGTCGCAACCCGCTGTACCGGCCATTGTAGCATGTGTGTAGCCCAGGGCATCCAGGGCATGATGATTTGACGTCATCCCCGCCTTCCTCCGGCTTGTCGCCGGCAGTCCCCGGCGAGTGCTCGGCCGAACCGGGAGCAACACCGGGCAGGGGTTGCGCTCGTTGCGGGACTTAACCCAACACCTCACGGCACGAGCTGACGACAACCATGCACCACCTGTGCCCCGGCCCGCCCGAAGGCGGGAAGCCAGCCTTTCGGCCGCCGCCCGAGGCATGTCAAGCCCTGGTAAGGTTCTTCGGTTAGCATCGAATTAAACCACATGCTCCACCGCTTGTGCGGGCCCCCGTCAATTCCTTTGAGTTTCAACCTTGCGGCCGTACTCCCCAGGCGGGGTGCTTATTGCGTTAGCTCCGGCACGGAAGGCCTACGCCCCCCACACCTAGCACCCATCGTTTACGGCTGGGACTACCAGGGTATCTAATCCTGTTTGCTCCCCCAGCTTTCGTGCCTCAGCGTCAGGTACCGTCCAGGTCGCCGCCTTCGCCACTGGTGTTCCTCCCGATATCTACGCATTTCACCGCTACACCGGGAATTCCACGACCCTCTCCGGCCCTCCAGACCGCCAGTCTCCCGAGACCTCACCCGGTTGAGCCGGGCGCTTTCACCCGGGACTTAACGGCCCGCCTACGCACCCTTTACGCCCAGTGATTCCGGACAACGCTCGCCCCCTACGTGTTACCGCGGCTGCTGGCACGTAGTTAGCCGGGGCTTGCTCCGGGGGTACCGTCCTCGCTCGTCCCCCCGAACAGGGCTTTACGACCCGAAGGCCTTCGTCACCCACGCGGCGTCGCTCCGTCAGGCTTGCGCCCATTGCGGAAGATCCCCGACTGCTGCCTCCCGTAGGAGTCTGGGCCGTCTCTCAGTCCCAGTGTGGCCGACCACCCTCTCAGGCCGGCTACCCGTCGTCGCCTTGGTGGGCCGTTACCCCGCCAACCAGCTGATGGGACGCAGGCCCCTCCCCGGGCGCCTTGCGGCTTTGCTGGAGCCCGGATGCCCGAACCCCAGCCCCTCCGGTATTAGCCCCCCTTTCGAGGGGTTATCCCGATCCCGGGGGCAGGTTACCTACGCGTTACTCACCCGTCCGCCGCTGACCGGCCCGGTTGCCCGGCCCGGCCCGCTCGACTTGCATGTCTTAGGCACGCCGCCAGCGTTCGTCCTGAGCCAGGATCAAACTCTCCGATAAGCTTACCGGCCTGTCCCCAAGGCCCCCACCGGCATCGCCGGCAGGCTTGACCCCGGGCACCGGCCAATCCGTAAGCCCTCGAAGCTCCCCTGATCCCTGACTCCCGAATCACCAGGCCTCCTCGGCCTGGAGCCTTCTCCGTCCGGCCGCTTCGTCTGCTCTCTCCCTGCCGCAGACCCGCCAGACGCTCACTGTTTAGTTTTCAAGGATCACCGGCCGCCGTGTCCGAGCGGCAAGACCTGAGTCTACGCTTTCACCGGCTGCCATGCAAGCTCCACTTTCTGGAAGATTGCCGGGCACCCACACGTGCCCTCGGGCAATCGTCCAACGGGAGACTGACACAGCATCCTGCTCGGACGTGGGTCGGGCGCCGTCCCCCGGCGCACCCACTAATCTAGCACGACCCTCCCGAGCAGGCAAGGGGGAGGTCGAAAAGTTCCGAGCGCTTCACTCCCGGGCCGGTTCCTCCGGGCGCAACAGCGGGAAGAGGATGACCTCCCGGATCGACTCGGCGCCGGTCAGCACCATGGTAAGCCGGTCGACGCCGATGCCCAGCCCTCCTGCGGGCGGCATCCCGTACTCCAGGGCCAGCAAGAAGTCGTCGTCGAAGGGGTGAGCCTCCTGATCGCCCCTGGCCCGCAGCGCGGCCTGGGCCTCGAACCGGCGGCGCTGCTCGTCGGGATCGTTCAGCTCGGAAAAGCCGTTGCCGATCTCCATGGTCGCCAGGTACGGCTCGAACCGCTCGGTGAAGGCCGGGTCGTCCGGGCGCTGGCGGGCCAGAGGCGAGACGTCCACCGGATGGTCCGTGATGAAGATCGGACCCCACAACTGCTCCTCCACCAGCCCCTCGAACAGGGCCACCAGCACGCGCCCGTACGTCGCATCGGGCTCCACCGCGATCCCGGCGCGGGCGGCGATCGCCCTGGCGGCCGCGGCGTCCCGGTTGCTCGACAGGTCGATCCCGGCGTAACGCCGCAGCGCCTCCACCATAGAAAGGCGTGGCCACGGGGGCGTCAAGTCGAGCGTGCGGCCGGCGTACTCGATCGTGCGGGTACCGAGGACGCGGTCGGCCACGTAGGCCACACACCGCTCCGTGAGGCTCATCATGTCCTGGTAGTCCCAGTACGCCGCGTACGCCTCCAGGGAGGTGTGTTCAGGGTTGTGGCGGGTGGAGATCCCCTCGTTGCGGAAGTTCTTGCCGATCTCGAAGACCCGGTCGAACCCTCCCACGAGCAGCCGCTTCAGGTAAAGCTCGGGGGCGATGCGCAGGTAGAGATCCATGTCCAGGGCGTTGTGATGGGTCACGAACGGCCGGGCATTGGCCCCGCCTGCCACGGGATGGAGCATCGGGGTCTCGACCTCGACGAAGCGCTCGGCCGTGAAGAACTCCCGTAGCGCCTGCTCGATGGCGGCCCGCCGCAGGAAGATCTGGCGGACCTCGGGATGGACCATCAGGTCGACGTAACGCCGCCGGTAGCGGAGCTCGACCTCTTTGAGGCCGTGCCACTTCTCGGGCGGCGGCTGCAGCGCCTTGACCATGGGCTGGTAAGCGCGCACCTCGACGCTGACCTCTCCGCGCCGGGTCTTGACGACCTCGCCCCTGGCCCCCACGATGTCTCCCCGGTCCAGGTCGAAGAAGGAGGAGAACGCCTCGCTCCCCACGAGCTCCTCCCGCAGGTAGAGCTGGATCCTGCCGGAGCTGTCCCAAAGGTCGGCGAAGCCGACCTTCCCATGCAGCCGCAGGGCCATGAGCCGGCCCGCCACCGCCACATCCTGGCCTGCCAGCTGGTCGAAGCCAGCAACGATCTGGGCAGCCTGGTGGGTGGGTCGAAAAGGTGCCCCATACAAACGGACGCCCGCAGCCCGCATCGCCTGGAGCTTGCTGCGGCGTACCGCTACCTGCTCCGGCAGACGCTGGGCTTCGGGCGCTTCGCGGGCTTGCTGGCCGGCTGGGACCTGGCTGTCGGTGCTCATGCCGGCTTTTCGACCGCCACCACTTGGTACCGGATCCGTCCGGCCGGGGCGTCTACTTCGACCACGCTCCCCACTTCCTGGCCCACGATGGCCTTGCCGACGGGGGACTCGTAGGAGAGGCGGTTTTCTGACGGGTCGGCCTCTGCCGGGCTCACCAGCATGAACTCGAACTCCTCGTCGGTCTCGAGATCCCGGAGCCGCACCCGGCCTCCCACGGTGACCACCTGGCCGTCGTGCTCCTCGGTGTCGATCAGCCGGGCCCGGGCGAGGATCCCCTCCACCCGGGCAATCTGCGCCTCCAGCGCGGCCTGCTCCTCCTTGGCCGCATCGTACTCCGAGTTTTCGGAGATGTCGCCAAACTCCAGCGCTTGCTTGATCCGCGCCGCCACCTGAGGGCGGCGCACCGTGCGCAGGTACTCCAACTCCTGCTCCAGACGGCGCAGGCCGTCGGGTGTCAGCAGAATCTCGCCATCTTGCTGGCCAGACACCCTCCATCACGCCCCCTGCTGCTGTAGTGTGACACCCTCAGACAGTACGTGAGCACTGGCGCGCCCGCAGCCGCGCCAGTGCTCGCTGACCACTCTGCCTGCCTACAGCACCGCGATTATAGGACCGACCCGCGAAGGGTGTCAAGCCGGCGCTCCGTGCGGCCGGAGCTCCAATCCGCCCTCGGCGACCTTCTGGTCTCCGAGGACCTCGATCCGGGGCTTCAATCCCGCTTCCCGGATGAGGCGCCGGTAGTCGTCGGAGGTGAGCTCCTCGGGCCGTCGCCCGCTCACCGCCACCAGCGCCGCCTCGAGGACGTTGGTCCCGAAGGAGCGGCCCCCCAGGTTGGGCGTGGTCGTGCACAATAGCGCCACACCCCTGTGCCGCAGCGCCTCCACGTCGGAGGCCGTCACGGTGTTGGTGATGACCCACTTGCCGGCGAGCTGGTCCGGCATGTGGCGGTGGATGGCGTGAAAGTCGCCGACGAGCACGTCTGCCCAGCGGTAGAACCGCTCGTACTTGGGCACTATCTCCTCCTGCTTGCGCCCCGTCGGGTAGAAGAGCTGGAACGGGAGCCGGGTGATGACGGGCGCAATCGCAAAGGCCAGCCACCGCAAGGTCCGGAGCGACCGGATGGGGATGGGGACCCCCAGCCCGAAGATGAGGTCGCCGAAGAGCACCTCCGCGCCCGCCTCGACCAGCGCCTCGGCCATCCCGTACCGGTCGACGGCCAACACCATGAGCGTGCGCTTGCCGGCGAGCGGGAGGGCGCCTTCCGTCACCAGATACTGCACGACCCATCGCTCGAGGGTCTCCTTGAGGCCTCCTCCGTCCACGATCGGGGTCAGGCGTGCGGCTCTGGCGATGCGGAGCGCGTCTTTGAACGCCCACTTGCGCCGTCCCGCCCGGATGTAGAGATCGATCCCTCCCATGCCGAACGCGTCGACCTTGCCGTCGAGCTCCCGGATCAGGTCGATGGCCCGCTGCATGTCGCCATCCGTGCCGATCCGCTCGACGATGATGGGTTGGCCGAGCAGTTCGGTCTGCCAGCGATGGTCCCGCTTGGAGGAGCCGAGGCTGACGCTGACCACGTGCTTCATCGAGCCTTCACCTCACCAATGAGCGCTGCCAGGCGGGCAGGATCCACATGGACGTCTTGGTGCAGGGGCGAGGGCCCCAGGTTGACGCCGATCAGGCGGTCGGGCCCCAGGATGGCCTCTACCAGGCGGATCCGCATGTCCGATCCCAGGAAAACGACGCGGTCGAACCGGGACAAGTAAGACAGCTGCTCCATGATCTCGTTGAACAGCCGGTCGCCGGGACGCTCGCGGGCATAGCGCCACCGCTCTTCGTTGCTCATCAGCAGGACCCACTCGGCGCCCGCGTCGCGCGCGGCCGCTTCGAGCTCGTCGCGGTTGGCGACGGGGAATCCGACCACCGCGATGCGGGCCCCTTTGCGGATCTCCCCGAGGGCCTCCAGCCGGGAGACGAAACTCCGGTCGACGCCACACGCCCGGGCCGCCTCCTGCTGGGAGGCACCCCGAGCCCTCATGGCCATGATGCGGTCGATGCTGCGGAGCAGCTTCTCCCGGGAAATCACCTTGTCGCCGACGCGCCATAGCTCGGGCAGGCCATCCACGGTCGCGGCTCCCGGCCTTCACGATGTGCACATAAGTGTGCACACTGCTAGGATACCAGGTCGCTCGGGACCGTCAAGCCCCCGCGGCGCGACCGGACCGCAAGCCTGGCATAGGACGACGAAAAAAGGCGGCACCCTCCAGGGTGCCGCCTGCTTTGCCCGCAGGACCGCCCGGGCCCGTCTCGCCGGGCCGTGGGCTCTTGCCTCGGGCTCTTGCCTCTTACCGGCCGGGCGTCTTCCGGCGCGGCCGGCCCGACACGGCAGCCTTTCGGGCAGCCGCCCCCTGCCGGGCCTGCTTCGCTTGCTCCACCCGCCGGCGGAACCGCTCGACGCGGCCCCCGGCGTCCACGATCTTCTGCCGGGCTCCCGTGTAAAAGGGGTGGCACGCCGAGCAGACCTCCACGCGGATGTTTTCGCGCGTCGAGCCGGTCACGAAGGTGTTGCCGCACGCGCACGTCACGGTGGTCAGGTGATACTCGGGATGAATGCCTGCTCTCACGTTGCTCTCCAGCTCTCTCCACGGCCTCGCGTCGGCCGGCCAGACTACAGCGGGGATTATACCAGAGCTAACGGAGATAAGCCAGCGGGTTGACCGCCCGCCCGCGGAAGCGCACCTCGAAGTGGACGTGCGGGCCCGTCGAGTTGCCGGTGTTGCCGCTGTACGCCAGGACCTGCCCCCGGCGGACCGCCTGCCCCTCCCGCACCACGATGCGCGAGTTGTGGGCGTAGCGGGTCTCCACGCCATCCCCGTGATCGACGCTCACCAGGTAACCGTAGCTGCCGCCCCAGCGAGCGTACACGACCCGGCCCGGTGCCGCTGCCCGCACCGGGGTCCCGGTGTTGACCGCGATGTCGATCCCCTCGTGCATCCGCCCCCAGCGCCACCCAAACGGCGAGGAGATCCCGCCACGTGCAGGCCAGGAAAAGGCTCGTTGCAGACGGCCCGCCACGACCAATCGGTCGACGGTCCGCGGGCTGGCTCCGGGGATGACGATGCGCATGCCGGGCGTCAGGTGGTCGGGGTCGACGATCGCGTTGCCCCTGACGATGCGGTCCACGCTCACCCCGTAACTCCGTGCGATTTGCGAGAGGGTTTCCCCGCGCCCGACGGTATGGACCACCCCCCGCACGTTGGGCACGTCGAGCACCTGGCCGGGCTTCAGGTAGTCGAGATCGTACAACCCGTTGGCGGACGCCACGGTGTCGACGTCGGTCCCATATCGTTGGGCGATGTCCCACAGGGTCTCACCCGGCTGTACCTGGTGGGTGTAGATGCGGATGCCGGCGGGCTTGCTCGATGAGGAGGGTCCCGATGGCGATTCGTCTTGCTGGGGCGCATCCCTCGTGGCTCGGACCGCATCGTCCCCGGCTACTGCCTCTGATTCCTCGGCCGGGGCCGCCGGTGGGTCGGATCCGCCCGCGCCAACCGCGCCTGATGCATCGCCGAGCGCTCGCCCCCTGCGCGATGGCCCACCCTCGGGGAGCCGAGCTACACCTGCGTAACCCAACGTCGATGGCACGACCACCTCGCCCTGGACGCCGGAGAGCATGCCGTCGAGCAGCGGGGCCCCCTTGAGCCAGCCCGCCACGGCCGCTACCATGACGACGAGCGCCAGGGCTCCGCGCCCAGCTCCACCTCGGGTTGCTGCCCTCGGAGGTGGCCATGTGAGAGCCGGCTCGTCCTCACTGGGCCCGAGGTACGCCGACCCGCCGCGGTGCGCCGGAGGCAACCGCAACCCCCTCCCCCCGGTCGAATTCACCGGTGTCGCCGGATCTTGCCAGTCGGTGTTACCCGGCCGGCGCCTCCGCGGCTACGGCCCTTCTGCCGCGAGGGAGCCCGTTCAGGCCCGGACGTTCTCCGCGAAGGCGGACTTGATGATCAGATCGCAAAACTCCTGGTTGCTCTTCGTGTGGAGCAACCGGTCGATGAGCAGATCGGTCGTCTCCGCCGTACCGAGCGAGCTCAGCGCCTTGCGCAGGATGTACATCATGTCGAGCTCCCGCTCGTTGAGGAGCAGCTCCTCGTTGCGGGTGCCCGACCGGTAGATGTCGATGGCCGGGAAGATGCGCCGCTCGGCGAGCCGGCGGTCCAGGTGGAGCTCCATGTTGCCCGTACCCTTGAACTCCTCGTAGATCACCTCGTCCATGCGGCTGCCCGTATCGATCAGCGCCGTCGCCAGAATAGTTAGGCTGCCGCCCTCCTCGATATTCCGAGCGGCGCCGAAGAAGCGCTTGGGCTTGTGCAGCGCCGCCGGGTCGACGCCACCCGAAAGGGTCCGGCCGCTGGGCGGCACCACCAGGTTGTTGGCCCTGGCAAGACGCGTGATGCTGTCGAGCAGCAGCACGACGTCACGCCCGTGCTCCACCAGCCGCTTGGCTCGCTCCAGCACCAGGTCGGCCACCCGCACATGGTTTTCGGGCGGAAGGTCGAACGTAGAGCTGACCACCTCACCGTCGACCGACCGCTTCATGTCGGTGACCTCCTCGGGTCGCTCGTCGACCAGCAGGACGATGAGGTCGACCTCGGGGTGGTTGGTGCTGATGCTGTTCGCGATCTTCTTCAGCACCGTGGTCTTTCCTGCCTTCGGGGGGGAAACGATGAGACCCCGTTGGCCCTTGCCGAGAGGAGCGATGATGTCGACCAGCCGCATGGCGATCTCCTTGGGGCCGACCTCCAGGTGCAACCGCTCGTTGGGGTACACCGGGGTCAGGTCGTCGAAGACCGGCCGGTTGAGGGCCTTCTCCGGGTCGAGCATGTTGATGGCGACCACTTTGAGGAGCGCGTGGTACCGCTCGCTCTCCTTGGGCGGCCGCACCTGCCCCATCACCGAGTCGCCCGTGCGCAGGCTGAAGCGCCGGATTTGCGAGGGCGACACGTAGACGTCGTTGGGGCCGGGGGTGTACCCTTGCACCCGCATGAAACCGTAGCCGTCCGGCAGGATCTCCAGGATCCCCTCCAGCAGGGTCAACCCGTCCTTTTCGGTCTGGGCCCGGAGGATCTCCCGGATGAGGTCGCTCTTGCGTAACTTGGTGTAGCCCGTCACCCCCAACTCTTTCGCCAGCTCGTGCAGCTCCGCACTGCTCTTGCCTTGAAGCTCGGCAATCGTCACCTTGCATTCGCTCCCGTCCGTGACAGATCGACGCCGCCGGGCTGGAACTACCCGCCAGGCCGGAACTGGAAACAGCAAAGGAGGACCATGCCATCCCAGGGGAACGTCAAAAAAGAAGATCCGAAACGCCAAGAATCACCCGGAACGCACTCACCCTGACGCGGTGGCACGAGGACGCTCCGCGCAGCTGGCCGCCAACGGTCGAACCCGATCCTACCCTGCAGATCGGCTGGTTAGCACCTAGTGTAAATGCTTCTCGAAATCCTCCGGCGTAAGCTTATCCAGAAACCTGCGGAACTCCTCCATCTCTTCGTCATCGATGGGCTTGCTCGCGATCAGCGCCTTCGCCGCCACTTCCTCGGAGATGAAGATCGGGGCGTCGGTGCGCAACGCGAGCGCAATCGCGTCGCTCGGCCGGGCGTCCACGTCCATCTGGCCGTCACGGGTCTTGAGGTAGATGCGGGCGTAATAGGTCTCGTCACGCAGCTCCGAGATGACCACACGGTCCACCTTGGCACCCAGGGCGTCCAGGAGGTTTTTCATCAGGTCGTGGGTCAGCGGGCGCGGCGGCTTCGACCCCTCCATCGCCAGCGTGATGGCCTGTGCCTCCGGCGGTCCGATGACGATGGGGATGAACCCCTTCTCGTCGCTATCGGTGATGACCACCACGGGCACCATCGTGTTCTGGTCGAGCCCTACGACCTTGACCTTCATCCGGAGCATGGCGTTCACCCCTCGGTCCCGCCCGCCGGGCGGATGCGGGAAGCACTGATCCCGGCTGCCGAAGCTGGGGACTCTAGGCTATGAAGGCCTCCGTGCGAAGGTTGCGGTGCAACGGCAGGGTCTTGCGAACTTCGCGCCGCCACTCGAGGCAACACGCCTCTCTCGCGGGCATTATAGCAGACCACCCGAACGCCCTACAAGGCGGGCGGAGCCCTGCCCGGCATACTCCAGGGCCGAGCGTACGAACCCCCGGAACAAAGGATGCGGCCGGTTGGGCCTGGAGCGCAGCTCTGGGTGGAACTGGCTGGCAACGAAGAACGGATGGCCCGGCAGTTCCATCAGTTCGACGAGCCGGTCGTCCGGGGAGGTGCCGGCCCACCGTACGCCGCACCGCTCGAGCACCTCCCGGTAGGCGTTGTTGACCTCGTAGCGATGGCGATGCCGCTCGTATACGAGCTCGGTGCCGTACAGCTCCCGGCTGATGCTCTCCTCTGCCAGGCGGCAAGGGTACAGACCCAGGCGCATGGTCCCGCCCTTGTCGGCGACCTCGCGTTGTTCCGGCATCAGGTCGATGACCGGGTGCGGCGTGTTGGGATCGAACTCCGTGCTGTTGGCCCCTTCCAGATGGCAAACGTGGCGAGCGATCTCGATGACCGCCACCTGCATCCCCAGGCACAGGCCGAGGTACGGGATGGCCCGTTCCCTGGCGTACTGCGCCGCCCGGATCTTCCCCTCGATCCCCCGGGAGCCGAAGCCCCCCGGCACCAGGATCCCTCCGACGCCGCCCAGGTACTCGCCCGGGTCGTCGACCTCCTCCAGTTTTTCCGAGTCCACCCACCGGATGTCGACCCGGGCGTCGCTTGCGATGCCCCCGTGATTGAGAGCCTCGACGACGCTGAGGTACGCGTCGGGCAGCGCCACGTACTTGCCCACGACGGCCACCTCGACCCGGTGCTTGGGCTCGTGGATGCGGCGGACGATCTCTTCCCACTCGCCGAGGTCCCGGGGACGACCGGGCAGCTTGAGCCGTTCCAGGATGATCTCGTCGAGCCTCTCCCGGGCGAAGGTGAGGGGCACTTCGTAGATGCTCTCGGCGTCCGGGTTGGGGATGACGGCGTCGGGCTCGATGTCGCAGAAGAGCGCGATCTTGGCCTTGATCTCCTCGGTCAGCGGCCGATCCGAACGGCACACGATCGCGTCCGGTTGGATGCCGATGCTGCGGAGCTCCTTGACGCTGTGCTGGGTGGGCTTGGTCTTGAGCTCCCCGGAAGCCCGGATGTACGGGACGAGCGTGACGTGGACGTAAAAGCAGCTATCCCGCCCCAGATCGGTGCGCAGCTGGCGAATGGCTTCCAGGAACGGCAGGCTTTCGATGTCGCCTACCGTGCCCCCCACCTCGACGATCACCACGTCGACGGGAGGCTCGCCGGCCAGGCGCAAGATCCGGTCCTTGATCTCGTTGGTGACGTGCGGGATGACCTGAACGGTGCCGCCCAGGAAGTCGCCCCGGCGTTCTCGGGTGATCACCGACCAGTAGATGGTACCGGCGGTCACGTTGTTGAGCCTGGAGAGACTGACGTCGATGAATCGCTCGTAGTGCCCGAGGTCGAGGTCGGTCTCGGCCCCGTCGTCGGTGACGTAGACCTCCCCGTGCTGCAGGGGGCTCATGGTGCCCGGGTCGACGTTGATGTACGGATCCAGCTTGGCGATGCTCACCGAGAGCCCCCGGCTCTTCAGCAACCTCCCGATGGACGCCGCGGTGATGCCCTTGCCCAGGCTGGATACCACGCCTCCGGTGATGAAGATGAAGCGGGTCTTCAAGCCCTCGACGCGCCGGCTATTGGCGAGCACCGTCAACCTCCTGCCCTTCCCCCGAGCTCACGGTAGCGCTGCACGATCTCGTCGACGACCGTAGCCACGATCATCCCCCCGGTGCCCGCGAAGAGGAGCATGAGGGGTGCCGCGAGCAGCACGCTCACGACGGCCAGCACGAGCAGGGCAGCCAGCATGAGTGCAACGATCACGGCGTTGTCCAGCACGACCAGCGCCGACTGCTTGAGTACCTGGATCACGCCCCGATCCAGGCGCACCAGGATACCGGGAGCAATCGCCATGACCGCCCCCCCGTAGACCAGCAACCAGACCCAGACGCCGGCGAGCAACCTGGCCGCCGTCCAGGGCGCCCGCAAGAAGAAGAGCAGGTCGACCCACAACACGGCGAGCGCCCCCCAGCCCAGCAGCCCGACACCGGCGCTACGGGCAGCGTAGCTGCGCCATGCGAGCCAGAAATCCTTGAGCGTTACCTCGCGCCCCGCCACGAGATCACGGCTGACCGCCACCACGGCCGTGAAAACCGGGAATGCCAGGGCCGACACGACGACGAAGGCACCTACCAGGGTGACGACGGAGGGGAGGCGAACGGCGGCGGTCACGGAAGCGGCCGCCGGCACCAGACCCGCAACGAACCAGACCACTGAGCCCGCCAGCACCATCCCCAGGTAATCATAGCTCAGGCGCAGCGCCTTACCCAGGGCACGGCCTGCGCGGCGAAGCGATTCGCCAGTCGTGTCGGACTCTACCCCCTGACGTGGAATGCCGCCGCCAACAGCACCTCCCGGACGATCTTGGCGGCAAGGAGCGCGGTGATGTCCGAGGGGTCCTTGGAGGGGCATACCTCCACCACGTCGACCGCCACCGGGCCGGCACCCGCCAGCGCTGCGTACCGCCTCCAGGAGCTCGGCCGCTGACGGCCCCCCGGGCTCAGGCGTACCCGTGCCGGGCGCAGCCGCCGGATCGGCCACGTCGATGTCGATGGTGAGATAAAAGGGCCGGCCCTTCAACCATTCGGCCACGGCTCTGGCCTGCCGGGCGATGGGGTCCTCGGGCCTCCATGGCAGCTCGCGGGCCAGGTGGGATCGAATCTCCTCGAACATGGCCCACTCCTCGCGGATGCCCGACCGCACTCCCATGGGCACGATCCGGCCGGGCCCCACCATCTCCAGGATGCGGCGCATGACGGTGGCGTGCGAGAGCCGCTCGCCCAGGTACGTATCCCGGAGGTCGAGATGCGCATCGAGCTGGACCACCGCCAGGTCGGGCCAGCGCGCCAGTGCTGCCCGCACCATGCCCAGGGTCAGGAGGTGCTCCCCTCCCAGGGTCAGCACCCGGCGACCGTCGTGAAGCAGGGTACGGCCCGCCTGTTCGATGGTAGCGAGGGCGTTTTCGACGTTACCCCACGGCAGGATCAGGTCGCCGTAGTCACCGAGCCCGAGGTCGGCCAGGTCGGCGTGCAAGCCGGGGCTGAAGGACTCCAGCCCGTCGGAGACGTCTCGGATGCGCCGCGGGCTTCCCGGGTGCCGGGGCGGAAGCTGGTCGTGTGGTCGAGAGGGATCCCGGCGATGACCGTACGGGCCGTCGCCGGCGAGACGTGCGCCTCGAGGAACGGGGTGGTACGCTGCCATACGATCCCGGTCCCCTGCGCCTCGGGCAGGCCCGCCTGCTCCGCTTCCCGCCCCTGGCCGTGCTCCGCACGCTCGCTCATCGCGCCGCCCCCGCGCCGGTCTTCGAAGCTCGGCTCCCCAGCAGCTGCTCCACGAACGGCGGCAAGGTGAATGCGGCTTGATGGACCCCGAAGGAATAGTAGCGCAAGCTCGAGGGCTCCCATGGTGCTTCACGGCCGAGGTACCGCGCACTCGGCCGCGACGGATCGGGCCCGATCGAAGCCGCGGTGAAACTCCACAGACCGCTCGGGTAGGTCGGGACGGGAGCCAGGTACGTCCGGGCCGGCTCGCCGAAAGCAGCGCTCATGGCGCTGTGGCTGCGGCGCACCAGGTCCTGGTTGTAGAAAGGCGACTCGGTCTGAGCGACGAGGATGCCTCCCGGGCGCAGCGCGCGCCGGCACGCCTCGTAGAAGGGCTGGTCGAACAGGCCCACCGCCCGGCCGACCGGCTCGGTCGAATCGACCAGGACGACGTCGTACTCGCCGGGATGACGGGCTACGTGTTCGATCCCGTCGCCGAAGGCGAGCTCCACCCTGGGGTCGTCCAAGCCGCCCGCCAGCTCCGGGAAGAAACGCCGGCTCACTTCCACGACCTCTGGATCGATCTCGGCCAGCACCACCCGCTCGATCTCCCGGTGGCGCAACGCCTCCCGCACGGTGCCGCCGTCGCCGCCGCCCACGACCAGGATGCACCTGGCGGAACCGTGAGCGACCAGCGGCACGTGGGCGAGCATTTCGTGATACACGAACTCATCGGCCGTGGTCAACTGGATCATGCCGTCCAGCACCAGCATGCGCCCCCATGGCTCCGTCTCGAGGACGGCCAGGTGCTGGAACCGGGTCTGCCTCTCCTCCAGGGTCCGGGTGACCCGGCAGGAAAGGCCGATCGCGCTGGTCTGCTTCTCGGTGAACCACAGCTCCACGGCGCTCTGCCACGCTCCTTGCCCGTCAGCCCCACAGAGCCACCGCGGCGACCACGCAGCCGATCCGCTCGACCTGGTGATCCACCGCCCGCACGTGGAGCTCTCGTACTGCAAGCCCGCGCCCGGCCAGCGCCTCTTCTGCCATGGCCCGTACCTGCGCCTCCGCCTGCTCCCGGGTGCACCGCCCGGTAAACTCCATGATGACCCCGAACCCCGACTCCGAGACCGCCACCGCCACGGCTGCCGCGATGCGCTCGCCGGGCGTCGCGCTGGTGAGCGTGCCGTACGCCGTCGGCGTCAGCGAACCGGCAGGCAGGTCCAGGTACTCGGTGCGCCGGGCGCCGGCCGGAAGGATACTGGAAACCCGGATGAGGTTGAGGTTACCGATACCTGCCGCGAGGAGCGCGTTGTCGAAGGCATTGAGCTCGGTCACGCCCTCGGCGGCGCCGGCGGCCAGCGTATAACGCGTGGGTAGCGGCAGCATGACGTGCAGCGGCTCCTTTCCCGTGGCAATGGGGCCCGTCTGCAACCACGCCCGTAAGTATATCAAAGGGAGGTCCGCATGGAAGGCCCCCGGCCGGGAAAGGGTAATCCCTGGCTCGGGACATGGAGGTCCGGAACCCGGCGGGCCGGCTGCGGCCTGAGATCAGGCCCCCGGCGCCGCCGCTTCTTTGCGCGCTTTGATACAATGCCCTCGAGACGGGCTCTCAGCCACGGGTGGGGACGCCGCGGTGGGGCGGCAAGCCTGGTCGGGATCGCTGGCCTTTGCTCTGGCCCTGGCGGTGGTCGCTTCGCCTCCGGCCCCGGCGCATGCCCGGCAAGCCGGGGCAGCGAACCCGCCGGTGCGCTCCGGCCCTGACGTCCGGCTCGAGACGGCCTGGGGCTTTGGCGGACTGACCGTGGCCGGCGCGCTCAACCCGTTGAGGGTGAGCCTGGTTGTGCCGGCCGGATCCGGTGTCCAGCACGTCACGCTCACCGTGCGGGTCACTCGCAAGTCCCTGGTGAGCGGCCGCCGGGCCATCACGGAGTACCGCTATCCGCTGACCGTCCCCGAGCGGGCAGGGGCTACCGTCTGGCTGGCCATCCCGCAGGACGGGCCGGCAGGCACGGTGGAGGCGGAAGTGCAGGCCGCTCCAGGCCCGCAGGGAGCGGCTGGGGCAGCATCAGGCAGCGCGTCGATCTCGCTCCGGGTTTCCGCCGAGAGCGTGGCAAGGGGATGCCTGGCGGTGGTCTTGAGCCCGGAGAGGTCAGGCTGGGAATGGCTGAGCGCGTGGCAAGCGGCCGGCGGAGCCCCCTGCCCTTTGCGCGTGGTGTATGTCGTCCATCCGCTGGACCTCCCCCCGATGGCGGAGGCCTGGGATGCCGTCTCGCTGCTCGCCGTCGATCCTGCCTTCCCCCTGGAGCGCGCGGCGCCGGTACAGATTGAGGCTCTTCTCCGGTACGCCAGTTCGGGCAGGCCGGTGATCTTGCCCCGTAACGCCCCCGCACGCTGGAGCGCTGGCCCTGCTCGCACTCTGGTCGCACCCGGCGAGCTTGCCCGCTGGCCCCGGGTGACACGGTGGTCTCCGGACGAGGCGGCGGGCAAAGGAGGTCCCTCGTCCGTGCAGGCGGCCCTCGTCGCCGGCCGCCTCGGCCTCGTGGCAGCGAGCTCGACGACACGACTTCCCTCAGGCGTGAGCCAGGGCGCTGCCGGTGAGCCGTGGGGATCCGGCGTCGATCCTTTCCGGAAAGACCTCGCGGACCACCTTGGATCCCGTCCGGTGAGCCTTCCCCCGCGCTGGGTCGCCCTGGCAAGCGCCGTAGCGTACGGCGCGGCCATGTGGGGATGGCTCCGGGCGTACGGTCGCTGGCGTTCCGACCGCTGGATCCTCGCCGGCGGAGGGCTCGTCGTGGCTGCCCTCGCGGCCGGATCCTGGGCCGGGAGGCTGGCCGTCAGGGAAGTCACCGCACCCGGCGGGTTGCTCCTGGTCCGCCCCGCTCCGGACATGGCAGCAGCCCAGAGCGCGGCCGGTTACCAGGCACCCGGCGACGCACCTCTCCACGGCGCGGATACGGCCGGAGTCCAGCTGCTGCTGGCGGCAACCGGCGTCCGGCCTGGCACCTGGGAGATACGGTCGTTACCGGGCGGGCCGGAGCTGTTCCCCCTCCCTCCGTGGCCGGAGGAGCTTCCCGGCGGCGTCGTGGGCCTGGTAGCAGAGCATTGCGCGGGAGACGAGGGAGGGCCCTCCGGATGGCGGCTTTCCCTCATGCCCGATCGGTCCCCCTCGGACGGCAAGGCCGGCGGCGACGGCGACCGGGCGCAGGGCCCGCCTTCCTCCTGGGTCTTGCCGCTGGCGGTCGAGGTATCGCCCGGATGGGTGCTGGCGCCCGACAACGTCGCGGGGCGCATGGCCCTGGTGAGCGTCGGGGGCGCCGTGCCTGCCGGGCTCGGGGAGGTGGAGTGGGACGCATGGCGCCTGCGCCCGGGGCCTGCATCCCGCCGGCTCGACGCGCAGGAGGCGCACCGCCTGCCTCTCGACGCGGGTACGCTCGAGACCCGGCTGGCCGAACTCCTCTCGAACCCTGTCTCAGGCGAGCGCGACCTGCAGGACCTGGTGGCCGCCGCCGCCCGGTGGGGCGCCAGATTGGCGGCGACCCGGGAGGACGGCGGCACCCGGCCACGCTACGTCCTGCTGGCCGGCCGGTCGCTCCGCCCCATAGCCAGGGTCCGCTTCGAAACGGGCCCGTGGCAAGACGTGACGCCGCACGTCCTGGCAGTGGCCGCGCTCTCCGCCGGGCTCCTCGGAGGTGACGGGCTATGATCCCGGTGGCCTGGTGGGCGGTGGCGCAAGCGATGCGACCCCGGCAGATGGCTACGGCCGTGGCCGCCTGGGTGGCTGCGTGCGGAGTGGCCGCCACGAGCTGGACGTCGCCCGCCGACCCCGCGCGGCCGTATCCCTTTGCCGTCTTGTGGCTGTGGGCCGCCGTGTCGTGGCTCTTCTCGTCCTACGCAGGGTGGCGGGTGGCCTCGTCCCTGCGCGTCCACGAGACGTCCGACGAGCTCCCGGCTCCAGACGGCCTTACCGGCCTCACGCCCACGTTGGACGATTGGCTGGCGAGCGGCGAGGTGACACCCCGGCAAGCGACCTTTGGCCTGTCGCTGGCCGGAGCCGCCGTGGGGGCGCTCTCCGCTTTGCTCGCCCTTCCATGGGGCTTGTTCGCCGCGCGCCTCTCGGGCGCCGGACCGTGGGGCGCGCTGCCCCCGGCGGGCATCTCCGTTGCCTGGGCCCTGGCCACCTCCACGTGGTGGGCGGCCGCGAAGATCGGCCTCGATGGGCCGGCCCGAGCCGCGGCCGCCTGGGCAGAGCTCGGGCTTGGCGCGGCCGCTTATCTGTGGCTCGTCTCTCGCATCGCCCCTCCGGCGGCCGCGCCCGGGCTCCCCGCGGCGGTGTTCCCGGAGGCCGCCCTGGTGGGCCTGGCGGTCGTAGCCGCAGGGGAGATCGCCGTCACGGGAGCCATCCGCCGGCGGATGGGGAGGCGAGGTCCCCATGGCAGCTGAGCGTCCGGACGGGCAGCCCTCTCCGTTCGTGCGGCAGGCGCGACGTCTGGTGCGGCTGAACCGGCGCCGGAGCTGGCAGCGATCCCTCTTGGGCGGCCTGGCGGTGGCGTCGGTCGCTTTTACGGCCTTCATGCTCGCAGCGGCGGCCATGGGCCCCGCAACGGCCGCGGCCGGCCGGCCCTGGGCGGTAGGAGCTGCGCTCGTCCTGGGCGCGACGGCGGCGGTGACGGCGGTGGGCCGGGCCGGCCTGTGGGCACGGCGCCGGCGTGACGCAGAGATCGCCGTGGTCTCCCGTATGGACGCCGTCCTGGGGTGGGAGCACCTTGCCGTGACGGCATGGGAGTGGGCCCACGGCATCATCGCCTCTCCGCTCGGCCCGGCCATCCTCTCTCGAGCGGATCGCCTCGCGCGGCGTCCGGAGCTGTCGGACCGGGCCGTCGAGGACCGCATCGCCCCTCCGGTCAGGGGCGTCAGGGCGTCCGTGGCGCTGCTGGCGGTAGCTGCGTGGATGGGCACGGCGCCCGCATGGAACCTTGTCCACGAGCTGACCAGCCGGATGCACCAGGAGATTGCGGCGTGGCGTGCCCGCCAGGCGGCGCGGGCGCCCCTGGACGCGTCCCAGGCCGCTTTCCTGAAGGCCCTTTCCCGGGCTCTGCGGGAAGAGGGCCTGCGCAGCCGGGACCCGGCGGCGCTCGAAGCGGCCCGCGAGCTCGAACGGGTCACGGCGGCGAACCCTTCTCCTGAGAGCCCCTTTTCTTCCCCCATGGGCAGTCCGGACGCACGCCCCGGGCTGCCCGGCCCCGCAGGCGCGCCGGACGCCGCCTGGGCCGTCCCGCCTGCCGGCGGGGCTCTCCCGGGCGGCACGCTGCCCGCGGATCCTTCCTGGGCGGAGCCAGGGTACGGAGCCGGCCTCCCCTGGAGTGAACGGCTGGCGTTGCTCATGCAGCTGGCCTCGATGGGGGAGATCTCCCCTCAGGCGGCCGACCGGGCCGCTCAACTCGCGGCGCTCCTGGCACACGACGGAGCGGGCGGCAGCGCTTCCAGCGCCTGGGACGCGGATGGCGGGGCAGGCGCCGCAACGCCCCAGGAGAGCGCCGGGGATCAGAGGCGGGCATCCTCTTCTCCCCCCGGGCAGGGAGACGGGAGGTCGCAGCCCGGGCGACAGACTCCGCCGGCACCCGCTCAACCGGGCACCTCTGCTGACCCCGGGCGAGCATCGTCTCGTTTGCCAGGCCACCTGCCCCCCGACCAGGGCGCGCCGGGAGCGGCTGCGGCCGGTCGCGAAACGGAGCCCCGGCGGGCCGGCGCGCCCGCTCGGCCCGACGAAGGCGAGGGCCTCAGCAGCGCGGCCCGCCGGGGCCCGGGAGCCCTGCGAGAACCGCCCGACGCCCGCCCCTCCGACGTGCCCGGCACCGCTCCAGGGCGCTTGCAGATGCCGGCTCCCGGCCCGTTGCCCGATGGCTCCGGCGCCGTCCCCGTCCCTTCCCATCCGCAGCTGGGGCCGGGCAGCGCCGTCATGCTTCCCGGGCCTCCAGGGCCCCCGCCACGGGGAACGCTGGCCGTGCCATGGGAGCAAGGCCCGCCCGGACACGACGGCACCCCGGTCCAGGAACTCGCTGCCGCTGTTGGAACGGGTGCCGGTGGAGTACCGGGGTGCGGTCCGCCGCTATTTCGAGGCCGTAGCAGGCCAGGGGGGTTGAAGAGCCTTGCGAGACGCGTCCTCTTCCGCCGCCGGAAGCGAGCCCGCTGCCGGGGCTTGCGCGGCCCTCGATCCCGCCGAGGCCGAGCGCCTGGTCGCCGCTGCGGCGGAGAGCGCCCGCCGGATTCGAGAGGCGGTGGGCAGGGTCCTCGTTGGCCAGCAGGAAGTGCTCGACCAGACCCTCGTCGCATGGATGGCCGCAGGCCACGTCCTTCTCGAAGGCCTGCCGGGATTGGGCAAGACCCTGCTGGTCAAGACCCTGGCCCGGGTGACGGACCTGACCTATTCCCGCATCCAGTTCACGCCCGATCTGATGCCCGCCGACATCGTGGGCACCCAGGTCCTGGTGCAGGACCCCGCGGGCGGGGCGCGCACGTTTCGTTTCCAGCCCGGCCCCATCTTCGCCCAGGTCGTGCTGGCCGACGAGATCAACCGGGCCACGCCCAAGACCCAGTCCGCGCTCCTGGAGTGCATGCAGGAGCACCGGGTCACCGTGGCCGGCGAGGAGCACGTCCTCGAGGAGCCCTTTTTCGTGCTGGCCACGCAAAACCCCATCGAGATGGAAGGAACGTACCCGCTTCCCGAGGCGCAGCTCGACCGTTTCCTGTTCAAGGTAAAGGTGCCCTACCCGTCTCGGGAAGAGCTCGCCCGGATCGTGGACCGGACCACCGGCGTCGAGGTGCCGAGCGTGGAACCGGTCATCGGGCGCGAAGAGATCCTGAGCATCCAGCGTGCGGTGCGCATGGTGGCCCTATCCCGCTCCATGTTGGAAGTGGTACTCGCTCTGACGGAGGCCACCCACCCCCACGAGTCGTCGCTCGAGATGGTGAGGCGCTACGTCCGCTACGGGGCGAGCCCCCGGGGAGCGCAGTCCCTGGTGATGGCCGCCAAGGCCCGGGCGCTCTTGCTCGGCCGGATGCACGTGACGCCCGAGGATCTGGAGCACGTCCTGCTCCCCTCCTGGCGCCACCGCATCGTCCTGAGTTTCCAGGGAGAGTCCGAGGGCGTGGATCCCGACGACATCCTGCGGGCGGTGTGGCAGGAGTCCGGCGCGCAAGAGGTGGGCCGCGGTGCTGGATGAACGGTGGCTCGGCGTGCTCGGGCAGCTCCGGTTCGCCACCGAACTCCGCCCGAAGGGCACACGGCCTGCCTGGCGCCCCGTCTCTCGCCCGGGTTCCGGGCTGGAGTTCTTGAGCCACCGGGAGTACATGCCGGGTGACGACTTCCGTGCTATCGATTGGAAGGCCCTTGCCCGCTTCGACCGGCCTTTCGTGCGTACCCACGCCCGGGAAGAAGGGCTTCCCGTGGAACTGCTCCTCGACACCAGCGCCTCCATGAGCCAGGCGCAGCCTTCCAAGCTGGCCTTCGCGGCGGGGCTTGCCGCCTGCCTCGGGTACGTGGCGCTGGCTTCGGGAGAACCCCTTCGCCTGGCCCTCCCGGGCCCGGGAGGGATCCGCTCCCTCGCGTTCGACGGCCTGGCCGGGGTCACGCTCCGGAGGCTGGTCAGGGCTCTCGGAAGCCTGGCCGGCGATGGCGCGACGGAGCTCGACCGGTGGACCGCAGCCCTCACGCGCCGGCATGCGGGCCCCGCGCTGACCCTGGTCATCAGCGACCTCCTGCAGGCACCCGCGGAAGTGGAGAAGGCCCTGAGGCTGCTCGAGCATGGCCGCCGGGCGTTCGTGTTGTTGCACGTGTTGAGTCCGGAAGAACATGCACCGGCCGAAATCGGAGAGCTACGCCTGGTCGACGTCGAAACGCAGGAGAGCGCCTGGGTACGGGTGGACCCGCTTGCCGTGTCCCGTTACGTCCGAGCGCTTCGAGCGTGGCAGGCGGGCCTCCGGCGCGCCGCCGAGGAGCGGGGAGGGCGCTATGCCTCTCTGCGCTCCGACCTGTCGCCGTTCGAGACGGTGGTCCGGACGCTCCGGGAGGCCGGGGTGGTTCGATGAACCAGCCTCCCGGGAGCTGGTCGCTCACGCTTGGCGCTCCGGCGTGGCTGGCAGCCGCCCTGGGCGGCGCGCTGGTCATCCTGCTGCTTCACATGGTGCGCCCGAGGCCTCGGACCGCGCCCGTCTCGAGCCTCCTGCTGTGGAGGCTCCTGGAGCAGCAAGTGAGGCACGAAGCCCCTCTCCGCCGGCTCCTGCCGCACCTGCTCATGTGGCTGCAGATGGTGGCGCTCCTGCTGCTGGGGCTCGCCCTGAGCCGTCCCATCGCGCAGGTATCGAGCGCCGGGCCCGAGGTAGGCGTGCTGTGGGTCGACCGCTCGGCCAGCATGCAGGCGGTGGAGGGCGGGCAGAGCCGCTTCGCCATGGCCATCCGCGCCCTCGCCGAGGCCGCCGGGCAGGAGGAAGCCCGGGGCATCCGGGAATGGTGGGCCGGAGGCGTCGGCCCGGGGCAGGCCACCCTTCTGGGGCCTGCTCGTTCGCCGCAAGAAGCCCGCGACCTGCTTCGCCGGATCCCCCCACCCTCCGACGGAGAGGCCTCCTTCGAGCGAGCGCTCTCGGCCCTCGCCGGCCTGAAGGCAAGAGGGCGAAGCGTCTTCGTCTGGCTCGCCACCGACGGCGTGATGGACGACCGCTCCCGCGCCGGGCTCGAGGAACTGGCCCGGTCCGTGGCGCTGAGGGTGCTGCCCGTAGGCGACGGCCCTCTCCCCAACGTCGCCGTTACCGCCCTCGAGGCACAGCGTTCGGGCCCGGACCCCGGGCAGGCCGACGTCATGGTCGAGGTGACCAACTTCGGGCGTGCGCCCGCCCGGGCCACCCTCTCGGTGCAGGGGGACTTCGGCGTGCAGCGCCGGGAGATGTTGACCCTGGAGCCGGGGCAGGCCTGGCGAACGGTGTTCGCCTACCAGGTGCGGGGGCTCGGGTCCCTCGAAGCCCGCATCCAGACCCAGGGGCCGGACGCCCTGGCCGTGGACGACGCCCGCACCCTGGTCTTCGGCGACCCTGCCCGGCCCGCCCTGGTCTGCGTGCGCGGAAGCCCCTACGCGCCTTTGCGCTACGCTCTGGCGGCGGCAGGCAACGTGGCCGTGGTTTGGGATCCGGGAGGGGCCGTGGCCCCTCCCGCCGCCGCGCCGGACGCGTCCTGCGGGCGCGTGCGAGCCCCCGACCTCGTGGTTTTCCGGGGGACGGAGCCGCCAGCATCCTCCTCTGGCGCCTGGAGAGCGCCCCTGTGGTGGGTGATGCCGCAGGCAGGTCCCGGAGACGGGCCGCCCGTCCGGGAGCAAGCGCCGTGGGAGCCCGTTCTCTTCTGGCAGAAGAGCCATCCGCTGCTGCGCTTCGTGCCATTGGACGGCGTCTGGATCCGCCGGTCCCCGGCAGCCGCCACCCCTCCCCCATCGGCCGAGGTTCTGGCGGAGACCGCCGCCGGCCCCGCCATGTGGGAGTGGACCGACGAAAGGAGCGGGCAGCGGCGGGTCGAGACCGCGTTCGCCCTGGAGGACTCCAACCTGGCGGAGCACGTCGCCTTCCCCGTGCTGGTCGCCAATGTCATCCGGGATGCCGCTCCAGGCCTGTGGGATCCGGTGCAGCCCTCCGTTGGGGCTGGACGGCCCGTGAGCCTGTGGCTCCCGCCCGGCGAGAAGCTGCTCCTCGTCGCGCCTGACGGGCAGGTGAGCCCGTGGGAGCCTCCAGCCAGCGACGCCGCCTTCGAGGCGACCGAACGGGCCGGCGTCTACTCCCTGTGGCCCGCCGGAGAACCCTCCACGAACCCGGCGGCCATGTGGGCCGTCCAGCCGCCCGGCCCGGCCGAGTCCAACCTGTCGGGGCGCAACCTTCCTCCTCTGGACACCCCTGTCCCGGTGGCCGGAGCGGCCCGGGAGCTGCCACTCTGGCCGTACACGGCGGCAGCGGCAGCCGCCGCGATGGCGGGCGAAGCAGCGCTCTACTGGATGCTGACGCGGCTTCCGGGGCGCTCTGCCGCCGGCGGGGCTCTTGCGGCGGCACGGCGCCGGTCGTTGGCCCTGCGCTCCATCGCGGTCGCGGCAGCCCTGGCAGCCCTCAGCGGCCTGATGGTGCCCTGGCCGCCGGCCGGGCGCCGGTGGGTGTTCGTGGTGGACCGGTCGGCCAGCGTGCCGGAGGATGCCCGCCGACAGGTCGATGCGTTCTTGCGGGAGGCGCTGCGCCACCTGGGCCGGCGCGACCGGGCATGGGTCGTGGAAGCAGGCGCCACGCCGCGGCTGGCCGGCGTCTACCAGGGCGGACGGCCGGACCTGCCTCGCCAGCCCGCGGGGGACTCCGGCCTCGACCCGTCGGACACCGATCTGGAGGCTGCGCTGGCTGCCGCTCGCAGCCTGCTGGCGGATACGGGCGGACCCGCCGGCGGGCGGATCGTGCTCATCAGCGATGGGCGGCAGACCCGCGGGGACGTGACCCGCCAGGCCCGCTCCACGGATGGGGAGCAGGCGCCCGGCGCGCAGGAGGTCCCCGTGCCCATCGACGTGCTGCCCGTCGTCGCGAGGCCTGCCCCTGACGTCGCCGTTGCCGGCATCGAAGTCCCGGACGTGCCGCCCGGCCACGGGCCCGTCCCTCTCCGCGCTCGCCTTTACGCCTCCCAGGCCCAACTTGCCAGGGTGACGCTGTCGCGCAACGGAGAGGAGCTGTGGCGGGGAGAGGTCCACCTTCCCGCAGGGTGGTCCGCTTTCCGCTACGACGACCGATCGCCCCTACCGGACGGGCACATGGCCGTCTACTCGCTGGCCGTCGAGAGCGCCGGGCCCGACGCCGTGCCCGAAAACGACCGGGCCAGCGTGGCCATATCCCCACGGCGGCCCGGGCGCATCCTGTGGGTCGCGGGCAGCGACGGGCAGGGGACGGCCCCGGCCGGGGCGACATGGATCGAGCAGGCCGGGCTGGAGGTGGATCGCGTGCCGGCCGGCGCGCTCCCCGCTCAGGCCGCCCGGCTGGGCAGTTACGCCGCCGTCGTGCTCGACAACGTCGCCGCATCCTCGATGTCGACGGAGCAGATGCGGGCGCTGGCCTCGTTCGTGCGGGATTCCGGTGGCGGGCTCGTAGTCACCGGAGGACCCGCATCCTACGGCCCGGGCGGGTACCTCGGCACCCCCCTCGACGACGTGCTGCCGGTCCGCTCCGAGGTGCCACGGCGCCTGGTCGTGCCCCGGGTGGCGCTCGTCCTGGTCATCGACAAGTCCGGCAGCATGAGCGAGCGGGACGCCTGGGGCACCAAGCTCGACGCCGCGCGGCGGGCGGCGGCCGCAGCCATCCAGCTGCTCACCCCGGACGACCGGGTAGGGCTCCTGGCCTTCGACTCCGAGCCCCGGTGGCTCGCTCCCCTGGAGCAGCTCCGGGATCCGGCGCCCCTCCTGACGAGCCTCGCCCGGCTGGCTGCCGACGGCGGCACCGAACTGGGGCCTGCCCTGGAAGAGGCCCTCCGGGCCCTCGCCGGCACCCGGGCCATGGTCCGCCACGCGATCGTGCTGTCGGACGGCAAGTCGACCGCCGCCGACTTCGAGGCCATGGCCCGGCGGGCGGCAGCCGAGGGCATCACCATCAGCACGGTGGCCATCGGGCCCGATGCCGACGCGGCGTTGCTCGCCGACCTGGCACGGTGGGGGCACGGGCGGTTCTATCTCACGCGGCAGCTGCAGCGCCTGCCGCAGATCTTCGCGTCCGAGACCCTGACGGTCACCCGGTCGGCCATGGTCACGACCCCGGTCGTTCCGGTGTGGACCCCTGAAGGCCGCCAGGACGGCGAGGATGGGCCGATCCCGGCGGATCCCGCGAGCGCGCTGCCGGCGCTGGGCGGCTACGTGGCCACCACGCCCCGCCCCGCGGCCCGGGTGCTGCTCGCCTCCCCCGAGGGCGACCCGGTGCTCGCAACCTGGCGCATCGGATTGGGGCGGGTCGTCGCCTTCACTTCCAGCCTCACCGGGCCGTGGGGGTACCAGTGGCAACGCTCCGGGCTGGCGCGCCGCAGCCTGGTGCGCATGGTTCGCTGGGTGATGCCCGCCCAAGCCCCCGGTACTTTCACCATCCTGGCAGACTGGGAGGCCGACCGGGTACGCCTCGCCCTCGAGGCGGTAGGCGAAGACGGTCGTCCCCTCAACTTCCTTCCCGTGACCGCCACGCTCACCGGGCCCTCCGGCACGCCGTCGCCTTCCGTCCCCATGGCGCAGGAGGCTCCCGGCCGGTACGCCGGTTGGTTCGTGGCCTCCGAGCCCGGCGAGTACCTGGTCACGCTGCGGGCAGGCGACGAGACCCTGCGCGCTACCCTGGTCCGAGGCTACCCTGCCGAGTACGCCCCGGGAATGCCCTCTCCCTCGCTGCTGGCGCGCCTTGCCCGCGATAGCGGCGGGCGGGTGCTGGGTTACGTGCGTGGTGCTCCGGGACCGAACGGCCGGCATGCCGTCCAAGACGCAGGGCCGTCTCCCACGCCGCCCGAGCTGACCCCTGAACTCGCCAGGGCCGCCACCTCTCTCGGCCGGCTTGCCCTGTCCCAGCCGGGCACGTGGGCCCAGGCGCCCGCCTGGCCCCTGCTGCTGGCAGCCGCCGGGCTCCTGTTCATCGCCGACGTGGCGGTCCGCCGCTGGTGGGGGGAGAGCCCCCTGGCGATCGCCAGGGAACTCGTGCTCGGCGGCGCCCGTCGCCTCTCGGCCGCCGCCCGCGCGATCGGCGGCGCCGGCGGGACGGTCCGGCGGGTACGCGAGCAGGCCCTCGCCAGGCGTTCGGGCGCCTCCGGCTCTGCCCCGGGGAGAGCCTCCCCCGCCGGGGATGGGGTCGACCCCACGCAGGCCGCCCGGATCTATCTCGCCCGGTTGCGAAAAGAGCGGCGCCCTCGCTGACGCCGCTCCTGCGTTTGCCCTGATCCGTCGCCGCGGCTCAGGCCCCCTCGCCGAAGAACCGGCGGATCTCCTCCTCCGCGGTCTCGGGGCTGTCGGAGGCGTGCACCATGTTGAAGGGGAGCTCCCGGGCGAAATCCCCGCGGATGCTGCCCGGCGTCGCCTCTATCGGGTTGGTGGCGCCGACCAGGTTACGCACGTGGGCGATGGCCGAAGGCCCTTCGATGATGGCGAAGACCACCGGCCCCGCCGTGATGGCGTCGAGGAGCCCCTCGAAGAAGGGTTTGTCCGCATGGTGCGCGTAGTGTTGTCTCGCCAGCGCCCGGTCCACCCTGCCGTCGCGGATGCGGGCGATCTTCAGCCCCTTGCGCTCGAAGCGGGCCAAAATCTCCCCAACCAGTCCTTCCTTGACCGCCTCCGGCTTGATGATGACCAGCGTCCGCTCTACCGCCACGACTTGCCTCACCCGCACCTTTCGCACCGGTTTACGACAGGCCCGTGACGTACCCTGTCTCGTCGATGTCCATGCGCAGCGCCGCGGGCTCCTTGGGCAGCCCCGGCATGGTCATGATCTCGCCCGTGAGCGCGACCACGAATCCGGCGCCCAGGGACGGCCGGATCTCTCGCACCTTGAGCCTCCATCCCACAGGCGCGCCGCGCAGGGAAGGGTCGTCGGTGATCGAGAACTGGGTCTTGGCCACACAGACCGGAAGTCCTCCGAACCCGTGTGCGGAGAGATCCTCCAGGGCTGCCGCCGCCTCGGGCGTGAAGTCGACGCCGTCCGCCCCGTAGATCTCGGTGGCCAGGCGCTCGATCTTGCCGGCGAGCGGCTCCTCCCACCGATAGATGGGCCGAAAGTCCGGCCGCTCCTTCTCCATGGTCTCGAGCACCGCCCCGGCCAGCTCGAGGCCGCCCTCTCCACCCCTCGCCACCACGTCGGCCGCCTCGGCCCGCACGCCCAGCGAGCGGCAGTGCTCGATGACCGCCTGGATCTCGCCCGGGTCGTCGGCTGCGAAACGGTTGACGGCCACGACCACCGGCAATCCGAACTTGCGGATGTTGGTGATGTGCCGGTCGAGGTTGCTCAAGCCCTTTTGCAGCGCGTCCCGATTTGGCGTGTGCAGGTCGCCCCTGGAGGCTCCCCCGTGGTGATGCAGCGCCCGGATGGATGCCACGAGCACCACCACGTCGGGCACGAGCCCCGTCTGCGGCACCACGATGTCGAAGAACTTCTCGGCCCCGAGGTCGGCGGCGAACCCGCCCTCCGTCACCACGTAGTCGGCCAACCCGAGGGCCGTCTGCGTGGCGAGGATGGAGTTGTTGCCGTGCGCGATGTTGGCGAAGGGACCGCCGTGCACGAAGGCGGGCTGGCCCTCCAGGGTCTGGACCAGATTGGGCTTGATGGCATCCTTGAGCAGGACGGCCATGGCACCCACCACGCCGATCTCTCGTGCGCTCACCCAGCGCCGGGACCTGGAGGGCCCCGAAGTCTGCCCGACCACCATACGTCCCAGGCGCTCCTTGAGATCCCGGAGGTCCCGGCTGAGGCAGAGTACCGCCATCACTTCCGAGGCGGCCGTGATGTCGAAGCCCGTCTCCCGCACGACCCCGTCCGCCGCCCCTCCCAGGCCGACGACGACGTGCCGGAGCTGCCGCTCGTTCATGTCCATGACCCGGCGCCACGACACCCGTTTGGGGTCGAGGCCGAGCGCGTTGCCCTGGTGGATGTGGTTGTCGACGGCGGCGGCCAGGAGGTTGTGGGCGCTGGTCACCGCATGCATGTCGCCCGTGAAGTGGAGGTTGATGTCGACCATGGGAGCGACCTGGCTGAGCCCTCCCCCGGTCGCCCCTCCCTTGACCCCGAACGTCGGCCCCAGGGAGGGCTCCCGCAGGCATACGGCCACTCGCTTGCCCAGCCGGCCCAGTGCCTGCGTGAGGCCGATGGCGACGGTCGTCTTGCCCTCACCGGCCGGCGTGGCGGTGATGGCGGTGGTGTAGATGAGACGTCCCCTGCGCTTTTGGGCCGCGCGGCGGACCGCCTCCATGCGGACCTTGGCCATGTACCGGCCGTACGGCTCGATGTCGTCCGCAGACAACCCTATCCGTTCGGCGACTTGCCAGATGGGAAGCAGCGACGCTCTTTGGTTGATCTCGGCGTCGTTCTCCATGTGCTGTGCCCCGCCCCCTGGTCGCGCCGCGACCGCTAGTTTGCCTCACCGGGGAGCCTTTCGAGACGGGGCCTCCTACACCCTGTCGGTCGGGGAGGGGCGGGCGCTGCCCCGCGGGGCGGCGAGCCACGCGATCCAGATGCTCACCTCGTAGAGGACCACCAGGGGCACCGCCATCAGCAGCTGGGAGAAGACGTCGGGCCCGGGCGTGAGAGCCGCCGCCAGGGCGGCGATCCCCACGATCGCATAGCTCCGCCGCTGCGCAAGGCCGCGGTGGCTGACGACGCCCAGGCGTGCCAGGAAGAAGACCAGGAGCGGCAACTGGAAGACCAGCCCGAAGGGCACCACCATGGTGAGGATGAAGTTGGTGTAGCTGTTGATGGAGATCATGGGCTGCAGCCGATCCCGGGCGAAACCCAGCAAGAACCGCAACGCGGGCGGCACGACCCACCCGTACGCGAAGTAGGCCCCTCCGAAAAAGAGCCCGAGGGAGGCCGGGATGAAGAGGAACCGGCTCAGCCGCTTCCCCCACGGCCATCCCCTGGTCACCACCGCCCACACGCCGAACATCACGGCCGGGATCGCGATCGCCGCCCCGAGGGCCAGCGCCACCTTGATCCGCACCATGAACCCCTCGGCCGGCGCCAGCATCACCAGCCTGGCGAACTCCGGCTGCTTGCGCTCCATGTCGGCCACGACCGCCGGCGCCACGGCGAACGCGGCCGCCGATCCCACCGCGAACAGCAGCAGCCCTGCCGCCAGGTAGCGCCGCACCGATTCGAACCGGCGCACCCACGGCGAGCGCGCCAGCATCTCCGTCAGCTGTTCCCACGGTGAGGGCTCTGGTTGCGCCATACGTCACTCCGACCGTTCCACGAGATGGGGAAGCGGGCGCCGGGCCCGTTCGCCCCATGCCGCCGTCCAGATGGAGACTTCGTAGAGCAGGACGATGGGCCCCGCCATCAGTACCTGCGACACCGGGTCCACCGTCGGCGTCAACACCGCGGCCAGCACGAAGGCGAGGAACACCGCCCACCTTTGCATGCGGCGAAGCGGCGCCGGCCTCAGGATGCCCAGCCGGGCCAGCAGGTAGGCCACTACGGGCATCTCGAAGACGATGCCGAACGGGAGCATCAGCCCGAACAGGAACGAGACCACCTTCGCCGCCGAAAGCGCCGGCATCACGCCCGGGCCGGACTGCCCGACGAGGAAACGCATCGCCACGGGGAACATCAACGCGCCCCCGAAGCCGAGCCCTGACGCGAACAGCGCGGCTGCCGCAGGAGCCAGGCGTACCGCGAGCGCCGCCTCGTGGGGGTAGAGAGCGGGCGCCACGAAGAGCCACACCTGTGCCATCAGCACCGGAGAGGCCAGCACCAGCCCGATGGAAAAGGCGACCCGCAGGTAGGTCACGAACGCCTCTGCCGGAGTGACCACGATCAGCTGGCCCCCCACGGCGCGCAAGTGGTCCATGAACGGGGGGACCAGGCGCCAGCCGGCCACGAAGCCGCCCGCCACCGCCAGGAGGGAGAGGAAGACCCGGTAGCGGAGCTCCTCGAGGTGCTCGGTCAGGGTCATCTCCGCGCCGGGCTGCCGGCGCCGGGCTCGCCAGCCCGCCAGGCGCTCGGCCGAGGAGACCGCTTCGCCCTCAGCCGGCCTTTCCGCCACCGGACTCCCCCTGCCCCGAACTGCTCGGGGAAGCCTGGGCGGCAGCCTCGCCGCGCACCGCCGTCGACTCCGGCGCCGGCCTGTCGTTGCCGGACCCGTCCGGCCGGGGCGGCGGGGTGGAACCGGAACCGGCCGGCCCGGTCACCGGCGGCAGGCTCGCTTCGCTGGTCGCACGCTTGAACTCGTTGATCGTCTTGCCCAGCGCCCGGCCCACCTCTGGAAGCTTGCCCGGGCCGAAGATGATCAGGGCCAGGAGCAGGATGACCAGCAGCTCCGCCGGCCCGATGTTGAACATACGCCTCTCGCCCGCCCTCAGGGCTCATGGCGGTGCGAAGGCTCGTGGAGGGTGATCTCCCCGCGCAAGAGCCCCACCGCATGAGCAAGCTGATCCGCGATGGCCTCCAGGCTCTCGCCGGCGCCATCCGGGCTCCCGGGCAGGTTGATGACCAACGACCGCCCTCGGATACCGGCAACCCCCCGGGAGAGCATGGCCGCACGCGTCTTCTGCAGGCCGTACCACCGCACTGCCTCGGCGATGCCCGGCGCCATCCGGTCGAGCACGGCGGCGGTGGCCTCCGGCGTCACGTCCCGGGGTGCCATGCCGGTGCCCCCGGTCGTGAGCACCAGATCCGCCTGCCTCCGATCGCACGCCTCCACGATGGCTGCCGCGATGCGCTCCTTTTCGTCGGGCACCACGGCAGTCCATACCACCTCCGCTCCCACCCGCCCCGTGAGCAGCTCGACCAGGCGGCGCCCGCTCGCGTCCTCGCGCCGACCTGCCGCCACCCCGTCGCTCACGGTGATCACGGCCGCCCTCACCGGGTGCACCCGCTTACGCCCGCTCCCTCCACCGACTCCCCTGAACCTGCGGCCGCCCGCCGGTGTCAGCTCTTGCGCTGGCCCAGTGCCACCACCATCTCGGCCAGAAGGCGCGTCGCCTCGGTGGCCGGCAGTTCCGCCAGGAGCCCCATCGCCCGGAGCACGTACCCCTGGGCCACCTCCTCAGTATATCGCAGGGCTCCGTTTTGACGGATCAGGTGAACGATGGCCGCCATGTCGTCCGGAGGAGGGGGTACCTCTCGCAGGCGAGAGAGGAGCTGATCGCGATACCGGGGATGCTGCAGCATGTGGATCACCGGTAGGGTGAGCACGCCCTCCATGAGATCGGAGCCCACCGGCTTGCCGAGCACCGGGGCTTCGCCGGTGAGGTCCAGCAGATCGTCGACCACCTGGAAGGCCATCCCGAGGAAGTACCCGAACTGGCCCATCGCCCGCACCTGCGCCGGGCTCGCTCCTCCGAGCAGGGCGCCGCTCTCGGCGCACGCCTGGAAAAAGCGGGCCGTCTTCTTCCCGATGCGCCGCAAGTACTCCTCTTCGGTCAGATCCAGGCGTCCCTTGGCCTCGTGCTGGGCGATCTCCCCCTCGCACATCTCGTAGATCATGTCCGACATGACCTTCAACACTCGGGGGTGGCCCTGGTCGACGATGAGGCTCATGGCCCGGGCCAGCATGAAGTCGCCGGTCAGCACCGCCGGGTAGTTGCCCCAGACCGCGTTGACCGTCGGCCGCCCGCGCCGGGTATCGGCATGGTCGATGACGTCGTCGTGGACGAGGGTGGCCATGTGGATCATCTCTGCGGCGGCCGCGATCGGAATGACGTCCCGGTCGGCGGCCCCGAAGACGCGCCCCGACAAGAGGGTGACCAGCGGGCGGACGCGCTTGCCTCCCGCCTTGAGCAGGTGCAGCGAGGTGCGAGCTCCCAACCCCTCGGTCTCCGAGAGCACCTGCTCCAGCATGCGCTCGACCTGGCCGAGGGCGTCCCCGACGTAAGCGTGGATCTGCCGTGCTACGTCCACTCCCGGGCCTCCACTTCGGCTGGTGCAGTCCCAGCCCCGGGCGGCACCTCGCCCACGTGAATCGCTGCGATGCCGCCGAGCAGGTCGTAGTAGCGCACCCGCTCGAGCCCGGCGGACTGCATGATGGCTCGTAGTCGATCCTGGTCGGGGAACGGGGTCAGCGAGTGGGGGAGGTACCGGTAAGGATCCCGTCGCCCGATGAACCATTGCCCGATCTTGGGCACGATGCGGTAGAAATAGAAGTGGTAGAGGGCGGGCCACAGCCTCCCGCGGGGGTGGGACAGCTCCAGGCAGACCACCCGCCCCCCTGGCCGGACGACCCTGCGCATCTCCTCGAAGCATCGCCGGAGGTCGACGACGTTACGGGCGGCAAAGGCCATGGTGGCCGCGCCGAACGCACCCGAGGCGAACGGGAGTAGAAGCCCGTTGCCCGCGACCAGCGCCAGGCGCCGCCCGAGCTTGCGCCGCGCGTGCTCCATCATCTGCAGCGCAAAGTCCACCCCGACGACCTCTCCCCCGGGCCCCAGTTGCTCCAACAGCTCTTTGGCCAGATCGCCCGTCCCCGTCGCGAGGTCGAGCACCCGCGATCCGCGCGGGAGCCCTGTCACCGCCAGTCGCGCCGCCCGCCGCCTCCACAGCACGTCCTGCCCCAGGGAGAGAAGGCGGTTGAGCAGGTCGTAGCGTGGGGAGATGGCGTCGAACATCTCCCGCACGTAGCGTTCCCTCGCCGAGGGCTCCTTCGGCACCCCCAGCGCGTCCAGGCCGCTCGTACCGGTACGCCCGTCGCGGCTTAGCCGGTCTTGCAGTCGCGGTTGCATCATTCACCCAAGTAGTAGGCCAGCCGCTGCATCTCGAGGCTCACGTCGGCGTTGGCCAGATGCACTCCGGCCGGCACGACGAGCTTGGCCGGAGCGAAGTTGAGGATGGCCCGGATCCCTGCCTCCACGCACCGCTCCGCCACCTGCTGAGCCGCGGCGGCGGGCACGGTCACGATCGCCATCTGCAGCCGCTCCTGCCTGGTGACCTCCGGAAGCGCATCGATGGGGTGGATCAACATCCCGTCCAGTTGTCGATGCACTTTGGAAGGATCGTTGTCGAAGAGCGCGACGATGTGGAGGTTGAAGTGGCTGTCTTCCGCGTAGCGCTGCTGGTTGTACCGGACGAGGGCATGGCCCAGGCTTCCGACGCCGATGAGGCCTATCCGGATCTCTCGATCGAGGTTGAGGATCTTCCGGAGCTCCTCGCGCAAGTAGCCGACCTCGTAGCCCACGCCCTGCTTGCCGAACTCCCCGAACCAGGCCAGATCCTTGCGCACCAGGGCCGGGCTGACCCCCGCCCGCTCCCCGAGCTCATGGGAGGACATGAGCTTGGTATCGCCGCTCTGATGAGCCTCCTCGAGGACCCTCAGGTACAGCGGCAGGCGGCGCACGACCGCGTCGGAGATCTTCTTCCAACGCATCATCACCACGCGCGCTCGCACCCCCCGTCCAAGCAAGGCATCCGGCTCCGAAGCAGGAAAAGCTGACACGCCCCCGCATGCGGGCTCATTATACCTTGGCCGGTACCACCCAATCAATGCGGCCACGACGGGCCTTGCCGCTATTTGTGATATGGCGCACCGCGGGCCAGGGTGGCCGCTCTGTAAATCTGTTCCACGAGGACGAGCCGCGCGATGTCGTGGGCCATGGTGAGCGGCGACAGGGACAACCGTTCGTCACACTCCTGCAAGAGCGACTCGCCGAGCCCCCATGCGCCGCCCACGAAGAACACGACGGGTACCCGGTCCAGGAGGCGCCCGAGCCAGCCGGCGAACGCCTCGCTCGTGAATCCCCGCCCCCCGGCGTCCAGCGCGACCCGCAAGGCGCCGGGCGGAAGGGACAACCGCAGCATCCGACGGCTCTCCTCCTCCGCCACCGCCCGGGGATCGGTACGCCCTCCCGCCCCTTCCCGCACCTCGACCACCCGCACCTGCCAGCCGTACCCCGCCGTGCGCCGCAGGTACTCCCGGACGGCATCCCGGAGCCCCGGGTGCTTGATCCGGCCGGCCGCCACCAGCCATATCCCGGCCATCGGGCTGCCCTGGTCGCCCTCATGCCCCCATGCGGGCGACGAGCTGGCGGACCTCCCGTTCCATACCGTCGACGAGCCCGGCGTCCGGCGCCTCCAGGTACAGCCGCATGAGCGGCTCCGTGCCCGAGGCCCGCAGCAGCCACCAGGCACCGCTCTCCAGGATCACCTTGACCCCGTCCATCACCACGACCTTGTCGACCCGCTGGCCCGCCCACCGATCGGGTGGCTGGGAAGCGAGATGATCGAGGATGCGCCGCTTCACTTCGTCGGAGGCGATGGGCATGTCGACGCGGCGGCCCGTCGCAGGCCCCACCCGCTCGTGGATGGCTGCGAGGCGCCGTCGCAGGCTGATGCCCCCTTCGGCCCAGATGCGGGTGACCAGCAGCACCGCCAGGATCCCG
This sequence comes from Limnochordaceae bacterium, assembly GCA_014896295.1. Taxonomy (GTDB): domain Bacteria; phylum Bacillota; class Limnochordia; order Limnochordales; family Geochordaceae; genus Carboxydichorda; species Carboxydichorda subterranea. The sequence continues at coordinate 140,636 of JADBKR010000008.1, forward strand.
TCCTTCTCCGGGATGTGGCCCGCGATGCTCATGCCCCCGCTCTCCTCGCCGCCGAGGGTGACGTTTTCCCGGCGCATCCACGCCCCGACGTGCTTGAACCCCACGGGCGTCTCCCGGGCCGTCACGCCGAACTGCGCGGCCAGCCGGTCGAGCACGTGGGTGGTGGCCACGGTCCGCACGATGCTGCCCCGCATCTGCCGGACCCCCAGCAGGTAGTCGGCGACGATCGCCAGGACCTCGTTGGGAGTCAAGTAGGTGCCGTCCTCGTCGACGACGCCGAAGCGATCGGCGTCGCCGTCCGTGGCGAGCCCGAGAGCGCCCTGGCGGGAACGCACCGCCTGGATCAGCTCCTGCAGGTGCTGCGCGGTGGGTTCAGGGGCGCCTCCGCCGAACAGCGGGTCCCGGCGGTCGTGGAGCCGGTGCACTCTGACCCCCAGGTTTTCCAGGGCTTCGGCGGCGTAATGGCGCCCGGTTCCATACATGGCGTCGTAGACGACCTCGACGCCCCTCGACAGCGGCGCCGTGCCGACCACGCTCATGAGGTGCTCCACGTAGTCGATCCGCGGGTCCACGGTGTCGACCAGCCCCTGGCGCCGACCCTGCTCCAGGTCCAGGGTGCGGACCACCATGTTGCCCGACGCCTCTGCCCGCTGCACGCGGACAATCTGCTCTTCGATGGCGGCCGTGACGTCCGACTGGGCCGGCCCCCCGTACTCGGGGATGAACTTCAGCCCCAGGTACTGTGGCGGGTTGTGGCTGGCCGTCAGCATGATGGCCCCGGCGGCCCTGCGGTGCAAGACGGCGTGGGCCAGCACCGGCGTCGGCACGTCGGAGGCCGTGAGGCCCACGGCGAGGCTGTTGCCCGCCAGCACCCGGCTCACCTCCTGAGCGAAGTGCTCGGCGGCGAAGCGCGTATCGTAGCCTACCAGGATCTCCCGCCGCCCCAGGCCGGCCTCCCCGAGGTAGTTGGCGATCGCCTGCGTCACCAGGCGCACGTTGTGATACGTGAACTGGTCCGCAATGACGGCACGCCACCCGTCTGTGCCGAACCGAATCGTCACCGACGGCACCTCCATGTCCTCCAGCATCCTCCACCCGGGCTCGAACGTTCCGGCCCATCAATTCCACCGGAGCTAGATTGTCCCTTTGCCGTCGAGGGGCCGGCGAGGAGGGTAGCGCGCGAAAACGGCGGCGGCCTTCCCGCCCGGAAAGGTCGCCGCCGTCCAAACCCGCCCGGCCGTCGCGCCGGGTCACCTCTCAGGCCAGCGAGTACACCCTGGACGGCTCGGCCCGCTGGGTCCCACAGCTCTCCCGGACGACGAGCGAGGGGGTGATGGCGAGCTGCACCGCCTGGCGCCCGCGATCCTTCAGCAGGTCGAGCAGCATCAAGCGCGGCCATCCGGCCCATCTGCTCCCGGTTGACCGTCACCGCCGTCAGGCCCATCGCCTGCTCGCCGGCAGAACCGTGCCCCCACACCACCAGGGCGAGGTCCTGAGGCACCGAGATGGAGGATTCCTTCAGGGCGTGGAGCACGCCAGGCACCAGCGCCTCGTGGGCCACGTACAGCGCCGTGACCGGCAGCCCTTCGCCGGGCGTCCACCGGCCGGCCCGTTCGGCGAGCCCCAGCACCTGCCGGGCTGCACGGTAGCCGGCTGCATGGGCCGTGCCGTTACGAAGTTCGGAGACGTCGACCCGGGCCACCCGGGAGCTATCGGCCGCGACCCCGGCTCCGGCCAGGGCTCGCTCGAAGCCTGCACGCACCTGGTCGCCCCAGCGCCCGCCCGGCACGATCGCCCCGATGCGGCGGTGCCCTGCGGCCAGCAGGCGCTCCGTCGCCTGTGCCGACGGCGTCAACCAGTCGATGGTGACCGCGCTGAACTGGACGCCCTCCGGCACCTCGTCTCCGAGCACGACGACGGGCAGGGAGTCGCCGGCCAGCTCCTTGAGCCACGAGGCTCCGTTGAGGTCGCCCCCGACGATGAGCCCGTCCACCTGACGCTGTGTCACGGTGCTGGGAGGATCCCACTGCGCGGCCTGGGCGTCCATCACGTTGAGCACCAGGTGCATCTGCTCCCGGCGGAGCACGGCCTCGATACCCTGGATCAGGCCCAAGCCGTAGCCAGGCATGGAAGAGGGCAGGGCGAGCAGGAGGCCGACCTGGCCGGTCCTGCGGGTGGCGAGCGCCCGGGCGACCGCGTTGGGATGGTAGTTCATCTTCTTGACGGCTTTGATGACTCGCTCGCGAACGTGGGGCCGTACACACGACTTCCCGTTGATGACCCTGGAAACGGTGGCCTTCGAAACCCCTGCGAGCTGGGCCACCTCGTCCAGGGTGACTCGCCCGCTGCTGGCTCCCGTTTCACTGCGCTTGCGTCGCGGCATCCTCTCTTCAGCTCCTTATCCTTCCCCGTGCCGCCGGGCCGGCGTGCCAGCCCGGCTACTCCTTTTCTGGTCGATCCGTCGATGGCCCAGGCAAACGGTTTGTCGTGAACGCCTGCCTGGAAGCTCGGCGCGTCCCGCCGGGTCGCTTTCCGTCCCGCATCCCCCAAAGAAAACAGGCTCTGGCCCCCGCCCTGCTCACCGGCCAGTCACCTGATGTAGTCGTAACCCGTCTGTGTTACGAGATTGTTACCGATCGCGGAAGTTTCGTCAAGGGTCCTGCGTCCTCTCCTTGCGGCGCGGGGAGCGGTTGCGAGCGCGCAACTGCTGCAACTCCCGCCAGTCCTGCTCGTCCAGCCACTCGACGCCCGCGCGGCTTTCCAGGTGATGCCGGAGCTCATGGGCCAGGGTGCGGACGACCTCCTCTTCGATCTCTTCGGGGGATGCACTACCCAGGATGGCCCGGAACGACCCGTAGTATAGGACCACGTGCCGCCCCAGCACGGGATCCTCCACGTACTCGCCCAGGACGTACACGTCGGGCGGGTCGTTGGGGTACCGGCGGCGATCCTCGACCACGAGGACCCCGGCCTCGAGCTGCTCCAGCACCTCCTCGGGAAAGCGGTCCAGCACGCGCGCGACGATGGCCCGGAAGGTACGGAGCGAAACTGCTTGCGTGGTGAACCACCTGCCCTTTCGAACGACCCACCTTCCATGATACAAGGATCCGGAAGGGCATCCCGGTCCCGGAGGGAGCCATCTTCGACCCGACGCCTTGCGACAGGGAGCGCCCCACCGGCTACGAAAGGATAAGAGGCGGCGGGAGAGGGGCAGACAGACGCATGCTGCTGGCCGTCGACGTGGGCAACACGACCACGGGCGTTGCCGTATACGAGGGCGAGCGCCTGGTCCATCACTGGTGGTTGACCACCTTTCGCGAGCGCACGGCGGACGAGCTGGCGCTCACCCTTTCGGGGCTGATGCACCTGGATGGCGCTTCTCCGGCGCGGCTGACCGGAGCGGCCATCAGCTCGGTGGTGCCGTCCCAAACCGAGCCCTGGAGGGCGGCATGCCGCAGGTTCTTCGGGATCGAGCCGCTGGTGATCGGCCCCGAGACGCCCACGGGGGTGAAGATCGGCTACCGGTTCCCCGAGGAGCTGGGGGCCGACCGCATCGTCAACGCCGCGGCGGCCATCCATTTGTATGGCGCACCCGTGGTGGTGGTGGATTTTGGTACGGCCACCACCTTTGACGTCGTGGACGCGCGGGGAGAGTATGTCGGGGGCGCCATCGCCCCGGGAGTCGGCATTTCGGCGGAGGCGCTATTCGAGAGGGCGGCGCGACTGCCCCGCGTCGAGCTCTCCCGGCCTCCGTCGGTGATCGGGCGCACGACCGCCGAAAGCATCCAGTCGGGGATCGTCTTCGGGTTTGCGGGCCAGGTGGACGGCATCGTACGGCGGATCCTGAAGAGCGTGGGCGGCAAGGCCCGAGTGGTGGCGACCGGCGGGCTGGCTTCCCTGATCGCCCCGGAGTGCGAGACCGTCGAGGAGACCAATCCACTGCTGACGCTGGAAGGACTGCGTTTGATCTTTGCCAGACACCAAGCGTCCCGCTCGTCGTGATCTCCGCAACCATCACGGGCCCGCCAAAGAGGAGCGGGGCCACGGCCCGCACCTGGTGCGTAACCTCTTGGTCGGGGCAAGCGTCACGGTGCTCACGTTGGGCCTCTTGCTCAAAGCCACGTGGGCACCCGACAGCTGGAGGCTGCTCACCACCATCCGCCTCGACGCGGTCGGGGCGGCCCTCGGGCTCATAGCCGTCACGTGGGCCATCGGCGGCCTTCGCGCGTGGCTCATGACCCGTTCGCTGGGGTATCCCATCCCATACTCGGCGGCGCTCCGGGCCACGCTGGTGGGCGCGATGGTCTCCGGCCTCACGCCTTTCACGGGCGGCGGAGGTGCAGCGGAGGCGCTGGTGCTGTCGCAAGCCGGCATCCCGTACGCCAAGGCACTGGCCACCGTCAACGCCGCCGGGGTGCTCAACCAAAGCGTGCTCCTCGTCGCTTCCCTCGCCCTGGCGTTCAGCCCCGTGCCCCTTCCCGGCTTGCCTGTGGTGCGGGCCATCCTGCGCTGGGTCCTGGTGGTCTACGCCCTTGGCTTGCTGGGCGTGGTGGCGGCGCTCCTGCAGCTCGATTGGCTGGCCGGGCCCGTGGAGCGCCTCTTGGGCCGGCTCGAGCGCGTCATGCCGGCGTGGGCGGCGCGCCTTCGGGCGGCCCGCACGCGCAGCCGCCACTTCCTGCTCTCGACGGCCGACGCGTTCCGTACGGTGGTGGCCGGGCGCCCGGCGGTCATGGCCGTGGTGGGAGCAGGGTTCCTCGTTTACTACCTCCTGATCTTCCTCGTGGCTCCCATCCTGGCCAACAACCTGGGAGGCCGCATTCACGCCGGCGTGCTGGTCGCCGCCCAATTCCCCCTTTTCCTGGTCGGAGGGGTCCTGCCCACCCCGGGAGCCTCGGGCGGGATCGAGGCCGGCATGGCGGCCATCGTGGCGCCTTACTTGCCCCGGGCGGCGGTGGGCATCTTCGTCTCGGTGTGGCGCCTCCTGACGTTCTATCCCTCGCTGATGGCCGGAGCCGTCGCCGCGGCGGTAAGCGTCCACCGCTCGGCCGTCGCCGCCGTTCCCGAAGCGGTATCCTCCGAAGAGCCGCCGGGCCGGCCTGCGAGGACAGGAGCATCGTCGCTGCGCGAGCCCGTCTGATCCCCTTGCGAGCCCGTCCGAGCCCCCTCCTGCAGTCCGCATAGAAACGTCGCCGCCGGTTCACCGTAGCCAAAGGGCTCCCGGAGAGAAGGGACGAGGCCTTGAAGATGTGCAGGGGGGCAGGCGCGCACGCGCTGGGAGGGCTCGTGCTGGCCACGGCCATCCTGGCGGGGTGGAGCCGGCCCGCCTGGTCCGCGCCGGCCGCAGCCCGCTTCGAGGGCCGCCCTCTGGCCGGCAGGGCGGTGGTGGTCGACCCCGGCCACGGCGGCATCGACAGCGGCTGCGTGGCCGGGGGCTTCTACGAAAAAGACGTGGTGCTTCCGATAGGCCTGCAACTCGCCCGCCTGCTGCGGGCCGCCGGAGCGCGCGCCGGCCTCACCAGAATCCAGGACATGGAGCTCGGACACATGCGAGCCGGTCCCGGTTCGCGCTATCGCCGGGATCTCGCCACCCGGGTGGCCGTCTCCAGGCGACTCGGGCCGGACGCTTACGTCAGCTTGCACGCCAACTCCTCCAGGGATGCCGGGATGAGCGGCGTCATGACCTTTTACGCGCCCAACCGCCCCGAGGGCCGAGTGCTGGCCCTCCGGCTGCTGGAAGCACTTCGGCCGGTGATGCCCGGTAACCAAAACGCCGCGCTCCCGGGCGACCTGTACGTCCTGCGTACCAACCCCTTCCCCGCCGTACTGGTGGAGCTCGGCTTCCTCACTCACCCCAGGGACCGGGCCGTCCTCACCAGCCTCGAAGGGCAAAAGAGGCTGGCCGACGCGCTCTTCTCCGGCGTCACCTCGTACCTGACGGGGCCGGACGGTGGAGGTATCGACGAGCCACCCGAGCTCCGGGAGCAACCCCTGCCTTCCCGGCTGTCGCCGCGCTCCGGCGCGCCCTCCGGTACCCTGGCGCAACCCTCCGCCCTCCGGCTGCTCCCGGCCGCTCCCGAGGCGGGCCCGGATCCGGTACCCGCCGTCCGCACCAGCGTGGACCCCGCCTTCTGCCCGCACCACGAGGATTCCTGAGCGGTCCTGTTCGAACTCCTCGACGCTGCAGGCATCACGTGGCCGGTGGGACGGCCCGGGGATGGTGTCGAGGACATGCTCTGGCTGGGCACGTGCGGATGGTCACTGAGCCAGGCGAAGTATTTCCGGCAGTTCAACGCCATCGAGATCCAGCAGACGTTCTACGAGCCTCCTCGCATCGGGACGGCGCTGCGGTGGAAACGCTCGGCGCCCGAGCACTTCGCGTTCGCCGTCAAAGCGTGGCAGCTCGTCACCCATCCGGCGTCGAGCCCCACCTACCGGCGGCTGCGCACGCCGCTCGATGAGCAGGAGAGGGCCGCGTGCGGCTTCTTCCGAGATGCGCCCGTGGTCGAGGAGGCCATGCGGCGCACCCTCGAGGTGGCCGATGCCCTCGGGGCGCGGGTCGTGCTCTTCCAGACTCCGGCCTCGTTCGCTCCCGAGCCTGCCAATGTCGCCGCCCTTCGCTCCTTCTTCACCCGCTACCGCAGGGAGGGGTCCGCCTTCGTGTGGGAACCCCGTGGCCCGTGGCCGGACGACCTGGTGCGGTCGCTGTGCGAGGAGTTGGGGCTCGTGCACGGCACCGATCCCTTCCGCAGGCCCGCCCTGACCCGCGGAGTGATCTACTACCGGCTGCACGGCGTCGGAGGGTACGGCCACCGGTACACCGACGCCGAGATCCAGGAGCTGGCGCGGCGAGTATCCCAGCACCTGGAAAGCCAGGAGGATATCTGGTGTTTCTTCAATAACGTAACCATGGCCGAAGATGCGGCCCGGCTGGCTGCGACGTTGCGGCTCCCGGGCCACTGAGGGGCGGGCGTGTCGTGGTGAGGACGCCGAACAAGAGCGATGCACGCAGGCCGGTCCTGCGCGGGGCGCACGTGACGGGAGCGCTCCTGCTGGCCGCCTTGCTTGCCGGGCTGGCCGGCGTGCAGGCCGTAGCGCAAGAGAAAGGGCCTGCGTCCGGCGCAGCGCCGGCGGGGGAGCAGGCTTCGGCCGGCGTGGTGATAGGCCAGGAGCCGGCTCTGAGCGCGCTGCGAGAGAGCTTGCGCTACGTGGAAGCCGGGGTGCCCTTCCGGCTGGGGGGTAAGACCACGGTCGACGAGTACCTCCGGCTTCAAGGTTCCGATCCACGGGCAGCTGCGTCTGCCGGCGTGGACGCGTCGGGCCTGGTGGTCAACGCGCTGCGGGCCGCCATCCCGGGCGTCCGCTTCTTCGCCGGTCCCCCGGACCAGGGGAGGACCGCGGAGTACGTGACCTCGGCGATGCTGCGGCAGTACAACTCCACGGAAGTCTCCCTCGAGGAGGCCCGGCCGGGCGACCTGCTCTTCTTCAAGTCGCCTTCCACCGGGCAGGTCACCGGGGTCGGCATCGTCCACGTCGTGATGCCGGGCGTGGTACGCGTGGTGGTGGCCAGCGCCAGCCAGGGTCGCGTGGTCGAGACCGGCATCCGGATCGGCGGCGCGTACTGGGCCTCCCAGGTCGACGCCGTCGCCCGCCTGGTCCTGCCTCCCGGCGTCACAGCTGCGGCAGCGGAGTCCAGATGAGGCTGCCTGCCTGGAGCGTGTCGGTCAGGCGCAGGCCGTTGAGCCGGGCCATCGCCTCTCCGGGCACTCCGAGGCGGGCCGCCAGGTCTCTCAGCTGCACGGCCACCGGCACGAACAGCCGGCGCACGGTGGGGATGGTGATGGTCTGGCCGGGATGGAGCGTAGTATCCTCCATCCCGTTGGCATCCATGAGCGCCTCCATGGTGGTGCCGAAGCGGCGGGCCACGTTCCACAGGGTATCGCCCTGCTCCACGCGGTAACGGTACGGTGTGCCGAGCGCGTCGACCACCCGGGCGGTGGCCGAGCCGATCACCCCGTCCGCGGGGAGCCCCATGGCCCGCTGCAGCGCCTTCACCGCCTGGGTGGTCTCAGGGCCGTAGTACCCGTTGGGATTGACGGTCCGGAAACCGAGCTCCCGCAGGGTCTCTTGCACCTGCCGGACGTCGTCGCCCCACATGCCCTCCTGGAGCACCCGCGCTGCGCCGGTGGCCCCGCCCGGCCAGGCTGCGCCTGCGATGGCCACGACCAAGAGCGCCTTGGCTACCAGTAGCCAGGACCCGTGCCGTGCCGGCCTCGCGCCGGCTCCTGTGCTCTTGCGCAACGGGCCATCGCCTCTCCCCCGCCGTTTCGGTTCGTGTGCGCCCGGCCGGATCCTCTTGGGTGCCCTGGGAGCTCCACGGGAAATCATCCCACGCCCAGGTATGCCGCCTGGACCCCGGGGTGGGCCAGCAGCTCCCTTCCCGCTCCCTCCATCACGACCCTCCCGTTCTCCAGCACGTAGGCCCGGTCGGCGATGGTCAGGGCCTGGTGCACGTTTTGCTCCACCAGGAGGACCGTGGTGCCGTCCCGGGCAATCCGCTGGATGACGCGGAAGAGTTCCTGCACCAGCACCGGCGCCAGGCCCAACGAGGGTTCGTCGAGGATGAGCAAAGCCGGCTCGCTCATGAGCGCCCGGCCGATGGCCACCATCTGCTGTTCGCCGCCGGAGAGGGTGCCGGCGTCCTGGCGGCGCCGCTCCGCAAGGCGCGGAAACAAGGCGTAGACCCGCTCCAGATTGGCCCGGCGGTGCGGCCGGGCGCGAGGCAGGTAGCTGCCTGCCAGGAGGTTTTCCTCGACGCTCATCAGGGGAAAGAGCTGGCGGCCCTCCGGGATGTGCGCGATGCCGAGATCGGTCACCCGGTGCGCCGCCATCCGCTCGATGGGGCGCCCGCCGAAGAGGATGCGCCCCCGGCGCGGGTGTAACAGCCCCGAGACGGCTCGCAAGGCAGTCGTCTTGCCGGCGCCGTTGGCGCCGACCAGCGCGACCGTCTCGCCGCGCTCGACCCGGAAGCTGACGCCCCACAGTGCCTGGACGTCGCCGTAGTAGACATCGATCCCGTCAACCTCCAGCAGCAGGGAAGGCTGCCCCCTTTCCGGCGCCGCTCTCCTGGGTGCCCAGGTACGCCTCGACGACGAGGGGATTGGAGGCCACCTCTCCCGGCGGGCCCTCGGCAATCTTCTCGCCGTGGTGCAGCACGACGATGCGGTCGGAGATCTGCATGATGACCCGCATGATGTGCTCCACGGCCACGATGGTGATGCCGCGCTCGCGGATGGCCAGGATGAGCCTGACCGTGGCGTCCGCCTCGGAAGGGTTGAGGCCGGCGACCACCTCGTCCAGCAACAAAAGACGCGGCCGCAGCGCCAGCGCCCGCGCGATCTCCAGGCGCTTGCGGCCCGCCAGGGTGAGCTCCCGGGCCGCCGCGTGCGCCCGATCGGCAAGCCCCGTCCACTCCAGGATCTCCAGGGCCGCCCGCCGCGCGCCCGCCCGCCGGCCCTCCGCCAGGAAGGCCCCCACCATCACGTTTTCCAGCACCGACAGCTGCGGAAAGGGGCGCACGATCTGGAAGGTGCGGGCGATGCCCATGCGGGCCAGGAGGTACGGGGGTCGACCCGTGACCCTGTGCCCGTCGAACCACACCTCCCCGAGCGGGGCCAGAGGTACCCGCTCACCGCGTGGAACAGCGTCGTCTTGCCCGCGCCGTTGGGGCCGATGAGCCCCACGATCTCCCCCGGGTAGACCTCGAAGCTCACGTCACGAAGGGCCAGAAGCCCCCCGAAGGCCACGCTCAAGCCCTTCAACCGCAGGATGGGCTGCCGCTTCCCGTTCATGACGGGCGCGCCACCTCCTCTCCAGGCCGCCGAGCGTCCCCACGATCCCCTGGGGAGCGAAGCGCACCACCAGCACGATGAGGATGCCGTAGATCAGCAGGTTGGCCTCCCGGAACGAGGCCCGGAAAAACTCCGCCGACAACACCAGCACCGCCGACCCGATGAGCGGCCCGAAGAGGGTGCCCGTGCCTCCGATGATGGCCACCAGCGCGATCTGGATGCTGAGGCCGATGTCGAAGACGCCGTGGGGCTCGAAGAAGGAGAGGAAGACGGCGTAAAGCGCTCCGCCGAGCGCCGTCGCCACCCCGCTCAGGGCAAAGGCCTGGAGCTTGTAGCGCAACGGCGCGATGCCGAGCGCCATGGCCGCGTCCTCGTCTTCCCGGATCGCCTGCAGGTAGTAGCCGAACCGGCTGCGCGACAGCCACCACGCGCCCGCCATCGCCGCCCCCAACAACACCAGCGCCGCGTAGTACTCGACCGTGCGGTCGAAGGGGTCGAGCCCTGCCACGGGTGGGAGATTGGCCAGGAAGAGCCCCTCGGCGCCCCCCGTCCAGCGCCGTTCGTTGGTGGCGACCAGCCGCAAGATCTCGGCCACCGCAATGGTCGACAGCGTGAAGTAGGGGCCCCGCAGCCGGAAAGCGATCCATCCCCAAAGGAGCGTCGCCACGGCCGCTACGGCAGCGGTGCCCGCCAGGGCCAGCCCGATCCCCTCCGCCCCGAAGCGCGTCCACGCCGGCGACTGCGTCAGCAGCCCGAACGTGTACGCCCCGAGGCCCACCAGGGCCGCATGGCCCAAGGAGAGCTGGCCGGCCCAGCCGCCCAGCACGTCCCAGGCGTACGCCAGCGCCGCGAACAACACCAGCGTCACGCCGACGTTGAGCGCCCCCGGGAAAAGCAGCGGGTAAGCCACGAGCAGCAAGGCCACGCCCGTGGTGGCCCCGAGCCGTGCCCACATGATGAGCTTCGCGTCGTTGCTCATGCGCCTTTCGTCCTCTCGTGGCATGCTGGCGCCGGAACCCCCCGGGCCGTGGTCCCTACACCCTGCTCTTGCCGAAGAGCCCGGCCGGGCGAGCCAGCAGCACCAGCAAAAAGGCAAGCAGGCCGAAGGCGTCTCGGTAGCCGCTCGACACGTACGTCGCCCCCAGGCTCTCCGCCAGCCCCAACAAGAGCCCGCCCCCGATGGCCCCGGCCACGTTGCCCATCCCGCCCAGCACCGTCACGACGAACGCCTTGAGCGTGAAGACGCCCCCGATGGTCGGGATGACGTACAAGATGGGCAGCATCAACGTGCCCGCCACGGCCGCCAGCGCCACGCCCAACCCGAACACCACCGCCCGGATCCGGGCCGTGTCGATCCCCTGGAGCTCGGCCGCCTGGGGGTTTTGGGCCGTCGCCCGGATGGCCCGGCCCAGCTCGGTGCGCAGCAACAGATAGTACAAAAGGCCGATGACCAGGACCGTGACGCCGAACGAGGCCGAGAGCGCCCGGCTCAGGCTGACGCCGCCCACGTGGAACGTGGCCGTGGAGTACGCCGTGTAGATGCTCTGCGGATGGGCACCGAAGGCGAAGAGCAGCACGTTGCTGAGGATGAGCCCGAGGCCGACGGTCATCAGGATGAGCGCCTGCTCCGGGGCCCGGGCGAGCGGGGCGAGCAGGCCCCTTTCGACCCCGTATCCCAGCACGAAGCCGGCCGGCAAGATGGCCAGCACCGAGGCGAACGGGTCGACGTGCCAGCGATTGAACAAGAGCAGCGCCCCATACATCCCCAGGGCCAGGAACTCCCCGTGCGCGAAGTTGACCACCCTCATGACCCCGAAGATGAGGCTCAACCCGATGCCCACCAGGGCGTAGAGGCCTCCGGTGAGAAGACCGGAGGCCACCACCTGCAACAGCGCCGTCCACCGATCCATCGGGCGTCACCGCTTCGCCCACGGCGGCGTGGGAAAGCGCGGCTTGCCGGCGGCCACCTCTTCGGGGAACACCGTGACGAACCGGCCGTCCTGCACCTGCTCCACCACCATGGAGATGGGGTTTTGGTTGCGGAAGCCGTCGTAATCCTTGAACTCGACGGGCCCCGCTGCCGTCGTCAGGCGGGTGGCCCGCAGCGCATCGCGGATCGCCGTCTTGTCGAGCTTACCCGCACGGTTGATGGCGTCGGCCGCGACGATGAGCGCCATGTACGCCTCGGCGGCATGGTAGGACGGTTCGGTGCCGTGGAGCTCGGCCTTGAGCTTCTCGTACAGCTGTTGCGCTCCCGGATAGCGCACCTGCGGCGTCCACGACGTCGCGGAGAAGACCCACTCCGCGGCGTCGCCGGCTCCTTTGACGAAGGACTCCAGCGCGAACCCGGCCGCGCCTCCTGCGAACATCCGGGCGTTGAGATTGACCTCCTTCACCTGCCGCATGATGGCGACGGCGTCCTCCTCGTAGGACACCATGAACAGGATGTCAGGGTCGAGCGTCCGGAAGCGGTTGAGGATGGGACGAAAGTCGGTGAGGCCCCGGTCGTACGCCTCCCTCGCCACGACCCGGTAGCCGCGCTGGCCCGCCAGCCGCTCGGCGGCGTCCGCCACCGATTGCTCGAAGGCCCCCGAGCCGGCGAGGATCGCGATCCGCTTCATCCCGCCCAGCCGGTCGGCCAGGTCGAGCAACGAGCGGGCGTAGGCCGACGCGTTGGTCTTGGCCCGGAAGACCCACTCCGACCCGGGCCGGGTGATGGCGTCGTCGGCGCTGCCCGTCACCAGGAGCGGGGCCTGCCGGCGGGCCATGTACTGCGCCAGGGGCTTGCTGATGCCGCTGGCGTAGGTGCCCAGGATCACCGGCACCCCGCGCTGGAGCAGCCGCTCGGCGGCCGAGAGGGCCGCGTTCTGGTCGCTGGCGTCGTCTTCGACCAGCAGCTTGAGCGGCCTGCCCAGCACGCCGCCCCGGCTTTCGATTTCCTCCAGGGCGACTCGATACCCGGCCATTTGCATGGTTCCAAAGGTTGCAAAACGGCCACTCAACGAGGTGATGACGCCGATTTCAACCGGCTCTCCCTGTGGCGCCGCAAGAGCGACGCCTCCTGCGAGGTGTGGGACCTGCCACAGCACGAAGATACTCGAAGCGATTGCAAGCAGTCCCAAGGTACGCTTTACCCTGCTCATCGCGTTTCTCGTGAACCCCCCGCCCCATCGGATCCAGCATCGCGCCTGGTCTTCGGTAAAGATACTAGTTCCTCCTGCGTTATCCACCCAACGCAGGGACGAAACGCCGGAAGGCCGAACCCCGGAGTCCAGGCGCACGGCACGGGAGGGAGTACGGGCCCCATGTGGGATACCGGGATCATCCATTGGCTGCAGCAGTTCCGTTCGCCGTTCCTCGATCAATGGTTCGTGGCGTTCACGAGCCTGGGCACCGAGTTGGCCTACATCCTCCTCATCCCGGTGGTGTACTGGGGGATCGACCGGTACAAGGGGCACCGCCTCGCGGTCATCTTCCTGCTGTCGATCTGGCTCAACGGGGTCGTGAAGGAATGGATGGCCATGCCCCGGCCGGAGCCCGGGGTGGGAGGGATCCTGCGGCTCGCCGAGGCCGCGGGCGCCGGCTTTCCTTCGGGCCACGCCCAGGGAAGCATGACGCTGTGGGGCTGGCTCGCCATCGAGTTCCCCCGCCCTTGGGTCATCGCGCTCGCAGGGTTGATGGTCGTCATGATCTCGCTTTCCCGCCTGTACCTCGGAGTGCACTTCCTGGGGGACGTGCTGGGCGGGTGGGCCCTCGGCCTCCTCGTCATCGCCGCCGGCGCCGTGATCTTCGCCCGGCAGCCCGGGGAGCGATGGGGCCGGGGATGGAAGATGGGGCTGGCCGTGGCCGTGCCGCTCCTGTTGTTCCCCCTCTCCCCCTCCGGCACGTCGGAGCGGGCCCTGGGTTTCCTCATCGGCCTGCTCACCGCCGACATGGTGGCGCTGCCGGGGATCCCGTACGGGGAGCGCGCAAGCGCTGTCCAGCACGTCGCCCGGTCGCTGGTCGGGCTGGCGGGGCTCGTGGGAATGGCCCTGCTCATCCAGCGCGTGGTGCCCCCCGGCCTTCCCGCCGTCCTCGCCTACGCCGTCGCAGCGGTCTGGGTGGCCGTCCTGGCGCCGCTGCTCTTCCTGCGTACGGGGTTGGCGTCACCTCCCAGGGAGCTCTCCGAGCGCGCCCGCCAGCGGCGTATCCCGAGCATCGCTTCGTCGAGCCGCGTACCCGTCGGACCGTACCTGGGCATCGCGGCCGTGGCGGCGGTGCTGGTGGCGGCGGCGAGCGCAGCGGCCCCGAGCCCCGTCCCTCTCACCGAAGCATCCCGGTCGCTGTGGGCCACCTCGGCAGGTCCCCTCAACATCGCCCATCGCGGCGGCGCGGGCCTCGCGCCGGAAAACACCCTGGCCGCCTTCCAGGAAGGCCTGCGCTGGGGCGCCAGCTATCTGGAGCTGGACGTCCGGCCCACCCGGGACGGCGAGGTGGTCGTGCTGCACGACGAGCGGGTCGACCGGACGACGGACGGCACCGGCGAGATCGCCTCCATGGACCTCGGGCAGGCGGAGGCCCTCGACGCCGGGTACCGCTTCAGCCCGGACGGCGCCAGCTTCCCGTATCGCGGCAAGGGCGTGCGCATTCCCCGGCTGGAGGACGTGCTGCGCGCCTTCCCCGAGGCGCGCTTCGTCGTGGAGATCAAGCCGGACGACCCCGGCTTCGCCGCCAGGGTGCTCCAGGCCATCGATGCTGCCGGGGCACGCGGCCGCGTCGTGGTCGCCTCTTTCAGCGACCGGGTGCTCGAACAGGTGCGCCGCGACGCGCCCGGCGTCCTCACCTCCACCGGTGCCGGCGAGGCGCTGCGTATGGTGATCATGGTAAGGTTGGGCCTGGGCGGTTTCTGGACGCCGCCGGGCCAGGTGGTACAAGTACCGGAACGACAGGGCATCCTTCCCGTCGTGACGGAGAGCCTCATCCGCGTCCTGCACCGGCGTGGCGTACCGGTCCACGTCTGGACCGTCGACGACGTCGCCTCCATGCGCCGGCTGGCCGCGTTGGGAGTGGACGGCATCATCACCGACTACCCGGATCGGATGGCCTCGGTCCTCTCCACCCGGGCGGAGAGCCATGGTCACGATTAGCTTCGACCTGGATGGGGTGCTGATGCGCAACCCCTTCCGGGACGGTATCTTCCCCCAGGTGACCCGGGCCCTTGCCCCCGCTTTCGGCGGCAGCGAGGCCATGGCCATGGAAGCGCTGACCGAGGAGTACCGGCGCCGCCTGGCCGCGAGCCGGGAGGCTGCCGCCTCCGGGCCGCCCGCGGGATCGCTTGCGGCCTGGGCTTACGACTGGACCGACATCATCGCGGCCGTCGCGGGCCGCCACGGCGTCCCGGGCGTTCCCGAGGAGCCGGTTGAAGCTACGGTGGAGCGCCTCGCCAGAGCCGGCACCGCCATCTCCTTCATGCACGCAACGGTACCGGCCGCCCTGGCCGCCTTGCGCCGGGATGGCTACCAGCTCATGGTGACCACCAACGGTCTGTGGGCCTACCAGCGCCCGGTGCTCGAGGCGCTGGGCATCCTCGACGCCTTCCAACGCTTCTGCGCGCCCGACCTGACGGGATGGGCCAAGCCCGATGCCCGGGCTTTCACCTGGGTCGAAGGCGGCCAAAGCCGGCGCCCCTCCGTGCACGTGGGCGACGACCTGCTGTACGACGTCGCCGCCGCCCGGGCGGCCGGCATTCGGGCCGTCTGGGTCATCCCGCCGCGCCTTTCCCGTCTCGAGCTCCTCGCTCGGCGGCCGCCCTGGGAGCGCCCTGAAGTGCTGGACGGGATGCCCGAATGGCACGCGGAGGTGGCGGCCATCGCCGATCGGCGGCCTGCGGCCGACCGGTGGCTCGTCCCGTACGCCCTGCCGGACGCGGCCGTGCTGCACGTCGGGGAGGTGCCCGAGGTCCTGGCCCGGTGGGAGTCCGAGGGAACCTCCGAGGAGAAAACAGGCCAGAGGGCCGGGGCCGCGGGGCGCCGGGCGGCCCGGTGGAAGGAGAACACCTTGCCCATCCCCGAGCTCGGAGAGGCCCTGGTGCGCTGGTTCGAAGGCGCGAAGAGGGCGCTTCCGTGGCGCGACCGTCCCGACCCGTATCGGGTCATGGTTTCGGAGTTCATGCTGCAGCAGACCCAGGTGCAGACCGTCGTGCCGTACTTCGAGCGATTCGTGCAGCGGTTCCCGACCTTGCAGGCTCTGGCCGAGGCGCCGCTGGAGAGCGTCCTCGAGGTCTGGCAAGGGCTCGGCTACTACCGGCGGGCCCGGTACCTCCACCAGGCCGCCCGCACCATCGTCCAACAATACGGCGGGCGGGTCCCCGACGACCCGCTCGTCCTCGAGACGCTCCCGGGCATCGGCCCGTACATGGCCAGGGCCATCGCGAGCATCGCGTACGGCAGGCCGGAGCCGGCCATCGATACCAACGCCAGCCGGGTGCTGTCCCGGGTGCTCATGGTCTGGGATCCCCCCGGGCCGGGCTCGATGCGCCGGCTTGGGGCGTGGGCCAAAGGGATGGTGCCCGAGGGCCGGGCGGCGGACTTCACCCAGGGCCTCATGGAGCTGGGCAGCCGCATCTGCCGGCCGGCCCCGGAGTGCGGGCCATGCCCGATCCGGCGCTTTTGTGCGGCGTGGGCGTACCGGCTGCAAGAGGAGCTGCCGGCCAAGCGAAGAGGCCCCGCCCCCTCGCCGGTGGTGAGAGTGGCGGCGGTGGCGGCCTTCGACTCGGCAGGCCGGTTGCTGCTGGTGGAGCGGCCGCCCGACGGGTTGCTGGGCGGCTTGTGGGCCCTGCCTGCCGTCGAGCTCCAGCCCGGGGAGGAGTGGGAGGCAGGGGCGCGCCGGGCCATGCAGCAGGCCGGCCTGGAAGGCGCCCTCGGCACGGCGGTCGCCGAAGGGCGCCACGTCTTCAGCCACCGGATCTGGGAGATGCGGGCATTTCGCGTGCAGGCCCGAGGGAGGGGCCTTTCCCCACGAAACGGCGGCGCCGCCCGGGCCGCGGACGAGCGTCCCAACTACGCCCCTGTTGCAACCCGGTGGGTGGGCCCCGGCGAACTCGAGCGCGTGCCGATGGGGCAGGCTTTCCGGCGGCTGGTGAGGGCCCTCGTGCCCGCCGGCCGAACGGCGCAGGAGCAGGTGGCCCCATGAACCGGGTGCGCTGGCTGAAAGGCCAGCTGCACGTGCACACCTCCCGGTCCTTCGACGGGCGGGTGCCGCCCGAGGACATGTTCGCGGCGTACCGGCTCCGGGGCTTCGATTTCCTGTGCGTGACGGATCACGACCGCGTGTGGGAGCGGGCGGCGGTCGTGGACGGCATCCTGGTCGTGCCGGGCGAAGAGAGCACCCTGGTCCGCCCTTTCCCGCCCCTGGGCCGCCACCTGGTGAGGCTGTTCACGACGGAGCCGGTGCCGCTGCTGGCGAGCGCCCACCGCAAGCTGGAGGCGACCCGGCGGCAGGGCGCCCTGGCGATGGCCGCCCATCCGGCCTGGGACGGCAATTTCGGCACCGGGCGCTGGCGGATCGAGGCGCTGGCCGATCCCCTGCTCGACCTCGTCGAGATCGTCAACCACCACTCCCGGACGGGCGCCAACGTGGCCCTGTGGGACGAGGCGCTCGCGAGGCGGGGCCCGGCGCTGCCCCTGTGGGCGACGGCCGTCGACGACTCGCACCGCCTCGAGCAGGTGGGACGGGCGTGGGTCTGGGTAGCGGTCGAACAGACCTGGGACCTCTCCCTTCCGGCCGCCCGGCTGGCAGGCATGGTGCGGGAGGCGCTGCGTCGCGGGGCCTTTTACCCCAGCACGGGCGCCCGCGCCATCTTCCGGTGGGAACGGGACGGCGGTCGCTCCCGGGTCGTCGTCGAGGCAGTCCCCCCGGAAGACGAGGCGGCGCCGGGCGTGCCGCCTCGCATCCGGTTGATGGGAAAGGGGGGTCGGCTGCTCGTCCAGGTGGAGGGCCGCCGGGCGAGCTACGCCGTCCGGGGCGACGAGGGCTACGTCCGGGCCGAGGTCATCGAGCCCGACGGCCGCGCCGCCTGGTCCCAGCCGTGGTGGATCGAGGCCTGAGGACGGCACGCCCCCGGCAGGTCCTCAGGGCGAGATGCGCTGGACCTCGGTCTGGAGAGGCACGGGGTTGCGCAGGCACCAGGTGGCAGGGCACCGCTCCTCTGCCAGCACCCGCAGCCGGTCGAGGGTCTCCATGCCGGCGTCGGCGTCGGCCAGCACCGTCCACTTCATCGACTCGACCACCGGGGCGTCGCCCGCTCCGAGGAACCGCTGCATGTTGAGGCGGGCAGAGAGCTTCACCTTCAGGGAACGCAGGGCCACCCCTTCGAGCGCCGCCACCAGGGCGTACGTCGAGAGGAAGCACCCCGTGGAGGCGTAGAGGCAGTACTGGATAGGGCTCGGCGCCTCGCCCCACCCCCCGTACTGGGGAGGGAAGTCGGCCACGAGCTCGACGGGCCCGCGGGCGGGAGTGGCGACGGAGCCCTTGTACTGGGGCTGGCCCTCGGTGAAGTCCCAGCTGCCCTCCATCTCGACCTGGAGGACCGCCGCGGAGGGATCCTCCGCCGCCCGGCGCATGCTCTCCCGCAGCCGGTCCACCTGGACGTTACCCAACACCTGGCCTGACGCCACGACGTTCCACCTCCGCATTACACTGTGGGAACAGTGACAGCATACCATGGCAGGAAGGTACCGTACCTGCCAGGGTACTCCTCGATCGGGAGGTGCCCGCCATGAAATGGCACACCGAATACCTGACCTTCCATACGCCCACCAAACGCCAGTACGTCAACATCACGGAGAAAGTACAGGAGGCCATTCGCAAGAGCGGAATTCGCGAGGGCATGGTGCTGGTCTCGGCCATGCACATCACCGCCGGGGTATGGGTCAACGACGCGGAGGACGGGCTCATCCAGGACATCGACGAGTGGCTGGAGAAGCTGGCGCCGTACCGCCCGGACTACCGGCATCACCGCACGGGCGAGACCAACGGCGACGCCCACCTCAAGAGCCTGCTCGTGCACCACCAGGTCATGGTCCCGGTCACCGGCGGGAGAGCCGACCTGGGTCCCTGGCAGCAGATCTACTACGCGGAGTTCGATGGGCAGCGCCCCAAGCGCGTGATCCTCAAAGTCATGGGAGAGTGAGACAAACGGGCCCGCGCACCCGGGCCGGCGCGCCGGCTTTCAGCGGGCGGCCACCTTTTCCTGGAAGTCGTAGACCATGCGGGAGATGCGGGCGATGTCGGCAAAGCCGCTTTCGATGTCCTGCACGCCCTCCGACATGATGGCCAGGATGTACGGCTGGCGGGCGAACACGATGCCGACGTCGTCCGCCACCCCTTGCACGTCGCCTTCTTTGTGGGCAACCCGTACCGTGGGCGGCAATCGCCCCGGGAGGCCGACGTGCCAGATCGTGTGCGACAGGTCGTCCAGCAGCCGGTTGCCGAGATCGGGGTGGCGGCTTGCGAAGTCCAGCACGGCCTGCATGTAGGCCCCCATGTCGCGGGCCGTGCTGACGTTCTCCCCCCCGGGGAAGACGGTCTTGCCCCCGAGCTGGCGCATGTAGGCGGCGATGGTCTCCTTCCCCAAAAAGCGCGTCAGCATCTGCCAGGCCACATTGTCGCTCACGGTAATGAGCAGGTTGGTGAGAACCCGCAGGGAGTACGACGTCCCGTCGATACCGTCGAACTGCAGCACGCCCGCGCCGCCGGCGTAGTCCAGGTCCTTCCGATAGGTGATCCGGTCGGACCAGTGCAGCTTGCCCTCTGCCACCAACTGGTTGACGAGCAACGCGATGGGTACCTTCACCGTGCTCGCCGCCTGGAAGGGCCGATCGGCGTCCATGCCCCACTCCTGGCCCGACCGCACGTCTTTGAAGTAGATCCCGAAGCGCTGGGGCCTCGTCTCGATGAACCCCAGGATCTGGCGCTGCAACGGCCCGTAGTCGACGCTCCTCGCCCGCGCCTGCGGCAAGGCCCGGCTCAGGGCATAAGCCAGCGCGATGACCGCTACGGTGGCCCCCAGCACACGCCACGGGCCGCCCGGCGGGGCTCCTCGACCGTTCATGGGCTCATGGCCGCCTCTCTGGCCCGTCACGGCTGTCCTTTCCGAACCCGGCCATCCCCTCGGGCATAGCGTGAAGGGCGGATGTTCTCAGGAACAGATTGTCAGCCAGAACAGGGGGCGTATGCACGTGATCGGAGTAAGGCCCTTCCAGGGCCACGCCCGCGCCCTTCCCAGGGTCGACGTATCGCGCCAGATCCGCACGCCGCTGCTCGACGCCGTGGTGGACTACTGGCAAAGCGGGGTCGTGCGGTTCCACATGCCGGGGCACCGGGGCGGGCCCGGAGCGGACCCCCGCATCACGCAGGTGATGGGCCGGGACGTGTTTGGCATGGACGTCACCGGGGTGCTGGGGCTCGACGACCTCCACCAGCCCCGGGGCGTCATCCAGGAGGCGGAAGAGCTCGCGGCCGAGGCGTTCGGGGCCGATCACTCCTTCTTCCTGGTCAACGGCACCTCCGCCGGCGTGCAGGCCATGATCCTCTCGGCTTGTGACCCGGGCGATCGGCTCATCGTCGCCCGCAACGTCCACAAGTCCATCATCGGCGGGCTCATCTTGAGCGGTGTCGTCCCGGTCTACGTGACGCCGGAGGTCGACACCGAGTGGGGCATCGCCCTGGGCGTCACGCCGGAGGAGGTTGGCCGGGCTCTCGAGCGTTACCCCGATGTTCGTGGCGTCCTGCTGGTCAGCCCTACCTACCACGGGGTGACCAGCGATCTCGAGGCGATCGCCGCCATGGTGCACGAGCGAGGCAAGGTCCTGCTGGTAGACGAGGCCCACGGGCCGCACTTCCGCTTCCACGAAGCCTTCCCCGCCCCGGCCCTGGAGGCCGGTGCGGACGCCTGCGCCCACGGTATCCACAAGATGCTGAGCGGCTTCACCCAGGCCTCGATGCTGCACGTCAAGGGCGACCGGATCGACCTCGGGCGGGTGCAGGCGGTCTTACGGCTGTTGCAGAGCACGAGCGCGTCGTACCTGCTGATGAGCTCCCTGGATGCGGCACGCATGCAGATGGCCACGGGCGGGCACGAGCTCCTCGATCGGGCCCTTTCCCTGTCACGGCTCCTGCGCCAACGCGTCGAGGGCATCGAGGGCGTCGCCGCCTTCGAGCCGGCGCCGGGCGCCGCGGGGGCCGCCGGCTTCGACCCGACCAAGGTGGCCGTCCTGGTCAAGCACCTGGGTCTGACAGGGCACCAGGTCGAGCGGCTGCTGCGCGAGCTGGGGCCGGTGCAGCCCGAGATGCCCGACCTCTTTTACGTGCTTTTCATCGTGAGCTACGCCAACGACGAAGACGACGTCCAACGGCTGGCGGAGGTGCTGGCAGAGATCGCCGCCCACGCCGACGAGCACTCCACGCCCGAGACCCGGGCGCTGTTGCGGGCGGCACAGCCGCTGGCCGCCGACGTCGTGCGGCAACCGGTGGTCGAGTTGCCACCCCGGGAAGCCTTCTTCGGTCGTCACCGAGCGGTCGGCCTGGAGCAGGCCACCGGGCGCATCGCCGCCGAGGTAGTCACCTGCTACCCGCCGGGCATCCCCCTTCTCTGCCCGGGCGAGCGCATCACGCCCGAGGTGGTGGACTTCTTGAAGCTGGTGCGCAGCGCCGGCGCATCCGTCTCCGGGCCCAAGGATCCCCGACTCGAGACCCTGGAGGTGCTGTGAGCGGCCAGGCCTCTGTGGCGGGCCTGCCGCCGACCCTATGGATCCCAAGCTGACCAACCTGCGCGCCCGGGTGACGCCGCCGCCGCCGGCGAAGACCGCCGTGTCCGTGGTGGAGCTCGAGTCGACGCGTCCCCCGACGCGCCGGAGCGTGGAGGCCCTGGGCCCCCGGACGCTGCTCGTGCGGTTGGAGGGGCTGGCGCTCAACATGGACCCGTTCGAGCGGATGGTGCTGGACGGGGTGGTCCGGTCCGTCCGGCTCGACCAGGGCCGGACGGGCGAGGTGCTGTGCCGTCTCGAGCTCGAGTTCCCTGTCTCGAGCACGCGCCCCCGGATCGAGGTCGAGACCGGCATTCCCGTCGTCACCCGGATCACGCTCGACCGGCAGCCGCTGCGCGAGGTGCTGGGGGGCCGGCGCATCGCGATCGACCCCGGGCACGGGGGCCGGGACGCCGGCGCCCGGGGGCCGATCAACCTCGAGGAGCGGCACGTGGTGCTCCAGATCGCGCGCCGCCTGGCCGTCCACCTGGAAGAGGCCGGCGCAGCCGTGGCTCTGACGCGGCGGGACGATCGCTTCGTCGAGCCCCACCTGCGCATGCTGGCCGCGGTCACCCACCGGGCCCAGGTGCTGGTCAGCCTGCATACCCTGCACGAACCTCCGGATCGCTGCCAGGGGATGGCCGTCCGGTTCGGGGCGGGTGTGGCCCGGGCCGAAGCCGAGGCCATCGCCCGGGCCATCGCGAGCAGCCTGCGCCGGCGGCTGGGGTTGCCGGAGCACGGGGTACAGGCGATGCACTGGCCGTCGGCCGCGGCGACCCGGGTGCCGGTGGTGCAGGTCGAGGTCCCGTGCATCGCCCACCCGCTGGAAGAGGCGCTCCTGCGGAGCGTGGTCTTCAAAGACCGCATCGCGCAGGCCATCCGCAACGCCCTCGCCGCGCACTGGGGCGCGGCGCACCAGAGCGGGGGTGCCGCCGCTGCGCTATAAGCCGATGGCCATCAGGACCCACATCATCACGGAGAAGGACGACCTGCCGGAGGTGGTCCGCCGCTACACGCGCGGCATCGCACAGCCCGGCGACGTCATCGCGCTTTCCGAGTCGATGGTCGCCATCACGCAGGGGCGCGCCGTGCTGCCCCAGAGCGTCAAGGTCGGGCGGTTCGCGGACTTCTTGAGGCGCTTCGCCCACCCCGACGGCAGCCTGGCGACGCCTGCGGCCATGCAGCTCGCCATCCAGGAGGCGGGGCTGCCTCGGGTGCTGGCAGCGGCCGCGGCGGCGGCCATCGGGCGGCTGTTCGGGCGGCGGGGGGTCTTCTTCCGGGTGGCCGATCGGGGGCTCAACCTGATCGACGACATCGGGGGTACGCTCTACCCTTACGACCGGACCATCGTGCTGGGACCCGTCAACGGCCAGGAGGTCGCCCGGCGCGTCAAGGAGGCCACCGGGGTGGACACCCTGATCGCCGACGTCAACGACATCCACTGCGTGGACATCATCGGATTCACGGGCCAGGAGGATCCGAGAGAGCTCCTGGAGGCGCTGCGCAACAACCCGCAGGGCAACGACGACGAGCAGACGCCCATCGTCGTGCTCAAGCGCGTGGCTTCCTAGCCGCCCGCAGCGCCCCGACCCGGCCCGACCCGGCCCGGCCCGGCCACCGCCCGTTCCCGAAGAGGCGACGGCGCCCGCGGGGTCAACGTACCTCCGGCGGGTAGATCTCCTGGATGAAGCCCGGCGGCGGCCCGGGCCTGGTCACCGTCGGCCGGTGCTCGGGCACGTCCCCCTGGAAATACCGCACGATGGCCCTGGCAACGGCCTCTCCCAGGCGCGCCTGGTACGCCGGATCGACCAGCTTGCGCCGGTCGTCGGGGTTGGACAAGAACCCCACCTCGACCAGCGCGGCGGGCACCTGGCTGTTGCGCAACACGTAGTAGTCCGCTGCCAGGGCTTCCCGGTAGTTCTCGGGCTGCAGCCTGACGAGCTCCTCCTGCACCAAGAGCGCCAGCCGCCGCCCCTCCACCGAGGACGGGTGATAGAAGGTCTGCGCCCCGAACTGCGACGAGTCGGGATAGCTGTTGGCGTGCACGCTCACGAAGATCTGCGCCTCCCCCTGGCGGGCCCGGTACAGCCGCAAGTTGAGGCTCGTGCGGGGGTCGGTGAAGGGCGCGTCGTCGCCGGTACGGGTCATGACCACCCGGGCCCCCAGGCGCTCGAGGCTGGCCGCGAGGTGAAGGCTCACCTGCAAGTTGACGTCCTTTTCCAGGACGCCTCCGTGGGTCACTCCTCCGTCGTCGCCCCCGTGCCCCGGGTCCACCGCGATCACGAGCCCCTCGAGGGGCAGCCGGCCCGCCTGGGGAACGGACGGCGAGGCCGGCGGATGTTCGCCGGGCGGAGGCTGCCTGCCGGCCGGCCCAAAGAAGGCGAGGAACGAGAGCCCAGTAAGCAAGAGAGCTCCTGCGGCCACTGCGGTGCGTATGCGCGTGCGCCGGTCCATCGAGAGGTGTCACAGCGCACACGTATGCCGCGCAGGCCTCGGACCATGCCGACGCCTCCCGGATCAGGCGACCGGTGCCAGGCCCCGGCGGATCGTCTCGAGCAGGGCGTGGATGATGCGGCCGGTGGCGCCCCAGATGAAGTGCTCGCCGTGCTCGTAGACGTAGCCGGGACGGCCCGAAGGGGAGTGCCCCACCTGCTCGTGCCCCGGCTCGAGCAGCCACTCGACGGGCACGGTCACGATCTCCGCCACCTCGGCGGGGCTGGGGACGAACCGGTAAGGCCCGGGCCGCACGACGCCTGCAACGGGGGTGACTCGAAAACCGCTGTGGGAGACCAGGACGTCGTCCAGCAGACCCAGGACCTCCACGTCCCGCGGATCGAGCCCGATCTCTTCGGCGCTTTCACGCAGGGCTGTCGCTACGGGGCCGTCGTCCTCGGGATCCGCGGCTCCCCCGGGAAAGGAGATCTGGCCCTTGTGGTACTCGACCTCTTCCGTACGCCGGGTGAGCACGAGGAGATCCTCGTCGCCAGGACGGTAGATGGGCACCAGCACCGCGGCAGGTCGCCCGCCCTCGAGCTCGAGGCGCGCCCGCCCGGGCGACGCCAGGGCGCGACGCAGGGCCGAGACGTAGGGAGAAACGCTGCCGGCGCCGGCGCGAGGGCCATGACCCAAGGCACCCAACCCATGCCCTCCTGGGAAGATATTGTACCGCCGCTATTCGCTCGCCACCATCCCGCATCTTGCCATACCGCCGCCTCACCGTCGAGCAGGGGAGGGCGCGCTCGGTGACGAATGGGAGGAAATGCAACCGGTTGTATTGGGCGGGAAGCGACGGAAGCATGGTCACCAAGACCAGCATGGCCGACGTGGCGCGAGCGGCGGGGGTTTCCAAGTCCACCGTTTCTCGCGCGCTGGCCGGCGACAGCCGGGTCAAGGAGGCGACCCGCCTGCGGATCGAGCAGGCGGCTCAGGAGCTCGGGTACATCCCCAACCGGATCGCCCGGGCGCTGGCCCGCGGCCGCACCGAGATGATCGCGGTGGTGACGCCCACGCCGCCCCGTAGCTTCTCGGATCCCTTCTACCTGGAGTTCCTGGGCGGCCTGGGCGACCGGGTCATGGAGGCCGGGTACAGCCTGGTGATCACCTCTCCCGGCGCCGGCGGTTCGCCTGCCAGCAGCCTGGCGGAGCTGGCAGCCGGACGAGTGGTCGACGGGGCCGTCTTGACGGAGGTGCAGGTGGACGATCCCCGGCTGGCCCTGCTGCGGCAGGCACCTCTTCCTTTCGTAGTGCTGGGCACGCCGGAGGACGCCTCCGGCGGGGTCGTGCCCGGCGTCTGGTTCGTGGACGGCGACAACGAGGGTGGGGCGCGGCAGGTGGTGGAGCACCTGCTCTCCCTGGGCCACCGCCGGATTGCCTGCATCACCGGCCCCCTGCACCTCGTCTCCGCCCGGCGCAGGCTCGCAGGGTACCTGCAGGCCTTGCAGGCGGCCGGCGTCGCCTCGTCGCCCGAGTGGGTCGTCGAGGGCGACTTCACCCGCGAAGGAGGCCTGCGGGCGGGGCAGCACCTGCTGCAGGCCCGGCTCCTCGATCTCCGGGAGCCGGGATCCCTGACCGCGATTTTCGCAAGCAACGACTTGATGGCCATCGGCGTGCTCGAGGCCCTGCGCGGCGCCGGGCTGCGCGTGCCGGAGGATGTCTCGGTAGCAGGTTTCGACGGGATCTACCTGGCCGATCTCCTGGAGCCTTCGCTGACCACGGGAGCGCAGCCCATCCGCGCGCTGGGCCGGATCGTGGCCGAGCTGCTCCTCGATCGGTTGGGCGCAGCAGGTGGGGACGGGGCCGCCGTCCCTGAGCAGGGCGGGGCGGTCGGCCGGCGAGTCGTCGTACCGGTGCAGCTGCGGGTCAA
Organism: Limnochordaceae bacterium; assembly: GCA_014896295.1. GTDB lineage: Bacteria > Bacillota > Limnochordia > Limnochordales > Geochordaceae > Carboxydichorda > Carboxydichorda subterranea. The sequence continues at coordinate 166,630 of JADBKR010000008.1, forward strand.
GGGGAGCACCGGCCCGCCGCGAGGGAGGTGAGGCAGCCCCGAGGGCGGGTGGGGACCGCGGCGTCGTTCCACACAAGCTCAGTACGTAGAGAGGGGATCCCCATGGCTGAGAGGAGACATCCGGGCAGGCTCGGGTTGCGGGCGCTCGTGTGGGTGACACTTGCCGCGTTGTTCGTCGCCATGGTGGGTGCCCAGGCGCTGGCGGCCCGCACGGTGACCATGTTGGGCACCTGGGGCGGCCAGGAGCTGGAGGCGTTCCGCAAGGTACTGGAGCCGTTCGAGAAGGAGACCGGCATTCGCGTGGAGTTCACCGGGACCCGGGACCTGCCGGCGGTGCTGACGACCCGGGTGCAGGCCGGCAACCCGCCGGATCTGGCCGCGCTTCCCAACCCCGGCCAGATGCGGGAGTTCGCCCGGGAGGGGCACCTGGTCGATCTGAGCAAGGCGCTCGACGTGAAGGTGCTCAGGCAACAGTATGCTCCGGTCTGGCTCGATCTGGGCAGCTACGACGGCAAGCTCTACGCCATCTTCATGTCGGCCGACCTGAAGAGCCTGGTCTGGTACAGCCCGAAGGCGTTTGCCGCCAAGGGCTACGCCGTGCCCAAGACGTGGGACGAGATGATGGCCCTCTCCGACCGGATCGTCAAGGACGGCGGCACCCCGTGGGCCATCGGCCTGGAGAGCGGCGCCGCCAGCGGCTGGCCGGGCACCGACTGGATCGAGGACATCATGCTGCGCACCGCCGGGCCCGAGGTCTACGACAAGTGGGTGGCCCACCAGATCCCGTGGACCGATCCTGCCGTCAGGCGGGCCTGGGAGACCTTCGGCAAGATCGCCCTCAACCCCAAGTACGTTTACGGCGGCCCCACGGGTGAGCTGACCACCAACTTCGGCGACAGCGTCAACGCCCTGTTCACCTCGCCGCCGAGGGCCTACATGCACCGGCAGGCGACGTTCATCCAGAGCTTCATCCTGAAGGCCAACCCCGGCCTCAAGGCCGGCACCGACTACGACTTCTTCGCGCTTCCGCCCATCGACCCCAAGTGGGGCACGCCGGCCCTGGGCGCCGCGGACATGGTGGGCATGTTCAAAGACTCGCCCGAGGCGCGCATGGTGATCCAGTACCTCGCCTCCCCGAAGGCTCAGGAACGGTGGGTGGCGGCTCTCGGCAAGCTCTCTGCCAACAAGGCGGTCAGCATGAACGCCTACCCGGACCCCCTCACCCGCAAGGCGGCCAAGATCCTGGTCGACGCCCAGGTATTCCGCTTCGACGGCTCGGACCTGATGCCGGCTGCGGTCGGGTCCGGCTCGTTCTGGACCGGGATCCTGGATTACGTCGGTGGTGAGGACCTCGACAGCGTGCTCGAGAAGATCGAGCGATCCGCCGAAGAGGCGTATCGCTGAAGCGGGGAGTTTCGTAGCAAAGACCACGGGTGAGCCACAACGATCCCAAACGGCTGCCGGTGAGGTGCGGGCGCGCGGAGGCCGGCGCCCGCACCGCCGGCCCTCGAAGGGAGTGAGGCGACGTGCGGCGGGGCGGAGCCTGGGCCTGGGGGTTCGTAGCGCCCGCGCTCTTGCTCATCGGCTTCTATCTCGCCTACCCCACGGTCCAGACCATCTACCTGAGCTTCATGGACCGCCGCTCGGAGCACTTCGTGGGCCTGTCCAACTACGTGCGGCTGTTCACGTCGAGCGCGATGCTCACCGCCTTTCGTAACAACCTCTTGTGGCTGGTGGTCTTCACGGCCGGCACGGTGGGCCTGGGTCTGCTCATGGCGGTGCTGACGGATCGGGTGCGCTACGAGGCGGCGGCCAAGGCGCTCATCTTCCTGCCGATGGCCATCTCCTTCGTGGGCGCCGGCGTGATCTGGAAGTTCATGTACGCCTACCAGCCGCCGGGGGTACCCCAGATCGGCCTCGCCAACCAGGTCATGGTGATGTTGGGGCAACAGCCCAGGGGCTGGCTCGTCGAGCGGCCCTGGGTCAACAACCTGGCTCTGATTGCGGTCGGGGTCTGGATCTGGACCGGGTTTGCCATGGTGGTGCTGTCGGCCGCCTACAAAGCCATCCCCAAGGAGCTCCTCGAGGCGGCCCGGGTGGACGGCGCCACCGAGTGGCAGGTCTTCTGGCGCATCAGCCTTCCCGTCATCCAGTCCACGGTGGCGGTCGTGGCGACGACCATGATCATCAACGTCCTCAAGGTCTTCGACATCGTGTACGTCATGACCAACGGCAACTTCGGCACCGAAGTGATGGCCAACCGGATGTACAAGGAGATGTTCGAGTACCAGGACTTCGGGCGGGCCAGCGCCATCGCGGTCATCCTCTTCCTGGCCATCGTGCCGATCATGCTGGCCAACATCCGGCGCTTCCGGCGACAGGAGGCGACGCGATGAGGAGCGCACCGCACGATCTTCCGGTGGCGGCGACGACGAGGCCTGCCGCTCGGCGTCGGGCTGCCACGGCGGCGCCGGCGGGCGCGGGAGAGTGGACCTCTCAGGCGCTCGTGCACCTGGTCGTGGTGCTGATGGCGCTGGCGTGGGTACTGCCCACGTTGGGGCTGTTGGTGAGTTCGCTGCGACCGGCTCCCGACGTGGCCCGCACGGGATGGTGGACCGTCTTCGCCAACCCGTTCGACCTCACGCGCTGGACGCTCGCCAACTACCGGCACGTGCTGGGGCAGCAGGGGCTGGCGCAGGCGTTCCTCAACAGCTTCATCATCACGGTGCCGGCGACGGTGCTGCCCATCCTGGTGGCGTCGTTCGCGGCGTTCGCCTTCGCGTGGCTCGACTTCCCCGGGCGCTCGTGGCTCTTCCTGGTGGTCGTGGGGTTCCTCGTCGTGCCCCTGCAGATGACCTTCGTGCCGATCCTGAGGATCTACAGCGAGACCGGGCTCACCGGCACGTTCGTGGGGATATGGCTGGCGCACACGGGCTACGGGCTGCCCTTCGCCGTTTACCTGATGCGCAACTTCTTCGGCTCGCTGCCGGGGGAGCTCTTCGAGTCGGCGTACATCGACGGGGCGTCTCCGCTGTCGGCGTTCTTCCGGCTGGCACTGCCGATGTCGACCCCGGCTCTGGCGTCGCTGGCGATCTTCCAATTTCTGTGGGTGTGGAACGACCTGCTGGTCGCCCTCATCTACCTGGGCGGCGGCGCCCGGACCGGCCCGTTGACCCTGAAGCTGTCGAGCCTGGTCGGCAGCTACGGGCAGGAGTGGCACGTGCTGACGGCGGCGGCCTTCATCTCCATGCTGATCCCGGTCGCCCTCTTCTTCGCGCTCCAGCGCTACTTCGTCCGGGGCATCCTGGCCGGCGCGGTCAAGGGCTGAGATCCTGCCCGGAGAGGGCCTGGCGCAGGAGGAGGCCGGCGGCGTCCCGGGCCGACAGCTCGCCGTCTGCCAGGCGCCGGGCCAGCTCGGCCCAAAGCCCGCGCTGCCGGGCCGGCGCCACCACGTGGCGCTCCACCTCCGCTGCGAGGGCCGCCCGGAGCTCCCATTCGGCCCGGAGGCGGCGTCGCTCCTGGGCGGAGGGGGCCGACTCCAGATAGCGCCGGTGCGACTCCAGCGCTTCGACGAGCTGGCCCAGCCCCTCCCGGCGGGTCGAGGAGACCAGCACCACGGGAATCTGCCAGGCGCCCGTATCGGGGGGCGAGAGGTGGAGGATCCCCGCGATGGCCCGGTAGGCCTCGTGAGCGCCCGGGAGATCGGCCTTGTTGACCACCATCACGTCGCCGATCTCGACGATGCCGGCCTTGAGCGCCTGCACCTCGTCGCCGGAGCTCGGGTTGAAGACCAGCACGACCGTGTGGGCCACGCCCAGCACGCCGACGTCGTTTTGGCCGGCGCCGACGGTTTCGACCAGGACGACGTCCATGCCGGCCGTGTCGAGCACCCGCACCATCGCGAAGACCGAGAGTGCGAGGCCCCCCTGCTGCCCGCGGCTGGCCACGCTGCGCATGAAGATCCCCGGATCGTCCACCGGCAGGCTCATTCGCAGCCGGTCGCCCAACACCGCTCCACCGGTGAAAGGGCTCGTGGGGTCCACCGCGAGAATGCCCACCTTGCGGCCGCGCCGGCGAAGCTCCAGGGCGAGCTGGCCGATGAGGGTGCTCTTGCCAGCGCCGGGGCTGCCCGTGACGCCCACCACGTGAGCGCGCACGACCCCGGTCAACAGAGGGGCGAGTTCGTCGGAGACGCGAGCTGCTTCCCGGCTCGTGCCGGCGACCCCGTCGTGCAGGCTCGCCTCGGCCAGGCTGAGCGCCCTGGCGAGCGCCCCCCGGTCTCCTGCCCGCACCCGATCGGCCAGCGACACCGTCCGGGCGGCGGCGTCACGTGGTTCACGCAAGCCGGAGTGCTGCTGCACGGCTGGACGCCTCCCAACGGCGAAGCGACTTCACGATGGGGGGTGCAGGGCGCATCGCGCCTGCGTCACCTCAAGACGCTCCGGCCGGCGCCCGCAGCGCCACCAGGCTCTCCCCCGTGTTGACCGTCTGCCCCACGCGGACGGCGACGTGGCTCACCACGCCGGCTTCCGGGCTTCTCACCTCGTTTTCGAGGTTCATCGCCGACAGCACCAGCAGGAGATCCCCCTTCCCCACGGCCTGGCCGGGAGTAACGGCGACCGACAGCACCAGGCCGGGCATCGGGGCTTTCACCACGCGGGCTCCCGCCGAGGTGCCGGCCGGCGCCGCCGGGCGCGACCCGGCGGAAAGAAGGGGCGGCCGGGCCACGCCGGCCTCCGCCGGGTGGGGCCGGGGCCGGGCCGGCGTGGATCCCGGCAGGGCACCACCCTCGTACCCCACCCGGGTGGCCGCTCCGTCGACCTGCCCGGGTACCGGATCCACGAGCTCCTCTACCTCGACGATGTACGGCACTCCGTCCACGTGCACCCGGAAGCGCCGGCGTGACCCATGCCCTGCGCCGGCCGTCCCCCCGTCTTCCCCGTAGAGCGCCGGGCTCCACGTCACGGGTCTACGCCTCCCCTCTCGCGGCCCCAGAGGGATCCCCGGGCGACCCGCCGGCGTTTCACCGGGCCCGGTGCGCCGGCCCGTGGGCTCCCCCACCTTCCGGGTCGGGGTAAATGGCCCGGATCCTCCACCGCCGGCGGCTCCCCGCGTCGCGGTCATGCCGCGCCGCTCCGGCCCTGGCCCGCGGGCCGTCCAGGTAGGCCTGGAGCGCCGCTGCCGCCGCGGCAGCCGCTTCGGGGGAAACGCCCTCCCTGCGCGCTCCCGGGGCGAGCTCGACCCGCGCTGCGGCAGCCCCCTCCCCGTTTCTCCCCGGGGCTGCCGCCCCCGGCCCCGGGCCATCGGGGGGTAGCTGGTCGGGGGTGAAGTGCTGCTCCACGAACCGGGTGGTCACTTCCCCGTCGCGAAACTCGCGGCGCCCTACCAGCCACCGGTGGAAAGGCAGCGTCGTCCGCACCCCGTCGATCGCGAACTCCTCGAGCGCCCGGCGCGCCCTCGCCAGCGCCTCGCGCCGGGACGGTGCCCATACGACGAGCTTGGCGACCAGCGAGTCGTAGAACGGGGGGATGACCCACCCGGGGAACGCGGCCGAATCGACCCGCACGCCGGGCCCTCCGGGCGGCAGGTAAGCCTCGATGGCCCCCGGATTGGGCAGGAAGCCCCGGCGAGGGTCTTCGGCGTTGATGCGAAACTCGATGGCGTGGCCCCGCAGCACCACGTCCTCCTGCCCGAGGGGCACCGGCTGCCCGGCCGCGAGCGCCATCTGGAGCTGCACGAGGTCGGTCCCCGTCACGAGCTCCGTCACCGGGTGCTCGACCTGAATGCGGGCGTTGACCTCGATGAAGTAGAAGCGCCGCTCTTCGTCCACCAGGAACTCGGCCGTCCCGACCCCCACGTAGCCCGCCGACGCGGCGAGCCGCACCGCCGCCTCTCCCATGCGCCGCCGCAGCGTATCGTCCAGCACCGGGGACGGCGCTTCTTCTGCGAGCTTCTGGTGGCGCCGCTGGATGGAGCAGTCCCGCTCCCCGAAGTAGACGCCCTTGCCGTACCGGTCGACGGCAAACTGGATCTCGACGTGGCGCACCCGCTCCAGCCACTTCTCCAGATAGAGGGAGCCGTCGCCGAACGCCTTCGCCGCCTCGGAGGAGGCCCGCTCCCACGCGCTCTCCAGCGACTCCGGCCCGTCCACGCGGCGCATGCCGCGCCGTCCCCGCCCGCCACCGCCTTCAGCAGCACCGGATAACCCAGGCGCTGCGCCTCCTGGCGGGCCTCCTCGACGCCGGACAGGGCGCCGGCGCTGCCGGGGATGGTCGGGATGCCGAGCCGCTCCGCCTCCCGGCGAGCGGCGTCCTTGTTGCCGAAGTGCGCCAGCACCTCTTCCGGCGGCCCGATGAAGGTCAGCCCCGCCTCCCGGCAGAGGCGGGCCAGCACCGGGTTTTCGGACAGGAAGCCGTAACCGGGGTGTACGGCGTCGGCCCCTGCCGAGCGGGCCGCCTCCACCACCGCCCGGGCATCCAGGTAGACCAGCGGGTCGTCCCGGACCACCACGCCATCCGCCAACCGTGCCGGGAGGCTCTCCCGATCGGGGCCGGATGCCAGCAGCACGGCCGGGATGCCGAGCTCCCGCAATGCGCGGATGACCCGCAGGGCGATCTCGCCCCGGTTGGCCACCAGCACGCTCGAGAAGATGGGGCCCACCGCTCTTCACCTGCCTGCCTTCCGAGCGCCCGCCCTCGCAGGGGTCTCTCGAGGGTCGATCCCGTCGTCGAGCCGTCAACCAAACGGCCGGTTGGTCGACGGCCCCAGCACGCGCGCCGCCGCTTCCGACGCGCCGGATAAATGATGCGAATTGCGGTTACGGTTCGCTCTCCAGTCTACCATGCATCCGGCACGGCCGAAAGCGTCCCGCAGCCGCGGGCCCTGCCGGCCCGGATGGCCGGGACGGGAGCCGGGAACCGGCGTACCTCGCGCTGGATGTCATTCGACCCGGACGTATGACCTCCGGAGAAAGGGTCACGGTTCTCTTGGTGCATCCCTTCACAAACGGGTATGGATGGGTAGGGACAGTACCCTACCTCCTAGGGTAGAGTTCCCAGGCGAGAGGTGAGGGGTGGATGCTATGCCGGAGCAGCAGGTACCCAAACTCTCCATCGTGCTCATGTCACCCCAGCTGAGCAAGCTGCACGCGGCGGCCATCATGGCATCGACGGCCGCGGCGGCAGGCATGAGGGTGCAGGTCTTCGCCACCATGGATGCCCTCGGGCAGTTTCGCAAGGAGGTCGTCGAGCGGCGCGCTTTCGTCCTGGACGAGGTGGGCCGCGAACTGGTCGCAAAAGGCGTGCCCCTTTTCTACGACTTGCTCGCGCAGGGCAAGGAAGTCGGCGATCTGCACGTCTTCGGGTGCGCGATGGCGGCCGACCTCATGGGCTGGCGCCAGGCCGACTTCATCGACCTGGTGGAGGACGTCATCGGAGTGACCGCATTCTTTGGCAAGTCCGAAGGCGCCCAGATCCTGACCATCTGAGAGACAGGAGGAGGGGGCACCCATGGCCGTCGAGCAGGGCAAACCCCAGGCTGCAGCTCGGCGGGACCAACCACGCCCAGCTGCGGCCCGACAAGGTCGTAGACGCGCGGGGCGCCTACTGCCCGGGCCCGCTCATGGAGCTCATCAAGGCCATCAAGGCGCAGCCGGTCGGCAGCGTCGTCGAAGTCTGGTCGAGCGACCAGGGTTCGAGCAAAGACATTCCCGAGTGGGTCAAGAAGGCGTCCCACGAACTGGTGTACGTCGTGGAGGAAAGCGGGTACTGGCGTATCGCCGTTCGCAAGGGACACTAGGAGGTCCGGCCCGAGACGACGGCCCCCGGCGCGCCGGGGGCCGGTCGAAGGAGCGTGGTGAGGGTGTTTGGCCGCAAGCGAGTCGTGATCCTGGGAGGCGGGCCCGGCGGCACCATGGTCGCCAACCACCTAGCCCGGCGGTTCAACGGGTCGTTGACGGGCGACCGGGTGGAGATCGTGCAGATCACCGCTTGCACCAAGCACACCTACCAGCCGGGCTTTCTGTTCGTGGCGCTCGGCGACGCGCCGCTCGAGCACTTCGAGCGGGACCAGGCCTCGCTGCTGTTGCCCGGCATCCGGCTGGTCGTCGACCCGGCAGAGTCCATCGACCCGCAGGCCGGGCACGTCATCACCGAGAGCGGCGCCGTCTACGCTTACGACTACCTGATCATCGCCACGGGGTCGTACCCCGATCCTTCCGCCGTCCCCGGCCTGGCCCAGGGGGCTTTTGGGTTTTACACCGCCGAGGATGCGGTGCGGCTGCGCGAGGCGCTCGGCCGGTTCGAGAAGGGCCGCATCGTGCTGACCGTGGACGTGCCCCACAAATGCCCGGTGGCGCCCCTCGAGATGGTCTTGAGCCTGGATGCCTACTTCCGCCGGATGGGGCGCCGGCACGACGTCGAGCTCGTCTACACCTACCCCATCAACCGGGTCCACTCCCTGCCGCAGGTGGCCGAGTGGGCCCAGGCGGAGTTCGAGCGGCGGGAGATCCGGTGGGAGACGTTCTTCAACGTGGATCGGGTCGATCCGGAGCAGCGGGTCGTTTACAGCGCCGAGGGCGGCGAGTACCCGTACGATCTGCTCATCTCGGTGCCGCCGCACCGGGGTGCCCCGGTGGTGGCCGCCTCGGGCCTCGGCGACGAGCAGGGCTTCGTCCCCACCGACCGCTACACGCTCCGGGGAGCGGGGCTGGAAAACGTGTACGTCGTGGGCGACGCCACCAACTTGCCGGTCAGCAAGGCCGGCTCGACCGCCCACTACGAGGCCGACATCGTGGCGGACAACGTCGCCGCCGCCATAACCGGCGAGCCGGCGCTGCGCCGGTATGACGGGAAGGTCTTCTGCTTCATCGAGGCGGGCGATGACCGCGGCACCTACATCGAGTTCAGCTACACCCGGCCGCCGAGGCCGGCGCCGGCATCGGTCATGTTGCACCAGTTCAAGATGGCCTACAACGAGATGTACTGGCTTTCGGCCCGGGGCGTCTTGTAGGCGTGCCGGGAGCCGTCACGGTTGGTGGCCGGGACCGGCATGCCGGTGATCCGGGCCCGGTATTCCGGCAGGGCGGTACAACCGCGAGGGGGCGCATGGGATGCTGGAGAAGGTCGAAGGCAGCGGCACCGGCGGCCATCGCGCGGACGGCGAGCCCGGGCAGCGCCCGGAGGCTCCCGCCGTCGCGCTGCAGGAGCGGCCGGTGACGACCGAGCCTTCGCAGGTAACGACGCGGGTCATGGCCAGGCTGGAAGCGCTGGAGGCATCGGGTGCGCTCGATACCCTGGTCGAGGCGGCCGGCGCCTTCAAGGCGCTCATGGATTCCATGACGCCGGGCGTCCTGGCGCGGATGGCGGGCCTCGCCTCCGATGCAGGACTGTTACTGGACGAGGTCCTGCAAAGCGGCCGGCCGGTGCTGGTCGATGCCGTCCGGGCGCTGGGGGATGCGGCGCGGGAAAGCCGCGGCCGGACGCGTGCGCCGGGCATACGGGAGCTGTGGCAGATGGCCAGGGACCCCGACACCCGCCGGGGGCTCGCCTTCCTGCTGGGCTTGGCCCGAGCGCTCGGCGCCCGGATGCGGGCCTGAAGGCGTGCCGGCAGGCACGGCGCTCACGAGGCGGACCGGGGCGGCGGGCCGGCCGGCACGCTCTTGAGCTCCACGTGCAGGGTGTACCGATCCGCCCGCAGCAGCGACTCCGTGTACTCCACCGGCCGCCCGTCGCCGGACGCGGCGAAGCGGCGTACCGCAAGGCAGGGGCTACCGTCGGGCACCCCGAGCCTGGCCGCGTCATCCCCGGCCACGACCACGGCCGTGTATTCCTCTCGCCCCTGCGTGGGTCTCTGGCCGAAGCGCCGCTCCATGGCCTCGTACAGGGAGCCCGTCGCCACGACGGGGTCGTCGACGAGCTCCGCCATGGTACCGGGCAGGAAGCTGGTTTGCAGGGCGATGGGTGCCCCGTCCACCAGGCGCCGGCGGGTGATACGGACCACCGGCGTGCCGGCGCTCACCCCAAGGGCCGAGGCCACATGGCGGGCAGCAGGCACGAGGCCGGCCTCCAGGAGCTCGGTCGCGAGCGTGTGCCCCCGCTGGCGCATCTCCTCGTGGAAGCTGATCAGCCCGTCGAAACGGCGCGGGATGCGGGGCTGGCTCACGAAAGTCCCTTTGCCCTGGACCCGGTAGACCAGCCCGGCATGGACGAGCCGCTGGATCGCCTGCTTCACCGTGGTGCGGCTCACCCCGAATCGGGCGCTCAGCTCTGCTTCGGTGGGGATCCGGTCGCCCGGCCGCAGCACCCCTGACTCGATGTCGTCCCGCAGCTGATCGTGCAGGCGGTGGTAGAGCGGCACCCGGCTGTCGCCCGGTATCCCACCGCCGTTTTGCGCCTGCGTGCTTTCGCCCATGCGCTGTGTTTCCCCACGCACGTCGGCCCCTCCCCTTCGCACCGGCCTTGATCGCCCGGGCCGATGGCAGGATCTTCTGCCGTAGCACTCGAAACATTCCGTTGATATAACAATGCGTTGTTCGATGACCGCCGGCCAATCCCTTCCCGGCACCCGTTATCGCCTGCCGTGGAGGAGCCCGGGCGGCGCGGCAGGAGGAGCCGGTAGCCACATGCCTGCCCAGGACAAGCCCACGTCCGTGATAGCCGTCGACGTCGGCGGCACGCAGTTGCGAGCCGCCCGGGTGACCTGCGACGGACGGGTCGTGGAGCGGGCGGCCCTACCCGTCTCAGCCCCGGACGATGGAGCAGCGCTTACCCGGCAGCTCCTGGACCTGGTGCGGCCCCTGCTCGTGCCGGATGCGGGCGCCGTTGGCGTGGGCCTGCCTGCCGTCATCGACCGCAAGTCGGGCCGGGTGGAGTGGGCCCCCCACCTGCCCGGCTGGAACGGCACCCCGCTGGCCGGCGCGCTGGCCGAGGAGCTGGAGATGCCGGTGGTGCTCGAGTACGACGGCCATGCGGCGGCTCTCGGCGAGCACTGGGTCGGTGCCGGACGTGGCGTGGAGGACATGGTCTGCCTCGTCGTCGGCACGGGCGTCGGGGGCGGCATCATCGCGGGTGGCCGACTCATCCGTGGACACACCAACCTCGCAGGGGCCACCGGATGGATGGGCGTCCCGACCCGGGCGGACGTTCATGACCCGGAGCTCTCAGGGATGGGCGTTCTCGAAGGGCTCATCGCCGGGCCAGGCATCGAGCGGGCAGCTGCCCGGAGGATCGGGTGCCCTATTCCATCCAAAGAGGTGTTCGACAAGGCCGCGGCAGGCGACCCCGATTGCGGCGCGATCGTCCGGGACGCCCTGGAGCACCTCTCGTGGGGGTTGATCAACGTGGTGTCCATGCTCGACCCGGCGCTGGTGCTCCTGGGAGGAAGCGTCGGGCTGCGGCTAGGCGCATACGCCGCAGACCTGGAGGCCACGGTCCGGAAGTTTGCCCAGCCGTGGTCCGCCCGGCGCGTCCGGATCGCCCCGGCGGGGCTTGGAGGCGACGCGGGCCTGCTGGGTGCGGCGCGCTCGGCGCTCGACTACCTGGAAACCCGGCGTTGACGAAGGCCGTAGCAGGAGGGGTGACGATGTCCCCATCGACGGTGGCAGCAGAGACCTACTTGCGCTCGGTGGAGGCGATCCTGGCCCGCATCCGGGAAACCCAGACGCCCGCCATCGCCCGTGCAGGCGAGATGATGGCGACGGCCATCGCCCGCGGGCGCGGCGTCTTCGTCTTCGGGAGCGGCCACTCCGTGATCCCCGTGCTGGACGTCTTCCCTCGATACGGGAGTTTCGTGGGCTTTTATCCCCTCACCGACCCCCGGCTGATGTGGTTCAGCCCGATCGGGCCGGGAGGGGCCCGGGAGCTCCTGTGGCTCGAGCGCAAAGAGGGGTACGTGGCGCAGTTCCTCAAGAGCCACCCGCTCGGCACCGGCGACGTCACCCTGGTCTTCTCCCACGGCGGGCTCAACGCGGCGCCCGTCGAGGTGGCCCTGGGAGCCAGGGAGCGCGGGAGTGCGGTCGTGGCCGTCACATCTCTCTCCAACGCCCGCGCCCACCGGCCCGCCCATTCCTCGGGAAAGCATCTGGCGGATGTCGCGGACGTCGCGATCGACAACTGCACCGCGCCGGAGGATGCCCAGGTCGTCGTCGAGGGCTGGCAGCATCCTGTGGCCGCCGCCTCCACGGTCGCCTTCGTGGCCATCGCCCAGGCCCTGGTGGCCTCGACGGCCCAGCAGCTCGCGGCCCGGGGCGTTCGAAAGGACGTCTTCGTCTCGCCCAACGTCCAGGGGGTGGAGCCAGGCCACAATGAAAGGATCTTCGAGCAATACGAGGCCTGGGTCCGCACCCTCGCCCGCTGAGAGGGCCGGCGGCCATGCCGGGATGACGAAGAGCCGGCGGCCGCGCCGTTGGTGCCGGCCCGCCGGGACGGACGACCCGGGGGGCCGGTGGCCGGCCTACTTTGCGGCCGTCGCCGGCCGCTCCCGGGAAGAGCGTCTGGTGCTGGGGGCCATGTCCGGCACGTCCTCGGACGGGGTCACCGTAGCCCTGGTGCGCACGCGCGGCCAGGCGCTGGAGCGGCAGGTGCGACTTCAGGCGTATCGCACGGTCCCGTATCCTCGGGCGCTGCGGGATCTCGTCTTCCGCCTGTACCCGCCCAACGTCTTCGACGGCGCCACACTCGCCCGGGCCATGGTGGGCGTGACCGAAGCCTTTGCCGCCGCGGTTTGCGAGCTTCTCGAGCATGCGGGCACCGCGGCCGGATCGGTCCACCTGTTGAGCGTCCACGGGCCCACCCTCTATTACGAACCGCCGGGGCCCGACAACGCCGGCAGGGGTGCCTTCGTCGAACTCATGGAGCCGTCGCTCTTGGCCGAACTCACGGGCATCCCGGTGCTCTCGGATCTGCGTTGCGCGGACCTGGCCGCCGGCGGCCTCGGCGCGCCGTTGAGCGCGTTCGCAGACCTGGTGCTCTTCCGGCATCCCGAGCGAGGACGCATCATCCAGAACGTCGGCGGCATCGCGAACCCGACGGTCATCGGGCCCGGAGCCTCGTGGGACACGTTGCTCTGCTTCGACACGGGGCCGGGCAACGTGCTCATCGACGGCGTGGTCAGCATCATCACCGGCGGCGCGGAGGCGTTCGATCGGGACGGCGAGCGTGCCGCACGGGGCCACGTGCACGAGGGCCTGCTCGCCGAGTTGATGGCTCACCCTTACATCCACCGCCCCCCGCCCAAGACGACGGGTCGCGAGGTCTTCGGCCTGCCCATGGCGCGGGAGTTGGTGTGCAAGGCCCGAGCGCTCGGGTTGACGGACGACGACCTGGTGGCCACCGTCACGGCCTACACGGCCGAGTCGATCGCCTTCCAGTACCGGCGGTTCGTCTTTCCGAGGCTCCCTATCCATGAGGTGTTCCTGACCGGGGGCGGTGCCAGCAACCCGACGCTGCGCCGCATGCTGGCCGAGCGCTTACCCGGCCTCGAAGTCAAACTCCTCGACCAACTCGGGATGCCCTCCGAAGCCCGGGAAGCCGTGATCTGGGCCGTGCTCGGCGACGAAAGCGCGCTGGGGCTACCGGCCAACGTGCCATCGACCAGCGGAGCCAGTCATCCCGCCATTCTCGGGAAGCTCGCACCCGGCCGGCGTTTCGTCGCCGGGCGGCTCGCGGCCGTAGCGCCGCGCGAGGAGCCGGCCGGTGCGCGGGTCGTAAGCATTCGTTCATCTCGACGACAGCGGCCGGTAAGGTTCTGCGATTAGCCTGGCGTCGCGGCGGCCGCTGGATGCGGGCCTGACCGCGCCGCCGCCAGCTGCGTGACCCTGGGTGAACCGCCCAAGCCTGTCAGGTGACACACCCTCCGGGAAGGCGGGATGGATGACATGGCAGCCGACGCGTACCGCGCGGGCCCCGTGGCCGTTTCGGGACGCCCGGCGGTCGGAGGGCTACTGGGGCTGGCCGGGCGCCAGCTCAAGAGCCGCTGGCTCGAGACCCTGCTCATCGTGGCGGGGCTTGCCGTGGGCAGCGCCGTGCTGACGGCCGGGGTCTCTTTCGTCTCTTACACGGGCGCCCTGACCAGCCGCCAGATCGCCCTGGTGCCCAACCTCCGGGCCATCACGGTGCGGCCCAAGGGGATCGACTGGCAGAGTCTCTTCACCGGTCAGGCGCCGCCGGCGCAGCGGATCGAGCCCCGGTTGCTGGAGCCCGTGAAGATCACCCGGGCGGACCTGCGGGCGGTCAAGTCCACCATCCCCGGGATCGCGTACGTGACTACCGGCTCCGGCATGATCCAGCCCCAGGGGCTGCGGGCGATCGACGACCGGCCCGTTGGCACGAGCCCCGCTCCGGCGAACAACGACCGGCCGGCGAGCAGCGGGCAGGCGGCGGCCACCGGGCCGAGTGCCGGCCCGCCCGAGCGCCTGATGTTACGGACCACGACACCGGACGTTTTCGGCTATCTCAGCCTGCGTACGCTGGCGGGAGCGCCGTTCACGTGGGAGGACTACGACGCCGGCCGGCAGGTGATGGCGGTCGATGAGACCCTGGCCAAACGGCTCTTCCCCGGGCTCGAACCCGGCCAGGTCGTGGGGCACACGGTCTCCACCGAAAAGGCCCGGTGGAGCGTGGTCGCCGTGGTCAGCGTCGATCCGCTCACCCAGTTTGCCCCCGAGCTCAAGGCCAGCGGCCTGGGCTACGTACCCGACACCGCGCTGGCGCAAGGCTCGGGCCCTGCGAGCGACGTGCTCCCTTCCATCGACGTGGTGCCGCAGGACCCGGCCCGCACCGGGGAGGTCATCCAGGCGCTGCAGACTTACTTCGACGGCAAGTACGGAGCGGGCCGGGTGCAATTCGACTCACCCATCGCCCAGCTCGAAGAGATCACCCGCAACCAGCGGGCGTTCATGGTCAGCGCCATGGTGCTCGCCAGCCTCGGGATGATCATCGCGGCGGTCAACATCCTCAATCTGTTCATGGCCCGGGTGGTGCGCCGCCGCCGGTTGCTGGGCCTGTCGGTCGCCCTGGGGGCGAGCCGGCGGCTGTTGTTCGTGCAGACGGCGCTCGAGGCCATCATCCTCGGCATCGCCGGATCGGCGCTGGGAGTGGCGCTGGCGGCGCCGCTCCTCGGCGGCCTTTACGGGATGATCCAGGGGAGCATGCAGCAGTTCCTGGAGTTGCTCCAGATGCCCCCGCTCGGCCTCACTCCGGCCGGGGCCGCCGTCGGGATCGGGTCGGGATTGCTGCTGAGCCTGGTCTTTGGCGCCTACCCGGCCTGGGTGAGTTCGCGGACGCACCCCGCGGAGGTGCTCCGGGGCGAGTAGGAGCCTGCCGGCGAGGCGGAAGGTGGGGTCATGCTTGAAGGTCATTTTCCACGTGCTGCGAGCCCACTGGGGACGCAGCCTCATGGCCGTGCTGCAAATAGGGGTCGCGGTCGGGGCCGTCGTGGCCATCGTGGCGACCGGGATCCCGACGCTCATGGGCACGGGCATGGGTTCGGCGCAGCTGCTCGAGGCCTCTTACAGCGCGGTCGGGCAGGAGGTCAACCAGTTCACGCAGGAGACCATCCCCGTCTTCACGCCCGATGACGTTGGGGTGGTCATCTCCCAGGCGGAGGCCGTAGAGGCCGCGGCCATTTTCAGCCCGCAGCCCATTGTGCTGGTGCAGGCCGGCCAGGACGTCTACGCCGCGCGGGGGTTCGCGGCCGTCACCCCGCAACTGGCCCGCATCGCGGGGCTCGAGATGGTGGCGGGCAGCTTTTTCACGGATGGCGACATCCAGGAGAGGGAGGTCCGGGTGGCCGCGCTCTCGGAGCCTCTGGCCCGGATGCTCTTCGGAAGCGCCCAGGCGGCCGTCGGCCAGACGTTGACCCTGCGCCCGCTGCGTGAAGCGATGGCGCTCATGGGATTTGCGGCGCCCGGGGAGCAGACGGGTTCCGAGCAGTCGGCCCAGTCCTTGCGGGTCGTGGGGGTTTACCAGCCCCTGACGGGGGACGCGGTGTTCCAGGATGTTCCGATGATGCTCCCCGCCACGGCCAACCCCGCCATGGGAGAAACCGGCGCCGGCCGCGAACCCCGGTACTCGGCGCTGTACGTGAAGCCCAAGCCCGGGCGGGTGCAGGAAGCGCAGGAGTCCGTGCGGCTGCTGCTCGCTCCCCGCGTGGAGCAGCGAGCCGCCGATCCCCGCTACAAAGACCGCATCGCCGGGCGCACCTACGAGCTCACCGTGCGGGAGCCGTTCACCAGCTCGACCCTGCGCTCCATCCTGTCCTGGCAGGTCGCCGTGACCGCCGGCGTCGGGCTGCTCGCCGCCGTCGTGGGCGGCATCGCGGTGCTGACGGTCTCGCTCGTCAACGTGACCGAGCAGGTCCGGGCCATCGCCCTTCGCAGGGCGCTCGGCGCCACCCGGCGGCGCGTCCTCGGCGAGATCCTGGCCCAAAGCCTGGTCTTGTCCGGGCTGGGAGGCCTGGTGGGCATCCTCCTGGCCTGGCCCATCGAGCGCCTGCTGGAGCCGGCTCTGCCGACCGTGAGCTTCCTCGGCGGAAGGCTCGGGGAGGCCTACGTGGCGCTCGGATGGATGATCGCCGTCCCGGCCGGGTTGCTGCTCGCGCTCGGCATCGGGACGCTGGCGGGCTCTACCCGGCCTGGGACGCCTCCCGCACGGCGCCGGCCGAGGCATGGCGGGAGGTCGCCTGAAGGTGGGCCACTTGAGCGAACAGCCGCGCTACGACAGGCCGATCTTCGAGGAGGGGCGTCCCTCCACCCCGCCGCCCTCTCGCGGGGCGGGAGCGGCAGGGGGGTCAGGGCCTCGCCCGCCCCGGCGGCCGCTCTTGGGGAGCGCTCAGGCACGCCTGGCGCTGGTCTTCGTAGCCTTCCTCGGTCTGCTCGCCGGCGGCGGGTACGTCGTGGCCGTCCGGCAGAACCCGCCGTACGTGCTCGACAGCTACGAGTACGCGGAGGTGACGCGGCGTGACTTCCGCCGCCTGATCCAGGTCGAGGGACAGGTCCAGCCCGATCGGGTGTACACCCTGACCGCTCCGGCGGCAGCCGTGGTGCAGGAGGTGCGGGCCCGCGCCGGTGAGGACGTGACGAAAGGCACCGTGCTGGTCACCCTCGACTCGCCGTCGCTGCTCCAGGACCTGGACGAGGCCCGCTCCGCCTTGATCAACGCCCGGTACTCGCTGGAGGATGCCCGCCTCACCACTCAGCGCGACGTGGACGACGCCGAGGCTGCCCTGGCCGAGGCCCGCAGGGTCGAAGCCGAGGCCGCCCGCAAGCTGCCCCAGCAGGAAAAGCTCTACGAGCTCGGCGGCATCTCCAAGGCCGAACTGGACGAGGCGCGCAAGGCCCTTGACGACGCCCGCCGCAAGCGACAGGACGCCCAACGCGCCCTCGAGCTGGCCAACGAGAAGCGTCGCCTTACGCTCGACCAGCTCGAGGCCAAGCTGGAGACCGCCACCCGGGCCGTGCGGCGCCTGGAGGACCAGGTGGCCCGCCTTACCGTGCGGGCGCCCGTGGCCGGTCGCATCCTCGCCCTCGACCTCGACCCCGGCGACGAGGTGAAGCCGGGCGACCAGCTCGTACGGGTGGCGGACCTGTCGCGCCAGCACGTCGAGGCCGGCGTGAGCGCGCTGCAGGCCTCCCAGGTCGGCCCCGGGCAGCAGGCCACGGTGACGGCCGACGGCAAGGCCTACCCCGCCAGGGTGACGTTCGTCGCCCCGGAGGCGACCCGCCAGGGTGACGCGAGCGTCGTCATGGTGCACCTCGCGCTCGAACAGGCGGCGCCCCTGCGGCCGTTCGCCCCGGTGGGAGTGGAGATCCTGACGGGCGTGCTGAAGGAGCAGCCCGCCGTCGAGCGGGGCCCGTTTTACACCAGCGGGGACGGGGCTTTCGTATACGTCGTCAGTGCCGACGGGCGCCGGGCCGTGCGCCGGCCGGTGCGCTACGGGGTGATGGACGGGCCTTACATCCAGGTCGTCGAGGGCCTGGAGGCGGGTGAACGCATCATCACCAGCTCGTACCTGGGATTCCGGGACCGCAAGGAGATCCTGCTGTCGCCAGAAGGGGGCCGATCCCGTTGAACGCGATGAACGCTGCAACGACCGCTCGGCCGGCGGACGCCGCAGAGCGCGAGTTCATCCGGCTCGAGAACCTGGGCAAGACCTACTACACGCTGCGAGAGCCCGTCGAAGCTCTCTCCGGCGTCACCCTGACCATCCGCCAGCGCGAGATGATCATGGTGATGGGCCCGTCGGGTTCCGGCAAGACGACCTTCCTGCACCTCTTGGGCGCGCTCGACCGGCCGACGGCGGGGAGCTACCTCCTGGAGGGCGTCGACATGACCCGTCTCTCTGACACCCAGCTCTCCCGGGTGCGCAACCGGCACTTCGGCTTCGTCTTCCAGAGCTACAACCTCTTTCCCGAGCTGACCGCGGTGGAAAACGTGGAGGTCCCCATGATCTACGGGGGCGTGCCACGCCGGCAGCGCCGGGAGCGGGCGGTGCAACTGCTCCAGCAGCTCGGGCTGGGCCATCGTCTCAAGCACCGGCCGTCGGAGCTCTCGGGCGGCGAACAGCAGCGGGTGGCCATCGCCCGGGCGCTCGCCAACGGCCCTACGCTGCTCCTGGCCGACGAGCCCACCGGCAATTTGCCTACGGGGCAGGGCGAGGCCATCATGCAGATCCTCCGGGACCTCAACGAGCACGGCATGACCATCGTGGTGGTCACGCACAACCCGGAGGTGGCCCGCTACGGGCGGCGCCTGATCCTGCTGCGGGACGGGCGGGTCGTCGGGGATCACGACGTCGCCTCGGCCTCCTCGGTCGATACGATCCTGCGCCAGGTGATGGCGGATACGGCCGGCGTGGCTCCGGGCCCCGTCCCGGCGCAGGAAGGCGAGGCGGTGTGAGCGATGCGGGCTCGTGACGTCGCCCGTCGCGCCGGGCTTTGGCTCCTCGGTGCCGGCGCCCTGGCCGTGGCCGTGGCCATCACCGCCGCCCCCGTGCCGGTCGCTCGGGCAGCCCAGGAGCGAACCCCTGCCACGCCCCCGGTCTCCCTCACGCTGAACGAGGCGCTGGCCCGGGCGCTCGCCCGATCCGCCGACGTGGAGCTCGCCCGGGTGGCCGTCGAGGAGAAGGATCTGGCCGTGACCGAGGCCCAGGTGGGCGAGGCAGAGGGGCAGGCACGGCGGGTGTTGCGCCAGGCGCTCCAGGACCGGGAGGTGGCCCGCAACGCCTTTCTCTCGGCGGTCCATGGCGTGGCGGTGCAGGTCGAGGAGTCGTATTACGACCTCCTGCGCCAGCGCGAGACCCTCGCCGTGCGTTCGCAGACCCTCCAGCAGGCCCGCCGCCAGCTGCAGCTGGCCGAAGCGCGGTTCCGGGCGGGGATGATCTCCCGCCAGGAACTGAGCGAGGCGAAGGATGCCGCCCAAAGCGCCCAGGAAGGGGTCGACCAGGCCAACCGGGCGCTTTCTGTGGCGCAGGCGACGCTGCGCGCCCTGGTGGGGCTGGAACCGGGCGCTCCGTTCACTCCGGCGGACAGCGTGCCGCTCGAGCTCATCGAACCGGACCTCGAGGCCGGGCTCGAGTCGGCCCTGGCCAACCGGAGGGAAATCCGCGAGGCGCAGGCGGCCGTGCGTTTCGCTCGAGAGCAGGTGCAGGCCTCCGACAATCCCTACACCCCGCCCGTCGAACTCCAGCGCGCGAAGCTCGCCCTGCGGCGGGCCGAGCTGCAGCTGCGGCAGACCCAGGACAAGGTGGCCGGCGAGGTGCGTTCGCAGTGGGTGCAGCTTTCGGCGGCCCGGCAAAGGGTAGAGGCGACGCGGCGGGCCCGGGAGCTGGCGGCCTCCCGGCTCGCCATCGCCCAGGCGCGCTACGACGCCGGGCAGATCGCCATGCTCGACCTGCTGAAGGCGCAGGCGGACGACGCGTCGGCCCGGCTGGAGGCGGTCGGCGCCGTCTGGGACTACAACCTGCAGAAGGCGCGGTGGCTGCGGGCGATCGCCACGGCGCCGCTGCCGCCGTTGCCGGCCTGAGCTGGAGCAGTGGATGGCGGCGTGGCAGGACGGCCGGGAGCGCGTCGAGCCATGAGGCAGCCCTTCCCTGACCGGCGGCGTAGCATCGCCGCAGCCGTTCTGGCAGCGACGACGATCCTGGCGCCGCCTGCCGGGAGCGTGCACGCAGCCTCCGAAACGACCTACCGGCTCTCCGAGTACCTGCGCGCGGCGCTCTCCTCCGGGCCTGCCGCGGTGCAGGCCCGGATCGACCAGGAGCGGATCCTCCTGCAGGAGCGGCTCGACGGAGAGCGAAAGCGGCCGGTCCTCTCGGCCCACGGGTCGGCGGCGCTGCAGCCAAACTTCGAGGGCCGCCCGGAGCCCAACGATCCGGCGAGCCCGCCGCGTGGAGAGGTGGGGTTCACCCTATCCAAAGGCCCCAGCCCGGTCGAGGCCATGCACCGGCGCGCAGGCGAGTGCCGGTGCGGCCGGTAGCGCTGCGGCCGGTACCGCCGGTACCGCCGGCGGGCCTGCCTCTTCGGAAGCCTGGAGCCTCGATCTCTCGGTCGCGTGGCAGGCGCAATCCGACCCCTGGCAGTGGGATCGGCGGCCGGCGCAGCTGAGCGTGACGTATACCCGTCCCCTGTGGCCGCCCGTGCTGACCGACCCCACCGGCTTCGAGGCACGCCGGGTGCGCGCCGGGCAGCGGCAGCGGCAGCTCACCGTCGACGCGCTCCAGACGTTCTACGGCCTGCAACAGGCCTTTGCGGCCTACCGCACGACGTGGGGGCGGGCCGCGCTCGCCCAGCAGCGCTACGAAGCAGCTCAGGCTCTCGTCGAGGCGGGGGCGAGAGGGCCGGCGGACCTGCTCCGGGCGCAGGACGACCTGGCGCAGTCCCGCAAGGAGCTGCGCGAGGCGTGGCGGCGCACCCGTGACGCTCTCGTGGCTTTCACGAGCACGGCAGGGTTGCCGCTGCCGGGCTTCGCCGGCGCCACCACGCCCCCGGCCCCGGAAGCCCTGGGGCTCGAGCTGGTAGACGATCTGCGGTGGGAGGGAGCCCTGCGCTCTCTGGCCTCCCTCGTGGGGATCGAGGACGGCTCCCGGCTCGACGCCCTCACCACCTGGCAAAGCACCGGGCAAGAGGAGGCGCTCATCCAAGCCTGGCACTCCCGTGCGCTCGAGGCCCATCCCGACGTCGCCGACGCCAGGCTGGCCGTGCAGGAGGCGGAGGTGCAGCTCGCCCGGGCGCGCCAGGCCGCGGGGCCGTCGGTACAGTTTTCGGCGGGAGTCGTGGCGGTCCTCGAACCCGGCCAGCGGGCGGACCCAAGGTTGACCATGAGCCTGTCCCAGCCGCTCTGGGCGCCCGCCCTCGGCCCCGGCGTGCAGGAGGCGGCAGCTGCCCTGGAAGCGGCCCGGCAGCGGCTACGATCGGCGGAAGAGCAGGCCATCCGAGAACTGGACCAGGTATGGTGGGACCTGGGGCAGGCGATCGCCGCCGCCGACGACGCCCGCGCCTCCCTTTCCCGGGCCGAACAGACCCTGCAGCACGCTCTCCGCCGTGAGCAACGGGGCCTGGCCACGCCGATCGACGTAGAGCAGGCGTCCCTCGCCGCCGAGCAGGCCAGGGCAGACGTGGCGGCCGCTGGCAACCAGATTCGCCTGCAATGGCTGCGGCTCGCCGCCACGCTGGGGCTCGACCCCGCGTGGGTGCTGGAAACCCGCCCCCGTTGAGGCCGGGGACGCCCCCCTGGCGCCCCGGGCCGCAGGCGGCTCCTCAGACCATGTGCCGGATGCGGGGGTCGAGGGTGTCCCGCAGCCCGTCTCCCATGAGGTTGATGCCCAGGACGAGCAGGACGATCCAGATCCCGGGTAGGAAGGTGAGCCAGGGCGCCTCTCGCAGGTAGACGCGCGCCTCGCCGAGGATGTTGCCGAGGCTCGCCACCGGAGGCTGGATGCCCACGCCGATGAAGCTCAAGCCGGCTTCGGCCAGGATGGCGTAACCGAAGATGAACGTGGCTTGCACGAGGATGGCCGGCACGATGTTGGGCAATACGTGGTACACGAGCACCCGCCGGTCGGGAGCCCCGAGCGCCCGGGCCGCATCGACGAAGACCAGCTGCCGCACCGACAGGGCTACCGACCGTACCACGCGAGCCGTGCGTGGCGTGTAGACGATGGTGAGGGCCACGAGCACGTTCCACGACGTGCGGCCCAGGGCCGCCATGATCCCCAGGGCCAGCAGCATCGCCGGAAACGCCATGAAAACGTCCATGGTGCGCATCAGCCACTCGTCGAGGCGCGGGTAGTACCCCGCCAGGAGCCCGACGGCGGTCCCCAGCACGGTCGTCGTGACCATGGTACCGAGCCCGACCACCAGAGAGATGCGCGTCCCGTACCAGAGGCGGGCCAGCACGTCGCGCCCGAAACTGTCGGTACCGAAGGGATGGGCCGCCGAGGGGGGCGCGAGGAAGTCGAGGCTCATGTCCGTCGGAGAACTTCCCGTCAGATATGGCCCCACCATCGCCGCGCCGCTGATCGCCCCGACCAAGACCAACCCAACCCACAGGGGGCTCGCCCTGCGAGCTTGCGCGCGTGCAGCGGCGCCATCTTTCGCCACGTCCTCGACGGCTGCCAAGGCTTTCCCCCTCCGACGCCGTTCACGAATACCGGATGCGCGGGTCGGACCAGGCGTACAACAGGTCCACCAGCAAGTTGAGCAGCAGCACGCCCGTCGCCACCACCAGCATGCCGCCCTGCACCAGGGGATAGTCTCGTCGCATGACGGCCGACACCAGCAGATTGCCGAGCCCGGGAAGGCTGAAGACCATCTCCGTCACGAAAGCTCCCGCCACCACCAGCATGCCCGTGAAGCCGATGACGGTCACGATGGGTGGCATCGCCACTCTCAGCGCGTGCTTGACGATGACCACCCATTCCTTCAACCCCTTGGCGCGAGCCACCCGGATGTAATCCTCTCCCAGGACTTCGAGCAGGGTCGAGCGGGTCATGCGGGCAACCAGCGCCGCGTTGATGAAACCCAGCACGCAGCTGGGCAGCACCAGGTGCCGCAGCCACTGCGCCGGGTTTTCGGTCAGGGCCACGTAGCCGCCGCTCGGGAACCATCCCAGGCCGACGCTCAGCGCGTACATCAGGAGCAGGCCCAGCAGGAACTCCGGCGTCGAAAGCCCCAGCATGGAGACGAGGGTGAGCAGGGTGTCTAACCCTTTTCGCCGGGACAGGGCCACGGCGACTCCCGAAGGAACGCCGAGGAGCACGGCCACCGCCAGCGCCCCCAGGCCGAGGCTCAGGGTCACGGGCGCTCGCTCGGCGATGGCTTCGGTCACGGGGCGGTCCAGGAAGATGGACTCGCCCAGATCCCCGCGCACGGCCGCCAGGGCCCAACGCCCGAACCGCTCCGCGAACGGCCTGTCCAGGTGCAGCTGGGCCGCCATCTGAGCCCGTGCACCCGGCGACGCGTCGGGCCCCAGGATGGAGACCAGAGGATCCCCGGGTACCAGCACCATGATCCCGAACGAGACGAGCGCCACGGCCAGCCACATGGGAACGAAGGCCAGCACCCGCCGGGTCAGGAATCCCATCGCTCACCCTCACCTTGCCCCATCTCAGCCGCGCTGCACGTTCCAAAAGCGCGGCGTCACGTACCACGGTTCGTATCCCATGGACGTCCGTACGGGTGCCCTCGAGCCCGAAGAGATCCCCCAGGCGGATGTTGGGCACCGTCTCATAGGTGAGGCGCTGGATGGTGTCGAGGATCTTCTTGCGCTCGGCTTGTGGCCGGTGCCTCATCACGGCGTCCAGTGCCTGGTCCATGCGGGGGTCGCTGTAGCCGTAGCCGTAGGACGCGCCGCTCAGCAGGCTCGCCCTGAGCTGGATCGGATCGAAGCTGAACGACCAGCCCGATTGGTTGATGTGCCATCCTTTGCGGGTAAGGGCTTTGCCGATCTGAGAGGGCCAGTCGGAAAACTCGAGCTTCACCTTGATCCCTACCTGGCTCAGCTGCGTGACCACGGCCAGGGTCGCCCGGTACATCCAGTCGTAGTCGCGGTTGGAGAGGAAGACGATCTCGCTCCCGTCGTACCCGGCCTCCTCCAGCAGCCGCTTTGCCTTCGCCGGGTCATGCTGGTTGTAGAGCTCTTGCGCGGCGACGGAGTGCCATGCCTTCTGTTCCGGGTAGAAGCGGGACGGCTGCAGGCGGTAGAAGGTGGCGTCGTTCATGGCCACCGTGCGCATGATGACCTCCATGTCGAGCGCGGCGAGCACCGCCTGGCGGAACTTCACGGCGTTGGTGGGCGCCTCCACGTGGTTGAACTCGAGCGCCGGCGCCCACTGGGGCTTGACCACATGCAGGGCGATGCCCTGGACCTGTTGGAGCGTGCTCCTGGCGCTGATGGGAAGGTTCTCGGCGTACTGGCACTCCCCGACTTGCAGCGCGGCCATGCGGGCGCCCGGCTCTTTCATGGGCGAGAACCGGATCTCGTCGAGCAACGCCGCCTTGTTTCCTGCGAACCCGCTCGGCGCCCCACCGGTCGGGACGTAGTAGGGGTTTTTCTTGAGCAGCACGTGGACGTCGGGCTTCCACTCGGCCAGCATGTACGGCCCGGTGCCGATGAGGTTGGGAATCTTGAGCTCGTCCGCACCGGCCGCCTCCACGATCTCTTTCGGCATGATGGCCTGCCACGTGATGGGGATGGCCATGATGCTGAGGAGTTCGTCCGGCGCTTTGAGAGCGATTCGTACCGCGTAGTCGTCGAGGACGCGAATGTCGTCGACGGATTCGAAGTAACCCTTGATGGCGGACTGCCGTACGATGCGCTCGAGCGAGGCCGCCACATCCTGGGCCCGCAGGGGCTGGCCGTTGTGGAACCGCACTCCCTTGCGGATGCGAAACGTATAGACCCGGTCGTCCGAGCTCACGTCCCACGACTCTGCGAGCACCGGCACGATCTGGCTGTAGTCGCCGGCGAAGGCGACGAGCGGCTCGAAGACGTGGACCGCGATCTGCTGGGTGGCCGACGCGGTCGTCTTGTGGGGGTCCAGCGTAGGCGGGTTGGTCTGCATCGCCGCGCGTAGCGTCTGGAGGCCGGCGGCGTGGGTGATGACGGAAAACGTCTTGGAGTACGGCGCGGCTGCAACGGCCGCACCGGCCAGGACGGCCGACTTCAAGAGCCTTCGCCGGTCGAAAGATGGGGTGCTCGTGGTTGTCATCGAAGCGCCTCCCCTTTCGAGATCTCGTACGGTACGGCTAAGGAAGCACCGGCTGCGAGGCTACCGGGCTCGGGCTTCGTCCAGGAGGACCGGGGTGCCCAGGCGAAGGGAGCGTTCGATCGCTTCCGCCTCCTGAACGGCCAGCAACGCGTCGGCCCCGTCGACGAGCGGCTTCCCCCCCTTCAGGACGGTCTCGACGAACGCCATGATCTCCTCCCGCACGTCCCCCTTCACTTGCCCGGCCACAGTGGGCCCGTGGTGGACGTCGGGTGCGTCCGCCCCGTCGTCGGTGGCCACCAGGACGGACTGCCCGTGGTAGGTGCCGACGGTCGCCATGCCCCTGGTGCCCAGCACCTCCAGGCGCGCGTCCAGCTGGGTCACGGAGCGAGCCGGCAGCACCCAGGAATACTGCAACGTGGCGACCGCCCCGTTTTCGAACCGCAGGATCGCCGTCACGGCGTCGTCCATGTCCCGATCCCGCAGGCGCTTGCGTACCCGCTCCGCATAGACCCGCACGGGCCTCGAACCCGTGTACCAGTTGACCAGGTCGAGGTCGTGCACGGCGACGTGCATGGTGAGCGACGTCCCCGGCCGGTAACGGGAGGGCCCCTGGGTCCAGGGGCTGTTGCGGTGGGCGGTGATGTGGACGATCTCCCCGAGGTCGCCCCGATCGATGGCCTGCTTCACCGCGGCGTACCGGTTGTCGAAGCGAAGCAAGTGGCCGACCTGCAGGATGACCCCGGCCTGCCGGCACGCCTCGACGATGGCCACCGCTTCGTCCACGCGGGTGGCGATGGGCTTCTCCAGCAGGATCGCCTTGCCTGCGGCGGCTGCGGCAAGGGCGGCCTCCAGGTGCCGGTCGTCCGGAAGACAGATGGAGACCGCGTCGAGCTCGGCCTCCCGCAGCATGGTGCGGAAGTCGGTGTAGGCGGCCGCTCCCAGCTCCCCGGCGATGCGCCGGACCCTCTCCTCGTCGACGTCCGCGAGCGCTGCCAGGATGCAGCCCCTGATGCGGGCGATCACGCGCGCGTGCCGCTCTCCCATGAGGCCCACGCCGACGACGCCCATGCGCAACGGTTCCTGCGGCATTCGATGGTCGCGCTCCTTATCACCGGGCCCTGGATGAGCCTGAGCCCGCTTTCGCGTATGCCGGCGATGGAGAAGGTACGACGGGAGGCGTTACATTCCTTCATGCAATGAGGACGCACACGTAGCTTTACTTCGCATCCACCACGGCGGCGGCCGCCGCGTCATGGAACCATGGTCGCAGTTGCAGGTGGGCGGTGTTGTCCCGGGTCGGGTGGACACGGTTGGTCAGGAGGACGAAGAAGGCGCCCGTGACCGGGTCGGCCCAGGCTGAGGTACCGGTGAATCCCGTGTGCCCGAACGCCTCGGGAGAGAGCAGACTCCCGCCCGAGCAACGAGGGTCGCCGTCCCGCACGACCCAGCCGAGGCCACGGGGCTCGTTGAGGCCCGGCGTCTGGAGCCGGCGCATCGCCCGCACCGTTTCGGCCTCCAACAGGCGCCCCTTGCTTCCCATCCCCTCGCAAAGCATCATCGCCATGAACCGCGCCACGTCCTCGGCCGTCGAGAAGAGCCCCGCGTTGCCGCTGACGCCCCCCATGGCCCTGGCGTTGCGGTCGTGCACGCGCCCGACGGCCACCTCGCCCGTGTCAGGGTCACGCTCGGTGGCGGCGCACCGCCCGGCCCATCCTGGAGGCGGGTTGAACCGGGTGTGCTCCATGCCCAGAGGACGGTAGAAGTGGCGCTCGGCGAAACGGTCCAGCGGCTCCCCGGACGCCCGCTTCACGATCTCTCCGAGCAGGATGAATCCGAGGCACGAGTACTCGACGGCCACGCCGGGCGGCCGGGACAGGGGCGTCTCGCCCAGCTGCGCGAGCACCCTGGCCGGGCCCTGTCCCCCGGCGTAGAGGTTACGGTACGCCGGGAGGCCACTCGTGTGGGTCAGCAGGTGCCACAACGTCACCCGGTGTGCCCACTCCCTGGCCTGGGGGCCCTCGGCGACGTCGGGCAGCCACCGGGCTACGGAATCCTGCAGCGTGAGGACCCCGAGTTCGACCAGCTTCAGGATGGATGGAGCGGTCGCCATCGGTTTGGTGAGGGAAGCCAGGTCGAACACGGTCGCGTTCGTCATGGGACGCCTCTCGTGCTCCGGTACCACCTGCGCCCAACCGTAAGCGCGAGGCCCCACGAGCAACCCCCGGCGGCCCACGGCCACCACGGCTCCCGGAATGCGGCCGGAGCTGACGAACTCCTCCACGAGCCCGAATGCCCGCTCCAGGCGTACGGGGTCGAACCCTGCCTGCTCCGCGCTACCCATGCGCAGCTCACACGGCGACGGCTCACGCTCCAACGGTGTCCACCCCTTTCGAACGCAGCGGCTCAGCCGAGCATGGCCCGCAGGCCTTCCGCCGATGTCGCGGATGTGCCGCAGGCTGCCCTGGTAGTCGCTCACGAGCAGCGCGACGAAGAGGGCGGCGGTGACCGTCACCTGTGCGAGGATGGCCGGAATGCCTGTGGCCGGCGGAAGCTCTTCGCCCACGGTCGGCAAGACGACGTCGGCCAGGCGCGCCAGGCGGGAGCGGGGATTGGTGGTGATGGCGATCAGCGCCGCGCCCCGCCGCTTGGCGATCTCGCAGGCGACCACCACGTCCTTGGTCTCCCCCGACCGGCTGATGGCGAGTACCGCCGTGTGCGCATCCACCAGCGTGGCCGACGGGGCTCGCCTGTGGAGGTCCGTCCGGGCAACGGCCTGCAGGCCCAGCCGGCTGAATTTGTACTCGGCATCGAGCGCGGCGAACCCGGAGACGCCCGAGGCGTAGATCTCCACGCGCCGCGCCCCCCTGAGCAGGCCGACGGCCCGCTGCACCTGCTCGGGGTCGAGGAGCGCCTGGACGTCTTCCAGGGTACGGGCAAACGAGGCGAACAGTTTCCCCATCGCCTCTGCCACGGAGTCGCCCGCCCCGATCGCGTCGATGAGGCGCGGCAGGGGTTGGGAGAGCTCTCGCGACAGCGCGATCTTGAACCGGCCGTAACCGTCGTACCCTATGCGCCGGCAAAAGCGCACGACCGTGGCTTCGCTCACCCCGGTGATCCGGGCGAGCTCCGCGATGGGCAGGTAGACCACGCGATCCGGCTCTTCCAGCACGCGCTGGGCCACCCGGCGCTCCCCGTCGGGCAGCTGGTGCAGCGCGGCCCGGACGCGCGCCAGGCTGGCCCCGGGCGCGCCGGTGGTTTCAGCCCGTTGAGCAGTTTTCGAAGGCATGCCGGCCCCCCTGGATGTCTGACGCGGACTCACGCAGGCTTTTTGCCGCTTGCTGCATGGCCACCACGAAGCGCCGCGCGATGGCCCTCGGGTTGGTGATGGCGGTGCCCACGACCACCGAGTGAGCGCCCCTGCGCAGCGCTTCGGCCGCCTCTTCGGGATGCCAGTACCGTCCCTCCGCGATGACGGGGACCCGGACGGCCCGTACCAACTCGGAGACCAGGTCGAGGTCGGGGCCCTCCTGCCGGCGAGACCAGGGAGTATATCCCGACAGCGTGGTGCACACGATATCGGCCCCTGCTGCCTCGGCCGCCAACCCTTCCTCGAGCGTCGAGATGTCCGCCATCACCAGCGTCCCGGGGAGCTCGTCATGAATCCGCCGGATGAGCTCGGGCAGCGTCTGCCCGCCGGGCCGCGGCCTCGCCGTCCCGTCGAGCGCAATCACGTCGGCCCCCGCCTCCCGCACGGCCCGGGCCTCCTCGAAGCGCGGCGTGATGTAGACCTCGGGGTCCAGGTCCCGGCGCTTGTAGATGCCGACGATGGGAAGGGTGGTGACGGCCCGGATGGCCCGGATGTCCTCGGGCCCGTCGGCCCGGATGCCCCCGGCGCCCGCCTGCTCTGCCGCCCTGGCCATCGCCGCCATGAACACCCACCCGTGCAGCGGGGAGTCGGGCCTCGCCTGGCACGAGACGATGAGCTGCCCGTAAAGTCGTTGGAGCATGTCCTGAGAGTCCACGCGAGGGCTTCGCACCTTTCCGCCGGGAGACTGGGTTCAAGCACTGCCGGGAGCATCGAGCTGCGCCCGGAGCCGGGAGGCGAGATCGGGCGTGATCGGATGACCCAATTGCCGGTACGCCATGAGGAGCGCCCCGACCAGCGGGGAATTGCGGGCCGGCCATACCCTCGACCCCGGAAGCGCAGCCCGCACGGCCTGCTCGAAGGGCTCCAACACCGGCCGCCCGGCGGCGAACACGCCGCCCGAGTGGTAGACGGCCGGCGCCGCCATCTCGAGGCGCCGGGCGACGGCCACCGCCAGCCCTGCCAGCTCCCCGGCAGCGTGCCGGTAAATGGCCAGGGCCGCCTCGTCGCCCTCCTGCGCCGCTCGGGCCACGAGCCGGGCCAGCCTCGCGACCGCCGGGCGGTCCAGGCCGTCGTTGGTGTACACGACCCGGACCAGCTCGTCGAGATCCCCCACCTGGAAGTGCTCGAGCAGGAGCGGGGTCAGCCGGGTCTCGGGGCCTCGCCCGTCGGCCGCCCGGAAGACCGCCCGCAGGGCGTGCCGGCCGATGGTGTAGCCGCCTCCCTGGTCGTCGACGAGGTACCCCCATCCCCCGGCCCTGGCGATGGCACCGCCTGCGTTACGCCCCATGGCGACCGAACCGGTCCCGGCGTAGACGAGGATGCCCGGCTCGCCCTCGGTGGCGCCCTCGAGAGCCGTCCGGGCGTCCGATACCACCTCGATCCGGGCCCGCAGGCCCGCCTCGAGCGCCCTCGACGGCAGCAGGGGCAGGAGCTCCTCGACCACCCTCCCGGCCTCCGGGGTCCCGGGGTTGACACCGGTCATGCCCAGAGTAACGGCCTGCAGGCACTCCAGCCGAGAGCCCGCGCCCTCGGAGACGAGGTGCGCCAGCGCCCCTCCCACCGCGCCCTCCAGGGCCTTGCGCAGCCGCAACCGGCCGGCCTCGCCGCGCACGTGGTTGGATGGGCCGGCCGCCGCCCTGGCCAGCACGCGGCCCTCGAGGTCGGCCACCGCCGCCCGCGTCGACGAGGCGCCCCCGTCTACACCGAGCACCCACGCACCTTCGGTTGCACCCATGTCTCGTCCGTCTCCCCGGGCAGGAGTTCGAGGCCGTACGAAGCCTTCCTTCTCACCTTGTCCGGATGGATGCAGTTTTGCTACAAATCGCCCGACTCCCCTTGATCCTGTGCGGCCGCGGTCGTAAAGTCGCCTGGGAACGAGCGGTGGTGAAACCCGGCAGGCAGCCGGGTACGGTGGGAGGCGGGTGGGGTACGGTCATGCCGCGTCCTGTGGCTGCCGTTGGGCCGGCCGTCGCGACCATCGGCCTTCTGTTGAGCGTCGCCCTCCCGGACGCGACGGGCGCGCCTGCGGCACAGGCAGCCGAGCTCTCCTGGATGCCCGGACCCATCGCGGTGGCGACCCGTCATACCGTCGTGCTTTTCCCTGGCTTCAGCCTCGATCGGGCGCCGACCGGTGAAGAGGTAGGGCCTCGCTATACCGCGGTGGGACAGCCCGGGGAAGACGTCTTCGAGGTCGCGCTCGCGCCCCAGGGCGGCCGGTTGTTCGGCGTGCGGCGATCGCCATGCGTGAAGGGCCGGCAGACGGTCACCTTGTTCAGCCTGGACCTCGCCTCGGGCGAGGTCCGCACGGTGCGGAGCGTCGAGTCGGCTTGCGTGGGCGAGGGGGTCCAGCACCTGACGGGGCTCGTGGTCGCCCCGGCCGGTGACCGGGTTGCCTGGGCGCTCACCGGAGTAGAGTGGTCCGGCTGGGAGATGGCCAGAGCCGACGGGCGCGCCGAGCCGCTCCAGGCTTTGCCGCCGGAAGACTCCGGACTGTGCGGCAAGCCCGGCGAGTTTTACGGGGGCTGGCCGCTCGCCTGGAGCGACGACGGGCGGTCGCTGTGGACCTACGAGTTCGGCGGGGACGGGCAAACGACCAACTGCGTCCAGCGGATCGACGTGGCCGCGGGCACCCGGCGGGTGGTGTTCAGCTTCCTGGGTACGGTGGAAGACCGCAGGGCCGTGCGCGGCTCCCTCTCCGAGCTCGTCGCCTCCATGGGCCTGGCAGCCCGGGGGCTGTACTCGCTGCGGGCCAGCCGGCCCGATGCCGTCTTGATGCCCCTCGGGAGCGGCCTTCGCAGGCCCAAGGAGCTCTGGTCCCCGGACGGGCGGTGGCGGGTGGCTCGCGACTGGGGAGACCTGGTGCTCTACGACGCGCGGGGACGCGAGGCGGGCCGCCTCATCGGGGTGGTGCCGGCGCCACCCCTTTGCGGAGAGGTCTGCGTCGACCCCGACGACCTGTGGAGCGTGGCCTGGCGGCGCTGATCACCGGCGGCCGAGCGCGTCCATCAGCTGGCGCTCGCTGCGCCGCAACCAGCGCCGCCGCTCCCGGTAATCCGGGCAGAGCCGGGCGAGCGCCGCCCAGAAGCGGGCCGAGTGGTTGGGTTCCCGCAGGTGCACGAGCTCGTGCAGGATGACGTAGTCGAGCACCTCGGGCGGCGCCATGATCAGCCGGAAGTTGAACGACAGATTGCCCCGGTTGGAGCAGCTGCCCCACCGGGTACGCTGGTCCCGGATGAAGACCCGCCGGTAGCGAAACCCGTGCCGGCCGGCCAGGTCGGCCAGCCGCCGGAAGATGACGGCCCGAGCCCGCTCCCGCAGCCACGTCTCCAGCACGGCTTCGGGGCTGCGGCGCTCCGTGCCGGAGAGCAGCACCCAGAGCGCCCCGTTGACGTGGATGACCTGCGTGTGCCTTACCGGTGCCACCCGCACCTCGATGCGATGCGGTCGCCCTTCGAGCAGGATGGCCGGAGGGAGGCCGGGATAGGTACTCATGCAGGAGGCGCCAACCCCAGCTCCCGGGCGACCGCTTCCAACTGCTCGTACAGCCCGGCGGGCACCGGGATACCCGAGCCCAGCCGCTCCTTTTGGCGCCGCGCCCCGCCCTCTCCGGGCACCCGCACGGGCCAACGCTCGTCCTGGGGAGGCACCGAGCGCAGCTGGCGGATGAGCTGATCCACTCGCCGCTTGAACTCCTCGGGGCGCATGAACGACCCCACGTGGATGGCCATCAGGAAGTGGCCGGTGTCGTGGCCCTCGGGCGGGATGAGCGCGCCGAACCCGGCCCCCGTCAAGACCCCCGACAACACGTCGACCAGGATGCCCAGCGCGTAGGCCTTGTACCCGAGGGGCAACAGCGCCCCCTCGAGGGCCGAGCGCGGGTCGGTCGTGGGGCGGCCGGCAGGGTCGATGCCCCACCCGGGCGGGATCGACTCGCCTGCCTCGGCGGCTCTCGCGATGCGGCGCATGGCCACCACGCTCATGGCGAAGTCCATCACGATCGGTGGCTCCTCGAGCGCCGGCACGGCCGCCGCGAGGGGCATGTTGTGCATGGCCCGCCGTGCCCCGCCGTGGGGCGCCATGACGGCCGGCCCGTTGCTGCCGGCCACGCCGATCATGTCGTGGGCCAGCGCCATCATGGCGTAAAACGCGCCGGCGCCGAAGTGGGTGGACCGGCGCACCCCGACCAGGGCGACCCCCGACTGGCGGGCCATGTCGATGGCCTGCTCCATGGCGCGGTACGCGGCCACCACGCCGAGCGCACGGTCGGCGTCGAGCACAGCCGTGGAGGCGCCGCTCACCGTCAGGTGAAGCTCGGGTCGGGCCTTGACCGTGCCGTCCCGCAGTCGCTTCAGGTAGCCGGGAAGCAGCGCCACCCCGTGGGTGTCGATCCCCCACAGGCTCGTCTTGACCAGCACCGAGGCGGCGATGGCCGCGCTCTGGGCGTCGAGCCCGGCTTTCTCGAACGCCGCCCGGCAAAACTCGTGCAGGGATGCGGCGCTGATCCGGCGCTCCGTTCCTTCGCCGGGCTCCGGAGGAGCGCCGGGGAACCGGGTTGGTCCTTGTTGCTGCTCCATGCCAAGCCCCCCGTGGATGGTTGGGTTCACCCGAGCGGGCGCTGGGGATACCAGCCGCCGAGGCGCAGGACGGCAAGCACGCAGGCAATGCCCGCCTCGGCCCAGAGCAGGCCTCGCCCGGCGCCGGCGACCGAACCGCTTCGCATGCTGCTGCCCAGGAGCGTCACCCAGAATCCTACGATCACGAGCACGAACTGAAGGCGCGCCAGGCTCGTGGGCCGGGCGGCGAGGGGAGCCCGCCGGCAGGCCGAGCCCGCCGCAGACAAAGCCTCGGGCAGCACCATGGCCCCTACCAGGGCGCGGCCGACGAGGCCCTCGCCGAGGGCGAGCACGCCCAAGCTGATCCCCAGCACGACGTCCGCGAGCTGGTCGAGGCGGCCTCCGTTACCCCCGGTCCTCCCCCGGCATCTCGCCAGGGGTCCGTCGACGAAATCGGTGAGGGCAGCGCCCGCCAGGATCCCCAGCACCGGGCGCAGCGGCGCCCCCGACGCCCACAGTGCGACGGCGCCCGCGGCCAGAAGGGCACGCAGCACGGTGAGATGGTCCGGAGTCACCCAGGAAGGGAAGGCGTGCAACAGCACGCTCAGCATGGCGTCGCGCAGGCGCTCCTCGTGGTGTGTGGCCCGTAGCAAGAACGCTGCGACCGGCCCCGCAGGAGGCTCCTGGCCGTGGTGGCCGCCAGGGCTGACCCCAGCCTCACCGGGGGGCGGCGGCCCCGGGACCGGACGGCTTGCGGCGGGCCGACCGATCTTTGCCACTCTCCCCACCCACTTCCACCTGGCGCAGACTATTCGGCCGGCTCGCGGCCGGCCCCTTCGGGCACCACCAGCTGCCCGGCCCTGGCCGCGTAGAGGAAGACGTCGACCGCCCGCCCGGCAGGCGCCCCGCACGCTCGCCGCGCGGCCTGGGCGTACGCCTCAGCCTGTGCAGCATACTGTTTGCGCAGCGCGGACGCCGGAGCGGCATCCGTCTTGTAGTCGACGACCACGAGACCGCCCCCGGGCAAGACGCACAGCAGGTCCATGCGCCCCTCCACCAGGGTCCCTGCGTCGTCCACGTACGCGAAAGGGACCTCGGCCATGCACCGGGCGCTCCGTCGCGCCAGGGCCCCAACAGGGCCTCGGCATGCCTGCGCCACCCACTGTGCGAGCAGCTCCACCTGCCCCCGGCCCAGCCGCCAGGCGGTCGCCGCCGCCTCTGCCTTCGTGCGCGCCCACCCCGGATCCGTCGGGAACCCTTCCCTGGCCGCCCACTCCATCACCTGGTGGAAGGCAAGGCCAAGCGCCGTGCCATCGTCGTCCCCGGCCGGCACCAGGGCGTCGCTCGCGGGCACCTCCTCGCCCTGCACCGCCTCTGCCCACTCGCTGCCCGCCACGGTGTCCTCCCGCCATGCCGGCGCCCGCAGCGAGCGCGCCGCCACGATGGCCCTTCCCTGGGATGCGCGCCGCAGCAGCTCCTGCCGCTGCTCCAGCCACCGGCGGGCCATCCGCTCGGGGTCGTCCGCCTCCTCCGGCCCTTCGCCCTGCCGATCCAGGGAGACGGCCGCCTCCCTCTGCACCGCCGCGATCGCCTCCCGCCCGCCGGGAGCCTCGTCTCTCTCTTCGCCATCCGCAATGGTCACGGCCGGCAGCGCGTCGACCGCCGCCTGGCCCGCCACGTCTGAGAGCTCCTTCCAGAAGCCGCCGTCTCGGGGCAGGCCCGAGAGGAAGAGGTAGTCCCGCGCCCGGGTCAGGGCCACGTAGTAGAGCCTGACCCGTTCTGCCCGGAGCCGCCGCTTCTCCTGCTCCACCGCCTCCTCGAAGCCGGCCGTCTGGATGCCCAGATCCGAGCGCCCGAGACGCAGCTCGATCCGCCCCGCCTGCCGGTCGACCACGGCCGAGCCCACGTCGGAGCGGCGCTCGCCCAAATTGGCCACGAAGACGATGGGAAACTCCAGGCCCTTCGCCTTGTGCACCGTGAGGATCCGCACGCTCTCCTCGTCGTCGGTCAGCGGGGAGTCCTCTTCCTCGGCCGGCGCCGGCCCGCCGGGCCCCCGAGCCCGTAACCACCGCACGAGCCCCCCGAGCGTGACCGTCCCCCCCTGCTCCAGCGCGGTCACCTGGGCAACCAGCTTGTCCACGTTGGCGACGGACTGGCCGGCGTCACGACGCAGCCGGAGCCAGGCGAGATAGCCGCTTTCGTCCAGGAGCCCCCGCAGGACCTGCGCAGGACGGCCTGTCCCCCATCGCCGGTGCCACTCCCCGATGGCCGCCAGGGCCTCCGCGACCCGGGGTGCCGCCCGGGCCGCGCCTTCGTCCACCCGGAGCCCTCCAAGGCGCCCTCCGGCCCGGTGGAAGGCCCAAAGCTGCGCGTCGCTCACCCCGAAGAAGCCCGATCGCAGGGTGCCGAGCACCGCCAGCGCGTCCGAGGGGTTGTACACGGCCGAAAGGGCCAGCGAGATCTCCCGGATCTCCGTACGAGTGTAAAACAGGCGGCCTCCGACGACCCGGTACGGCACGCCGGCCCGCTCGAGCGCACTCTCCAGGTGTTCGATGCCGGTGAAGACGGGCAGGAGCACCACCGCGTCGCGCCAGCGAGCCGTTCGCCACGCGCCGCCGTCCAGGACCTGCAGCCTTCCTTCGCCGACCAGGTGCTGAAGGGCTCCGGCCACGAGGCGCGCCTCGAGCCGGCGGGTTTCGTCCGCAGAAAGCTCGCCCGTCCCGCCGCTGCCGGCCGGCAGCAGCCGGTACGCGCCGGGCGGCCGTTCTGCTCCCGGCGGCACCTCGTCCGGGCGGTACGGCTCCAGAGCTACGTATGCCGGCTGGAAGACCGGACCCCGCCCCCAGGCATCCGCGTCGCCGGCGGCGGCTGCCTCGGCGAGGGCCGGCCGACCGGCGCCCATCCAGGCTTCGAAGAAGGCGTTGACGTGCCGGGTGATGGCCGGCACCGTGCGGAAGTTCTGCCGGATGGTCGCGCGGCGTCCCTGTCGCTCCAGCACCGACGCCGCATCCCGGTACGTCTCGATGTCGGCCCGGCGGAAGCGGTAGATGGACTGCTTCGGGTCGCCCACCACGAAAAGCCGCCCCGGCCCCACCTCCACGTCCCGCCAGGCGTGCGCCCGGGGTTCCCGTTCCGTCAGGAAGAAGACGATCTCCGCCTGAAGAGGGTCGGTGTCCTGGAACTCGTCGACCAGCACCGCCCGCCACCGCTGCTGGAAGTGGCGGCGGGCCGCCACGCTCGAGCGCAACAGGTCCCGGCACCACAAGAGCTGGTCGAGGAAGTCGGCCTGGCCACGCCGCTTCTTCTCCTGCTGGGCCCACTCGACGAAACCCCGTAGCCACGCCACGATCGACGCGGCCAGAGCTTGCCGGGCCGAGCGGGCGGCCTCCTCGACCGCTTCCCGTACGTCCCGGTAGAGCTCTCGGGCCTTTTCGAGGTCTTCCTTGCGTGTCCAATGTTTCTGAGCACCGAGGCGACTCCCGGGCTTCTTCACCTTTTGCAGGGCCGCCCCGATACGTGTAGCCCAGGCGAGCGCCTCCGCCAACGGCAAAGCCTCGTCCGAAGCTCCTGCACCGCCCGAAGGCGCGGGGACGGGGTTGTCCGACAGCGCCCGGGCGAAGCCCGAGACGGCCCTGGCGAGCTCGTCCTCGCCCGTACGGCACGCTCCCTTCACCAGCGCCTCGAGCTCGGCCCCATGCTCCTGTACGCAATCCCTGGCGTGCTGCAGGGCCCCGTACAGCCGCTGCAGCGCTTCGGCGGCCCGGGCCCCGGCGGATGGGTCGGCGAGGGTCACGTCGCGGTGGTCGTAGAGGGCCATTGCCGCCCCCCGAAGCTCCTCCAGACCCAGGCCGGCGCCCATCGCCAGCCGCAGGAGGGTCTCGCCGGGGCCGGCTCGCGAGTGCGTGCCGGCCTGTTCGTTGAGCCACAGGCGCCACAGCTCCTCGAAGAGCCCGGCGGCCACCGATGGATCCGCCGTCTCGAAGCCGGGATCCAGGCCGGCCTCGATGGGCCGTTCCTTCAAGATGGCGAGGGCCAGGGAGTGAATGGTGGAAATCTGGGCGCTTTCGATCTCCTGCAGCGCCTGCCGGTGGGCAGGATGCCTGCTCTGCTCGAGGCGCGACCGCACGCGAGCCTTGAGCTCGGCCGCGGCCAGCTCGGTGAAAGTGATGGCGGCCAGCTGGGAAGCCCGGATGCCGCTCGTGAGCAGGTGGAGGATGCGCTCGACCAGCAGGGAGGTCTTGCCCGTGCCGGCCGCCGCCTCCACGCAGAAGGAAGAGCCGATCGCTTCGACGACCTCCCGCCGGGCCTCCTCGTCGACCAGGGGGCGCCCACCGCTCGGGGTCATGGACGTCCACCCCCCGTCTCGGAGCGGTCGCCCGGAGCGCGCAGCTCCACCAGGGGCCGGACGAGCGCGTCGCTCGCCTTACGCTCCCCCTGGCGGCGGGCTTCAGGGCCGCACACGACGTAAAAGGTGCAACGCCTGCAATCTTGCTCGTCTCTCGGCAGGGGCGGGAAGCTGCCGGCGGCCAGCAGGCCCGCCAGGGTGGCCACCGCCCGCTCGACGTGCGGCCACGAGCCTGCCCACTCGGCCCCGTCCAGAGGAAGCTCCGTCGCCGTGCCGTCCGCCCCCAGGAAGAGAAACGAGGCCCGGCAGGCCGAGGCTTCGAGACCGGCCAACCGGCTTGCGGCGAGCAAGTACACCGGCAGCTGGAGGTCCGTACCGGCCTTCAGGCCGGGCCCGTCGAGGCTCGTCCGGGGCCGGGAGGTCTTGTAGTCGATGACCCGGACCGCCACCGGGCGGCCCGTCTCGCCGGCCCGCTGCTCGTCCACCCGGTCGATGCGCCCGCGCAAGCGTACCTCGAGCCCCGGCACCAGGTCGGCCAGCCTCACGCAGAACGGCTCCTCGAACCGGATGGGCTGCCACCCATCCCGGCGGAGCGCCTCCACATGCCCGGCGATGAACCGTGCCAGAGCCTCGACGAGGAGGTCGCGCTGGATGCGGGCCACCCCAGGCAAGGCGGCCACGGCGGGGTAGTTCTGGGCCATGGCCTGGTCCACGGCCTGAGCGAGCACCTCACGCCGCTCCTGGGAAGAGCCCGCGGCGGCGCCCTGACCCGCCCACCAGCGGAAAAAGAGCTCCAGGGCCCGGTGCACGACCCTTCCGCGGGCAAATCCCTCGAGGCCCTCGCCTTCCTCCGGCGCCTCCTCCTCCGAGATACCCAGCGCCCGTTCGAAGAAGTAGGCCCGGGGGCAGCGGGCGTACCGTTCGAGCCCGGTCGGCGTGAGCTCGAGGGTTGCCGGCTGCGACGCATCCGTTGCCTGCGCTACCGCCTCCACCCGGCCGTCCCACTCGGTCAGGCTCCGGCTCCAGCGCTGCCGCTGCGCCAGGGCTCCTGCAGCCGCCCGAGGGTAGCGGGAGGTGAGATAGGGCTCCGCCCCGGCACCCATGCGGGCGGCGAGGTGGGCATCGAACGAGGCGAGGTCGAGCGGCTCGACCGCGGCCCCCCCGCTCTGCCGCTCCTGTGCCGCAGGCGCCTCCTGCTGCAGCCACTGCAGCAGCGGCGAGGGCATGCGCTCTCTCCCGGAGATGGCCTCCGCCCGGGGCCAGCTCACCTGCAAGATGCGCTCGGCGGCCCCGACCGCCGCCGCGAAGTAGAGCCTTTCCCGGCGAGCGTGCCAGGCGGCCCGCTCTCCCGCGGTGCCCAGACCGAGCCGCTGGAGATCCGCCACTCCCAGGAGAGGGTCCTGCTCTGCGGGCCGGGGCCAGACGGGGTCGTTGAGGCCGGCGACCACCACCGTGTCGAAGCTGCAGCCTGCGGCCAGCGGGGCATCCAGCACGGCCGGGCGACCCTGCTCGAAGTGCCCGGTGGGGATGGCGGCGCCATGTAGAGCGCTGGCCAGGATCTCGCGAAAGCGCGCGGGCGCGACCCGGGCTTTCTCTTCAGCGCCCACCAGAGCGTCCAGCTCCGAAAGGCCCTGGAGCAGCCCCATCAGCTGCTGCATCGCTTCGCCCGGCCGGAGCGCCTCCTGCACGAAGCGGCTGCATGCCGCGGCCCACCCTGCCCAGGAGCTCTCCTGCGGCCACTGCCTGGCACGGGCGACCAGTGTCCGGGCCGCCCGGGCAAACTCTGGCCACCCCGGCTCCTCCTGCAGCACGGAGGACGCCTCGGCAATCCGGCGCTCCCAGGCGTCGAGGCCCGCCGTGATCCCCGCCCGGGCCGACAGGGCGTCCCAGGCCACGGGCATCCACCGATCCTCGATCGAGCCCAGCCATTCCGGGCGCAACGGCGACGAGGCCAGCCATTCGATGGTCTGGGCGCGGGGTAGCCCTTGCTCCGTTACCTCGAGCCAGCCGAGCAAAGCCCGCGCCCCGGGCAACTCGGCCACGCGCCGCACGCCGGGGGCGAAGGGCTCCACGCCCGCTCGCGCGAGCGCGTCCAGCACCGGCCCGGCGGCATCCCTGGAGCGCACGACGACCGCCACGCGGGCCAACGGCACGCCCCTTCGTGCCGCATCCAGGACGGCCTGGGCCGCCAGCTGCCCCTCCCGCACCTCGTCAGTCGCCGAGACGATCGTGACCGAAGCCGCCTGCACCGCCCCGGCGCAAGACGCTTCGCCCGCTTCGCCCGTGCCCGGCAGCCCGATCTCCTCCACCTTCGTGCCCGACCCGGCCGCCACCAGCGACGCCCGAAGCAGGTGCCACAGATGGCCGGGGTCGTACAGAGCGTCGACACCCCAGAGGACGAGGCCGGCGCCTCCCAGCCGCCTGGCGGCTTCGCCCGCCCTGACGGCCTGGCAGGCCATCCACCAGACGGCCGCCCCGTCGGCCCACTCCCCGCCGCCTCGCATGCCGCCCACCGGCACGAGTCGCTCGCTGACCGCCTCGTACACCGTGGCGATCGCCTCCCACCGGGCCCGATCCTCGGACGCCACTGCCGGCGGCCAGTTCCCGCAGGCGCGACGGCGGCACCCCGTGATGGCGCAGGAAGCTCACGGTGCGGGCCAGCGCCCGCGCCAGCCCCGGCCGGTCACGGATGGCGTCGAAGTACGCGGGGGCGGACTGCTCGAGCATCTCTTGGACCAGCACGAGCAGCCCGTGGGCCGGGAGTGCTCGAAGCCCGGTCGCGCCTGCGGGCCATCCGGCCAGGCGGGCCGCCAGCTGGCCGGGCGTCAGCAGGTACAGCCCCAGGCACGATCGGCCTTCCAGCCGCTCCGCCAGCCGCCGCAGCACCTGCAGGGCCGCGGCCCAGGAAGGCACCACCACGGTCAGGGGATCGAGCGGGTGCTCCCGGCAGCGCCGCGCGAGGCTCTCCACCAGCTGGGACTGGCTCTGGACGCTGTGAACCCCCATCTCCTCCCCCGTTACCCACGGGTGGATCGCCGATAGATCTTTAACGGGAACGCCTGAGTTTCCCTCCGGTGGGTGCGAAGATGCTTTCGGGGGGTGTACCCCGTCATGAGAAGACGGTGCCGTGCCCGAGCCTGGGGGACGGTCATGTCGCTGGCCGGATGGATGTTGATCCCGTTGGCCTGCGCCGGGGCGCCGGCCATGCCGGCGCTGGCCCAGAAGGGCGGGAGCGCGGGCCCGGAGGCGATCATCATCCAGCCGCCGCCCTCCTCGCAGTTGAAAGTCGGGATCACGACGGACCGGCCTTCGTATCGGCCGGGCGACAGCATCGTGATCACCATCGAGCTCAACCGGCCCGCCTACGTGTACATCGTCGACATGGACACGGAAGGCCAGGTCCGCCTGCTCTTGCCCAACCGCTACGAGCGCAGCAACCACCTGCCGGCCGGGACGACGCGCCTGCCCGGAGGCGGCTACACGCTTCGCATCGCGGGGCGACCGGGGGTCGAGTACCTGCAGGCCATCGCCTCACTGGCCCCCGTCGACTCCCTCGACCCGTTCGGGGCCACGTCCGGCGGCATGTCCGGCCCGCAGCTCTTCTCCCAGGAGACGTTCCCTGAAGCGAAGGAGCCCACGGGAATCCGGCAGCGGATCATCCAGCGCATCGAAGCAGTGGTGCCCTCCGGGCAGTGGTCGGTCGCGTGGACGTCGTTCCGCGTCGAGGGCCCGAGGCCCCGCCGCCTCCGCCGTCCTTCAATGAGGCGCCGGTGGCGCGGTTCGAGGTGGTACCGGACACCCCCGTGGCCGGTAGCCCGGTGACGCTGGACGCCCGCGGCTCGTACGATCGGGACGGTTTCATCACCCGCTACGCGTGGGACATCGACGGCGATCGGCGCCCGGACGCCTACGGAGAGAGAATCTCCTGGACTTTCGACGAGCCCGGCCGCTACCTCGTGACCCTCACCGTGACGGACAACCGCCGCACCTCGGACTCGGCCAGCCAGTGGGTGGTGGTGCGGGCGGCGTCGTGGGTGGAGCTCAGCATCGACTCCCGGCCGGACGACGCGGCGGTGTACGTGGACGGGCGGTTCCTCGGGCGGACGCCGGTGCGCAAGCTCGTCGAGCAGGGCGACCACTCCATCGAGATCGTGCAGCCCGGGTACAAGACGTGGCGGACGCGCATCAACCTCGACGACGTCGAGGCGCTGCGACTGGAGGTGGACCTTGAGCGCTGAGCGAGCGGCGCAGGCCCTCAGGGGCCGAGCGCCCGCATCGAGCATCGGACGCATCGCCGTCGCATGGGTGGTGCTCACGGCCGCGGCGTTGACAGCAGGGCCGTGGGCGCCCGCAGCGACGGCCGACTCCGGTGAGGACGGCGGCAAGGCCGCCGTCGAGGAAGGCACGCCGCCGCTCAAGCCGGAGGCCATCATCGTCCAGCCCGGTCCCTCGGACCTGCGGACCGGGATCTGGACGGACCGGGCCCGCTACCGCGACGGCGACAAGCTGAAGGTCAGCTTTTTCGTGAGCGCGCCTGCGTACGTGTACATCTACGACCTGGACACCGCCGGCAACGTGCGCCTCATCTTCCCCAACCGCTACGAGCCCGACAACTTCGTGCAGGCGGGCACCCACTCGCTGCCGCGGCGCGGCTACAGCTTCGTGGTACGGGGGCCGGCGGGGGCGGAGTACCTGCAGATCATCGCCTCCTTGCACCCCCTGGAGCTGGCACCGTCGGGGGCGTTCGCGACCTCTCCCTTCCCGGAGATTGGCAAGAGCGGCCCCGAGGTGAAGCGGCGGGTCGAGCGCATGCTGCAGGCCTCCGGAGCGGGGTGGGCCGTGGCCTGGACGGGATTTTACGTGGTGACGCCGGGACCTCCCTCGCCCCCGCCGCCACCACCTCCGCCGCCGCCACCGCCACCCCCCATGTACGGGGGCTGGGGCACGCTCGCCATCGACACCAGCCCTCCCGGCGCCCGGGCCTACGTGGACGGCGACTACGTCGGGATCACCCCGACCGAGACCAGCGTGCGCCCCGGCTGGCACCGGATCGCCGTCCGGCTCGACGACTACCCGGAGCGGTCGCTGCGGGTGCACGTCTCGGCCGGGGAGCGCCAGGTCGTCGAGGTGGTGTGGCAGGCCGACGAGCGGGATCGCTACACCCCGCCGCCTCCCCCGCCGCCGAGGTTGCAACAACCTCCGCCGGTCTTGCCGCGGCGCGCCGGGCCGCCGCGAGCGCGGCTGGGGCTATCGGCAGGCGTGGACCCCACGGGCATCTGGAGCTTCGGCATCGAGGGCGGCAGCGGGATCGTCGCAATCGGCGGCTCGGTGCGGTTGACGGCGCCGCCGCTCGATCCGGAGTACCAGGGATCCGTCTATAATCCCGAATCGGTAAAGAACGGCCCGGAGTGGGAGCTCTACCTCAAGCTGGCAGCACCCCTGAGCCCCGAACTCTCCCTCGAGGGCAGCGTTGGCGGCGCCTGGCAGCCTACTGCCATCCAGGAAGCCGGCTACTGGGGCTGGGGGCTCGCCATCGGACCATCAGCCGTCACCATGGCCCCCAGCTGGCAGCCCGCGCCCGCCGAGTTCCACGTCGCCTGGGGCCTGGGGCTGCGGTGGGACTTTCCGTGGAGCTACCTCTCGGCCGGCTGGCACAACCGCCGGGGCGTGGTGGTGGGGCTGGGCGTACGGTTCTAGCTCCAATCAAACGTTAGGTAGGTGCCTGCCCGGCGGTGTCGAATCCCTGGTGCCCGGGTGAGGGGCTGATGAGCAGGGAGCGCCGGCAGGAGATCGTGGCGGCGGCCGCCCGGATCTTCAACGAGCAAGGGTTCCACCGCACCTCCATGGCGGACGTGGCCCAGGCGGTGGGGATGCTCAAGGGAAGCCTCTACTACTACTTCGAGAGCAAGGACCAGCTGCTCTTCGAAGTGATCCAGACGCCGCTGCAAAAGCTGGTCGAGGCGCTGGAGGCGGTCCTCGAGCAGGAAGTGGATCCGGGGACCGGAGTGCGGGAGGCCATCCGCCGCCACATCGAAAGCTCGGCGGAGTACTACCCGCACCTCTTCGTGATCGCCCAGGAGCGCTTCGACTTCCTCGGCGAGCCGTACCGCTCCCGGATCATGGCCCTGCACCGCCGCTACCGGGCACTGTGGCTGCAGCTGCTGCGCCGGGGAGCCCAGGCCGGCCGCTTCCGCTCCGACCTGGATCCCTCCCTGGTCGCCTTCGCC
This sequence comes from Limnochordaceae bacterium, assembly GCA_014896295.1. GTDB lineage: Bacteria > Bacillota > Limnochordia > Limnochordales > Geochordaceae > Carboxydichorda > Carboxydichorda subterranea. The sequence continues at coordinate 210,325 of JADBKR010000008.1, forward strand.
ATCCTCGGGATGTGCAACTGGATGTACCGCTGGTACCGGCCCGAGGGGCGCGCCTCCCCCCGCGTCATCGCCGAGCACTTCGCCGAGGTCGTGCTCTCCGGCCTGCGGGCCCCTGGGGCCGGCGCCCCGGGCGCCTCGCAGGCGTCACTCCCGGGCTCTCAGTAGGCCCACTCCGGGGGCTCGGCCGTCGCCCGGTCCACCACGATGAGGGCATCCGGGTGCTCCTGCAGGAACGTCACCGGATACTCCACCGTCACCGGGCCGAAGAGCGCGATGCGCAGAGCCGTCTGCTTCCACGCCCCCGTGGTGCTGTAGAGGCGGATACGCCGGGCGGCCAGGATCTCCCGCATGCCCAGGGTGATGGCCATGGTCGGCACGAGCTGCACGGCCCCGCCGGCTTCCCGCTGGGCCATGGCGATGATGGTGTCGACGTTGAGGCTCACGATGCGGGTCGTCGACTGGCGGAACTGCTCGGCGGAGACCACCGGCCACGGAGCGAGCGGCGGCTCGTTGTAGGCGATGTGCCCGTGGAAGCCGATGCCGCCGTAAACCGTGTCGATTCCCCCGGCCGCATCGATGGCCCTGGCCATGCCGTCCAGGTCGTAAGGTGACGGGAAATGCCTCTGCGACTCGGGCACGTTGAGCTCCGGGTCGACCACGTCGTAGAAGTGGCGGCGCCACCAGCCCTCGAAGCTCCAGGGGCTCTCCAGGGGATACGGCCGCCCCTGCCAGTCGAGGTGCTCGTCCATGTGGAAGAGGTGCACGTTACGCAGGCTCAGGCGGCGCTCGTTGACCATGCGGGCCAGGATGGGGATCGGCTCCCGCGGCCCGCAGGGAACGATGAGCCGGGTCGGGCGGCCTTCCCGGTTGTTGGCCGCGATCTCGTCGAACACGCTTTGGGCAAAGTGCCGGTGGACGTCCTCCGGCGTCGGGAGGATCTGCAGGCGGATGCGCGCCTCGGGATGGCCGGGCAGGCGATCCGCGCCGACGCGGAGCCACTGCTCGAGCCGCGCTGCGTCGATTGCGGAGTAGGCCAACGATGTCACGCTCCCCGGTGATGCTATCCAAACCGGTATATACCAGATGAGCCGCCCGCGTCCTCTCGCCCTGCCCCCATCCGGCAGGCAGCCCTCAGGCCTGTAATCGCAGGCTCTCCCACACCTCCAGTTTGGCCCTCACCCGCTCGATGACCTCGTCGGTAAACTCCGTGGTCGTCGCCTGCCCGCCCAGGTCGACCGTTCGTACCCCTGCCCGCACCGCCTCGAGCGCCGCCTCGTAGATGGCCCGCGATGCCCTCTGGCCTGCGCCGCCGGGCACGTAGCTCAACAGGGCCGCGCCGGCCAGGATCATGGCCAGGGGGTTGGCGATGTTGCGGCCCCGCAGGCGAGGTGCCGTGCCGTGGGGAGCCTCGGCCATGACGCACTTCACCTGCAACTGCTCGTCCATCGACAACAGCAGCGACTCCGACCCGGCAATCGTGCCGAACATCTGCAGCACCAGGTCGCTCAGGCAGTCGCCGTCGCGGTTGAGGGCAGGGATGACCAACGGCTCTCCCGTGTGCGACAGCAGCAGCGCGTAGGTCGCGTCGATGAGCTGCGGCTCGTACGGCACGTCAGGGTGGCGGGCCGCCGCCGCATCCATCTCCTCCTTGAGCATGCCCTCGTAGATGGGGCTCACGGTGTACTTGGGCCCGCCGAAGACCTTGCCGCCGAGCCGCTTGGCCTGCAAGAACGAAAACTCGGCGACCGCCCTGCACACCCTCCGGCTGATGGTCTCGGTGCGGAGCGCGATCTCGTCCTGGCCGGACCGTTCTCGCCACTCCCGGGCACCGTAGGCGTCCCCGACGGCCATCCGGATGACGCTGATGGGCGCGTTCACCCCCGCGACGGGCCTGACCCCCGGGATGACCCGCCCCGTCCGCACGATGACCGTGCCGTCGATGGCGGCCCGCAGGATGGCGTTGGGGCTGCCGACGTCGTCTCGCCCCTCGGGCGTGATGGTCGCCGCCTTGAGCCCCAGCCCCGCCTTGCGCAGCGCCTCGGCGGCCTCCAGCACCACCTGGTTTTGGGTGCGGCGGCGGTTTTCCAGGCTCAGATCGAACCGCACGAACTCCAGCGGTACCCTGGTCACCCGGGGGTCGAGCACGCGCAGCGCCTCCTCCAGGAGCTCCTGCCCGGTCTCGTCCCCTTCCAGCACCACCATGGTGGCCAGGGGGCGGTCGCCTGCTGCCGCCTTTGCCCCGCCTCCTGCCTCGATCGTTCGCTTCGAGCCGTTCATGATCGCATGTCCTCCGTCTGCCCCCATTGCCGAGAGAAGACCGCCGAAAAGGCCCCGGCTGCCGCCAAGCGCGCTCTACTCCTGCCACCCGGGCCACAGCCACCGCCCGAGCGGCCCCAGCACGCTCAGCAACGCCCCGGACCCCACGGCCAGCAACCCTGCGGCCACCAGACCGACGACCACCGCCGCCAGCGCGTAGGCCGCCCCCATCCCGACCAGCACGAACACGCCGTCCCGGCGCAAGAACCCGACCCCCACGACCAGCACCACCAGGGCGGGCAGGGTGTTGAAGAAGGGCAGGGGCGCCGCCATGAGAACGCCGAGGACGGCGACCGAAAGGGCCGCAGCCCGGTACACCGGCTCGGTCAGCGCCATCGTGAGCCGCCGCTGCGAGGCCCGCTCGATCCGCTCGAGGCGGGGCAACACCCTGGCCTCCAGGAACTCGGCGGCCTGCTCCCCGAGCGTCCATCGCCGCACCCGCCGGGGAAGCCACGGGTGGCGCAGGCCCAGGGCGCGCTGCACCCCCAGCCCTACGAACAACAGCCCGACAAAGGCCGCCGTGCCCGGCGGAAGCACCGGAATCAGCGTGGGCAGCGCCAGCACCGCGAAGAGCAGGCCAAACCCTTGCTCCCGCGCCAGGTCGACCAGCTCTCCGAGGGTCACCGGCGGGCGGCCGGGCCCCTTGCTTTCCCGGAGCCGCCGGCGCAGGGCATCCGCCACCGAAGGGACCTGGTCCTGGGCCTCGGCCTGGGCGGCAGGCGCTCGGCGCTTCCTGGCAGAATAAGAAAACAACCGGGACACCCATGTACCGGCCGCCACGGAAGGGCGGGCGTTTCCCGTGACGTTCAGCCTGTTCGATCTGTTCTGGATCTTCTTGCTCATCTCGTCCCTATCGCCTGCGCTTCGCCAGCGCGCCATCGAGGCCCAGCGCATCCGCACCATCCGCCGCCTGGAGATGCGGCGGCACAGCCGCGTCATCACGCTCATCCATCGCCAGGAGTCGGTGGCCTTCCTGGGGATCCCGATCGCGCGCTACATCGACATCAACGACTCCGAGGAGATCCTGAGGGCCATCAAGCTCACCCCGCCCGAGATGCCCATCGACCTCATCCTGCATACACCCGGCGGCCTGGTGCTGGCCACCGAGCAGATCGCCCACGCTCTCATCAACCGCACCGGCAGGGTCACCGTCTTCATCCCGCACTATGCCATGTCCGGCGGCACGCTCCTTGCGCTCGCCGCCGATGAGGTGGTCATGGACCCCAACGCCGTGCTCGGCCCCGTCGACCCGCAGATCGGCAACTTCGCCGCCGCCGACATCTTGAAGGTGCTGGAGACCAAGCCAGCCAGCGAGATCGACGACCAGACCCTCATCCTGGCGCAGATGGCCAGAAAGGCCCTCGCCCAGGTGCGCGATCTCGTCATCCGGCTCACCACGGCCAACGGCATGCCGCAGGAGAAGGCAGAGCGCCTGGCCGAGGTGCTCGGCACCGGGCGGTGGACCCACGACTACCCCATCACCTTCGAGCAGGCAAGAGAGCTCGGTCTGCCCGTCAGCGACGACATGCCGGCCGAGGTGTACGAGCTCATGGACCTCTTTCCCCAGCCTGCCCAGCGCCGGCCGACCGTCCAGTACATCCCCCTGCCTTACGGGGAGCGGATGCCGGCGCCTCGGCCACGGAGCAGCCGCCCGCACGGCTGAGGCCGCTCGGTCCCCGGCGCTCCGGCCCGCTCCTGCGCTCATGCGGTCCCGGGCTCTCGCTGCTCGCCGCGGGCCTGCGGGGAGCCGGTCACCGGCTGCCTGCCCTGCTCGTCGCGAGCCGCGGCCGGCCCTGGAGCAGGCAACAGTACCGAGGCGACCACGGCCACGGCCAGGACCCCGAAGATCACCCCCAGAGAGACCCCGATGGGCACCTCCAGCACGCTGGCCGCCGCCATCTTCACCCCCACGAAGGACAGGATCACGGCCAGCGCGTACTTCAGGAACCGGAACAGCGGCATGATCCCGGCGAGCAGGAAGTAGAGCGCCCGCAAGCCCAGGATGGCGAAGATGTTGGACGTGTAAACGATGAAGGGATCCGAGCTCACGGCGAAGACTGCAGGGACCGAGTCGATGGCGAAGACCACGTCGGTCAACTCGACGAAAATGAGCACCAGCACCAGGGGCGTCGCCACCAGCCGCCCCCGCTCCCTCACGAAAAAGGCGGCCCCGTGGAACCGCTCCGTCATGGGCAGGTGGCGCCGCGCCAGGCGGAAGACCGGATGCCGCTCCGGCTCGATATGGTGGTCTTTCTGCACGGCCATCCGGATGCCCGTGTAGACGAGGAAGCCGCCGAACAGGTAGTTGACCCAGTGGAAGGCGGCGAGCAGCGCCGCTCCGGCCACCACGAACGCACCCCGGATGAGGATGGCCCCCAGGACGCCCCAGAAGAGCAGCCGGTGCTGGTACTCCCGGGGGACGGAGAAATACGAGAAGACCATGAGGAACACGAAGATGTTGTCCACGCTCAGCGACTTCTCGATGAGGTACCCGGCGAGGAACTCCAGCGCCACTCTTCTCCCCAGCCAGAAGTAGACGAGGACGTTGAAGGCCAGGGCGAGACCGATCCACCCCGCCGACCAGGCGGTGGCCTCCCGGGTCGACGGGGCGTGCGCCTTGCGGTTGAACACCCCCAGGTCGAGCGCCAGGGCACCCGCCACCATGGCCAGGAAGGGGATCCACAACCACGCCTCCGAGTGCACGGCGACGGTCGCCGGGGGCACACCCACACCGGTCTCGACGGACGGCAGCTCGGACACTCCCTTCGATCGTGCGGACACCTCACGAGCAGGCGTTTCGTGGCAAACGCCACGGGTTAAGGGTATCCGACCGGCGACGGCCCGCGCAAGGATCGCAGGGTTGTGTTGCGGGGGGCTGGCGGGTATAATGCCGCCATACGGGATGTGCACAAAATCGTGCACATCCCGTGCAAGCTCCACGTGGGAGGGTCATCCATGAGTAGCCGGCCTGCCACGTCCCACCCCTTCGTCTCGCTGATCAACCCGGAGGTCGGCCGTTTGCTCGAGCGGCTCCGCATGGACAAGCGCTTCGTGCGGGGCGAAGGTGCCTGGCTGTGGGACGAGCACGGACGCCGCTACCTCGACTGCATCGCCAACTACGGGGCGCTTCCCTTCGGCTACAACCCGCCGGAGGTCTGGGACGCCCTGATGGCAGTGCGGGACCGCCGGGAGCCGAGCTTCGTACAGCCCTCGCTGCTGGAAGCGGCGGGAGCCCTCGCCGAGCGTCTCGTGGCCCTTGCTCCGAAGCCCCTGCGTTACGTGACGTTCACCAACTCCGGAGCGGAGGCGATCGAGGCGGCCATCAAGATGTGCCGGGCAGCCACCGGCCGGCGCCGCATCCTCGCCACGTTCAACAGCTTTCACGGCAAGACCCTGGGCGCTCTCTCCGCCACGGGCCGGCCTGCCTACCAGGAGCCCTTCGGCGCACCCGTCGAGGGGTTCGACTTCATTCCTTACGGGGACGCCTCGGTGCTCGAGCAGGCCCTCGAGAGCCGCCCCGGGGAGTACGCGGCGTTCATCGTGGAGCCCATCCAGGGGGAGGGCGGCATCGTGGTACCGCCGCCCGGCTATCTGCGGGCGGCCCGCGAGATCACGGCCCGTCACGGGGTGTTGCTCGTCTTCGACGAGATCCAGACGGGGCTGGGACGCACGGGAAGGCTGTTCGCCTGCGAAGAGGAAGGCGTCACGCCCGACGTCATGACCCTGGCGAAGGCGCTCGGCGGGGGGCTGGTGCCCATCGGCGCCTGCCTCGCCACCGAAGCGGCGGCGAGCGAGGCCTTCTTCACCAAACACTCTTCCACGTTCGCAGGCGGGGCGCTCGCCTGCCGGGCGGGGCTCGCCGCGCTCGATCTGCTCACCAGGGACGATGGCGCCCTGCTGGCCCGAGTGCGGGAGCGGGGCCGCCAGCTCGAGCAGGGGCTCCGGGCCATCGCCATGCGCTACCCGCACGTGGTGCGAGAGGTGCGCGGGCGAGGGCTCATGCTCGGCATCGAGTTTCACGTCGCCCCGGGCACTTTCTCCGGGCGCACCCCTGGCACGCTCCTGCCCGTGATGTCGGAGCAAGAGCTCCTGACCCCGGTCATCGCCAGCTACCTCCTGGACGTCGAAGGCGTGCGGGTCGCCCCCACCCTCAACGGCCAGAGCGTGATCCGCATCGAGCCGCCGCTGATCTTGACCGCAGAGCAGGCCGGCATCGCCCTCGAGGCGATCGAGCGGGTCGTGGCCCTGGTAGCAGCCGGCCGCACCGGCGAGTTGCTGCGCCACCTGCTCGGTGAGGGGCCCTCGCGGTGCGTCGGGCGTGCCGGCGTCCCGACGCACCGGGCCGCGAGCGGCACTTCCGCTGAGGCAGGCAGCTCAACGGAGCAGCCTCCCTGGCACGATCCGTCTTTCCCGGCCGGGGCGGCCGTCGCTTCGCCGGCTCCCGACGGGCACCTGGCGCATCCTTCGGGAGACGCCGAGGAAGGCCGCTTCGCCTTCCTGGTGCATCCGCTCGACGTCGACAACTACCGGGAGTTCGACGAGGCACTGGCGGCGCTGTCGCAGGAAGAGCTGGAGCAGCTCGCCGACCGGTTCAACCCGATGCTGGAGCCCTTCGTCATCGGGAGGACCCGCTTCACCTCGTCGGCCGGCCGGAGCGCTTACGGCGAGTTCATCGTGGTGCCCCGCACCACCGGGCAGATCATCGGGGGCAACCGGGCCGAGGTGCTGGATCTCATCCGCCAGGCGGTCTCGCTCGGCCGGGACCGGGGAGCCCGCATCGTCGGGCTGGGGGCTTACACGGCCATCGCCTCCCGGGGCGGGCTGCAGGTCACCGACCTGGGCGTCGCGGTGACCACGGGCAACAGCTATACCGTGGCCGCGGCCATCGAGGCGCTGATGGAAGGAGCCCGGCGCCTCGGGGTGGACGTGCGCCGGGCACAGGCCGCGGTGGTCGGGGCCGGCGGCGCGATCGGGCGGGCCACGGCGCTGTTGCTCGCCCCCCACGTGGCCGGCCTGACGCTGGTCGGCAACCCCACCTCGGGCCAGCGCGGCCTGCAGCGCCTCGTGGCGGTGCGCGACGAGGCGGCCGGCTACCCGGGGAGCGACCCCGGGCTGCAGGTCACGGTGACCACGGACGCCGCCGCTGCCCTGTCCGAAGCGCAGCTCGTGGTGATCGCCACCAACTCGGCCGAGGAGTTCGTGGGGCCGGAGATGCTGGCGGCGGGGGCGGTGGTGTGCGACATGTCCCGGCCGCCCAACGTGAGCCGCCGGGTGGAGCGGGAGCGCCCGGACGTGCTGGTCATCGATGGCGGCGTGATCGAGGTGCCGGGGCGCCCCGACTTCGGGTGGTACTTCGGCTACGAGCAGGGCCTGGCCTACGCCTGCATGTCCGAGACCATGATGCTGGCCCTGGAGCACCACTACCACCACACCAGCCTGGGCGCCGACCTCACCATCGAGACCATCCGGTGGATGCAGGAGCTGGCGCGCCGCCACGGCTTCCGCCTGGCCGAGCTGCGCAGCTTCGACCGGCCCATCACGCCGCCGCGGTGGGAAGAGCTGCTTGCGGCCCGTGGGCAACGGGCGGCCGCGCCTGCTCGATGAGCTGATGCACGCGTGAGCCCGTGGCGCAGGTACCGGGCTTGGCGGCCCTCACGGCCGCGGCCGCGCCGCCAGCCGGCGCACCAGCACCGGCAACGCCAGGAGCTGCAGGACGAAGCCCGGAAGGCCGGAGAGCAGGGCTCCTTGCACGTAGGCCAGCCCGGGCACCTTCAGGCCGATCCACGGCCCGAGCCCTATGGCTGCTGCGCCCAGGGCCACTCGCCCGGCCAGGATGGCTGCGGCCAGCCACGAATATTCGGCCCCCAGGCTGGCCCGCCCTGCGCCCTGCCGGGCCGCAGCCAGACTCCGTACCCATCCTGCCACCCACCCGGCCGCCGCCAGCTCGATGGCCATGAGCGGGGCGATCGGCGGCACCAGGGGCGGCATGCCCGTCAGGAAATACGATAGCAGCGGCGCCAGGGCGCCGGCGGCCAGGCCGACCGCCGCCCCGCCCAGCGCGCCCCCTACCAGCACGGGCCAGTGCATGGGCAGGAAAACCGGGCCTACCCCCAGCGGGTGCAAGAGCACGGGCACCAACACGGCCAGTGCCGTCCAGAGGGCGGTCCGGGTAATCCACTGCACCCCGGGACGGCCTCGCGCCCGAGGACGGCCCCCGGCCGCCCTCTCGGCCCCGGCCCGCGGCCTCCCCATGCGCTCGGCCGCCTGCTCCAGAGCGCGCAGCGCCGCCTCGGGCTCCTCGACATCTCGCACCGCTGCCTCGAACGGGCAGAGGTCGGTGCCGGCCTGGTTGAGGACCCGGGGAATGGCCACTCCATAGCTGAACGGCACGCGGCGCCGGGTCGCTTCCTCGATGGCCGCCTCGCTCATGAACTCCCCATGGACGGCTCTGACACCGGTGGCAAGGGCGGCCATCAAGGCGGCGCGCCCCACGACCTTGTCGGCGAGCGAGGCGCCCGCGAGCTCGCCCCGGCCCACGCGCCGGATGGTGGCCACCAGGGGCAGCACCCCGTGGCCCTCGCCGGACGCCACGACGCGGCCGTCGCGGGCGAAGACGTGGCTCCAGCGCCCTTCCCGGAGCACCTGCACGGCCAGCTCGAGGTCGCTGCCGAGCGCCTCCTCCTGCCTACGCCGGGAGGGGGAAGAGAGGGACGAGTCCTTCGGCTCGCCGGTAAAGTCGATCACGTTCATCCTCGCTCACCGGGGTGAAGTGGTCTGCCGTGTCCAGTGCCCACCGCCAGAGCTGGACCTCACCCGGCGGGATGGCCGCCGTCACCGGCTGCGACAGCGTGAAGCGCAGGGCGAGAGCTGCCTCTTCCCGGTCGGTGATGGGCTCGTACCAGCACTTCTCCATGACCCGGGGCTGCCCCGGGGCAAGCCGCGCCCGGGCCAGCGCCTTCAGCGCCAACCGGGCGGCTCCTACCTGCTCGGCTCTCTGCATGATAGCCTTCCCGAAGCCGGCCACCAGGTAGCTCACCCAGTTGACCGGGAAGAGCACGCTGTCGAACGCGAAGGCGTCCAGCAGGCGCAGCGCGACTTGCTCCGAGTGAGCCGAAAAGCCGATGTACCGCACGAGGCCCTGCTCGCGAGCCTCGACGATGGCCTCGAGCGCGCCCCCCGGCCCCATGGCCTGCTCGAAGTCCTCGCCGGTGGTCATGGCGTGCAACTGGTAGAGGTCGATGCGGTCGGTCTGGAGCAGGCGCAGCGACTCCTCCAGCTCTCGGCGCGCTCCGTCGCGCTTGCGCTCGAGCGTCTTGCACGCGAGGAAGACCTTGTCCCGGTAGGGCCTCAGCGCAGGCCCCAACCGCTCCTGGGCGTTGCCGTAGCTCGGGGCCACGTCGAAGTAGTTGATGCCCCGGTCGACCGCCTCTGCCACCAGGGAGGCGGCCTGCTCGGGCGTCACCCCGTCCACCAGGATGCCGCCGAAGCCGATGATGGAAAGCCTTTCACCCGTACGGCCGAACGGCCTGCGCTCCATCGCCAACGGCCCCCCTACGCGGGGCTTCGTCGCCCTGCGTAGGGAGAATTGGTCGCGAGGGGGCAGGCTCCCTCTTCCTTGCCCGCCCCTCCTCACCCGCCGCGCTCGATGGGGATCCGGCGCCGGAAACCCTCCTTCTTGGGAAGACGGAGCTTCAGCACTCCCTGCTGCATGGTGGCCCTGGCCTGCTCCAGGTCGACCTCGTCGGGCAGGCTCACGGTTCGCACGAACGAGCCGAAGCGCCGCTCTCGCCGGTAGACACCCCGGTCATGGCGTTGCTCGGAACGGCGCACCTCACCCCGGATGCGCAGCTGGTGGTCGACCACGTCGACCTCCACGTCCTCGGGCTCCACGCCCGGCAGCTCCGCCTCGACGACGACGTCTTTCTCCGTCTCGTAGACGTCGAGCGCCGGGAAGTCCACCCCCCATCCCTGGAGCGGTCCTCGCTCCCACAGGTTTCGCAGGGGCTCCCAGACCAGTCCCCAGTCCCAGGGGCCGGCCGGCTCCCGCCGGTCGTCGAGTTGGTGGCCGCGCCGGAAACGCTCGATGGCCATGGCCGTTCCCTCCCTCGAAAACGTTGCGGGCACCGCCTGTGGCGTCCCGGCTGTACGTTCTCCGGAGCGGAGGGGGTCCATACCGGCAGCGAGAGGGGATGAACGGCACCTCACCACCCGCTGCACTACGGTGGGAGCAGGCTCACCGCTGCCGGGCCGCCGTCCAGTTGTTGAGCAGCACACCGGCGATGAGCACCGCCCCCAGCATGCCGACCTGCCAGATGGGATGCACCATGGCCAGGTCGAGCCCGTTGGAGAGCAGCGTGATGAGCAAAATGGCCATCACGGTGCCGGCCACGCTGCCGCGGCCCCCGAAAATGTCGGTGCCTCCCAGCACCGCGACCGTGATGGCCCGCAGCTCGTACCCGAGCCCGGCGTCCGGTTTGGCCGTCGCCACCCGGGAAGTCATGATGACCGCTCCGAGCGCCGCCAGGAAGCCCGCCACCACGTACACCCAGAACCGTACCGCCCGGACGTCGATCCCGGCGAATCGCGCCGCCGTCTCGTTGGCGCCGACGCCGAAGAGGTGACGACCCAGCACCGACCGGTGGGCGAGCAGCCCGAGCAAGACGACCACCGGCAGGAAGATCCAGAGCACCTGGTTGGGGATGCCCAGAGCGGTGCCCTGGCCGATCCCGAAAAACTCCGGCGGGAAACCCGACACCGGGATGCCACCCGTGAGCACCAGGGCCAGGGAGCTGTACACGTACATGGTGCCGAGGGTGGCCAGGAGCGGCGGGATGCCCACGTACGCCACCATGCCGCCGTTGACGGCGCCCATCCACAGTCCCAGCAGCATCACGGCCGCCACCGACAGCCACAGGTCCTGGTGCAGCCGGATGACGAGCACGCCCAGCACGATGCTGGCCAGGCTGACCTGGGATCCGACCGAGAGGTCGATGCCGCCCCCGCCCGAGATGATGACGAGCGTCTCGGCGATGGCGAGCAGCCCGATCTCCACCCCGTACTGCAGCGTGTTGAGCAGGTTGTAGCCGTTGAGGAAGCCGGGCACGATGGCGCCCTGCACGATCAGCGTCAGCACGATGAGCAGCACCAGCAGCCACACCCGCTCCGCGAGCAGCGCCCGCACCACGGCCACCCTGGGAGCAGCCGCCGCACCCGGAGCCGCCGGGGCCGGCGAAGGAGCCGATCATCCGTGGATCCCCCCTCGGCGCATCACGTCCGCCACCACGGCAGCCACCACGAGGCCTCCGATGATGGCGCCCTCCCACAGGGCCGGGACGTTGAGCAGGATGAGGCCGTTACGCACCACGCTCACGAGAAAAGCTCCCAGAAGCGTCCCCACCGCGGTCCCCTTCCCGCCCAGGATGCTGGTGCCGCCCAGCACGGTCGCAGCGATGGCCTGCAGCTCGAGGCCGGAGCCGGCGTTGGTCTGCACGAGGCCGCCCCGCCCCATGAAGACGAAGCCCGCCAGACCCGCCAGCATCCCGTTGAGCGCGTACACGGCGAAGAGGATCCGCCGCACCCGGATGCCGGCCACCGTGGCCGCCTCGGCGTTACCCCCCACCGCATACAGGTGACGGCCCTCGGGCCGCAGGCTGAGCACGTAAGTCAGCACCGCCACCAAGCCCAGCACGACCCAGAACGGGTATGGGATGCCCAGCCATCGCCCCAGGGCGAACTGGCGCACCTCGTACGGGATGCCGGCAATCCACTTGCCGCCCAGGAGGCCGAAGATGAGGGCGCGCAGGAGGTTCATCGTGGCCAGGGTCGCGATGATGGGAGGAAACGAACCAGCCGTCACCAGGGCCCCGTTGACGGCGCCGAGCGCCCACCGGCCGCCAGGCCGACGAGCACCAGCACCAGGGGGTGGAATCCCATCAGGGCCGCCTGCCCCATCAACACGGCGGAGACGCCCAGGATCCCCCCGACGCTCACGTCGATCCCGGCCGTGATGATGACGAGCGTCATGCCCATCGCCGGGATGGCCACGCTCGCCACCTGCAGCAACAGGTTCTGCACGTTGCCCCACGCAAGGAACTGAGGCCGCATCCAGGCGAGCACGGCGCTGATGGCCACCAGCACCACCAGGATGGTGAACTCCGTCGAAGCCGCGGCCCGCCGCAGCCCCCGAGCTGCCGCCGGCGAGCCGTGAGCGGGTGCCGCCACTTGAGCCGGGCTGAGAGTGCGCATGCCCTACCACCACTTCATGCGGGCTGCACCGCGGCCGCCCGCCCCATGGCGGCGGCGAGCACCAGCTCCTCGCTCGCCTCCCGCCGGTCGAACGTGCCGCTGATGCGTCCTTCGTGCATGACGACGATGCGGTCGGCGAGCTTCAGGATCTCGGGGAGCTCGGAGGAGATGACGACGACGGCCACCCCTCCCCGGGCCAGGGCCCGGATACGCTGGTGGATCTCCTCTTTCGAAGCGACGTCGATACCGCGGGTGGGCTCGTCGAGGATGAGCACCCGCGGCCGTACCGCGAGCCACCGGGCGAGCACCACCTTTTGCTGGTTGCCCCCGGAGAGGGAGAGGACGGGCGCGCTCAGGCCGGGGATGCGGATGTTGAGATCGGCAACGAACCGCCGGCTCGCTTCGGCCTCCTTCGAGCCGTCGACGAAAAGCCCGAAGCGGGCGAGGCTCTTGAGGATGGCCACGCTCAGGTTGTAGCGGACGGGCAGCACGCCGAACAGGCCCTGACCCTTGCGATCCTCGGGCACGTAAGCGATCCCGAGCCGCATGGCCTCGGCGGGCGACCGGGGCCGCACGGGACGGCCGTCGACCTCGATGCGGCCTGCCACAGCCAGAGCGCTCACGCCCACGATCTCCTGCATCACTTCGCTCCGGCCCGATCCGACGAGTCCGAAGAATCCGAGCACTTCGCCCGCCCTCGCTTCGAAGGCGATCCCCTCGAAAAGCCCGGGGCGGCTCAGGCCTCGCACCCGCAAGACGACGGGCCCGCCCGCGGGAGCGCCGTCCGGCGCCTGCCGGTGCAGCTCCCTCCCCGCCATGAGCTCGATGATGGACTCCTCCGTCACCTGCCCGACGGGGAACGTCCCCCGCACCCGCCCGTCCCGCATCACCGTCACCCGGTCGGCCAGCTGGAAGATCTCCTCGAGCCGGTGGCTGATGTAGACGATGCCCACCTGGCGCCGGCGCAGCCCCCGGATGACGGCGAACAGGCGGTCCGCCTCCTGGTCGCTCAGGATGGCCGTCGGTTCGTCGAAGATCAGCACCCGGGCCTGGTGGATGAGGGCCTTGGCGATGAGCACGAGCTGCTTGTGCGCCAGGCTCAGCGAGCGCATGGGACGTTCCAAGAGTGCCTCCGACAGGCCCACCTCCAGGTCGCCGAACGCCCGGACGGCCATCTCCCGCTCCTTGCGGCGGTCGACGTTGCCGGCGCGGGTGAGGACCTCCCGGCCCGCGAACATGTTGTCGAGCACCGACAGGTCAGGAAACAGCAGCGGATCCTGGTAGACGGTCGCCACCCCGAGGCGCTGGGCCGCGCTCGGGTCGGGGATCTCGACAGGCCGGCCCTCCCACTCGATGCGGCCGGCGTCCGGCCGCACGACGCCCGACAGGATCTTGATCAGCGTGGACTTGCCGGCCCCGTTTTCGCCGACCAGCGCATGTACCTCTCCGGGCAAGAGCTCGAAGTCGACGTCCTGGAGCGCCCGGATGCCGCCGTAGCTCTTGCAGATGCCCGACGCCCGGAGGATCGATTGGCCGTTGGCCGTCACGTGGCCGCCTCCTCGTACCGCCTCGTCGACGCCCGGGAGCCAGCGCAAGGGCGGCCCTCCTCGCGAGCCGCCCCTGCCCGCTCACCGAAACGGCGCCTGCTCCAGCATCAGAAGTCGTAGTTGTCCACGTTGTGGATGTCGAACACCGTCGGCGGCCCCAGCACGAGCATCTTCTGGTCCGCCAGGTACTTCACCTTGCCGACGTTGGGCACGTCCATCTCCGGCTGCAGCTTCTTGCCCTCCGCCAGCTGCTTGCCTGCCCAGACGGTGAGGTACCCGAGCTTGACGGGATCCCACAGCACGAAGTGCTTCACGGCCCCGTTCTTCACGTACGGGCGCATGAGCGACGGCACGCTGACCCCCGTCGCCACGACCTGCCCGATCTTCCCCGCCTGGGTCACGGCCTCGGCCACCCCGGGGCCCGACGTGCTGCACTGCCCGATGAGCCCCTTGAGGTCGGGGAAGGCGGTCATGAGGTCAAGCCCTACCTCCACGGCCCGCTGGATGTCCTCCCCGGCGTACCGGATGGTCACCAGCTCCATCTTGGGGTACTTGGAGAGGCGCTGCTGCTCGTAGAGGATCCAGGTGTTGAGGTTCCACGCGGTGGGGCCGCAGGAGACGATGGCGAACTTGCCCTCGTAGTTCATGTCCTTGGCCAGGCTGTCCATGACCGCATACCCGATCTCGTCTTGCAGCGCCTGGTTGACGAAGAGCTGGCGCACCGTGTTGGGAGCGTCCGTGTCGGAGGTCATGACCACGATGCCGCGGCTCTTGGCCTTCTCCAGGATGGGCCCGATGGAGCCCGGGTCGTTGGGGGCGACGGCGATGACGTCGACGCCACGGGTGATGAGGTTATCGATGATCTCCACCTGGCGGGCCGGGTCGTCCGAGGTCGGACCCGTGTAAATGAACTCGACGCCCAGGTCCTTGGCCGCCTGCTTGCCGCCCTTCTCCATCGCGTTGAAGTACGGGATGCCCACCAGCTTGGGCACGAAGGCGATGCGAAGGGTCTTCGCGGCTACCGGAGCGGCCAGGAGCGCCGCCACGACAAGCGCTGCTACCAGCACAACCAGCCAGCGTCGCATGCTCTTGCCCTCCCCTATCCTGAGTGGAAAACTCCCGCGCCGCGCTCTGGTCGATCGTGAAAGCCCGGCTCTCACCCCCTCGCTCTGGCCGCCGACTCCGCATACCCGCTGCGGCGAAACGCCTCCAGCGGATCCTCCGGCACGCCGAGCTCCCGGCGTACCTGGACGAGAAGAGGCGTGACGTCCCGGCGGAAGGCCTTGAGCAGCTCCTCCTCGGCCGCCACCACGTCCTGGGCCTGCTGCGCTGCCTCGAGGCGCTTCCGGTTGATGAGCAAGGCCCGGGCGTAGGCCTCCTGCAGCGCGACGACCGACTGGATGGTCGCCTCCACTTTGGGCTTGGTGTTGTGGCTCTGGTCGATCATGGAGGCCACGTCCAGCCGGCCACCGTTACGCTCCTCGGCCGCCGCCAGCTCGGCGTAGATGAGGAAGAGCTCGTACGGGTTGATGGAACCGGTAGTCAGGTCGTCGTCGGCGTACTTGCGCGCGTTGAAGTGAAACCCGCCGAGCCGCCGTTCGTCCAGGAGAAACGCCACGATCTGCTCGACGTTGACCCCGTGCGCGTGGTGCCCCAGATCCACGAGCACGTAAGCTTGCGGCCCGAGCCTGGTGACGTGCAAAAACGCCGTGCCCCAGTCTGGTACGTCGGTGGAGTAGAAGGCGGGTTCGAAGAGCTTGTATTCGAGCAGCAGCCGCATGTGGGGATCGAGGCCGCGGTAGATCTCCGCCAGGCTCTCCTCGAGCCGGCGCTTGCGAGCACGCAGGTCGTCCTGGCCCGGGTAGTCCGTGCCGTCGGCCAGCCACAAGCTCAAGTCCCGGGAGCCGGTCTGGCGCATGATGTCGATGCACTCGAGCACGTGAGCGATGGCCTTCTTGCGCACCTTCTCGTCAGGGTGGGCGAGGCTGCCGAAGCGGTAGTCGTCGTCCTGGAAGAGGTTGGGGTTGACGGCGCCGATGGCGATGCCGAGCTCCTCGGCGCGGCGCTTGAGCGCCGCGTAGTCGTCGACCTTGTCCCACGGGATGTGGATGGCCACGCTGCGGGCGATGCCCGTGTAGCGCATGACCTGGGCGGCGTCCTCGAGTTTCTCGAAGGGCGTGCGAGCCGCACCGGGCTGGTGGAACACCTTGAACCGCGTGCCGCTGTCGGCATACCCCCACGAAGGGGTCTCTACGTGCTGGCGCAGCAGGCGCTCCCGGGCCACGTCCACCTGCACGCCGTCGGCCTCCAGCTCTTCGACCAGCATCCGGTAGCGCGCGTTCCAGTCGGTGGTTTTAGACATACCCTGTGACACCCCGCATCCCGTCTTGGTCACGTCAACTCTACGGGCTACCGGGCTTCTCTCGAACCGGCTGTCCCATTGCGGCCGACAGGAAGCGACGGTACGCGTCTTCCCATCCGCCGCCCGCGGCCGGCTCGTACAGCCGAGTCCGAAACGACGTGCGCACCACGCTCCGGAGCTCCTCCAGTCCGGAGAGCTCCCGGAGAGCGACGGCCTGCACCAGCAGGTTGCCGGCCGCGGTCGCCTCCGCCGGCCCCGCCACCACCGGCCTGCCGGTCACGTCGGCCGTCAGCTGGCACAAGAGCTCGTTGCGGGAGCCGCCGCCCACCACGTGGATGCGGTCGATGGCGACGCCCGCCGCCCGTTCCAGCTGCTCGACGACCCACCGGTACTTGAGGGCGAGGCTCTCGAGAATGGTGCGGGCCACCTCGCCCCGGCTCTCGGGCGCCGGCTGGCCCGTGCGGGCGCAAAACTCCCGGATCCCCGAGACCAGGTCCCCGGGCCGCAGGAAGCCCGGGTCGTCCGGATCGATGAAGCAGCGCCGGGGCGGTGCGGCAGCCGCCTCCCTCACCAGCTGGTCGTAGGAGACGTCCGCACCCTCTCGCGCCCACCGGCGCCGGCACTCCTGCAACAGCCACAGGCCCATCACGTTCTTGAGGAAGCGAAAGGTCCCGAACGCCCCGCCCTCGTTGGACAGGTTGCCTTCGAAAGCGGCATCGGAGATGACCGGCCGGGAAAGCTCGAGGCCTACGAGCGACCACGTACCGGAACTGATGAACGCCCACGTGCGCCCCGAGGCTCTGTCCGATGGCTCGGCCGGCACGGCGACCACGGCGCTGGCGGTATCATGCCCGGCCGTGAGCGCCACGGGAACCGGCTCTACTCCGAGCTCTTCCGCGATCTCCGGCGTGAGCCTCCCCACGAGGGTCCCGGGCTGGAGAACGCTTGCAAAGAGGTCCCGGGGAAACCCGAAGGCGTCCAGCACCTTGCCAGACCAGGTCCGGGTGTGGGGATCCACCATCTGGGACGTGCTCGCGATGGTGAATTCGTCCACCATCTCCCCGCTCAAGAGGTACGAAAGGGCCGCCGGCATCATGAGCAGGTGCCGGGCCGAGGCGAGCTGCGCCGATTGCTCCAGCTTCATCGAAAGAAGCAAGTAGAGGGTGTTGATCGGCATGAGCTGGATGCCGGTCCACTCGAAGAGGGTACGCGCCGGCACCACGGCAAACGCCTTCTCCATGATGCCCTCGACGTAGCGGTCCCGGTAGTGGTATGGGTGGCCCGCCAGCTCGCCCTTCTGGTCGAAGAGCGCGAAGCTCACCCCCCACGTATCGATCGCCAGCGACTGCAGGGGGCCCCCCGCGGCCCGCCGCGCCGCCACCAGCCCTCGCTCGATCTCCAGCAACAGCCGCAGCACGTCCCAGTACAACCGCCCCGAAGCTGCCACCGGCTCGTTGGCGAACCGGTAGACCTCTTCGAGCTCGAGCCGCCGCCCGTCGAACCGCCCCAGGACGGCCCGGCCGTTTTCGGCGCCCAGGTCGAACGCGACCAGGCAAAGCCTGCGATCCTTCCCGCCGCTCACCGCACGTACGCCCCCGCCACGCCGCCGTCGACCGTGATGGTGCACCCGGTGGTGCGGGAAGACCGGGCGGAGGCCAGGAAGAGCACCGCCTGCGCCACGTCCTCGGGCCGGACGTTGACCTTCAAGGTGGTCCGCTGGCGATAGTACTCGGGTAGCTCCTCGGGGCGGATGCCGTAGGCAGCCGCCCGGGCCTCCCGCCACTCCGAGGACCAGATGTGGGACCCTTCGAGCACCGCGTCCGGCGCCACGGAGTTGACCCGGATGCCGTACGCGCCGCCCTCCTCCGCCAGGGACCGCGCCAGGTGCTGCTCGGCCGCCTTGGCCGCGTTGTACGCGGCCGCCCCCTTGCCGGCCAGCAGGGCGTTTTTGGAGGTGATGAAGACGATACTGCCCCCGAGCCCCTGCGCCTTCATGACCCGGAAGGCTTCCCGGGCCACGAGGAAGTAACCCCTGGCCAGCACGCCGAAGATCCGCTCCCACTCCTCGAGCGGCGTCTCTTCCACGGGCGCCGAGTAGGCGAGCCCGGCCGAGGCCACCACGACGTCCATCCCGCCGTACGCCACGGTCGCCGCCTCGAACACCCGCCGCACCGCCGCCTCGTCGGAGACGTCCGCCGGCTGGGCCAGCACCCGGTCGGGCCCGTGCCGCTCCCGCAAGGCGGAGGCCGCCTCGTGCAGGCGGGCTTCGTCGATGTCGGTGAGCACGACGTGCGCCCCCTGGGCCGCCAGGAGGTCGGCCGTGGCCCGGCCGATGCCTCCTGCCGCCCCCGTGACCAGCGCCACGTGGCGGGACAGCTCCCGCTCGGGGGGCGCCAGCGTCAGCTTGTAGAGCTCGAGCGGCCAGTACTCGACGTCGTACGCCTGCTCGGGGCTCAGGGAGACGAAGCGCCCGAGCGCCGATGCGCCGCGCATGGTCTCGATCGCCCGGTGGTAGAGGCCGGCGGCCTGGCGCGCCTCGGCCTTCTCCTTGCCCGTGGCGATGAGCCCGAGCCCCGGGATGAGCACGATGCGCGGGTACGGGTCTCCGTCGGGATCGCCGGGCCTGCGAAAACGTGCCTGATAGGCCTGGTAGGCCGCCTTGTACTCCGCGAGGCCGCTCCGAAGGCGCGCGAGGAGCGCCTCCTCGGTCTCCTTGCCCGGATCCCACTCCACCCAGAGCGGCAGGTGCTTCGTATGCACCAGGTGGTCGGGGCAGGCCGAACCGACCTGGGAAAGCTCCCGGCCCTCGGACGAGCCGGCGAACTCCATGACCGCCGGCGAGTCGTCGTAGTGGAGGACGACCCGCCGTCGCTCGCTCATCACGCCCCTTGCCACGGGCATGAGCCGGCCGAGTAGCCGCCTGCGCTCTGCCTCGTCCATGGCCCGGATCCGGGCGCCGCCGAACGAGACCGGTGCCTTTGCCCGCTCCCGGACGAAGGCGTAGGCGTCGTTGACGATGGCCAGGGTGTTGTCGTACGCCTCCCGGTGGGTGCGCCCCCAGGTCACCAGGCCGTGGCGGGCCAGGAAGACACCCTGGAGCCGGTCTCCTCCTCTGCGAACCGCCTGCAGGACCTCCTTGGCCAGCGAGAAACCCGGGCGGCGATACGCCACCCAGGCGATGCGGTCGCCGAACGCCTCGCGCGTCAGCCGCTCGCCGTCCTCGGTGTTGCAAAAGGCGAGCACCGCGTCCGGGTGGGTGTGGTCCACGTGGGGATAAGGGATGAAGGCGTGCATGATGGTCTCGATCGAAGGGCGCGGCGCCCCGGGCCGCAGCACGCAGCGGGTGAGGTACTCCACCATCTCCTCGTCGCTCATGGCGTCCCGGTTTTCGAGCAGCAGCACGTCCTCCAGCCGCAGGGGGGTGAAGGCCTCCTCCCGTATGGTCGCCAGGTCCGAGCCGCTGCCCTTCACCCACAGTACCGTGAGAGGCCGCCCGGCCACGTCCGTGCCGGGCAGCTTGGACGACGTGTTGCCACCCTTCCAGTTGACGATGGCCCGCTCGGCTCCGAGCAGGCGGGACCGGTAGACCAGAAGCTCCAGGTCGGAGAGGGAGGCTGTCTCGTGATCGCTCCATCGGCTGGCGATGACCGGCATCCCGCTCGCCTCGCCCTCGTGGGATGTTGACCGATGATGTGACTCTCTGGTGTTTTGTGACCGCTTACTTCGGCAGCACCCCAGATCTTCCTTCCGGGTTTGCGAGATCTTGCGAGGAGCTTGCGCCGCGGGCGGCGAACATGGACCCGCGAAGGACAGGAGGCATCCATGGCGGCTTCGCGCCACACGGACCGGGCCGACAGCGAGCAGACGCGCGGCACCCGCTTCGGATCTCCCACCCCGGGCACGGCCGACGGGCTCTTGCCCAGGAGCCGCCCTATCCTGGCATCCGAGCGGCGCAACGTCATCCGGCGCATCCTGCAAAGAGACGGGGCCGTGAGGGTGAGCGAGCTGGCCCCCGCCCTCGGGGTCTCCGAGGAAACCGTCCGGCGCGACCTCGAGTACCTGGCCCGGGCGGGGCTGGCCGAACGGACCTACGGGGGAGCCGTCGTCACCCAGTCGGCTTCACCCGAGCTGCCGTTCGCCCGGCGCGAGGCGGAGCACCGGGAGGAGAAGGAGAGGATCGCCCGCGCCGCCCTGCAATTCGTCCGCGAAGGCGACAACATCGGGATGGATGCCAGCACCACCGTGCTCTACCTGGCGCGTGCCTGGCCGCAGGACCTGCAGGTGACGGTCCTCACCAACTCGGTGCCCATCGCGGTGGAGATGCTCAAGCACCCGGCCGTGACCGTGGTCTGCACGGGGGGCATCATGCGGGAGGCATCGTGGTCGTTCGTGGGCCCGCTGGCCGAGAGGGCCGTCGGATCGTACCACCTCGACCGGGTGTTCATGTCGTGCCGGGGGTTCACCGTGGAGCGAGGGCCGACCGAGTCCAACGAGCTCGAGGTCCAGGTGAAGCGGCGGCTGATGGAGGCCGCCGAGCAGGTCATCGTGCTGGCGGACAGTTCCAAGCTGGGGGCGGCCGGCTTCGTCTCCATCAGCCCGGCCACCGCGGTGCAGGCGCTCGTCACCGACGCAGGCGCCGATCCCGCCTACGTGGAGCGGCTGCGGAGGTTGGGGATCGAAGTGGTGCTGGCGGAGTAGGCGGGAAAGGCCACGGTGCACCGCCCCGGCCTCCCTGCCGAGCGGGCCCGGCGATGCGCCCGGCTTCGGCGGCAGCAGGCCTGAAGCCGGTGCCGGCCCGGGTCACGAGAAATAGCTGCGGGCGATGATCACTTTCTGGATCTCGTTGGTGCCTTCGTAGATCTGGGTGATCTTGGCGTCTCGCATCATGCGCTCGACGGGGTGGTCCTTCACGTACCCGTAGCCTCCGAGCAGCTGGACTGCGTCCGTGGTCACCCGCATGGCCGTGTCCGAGCAAAACATCTTGGCCATGGCCGCGTACCGGTTGACCTCCGCAGGCAGCCGGCCGTAGCCATGGTCGTGGATGAGCCGCGACGCGTAGTACAACAGCTGCCGGGCCGCCTCGATCTGGGTCGCCATCTCCGCCACCATGAACTGCAGCCCTTGAAACTCGGCCAAGAGCCGCCCGAACTGGCGCCGCTCCTTCATGTACGCCACCGCGTAATCGAAAGCCCCCTGGGCGATCCCCAGCGCCTGCGCCGCCACGCCGGGCCGGGACCGGTCGAAGGTCATCATGGCGATCTTGAAGCCCTCGCCCACTTCCCCCAGCCGGTGGTCGTCCGGTACCTCGCACCCGTCGAAGACCAGCTCGGCCGTGGGCGAAGCGTGCAGCCCCATCTTTTCCTCCAGGCGGCTCACCCCGAAGCCGGGCGTGCCCTTCTCGACGACGAACGCTACGATGCCCTTGTGTCCCCGCGCCGGGTCGACCGTGGCGAAGGTGGTCAGGACGTCCGCCACGCTGCCGTTGGTGATGAACCGCTTGGTGCCCTCCAGCACCCAGCGGTCCCCGCGCCGCTCGGCCCGGGTGCGCAGGCTCGCCGGGTCCGAGCCGGCCTCGGGCTCGGTCAGCGCAAACGCCGCCAGCTTCTGCCCCGAGGCGATCGGCGGCAGCCAGCGCTGCTTCTGCTCTTCCGAGCCGCCCAGGACGATGGGCAGCGCCCCGAGCTCCTGCACCGCCAGGATGAGCGCCGCCGTGGCGTCCACCCGGGCGAGCTCCTCGATGACGACGACGAGCGTCAGGAGGTCGGTGCCCGCCCCGCCGTACGCCTCGGGCACGACGAGGCTGAAGAGACCCTGTTCCCGGAAGAGCTCGACGATGTCCCACGGAAACTCTCCGGTGCGGTCGTACTCTGCCGCCCGCGGCGCGATCTTCTCCTCCGCCAGCTCTCGCGCCAGCTTGCGAAACGACTCCTGTTCCTCCGTCAGGCGCCAGCCTGCCATCACCTGGGCCACGTTGGCCGCCCCCCTCGCCCCCGGGGTTGGGAGCGCGCCCGCCTCGAAACGCCTCAGGCCGTCTCGCTTGTCCGGCTCGGGCGCAGGCCCATTTCCCGGGAAATAACCTCGCGCAGCATTTCGTCGGTGCCGCCGCCGATGCGGTAAAGCCGCAGATCTCGCCAGATCCGCTGCACGTCGTACTCCATCGTGTAGCCGTAGCCGCCGTGCATCTGCAGTGCCTCGTCGGCCACCTCGAACGCCGTCCGGGTGGCGACGAGCTTCGCCATCATGATCTCCTTGACCGCACGCCGGCCCTGCTCCACTCGCCACGCCGCCGCGTACACCAGCTGCCGGGCCGCCTCCAGCGCCGCCGCCATCTCCGCGATCCGGTGCTGCAGCGCCTGGAAGCGCCCGATGGGCTGGCCGAAGGCGTGGCGCGTCCGGACGTAGTCCAGCGTTTGGCGCAGCGCCTCCTGGCCCATGGCCACGGCCGCCGCCGCGATGGCGAGTCGCTCTCCCTCCAGCTCCCACATGAGGTGATAGAAGCCCCGGTGGAGTTCGCCCAGGAGGTGGCCGTCCGGCACGAAGCACTGGTCGAATAACAGCTCGCCGGTGTCCGACGACCACATGCCGACCTTGTCGAGGGTGCGCACGGTATGGAAGCCCGGCATGCCCCGTTCCACCAGGAAAAGGCTGATACCCGAGCGCCCCGCGGGCGGGTCGGTCTTGGCGGCCACCACCAACAGGTCCGCGATGGCACCGTTGGTAATGAACGTCTTGCTCCCGTCCAGCACCCAGCCGCCCTCGGCACGGCGCGCCACCGTGCGGATGCCGGCGAGGTCCGATCCGGCCCACGGTTCCGTCATGGCGATGGCCAGCACCTTCTCCCCGGCCAGCGCCGCCGGCAGGTAGCGCCGGTGCTGCTCGGGCGTCCCGAAGCGCACGAGCACCGGTAGCGCCATGTCCGTGTGAACCATGACCCCCATCGGAAGCCCGCCCATGCCGCACCGGTGCAGCTCCTCGATGAAGACGATCTCCGAGAACCAGTCCAGCCCCGCCCCGCCCAGGCTCTCCGGCACCCGCAGCCCCAACAGCCCGTACTCGCCCAGGGTGCGAAAGACGTCGGGAGGAAAGCCCCCCGCCTTCTCCCACTGCTGGGCGTGGGGCTTGAGGTAGCGCTCCACCACCTCGCGCACCGTCTCTCGCAACGCCCGGTGCTCCGGCCGGAAGTACGGCCCGAAGCGCTCCTCGAGGCCCGGCGCGTACTCCGCTCCGGCCTCCTGCGCCGCCAGTGCCATCTCGTACGCCCCCCGTGCGCGCTGACGCCCCGGCGCTCGAGTCCTAGCGGCCCCGGAAGGACGGCGGGCGCTTCTCGAGGAAAGCCCGCACCCCTTCCGCCCGATCCTCCGTCGCCAGGGTCATCGCAAAGGCCTGCCGCTCCCACACCAGTCCCCACGACAGCGGCCCTTCGAGCCCACGCCGGGTCACCTCTTTGATGAGCCGCAGGGCGACGGGAGCCTGCCGGGCAAGCTCGCCCGCCAGCTTCTCCGCCTCGGCGAGCACCTGGCCGTCGGGCACGACCCGGTTGACCAGCCCGACCCGCCACGCCTCCCGAGCGTCCATGCGGGCCCCCGTCATGAGCCACTCCAGAGCGCGCCCGAGCCCGACGAGGCGCGCCAGCCGCTGCGTGCCACCGGCGCCCGGCATGATCCCGAGCCGGATCTCGGGCTGACCGAAGGAGGCGCTCTCCTCAGCGATCCGGATGTCGGCCTGCATCGCGATCTCGAGGCCCCCGCCCATGGCGGCGCCCTGGATGGCTGCCACCACCGGCTTCTCGCAGGCGCTCACCCGCTCGAACAAGGGCGCGCGCCGGCGGATCCACGCTTGCGCCGCGGCCGCCCCGTCGATCCCTTCCATCTCCGTGATGTCCGCCCCGGCGCAGAAGTGCTTGCCGGCTCCCGCCAGTACGATGGCCCTCACCGCCGGCTCCTGCTCGGCTCTGTCCAGGGCCACAGCCAGGGCTGAGAGCAGGGCGTAGCTCAACGCATTGTACTTGTCGGGCCGGTTGAGGGTGATGAGGGCGTACCCCTCCCGGGGCTCGTAGCGCACGAGCCCTTCCCCGGCCTCCTCCGGGACGGTCTTTGCCGCGTCATCTCGGGACTCCATCGCTCTCACCCACTCCCCCTTCACACCGGGTAGACGGGGTTGCGACGGTGGGAGAACGCCGGCACCGGGCGGTGCCCGTAGAGCTCGAGGCGTTCCACGATCTCCTGGCGCAACCGCTCGGGGGGCACCACGGCGTCGACGATGAGCTGGGAGGCAAGCCGGACGATGTCGACGTCCCGGGTGTACTCCTCGCGCTTTTCCTCGACGAACGCGCCCCGCTCCGCCTCGGGCAGCTGCATGATGCGGTTGTAGTAGACCGCATTCACGGCCGCCTCGGGCCCCATGACGGCGATCTGGGCGGTGGGCAGGGCCAGGGTGCAGTCCGGTTCGAAGGCGGGCCCCGCCATCGCGTAGAGCCCTGCCCCGTAACACTTGCGGACGATGACCGCGATCTTGGGCACCGTCGCCTCGCTCGTGGCGCAGATCATCTTGGCCCCGTGCCGGATGATGCCCTGGCGCTCCACCCGGCTTCCGATCATGAAGCCGGGCACGTCGGCCAGGTACAACAACGGGATGCCATACGCGTTGCACAGCCAGACGAAGCGCGCCGCTTTGTCCGAGGAGTCCACGAAGAGTACGCCGCCCTTGACCTTGGGCTGGTTGGCGACGATTCCCACCGCCCGCCCCTCGATGCGGGCCAGCGCCGTGATGATCTCGGGCGCGTACAGCCGCTTGATCTCGAGCACCGACCCCTCGTCGACCAGCGCCTCGATGAGCTCCATCATGTCGAAAGGCGTGTTGGGGCGCAGGGGCACGATCTCCGCGACCGGCCGACCCGGGCGCGGCGGCACCGGCGCAGCGGCAGGCGGCTTCGCCTGCCAGTGGTCGGGCATGTAGGCGAGGTAGCGGCGCACGAGAGCGATCGCCTCGTCCTCGCTGCTCGCCAACCAGTCGCCCAGCCCGCTCTCGGTGCAGTGCATGCGGGCGCCGCCCATCTCCTCGAGGCTCACCTTCTCGCCGATCACCATCTCGGCCATCCGGGGCGAGCCGAGGAAAGCGCTCGCGTTGGCGTCGACCATGATGGTCACGTCGGACAGCGCCGGGATGTACGCCGCCCCGGCGGGCGACGGCCCGAAGAGCACGCAGATTTGGGGAACGACGCCGGACATCTTCACCTGGTTGTAGAAGATGCGCCCGGCATGGCGCCGCCCCGGAAACATCTCTACCTGGTCGGTGATGCGCGCCCCGGCCGAGTCGACCAGGTAGATCATGGGCACCGCCATGCGCATCGCGGTCTCCTGGATGCGCACGATCTTCTCGACGGTGCGGGCGCCCCACGAACCCGCCTTCACCGTGGAATCCGACGCCATGAAGCAGACCGGCCGCCCGTGGATGCGGCCGATGCCCGTCACCACCGCGTCGGCGGCGAGTTCCGGGCTCTCGGCGGCCGCGAGCCGCCCGTCCTCCACCATGGCGGAGCCGGGGTCGAGCAGTCGGCGCAGCCGTTCCCGCACGAAGAGCTTGCCCTGAGCCGCCGCCGACTCGTGGTAGCGCCGGGGGCCTCCGGCCAGGGCCCGCGCTTCGACCTGGCGCACCCGCTCGTGCGGGTCGGCCGGCGCCTGAGAAGGCGCAAGGGGGCGTGACTCGTCCGCCACGGCCGCCTCACCGCCCCTTCCACTGCGGCGCTCGCTTTTCGAGGAACGCCCGCACGCCTTCCTGGAAATCGTCGCTCCCGGCGAGCACGAGCCGCAGCGCGTGCAGGTACTCGATGGCGCTTCCCACCGGGAGATCCCGGCTCTCGGCCCACCCCCGCAGCCCCACTTCGACGGCCAGTGGGCTCCAGCCGGCGATCTGGCGGGCCACCGCCCCCGCCTCTTCCGGCAGCCGGTCGTGGGGCACGACCCGGTGGACGAGCCCCATCGCTTGGGCCTCCTGGGCATCGAAGAGGCGCCCGGTCAGGCCGAGCTCCAGGGCGCGCCGCTCCCCCACCGCCCGGGCCAGCGCCGGCATCACCACCATGGGAAACATGCCGAGGCGTACCTCGGTCGCCCCGAAGCGGGCCCGGTCGGAGGCCACCGCCACGTGAGCAAGCGCCACCAGCCCCAGGCCGCCCCCCAGCGCCCACCCGTTGACCGCGGCCACCAGCGGTCGGCGAAGCCGGGCTCCCAACTTGAACAGCCGCACCAGCGCCTCCCCGCCGGCGAAGGCCTCCGGGGCCGGCCGGCCACCCGTGGCGGCGAACTCCCGCACGTCCGCCCCCGCGCAAAACGCCTCGCCGCTACCGGTCAGCAGGATCGCCCGGACCGCGGGCACCTGCTCGGCCTGCTCGAGGGCATCCGCGAGCGCCGCAGCCGCCTCGCCGGTGAGGGGATTGCGCCGTTCGGGGTCGCTCAGGGTGAGGCGCAGCACACCGGCCTCGTCGGGCCCTTCGCGCACCACGTGGCCGCTCATTCCAGCACCACGAGCACGTCGCCCTCCTGCACGAAGTCGCCCGGCTTCACCCGTACTTCCCGGACCTGCCCTCCGGCCGGCGCCGTCACAGGGATCTCCATCTTCATGGACTCCAGCACCACGACCTCGTCGCCCGGCCGCACCGAAGCCCCCGGCTCCACCGCGACCCGGGCCACCATCCCCGTCATCTCAGCTTTGACCGGCGTCATGCTCCTTCACGACCTGCCCCCCGTGCGGGGCGGCGGCAGCGGCGCTGCCCGTCCCGGCCCCGGCCGTCTCCATCCAGCGGGTCGCCTCCTCGACCAGCTCGGCCACGTCGCGCACCTGCACCTCCCGTTCGCCGGCCGCCGCCTTGACCGCGTCATCCAGCATCGCCATGCAAAACGGGCAGCCCACCGCCACGGTCTCGGCGCCGGTGGCGACGGCCTCCCCGGCCCTGAGCCGGCTGACCCGCTGCCCTTCCGGCTCCTCCACCCACATGCGCCCGCCGCCAGCCCCGCAGCAGAGGCTCTTGGTACGGTTGCGGGGCATCTCCACCAGCTCGGCGCCGCCCAGCTCCTCCAGGACGAAGCGTGGTGGCTCCACCACGCCGTTGTGCCGCCCCAGGTAGCACGGGTCGTGGAAGGTCACCCGCTGCTCGCGCGCTTTGGACGGCCGGGCTTTCAGGCGTCCTTCGGCTGCGAGCTTCGCGAGCATCTCGGTGTGGTGGGTCACCTGGTAGCGGCCGCCGAACGCGGGGTATTCGTTGTTGAACGTGTTGAAGCAATGCGGGCACGTCGTGACGATGCGCCGCACGCCCAGCCGCTCGAAGGTCTCGATGTTGGCCCGGGCCAGCTGCTCGAAGAGGAACTCGTTGCCGATCCGCCTCGCCGGGTCGCCCGTGCACTGCTCTTGCGCCCCCAGCACGCCCACGCGCACACCGGCCCGCAAGAGCGACGTGACGAACGCCCGCGCCACCTTCTGGTTGCGTTCGTCGAAGGCGGCGGCGCACCCCGCCCAGTACACCACGTCGACGGAGGCGGCCTGGCCGGGCTCGGTGAGTTCCACGACCCCGAGGCCCTGGTACCAGCCGGTGCGGCTGGCCGTCGCCCCCCGGAACGGATGGCCCCGCGCCTCCAGGCTCCGCAGCGCGTCCTGCATGGTCTCGGGGAACTCTGACTCTTCCATCACCAGGTACCGGCGCATCTCCACGATCTTGGGAACGTGCTCGATGAAGACGGGGCACGCCTCCATGCACGCCATGCAGGTGGTGCACGCCCACAGCGTCTCGGGCCGGACGACCTCGCCGGCCAGCTTGCGGGGCGCGGCGCCGTCCCCCGGGCCGTCTCTCAGCTCGTTGCGCAGGTCGAGGATGAGGTCCATCGGCGAAAGCGGCTTGCCGGTCATGCTGGCCGGGCAGACCGCCGTGCAACGCCCGCACTCGGTGCAGACGTCGAGGTCGAAGAGGTCTTTCCAGCGCAGATCCGACGGAGCCGAGGCTCCCAGCCGCTCCGTCTTCTCGAAGTCGATGGGAGCCGGGCTGGCCGGCGCCTGCAAGGGCTGCAGGTATACGTTGGCCGGCGCGAGCACCAGGTGGAACAGCTTGGAGTACGGGACGTAGGCGATGAAGGCCATGGCGAGCGCGAAGTGCAACCACCACAGCCCGGCGTGCCACGCCCGCAGCGTCGCTTCGCCGAGCCCGAGGGCCCAGGCTCCCCGGGCCACGGCCAGGCCGGCGAAGCTCCACGGGGCCCACGGGTCGTGGGTCGCCGCGATGCGCAGCCCCTCGACGAGATACCCGGTGACCAGGATGAGCTCGAAGAGCACGAGGATGGCCGCGTCGGACCAGATCCCCCGGCGCAGGCGGGGATTTTTCGCCACGTACCGCTGCCACAGGGCGGCCCCCACGCCGGCGATGGCTGCCAGGCCCATGGCGTCCAGCGCCGCCGACTGGAAGTAGAGGTAGAAGCGCCCCTGCATGATGCGCAAGCCGAAGTCCTGGTGGATGAACACGACGACGGTGCCGGCGAAGAGGAACACGAAGCCCCAGAAGAACGCGAAGTGATACAGCCCCGCCACCCGGTCCGCCAGCAGCCGGCCGTGGGCGGCCACGTGCCGCAGCACCAGCAGAAGGCGCGGCCAGACGGGGGTCAGGCGCGCGACCGGGCGCCCCTGCCGCCACACCCGCAAACGGCGCCAGATACCGTAACCGAAGATCCCCACGGCGACCGCGGCCAGGACGTACATCACGATGACGCCGGCGTGGGGAATGTTCCAGAAGACTTCTCGGGTCGCTTGGTTCACCGGCGGCGTGGCGATGTGCCCTCCCCCTCTGCTCCCGCCTTCGGCCGTATCGGGGCCGGGTCAGGAGGCCCGGGCCGCATCGCCGCCCCGCCCGAGCGCCTGCGCCAGACGGTCGGTCAGAAGCGGCAACACCCTGCGGTAGTCCTCCACGAGGCCCAACTCGGCCGCCCGGAATATGGGGGCCTCCGGGTCCTTGTTGATGGCCACCACGTGGCGCGCCCCGGAGACTCCCGCCAGGTGCTGGCTGGCGCCGCTGATCCCGACCGCCACGTAGAGGTCCGGTGCCACGATCTTGCCGGTCTGCCCGATCTGCAGGTGAGCCGGCGCCCAGCCGGCGTCGACCGCAGCCCGGGACGCGCCGACGGCCCCTCCCAAGACCTCGGCGAGACGCCGCAGTGCCTCGAAGCCCTCTGGCCCGCCGACGCCCCGCCCGCCCGAAACGATGACCCTGGCATCTTCGAGCTTCTGCCCCTCGGAAGAGCCGGCACGCCGCTCCACGACGCGCGGCCGCGCCCCTCCGAGCGCGCCGGCGGGCAGCGAGAGGTGCACCACGGCGTCCGCGGGGACGGGCCCCTCCTGCATCGCGGCAGGCGCGCGAAACGCCCTGGGCCGCACCACCGCTACCGTGCGCGGCCGCCGGGCCCGGACGGCCGCCATGGCCTTGCCGCCGTAAATCGGGCGCACCCACAGGACCTGGCCGTCCACCCCTCGGACCTCCACCACCTCCGTGACGGAGGCCGCCCCCAGCCGCATGGCAAGCCGCGGCCCCACCTGGGCGCCCAGGGGATCCCCGTCGAGGACGGCCACGGACGCCCCTGTCTCCGGCACCAGCCCGGCCAGGGCCGCTACCAGGGCGCCCGCGTCCGAGTCCCGCAGGGCCGGGTCCGCGGCCGCAAACACGCGCCGCGCCCCCAGCCGCCAGAGCCGTTCGGCGGTGGGGGCGAGCGCAGTGCGCTCCGTGCCGGCGAGCACCAGGGCCAGGAGTTCGCCTCCGGTTGCCCGGGCCGCCTCGACGGCGCAGCCCATCAGTTCGTCGACCCCCGAGCCGGGGGTGCCTTCCGGAGCCAGCACGATGGCGACGACGCTCATGGCGTTCCCCTTCTCCCCTGTGCGATTCACAGGACCTTGAGGTCGAGGATGGCCCTGACGAGGGCATCGACCCGGGCCTCGACGGAGTCGCCTTCCATCATCCGGCACCGATGGTCCTGGGCCGGGACGAAGAGGTCCGCGATTTCCGCCCAGGGCCGTCTCGACTCCTCGGGCACGGGCAGCGCCGGCAGCTCGACCACGTCGATGGGCTTGCGGTGGGCTGCCATCACGTCCTTCACCTTGGGGATGCGGGGCACGTTGGAGGGCGCGTTGGTGACGGTCACCACGACCGGAGTCGCCACCTCGACGACCTCGACGCCGTCGCGGGTCTCCCGCTCGACCAGGAGCTTGCCACCCTCCCCGGGCCGCACCCCGATCGCGTGGGTCACCACGGGCAGGCCCAGGATCTCCGCGACCAACAGGCCGACCTGGCCGCCGTCGGTGTCGCCGGCCTGCCGGCCGAAAAGCACCACGTCGGCCGGCCACAGCCGTTCCCGGATGGCCGCCGCCAGGGCGGAGGCCGTCTGGACGGCATCGGGTTCACCCAGGCTGCCGGGCTCGATGCGCACGGCCCGGTCGGCCTGCATGGCCATGGCCTTGCGCAGCACCTCGTCGGCGCTCTTGGGTCCCAGGCTGAGGGCGCTCACCGTGCCGCTACCGGCCGTCTCCCGCAGTTTCAGGGCCACCTCGACGGCGATCTCGTCGAACGTGCTGATCACGAGCGGCGCCTTCCCGGCTACCGGGCGTTTCGTGGCGGGGTCGATGGCGAAGTCGCGCGGCGACATCTCAGGGTCCAGGACCTGCTTGACGCAGACCACCAGGTGCATCGGGAGCTTAACCTACCTTCCGTTTGGCAGGTTACCGGGCAGAGGCCGACCCGGCTCATCACCGCCACCATACTCCGTGCTCCAGGAGTACGCCGCAGGCGACAGGGTTCCTCCGGCACTTCGCAATCGCTATCAACCCCATCTGCAGCGGCCCGCCCCGGAGCCCTGCCGGCGTCCCCTCAGCGAGCGTAAAACTCGACCACGAGGTTTTCGTCGACCTTGACCGGCATCTCTTCACGCGACGGGATGCGCAACAGCCGCCCGCGCAGCCGTTCGCGATCGAGCTCCATGTAAGGCGGCGGAGCGGCCCGCTGCTCCAGGCCCTGGGCGACAGGTTGGAGCGTCTTGCTGCGCTCCCGCACGGTGATCTCGTCCTGGGGCCGCACGGCAAAGCCCGGGCGGTCGACCTTGCGCCCGTTGACCCGGATGTGGCCGTGCACCACGAGCTGGCGGGCAGCCGGCAGCGTGGGCGCCAACCCCAGCCGGTAGACCACGTTGTCCAGGCGGGTCTCCAGGTACTGCAGCAGCCGTTCGCCCGTGCGCCCGCGGGTGCGGGTGGCCCGCTCGAAGTAGTTGCGCAGCTGCCGTTCCGTGACGCCGTACAGAAACTTGAGCTTCTGCTTCTCCATGAGCTGCAGCCCGTACTGGCTGGCCCGCCTGCGGGCGATGCGACCGTGCTGTCCGGGAGGATAGGGACGCTTCAGCGCAGGGCAGTCGGGCAGCCCGCACAGGGGCTCGCCCACCCGCCTGCACATCCGGTGACGAGCCGCAACGGTCCGGGCCATGGATACCATCCCTCCTGAGCGCGCCGGCGGCTCCCCTCATGGGTGGGAGCCGCCAGCACCTTGCCCGTTTCCTGGGCCGGCTATGCGCGCGGGCGATGGGCAGGCCGGCTCGGCCGGCTCAGGCCACCTCGCCCGGCACCACGCTCAGGGTCGTGCCCATGATGGCGCGGGCCGACTCCTCCGGGAAGTAGTCGAGGAAGATGCGCAGGTAGAGGGCTTGCTCCCGCGAGCCGGCCACCTCCTCGGGATAGCGCGCCTGGAGCCGCCGCCACTCGCCGTCGCTCAGCATCTCCTGCGCCAGGTGCCGTAGCAGGCCCGCCGCCCCGCTCCCCTGAGAAAACTTGGCCTTCGGGCGGTGGGCGATCCCGGGCGGCAGCGGCGATCGTTCGGCTACGGCCCGCACCACCCACTTGTCGACCACCCGGTCGCCGACGCGGCGGCGCTTCAAGTGCGCCGGGAGCCGGAAGGCGTAGCGGACGACGTCCATGTCGAGAAACGGCACCCGCGCCTCGACGCCGAAGGCCAACCCCATCCGGTCTGTCCTCTGCAGGTTGGTGTGGTGCAGGTTTCCCACCAGCCGGCCGAGCTCCGCGTCGAGCCGGGCACCCTCCAGGCCGGCGAGGCTCTCGTACCCGCCGAACAGCTCGTCGCTGCCCTCCCCGCTCAGCGCCACCTTCACGTGTTCCGAGACCGTCTCGAAGACGAAGTAGCTGGCCACAGCGCTGCGCACCAGCGGTGCGTCGAAGCTCTCCAGGTGATAGATGATCGAGGGCAGCGCCCTTCGGGCCTCGGCCTCGGTGAAGGTCCGGACGTGATGGCGCGTCTGCAGGATCCGGGCGACCTCCCGGGAAGCCTCGAGGTCCGGGCTCCCTTGCGTGCCGGCGGCGAACGAATGCAGGGTCCCCGTGTGGTGCTCGCGGGCGAGCGCCGCCACCAGGCTCGAGTCGAGCCCGCCGCTGAGCAGCACTCCGACCGGTACGTCCGCCATGAGCCGCCGCAGGACCGCCAGGCTCAGGAGTTTGCGAAGGCGGGCGGTCGCCCGCTCCGGCGTCCACATGGCGGCACCTGAGCCGTCCTCCCCATGCACTGCGGCCTGATGGTGACCGTCTTGCCGGCCGGATCGGTGGGCCGCCTCCCAGGGCAGGTCATGGGACATGGCCCACGCCGGCCCCTGCACGTTGCCCGCGCCGTCGACGGCGAAGACCGCCACGGCACCAGGCGGGAACTCCCGGTACTCCCGGGAGACGATGCGGATGGCCTTGATCTCCGAGGCAAAGTAGACGCTGCGTCCTCCGGCGGTGGCCCAGTAAAGCGGCCGGATGCCCACGGGGTCCCGGGCGAGTACGAGGTACCCGCCCCGGCCCGACCCCAGATCCCGCCAGGCCCCGATGGCGTACATCCCGTGCAGCCGGGCGATTTGCGCGGCGACCCGACGCGCCAGCCGCTCCGCCGGGGCCGGGAAGCCGTCGATCCGCCCTCCCCGGCGTCTCTTCCGGGACGGGCCCATCCAGCGCCTCTTCCAGGAGGTGCGCCACGACCTCCGTATCGGCGCCGGTGGCAAAGCGGTGCCCCCGTCCTTCGAGCAGGCGCCGCAGCTGCTGGTGGTTGTAGATCTCGCCGTTGGCCACGACCCAGGTGCGGCCCGTCTCATCGGAGATCGGCTGGGCGCCCCGTTCCACGTCGACGATGGCCAGGCGGGCGTGGCCCAGCACGACCACAGGCCTCGATGCCGGTGCCCGGTAGAAGCCCTGCCCATCGGGCCCCCGGTAGGCCGTTCGCAGGATCATCTCCCGGACCGCCCCCTGGGAGGGAATGCCCACCCCACCTGCGACGCTACACACCGGGCATCGACCCCCTGGCCGCGACCCTACCCTGCCGGGCCACCCGGTCGAGCAGGCGGCGGACCCTGTCCGCTTCGGGCATGACGCGCTCGGTCGACGGGTCGACGGCCCGGCAGGCGCCCCCGATGATCCGGGTGACGACCTCGCCGCGCGCCTCGGGATTGTTGCGAAGGTGCGGCGCGTCGATGATGCCGGCGTGCACCGCCCGGGCGAGCGTGCCCGCGTCGGCCCACGGGTCTTTCGTCCCCTGCGGGGCCAGCTCCCGGATGGCCTCCAGGATCACCCCGGCCTCTGCGACGAGCTCCTGCTTGCGCTCCTGCACCCTGGGGTCGGCCGCCATGTCCGGAAGGCCGCCCAGCGCGTCCTTGATGGCGCCCCTGGCGATCTTGACGCTCTCCACGATCTCCGCCGGCGTGGCCGCGTGATCCGCCTCGCAGAAGGCCACCACGTGCACGATGTGCGGCCGCAGTGCCATCTGCAGCAGCACCGAGGCCCCCAGGTGCCCTTTGGCGACGAGCAGGTCGGCCGGGTGGCTGGACAGCCCGACGCGCGTCTCCCGCAGCGTGGCGAAGCGCTCGTCGTGCAGCGACTCGATCAGCTCGACCTTGGCCAGCATCTTGGCGAGATCCATGGCCGGGGAGGTCGCCGGAGGCGTGTTGAACATGTACTGGGCCACGTAGTGGCGTACGCCGGCCGCCTTCGCGTTGTAGGCGGCCAGGAACGCCATGGCCACCGCCACCGCGTCCGGCGCGTCCCGCAGGCTCCAGTGGTGCGACTCGTTGGACTCCACCGGGATGCCCCTCTGGGCGTGCCAGGCGAAGGCCTCCTGCGCCTCCCGGATGGTTTGATCCAGAGGCCGGTTGCTGCGGCCGTCCAGCGCGCTGTACCAGGTCAGGGGCACCGCTGCCCAGGCGTTGTGAATGGTCGCGGCGAGCACCTCCGCCATGCGCAGGATGTCGCGCGTGCCGCTGTAGGCCCGCAGCAGGGGATAGTTGCCCCGCCGGCTCGCCTCGTAGATGCGGCGCAGGTCCTCCTCCGTGCGGACAGGGGCTCCTCCGGCCCCGTCCTGCTCGGGATCCATCTCCTCCGGGCGGAAGAAGCACTCCTGGCAGTTTTGGTCGGTGGCGATCGAAATCACGTCCAGCACCCTCGACTCGGCGAGCTCCGCCACCCCCCGTATCGTGGCCTCGAGGTCGGGAAGGCCGAAGTGGTGCCGTAGGATGGGATAGGGCCGCTGCCATTCGACCCGCTCGGGCAGGGTTTCGGGGTATTCCACCCGGCCGTCCAGGCCGCCGTCATCGACCACGAGAGCCCGGGCGCCCTCCACGCCGTGGTCCGATAGCGCCCGGTACAGCCGCCTCAGGTAGATGGCCGTCTCCCGGTCGTCCCCGGTGCCGTCGAATACCCGCTCGAAGTACCCGGCTTCCCGGGCCACGGCCGCCACGGGCGGTGTACCGCCGAACAGGAAGAGACGCCCCTCCTTCAGCCCTTCCTCCTCGAGCCGGCGCCCCAGCTGCCGGAGCACGCGCCGGCCGGCCTCGGGGGTGAGACGGTAGCTCAGGGCCACCACCTCGGGCCGTTGGGTGCGGATCGCCTCGAGGAGCCTCTCCACCTTCACGGCAGGCCCCAGGAAGTGCACCGTGAAGCCTGCCTCCTGCGCTATCTGGGTGAACCGGTAAACGCCTGCCACGTGGACGCACTCGCCCACGGCGGCGGCCAGCATGCGCACCATGTCGTCACCCCACC
Source organism: Limnochordaceae bacterium (assembly GCA_014896295.1). Classification (GTDB taxonomy): domain Bacteria; phylum Bacillota; class Limnochordia; order Limnochordales; family Geochordaceae; genus Carboxydichorda; species Carboxydichorda subterranea. The sequence goes on from JADBKR010000008.1 coordinate 245,875, forward strand.
ATCTCGGTTGCTGCCATCGTCTGGATCCCCGCAACGTCTTGCCCTATCGGGCCTGGAGCAGAGCCTCGCGCGGCTCCGGCAGCCCGGCGGTCACCATCTCGCGCAGCTCCTCGGAGCCGGCACCATGCCAGCCCAAATGGGCGAGCGTCCTCCCGCCGTGCTCCCGCAGGTCGACGCCCACCAGCTCGCAGGCCATGTCGATGACCGCGTGCATGAGCGGAGTGCGCACGCCTGCCATCCGGCCGAGCTCGGTGAGCGGTACGAGCCCCGTCGGCACGTCTTCCAGCAGGTAGCGGTGATGCAGCGTCGTGGGCGCCATCACCCCGGCGTACGCCGGGTTGGCCGCCACCAGGGACTCGAGCGTGCGAAGCGAGCGCGGCAGGCCGTAGCTTTGCCGCAGCCACGACTCGACCGGTTCGGCCTGCACGCCCCAGGCCCGGGCCACGGCGAGCCGCTCCCGGTCGAGGCCCCGCACCAGCGACGCCACGGCCGGGGTGATCCCCTCACGGTAGTACTCGAACGACTGCCCCGACTGGATCCGCCCCGCGTTGAGCACCATGGGCGCCGGGTGGAACATCGCGCCGATGTTGTTGAGGCTCGTCACGAGCACGCTCCTCGCCGGCACGCACCGGCCCAGGTAGCGCATCAACGCCAGCGCTTCCCCGACGTGCCAGGGCGGGATGGCCGCCAGGCGCACCCGGCGCTTGCAGCCCGCTGACGCGCACGCGCCCCGGCGCGGGGCTCCTGCTGGTGTACAAGAGCGTGTCGGTCTCCGCCACCGCCCGCACGCAGGTGCCCAGGCGCTGGAGACGGCTGGCGAACTCCAGAGCCCCGAGGGTGCGGCCCGGATGCAGGATGACCACGTGATGCGCGTCCAGGAACGGGGCCATCCGCTCGGCGAGCTCCCCATGAGCGGTGGCCGGCGTGGTCACGATGACCACGTCCACGTTGCGCAGCTCGTCGAAGCCCGTCGAGGCGCGCGCGATGGGCGCGACGCCCTGCCAGATGCCTTCGACCTCGATGACGGGCCGCTCCAACAGCGGCCGTAGCCGGTCGGCGCTGCGGTTGATGAGCACCGGGCGCATGCCTATCCGGCTGAGGCTCACGGCCGTGGCCAGCCCTCCGGGACCGGCCCCTACCACGGCCACTCGGACCATCGGTACCATGGCGCTTGTGCCGCCTCCCTCGTGGAGATGGAGTCGCCAGAGCGGCAAACGAGACTCGGCCGAAAGCCGGACACCTTCCCGCCCGCGCGCTCCCGCGCTGGGTCACGTCGCTGGGCGGGCGCGCGGACTCAGGCGTCCTGGCGAGGGAGCCCGGCTCGGGTGAGACGAAGCGGTCCGGAGGTTAGAAAGCAGCGATCCATGCCACGCCGGGCCCACCTCCTCCTCCCACGCTTGCGGGGTTAGCTGACGGGCTCGGATCGAAGGAGTCTGACCCGTCCGGCCGGCACCCGGGGTGACGACCCCGGATGAGGGAGGATGCCGTCGTGCCGGCCAGATTCGCCCCGGTAACGGAGTGGGTCCCCCGCTTCCCCGGAAGCCCCAGGGCACCCGGAGAATTCAGCGTTCAAGTGGGCCGGTCGGCCTGTCATCGGCCAACCGCTGGCGCTATTAGGTTGTAGGAGCCATCTGCCCGTAGTCTAGCAGGGCTCGAAACGCGATGTCAAGCGCAGGTCGTGCGCTCCCACTACGGGCTGTCCGTGCTCCGTGTGATCTCATAGGCTCGCTCAAGCGCTTTCTAGCTCGTCGGCACGCCACCGCACGATCGGTTTGGGATGGGCGGCCTGTCCGCCGGGGGCCGGCTGCGAAGACCGGCCTGAGGTACAATGGTGCCGTTACCGTGGTGCTGTCGTTCGGCGTGGCTGCCCGCTCGCAGCCGTCGCCCGCCAGGCAGGGAGGTCACGGAACGTGCCGGCCGGACGCTCGCGTTCGGAGCGCTACCACACCGCTCGGGTCTTCGCGCAGCGGGGCCTGGTCGCCACCAGCCATTCGCTGGCGGCGCAGGCGGGTCTACGCATCCTGATGGAGGGCGGCAACGCCGTCGACGCGGCCATCGCCACCGCCGCCTGCCTGGTGGTGGTGGAGCCCACCTCGTGCGGCCTGGGCGGCGACGCCTTCGCCATGGTCTGGGACGGAGAGCGCCTGCACGGCCTCAACGCCTCCGGGCCGGCGCCCGCCGCGCTCGACGCCGAAGCCCTGCGCCGCCGAGGCCTGACGCAGGTGCCCACCGAAGGGTGGGAGTCCGTGACGGTCCCGGGGGTCGTAGCGGGCTGGGCTGCCCTGGCCAGGCGCTGGGGCAGCATGCCCCTCACGCGGGTGCTGGCGCCGGCCATCGAGTACGCGGAGCGGGGCCACCCGGTGCCGGTGCGCACTGCGCTGTTGTGGCAGGCGGCTGCCGCCCGCTTCGGGCAGCGCCAGGACTTCCGCGAGGCGTTCCTGCCGGGGGGACGGGCGCCCCGGGCCGGCGAGATCGTCCGCCAGCCGGACCAGGCGCGCACCTTGCGGCTCATCGCCGAGTCAGGCGGCGAGGCGATGTACCGCGGGCCGCTCGCCCTGGAGATCGCCCGGTATGCTGCCCGCACTGGCGGCTACCTGACCCTGGAAGACCTGAGCGCCTACGAGGCGGAGTGGGTCGACCCCCTCTCGATCCCATACCGGGACGTCGAGGTCTGGGAGCTCCCTCCCAACGGGCAGGGGGTGGCAGCCCTGCTGGCGCTCGGCATCGCCTCGCGCTTCGACCCGGCTCCGGCCGGCCCCGCTGCCGGCGGCTCCCGTTTCCCGGATGCCCGCTGGAGCCACCTGCTGGCCGAATCGCTGCGCCTGGCCCTGCACGAGACGTATCAGCACGTGGCCGATCCACGGCGGGCGCCGGTCCCGGTGGAGCGCTTCACGGACCCTGCCTTCGCCGCGGCGCTGGCCCTGCGCATCGACCCCGGACGCGCCATCCCCGAGCCGATCCCCGACCGTTCGGCGGCGGGCGGCACCGTCTATCTCTGCACGGCCGACGAGCAGGGGCGGATGGTCTCGTTCATCCAGTCCAACTTCTACGGTTTCGGCTCGGGGGTGGTCGTGCCGGGTACCGGCATCGCGCTGCAAAACCGGGGAGCCGGGTTCAACCTGATTCCCGGGCATCCCAACGAGCTTGCGCCCGGGAAGCGGCCGTTCCACACGATCATCCCGGGGTTCCTCACCCGGAAGGGCCGGCCGCTGGCCGCGTTCGGGGTGATGGGCGGCGACATGCAGGCGCAGGGCCACGTGCAGGTCGTCTCCGCCCTGGTCGACGGCGGGCTCGATCCCCAGGCGGCGCTCGACCTGCCGAGGTTTCGGGTCATGCCCGGAGGCCACCTGGCGCTGGAAGAGGGCTTCGACCCGGAGCTCGCCCGGGCGCTTGCCGGGATGGGCCATCCCATCTCGACCGGGCAGGCGCCGCTCGGCTTCGGAGGCGGCCAGATCGTCTGGCGAGACCCGGAGAGCGGCGTCTACGTGGGCGGCTCCGATCCGCGCAAGGACGGGCAAGCTGTGGGATGGTAGCCACCGGAGGGGACCGCTACGGCCGCCTGAAGACTGCCACGAGCCTCCGGGACTCCAGGGTCAGCGGCTCTTCCCCGTTGAGCGTCCCGTACGCCCCCGCCAGCTCGAAACCGACCTCCCTCGCCATCCCGGCCAGCTCCACCAGGCTGTACTGGCGGATGGAGAAGCGGCGGCGCTCCACCCGGCCGCCGTCCAGGATGACGACCCGGTCCGTCTCGGTGCGGTCGGTGAGCACGTTGTACCGTACCCTCTCCAGCGTGAAGGCACCCGGTGTCTCCACCCAGACCTGCTCGCTCCCCGACCGGATCAGCCAGTACTTGTGGATCATCTCCATCACGAGCCGGCCGCCCGGCCGCAGGCTCTCGTAAAACGCCGCCATCACCCGGGCGTCCTCCGCCTCGTCTTCCAGGTACCCGAAAGAGCTGAACAGGTTGATGGCCACGTCGAACGCCTGCGGCCGCCGGAAGTCGCGCATGTCCTGGCGCACCCACTCGACGGCCCCCTCGCGCAGCCCCGCCTCCTCCGCCCGCCTGCGCGCCACGTCGAGCAGGTAGGCCGACAGATCGACCCCGGTCACCCGGTACCCGCGGCGGGCGAGCTCGATGGAGTGGCGCCCCTGCCCGCACGGCATGTCCAGGATGTCGGCCGGCGGGCTCAGCTCCAGCAGCCGCTCGAGGTCATCCACCTGCTGGGAGGTGTACTCCGCGGTCAGGAGCGGGTCATAGGTCGCGAGGTACGTCTCGTCGAAGAGTTCCTCGTACCAGGCCATGGCGCACCTGCTTTCGCTGGGGCTTTGCCGTCACCGGCCGTTCGCCGAGGAGGCGCTCCTCCCCGAGGCTGCCGCCCTGGCCCGCTCCGTCAACCGGCAAAAGGCGCATACCTCGCCGGGGGTTGGTTCGCCGCAGACACGGCACGCCTGCAGCCGCACCGGCTCCTTGGGGAAGTGGCGCCGGCCCCGCTCGTAGAAGCCGAAGACGAACTGCTGCTTGGTGCCCGGCGCCACCTGCTCCGAGGCGGTTGAGCACCTCCTTGTACAGGTGAGAGGTGGCACCGGCCGCCATGGGGCACTCGTCCACCTCGTAGTCGATCCCCTGAAGCACGGCGTAGGCGGCCACCTCCCGCTCGGCCAGGCGCACCAGCGGCTTCACCTTCTTCACCAGCCCCTCTTCGGTCGCCGGCATGACCGCCGACTGGCGGGCCATGTAGTCGAGCTGCCAGTGGAGGACGTTGCCGAGCAGCGTGGCGGCCTCGTCGTCCAGGTTGTGTCCCGTCGCCACCACGGTGTAGCCGTGCTCCCGGGCGAAGCGGTTGAACAGGTGCCGCTTGGTCGTACCGCACGCCGAGCAGGGGATGCGGCGGGTGCGCCGGGCGAGCTCCCCGATGCCGAACCCGATCTCCTCGGCGACGGAGACCACGTGCAGGGTCAGCCCCCGCTCCTCGGCGAACGCCCGGGTCCTGGCCGCCGACTCCTCCGAGTACGCTCCGATCCCGAGCTGGACGTGCAACCCGTCGGGCCGGTATCCCAGGCGGTGGAGGATGTCCCACAGCGCCAGGCTGTCCTTACCGCCCGAGACGGCCACCAGGATCCGGTCGTCGGGGGCGAGCATCCCCTCGTCCTCGATGGCCCGCTGCACCTGGCGCAGCACGTGTTCCACGAAGTGGTCCCGGCAAAACGCGGCGTGATGGCGAGGCACCTCGACCACCGCCGGACCGCGGCACTTGACGCACTTCATCCGATGGCACCACCGCTCCTCACGACCCCTTTGGCGCCGGCTTCAGCGGCCGCCTGACAAGGCCGGCCGTACCTCGATCTCGTCGGCGTCTTCCACGACGCTGTCCCGGGTGAGGAGGCTCTGCCCCCGGATGACGATGACCGTCTCGGGGTTGATGCGCAGCTCTTCCAGGATGCTCTGGACCGTACGCGGTCCTCGCATCACGTGCTCCTGCCGTTTGGGAATGCGGATGAGCACTTTCAAGAGCCAGCCTCCCTCCTTCTGACGATTCAAACAATAGCCTTCATCACCTGGCCCGTCAAACGAGCCGTGGCGTGCTACAATGCCTTGTCCGGCCGAGACGAGAGGGCGGGTGGGAGGCGTCACGAGCACGATGGACACCGCCATGGAGACGACCACCGGAGGCCGAGGGGCCGGCTCCGGGCAGCCGGCCGAGCTGAAACGGCGGCTCAGGCGGCTGGAGGAAGCCGTCAAAACCATCCTGGCCAACATCGGCGAGGATCCGGGCCGCCCGGGCCTGGCCCAGACGCCCGAACGGGTGGCCCGCATGTACCTGGAGCTCTTCTCCGGGCTCGGCTCCGATCCGGCCGAGCAACTCACCGTGCTCGAGGAGGAAGGAGCCGGGGATCTGGTGATCGTGCGCGACATCCCCCTCTACTCGATGTGCGAGCACCACCTGATCCCGTTCATCGGGCGCGCCCACGTGGCGTACCTGCCCGACCAGGGGCGCATCACCGGGCTATCCAAGATTGCACGCCTCGTGGAGGGTTATGCGCGCCGGCCGCAGGTACAGGAGCGCCTGACCCGCCAGCTCGCCGACGCCATCGAGGCGCGCCTTGCGCCGCGCGGCGTGGCGGTGGTCGTGGAGGCGGAGCACCTGTGCATGGTCATGCGCGGCGTGCGGGCTCACGGCTCTCGAGTCGTGACGGTGGCGGTGCGCGGGCTGTTCGCCTCGGATCCTGCCGAGCGGGAACAGGTCATCGCCCAGCTGCGCTCCTGAGGCGTGCTGTCCCGTACCGGCGCCCCCGGCTCAGCCTGCGGCTGCGGCGAACGCTTCCCGGGCAGCCTCCGTCACTTCGCCGGTGACCCGCTCGTCGTGGGCCGTGGACAGGAAGATGGCCTCCAGCATGGCCGGGGCCAGGTGCACCCCGCGCTCGAGCATGGCGTGGAAAAAGCGCGCGTAAGCGCCGGCGTCGCCTTCCTGTGCCTCGCTGAAGTCCTGGGGCGCCTGGGCGCGAAACGATAATCCCAGCATCGCGCCGACCTGGACGACGGAGACGCAAGCCCCGGCCTCCTTCGCTGCCTGGCGCAGCCCGTCCGCCAGCCGCCGCGCACGGGCCTCCAGGCGCTCGTAGACCCCTTCCTCCCTCTGGAGCTCCCGGAGCGTCGCAAGTCCCGCCGCGACCGCGATGGGGTTGCCCGAGAGGGTGCCGGCCTGGTACACGGGGCCCTGCGGGGCGACCAGCTCCATCAGCTCCCGGCGGCCTGCGTACGCGCCGGCGGGAAGCCCACCCCCCATGATCTTGCCGAGGCAGGTGAGATCCGGCTGGACGCCGAAGCGGCCCTGCGCTCCGCTCCATCCCACCCGGAAGCCCGTGATGACCTCGTCGAAGATCAGCAGGCTCCCGTTGCGGCGCGTGATCGCCCGCAGGCCCTCCAGGAACCCCGGCTTGGGCAGGACGACCCCCATGTTGGCGGCCACCGGCTCCACGATCACGGCAGCGATCTCCTGGCCCCAGCGGGAAAAGAGCGCCTCCACGTCTTCGAGGTGATTGTAACGCGCAAGCAGCGTCTCACCGGCCGCGCCGGGGCTCACCCCGGGGGAGGCCGGCGCGACAGCGGCTTCTCCCGCCCCGGTTGCGGCCGCCCCGCCGCCGGGCGAGTACAGGGCCGCCCCGGAGCCGGCCTTGACCAGCATCGCATCCGAGTGGCCGTGGTAGCACCCCTCGAACTTCACCACGTAGCGGCGTCCGGTCGCCGCCCGGCTCAACCGCACGGCGCTCATGACGGCCTCGGTGCCGGAGTTGACCAGCCTCACCATCTCGACGGACGGTAGCGCCGAGGCGATCAGCTCGGCGAGCTCCACCTCGGCGGTGGTCGGCATCCCGAAGCTGGTGCCCGACGCGGCGGCCCGCTGCACCGCCTCCACGACGGCCGGGTGGGCGTGGCCCAGGATGAGGGCCCCCCACGACTGCACCAGGTCCACGTACCGGCGGCCGCTCACGTCCCAGACGTAAGGACCTTCACCCCGTGCGGCGAACACCGGGGTACCCCCCACCGCCCGAAACGCCCGGACCGGGCTGTTGACGCCACCCGGCATGACCCTGCGGGCTCGTTCCCACCACTGTGCGGCCTCCACGCGCGTCCCCCTCCCCGCCGTGCGGCGTCTCCCCCTCGGCGGCGCGGGCTTCAGCCTTCCCGCAGCCACCGCGCGGCCTGCGATGCGTAGTACGTGATGATCAGGTCGGCGCCGGCCCGGGCCATGGAGGTCAGCATCTCGAGCACGATCGGGCGCCGGTCGATCCACCCCCGGGCAGCCGCCGCCTCGACCATCGCGTACTCGCCGCTGACGTTGTAGGCCGCCAGCGGCACGGTCGTCCGGTCGCGAAGCTGCCGCAGCACGTCCAGATAGGCCAGAGCCGGCTTGACCATCACGATGTCGGCCCCCTGCGCCAGGTCCAGGTCGACCTCCCGCAGCGCCTCCCGGGCGTTGGGCGGGTCCATCTGGTAGGCCCTCCGGTCGCCGAAAGCGGGCGCGGACCCCGCGGCCTCCCGGAACGGCCCGTAGAACGCCGAGGCGAACTTGGCCGAATAACCCATGATGGCGACGTCTTCGTACCCCTCGGCGTCCAGCGCCTCCCGGATGGCCGCCACCTGGCCGTCCATCATGGCGCTCGGCGCCACGACGTCGGCTCCCGCACGGGCGTGCGAGAGGGCGGTAGCCGCCAGGCGGGGCAGAGTCGCGTCGTTGTCCACCTCCACCTGGCCGCGGCGCTCCCGCAGGATGCCGCAGTGGCCGTGCTCCGTGTACTCGCAGAGGCAGACGTCGGTGATCACCACCAGCTCCGGCAAGCGCTCCTTGAGGCGGCGCACCGCCTGCTGCACGACGCCCTCGGGGTCGTCCGCGCCGCTCCCGCGCGGGTCCTTGCTCGCAGGGATCCCGAAGAGCAGCACGGCCTGCACGCCCGCCTCGAGCGCCTCGGATGCCGCCTGCTCCACCCGGTCGACCGGCCAGCGCATCACGCCGGGCATCGACTCCACCGGCTCCGGGGGGATGCCCGCCGGATGCACGAAATAGGGCTGGATCAACTGCTCCGGAGAAAGGCGCACCTCCCGCACCATCGACCTCAAGGCTGCCGTGCGGCGAAGCCGACGGGGGCGCGCCGCCGCGCCCCTGGCCCACGCCCCGTCGCCGGGCCGGTTGGCCGGGCTGCCCGTCCACACGCTCATCGCCCTTGACCGTCCCCTTCCATCCGAAGCTCTTGCCAGGCCCGCGCACACGCTGCCGCCAGCGCCTCGGGCGAGGGCGACGTGGCCTGCTCGACCCGCCACCCCGCGCCGAGCGCGGCGTCCGCCGTCGTCGGCCCGATGGCGACCACCCGCACGCGCCCGGGCGGCGGGCCGTTGAGGTGGGCCGTGACGGCGTGGACGGCGCTCGGGGATGCCGCCACCAGCACGTCGACCCCGCCCGAGCGCACCAAGGCGGCGGCCCGGGCCGCGTTGGCCGGGACGTCCAGGGTGCGGTACGCTTCGACGCGCACCACTGTGGCGCCGCCCGCGGCGAGCTCTCGCTGCAGCACCTCGTCCGCCCGGTCCCCGACGGCCAGCAGGATCCGGGCCCCCTGCAGGTGCCCGCACCGGGCCAGCGCGGCGGGTATGGCAGCCGCCCGGGGCTCGTCCGGCATGCAGTCGACCCGTACGTGCGCCGCTTCCAGCGCCCTGCGGGTCGCCGCCCCCACCGCGCAGACCCGAGCCGGCAGCTGCCCGAGGGCGCCTCCTGCGGGAGCCGCTTGCTCGCCCGCGGCGGCCGCTCCCCTGCCGCGAGCCACCGCCCGCAGGGCCTCGGCCAGGGCGTGAGCGCCGTTGGGGCTCGTGACCACTACCCAGTCGAAACGTCCCTCCCACGCTTCCCGGCTCGCCCGCCGCAACGCCTCCGGGTCATCGGGAGGGGCGATCCGCAGCACCGGGACAGAGATCACCCGCGCCCCCTCCGCTTCCAGGGCCGCGACCGTCGGGCCGGCCTGGTGGGCGGGCCGCGTCACCAGCACCCTACACCCCGAAAGGCGCATCGACGGCCTCCCCCTGCCCTGCCTGCACCCGGGCGAGCAGTCGCTCGGCCAGCGCTTCTCCTGCCCGGGCGGCCGAGCCGACGAGCGCCTGGGGCTCTTCCCCCGGCGCCTCCACCTCGAGCGATCCCCGGGCCGCCGTCCAGCCCTGGGGGCGGCCCTCGCTTGCCGGCAGCGCCAGGAAGCCCGTGATGCGAATGCTCCGCCCGTGCACCGACGCCAGTGCCCCGACCGGCCACCGGCAGCCCGCGCCCGTGCGCGCCTGAAACGCCCGCTCCGCCTCGGCCTGCGCCCGCAGCTCGGGGCGGTCCAGGAGGCCCAGCACCGCCAGCACCTCGGGGTCGTCCCGGCGGCACTCCACCGCCAGGATGCCCTGCCCCGCTGCCGGCACCATCGCCTCCGGAGCGAAATAGGCGGTCACCCGCCCTGCGAGCCCCAGGCGATGCAGGCCGGCCGCCGCCAGCACCAGCGCGTCGGCGCGGCCCTCCTCCAGGCGGCGCAGCCGGGTCTCCACGTTGCCCCGCACCTCGACGGCGCGCACCTCCGGATGGAGCATGCGCACCTGCACCCACCGCCGCATGGACGACGTGCCGATCCTTGCCCCGGCTCCGAGCTCCCGCAGGCGTCCGGCCGCGTCATCGACCGGCGCACGCCCCGCCGCCGGCCACTGCTCGCCTTCCGCCACGGCCAGGACCAGCGCGTCGCGCGGGTCTTCCCGGGCGGGAAAGGCCGCGAGCACCAGGGCATCGGGGAGTTGCGTCGGTACGTCCTTCAGGCTGTGAACGGCGAGGTCGCAGCGCCCCTCCAGCAGCGCGTGCTCGAGTGCCTTGACGAACGCTCCCACCGTCCCCCCTGGCCCCACCGGCAGGTCGGCCGGCGCCCCCTCGCCGGGCCGCTCCTCCCCACCGCCTGCACCGGCCCCGGCCGGCCGGTCACCGGCCCACCGCGCCGAGGCCACGTCCCCGTGGGTCGTGACGGGCACCACCTCGAACTCCAGGCCGCCCGCCTGGCGGCGCAGCATCTCCACCACCAGCGCCGTCTGCTGCATCGCCAGCCGGCTGCCACGGGTCGCCACCCGAAGCGTGCGTCCCATCATCAGCCGGCCGCCCTCGCCGCACCGGCGCCGCCGCTTCCCTGCGCCTCCGTGCACGGCGGCCCGGCGACGAGCTCCTTGAGGTAGACGGTGGGGAGGTGCATGAGCTTGTTGGTGAGCCGGCGGGTGAGATGCTCCAGGACTTCCCTCGCCCGGGGCGAGAGCTCCCCGTCCAACCTGCCGAGCGCCCACTCGAGCTCGGCGAGGCGGACCTCCTCCGCCTGCCGGCGCATCGCTACCACCTCCGGAGCGGCCTGGCGCTGGCGCAGCCACTCCACGAAGTGGGCCACCTCCTGGCCGACGATGTGGTGGGCCGCCTCGAGGTCGGCCGCCCCCGGCGGCCCGGAGAAGGCCCCGGCGCCGGCCCCCAGGTCGTCGATGTGCAGCACGATCAACCCCGGCGGCATCGGGTCGGGCACCTCCACGTCCCGGGGCACGGCCAGGTCGATCACCCAGAGCGCGCCCTTTCCGTTCCGCCGCTGCGCCGCGCCCGCCAGGGAGGCCGCGTCGATCACGGCGCCCGGCGCCGCCGTCGCCGACACGACCAGGTCGGCCGCCCGCAGCACGGCGGGAAGGGCCTGCAGGCCCTCCGCCCTGAGCTCGACCTCCCGGTGGAGCCCCCGCCGCCCTTCGATCACCGCCTGTGCGGCATCCCGGGCCCGTTCGGGGCGTCTCGCGCAGACGGTAAACCGGCGCACGCCCCGCTCGAGCGCCTCCTGCAGGGCCAGCATCGCCATGCTGCCGCTACCCACCACCGCAAGGTGGGCCTGGTCCCACTGCACGCCGCCCTCTTCCGCCCGCCGCAGTGCCGCCCGGACCAGCGAAGGGCTCCCGCGGCCGAGGCCGGTCTCGGCCCGCACCCGCTTGCCGGCCCGTACGGCCCTCTCCCACAGTGCGCTGAGCACGCCGCCCACGGGCCTCACCCGCCGGGCCATCTCCATGGCGTCGCGCACCTGCCCCAGGATCTGGGGCTCCCCTACGATGGCCGACTGCAGCCCCGCCGCCACCTCGGCGAGGTGGCGTGCGGCATCCTCGCCGGCCCGCTGCACGGCGTGTACCCGGATGGCGCGCTCGCTCATCCCGGAGCGGTGCGCCAGGCTCCGTACCACCCTGTCGAGCGCGCCCGCCTCTTCCACGTACACCTCGATCCGGTGGCAGGTGGAGAGCACCACGGATCCCGCTCCTTCGTTCCTCAGCCACTGCTCCACTTGCTCGGGGGTAGACAAACGCAGGCGCTCTCTCACCTCGAGGGGCGTCGTGCGGTAGTCGAATCCCACCATTGCCGGCCGGGTGCCCTCGCCCGCTCCCGGGGCACCACTCCGCCCGGCGGCAGCAAGCGGGTACGCAGCGCGCATCAGCCGGTCGCCTCCTTTTCGGGCAGCGCCGGGGCATGCCCGCCAGGGCCGTAACGCTCGAGCGTCGCGACCAGGAGCTCGTCGAAGAAGCGCCCCGCCCGCTGGAGGATCTGCCACCCTTCGGGGTCTCCGGCCGGCGGCCGGTCGAGGGACTGGGCGAGCGCCTGCATGATGCTCTGGCGGAAGACCAGGAAGGCCCGCGCCGTCTCCGCGGCCGACAGCCCCATCTGCACGGCTTCCTCGCCGTAGCGCCGCATGATCTGCCGGGCGCTGTGCAGGTACGACTCCCCGTCGCCCGGTCGCGCCGCGAAGTGCACGAGCAGCCCCAGCAGCTGCCGGCCGCTCGCCCGCAGCGCCTCCTCCCGAGTGCGGTAGCGCGCTCTCCACGGTTCGCCCGGCAGCCTCCTCCCCAGCTCCTGCCGGGTCGCCGACAGCGCCAGGCGGGCCAGATGGTCCACTCCGCCTTCTGCCGGCACGTTCTGCCCCCTGGCCAAAAACGCCAGGAGATCCGCCCGCCGGTAGCGCCGGTGGCCGCCAGGGGTGCGGAAGGCGCTGATGCGCCCCTCGTCGGTCCACCGCCGAAGGGTCGTCTCGTGGACGCCCAGGATCTGGCAGGCCTCCTTGACGCTCACCCAGTCCACGGCCAACCGGGTCACCCCATGTCCGCCACGGCGTCGCGCAGGCTCTTGCGCACGCCCGTCACGAACGGCGTCTCGACCTTGACGTAGCGCCGGGCCCCTGCGGCGCGCAGTGCCCGGATCATCTCCACCAGGCGCGGGAGATGGTCCGTCTCGAAGGCCAGGATCCACTCCCAATCCCCGAGCCCGAAGGCCATCACGGTGTTGGCCCGCACGTCCGGATAGGGCCGCGCCAGCTCTCCGTGCTCCCGCAAGAGCGCCGCCCGCTCGGCCGGCGTCAGCAGGTACCACTCCGGCGTGCGGACGAACGGATAGACGCAGAGGAACCGGCGCGGCGGCTCCCCCTGCACGAAGGCCGGGATGTGCTCGGGGTTGAACTCGGCCGGCCGGTGCAGCCCGAGAAACGCCCACGTGAGCTCGAGGTGCCGGCCCAGGGGGCTGCGGCGGAAACGCACGAAGGCCTCCTGCAGCGCCTCGGCCGACGGCCCGGTCCACCACATCATGAGGTCCGCATCGGTCCGGAAGCCCGCCGTCGAGTAGACGCCCCGGACGCTCACCCCGCCAGGCGCCGGCTCGTGCTCGAGGCCCAGCAGCGGCTCGGCCGCCTCCACGGCCCGTTGCCGGTCCGCCTCTGTGAGCGCCCTCCAGCTCGGCGCTCCCTTCCAGACCGTGTAGTAAGCGAAGATGTCCGCCTGTTGCTCGGCCATCGCCAGCACTCATGCCCCTTTCCTGACCGCTTGGCTCGCCCAGGCGAGGCAGCGCTGCGCCGCCTCCCGCCCCTGGCGCACGCAGTCCGAGATCCCCATGCCCCTCCACGCGGCGCCCGTGACGAAGAGCCCGGGCCACCGCGAGACCTGGCGCTGCACCTGCTCCACCAGCCCCAGGTGCCCGACCCGGTACTGGGGCATGGCCTGGGGCCAGCGGAACAGCTGCCGCCAAAGCGGTGGCTGCTCGATCCCCGCGATCCTGGCAAGGTCCTCCTGGAGCGCCTCCAGGAGCCGCTCGTCGGGCAACTCGAGCGCCGCGTCGTCCCCGTGACGCCCCACGAAGCAGCGGATCACCACCAGGCCCCTTGGGCTGGTATGCGGCCACTTGGACGACGCCCACGTGCACGCGGTCAGGTGCAGGCCCATCCGCCGCGCCTCGACCGAGGGCACGAGCATCCCCGACGTGCGGCGCACCGGTGAACCCTCTCCCACGGCGCCCGGCCGGTAGACCAAGGCGGCCACGGCCGTCGAGGCGAAGACGAACTGCTCGAGCCCCGCAGCCATGCCCGGATCCCACGTCCGCACCAGCCTGGCGGCCGCCGGGGGCGGCACGGTGACCACCACGGCGTCGAAGGGCCCCGAGGCCCGCCCGCCTGCCAGGAGCACCCGCCACCCGCCCTCGCTGCCCGGCGGCTCGAGCCCCGTCACCGCCGCGCCCGTGTGAAGGAGGACTCGCGGCCGCAGATACGCCTCCAGCGCCTGGACGAGCTGCGACAGCCCGCCGCGGAAAGTGGCGAACGGAGAGGAGAACCCCGCGCCGTTTGGGGAGGTGCCGTAGCCTGCCGCAGCGGGCCTGCCTCGCGCCGGGTGCCTTCCGTGGCGGCGGGCCAGCATGGCCCGCACCAGCCCGCCGTAGCGCAGTTCGTCCTGGCGCAACGACGGGTAGGTCGCGAGGAGGCTGAGCTCCCACGGATCGCCGGCATGGATGCCGGCAAGCAGCGGTTCGGCCAGGTACCGGACCGCCTCGGCACCCAGGCGCCTGCGCACGAAGGCGCCGAGCGACTCGTCGGAATCGCCGGGACGAGGCGGGATCACGACGTCCAGACCCATCCGCACCTTGCCCGCCCAGCTCACGATGGGGCTGCGCAAGAACGGCCCCACGCGGGTCGGCATCAGGGCGAACAACCCGTCGGGCAGCTCCACCAGCCGGCCGCCGCGCACAACGAGGGTCCTGCGCCTGGCCGGGTCGGGGGTCACCACCTGGTCGCCCAGCCCGAGCATCCGGGCCAGCTCGAGCGCCCAGGGCTTGAACGTGTAAAGCGAGTCGGGGCCGGCCTCCACCATCGCGCCCTCGAAGGCCGGGCCGGCCTCGTCCAGGGGCACGGTGCGTACCTTGCCGCCCAGACGGCCGGACGCCTCGAAGAGCTCCACGCTGGCGGCGGGCCCTTCGGCCCGCCCCTGCCGCACCAGCTCATGGGCGGCCGCAAGGCCCGTGATCCCGCCGCCGATGACCGCCACCCTCATACGGGCCCGCCACCCCTGGCCGTCATGTCCACCCGCCGCCCTCCGGCCCGGCCTCGATCACGAGCCGGGCCAGGGCCTCGATGAAGTCCTCGGCGTCGTTGAGCGAGGCGGTCCTCACCATGGCGATCCCGAGCCGGCGGGCCTGGGCGGCCGCCTCGACGTCGAGGTCGTAGAGCACCTCCAGGTGGTCGGCCACGAAACCCACGGGGCAGACCACCACGCGGCCCACACCTTCCCCGGCCAGGCGCTCGAGCGCCTCGCTCACGTCGGGCCCCAGCCAGGGCTCAGCACTGCGGCCCCGGCTCTGGTAGGCCAGCTCCCAGCGGCCGGCGGCCAGGCCGAGCGAAGCGGCCACCGCCTGGCACGTGCGCTCCAGCTCAGACGGGTAGGGATCGTTCCACGTCCGGATCCTCTCCGGCAGGCTGTGGGCCGTGAAGAGCACCCGGGTGTCCGGAGCGAGGGCCAGCGTGCCTTGGGCCGTCTGCTCCACGGCATCCCCGGGCAGCCGCCGCGCCGCCTCCCGCACGCGCCGGGCCACCGCCAGCACGAAGGGCTGCAGGGTCGCCCAGCTCTCGATC
Organism: Limnochordaceae bacterium; assembly: GCA_014896295.1. Lineage (GTDB taxonomy): Bacteria > Bacillota > Limnochordia > Limnochordales > Geochordaceae > Carboxydichorda > Carboxydichorda subterranea. The sequence continues at coordinate 261,322 of JADBKR010000008.1, forward strand.
CACCGGAAGGAGGGCCGCCTCGGCGGCTCGATCGCCTGCAGCGCCTCCCGGGCCGCCTGCACGTAAGCCCCGCTGCTCATGCGAGAGGCATGCGGCGCAAGCGCCAGGCCCACCGCTTCCCTGACGCCGTCCCGGGCCATGGCCTCCACGGCTTCGGCAATCCAGGGGTGCCAGTGCCGCATCCCGACGTAGCACCGGCCACCCGAGCCTGCGCTCCAGGGCCCGGGCCTGGCGCCGGGTGATCGCGGCCAGGGGCGAGACGCCCCCGATGGCGAGATATCGTGCCTTCAGCTCCTCCAGGAGCTCGGGGGCCGGGGGCCGCCCGCCCCGGATGTGGGTATAGTACGCCTCGAGGTCCTCGAGGCGCTCGGGGCTGCCGTACGCCATGAGCAGTACCCCACGGCGCGCCGCCCTGCCGGCCGTACCGCCCGCCGGCGTCTCAAGAGGCATGGCCGTCGCCCCCCGCATCCCCGGTCCAGGCGTGCACCCGCTCGACCAGCCGCTCCAGGTGCGACGGGTCGGCGTCCGGCGGCACGCCGTGACCGAGGTTGAAGATGTGCCCCGGCCTGCCCGCGGCCGCCTCCACGACGGCCCGCGCCCTGGCCTCGACCAGCGGCCACGGCGCCCGCAGCAGAGCCGGGTCGAGGTTGCCCTGGATGCCGTGCCGCGCGGGGTCGACGCGCCGCCAGGCCTCGGCCAGCTCGACCCGCCAGTCGACGCCGATGACGTCGGCGCCGAGTCCTGCCAGGCGATCGAGCAGCCCCGCCGTCTCCACCCCGAAGTAGACGACGGGCACGCCGAGAGCCTTGACGCGCCCCACGAGGCGCCTCAAAGACGGCGCCACCCGCTCGTCGAAGTCGGCCGGCGACAGCGCCCCCACCCAGCTGTCAAAGATCTGCACGGCCGAGGCGCCGGCCCGCACCTGGGCCTCCAGGAGCGACGCGACCGCCTGCTCCAGGCGGTCCATGAGCGCGCTCCACAGGCCCGGATCGGCGTGCATCAAGCGCTTGGTCTCCACGAACGTACGGGATGGGGCGCCCTCGATCAGGTACGAGGCCAGCGTGAAGGGGCCGCCCGCGAACCCGATGAGCGGCACGTCGAGCTCCCGGACCAGGAGCCGGATCGTCTCGCCGACGAACGGCAGGCGCTCGGCCACCTCCTCCGGCCTCAGCGCCTCGATCTGCGCCGCCGAGCGCACCGGCTCGTCCACCACGGGGCCCCGGCGCTCCTCGAGCCGGAAGCCCACGCCCAGCCCCTCGAACAGCACGCTGATGTCGGAGAAGAGGATGGCGGCGTCCACGCCGAGGCGCCGTACCGGCTGCAGCGTCACCTCGGCGCACACGTCAGGGCGGTGCACGATGTCGAGCAGCGACAGGCGGGCGCGCACCGCCCGGTACTCCGGCAGGTAGCGCCCCGCCTGTCGCATGAACCACACGGGCGTGGGTCGCGCCGGCTCTCGCCGGCATGCCCGCACGAAGCGATCGTCCCGCACGCTCCGCATGAGCCCCTTCGTGCCACAAGGCGAGTGCCGAGGCCACGCAAACCTGAGGAAAAGTGCGCAAACCTCAGCCCACCGGATTATAGGCCGCGGGGCTCCTGCGTGTCCACCGCGCGTTCATCCCGAAATCGACCCGACGAACGTCCCGGAACGCATCCCCCTTCGGGGCGGGGCAGGTCCTCCCCTCCGGCTTACTCCGGTCGCATGATCGCCTCGATCTTCCGGCGTACGTCGTCGGTCAGCGTCCACCCGGCCACGCCCGCCGCCTCGGCGATCTGCCCCGGCCGCCGGGCGCCCCACAGCGCCACCGTGACGCCGGGCTGGTCGAGCACCCACCGCACGGCCAGCTGCGCCACCGTCTTGCCGAGCTCGGCGGCGAGGGACTTGAGCTGTTCGACCTTCCGCAGGTTGCGCCGGAACGCTTCCCCCTGGAACCGGGGCTCGTCCGCGCGGCTGTCGCCGGGCGGAAACGTGGTGGCCTCGGTGAACTTGCCCGTCAACAGTCCGCGGGCCAGCGGGCTGTAGGCGAGCACCCCGATCCCGTGTTGCCGGCAGTAGGGCAGCACGTCGGCCTCGATCCGCCGGTCGAAGAGGCTGTACGGCGGCTGGTTGGAGTGGAGCGGCGCCACCTTGCGCCACTCGTCCATCTGCTGCACGTCGTAGTTGCTCACGCCGAGCGCCCGGATCTTCCCCTCCCGCTGCAGCTGGACGAAGACCTCGGCCGTCTCGGCGATGGGTGTCTTCGGGTCCGGCCAGTGCACCTGGTAGATGTCGATGGTCTCCACCCGCAGCCGCCGCAGGCTCTCCTCCACCTCTTTGCGGATGCGCGAAGGAGAGGAGTTGCGCCAGACGTTTTCCTTGTCGTCCCACTCCATGCCGCACTTGGTGGCGATGACGACCTGGTCGCGCGCCACCTTCTTCTCCGCCAGTGCCCGCGCGACGATCTCCTCCGACAGGCCAAACCCATAGACCGCTGCGGTGTCGATGGTGGTGATGCCCATGTCCAGCGCCTCGTGAATGGCCCTCACCGCGTCACCCACGTCGGTGCCGCCCCAGAGCCACCCGCCGATGGCCCACGTGCCGAGCGCCACCCGGGAGACGCGAATCCCCGTGCCGTCCAGGATCGTGTACTCCAAATGCCTCTACCTCCACTCCCGTGCATGGTACCATCCAGCAATCGCCTCCGGCAGCTGCGTGCGGCAAACCCTTGCCCCGCCCAGAACCTTTCGCGACATTGGAGCTACTCACCGGCGAGGGAAAAACCTGTCGTGGACCGGGAGGTGTCGTGACCGCCATGCTGTGGGATCGCCGGACCAGGCGGGCCGGCAGGCTGCGGGGGGCTCTCGCCCTTGCGACGGGGGCGCTCCTCGCCGCTTTGCTCGTCCTGGCGGCCCTGCCCGCCCTGGCCCAGGAGCAGGCTCCGAAAGTCGAGCACAGCCGCCTGCCCAACGGCCTGGACATCTACGTGTACGAAGACCATACCGCCCCCCTCGTCTCGGTCAACCTGTGGTACCGGGTAGGTTCCCGCGACGAGCCGGTGGGCTTGCGGGGCATGGCCCATCTCATGGAACACATGATGTTCAAGGGTTCGACCCGGGTGGGGCCGGAGCAGCACGCCCGGCTCATCCAGGCCGCCGGCGGGATCTCCAATGCGTTCACCACGACCGACGCCACGGTGTACTGGGAGAAGGTGCCGTCGTCGCAGCTGGAGCTGGCGCTGGCGCTCGAGGCGGAGCGGATGGCGCACCTGGCCATCACCCCTGAGAAGCTCGCCTCCGAGCGGGAAGTCGTGAAAGAAGAGTACCGGGCCAAGCTCCAAAACGACCCCATCGGTGTCGCCTTCGACCGGTTCCACTCGTTCATGTTCGAGGGCACCCCGTATGCGTGGACGCCCGCCGGCTTCCTGGACGACCTGGATCGCATCACCGTGAACGACCTCGACCGCTTCTATCGCACTCACTACGTCCCGTCCAACGCGGTGCTGGTCGTGGCGGGCGATACGACCCTCGCGGAGGTCGAGCGGCTCGCCCTCCTCCACTTCGGGCCCATCCCGCCCGGCGAGGCGCCCGAGCGGCAGGCCATCCGCTTCGCCGCGCCGGCCCTGGGCCAGCCGCGCCGGGAGCAGCTCGCCCTGCCCGTCCAGGTGCCCGGCGTGCTCGCCGGCTTCGCGGTGCCCGGCGCCCGCAGCGAGGATCGGTACGCGCTGGCGGTGGCGTCGAGCATCCTGAGCGGCGGGGAGAGCGCCCGGCTCTACCAGCGGCTGGTGAAAGAGCGGCAGCTGGCGGTGTACGCGGGCGGCGCGCCGCTCGACTACGCACACGCCGGGGCTTTCCTCGGCATCAGCTTCTTCCTGCCGCCTCACACGCCCGAGCAGGAGGTGGAGGCGCTCCTGGCGGAGATCGGGCGGCTGGCCGACGAGCCGCCGACCCCGGAGGAGCTCGCCGCCGCTCGCAACCAGGTGGCGGCCGCCATGGCCTTCCAGATGGACTCCCTGGACGGCGTGGCGGAGCTGATCGGTGGGGCCGTGGTCGTCGAGGGGGACCTCGGAGCGTTCACCCGGGGCATCGAGCCCTACCTGCAGGTGAGCGCCCAGGACGTGCAGCGGGTGGCCCGGCGCTACCTGCAGCCGGCCCATGCGACCGTGGTGACCCTGGTACCCGCAGAAGGGGGTGCTGCTCGGCCATGAACGAGCCCTGCCGTATCCGCGAGGCGCTCCGACGCCGGCCGCTATGGTTGGTGGCGGCCATTCTGACGTTGGGCGTGGCCCTCGAAGCAGCGGGGCAGCCCGCGGCCGCTCCTTCGGCGTCGGCCCCTGCCCCGGCCTCCGTGGAGCTGCCGCCCATCCCGCCCATCGTGCTTCCCGAGGCGATCGAGCCGGTCTCCCTGCCGCCCATCACCCGGGAGACGTTGCCCAACGGCCTCGAGGTCGTGGTGGTGGAGCGCCACGGGCGCCCTCTCGCCTATGCGCTGCTCTCCCTGCCGGTCGGCGACGTCGACAGTCCCGTATCCAACCCGGCCGTCGCCACCGTCACGGGGGACACGTTGACGAAGGGGAACCACGACCCGCACCGCTCTCGACATCGCCCGTGCCATCGAGTCGGTCGGCGGCACACTCGGCTCCTCCGTGGGCCCGGAGCGCACCCAGGTGTACGCGGCCACGCTCGCCCGCCACCTGCCGCTCGCCCTGGAGCTGATGGCGGACGTGGTGCGCCACCCCGTCTTCCCGGAGGACGAGCTCGTCATCTACCGCCGCCAGGTCGAGGCGAGCATCAAGCAATCCTGGGACGACCCGGCGACGCTGGCCGGCCTTCACGCCGAGGAACTGCTCTACGGCAACCGCCACCCGCTGGGGCACTTCACGACCCCGGCGGAGGTCGACGCCGTCAGCCGCGAGCAACTGATCGCCTTCCACCGGGAGCACTACTCGCCGAAAGGTGCGCGCCTGCTCGTGTCGGGCGACGTCGAGCCCGCCGAGGTGCTGGAGCTGGCGCGCCGGTGGCTTGGCGACTGGGAGGCGACGGCACAGGCCGCCGGCAACGGCGCTTCCGCAGCCGCGGCCTCGGAGCCCCGGATGGCTCCGGTCCTCCCCGCCCTGGAGAAAAGCCGCATCCGGTTCGTCGAGTGGCCCGGGCAAACCCAGGTGCGCATCGAGTTGCGGCAGCCGGGGCCGCCGGCGACCGTCGACGACTGGATGGCCCTCAGCGCGTACAACTACGTCCTGGGCGGCGGGGGGTTCGCCTCTCGCCTGATGCGCACGGTACGCTCCGAGCTCGGCCAGACCTACGACATCCACACGTACTACGAGCGGCAACGCTTCCCGGCAGCGTTCGTCCTGTCGACCTACACCCGCAACGCCGAGGTGTGGAAGACTCTCGATGTCATCCGCGCCGAGCTCGAGCGGTTCGCCCGGGAAGGCGTACGGCCGGAAGAGCTGGACGACGCCCGGCAGTTCATGATCCTGAGCTACCCGTCCGGCCTGGAGACACTGAGCTCTCTCACGGCGAGCGTGGACAGCGCGCTGTACCTGGGGCGCGGGCTCGAGTGGGTTTCGCAGTTCCCGGTCAAGGTCAGTCAGCTCACGCCCGAAGAGGTGAACGCGGCCATCCGCCGGTATTTCCATCCGGAGCGGTTCGCCATCGTGCTGCTCGGCGACCCGGAAGTCCTGCAGCACGCTCCCCCCAGCATCTGGGGAGTGCCGGCGAGCGCCATCGAGAAGGTGCCGAAGAGCTTCGTGCCGGACTCGTGAGCCCGGCACCACGAAGGAAGGGGACGGAGCCCGTGAGAGATCCGAGAGTGTCCCGGATGGCCGAGGTCCTGGTCCGCTACAGCGTGGAGGTGAAGCCGGGGGACCTCGTGCTCGTGCAGGGCAGCGACCTGGCCTCACCTCTCATCGCCGAGGTGTACCGCGAGGTACTGCGGGCCGGTGGCCACCCCGACGTGGTGACGGGCGTGCCGGGGCTCAGCGAGATCTTCTACAAGGAAGCGTCGCAGGCGCAACTCGAGCACGTCTCGCCGCTGGCGCAGCTGAGCGTGGAGAAATACCAGGTGCACGTCAGCATCGGCGGCGCCCACAACGTCAAGCACCTCGCCGGCGTCGACCCCAAGCGCCAGGCGGTACGCAGCAAGGCGCTGGCGCCTCTCAACACCCTCTTCATGCAGCGGGCCGCCCGGGGCGAGCTCCGCTGGGTCTACACCGAGTTTCCGACCAACGCGCTCGCCCAGGAGGCGGGCATGTCGCTCGCCGACTTCGAGGAGTTCGTCTTTGCGGCGTGCAAGGTCGACCGGCCCGACCCCATCGCCGCCTGGCGCTCGGTTCACGACGAGCAGGAGCGGATATGCCGCTTCCTGGAGCGGTTCGACGTGCTCCGGATCGTCGCCCGCGACACGGATCTGACGCTGCGGGTCGGCGGCCGCAAGTGGGAAAACGCCGATGGCAAGGCTAACTTCCCCGACGGCGAGGTGTTCACCGGGCCGGTGGAGGACTCGGCCAACGGGTATATCCGCTTCAGCTTCCCCGGCATCTATGCGGGCAAGGAGATCGAGGACATCCGGCTCGAGTTCCAGGACGGAAAGGTCGTCAAGGCCACCGCCCGCCGGGGGGAGGAGCTGCTGCACGCCCTGCTCGACTCCGACCCCGGGGCCCGGTATCTGGGCGAGCTCGGCATCGGCACCAACTTCGAGATCCAGCGCTTCACGCGGGAGATGCTGTTCGACGAGAAGATCGGGGGCACGGTGCACCTGGCGGTGGGTGCCGGCTACCCCGAGACGGGCAGCAAGAACGAGTCCGGCGTTCACTGGGACATGCTGTGCGACATGCGGGACGGCGGCGAGATCTACGGCGACGGCCGGCTCATCTACCGGTCGGGAAAGTTCCTGCTCGAGGCCTGACGCGCCGGCCGTCGACCCGTGGCAGCCGGCCGCGCTCGACGAGCGGCGCCGGTCGCCCTCGACGGCCGGCCGTAAGCCGCCGATGAAATAGAACGGAAGGTCCGGGTTTGCCGCCGGGAGCAGGACGAGGCTCTCCCCGGCGGCGAACCCTCCTGCGAAGCAGCGTCCCGGAAGCGTGGCGACGAGCGGGATGGACAGGCGCACGTCGCACGACGAGTCGGGCCCGAGGGCCATCGCAATCCTGCTGGTGCTCCTGGCCGTGCTGGGCGCAGGAGCCTCCGCCCACGCCCGGGTAGGCTACGACTGGGCCGCGCTGCTCCGCGCGGCCGGCTCACGGCAGGACCCCGAGAGCCTGTTGATGCAGGCGACGGCCTACCTCAACCTCGGGCGCGTGGTCCAGGCGGTCACCATCATCGACGAGCTCGGCCGTATGGGCGGCCGGGAGATGGTACCGCCGGTGCTCGCCTCGTGCGCCGAACGCCTGCGCGCCGACCCCACGGACCTGCCCGCTCTCTACTGCCTGGCCGCCGGCCACTTCACGCTGCAGGAGACGGGGCCGGCCCTGGCCCATCTGCGGCGGGTCATCGAGCTGGATCCGGCCAACCCGTGGCCGCTCGTGCTGATGTCGCTGGCCCAGCTCAGCGGCGGCGACGAGGCCGGGGCGCGCGCGAGCGCCGAGCGGGCGCTGGCGGTCGATCGGGGCAACCAGTACGCGCACCTGATCCTGAGCCAGATCGACCTGCGGCAGCACAACTACTGGGGGTTCGTGGTGCACTACCTCGCAGCACCGGACGCAAGCCGCGAGATGCTCGACTACCTGCGCCGCAAGCAGCAGGCCTCCCGCTGAGTACCGGCCTCACCCCGCCCACGGGTCGCCCGGCAGGGCGGCGGCGAGCCGCCCCCGATCCACCCAGAGCCGGCCACGGCCCCGCCGTACCACGATGCCCTGGCGCTGCAAGCGCTGCAAGCCCCGGTTGACGGATTCGCGGGTGGTACCCGCCAGGTTGGCGAGCTCCTGCTGGGTGAGGCGAAGGGAGACGACGGCCGCCGGGGCGGGTGGCTCGCCGGACATACGCTGCAGGAGGCGGGCAAGACGCACCACCACCGGGCCGCCTGCTGCCTCCTCGAGGTGCCGGTTGGCCTCCCGGAGCCGGCGCGCCAGCAGCTCCAGGAGCTCCACGGCAAGCCGCGGGTCCTCCTGCAGCACCCGGGTGAACGCCTGCCGGTCGAGCCGCCACAGGCGCGAGGGCTCGAGGGCCTGTACCGAGGCAGAACGCTCCAGCCCGTCCAGAAGGGCCATCTCCCCGATGATGTCCCCCGCGGACAGGTGGGCGAGGCTCACCTCCCGCCCGTCGGGGGTCGTGCGGAAGACCCGCAGCCGGCCCCGCTCGACCAGGTACAGGGAGTCTCCGGGCTCTTCCTGCAAAAAGAGGTACGCCTCGGACTCGAGGTCGACGGGCCGCATCTCGGACGCCAGCTCCAGCAGGCGCTCGTAAGGCAGCACGCGCAGGATGCCGGATCGGCGCAGCATCGTCGCGACCTCCCGGGCGCCGGCCCTCCCCGGCGGCTGCGTACCAGGAGCTGCTTGCGGCGTGGTAGCCACGGGCCCGCCCCCCGGGCTCAGGGTTGGCGGCGGGCCCGCGCTCTTCCTTTTAGCGGATCCCGTCAGTCGACGCGCTTTTTGAGGATGTACCAGGTGGAGGCGCCCTCCTGCAGCCGCCGGTCGGCCTCCTCCAGCGTCTTGGGCGCGCCCACGACGACCTCCTCCCCCGGCTGCCAGTTGGCCGGGGTGGCCACGCCGTACTTGTCCGAGGTCTGCAGCGCCTTGATGATGCGCAGAAACTCGGGGATGTAGCGCCCGAGCTCGATGGGGTAGTAGGCGGCGAAGCGGAGGATGCCCTCGGGGTCGATGACGAAGACGCCCCGGATGGTCTGGCCGGTCCGCTCGTCCACGAGGTCGTACAGGCGCGCCACGACTTTGTCCGGATCGGCGATCACCGGGAACGGGATCTTGATGCCGCTCGTCTGCTCGATGTCACGCAGCCACGCGATATGGGAGAAGATGGTGTCGATGCTGAGCCCGATCAGCTTGGTGTTGAGCTTGACGAACTCGTCGTGCTTGCGGGCGAAGTCCATGAATTCGGTCGTGCACACCGGGGTGAAGTCCCCGGGATGCGCGAACAACAGCACCCATTGTCCCCTCAGCTGCGACAGCTGCACAGGGCCCTGGGTCGTCTGGGCCGTGAAGTCCGGTGCCGGGGTACCGACCTTGACCACTCTGCCGAACCTCCTTCGAGTAGGGAGCCTGTCTGGCCGGAGGCGTTCACCGGTCCTTCGTCGCGTGAGCCGTACCGGGCGGAAACCAGTTCTGTGTTAGGAACGCCTCCGGTTATTGTCGATCGCATTGTAGCGGAGCCGGCCGCAAGGCGAGTAGGTATACCTGTCATTTTCCCTAGTGGACATTCGTACCACGCGAGCCGCCCACGCGGGCCGCCGCCCGCCCCAAAGGTCTCGCCCGGGCGGCCGGCTGTCCGGGAGGGACGGCGCCACCGGCGCTTCCTTGGGAGCACCGGCGCACCCGCCGGCGGAAGGTCCTGCCGTGGTTTCGGCGTACGTGAGACTGCTCGAGTGTCTCTCCAACAGCCCGGACTCTGAACGGCCCCGGAGCCTGCGCAAAGGGCCGTGGAGCCGCGCAAGCGGGCAGGCGAGACGAGGGGGAGGATCGAGGAGTATGGATCTCCAGGGGCACAGCGCCATCGTCACGGGGGGCGCCTCGGGTCTGGGGGAGGCGACCGTGCGGCGGCTCATCCGCATGGGCGCCCGGGTGGTCATCGCCGACGTCAACGCAGCCGCCGGAGAGGCGCTGGCCGAGCGGCTGGGCCACGGCGCGGCCTTCGTGCCCACGGACGTGACCGACGAGGCTTCCGTGCAGCGCGCCGTCGACCGCGCGGCGGGCATGGGGCCGCTTTCGGCGCTGGTCAACTGCGCGGGGGTGGCCATCGCCAGACGGGTGCTCGGCCGGCAGGGACCGCACGATCTGGAGTCGTTCGTACGGGTCATCCAGGTCAACCTGATCGGGACGTTCAACAGCGTCCGGTTGGCCGCCGCCGCGATGGCGCAAAACTCGCCCGACGACGAGGGGCAGCGGGGTGTCATCGTCAACACGGCGTCCGTGGCGGCGTTCGAGGGGCAGGTCGGGCAGGCGGCCTACTCGGCATCCAAAGGCGCCGTGGCCGCCATGACGCTGCCGCTCGCCAGGGAGCTGGCCGAGCACGGGATCCGGGTGGTGGCCATCGCCCCCGGCATCTTCGACACGCCGATGATGGCCGGCCTGCCGGAGAAAGCCCGGGCCTCGCTGTCGCAGCAGGTGCCGTTCCCGCCCCGCTTGGGGCGGCCGGACGAATACGCGGCGCTCGTCCAGCACGTCATCGAGAACCCCATGATCAACGGGGCGGTCATCCGCCTGGACGGGGCCCTGCGGATGGGGCCTCGGTGAGGATGGAGGCCCGCACCGGCGGCAGGTCGATCGAGGCTACGAGGCGGTGCCGGGTCGCCTCGTGCTCCCTGCCGGCCACTTCCCTCCGGGAATCGACTCGTCGGTGACGAAGATCTCTCGGCGGTGAAGAAGGAGAGTCGAGGACTGTCTCTTCTGCTCCAGCCCTGCGGAAGGGAGAGGGGTATGCGGTGATGGGAGCCGTGGCATCGAAGGCGGCGGGAAAGAGCCCGGTCTGGCTCGCCGCGACCGTGGCGACGGTCGCGGTGATCGGGGTGTTGGGATGGCCGGCCATGGCGCAGGACAAGCCGTTCACCCTGACCCAGACCGTTCCCAGGGATGGTGCACGTCAGGCCTACGTGCGGCTCGACATGGGAGCCGGAGAGTTGCGCGTCAGCGGGGGCGCGGCCGGGCTGCTCGAGGGCCGCTTCGAGTACCGCCCGGAGCACTGGCGGCCGGAGGTGACCCACCGGACGTACGGTTCCCGGGCAGACGTGCGCATCACCCAGCCGCCGCTGTGGCGGTGGCCGTGGACGCTCGACGTTCACAACGTGTGGGCCATCCGGCTCAACGACGACGTGCCGACCGAGCTCGACGTGCGGCTGGGAGCCGGCGGGAGCCGCCTCCACCTCGGTAACGTGACACTATCCCGGCTGGACGTGCGGGTCGGGGCCGGCGAGGTGACTCTGGATCTGCGGGGCCCGTGGCGCCAGGATCTGTCCGGCTACGTCCACGGCGGGGTCGGCCGCCTGACGGTGCGCCTGCCCGATCAGGTCGGGGTGAGGGTGGACGTGTCGAAGGGCCTGGGGAGGGTGGAGGCCAGGGGGCTGCGCCAGGAAGGCGACCACTCGTTCCTCAACGAGTGGTTCGGCAAAGCGCCCGTCAACATCCACCTCCAGGTCGACGCGGGCGTGGGCGAGATCGTCCTGGAGAGCGGCTCAGACGGCGCGACCGCCTGAGCCCGGCGGAGCCGTGCCGCTAACCCCGAGCCTTGACTGCGCTCCGAGGCAACCGTATCATGCCCCCAAGACCGACCGGTTGGTCTGTCGTCCTATGCCACCTGCGATGTCGTCGCGACACAACGGCGAGGCCACCCGCCGGCGGCTGATCGACGCCGCTATCCGGGTCATCGCGCGCAAGGGTTACCACCAGGCCACGGTGGACGAGATCGTGGCCGAGTGCGGCAGCTCCAAGGGCGCGTTTTACTTTCACTTCGAGAGTAAGGACGCCCTTTTCGTCAACCTCCTGGAGGAGTTCGCCGGCCGGCTCGCCTCCGCCGTGGAGCAGGCCGTTCGCTCGTCGCCGGTGCCGGGGGCAGGGCGTGTCGAGGCCGCGGTGAAGGCGGCGCTCGAGCTCTTCGCCGCCCACGAGGAGCTCGCCCGGGTCTTCCTGGTGGAGGCCGTGGGGGTGAGTCCCGAACTCGAGGCCAGGCGCCGGGCCCTGGTCGACCGGTTCACGACGCTCATCCAGCTCTACCTCGAACAGGCCGCCCGCCGGCACCCGCTGGCGGTCGTCGATACCCGCGTGGCCGCCAGCGCGGCACTCGGCGCCATCAACGAGGTGGTCGTCCAGTGGCTGAGCGCCCCCGCGGCCGGCCGCTCGCCGAGCTTGCGCCCGAGCTCGCACGCTTCGTCCTGCGGGGCGTGGGATGGCCCGAAGAACCCGTTTCCGTAACGGAGGTTCCCGGGCCATAGCACTCTTACCTCGGACCTGATGAGGGAACTCATCGCCGTCACGAGGCAACCGTTATGGCAGTCGTCCTAGCCAATAAGTAAACCCCGGCACCCCGCTATGCGGGGTCGGCCGGCGCTCCGCAGCTTGAACTCTGGCAACGCACATCCTTCCCTTGACCGCCGCGCGGCAGGCGGATAGCATGGGGATGTCTGGACATAGCTCAGGTTGCTGAGCGAGGGAAAGCGTGCCTAGGGTTCCGCGGGCGACAACGGCCCGGAGCTCGGCTCCGGCCGGCGGGCCTGCCCGGTCAGGTCCAAGCGGCACGGGCGCCCCATGGACGGGGCGGCTCTCCTCGGAGTCCACGGGAGCCGCCGGGCCCGTGAGGGCGCTACACCGGTGGGACAAAAGCCCAGGTGGGTAGGTTTCACCTCGCCGTGGTGAAGCACCCGCCTGGGCTCTGCTTTTTGGAGCAGGGCCCGGGCGGCTTCGGGCGGGGGAGAGACGAGCGATGCAGGGCGAGCCGCGCCGCACGGCGCGCGTCGGGCTCATCATGGGCAGCGACTCCGACTGGCCCGTGATGAAGGCGGCCTGGGACCAGCTCCACGCACTGGGGATCGAGGTGGAGCTGGCCGTGGCCTCCGCGCACCGTACTCCCGAGCGGGCCATGACCTGGGCCCGCACCGCCGCGGAGCGCGGCCTCCGGGTGATCATCGCGGCGGCTGGCGGCGCCGCCCATCTTCCCGGCGTCATGGCAGCCTGGACGACCCTTCCGGTCATCGGCGTGCCCATCGCCGCCTCCCTCGAGGGGCTCGACGCCCTGCTGAGCATCGCCCAGATGCCGCCCGGCGTGCCCGTCGCCGCGGTGGGCATCAACGGCGCCCGCAACGCCGCCCTGCTCGCCGCCGAGATCCTGGCCCTCTCCGACCCGGAGTTGACCGGCCGCCTGCACGAGCTGCGCCGCCGCCAGGCCGACCAGGTAGCCGAGCGGGAACAGCGCTTGCTCCAGACCGTCGAGCACTCTCCGGAGGGGGAACGTCCATGATCGCCCGCTACACCCGGCCGGCCATGGCCGCCTTGTGGTCCCAGGAGAACCAGTACCGCCGGTGGCTCGAGGTCGAGCTCCTGGCCGCCGAAGCCTGGGCCGAACTGGGCCGCGTCCCCCGCGACGCCGCCCGCCGTCTGCGGGAGCGAGCCACGTTCCGCGTCGAGCGCATCCGAGAGCTCGAGCAGGTCAACGACCACGAACTCATCGCGTTCTTGTCGGCGGTCTCCGAGACGGTGGGCGACGACGCCCGCTACCTGCACCTGGGGCTCACGTCGTCCGACGTGATGGACACCGCCCTGGCCTCGCTCGCCGCCGAAGCGATGGGGCACGTCATCGCCGGCGTCGAGGAGCTCCGCCAGGCCCTGGCCTCGGAGGCGATCCGTTACCGTCGCACCCCCATGATCGGCCGCACCCACGGGGTGCACGCCGAGCCGATCACCTTCGGCCTCAAGCTGGCCCGCTGGTGGGACCAGCTCGGGCGCGACCTGGAACGCCTGCTCCGAGCTCGTGACGCGATCGCTGTCGGCAAGCTGTCCGGCGCGGTCGGCACCTTCGCCCACGTCGACCCCTTCGTCGAGGCGTACGTTTGCCAGCGGCTCGGGCTGCGCCCCGCCCCCATCTCGAGCCAGGTCGTCTCCCGGGACCGCCACGCGGAGGCGGCCGCCGCCCTGGCCATCCTCGGGGCGAGCCTGGAGGAGTTTGCCACCGAGATCCGGCTGATGCAGCAGACCGAGGTCGGGGAGCTCGAAGAGCCGTTCCCTCCGGGCCAGAGGGGCTCGTCGGCGATGCCCCACAAGCGCAACCCCATGCGCAGCGAGCGCATCGCGGGCCTCGCCCGGGTGCTGCGGGGCTACGCCCTGGTCGCCATGGAAAACGTGGCGCTGTGGCACGAGCGGGACATCTCGCACAGCTCTACCGAGCGGATCTGGGTCGTGGACGCCACCACCCTCGCCGACTACGTGGTGGCGCTGTTGACCCGCGTCGTGAGGGGGTGGCGGGTGTACGAGGCCCGCATGAAGGCCAACCTCGAGGCCACCGGGGGGCTCGTCTTCTCCGAACGGGTGCTGCTGGCGCTGGTCGACGCCGGCATGAGCCGGGAGGAGGCGTACCGCCGGGTGCAGGCTCACGCCATGGCCGCCCGGGACGAGGCCGCAGCGGGCGTGCTGGGCGCCACCTCCTTCAAGGCACGCGTGCTTTCCGACCCGGATCTGGCCGCGGTCGCCGGCCGGGAGCGGCTGGAGCGGGCCTTCGAACTGGAGCCTTTCCTCAGCAAGGTCGACGCCATCTTCGAGCGGCTCGAAATCGAGCGCCTCACGCAAGAGAACCCCGCACGAGCCCGGCAGAGCCAGGGGGCCGTGCAGGGCATCCAGGACGCCGGGAGCGGCGCGCCCGGGCGGTGACGGCGCCGGACGGGGGGATGAGGCCGTGAGCATCTCATCGTTGGGGCAGGGACACGGGTCGGGCCAGGGGCACCCCTCTGGCCCGGGCCACGGCGGGACAGGCATGAGGAGCGCCCACCGCCGGGTGGATGATCCCGCCGGGGCCGGCGGTGCGGGGAGAGCGGCTGCACCGCGGCAAGGTGAAGGGGGTCTACGCGGTCGCCGGGTACCCCGCGCTGCGCCTGATCGACTTCACCGACGAGGCGACCGCTTTCGACGGCACCAAGCGGGCGGTCATCGCCGGCAAGGGAGAGGCCAACGCCCGCATCTCGGCGGCATTCTTCCAGGCCCTCGAACGCTCCGGTGTCCCCACCCACTTCGTACGCCTCGAGTCGCCGGCGGTCATGCTGGTGCGGGCCGTCGAGATCATCCCGCTCGAGGTGGTGGTACGAAACCGCGTGGCGGGCAGCCTCGCCAAACGCCTCGGCCTCGCCGAGGGCACGCCGCTTCGCCGCCCCGTGTGGGAGCTCTTTTACAAGAGCGACCCGCTGCACGACCCGTGGGTCAACGCTCACCACGCCGAGGCCCTGGGATGGGCCAGCGCCGACGAACTGGCCGAGATGGAGCGGCTCGCCTTCGCCGCCAACCAGGCCATGCGGGACCTGGCCCTCCGGGCGGGCCTGGAACTCATCGACTTCAAGCTGGAGATGGGCCGGCCACTGGGGCCTCAGGGCGAACGCACCGGCGAAGGGCTGCTCGTCGCCGACGAGATCTCGCCGGACACGTGCCGGTTTTGGGACGTCGAGACCGGCGAGCGCAAGGACAAGGATCGCTTCCGCCGGGACCTGGGGCAGGTGGAGGAGACCTACGCCGAGGTGCTCCGGCGCATAGAGGAGGCCTTCCGGTGGCTCGATATACCGTCTTCGTCCACGTGATGCCGCGCCGGGGCGTGCTGGACCCGCCCGGGGAGGCCGCCAGGGCGGCTCTCTCCGCCCTCGGCTTCGAGGAGGTGCGGGAGGTGCGCATCGGGCGGCGCATCGCGGTCGAGGTGGAGGCCGCCGACCCGTCGGAAGCCGAGGCCCGGGTGCGCCAGATGGCCGAGCGGCTCCTGGCCAACCCGGTCATCGAAGAGTTCGAGCTGGCGGCGGGCGAGAGCCCGGAGAGAGCCAACGGGAGCGCCCGGCGATGAGCGCCGCCGTCGTGGGCGTGGTGACGTTCCCCGGGACCAACTGCGACCGCGACGTCGTCCACGCCATCAACCGGGCCGCCGGGGAGCGGGCGGGCTTGCGGGCGGTGCCGGTCTGGTACGAGGAGACGGACTTGAGCGGCATCGACGCCGTCGTACTGCCGGGGGGCTTTTCGTACGGGGATTACCTGCGCTCCGGCGCCATCGCCGCCCTGGCGCCGGTGATGCGGGCGGTGGCCGGGCGAGCCCGGCAGGGGATGCCGGTGCTCGGGATCTGCAACGGCTTCCAGATCCTGCTGGAGGCCGGGCTGCTGCCGGGGGCCATGCGGCGCAACCGCACCCTCTCTTTCATCTGCCGGGCGGTGCCCGTGCGGGTCGAGTCGGTGGAAACGCCCTTTACCCGGGCGTACCGTAAAGGCCAGGTGCTGTGGCTGCCCATCGCCCACTACGAGGGTAACTACTTCGCCTGGCCGGAGGAGCTCGGGGCCATCGAGGCAGGCGACGAGGCGGCGCCCGGCCGGGTGGTGCTCCGCTACTCGGGGCCCGACGGACAGGACGCTCGGATCTTCTCGGAATACAACCCCAATGGGGCGGCGGGGGCCATTGCGGCGCTCGCCAACCCGGCGGGCAACGTGGTCGGGATGATGCCCCACCCGGAGCGGGCATCGGAGGAGTGGCTCGGGAGCACCGACGGGCTCGGGGTGTGGCTGTCGCTGGGTCGGTGGCTCGCGGAGCGCCGGGCTGCGGCCGGCGTCCCTGCCGGGAGAGGAGGCGCGCCGTGAGCGTCGAGACCGTCGTCCCGGTGGACTGGCCTTCCGACCCGCCCGCCCCGGCCATCGAGGCGGAGAGCCGGTGGAGGGCGCTCGGGCTGACCGACGGCGAGTGGCGTCTCATCCGGGAGACCCTCGGCCGCGCCCCCACGTGGACCGAGCTCGGCATGTTTTCGGTGGCGTGGTCGGAGCACTGCGCTTACAAGCACTCTCGAAGGGCTCTCGCCCGGCTGCCTGCGGAGGGCGAGCGGTTGCTGATGGGACCCGGCGAGAGCGCCGGCGTGCTCGACATCGGCGGCGGCTGGGCGCTGGCGGTACGCCTCGAGTCCCACAACCATCCCTCTTACGTGGAGCCGTACCAGGGAGCTGCCACGGGGGTGGGCGGCATCGTGCGGGACGTGCTGGCGGCGGGGGCGCGGCCCGTGGCCCTGCTCGACTCGCTGCGCTTCGGGCTGCCCGGCAAGCCTCGCAACCGCTACCTCTTCCGGGAGGTGGTGGCCGGCATCGCCGGGTACGGCAACGCCATCGGCGTGCCGACCGTGGGCGGCGAGGTGGCCTTCCACGAAAGCTACGACACCAACCCGCTGGTCAACGTGATGTGCGTGGGGCTGGTGCGGGCCGACCGGATCGCCCGGGCGCGGGCCGATGGCCCCGGCAACCGGGTCTACCTCGTCGGTGCCCGCACCGGGCGCGACGGCATCCACGGCGCGGGGCTGCTGGCATCGCGGACGTTCCGGGCCGGCGAAGGGGGCGAGCAGCGGCCCCGGGTCCAGGTGGGCGACCCGTTCACCGAGAAGCTCCTCATCGAGGCGTGCCTGGAGGCGCTGGAGACGGGCGCCGTCGTGGGCATCCAGGACCTCGGCGCCGCCGGCATCACGGCTGCCTCGTCGGAGCTCGCGGCTCGGGCGGGCACGGGCATCGATCTGGACCTCGACCGGGTGCCCCGGCGGGAAGAGGGCATGACCCCGTTCGAGCTCATGTTGTCGGAGTCTCAGGAACGCATGATGCTGGTCGTCCAGGCCGGGCGGGAAGCCGAGGTCGAACGGATCTTCCGGCGCTACCGGCTGGAGGCGGCCCCGATCGGGGTGGTCGACGCCTCGGGCCGGCTGCGGGTGCGCTGCGAAGGCCGGCTCGTCGCCGACCTGCCGGCCCGCTTCCTCGCCGACGGAGCACCTCGCTACGACGTGCCGCAGCCTGTGCGCCCGCCGGGAACGCCAACGCCCTCCTCCGCTTCCCTGCCTCCCGGCGATGCGCCGTCGACCCAACCGCCGTCGACCAGACCGCCGGTGGCAACCGCCGCCGGCACGGCAGGACGCGTGCTCGGCCGGCGCCTGCGAGAGGCGGCGGCGTCGGTCGCCGGGGGCGCCCGGGCATGGATTTACGAGCAGTTCGACCACATGGTGGGGCTCAGGACGGTGCTGCCGCCGGGCCATGACGCCGCGGTGCTACGGGTGCTGCCCGACGAGGCGGTGCCCGGAGGGCCGCCGGCCGGGCCCGCCGGGATGGTCGCGCTGAGCCTGGACGGGGCGGAGTGGCTCGCCGGGTGGAGCCCGTATGCAGCCGGGTGCGAGGCGGTGCTGGAGGGGGCCCGCAACGTGGCGGCGGTGGGCGCCCGGCCCGCCGGCATCACCAACGGCCTCAACCTGGGCAGCCCGGAGCGCCCCGAGGTCATGCAGGCGCTGGCCGACGTCGTGCAGGGCATGGCCGACGCCTGCAGGGCGCTCGGCATCCCCGTCACGGGCGGCAACGTGTCGCTTTACAACGAGACGCAGGATCCCGCCGGCACGGCGGGGGCCCGGGCCATCCTCCCCACTCCCATCGTCGGGATGGTGGGGCTGGTCGAGGCCCCCCGGCCCGTGCCTTCCTTCTTCCAACGCCCGGGGGACGTGGTGGTGCTCGTCGGACGCCCGGCCTTCCTCGAGGCCCCCGAACAGTGGAGCGTCGACTTCGACCTGGAGCGGCGGGCCATCGAGCTGGTGGTGCGAGCGGCCCGGCAAGGGCTCATGCGGTCGTGCCACGACCTGGGGCAGGGCGGATCGCCGAGGCGCTGGCCGAGGCGGCCCTGGGCGGGAAGCCCGGAGCCGACGGGTGCGAGGTGACGCTGCCCTTGCTTGCGCCCTCCCTCGAAGCGCTCCTCTTCGGCAGGGGCGGCCCGGCCTGGGTGGCGAGCGTCGCGCCCGGCGACGTGCAGCCCCTGCTGGCCCTGGCCGAGGAGCTCGGGCCTCCTCGCGTCCCCGTCCGCGTCCTCGGAACGGTGGTGCCGCAGCGCCTTCGCCTGGCGGTCGAGGGAGCCGGTACCGTGCTGGACGAACCGGTCGAGCCCCTTCGCCGCGCGTGGAGACAGGCCCTGGAGGAGGCAGCCCGTCCATGAGGGTTACGGCGGCGGCTCCAGAGCGTAAGGCGATGGCGGCATCTTCGCACCAGGCGGGTGCATACCGCGAGGCCCACGACGAGTGCGGCGTGGTGGGGGTTTACGGGCACCCCGAGGCGGCCTCCGTGGTGCGCTGGGCGCTTCTCGCCCTGCAGCACCGCGGCCAGGAGAGTGCCGGGATCGCCTCCCTCGACCGCCACGGCCGCGTAGGCATCCACCGGGGCATGGGGCTCGTGGCCGACGTGATCCAGCCCGAGCACCTGGCCCGGCTCGCAGGGCACGCGGCCATCGGCCACGTGCGCTACTCGACCACCGGTGCGTCGCGCCTCGAAAACGCGCAGCCCATCCTCACCCGCTTTCGCGGGCGGTTCCTGGCGGTGGCCCACAACGGCAACTTCGTCAACGCGGTGGCGCTGCGCGGCCGCCTCGAGGAAGAGGGCTCCATCTTCCAGACCACCACCGACACCGAGGTCGTCGCCCACCTGGTGGCCCGCCACGGCGGCACCACCCGGCAGGCGCTCCCCTGGGTGTTGCGGCAGATCGCCGGAGCGTGGGCCCTGGTCTTCCTCGACCCCGACGGCGTCATCGCCGCCCGGGATCCCCTGGGCATCCGCCCGTTGAGCCTGGGCCTCGTCCCGTACTCCGACGAGCAGGCGCCCGCCTGGATCGTGGCTTCGGAGACGTGCGCGCTCGATTCGGTCGGGGCCACGGTCGTGCGGGAGGTCGAGCCGGGGGAGGTCGTGCACCTGGGGCCGGACGGCGTGCGCACCGTAGCCCGCATGGAGCTGCCGCCCGGCGCCCGGGGCACTCAGGCCGGCGGGGGGCTGTGCGCGTTCGAGGCCATCTATCTGGCCCGCCCCGACTCGGTGCTGTTCGACCAGAGCGTGCACGGGCTTCGCAAGGAGATGGGGCGGGCGCTCGCCCTGCGCCACCCGGCCGAGGCCGACCTGGTCACGGGCGTGCCCGACTCGAGCCTCTCGGCGGCGATGGGGTACGCCGGAGCAGCTGGGGCTCCCCTTCGAGATGGGGCTGATCCGCAACCGCTACATCGGCAGGACGTTCATCCAGCCCGGGCAGAGCGAACGGCGCCTGGCGGTGCACGCCAAGCTCAACGCGGTTCGCAAGGTGGTGGAAGGGCGGCGGGTGGTGCTGGTCGACGACTCCATCGTGCGCGGCACGACGGCCCGCCGTATCGTGGAACTGCTGCGCCGGGCGGGAGCGGCTCAGGTCCACGTGCGCATCGCCTCGCCGCCGTACCGGTTCCCGTGCCATTACGGGGTCGACACCGCGCACAGGGGCGAACTCATCGCGGCAGAGCGCGACGTAGAGGCCGTCCGGGCGGCCATCGGGGCCGATAGCCTGGCGTTCTTGCCGCTGGAGACGATGCTCGAGGTCCTGAAAGGGCCGGCGTGCGTGGCCTGCTTCACGGGTGTCTACCCCGTGCCGGTGGAGGATCCGGCCGACAAGCTGGCGCTGGAGGCGCCGCTGGAGCGGGTGGAAGCGGGCGAGGAGACGGGCCTCGGGAAGGCAGGCTCCGCAACGGCCTGCGGAAAGGAGAGTGCCCGTGGGGCCGGAGGACGGGGCCATGGAGCGGCCTGCTGAGGGCGCTCCACACGAGGCGGCCGGGGGGCGCGAAGCGCCGGGCTACCGCGCCGCCGGTGTCGACCTCGAAGGGAAGCGGGCGCTCGTGCAGCGGCTCGCCCGGATCGCCCGAACCACACCGCAGGCCGGAGTGCTGCAGGGCATCGGCGGGTTTGCGGGGGCGCTGGCGCTGGGAGATGCGGCCGGCGCTTTCGAGGACCCGGTGCTGGTCGCCGGCGCCGACGGGGTGGGCACCAAGCTGGAGCTTCTGGTGAGGCTGGGCCGCCACCGGGTGGCCGGGGTCGACTGCGTGGCGATGTGCGTCAACGACGTGGTGGCGGCGGGCGGGCGTCCCCTCTTCTTTCTCGACTACCTCGCCATGGGCCGGCTCGACCCGGAGGTGGCCTCGGAGGTCGTGGAGGGCGTCGCCGAAGGGTGCCGGGAAGCGGGGTGCACGTTGCTCGGCGGCGAGACGGCGGAGATGCCCGGGTTTTACGGGCCGGGCATGTACGAGCTCGCCGGCTTTTGCGTGGGGGTGGCGGATCGGGCGGCCATCGAGCGGGGCATGATGGCCCGGCCCGGCGACGTGCTGGTGGGGCTGGGCTCGTCGGGCCTGCACTCCAACGGCTTCTCGCTCGTGCGCCGGATCCTGGAGCAAGCCGGGGCCGATCTGGGGGCGCCGGCGCCGTTCGGGCAGGGGCCGGGCGCGCCCCCGGGCACCAGCACGCTCCGGGAGCATGGCTCTCTCGGAGAGCGGAGCGTCCCACCCTCACCCGGCATCCCGCTGGGAGAGGCGTTGACCCAGCCCACCCGGATCTACGCCCGGGCAGCGCTCGCCATGGGGGCCGCCGTCGAGGTGCACGCGCTCGCCCACATCACGGGCGGGGGCCTGCCCGACAACCTGGCCCGGGTGTTGCCGGCCGGGACACGGGCGGTCGTGGAACGGGGGTCATGGCCGGAACCGGAGGTCTTCGGGTGGCTGGAAGAGACGGGGCGGCTCTCGGAGGCGGAGATGTTCCGGGTCTTCAACATGGGGCTCGGCATGGTGGCCGCGGTGGCGCCGGCCGACGCAGAGGCCGCCGTGGCGCTGGCGACGGCGGCCGGGTATGCCGCCTGGGTCGTCGGGAGAGTCGAGGGGCCGGGGCTCGACCCGGCCACGACGCCGGCCAGGGGCATCCGGTTCACGGCCTCGGCCAAGCAGGCCCAAACCGGCGGGTGGGTCGAGATTGTCGACCGGTGACGGGCCTGACGTGACCGAGCACGTACCGGCACGGCCGGAGCCGCTGCAGCCGGTGGCGCTGGGGCGCAGGGCCACCGGGGCATCGCCGTTGCGGCTGGGCGTGCTCGCCTCCGGCCGGGGCACCAACCTGCAGGCCATCCTGGACGCGTGCGTCAACCGGGAGGTGCCGGCGCGGGTCGTCCTGGTCATCTCGGACAAGCCGCAGGCGCAGGCGCTCGAGCGGGCCCGGGCGGCAGGGGTGCTCGCCGAGTACCACGACCCGCGGATCCACCCCGGCCGGGCCTCGTACGACCGCCACCTGGCCGACCGCCTCGAGGAGGCGGGCGTCGAGCTGGTCTGCCTGGCCGGCTTCATGCGCATCCTGGGGAGTGCCTTCGTGGAGCGCTTCCGGCACCGCATCCTCAACATCCACCCGTCGCTGTTGCCGGCGTTCCCGGGCAAGGATGCCCAGCGCCAGGCGCTCGAGCACGGGGTGAAGGTGAGCGGCTGCACCGTGCACCTGGTGGACGAGGGGGTCGACACGGGCCCCATCGTACTGCAGGCGGCCGTGCCGGTGCTCGAAGGCGACACCGAGGAGAGCCTCGCCGAGCGTATCTTGCAGCACGAACACCGGCTCTACGTCGAAGCCATCCGGCTCTATGCCGCCGGGCGGCTGCAGCTCGAGGGGCGGCGGGTGCGCATCGTGCCCGGCGGCGCGGGTCAGGGCACTTAGGGGACGCAGGTCACGGAGCCCGGCGATGGGGGCATCGGTCGTGAAAGGCACGGCGGTCGTGGTCGGCGGGGGCGGGCGCGAGCACGCGTTGGCCTGGGCGCTCGAGCGAAGCGGGCAGTTTGCCAGGGTCTACGCGGCGCCGGGCAACGCCGGCACGCCTCACCCGGTGCCGCTGCCGGCGGGGGCGGCCGAGGCCGCAGAGGCGCTCGTGACCTTCGCCCGGGAGCACGACACCAGGCTCGTGGTCGTCGGGCCCGAGGCGCCGCTGGCGGCGGGCCTGGCCGACCGTCTGCGGGAGGCCGGCGTGCCGGTGGTGGGGCCGTCGAGGTCGGCCGCCCGCATCGAGTCGTCGAAGGCGTTCGCCAAGACGGTCATGGCACGGGCGGGCGTGCCCACGGCTCCTTTTCGCATCTTCTCCGACCCCGAGCGGGCCGTCGCGTACGTGCGCAAAGCCGGGCGGCCGCTGGTGGTGAAGGCCGACGGGCTGGCGGCCGGCAAAGGGGCCATCGTCTGCGACACGCCCCGCGAGGCCGAACAGGCCGTGCGATCCCTCATGGTCCAACGAACCCTCGGAGACGCCGGCGGCGTCGTGGTCGTCGAGGAGCGCCTCGAGGGCCGGGAACTCTCCGTGATGATCCTGACCGACGGCGAGCGGGCGCTGCTGCTCCCGCCGGCCCGGGACCACAAGCGCCTGCTCGACGGCGACCGAGGCCCCAACACGGGTGGGATGGGAGCAGTCGCTCCCGTCGAAGGAGAAACCGGCCTGCAGGACGTCCTGCAGCGCATCTTCTACCCGGTGCTCCGCGAGCTGGCCGCGGCCGGGTCTCCCTTCCGGGGTGTGCTGTACGCGGGATTGATGTTGACCCCCGAGGGGCCGCAGGTGCTGGAGTTCAACTGCCGGGCAGGTGACCCGGAAACCCAGGCGCAGCTGCCGCTCCTGGACGCGCAGCGGCTCACCGAGGCCCTGCTGGCCGTCGCCGGCGTCCCCGGCGCCACCCTACCGGACGACCCGGGCTGGCTGTGGCGGGGCCCGCTCGCCGGTCGCGAGCGCCGCCACGCCGTGTGCGTCGTGGCAGCGTCGGCGGGCTATCCGGAGCGGCCACGAACCGGAGACCTCGTGGAAGGGTTGGAAGAGGCCGCCGGAGAGTTCGAAGCCGCAGATGACGGCACCCTCGTCTTCCACGCGGCCACCCGCCGGAGGGCCGGCGGGCGGGTAGAGACGGCCGGCGGGCGGGTCTTGAACGTCGTCGGGCTCGGCGCGACGTGGGACGAGGCGCGCCGGCGCGCCTACGACCGGCTGAGCCGCATCTCGTTCGATGGAATGCAGTACCGGTCGGACATCGGCCTGCTATGACGAGTGGACGCAGGTTCCGATAGCCTCCTTCGTCGCGCACTTGCGGACGGCGCTGCCGTGTATACACCCGGGTGCGGCAGGGGTGGGAGGTTGGGCCTCGAATCCCGCCCGACAAAACCTCGCGCAGGTGTGGGGTCTTGGGGAGAGGTCTCGCATGATTCCAACCTTGCCAACCGGCGCGCCTGCGCGTGAAGGAGGCGAGGACGGTGCGGCTCGTCAACCGGATCCTGCTCGGCCTCGTCGTCGGCGTCATCGTGGGGTTGGTGCTCAACGGGGTCGCACAGGCCGGATGGGTCAAGGGGCTCGATGCGTACGTCCTCAACCCGTTGGGCCAGATCTTCCTGCGGCTCATCAAGATGCTCGTGGCGCCGCTCGTGCTGCTGTCGCTCATCGTGGGCACGGCCGGGATGGGCAACGCGCGTAAAGTGGGGCGGGTCGGCGCCAAGATCATCGCCATCTACATGATCACGACCGCCCTGGCCGTCATCCTCGGGCTCGTGCTGGCGGGGGTGTTCGCACCGGGCCGGGGCTATCAGGTGCCTGCCAGCTTCACGTTCGAGCCCAAGCCGGCTCCTTCCGTCGTCGACACGCTGCTCAACGTCATTCCAACCAACCCGTTCGAGGCGCTCATGAAAGGCGAGATGCTCCAGATCATCGTCTTCGCCATCCTGTTCGGGCTGGCGCTGACGGCACTCGGCGAACGGGCGAAAGGGCTCCTGCAGTTGTTGGAAGTGGCCAACGAAGCGGTCATGAAGCTCATCATGTGGGTCATGGAACTGGCCCCTTACGCGGTGTTCGCCCTGATGGCCCGCATGGTCATGGCGCAGGGCGCGGGCGTGCTCTTGCCGCTCGGGAAGTACATCGTCATCGTCTACGTGGGGTGCATCCTGCACGCCGCCTGGCTCTACTCGCTCATCGTCGGGTGGCTCGGGCGCATCAGCCCCATCGAGTTCTTCAAGCGGGCGGCGCCGGCCATGGTGGTGGCGTTCACGACGGCGTCGAGCAATGCCACGCTCCCGGTCACGATGCAGGTCAGCGAGCGCAACTTCGGGATCCGGCGGGAGATCGGGAGCTTCACATTGCCGCTCGGGGCGACCGTCAACATGGACGGCACAGCGCTTTACCAGGGCGTGTCGGCGCTCTTCCTGGCACAGATCCTGGGAATCCCCCTCACGCTGTCGCAGATGGCCATCATCGTGCTCTCGGCCACGCTGGCGTCCATCGGGACGGCGGGCGTACCGGGAGCAGGGGTCATCATGCTGGCGATGGTCCTGCAGTCGGTGGGGATCCCGGTGGAGGCCATCGGTATCATCATCGGCGTCGACCGGGTGGTCGACATGATCCGCACCATGATGAACGTCACGGGCGACCTGGCTTGCACGACGGCCGTAGCCCGGAGCGAGGGGGCCATGGAGTTTCCGGCGACCATCGAGGTGACGACCGCCGGCGCACGGCAGGCCGTGGCGGGGTGAGCGAGCAAGAGGGGCTACGCAACTGGCCGGTTTGGATTTGACGAATGCGATCCAGGCCACCCGCCAAAAGCGGAGTCCAAAGGGGACGGCTCCGTCAAGTCAAGGAGCTGAGGACTTCGTCCACTGAGGAGTTCCGGGCGAAGGCAGCGCCGGCTGGACAGAGCGAAGGCCATGACGCTATTGCCCAACGTCATGTTTTCACTGGCGTGGGTGGGCTCGTAGACGTCCTTGTTTCACGCACCGTGTACGACGCCCTGAGCCCAATGAGTACCATGAGTCAGGCTGGCAAAGGGCTGCGCCTTTCCGCCGCGGGGTGGCGCAACGGTTCACCCTCGCAGATGGGCGTTTGCCGACTGGCAGCTCAACGAGCTCGGATGGCGGTTGTATCTTCGGCGCCAGCGTTGATGCCTTCGCAAAGGTCCTCGCCACAAGTGCGTTCAACGTGAATCGACTCTCCCCACACCGCGCATCTCGGGGCTGTATTTGCGCGCGTTGTCGAGACGTACGACGCGTTCTTCCCCGCGGCGCGCAAGCCCCCCAAGTGACCCTGACGCGTATGGCAACGGTGTCGGCCATCATGGTTCAGTGGGGTCCCAACATGGTGAGCGGCGTGCTGGTCGAGTGGCTGCGCAAGGTGGGCGATACAGTGCGCGAGGGCGAACCCCTGTGCCGGGTGGAGACCGAGAAGGTGACCTCCGAAGTACGGGCGCCGGTTTCAGGCGTGGTCGCGGAGATCCTGGCCCGGCCGGACGACGAGCTAGAGGTGGGAGCTGTCCTGTGCCGGATCCGCAAGGCGGTGTGAGGCTCACCCCGGTCCGCACCATCCTCCTCAAAGGCATGCGGAGCACGATCGCCCGCAAGCTTCGGCAGAGTGTAGCCACCCAGCCCCTGGTGACGCTCCACGTCACCTGCGACGCCTCGGCCCTTATCTCCTTGCACCAGGGCCGGCGGGCTCGCTGGGAGCAGGAAGCCGGCTGCTCGGTCACGCTTACGGCGGTAGTGGCTTTTCTCGTCGTGCAGGCACTGCGGCGGGACGGTCGGCTCAACGGCTGGGTGCAGCAAGACGCGGTGGAGCTTTACGGCGAGGTGCACCTCGGCGTCGCCGTCGCGCTGGAAGACGGGCTCATCGTGCCGGTCGTGCACGATGCCCACACCCTGTCGCTACCTGGGCTGGCCAGGCGCGTCACCGACCTGGCGGCCCGGGCGAAAGAGGGGCGGCTGCTGCCGGAGGAGGTGCTGGGCAGCACGTTTACCATCACCAACCTCGGTGCTTACGGCATTGACTTCTTCACCCCCATCCTCAACCCGCCCCAGATCGGCATTCTCGGCGTGGGGCGCACGCGGCCGAGCGGGCCGGGCACGGCGCGCGGCCTCAGCCTCACCTTCGACCACGGCGCCGTGGATGGGGCCAGGGCGGCGCAATGGCTGCAGAACCTCATCGGCCTGGTCGAGCGCCCGGAGGAATCCTTCCGGGACACGTGAACTCGTTTCTCCCACACAGGATCGGTAGGAGGCGGCGGCCTTGCTGCTGCTCGCGTACGTACCGGAAATCACGTTGTGGCTGCCGCGGCTCGTGCTGGGGTAAGACGAAGGATCTATCTGTGAGTGCGCGACGCCGCATGGCTGCTGTTGCCATCCTCGCCACCACCGCCGCCAGAGGTTCCTGCACGATGAACGCCACCGTGGGCGCAAGCGGGGCCGGGGCCGGCAGGTAGAGCGCGGCGAGGGTAATGGCGAGCGCGGTGTTACGCGTGGTGGCCACGTAGGCCAGGGCAACGCCGTCTTCGGCGCCTGTGCGCTCGATCCACCGGCTCCACGCGAAGGCGGATGAGTACCCTACCACCTGCGCCCCGACGACGAGGGCCGCCATGACGGCGGCCTCGGTGAGCGCGCCGCCCAGGTACGGCCGGACGCCGGCCGTGTTGATGAAGACGATGCTGAGCATCCCGGCCTTCGCAGCGAGGCCGAGATAGGGCCTCGCACGGGCGACACGTTGGGGCCAGAGGTGACCCGCCAGCAGGCCCCCTGCCGCCGGCAGGAGCACGAAGGCCGCGACGGTGGCGGTCATGTGCCATAGGAGCCCTGCTGCCTCGGGCGCGGTCGTCCCTGCCCCGCCCCCGTCCCCCGCGGTGACGAGGAGCCGGAAGACGGGCGTGATCCAGGCCGAGGTCACCGCCACGCTCAGCGTGGTCAACACCACGGCGAGCGCCACGTTGCCCCCGGCGATCTGCGTCCACAGGGATGAGACCGCTGCGGCCGGACCAAACCAGAGCAGACCGAAGGAGCGAGACCACACCGCCTCCATCCCGAAGGCAGCCGCCGCGCCCGCCATTCCCAGTAGCCCGGTCACCCCGTAGCCGGTGACGAGAAGCCCGAGCGCAAGCGACGGCCGCCGGGAGAGGATCCGCAGCTCCTCCCAGCGGCACCGCGTGGTCGCCGCCGCCATAGTGACGCCAAGCAGATACGGCGAGAGCCCCTTGTACCGGTAAATCGCCTCCCCTGCCGCGATCCCCGCGCCAATGGCCCCCACGACGAACACCAGCAGCCACCGCTGCAGCCATGCATCCAGGCGGGCTGCTCGCCGGTCCACGACCAACTCTCGCCTCCGTCTCCTCCGGGCCATTGCCGAGCGGTGGCCTTTGCGGACAGAGTTCGGGGCGTTGCCGCCTTTCCCTCAGCCCGCGTGATAGAGCGCAGCTGCAGCCCGGTACTCGGCGCCGAGCTGCTCCCGAAGCGGTGCCGGCTCCAGTACCTCACAGGATCGGCCCCAGGAACGTATCCAAGGAACGAGTTCGAGAATGTGCCCGACCCGCAGGGTGAGGATGCACCCCCCGTCCGGAGTGTCCTCGATGTGCTGCGAAGGGTGCCAGTGGCTTTCCTTGACCCGACGGGTCACGTCAGGGGTGAAGCGCAGCCTCACGGTCACCGGATCGGGCGACCCCATAATCCCCCACGCGTTCTGCAAGACGTCAGCGGGATCGAAGTTGGCGGGCTCCTCGAAGCGCTCGTCCAAGAGCCGTGCCCCGGTCATGCGCTCGATCTTCAGGGTGACGATGGATCGGAAATAGGTCTCCTCGTACCCCAGCACATAGGCGGCCAATCCAGGGGCTATCGGTTCGAGGAAATACGGGTGTAGTACATAGGGGTGGGCCGCACGTCCTTTAGCTGACCGGTACAGCACCCGCACCTTTCGGCGCTCAATCCAGCCAAGCGTCAAGCTCTCCAACGCCTGAACGAACTCTCGATTACGCGGGCTTCCTTCCATCTGGCGCGCGGCCTGGCGAGCCTGCGTACGAACCGGCTCCGGAAAGCGAAGCGAAAGCTTTTCCAGAGCGCTCACTGCGTGGGGGTTGAACTCGTCGGCCATACGAACCAGTAGCCGTGCGGCGAAGAACAGCGCAACCGCCTCGTGGATCGTCAGTCGCACCGTACCGACGTATTGGTCCTGCAGCACGGCCCATCGACCCCGGCCCGGGTTCCATAGAGGGACGTGCGCGTTGGACAGCGCTCGAAGGTCTCGGTAGACGGTTTGCCGTCTAACCCCAAGACGCCGTGCAATCTCCGAGGGGCGGACCCCCTTGTCTCCGGCCCCGATCAGGGCCTGCTCGAGAATGCGCAGTCGCTCGGCTTTGCTGGTGACACGATCAAGCGTAGTAGTGGCCCCCATCTGGGCTTCCAGACGCCCGACGTTCTCCCGGTAGTCGTACCCGTCCTCTTAGTGCCGTTACCCGAAACGACAACGGGGCCGCGGCCACAGGCCGCGGATGCAGCTAACGACGCAGACGATCGTCTGCTAAGGCTACGCTTCAATGGAGCCACGTGCCACCGCGCCGCGTGCCGAGACGACACCATAGCTGCTTCCCGGCATACGGGGTAGCCGGGGTTAGGGCAAGGCGATTGTACCACGCGTGCATGACTGTTGGAGAGGGCCAGATCCCGTGGACAGTCGGAGCCAACGTACCAAGGTTGCCGGGGGCGCTGGTACGATACGTCTCACACGGTACATCTTGCCAGGAGGCAGGCAGATCGATATGATCTTCGTAGCTTTAGCAACTAACAACCGGAGGTGACGCCTATCCCCGCCCGCTCATTCGCCGCTGCGGCCCCACACCCGCTCGTTGTGCATGCCAACGACTTGCTCGTCACTCGGGTAACAAGACGCCTTTCCCTCCCCGTTTGTCACCGTTCTTGAGACATTGGGCTGCTACCTTTCCGGTGGGCCACGCAACCGAACGGATCCCAGACCACTGCCTTGACCGGCGAGAAGAGGTGAGGGCAGCTTGGCGACGTGGAAAGCGTATGACTCGTTGTTTCGGCAAGCAATGACAGACGATGGCTCCTTCGACCCCTTCCCATATCAGCGGCAACTGGCTCAGCAGGTGGACCTGCCCGCCGTCCTTCGCGTGCCGACAGGCGCCGGCAAGACTGCAGCAGTCATCACAGCATGGCTATGGCGCCGGCATACGGCTCCGGAGATCACTCCCCGCCGCCTCGTGTACACGTTGCCCATGCGCGTCCTCGTCGAACAGACCGCGGATACGGCTCGATCCATCCTCAGGAGGTTGGGCCTGCTCTACGAAGGCCCCCCTGACCCAGCTTTTCCCGGAGTACGGGTAGCCGTTCTCATGGGAGGCGAGATAGACGAGGATTGGTGGGTCGAACCCGAGCGGGAGACCATCCTGGTCGGCACGCTCGACATGCTCCTATCGCGGGCTCTCAACCGGGGTTACGCCCTTAGCCGCTATCGGTGGCCGGTCGACTTCGGGTTGCTGAACTCGGACGCCCTGTGGGTGTTCGATGAGGTGCAGCTCCTCGGGGTTGGCCTCTACACAGGCCTTCAGCTCCAGGCGTTGAGGCGGCGTCTGGGAACGTTCGGCCGTACTCATACCCTGTGGTGTTCCGCCACTGTAGACCCAGCGGAACTTCACAGCGTCGACCACCCTGCCCCAGCAGCAGCGGACGTCTTGGCGCTCGGCGACGCGGATCGGCAGCACCAACAGCTCCGTGTACGGCTCACCGCCCGCAAGACCATCCACGAGCTGGTCGCCCCGGAATTCCAGGAGAACCGGGCCCCGCCTGGCAGAGGCCGACGTGGCCCGGGGCGTGCTCGATGCACACCGGCCTGGAACGCGGACGTTGGTCGTGGTCAACACCGTGGAGCGGGCCCAAAGATTGCACGCGGAACTCAGGCGGCTGCTGTCTCCCCGTAAGCAGGCCCCCGAGCTGGGGCTCATTCACTCCCGATTTCGGCCGCAAGAGCGTATGAGGCTCCAGCAATGGCTCTTGAGTGACGTCGCCGCCGAGACACCCGGCCGTATCGTCGTTGCAACGCAGGTGATAGAAGCTGGCGTCGACGTCTCGGCCGCTACGCTATTCACCGAGGTGGCCCCCTGGTCGAGCATAGTGCAGCGCTTGGGGCGATGTAACCGCTATGGCGAGGTGCAGGAAGGCGCGCGGGTCTTCTGGATTGACGTGGGAGAAAAGGAGACCGCTCCTTACGAATCCGAGGCGATTGACGAGGCTCGCCGGCTGCTGGCATCCCTCGAAGGGGCCGACGTGTCGCCCGCGTCCCTCGAGAGAGTAGCATCTTCGGCGCCCACGCACGAGCGCCCCATTATGGCGCATGTTGTCCGCAGGCGCGATCTCCTGGGATTGTTCGACACGACTCCGGACCTGTCCGGCCAGCACCTGGACGTCTCGCGGTTCATCCGAGAAGGTGCCGACCTCGACGTCCTGGTGTATTGGCGTTCATGGGGGGAGGGGGACCCCCCAACCGCGCTTCGGCCCCCCTCCAAACAAGAGCTATGCCCTGTCCCGGTGCAGGAGGTAAGGCGCTTCGTTGAAGATCCCCGGAGGGCAGCGTGGCTGTGGGATCCGCTGGCCCGCGCCGGAGCAGGCGGGTGGGTGCGCGTCCGCCCGAACGAGCTGCGCCCCGGCTACGTAGTGCTGCTCAGGGCATCAGATGGCGGGTATTCGTCCGAGACAGGCTGGGCTCGAGACGTTCGAAGCGCCGTTCCAGTCGCAGACAACCAGGCATCCAGCCAGGCGGACCGACCCCAAGACTCGCACGACGACGACCACTACACCACTGCCCCGGAGCGGTGGGTGACCCTCGAGACGCATACCCTCGATGTGATGACCGAGCTGGAGAGGTCGCTGGCACGACTGGTCGACTTGGATCTCGGGATGGACGCCGTCCAAGCGCTACGCCAGGCGGCCGCTCACCACGACGTGGGGAAGTCCCATCCCGAGTTCCAGGCTCCGATGATGGAAGCGCTGCCCGACGGTGAACAGGCCCTGCGCCGGCGGTGCCTGTGGGCAAAGGCACCGAGACTCGGGAATCGGTCACGAAGGCCTTTTCGCCACGAGCTCGCAAGTGCTCTTGCGTTCTTGCAGGCGGTGGCCAACGATAGCGCTGAAGACGAACAGGCTGACCTCGTCGCGTTCCTCATCGCTGGCCATCATGGGAAGGTGCGACTGGCCATCCGTTCCTTGCCGGCCGAAAAGCCCCCTGATCGCGAGGGAGTTCGCTTCGCTCAGGGCATCTGGGACGGGGACGTGCTGCCACGTGTCACCATCGACGGGCTCGTACAGCTCCCGGCCCTGGCATTGAGCCTCTCTTTGATGGAGCTGGGGCTCTCGGAGGCCGGTAGCGCGGCTTTCCGTTCCTGGTCGGACCGAATGCTTGCTCTTCGCGACTCACCTCGCTGGGGACCTTTTCGGTTGGGCTTTCTGGAGGCGTTGCTCCGAGCGGCGGACGTCCGAGCCAGCATGAGAGAGAAAGCCTCCTCACAGGAGGGGAAAGAAGGAGGGGAGGAAGGGTGCCACGCGTCGAGCTGACCGGATGTACGCCCGAACCTCTGCTGAGCTACCTCAAGGCCCTAGGCGTACTGCGACTGATCGCCGAGCAGCGTGACGCCCGCATACGGGCTCACTGGGAGAGTACGGCCTTCATACTCGACACGTCGCTGGACGCGAGCCAGGTGATTCAGTTTTTCCTCACCGAGTATCGGCCCACACCGCTCATCGCGTGCTGGAACGGTGGCAGCGGGTTTTTCCCGAAGGACCGAAAGAACGCCATCGAGGCGATTGAGGCATCCCCTACGCCCCGCTTGCAGCTATATCGAGAGGTCATCGCCCAGGCTCGCTCTGTGTTGGACCGGTTGGGTGTCCGGAGTAAGCCCGACTCTGCCCGCAAGCCGTCGATCCTCCTGGCCCTGCGGGCATCCCTTCCAGACGAGGCGGTACCGTGGCTCGATGCGGCTTATGTCATAACCCAGGAGGCACCCCGGTACCCCCCGCTCTTGGGAACCGGCGCCATCGATGGCCGGCTGGAGTTCACCAACAACTTCATGCAACGCTTATGTGACGTGCTGCCGGAATTGGGTGGGGATCCCCACCGCTCTCGGGATTGGCTCGAGGACGCGCTGTTCGGGTCAGGAGGGGTACCGCTGCTGGAGGCTTCTGTCGGGCAGTACCACCCGGGCGGTGTCGGTGGACCTAACGCGACTCAGGGTATCGAAGGAGAGTCCCTGGTCAACCCCTGGGATTACGTTCTCGGCCTCGAGGGCACCGTGCTCCTGGCCGGCAGCGTATCCCGGCGTTACACCGCGGACGTTGCTCCCGGTAACCCCAGGCCGGCCTTCCCGTTCACCGTACAGGTATCGGCGGTCGGTTACCCGACCGCATCCCCCGCAGAGTACGACGAAGGGGCGTCGAGGGCGGAAATCTGGCTCCCTGACTGGTCCCGACCAGCCTCGTACCGTGAGATCTCCCACCTCCTGTCAGAGGGGCGGGCCAGCTGGGGCGGACGGCAGGCAAGGACCGGCGCAGATTTCGCCCGGGCAGTCGTCAGCCTTGGCGTGGACCGGGGTCTCTGCGGGTTCCGACGGTTTGGGTTCCTCCAGCGAAGCGGGCGGGCATACCTGGCGACCCCCCTCGGCTACTATCCCGTACGCCGACGAGGAGAAGCAACGCTGCTGGCGGATCTCGACAGCGGCGGATGGCTCGAAAGGCTACGCCGGACGGTGACCCGCGCACAGGCGCCGGCCACTCTCAGGAGAGCGCTTCAGTCCACCGAGGGGGCCATCCTGCGCTATTCTGCCTCGGCATCCGACATGAGCGAGCGCGCGAAGGCTCTCCAGGACGTCTTGATAGCGGTGTGGAAGGCTGAAGTGGCCATAGCCCGTTCCCGCCAGCTACGGTCGGACGCAGGGTTGTCCCCATTTCCAGGAGCAAGCCGCGAATGGCTTACTTACCTGGATGATGGAACGGCGGAGTTCCGGATCGCGTCGGCGCTCGCGTCCATCGGGGCCGGCTATCGCGCCCAGCAACCACGGGAAGGTCTACCCCCTCTCCGGGCCCACCTGGAGCCTGTCCGGTTGGACCAGTACGACCGCTTCGTCTGGGATGATAACTCGACGGCTGTCGTACCCCAACGGGGCTCTTGGGAGCTCCGACTGCTGGAGATACTACGGCGCAGGGCCATAGATTCAGCTTCGTTGCAACTGCCTCATCCGGACATCGACGGATACGCACGGTGCCCTGTCGAGGACATTGCCAGATTCTTGGCCTTCGGTGTCGACGACCAGCGCCTCGCGGACTTGCTCGGAGCGCTCAGCCTGGTCCGCTGGAGCGCCCCACCCGGCGGAGCACACGCCCGAGCATCAGGGCAAGCCGCTGTCGGAGCCCCAGCCCCAGTTACCCCCTACGTACCTTGGGCGTTCGCACTCCTGAAGATACTCTTCTTGCCGTGGCCCGTGGTCAAGGGAGGGAGCATCCTGCGGCCCGGGGAGGCCGTCTCTCGAACGGCTCTGGACCACGCCGTTCCCGTACGCGCGGAACCCTCGGTGCTCTTGCGGCTGCTTGCCCAGGACCTGCCCGGCGCCGTGCAGGTGGCATCCTTCCGCCTTCGCGCGGCGGGCCTGAGCGTCCCACGGCCTTCCGGGGAGGAGGTGAGGCTCCCCGGACACGTGGTTTTGCGAATCGGCGCAGCTCTGCTGATCCCGACGTTGGACGTGCCGATACTGTGGCAGCGAGCGGGTCTCCCCTTTGAAGAACATGGTGCAGGGCACCGGGAGGTGTACAGCCGATGATGGGTCGGTTCGATTCCCCGTCACTCACGGACGTCCTCGAATCGGAGCCGAGGATTCTCATCGAAGCCTCATTGCGTCCCTCGCAGGGAGAACGATTCCAACCAACCGGTTTTCCCGACCTGGGGGCAGCGACATTTGAGTCCCCTGACGGGCGGACACACCTGCTGGTCGAGTCACCGCAGTCCATCGCCAACCGCCTCGAGCTGGTCTCGTGGGATGAAGCTGCCGGAGACCTGGTTGAACCCCTGCGTGGGCTCCCGTACGTCAAAGTCCGGGTGGTCAATGCAAACGGCGAACTCCTGGGAGAAACCTCGTCCGTGCTAGAGGCCCACCGCCTCAATTCCCCGTACATCCTTAACGATGATAATGAGGAGTTCAAGCGGCGACTTCGAGAACTGGCAGGCATTCCTGCTCGCCAGGGAGGAAGAAGCAAGCGAGGAGGCAACGACGAACAACTGGCATCACCGGTAGGCCCTCTGGACAAGCGCAGACTCGCCATGGCCGCTTTACGTTTCGATCCTGGCAGCGTGCTGCACGGGGTGTTTCTTGAGAAACTCGATGGACGGGCCCGTCTTACACGGGTACTCTCCGGATTCATCGAGGCGGAGGACGTACGGCCTGCCTTGAGCGGGGGGGTGAAGAACGATCGCATCGATCCTTCCGGGGATGCGAAGGCCGGGTACGGAAACGTGCCGTTTACCCGGGTGGAATACGTGGCCGGGAGCATTACGGCCTACTTCAATCTGGACCTCGCTCTGCTGCGAGCCTATGGTTTACCCGATCCTGCCATGGAGCTACTCGTCCTTTTGGGGCTCTGGAAGATCGCCCGGTTTCTCGAAGAAGGGCTGCGCCTGAGGACCGCATGCGACCTCGCTGTACGACAGGTTGACGTGACCAGGCCTGAAGGGTTCTCCTTCCCCACAAGCCGAGAGCTCGAGCCCGACCTTCGGCGACTGATCCGGGAGTGCCAGCCGCATTTCGCGTCTCCGCCGGTGACGACACTCGTTACCCGGTACGTTCGAAAGAAGGCAAGCGGAGACGAGACAGGGCCCGACACAAGTGACGAAGATACAGACTGAGAAGGGGACGAGAGCGATGGTAGCGATCGCCTTTCATTTCCTCTCCGGTCGTTACCATGCGACGCCCTGGGGTCGCCACGTCAACGAAGGGATTACGGAGTGGCCCCCCTCCCCCTGGAGGCTGTTGCGGGCGCTCGCCGCCACGTGGTTGCAGCGAGCGCCTGAACTGCCGCGGCCAGAGGTGGAGGAGCTCCTCAATCGGCTCGCCTTGCCGCCCGTCTTCTACCTTCCGGATTCCCGAGAAGGGCACACTCGGCATTACATGCCAACCAGGAACCCGTCCTCGCCCAACCTGGTCTTCGATACGTTCCAGGTGATCCCGCGTGAGCAGCTGGTATGGGTCGGTTGGCCTGGGATCGACCTGTCACAACGACAGAAGGAGCTCCTGGCTCTCCTGCTCGCGCGAATGGGATACCTGGGGCGGGCCGAGAGCTGGACCGAGGCAAGGCTAGCCGATGACATGCCCGAGCCCAACTGCGTACCTGAAGAAGGAGCCGCAGCCATGGGCGAAGACGTCGGTATCACCGTGCGCGTCATGGTAGCCAGCAGGCCGCTCGACCTCGACAAGCTCATCGTCGAGACCGGAGACTTGAGGAAGGCTCGACTCACTTGTGCCACCGGGGAGCCAATGGGTACGCTACCGGCTTCCGCGCTTCAAGAGGAAGGTAGCGACGAGAGAAAGGCAGGATTTGGTGGTCCCCGGCATCGCCACCGTTGCGGTAGCAAGGTTTCTCTTGCATGGCAAGGTATTGCCGCCCGTGACGGAGATCCTTTCACTCGGCGACGCAGCACGCCGGGCGGCCATGTCCTGGTTTGGGCGGCTCAACGGAAAAAGGCCGTCCCCTGTGTTGTCGGGGAAGGATACTACGGGATCTCCTCTACAGGGCCATCGGCACGCCTTCTATCTTCCCACGGACGAGGACAAGGACGGCTACCTCGATCACCTGACCATCTGGGTAAAAGATGGTTTGCCCAGGGCGGAAGTGGAGGCCCTGGCTTCTGTCCCCGAGATCCAATGGGGAAAGGCAGACGAGAGCACCGTCCGGCTTACCCTCCTCGGGTTCGCAGACGAAGAACTGGCAGAGCGCATGGCGCCTGCACTCTTCGCCCGATCGAGGCGGTGGGTTTCCTTCTCCCCGTTCGTGCTGGTGCGCCATAGCAAGCTCAGGAAACAGAGCATGCCGGGCGGACAGGGGGTACGGGTCGTAGACGGGCCCATCGACCAATTGAGGCGCGAGTTGCGGAATCATGGATTTGAAGGCAGTGACGTGGAAGTACGCGAACGCCCGCCCGTACGCGGGCATTGGGCTGAGTTCAGGCGCCGGCGCAGGACGGGCCCTCCACCGGCGGGAGGGGGTTACGGCTTCGAGCTGACGTTCCCGTCGGCAGTCAAGGGGCCGATCGCGTTGGGCTATGGCTGCCACTTCGGGCTCGGCCTTTTCCTGGCCGTGCCATAATTAGCTGCGCGTTTCGTCAGCCATCATGGTATACGCCCTGCACCTTGACAACCCAATCTCGGGGGGAGTGGCTCAGTGGAGAACAATGCCGTAACAGAGGCCTCCGTGCCTGACCTCTTGCCCGCTCGCATGCTCAACGAATTCGCCTACTGCCCGTCGGCTGTTCTACCTGGAGTGGGTTCAGGGGGAATGGGAGGAGTCGTTGGATACCGTCGAGGGCCGCTTTCAACATCGTCGGGTCGACCGCGAGTTAGGGGCGGCCCCGACTCCTCCGACTGGCGATGGGGAGGCAGAGGAGCCAGAGTCAACGATTATCCATGCCCGATCCGTCCTCGTCTCGTCGCCGGAGTTGAGGTTGATCGCTCGGATCGATCTCCTCGAGGGCGACGGCACGGACGTGACCCCGGTCGATTACAAGCGAGGACAGGTACCCGAAACCCCAGAGCAATCCTGGGAGCCGGACCGGGTACAGTTATGTGCTCAGGGCCTCATCCTCCGGGAGAACGGGTTTCGATGCGATCGAGGCGTCCTCTATTACGCCGCCTCACGGCGCCGTGTGGAGGTGCCTTTCACACCGGAGCTCGAGACCCGGACCCGTTTGCTCATCACGGAGGCCCTTGAGGTTGCACGACAGGGTCAGATTCCGCCTCCGTTGACCGACAGCCCCAAGTGCCCGAGGTGCTCCCTGGTAGGCATTTGCCTGCCCGACGAGATTACAGCGCTCCAGGAGCCTGAGGCGGGCACAAGGCATGGAGGAGACAGTGACCGAGAGGTCGAGGCTCAATCGCCGGTACGACGTCTCTTTCCTGCCCGTCATGACGCGTTACCTATGTATGTCCAGGAACAAGGGGCATACGTGCGGCGGTCCGGAGACCGGCTCGTGGTCACCCGGGAGAACGAGACGAAGGCTGACGTACGGGTCATCGACGTATCTCAGCTCTGCTTGTTGGGAAACGTACAGATCTCGTCCCAGGCGCTCAGAGACCTGGCCAGCCGGGGCGTCCCGATCTGTCACTTTTCATATGGCGGGTGGTTTACGGCCATCACGACCGGCCACTGGCATAAGAACATCGAGCTCAGGCTCGCCCAATTCCGTGCGGCGTCCGAGCCGACGTGTTCACTGAAGCTTGCCCGCTCGCTCGTCGCCGCGAAGGTTCTGAACGGAAGGACGTTGCTCCGGAGGAACCACCCGGAGAAGCCGGGGGATGCCCTCGAGTTACTTGCGAGGATGGCCGACCAGGCTAAAGAGGCCGATGGCCTGGACATCCTGCTCGGCATCGAGGGTGTAGCCGCCCGTACCTATTTCGCCCATTTCGCGGGCATGCTCAGACCTCCTCGCGGGCCCGTGACTTTCGACTTCGAAGGGCGTAACCGTCGCCCGCCGCGGGATCCGGTCAACGCATTGCTATCGTACACCTATTCGCTGTTGGTCAAGGACATGACGGTCACCCTACTGGCGGTGGGGTTCGACCCGTACCTGGGGTTCTACCACCAGCCACGGTATGGGCGGCCTGCATTGGCATTGGATTTGATGGAGGAGTTCAGACCGATTGTTGCCGATTCGGTGGTCATAACAGTCATCAACAATGGAGAGATCGGACCGGACGACTTCTGGACCCGCGCCGGTAGCAGTGTCCTACGCGAACCCGGTCGCAAGAGACTCATCCAGGCCTACGAGCGCCGGATGGAAACGCTGGTCAGGCATCCGGTGTTCGGATACACCATCAGCTACCGCCGGGTGCTCGAGGTTCAGGCACGTTTGCTCGCAAGGTTCATCCTCGGCGAGATTCCGGAGTACCCACCTTTCATGACGAGGTGAGTCAACGTGCGCCGTTGTTACCTCGTTTGCTACGATGTCGGGGACGAGAAGAGGCTCCGGAAGACTCATACGGTCATGCTGGGCTATGGCGATCCTCTCCAGTATTCGGTCTTTCGATGTATCCTCTCGCAGCAAGAGAAAGCCCTCATGATGGTCCGCCTGCTCGAAGTCATTCACCCGAAACAGGATAGGGTGCTGGTAGTGGATCTGGGAGCCGCCAACGAGTGCGTGTCGGACCGGATGGAGTTCATCGGGCGGCCGTTGGCGGATCCGGACCTGCCGGAGGCGGTGGTAGTATGACCTTGATGCTCGCCGGGACCCAGTCGGCCATCCCATCGCGGGGCAAACGGAACACTACCCGGATCGAGGGGCTCGGTGCAGCGAAGCAGGACGGAGGCGCTCGCAACCCAGACGCCACCTGGGCTAGACTCGAACGTGGACGCTCTCCGTATCGTCCCTGTACAGTATGCCCAAAGGGGGTGCTCGAAAGGCAGCGCCTGACCCCTTGGCGCTCAAGGCCCCGCAGCCGAGCTGTCACCGCCGGTCCACACCGGCGGCCCCATTGAAGCTGACTTCCGGGGCTCCGGCGACTCCGAGTCGAGAATCTCGAGCAGTCAGCGCCGGTCCACACCGGCGGCCCCATTGAAGCTTACATCGGCCACTGGACCGCCTTGCCCGCGAGTGTCTCGGTCAGCGCCGGTCCACACCGGCGGCCCCGTTGGGCGTCTGCAAACACAAAGGCCGCCGGCCGGCAGCGCTATCGTCAGCGCCGGTCCACACCGGCGGCCCCGTTGAAGCGCACGTAGCTGATGGCGAGTCCCGACCTGCTGGGCTGGTCACCGCCGGTCCACACCGGCGGCCCCATTGAAGCATCCTGACGGCGCGGTCTCATCGAAGGTGAAGCTACCGACGTCACCGCCGGTCCGCACACCGGCGGCCCCCATTGAAGCGACGTGGCGACGGGGGTAACGGTGGCGGCCATCAAGCGTCAGCGCCGGTCCACACCGGCGGCCCCATTGAAGCGCGCCGTACAGTTGATGGCGAGCCCGACCCGCTGCAGGCCTGGTCACCGCCGGTCCCACACCGGCGGCCCCAGTGTAAGAAGCATCCTACTGACGGCGCGGCTCATCGAGGGAAGCTACCCGCACGTCACCGCCGGTCCCACACCGGCGGCCCCGTGAAAGCGTTTTCCCGAACCATACTGCGTCCCGCCACCACTTCGTCACCGCCGGTCCGCACCGGCGGCCGGCCCCGTGAAAGCGTCTACATCGCCACCCTGGATCCCGGGGACGACTGGGTCACCGCCGGTCACGCACCGGCGGCCCCCCATTCGAAAGCGGTATCGGCTGATGCTGTACAAGAACGGCGCGCACATTAGTCACCGCCGGGTCCGCACCGGCGGCCCCGTTGAAGCATCTGGCGGCCTGATCACGACCGGCTGCCCGGGTACGTCACCGCCGGTCCACACCGGCGGCCCCGTTGAAAGCGTCGGCGGCGGCACTTTGAGTTCTATCTGGAGCCCCCCGCGTCACCGCCGGTCGCACCGGCGGCCCCCGATGAAAGCGTCCCCGCTGCCGGACGGTGGCCTGCGCCATGAGCCGGGTCTGCGCTCGGTCCACGCACCGGCGGCCCGACCCGAGCTGGCCTGCCGAGGTGACTGGTACGCTGACTATCATGTAGTCTGCCGCCGGTCCTCTCCGGCGGCCCCATTGAAGCGTCCGAAAGCGGCCTTCGCTGAGTTCTATCTGGAGCCCCCGCGTCACCGCCGGTCCACTCCACGGCCCGGCCCCGTGAAGCGTCCCCGCTGCCGGACGATGGCCTGCGCCATGAGCCGGGTCACCGCCGGTCAAACACCGGCGGCCCCCATTGAAGCATGAAGTCAATCCCCGGTACGCCGAGTGTGCGTGGTGCGCTGTCACCGCCGGTCCACACCGGCGGCCCCATTCGAAGCGACCGTCGTTGTACCCGCCCCGCCCCGTCGTCGACCCGCTCGTCACCGCCGGTCTTACGCCACCGGCGGCCCCGTTAGGCCAGCCGGCGCTTCCGGGCCAGGTTGCTGCAGATGATAGTCACCGCCGGTCCACACCGGCGGCCCCGATGAAGCAGTTCCCGGTCACCGATAGCTGGACGGGCGAAACGGGTCACCGCCGGTCCGCACCGGCGGCCCCATTGAAGCACCACCAGATCCGTCGCGCCCGACCGGCTGGGCGGCCGTCACCGCCGGTCCACACCGGCGGCCCCGATAAGCATGCGTATCAACTACGCATCCGGCGGCCATATCCGGAGTCACCGCCGGTCCACACGGCGGCCCCCATTGAAGCATCCGGGCCGCCCGATACCTGTCGGTAGAATCGCGACGTCACCGCCGGTCCACCCGGCGGCCCCCATTGAAGCGGAGCAAGTGCTCGCGGAACTGGCACGCCTATTGACGTCACCGCCGGTCCACACCGGCGGCCCCATTGAAGCAACCGCATGGCGGGCCAATGCCTACGCCATTGAACAGGGGTCACCGCCGGTCCACACCGGCGGCCCCATTGAAGCAGGGCTTCGGACTCGGCCGCACGGAGCTGTTCAACGACCTCGTCACCGCCGGTCAACACCGGCGGCCCCATTGAAGCCTGAGGGGTACTCCAGCATGCCCCGGAACAGGGTTGTCGTCACCGCCGGTCACACCGGCGGCCCCGTTGAAGCCCAGCTCATGGCCGGACAGAGCCAGGTCAATTTTCTCCTGGTCACCGCCGGTCCACACCGGCGGCCCCATTGAAGCGACTCCCTCGCCCAGCGTCTGGGCCTCGACGGTCCGAAGCGGTCACCGCCTGGTCCACACCGGCGGCCCCCAGTTGAAGCCAGATGCCCGACGCCCAGTCCGCCAAGCCATCCCAGCGTCACCGCCGGTCCACACCGGCGGCCCCGTATTGAAGCATCGGACATGGGGCGTCTTAATGTGAGTGCAGTCGATGGTCACCGCCGGTCCACACCGGCGGCCCCATTGAAGCTTGGCGCTGGGCCTGCGATGGCGCTGGCGCTTCTGTGGCCACTTTCGTCACCGCCGGGTCCACACCGGCGGCCCCATTGAAGCGATGCCCAAAGGCAGCCGGCCAAGGTAAACAGCTCCGCCGTCACCGCCGGTCCACACCGGCGGCCCCATTGAAGCGCATCGCGTCAGCATGCGGCTGCAACATCGGCCCATGGTCACCGCCGGTCCACACCGGCGGCCCCATTGAAGCGGGTGTCGGATCGCGTGGGGTCGAGCGACCCACCGCGCGGCGTCACCGCCGGTCCACACCGGCGGCCCCATTGAATCAGCCGACACGTACGCCGCGTCCGCAGGCGTCTCACGGTCACCGCCGGTCCACACCGGCGGCCCCATTGAAGCTTGTCATGCGCCGCTTGACGGGCGAGCGCCATCCTCAGTCACCGCCGGTCCACACCGGCGGCCCCATTGAAGCGTGACCAGCGGCTTGTTGTTTTTGCACGATATGGAGGTCACCGCCGGTCCACACCGGCG
The DNA here is from genome assembly GCA_014896295.1 of Limnochordaceae bacterium. Lineage (GTDB taxonomy): Bacteria > Bacillota > Limnochordia > Limnochordales > Geochordaceae > Carboxydichorda > Carboxydichorda subterranea. The sequence goes on from JADBKR010000008.1 coordinate 303,443, forward strand.
GCCCCATTGAAGCGCGACGTGCAGGTCCTCGAGCCGCTGCAGCTGCCGCGTCGAGTCACCGCCGGTCCACACCGGCGGCCCCATTGAAGCCGCGGTGCGGATGTCCGCAACCTGCGCGGCAATCGTGGCGTCACCGCCGGTCCACACCGGCGGCCCCATTGAAGCAGATTCGGGACGTCACACGGACGAAAGCGGCCTGCACCTGCGTCACCGCCGGTCCACACCGGCGGCCCCATTGAAGCATCCGCCAGCGAGTGCCAGGCTTGCACGATGACGGCTTCTGGTCACCGCCGGTCCACACCGGCGGCCCCATTGAAGCCGACCTTCTACCGGTGCGGCCGTGTCCCGAGCAGGACTGACGTCACCGCCGGTCCACACCGGCGGCCCCATTGAAGCTCGTCCGTCGAGTGAACATCGACGAGCGCTCGCATCGGCGTGACCAGTCACCGCCGGTCCACACCGGCGGCCCCATTGAAGCGCAGCAGGCGTGCGCCAAGAATGCGTATCGGCGACTGGCAGTCACCGCCGGTCCACACCGGCGGCCCCATTGAAGCTCGACTGCGCACTGGTCCGGCATGGTCGTCAGCAGACGCACGTCACCGCTTGGTCCACACCGGCGGCCCCATTGAAGCCAGTGTCCACCGACGCTGGAGTGATCCGCTGCCGGCGTGCGCAGTCACCGCCGGTCCACACCGGCGGCCCCATTGAAGCTCGGCACCGCAGCGCCAGAACTCGCGCAGTCACTTGGTCAGTCACCGCCGGTCCACACCGGCGGCCCCATTGAAGCTGGTGCGGGCCGTCATCCGCCATGCCTGGCGGCCCTCGAGGCGTCACCGCCGGTCCACACCGGCGGCCCCATTGAAGCGCCTGGACGGGGCTGGAAGCATCGCTGGCGCGCGCACGGCGTGCACCGCCGGTCCACACCGACGGCCCCATGGAAGCGGTGTCCGCGTCGTGCATTGGGTCAGGGCCACCATGAAGTTACCTCCGTTCCAAGCCGCAGCGGGGTACCCGTAGAACCGCACGATAACTCCAACGAAGTACCTTCGCGGACAAGAACGTCGGCCGTGCAGAAAGCAGGCGGTACAGGATCGGGGTATGTGAGATCCCCCGCCCCGCTATGTCCGATTAGCCGAGGTTTCAGACGAGCGTTACGTATGCTGGAATGAGGTAATGCAGGCTATTGCGCTCCGGTTCACCCGACGCTGCCCCCGAGGCTTACGAAGTCGTCGCGGCGACATGCCTCGTGGCGGCCGACGTGAACGCCTCACGGCTCGTAGCACGGCCCGCCGGGGCGCAGCACCCAGTGTACCTCCCGGATCGCCGTCCGCCAGTCGGCTTCAGGGGTCGCTGCGTCTTCCTATGGTGGCTGAACAGCATCTCGCCTCGGCTCGCGTGTGAATCACCTCGTTCTCCATCGGGCGCCTGGCCCATCCTCATGGCAAGAGGACAGCCCGGCGCGCTCACGAGAACGACAACGGAACCACCAGCACCCCGGTGGAATTGCCGGAGTATGACTACCAGGAAAACTGAGCTCCGATGTTGACATGCAGGGCCACGTTGGGGACGTCGGCGTACCCGTCCGCGATGGGGACCCGCGCCCATGCCGCCGTACCCTTGGTCTCGGCGACGAGCTGAAACCAGGACGTGAGAGGCAGCACGTAGGCTATTGCCCACGAGCCTGCAATGCCGGATAGGTAGTAACCCTCGAAGCTGAGTTCGGCATGCGGGGGGTCGGCCAGCGTCTTGCCCCTGACGGTCGTTTCGGGATGCGTCAGTACCGGACCCAACCCGGCGCTGTACATCCATCGCCCGGCACGCCAGTATCGCTCGGCGAGAATCAGGTTGTATCCGTGGCTGACCCAAAAGGACTGCACCTCGGGGTGGCTCGTCAACAGGTAGAGCTTGTGATGGATGACCGAAAGGCCCCAAGTCTGTCCCGCCATGCGGATGGCGTAGTACGGAGCCTCATACAGTGGCCTGGTTTCCCACTCGGCACGTGCGATTCGGATGTCCTGCTCGCCCTTCTGGACAATGGTCAGTGGCATGGGTAGGTTCCAAGCGGTTCCGCCGGCCAGGGTCAACGAAGCGGCGGCCACCGGCCATGCGGCCAACAGCACCACGACAATTGCGGCAAGCGTGAGGGCGAAATGACGCATCGGCAAACACCTCCGGTAGTTGCTTTCTCGGCCTTGTGAAAGCGGTATCCGACCGGTCCATGCATCGGAGCGGTGTCCACCGGCTTGAGTGCGTCCAGGGGTCTTTCGAGCCCAGGTGCACCAAAGGCCTACGCAAGCGCTCGGCGAACTGGTTTCCTGCGGCCGGCTCCAGGTCCGCATTGCCGAAGAGACAATGGGAGGGCTCGTGCATGTCGCTGTCTACCGTCGAGGCGTGGTTCGATGGGTCGCTGTCATGGCTGAGCGGGTGGATGCGAGAGGCCGTCATCACGGCCGCTCTCGTGGGGCTGGCGCTGGCGGCCGTGCCGGCGGTGCGCTGGTGGTGGCACCGGGTCATGCTGCCCATCGCCCGGCGCACGCCGACCACCCTGGACGTGACGCTCCTGTCGGCCACCGAGCGCCACGCCGCCCGGGCTGCCGCCTTTCTCGTCCTGTACGCCGCCGTCAACCGCCTGGCCGGCCTGCCCGCCCTCGAGGGCACGACGGGCGGGCGTATCCTCGACGGGGTCTTCTACGCGCTCATGGTGGTGGCGGTCACCCGCCTCCTGGTGGCGGCGACCGACGGGCTGGCCCGGTGGTACCTCACCGAGATGGCCCACCGCACCAGCACGCAGCTCGACGAACACTTCGTCCCTGTCGTGACCAGGGTCGCCGCCGTGACGGCCTACTTCATCGCGGCCACGGTGGTGCTGGCCCGGTTCAACATCAACGTGACGGCCCTGGTGACGACGGCAGGCGTGGCGTCGCTGGCGCTGGCGCTGGCGGCGCAGGAGACGCTGGCCAACATGTTCGCCGGGTTTACCATCATGCTCGACCGCTCGTACCGGGTCGGGGATCGGATTCGCCTCTCCGACGGCACCATGGGCGACGTGGTCGAAATCGGCCTTCGGGCCACCAAGATCCTCAACTTCGACAACGAACTGGTCATCATCCCCAACAAGGAGATGGCCGCCGCCCGCATCGTCAACCAGAACTACCCCGACCTGCGGGTCAAGGTGCGCCCCAAGGTGGGCGTGTCGTACGCGACCGACGTCGAACGGGCCAAGCAGGTCATGCTCGAGGTGTGCATGAGCCACCCCAAGGTGCTGAAGGATCCACCGCCGGGGGTGTACTTCACGGACTTCGGCCCGTCATCGCTCAACTTGCTGGGGCTGTGCTGGGTGGGGGACTATCGAGACGCCTTCCAGGTGCTCGACGAGCTCAACGTCGCCATCAAGAAGCGGTTCGACCGGGAGGGGATCGAGATCCCGTTCCCGCAGCACGACGTCCACCTGCGCAGCGCCGCTGCGGCTCGAGGGTGGCGCACCGGCGCGAGGCAGCGGGCCTGCGGCCCCGGGTTGACGCTCCGACCATGTGTTCGTATAATCCAGCCAGATGCCGGACAGGGGCGGGCCGTTTCGTATGGGTCGCACAGCCGGAGAGCTCACGGACGAAGAAAGGAGAGCCTACCGCCGGGGGCTGCTCCGCCTGAGCGCATCGAAGCAGGCGGACGCAAAGCGGAGGGCCGAGGAGGCCCTGGCGGTCGCTCGACAGTGTGCCGCCATCTTGCGCCGGGAGTTCGGGGTGCGCCGGGTCTGGCTTTTCGGCTCGCTCGCCAGGGGCACGTTTGGGCCTGGCTCCGACGTCGACCTTGCCGTGGACGCGATCGACGAAGGAGTGTTCCTGCGGGCGCTCGGCCGGCTCCTGAGCTTACGTCCCGACTTGCCCGTGGATCTGGTCGACCTGCGCCATGCGCGTGCGGGGCTGCGTGCCGCCGTCGAAAAGGAGGGTATCCCCCTGTGACATCGGATTAGACGGGTCCGTGCCGACCGGCCCCCACTCGCATCGTGACCTTCTCATGCAAATGAGCGCCGAGTTTCCCGGCCACCGACCGGCCGTACTCTCCCGTGCTACCCGCGAGTGTCTGGAAGAGTATCGGGCGTTTCGGCATCTGGTTCGTAGCGTTTACGCATCCTCGCTGCGGCCCCAGCGCCTGGAGGAGCTCGCCGAAGCTCTACCCGGCTGTTTCGAGCGGGTGACGCGGGATCTGGCCACCTTCTCCGCCTTTCTGACCGGCGACGTCTCGAGCCAGGAGGGGCCTTCGACCCTCCCCGGGTAACCCGGGGCGCCGCCCGGCTGGCCGGCGCAAGACTACAGCGCCACCTCGGCGTCGTCGCCGATCATGAGGCGCAGTGCCCGGTGGTTGTCGCCCGCCCGGCGCACCACGGTGTTGCGCCCGATGAGGCTGTCTTCCAGGCGTTCGACGTCCTCGACGACCGAGCCGTCGAGGATGACGCAGTGCTCCACCTGGCTGCGTTCCACGCGGCAGTGGTCGCCGACGCTGGTGTACGGCCCGATGAAGCTGTCCCGGACCACCGCGTTGGCGCCGATGACGGCCGGGCCCCGCACGACGCTGCGTTCCACGATGGCGCCCGGGCCGAGCTGCACCCGGCCGTCGACCCGGCTGCCCTCGCCCACGCTGCCGATGATCTCCCGGCGGCCCCACTCGTCGAGCACGACCCGGTTGGCCTCGAGCAGGTCGTCTTTCTTCCCGGTGTCGAGCCACCAGCCGGTGAGCTCCACCGCCCGCACCGGGCGCCCCGCCTCGACCAGGCGCTGGACGGCGTCGGTGATCTCGAGCTCGCCGCGCCACGAGGGCGCCAGGGTCGCAATCACGTCGTGGATGGCCGGGGAAAAGCAGTACACCCCGACCAGCGCCAGGCTCGAGGGCGGATCCTTCGGCTTTTCGACCAGGCGGCGCACCCGCCCGTCGCCGTCCACCACGGCCACCCCGAACTGCCTCGGGTTGGCCACCTCCTTGAGCAGGATGAGGGCGTCGGGCCGCTCCGCCTCGAAGGCCGCCACCACATCGCGTACCGGCTGGCCGATGAGGTTGTCGCCGAGGTACATCAAGAAAGGGGTATTTCCGAGGAAATCCCGGGCCACCTTGACCGCGTGCGCCAGGCCCCCCGGCCGGTCCTGCTCGATCCACTCGAAGTGCAGCCGCCACGGGTTGAGCGCCAGCGCCTCCTTGACCTGTTCCCCGTCTCGGGCGACAGGATGACGCCCACCTCGCCGATGCCGCAGTCGGCCACCTGGTCCATCACGTAGTGCAGGATGGGCCGGTTGGCCACCGGCACCAGCTGCTTGGCCATCGTGTAGGTCAGCGGGCGCAACCTCGTCCCCTTGCCGCCCGCCAGCACCAGCGCTTTCAGGTGCGAGCTCATGTCGTCCTCAACGCCTCTTTCGGGTCACCGCTCCGCAGGCCCGGGTGCCCGACGCGCCGGCTCCGCCTCACCGCATCTTGGTGCGCCAGTCGAACCCGATGGACGGGTCGTCGTACGGGATGCGCTTCTCGTCGGGGTGGTCGGGGTCGTACGACTCCGTGGTGACGTACACGATGACGGCCGGCTTCTCCCCGAGCGTGCGGTAGCCGTGGGCCACCCCCGCCGGGATGAGCAGCAGCATGGGATTGTCCTCGCCCATGTAAAAGACGTTGGTCTCTCCCTTGGTGGGCGAGCCCTCCCGCAGGTCGTGCAGCACCACCTGGGCGTTGCCGGCCGGGAAAAACCACAGATCGTCCTGGCGCTCGTGCCAGTGGAACGCCTTGATGACCCCCGGGTACGTCTTCGACATCGAAAGCTGCCCGAAGCGCCGCAACAGCCCCTCGTCGTCGCGCAGGATCTCCTGGAAAAAGCCCCGGTCGTCGCAGTGGCGCACCAGGTGCTTGATCTTGACCCCTTCGATCACGCCGGTTCGCCGGCCCCTTTCCGTCGTGCCGCCACGGACGCGACCCGCCCGGACGGCCTCGCCCCCTCCATCGCCAGCAGCCGCGCCTTGACTCCCGGGCCCCCGCCCGAGTACTCCCCGAGCGCGCCGTCGGAGCGCACCACCCGGTGACAGGGTACGAACAGCGGCACCGGGTTGCGCGCCATCACCTGTCCCACGGCCCGGGCCGCCTGCGGCCGCCCCACCGCCCGGGCCACCTCCCCGTACGAACGGACCGACCCCCGGGGAATGGCCTGTACCGCCCGCATGACCTCGCGCTCGAACGGCGTCACCCACCGCCAGTCGATCGAGGGCGCCGTCCCGGCGTCGAACCACTCGGCCACCGCCTGCCGCCACGCCCTCTCCAGCTCCGCCGAACGCGCCGGGCGCACCCGGGCCGCCACCGCCGCTCCGTAGCGGTCCCGCACCTCCGCCAAGAGCTCGTCGCTCGACCCGGCCGTAAGCGACACGAAGGCGACGCCCTGTTCGCTCACCACCAGGTAGATCGGCCCCATGGGGCTGTCCACCTCGAGGTACTCGAGCGCCACGGCGGCCCCCTCCTTCCCGCGGCCTACGCCACGGCCTCAGCGCACCCGCCCGGGCCGGGCCCCGCTCGCGGCCCTTCCCCTCAGCGAGCCGGCACTGCCTCGAGAACGGCCAGCACGGCGGAGAGCAGCTGCGCCCCATCGGCCCGGGTCAGGCCGACGTCGGCCACCTCCAGCCCCGGTAATTGCACGACCCCCGCGAGGCTCTCCACCGCCTGGCGCCCCGTCACGACCGCCTCCGGCGCGCTGACCGGGAGCCGCACGTCGAGCGCCCGCTCCACCATCTCGGCCCACGCGGACTGCGTGAGCGCCTCGTCGAGGTCGAGTTGGCCGAGCCGCTGCCCGTCCGTGGCCACCCCCAAGAAGACGCCGCGGTCCACCAGGTCGTACACGGGTCCGGCCTGCGGGTGGTCGAGGTAGTTGTGCACCAGGTGCCAGTTGCCGTCCGGATGCGGCGCGATGGTGCGGGCCTCCACCACGGAGTCGATCAGGAGCTGGCGGCTTTCGACGAGCGGGTCGAGTACGACCCGGGCGTCCTTACCCGTCGCCGGGAAGCCGCCCCCACCGTCGGCCCGGTAGTTGTTGGTCGCCAGGATGAACCACTCGTCCGGCTTCACCGGCCGCCCCTCGAAGGTGAGCTCCACGATGCGCTGCCCCGGTGGCCGGGTCACGTCGATGGCGTACCGGACCCCGTCGATCTGGTCGAAGTTGTACGACGGCCAGCGGGCGCTCACCAGCGGCTGCTGCCCGCTGCCCGGGGTGACCTGCTCGAAGTTGAGCGCCGCCCGCTCGAGCCACGCCTTGAGCTCGGCGCCGGTGATGCGGATGGCCTTGACGGTATTGTCGTAGACGTACGCGGAGGCCACGTCCGCGATGGTGATGGGCCCCGGCCGGATGTCGGTGTAGTCCTGCTCGCCGCCGCGCCCGGCCTTGAAGGGGGCCGCGGCCGAGAGCACCGGTACGCCCTCCCACTGCGTGCCCTCCAGGGCCCGCTCCACGTACCGGCGCTGCACGTCGTTGATCCACTGAATGAGGGCCGTGTCGGCCCACCGCGAGGCTCGGCTGTCGATGCGCACCAGCGTCTCGCCGATGGGGCTCGTGACGTACGCCACGGTGGTCTCGTGCGCCTGCCTGGCCCACTCCATGACCCGCGCGGACGGCGCCACGCCCTTGGTCGGCAGGAGCTGCGCCTTCCTGCCCACCACCCGCCAGCCGCCCTCGGCCCGCGGCTCGAGCTCCAGGGTCACCATCCCGAGCTCGTGGCCCCAGAAGCCGGGCTGCACGATGACCGTCTTGCCCACGACGCCGTCCGGCGCGTCCGGCAAGCCCTTGCCGGGGATGGAAACGTGAGAGTGCCCGGCCACCACGACGTCGATCCCCGGCACCTCGGTCGCCAGGGAGTACGCGGCGTTTTCCTGCAGGCTGCCGGGTGCCCACCGCGACGCCGGGCTCGCCCCGGTGTGCGCCAGCGCCACCACGACGTCCGCCCCCTGCGCCCGCATCTCGGGCACGAAACGGCGCGCCGCCTCCACGATGTCGCCGGCCTCGACCCGCCCCTGCAAGTTGCTGCGGTCCCAAACCAGGATCTGCGGCGGCGTGAAGCCGATGACGCCCACGGTGAGCGGGCGCCCCTCCAGCTCCCGTCTCAGGAGGACGTACGGCGTGAAGTACGGCTGGTTGGTGCCGGGCCGGTACACGTTGGCCAGTACCACGGGGAACCTGGCCCCCGCCAGCACCTGCTCCAGGAAGGGCAGCCCGTAGTTGAACTCGTGGTTGCCGATGGTCGCCGCGTCGTATCCCATGCGGTTGAGCACGTCGATGACCGGGTGGACCTTCCCCGGCTGCAGGGGCCGCACCCGGGCGACGAAGTACCCGAGCGGCGTGCCCTGGATGGTGTCGCCGTTATCGAAGAGGAGCGCCTGCGGATGCTCGCTGCGGATGCGCTGCACCAGCGTGTCGATCAGGGCCAGCCCCACGTCGTCGTCCGCCCGGTTGGCGTAGTAGTCCCACGGGTAGATGTTGGCGTGGACGTCGGTGGTGGCCAGGATGACGAGCTGCGACGAGGCGAACGAGGGGGCGGCCGCGACCAGGATCACCAGTACCACGAAGGGACCACGACCAAAGGCCTGTCCAACGGCTTCTCGGGCCAAGCAGCCGCGTCATGGGCGCTCCTCCTTCACGAAGACTCACCGTGCCTCACGAGAGGTGACGCTTGGCGGCGGATCTCTTTCGATGCCGGCCAGGAGGCACCCTGTCTGCGCACGACGCACCCTGTCGGCGCACGACGCACCTCGAGCCGCCCGCAGCGCGCCGTTCAGCGCCCCGCCGCCCAGCCGCGCTCGTAGACCGCTTCCCAGTAGCGCCGCCATTCGCCGCTGACGACCCGCTCCACCCACCGGGAGCGGGCCAGGTACCAGTCCACGGTGCGGGCCAGGCCTTCCTCGAGGCTCACCCGGGGCGCCCAGCCACACTCCCGCTGCACCTTGGCGGCCGTCATGGCGTAGCGGCGGTCGTGGCCAGGGCGATCCTGCACGTGGGTGACGAGGGCCCGCACCGCTGCCGGCTCTCGTCCCGTTCGCTCGGCCACGAGGTCACACACCCGCCCGACGACCTCGAGGTTGGAGCGCTCGTTGCCGGCGGCGATGTTGTACACCTCGCCGGGCCTGCCCCGCTCCAGCACCGCCAGGATGGCCCGGCAGTTGTCCTCGACCCACAGCCAGTCGCGCACCTGCAACCCGTCGCCGTACACCGGCAGCGGCTCTTTCCGCAGCGCCTTCCAGATCATGAGCGGCAGCAGCTTCTCGGGGAACTGGTGAGGCCCGTAGTTGTTGCTCGAGCGGGTCACGACGACCGGCAGGCCGTAGGTGCGCACGTAGGCCAGCGCCATCAGGTCGCCCGCCGCCTTGCTCGCCGAGTACGGGCTGCTCGGCCGCAGCGGCGCCTGCTCGTCGGCGGCCGGCAGGCCCTCCAGGTCCCCGTACACCTCGTCCGTGGAAACCTGCACGAACCGCTCGACCCCATGCCTGCGGGCCGCCTCCAGCAGCACCTGAGTACCCCGGACGTTGGTCTCGACGAACGGCGCCGGGTCGAGGATGCTCCGGTCCACGTGGGATTCGGCGGCGAAGTGAACGACGTAGCGCAACCGGTAGGTCGCAAACAGCCGGTCGACCAGCTTTGCGTCCGCCACGTCCCCCCGCACCAGCACATGCCCCGGGTCGGCACCGGAGACGGCCTTACCGTAATCGAGCCGCTGCAACGGATCCATCCGCCGGCGGAGCGTCCCCCGCCCCGCTGTCATCGCTCCCGGTCTCCTGGCCGGCCCAGACCTCCTCGAGGTTGTGGAGATGGGCGGCGTAGGTCATGAGGTCCAGGTTGACGACCTGCCACGCCGGCCGCTCCCGCCGCAACAGGCGCACGAACTGGCTCCCGATGAACCCGCAACCGCCCGTCACGAGCACGGTGGGACCCGTTCGCGGTGCGTTCTCTGCTACTCCCACGCCTACCGCTCCTTTTCCTGCTACTCCTGCTCCGGCAGCACCACCCGTTCGTGCCGCCGCGCCGCCCGGACCACACGGTACCCGTCGTGTGCTGCCCTCGGGCAGTTCTGCGCGGCGGGCAGCACCCCTTTCCCGGCCATACCGCTCGCAGGATACGCGGGGGCCGCCACGCCGTGTGTTGTGGGTTACGGCCATGTCGTGCTACGCTACCCGAGGTGTGACAAGCGGCATCGGACGCTCCTGGCGCCGGGCTGGCCACCGTTTGCGGCCCCGTGGCCGTACGGTTCTGCCCCTGAACGAAAGGCGGGTGGGGCGCTTGGGGACGGAAGAGAGCCATCACGAGGACGGGCCCGTGCAACTCGCCGTCATCGGCGCCGGCAACCGGGGGCGGGAGGCTTACGGAGCCTGGGTCAGGGCGCACCCTGACCGGGCCCGGGTGGTGGCCGTGGCCGATCCCAACCCCGTGCGCCTCGCGCGCATGGCAGACGAGCACGGCGTGGCGCCCGAGCGGCGCTTCCCCTCCTGGGAGGCGATGCTGGGCCGTCCCAAGTTTTGCGACGCCGTGGTGATCGCCACGCCCGACCGCTTTCACGTGGACCCGGCCATCCGCGCGCTCGAAGCCGGCTACGACCTCCTGCTCGAAAAGCCCATCGCCCCCGACGCGGCCGACGTGATCCGGCTCGCGGACGTGGCCCGCAGGCTCGCTCGCAGCGTCACGGTCTCCCACGTGCTGCGCTACACCCCGTTCTTCCAAACGATCAAGCGTCTGCTCGACGAAGGCCGGATCGGCCGGCTCATCACCGTGCAGTACACCGAGAACGTGGGCTACTGGCACTTCGCTCACAGCTACGTCCGGGGCAACTGGCGCAACAGCCGTACCTCCAGCCCGCTCATCCTGGCCAAGTCGTGCCACGACATGGACATGCTGCGGTGGCTGGCCGGAGCCCCGTGCCGCCGGTTGAGCAGCTTCGGGGCGCTCACGTACTTCCGCCCCGAAAACGCCCCGCCCGGCGCCCCCGACCGGTGCATCGACGGGTGCCCCGCGGAGGGCACGTGTCCTTTCTCGGCGGTGCGCTTCTACGGCCTCTTCCCGCCCGGCTGGGACGGGTGGCCCATCTCCGTCATCACCGACGACCCGTCCCCCGAAGGCCGGGCCGAGGCGTTGCGGAAAGGCCCCTACGGCCGCTGTGTGTTCAAGTGCGACAACGACGTGGTGGACCACCAGGTGGTGAGCATCGAGTTCGACAACGGCGTGACCGCGGCGTTCACCGTGACGGCCTTCACCGAGGAAAACACCCGGACGCTCAAGCTGATGGGCACGGCGGGGGAGATCCGGGGCCACCTGGACAAGGGCGAGATCGAGCTCCGCACGTTCCAGCCGGCCGGCCACGACACGCTGAAAGTGCCCACGTCGCCCACGCACGCCGGCGGCGACGAAGGCGTTGATGGAGGCCTTCGTGGCACGGCTCCGGGCGGCTCGCCGCGGGGAGGGCAGCAGCGAGACGCTGACGTCGCTCGAGGAGTCGGTCGAAAGCCACCTCATGGCGCTGGCCGCCGAAAGGGCGCGCCTGGAGGGGCGGGTCGTCGAGCTGGCCGCGTTCGCGGCCGAGGCCGCCGCGGCGTGAGAGCAAGGGGGGCTTGCCCGTGGAGCGAGCCGCACGGGGATACGGAGTCGCTTTCTTCCTGGCGGTGGCTTCCGCCGTCCTGGCCCAGGCCGCATGGGGTTGGGCGGCGCCGGCCGGCAGTGCACGCCAGGCCGAGGTCACCCCGGTCATGAGCGGCCTCGACACCGTCTGGGACCTCGTGTGGGGCCCGGACCGCAGGCTCTACCTCACGGAGCGCCCCGGGCGGATCCGGGTCTGGGACGGCAAGGCGGTGCAGACACTGGCCCGCCTTCCGGTCTGGGAGCAGGGTGAGGCCGGCCTGATGGGGCTGGCCCTGGATCCCGGATTCCCCCGCATCCCTTACGTCTACGTCTGCTACACGCGCCGCGACGGCGAGATCGCCAACCGGGTGGAGCGCCTGCGGCTCGAGGGGGACCGGCTCGTCTCCGACCGCGTGCTCCTCGACGGGATGGCCGCCGCGTCCATCCACGACGGCTGCCGGCTGCGCTTCGACCGTACGGGCGAGCTCCTCGTCACCATGGGCGACGCGGCGGTGCCCGGCCGGGCCCAGGATCCGAGCAGCCTCAACGGCAAGGTGCTGCGTATCCGCGCCGACGGTGCCGTGCCCTCGGACAACCCCTTCCCGGGCAGCCCCGTCTTCACCCTGGGCCACCGCAACCCGCAGGGGCTGGCGCTGCGGCCCGGGACGGGAGAGATCTACCTGAGCGAGCACGGCCCTGACACGGACGATGAGATCAACCGCCTGGTGCCGGGCGCCAACTACGGCTGGCCCGAGATCCGGGGCACCCGGGAGGCCCCCGGCTTCGAGCCTGCGCTTTGGGCATGGACGCCGACCATCGCCCCGGCCGCCATCGCCTTTTCCGACAGCCGCACCCTCTTCCTCGCGACGTTGAAGGAGGGCCGCCTGCACCGCCTGCAGCTGGACGCGGACGGGCGGATCGTCTCGGACCGGGTGGTCCTGGAGGGGTACGGCCGGCTGCGGGCGCTCGCCGTGGGCCCGGACGGGTGCCTTTACGTGGGCACGTCCAACCGCGACGGGCGCGGCTCGCCCGGCCCGGACGACGACCGGGTGCTCAAGGTGTGCGGGCTCTGAACGCCCGGTAGCTGCTCGAGCAGCACCGGCATGCCCAGGTAGTACCCCTGCCCGAAGCGGACGCCCATGGCCCGTACCGCCCTGGCCACCTCTTCGGTCTCCACCGCCTCGGCGATGGTATGGGCCCCGAGCTCCCCGGCCACCCTGCGGATGGCCGCCACGAGACGCTCGTCGAGCACGCTGTGGGCCACGCCCCGGACGAGGCTCCCGTCGATCTTGACGTAGTCGACCACGAGGCGCCGGAAGTACCCGAGCGACGAGTACCCGGAGCCGAAGTCGTCGAGGGCCAGCTGCGCTCCCAGGAGCTTGAGGTTGGCGAAGAAGCGCGCGGTCGCCTCGTCGTCCTCCAGCGAGTGACGCTCGGTGAGTTCCCAGACGGTCACGCGAGCGAGGTCGGGCTGGCCTTCGAGCAGGCGGATCACCCGTTCCCGGTAAGCGGGGCGGGAGACCAGGTCGGGCGACAGGTTGATGAAAAGGCGCTTGCCCTGGAAGACAGGCAGCTTCCAGCCGTCCGCCACCCACTCCAGTATGCGCTCGTCGACCTCTCCCAGAAGCCCGTACTCCTCCGCCTCCCGGATGAACTCCGAGGCCGTCACCAGGCGTTCGCCCAGCACGACCCGGGCCAGCAGCTCGTAGCCGTACACCTCCCCGGTGCCGAGGTCCACGACGGGCTGGAAGGCCGGGCGCAGCCGCCCGTCCTTGAGGGCGCGGCGCAGCATGTCGCCCTGTCCGAACGAGTGCAACCGCAGCGAGTGGGACGTCTGGTCGAACACCGCGATGCCGTCGGAGGCGCTGCGGCTTTGGAGCAACGCCGAGTCCATGGCCGCCTCCAGTTCGGCGTGGGAGCGTCCGTGCTCCGGGTAGGCCACCACGGCGGCCGTGATGCGGACGGGCACCTGTTCGCCGGCGGCCGTGCGGGCCCAGCGCGGCACGTCCTGCACCAGCTGCTCGGCCACGCTCCGGCCCTCGCGGGCCGTGACGCCCGGCAAGATGACCGCGAACGCGTCGCCCCCCACCCGCCCGATCCGCTCGGTGGGGCGGAACGCCTCCTGCAGCCGCAGCCCGATCTCGGCCAGGACCCGGTCGGCGGCGTCGTGGCCCAGCCGCGCGTTGATCTCTCCGAACCGCTCCAGGTCGAAGACCACCACGGCGAACGGCCGCCCGGCGCCGCGGCTGCGGTCCACCTCCTCGGCCAGGAGGCGTTCGAACCGCTGGCGGTTGCAGAGCCCGGTCAACGGATCGCGGCCCGTGATGGCCTCCAACCGGGCCATCTGCAGCGCCAGCAGCCGCTCGCTCTCGGCAAGGCTCCGCTCGGCCGACAGCAGCCGTAGCCCGAGCGCCAGAGCGTCGGCAATCTCCGACAGGATACGGTAGCGCTCCCCCGTGAAGAGCTCGGAGTCACCCGTGTAGACCGTCAGCACGCCGTACAGGCGCCCCTGCTCCTTGAGGGGAAAGGCCGCCGCGTGGGTGACGCCGGCTTGCAACAAGTGCCGGCGCCAGGGGTCCTCGTCCCCCGTCCCGGCGAGGGTCATGGTGTGAGCTTTCCGGGTGTGCAGGGCGCGCCAGGCGGGGCCGGTGGGGTCGGGGTTGGGCACCGGGGGCGCGGGCAGCCCGGCCGGCCCGGCCCAGGCAACCAGGGTCAGAGAGTCTCCGGACTCGCCCGCCACCCCGATCCACGCGGCGCTGCACGAGGGGTCCTTCAGGATGGTCTGGCAGGCTTCCTGGAGGAGCTGGTGGGCGTCTTGCCGCTGCGTCACCAGCCGGTGCACCGAGGAAAGGGCCCTCAGGGTGCGGTTGGTGGCGCGGGCCTGCTGCTCCGCCCGGTACAGGAGCCGGTAGTCACGGCCGATGACCCCGTAGAGCAGCACCGCCGTGACCGCCACGAAACCCCAGCCCTTGACCACGCTGGCGAGCCCGAGCGAAGGCGTCCCGTGCAGCAGCCGGGTGAGCACCCAGTCCGAGACGAGGATCCAGACGAGGGCGGTTGCGACGTACGTTGCGACAGGCCGTAGGGCTCGGCGCGACGGTTGGATCATAGCGCTCCCTCGCTACACCCCACCTGCTGCAGCGCAGCCCCCGGTATGACCCAGTGTACCATTCCCTCGAAACGTCCTCCACTGTGTCGAACCGCCGCCACCGGGAAGGTGGCGGCCGCTCTGGCGCCGAACGCCTGCGCCCGGTGAACCCGGATGATGCAAGACGTGGAGGTAACCTTCGGACCCCGGCGTTTCCGGTGGGGAAAGCGCACCTACGTCATGGGCGTCCTCAACGTGACGCGCGACTCCTTCTCGGACGGGGGGCGCTACTTCGACCCGGATCGCGCCAGGGCGCGAGCCCGCCAGATCGTGGAGGAAGGTGCAGACATCCTCGACGTCGGCGCCGAAAGCGCCCGCCTCGCCGCCGAGAAGCTGGCCCCCGACGAAGAGATCGACCGCCTGGCGCCCGTCGTTGAGTGGGTGGCCCGCCACCTGGACGTCGCCATCTCCGTCGACACCTACAAGGCGCCGGTGGCGGAGGCGGCGCTTCGGGCGGGAGCCCACATCGTCAACGACATCAGCGGCCTGCACGCCGATCCCGCCATGGCGTCGGTGGTGGCGCGCCACGGTGCCGGGGTCGTGCTCATGCACCTGCAGGGGACGGCCCGCAGACCTGCGGAGCACCCGGCGTACCGCAACGTGGTGGAGGAGGTGCAGGCCTACCTGCGGCAGGCCTGCGCGCTGGCCCGTCAGGCCGGCATCGACCCTTCCCGGATCCTGGTCGACCCGGGCATCGGGGTCGGCAAGCTCACCGAGCACAACCTCGCGTTGCTGCGGGCAGTGCCGGAGATCAAGCGCCTGGGCCACCCGGTGCTGGTGGGGCATTCCCGCACCAGCGTCATCGGCAACCTGATCGAGGCCCCCATCGGCGAGCGGCTCGAGGGGACGCTGGGTGCCACGGCGGCCCTGGTGGCGCTGGGCGCCGACGTCGTGCGGGTGCATGACGTTGCGGCCAACGTGCGGGCCGTGCGGGTCGCGGACGCCATCTTGCGGGGCTGGCAACCGCCCTGGGGAGACTGGCCGTTCGACGCGGTCACGGGGGAGCAGCGCCGGCCGCTGCACACCCTGCGGGAACTGGCCGCTCGAGACTGAATGCCGCCCCGGGTCGAGCGGCGTTCGGCACCGAGTGCCTCTCGGGATGGAACGAAGAGGTCCGGCCGAACGGGTTCAGAGGCCCGGCAACGAGCGCCGGCCGCCATCCGGCAACGCCCCGGCCGGCCGCACCTCGTCGCCCACGTCGCCCAGGGCGGCCAGGTGGTCGGCGACGGTGCGGCCGGCCACCACGAGGCCGGGCGCGATCTCGGCCAGCGGTACCAGGACGAAGGCCCGCTGCAGCATCCTCGGGTGCGGGAGGGTGAGCTCGGGGTCCTGGAGCGTGAGGTGGTCGTACACCA
Source organism: Limnochordaceae bacterium (assembly GCA_014896295.1). Classification (GTDB taxonomy): domain Bacteria; phylum Bacillota; class Limnochordia; order Limnochordales; family Geochordaceae; genus Carboxydichorda; species Carboxydichorda subterranea. Next base: position 319,557 of record JADBKR010000008.1, read on the forward strand.
GGAGATCGATGTCGACGGTCCTGGGCCCCCAGCGCACGGTGCGCACTCGCCCGAGCCGGCTCTCGATGGCGAGGGCGTGCGCGAGCAGGGCGCGCGGGTCGAGGGCCGTCTCCAGGAGGGCCACCGCGTTGAGGAAATCCGGCTGGCCGGCCAGCCCCCAGGGCTTCGTCTCGTAAAGGGACGATAGCCGGGCTACGGTCGTGGAGGGGAGCGCCGCGAGCATCTCCACCGCCCGGGCCAGGTGCCCTGCCCGGTCCCCGAGGTTGGAGCCCAATCCGACATACACCGGCACGGAGGGATCGTCCATGGCTTTCTCCGACATTGTAGCATCGCCCGGGGAGCCCCGGGCTCCCCGGTTCCTCGAGATGCCCCGCGCCCGGCTGGCGCTCGGGGCACGGACCTACGTCATGGGGGTGCTCAACGTGACCCCCGACTCGTTTTCGGACGGTGAGGCGTACTTCGACGCCCATCGGGCCATCCGCCGGGCCCTGGAGATGGCCGAGGAGGGCGCCGACCTCATCGACGTCGGCGGCGAGTCGACCCGCCCGGGGGCCGAGGAGGTGCCCGAGGAGGAGGAGCTGCGGCGGGTGCTGCCCGTCATCGAGGCGGTCGCCGCCCGGCTCGACGTGCCGATCTCCATCGACACCCGCAAGGCCCGGGTCGCCCGGGAGGCGGTGCAGGCCGGGGCGCAGATGGTCAACGACGTCTCCGGGCTGGCCTTCGACCCGAGGATGGCCGAAACCGTCGCCAGCCTCGCGGTCCCGGTGGTCGTCATGCATACCCGGGGCACTCCCGCCACGATGCAGAGGCTCGCAGAGTACGGCGACGTGGTAGAAGAGTCGGCCCGGGAACTGGCCGGGCGGGTGGAGGTCGCGCTGAAGGCCGGCATCCCACCCGAGCGCATCGTGGTCGACCCCGGCTTCGGCTTCGCCAAGACGGTCGCCCACAACTACCGCCTGCTCGCCCGCCTGCGGGAGTGGCACGACCACGTGCACCTGCGCCTGCGCCTGCCGGATGCGCCGCCCTTCCCGCTGCTCGTGGGGACGTCGCGCAAGACGTTCATCGGGAGGGTGCTCGGCAACGCGCCGCCCCTCGAGCGCCTGGAGGGTACGGCGGCCACGGTGGCGCTCGCCATCGCCGGCGGGGCCGACATCGTGCGGGTGCACGACGTCCGGTCCATGGTGCGCCTCGCCCGGGTCGCCGACGCGGCCGTCCGGGCAGGCGGCCGGCCACACCTCGTGCCCCGCGCCTCGGAGCTCACCGTCAGCATCGAGGGGATGAGCTTCTCGGCGCGCCACGGGGTCTACGAGCAGGAGCGCTCGGGCCCGCCCCAGCCGTTCGTGGTCGACGTGACGCTCTGGCTGAAGGCGGAGCCGGCCGCCGACGCGCTGGACGAGACCGTGGACTACTCGAAGGTCTGGACGTGGGTGCAGGAGATCGTCGCCGGCGGGCCTCCCACCCGGCTCATCGAAACCCTGGCGGCCCGCGTCGCCGACGCCATCGAAAGCCGTACCCGGGGAAGCTGCGGCGGATCCGGGTGCGCGTCCACAAGCCCGCCGCCCCGATGCCCGGCCCCGTGCAAGACGTGGCGGCCACCGTCGAGCGCACCCTGAGCGGTGGCTGAAAGAAAGCGAGGAAGCCTGCCCCCGGGTACGTACGCTCGACCGGCCTCTCTCTCAGCCGGAGCGGGCCACGCTGCGGCGCAGGACGTGCTGCACGAAGGCGCGGGCCGTGTCGCCGCAGGTGCGGGTCGGCCAGTCGACCGACTCCTTCAGGCCGCTTCGCACCCGCTCCCGGAGCTCCGCAAACCGCCGCTGCAGCGCCTGCCGGTCGGCGCCTGCGTCGCCCATCCACGAGAGCGCGCCATCGGTCACGATGAGATCGACGGCAGCCTCCAGCAGCTCGGTCCACCGGCCCATGTCCTCGATCCACGGCCGCATGTCGGCCAGCACGGGGTAGCGCTCCGCCCCCTGCCGCAACGCCGCATGCGCCTGGCGCAGCTCGGCGATCCCCTGCTGGAGCTCGCGCAGGCCCTCTTCGAAGTGGAAGCTCCCGGTCAGCTCCTCGAACCGCCGGAAAAGGCCGACCAGCCACGGCGGCTCCTCGGGGGCGAGCGGCGTGATGCTGGCGCACCGGGCGAGCGTGCCCAGCGCCTGCACGAGCGTCTCGTCTCCGCCGAGGAGTTGGCGAGCGCCTTCTGACCACGCCTGCTCGGGGTCGTAGCGAGACGGCGCCTGCAGGTACCGCCCGATGGTGAAGAGCGCAAGGCGCGAGGCGTACGGCTGGTTCATGGGGTTGGCAAAGACGCCGCGCAGGATCCCGTCCAGGTGAGCCCCACGGCCGGTGTAAGGGCCGATGTGGAGCTCCGGCGCCATGTGGGCGTCGTTGACGGGGTAGTTGTCCCACAAGAGCGGCGGCCGGCGCATGACCTCCGCCACCCGGCGGGCGTGCTCGTCCGGCACCTCCCGGGAGCAGACGGCGGGGCCCGTCCAGAAGAGATCGACGGCCCGGTCCAGCCGCTCCCCGAGCTCCCGCAGGTAAGGCACGTCCGGGTCGCCGCAGTAATGGGTGGGGCAGACCATCAAGTGGAGCCCCCGGGGCTGCATCCGCCGCCACAGCCGCCCTGCGAAGTCGGCCTGAGCCTCCGCCAGAGTCGCGTACGCCCGGCGGTCCTCCTCGTGCCCGAGCGCCGGCGGGATGTCGTCGAAAAAGAGCCCGAACGCTCGCACCCCTATCCCCACGAACGCCTCCAGCTTGGCCCACAGCCGGTCGAGCTCCGCCGGGTCGGAGTAGACCAGGGACAGCCCGGGGCTGATGGCCACCATCCACTCGACTCCGCTCGCCCGCCCGGCCTGCGCCAGCTCCTCGAACCGCCGCATGGCCTCGGGCGGGTACGGCTCGCGCCACCGGTCCCGGTGCAGCGGGTCGTCCTTGGGTGCATACAGGTACGCGTTGAAATGGTGCCTGCCCAGCCAGTCGATCGTGTCGAGCCGCTGCTCGTGGGTCCAGGGACGCCCGTAAAACCCCTCGACGACCCCCCGCCACACCAGCGCCATCCCGTCACCCCTGCCCTCTCTGCCTTTTCCGCCTTGCTCCGCCGCGCCCGCGCGGCGCCACCTGCCCACTTCTCGGACGCAGCATCCACCTCCTCCGGCTGCGCGACCCGGCGCCCGGCGCAGGGCACGCCCGGGCAGGGCACCGTCAAGCAAAGACGACGTATCGCCTCAAGAAGGCCTCGAGCGCGGCGTAGTACGCCTCCACGGTCTCCCGCTTGCGCCACCCGTGCCCCTCGCCCGGGTAAACGTGGTACTCGTGCGGCACACCGCGGCGCCGCAGCGCTTCGACGAGGGCATCCGCCTGGCTTCGGGGCACGACCCGATCCTCGTCGCCCTGGAAGATGGCCAGCGGATCCCGGATCCGGTCGGCCACGAAAAGCGGCGAACGCTCCCGGTACGCGGCCGCCGCCTCCGGAAGCGGGCCCACCAGGGAGTCCGTGTAGTGCGCCTCGAACTTGTGCGTCTGGCTGGCCAACTGAAAGAGGTCCGTGACCCCGCTGACCGAGACGCCCGCCCGGAAGAAGCCCGGGTGCTCGGCCAGCGCCCGCAGCACGGTGTAACCGCCGGCGCTGCCGCCCATGATCACCATGCGCTCACGGTCGACGAGCCCCTCTTGCGCCAGCCGGGCCGCGCCGCTCACGGCATCCTCCACGTCGAGCACGCCCCAGCGGCCCTTCAGCGCCTCCCGGTAGGCTCGCCCGTACCCCGCGCTCCCCCGGTAGTCGACGTCCAGCACGGCGTATCCCCGGCTGGTCATGAACGCCACCTCCGGCGCCCACCCCGGCGTCGCCTGGGAGGTCGGGCCGCCGTGCACCCGTACGACGAGCGGCGGGCGCCCCTTGCCCGTGTACTGCGGGTTGGCCGGGCGGTAGAAAAGCCCATGGACCTCCCCGCCGTCCGGGGCGATCCAGCGCCGGTGCTCCGGCCACGAAAAATAGCCGTCCGGGACGTCCTCCGCCTGCGAACGGGCCACCACCGCCGCGGGCCTGCCGGGCTCCATGACCACGACCCTTCGCGGAACGGCCGGCGATGAGGCCAGGAGGGCGATCCGGCCGCGGCCAGGATCCACGGCCAGTTGCTGCAACACGGTGTAGCCGGCCGGATGCCCGCCCGGTCGCTCCTCTCCGGCCTTTCCCTCCCGGGGCTCTCCCTCGACGATGGGCACAGGATGGGCCCTGCGCGCCGCGAGATCGTACGCCCAAAGCTCGACCCGCCCCTCGCGGCTTCGCAGGAAGTAGACCGCGCCGCCGCCGGGGCTCCACCCCAGCGTGCGCATGCCCTGGCGCCAGTTGCGCAGCCCGTGCTCGGCCTCTTCCCGGAGGGCGGGCTCCGACCGTCCGGTCTGCAGATCGCAGAGGTGGAGGTTGGCCCACCCCGTCTCGTCGCTGACGTAGGCGAGCCACCGCCCGTCCGGCGAGAAGGCAGGCTGGAACACCTCGACGTCGTCGCCGCCCGCGACCGTTTCGACCCGTGAGACGACGGGCAGGCCGCGGGGACCCTCCTCCAGATGAGCCAGGCGCAACTCGCTCCCGTCCCACGGCATCCGCGGATGGTTCCACGAGACGAAGGCGAGCATGCGGCCCGAAGGATGCCACGCAGCCTGCGCGTAGAAGTCGGCGCCGTCCACCAGCTCTTGCGGCCAGCGCTCGCCCCGGGCGTCGACGATCGCCAGCACGTCGCGGCCTTCATAGCTGTGAACGAAGACCACCCAGCGCCCGTCCGGGGAGACCTGAGGAGACGCCGCCGCGCCGAACGCGGGGGTCAGGGCCCGGGCCACGCCTTTCCCGAGGGGTTTACGGTACAGCCGTCCCTCCCGGGCCACGTAGTACACCTGGCCGCCCTGCACGGTGAAGTCGCCGCCGCCGTACCCGACCGCGGCCCGCACCGAGTGTTCGACGGTGATCTGCCGCGCCGCCTCGCCGCCGGCGCCGGCGGCCATGAGCACCCCCACGCCCGATCGTTCCTCGTGCCAGACGAGCTGCCCGGTCTCGTCGTCCCAGGCCACGTCGGTGAGGGTGACGCCGCCGGCCATGCGCGCCGGCGACAGGGGGCTTTCCCATAGCCCGTAAGGAGCCTCGGTCATCGCATTCACCACCGGCCTTCGTCCGCGTCCAACCGCGGCACTTGCGCGGCCGCCGGGCGTCTTTTGCCCGTCCACGGCAAGGCCGCCACCGATGCGACGGCCCCCAGCAGCGCGATCCCCGCGCCCGCCGCCATGGCCCCGTGCAAGCCGGCAAGGAAGCGCCCGCCCTCGGCGGCGGCCGCCTCGACCTGGGCGCCTGCCACGGCCATGAAGACCGTCCCGGACACCGCGATGCCCAGCACCATGCCGATGTTGCGCATGCTCGCGAGCATCCCGCCCGCGATGCCCAGGCGCTCTCTCGCAACGCTGCCCATGATCGTGCTGTTGTTGGGCGTCTGGAAGAGGGCGCTGCCCAGCCCGAGCAGGGCCAGCCCCCAGAAGACCCCGGCGAGGGGCGTCGCGCCGTCCAGCCGGGTCATGTTGGCGACCGCCACGGCCATCAGCGCCATGCCCCCGGCCGCCAGCCACCGCGAGCCCCACCGGTCCGTGAGGTACCCGGCGGCGGGCGCTATGACCGTGAGGGCTACCGGGAAACCCAGCATGAGCACCCCCGCCCGGTCGGGCGGGATCCCCCGCAGGTTCTGCAGGTAAAACGGCAGCAGGAAGGTCACCGAGGACTGCGCCAGGTAGTTGGCGAGGCTGCTCACGTTGGCGAGCACGAAGGTGCGGTTCTTGAAGACGGCAGAGCTCGACCATCGGGTGGTCGATGCGCCGCTCCACCGCCACGAAGAGCCCGAGCAGCGCCGCGCCCGCCCCGGCCGAGCCCAGCGTGGCGGCGCTCGCCCAGCCCCAGCGGGGCGCCTGGCTCAGCGCGAGCAGCACCAGCAGCAACCCCGAGAAGAGCAGCATCGCGCCCGCCAGGTCGAACCGCTCCCGCACCACCCGGCGCGGCCCGGGGAGCACCCGGGCGGCCCAGAGGGTGCCGACGAGGCCGATCGGCAGGTTGATGGAGAAAATCGAGCGCCAGCCGAAGTGCTCGACGAGCAAGCCCCCGAGCACCGGCCCGATGGCGAGGCCCGCCGCCACCGCCACCGCGTTGGTGCCGAGCGCCCTTCCCCGTTCGCTCGCAGGAAAGACGTCGGTGATGATCGCAGGGCCGGCGGCCATCATCATGCCCGCCCCCACCGCCTGCACCGCCCGGAAGGCGATGAGCCACCCGATGCCCGGGGAGGCGGCGCACAGGAGCGACCCGCCGGTGAAGAGGCCAAAGCCCGACAGATAGGTGCGGCGGTGGCCGTACATGTCGCCCAGGCGCCCCCACGTGAGCAGCAGGCTGCTGATCACCAGCAGGTACGCCATGGCCACCCACTCGGAGACGGATAGCGTGGTGCGGAGATCCTGGGTGATCACGGGCAGGGCGATTCCGACGACGCTGCCGTCGACGGGCCCCATCAGCGTGCCGACGAAGATGGCGGAGAGAATCCGCCACCGGAGCGGGTGCCCCGCCACGCCACGTTCCCAGGCCGCCACCTCTCCCTGCGCCGGTGCGGACGCCGGCAGGCGCGTCATTCGTAGCGCACGCATACGTTCTTCACCTGGGTGTAGTGCTGCAGGGTCTCCAACCCCTTCTCCCGGCCGAAGCCGCTTTTCTTGTACCCGCCGAAGGGCATCTCCACCCCGCCCCCGGCACCGTAGGTGTTGACGAAGACCTGGCCCACCCGTAACTCGGCCGCCATCCGGTGCGCGGTGGACAGATCCCGCGTCCAGATCCCCGCCACCAGCCCGTAGGCCGTGCCGTTGGCCAGGGCGACGGCCTCGTCCGGCGTGTCGAAGGGCATGATGGCCAGCACGGGCCCGAAGATCTCCTCCTGGGCGATACGCATGATCGGCGACACCTCGTCGAACAGCGTCGGTTCCACGAAATACCCGCCGCTCAGCTCCGGTTGCTCGGGTACCCGTCCGCCCGCCACGAGGCGCGCCCCCTCCGAGCGGCCGGCCTCGACGTAGCCCAGCACCCGTTGCTGCTGGCGCCGGCTGATGATGGGGCCCATGTCCGGGTCCTCGACGCCCGGGCCGAGGCGCATCTGCGAGACGATGCGCTGCAGGCCCTCCACCGCCTCCCGGTGCACCCGCCGGTCGACGATGAGCCGGGACGCCGCCGAGCAGGTCTGGCCGGCGTTTTGGAAAATGGCCTGGGCCGTCGCCGGGATGGCGCGGTCCAGGTCCGCGTCGCCCATCACGATCATGGGCGACTTGCCCCCGAGCTCCAGGAGAACGGGCTTGATGCCCCGGGCGGCCGCCTGCATGACGATGCTCCCCGTCTCGACCGACCCGGTGAACGTGATGTGGTCGACGTCCGGGTGAGAGGCCAGGGCTGCACCTGCCTCTTCGCCGTAGCCCGTCACCACGTTGACCACCCCGGCCGGCACGCCCACCTCGTGGAGGATGCCGGCGAGCTCCAGGGTGGTGAGCGAGGCCTCCTCGGCGGGCTTGAGCACCACCGTGTTGCCGGCGGCGAGAGCCGGTGCCAGCCCGCGGGAGGCGATCTGGATGGGATAGTTCCACGGGATGATGAACGCGCAGACCCCGACGGGTTCCCGCAGCACGTAGTCCAGGAAGCCCGGGCCGAGCGGGATCGTCTGCCCCAGGATCTTGTCGGCGATGCCCGCGTAGTACTCGAAGTAGCGGGCCGCTACCGCGACGTCGGTACGGGCCTGGCGCAGGGGCTTGCCTGTGTCGAGGCTCTCGAGGCGGGCCAGGGAGTCGGAGCGTTGCCGGATACGGCGGGCGGCCTCGTAGAGCCACTCGACCCGGCGGCGGGGCTCGATGCGCTTCCATCCCGGGCTTTCCAGCGCGGCTCTCGCCGCCGCCACCGCCCGATCGACGTCCGCCTTGCCGCCCCTGGCAAGATGGGCGAGGACGTGACCGGTCGCCGGGTCGACCGACTCGAAGTACTGGCCCGAGGCAGGAGCGACCCACTCGCCTCCGATCCAGAGGTCATAGCGGCGAGGCTCTTCTTGCGCCGGCGCGACGGCCATCTGGTGCATGCCCCCCTTTTCTGCCGGGTGCCGCGGCCGGGACGCCCAGCCGGCCGCCCCCGGCCTCCTGCAGATGCCAACATTCCCTGCGAAGGCCATCGCTCCTATCCTATCGGATCCGAGCGCTCCTGGCTTGCCGCCGCGTGGAAGGCGGTCCGCCCGGCCCCAGCGCCGCCAGCGAGTTGCGCGACTGCACGCCGCGTCGCGCCGGAAGACTCCTGGATGGAGGTGTGGCAGGCAGTGTCCAACGAACGCTGGCTTCGTATCGCCGCCGCTGCCGCGGTGCTCCTGTTCGTGGTGGCGGCAGCGGCCATCGCAGGTCAGTTGCGCTCCTCCCAGGAGTCGGCCCGGCTGCGCGACCAGCTGAGCGCCCTGCAGCGCCGGCCCGCAGCGCAGGCGTCGCCGGCGCCACCCGGCCCCGCGAGCCCCCCTCACCGGTCGCTTTCACCCGGGTGCAGGTGGTGCAGGATACGACGACCGCGCCGGCCGCCCCCTCCGGGCAAGCCGGGTCGCCCACGACGTCGCCCGGGTCACCCACGACGTCGCAGGGAGGCGCCGGGGCACCTGCTCGCCGCGCGGCAGCAGGGCCGGCCCGGCGTCCGGCCGCGGCCGGGGCCAAGCAGCCCCTTGCCGTCCCGGCCAGGCGCCCGGTCTCCGGCCCTGCCCCTGCGCTCGACCGGGGGCCGATCTCGGTGCAGGCGACGGTGACCAACCGCACCAGTCGGACGCTGAAACAGCCGGTCTATGCGCTGCTCATCGCCACTGGACCCTCGGGACCCGTCCAAGCCGCCGCAGATCCAGCGCCAGAGCACCGTCATCGAGTCGCTCGGGCCCGGCGACACGACGACCGTAACCGTGAGGGGGCTCACCATCGACGACCCGGCCCTGCACTACGAGCTCGTGGTCAACACGCCGGCCGTCGACCCGGCCCGGACCGGCGGCACCGTCGCCAAGGTCGTACCCACGGTACGACCGGCTACGGTGCGCCCCGCGCCGACGGCTCCGCAGGCTCCGGCCCGACCTCCTGAGCCGCCCCGAGCCCAGGCGCCGGCACCGACTCCGCCTGCCGGTCCTGCAGGCCCTGCAGGGCCTGCGGGACCGCCCGGCCCGCCGGGACCCCTGGCCCGCCCGGCCCGCCAGGCCCCTCTCCTGCCCCGCCACCAACCCCGGCACCGTCGCCGGAGCCGTCGCCCGCGCCCTCCCCAACCCCTTCGCCAGAGCCCAGACCGGCTCCGGGCCCTGCACCGGCACCCTCCCCCGCGCCGGCACCGGCGCCGCCACGCCCGGAACCGGCCCCTGCTCCGACGGACGCCCCGGAGGAGTAGGAGGGCACGAGATGGGGCACCGCAAGCTCGGCTGCCCGGGCCATGGCCGGCAAGGATAATGGCTATCATACGTCGAATGGAAGAGGGGGGCTGTGTCTCCCCCGAACGAGGTGGAGTTTGGGGGCTTGCCGTCATGCGGGTTGATAGCGGTTCCAAAGCCCGTCCCTGGTTGAAGCACTACCCGCCCGAGATACCAAGCCACCTGGAGTACCCGGAGATCAACCTCGCGGCCTGGGTGCAGGAATCTGCGGGCCGCCATCCGGACCGGGCCGCCACGCTTTACTTCGGCGCGCGCCTTTCGTACGCTCGCCTCTTCGAGCAGGTGCGCCGGCTGGCCGGAGGCCTCACGTGCCCTGGGCGTCCGACCCGGCGACCGTGTGGCGATCATCCTGCCCAACCTGCCCCAGACGGTGATCGCTTACTACGCCGTCCTGTGGCTGGGCGGCGTCGTGGTGATGACCAATCCGCTGTACACCCCGAGGGAGCTTCGCCACCAGCTTGGCGACGCGGAAGCCCGGGTCGCCGTCGCCTTCGACCAGATCCTGCCCCGGGTGCTGGAAGTCGCCTCCGAAGTCGGCCTGCGCCACGTCGTGGTCACCTCTGCGGCCGATTACCTGCCACCTCCTCTGCGGCTCCTGTACCCTCTCAAGCAGGCTGCCCAACGGCGCCAGCAGCGCCGGACCCCGCCGGCGCGGCGTCCCGTCGCCCCTTCCCGCCCGCTCGGCCTGCAGGTCCACGCCTTTACCCGCCTGGTACGCTCCCAACCCCTGGACGGGCCTCACCCGGTCGACGCCCGGGAGGACCTGGCCCTCTTGCAGTACACCGGAGGCACGACGGGCACGAGCAAGGGCGTGATGCTCACCCACTTCAACCTGGCCGCCAACTGCACCCAGATCCAGGCCTGGCTCTACAAGCTCGAGGGCCGTCCCACGACGGTGCTGGCCGCGCTGCCCTTCTTCCACGTCTACGGCCTGACCACGGTGCTCAACTTCTCGGTGATGACCGGCTCCACCATGATCCTCACGCCGCGCTTTTCGGCCGCCGAGGTCGTACGCCTCATCGAGCGACACCGCCCGCGGCTTTTCCCCGGCGTGCCGACCATGTACGTCGCCATCACGCAGCTTCCCGACATCGCCCGGCGGGACCTGAGCTCGGTCGAGGCGTGCATCAGCGGGGCCGCTCCGCTCCCGGTGGCCGTGCAGGAGAGCTTCGAGCGGCTCACGGGCGGGCGCCTGGTGGAAGGGTACGGGCTGACCGAAGCCTCTCCCGTGACCCACGCCAATCCCATCTGGGGCCGCGCCGCACGGGGAGTATCGGGCTGCCGTGGCCGGACACCGACGCCAGGATCGTCGACCCGGCGACGGGGGAGCCCCTGCCGCCCGGCAGCGTGGGAGAGCTGGCGGTCCGGGGCCCCCAGGTGATGAAGGGGTACTGGCAGCGCCCGGAGGAGACGGCCGCCGTCTTGCGGGACGGGTGGCTGCTCACCGGGGATCTGGCTCAGATGGACGACGACGGCTACTTCCGCATCGTCGACCGCAAGAAGGACCTGATCATCGCCGGCGGCTTCAACATCTACCCCCGGGAGGTCGAGGAGGTGCTCTACGAGCATCCGGCCGTCCGGGAAGCGGCCGTCGTGGGAGTGACCGATCCGTACCGCGGGGAGACCGTCAAGGCGTACGTCGTGCTCAAGGAGGGGCACGCCGTCACTGCCGCCGAGCTGGAGGCCTTTTGCCGGGAGAGGCTGGCCGCGTACAAGGTGCCGCGGCTTTTCGATTTCCGCGACGAGCTGCCCAAGACCCTCGTGGGCAAGGTGCTGCGCCGGGCGCTGCGGGAAGAGGCCCCGCCGGCGCAGGCGGCCGGCGCACACGGCCGGGAACCATCCGCTACGGCAGGGGGACGTCCTGCGTGACGGTGGCCCAGGTGCCCGTCGCTTTGGCGACGGTGATGGGGGCGCCGTCCTCCGGGTAGAGCTCGATGGTGGCCTCGCCCGTGACGAGCCGGCGGCCCGCCCGCCAGATGACGCCCTGCGCCACCAGGAGCCCCGAACGGGCCGGCAGCAGGAAGTGCACGTGGAGTTCGGCCGTGACGACCGCGGTGCCGGGAGGCACCGCCGAGAAGGCGGCCATCCCGATGGCCTCGTCGGCCAGGGCCATCAGCACCCCGCCGTGGACGATGCCCAGTTCGTTGAGGTGGCGAGGGGCGATGCGCAGCCGCACCTCGGAGCGGCCGTCGCGGGCGCTCATGCGTTCGAATCCCGTGACCGCGCTGAAGCGCTGTGCAGGAGTCTCGTGCATGGAAGACCGCGGCCGGCGGCGCCGGCCTTCCTTTCCATCGCCGGGTGGGGCGTCCGCCGGCCGGATGGGGGCGGGCGCCGGGTAATAGTCTACAATATAATGGCGAAGGGGGATCATCCCGCGGTGGCATGGGACTGGATGAAACCCGCCTTGCTCGATCTCTCTCGCCAGCTGACGGACCGTGACCTGGAGTTCGTCATCCGGGCCACGTCGTCCCGCCGCACCGACTACGACCGGATCCGGGAGATCGTCCGCGACAAGCCCGATTTCCTGGAGGTGCTCCTGGAAGACGACCGGGTCTTCCAAAAGATGGCGTCGGACGACGATGTCATGCTCAAGGTTTCACCCCAGCTCTTGTTCGCCGTGCTCCTCCGCCGGGCGCGCCGCCTGCTCAAGCAGGCGTCGTTCACCATGGAGCCGCGGCCGGAGGGGGACGTGCCCGTCTTCGACGCCTCGAAAGCGGCACAGCTGGTCGAGCAGCCCCGGGTGCTCGACTACCTGGCCAGCATGCTCGCCAGCTTCGTGCGCACCGAGTCGCGCACCTTCTTCGTGCGGCACGGCGCGGTGTACCGGCGGAGGGTGTTCAACGACATGAACGTCGACGACCTGCTCTCTGCGGCCGAGCTGCTCGACCCCCCGCAGCGCTTCCCCATTTACAAGCGGGTAGCCGACGTGAGCTTGTTCATGGTCGGCATCTTCCCCGACCACGTCTCGGGGCGCCGCAGCGCGGCCCGGCCCTGGTGGAGCGCGGTGGCGAGGTCCCAGCGGTTTGCCAGGGACCAGCAGGCCTATGCGGAGATCGGGACGGAGTTTTACCACCGGGCGGCCGAGGACGAGGCAGCCCGCCAGTCCGGGCTGGCGGATGTGATGGTCACCCTCGGCGATCACTTCATGCTGGCCGCCAAACCCCTCAACCTGCTGGCCCGCGACCTGATCCCGATGCGGCGGTTCGCCTGGTTCGGCGCCGGCCCGGCATCGCCGGAGTCCCCATGACGTCCCCCTAAGCAGCGCCGGGCGGCGACCGCCGGCAGGAAGCCCGAGGATCGCCTGCCAGGAGTTTCCCCGGGCCCCGCCGTAGTGTAGCAGCCAGTCTCCTGCTACGGGGGGTGGCGGGATTGTCGAGGGCGTGGAGGCGGCACGGGTCAACGGCAGGAGCCGTGCTGCTGGCCTTGCTGCTGGGGGTCACGACGCCGGCACCGGCCCAGCAGCCGCCGGCGAGCCCGATCCCTGCCGAGGCAGGCGCACCCGTCGAAGCGGGCGCGGCCGCTCCGGCGCCGGAGGAGTTGCGCCTGCCGGGTCTCATCGGGCCTGTGCGGGTGGTGGAGGATACCCTGGGCATTCCCCACGTGGTGGCCCGGACGGAGCACGACGCTGCGTTTGCCATTGGCTACCTGCAGGCCCGGGATCGCCTGTTCGAGATGGACGTGAGCCGGCGGCGGGCCGAAGGGACACTTGCCGAGCTCCTGGGGAGCGCGGCCCTTTCCGAAGACGTCCAGATGCGCACCCTGGGCCTGTCCCGGGCGGCAGCCAGGTCGCTCGAGCGGCTCTCACCCGGCGCCCGGGGCGAACTCGAGGCGTTTGCGGCCGGGGTCAACGCATACATTGACGAAGCGGAACGGGCCGGCGCTCTGCCGGCGGAGTACCGCGCCCTCGAGCTCACGCGGGTGCGCCGCTGGCAGCCGGTCGATTCGGTATCGGTGCTCAAGCTCGTGGGCTTCGGGCTTTCCTTCAGCATGGACGCCCAGTACGCGACCATCCTGCAGGCGTACGTGCGGGCCATGGGGCCCGAGCGAGGGATCCAGGCCGTCTTCTACGACCTGTGGCCACTGGCCCCCGCTGAAAACGCATTCGTCGTGCCGGACGCGGTGGGCTACGCGCCGGCCTCCGGCTCGCCCCTGGCGGGCGCGATCTCCCAGGACGTCCAGGGACGCGGCGTCGAGGAGATGCTGGCAGGCTGGCTCTCGCAGATGGCGGCCGTGACCGCCCCGTGGGCAGGCGCCGGCAGCAACTGGTTTGTCATCGGGCCGCGCCTGTCCGCGAGCGGCTATCCCCTGCTGGCCAACGACCCGCACCTTCCGCTCACCCATCCTCCCGTCTGGTACCAGCAGCATCTGACCGTGCAGCCGGACGGCGCGGCCCGGCCGTCGCTCAACGTGTACGGGGTGGCCTTCCCGGGGGTGCCGTGGGTCATCCTGGGCCACAACGAACGGATTGCGTGGGGCGCGACCACCAACCCCATCGACCAGACCGACATGTACCTCGAACGGCTCACCCAGCGGGACGGGCAATGGTACGCGCTGTACCGGGGCAACTGGGAGCCGGTGCGGGTGTTGCCCCAGAAGTTCCTGGTCAACGCGGTGGGCAACGGCACGCCCGACGACCTGCAGCCGGCCCCGGCCGGCCAGGTGCCGCAGGCGGTGCTGGAGGTACCCCGCCACGGCCCCATCGTCCGCATCAACCCCGAGCGGCAGGAGGCCCTGAGCGTGCAGTGGACGGGGCTGTACGCCACGCATGACGGCGAGAACTTCTACCGGTGGAACCGGGCCTCCAATCTCCAGGAGTTTCGCGAGGGGCTGCGCTACTTCGACGCCGCCTCGCAGAACTGGGCGTACGCCGACGTGGAGGGCAACATCGCCTACTTTGCCGGGGCGGAGCTGCCCCTGCGGGAGGACCTGGAGGCCGGCGCGGTGGACGGCGGGCCATCGTTCGCGCCGTGGCTGTTGCGGGACGGCACGGGCTTGCGCCGTCATGACTGGATCGCCTGGCCGCCGGGCGAGGCGCTTCCGGGCGACCAGGGCATCCCCTTCCGGGTACTGCCCGAGTCGGAGATGCCGCACGTCGTCAATCCCGCCCAGGGCTTCATCGTTTCCGCCAACAACGACCCCGTAGGGGTGACGGCCGGCGGAGACCCGCTGGCGTGGCGCAGAGCCTCCGGCGGCATCTATTACCTGGGGCCGGCGTTCAGCCCCGGTTTCCGCGCGGCGCGCATCACCGAGCGCATCCGGCAACGGGCCCGGCAGGCGGGCAAGCTCACGGTGCAGGACGCCATGGCCATCCAGAGCGACGTCGTGGAGCTCGAGGCGAAGCGCTTGCTGCCTTTCTTGCTGCGAGCCTGGGAGCGGGCCGGCCTCGGGGAGAAAGCGGTGCCCCAGCTGGCAGCCCTTCGCTCCTCCCGGATGGCGGAGGCCATCGGTTACCTGCAGGATTGGGATGGCTCGACGCCCACGGGACTGCCGGAGGGGTGGGATGGCTCGCCCGGCGTCGCCGTTGCTTCCCATGGCCCGGGACAGGCGGTGCGGCCCGCCCACGAGCCGTCGGTGCAGGAGGTCCGGGCCAGCGTGGCGGCCACGTTGTTCAACGTGTGGGTCGGGCAGCTCATCCGGGCCACCGTGGATGCGGCCGTGACGAGAGTCTCCCCGGACCTTCCCTTGCCCGACGGGACCATGGCGGTCAAGGCGATCCTCTACCAGCTGGAGCACTTCGACCGCACCCGGGGCAAGGGCGTTTCGGGCCTCCAGTTTTTCGACGTGCCCGACCTCGCCCTCGACCCGGCCGACGAGCGGGATCTGCTGCTCCTGAGCAGCCTGGACAGAGCGCTCGGGCTCCTGACAGGGCCGGTCTTCGAGCCCGCCTTCGGCAAGGTGCGGGATCTGTCGGATCTGCGGTGGGGCAAACTGCACCGCCTGGTGCTGGCGCACCCTCTCGGCGGGACCTTCGGCATCCCGCCGGCGGGAGGCTTCGACGCCCCGGAGTACGCCGCCGGGCTTCCCGTGGACGGAGGATTCGAGGTGGTCGACGCGTCGGGCTTCGACCCCAGAGCCACCACGCCCCAGGCGTTCCGCTTCAGCGGCGGGCCGTCGATGCGCCTGGTCGTGGAGATGAGACCCGGGGCCGTCACCGCTTATAACGTCATCCCCGGCGGGCAGGCGGCCGGTGCAGGAGCGGGCCCGCACTTCGCCGACCTGTTGCCCGCCTGGCTCTCCAACCAGGCGTACCGGATCCCGTTCACGCAGCAGGAGGTGGAGGCGGCGGCAGAGCGAGCGTGGGTCATGTCGCCTGCTGGCGGACAGCCCTGAGACAAAAAGGGGCGGCGGGCCCAATGGCCCGCCGCTTTTGCCTTGCGCACGGGGGGCTTGCCGTACGCGCAGCGCAAGAATGAAGGGATGCTAGAACGCTCCGATCAGTCCTAGCGCGCAGGCCGCACAAAGCCCCGCGGCCGCCAGCGCCATCCCCACGAACGCTACCGAAATCGCCGTCGCAATCGCGGCACAAATCGCACCGCAGAACCGGCGCTTGACCTCCGTCATGCCTCATCGCCCCCCGCCGAGCCGAGTATACGGCCGGGCGCTTGCCAGACCGTTGCGCGGCGCTTGCAAAAAGCTTGCGAGGAGTACGGAAGCCGCGCCGGGAAAGGACATCGACAACGTTTCGCGCGGAGAGGGTCGGCGACCGGATATGGCACCGCGTGGAAAAGTCCTACTCATGGCCGTGGCGGCGCTCGCCGGAGCGATGGCGCAGGCCCTCGCTCCCGGAGTGCGGGCCGGCGCCCCGCCGGCTCCCGCGCCGGAGCAGGTCGTGCAGGCCGCCTGGCAGGCCGTCGCGGACCATTACTTCGACTCCACGTACGGGGGCGTCGACTGGCAGCGAGCCCGGGCGACCTACCTACGCCGGGCCGCCGAGCCCGGCGCCGACGGATATGCCCTCGGCGTCGGAGATGGTCGCCCTGCTGAAGGATCCCGGCACTTACGTCCTGCGGCCGCAACAACGGGCGAAGCTCGACGAAGAGGAACGCCGGCTCCGGGTCGACGTGGTGGGGATCGGGGTGCTGCTCAGCGCCGGACCGGGCGGCACCCCTATGGTGCGCCAGGTCTTGCCCGGCGGGCCCGCCCAGCAGGCGGGCGTGCGCCAGGGGATGCTCGTGCTGGAAGTGGACGGGCAGGACGTGCGCAAGCTGTCCATCACCCAGGTGGCTGACCGGATCCGGGGCGCCGCGGGTACGACGGTCCGCCTGGTCGTCATGGCTCCCGGGGGCGCTCGCCAGGCCTTGACCCTGACCCGGCGAGCCGTCTCGAGCGCCCCTCAGCCGTCGGGCCGGCTCCTGCAGGGGGAAAACATCGGCTACATCTACCTGCCCCACTTCCACGAAGGGATGGAGACGGCGTTCCTGGCAGAACTGCGCAAGCTGATCCGGACCCGGGCGCTCATCCTCGACCTGCGCACCAGCTTTTCCGGGGGGTCGCTCGGGACCCTGTCCCACATCGCGGGGTTGCTGGCCGAAGGGCAGGCGCTGGGCATCCTGACGAGCCGGGAGGAGGTCTTCCCACTGCCGGCGGTCAAGGCCGAGAGCTCCTCCAACCCCCTCGTGCCCGCTCCCACGGCTATCGACGCGTACGCCAAGCCTGTGGCCGTCCTCATCGACGAGAGCACCACGTTCGGCATCCTGGCGTTCGCGCTTCAAGAGATGGGGCGGGCAGTGCTGGTGGGACGTCCCACCCAGCCCGCAACGGGCGATACCCAGCAGCGCTGGGAGCTTCCGGGCGGGGGCCTCATCCAGGTGACGTCGGGGCGCTTTTTCTCCTCCCGGGGCCGCCCGCTGGTAGGCCCGGTGGTGCCCGACGTCACGGTGCCCATGGACGATGAGTGGCTGCGTGCCTGGTACGACGGGTCAGACCTGGACGTCCGGCGGGCGATCCAGGCGTTGCGGCAGCGAGGCGCCATCTGAGCCGACCGCCGCAGGTATCTGTTGGGGCGGCGTCCCGGAGCGCCCGTCCGCTCCGTCGAGCTGCCCGTCGTCGAACAGCCGGGCCAGTTCGGCGATCTCGGGCCCGGTGATCTCGTGGCGATCGAGCAGCCGGCGGGCGATGGCGTGTACCAGGGGTGCGTTGGCGGCGAGCAGCTCCGAGACCTTGGCCTTCTCCCGCTCGAGCAGGCGGTTGATCCGGGCCTTCAGCTCGTCGTCGGGGGCGCCGGCGCCGAGCGCCCGGTACGAGTAAAGGGTGCCGTCCATCCCGTAGGTGCCGATGTAGGAGGCCGCCAGGCGCGTGGCCGTCTCGAGGTCCCCCGCAGCGCCCGAGAGGCGGGTGCCGAGGAACAGCTCCTCGGCGGCCCGCGCCGCCAGGCTCACCTGGATATTGGCGAGCAGCTCCTCCTGGGTCGTGGAGTAGCGTTCGACGACGGGGCGTGTCGCGGAGAACCCCAGCGCCTCGCCGTGGCGGATGATGGTGGTCTTCACGATGCGTTCGTGAGGCAACAGGCGCAGCTGGGCGACGGCGTGCCCTGCCTCGTGGTATGCCACCCGGCGGCGTTCCTCGGGCAACATGGAGCGCAGGGGCTGCTTGAGGCCCCACTCGTGCACTTCCCGGGCGTAGGTGATGTCGTCGTACGTGACCCGCCTGCGGCCGTCGAAGTGGGCCTTGACCACTGCCTCGTTGATGACGTGGCGGATCTTGGCCGGCGTGTAGCCCACCATGTCGGCCGCCAGCTCGTCGAGACGCTGCTCCAAGCCGGGGTCGTGGGCGACCTTGCCCAGGTAATACTGGATGACCTCCTTGCGCCCCTCGAAGTCGGGCGGCCCCACCACGATCTGCCGGTCGAAGCGCCCCGGCCGCAGCAGGGCAGGGTCCAGCACCTCCGGGGCGTTGGTCGCCGCCATGGTGAAGACGATGGGCTGGGGGCCCGGCGCCGGCCGGAACCCCAGGCGCCGCAGGAGCCGCGCCCACCACCGGGTCTCGAGGCGCGGCGGATCCATTTGGAGCAGCAGCTCGTTGAGCAGCCCCATGCCCCCGAATATGGGAAACGCCGCCCCGGCCCGCTGGTTGGTGCGGCTCACGCCGATGGCGTCGAACTCGTCGAGGAAGACGATGCAGGCGCCGTGCTCGAGGGCGAGCCGGCGCGCCTTTCGGTACATGTTCATGATCTTCAGGTTGGAGACCCCGAAGAACATGTTTTGCACGCTGGCAGCCGAGAGGTAGCCGAAGGGAACTCCCGCCTCCGAGGCGATGGCCTGGGCCAGGTAAGACTTACCCGTACCCGGGGGCCCGACCAGCAGCATCCCGCGGGAGACCTCGCCACCCATCTGTTTGAAGCCCGTCACGCCCTTCAAGAGCGTGACGACGCGCCGGGCCTGCTCGAGCACCTCCGGGTTGCCCCGGTAGTCGTCGAACGTGACGCCCGTCTCCCCGGGCTCGATCCAGTAAATCTGGGCCCGGCCCAGGAACCAGAAAACGGCCACGAACTGGATGATGGCCATGAAGATGAAGAGCAGGATGCTGAAGACCTGGCGGGCGACCGTGAGGGTCCACGCCAGCGTGGTGCCCGGGTCGAGGAAGTACCAGCGCGCGTAGAGCGCGGCGGCCACCAGGGCCCACAGGAGGGCCCGCCACCGGATCCACCATACCCGCCACCGGTTGGCCCCGGCCGCCGGTCTGGCCCGGGTGCGGCCGCGGACAGCTCTGGGCGCCTTTGCCGGGCCAGGCGCCGGTGCGGGAGGCGCTGATGGCGCCGGAAGAGCTGCCACCGGCCTCACCCACGTCCCCTCTCGATGCTTGCCTCGATTATAGCCCGTAGCGTGCCGCTCCGGGGCAAGATATCGCCCGGGAGGGCATGCACGTGCGCCCCGACACTATCCGGTGGTTCGCGGTCCTGAGCCTGGTCCCGTTCATCATGGTGCTCGGCAATTCCATGCTGATCCCGGTCCTGCCCGCGATCCGCTCTCACCTCCACCTCACCATGGTCCAGACCGGCCTGGTGATCACCGCCTTCTCTCTGCCGGCCGCGGTCACCATCCCGTTCGCCGGCGCCCTGTCCGACAGGGTGGGCCGAAAGGCCGTCATGGTGCCCGCCCTGGTGCTGTACGGCATCGGAGGCATCCTGGCGGGCCTGAGCGCCTGGCTGCTGCCGGGCAGGTTCTGGCCCATCGTGGGCGCCCGGGTGCTCCAGGGCATCGGCGCCGGCGGCACGTACCAGCTGTCGATGGCGCTGGTCGGAGACATGTTCCAGAGCACGGAGCGCAGCCAGGCCCTGGGCTGGCTCGAGGCTTCCAACGGGCTCGGCAAGGTGGTGAGCCCGCTTCTGGGAGCACTGGCGGCGCTCGCCTCCTGGTTCTTGCCCTTCTTCCTGTACGGCGTGCTGGCGCTGCCGGTCGCCTTCGGCGTGCACCGGGCAGTCAGGGAGAAGGCGCCCCGGCGGGAGGAGGGCGGCGTTGCCCGCTACCTGCGCCAGATCCCGGAGATCGCCCGGCGGCGGGGTGCCGCCCTGTCGGCCGCCTACGGGGCCGGCATGCTGCTGTTGTTCGCGCTGTTCGGCCTGCTCAGCTTGCTCAGCGACGAGCTCGAGGCCCGCCATCGCCTCTCGCAGCTCGCCCGGGGCGGCATCATCGCCATCCCGGTGGGGATGATGGCCATCGCCTCGTTTACGAGCGGCCGCTCTCTGCAGACCCGTCCCGAGCGGCTCAAGCCCCTCTCCGTCATCGGGCTGATCTGCGCCGCGGCGGCCCTGGGGGCGCTGGCGTTCGTCAGCCGGCCGTTGTGGCTCACGATTGCGCTATCGGCGCTGCTCGGGCTCGGGACGGGCCTGACGCTGCCGGCGGTCAACACGCTCATCACCGGTGCCGTCTCCCGTGACCACAGGGGGGTGGTCACGGCGTTCTACGGCACGGTCCGCTTCGGTGGGGTCGCGGTGGGGCCTCCGCTATTCGGCCTTGCGACGCAGGCTACGGCCAGGCTCGCCGTCTTCGCCGGCACGGCGCTTGCCCTGGCCGCCCTCGCCTGGGCGCTATCGGTCGTCCGGGTCTCCTCGGGGCCGAGCCCCGCACAGGCCGGTGGCCCCGCTCAGTTGGCCCCGGCGCCGGGAGGGGTCAAAGGCCAGCCCGACGAGACCTGACGCCCGTCCTGGAGCATGGCCGGGGGGTGGGTACCATGCTTGTGCTTCTTGCGTCTCGCCCTCCTGGCAAGCTCCTTGGCAGCCCGACGCATCGCCTCCCGGCGCCGCGCCGCCAGAGAGGGGTCGTCCACCTCCCGGGCAAAGGCGATGACCTCGGCGATCCACCGGCTCAGGGTCTCCAGGTAGGCGACCAGGTCCCGGCGCTGTTGCGGGGTGATCGAGACCAGGGCGCCGCCTGCCAGGGCGGCGAGCACCCGGCGGAAGCGATCGAGCGCTGCGAAGAGCTTCGAAAAGCCCGCGGGCACCTCGCCGGCCCCGGCGCCCTCCTCCGCGCCGCCCGGAGCGTTCCGGCCAGCCGGCTGGCCATCGGCCGCCGCAGCCGCGCCGTCGCCCACCGAAGCCATCAACGGCTCGGCCAGCATCTTGTGCCGGCGGTCGGAAGAAGCATGGCCCCGGACCATGCGTACTGCCTGCTGGATGTTGACGTTGGGCCCGTTGCGCACCAGCTGGGCGACCTGGCGCGTCTCCGCCTTGCTGAGACGGTACTCCAGGACCGCGTCGAGAAGGACGGTCGCGATCCCGGGGCTTCCCAGCCGCGCGGCCAGCGCCTTGGCTTCTGCTACGTGCGATAACGTGAGCGGGGAGTCTCCCCCGGCGAAGTTGTCGACCAGGGCCGCCTGATGGCGCTCGTCGAGATCCAGCACGTCCAACCAGTCGGTCAGGGTGGTGCGGGGCACCCCGAGCCGGGCCGCCGCGGCAGCCTTGCTCAGGTGCTCCTGCTCCATGAAGGAGTGGATGGCCAGCGCGCGCTCCATGGGATTGAGATCCTCGCGCTGCAGGTTTTCGATGAGCTGTATCTGGTGGGCGGTCCCCCTCAGGTCTCGCAGCACCAGCGCCGGCACCGTGTGCTCACCGGCCCGCTTGGCCGCCCGCAACCGGCGCTCTCCGGAGATCAACCGGTAACTGCCGCCCTCGAGAGGTGTCACCAGGACGGGATGCAGCATGCCGACTTCTCGCAAGGACTGGGCCAACCCGTCGAGAGCATCGTCACGAAACGTACGGCGCACCTGGTTGGGGTCCACCACGATCCTGTCGATGGGAACCAGGCGGTACTCCGCCACGGCCCGAACTTACCTCCTTCGTGCTCGTGCCAGTCCAAGCCATGGCTCGCAAAACGGGCGACCGTCCGTTGGAGGCCAGGCAAGATGGGGTGTTGCCGTCCTACAAGATTCAGGCCGAATCGGCGTTTCCCTCTTCATTTCGGGAATGGAAGCGGGTATCGCGGGATGGCCGTGGGCGGGGCAGGCTTGAAGAAACCGGTGCCTCCGCCAAACGGAGGCACCGGGGGTGATCCATGAGCGGCAGGGTACGTCCCACCGTCACAGGACGACCGCGTCGATGACGGGGGCCTCTTTCCACCCCGGGGCCGGCCCGATGGACGCGACCAGGACCGTGCCCGGGTCGAGCTTGCGGGCGCCGCCCTGTACCAGCAGGCCCGTCGGCGCGGCCACCGGGCCGCTCAGCCCGGCGCCCACCATGCTCACGCCCTGCCCGGAGCTGACGGCCTCGTCCAGGCCAAGCGTGGCGCCCAGGAGCGTCCCGTCGATGGCCCACACGAGCCCGGAGGCGCTGAGCTTGCCGGCCCGGCCCAGGCTCGGCGACTCCACCTCGTCCACGGTCGCGATGCCGACCGCTCCCCGCGGCAGCACCAGCGCCCCGTCCACGCGGAGATCGTCCATCACCACGAAGTGCACCCTCTGCCCCACGGAGCTGGCGCTCCCCCGCTCGTTGCTGAGGGTCCCGAGCAACTGTACCCGGACGTTGCCCGTGTTGCGGGCGATCTTGACGACCTTGGTCTGGATGGGTGTCGGCGCCGTGCCGCCCCAGACCTCACGGCCCAGCCTGTCGACCCGGTCGAGGATGCCGCCCGGCTGCTCTTTGCCGTAGAGCAGGGTTTCGAGCCAGGCGACCCGCTCTTGTAGCGACTTGAGCGGGGGCTCTGCCGGCGACTTCGGCAGATCCACGCTCTTGTTGCGGCTGGCCAGCTCCCACTCGTACAACGCCTGGTTGATGGTCCACTCTACGGCCAGCTCCTTGCTGAAGACCGACCGATTGGGGTCGCCCAGGCTCACCACCTGCAGGAGCTGGTCGACCCGCCCGACCAGGCTCGGGCTGACCTTCTGCTGCCAGTCAGCCCCATACAAGAGCGTGGTCACCGCGTCCACCTGGTCGCGCAAGCCCGTACCTGCCGGGGGCTCTTTGCCCGTGACGGCCGCATAGATGCGCTGGATCTTCTGGCTCAGGGGCACGCCCGTCACCGCCGCGCGCCCCGCCGGCCAAACCCACCGCCAGGGATACCCCGACCAAGACCACGAGACCAGCTGCCACCGAGCCCGTCCGTCGGCTCCTCATCTCAGCCAAGCCCTCCCCTTGCCTCCCCGAAAGGGGGGTCGTCGACCCTCAAAACCGCAGGTTGAACTGGGCGCTGGCGTTGGAACGCCGGTCTCCCGGCGGATCACCGAAGTCGATGAGCTTGTACCCGAGCAGCACGCTTGCGTACGGCGTGAGCGTATAGCTCATGGCCGCGCTCGCCTCCAGGGAAGGTGCGGTCGACGCGTACGCGTCGCGCTCGCCCGCCCACGTGACGCCCATGCTCAGCCTGGTCCGGTCCGCGCCCCACCCGACAGAGACCGTAGCCCGGCGCCCTTTGACCAGGTCTTCCACCGAAATCAGCTCGTAGTCCGCCTGCACCATCCCGCCCGGGAGCGACCCGATGCGGATCCCCACCGAACGCAAGAGCTGCGGCGCGGGATCCGCCTGATCGGGCGATGTGGCCGGTCGGCGCTCGCCGGCTCCGGCCCGCAGCTGGACGTCTCCCATCTGGATCGTTGCGTCCACGCCGACCTCGGAGCCAGGCTGGACCTGCCCGAGGGCGCTCTGGAAGCCCGGCTCGACCTTGCCGACGCTGGCGCCCAGGCGCACGTCCCCCAGGCGCAGCGTGGCGCCGACCCGCATGGCTGCAGAGACGAGCGGCATGGCCCACAGGTTTTGCGCGTACTCGCCGGAGATGGACAACCACGGGAGGGGAGAGTACCGGCCCATCAGGGAGGTGACGGTCTGCCCCTTCTCCAGCCCCAGCAGCTCGTCTGGCTCGGAGCCGGCCCGGACGAGCGCGGCCCCCACCACGATCTCACGGCTGAGCACGAGGCTGCCATCCAGGACGGCGATCGTGCTGGCCTTCGTCTCGTCGGCGGGGGAGGGAACCAGGCCATCGGTCGCCTCCCGGGCCACCATGAGGCTCGTGCGCCCCCCGTTGCCCAAAAGACGCGCTTCGATGCCCTGGAGGCTGAGGGTCCCGTCGTCGTCGCGCAGCGCGTAAGACTGGCCCAAGGGCGATGGGATAGGCCCGACCCGGGCCCACAGCCACTGGTCCCCACCTCGCATCAGGACGGCGCCGTAGCCCTCCGCAGCTCCATCCTTGGGGTTGACGCTCAGCCGGGCGTCCGCGTCCCACTTACCGGGAGCCGTGGTGCCGAGGCTCAGGCGATACGAAGGGGTCACGCTGACCACGGGCTCCGGCCGGGAGACCGGAGTGGAGGTACCGCCGGTCGGCGTGGGCTCCAGCAGAGGCTCGTATGCCGCGGCGATGTCCGGACCTGCCGGACCCGCCGGCACCGGAGCGAGCGCGGACCCGGACTCCCCTTTGCCCGACCCACCCTCGCTCGCGGGGGCAGCAGGACGCTGGGCCGCAGGTCCCTTGGTCGTCGTTTGCTGGATCATCCACGCGGCTCCCGGGCTGACGGTGAGGGGACGGGCAGCGACCGCACCCTCGGGGAGCCGGCCATCCTGCCCTGGGATGGCATACCCCAGCACCATCAACTCGGGCGCCAGCTCCTGGCCCAACCGGGCCAACACGTCGGCCAGCTTGACCTCTTGCCCGGAGTCGACCCCTGCCTTGTCGAGCAACTCCCGCGGATCCAGCACGGTGAACGAACCGGCCGGCCCCTGGGTCTGCGGCCGGGCCAGGCCGAAACGGCGGAACGCGTCGACCACCAGCATGGCGGCCTCATACCGGCTGATGGTCCGCTCCTGGTCGAACAGGCCCGGGCTGTACTCTACCACGAGCCCCGAGCGGATCAGGCTCTCGAGGGCCGAATAGACCCAGTGGCCGGCCGGCACCTCGGCCAGCGGCCCGTAGACCGCCACCCCGGGCCAGGCCGTCGTGGAAGGCGCGCTCGCAAGAGCCACTCCTGCCCCGCCCGCCGGCGCGGCAAGGAGGACTCCCGCCGACGAGAGAAGGAGCCACGCACAGGCCACGCGCCGAGCCACGCCGTGCACGACGGGTCTCATTTCCCTCCCCGAACCTCAAGGGCTGAGTTCGTGGTACGGGGCGCCGACCCTTCGACCGGCGGCGCCCTTATTCCTGGAATTTCTCGCGCAGGAACCGTTCGGCCAGGATGACCGCCGTCCAGTCGTCCACCGGCTCCGGCGGGGTGCGCATCCCTATCGGGACGAGCCTCCACAGGCCCCGGGGAGGATGGGCCTGGAAATACCGGCGCCTGGCCAGCTCCGACGTGTGGGCCTCCTCCACCAGCTCGATCCCGCCCAACCGGCCCACGGAGGGGAGTTGCTCCAGGCGGCGGCGCAGCTCCCGGGCGCCCGTCCGGTTGCCCAGCACGACGGCAGCGGGGGCGAACCGCTCGATGAGTGCTCCTACCCGGGCCTCGACCTCGCCCGACCCCACGATCTCCTTGTGGAGCACCACGCCGTCTTCCCGGACGGCCGCCACCCCGCACTTGGCCCGTCCTGGGTCGACTGCCAGCACGACCCTCACGACACGCTCCCCGACATTGCCCGGGCTCCTTCTCCCGGCCACCGTATCGCCTGCAACTCCAGCAGCCAGCGGGCCTGCACGCCTCCGGCCCCGTCCCAGTCGAGCCGGAGCCGTGCCGCGCTCCCTTTCCCCGTCCATCCCAGCGGTACCCGGGCCTCGACGGACCATCGGGTCTGCGCGCTCCTGCCGCTCTCGCCGGCCGCAGGCCACGCCCGCTCTACCGTGCCTGCGAGCGAAGCAGGGACGAAGCCCGGCTGCCAAGCCAACGCGGCCGAAACGAACGGGCCCGGCCCTGGTATTTCGACCAGAGGCGAAATCGGCCTCGCCCCGCTCGGGCCAGGACGGCACTCTCCCACGCCCGCCCGGACCAGGACCTCCACAGCGGGCACGAGCGACCGCCGCCAGGCAACGAACTGGCGTACCGCTACACGGATTCGAGACGACCCTGTCATTTCCAGCCGGCTGCCCAGGGCCATGCTCGCGTCGAGAAGAGGCCCGCCTCGCCACTCGAGGTGGGCCGCCATCGCCGTTTCGGGCTCTTCTCCTGCCCTGCCTCCGGCCGTCCAACCGACGAAGCCGTCCGCCCACCGGCCGGGCAAGAAAACCCGCAGGCCGGCGCTGACGCCGGACCCTGCCAGTCGCTCGCTCCTCCAATCGGACGCATATCCTGCCAGCACCGCAAGCGAGCTTGCATCCTCCTGTGCGGCTGCCAGCATGCCGTCGAGCCTCTGCTCCGCGCCGGCGACCCGCATCCGCAACTGCTCCGCTGTGCCGGCAGATACGCGCAGGGTCTCGTGCGTCTCCTGGAGGGTCGCATCGAGTCCCCGTACATGCGATTCTAGCGCCTCGAGCCGCGAGGCGAGCCCTCGCTCCCGATGGCTGAGAATGGCATCCACTCGGCCGGCCACCACCGCCTCGATGGCCGCGCGGATCTCGTCCGTCACCTCGAAGGGCCGCTCGACCTCCACCCGCTCGACGACCTGCGGCTGCTTTTCCACGATGACCCGCTCGACGATGCGGGGCGACGAGATCCGCACCTCCTCCTGCAGCGCCGCTCGGAGCCGGTCGAACATCCGCGACGCCATCACCGCGGCCTCGTAACGGGTGAGCGCTCGGGAGCCGCCAAACGTCCCATCGGGGTACCCCTCCGCCACGCCTGCCGCCGCCAGACGGCTGATGGCTTCGTAGGCCCAATGGCCCTCCGGGACGTCGACGAACTCCCCACCCTCCGCCGCCCATGCCCTCCCGGCGGCGGCCACCGACACTAACGCCGCCAGACCGGCCACCGCGGCCACCGCTCCTGCCCCTATCCCTCGCCGGCCGCCGGATGGGGATAGCCTTACTAACGACATCCTCACGAAAAAAGCCCTCCTTCGGGCCCGATGGCAGCCCGGCCAGGCCGGGCCGCCATCGGCACAGGGCTCATGGCTCCCCTACTTGACGACGATACCCGCCACCGCGAGCAACCCCACGATGACCAGCGCGACGGTCAGGCGCTGGTTGGTCGTGCGCAGTGCCTGTACTTCCTTGCTGACGGAGGCCAGCTCGCCCTGCGCGACCGCCTGCTGCTCCAGGTTGGTCACCCGCTGGCTCAGCTCCGCGATGGAGCCGCTGAGCTCCTCCACGCGCCGATCCAGCACCGCCCGGATGGCGTCGACGTCGCCCCGCAGCGCGGCCACGTCAACGTCGAGGCCCTGGAGGCCGAGCACCGGCCCGACCTTCTCCTGGATCGCCGCATCGATGGCGTCGCTGACCTCCTTGCTCTTGGCCACGTCGGCCGCCAGTCCCTGCAGCCGCTCCGGCGAGAGCTGTTGCTGCACCTGATCCGCGACGACCGCCGCGATGGCGGCCCGGACCTCATCGGTCACCTCGAAGGGCCGCTCCACGACCACCCGCTCCGTCACCTGCGGTTGTTTCTCCACCACGACACGCTCGACGGTCTTGGGCTCGGCTGCCGCCAGCTTCTCCTGGACCATCCGGTCCAGATCCTGTGCCAGAGCCTCACGGGCCGCCATGATGCTCTGCTGGATCTCGGCGGTCGCCCTCGCCATCACCCGCTGGCTCACGTCACCGGCCACCTGAGCCGACAACCCCTGGACCTCGCCCGCTACGTCTTGCTTGATCACGTTTTCGAGCCGGCCCAACATCCGGGAGAAAATCATAGCCGCCTCATACCGGGTCAGCGTCCGGGAACCCCCGAACGTGCCGTCCGGATAGCCCTCCACCAGACCCGCCGCTGCCAGGTTGCTGATGGCCTCATAGGCCCAGTGGCCCTCCGGTACGTCGACGAAGCTCCCGCCCTCCGCCGCCCAGGCGGCTGGTGCCCCTACCGCCAGCACTACCACCGCCAGCACGATCGTCAGGGCCCTTCGCACCATGTCGACCTGCAACCCCCTCCGTTGCGGAAATGGCTCGGCCCCAAGACTCAACGCCGGGCTGCCAGCCCTCCCCTGATCCGGCCCGAAGGTAGGCCGCCTGCGGCCGGCGGCACCTAGTGGGACAAATGCCAAGCCACGACATTAGCTGGATTCTGCGGACCCCAGCCAGGTCCTGCTATCGGCGGTGAGCTCCTGCCACTTTCGCCAGCAACGGGGGTGCCAATTCCTGCCGTCCCAGGGGTTTGGGTCGAATTCGCCCGCAGGCGCGGCCGGATGCGGGAGGATGCCGGATGAGACGGCCCGGCGCGAAGCCCGGCACGCGCGGTGGGGCCGTTACGAGCCCGAAGCCCCGCCAGCCAGCACCTCGAGGTGGATGACCAGGGGGCCTTCGGTGTTGTACGTGTCGCGCACCGCGATCGCCCGTACCGTCGCCGGCCGGTTGAGCTGCTGCAGCTGTGCGACCACCCGGACGAACTCGTCGGCGCTCACGAGCTTGCCCACCGTGCCATCGGGGCCGGTGACCATGGAGCCGTACCGGATTGCCACCTCGTTGGCCTGCCGCAAGAGCTCCAGCACCTGGTCTTCGATCCGCCCCTCGGACGGGTCGACGCGGCCCTCGGTCACCGTCTGGCCGGCCCGGAAGGCCAGGCTCCGGGGCACCAGCTCGATATGCACCACCACGGGCTCGCCGGCCAGGGTGTTGCGGTCCACCCTCGCCCGCACCACCCAGGTGCTGCGCCCGGAGGCCAAGAGCTGCACCCCGTCGTCGAACTCCTTGGGCAACAGCCGCACGATGCCCCCGGAGGCGGCGGCCGTGCCGTCGCTGCTCTTCCCGTCGGACGGAGGGATGCCCGCCCGGGCCTGCGCCGCCGCCTCCACGCGCTTGAGGAAGTCGAGGAGCTGGGCCTCGGCGGCTTTCGCGTCGCCCTGGGACGTCAGGACGGCGGAAAGCAGGATCTCGTCGCGGCGGAAGATCACGTTGCCGTATTGCAGCCGCTGGGCGGTGTTCCACAGCGCCAGGATGGCCTCGCTCAGCTGCTGCTCCGTTTGTTCCAGCGAGGCAACCTGCTGCTGCAGCTCCTGCACCCGCCCGGCCAGCGTCTCTCCCAGCTGTTCCAACTGGCGAACCCGCGCGGTCTGGAAAGAGAGGTTCTTGCGAGTCTCCTCGAGGCGCTCTTGGGCCGTCTCCAGCTCGGAACGGCTGCGCTGCAGGTCAGACTGGACCTGCGCCAGCACGCCGCGCGCCGCGGCCAGCTCCTGTTCGGCGCGGCGCTGCTCCTCGACGGCCGCATCCCGCTGGCGCACCGCAGCGTCGCGGGCTTTGGTCGCCTCGACCAGGGCGGCCTGGCGCTCGTCCAGCTGCTGCTGCAGGGCCCGGAGGTGGGACCGGTTTTGGGCCAACATGCGCTGAATCTCGTCGATGCGGAAGATGGCCGTCCGTACCTCGCCCGAGACGGCCGCGAGGATGCCGAGGGAGGCGCCGGCGATGATGATGCCGGTCAGCACCGTCACGACGACGGAGGTATGGCGGGGCCGCAGGCCGAACAGGGTCAACCGGCGCCGGCCCACGCGCCGGCCCACCCGGTCGCCGATGAACGCGATGACCCCTGCCATCGCCAGCAGCGACGCGACCAGGGCCACGCTGTACATCGGGCTCGCCTCCCTCTACTCCCGCCCCGGGCTCTCATACCATCCCAGGGTGCCTCGTGCCCTGCACGCCGCTCCGCAGGGCAGCGGCCCCGCTACAGCTGGAAGTCGTCGCCAAAGTAGTACCGGCGAGCGGCGGCATCCTTTGCGATCGACTCGGACGGGCCCGACGCCAGGATCCGTCCCTGGTGGATGATGTACGCCCGGTCCGTGATGGCCAGGGTCTCCCGCACGTTGTGGTCGGTGATCAGCACCCCGATGCCCTGCTCCACCAGGGTGCGGATGATGCCCTGCAAGTCGGCGACGGCAATGGGGTCGACGCCGGTGAAGGGCTCGTCCAGCAACAAAAAGCGCGGCTCCAGGGCAAGCGCCCTCGCCACCTCGGCCCGGCGGCGCTCGCCTCCTGAAAGGCTCGCCGCCCGCGACTTCGCCAGGGAGACCAGCCCGAACTGCTCCAACAGCCGCCGCGCCACCTGCCGGCGCTCTCCGGCGGGCATGCGCCGCAGCTGCAGCACCGCGTCGAGGTTTTGCTCGACGGTCATGCGGCGGAAGACGGAGGGTTCCTGTGCGAGGTAAGCAAGCCCCATCCGGCTCCTGCGGTACACCGGCATGCGGGTGATGTCGCGGTCGCCGAGGACGATCGCGCCCCCGTCCGGCCGGACCAGCCCCACGATGAGGTAGAAGGTGGTCGTCTTGCCGGCCCCGTTGGGCCCCAACAAGCCGACGACCTCGCCGGCGCCCACCTCCAGGCTGATCCCGTCGACCACGGGCCTTCCGCCGTAGCGCTTGACCAGCCCCCGCGCCTCCAACCGGACCGCGGTGCTCAATCCCCCTCCCCGGCGGCCCGGGCCGCCTGCCGCCTGGCTACCATCTGCCGTAGTCCTTGCTCCAGGGAGATTCTCGCCCGCCAGCCCAACAGCCTTTCGGCCTTGCGGGCGTCGAGCCGGCTGTGGCGGATGTCGCCCGGCCTGGGCGGGGCGAAGGTGAGGGGCGGCGGCCCCTCCTTGCCGGCGGCCGACCAGAGCGCGTCGGCCAGGTCCAGCACCCGGCTGGCGAGGCCCGTGCCGATGTTGAGCGCGCAGTTGCACGCGGTCTCGGCGGTCAACGCCCGCGCCGTGGCCTCGGCCACGTCGTCGACGAAGACGAAGTCGCGGCTTTGCTGGCCGTCGCCGTGTACCACCAGCGGCCGGCCGGCCTCCAGCAGCGCCATCCACCGGGCCACGACGCCCGCCTCGCCGTCCGCGCTCTGGCGAGGCCCGTACACGTTGGCGTACCGCAGCGCCACCCACCCGATGCCCGCCTGTTGGGCCATCACGCGCAGGTAATGCTCCGCGGCGAGCTTCGAGGCGCCATACGGGGAGACGGGCAGCAGGGGGTGCCGCTCGTCGACGGGCAAGCATGCGGGCATGCCGTAGACGGCGGCCGACGAGGCGAGTACCACCCGTCGCACCCCGCCCCGCGCGCAGGCCTGCACGACCGCCACGGTGCCCAGGACGTTGACGCTCAGGTCATGGCCCGGATCGCGCACGCTCGCGGCGACGCTGACCTGAGCGGCGAGGTGCGCCACCGCCTCGGCCCCGAACGTCTCGATGAACCGGCCGGCCTCCGGCGACCGCACATCGGCCCGGATCAATTCGCATGACGCCGGCACGTTGGCCGCCCGGCCGGTCGAAAGGTCGTCCACGACCCCCACCCGCCAGCCGTCGGCCTCGAGCCGCTCGACCACGTGCGAGCCGATGAAGCCGGCCCCTCCGGTCACGATGACCCGCCCGGGGCGCCCCATGTCCCCCGCCAACCCCTCCACGGCCGGGCGCCGCCGGAAGATACCGCCACGACCCTCAGGCCGTCACGGCCTGGAGCCTGTACAGCCGCGAGTAGAGCCCGGCGCGCGCCATCAATTCGTCGTGCGAGCCGATCTCGACGACGCGGCCCGCCTCCATGACCACGATGCGATCGGCCCGGCTGATGGTGGAGAGGCGGTGCGCCACGATGAACGTCGTGCGCCCCTTCATCAGCCTGGCCAGCGCCTCCTGCACCAGGGCCTCCGACTGGGCATCGAGGGAGCTGGTTGCCTCGTCCAGGATCAAGATGCGGGGATCCCGCAGCATGGCCCGGGCGATGGCCAGCCGCTGCCTTTCGCCCCCGGAAAGCCCTGCCCCCAGGTCGCCGAGGACGGTGTCATACCCCTCCGGAAGCCGCTCGATGAACGGCGCGGCGTTGGCCAGCGTGGCCGCCTCCTCGATCTGGCGGCGGCTCGCCCCGGGGCGGCCGATGGCGATGTTTTCGGCCACGCTCAGGCGAAACAGCACCGTATCCTGCGGCACCACCGCCACCAACCGGCGCAGCGAGCCCAGCTCGACGCTCCGCAGATCGCGCCCGTCCAGCAGCACGGCGCCCTCGGTCGGGTCGAAAAAGCGCGGCAGCAGGCTCACCAGCGTCGTCTTCCCCGCGCCGCTCGGGCCCACCACCGCGACGACCTCGCCCGGCTCGACCCGCAGGTTCACGCCGTGCAGCGCCTCGATGCCACCGTCTTCGTACCGGAAGCTCACGTTGCGAAACTCGACCGCGCCTCTCACCCGCTCGGGCACCAGCTCCACGGCCCCCGGCCCCTGCACGGCCTCGGGCGCCTGTCGCAGGATCTCGGCCGCCCGGTCGGCCGCCGCCACGCCTTGTTGCATCTGCGTGTAGATGCGCCCGATGCTGGAGACCGGCCCGCTCACCATCCCCAGGTAGGAGAGAAACGCCACCAGCTGCCCCATGGTGATCCGGCCGGTGAGCACCTCCCGGGCGCCCATGTACACGACCACCGCCATCGCGCCGAGCATCAGGAGTTCGACGACGGGGGAGACGGTGGCCATGACCTGGGTCGACTTCATGGCCGCATGGAAGCCCTGTTCGTTGGAGCGGGCGAAGCGGCGGCGCTGCTGTTCTTCGACGGTGAACGCCTTGACCACCCGGATGGCGCTCAGGCTCTCGTGCAAGATGCCGGCCACGTCGGCGATCCGCTCCTGGACCTCTCGGGTGTAGCGGCGGATGAGCCGGCCGTACAGCTCGACCGCGCCGCCGGCCACCGGCAAGATCAGGAAGGCCAGGGCGGCGAGCTTCCAGTGCACCGAGAAGAGCACCACGGTCGTGCCCACCAGCGTGGCCGCGTTGCGCACCAGCTCCGAGAGCCCCGGGGTCAGGGCGTTTTGGATCACGGTCAGGTCCGACGTGATGCGGGAAACCTGGTCACCGACCCGCTGGCGCTGGAGGTACGCGATGGACAGGCCCTGGAGGTGGTCGTGCAGCCGGGCCCGCAGGTCCGCCACGGCCCGCTGGCCCGCATACGAGGTCAGGTAGGTCGATCCGAACTGGGTGAGCGCTCGGGCCAGATAGACCAGCACGGTCCACAGCAACACCCGGTGCAGCTCGGCCAGGTCGCGCTGCACGAGCACCCGGTCGAACAGCCCCTGGCCGATCAGCAAGGGCAGGCTGAGTTCACCGCCGACCGTGACCAGGAGGAGGAGGATGCCGGCCACCAGGGGCAACGCGTAGTGTCCTACCTGCCGGGCCAGCAGGCGAGAGCCGTTCACGGCCGGACGCCTGCCCCGGCGCCCAGGCGGCCCAGCACGTAGGCGGCCATCCGTACAGCCGCCCCGGGCGGGCCCATCGCCCGGCGAAGCTCCTCGCCCAGGCGGCGGCGCCGGGGGGCATCCTGGAGCAGCGCGGCCACCTCGGCCGCCACGTTCTCGGGGGTCACGGTCCCGACGAGCTGGGGGGAGAGGACCCGGCCGGCCCGCCGGGAAGGTACCGAAAGCGGCCCGACCCGACGCGCCCCGCGCCGTACGATGGCAGCCTTGATACCCCGTCCCACCAGAGGGAGCGAGCCCACCAGGCCCGGCACCCCTTCCAGCGGGATGAGATCCGGCCGCTGGAGCGGCAAGATCGTCACGGTCGGAACCCCTAACACCCCCAGCTCCGCCGTCACCGTCCCGGGCACGGTGATGGCCACGTCGCACTCGAGCATGGCCTGCGTACGGCGCATCCCGGTCCAGTCCTCGTCCGTGACCCACTCGACCTGCGCTACCGCCTGCGGGCCCGCGTCGGCGAGCGCCTCCTCCACCGCCCTACCGGAGGCATAAGGAGAGCGCACCGCCACCACCCGAAGCTCCCGGCCGGCCAGCCGCTCTCGCACCATCCCGGCCGCACGCAACAGCAGCGGCAGGACCCAGCGTACCTCAAAGTCCCGGCTTCCCGCAAACAAGCCCACCGTGAGAGGGCGCTCGAGGCGAGCAGCGGCGCCCGTTTCGGCCTCTGGCAAACTTCGCCGGCGCTGCTCGATCGCGTCGACCACCAGGTCGCCGGCCACCTCCACCCGCTGGGGGGAGGCGCCCATCCCGACCGCCCGCCGCCGGGCGGACTCGTCGGGGACGAAAAACCGCTCGTAGGCCCAAAACCAACGAGCACGCCCCTCGGTGTACGCCACCGCCGCATAGCCCAGGCGCCTGGCGACGACCGCGGCGTAGAAGAGATCCCCCCCGAGGAACACCACCATGCCCCGGCGGGCAGGCCGGTAGCGCTCGGGCAAGCGTCCCCGGAGCACGAACTGCCACATCTCGTGGGGTCCCAGGAGCAGGTCCCAGCCGCCCATCCGCTCCAGGGCCTCGCGCTCGCGCCCGGAGGCAAAGTTGCACGGCGGCGTCCAGACGACGACCCGGACGTCCCGGCGCCCACCGCTGTCCCCGCCGAGCTGCTCACGCAGCGCCCCCAGGACAGGGAAGAGCCACCCCGAGATTTCGCCGGGCCCGTTGGCCGTCAGCACCAGGTCGGCCGGCGCGCTCACGGCCTCGCGGCCTCCAGGATGAGGCGGGCGGCCCGAGAGGCGGCTCCGGGCTGCCCGAGGCGGGCTCGCACCGCGGCCAGCGCCTCCCGCTCCTGTTGAAGCCGTTGCGGCGAGGCGAGCCTCGCCAGGACCGACTGGGCGACCCGGTCCGGCCGCACCGCGTGCTGGAGCAGCTCCTCGACGACCTCGGAGCCGCAGACGACGTTGGGCAGGGAGACGTGCGAGAT
The DNA here is from genome assembly GCA_014896295.1 of Limnochordaceae bacterium. Classification (GTDB taxonomy): domain Bacteria; phylum Bacillota; class Limnochordia; order Limnochordales; family Geochordaceae; genus Carboxydichorda; species Carboxydichorda subterranea. The sequence goes on from JADBKR010000008.1 coordinate 354,084, forward strand.
CCGCACGAGCCGCCGGGCCATCTGGTACGTCGGCTCCGAGACGCGGTAGACCACCACCATGGGCACCTGCCACAGCGCCGCCTGCAGCGTCGCGGTCCCCGATGCCACCACGGCGACGTCGGCCACCGCCAGGGATCGCCAGATGCCGCCTCCGACCAGGCGAATGCCGAGGTCACGCTGCGCTTTGCCCCCGACGTGCTCGAGCAGGGCGGGATCGATGCCGGGCGCCACCGAGGCCACGAACTCGACCTGCGGCCGCCTGGCCCGGATGAGCGCGGCCGCCTCCACCATGACCGGGTACAGGCGCTCGACCTCCTGGATCCGGCTGCCCGGCAGCCACGCCACCACCCCGCCGGCACCGCTCAAACCGAGGTCGGCCAACGCCTCGCTCCGTGAGGGCCGGGGAGGCACGTCGTCGAGGATGGGATGGCCCAACCAGTGCACCCCCCGGGCTCCGGCCTGCTCGTACAGCGGCACCTCGAAGTCGAAGGCGCATACCACCCGGTCCGCGAACGAGGCGACCGAGCGGGCCCGCCCTGCGCCCCACGCCCAGACGGCCGGGGCGATGTAGTAGACCACCGGCACGCCCAGGTGCCGCAGCGCCGGCCCGAGGCGCAAGTTGAACCCCGGGAAGTCGATGAGCACCGCCACGTTGGGCCGGAGGCGCCGGGCCGCCTCCACCAGGCGCGCCAGCAGCCGCCGGAAGAGCGGGATCTGCCGGATCGACTCGGCGAAGCCCACCGTGCCGCGCCCCGTCACGTCGTAGACGAGGTGCACGCCGGAGCGCGCCATCGCCGACCCGCCCATGCCGAAGCAGGAGAGGGGCGACCGGATGCTGCGCAGCGCTTCCACGAGCGCAGCCCCGTAGGCGTCGCCGGACGCCTCGCCGGCCACCACCATGACCCGAGTGCCTGCCGTCAGCGAGCGCCCCCCGCCCGTTGGACGCCGACCACGGCGATGCCGGCCTCGTCCGCGACCTTCAGCGTCCGCTCCCGGTGAAGCAAGAACGCGCACCCCGCCTCGACCGCCAGGCACGACGCGCCGGCGCCGGCCATTGTGCGCACCGTACGCGGTCCCACGACCGGGGTGTCGAACCGGGGATCCTGGCGCGGCCGGCTGACCTTGGCCACGACGGCCCCGCTTCCGCCCAGCCGGCCCGCACGCCGGATGGTCGCGTCGGTGCCCTCGGCGGCCGCCTCCACCGCCAGCACGACCCCGTCCTTGACCACCACGGTCTGCCCGATGTCGAGCGCCGCAATGCCCCGGGCAAGGCTCATCCCCCGCTCGAGGTCGCGTTGCTCGCGATGGGTGGGCGGGCGCCGCGACAGCACCCCTGCCGGAAAGAGGAGGTCCTCCAGTAGCTCCCGCTGGGGAGCGAGCCGGAAGCCCTGACCCTCCAGCACCCTGGCCACGGCGCGGGAGAGTGCCTCGTCGCCCCTGCCCTGCCCGTCGGCCAGCAACCGCAGCACGTCCTGCGCGGCCGCCTGCTCCAGCAGGGTGGAGGCCTGCAGCCGGTGTACCTTGCCCACGGCGTAGACGTCGTGCACGCCGGCTGCTTGCAGGCAGGCCATGGCCTCGTCCCACCCGGCCTCGGCGACGTCGACCCAGCGCACCCGCCCGTCGCGCCCGGCCCCCGCCCCGGCCGTCGCGCAAGGCGCTCGCGCACGACGGGCGCCCAAAGAGGCGACGACGACCCCCAGCCCCCGCGCGAGGGCCCTCTCCACCAGCAGGCGGGGTAGCTCTCCTTGGCCGGCAAAGACCCCGATCCAGGTCACCGGATCACTCCCCGGTGGCGCTCCCGCACGAAGCGCACCAGCTCCCGGACCTCGTCGACCGGTGGCAGCTCCCGCTCGATGCGAGCGACGGCCTCCTCGAGGCGCAAGCCCGACTCGTAGATCAGCCTCAGGGCCGACTCCACGGCCGTCACGACACCGGCGTCCAGCCCGCGGCGCCGCATGGCCTCCTCGTTGATCCCCGCCACGCTCGCCGGGTTGCCCGCCACCACGACGTACGGAGGCACGTCCCGTCCCACCATGGCGTGGCCCTCGATGCGGGCAAAGCGCCCCACGTGCACGAACTGATGCACCCCGGCCAGGGGCCCTATCTCCGCGCCGTCGTCCACCACGACGTGGCCCGCCAGCGCGGCCCCGGCGCCGAGCCGGACGCCGTCGCCCACCTGGCAGTCGTGGCCCACGTGGGCGCCGTCTTCGAGGACGTTGCCGTTGCCGATCGTCGTGACCCCGTGCCCACCGGGCGTCCCGCGGCTTATCGTGACGTAGGCGCCGATACGGTTGGCGTCCCCGATCACGAGGCGGGTCGGCTCGCCCCCGTACTTGAGGTCCTGCGGCTCACCGCCCAGCACGGCGCCCGTCCCTATCCGGTTGTCCCGCCCGATGCTCGTGGATCCCTTGAGCACCACGAAGGCGTCGAGGCGGGTCCCGGCGGCGACCGTCACGCCCGGCTCGATCACCACGTACGGCCCTATCGCGACCGACTCGTCCAGCTCGGCGCCCTCGGCGACCACGGCCGTGGGATCTCTCGCAACGGACGTCCGGCTCCGGCCCGTGCTCACCCTTGACCCCCCGATCCATCGATGGCCGCGAACAAGAAGTCCGCCTCGCACACGGGCTCCCCGTCTACCAGCGCCTGGCCCGACACGGTTCCCGCCCGGCCGCGCAAGCGCACCGTACGCGCCTCCAGCCGCAGGACGTCTCCGGGCACGACCGGCCTTCGGAAGCGCGCCCGATCGATGCCTGCCAGGAGAGGCAGCTTGCCGTCTTTGGCGATGAACGGATACAGCATGACCGCCGCGGCCTGGGCCATGGCCTCCAGCATCAGCACTCCCGGCATGATGGGATGCTCGGGATAATGCCCCGCGAAGAACGCTTCGTTGATCGTGACGTTTTTCACGGCGACCACCCGCTGCCCCTCTTCCAGCTCCAGGACCTTGTCCACGAGCAGAAAGGGGTAGCGGTGAGGAATCCGCCGCCAGATCTCGGCGATGTCCAGCATGTGCTCATCCCTTCCATTCCGTTGGTCGGAGTGCCTGCCAGATCCGGGAGACGAGCCTCGCCGTCAGCTCGTGCCCGGCCCGGATCGCCACGACCCTGGCCTGCAAGGGGCCGGCGAGGGCCAGGTCTCCGATGAGGTCGAGCACCTTGTGCCGGGCGATCTCGTCGGCGAACCTGAGCGGCGTCACAGGCCCTTGCGGTCCCACCAGCACCACGTTGTCCGGTGTGCCCCCCAACCCGAGCCCGTGCCGGCGCAGCTGCTCCACCTCGTCCAGGAACGCCACGGTCCTCGCCGGCGCAATCTCCCTGCGGAACACCTCGGGCGTGACGTCGAACTCGACGAAGGCGTCCTGGAGGCCCGGCCTGTCGGCGGTGAACAGGAAGCTCACCCGTAAGCCCTCGCCCGGCGCCGCCAGGATGAACCTCTCCCCGTCGCCCACCCAGACGACCTCCGGGAGGCGGCGGCTCCTCGACGGCGCGTCCTGCTCGACGACCCCTGCCCGGTCGACCAGCTCCACCCACCGGGCCGCGCTGCCGTCCAGGGCCGGGATCTCGGGCCCGTCCACCTCGATCCGGACGTTGTCGATCCCGAGCCCCGCCAGGGCCGACAGCAGGTGCTCGACGGTCATCACCCGGGCGGCCGGGCTCGCCAGCGCCGTACAGCGGGGCACGGGGGCGCGCGAGCGCACCGATACCTCGATCTCGGCGGGCGGGCTCACGTCGGTACGCACCAGGCGCAGTCCGGAACCGGGTGGCATGGGCGCCAGTTTGACGCGGGCGGGCCGGCCCGTGTGAAGGCCCGTCCCTTCCACCGTGACGGATCGGGCAAGCGTCGTTTGCACGGTCCACCCAGCCCGCCGCGCCTCAGATGGCGACCAGCTCGGCAAGCCGCCGGCCAACCGGCGACGCCGGCTCCGACAGGACGCGGCGGGGCTCTCCTTCTTCGACGATCCTCCCCGCTTCCATCAGCACCAGGCGCTGACCGACGCGGAGGGCAAACCGCGGCTCATGGGTGACGACGAGCATCGTGGTTCTCAACCGGCGGATGAGTTCCTCCATGAGGCCCAGGAGCTCGGCCACGAGCAGCGGGTCGAGCTGGGAGGTGGGTTCGTCCCACAGCACGACTTCTGGATCGGTCACGAGGGCCCGGGCGATGGCCGCGCGCTGGCCCTCGCCCCCCGAAAGTTGGGAAGGCAACCGCCCTGCGGCCGCCTGCATGTCCAGCGCCTTCAACCAGTGCCACGCGGCCTCCCGGGCCTGCTCCCAGGGAAGGCCGGCAGCCGTGGCCGCCAGCGCCACGTTGTCCAGGACGGGGAGATGGCTCACCAGCTGTGGGCGCTGGAACACGAGTCCCACCCGCCGGCGCATGGCCTGCCGGGGGCCGGGGGCCATGCGGTGGAGGTCCTGGCCGTCCATCAGGACCCGGCCTTCGTCGGGCTCCACCAGCCCCTTGAGGCAGCGCAAGAGCGTGGACTTGCCGCAGCCGGACGGTCCCATGACGACCACCGTCTCCCCCGCCCGAGCGACAGCGAGACCCCGTCGAGCGCCCGGTGCGACTCGAAGCGCTTGACGAGCCCGACCGCCTCGAGCGCGGGGGCACTCGTCCCTTCGCTGGCAGGAGCCGGCTGCCCGCGACCCGGGCGTGAGGCGGCCTGCGCCACCGCAGCGGGTGCAGAACGAGGCGGGCGCCGGGAAGCGGTCCAGGCCAGGACCCATGGCCGGGACTCCGGCGCCACCACGTACTCGAGGAGGGCCGGCAGGCTCAAGCCTGCCGCCCTTGCTGGCCTCCACGGCATCGCCGTCCACCGGCGCCAGGCGCTCGTGCCACCACCCGGCCGCCAGCCCCGCCAGGGCGCCTGCACAGGCGACCGCCCCGATCCAGGCGCCTTCCTGTCCCCAGAAGGCCATCGCCCCGGCGAGCGTGCCCATCACCAGGCCGCTGCCCGCGCCGGCCAGGGCCATCCGGCGACGTGCGCGCCCGAGGGCGCAGCGGTCGCTTCCCCGCCGGGCCGCCAGGTGGACCGAAGTCCATACCGCCCAGTCGTTGACCAGGCTCCATGCCACCAGCAAGGCCGCGGCCAGCGCGGCGGCCACCTTCGAGGCGCGCTCTACCAGTTGCAGCACCAGCGCTCGCGGGCTCGGCGAGGCCGTACCCGCCGGCGACACCCAGGCGCGCATGGGGCCGAGCCCGGGGCGGGCAGCCAGGACGCGCTGCACCGCTTCCGGGATCATCGCGCCGGGGGCGCCCTCCACGACCAGTTCCACGCCGGAGCCGCCGGCCGCCGCCACGTCGCCGGACTGTTCGAGCAGGGCGAGCGCCGAGGCCACCTCCCGGCCGCTCAGGGCCGGCAGCTCCTGGCGCAAGGTGCGCACGTTGTCGAGGAGATGGGGAAGGTCGGCCTGGCGGAGCGCGTCGACCTGCTGGCGGAGTCGAGCGATGCGCCCCTGGAGGTCCGCGATGCCGGGAGAGCCCGGAGGGGAGCTTTGCGGTTTGGCGCCGGGGCTTTCGAGAAGGGCGTTGAGCACCAGGGCGACCAGGGTGCCCTCGACCGGGTCGGCTCCCCACGCCGCGCGATCGAGTTGCGAGGCGGCCTCCTGCAAGCGGTCGAGCGCCTGCGCCACCTCTCGAGAGGCTCCGTCGGCAGCGTCGAGGGCCGAGGAGGCCCCGGAGCCGAGCTCCTGCACCCGCCGCACCAGCGATTCGGTGGCTTGCAGCGCAGCCTCGATGCGCAGCCGGCCCCCGTCCACCACGGCGGTGCCGACCAGCTGGCCCGAGGGCCGGCGTACCTCGACCGTCTTGCCGAGCAGGTCCACGGACGACGCCGGGTCGTCCAGGAGCACCGCCACCGGGCTGCCGCTCGGCCCGGGCAGCACCCGGGCGGCGAGCTTGCCGACCTCCACCTCTTCCCCGCCCGCCAGCGGCGGCGACAGGTCCTGCCTGGGCTCGATGCGGGCCACGGTGGCGTACTGCAGGAGGAAGTCCCGCATGCGGCCGGCCCACCGTACCGCGGCCGCTCCGCTTCCTTCGGCGACCGGCCCCGCGTACGCCACCTTCGGGCGCCCCGGCATGGCCGAGACGGCCGCCGATACGTCCTGTGCCAGCCGGCCGAGCCCGCTCTGGCCCGGCGCCGGCGATCCGGCGGGTACCTGGGGGCTCACCCGGATGACCCGGTAGCCTCCCAGCCACTCGTCGAGCCGCGCCCGCACCCGGGAGAGCTCCTCCGGGCGTCGCAGCACGAGGACGAGATCGCTCCCGTGGAAAAACGTGTACGCCACGCCCCGGTCGCGTTCGGCCTGGTCCTGGACCCGAGCGGCGATGGCCGGATGGAGCCGGCTCACGACGATGGAGGGTTCCACGAGGGGCACCCAGGCCACCACCCCGGGAATACCCTGCAGTTCGCGGCCCAGCCGTTCGAAGGAGGGGCCGGTGCGCATGGACGGCGGCAGGGAGAGCAACACCACGGCGCTCCCCGCCGCGGTCGGGCCGGTTCGCACCCGGGCGCCCGGGTAGCGGCTAGCCGCCAGCTGCTGGATGGCGCCGCGCGCCTCCCCGAGCCGATCCTCTTGGACCTGCACGAGCACGTCCCACCGGCCTGCCTCGCCGAGCGCCAGTTCCACGGTCGTGGCCAGCGCCCGTTGCATCCCCCAGGAGACCGCGGTGGACCCCGCTCCGGCCAGGAGGGCCGCCGCCAGGATCCAGGTGACGAAATGACGCCAAAGCCCGGCGCGAGCTCTGGCCTTACCGGTGCGTCCGGCCAGGTGTGCCATGACCGCCCCTTTTCCCGACCCGGGCGCAGTATACCATCCGGTGGCGCCGGGGCCGGGAAAAGTTGCTGGACGTCATGTCAATCGCCGGACCGGGATGGGAGTTGCTGGATATCCGCCGGCCCGAAGAAGCGCAACTGCTCCGTCTTGACGTCGTACTCGACCCGCGACGCCCGGCTCAGCTCGAACCGGTCGAACAGCGCGTGGACGCCCTGGTTGGCCGAGGTGAGGACCACCTTCTCGGCGTTGCGGTCGTACACCAGGTCATCCCCGCTCGCCTCGAGCCTGGGATCGTCCTGGCGCACCTGCACGGTGCCCCGGGCGACCAGCAGGCGCTTGGCCTCGTCCATTTCGATGGTCTCGGCGGTGAGGGTGCGCAGGTGCGCGCCGCGCTGTTCCCCTTTGGTGAGCGCCCACTCGTCGACGCGAGCGGAGCCCGACAGGCGCGCCCTGTCCTGCTGGTACCAGGCGTCGAGCCGTTCCGCCTGGGCGTCCACGTCCGGCCGGTACACGCGCACGGAGCCGGTCATCACCGCCACCCGGCCCTCGGGGTCCCACTCCAGGCGGGCCCCCTCGGCACGCCAGCCGCTCCACTCCACCACGACGCGCCCCTTGGGCGGCATGAAGATCATGCGCTGCCTGGCCGGGTCCCACTGCCCGGTCAGCTCGTCCTGTGACGCTCCCACGATCCGGATCCGTACGGGCGCCTGCTGCCCGGCTGCGCCGGGAGCGGACGGCTGGGCCGCCGCTTGCGCCGCCGCCCCCTCCGCCGCCAGCAGCACGCCCAGGGACGCCGCGACGACCGCCTTGCGCAGCCGCATCACGAGCTGCCACCCGCCTCCGTGGGATCCGCCATGGTATCGCCCTCCACCTCCACCGGCCCGATGAACCGCATGGCCCCCGTGCCGGGCTCGTACTCCACCCGCTCCGCCCGGGCCCGCAGCCTCCCCGGATCGTCCACCGTGACGCCCCCCGAGAGGTGGATCACCCGGGTGTTGACGTCGATCTCCATGCGGGGGGACCGGATCGTCATGGAGCCGTGGTGGATGACCGTCGGGGCGTGGGTCCAGAGGAGTTCCCGGTCAGGCTCCCAGGTCAACTCGGCGCTCTCCATCACGTCCGTCCCGTACGCGAGGCGGAAGCGTCCCTTCAGCACGAGCCGCCCGCTCTTTTCGTCGAACCGGCCCCCATCCCCCTCGAACGTCACCAGGGCCTCCCCCTCCCGGTAGAAGACCCCGTCCTTGACGTCTCGGAACTGCACCTCCCGTGCCGGCTCGGGGAGCTCGATGCGCTCCGCCCGCAGCTGCCACTGCCGCTCGCCCCGGTGGCGCCCGACCAGGTGGATGTCGAGGCTTCGCACGCCCGGCGCCGGGGGCGCCGCCGGCCCCGCGGTCTCCTCGCCAGCGGGGCGCTCCGCTCCCGGCGGCGTTTTCCACGGGTGGAAGGCGCCAGACCAGATCCCCACGCCCGCCGCCCCCACCGCCAGCGCGGCGAGCACGGCGACGGCCCATGGCCGCCCGTGGGGGCGGCCTTCGCCGGCCCTGATCCCGGCCCGGGCCGGCGGCCGGGTTTGCCTCAGTTGCCCGGAGGCTTCTCCAGGGCGTTGAGCAACTGCTGCCACTGGCTCTCCTCCGTCAGGCTGTCGGGCCGGATCGCCCCCACCGCCACCCCGGCCCCCTCGAACGCCTTGATCTGGTACCCGAGCGCCCAGCGCTGGGCCGACGGGTCGTAGCGGAGCCCGATGGCCCGGCAGTCCTGGTCGAGGGCCACGCCCACTTCGCTCGAGACCCAACCGCCCAGCTTGGTGTCCCAGCTGCCTCCGGCCGAGACCACCCATTCGGGCAGCACCCGCCACGAGAGTTGCAAGTCGGCCCGCTGCACCCGGCTCTCGACAGGCGCGTAGAGGGTCCCGAGCTTGAGCGTCAGCTGGCCCGGTACCTGCCAGCTGACGCTGGCCGCCATCTGGTCGACGGCCTGTAGAGCCGGCGCATAGCGAGCCGCCACCTGCACCCGGCCCTGCCTCGGAGCCCACTCGAGCTGGCCGGTCACGCTCTCGAGGTCGCCCTGCCCCGCGTCGTACACTGCCGTCCAGCCCACGCCCACCTCTCCGGCCTTCGCCCGCGTCGAGGCGGTCACCTCTTTCCACGCGCCCGTCGCGACATCGTAGGTGGAGGTCAGCGACAGGCTGAGTGGGCCCCCCACGCCTGCGGCGAACCCCAGGTCTATGGCCTCTTCGTAGCTGGCTTGATCGAACTGGAACGGGGGCACCGCCCGCTCGCCGCCTTCGCCCGGGCCGGCGATCACCCGCAGCGGGTCGGTCAGGCGGTAGCCGGCGCTCGCGTAGGTCCCCGGCGTCAGGTAGTACCGGGCCGACCCGCTCGCCTTGAGGGCGAGCTGTCCCGACCCGTTGTCGTAGCGCGCCCCCCACAGACTCGAGTCAGCCTTGAGCTCCCACGGGCCGTGGCGGACCGGGCGCAGGCTGATGGCGGGTTCGAGGGTGAGGCGCCAGGCGGACGTTTGCTGCGCAGAGCCGTCCACCAGCCGCCGTTCCGTGAAGTGCCCGGCGCCGGCCCGCAGCTCGATCTGTCCCGGCAGCGCCCCTGCCCAGCGCGTCACCGTTCGAGAGGCGCGCAGCTCGGGCAGGGTGACCAGGCTTTCCCAGGCCGTCTTGCGCTCGGGATCGGCGTAGAGGTCGGGGTGGCTGATGCGGCCGGCGGAGAGCTCGATCTGGCCGTCCCCCGACTTCCAGGCAAGCGTGCCGACCGCGTCCCACAGCGAACGGGCAGGCTGGTCGGGAAGGCGGGCCAGGTCCCAGCGCGCGTGGAGCCGGCCGCTCACCGGACCGCCGGCGGGCGGCGCCACCTCGAGGCTGCCCACCGAGGCACCGGTCAGCTCTTCGGGCTCTTGGACGGGGCGGCGCCCCGAGGCGAGCAGCGAGAGCCGCACGCCCCAATCGGGAAGCGAGCCGGAGGCGGTCCACCATCCGAGGTACTGGAGCCGGCCGTCCAGGTCTTGCCGGGCCACCTCGTTGCGAGAGGTGAGGGAACCCCCGCCGGCCACCAGCTGGCCTTCGGTGCCGGCCCGCACGTCGGGAGGGAAGCCTCCGTGCTCGCGGAGCGTGGTCTCGCCGAAGACCGCGGCAAAGCTCCTGCCGTCGTCGTAGAGAGCCTGGTACAGCCCGAGCCCCGCGCCCAGGCGCTCGAAGTAGCTGGCGAGCACGTAGCCGTACGTGCTTCCGGGGCCCATGTACGGCAGGCGTGCCCGCACGAACCACCCTTCCCTCTGGCCGTAGCCCACCTCCGGAGGCACGAAGCGGCCCGCACGGGGGTTGACCAGGGAGAAGTGCAGATACGGCCAGTAGAAGATGGGCACGCCGCTCTCCCAGAAGACCGCGTGGTACGCCGCCACCTCCTGGCGGGGGCGCACCACCAGGCTGCTCACCGTCACCCGGTAGTGGGCGTGCTCCATCGGCAGCGGGCAGGTGGTCAACGTGGCCCCCTCGGCCTCGATTCGGTCCTCCCGCCCCTCGAGGCGCGCCGACTGTAAGAAGATGGGCCCTTCGACACCGTCGGTCTCCACCGTCGCCGCCGCCTGGCCGACCACCGCGTTGCCCGAGGGCAGGTCGAGGTGCAGCGTCTCGCCGGTGAGGGTCTCGCCCGGGCGACGGGCCCGGACGTTGCCCGACAGCCACGCTTGCTGGAGGGTGTCGTCGTAGCGCAACCTCTCGGCCTGTACCTCGAGGTCCTTCCAGAAAAGGGTGAACCCGCCGGTCACCACGACCACGGGAGGCCGCACGTCGGCGACGGCCCCGTCCTTCAGCTCGAGCCGCAGGCCCTCCGGTCCCTCGACGGCGGCGGCAGAGGACGAACCCGCAAGGGACGTCCAACCGGCCCCCGCCAGCGCCAGCGTGGCAAGGGCCGCGACCACGAGGGCCCGCCATGGCGCTACCCGTCCCCCTGCGCCGGCCTGCGCTCCTGCACGGCTACTCCGCCCACTCCGCCCGCAAGAAGAGCCAGGCGGCCGCGGCCAGGTAGAGCAAATTGGGCATCCATGCGGCCGCGAGCGGCTCGACGGCACCCGAGTTGCCCAGGGAGCGAAACAGCGCGAACACCACGTAGTACAACAGCACGAGCCCCAAACTCGCCGCCGCCCCGAACGCCCGGCCTCCGCGCCGCCCGTAGAGGCTGAGGGGCAGCCCGAGCAGGGTCATCACCAGGGCAGCCATGGGCAGCGAGAGCTTGATGTGATACTCGACCCAGAGCGAGCGGGCCACCACGCCGGCCTTGCGCAGCCGGCGGATCTCGTCGCCGAGTTCCCGGCGGCTCATCTCCTCGGCGCTCTTCTGGGAACCCAGGTACGCCTCGGTGGGTTCTGCGAGGGTCATTTCGTAGCGCTTCATGCTGGACTCCACCTGGACGAACCCGTCGGCGTCGAGGCGCTTCATCGTGACGTCCTCCAGGTGCCAGGTACGGCCCTCGTACCAGCCGCGCCGGGCCGTGTAGATGACCGGGAAGCTGTTGGGGCGCAGTTCGTAGACCAGCGCGTCCAGGAGCTCCCGGGTCGACCGGTCGACCCGGCGCACGTAAAACCAGTGAGTCGGGGTGCCCCGGAAGAAGACGTTTTCGGAGATGGCAGGGACGGGATCGGCCAGGACGGCCCGGCGCAGCATGATCTCGTACCGGTGGTTGGCCTGAGGCACCACGTACTCGTTGAGGGCGTACGTGAGGACGCTGATCGCGGCGCCCAGGAGCAGGACGGGCAACCCGATGCGAGCCACGCTGAGCCCGGCGGTGCGCATCACGGTCATCTCGCCGTCTCGCACGAGCCGGCCGGCAGAGAGCAGCGTCCCGAAGAGGGCGGCGATGGGAAGGGCGATGCTGAGGGCGGCCGGCACCTTGAGCGCCAGGAGCGAGAAGGTCACCGCCGGGTCGGCGCGCTGCACCACCAGCAGGTCCGTCAGCTGGAAGATGGTGCTCGTGATCAGCAACAAGACGAAGCCGACGGCTGTTGCGAGAAAGGGTCCCAAGAATTCCGCTGCGACGTAGAGATCGAGCCGCCGCAATGGCAAAAGGCTCCTCGCTCTTTCACGGGGCGGCCGTCATGAGGCCGAGCTGGTGGATCCCTCCGTAGATCTCCCCACCCATGTACGGTGTAGCTGATGGCCCAGTTGCCCCCGGGCATGCGCACTCCCAGCCCCGCCAGCCAGCCGGTCCCCGAGCCGCTGGCCGCCTCCACGCCCAGCCGCAGCGCGACCGGCCGGCCCGGGTAGAGGCGCACTTCCCCGCGGACCGCACGATGCCCGGTGGAGTTGAACAGGTCGCTCGCGTCCGCCTCGACAATCAGGTACGGATTGGGCTGGTACCCGAGCCCCGCATGGAAGGTGGGCGTGAGCAGTACGATGCGGCCGGCCGAGCCGCCGGGGCTCTCTGCCGGCCCACCCGGCCCTGCCTGCCAGACCTCCAGCACCCGCCGGACGCTCAAGCCGGCCACGAGCTGATCGCCGAGCGCCGACATGAGCCCGACGTCCACCCCGAGGTAATGGTCGTCCCGCGTCGGGTAACCGCGCTCGCCCGGCAGAGGGACGCGTACCCGGCGGTAGTGGACGTCGAGGCCCAGGCCCGTCGAGTGCGACATGGTCACCGCGTACGTGTAACCGGCCGCCAGCTCGGAGGCGGGGGCGCCGGGCGCGAGCGAACCTTCGGCGTCCCTGCCGCCGGACTTGGCCCAAAGGGCCCACCCCTCGCCGTCGCGGCCCTGCGCGATACCCGCCGCGTGCACGTACGCCGGGTTGCGCCGGGCGGTCTCGCCGGAGCCCACGGTGGCGCTCACGCCCCACCGCATGCCCTCCAGGAAGGCGGGCCCGGCGGGGTTGGAGAAGATCCGCAGCGGCTCGTCGGGGGCCGCGGTGGTGGCCATGCCCTCGAACAGAGCCGTGGCCTCCGGCACCCGGGGGGACTGCTCGGCCAGCGCTCCCGCCGTGGCCCACGCCCACGCCAGCCCCAAGAGCAGGGTCATCGTCGCGGCGCGCCGGGTTGCCCGTGGCTCAAAAGATCGCGCTGATGTTGATGCCCGTAGCAAGGGCGAGGTACCCCCTGTCCATCACCCCGACGTCGACCTGGACGCCCGGCCCCCACTGCAGCGTGGCGCCCGCGTTGAGGGTCGCCCCGTCGAAGTCCATCCCGAGGGTCACCACCGGGGTGGCCAGCGCCCCCGGCCGGCGGACCGTGACCGGGTTGACGACCGCGCTCACGCCCGCGAACAGCCCCGCACGCTCACCCACACGGCCCCCCAGGTGGGCCCGCAGGTAGCGGGGGCCCGGCAGGCTGTGGCTGGCCACGACGTACCCGGACAGCCCCTCGATGCCCACCGCCATGGCAGGCAAAGCGCCCTGCTCTTTGAGGAAGCGGTAGTGGGCCAGCAGCCCCACGCGGCTCGTATCCGGAGCCCCAACCTGGTCGGCCGGGCTCACCACCCCGCCCAGCTCGAGCTCGTCGGTGAGCTGGTAACGAAGATAGCTGTACACCGGAGATCCACCCGCCACGTGCAGCCCGGCCGTGAACTGCCGCGCCACGCCGCCGTCTGCGGTGGGGATGTTGACCACCCCTGCGCCGCGGCTGCCGCGCAGGCTCGTCGCCCGCACGCCTTGCGCCGCGGCCGGCAACCACGCCACCGCCACGGCCAGCGCCAGCGCGACGCCCCTCCCTGCTCGCCCGCTCATTGCCCTCCCCCTCGTGACTCCGGGCCATCCCCCTCGCCCGCCACGCCCAGGCGCCGCTCCAGCTGCTCCAGGCGCCGCAGCAGCTCCGGGAGCTTGCGGCTCAGGGCCCACACCCGTATCGCCTCGCCGTGGGGGATGGCCGGCATGCCGGCCAGGCGCGCCCCTGCCTCCACGTCTCCGATGACGACGCTGCGCCCGGCGATCACCGCGCCGGCGCCGATGGTCACGTGGTCGGCCACCCCGACCTGCCCGCCCAGGACGACCCGCGCCCCCAGGCGCACGGAGCCGGCGATCCCGACCTGGCCCACCACCAGGCAGTGAGGCCCGATCCGGACGTTGTGCGCCACCTGCACGAGGTTGTCGATCTTGGTGCCCTCGCCGATGACGGTGGCGCCGGCGCTCGCCCGATCGATACAGGCGTTGGCGCCGATCTCCACGTCGTCCTCGATGATGACCGTGCCGGCCTGGGGCCTGCGCCGGTGGCGCCCCTCCCGGGTCGTGAAGCCGAATCCCTCGGAGCCGATGACCGCCCCCGCGCCGACGCGCACGCGCCGGCCTATCTGCACCCGCTCCCGCACGACGGCCCGGGCGTGGATGATGCTCTCGTCGCCGACGGTCGCGTCGTCGCCCACGATGGCTCCGGGAAAGAGCACCACGCCGCGCCCCAGGCGCGCCCTGTGACCGACCACCGCAAAAGCGCCGATGCGGACCCCTTCCCCCAGTGCGGCGTCGGGGGCGATCGTCGCCCGGGGGTCGATGCCGGGCTCGGGAAGCCACGGCTGCGGGGCGAAGAGCTCGAGGATCTGGTCCCACGCCTCCCGGGGCTCGTCCACCTCGATACAGGTCTGCCCGGCCACCAGCTTGCCGGGCGGCACCAATACGGCGCCCACCTCCCGGCCGGCCAGCGCCCGGGCGTACCGGGCGCCCACCGCCATCGTGAGGTCGTGGGGCCCTGCCTCCTCGACGGGAGCCACCCCCCGGATCCAACCCCGGGGGTCTCCGCTTGCTACCCGCCCCCCGACGCGGCGCGCCACCTCCTCGACCGTGAGGGCGAGGCGCTCGCCGGGCATCATGCAGCGCCCTCCTTCAGCGGGACGACGAAGACGGCTTTTCGGTGCTACCAGACGTCTTGATGCCGAGCTCCAGGAGCACCTGATCGGTGATGTCCCGGCCTCCCCAGATGACCAGGTTCTTGTCGAGCACCGCCTCGAGCCCCAGGCGAGCCGCCACCCGGCCGATGGCATCCTTCACCTTGGGGAGCCGCTGGTTGATCATCTCCTGCTTGCGCTGATCGAGCTGCTGCTGGTAGCGAGCGAAAAGGGCCTGCTTCTGCTGCTGGTACTGGTTACGGAGGTTTTGCTTCTCGGCGTCGCTCGCACCCTTCACCTTCTCGTTGAGTTCGGCGTCGAGCGCGGCCGCCTCCTTGTCGAACTGCGCCTGCAGCCGGGCGGTCTCCTGGCGAAGGGGTTCGCCGAGGGCAGGCTGCAGGTACTCGGTCGCCACCCGGTCGAGGTCCACGGCACCGATGCGTCGCCGGCGGGTTGTTGGCGGCCCGGGCCGCCGACCAGGCGACGCTCCCGAACCCCAGGGCCACGGCGACGGCTGCCGCCGCCCACAGCGCCCACGGGGGCCTTCGGTTCAACCAAACTCGGACACGCTGCATGCCCCGGTCCCAGCCTTCCGTGGATCGTTCAAAACTGCTGGCCGATGCTGAAGTGGAACTGCCCCGAGCTCTCCCGGGTCATGCCGTAGTCGAGGCGGATCATCCCGAGAGCGCCGATGTCGATCCGTAGCCCCAGGCCCGCATCCCACTTCAGATCGCGCAGGTCGACCTGCTCGCCGTCTTTCCACGCCATCCCGCTGTCGAAGAACAGGACGCCGGAGAGCATCTCGTAGATGGGGAACCGGTACTCGAGGTTGCCCATCGCCATCCGGGTACCCGAGAAGGTACCGTAGCCGTACCCCCTCAGGGACTCGGCGCCGCCGAGGCGGAAAAGCTCCTGGTCGGGCGGCTGGGGGTCGAACGAGATCAGGTCGCCCAGGCTGATGCGGCCGGCGATCACGTGCTGCCACTTGCCGAACAGCTGCACCGGCACGTACTGGCTGTACGAGCCCTCGAACTTGTTGAAGTGGAAGTCGCCGCCGAGCCCGGCCACCTCGGCCGACAGCCGCAGCCGCTGCCCCGTCGAGGGGTTGAACGGGTGATTGCTGGTGTCGGTCATCGTGCTCAGGCGCACGCTGCGCAGGGTGCCCTCCTCGATGCCGGACGGCCCCGACCCTTCCACCAGGGGCGCCTCCCACTTGTTCTGGGTGAAGGTGAGGTACCCCCGGGTGAACTCGGAGAGCGGCCGCCCCAGCGTCACCTCGCCGCCGTAGCGGCGGTCCCAGTACTGAGGCCCACCGGGATTGTTACTGTCCAGGGGCTTCTTCGCCTGCTCCCAGCTGAGCTTGAAGCCGAGCGACGTGCCGCTGCGGTCAACGTACGGCTCGGTGAAACTCACCTGGTAGCGCTGCGCGTTGGCGCCGTAGTTGATGGCGAGCCCGACCTGCTGGGCCCTGCCCAGGAAGTTGGCGTCCGAGACGTCGAGCAGGCCGGCCGGGCCCTCGTGCTGCGACCAGGTGATCCCCATCTGGATGTTGCCGGTCCGCCGCTCCTTGACGTTGACCTGGACGGCCACCTCGTCGGGCTTGTCGGGGATGCCCTTGAGATCGGCGTTGACCTCCTCGAAGAGCTGGAGCATCAAGACCCGCCGCAGGCTCTTCTCCAGGTCCGCGCGCTGCAGCACCTCGCCCGGCTTGATGGAGAGCTCCCGGGAGATGACGTACGGCTTGGTCTTGTTGTTGCCCGTGACGTCGATGCGGCCGACGCGAACCGGCAGCACCTCCACCGTCAGGGTCCCCTCGTCGTCCAGGTCGACGCTCCCCGGGGACGTGAGGACGCCGTAGCGTTGCCATATCTTCCCAGGCAGGTCCTGGAGCTGGCGCGTGATGGTGGGCCCATGCGCCACCTTGCCGGTGGGCAGCTCCAGCAAAGCCCCCAGGCTTGCCGGCGTGGCCCCCGCCTTCGCCAGGAGCGGAGCGACCTCCGGCTGAGCGTTGACGATGACCTTGCGCAGCACGGGGTTTTCGGTGACGGTGAAGATCACCCGCACCGGCACCGGCTCCCCCGGGCCCGTGCCCGAGGAGAGCGTGATGCTCTGGACGTCCACGGAGACGCTGCGGAAGTAGCCCATCGCCAGGATGGCCCGCTGATCGGCCTGGATGTCTTCTCGAGAAAGGCTCTTGCCCGGCTGGGTATGGGTGATGGCGTCGAGGATCTGCGACGCCGGCACCTCGTTGTTGCCGCTGACCACGACGGCCCGCACGACGGCCGGGGGAAGGGCCTGTTGCTGCGCGGGGGACTGCCCGGGCGGTGCCCCCTGGGCCGGCGGCGCCTGGGCACTTGCCACTGCTGCCAGCGCTGCCACCGTGGTCACCGCCAGGATGGCGACCGCTATCCGGAGCACGGGGGCCCTGGTCCGCCGGATACGTGCCGTCAACGAGGATCCGCCACCTTCCGCTGCGCTGGAGGGAGGTACGATCGGTGCCGTCACCGGCTCACCCTACTTCGTGCACCGGGCCGTGCCTCCTCTTGTCACTTAAAAGCTCAGCTGCCAGTGTAGCCCCAGCCGCAAGCCACCGCTCTCGGCCCAGGCGGCCCTCCATGTCAGGTTAGGGCTCAACTGGAAGGAGAGGTCCACCTCCTGATCCGAACCGCTCCCCAACAGCGCACGCCCGTACCTGACATAGACCCTCGAAGGGGCGAGGTACTTTCCGAGGGAGAGCCACAGGCCCCTGTCGCCGCCGGCGGGAATGATCCAGAGTTCGTCGAGCCCGAGGCTCTCCCGCACCGCCCGCTCCAGGGGATTCATGGCCCAGACGGCGAGCTGCTCGTTGACCCGGTTGACCCACTGCTCGCCCGGCCCGTCGCTAGGCGGGGGCAGGAGCAGCGCGATCAGCTGCTCCCGGGTCATCTCGGGGCGGGAGCTGAGCTTGAGCTTCGAGACGTCGGAGGCCTCGCCCTGGACGTCGATCTGGACGGGACCGCCATCCTGCCCGGTGGTCGACGCCTCGAGGTTGAGCTCGGGCACCATGCCGCGGCTCTTGCTGAAGTTGAGGGTGCCGCTCGTGATGCGGAACTCCCGCCCGAAGTAGCGCAGCCTCGCCTGGGAGAGCTGCACCGTCCCCTCCAGCGCCGGCGCGGCCGTGGTACCGGTCAAGAGCAACGTGCCTTGCGCCAGCCCGGACCCACCGAGCGCCGGCACGTCGAGGCGCACCGGCTCGACGGCCTCGAGGGTGACATCCAGGGGGATGCCCGCCGAGAAGGACGGCCTGCCTTCCGTGGCCGCGGGCGCCTCCGGGGGCTGGCGCGACGGCACGGGACCGACCTTGGGGGCGGGGCCTGCCGGCGAAGGCTGGCCCGGGGCCCCGGCGAACGGGCTGCCGCCGGCCCAGACCAGGAAGCGCCCCCGGCGCACGGCGAGCTTCCCGGAAAGGGTGGGCCAGCGCTCCGGCGAGAGGACGCCGGACCAGCGGAGCTCCCCGTCGAACAGCCCGGAAAGCTCCAGGCTCTCCACCGGCCGTCCTCCGATCGATGCCTGCCGTACCAGCAGGCGCAAATCGACCGGGTCGAGCGCGACCGGCCAGATCGACGCGAGGCCGGCACTGCCCGAGAGGGTCAAGCTGCCACCCGTCGCCAGCCGGGCCTGGCCCGTCTCCACCCGGATGCTGCGCCCCTGGATACCCAGGGCCACCGCCACGTCTTCGAGTGCCGTCAACCGCCCGTCGGAGGAAGCGACCCGCTGCGCCTGGAAGCGCAGCCCGCCCCTGGCATCGGGCGCATCCAGGCGCCCCGTGATGGCCAGCTGCCCGGTCAGCCCGCCTCCCTGGATCTCCCACTGCGGCATCCACTCCCGCACGAGCTCCAGGGGAAAACGCTGCATGGTGACCTGGACGTCCAGGTTGGTGGGGCGGGAGGCGACCCCCGGCCACGGTACGGGGACGAGGCCCGCCGCCCTGGCCACCTCCTGGCCCTGGACGTCGATACGAAGATCCTGCAGCCGCAACCCTTCGGGGAGCATGACCAGCCGGCCGGCGGCGGAGGCGCCAGGTGGCACCCCGGCCGCCTGGGCAAGGCGCAGCTGGACCTGCCCGGACCACTTCTGCATGTCCACGTCGGCGCTCAGCGAGCCCTCCAGCTCGCCGCCCTTGATCCGCGCTCCGGTGACCACCCACCGGCTCGCCCCCAGATCCGCCCGCAGCGGCACCGCCACGTCGCCGAGCTGCCGGTCGAAAGCCGCCAGGTGGCGGGCGCTCAACTGCCCGGTCAGCACGCCGCCCTGGAGCCGGCCGGAGAAAGCCGCCTGGCCCCGCACGCCGCGCAGCCACGGGCGCAGGGCGACCCCGCCCAGGTCGATGAGGTCGCCGGTCACGGCGTAGGCGTCGGGACCGGTGCGGGCCATCTCCACCGTCCCGTCCGGGCCGTCGAAGCGGGCCAGCGCGACGATCGGCTGGGGCTGCGCGCCCGAGAGCGTCCAGACGAGGCGCGTCTCGAAGCTGCCGGTCAGCTGCCCGCGGGGAGCAGGGGGACGGGAGCCTCCCGCGGGCTCGCCCTCGGGCGCTCCCGATGGGCGCAGCATGGCGGAGACCGCGGTCACCGCCTCGGTCGAGGCTACCCCTTCGAGCGTCCCCGACAGGTCCAGCACGACCTGCGCGTCCTGGAACGCCGCGCCCGCGGCCGCCGGAGCGGACGGCCCCCACCATACCTTCGAGGAGATGGTCAGAAGACCGCTGCCCATCTCGACCGTAGCCGGCTCGACGCTCAAGCGCCCCTCGCTCATGTTGGCCTCCACCGAGAGCGCGGCGCTACCGGCGGCCACGTCGAGCAGCCGCCCCGAGGGCGTGTGGACCTCGCCCGAGACCCGCCACGGCCCCGAGGCCGACCCGGTCACCTCGCCTCGAGCGTCCACGCTGCTGACGCGGTAGGCGGGCCACCAGGGCACGTCATCCATGGGAGTGAGCCCCGTGAGCTCGAAGGGAATCACCGTCGTGAACGGCCACGCCCCGCTGACCTGCCCCGAGAAGCGCCCCTGCACGTTGCCCTTGGACAGGCGTCCGTCGGCGATCTGCACCGCACGGGGCTGCTGCACCACGGTGAAGCTCGCTACGGCGCCGATCAGGTGCTGAGGCCACACCCGTTCGGCCGCTGCCGGAGCCTTCCCGGTCGCCTCCAGCCGGACCGCCACGGGAGGCAGCCCCTGAGCGAGCCACGGGCCCTTGGCCGTGAAGCTCCCTCGCAAAGCCGGCAGCTCGGCCGACGCATCCGTCTCCACGGCGCCGTCCAAAGCCAGGTTGAGCGTACCGTCGCGAGCCAGGGCCACCGCTGCCTGCGCCGAAAGGCGCAGCCCCTTCGATCGCGCCGCCAGCCGCTGCACGTCCACTCGATCGTCGCTCACCGAGGCCGAAAAGATCGCCTCGACGTCCCCGAGGGTAACGGTGCCCTCGGCGCTGAGCGCGCCGTCGGCCGCGCGCCGGAGCTGTCCGCGCGTCTGCCACCGGGTCCGGGAAGTCGCGCCGGTCCCCGGGACGCCCAGCTCTTCCCAGGTCCCCTCCAGGCTCCACGAAAGCGCGTCGCCCGGCTTCATCCACTCCAGCTGGGAGCGGTTGGCCTGCACCCATTGCATCGCCTGCAGGACGGCATCCCTGGCACTCTTGACCATCTCCGAGACGGACGGGGGAGCCGCCTTCTTGTCGGGCTCCTTGCCGGCCTCCTGGGCAGCCGCGGGCGGATCCGGCGCCCTGGCCGAGGTCCGCACCAGCACCTGGCTGGCCTCGAGACGCCGGATGGCCCGCTCCGGATGGGCGTAATGGGCGACGATCGCGGGAAGGTCGACGCCCACCTTGATGCCCGGAGCGAACAGGCGTGCCTGCTCGTCCATCACGATCTGTACCGGAGCCACCCGCACGCCCGGCGGAAACGTGAGCGAAACGCTCCCGACCCGCACCGTCTGGTCGTTTCCGCCGGCAGAGGCCTCGATCGCTCTCGCCACGGCCATGCTCAGGCGCCGGTTGATGGCGGGAAGCGCCCATGCCCCTGCAGCCAGCGATGACGCGACGAAGGCCGCCAGGGCTACCAATAGCCACCAGCCGCGGGTGCGCCGGGTCCCGGATGAAACGTGAGCCCTCTGCATAGCGATGACCGTCAAGGGGATTCTTCGGATCTTCTGCTCTTCCCGCCTAGAAAAGCTTCCAATGGTTGGCGCTAAGTGCCAGCATACGCCAACGCGTGGTCAGATGCCAGGGGTGCGCGGCCGATCGGGACTCACGTCCCGGACGACCCGGTGGGCCCGGCCGGCGGCTTTTGGGACGGCGCAGCGCCGTCGCCGCCGTTGGGCTCGGAGGGGGCCGGGGCCTCCACGATCTCGAGGTCGAAGTCGGCGCTGCCCTCGACGACCCACGGGGTGAGCAACGTGGCCTTGACCGGCTCCCCCGGCTCGCGTGGGGCCGCCTTCTCTTGCTTACCCTTGGCGCCCTGGCTCTCCGACGGCATCCGGCCGGTCGAAGCCGCCGGTGGATCCTGCGCCCCGGTCGGATGCCCGTCGGGTGTACCCTGCACGTCGAAGCCCGGGTAAAACTCGGCCACGACCTGGTTGTTTTTCTCCCGCTCGCTGAGCGCCTCGATGAGCTTGTCGAGGCTGCTCGGCACCTGTTGCTGCTCCTGGTCGCCCTGGGCGCCCTCGTCCTGGGTGCCCGCCGGAGGCGCCTCGCCCGTGATCAGGCTCGCCACCTCCGGCGGCAACGTGAACGCCGCCGCCGACCCTCCCCGCACGGTGACCGTCACCGTACCGGGCAAGGCGTCCTTGGGGATCTGCAGCGTGAGGATGCGGGTCTGGCGCTGGCCACGATACGGCAGGAGCTCGACCTCTACCCCCACCCGGTCCCCGGGCCGTGCCGTCTTGGCCAGCGGCTGTGCCTTGACGATGGCAGCCGTCTGGCGTCCGGGGTCGACCTCTACCTCGAGCTCGACCGAGCGCACCCCGATATCCTGGAACCTGTTGAACATCAGCGCCTGCAAGGTGTCGAGGAAGTCTCCCAGCAGCCGGGCCGACACGTCGAACCGGCTGTAGTACATGTTGTCGCGGCTGTAGGTGCCGCCGTCCGGGAGCTCCTTGCCGGTGATGCGGAAGATGACCCGTGCCGTGCCAGGGCCGATGCGGTCGAGCCCCCGGTCGAGCGCCTCCAGCGACGTGATGGCCACCAGGGGGATGGTCAGGAGTTCGTCGCGCACCACGCTCGCCTTCAACGTCCGCGAGCGGTTGGACGCGCGATCGGTGAGCGTCACGGCGAGCTGGACGGCGTCGGGCATGACCCCGGTCCGCCCGGCCACCGCCGCCCGGCGGTCCTCCCGCAAGACGCCCGTGGTCGTCATGAGGCTCCCCAGCTTGAAGGGCACGTTGACCGCCTTGACGGTCCGGAAGATGTACGCCGGGCCGGCGAAGAAGTCGACCGCTCCGGCCTGCAGGAAGGGGTGCCCGAATCCCACGAACCGGTCGCCGTCGACGTAGGTGACCGTACCGATGGCCGTCAGCTCCACGTCGCCCTGCACGAGGCTCACGCCGAACGCGCTGCCGGGTTGCAGGGGAGGAGCCGGCCCGAGGTCGGAAGAGGCGGCGCCCGTGGGTGCCGCCAGGCCCGTCCCTGCAGCGGCGCCGGCCCCGCCCGGCACCATCAGCAGCCGGTACGGAGCGAACAGCCGCTCGATCGCGGCCGTGGCGCGAGGGCCGAATCCGGACAGCATGAGAGGGGTGGAGACGGGCACCATCACGGCCGTGTCGTGGCCTGCGCCGAGCTTGATCCGGTGGGCATCCGAGGCGTCCCGGGCGAAGGCGACCCGGCGGTAGGCGGGCAGCCCGGACGTCGCCGCTCCCGCCGCACCCTCCGAGCGCACTGGAAGCTCCGTCGACAGCCGGTCGAGCACCTGGAGCATGTCGCCGATGGGGGTCACGAAGCCGACGGTGTGGTCGGTGAACTCGAACCCGAAGCCGATGGCCCCCAAGAGCCGCCCGTTGACGTAAACCGGGCTGCCGCTCATGCCGGCCGCGATCCCCCCGCTGCGCTCGATCGGGGCCCCGCTCACCTTGACCAGGATCAGGTCGCCCGCCGGCCCTGCCCGCCGTACCACTCCGAGGACGTCCACATCGAAGCGCTCGATGCGGGTGCCCTCCACCACCGTCAGGCCGTATCCCTTGAGCCCGGGCTTGACCTCGTCCAGCGGGTAGGTGGCAGCCGCTGCCCCGAAGGCCGGGCCGGCTGCCACGGCGACGCCCACCAGCGCCGCGAGGATCGCCCACCACACCACGGTCCCGCCGCGGCGGATGCCGCTTCGCAGCTCTCCCGCCGCGGGGGACCCGCCCCTGTGCCGCACAGGCTGCCGTCCTTTCAGACGAGGGAGCCTCTGCCCGAGGTCACCCCCTGCGTGGAGCGAGCATTCTCCCCGGAAGGCGCCGCCCCCTCTGACGCGTCACGGGAAAACTGTTCGAGGAGAAGGTCCGCCAGCTGTCCCGCTCCATGCCCGACCAGCATGCCCGCCAGCATGTCGGTGAACCACCCGCCGTACACGCCGGAAGCGAATCCCTCACCGAAGAGGCCCGAACCACTCCCCGGCTTCAGCGCCTCGTCGATCAAGGTCGCCCACAACCGGGCCTCCAGCTGCCGGGCGGCCCAGACCAGCCCCTGCCGATCCATGGGGATTTGATCCGGCCGCATGCCGCCAGGGGGCTCGACGTCGAGCAGCTCCTGCGCCAGGACGTCCGCGAAGCGCCCTCCCTCCGCCCCCGGACCAGACGGCCGCGCCACCGCGGCCCCGCTGCTCGGCCTTCGCGCAATGTGCCCCGCGATCGGCCTGCTCCATGAGCCCACTGCAGAGGCGGCCTGCACGTCACTGCACCTCCAGGCGGGCGTAAAGCGCCCCGGCGGCCTGCATCGCCTCGAGGATGGCAATGAGATCCTTCGGCGCCACCGCCGCCGCGTTGAGCGCGTCGACCAGCTCTCCGATGGTGGCTCCCGAGAGAAGCGCCACGTGGCTCTCCGGCTGCTGCAGGTCCCCCGGCCATGCCGCGGGTGTCGGCTGCGCGCCGACCTGCACCCGTACGGCGCCGTGGGCCACCGCCACCGGTGCGATGCGTACCTGGTGGCCCAACACCACGGTACCCGTCCGCTCGTTGATCACGACCCGCGCCGGGATGGCAGGGGTGATGGTCAGCTCCTCGATCCTGGCCAGGAGTGCCGCCGGGTCGTTTTGATAAGCCCGCGGCAATCTCACCGTGACCACGGCGCCGTCCGAGGTGAAGGCGGAGGGCGATCCCAGGGCCTGGTTGATGGCCTGGACCACCCGGGCTGCCGTGACGAAATCGGGGTCGTAGAGGACCAGCCGGATCGCGCCTTCCTGCGCGACCGTCGCGTCCACGGCGCGCTCGACGATGGCGCCCGACGGGATGCTGCCCACCGTGGGGTGCACCCGTTCCCGGGTCAGCGAGCGGGCGGTCGACCCGCCGAGGATCAGGTTCCCCTGGGCCACCGCGTAGACCTCGCCGTCGGCGCCGGTGAGCGGCGTCTGCAACAATACGCCACCCGCCAGGCTGCGGGCGTCGCCCATCGAGGAGACCGTCACGTCGAGCCGGTCCCCCGGCCGGGCCAGGGGCGGGAGCAGGGCCGTCACCATCACTGCGGCGACGTTGCGGGGGCGCAGCAGGGCGGGGTCGATGTTGAGGCCGAAGTTGCGCAGCATGTTGGCGAACATCTGCACGTGCACCGCCGACGTCCGGCCGTCGCCGGTCCCGTCGAGCCCTACGACCAGCCCCATGCCGACCAGCTGGTTGGGCCTCAGGCCCTCCACCCGCACGAGGTCCCCCACCCGTACCATGGGGGCCTGCACCGCCTGGGCCTGCACCGCCGGGGTCCCTTCCGGCACCGGGGCACCCGCTTCCTGCGCCTCGACCGGCGCGAAGGCAGCGCCGGCCAATAGCATCCCGAGCGCCGCCCCCCACAGCAGGCCGCATCCCTTCTCCCTACCTGCGAGCCTCATGGCCGGCCCTCCCATGCTCGTCCCCTCGCCTGCGCCGCCCGCGTCTCACCCTCAAAACAGCCATCCGAACATCCGGGTGAGGATGCCGGGCTTTTGCGGAGCTCCCAGCGCCCCATCTCCCTGGACGGAGATGCGGGCATCCGCCACGTAGGTGGAAAGGACCGTGTTGTCGCTCGAGATGTCCTCGGGGCGGACCACCCCGGTCAACACGATCTCCTGCTTCTCCTCGTTGATGACGATCGTCTGGCGTCCCTCAATGGCCAGCGCACCGTTGGGCAGGACCTCGGTCACCCTGGCCGTCATCTGCGCCTTCACGCTGCCCGTCCGGGCCGAGCGGCCGTCGCCCTTGAACTCCGTGGAGCCGGAACCCCCGATGAGGGGCAGCGCCTGCAGCAGCCCCTGCCCGGGGCCCACCTGGAGCTGGCCGTCCCGCGTGGAACCGGTCGAAGCCGACGCGGCGGCTTCGGCCCGTTCCACGATGATGATGGTGAGCAGATCCCCCACGCCCCGGGCACGGGCGTCGGCGAACAGGCCGATGGCGCCGCCCTTCTTCTCGGCGCGGGCCCACAGCGACTCCGCCTGCGCCCCGGACGAGCCTGCCAGCGCGGCTGCCGCGGCCACGGCGAAGGCCAGGCCGCAAGCAGCCGCCACCCTACCCAACCGCTTCGCCCTGCACTGCATCGGCAGTCTCACTCCCTGCTACGGCCCCTGGCCGATGACGGCCTGCTCCGTGCTCACCAGCAGCGCCTGCACGACCGCTTCGGAGCTGGCGCTCTTGACCGGCACGTACTCTCCGACCCGGGCGGCTCTTTGGGTCACGGCCCGCACCTGCACCGTGATGGGGCCTCGCCGGACGATCAGGGTCACCGGGGTCCCGGCTGCGACGGCAGGGCCGCCCTCCGCGACCGGGCCGGCCTCGGGCAGCGGGTCTGCCACCTGGGGGAAGGCGCCGGCCGCCGGGGCACCCGCTTCTGCGAGGGTCGTGCGGATCCAGTACCGCCGGCTCGACGACGCTCCCGAGATCTCCAGCACGAAGACGGCCGTGCCGGCCCGCAAGAACGGCGGGCCGTCCACCACCCGCACCGAGGGCTCGGCCGAGTCGGACACCATGTCGGCCGCCATCGCGACATCGGCCACCCGCAGGGCAGGTCCCCGCTGCTCGGCTCCCTGCCGGGAGGAGAGGTACGCCTCGATGGCCTGCACCACCCGCTCCCTGTCGACGGGTAAACCGGCGCGCTCGACGAGCACTTCCGCCGGGCCGGGGACCCACGTCACCGCCGCCGGGTCGATGATGCGGGCCTGGCGCAACCGGAGCACCACGAACTCCCGGCTGATGGACCGCGAAAGCCCGGGCAGCGGAGCCGGGCCGATGAAGATGCCGGCGATCTGCTGCCACGCCTCCGGGTCGCCGCCCTGCAGCTCGGCGACGTCGGCCAGCCGCACCTCGGGCGCCTCCACCCGGGCCTGCGCCCGCAAGGCCAGCTGCACGCCCCCGCCGGGCGCCGGCGTGGCCCAGGCCGGCTGCGCCGCGCCGGCCGCCAGGATGCCTGCCACGCAAAGCGCCGCCGTCCACCGCCCGAGCGCTCCGCCCATCATCCCTCGCCCCGCTCAGCCTCAGCGCCGCAGGTTGTTGGCGGTGTTGAGCATGTCGTCCGACGCCTGGATCGCCTTGGAGTTGGCGTCGTACGCCCGTTGGGCCAGGATGAGGTTGACCATCTCCTCGACCACCTGCACGTTGGAGATCTCCAGGAAGCCCTGGGCCAGCGACCCGAACCCGTCGAGCCCCGGCTGCCCCACGATGGGCTGGCCGGAGGCGGCCGTGGCGAGGAAGAGGTTGCGCCCGTAATTGCGGAGCCCTGCCGGGTTGACGAACCGGGCGAGCTCCAGCTGGCCGACGGTTTGCGGCTCGTTGCTGCCCGGGTTGATCACGGAGACGGTGCCGTCGCTGGCCACCGAAACTTCCATGGCCTCCGGCGGGATGACGATCTCGGGTTCCAGCGCGAAGCCGTCGGAGGTGACCAGGCGCCCCTCGCTATCCTTCTTGAAGGCGCCATCGCGGGTGTAGGCAACGGTACCGTCCGGCATGAGGATCTGGAAGAAGCCGTCCCCTTCGATCACCAGGTCGAGAGGGTTGTCCGTCTCGCGGAACGTGCCCTGCGTGAAGATCTTCACCGTCGCCACGGGCCGCACCCCGTGGCCAACCTGGAGGCCCGTGGGGATCTCCGCTCCGGCCGTCACGGGCGTCCCGGCGAAGCGCAGGGTCTGGTAGAGGAGGTCCTGGAAGTCCACCCGGGATTTCTTGAAGCCCCCGGTATTGACGTTGGCCAGGTTGTTGGCGATGGTGTCGATGGTGAACTGCTGCCCCACCATCCCCGAAGCCGCCGTCCACAACGAACGCATCATGGCCCTTCGTCCTGCCACCCTTCTCCGACGTGCCGGCGTACAGGAGGCGGGGAGCCGGTGCGATACGTGGGCGCCGCTTCCGTCGTTCGGCGGCGCAGGGCTTCTCGGGGGGAGGGGCTGGCACTGCCCCTCTCGGCGAGTCCGGCCCGGCGTCTCGGCTTTCCCGTCCCTGACGCTCGTGCTGCCCGGCGCGCTACGAGACGCGCCCGACCTGCGCGATCAGCGACCCCGTCATCTCGTCCTCGGCGCGGACGGCTTGCTGGGCCGCCTGATAAGCCCGCAGGCCCGCGATCATCTGAACCATGGTCTCGACCACCGACGTCGCAGAGCCCTCGAGCATGCCCTGCCGGATCGTGCCTGCCGCAGCTGCCACCGGTCCGGACTCGGCGGTGGGACGGAAGAGGTTGCTCCCTTCCCGCACCAGCCCCTGGCGGTCGGGCACGTCGACCAGCCCGATCCTCCCCAGCAAGGCTCCGGTGGTGGCGTCGAGCACCTCACCCTGCTCGGTGACGGCCAGCGCCGCTCCCTGGGCCGTGCCTGCCTGCACGGGCCCCTCAGGGCCCAGCACGACGTACCCATCGGGGGTCGCCAGCCGGCCCTGGGCGTCGACCACGAAGTTGCCGGCCCGGGTGAGCCGCACTCCCGCCGGGGTCTGGACCGCGAAAAAGCCGTCGCCCTCGATCGCCAGGTCGAGCTCCCGGCCCGTGTAGCGGATCGGTGCCGGTTCCCAGCGCAGGTACGACCGGTCGAGGTACGCCCCGGTGCCGGCCATCCCTCTCGGCGAGCGCGTCGCGGCCAGCTCCTCGTGGATGAACAGCTCGGGAAACGCGCGGATCGGCGCGTCCTCGGTGCGGTATCCGGGCGTCTGGGCGTTGGCCAGGTCGTTGGCGAGCAGGTCCTGGCGCCGGGCGTAGACCAGCATGGCGGACGCTCCGGTGTAGAGCCCTCGGATCACGGGCGCCTCTCCACCTCCTTCCCGCGCGGTCGCACTAATAGGGTCGGCCTGGGTCCGGGACCCCTTGAGACCGCGGGAAAAGAGGGAAGCCAGCGTCAGGGGGCAGGCGACGATGGCCGTTACACGAAGCGGGCAACGGCGACGGGCACCCTTCCCCGCACCTGGTGCATGACGTCCAGGATGCGGCCCGTGCCGCGGGCCACGCACGTGATGGGGTCGTCGGCCACGTGGACCGGGATGCCGAAGGCGCGGGCCATCGCCTTGTCGAAGCCGCGCAACAACGAACCTCCGCCGGTCAGGACGAGGCCTCGTTCGTAGATGTCGGCGGCCAGCTCGGGCGGGCACTGCTCGAGCACGCCCCGCACGGCCTCCATGATCGCCTCTACCGGCTCGAGCAAGGCGGTGCGCAACTCGGCCGGTTGGACCACCACCGTGCGCGGCATGCCGGAGACGCTGTCCTGCCCGCGCACCGGCGTCGGCATCAAGGAAGCGTCGAGCTCGGGGGCCACGCTGCCGGCCTGCAGCTTGAGGTCCTCCGAGGACCGCTCCCCGATCACGAGGTTGTGCTGGCGCTTGAGGTAGCGGGCGATCGCCTCGTCCATGTGGTCGCCGGCGATCCGCACCGGAGTCGGACACCACCTCCTGGCCCATCGAGATGATGGCGATGTCGGTGGTGCCGCCGCCTACGTCGACGACCATGTTGCCCCGGGGCTCCTCCACCTCGAGGCCGGCCCCGATGGCGGCGGCCATCGGCTCGGAGACGAGGCGGACCTCCCGGGCACCCGCCTGGCGGCAGGCGTCGACGACGGCCCGGCGCTCCACGTCGGTCACGGCCGAAGGCACGCAGGCGACCACTCGCGGGCGGATCCAGGTAGGCTGGCCCACGGCCTTGCGCAGGAAGTAGCGGAGCATGAGCTCGGTGACCTGGTAGTTGGCGACGACGCCGTTGCGCAGCGGCCGTACCGCCACGACGTGGCCCGGCGTACGGCCCAGCATCTCCCGGGCTGCCTGCCCGATGGCCAGCACCCTTTGCTCGCTCTCGTCGAGCGCCACGACCGAGGGCTCCTGCAACACGATGCCCTTGCCCCGAACGTAGACGATGACGCTCGCCGTACCCAGGTCGATCCCGACGTCGGCGCTCAGCATGGGTCAGGCTCCATTTCTTACTTCGGGCGTCGCCGCTTCCGGCCCGGACTCCGGTGCGCGCATCCCACTTGCTGGATCTCCTGGCATCCAAGCGCTGATTCGACAGAAGTCGACGGATTCCCTGGCTTTGAAGACCGCCTACCGGGAGAATCGGCACGAGCAGCGGAGAGGTTCAGAACTTACACGGCGTGGTGCCGTCAGGAAACCTTGCGCTCCTTGTGGTACTTGGCCCGCGTGGCCTCTCCCCCGCGGATGTGGCGTTCGGCCTTGTTCCGATCCAGCACCCGCTTGACCTGGCGAGCGAGGTCCTTGTTGAGCCGTGGCAAGCGTTCGGTCATGTCCTTGTGGACCGTGCTCTTGCTCACGCCGAAGACGGTGGCGGCCTGCCGCACGGTCGCCCTCGTCGAGATGATGTAGTGGCTGATGTCGACCACCCGCTTGCGGATGTACTCCCGCATGCAGCGCCCCTCCGGCCTCTTTTTGCCGAATGCATATGGGCCGAGAAGGGCCGATATGTTTCGAAGCTGTACGATGCGGGCCGCCAGGACGGACGTAGGAGCGGCGGCCCCGGGCGGCAGTGCGCCCGGGCGACCGCCGCGTCTCGCTTCTTACGGGCCCACGGGCGAAGGAGCTTCGTCCAGGCCGTCAGAGGATGCCGACGCCTGCGCCGTGGTAGGCTGCGCACCCGTGGCCGGTTCGTCCGCCGGAGCCACCCGGTAAGACGCCGCCGGCATCACGGAGAGCGGGTTGACGCTTTCCGTCCCGTGGCGCACGCTGAACGACACCACCGCCCTCACCGACGAGCCGGCCTCCTCCGCGCCGGCCGCGCCCCCGACGCCGTACGCCCCGGCGAGGGCGGGCATTGCCTCGGGCAGCCGCGGCCCGTAGCCGATGACGGCCCCCCGTTGTACCCTCTGCCCCGGCTGCACGCGGACCCGGGAGAGCCCGCCGTAGATGGTCACCCATCCCTGGCCGTGGTCGATGGAGACGCTGAACTCCCCGGAACCCGCGTCCACCGACGCCACCGTGCCGTCGGCCGCCGCCCGGATCGCCGAGGAGGAGCCCACCGCCAGTTCGATCCCCGGCAGATAGGTCCAGTCTCCCCGGTCGGGGTTGCGGCGCCATCCGGCGGTCGCTACGACCATGCCGTCGGCGGGCCAGACCAGTTCGCCCGGCAGGGCCAGGCCCTGGGGCTGCGCTCCTTCCATGGAGGCGCCGGCGGGTCGCGAGGAGGGAGCCAGGGGCCGGGCGCCGCTTCCCGTCTGCCCGGCCGCGCCAGGCTGCGGGCGGGTGGCTTCGAGGGAACCGAGGCTGGCCTGCTCCGTGCCGGTCATGCGGGCCGGCCCCTGGAACGACGGGGCGAGGGGCCCTCGGACCAGGAGCCCGATCCCGATCCCCACGACGAACAGCGTCCCCAGGGCAGCGGCTCGCCTCGTGGCACCGGGGCGGCGCAAGGCCGCGGTGAAGGCGGCAGCTCGCCGAGAGAGCCGGCTCCACAGGTGCCGGTCGTGACTGCCCGGCGCGCCCGCTCCCGGGTTGTTGGACTTGGACGTCACATTCATGGATGGACATCCCCTCCCGGAATGGAAGGATGCCCCTCGATGCCTCGCTTTATTCAGTCCTGGCACCAGTAAGTTCCAGAAGGACATGCTGGCGCGACTCCCAAGTAACTGACAGAGCTAGGCACAATTCCCAGGAACGACTTTCCATTCAGGGTTGGGGGGACCGCCTTGTCCATCCTTTTCGTCTCTCGCATCCGGCGCCGGATCATGGCGCCTTCCTCGAGACGGCGCCTCTGCCTGGGGGCCATGGCTACGCTCCTGTCGGTGGTGGTGTCGGGCTGTTTCTTCGGGCCGGCGACCATCGAGGGGCAGGTCGTAGACGCCACGACGGGAGCTCCCATCCCCGGCGCCATCGTGACGGCCGCAGGGCGAACGTACACGTCGGAAGACGGCAGCTTCACGTTGAGAGGGCTGCCGGAAGGGCTCATCCGCGTCCAGGCCGAGGCTGCCGGTTACCAGCCCGGCTCGCGACAAGTCGATGCGAGGGCCGGCGCGCGGGTTTCCGTGACGATCGAGCTCCAGCCGCTCGGCCCGCCCGCCCATGACCATCCGGCCCCGCCGCCCGGCGGCCAGCAGCCGCCGCCCCCGGATACCGAACCTCCACCGGCTCAACCGGTTGCGAGCCTGTCGCTGCGGGTCGTGGACGGGGTGAGCGGCTACCAGATCCCGCTCAGCCGGTATACCGTCAAGGTCAACGGGCAGACGTACCAGGGATCTACCGGCGGCCTCCGGATCGGCGGTCTTCCCGTGGGCAGCGTGACGCTTGAAGTCCGCTCCCGGTATTTCCAGACGCGCTGGGTGACCGTGAGCCTCTCGCCAGGGGCCAACGAGCGCACCGTCACCATGGACCCGATCTTTCCGGCAGGCGACGTGCAACTGCTGGCTCGCCTGGTGGTGGCCGAAGCCGGCGGAGAGCCCTACGACGGCCAGGTCGCGGTCGCCGCCACGGTGC
The DNA here is from genome assembly GCA_014896295.1 of Limnochordaceae bacterium. Lineage (GTDB taxonomy): Bacteria > Bacillota > Limnochordia > Limnochordales > Geochordaceae > Carboxydichorda > Carboxydichorda subterranea. Next base: position 385,718 of record JADBKR010000008.1, read on the forward strand.
TCCACCGGGTGGAAAGCCCCGATTACCCCGACACCCTGGCCGGGGTCATCTACGACGACAGCTGGGCCCCCCAGTACGAACCCGTCTACAACGGCTACATCTGGCAGGTGTGGCCGGACAGCGAGACCTGGGCCGCCGTCGTCGACGCGCTCAGCGGCCGGGACCCCTCGCTGGGGGCCACCGGGTTTTTCAATCCCGAGACGGTACGGCAGCGGGATCCGTACTATGAATCGTGGGTGTGGACGAGGCCGGTCACCGCGAAGATCGGCCATCACTGGTTCTTCATTTGAAACCGGCCCGGGGAGAACGGAGCTCGCCCGCAAAGAAGAGCCGGAGGGGAGTTCAAAACTCCCCTCCGGGACGCTCATCGTCGTTCTTCTTCGGCACCCGCCGCCCGCAGGCGGTTGAGCGCCCTGGCCAGCGCCCTCTCCGCCCGGGTTTGGTCGATGTGGGCCGCCCGGCTGCGAAGCCGCTCGAGCGCCCGATCCCGGGCCGCTTTGGCCCGCAACACGTCGATCTCCTCCGCGAGTTCGGCCGTGTCGGCCAGGATGGTCACCCGGTTGCCCGAAACCTCCATGAAGCCGCCGCTCACGGCCATCTTGCGCTTCGGGCCGTGGTAGCGGCCAAACTGCACGATGCCCAGGGACAGCGCCGCGACCATAGGGGCATGGTTGGCGAGCACCCCGAGGTACCCACGGTCGGTGGGGGCGACCACGGCCTCCACCCGCTCGCGCAGCACGACCCGCTGCGGCGTCACGACCTCCAGCTGCATGAGTTCGGCCATGGCCGGCTCAACCGTTCTCCCTCTCCATCTCGCGGGCCTTCTCGACGGCTTCGTCGATGGTGCCGACCATGTAGAAGGCCGGCTCGGGGAGATCGTCGTGCTTGCCCTCCAGGATCTCGCGGAAGCCCCGGATGGTCTCCTTGAGGGGCACGTACACGCCCGGCCGCCCCGTGAACGCCTCCGCCACGAACATCGGCTGCGACAGGAAGCGCTCGATCTTGCGGGCTCGGGCCACGATCACCTTGTCCTCGTCGGAGAGCTCCTCCATGCCCAGGATGGCGATGATGTCCTGCAGCTCCTTGTAGCGCTGCAGCACCTGCTGCACGCCCCTGGCCACCCGGTAGTGCTCCTCCCCGACGATCTCGGGGGCGAGCAGGCGGGACGTCGAAGCCAGCGGGTCCACGGCCGGGTAGATGCCCCGCTCGGCGATGCGGCGCTCCAGGTTGGTGGTCGCGTCGAGGTGGGCGAAGGTGGTAGCCGGCGCCGGGTCGGTGTAGTCGTCCGCCGGGACGTAGATGGCCTGGATGGAGGTGATCGACCCCTTCTTCGTGGTGACGATCCGCTCCTGGAGCTGCCCCATCTCCGTCGCGAGGGTCGGCTGGTAGCCCACCGCCGACGGGATGCGCCCCAGCAGGGCCGACACCTCGGAACCGGCCTGCACGAAGCGGAAGATGTTGTCGATGAACAAGAGAACGTCCTGGCCCTCGACGTCCCGGAAGTACTCGGCGATGGTCAGGCCGGCCAGGCCCGCCCGCATGCGGTTGCCCGGAGGCTCGTTCATCTGGCCGAAGACCATGGCCGTCTTGTCGAGGACCCCGGCTTCTTTCATCTCATAGTAGAGCTGGTTGCCCTCGCGGGTACGCTCGCCGACGCCGGCGAAGACCGAGAAGCCGCCGTGCTCGTAGGCGATGTTGCGGATCATCTCCATGATGATGACCGTCTTGCCCACGCCGGCGCCGCCGAACAGCCCCACCTTGCCGCCTCGCGGATAAGGGGCCAGCAGGTCGACGACCTTGAGGCCGGTCTCGAGGATCTGCCGGGCCGGCTCGACCTCGTCGACCTTTGGAGCCGGGCGGATGATCGGCAGGCGCAAATGGGTCTGGATCTCCCCCGCGCCGTCGATCGGCTGGCCGAGCACGTTGACCACCCGGCCCAGCACCGCTTTGCCCACCGGCACCGTGATGGGGCCGCCCGTGTCGTAGGCGGGCATGCCCCGGCGCAGCCCGTCGGTGGTGTCCATGGCCACGCACCGCACCACGTTGTTGCCCAGGTGCTGGGCCGCCTCGACGATCAGCACCTCGGGCCTGCCATCGCGCGCCTGGCCGTCGCCGCCGGCGCGCGGGATCTCGATCGCGTTGTACAGGTCGGGCAACTCGCCGGCGGGAAAGACCACGTCGACGACGGCACCCAGTACCTGCGCCACCTGCCCCTCTTTGCGACCATGGGCCATGTCTGATTCGATGCCCCCTCCGGCGTGCTCCAAACTCGCCGCCTCTCAAATCTGGGCCGCCAGCGCCTCGGCGCCGCCCACGATCTCGGCGATCTCCCGGGTGATGCCTGCCTGGCGGGCCCGGTTGAAGGAGAGCGTCAGCGACTCGATCATCTCCTCGGCGTTGTCGCTGGCGTTGTGCATCGCCGTCATCCGGGCCCCGTGCTCGCTCGCCTTGGCCTCGATCAACGCCCGGTAGACCTCCACGTCCAGGTAGCGCTCCAGCAAGACCCCGATGACGTCCTCCACCGAGGGCTCGTAGATGTAAGGCGGTTGCCACCGTTCCACCTGGCGGTGCCGCCCGGCCCGCTCGCCGCTTCGCCCGGCCGCCCGCTCCTCGGCGCCGGGGCGCTCGCCATCCAGCGCCAGCAGCACCGGTCCCCCGCCGCCCTGGATGTTGACCCGCATGGGCTTCGGCCCTTCCTGCGGGATGGGCAGCAACGGGTACAGGACGGGCCGGTGCACCACGCTCGAAACGAACTGGCTGAACAGGAGCGCCACCCTATCGAACTGCCCGGCCACGAACGGCTCCACCAGGCTGCGGGCTATCTCCCTCGCCTTGGTGAAGCTCACCTCGTCGCCGAGGTACAAGAACTCCCGAAAGGCCGGCCTTCCCGCCCGCCGCAACCAGTCTCGCACCTTGCGCCCGACCGCGACGACCTCCACGTGCCCTCCCTGCTGCTCCTCGAGCCGGAGCACGGCGTCGAGGGCTCGGCCGAGGTTGGCGTTGTACCCGCCGGCAAGGCCCCGGTCGGCGGCAATCGCGCATACGAGGGTGCGGCCGCCCGCCTTCTGCTGCAGCAGCGGGTGATTCCTGGCCAGCTCCGGGCGTGCGGCCAGCGTGGTGGAGACGACCCGGGCCAGCACGTCCGCGATGCGGTTGGCGAACGGCCTGGCCGCCACCACCTGCCCCTGGGCGCGCCGCAGCTTGGCCGCGGAGACCATCTCCATGGCCTTGGTGACCTGCTGCGTGCTCTGCACGCTCTGGATGCGCCGCTTGATGTCCCTGGTCGATTGCCCTGCCATCTTCGCTCGCCCTAGCTACTTCGTGGCCGCTTGCGCGTTCAACCGGCCGCCTTGGGTGGCTCGGCGGCCTGCATGCGGGCCTTGACTTCCTGAATGGCCGCTTTCAACTGCTGGACGAGGTCGTCGTCCAGCGCCTTCTTCTCCCGGATCTGCTGGAGAAGGGAGGCGCGCTGCGTGCGCAGGTACGCCAGGAACTGCCGCTCGAACGGCTGGACCTGCTCCACGGGCATATCGTCGAGGAACCCGTTGACGCCCGCGAAGATGACGGCGACCTGCTCCTCGACGGGCATGGGCTGGTACTGGCCTTGCTTGAGGATCTCGGTGACCCGCTCGCCCCGAGTCAGCCGGGCCTGCGTGGCCCGGTCGAGGCTGGAGCCGAACTGCGCGAAGGCGGCCAGCTCCCGGTACTGGGAGAGATCCAGGCGCAGGCGGCCCGCCACCTGGCGCATCGCCTTGACCTGGGCGTCGCCCCCGACCCGGCTCACGGAGCGCCCGACGTTGATGGCCGGCCGGATACCGGCGTAGAAGAGATCCGTCTCCAGGTAGATCTGCCCGTCGGTGATGGAGATGACGTTGGTCGGGATGTACGCCGAGATGTCGCCGGCCTGGGTCTCGATGATCGGAAGGGCCGTGAGCGACCCTCCTCCCAGCCGGTCGTCCAGCTTGGCGGAGCGCTCCAGCAGGCGGCTGTGCAGGTAGAAGATATCGCCCGGGAAAGCCTCCCGGCCGGGAGGGCGGCGCAGCAAGAGCGACAGCTCCCGGTAGGCCGCGGCGTGCTTGGAGAGGTCGTCGTAGACCACCAGCACGTCCTGGCCCTTGTACATGAAGTACTCGCCCATGGCGCACCCGGCGTACGGGGCGATGTAGAGAAGGGGCGCCGGCTCGCTGGCGGTGGCCGACACCACGATGGTGTACTCCATCGCGCCCTTCTGGCGCAGCACGTCCACGACCCCTGCCACCGTCGACGCCTTCTGGCCGATGGCCACGTAGATGCAGATGACGTCCTGGCCGCGCTGGTTGATGATGGTGTCCACCGCCAGGGCGGTCTTGCCCGTTTGCCGGTCGCCGATGATGAGCTCGCGCTGCCCCCGCCCGATGGGGATCATGGAGTCGATGGCCTTGAGGCCGGTCTGCAGGGGCTGCTGCACCTTCCGGCGGTCGATGACGCCCGGCGCCTTTGCCTCCACGGGCCGGAACGTGTTCGTCTGGATGGGGCCCTTGCCGTCGAGCGGCTGGCCCAGGGGGTTGACGACCCTGCCGATCAGGGCCTCGCCAACGGGCACCTCGATGATGCGCCCCGTGCGGCGTACCGGGTCGCCCTCCTTGAGATGGGAGTACGGCCCGAGGAGCACGACGCCGATGTTGTCCTCCTCGAGGTTGAGCGCCATCCCGTAGAGATCGCCGGGGAAGAGTAACAGCTCGCTCGCCATGCACTCCGACAGGCCGTGCACCCGGGCGATCCCGTCGCCGACCATGATGACGGTGCCGACCTCTTCGACGGCCGGCTCGGCCTCGAAGCGCTCGATCTCCCGCTTGAGCACCGAGGTGATCTCTTCTGGCCGAATAGCCACCGCACCTAACCTGCCTTTCCGTCCAGCGAGGCGGGGGAGGGCCGGATGGGCACGCTACGCAGTACCTGGTGCAGGCGCGCCAGCTGCCGCGAAAGGGTGCCGTCGATGCGCACGTCCCCTGCCCGGACCGCGAGCCCCCCGATCAAGTTGGGATCGACGCGCTTGGAGAGCCTCACTCCCCGCGCGCCCAGGAACCTCGCCAGGTGAGCCTTGAGGGACTCCTCCTCCTGGGGGTCCAGCGGCGTGGCACTCTCGACCTCGACCCGCACCACGCCCCGGATCCGGTCGGCCTCCTGCAAGAACTGATCAAAGATTTGAGGGAGCAGTGTCTCCCGCCCCTTGCGGGCCACCAGGCCGAGGAAATGGTAGACGAGCGGCGACACCTGATCTCCCAGCACCCGGCGGAGCGCTTGCACCTTCGCCTGCGGGGATAGGTGAACGTGGTACCAGGCCCTGCGTACCTCCGCCTGCGCCCGGAACGCCTCCATCACCCGGGCCAGCTCCTGCTCGACCTCGTCGAGCCTCCGGCGCTCGGCCGCCAGCTCGGCCAGCGCCAGAGCATAGCGGCGCACGAGCACCCGGCGCGCCATCAACGCCGCTCACCCACCTGCTCGATGAACTCCCGGGCAAGCCGCCGCTGGTCGTCGTCCGAGATGTTGCGCCGCAACAGGTGCTGCGCCGCATCCACCGCCAGCGCCGCTGCCTCGTCGCGGATGGCCGCGACCGCCTGCTCCCGCTCCATCCGGATCTCGGCCCTCGCCTGCTCGAGCATGCGGCGGGTCTCCTCCTCCGCCAGCTTCAGCCGTCGCTGGCGCTCCTGCTCGGCCGCCTCCAGGGCCCGCTGGAGCTCTTGCTGCGCCCGCCTCCTGGCCTCTTCGAGGGACGCCCGCATCTCGTCCCGCAGCTTCTCCGCCTCCGCGCGAGCCTGCCGGGCGCCGTCCAGCGACTCGCTCACCTCGGCCTCCCGCTTCTGCAGCACCTCGCCCAACGGCTTGAACAAGAACCGGGTGAGCAGGTACAGGACGATCAGCACGTTGATGACCTGGGCCAGGAAGGTCACCACGTTGAACTGCAAAGGCGTCTGCGCTGCCCCTTCGGCAGCCGCCAGGAACATCGCACTCGACGCTGCCCACTCCATGAAATGGACCCGCCCCGCTTCCACTCATAGGCCCGCCAGGGGCCGGGAGAGTCGGGGCCGGCACCCCGCACGCGGGGGCCGGCACCCGGTTTTTCCCTGTGCCACGGCCTCGTACGCGCGATCCGCTATCGGGGCCTCAGCCGACCGTGATCTTGCCGGACAGGATGTACGCAATCACGAACGAGAAGAGCGTCAAGGCCTCCATGAACGCCAGGGCAATGAGGAGAGCGCCCCGGATCTCGCCGGCAGCCTCGGGCTGCCTCGCCATGCTCTCCACCGCCCGGGTGGTGGCCCAACCCTGACCGAACGCCGACATCATGGCCGGAAGCGCGATGGCCAGGGTCACCGCCAGGAATTCCACCTTTCCTTTCGCCCCCTTCCCGCGCCAACACGTTGTCGCAAGTCACCATGCACCAGCCCGCGCATCGGTACGCCGCCGCGGGGCCTCAGTGATGGCCCATGGCCGTGGCCACGTAAACGGAAGTCAGTGTCGCGAATATGAGCGCCTGGATGAACCCGAACAACACCTCGAGCAGCATGACCGGTGTTGGCGCGAGGACGGGCACCAACACGAACAGCGCGGCGACCACCATGTCGCCGCCGAACAGGTTACCGAAAAGACGGACGGAAAGCGAGAAGACCTTGACCAATTCCTCGATGAGGTTCATGGGCAACAAAAAGGGGAACGGCTCCAAGAAGCGGCGCAGGTACCGCCGCACGCCCACCGCCCGGGCCGCGAAGACCTGGACCAGGATCAGGTCGGTGAACGCCAGTCCGGCGGTCGTGGAGATGTCGGTGGTGGGGGGCACGACGCCGGGTATGAACCACGCGTAGTTGAGGCCCAGCACCAGCAGGAAGAAGGTGCCGACCAGCGGCACCATCCGCCGGTCCGAGTGCCCCAACGACTGCTCCAGCAGTCCCTCGATGAAACGGTAGTATACCTCGGCCAGCGTCTGGATCCCCCTGGGACGCTCCTCGAGGTGACGCCCCGCCCAATAGGCGAGGACCCCGATGATGAGCACGACCACCCAGCTGTTGACCACCGACGTGGTGATGGTGTAAGGGCCGACGTGCCACAACGGCCGGGGCAGGATCTCCGTCACCACGTCCGACATGGCGGACAGTCTGGACTGCATGAATCGCTCCAGCATACCTAGCTCCCCGATTGCTCCCCACCGGCACGGCGCCGCCGCGTCCGGTACGGCATGGAGACCACGTGCGCCACCAGGTCAGCCAGCAACCCACCGAGCGTGCCGAGGAGAAACGCCAGGCCGCGGCCCGAAGCCCACCACAACACCGTCCCGGCCAGCGCCAGCCGGGCCGTGGAGGCGGCAACCACCCACAGGGCGCCCGCTCCGCCCTCTTGCCACCGCAGCATGGCCCACCGCATCAGGTGGCGATTGGCCAGGGCCACGGTGCCGCCGGCCAGGACTCCCCCCGCCGCGGCGGTGCCCGCGGCCATGGCCGCAACCGCCATCCCTGCGAGGACGACGGCGACCAGGGTCCCTCCCCGATCCTGCACGGCCCACCCGAGCCCGGCCGTCAACGCCTTGTGGGAAAAAGCCTCGCCGGCTCTCGCCGCCGGCCGCGCCTGCCCGATCAGTCCCCCGGCTCCTCTCGCTCCCGCGCCGCTCTGCATGCGGCTCTTGCGCTACTTTTCACGATCGACCCCATGACTTCGGGGCGACGCTAGAATCTACGCTACGGGTGGCCACCTTCCTTTGAGAATTCGGCGATGAGGATGCCCGGCCCGAGCAAGTCGGCGCGCGGCCCGTCAGCGCCGGTCCATCTTCTCGAGCCGCATGATCTCCCGGACCAGGGAGACGAGCGAAACCACGATGGCCAGGATCACGCCCGCCAGGCTCAGCCAGGGCTCCGTCCCCCACCGGCGGTCGAGATACTGCCCACCGAGGATCCCCGCGACCAGCGCCGCGGCCGTGTTGAACCCCCATGAGAGGATCGCGGCGTACCGCCCCAGGTCACCCAGCGCTGAGCGCCCGCGCAGGGGCTTCGGCTTCTTATCGCCCGGCTGCCCCACGGGCGCCTCCGGAGATCCTGGATCCACGAGCCCAGCGCATTATACTGGGAGCGCTTACTGTTTGCAATCTCCCCGCCCTCCCTCTCCGGCGCCCGGCGTTGCTCCAAAGGGCTCCACTTCCCCGTCGTCCAGGGCGAGGGCTTTCTTGAGCGCCTGCACGATGCGCTTGGAGGCGCGCCCGTCCCCGTAAGGGTTGGCCACGTGCGCCATGGCCTCGTATGCGGCCCGGTCGGACAGGAGCTCCGACGCCACCCCGACGATCCGGTCAGCCTCGGTGCCCACCAGTCGAGCGCAGCCCGCCTCGACGCCCTCGGGCCGCTCCGTGACCTCCCGCAACACCAGCACCGGCTTGCCGAGAGCCGGCGCCTCCTCCTGGATGCCCCCGGAATCGGTCAGTACCAGGTAGGCCGCTTTCAGGAGCGGCACCCACTGCACGTAGGCGGGCGGCTCCAGGAGCACCACCCGTTCTGCGCCGCCCAGCTCCTCCCACGCCACGGAGCGGACGGCCGGGTTGGGGTGTACGCTCACCACGACCGCCACGTCTTCGAACATCCCGACCAGCCGCTTGAGCGCCCGGAATACGGAACGGTGCGGCTCCCCCCAGCTCTCCCGCCGGTGGGCCGTCACCAGGAGCAAGCGCCGGCCCGCCTGCAGGTGCTCCCTCACCCCGGGCTGAGCGATGGGCAGGTCGCGCCGGGCGATCTCCAGCAGGGCGTCGATGACGGTATTGCCTGTCACCCAGATCCGCCCCGCCTCCACCCCCTCCGCCGCGAGCCGGCGCCCTGCCCGCGGCGTCGGCGCGTAGTGCCAGCTCGCGACGACGCTGGTCAGGCGGCGGTTGATCTCCTCGGGGAACGGATGGTACGGGTCGTCGCTGCGCAACCCCGCCTCCACGTGCCCGACGGGGATGCGGCGATAGAACGCCGCGAGCGAGGCGGCGAACGTGGTCGTGGTGTCGCCCTGCACGAGCACCACCTGGGGACGATGCCGGTCGAAGACCGGGTCGAGGCCGGTCAGCGTGGCGCTGGTGACGTGGCTCAAGCTCTGGCGGGCCACCATGATGTCGAGGTCGGCCACGGGCTCGAGCCCGAAGACCTCCAGGACCTGGTCCAGGATCTCCCGGTGCTGGCCGGTGACGACCGGCCGGACGTCAAACGAGCCGTCCGCCTCAAGAGCCTTGATAACGGGCGCGAGCTTGATGGCCTCGGGCCGGGTGCCGAAGATCGGCATGACCACCACTGCGCCCATCCGCCCATCCTTCCCCTTCTACCCGGTGAGGCCGCGAGCGCTGGTCCCACGCGACCCGCACGATCATCATGGCCGCCACGGCCAGCAGGCCCAGCGGCGGTACCAGCGACATCCGGCTCTGGGGCGTTACCAGCAGGGCCAGCGACCCCAGGGCGGCGCTGACCCCGTACAGCGCGAGCACCACCTGCCGCGGAGCCTGCCAGCGTGCAAGCAAGCGGTAGTGCAGGTGGTCGTTGTCGGCCTCGCCCAAGGGCCGGCGCGCCATGCTCCTGCGCACCACGGCCCACGCCGTATCGAACAGCGGCACGCCCAGGCTCAGCACGGGCACCAGCATGGCGAGCACCGCCGGGCCCTTCGCCGAACCCAGGGCGCTGGCAGCGGCGAAGGCGAAGCCCAGGGTAAGCGCCCCGCTGTCTCCCATGAAAATGCGCGCCGGAGAGAAATTGTACCGCAAGAAGGCGACACATCCTGCCGCCAGCACCATCAACAACGCCGCCGCGTCGGCCAGGCCGCGGCCCGCGGCCGCCAAGAGGGTCGGGACCGCAGCGATGGCCACGACACCCGCCGCGAGCCCATCCAGCCCATCCAGCAAGTTGACGGCGTTGGTCACGCCCACCAGCCACAGCAGCGTAATCGGCACCGACCAGGGCCCCAGGTAGACGATCTGCTCCAGACCATGCGAGCCGCCGATGAACGACGGCAGCGAGAGGAACTCGATCCGAAGCCCCAGCGCCACCGACACGCCGGCCGCCAGGAGCTGGCCCGCCAGCTTGGCCCGGGGGGTCAACGTACGGAGATCGTCGATCAACCCCACGGCGAAGATGATGACGACGCCGGCACCCACGCGCAGCAGCATGGAGCTGGGTTCGCCCAGCATCCACAGCACGGCCCCGCCCGCCACCCACCCGAGGAAGAGAGCAATCCCGCCCAACCGGGGCACCGGCTTGGGGTGCAGGTGCCGCCCCTCCGGCCGGTCCAGGAGCCCCCTGGCCCTGGCCCAGCGCTCCACCGCCGGCGTCAGCACCCACACCAGTAAAAAGGCGGCCGCAGCGGCCGCCGTTGCGCTGAGGTAGTCCATGTCAACCCCCAAGACCCCGCTCCGGGACGCCCCGCCATGCCCTCAGCCGGGCGTCGCCGGGTCACCGCGTGCCATAGAGCCGGTCTCCGGCATCTCCCAGGCCGGGCAGGATGTAGCCGTGGGAATCGAGCCGCTCGTCCACGGCCGCCAGATACACGTCCACGTCCGGGTGATGCTCCTGCAGCGCCCGCAGCCCCTCCGGTGCCGCGATGAGCGCCATCACGCGTATGCTGCGGCCTCCCCGGTTCTTGACGTACCGCACCGCTTCCACCACGGAGCCGCCCGTGGCCAGCATCGGGTCGCAGATCAGCACGTCTCGCTCGGCGATGTCGGTGGGGACCTTGCAGTAATACTCCACCGGCCGCAGCGTCTCGGGGTCCCGGTAGATGCCGATGTGCCCCACCTTGGCGGCCGGGATGAGCTGCAGGACGCCGCCCACCATCCCCAGGCCGGCGCGCAATATGGGCACCACCGCCACCTTCTTGCCCACGAGCGCCTTGCCCGTCGTGGTGGTCAGCGGCGTCCGGACCTCCACCGTCTCCACCGGGAAGTCCCGGGTCACCTCGTAGGTGATCAGCATGGATATTTCTTCGAGCAGCTCCCGGAACTCTTTGGGGCCGGTCCTCTCGTCGCGCATCAAGGTCAGCTTGTGCTGTACCAGCGGATGCTCGATGACGTGGATCGCGCTCATGCGGCCGCCCCTCTCGTTCCAGCTGCGGGCGGGCGGGCTTTCAACACGACGGATGCTCGAGGCCCGCAATCTTCTCCACCCGGCGCCCGTGCCGCCCTCCCTCGAACTTTCCCTCGAGGAACGCCCGCACCACCTCGCCCGCCGGCCCCGGGCCGATGACCCTGCCTCCCATGGCCAGCACGTTGGCGTCGTTGTGGGCTCGCGCCATGCGAGCCGAGAACGGGTCGTGGCACAGGGCCGCCCGCACCCCTCGCACCTTGTTGGCGGCAATGCTCATCCCGATGCCCGTACCGCACAGCAACACGCCGAAGGCCGCCTTGCCCGACGCCACCGCCTCGGCCACCTGCCGGGCCACATCGGGGTAATCGGCCGGCTGCCCCTCCTCGGGCCCGGTCTCCTCGACCTGCAGCCCCGCCTGCCGCAACACTTCCACGACCGGCTCGCGCAGCACCCGACCCGCGTGATCCCAGCCCACCATCACCCGGTCCCTGGCATGCCCGTGGCTGCGCTCCCAGCGGTCCGCCGCCCGCTCCGTCAGCGTCTCGATCTGGCGCATCGTGGCCCGGTAGCGATCCAGGTCCTGCCCGAAGGGGTCGTCCACGTCGCCCTCCGTGCCCGCGTACTCCGCCAGGGTAAACACCCGGCCGGCCGCCTCCGGCGCCATCTGCAGGAGTTGCCGCTTGTGGGCCTCCGTCATGGCCAGCACCAGCTCCGCGCTCCTCACCAGGTCGGCCGCCGCACGCCGGGAGCGATGCCGGGAAAGGTCGAAACCCCACTCCCGGGCCACTTCCTGGGCGGGTCCGGAGGCGGCTTCTCCGTCGCTCGCGCTCACCCCTGCCGACCCCACCTCGGCGGCCAGGTTGCGCCGCACGAGAGCCCTCTGGAACAGGGCCGCCGCCAGGGGGCTCCGGCAAGTATTGCCTGAGCAGACGAACAGTACCTGCGCCATGGCCGACGCCTCCTACACGCTCCCCTCGCCGCGCCCGCCGGCGGGACATGCTAGTCCGAGGAGGATGCTGCCGTGGATGCCGCGCCTTACTTGTGCCCGGCCTGCCGGACCAATCGCACCCGCTTCACGTTGATCTATCACTTCGCCCAACAAGTGCACAAGGACCCGCGCACGGGCGCCCTCACCTTCGCCGCAGACGAACTGGCACCTCTCGAGCGGGCGGGCCGGCCGGCCCTGGACGTGCGCTGCGAGATCTGCAACTTCCAGGGGAACGAGGGGGTGTTCGTCAAGGCTGCGCAAAAGGACGGTCCACCCGGCCAGCGGCCGCTCTCCTGAGCCGGTTGTTGATCGCGAGCCCCACGCCCCGGTTGGCCACCGCTTCGGCCAGGATGAGGGCCGGTCGCTGGCAGTCGAGCTCCCGCAAAGCGCCGAAGAGCCGGCGTGCCACCTCTGCCAGGTCGTCCCGGGGGCCTGCGCTGACCACCCATACGCCGGGGCGGGGCAGCACACGGAGCGACCGGAGCAGCTCGAGGGTTTCGTCCGTGAAAAACAGCCCGAGCCGGACCGGCCTCCCGCCCGCCTGCATCTGCTCGATGCGTTCTTGCACCCTCCGCGCCACCCACTCCGAGGGGCCTTCCATCACCACCACGGGCGCGCGCGGCGCGTAGTGGCGGTACTTGAGGCCGGGAGAGCGCACGGGGCCCGGAGGAGGTGCCTCGAGCGAGAGGACGTCGACCCGGGTGAGCGCTTCCCGCAGCGCCTCCACCCCGATCCCGCCCGGCCTGAGCACCACGGGGGGATCTCCCGACAAATCGAGCACCGTCGACTCCACGCCCACCCCCGTCGGACCTCCGTCCAGCACCCATTCCACTCGCCCGTCGAGGTCGTCCATGACGTGGGAAGCTTCCACGGGGCTCGGCCGGCCCGATCGGTTGGCGCTCGGGGCGGCGATGGGGACACCGGCCGCCTCGATGAGGCCCAGCGCCACCGGGTGGCGGGGCATGCGCACCGCCACCGTGTCCAGCCCGGCCGTCACCAGCTTGCTGACGTTGTCGCGCCGGGGCAACACCAGGGTCAGCGGGCCCGGCCAGAACCGGGAGGCCAGCGCGTGCCAGCGGCCTCGCGGATCCGGATGGGCCACGCTCATCGCCCCTTCGACCGACGCGACGTGCACGATGAGGGGATTGTCGGAGGGCCGGCCCTTTGCCTCGAAGATACGGCGCACCGCCCGGTCGGAGAGCGCGTCGGCGCCCAGGCCGTACACGGTCTCCGTGGGGAAGGCGACGAGCCCGCCGCGCCGGATGGTCTCCCCGGCCTCCCTCAACACCGCCGGGTCGGGATGCTCCGGATCCACCCGGACGAGGCGCGTGGCCACCCTCACGGCCAGGCCCTCCCGCCGCCCACCGGCCAGCGGATGCCCGGCGGCGCCTCTCCGGCGCGGCGAGCTACGAGAGCCGGGACGCGACTTACCGGATCCTCGGCGGCCACCGCCTCCCGGTAAGCTCCCCCCGCCCGCAGGCACTCCGCGGCCAGGCGCCGGGCCTGTGCCGGCGTGCCCAGCTCCATGATCAGCACGCCTCCCGGGCGCAGCACCTTCATCGCCTCCCGCGCCAGCTCTCGTGCCGTCCGAAGGCCGTCCTCCCCGCCGTCCAGCGCCTCTCGGGGTTCGTAGTGGCGGATCTCCGGCGCCAGGGCACGCATCTCCCCCGACGGGACGTAGGGCGGGTTGCTCACCACGAGGTCAAAGCTCGCCTCCGCCAGCGCCCGCAGCCCATCCGCCCGGATCCATCGTACCCGTCCGCCCGGGACGTGCGCGCGCCCGTTGACGGCGGCAAAAGCGAGCGCCTGCTCGGAGACGTCGGTCCCCACGACGCAGGCCTGAGGCCGGCGCACGGCTATGGCCACGGCCACCGCGCCGCTGCCGGTGCAGGCGTCGGCCACCCGGACGGGAGCGGCCTGCTCCGTGGAACTCAGAGCGAGCTCGACGAGGTACTCGGTCTCCGGCCTCGGGATCAGCACCCCGGGCCCGACCCGCATCCTCAGACCGTAAAACTCCCGGTAGCCGACGATGTAGGCCACCGGCTCCCGCGCCGCCCGGCGCCGCAGCGCATCCCGGTAAGCGTCGACCTCGCGACGCTCCAGGGGCTCGTCGAGCTGCGCATACAGCTCGAGGCGGGAGATGCCGAGCACGCTCGCCAGGAGCACCTCGGCATCCAGGCGAGGGGTTGCCACCCCGTGCCGGGCCAGGTACCCTTGCGCGAGCCGCAGGAAGTCGGCCGCGACGTGCGGCGCCGCCGAGCTCACCGAGGCCAAGGCCGGCGTCCTTTCACACTTCGAGCGCCTCGAGCTGGCGCGCCTGGTCGGCCAGGATGAGGGCGTCGATGAAGGGATCGAGTTCGCCCTCCTCCAGCACGGCCGGGAGCCGGTAGAGCGTCAGCCCGATGCGGTGGTCGGTCACGCGGTTCTGCGGGAAGTTGTAGGTGCGGATGCGCTCGCTGCGCTCCCCGGTCCCTACCTGGCTGCGCCGTTCCTGGGCGAGCCGGCTCTCTTGCTCCTCGAGCCTCATGCTGTAGAGCCGGGCGCGCAGCACCTTGAGGGCGCGCTCGCGGTTCTTGAGCTGGGAGCGCTCGTCCTGGCAGGTGACCACGATCCCGGTCGGCTTGTGGGTCACTCGGACCGCGGAGTCGGTGGTGTTGACGCTCTGGCCGCCGTGGCCGCTCGAGCGGAAGACGTCGATCTCGATCTCCTCGGGCCGGATCTCCACCTCGACCTCCTCGGCCTCGGGAAGCACCGCCACCGTGGCTGTCGACGTGTGGATGCGGCCGGACGCCTCGGTGACCGGCACCCGCTGCACCCGGTGCACGCCCCGCTCGTACTTGAGGCGACTGAACGCCCCGTCCCCGCTCACGGAGAAGATGATCTCCTTGAAGCCCCCGAGCTCCGTGGCGTTGGCCGCGATCAGCTCGACCTTCCAGCCGCGGCGCTCGGCGTAGCGGGAGTACATCCGGAACAGGTCGGCCGCGAACAGGGCCGCCTCTTCCCCGCCGGTCCCGGCCCGGATCTCCACGATCACGTCCCGCTCGTCGTTGGGGTCTTTCGGCAAGAGCCTCCGCCGCAGCTCCTGCTCGAGCGTCTGGCGCCGGGCGGTGAGGGGCTCGATCTCGGCGGAGGCGAGCTCGCGCAGCTCCGCGTCGGACGACGGGTCGGAGAGGATGCGGCGGGCCTCCTCCAGTTCAGCGCCGGCCTTGCGATACTCGTGCAGGGTCTGCACGAGCTCGCCCAGCTGTGCGTGCGCCCTGGCCAGCTTGCGAAGCCGCGCCGGATCCGCGATGACCTGGGGATCGCTCAGCTCCCGGGAGAGCTCCTCGTAGCGCTGCTCGACGCCGGCAAGCTGCGCCTCCAGCTGTTCCTCGCGCGACATGGGGCCTCAGGCCACCACCATCTCCGGCCGGCGCTCCAGCGTGCCGTCCTGCTCGAGCACCGCCTCCAAGGCCGCGATGGCCACCTCGAGCTGGGAGTCATCGGGCTCGCGAGTGGTGAGGGTTTGAAGCCACATCCCCGGCCGGGCCACGAGCCGGACCCACGCAGACGCCGACGGGCTGCCGGCCGCCCGGATGATTTCGTACGAGACTCCCGCTACCACGGGCAGGATGGCCAGGTGCCAGAGCACCCGTTCGACGAGGGGCGGGCGGCCGACGAATGCGGTGACTACCGAGAAGGCGAAGACGCTGACGAGGACCACCAGAAACAGGAAGTTGGTGCCGCAGCGGGGGTGGAAGCGGCTCGCGCGCCGGGCGCACGCCACCTCCAGACGGCCGCCAGACTCGAAGCAGTTGATCGCCTTGTGCTCTGCCCCGTGGTACTGGAAGACCCTGGTCATGTCGGGCATCCACCCGATGGCCCAAACGTAGCCCACGAACAACAGCGCCTTGAAGGCGCCCTCGATCACGTTGAGCGCGACGGTGCTGCCCACCCACGCCTGCACGAGGCGGACGAACGCCGCCGGCAGCAGCACGAAGAGGCCCACGGCCAGCGCGACCGCCATCGCCAGCGTCGCCGCTTCCATCAAGCGCATGCCGCCCTGGCGAGACGCGCCGCCCGGCGCCCCGGCGGCGAGATCCGCTTCGGCCAGCAAGCGCTGCGCCGAGTCGTTGAGGGCCCGGTACCCGATCACGAGCGCCTCCAGCATCGCCACGACGCCCCGCACCAGGGGCCACCCCAGCACCCGGGCGCGCCGCACCCAGGGTGTCCCCGGATGCCGCGTCACCTGGATGTCCTGGCGGGACGACCGGGTCGCCACCGCATACGCCGTGCGGCCCCGCATCATGACCCCTTCGAGCACCGCCTGGCCACCGTAGTAGAAGCTCGGTCTCGGCGTAGCACTCATGCTTCGTACGCTCCGTCCCTTTCGAGCCGTGACGTGTCGTCCGGCGGACCGGCATGCTCTTCGGCCGCGGCGCGCTCGCCGAAGTAAGCCCGAGCCCAGCCTGCTCGGCGCACCGGCACCCGGCCGGCCCGCTTCGGGCCACCGCGGCCCGGCAGGGCCAGCCCCAGTGCGCGCAGGCGCCCGAGGGCCGCCGGCCCGAGCGCCGCCTTCACCCGGATGACGTCCGCCCCGTACTCCTGCTCGATGACACGGCCCCACCGGTAGAGTTCGGAGAGCGCCGAGGCCCGCGCATAGGGGATGGCGAGCTCCACCACCCGCTCCCGCTCGGGAAGCGCCTCCACCAGCACCTGGCGGAGGCGGTCCAGGTTGGTGCGGTACAGGGCCGAGATGGGCACGGCGTCGGGGTGGAGCGCCAGGAGCCGCCGGAGCTCCGGCGGGTTGGCCTGATCGATCTTGTTGAAAGCAAGCACCAGGGGGCGCCCGGCCGCCCCGATGTCCTCCAGCGTCTCGAACACCGCTTCCATCTGGCGCTCGACGTCCGGGGCAGAGGCGTCGACCAGGTGCAGGAGCAGGTCGGCGTCCACCACTTCCTCCAGGGTCGCCCGGAAGGCCGCGACCAGGTGCGCGGGGAGCTTCTTGATGAACCCCACGGTGTCGGTCATGAGGCACTGCGCCCCATCGGCCAGCAGGACCCGGCGGACGGTGGGATCGAGCGTCTCGAACGGCCGGTTGCGCGCGCTCACCTGAGAGCCGGAGAGCGCGTTGAGCAGCGTGGACTTGCCGGAGTTGGTGTACCCGACCAGCGCGATGACCGGCAGGTGAAGATCCTCCCGCCGCCGGCGCTGCAGAGCACGGTGGCGCCCGAGCGCCGCGATCTGGCGCCGCAGCATCGCGATGCGGTGCTTGAGCCGGCGCCGATCGACCTCGAGCTTGGTCTCGCCGGGGCCTCTCGTGCCGATGCCGCCGCCCAGCCGGGAGAGGGTCTGGCCCCACCCCGTCAGCCTCGGCAGCAGGTACGTGAGCTGCGCCAGCTCCACCTGGAGCTTGCCCTCGCTCGAACGGGCCCGCTGGGCGAAGATGTCGAGGATGACCTGCGTGCGGTCGAGGACCGGGATGTCCAGCGCCCGCTCCAGGTTGCGCCGCTGCAAGGGGGTGAGTTCGTCGTCGGCCACGATGAGCTGGGCGCGGGTGAAAAGCGCCGCGGCGCGCAGTTCCTCGACCTTGCCCCGGCCCAGGTAAAGCGTGTTGTCGGGGGACCGCTCCTTTTGCACGAGCCGGCCCACGACTTCGGCGCCGGCCGCGCGGACCAGTTCGCTCAACTCCTCGAGGGAGCGCTCGAGGTCGGCCTCCTCCGAGCAAGCGATGAGAAAGGCCCTGGGGGCCCCGGACTGGACCGTCGCCTTCGCCTCGATACGCACCATCCCCTGTTGGGCTTGCCTTCGCGGCCCATTATAACACCGGGCCCCGGCAGGGCGAGGAACCGTCTTTCGGCCCTCGGGCATCTCGTGATAGGATGGGGGTGAGGCGGTGGCGAACGCGTGATCGCATCCTCGGGCGCGCGGCATCCCGCGGCGGGCCGGGTCATCGCGCACGTGGACATGGACGCCTTCTTTGCCGCCGTCGAGGTGCGGGAGCGACCGGAGCTGGCAGGCAAGCCGGTCATCGTCGGCGGGCGAAGGGACAGCCGCAGGGGGGTCGTCGCGACCTGCTCGTACGAGGCGCGCCGCTACGGGGTGCGCTCGGCCATGCCCATTCGCCGGGCGGTGGAGCTCTGCCCGCAGGGGATCTTCCTCGAGCCCCGCCACCATCTCTACCGGCAGGTCAGCGACCGGATCTTGGAGGTCCTCCACACATTCAGCCCGCTGGTCGAGCCGGTCTCCATCGACGAGGCGTACCTCGACGTGACCGCCGACCGGGCGCGCTTCGAAAGCCTGGAGGCGCTGGGCCGGGCCATCAAGACGGCCATCCACGCGGCCGAGCGGTTGACCGCTTCGGTGGGGATCGCCCCCAACAAGTTTCTGGCCAAGCTCGCCACGACCCTGTCCAAGCCCAACGGGTTGATGGTGGTGGAGCCGTCCGGGGTGGATCGGCTCCTGCTGCCCCTGGCGGTCGACCACCTGCCGGGGGTCGGCCCCAGGACGGCGGCGCGGCTGCGGGAGATGGGCATCCACCGGGTCGCCGACGTGCGCGCCCGGCCCCGGTCGTACCTGGCCGAGCGGCTGGGGCGGTTCGGGGAGACGCTCTACGAGCTCGCCATGGGGATCGACCCGCGCCCCGTGCAGCCGCCGCAGCCGGCTCGTTCGCTGAGCGCGGAACAGACCTACGAGGAGGACATCACGGCTCCCGAGCAAGTGCGCGCCCGGCTCGCCGAGCTCGCCGCAGAGGTCGGGCGAAGGCTCCGGGCCGAAGGTTTTTGGGCCCGCACCGTGGTGCTCAAGGCCCGCTACCCTGACTTCGTGACCCTCACGCGGCGGGTCACGTTGCGGGAGCCCACGGCGGACGACGCCCTCCTGTTCGAGACGGCGTACGCCCTGTGGCGCCAGCTGCCACCTCGTCCCGGCGGCTTTCGGCTGCTCGGGGTGGGAGCCGAGTCGCTCACGCGCTTTTCCCAGCCCCTGCTGTGGGAAGCGCCCGAGGGATCGGCCCGGCAGGCCCAGGTCGACCGGCTGGTGGATGCCATCAACACGCGCTACGACCGGGTCGTGGTCGGGAGGGGGCGAATCTTCAAGGCGGTGGCCCGGCGCTCTCCGAGGAAAACGCGGGATGACGCTGGCGGCTGAGCTCGGCCCGCAGCTGAGGGTTGAGGATGCGCAGGTAGGTCCCCTTCATGCCCAGGGAGCGCGCTTCGATGACGTTGGCGGACGCCAGCTTGCGCAGCGCGTTGACCGCCACCGATCGGGTGATGCCGGCCTGGTCGGCGATGCGGCTCGCCACCACCATGCCTTCGTCGCCCGGGAGCTCGGCCAGGAGGCGGCGCACTGCCTCGAGCTCCGAGTAGGAGAGGCTGCGGACGGCGGTCCGGGCGACCTGCCGTTCTTTGAGCTGGACCTCTTCCTCGCCCGCCAGGACGGCCGCGATGGCGAGCCCGCACGCGAGGGCAGCCGCCTCGATCAGGGCCAGATCTTCGTCGGTGAGGGGCGAGTCGAGGCGGGCCACGACCAGTGTACCGACGCGCCGTCCCGCTCCCACGACGGGTGCGATGGCGCAGTGGTCGAGCCCCGTGAGGCGGCGGGCCTCGGTCTCCCACGACAGGGTGCCCACCTTGAGGATGCCCGCCGCCAGGTGGTCCGGGAGCTGGCCGTCCTCGACCCACTGAAACTCCGAGGCGATGGGCCCGAAGCCCAGCGGAGGGGCCGGCGCGACGCCCAGGATGCGACCCCGGCGGTTGGCGATGACGACGGAGGCTCCTCCGAGGGCCTCCGAGAGGGCGAGGGCCACGGAGGGCATCGGGGTGCCCACCCCATCGGGAGCGAAGACGGCGGCGACTTTTTGGATGCGCGCGAGGAGCACGGGGATTCGCCCCGCCTGGAGCGACCGCGGCGGACGGCGCTCCGAAAGTTTCGGTGTTTACGCATAAATTGTAGAACTTTCCGACTATGCCGCGCAAGATGGTAGGTACTTCCAGATACCCAGGCCACGACCTCGGAACGACGCGCGGATGGGCGGGGCAGTGCCCGACTCGGCACGCTCCCATGCGTTGACACTGCGCGGCGGACTGTGCTACGATACGCCTTGCCGCAAGGCTTTTCCGGTGCCGAAGTGGTGGAATTGGCAGACGCGCTGCGTTCAGGGCGCAGTGGGCGTAAGCCCGTGGGGGTTCGAGTCCCCCCTTCGGCACCACTTCTTCCTTCTTCTGCCCGAAGTGACGTCCTGGTCCGCGCCGATTCCCTTGCAGTGATCCGCCCTTCCTTGTCCTGATGCTGGAGAGCGCCCCTGGGCCGGACGTTCTCCTCACCAGAACCAGTACGCAGGCATGGCAGCAGAGGCTACTCACCCTGCTGCCGTCAGGGAGGCCCGGACGGACGATGCGGTCGTTGTTACCATCGGTGGGCTTCTTGCCGGTCTCATGGTATACCTGTTGGAGTTGCTCAGCACGGGGACCCAGCACAGCTTAGCGAAGCGTCGGCAGGGGATTGATCGGAAAAGGCGAAATCTGGTCACCGAACACACGCGCGGGAGGCGCGAACAGTGGCTCGGTTGGCGATCAAGAGCCTCGATGGCCGGCGTACCGCCTATGACCCGGGACGAGCTGACTGAGCTTCGCTATATCGCTCCGATTGCCAATCTCGCGTCGATGCGCAGGCTTGGCTTGCTTTGCCACCGCGAAGCATCGAGGGTGCGACACACCTCAGTAGCAGCGCTGGAAATCCAACATAGGCGGGCTCCCAAGCGGGTCCCGGGTGGCTTGATGCTCCACGAGTACCCGGACCTATACATCAACGCACGGAACCCGATGCTCTACCGGCTGCGCCAGCGGCACACAGACCTCTGCGTGTTGCGTATCGGCCCGAAGGTCATAGACATAGCGGGTACCGTTATCTCGGACCAGAACGCGGCCAGTGGGCATGTGTATTTCCGTTCAGCACCTGACGGCTTGGGGTACATCAGCAGGGAGGTCGTCTTCGCTGAGCGGTGGACGCATCCTCAGGATAAGATCCAGGAATGGCGCCACAAGTCAGCCATGTGTGCAGAAGTCCTGGTGCCCAAAAGGTGGGCAACATGTTCGAGTCGAGGGCGCAGGCATGGGTTAACACGGTCAACTGCGTCGGCGTGATGGGGAAGGGGATTGCTCTGGAGTTCAGGAAGCGATTCCCAGACATGTTTCTCGCAAGGATTCAGCAGGATCCCTTCACGAACACCACAGCACCCCTGCGGGTTAAGCCCGGTTGGTTTGCCTTGGTGGAAATCCTGGCGCGCATTGTACGTGAGCCCTATCATCCCCCACTCGGACGCGTCTCGCTCCAGAAGCTTGCCTACTTCGCGTCTGTTCTAGGTCTACCCCTCGAGCTTCAGTTCGTGCGCGGAAGCTACGGCCCGTACGCCAGGAGCCTTACCAGGGTGATTGCGAGCCTTTCCAACAATGGCCTGATAGAGGAGCGGCCCCTGGGCAGGTTGATCGCCATTACCCCCGGGCCAACGTTCACTGAGGCTTCGCGCAAGGTCTACCAGGGTGCACTCCGGGAGTGGGAGCCGGTCATCCAACGGCTCGTGGATCTCTTCATGCGGATGGACACGCGAGCTGCCGAGGTTGCCGCCACTGTCCACTACGCCGCATCGGAACTCAAAGCCAAGCTGGATCGCCCGCCCACCGAAGTAGAGGTCCTGAAGGAAGTGATGGCATGGAAAGCGCGGCGTAAACCGCCCTTCCGAGAGTCGGAGGTCGCAAGCGCGATCCGCAACCTGGCAGCCCTCCGACTCATCGATGTGCGGCCATCGCCTACCCTGCCCCTGGACCCGCTCGAGGCGTTGGAGGTCGGAGACGGCCCCGAAGTTTGCGGAAATTGATGGCCCGGCCGGGCCGTCGCCGCTTGCCAGGAACCGTCCGCCCAAGTGCGAACTCTTTCCGCAGCCCGGCAACTACCCACCCACAGGGGAGGCATGAATGCGATGCAACGCGTGGCGTGGCGGTTTGGCGCACTGCTCGCCGGCGGCCTGGTTGCCGTCGTGATCGTGTTCTCGCCGGCTGCGGCCCTGGCCCAGGAGTCCCGGTGGGACTGGCACCTGAGCGCCGGCATGGGCCCTGGCGACCCCGGGGTTGCGATCACGGGCGAGGTGTGGGCAGGGGTGCCGTCCGTCGATGAGCTCTTCTTGCGGGCCGGCCTGACCGCCCCCGGAGGCGGGGCGATGGTGGTCGACGTGGGGGCCGCCTATTTGTTGAGCCCGTTGCTTCCCGGTCTGGCCTCGCGTTATCCCGAGCTCGATCCCTATCTCCACGCGGCCGTCACCCTGCGCTCGGGGAGCGGGGCGGCCGGCAGCCAGGTCAACTTCATGGGCGGCGGAGGCGTCACCTACCGCTTCTCGGACCGGGCGTGGGCGTGGGGGGAGCTCCGGGTGGGCACCCCGGTCATCCTGCTCGGCGCCGGCATCACTCTGTAGGCGGGTAGGAGGGGCGCCCCCGCCCCGCTCGCTCGTCCCCACCCCTCCGTCGTGCACCGGGGGGCGGGGGTCTCGCACTCCGGCGCAGGCAGACCCGACCGGCCAGGGCTGCCCGCGCCTTCGTTCACTTGCCTCCGGAGCTTTCGACCACCGGCTGCGCGGGCTCCGGCGCCGCCGCGGCCTCTCGTTGTCCGGTCGGCGTCGCCGGCGAGTGCTTGCCTCGCATCAGCGACAGCACCGCGGCCAGCACGCTGATGGCCACGGAAACCCAGAACGTGAAGTGCAGCGCCTCGATGAACTGCCCGATGGCGATCCCCTGCGAGCCCACCTGCGTGCCGGCGAACAGCCCGGCGAGCGCTTCCGGGGTCATGGTGCTGATGATGGCGGAAAGCCCCAGCGCCATGCTGATGACCGAGCCGGCGTTCATCATCATGGTGCGGGTGGCGCCCGCGATCCCCCTGCGCCCCGGAGCGACCGCGGACATGATGGCGTTGGTGTTGGGGGAGTTGAAGAAGCCGGAGCCTGCCCCGACCACGGCCATCCAGAGTCCCAGCGTCCACAGGCCCGTTCCCGGCTGGATGCGGGTGAGTCCCCACAGGCCGACGGCTGAAGCCAGCAATCCGATGGAGCTCAGTTCCCTGGAGCCGTACCGGTCGGAAAGCGCCCCGCTCACGGGCGCCACCGCCATCATGGCTGCGGCCATGGGCGAGAGCATGACGCCCGCCTTCACCGGGTCGTAGCCGCGTATGCCCTGGAAGTAGAAGACCAGCAGCAGCGTCACGGCGCCCCGGGCCACGCCATTGAGCAGGTTGCTCACGTACGCCGCCGCCAGCAGCCGGTTGCGAAAGAGGCTCAAGCTGGCCGCCCGGCAGCCGCACGACCTCCCGCAACTGCGCCGCCGCCCACCAGGTGCCCGCCACCCCGAGCGGCACGTTGAACCAGGAACACCCAGCGCCAGCCGAGCATGGATACGGACCCTCGCTTCCTTCCCTGGAAGGTTGCGAGGCCGGGCTACGCCCCTCCCCGCGCCTTCAGCGGGTGATGGCCCGGCTGAAGGCAGGAACGGCCACGGCCAGCGTGACGGCCCCGAAGGCCGCCAGGATGGCCACCTCCCCGCCGACGGCGCCCCACCCGGCGCCAAGGAGCATGATCTTGCGCAGCGAGTCGATCACGTAGCTCAGGGGGATGAAGCGGGAGATCACCTGCAGCACCGGTGGCATCTGGTCCACGGGGAAGAAAGCCCCGGACAAGAACATCATGGGAAACGTCAGGGTCATCATCACCGTGAGGGCCGTCTCCTGCTCGGTCGAGATCGCCGACACCAGGATGCCGACTCCCACGAACGAGAAGACGCCGAGCAGCAGCATGAGAGCCACCATCCACAGGCTCCCCTTGACCTGCACGCCGAACAACACGATGCCGAGGAGCAGCACCAGGGCTCCCTGGGCCAGTCCCCGCACGGACTGGGAGATCGCTTTGCCCAGGATGAGAGAGAGCCTTGGCACGGGTGCGATCAACAGGCCGTCGAGGGTCCCGATTTCCCGTTCCCGGGAGACCGCCCCAGCCAGGCCGGTCATGACGGCCATCACCACCACCATGGCCATGATGCCGGGCGCCATGAAGCTGAAGTAGTTGATGTCCGTCGCCTGATCGAGGCCCTTCAGCTGGAGCAGGCGGGCAGGGCCGCCGCTCAGGCGCTCCGAGGCGGCCGTGACGACGCCCTGGATGATGCCGGCTACCAGCGCGCTCATCTGCGGGTTGGCCGGATCCGGCATCAGGGTGAGGGTCGAGGGCGTCCGGGTCATGAGGTGCTCCGTGAGATCCGGCGGGATCACCAGCGCTCCTCGAGCCCGGCCACTCTGGATGGCGCGAGCTGCCGCTTCCGGCGTGCTCTCGGTGAGGATGCGGAGCGCCCGTGCCTCTCCCGGCTGCGCGGGCCTGCCTCGCGGCCCGAGGCCGGCCAGCGCCTGCACCAGCTGCGCCCCGGCCATGCCTCGATCCTGGTCGACCACGACGAACGGGACGTTCTGAAGCATCGTTTGCGAGGGGAAGATGTACCCGGTCATCACCATCATGAAGATGGGCATGATGATGAACGAAACGAGCCGCATCCGATCCCGGACGAACTCCGTCAGGTCCTTGCGCGCTATCTCGAAGGCCCCCCGCAGGAGGCGGACCCACCGGCCCGAGGCCCTCTCGATGCGGCGGACCCGCTCGTCGGCCGTTACGACTCCCATGCCAAGCCCCCCTGACTTCCCGCCGCCATCCCGATGAGCGCAGCCGCAGGCAGCGCAGCCTTTGGTCAGCGCCCCGTCCTCGACGCTGCAGCCCTGCGCCTGCCCCAAGCCCTACCCGCAGTGACCGGTGCGCCGGCTGACACCTCGTCGCGGATCTGATGCCCGGTCAGGTGCAAGAAGACGTCCTCCAGGGTTGGCTCCACGGTGTGCAGCTGCACGATGTGGGCCCCCACCGCGGCCACCGCCTGCACCACGGGAGCGATGGCGTCCGACGAGGGAGCGAGCACCTTCACGTGCACCGTGCCCGACGCGGTGAGCGCCACGTCGACGGTCAGCCCCGGTAGGGCTTCTTTCAGGCGCGTCTCCACTTCACCCGACGGGGCATCCAGGGTCATCTCGATGACGGTCTGGTGCGTCTCGGCCAGGCGGCGCTTCAAGGCTTCCGGGGTGTCGAGCGCCACGATGCGGCCGTGGTCGATGATCGCGACCCGGTCCGAGAGCATCTCCGCCTCGGCCATCTGGTGGGTCGTCAGCACGATGGTCATGCCCTCGTCCCGCAGCTCCTGGATGAACGACCGGATCGCCCGCGTGGTCTGCGGATCGAGACCCAGCGTCGGCTCGTCGAGAAACAACACCTGGGGCTGGTGCAGCAGCGCCCGGGCGATGTTGACGCGCTGCTTCATGCCGGTCGAAAACGTGCCAACGAGTTTATCCTCCCACTCGACCATCCCGAGCCGCGTGAGCCACCGAGTCGTCGCGGCCCGGATCGCCTCGTCGGCCATCCCGTTGAGCCGCCCGAAGAGCCGCAGGTTTTCGGCGGCGCTCAGCCGGTCGTAAAGGATGATCCTTTCCGCGACCAGCCCGATGCGGGATCGCACGCGCCCTGCGTCGTGCACGACGTCCCACCCGCCGACGCGGGCGGTGCCCGCGGTAGGCCGCAGCAGCGTGGTGAGCATGCGGATGGTGGTCGACTTGCCGGCCCCGTTGGGCCCCAGGAAGCCGAACACCTCGCCCCGCCGCACCTCGAAGCTCACGTGGTCGACGGCAACGAAGGAGCCGAACTGCTTGGTGAGGCCTTCGACGACGATGTCCGCGGGGCCGCCGGCGACGTGCCCGTCGGACCGGCGGTCAGGCTCGGCGTTGATCTGCGGCAAGGGCGCCACGCGCTCGCGCTGGGTCATCGTGCTCATCGCCTTCTTCCGACGCGCTTTGGCCGGACTCGGCCCGGGACCAGGCGCTGGCAAAACGCTCCATGACTTTCACCAGGATCTCGGCCTGCTCCGCCTCGAGCCCCATCAGCGCTTCCATGAGGGCCTGGCGCGTGCGCCTCTCGAAGCGCTCGAGCGCCCGGCGGCCCTCCCCCGTGATCTCCACCTGCACCGCCCGGCGGTCCTCCGGGTCGGGCCGGCGCCGTGCGTACCCCTTCTCCTCGAGCCCATCGAGCAGCCCCGTGAGCGTCGAGCGCGTGACGCCCAGGACGTCGGCGAGCTGGAAGGGTTGCGCCGCCCCGTGCCGCTGCAGATGGCGCAGTAGATACCACTGCGGCCAGCTCAGGTTTTCGCGGCGCTCTCCTCTGCGCCACTGCTGGCCGCAGCTGCACCATGAGATCGTGGACCCTGGCCAGCCACGCTCGAGCTTGCTCTTCCTGCACGAGCCACGCGTCCCATCGATTCGTGTCACGTATAATTTGGTCGCCGCACTAGTTCTGGATTCTAAGCCGCCGCTGGGAGGCCGTCAAGCGTCTCAGCGGCCTCAGCCGCCGGGCAGGGCTTTGCATCCCGCCCCCCGAAGAGGGCCTCGATGCGTGTGGTACTGCTTCGCACGGTCGTGGTCGCTCTGGTCGCGGCTCTTGCCTGGACGGCACGCCCCCTGATGCCTGGAGGGGTGAGCGTCCGGGCAAGGGGTGCGGCCCCTCAGTGGGGCGAGGCATCGGGCACCGTATCCGCCTTCCCCCCTCCACTTCCTTACGTCCAGGGGGGCAGCCGGTGGCTCTACCGTTCCAACTTCGGGGAGGTCCGGGTCCGGCTGGAGGGCGGTGAGGTGCAGGCGGGACGGCGTTCCTACCGGTGGGAGATACGCCTGCTCGGGGTCGGCATGCGCGAAGAGCTGGGGCTGACGGCCGCCGGGTTGTTCACCGCGTCCAGGGAATTCCTCCTGCCGCTCGGGGCGGTCAGCACGATGGTGTTCACGCCGCCCGAGCTCACCATCCCGCTGCCGCTCGAGGTGGGGCGGCATTGGGAGTCCACCACCAGCGCCAGCTCCGGGCCGCATGCCGGGCCGGCCCAGGTGGCCGGCACCGTGGAGGCCTACGCCTCCGTGGCGGTCGCGGCGGGGCGCTTCGAGGCCTACCGCATTCGCCTCGAGCGGCGCGACGCGTGGGGAGGCAGCATGGACGCGACTATCTGGCTCGACCCCGAGGCAGGGGTGGTCAAGGCCGTGGGGCAACTGCGCTGGCCGGGCCTGGTCGGCAGCGTCCAGCGGGCCCTCGGCCTGCATCGCCTGGAGCTCGAGCTGGTGCGAGCCGAGGTGCGCGGCCCCGTCAACGCCATGCCGGGAGAGCTCCCGTGAGGCCGAGGCCGACGTAGACCGACGTGACTCCGGGATGGTTGGCGGTATTGAAGACGGGGCCCGCCTCCGCGGTCAGGCGCCACTCGCCCGGCAAGCCAAAGGTGGCCCGTAGCCGGAGGGAGTGTTCCACGACCCCCGAGAGGAACTCGTGCTCGCGGCCGTACGCCAGCCCCTGCCCTCCGTAAGCCGGCTCCCAGACGTCTCCGATGCGGCCCTCGCCCCGCCTTCGCCACTCCACGCCGGCGCTTTCGACCGGCGCCCCTGGACGGCCCACCCACTGCACCGCCAGCGAGTCGGCGTCCGGCCCGTCCGGGTAGCCGAGGAGGTGGCCCTGGTCGACGAAGCTGAGCGACGGCGCCTGGAACGTGACCACGAAGTTGTGGACCCGGGTGTAGCGCACCCGCCAGCGCTCCTGAAACGTCAGCGCCAGGCGCCCGCCCAGCTGGTAAACCTGGGGGATCCAGGGCAGCTGGGGCATGTCGTCGACCAGCACCTCCGCCTCGAGCCGGGCGTCGCCGCCGAAGAGCCGATCGACCCGCAGCCCGGCGCCCATGTAGAAGTTGGCGTCGTCGTTGCCGGTCTCACCCAGGTGGAGGTGCTGCGAAAGATAGGCAGGCCACAGAGGCAGCCAGTTGACGGGTACGACGGCGAAACGGCCGCTGGTCACGGCGAGCTCGTAGGCGGAGAGGCCCACGCTTCCCCACCTCGTCGCCAGGGGCCCTATCCACAGCTGCTGGCCAAGCAGCCACCGCTGCCCCGACCCCAGCCGGCCGCCCACCTTGCGGTAGGCGCCCCAGGCCCACCGCACCTCGCCACCCACCTGGAGGAAGCCCGGGTCGCGGGGCAGGTCCAGGAGCCCCGTGCCTGTGCCGAACCCGAGGTCCCGCCAGCCCACCCAGGCCTGCCACGCCGTCTCGCCCCGGGCGGCGTCGGGCCAGGGTTCGCGCCGGCACGGCAGCCCCGATCCGTAGCCCACCCAGGCGCGCTCGAGCCGGGCGCGCAGCCGGGCGGGGGACTCGAGCCCGAGCGCCTCCGGATCCCAGTCCGGCATCGAGGACGCACCGGGCGCCCGAAACGGCACGGCGGTCGCATCGAGCGCCGCCGCGACTTCCCCACACAGGCGACCGTCGCCGCCGGCCACGCCCGCCCGCAGGTACACACCCTCACCGACCTCGGCCGCGGCGGGGTCGCCGGGCGGCAGCGCCCGCGCTCCCAACCTCGTTCCGAAGGATGCGGCCAGGTAAGGATGCCACGTGAGCGAGCGGTGTGACGGCGGGGCCGCTTCAGCCTGCGCCGTCTGCGGCGCGAGGGCCGCGCCCGGCCCCAAGAGCCAGGCGCCGGCGAGAAGGAGGCCGGTGATGAGCTTGCGGCCGACCACGTTGGCCAGCTCGCTCGTCCCGCTCAGCCAGCGTCGCCCGCCAGCCTGGCCAGCCATGCAAGCACCACCGCGCCAACCCGGCTTGGGGCCGCCGCACGCCTTGCCGGGACCTCCTGCGCCCGGCGATGCTCATGGTCCCGGGCGCCGCAGGCAACGGCTCTCCCCGGGCGATGGCGAGCGGGGCCGACACGAACAGGTACTGCGCGAGGCGCTCCCCCGAGACCCGGGCCACTTCCCGGTAGGCCTCCTCCATGGCGGCCGGCGAACGCGCCTGCACGTCGTGCGCGTCCGTTGCCACCGCGGCCGCCATCCCCTGCTCGATGCACCACCAGCCGGTCTCCCGGGCGCGTTGGCCAAACGCCCCGAGCAGGCTGCCCGCCGTCACCTGGAACAGCGCTCCCTGAGCGGCCAGAGCGACCAGCCGTTCTCGGCGGGCCGCGAGTTCATGGTTACGCTCGGGGTGGGCCACCACCGGTACGAACCCGCCCAAGCCCACCTCGTAGAGCAGACGGTCGAACAAGGGCGGAAGGTGCCCGGCCGGAAGATCGACGAGCACGTAAGGTACCGGGCCCTCTGCTCCGAGACGCGGCACCCCGGCGCCCTGCCTGCTCAGCCACTCCCCGAGCCCCGCGACCGGGTAGACTTCGGCGCCGGGCAGCACGGCGAGCGGGATACCGGCCTGCCACAGGCGCTTCTGAAGCTCCTCGACCCGCTGCACGACCGTCTCCCGCTCCGGGCAATCGCCCGCTCCAGGGCGCACGTGCGGGGTCGCTACCACCAGCCCCACGCCGGCGGCCACGGCCGCCCTCGCCATCGCGAGGCTCTCTTCCCAGCTGCCGGCGCCGTCGTCCAGCCCGGGCAGCAGGTGGTGATGGATGTCCACGTAACCGCTCGTCGAGGGGAGCGGGTCCCTCAACCCCTGCCCGGCGCCTCTTGACGGGCGCTCACGGGCGGCTCCGTCCAGGCCTCGATGGCGCGCCCTGGACTGGCGTCGCCGCCGGGCTAGTCTCGTCTCGGGTGGGCTCGGACAGGCCGTGGCCGGACCTGTCGGCGCGGCCCGAGCTCCTCGAACGCCGAGTCCCGTCGGCGTAGTAGTAATAGTAGTAGTGGTAGTACTGCCCGGCCTCCTGGGGCCGGACCTTGTTGACCACCACACCCAGGATGCGCCCGCCGACCTGCTCGATCTGGCGGCGCGCCGCGGCCACCATCTCCCGGGGCGTCTGCCCCATGGTCACCACCAACAGCGCCCCGTCGGCCCGGGCCGCCAGGATGGCCCCGTCGCTCAGCGCCACCACGGGCGGCGAGTCGAACAGCACCACGTCCCAGCGGGCCTTCATCTCCTCCATCAGCTCGCTCAAGCGGGCCGAGGCGAGCAGCTCCGCCGGGTTGGGCGGGATAGGGCCGGAGGCCAGTAGCTCCACGCCTCCCGGCAGATCCCGTTGTACGGCCTCTTCCAGCGAGAGCCGCCCGGCGAGCACGCTCACCAGCCCCACGTGGTGGCTGCGCCCGAAGACCCGGTGCAGCACCGGGCGGCGCAGGTCCGCCCCGACCACCAGCACGCGGGCCCCGGCCTGGGCCATCGCCACCCCGAGGTTGGCGACAATGGTCGTCTTGCCTTCATCCGGGCCGCACGCCGTGACCACCACCGTGCGCAGCTTGCCACCCAGCGCGGCGTACTGCAGGTTGGCCCTCAGGTTTCGAAACGCCTCGGCGGCAATCGATGGGGCGCTCGACGTCACGACCAGGGGCGGGACGCCGGCCCCGTCCTCCCAGGCCCGCCGCCCCCGCCACGGCCACTTCATCGCCCATCCGCTGCCTTTCCGGTGCCGCCCGCCGCCTCTTGGGGCAGCTGGAGGAGGTCCGGGATGCGCCCCAGCACCGGCGCCCCCGCGAGGCGCTCCAGCTCCTGCTCGTCACGCACCGATGTGTCCACCAACTCCAGGGCGAACGCCACCCCCACCCCCACGAACAACCCCAGGAAGAGCGCCACCGCCATGTTGAGCAGCGGCCTGGGCGAGACCGGGGTCGACGGCAGCGCTGCAGGGTCCACCACCCGCACGTCCGCCGTCACGGTCGCCTCCTGGATGCGGAGTTCCTCGTAGCGCGTGCGCAGCATCACGTAGAGCTCCTCGTTGACCCGGCGCTCCCGTTCCAACCGGGCGAGCTCCAGCTCCCGCGAGGGAAGCTCCAGCATGGCCGCCTCCTGGGTCGCAATCAGCCGCCGGATAGCCGCCTCCCTGGCCTGCTGGGCGAGCTGGTCGACCTCGAGCCCGATGAGCTCCTGCACCAACCCCTGGTGGATGGGGTTGAGCGTCTCGGTTTGCGCCGACACCACCCGGGAGACCTCCTGGCTCATGAGGCGCCGCAGTTCGGCCGCCTGCGCCTCGAGCGAGGTGACCTGGGGGTGGCTGGGGCCCAGGGACTGCCGGGCGGCCGAGAGCTGCGCCTCCACGTCGGTGAGCCGCACCCGCAGGCTCTCCACCAGGGGGTTGGCGGCAATGGTGGTCGAGGTGACCAGCGTGGGCAGTTGATGCTGGAGCTGGGCACGCACCTGGGCGATGCGGGTCGCGGTCTCCTGCAAGCCCGATCTCCACGCCGGCCCGCAGCTTCTCCAGTTCGGCCAGCTTGTCGACGGCGGCCCGGGCCTGCTGGGAGGGCTCCACGACCTTCTGGCGCTCCTTGTACTGGAGCAGGGCGTTTTCGGAGGCGCGCAGGCTCTCCTGCACCTGGCGCAGCTGCGAGCTGACGAACTCCAGCGCCGAGCGGGCCTCCAGGCGGTTCATCTCCTGGTTGAAGGTCATGAACTCCTGCACGATGGCGTTGGCGACCGCCTGCGCCTCCGCCGGGTCCGAGAGGCGAACGCTCACCCGCACCGTGTCCGTGTTGGCCACCGGCTGGATCGTCACCGACCGGCGCAGCCGGTCGACCTGCTCCGCAGTGGCGTGCTCGCCACCCAAGAGCTGGCGGGCCACCCGCTCCGTGACCGTACGGCTCTTGAGGAGTTCTACGTAGTTTTGCAGCGACGGCTTGGAGCCGAGCAAGAACGCCGCAGCACCCTGTTCCTGGAGAGCCAGGCTGGCAGTGCTCGGCCGGATGAGCACGGTGGTGGTCGCCTCGTAGATGGGCGTCGCCGCCTTCGTCGCGAGGTAGGCGGCCAGCGCGGCCGCGGCCACCAGGGCGCCGATCAGGAAGCGCCGGCGCCACAAGACCTGCAGGTACTGGCGCAGGTCGATCTCGTCAGAGGCCGTCTCGGCCGGGGGCACCACTGGAGTTGCCATCGCCCGTCACTTCCCCGTCATCAAGTCACGAAAGAGCTTGACCGCACTCAGGGCGCCGACGACCTGGCTCCAATCGGGCCAGCGGGTCTCCGGGACGACCACGATGTCGCCCGCCCGGATGGGAGGGTTGTCCGAGGCGTTGCCCTGGAAGAGCACTGCGCCGCGGCCGGCCGCCGCCTTTTCCGGAGTGCCTTCGGCTCGCATGATGCCCACCGATTCCAACACGGCCCGCTTGGTGGGTCCCCGGCCAGGGCCAGGACGTCGAGCAGCCTGACGGGCCCCGGCGAGGGGAGCACGTAGAGGCCGGGCCTCTGCACCTCGCCCATCACCAGCACGTCACGACGGGTCGCCGGCACGTACAGGACGTCACCGTCTTGGACGGGCATGTTGGACTCCGGCAGCTGGCCGCTCACGAGCCGTTCGTAGTCGAGGTGGTAGACGAGCGGCGCAGGCCCGTCCGCCTGGGGCTGTGTCGCCGCCGGCCTGCCGGCTGCCGCGGGGACACTCCCCGCCGCATCTGGGGGTGCGGGAGAGACTGCCGCCGCGCTCGCCCCCCTTACGCCCCGGGTCAGGATGATGTCCGTTACGGCCACGTCGGGGCGCACGCCGCCGGCCAGGGCGAGCAGGTCCAGGATCCGCGCTCCCGGCGGAGGCACGTAAGCGCCGGGTCTTCCAACCTCCCCGAGCACCAGCACCTGCCGCAGCGGCGGGATGTACAGGAGGTCGCCCGGCTGCAGGGGGACGTTGTCCGGGGAAGCCGGATCTCTCACGAGCCTTTCGACGTCGATGGTGCGGTGGCCACCATCGGGACGGCTCAGGAGCGTCGCAACCGCCTCGCCGTCGGAGCGCGGGCCGCCTGCCATGGCCAGCGCGTCCAGCACCCGGGCGCCCGGCCTCACCGGGTAGCTTCCAGGGCGCTCGACGGCTCCGAGCACGAAGACCTCCCGTTGCGCCCGGGGCACGAGCACGAGATCACCCGGCTGAAGCAGCATGCCAGCTCCGGCGGGCG
Source organism: Limnochordaceae bacterium (assembly GCA_014896295.1). Classification (GTDB taxonomy): domain Bacteria; phylum Bacillota; class Limnochordia; order Limnochordales; family Geochordaceae; genus Carboxydichorda; species Carboxydichorda subterranea. The sequence goes on from JADBKR010000008.1 coordinate 418,683, forward strand.
CCGCCACCAGCGTGGCGCCGGCGCTCGTCTGCCTGCCGAGCGAGGAGAGATCCAGCTCGATGGCGGGGGCAGCGCCGTCCTGCGCTTCCCTTGCCCGCCGGGTCAAGCTCACGCGGCCGAGCTCGGCCTGCTCGGTGGGCCCGCCCGCCGCCGCCAGGGCTTCGGCCAGCGTCAGGCCGGGCCGGTAGGGCACGAGGCCCGGGCGAGCCACCTCGCCCATGACCGCCACCTGCCGGACCACCCCGGGCACCACCAGCGTGTCGCCCGGCTGAAGGGCCACGGGCGGGACGGGCACCCCCGAGTGCGGGTCGACGATCCCCGTGAGGTCGACGGGGATCGCTTGCCGGGTCCCGTCCGCCAGGGTCCGGCTGAGGGTGGCCCGGCCGGCATCCGCATCCTGCGTCAGCCCCCCGGCCAGGGCGACCAGGTCCTGAAGGGTCATCCCGGGACGCACGGCAAGGGCCCCGGCCGCACCACTTCGCCCAGGACGGCTACCTGCCGCACCGTCTCCGGCACGAAGACGACGTCACCGGGGCGGAGCTCCACGTTGGCGGCTGGAGCGGCCCCGCCCCCGACGAGCTGGTCCAGCGGAATGGGCGTGCTGCGAGCTTCGCCGGCGCGAGTCAGGAGAGCCGTACTGCTTGCTCGCTCCGGGACCGGGCCGCCTGCCGCCGCCAGCGCGTCGAGGAGCCGGCTGCCCGGGGGAAGGCGGTAGGCCCCCGGCGCTTGCACCGCCCCGAGTACCAGCACCTGGCGGGCCTGTGGCACCCACAGGAGATCCCCGGGCCGGACGGTCACGTTGGACTTGCTCGTGGGGTCCTCGAGGGCAGCCGCCAGGTCGACGGGCAGCACCTCCTCGGCGCTCTCGCCGTCAGGCCGGCGGGTCAACCGAGCCGCCCTGGGGTCGGCGTCGTCCTCGAACCCACCGGCCAGCGCGAGCAGCTCGGCTACCTTCATGCCCGGGCGGACCGGGTGGGCTCCCGGGTTGCGCACCTGGCCCAGTACCATGGCGGGCCGCGCCCGTGGGACGTACAGGACGTCGCCGTCCTCGAGCTCCGGCGCCTCGGTGCCGGGACCCCCTTCCAGCACGCGGCCCAGGTCCACGGGGACGGCCTGCGTGGCGTCGCGGGCTCGCCTGGTGAGCACCGCGTGGGAGAGGTCCGCCTGCTCGAGCACGCCGCCGCCCAGGCCGAGCAGGTCCGGCAGGCGGGCGCCGGGAGGCACCTCGTAGGCCCCCGGCCGGCTCACCTCACCGAGGATGACCACCTTCAAGGTGCGAAACCGGGCGACGCTCACCGTGACCTGGGGATCCCGCACGAACCGCCCGAGTTTCGAGGCGATCTCCCGCCCCAGCTCCTCGGGCGTGCGCCCCTGCGCGAGGACGTCGCCGGCAAGCGGAAAGGAGACATACCCGTCCGGCCGCACCTCGGCCGTCACCTGGAGATCGGCATGCCCCCACACGCCGATGGCGAGGAGATCTCCCGGCCCGAGCCGGTACGGGCCCGGCCCGGCGGCCACCGGCGCCGGGAGGGTGACCAGCGCCAGCAACGTGAGGAGGGCAACCGGCCGGAGCCGCCTGCCGCGGGAACCACCCATCGAGAGCCTCCCATCTGCGGGGTCATGTCTACCTCGGGAGGAGAGGGCTTCGGCGGGAGCAGTGGTCCATCCTGTCAGACGAGCCAGCCGCTATGGCAGAAAGCAACCGGTAACTCGCAGGTGTGCCCGTCTCATGGCCGCACCCGCGCTTTCGAAGCTCACGCGCCAATACGACGGCTCCCGGCGACCGCCCGGATCGCCCGCGCCGCCTCGTCGACGTCCGAATCGTCGATGTGGCGGTGGGTCACGAAGCGCAGCACCGTGGGGGCCACCGCGAGCGCCCACACGTTGTGGCCAGAGGCGAGCCGCTCCCCGAACTCCGCCGCCGAAAGCCCGGTGCCGCGCACGTCGACCATGACCATGTTGCTGGGCGGCTCTGGGCCCACCTCGATGCCCGGGACGCCCACCAGCTGCTGTGCGAGCCGGCGCGCCCTCTGATGATCTTCGGCCAGCCGCTCGACCATGGTGCGGATGGCGACCAGGCCCGCGGCCGCCAGGACGCCGGCCTGGCGCATCGCGCCGCCGACCATCTGCCGGCGCTTGCGGGCCTCCTCGACGAACGCCCGTGTCCCGAGCACCAGGCTCCCCACGGGCGCCGACAGCCCCTTCGAGAGGCAGAACATCAGCGAATCCACCGGCGCCGCCAGCTCCGCCGCCGGCACCCCCAGCGCCACGGCGGCGTTGAAGATCCGCGCCCCGTCCATGTGCACCGGCACGTCGTGCCGGTGCGCCGCCTCTGCCGCGGCCCTCACCTGCTCGACGCTCCAGACAGTGCCGCCGGCGTAGTTGTGGGTGTTTTCGATGCAGAGCAGCGCCGTTCGTGGGGAGAGCACGCTCGGCGCGCGCACGGCGGCCTCCACCTGCTCGGGCCGCAAGATCCCGTCCGGCGTGACAATGGTGCGCACCATGGCGCCGACGACGCCGCCCAGGCTGCCCGCCTCCGACATCACGACGTGGGCGCGGTGCTCGGCAATCACTTCTTCGCCGCGCCGCACCCAGGTCAGCAGGCTCACCAGGTTGGCCATGGTGCCGCTCGGCACCAGCATGGCCGCCTCCTTGCCGAGCAGCGCGGCCGCCTCCTCTTCGAGCGCCGCGACCGTGGGGTCGTCTCCCCGGGCGGAGTCGCCCACCTCCGCCTCGTACATCGCCCGCCGCATGGCTTCGGTCGGTTCGGTGATGGTATCGCTGCGGAAATCGTGACGGCCCTTCAGCAACACCCTCGACCTCCTGTCGCCGTTCACACTCGGGGAAGGACGATCCCCTGCTGGTCCTGGTACTTGCCCTGCCGGCTCGAATAGGTCACCGCCGGCCGCTCGCCCCGGAAGAAGAGCATCTGGGCGATCCCCTCGCCGGCGTAGATGCGGGCGGGCAGCGGCGTGGTGTTGCTGATCTCGATGGTCAGGTAGCCCCGCCACCCGGGCTCGGCCGGGGTGATGTTGACGATGATCCCGCACCGGGCGTAAGTCGACTTGCCGAGGGTGATGCAGACCACGTCCTCGGGAATGCGCAGGTACTCCACCGACCGGGCCAGCGCGAACGAGTTGGGAGGGATGATGCAGACATCGCCCTCGAAGTCGACGAAGGCGCCGGGGTCGAAGTGCTTGGGATCCACGATGGAGCTGTTGACGTTGGTGAAGATCTTGAACTCCCGGGCCACCCGCAGGTCGTAACCGAAGCTCGACAGCCCGTAGGAGATCACCCGCCGCTCGTGGGGCGTGTTGGCGTCCACCACCCGCACCTGCTCGGGCACGAACGGCTCGATCATGCCCTGCTCCAGGCTGAGACGGGCGATCTCGCGATCGTTGAGGATCACGCTAGGCTCCCCACCCTATCCTGTGCTCAAGGCGGGCAGATTCCCCGGCAAGGCTCCAACTCCTGCGACAGGGATAGACGCCGGATGGGGGAATTCTTCCCCGGGTGAGACGGGTGAGCGACGCCGGCAAAGGTGGGAGATCCCTACGGCCATGAAGCTCATCATCGCCATCGTCGACGACAGCGACAGCCGGGCCTTGGTCGACGCGCTCACCCAAGCACGCATCGGCGTCACGCGCCTGGCCAGCACCGGCGGGTTCTTGCTCGAGGGTAACACCACGCTGATGATAGGAGCCGAAGAGCACCAGGTCGATCAGGTGCTCCACCTGATCCGGACGACGTGCGTGCGGCGGGCGCGCCTGCTGCCCCAGCCCATCACCGAGATCCCCGGCAGCACCCCCATGCCGCTGGAGGTCGAGGTCGGCGGCGCGGTGGTCTGGGTGCTGCAGGTCGAGCGCATCGAGCGGGTCTGAGGGCCCGGTCGCCTCAGGCGTGGAAGTAGACCTCGAAGGGCGACCCGTCTTCCTGTACTCCCCAGGCCCGGAGCGCGCTGCCTTCCACGTCGGATCGGGTGGCATCTTCGTCCGCCACGTCGGATAGGGCGATCCAGTAGCGCGCGCCGCAAGGGCACCGCCCGCCCTCCTCCAGGTCGGCCGGCCGGACGGTATGGCGCCTGCCGCAATGCGGGCAACGAAAGCAGGGCACCGTGTCCCGTGCGCCCCCCTCCGGTCGCCCTTAGCGTAACCGGGACGGCGCCCGGCGCGCTCAGGAAGGCACCGGCTGCCCTCCCAGCGCCAGCAATGCGAGCAGCCCCAGCGCGTTGGCCGCCACGTGCGCGCCGATGGCCGCCCCGATGTGGCCTCTGCGGCTGTACCAGAGCGCCAGCACCAACCCCGTCGCCCACAGCCCCGGCAGGTGCGCCACGAAGCCGTGCACGAGGGCGAAGGAGAAGGCGGAGAGGGCCGCGGCCGGCCAGGCCGGCAGCGAGACCACCCGCACGAGGTACCGGTGCACGTACCCCCGGAAGAACAGCTCCTCCGCAACCGGCGCCACCACGAGCACGATGGCGGCACCCAGCACCCACCACGGCGCCGGCAGCTGCAAGAGCAGCGCCCGCTGGCGGCGCGCTTCGAGCAGCAGTGCTCCGGCCACCGGCTCCCCGTGGCCCACCATCGTGGCCGCCACCACGACCAGGCGGTTGACCAGGAGCTCCACCAGGGCCACCACCGCTCCGAAGGGAAGACCCCTGGCGAACTCGCTCCATGCGGCTGCCGCCGGCTCCGGCCCCAGCCTGCGCCAGGCGACGTATCCCAACACGCCGAACCCGCCCTGCAGCACGAGGGTGGCCGCGACCTGGGATTGCCGCGGGGCCAGGCCGGTGGCGGCTACCAGCGGCTCTGCCAGGCCCGCCGCGAGCACGAGCAGAAGCGGCGAGCCGGCGACCACTCCCGACGCAGCCAGCACGCGCCCCCAAGGGCTGTCCCGGCCTCCGGTCATCTCAGGGCGTCCAGTAGTTGGGAGCCTCCCGGGTGATCTGCACGTCGTGCGGGTGGCTCTCCCTCACGCCCGAGGCCGTCACCCGCACGAAGCGGGCCCGCTCCTTGAGCTCGGGTACGGTGCGCACCCCGCAGTAGCCCATGCCGGCCTTGAGCCCGCCCACGAGCTGGTAGACCATGTCGGCCACGGGCCCCCGGAAAGGTACCCGCCCTTCGATGCCCTCCGGCACGGGTTTTGCATCCGGCTCGTAGCCGTAACGGTCGGCCGAGCCGGCCCGCATGGCCCCGAGCGATCCCATGCCGCGGTAGACCTTGAAGCTGCGGCCCTGGTAGATCTCCACCTCGCCCGGGCTCTCCTCGGTGCCCGCCAGGAGGCTGCCGACCATGGCGGAGTCGGCCCCGGCCGCCAGCGCCTTGGTGATGTCGCCGGAGTATCGGATGCCGCCGTCGGCGATGAGCGGCACGTCGTGGCGGGCGGCCTCCTGGTAGCAGTGCCAGATGGCCGTGAGCTGGGGCACCCCCACGCCCGTGACCACCCGGGTCGTGCAGATGGTGCCCGGGCCGATCCCGACCTTGACGGCGTCCGCTCCCGCGTCCACCAGGGCCCGCACCCCCTCCGCCGTCGCCACGTTGCCGGCCACCACGTCGACCCGGTCGCCGAACCGCTCCTTCAGGCGGCGGCACGTCTCGATGACCCGCCGGGAGTGGCCGTGGGACGAGTCGATCACCAGCGCGTCGACCCCCGCGTCCACCAGGGCAGCCGCCCGGTCCATCGTGTCGGGCCCCACCCCGACCGCCGCCGCGACCCGCAGGCGTCCCTTGGCGTCTTTGGCCGCGTTGGGGTACTTGCGCGCCTTCTCGATGTCCTTGATGGTGATGAGTCCCTTCAGGTGGAACGACTCGTCCACCAGGGGCAGCTTCTCGATGCGGTGGCGGTGGAGGATCCGCCGGGCCTCCTCCAGGCTCGTGCCCACGGGGGCCGTGACCAGGTTTTCCCGGGTCATCACCTGGCCGATGGGCTGATCGAGGTTGTCCTCGAACTTCAGGTCCCGGTTGGTGATGATGCCGACCAGCCGGCCGTCTTCCTCCGTGATGGGCACCCCCGAGATGCGGTAACGGGCCATGACGGCCAGCGCGTCCCTGAGCGTGTGGTGCGGGCTCAGGAAGACCGGGTCGACGATGATCCCGCTCTCGGAGCGCTTCACCTTGTCGACCTCGCCCGCCTGGGCCTCGATGCTGAGGTTCTTGTGGATGACGCCGATGCCGCCCTCGCGGGCCATGGCAATGGCCATGCGAGCCTCCGTCACGGTATCCATGGCGGCGCTGACCAGCGGCACCTGCAGCCGGATGCGGCGAGAAAACCGGGTGCCCACGTCCACCTCTCGGGGCAGGACGTCCGACTCCCCCGGCACCAGCAACACATCGTCGAACGTCAATGCCTCCCCGAGAAACTTGCTCGTCTCCGGCATCGACACAACGCAGCACTCCTTCTCCGTCGTAGTGGCCCGGCTCTCCACGCGGGCGGGTGCATCCCCCCGCCGGGCAGGCTTACCGGCCCGGAGGGGCCCAGGGCTGCACCGGGAGATCCAGGTCCTGGATCACCAGCCCGCTCGTCAACTTCGGGTAAAAGTAGGTCGACTTCTCGGGCATGCGCCGGCCGGCGGCCGCGGCGTCCCGCACGTCGCCCAGGTGGATAGGGGCCACCAGGATCGAGGCAGCCGCCGCTCCTTCGATCACCATCCGGACCGCCTCCCTCGGGTCGGGCGTGTACCGGATCCAGTGCTGATCCCGGGCGCCACCCGGCGCGGCCCCATCCCCGTCGACGGCCGGCCTCCAGGCGGCCAGCGGCCCCTGATGGAGCATCGCCACGTCGGCCGCCGCCCCCGAGTAGTCCGGTGCGCTCGCGTTGCCTCTCCACACCGCCTTGGCGGGCACCGCCATCCACTCGATGGCCTGCGGCCCCCAGACCACGCCGGCCACCGGCCTGCCCAGATGACGGCGGATCTCGGCGACCGCCCTGGCAGCCTGGATGGGGTCGGCCACCATCTCTTTCTGGCGTTCCCGGACGGAAGGGGGCAGTTCGGCAGGGCTCAACGTCAGAAAGTGATCGTACAGCGCCAGGCGCAGCCGTTCGACCGTGGAGGCTCCGGGAGGCCCCACGATCCGGTGGACCGGCAGGATGGAGAGCCCCCCGCCCTCGAGCGAGGCCAGCCCGGCCAGCACCCACCGGGAGCCTGCCTCCTCCGCGACCCCGTTGCCCTTCGCCTCCTGGGCGGCCAGCTCACACGCCGCCTCGTAGCGGTGATGGCCGTCGGCGATGATGGCGGGGTGAGCGTCGACGCCGGCGGCCAGCGCGTCCATGACGGCCCGCCCGGGGCCGGTCTCGGCCGGGTGCACCCACAGCTCGATCTGCCCGCCGTCCGGCGCGGCCGCCGTTGCCCCGGGCGGCGCCTGGCAGGCCGCCTCCAGCGCCCGCTGGATCGCAAGCTGAGGATCGCTGACCAGGGCGAGGATGGGGCTGAAGTGCGCGCGGCAGCGTCGCAGCTGCCGGATGCGGTCCTCGCGCACGGCAGCCACCGTGCGCTCGTGCGGCAGCGCGGCCCGCTCGGGGCCCTGCCCGGCCCGCAACCCCACCAGAGCGAACGTGAGGACGTGGTCGCTGCCGTCCATCAGGCGGTAGCGGTGCCGCACGACGTAGACCGCCGGATCCGGGTCGACCGCCAGCACTCCGGCGTCGAGCCACTGCCGAAAGCGCGTCCCTACCTCGTCCCAGCTCCCGAGGCGAAGGTCCTGGGTCGAGGCGAGGCCCACGTCGAGCTGGATGACGTTGTACGGGTTACGCTCCATGTACTCCTGGATGTGCCGGCGCGTCACCACGTCGTAAGGTGGGGCTATCACACCCTCCAGGCTTCCCACGCGAGCCGGCTGAAAGCGAACGCCCCGAAGGGCTGCCACTCTTCTCACTGCGATCCCCTGCCTGCAAGACGGTCCCGGCTGCCCCCTTCGGTTCGTCGCACCGGCGGTCTGCACCTCTGAGGGGAGCAACGGGCATCCGTCCCTTCCCGCCCGGGGGGCAGGAGTGTACCATAAAGGAACGGAACTTGTGAACGAAAGGACAAAGTCGGCCGGCTCCCCGTCCGGCCCCTGGAATGGTGGAACCTCCATGACGGATGCAAACGCTGCTCGTACATCTGCCCCATCCCACACGTTGGAGGCCGGCGCGACCGACCATGCCGGTGCGACCGCCCCAGGCGCGGTGGATCTCACGCGTCTTTACCGGCCTCGTGCGGTGGCGGTCGTCGGCGCCTCCGCCAACCCGGCCAAGCTGGGCCACCAGATTCTGCGCAATATTATCGACTCCGGGTACACCGGTCAACTCTACGCCGTCAACCCGAAGGAGACCGAGATCCTGGGGCGGCCCTGCTACCCCACCATCGAAGCAGCCCCGCCCGTCGACCTGGCGCTCATCGTGGTGCCCGCGCAGGCCGCCGTGGCGGTGGCCGAGGAGTGCGGGCGCCACGGCGTGGCCCATCTGGTGGTCATCACCGCGGGCTTCAAGGAGACGGGGCCCGAGGGGGCGCGCCGCGAAGCCCAGCTGGTCGAGATCTGCCGCCGCTACGGCATGGGCCTGGTCGGGCCCAACTGCCTGGGGGTCATCGACACCCACACGCCGCTCAACGCGACGTTCGCCTCCGCCCGGCCGCTGCCGGGCAGCATCGCCTTCATCAGCCAGAGCGGCGCCCTGGGTTCGGCCATTCTGGACTGGAGCCAGCAGCAAGCCATCGGCTTTTCGAAGTTCATCAGCCTGGGCAACAAGGCCGGGCTCACCGAGGTCGACCTGATCCTGGATGCGGCGGCCGACCCCGAGACCCGGGTCGTGGCCGCCTACCTGGAGGACGTCAAGGACGGCGCCCGCTTCCTTCAGGCCGTCGGGGAGGCATCCCGGCGCTGCCCCGTGCTGATCCTCAAGTCGGGCACGAGCGAGGCCGGCGGCCGGGCAGCATCGTCCCATACGGGCGCCCTGGCGGGCAACGACCGGGCGTACGAGGCGGCCTTCGCCCAGACGGGCGTGCTGCGGGTGCAGACCCTGACCGAGCTGTTCGCCCTGGCCACCGCGTTTGCCAACCAGCCGCTCCCCAAAGGCAATCGGGTCGCCATCGTCACCAACGCGGGCGGCCCCGGGATCATCGCCACGGACGCGGTGGAGCGGGCGGGGCTCGCCATCGCCCGCTTCACGCCGGAGACGATCAAGGGTCTGCGAGAGAAGCTACCGGCGGAGTGCGCCGTCTTCGACCCGGTCGACGTCGTGGGAGACGCTCCCCCGGAGCGCTATCGCATCGCGCTCGACCTGGTCCTGCAGGATCCCGGCGTGGACGCGGTGGTCGTGCTGCTCACGCCGCAGGTGCCGACCCGCCCGCCCGAGGTCGCCCGGCACATCGTGGAGAGCCGCACGCTCGCTCCGGACAAGCCGGTGCTGGTCAGCATGATCGGAGGCCAGCTGGTGCAGGAGGCGACCGAGTACCTGGCGGCCCACCAGGTCCCCTCCTTCACCTTCCCGGAGGAGGCCGTGACGGCCCTGGCCGGCATGTACCGCTACGCTCGTCGCCGGCAGCGGGACGGGCGGGCGCAGGCCACGGACGTGGATCGGCTCCGCCCCGACGAGGTCCGGTCGGTCTTCCGGGCCGTGCGCTCCGAGCACCGGCGGGTGCTGCTCGGGCCAGAGGCGGCCCGGGTCGTGGCCGCGTACGGGGTGCAGGTCGCCCCGTCGGAGCTGGCCCGCACGCCGGACGAGGCGGCCTCCATCGCCGAGCGCCTCGGCTTCCCGGTGGCCCTCAAGATCGCCTCCCCCGAGATCGTCCACAAGAGCGACGTGGGCGGCGTCCGGCTCAAGATCGGTTCGGCCGACGAGGTCCGCGAGGCATTCGTGGCCATCCAGCAAAACGTGGCCGCGCTCATGCCGGACCACCACTTCTACGGCATCGAGGTCTCGCGCATGATGCCCTCGGGCCAGGAGCTGATCGTGGGCATGGTGCGGGACCACCAGTTCGGCCCGCTGCTCGCCTTCGGCATGGGCGGCATCTACGTCAACTTGCTGAAGGACGTCTCCTTCCGGCTGGCCGGGGCGCTGTCCCGGGCCGACGTCGAAGAGATGATCCAGGAGACCAAGGTGTACCAGCTGCTGCGAGGCTACCGTGGCTCCCGGCCTGCCGACGTCCCCGCGCTGCAGGAGGTCCTGGCCCGGGTGGCGCGGCTTTGCCTGGACTTTCCGGAGATCGCCGAGCTCGACATCAACCCCCTGTTCGCCTACGAGGCAGGCAAGGGGGTCGTGGCCGTCGACGTGAAGATTACGCTCGGATGACGTGAAGGGGGCTTGCCATGGGTACGGGACCGCTCAGGCTCCGGGTGTTGCTGACGGGTTCGGCCGGCAGCGGCAAGACCGCGCTTTGCGTGGGGCTCGTCCAGGCTCTGCGCAAGCGGGGGCTGCAGGCCGGCTACGTCAAGCCCGTCGCCAACGTCGCCACCTTCAGTGACAGCCGGGATCCGGACGTCTCGTTGATGCAGGCGGTGCTGGGCGCCGAGCTGGTCGGGGACGTGCGCATCACGCTGGGCCCCAACTACCTTACCCGCTATCGTCCCGACCGGTCCCACCTGTCGCAGGTCGTGGCGGAAGTCGAGAGGCTGTCCGGGCAGGTCGACGTGCTGTTCGTCGAGAGCCCGACCTCACCGCAGGCGGGGGCGGCCCTCGGCATCGACTCGTTCGAGCTGGCTTCTGCCCTTTCGGCCAGTGCGCTCATGGTGGACCACGTGCGGGACGACCTGGAGTTCGACGTCATGGTCGTACGCAACCAGCACATGCGCTGCCGGGGCGTCTCCATCGGCGGCAACGTCTTCAACAACGTGCCGCTGGCGGCGTGGGAGAAGAGCCTCAGCGTCTACAAGCCGCTGCTCGAGGGCATGGGCTTCCCGGTGATCGGCGTGGTGCCGCAGCGCATGGAGATTACCGCGCCGACCGCCGGCGAGATCAAGGAGTACCTCGACGCCGAGCTCTTGGCCGGCCAGAAGGGGCTTTCCCGCCCCATCGAGGACATCGTGGTCGGGGCCATGAGCTTCGAGAGCGCCCTGCGCTACCTGCGGCGGGCGACCAACAAGGCCGTGGTGACCGGCGGGGACCGGTCGGACCTGGCGCTGGCGGCCCTCGAGACCAGCACGTCGGTCATCATCCTGACGGGCGGGCTCTTCCCCAACGTCGAGGTGCTGGAGCAGGCCGAGCAGAAGGGCGTGCCGGTGCTGCTGGTGCCCGGCGACACCTACTCCACGGTGGACCGCCTGGGGCGCATCAGCCGCAGGCTGGCGCCCGAAGACGAGGAAAGCATCCGGGTCGCCCGGGACCTGGTGGCCTCCCACGTGGACGTCGACGCGTTCCTCACGAGGTTGCAGGGCCAGGCGCCGGCTCCGCAGGGGTGAGGCCGAGCAGTTGCTGGATCATGCGCGCGTTGATGACGGCCTTGGCCTGGTAGTGGTTGTTCATGGCGATGTATAGCCGGGTCGTGGCCTGCTCCAGGGAGCGCAGGCGGGGGATCCACTCCGCCAGCTCCTCCGTGGAGTAAAGATAATCATAGCGCTCGTACGGGTGTTCGTGGTGCCACCACTTCTCCCGGTTGCGCCCGTGGAAGCGCACGTAGCCGATGGAACTGGTGGCCCTGGCGACCGGCGGGATGAGCGAGGAGAAGCGGGGCTCGTCCACCGCGACGAACCCCGCTCCGATCTGCCGCAAGCGCTCGAAGGTCGCTTCCCCTTCCACCCACCCCCGGAACCGGAACTCCACCGACACCGGCACCCCCTCCAGCGCCTCGCGGACGGCCCGCAAGTAGTCCCAGGCCTGGGCCGAGGGCCGGAAGCTGTTGGGGAACTGCAGCAGCACGCAGGCCAGCTTGCCCGCCTGCTCGAGCGGGACGAGCGCCTCGCGCAACTGCCGGGCCTGGGCAAGATCGCCCCGCTCGTGCGTGATACCCGAAAAAGCCTTGACGGCGAACTCGAAGCCTTCCGGGGTCTTCTTGGCGAGCCGGTCCAGCATGAACGGGGTGGGCTGCCGGTAGTACGTGGCATTGATCTCCGTGAACCGGAAGAACCGGGCGTAATAAGGGAGATAGTCGGCAGGCTTGAGGTCCCGGGGGTAGAAGGGGCCCTTCCAATCGTCATACGCGTAACCTGCGGTACCGACGAGGATCATGGCGCTTTCTCGCACACCCTTTCCCTCCCGGAACGCCGGCGTCACCGGATACCCCCTGGGGTTTACCCCACCGGCCGGGGCCTGTAGAATACCTTCGGACCTGCCTTGGTTTGGGGGCTGCATCCGGTGGCACCTGTACGGAGCACGCAGGCTCGCGCAAGCTGGTGGCGATGGGGCTTGCCTTTCCTGCTCCTCGTCGTGGCGACGGGCGCCGCGCTGCGCCTGGCCCAGCTCCGCACCCGGCCACTGTCACCGGCCGGCGCTTCCCTTTCGACTCCAGGCGCCATTGTATCAAACGGGACGCAGCCCACGGCCGCGGGCACCCCCGATCAGGCGCTGGCCGCCGGAACAGACGTGCCGGTCGTGGGATCGCCGGCTCCCGACTTCGTCCTCGAGGACATCCAGGGGCGCAAGGTGAGGCTGCAGGATCTGCAGGGCAAGCCCGTGCTCATCAACTTCTGGGCCACGTGGTGTCCCCCTTGCCGCGAGGAGATGCCCCACATCGAAGAGTTTCACCGGAAGTACGGCGACCGGGTCACGGTGCTGGGGGTGGACGTGGGAGAGTCCCCCCAGAAGGTGAAGGACTTCCTGGGCCGTGAGAAGTACTCGTGGCGCTTCGCGCTGGACGAATCGGGCGAAGTGATGCAAAAGTACCTGGTCTTCGCCATCCCCACTTCCTTCTTCCTCGACAAGGACGGCGTGATCCGCGCCAAGTTCATAGGGCCGATGCAGCCGGCCCACCTCCGCGACTTCGCCCGCCAGGCGGGGGCCGAGCTGTGACGAGCGGCCAAACGGGACTCACCGGGACGACGCTCGGGCTCGCGTTCACGGCGGGTCTCGTCTCGCTCCTCTCCCCGTGCGTCCTGGCCCTGGTGCCGGCTTATCTGGGGTATCTGGGGAGCTCGGCCGTCGGGCGGGCAGGACGGTGGCACCTCCTGGTCCGCAGCCTGCTCTTCGTGCTGGGCTTCTCCTTGCTCTTCGTCGCGCTGGGGGCGTCGGCCACGGCGCTCGGCCAGACGCTACGGACGCACCAGGTGCTGGTGCGGCAGGTGGCGGGCGTGCTGGTGGTGCTGCTGGGGCTGCACCAGATAGGGCTTCTCCGGTTGGGCTTCCTCGACGTGGAGCGGCGGCTCGTCCGGCAGATGCCGGGCACCGCCTCGAAGGGCTCCGACCCCGCTGCCGGCGGGCGGCGGCGTTTCTTCGAAGAGGCGATGGCCCACTTGACCGGCGGCCCGTGGGGGGCGCTCTTCGTCGGCATGGCCTTCGCGGCCGGTTGGTCGCCGTGCGTGGGCCCGGTGCTGGCCTCGATCCTGCTGCTCGCCGGCACCACGCAGACCGTCTGGGCGGGGATGGGGTTGCTCGCCGTCTACGCCGCCGGGATGGCGCTGCCCTTCCTGGCCATGGCGGCCGCGATGCAGGGAGGCTCGCGCAAGGCCGTGCGCTTCCTGGGGCGCCACGGCGCCTGGGTCGAGCGGGCCAGCGGGGCGCTCCTCGTCGTCATCGGCGTGATGCTCTACACCAACTTCTTCTTCCGGCTGCCCGGCTACCTCAACTACTACCAGTGGCTGGGGCTGTAGCCGGCGGGCGTGCGTGGGAGTTGGCGATCCCGGGGCTGCTGGCCCCGTGGTTGACGAGCACCCCGCCCGATACGATGATGCGGAAGGCCTCGTCGATGCTCATGTCGACCGGGCGGCACTGGCTGGGGGGCACCAGAGCGACCCAGCCCGTAGTCGGGTTGGGCGAGGTGGGCACGAAGACCGACCACAGGTCTTCCCCCGTCGCGTCACGGGTCGAGGAGGGTGCGGCAGGGGCGGTCAGGAAGCCGATGGTATAGATGCCCCGCCGGGGGTACTCCACCAGTACCACCCGCTGGAACCCCTCCTTTTGCCCGCCTGCGAACACGTCGACCACTTGCTTGGCCGTCGTGTAGATGCTCCGGACGAGTGGAATGCGGCCCAGCAACCGCTCGCCCAGCGAGATGAGCTGCCGCCCGATCACGTTGGTGGCGATGGCCCCGATGGCCACCGTGACGACGACGGTCAAGACGGCCCCGGCCCCGGGCACCGTGTAGCCGAGGAACAGCACGAAGAGGCTCCGCCACCACCCGTCGAGCAGGTTGAAACCGAACCACAGGATGTAACCCGTCACGATGACGGGCAGCAGCACCACGAGCCCGGTGATGAACGAACGCCGAAACCAGCGCATGCCCCCGGATGACCTCCTGGTATCCTCATCTTACCTCGCCTGCAGGGAGAGATACCATCGCAGGCCCGCCACCGGGGTCAGGGAGCGGGCGAGACCCAGCCGGACCACCAGGGGAGTGCGGCCGTAGTCCAGGCTGACCGAAAGCCGGAGCTCGGCTCCCACGTCGGTTGCCGGCGTCCAGGATGCCGCCTCGAGGGAGAGAGGGCGGGCAGTGTCCGCTACGCCACCGCCCCGATCCCAGCCGGCCACCCCCTCGGCGAAGAGCGCGAGCGAGAGGTCGTCGAAAAAGGTGGGGGCATCCGCCATGCCCTGGCGAATGGCCACCAGGCGCCGTCGGTACTCCACCTGCAGGCCCACGGCGGCTGCGTCGGCCTGATAGGTCGCGCGATCGAACCCCCGGGCCGGAAAAGCACCGCTCTCGCCGCCCACGTCGAGCGTCACGAGGTCGTGCCCGCCGCTCAGCCCGACGGAGAGGCCCGCCAGCACCGCCTGCCCGTCTATCCGCTGCAACCCGAGAGACCATCCGCCGGTCAGCTGGAGCCCTTCCGGAACTCCGACGGAGCGGCCCCCGGCCTCCGCGAGCACGACGGCCTGCGCCCAGCCCTGCTGGGAGCCCAGATGAACGTGGTCGCCCCAGTTGCCGCCCCTCGCCACCAACAGCTCGGCGTAGGTGCGGCGCTCGGCGGCCGGCCACGGCTCTCCGGAAGGATAGGCCTCCCGCCACCACGCCTGCGCCAGGGAGAGCGACGCCGCAGTCCCGGCGGCGTACTCCTGGCGTTGCCACCCTACGGTGGCCCTGGCCGTGGCCATCTGCTGCCACCGGACCACATCCCCGGAGCCATCCTCCTCCACGGGCACCGGCTCGACTCCGGCCTCGACGCTCAAGTAGCCCGGCCCCGACCCGCCGGGCTGCCACGCGTATGCCGCGTACAGCGCCGGCGCCCCCGACATGAGCCCGATGGCCCCCACCGCAGCGAACCGATGGGCTCCCAGGGCGTCTTCGCCGGAGGTCCCGGCTCCCAGGTAGAGCCCACCCCAGTCCTGGCCCCAGACCGGCTCCCAGTAAGCCGGGCGCAGGGACTCGAGCGGGTCGTACGGGCGTACCTTCCACGCTGCCGAGCCGGGCGAGCGCGACCCGCCCGGGCTACCCGCCTGGCGCGACCGGGAGTCGCCCACCACCGGATCCCACCGAAGCGCCTGCCAGTCGAGCCGCGCCAGGTGATAGCCGCCCTGGCCGAACCACGAGAAGAAGACCGTCTGGCCGTCCGGGCTCACGGCCGGGTCGAACGCCCCGGTCAACACGTTGGTCAGGCGCGCCAGCTGGCCGGTCCGGGTGTCGCAGGCGTAGAGGTTGTACACGCCGTCCCGATCGGAGTGGAAGAGGAGGTACCGGCCGTCCGGGCTCCAGGAGGGCCGGTCGTCGACCGCCACGTCGTCGGTGACGGCCTGCGCCGGACCGATGCGCGGCGGATCACCGCGCCGCTCCTGCTCGACCGGCAGGATCAGGACGTCGGAGCCGCCGCCCGGCTTCCACGCGGAGAGGGCCAGGCGCTTGCCGTCGGGGCTCCAGGCGAGATGAAGCAGTTGCCAGCCCTCCGGGGGCTTCCATACCTTCCGGGGCGGCTCGACACCCGGTGCCCCCGTCCACCATACCGCCGTCTCGAGGCCCTCTCGGGCCAGGAACGCCAGCTGACCTCCGGGCCCGGCCACCGGGGCCCACGCCCGCTGTCCCGAGGTGATCCGCTGCCTGCGCCCGGAGCCCGGCTCGATCCGGTAAATGTCGGAAAAGAAGCCCTCCCCGGCCTCGTCCACCGCCGCGTAGTACAGGTACCGCCCGTCCGGAGCCCAGGCGATCCCCCCTGGGGCAATCACCAGCCCCACCGTGAGCTGGCGATCCTGCCCCGTGGCCCATTCGACCATGCGCAGGTCCTGCAGGTACGGCCCCGAAGCTGCGTACGCCACCCACCGGCCATCGGGGGAGGGCCGGGGCGAAAGCGCCACCCACGCACCCGAACCGGGGAGCAGCCGCGGCTCGGTCAAGCCGGCGCGGCGGATGGCCTCGATCTGCGCGGCGAAGCGCTCGCCGGCCTCCTTCTCGAGGTCCTTCCAGATGGCCTCCATGCTCTCCCCGAAGGCCCTCCGGACCGCCTCCCCCGGCCGGGTGACACCGGAGGTGGCGAACTCCTGCTGGAACTCCTCAATGGCGTCTTCGCCCCATCGCCGGGCCACGTACTCCCACCAGGCGTAGCCGTAGAGGTACACATGGCCCGCCGGCTGGAAGTAACCGAGGTCGTACTGGCCCAGCGCCTCGTCCATCCTGGGCCATTTCGACTCCAGGACCGCCGTCCGCAAGAACATGTCGAACAGGGGATCGCCGCCTCGTCCCCCGGTCACCAGCTCGGTCTCTTCGAAGGTGGCGATGCCCTCGATGAACGCCATGGGTTGCAGCAGATTGGGCGTCGAAAAGCCCGGTACGTGCCCGAACACCTGCCGCAGCCCCCGGGCGGCCCCCTCCGCCATGTCCAGGTGCACCGCGTGCACCATCTCATGGGTGACGACCAGCCGGATCCAGTCGGCCATCCTCAGGCTCAGGCCCGTGGTATAGCCGAGCCCCACCGGGAAAACGGGCAGGATGATGATGCGCCCGTAGTACGTGACATCCGTGTAGCCGTTGGCCAGGTCGGTGTCGTCGACCAGCGCCACGTGGACGGGCCGGTCGGGCACCGAGCCCAGGCGCTGCCGCAGGGCCTCCACGGCATCCTCCCCGGCGACGGCGGCGTCCATGGCAGCCGTCTCGTATCCCGGTCGGAAGTGTACCCGTAGGTGAGGCGTCTCGAGGGTCATCCATCCGGCTGCTACGGCCGGCGCCGGAGCCCGGAGGACGAGCAAGACGGCGATGGCCCCGAGGGCCCGCGCGATCCGCATGGCCAGACAGTTCCGCCTTCTCCAGGAGCCTCCTGCCTCGCCAGAGACAGGTGGGAGACGCCAACGGCACCCAGTCTGCCGGGAGGCAGGCCGGCGCCTTGTTGGACCGAGGTGCCACCCCGTACAATGTCGGTGAAACGGAAGGGAGGGGCCGCCTCGTTGCCGGCCCAGCGGGTGTTCACCATAGCGGAAGCCAACGCGTTGGTCCCGTTCCTGACGGAGACGATGACGGCACTGCAGCGCCTCTACCGCGAGAGCAAGGCAGCCCACCGGGAGGTACAGCTCTGCGAGGCGGTAGGCCAGGGCGCCGATGGCCGCTGGATCATGGAGGTGGACCACCGGGAGGCTACAGAGCGCCTCCACCGGGCCGTCGAACAGATGAAGAGCCTGATCCAGCAGGTCCACGAGCACGGGTGCCAGATCAAGCACCTGGAGATGGGCCTCGTCGACTTCCCCTCCCGCCTGTTCGGCGAAGAGGTCCTCTTGTGCTGGAAGCTCGGCGAGCCGTCGATCGAGTACTACCACGGCACGGCCGACGGCTTCGCCGGACGGCGGCGGATCCCGCCCGACGTCCTGCGCCGCGCGGCGAGGCCCAGGCGTCAGCGCCGGGCCATGTGAATCGGCAACCCCACCAGCGCGTGCGCCGCCTCGCCCACCGCCTCGGACAGGGTCGGGTGCGCGTGGATCGCCTCCGCCAGTTCCTCGGCCGTCGCACCGAAGCGCATGGCCAGCACGCCCTCGTGGATGAGTTCGCACGCCCCCCGGCCGATGATGTGGAGCCCCACGATCTCGCCCTCGTCAGGCGGCTCGGCCCGGGCCAGGATCTTGACGACGCCCTCCGTCTCGCCCTCGACGTGCGCCCGGCCCAGGGCGCCGTACAGGAACCGCCCGATCCGCACCGGGATCCCGGCCGCCTGCGCCGCTTCCTCGGTCAGGCCCGCCCAGGCCACCTCGGGGAACGTGAACACGGCCGACGGGACGGGCGAGGTCCCCCAAGGGCGCACTTTCCGGCCCGCCGCATGCTCGACCGCCAGCAGCCCCTGGGCGGAGGCCGCGTGCGCGAGCGGGGAAAGGCCGTTGACGTCCCCGATGGCGTACACGCCGGGCCGGGTCGTCTGCATGGTTTCGTCGACCTTGATGCCCGCCCGGGTGACCTCGATCCCCAACTCGGCCGGGTCGAACCCCGTGTAGGCAGGGCGTCGCCCGACCGCGACCAGGACCACGTCGGCCTCCACCGTGCCCGGCCGGTCTTGCCCGTCCGTGAAGTGCACCTGCTTGGGCGGGCCGAACGGCGTCTGGCCGGGCTGCGCCTCGATGGCCTCCACCCTCACCCCGGTGCGTGCCTCGATCCCCGCCCGCCGGAAGCTGGTGGCCAGGCGCCGGGAGATCTCCTGGTCGGCGACCGGCAGTAGCGACGGCAGCAGCTCCAGGATGGTCACCTTGCTTCCGAACGCGTGGAAGATGCTCGCAAACTCCACGCCCACGATGCCGCCCCCGATGATGACCAGCCGCTCGGGCACCCGGTCGAGCGCCAGCAACCCGTCGCTATCGACGACTCCCGGCAGATCCGCGCCCGGGATGGGTAGATGCGCAGCCTGGGAGCCGGTAGCCAGGATGAGCCGCCGGCCCCTGAGCGCCACCCGCTGTTGCTCGCTGCCGCTGCCGGCACCCCCGGCCGGCATCACCTCGACCGTGCCGTCCCGGAGCACGGCGCCGTGGCCCGGGAAGACCTGCACGCCGTTGGAGCGCATCAGCTGCTCCAGGCCGTGGACGAGGCCGTCCACCACCTCCTGGCGGCGCGCGACGACCCGTCGGAAGTCGACGGCCGCCCCCTCGACCCGGACGCCGAAGGTCTCCGCCTTCTTCGCCGTCAGCAGCACCTCGGCGCTCTTGACCATCGCCTTGGTGGGAATGCACCCGCGGTTGAGGCAGAGCCCGCCGAGGCGGTCCTTCTCCACCAGGGCCACCCGCATCCCGATCTGGGCCCCTCGGATGGCCGCCACGTAGCCCCCGGGGCCTGCCCCCAGGATGACCAGGTCCCACTCCTGCACCGTACCGTGGGCATTGGTTCCCATGTCTGGGCACGGACCTCCTTATCCTCCGGACGGATCGGGCGCCGCCTCACTGCACCGACAAGAGCGCCGTGCGATCCGCCTCGGGCACCTTCTCCCGGTTGCGGATCATCTGTTTCAGGATGCGCCGGCCGCCGCGGTCGCCGATCATCACGGCCCCGACCAGGTGCTCTCCCCGAAAGAAGAGGCGCCGGTACTGCCTCTGTCCCATATCCACCCGCACGACGGACTCCAGGCCCGGGTCGTACTCGGGGGTGAGGCCCAGGACGTACAGGGTCGAGTCGAACAGCGTACTGGTGTAGCTCGGGACCTCGCGAAGGGGCTGGTTGGCCCCCAGCACGTTGAGCGCCGCCAGCCGCCCGTGCGTCGAAGCGTTGTCCCACGTGCCCATGGTGTGGTGGCGCTCCAAGAACGCGTCGAAAAACTCGGCCACGTCGCCCGCGGCGTAGATGCCCGGAATGTTGGTGGCGAGCGTCTCGTCGGTGCGGACCCCCTTCCCGATCTCGACCCCCGACCCCTGCAACAACTCCGTGGAGAAGCTGAGGCCGAGCCCGCACGCCACGACCTGGGCCTCCAGGGTACGGCCGGCGGTGGTCACGACGCCCCTGACCGCCCCGCCCTGCACCACCAGGCTGGCGACCTCCTCCCCGTGGATGACCTCGACGCCGTGGTCGGCAGCGATCCGGTCCACGAGCAGCCCACCCTGCTCCTCCAGGACCCGGCGCAGGAAATGGGGCCCCCGCATGAGCCACGTCACCTCGAGCCCGCGCCGGCGTAGCCCCTCCGTCAGCTCGTACGCGATGTAGCTCCCGCCGACCGTCACCGCACGCCGGGCCCGGGAGATCAGACCCAGGATGTGACGGGTGTCGTCCAGGGTTTGGAAGTAGACCAGCCCCTCGGGACGCGGCTCGGCGCCGGGCACCCGTAACGGGCTGGGCCTCCCGCCCGTAGCCACGATGAGCGCGTCGAAGGGCAGCACGTCCTCCCGCTCGCCCGAGGTGTACACGACGCGCTCGGCAGCGTCGACCCTCACGATGCGAGTCGCGAAGTGAATGGCATACCCCATCCGGAGATGGTGCTCGGGGTCCCGCATGAAAACCCGCTGCTCGGGCAGGTCTCCGCGCAACAGGCGTGGCAGCGCCACGCGATTGTACAGTGGGTACGGCTCCTCAGCGACGACCTGGACCTCCAGATCGGGCCGCTCCTTGCGCAGCGTCTCGGCTGCCAGCGTGCCCGCCACGCCGTTGCCGGCGATTACGACGCGCCTCAACTCCCGAGAAGGGCGCGGCTCTCCCACCTGGTAACCTCCCCACCCAAGCCAGCCTCGAGCCCCGTATGCCGGGTTGCCTGCAAACGCCCCTTCGATTCGAGAAGGCCGGAGCGACTCCTCCGGCGTGGGATCCCAAGGACCTCACCGGCGCCAGGGTACGTCGGCCACGCCTCCCCGGCGGTTGGCCACGCGGGCCATGACGAACAGCAGGTCCGACAACCGGTTGAGGTACGCGAGCACCTCGGGACGCACCTTATCCCGGCCCGCGAGGGCCACCACCTGCCGTTCGGCCCGCCGGGCCACCGTGCGGGCGACGTGCAGGGCGGCGCCGGCGGCCGACCCGCCGGGCAGGATGAACTGGGTGAGCGCAGGCAGCTCCGACTGGAGCGCGTCGATGAGCCTTTCCATCTCGGCGACCCGGGCGCCGTCCAGGAGTGGCAGCCCCTCGGGCATCTCCTGGCCGCCGTCGACGGCCAGCTCGGCTCCCACGGCGAAGAGGTCCCGCTGGACCTGCTCCAGCGCGCCGATCACGTCGTCGAGCGCCCCGGCGCTCCGGGCTTGGGCCACGCAAAGCCCCAGGTGCGCGTTGAGCTCGTCGATGCACCCGTACGCCTCGACCCGCAGGTCGTCCTTGCGCACCCGGCGTCGACCGAGAAGACTCGTCTCCCCGGCATCACCCGTACGGGTGTAGATGCGCGAACCCCCGGCCTTCATCGCCCAGGCGCCACCTCCCCGAGGTGCCCCAGCACCAGGCCGACGCGAAGCAGCCGGCCGGACCGCTCGATCTCCAGCTCGACCCGCTCCCCTGCGGCCCGCTTTGCGAGCAGGGCGCGCAAGCCGTCGTGGCCTTCGGCCGGCTTGCCGTCGACCGCCCGGATGACGTCCATGGGTTGGATCCCTGCCCGCCAGGCCGGGCTGCCCTCGACGACCTGGAGCACCAGGGCGCCCAGGCTCCCGTCTTCGAGGTACTGGCTGACCGCCTGGATCCCGAGGTAACCCGCCCCGGCCTCGCCCGTGCGGCCGAAGCGCACCAGGAGGTCCCTCACCCGGGAGACGGGCACGGCAAAGCCGATCCCCTGGGCGCCGGCGACCATGGCCGTGTTGATTCCGACCACCCGCCCGCGCGCGTCGACCAGAGGCCCGCCCGAGTTGCCCGGGTTGATGGACGCGTCGGTCTGGATGAGCTCGTCCATGATCCCTGCCGGAGTCCTCAAAGCGCGGTGCAGCGCGCTGACCACTCCGGTCGTGACCGTCGCCTGCAGCCCCAGGGGGTTGCCGATGGCGACGACGAGCTGGCCCACGCGCAAGCCTTCCGAAGAGCCCAGCTGGGCAGCAGGGAAACCCTTGCCCTCGAGCCTGAGCAGCGCCAGGTCGTGCGAAGGGTCGCGCCCCAGCACGCGGGCGGCCACGGCCCGGCCGTCTTGAAGGACCGCATGGAGCTCGGACGCCCCCGCCACCACGTGATCGTTGGTGACCGCCAGCCCCTCGGGGTCGACGATCACCGCCGACCCGACGCCCTCCCGCTGCGAGGGCCACGGCCCGTAAAAGGGCTGGGCTTCCGCGCGCGTGGAGATCCGCACCACCGAGGGCCCCACGAGCTTTACCGCCCGCGTGACCGCCCTCGAGAAGGCGTCCAGGAGATCCTCGTCGCCGGCCGCGTCGTCGCGGCCGCCGGCATCCTCGTCCCAGGCCATCGTTGCATCCCTCTCTTCCGCGAGCGGACTTTGACCTTTTTTGACCTTTCTGCGGCATTATACAGGCCCGCCCGGGTGGCGTCAAACGCCGGGTCTCCAGGAATTGGGGCGCGCTCCGTGGAATCCCCGTTCCCCAGATGGGGTTGCACGATTCGTCATCGTTACGGCACAATCGGGACATGCTGGCAGTGTCGGCAGGGGTGGCACCGTTGCATGAAAAGTGAGCTCCTTTTCATCGTCAACCCGGTGGCGGGGCACGGGCGTTCCATGCGGGTGTTCTCGCGCCTCGAGTCCGTCATGGACCAGGTGGCGGGCCTCAAGCGGCTCGTGTGGCTCACCCGGGGTCCCGGCCACGCGTTGGAGCTGGCCCGCCGGGCAGCGCTCGAAGGTTACGACCGGATCGTGGCCGTGGGCGGGGACGGCACGGTGCACGAGGCGATCAACGGCCTGATGGGTTTGAAACCCGAGATTCTCAACCGGGTCAGCTTCGGAGTGGTGCCGGCCGGCTCGGGCAACGACTTCTCCCGCAACCTCGGCATCCCCACCGACGTGGGCGCCCTTGCTACGCTGCTCGCCAGCGGGTCCAGCGGGCTGGCCGACGTGGGCACGGTCAACGGGCACTACTTCGCCAACGTGGCCGGCGTTGGCTTCGACGCCGAGGTGGCCCGCATGGCCAACCGGATGCCCAAGCTGGTGCCCGGGACGCTCACCTACGTGACGTGTGCCCTCGCACAGCTGGCCGTCTACCGCAACGCCGCCGTGCGCCTCACCCTCGACGGGCAGGTGCTGGAGCGGCGGGCCCTGCTCGTCGCGGTGGGAAACGGGGCCCGCTACGCCGGAGGCATGACCATCTGCCCGGGAGCACGCATGGACGACGGCGTGTTCCGGGTGGTGGTGGCCGGCGACCTCTCCCGCGCCCAGGTGCTCCGGGTGCTCCCCCAGGTATTTCCCGGGCGGCACGTCGCGCATCCCCTGGTGGAGGTATGGGACGCCCGAGAGGTGCACGTGGAGGCCGACCGCCCCCTTTCCATCCAGGCCGACGGCGAGGTGATCGGCGCCGTTCCGGCGACCTTCCGCCTGCTGCCGAGGGCTCTCGCCGTGATCGGGCTGCGTACTCCCGAGCCCGGCGGGGCTGACGCGGAGCTCCGAGAGGCCGAGGGTGCCCGCGAGCCGGCGCCGGAAACGGAGGCTTCGGCTCCTGCCGCGGATCCGGCAGGTCCGAGGGCCAGGCGTGAGCCTGCAAGGCGCGAGCCGGCCTCCGAATCGGGGCGCAAGCCGGCCCTCCCGCAGGCAAGCGACGAGGATTCGCTGCCCGGGGGCGGCAACGGGTATTTCGAACGGCGCCGCCGGCGTGACAGCGCGTGAATCCCGGTCATAAAAAGCGAGCAACGCCGTCACGATGAAACCAGACCGATGAGCCCGTTGTGGCGGGGCTTCCTGATTTTCCAGGCAGGGTCCAACCTCCTCAACTTGATCCTCTCCCTCGTCTGGGTGCGGCTGGGCCTGGCCTGGCGCATCCGGGTGAGCCGGGCCGGAGAGGCCCGGAGTTGCGGCTACGTCTCCTACTTGCTGCTCTCGGCCCGTTTCGACGCCCGCCTGCGCCGGTCGGGCAAAGCGTGGCGCCTGACCCTCGACGTGCGGCCCGTCCTCGCCGGCCTCCGGTGTGGGCACATCCACGTCGAGCGGGCGGTGGCCGTCCCTGTTTCGCCGAGCGTCCGGGCGCCCGCCGGCGGCACGGGAGCACCGTCCGGCGAGGCCTCGCGGCCCTGGCTCGCGCCGGCTCTGAAGGCCGCCGCCGCGTCGCTACGGGGCAAGGTGGTGGCCTCCTGCGTCGACGTGCACCTGTGCGTGGGGGTGGGCGACGCCATGTGGAGCGCGCTGTCAGCAGGCGCCGCTTACGCCGGGCTTTCCCTCACCGCCCGCGCGCTCGGCTCGTGGACGAGCTTCGAGCGCCGCCCCCGCCTGCGCGTGCGCCCGCTGTACGGGCGGCCTCATCTTTCGGCCCGGGGACGGCTCGAGGCCCGGGTGCGCGCCGGCTGGCTCCTCCTGGCGCTCGTCAAAGGGGCGATCGCGGGCCTCCGGGCCCGGAAGCCGGCCCGCACCCCGGCCGCCGCCCCTCAGCGTGCCAGGGCCCAGAGGGCCGCCGCATAGATCCGGGCCAGCTTGCGCAAGTGGTCGAGCTCGATGCTCTCGTCCTTCTCGTGCGGCACGACCCCCGAGAAGGGCAGCACCGGCCCGTACGCCACGCCCCCCGGTACCGCCCGGGCGTAGGTCCCTCCACCGATGGCCAGGGGCGGTGTCTCGTCGTCGCCGGTCTCCCTCCGGTAGACCTCGAGCAGCGTGCGCACGAGGAAGCTATCCCTGGGTACGTGGTGAGGCGGGTCGTCGTCCGCCCGCAGCACCTGCAGGCCTGCCTCGGACGCCCGTTCTCGCACTCTGGCCACCAGGCCGTCCGCCCTGGCAATGGCCACGGGATAGCGGACGTTGAAGGTGGCCCGCAGCTCGCCTCCCTCGAGCCGCAAGACGCCCAGGTTGGCCGTCAGGGGGCCCGAGACGTCGTCCCTTTCGGCGATTCCCAGACCCTGCCCGTGCAACCCTTTCCCCGCCCGGGCAATGAACCGCAGCGCACCGGTGGGGTCCAGCAGGCCATCCCCGTCGCCGTCCACCAGGCAGCCGAGGAGCTGCGCGGCGGCGTTGATCCCCTTCTCCGGCGTGCTGCCGTGGGTGGCGACCCCGTAACTTTCGACCACGATCCGGCCGTCCGGGGCCGCCGATGCCTCGATGCGGGCGCGATAGCGGGTGGCCGCAGACCGTATCGCCTCGATCCACCGGCCGGCGTCATGGCCGGGAGGCAGCTCCAGCCAGGCGGTGGCCCGGTCGGGCACGACGTTGGGTCGCTGGCCGCCCACCAGGCGTACCAGGGGCCCTGCGGGGAGCTCGCCCCCCAGCGTCAGATCCAGGACCCCTTTCTCCGCGAAGACCACCGGGAAGAGGGCGTCCGGCGCAAACGCCATGGCCGGATAGGGATGGCGCCGGAAGTAATGGCGCACGCACTGAAACCCGGTCTCCTCGTCACCCCCGACGATCAGCCGCAGGCCGCGCCGCACCGGCGCCCCCACCGCCACCAGCGACGCCAGCGCGAACAACGCGGCGGCCGTCGGGCCTTTGTCGTCGATGGCGCCCCGGCCCACCAGCCGCCCGTCGCGGATGATCCCTCCGAACGGCGGCACGCTCCAGCCTTCCCCGGCCGGTACCACATCCACGTGGGTCAGCACCCCGACGTCTTCGCCCGGCGGGCCCCAGCGCGCATGCACCGCATAGCCGTCGACGTCGAGCGTTTCGAGCCCTAACCGGTCGCCCTCGCTCACGACCAGTCCCAGAGCCTCGGCCACCCCCGATCCGAACGGCCGGCCCGGGGAGGCAGGCCCCTCCACGGACTCGATCCGGATCAGGCGAACGGCGAAGTCCACGAGCTCCGCGTCGTGAGCCTGGAGCCAGGCTCTGGCGGCCTGTTCCACGGGATCCATCGCCGATGGGGCCGTCATGCCGTCGGTACCCCTTTCGCGCGGGCGTCCTGGCACTCCGGGCACCCCCACTTCATAGCTTTTCGTGAACGCATCCGCCAGCAGCGAGGAGGTTGAGGCCTTGTACCAGGCCAACCTGCAACGCCCTCCCGGCGGCCAACCCTGTCCCCATTGCCCCGACACGGCTCCCGGTCAAACCGCGTCGGCTGCCGACGTGTGGGGAGCTTACGCGGGAGGCCGCGTGCCGGCCACGTGCCCGCCCGGCTTCCAGGGACGCTACACGGTCCAGCCGGGGGACACCATGTGGCTCATCGCCCAGCGCCTGGGCGTCAACATCGACGCCCTGATCGCCGCCAACCCCCACATCCCCAATCCAGCCGCCCTCTTCCCCGGAGACGTGCTGTGCGTCCCCGGAGCGCCGCCGCGGCCGCCCTGCCGCGTGCCGGCCGGTTGTCCGACCGGGTTCGTCCGTTACACGGTGGTCGCCGGCGATACCATGTTCAGCCTGGCCCGCCGGTTCGGCATCCCGCTCAGCCAGCTCATCGCCGTCAACCCGCACATCCCCGATCCGTCGCTCCTGTTCCCGTGCGACGTGCTCTGCGTCCCGGCGGCGGTCAGCTGCCCGCCGGGCTTCCGGACCTACACGGTCCAGCCGGGGGACAGCATGTTCAGCATCGCGCGGCGATTCGGCATCACGCTGGACGCGCTCATCGCGGCCAACCCGCAGATCCCCAACCCCAACGTGCTGTTCCCGGGAGACGTGCTTTGCGTCCCGCAAGCCCCTGCATGCCCGCCGGGCTCTCAAGTCTACACGGTGCGACCGGGCGACACGATGTTCACCATCGCGCAGCGCTTCGGCGTGAGCCTGGACGCGCTGATCGCGGCCAACCCGCAAATCCCCAATCCGGCGCAGATCTTCGCCGGCGACGTCCTGTGCATCCCGCCGTCGTCCATCTCCGGCGCGGCGGCGCCGTCCGGTGCTCCCGAGACGGCGGGAGAGGAGTCGCCCTCCCGCTCCCAGGCCACCGATCCGGCCAGCTGACGGCTCTCCCCTCCGGTTGTGTCGCCCGGCCGGGGCGGCAACGGGTCTCCGGCCCGTCGGGCCGGAGACCCGCTTTGGGCCCTGACGCCGGCAGAGTGCAGCCGGCCCGGCGCTCAAGGCGACGCGTGGGCCACGATGCCGTCCGAGCGCGTCAGGATCCCCCTGAACAGGAACGACACCTGGCGCAGCGCGGACTCCATGTCGAAAGGCGTCAGCGCCGAGATCGCGTCGACCGGGAGCACGACCTTGTACCATCGCAGCGCCGCGCTCGCGGCCGTGTAGTGCACGCAGATGTTGGCGACCGTGCCGCAGATGATGAGGGTGTCGGCTCCCGCCAGGCGCAGGTCGTGGTCCAGGCTCGTCCCGTAAAAGGCGTCGTAGCGCACCTTGCGGATCACGCGCTCGCCCGGTCGCGGCGCCAGCTCGTCGATGATGCGGGCACCCCAGGTGTCTTCCAGTACGTGCTCGCCCCAGATGGCGAATTCGGGATCTCCCGGGCGGTGCCAGTCCTGGGTGAAGAAGACGGGCATGTGGTGGGATCGGGCGAGCTCGAGCAGGCGGGCGATGGCCCCGACGGTGCGCGGCGCGTCGGGCACGAAGAGCTTCCCCTCAGGCCGGCAGAAGTCGTTTTGCATGTCCACGACGACCAGGGCCGTGCGTTCCGGGTCGAGCTCGACCCTGGGCGTCACCGTGTACTCGGGCACCTCGACCGTTCGAGCGGACATTTCGGCCTCCACCCCTGCCCTATTCTCGCCGTCCTCTGACAGGGGTGTCAAACTCCGGCGCCCAATAGGTCCGGCGTGGAGGGGGCAACCCAGACCTGGGGACAGGAGCACGGGAGGGATCCGGGTGATGATGCGCGGCAGGCGCCGGTGCGCGGCCCGGCTGGCGGCGGCGATCGTCCTGGCAGGCGCGCTTGCGGCGGGGGCAGGGCCCGCACGGGGGGCGGCACCGGCTGCGGGGGGCGATGAGCAGCCGTCCCCGGTGGCCGTGGAGATGCGGGGCATCTGGGTGGACAACGGGACGCTCGCGCGGCTCGGAGGACCCGAGGGAATCGGGCGCCTGATGCGCCAGGTGCGGCAGGCAGGGTTCAACAGCGTGCTGGTGGAGACCATCTACCGCGGCAACACGTTGTTTCCCGGGCCGTACCAGGATCCCCGGTTCGCCCGGTGGGGGCAAGATCCGCTGGAGGCCGTGATCCGGGAGGCCCGTGCCCAGGGCCTGTTCGTGCACGCGTGGGTGTGGGCCCTGGCCGCGGGGATTTACGGCCGGCCGGGTCCGCTCCTGGCCGATCATCCGGAGTGGGCGGACCGCAACCTTGCAGGCAGTGCGTACTCCGGCCTCCCGACGGCCGTTGGATGGCTGGATCCGTCTCGCCCCGAGGTGCGGGAATGGATCGCAGAGCAGGCAGCCATGCTCGCACACCGCTACGGGGTCGACGGCATCCACCTCGACTACGCCCGTTACAACGACGACCTCCACGACCCCTTCGGATACTCGCCCCACGCGCAGCAGGCCTTCCGCGCCGAGACGGGCGTCGATCTGGCAGGGAGGGCCCCTCAGGCGCTGCCCCCTCCCGTGAGGCGGGCCTGGGCCGCGTGGCGGGAAGAGCCAGGTCACGGCCGTCGTGGCCGCCGTCCGGGACGCCCTCGACCGGGCAGGGAGCCGGGCGCTGCTCTCGGCGGCGGTCATGCCCGACCTCGGCCAGGCCCGGCTGGTCCACCTGCAGGATTGGCGCCGGTGGCTCGCCGACGGGCTGGTCGACCTCGTGATGCCGATGGCGTACACTTCGTCGGGCGCCAACCTGGAGGACATCCTCGACGGCCTGGACGGGAGCCTGGACGCCATCCGGGCCTGGCGGGATCCCGGGCCCCTTCGCCGCGCGATCGTGCCCGGGCTGGCTTTGTTCGCGGCGCGCCCGGACACGATCGCAGCCAGCGTCGACGCGGTTCGACGCCGCGGCTTCGGGGGCGTGGTGGCGTTCAGCACGGCCTACCTCAGCCTTCCTCTGCAACGGGCGCTGGCGGAGCAGGCGTTCAAGGAGGCGGCCGCGCCTCCTTCCCCGCAGGCCAGCCTGCGCAAGCGGTGGGCGGCCATGGATCCCTTGCCGCCGCAGCCGGTCCCCGAGACGCCCCCGGTCTCGTACGCGGCGACAGGCGCTCCGGGCACCACCAACCTGGCCCGGGACGCCACGGTGTCCGTCGACTCGTCGTTCCGGGGATACGGCCCGGAGGCGCTCCATGACGGGCAGCGCAACGACGTCCTCGAGGTGGGGCGCTGGGGAGAAGTCGCATGGGCATCCGCTGAGCGCTCCGCCGATCACTGGATCGTGCTGCGCTGGCCGACCCCGCGGGCCATCCACCAGGTCGACGTCTACTGGGCCCTCGATCGCGGCCGCTTCTTCTCGTCGACCCGTCTGCGGATCGAGGTCTACGACGACGCGTCCGAAAAGTGGCGGCCCGTCTGGGAGTACCAGGGCCTGCCCACCCATGAGGTGAGCCGGACGAGTGTGAGCTTCGCCCCGGTCACCACCACGGGCCTGCGCCTGTGGCAACCGGAGGGCGGCGGGCCCCTCGGGCGTCCCGGCCTCATGTGGGTGGCAGAAGTGGAGGTCTACGGGCCCCCGGCGGCCGAAGAGGCCGCCAGGGCGACCCCGTGAGGCTTCCTGCGCCCTTCACGGGATCGTCAACGGATCTTCGTCATCCATTCAAAACCCATGGCCCGCATCCCCCAGCTCCCTGCGATAGGTGTAGAGCAGCCGGGTTGCGGACGGGAGGTGCCGCAGGAGCCCTCCCTGTTGCCTACCCCGCCCGGCCGCGGCGAGGATCTATAATGCAGCCTGTGATGGGCGAAGCAGAGGGGGCTTGGGTCATGGAGCGATGGAAGCGGTCGGCCCGGTGGCGCCGGCTCTCCGGGCTCGCGCTGCTGGCGATGCTCAGTTTCCTGGCAGGAGCGTTCCTGACCACCAACGTGCTGGACGTGCACCTGTGGGCGCAGAGTTCGCCTGCGCCTCCGGTCGCGCCGGGCGCATCTGCGCCGGCTTCGGATGCCGTTCTGGCGCAGGCGCCGGGTATCGGTAACCCCTATCTGCTCGCGGACATCGCCGAGCAGGTGAGCCCGGCGGTCGTCTTCGTGCAGGCCAAGTTCCCGAAGCCCCAGGTCGTGCGGGATCCGTTCTTCGAGTTCTGGTTCGGGCCCATGCCCGCCCCGCAGGCGCCGGTCAGCGCCGGAACGGGGTTCATCATCTCCGAGGACGGTTACATCCTGACCAACCAGCACGTCGTGGGCAGCGTCGGGGATAACCAGAAGCTCACCGTGAAGTTGGACGTCCCCAACTTCACGGCGGAGGTGCCGGCCAAGCTGGTCGGCTCGAGCTTCAGCCTCGACCTGGCGGTGCTCAAGATCGACAAGCCCAAGGGGCTCGATCGGCTCCCGGTCGTCAAGCTCGGGGACTCGGACAAGACCCGCCCCGGGGAGTGGGTCATCGCCATCGGCAACCCCTACGGCGAGCAGCTGGAGCACACCGTGACGGTGGGCGTGGTGAGCGCCAAGGGTCGCCAGATCGAGGTACCCGACCAGGAAGCCGGCCGGATGCGGCGCTACGACAACCTGCTGCAGACCGACGCCGCCATCAACCCCGGCAATTCGGGCGGCCCGCTGGTCAACATCCGGGGTGAGGTCATCGGCATCAACACGGCCATCAACGCGCAGGGGCAAAACATCGGCTTCGCGATCCCCATCAACGCGGCCAAGAAGGTGCTCAACGACCTCATCACCCGGGGCGGCATCCAGGTGGTACGCCCGTACATGGGCGTCGGCCTGGAGGACCTGACCCCGCGGATGGCCGGCTACCTGGGGCTGCCCGATACCGACGGCGCGCTGGTCAACCAGGTGGAGCCGGGATCGCCGGCGGACAAGGCAGGGCTCAAGGTCTACGACGTCATCCGGCGCATGGGCCAGGCGCGTATCCGGTCTGCCAACGACGTCATCTCGGAACTCGGCAAGTACAAGCCCAAGCAGCAGGTCCCCTTGCAGGTGTGGCGGGACGGGCGTACGGTCACCCTGGTGGTCGAGCTCGGCGAACGCACCGTTCAGGATTGAGGACGCCCTGAGGTGAGACCTGGCGCTTCCGAGGAGGCGGCGCGGGCCGGGGAGGCGCCGGCCGCCTCCTTGCGCCGTACGAGGCTTTTCCTCGGCATGGCGCGCACCATCGCCCGCCACCAGATGCTGCAGCCGGGCGACCGCGTGCTGGTCGGGCTCTCGGGCGGGCCGGACTCGAGCGCGCTGCTCCACGCGCTGCGGCTCTTCGCACCTCGCATGGGCCTGGAGCTCGCGGCCGCGCACGTGCACCACCACATCCGGGGGCGTTCCGCAGACCGGGACGCCCGGCTCTCCGAGGAGTACGCGGCACGCCTCGGGGTGCCGTTTCATCTCGTGCACGTGGATGCCCCGGCCCACGCGCGCTCCGAGCGCGTCTCGCTCGAGACCGCGGCCCGCACGCTTCGCCTGGACGCGCTCCAGCGCCTCGCCGAGGAGTACGGTTACCGGCGGGTGGCCCTCGGGCACACGGCGGACGATCAGGCCGAGACGGTGCTCATGTGGGTGCTCAGGGGTACGTCGCCGGCGGGGCTCGGCGGCATCCCCCCCGTGCGCGGCATGCTCGTCCGGCCGCTGCTGGACGTCTGGAGGGAGGACGTGGAAGCGTACTGCCGGGCGGCGGGCATCGAGCCCACACGGGACGAGACCAACCTCTCGCCCGACATGGCGCGCAACCGGATCCGGGCCGAGCTGTTGCCGCTCATCGAAAGCCGCATCCGGCCGGGGGCGAAAAGAGCCCTGGTGCGCCTCGCGCGGCTGGCCCGCGAGGACGAGGCCTGGATGCAACAGCAGGCGCAAGAGGCCTGGGACGCCTTACGCCCCGTGCGGGCCGAGGGGCGCTTGATCATCGACCGCCGGGCGCTGGCGGCCCTTCCCGCTCCCCTGGCGCGGCGCATACTGGTAAGAGCGTTCGAAGAGGTGTCGGGCGGGCACCGGGGACAGTTGTCGCTGCGCCACGTCGAGGCGCTGCAACAAGCAGTCGCCCGCGGGCGCGGTGGTGCGGTCGTGGTATTGCCCGAAAGAGTGCGGGGGGTCGTGGAGCAGGGGGAGCTTCGCCTGCAATCCCTGTGAATCCCCCGGTGGCGGGCTTGCCGTGTGCTATAATGACCCTGGAATCGAGGGCGCCGGGCCAGGGGCCCGGCGCCACCCGTCCATGGAGGATGTGAAGGCGTAGATGGGCCGTAGGGAGCGGAGGGGAGGGCCGGAGATGAACAGGTTTTTGAGAGGCGTCATGCTTTACCTGTTGATCGCCATCGTCCTCGTCTCCATCGTCAGCACCTTTTACTCCCCCTCCGAGAGCAAGCGGCAGATCGAATATTACCAGTTCACGAGACTCCTGGATTCCGGGCAGGTCGCCAGCGTGCGGTTCGTCGGCGACCAGAGGCTCGAGGGCACCCTCAAGGACAACACCAGCTTTTCCACGTACATCCCGGCGGGTAGCACGCAAGAGGTCATGCGCAACCTCGAGGCGAAGGGCGTGGCCATCTCGGCCGAGCCACCGCCCAACCCGCCTTGGTGGCTCAACTTGCTGCCCAACTTGTTGATGCTGGTGGTCTTCGTCGGCATCTGGCTGTTCATCCTCAACCAGATGCAGGGCGGCTCCAACCGGGCCATGTCGTTCGGCAAGAGCCGGGCGCGGCTGCACACGGAAGAGAAGACCAAGGTCACGTTCAACGACGTGGCCGGCCTGGACGAGGCCAAGCAGGAGCTCCAGGAGGTCGTGGAGTTCCTCAAGCATCCCAAGAAGTTCGTCGACATCGGCGCGCGGGTGCCGAAGGGCATTTTGCTGGTAGGCCCGCCGGGCACCGGCAAGACGCTTCTGGCACGAGCAGTGGCGGGCGAGGCCGGTGTCCCCTTCTTCAGCATCAGCGGCTCGGACTTCGTCGAGATGTTCGTGGGCGTAGGAGCCGCCCGCGTGCGCGATCTCTTCGAGACGGCCAAGAAAAACAGCCCGTGCATCGTCTTCATCGACGAGCTGGACGCGGTCGGTCGCCAGCGGGGCGCGGGCCTCGGCGGCGGTCACGACGAGCGGGAGCAGACCCTCAACCAGCTTCTGGTGGAGATGGACGGGTTCGAGCCCAACAGCGGGATCATCATCATGGCCGCCACCAACCGCCCGGACGTCCTGGACCCGGCCCTGCTGCGGCCGGGACGCTTCGACCGCAAAGTGGTGGTCGACCGGCCGGACGTCGAGGGGCGCTATGAGATCCTCAGGGTGCACAGCCGCAACAAGCCCCTCGCGCCGGACGTGGACCTCAAGCTGCTCGCCCGGCGCACGCCCGGCTTCGTGGGCGCGGATCTCGAAAACGTCATGAACGAGGCGGCCATCCTCGCGGCCCGCCGCGGCAAGAAGCGGATCACCATGGACGAGTGCGAGGAGGCCATCGACCGGGTGATCATGGGGCCCGAGCGGCGGCACAGGGTCATCCGGCCACAGGACAAGAAAGTGCTGGCCTATCACGAGGCCGGACATGCTCTCGTGGCCCACTTCCTGCCTCACTCCGACCCCGTGCACAAGGTGACCATCGTGGGGCGGGGATTGGCCGGCGGGTACACCATGGTGCTCCCGGATGAAGACCGCATGGTGGAGACGCGCAGCGAGCTCCTGGATCGCCTCGCCCACATCCTGGGAGGCCGGGCCGCCGAGCAGCTCGCCTTCTCCGAGATCAGCACGGGCGCCCAAAACGACCTCGAGCAGGCCACCAAGCTGGCCCGCCAGATGGTCATGGCGTGGGGCATGAGCGAGAAGCTGGGGCCTCTGACCTTCGGCCGCCAGCACGAGGACCTCATCTTCCTGGGCCGCGACATCGCCCGGGACCGCAACTACAGCGAGCAGGTGGCCGCGGCCATCGATGACGAGGTGCGCCGCCTCATCGAGGAGGCGTACAGCAAGGCGGCTACCATCCTCAAGGACCACCGCGACGCGCTCGAGCGCGTGGTGGAGGCGCTCATGGAGAAGGAGACGCTCAACCGGGAGGCCTTCGTGGCCACGGTCGAGGGCCGGGAGCTCCCGGCCGAGGCGCCGGCGCCATCCGCGCCCGCCGCCTCTCCCGAGGCTCGCCCGGCTGCCGGAGCGGATAGGCCGCGGCGGGCTCTCGACAAGGACGGCCTGCTGGAGCCGCCGGGCAAGCAGCCCAGGCCGGCTGAGGGCTGACGGGTAAAGTCCCGTGACAACGGAGACGGCCCGCCTCCGGGCGGGCCGTCAGGTAGCGGTTGTCGAAGGCAGCGCGTCTTTCTCACCCGTCGATGAGGACACGCACGCCCGTCACGTAAACGAAGACCGGACCTCCCTCACCTCAGGCGCCCGTCTTGGACTGCGCCTGGGTGTTGGCCCAATACGCCAGGACCGCTACGATGACGCCGCCGATCACGCTGATCCACTTGAGCGGATCGGCCGTGACCACGAACGGTAAGATAATCAGCAGTACGCCAACGACCACGTTCACCCAGTTTTGCCACATGGCATGGTCAACTCCCTTCTCTACCGAAGGGCTGGGCGCCCGTTGTCACCAAGCAACGTCGCTGGCGCTGCCTCCCCACCGCTACCCACGGCCTGGCGGGCCGCCTGGATCCGGCTCCGGATCCAGCATCAGTATAGGCTGGCAGTAAGGGAGCGTCAAGCTGGCGCACCGTCATGACGGCCACCGTGACGTCGTCGGGCCACCGGCCCCGGGCCACCTGCTCGAGGCAGGAGCTCAGCGCGTCGGCGAGCGCGGCCGCCTCGCCACGAGCGCTTCCCAGGGTCTGCAGGACGTGCTGCAGGCACGACTCCCCGGCCTCCCCGAGCTCGGCGGCGCCGTCCGTAGCCATGACGATCACGTCGCCGTCGAGGAGCCTGCGGCGTACCGGCTCCACCTCCACCGCCTGCAGGATGCCCGCGGGGATGGCCCGGCCTTCGAGGCGTTCCACGCTCCCGCTTCGGAGGACGAACGTCGGGTACGCCCCTGCCTTGGCCAGCTCCAGTTCGCCCGAGACGAGATCGAAGACGGCGAGATCCAGCGTGGCGAACCGTTCGTCGGGGGAACGGGCCAGCAACACCGCGTTGGCGAACTGGATCGCCTGCCCCGCGTCGAACCCTGCCACCAGCGCCGCCTCCGCCAGCCGCACGGCCCCGGTGCTTTCCCGGGCCGCCTCCGGCCCGCTGCCCATCCCGTCGCTGAGCACCACGGCAACCAGGCCGGGGGCGAGCTGCACGCGGCGGAAGGTGTCTCCCGAACTGTTTTGATCCCAGCGGGTGCGAGAGGTGAACGCCACGTCCAGCTGCCAGGCGGCCCGGGGAACCAGGCGCACCTCGCACCCGGCCTCGTCGCGCCGCCCCCCGGCCGGCGCCGGCCCGTGCCGGCAATGCTCGTCCACCACGGCCAGCGGGATCCCTTCGCTCTCCTGGGCCGCCCGGAGCACCCGGCGGCTGCAGGAGTGAGGAGCCCCGCACGGCTCCCGTAACCGCACCACCACTTCGCGCCGGCAGCCCGCGCCGGCCACCACCGCCTCGCGGTACGGGATCCCCAGGCGGGCCATGTGGCGCATGAGCCGCGAGGCCGCAGGCACATCGAGCGGAAGCCCGCTCTCCTCCAGGTGCGCCCTCAACCGCCGCAGCATGCCGGCGGCCGCGCCGACTTCGGACATGAGGCGCCGGGACTCGGTCTCTGCCCCCTTGCGGGCGCGCTTGAAGGCGGCCATCAACGCGGCCGTGTCGCTCACGGCGGCCGCCAGGCGGAAGGGCTGGATGCAGCGCCGCCGCAGCTCTGCAGGCATGTCGGACTCGACGGCCTCTCCGCGCTGCTCGGCCCGCTCCAGGAAGGCGAGGACGTCCCAGAAGCTCGCGTTGGCGTGGCTTTCCCAGCAGTGGGCAAAAGAGGGGCACTGCCGGCACGCCCGCTCCTGCACCTTGCCCACGTAGCCGGGGCCGTCGGCCCGGGCCGTCCCGTCCATCGCCGAGGCGGCGGTCTCATACGTCGCCCGCAGCGCCTCCACGATGCCGGCAGCGCTCTCCACGCCCTCGAGGGCCCGGCGGTGCGCCCACTCCGCCACCAGCACGCCGGGCGGCCCGGTCGCCGCCATCGCTCCGGCGCCGGCGACGCCCCCGTCCGGGGTTGCCGGAAGCCCGAACTCGCGCCCCCGGCGCTCGAGCGCCACGAGCCACGCTCCAGGCATGATCAGGTACAGAAGCGCCCCCGCCAGCGTGTGCCCGAGCGCCCATGCCACCCACTCTGCGGACGACGCGGCCAGGCCGGCAGCAGCGGTCACGCCGGCCATGGAAAGGGCCGCCCACTCCTTGCGCCCTCCGGATAGCGCCGCGGCCCCCAGCGCGCCCGCCGCCTGCGCCAGGGCGAACAAGAGCCACCGCGGGCTCGCTACGGCCATCAGGAACCCCGACACCACGGCCAGCGCCACGCCCAGGGAGGGGCCGGCAGAGGCCGTCGTGACCAAAGTGAGGAGCGGCCCGGCGACGGCAGCCAGGTGGACGGGCCCCACCCCGATCGGCACCAGCCCCACCAAGAGCGCCGCCCCGGCGGTCACCAGGCCGGCCGCCCGCTCGACGAGGCCGGCGCTCTGGCCCCGCGTGGCTGCTCCGGCGACGGCGCCGTCCGCCGAACCGCCGTCGGCCCCCGCAGCGGCTCCACCCACCGGCCCGGCCGCGCTACCCCCTCCTCCCAGGAAGGCGGCAACCGGCGACCACAGGTGAGCGAGCGCCGCGGCGGCCATCGCCTCTGCCACGGTCTCGATCCACCACAGGGGAGCCTGGCCGATCCCCAGGCCGCCCGCCACCAACCGGGCAGCCATCACGGCCGGGGCCGCCAGCAAGTGCCGCCGCCGGCGCAGGCGATAGCTCCCCTTGGGCCCCGCCAGGGCCCATCCCAGGGCGACCGCCGCCAGCACGACAGGGCCATGCGCGGGTGCGAACAGCGCAGCGCCGGCCACCGTGCCCACGGCGGCCGCGGCCGACAACACGGCTCCCGTCTCGAGGGTGCTGAAGAAGAAGGCCAGCGCGAACGGCCCCAGGTTACCGACGCGGGCCGACGAGAGCAGCACTCCGGCGAGCATCGCCAAAGCGGGGCCAGCGACGTGTCGCACGACCACTCCCCGCCGGCCAGGGTACCATGCAGGCTGGACCCCGTGTGTCGATCCCCCTTCTACGCCTTCCGAGGGAATCGGTCGCAGGATCCCGCCGGCTCAGACACGGTCCCCGCGGTACGGGCGATCTTCCGAAAGGCGCCGGGCCAACTCGCGCAGCCAGTCGAGTTGCCCTTTCTTGGAGCCGAAGTCGGCGTCGTTGCGGTAGGAAAAGGTGACGCTCAGGCGGCGGATCCCGCCGAGATCTTCATCGACGACGCGAAATCCCTGGTGATCTTTCAGGAGAACGGCAAACCTCGCACCGGCGTCCAGATTACCCGCTCGCGCGGGGTCGGGGGCGTCCGTGAACTCGTAAGACAGGGTGAGTTGCCCGCCCTCGTCGGGCCGCTCCGGGATGACCCCCAGATCCCGGAGCTGGCAGGCGTGCTCGGTCAGCACCTCGCAAGCACGGAGCAGCACGTCCAGCTCCCCGGATTCCTCCAACGCCCCATCCGCGGGCTCCTCCCGGCCGGAAAGGCGGCCCTCTTCCTCGTCCAGCCACGCATCCCCGCCTCCGCCGCCCAGGCGCCACATCCAGGCGTCGCCGACCTCGCAGCGCCCCGTCTCCCGGTCCCACTCGAAGGGGTTGATGCGCCAGCCGTCCAGGAGACGACCGAGGACCGCCATCTCCTGCGCCGACAGGTGCCGGGCGAGCAGCGACCGGATGGCGCCGATACGACCGCGTTGCCCGGAAGCGGCCACGCTCAGATCACACCCCTCCGGCCGTCCAGCGAAGGCACCCGCCCGTCGGGGACGGCCGCCCGGCGCGTCTCGTCACGCCGTGCCCTTTCGCCGGCGGCGGGCAGGACGAACGTGAAGCGCGCCCCGCCTTCGGGCCGGTTTTCCGCGAAGACGCGCCCTCCGTGCGCCTCGATGACGGACCGCACGACGGCAAGGCCGATGCCCGAGCCCCCCGTGCTGCGGGCCCGAGCCAGGTCCGCCCGGAAGAAGTGGTCGAAGATGTGCGGCAGGCTCCCCTCCGGGATCCCGGGCCCGTTGTCCTCCACCGAGACCACCACCTCCCGGCCGCCGGCGGCCGGCTCCACCCGGATGCGCACCTCGCCCCCCTCTGCAGGCAGGTGCCGCACCGCGTTGCTCAGCAAATTGGCCATGACCTGGCCGATGCGGTCCGGATCGGCCAGCACCTGGGGGCTCGGCGCACGCGTGACCGTGAGCCGGGCGTGCAGCTCGTCGAAGCGCGGGCGCCACAGGTCCGCCGCCGCCTCCACCAGGTCGGCCAGGTCGACCCGCTCCCGGTGCACCGGCAGCTCCCCGGCCTCGGCCATGGCGAGATCCCGCAGGTCGTTGACCAGCCGGGCCAGGAGGACCACCTGGGTGTGGATCCCCGCGATGCGCTGGGGAGTGGCCGGCGTGACGTCGTCGAGCATGGCCTCGAGGTTGGCCTGGACCACCGTCAGGGGCGTCTTGAGCTCGTGGGCGATGTCGGCCAGCAGCTGGCGGCGCTGCTGCTCCTTGCGCTCCAGGGTCCGCTCCATGGTCGTGAAGGCCGCGTCCAGCCGGTCGAGCTCGTCACCGGTCTCGGGCAGCCCCGCGTGCGCCGCCGCTCCGATGGCCAGGGCGCGCTGGGAGAGACGGTGCAGCCGGCGGGTCATGGTCGAGGCCATGACGACGCCCATCCCGGCTCCCACCGCCGCGGCCACCACGCCCACCTGCCAGAGCACCTCCCGGACCCGGGTCAAGAAGCGTCGCTCCGGCAGGCCCATGAAATAGCCGATGGCCGGACCCCACCCCTGGCCCATCATGCGGCGCATCCATCCAGGATGGTCGCCCTGCGCCGGTACCGTGCCCGGCTCCCCGGGCGAGGCGCTCTCCACCCGCACGCGGAAGAGGTAATACTGGAACTCCTGGTTGACGGCCCACTGGGCGGCCACACCGACGGCGACCACCGTCAAGACGGCCACCAGCGCGAAGGCCGCGGCCATCTTGAAGACCACGCTGTTCACTCGCCTCGCCCCCCGCTCGGCGGGCTCTCCTGGGGCACCAGCTTGTACCCCACGCCGTACACCGTGGCGATGAACCGGGGATGGCGAGGGTCGTCTCCGAGCTTTTGGCGCAGGTTTTTGATGTGCGCGTCGATGGTGCGCTCGTAGCCCTCGA
This sequence comes from Limnochordaceae bacterium, assembly GCA_014896295.1. Classification (GTDB taxonomy): domain Bacteria; phylum Bacillota; class Limnochordia; order Limnochordales; family Geochordaceae; genus Carboxydichorda; species Carboxydichorda subterranea. Next base: position 457,880 of record JADBKR010000008.1, read on the forward strand.
AGGCCATGCCCTGCACCCGCTCCACCAGCTGTAACCGGGTAAACACCCGGCCGGGGTGCGATGCCAGCGTTGCCAGGATCTTGAACTCGGTGGGCGTGAGATCGAGCTCCCGCCCCCGCAGGGTCGCCTGGTGGCGGGGCACGTCCACCGTCAACTCGCCGACCCGGTGCACTTCGTCCTCTGCGCCCCGAGCGACCGGCGCAGCTCCCGCCCCCGGCGCCGGCGCAGCCCCGCCTTGTGAACGGGCGTGAGCCCGACGTAGCACGGCCCGCACCCGCGCGACCACCTCGCGGGGGCTGAACGGTTTGGTGATGTAGTCGTCGGCTCCGAGCTCCAACCCGACGACCCGGTCGACCTCGTCTCCCCGCGCCGTCAGCATGATGATGGGAAGGTCCGACTCGTTGCGGAGGCGCCGGCACACCTCGCGGCCGTCGAGCCCGGGCAACAGCAGGTCGAGCAGTACGAGGTCCACGCCCCGGGAACGGGCCAGCCCGAGAGCCTCCAGACCGTCGCCCGCGATCACGACCCGGAAGCCTTCGGCCTCCAGGTACGCGCGCAGCACCTGGGTGATCTCGGGCTCGTCGTCGACCACGAGAATCGTCTTGCCCGCCGCCGGCGCCGCCGGTTGCACTCTATCCGTCGCTCACCCATCTCCGCCCCTTCTAGCTTCTCCTGTCGCCCGTCATGCGTCAAGCCACGACGGCAGGTGCGACCGCGGGCCGGGAGGAATCCCTCTCCCCGGCGAAAGGCGGGTGCAGGCAAGGGTTGAACGTACTGGTGACCGGTGGAGCGGGCTACGTCGGGAGCCACGCCGTGCTGGCGTTGTTGGAGGCAGGGCACGACGTGACGGTGCTCGACGACCTGTCGAGCGGGCATCCGGAGGCGGTACGGGACGTGCCGCTGGCCGTGGCCGACGTCACGGACCGCGGCGCGGTGGAGCGCCTCGTCCGGGAGCGTGGCCCCTTCGATGCGGCCATGCACTTCGCGGGCAAGATCCAGGTCGGCGAGTCGGTGCGAAAGCCCGACCTCTACTTCCACGTCAACGTGGTGGGCACCCTTCACCTGCTGGAGCTGCTGGCCCGGCACGGCACCCGGTGGTTCGTCTTCTCGTCGTCGGCCGCGGTGTATGGAGAGCCGGAGACCGTGCCGATTCCGGAAGAGCACCCCCTGCGCCCGACCAGCCCGTACGGGGAGACCAAGCGCGCGGTGGAGGCCATGCTTCCCTGGTGGGAAAAGGCGTACGGCCTGCGCTGGGTGAGCCTGCGCTACTTCAACGCCGCCGGCGCCGACCCGCGAGGCCGGGCCGGCGAGCGGCACGACCCCGAGACCCATCTCATCCCGATCGTGCTGCAGGTCGCTCTCGGGCGGCGCGACGCGGTGGAGGTGTACGGGACCGACTGGCCCACCGCGGACGGGACGTGCGTGCGCGACTTCGTGCACGTGAGCGACCTGGCGACGGCCCACCGCCTGGCCCTCGAGCATCTGGGAAACGGTGGGGCCAGCGGCTGCTTCAACCTCGGCGGCGGTCAGGGATGGTCGGTGCGGCAGGTCATCGAAGTGTGCCGGCAGGTGACGGGGCGGCCCATCCCCGTGCGAGAGGCCCCGCGCCGGCCGGGCGACCCGGCCGTGCTCGTGGCCGACCCCGCCCGGGCGCGCAGGCAGTTGCGGTGGCAGCCGCAGTTTTCCTCGCTCGAGACCATCGTCCGCACGGCCTGGGATTGGCACAAGGCAGGCTATTGACAGTCGCGCGTCACCCTTCTAGAATCGAGCCAGCCTGAGGGCCTGGCCGTGTCGCCGGTGCCATCCGGGCGGCAGGCGCCCCACAGAGGTGCACGACCGGCGTTCGGGCGCAGACGGGTTTGGGGCGGGAGATGACGGCCCCCTTCCAAAGATGCAGCGAGTGCGCCTGGGGCTGGCTTTCAACCTGCGTCGCGAGGCGAAGCGCGACGGACCCGAGGACCAGGACGCGGAGTACGACGCGTGGAGTACGGTCTCGGCTCTGGCCGAGGCCCTTTCTTTTGGCAACACCTGTCAGGTCATCCCGCTCCCGGTGGAGCGGGATTTCGCGTCGTTGCTCGAGCGCCATCCGGTCGACGCCGTCTTCAACATGGCCGAGGGGTGGGGCGGTAGGAGCCGCGAGCTCCTGGCGCCTGCGGTGCTCGAGATGGCAGGGGTACCCTACACGGGCTCGGATCCGGTCGCGCTGGGCCTGGCCATGGACAAGGCCATCGCCAAGGCCGTCGTGCAAAGCGCCGGCGTCCCGACGGCCCCCTCCGTCGTCGTGTCCCGCCTGGAGGAGCTCGAGGCGGTCGCCCCGGAGTGTTCCTACCCCGCCTTCGTCAAGCCCGTGGCGGAGGGCTCGAGCAAGGGCGTCCGGGTCGAGTCGCGGGTCGATACGCCCGAGCAGCTCGCCCGCCAGGTGGAGCGGGTGCTGCGCGTCTACCGGCAGCCGGCGCTCGTCGAGGCGTTCCTGCCCGGAAGAGAGTTCAGCGTGGGGATCCTGGGCAACGACCGGCTGAGATGCCTGCCCGTTCTGGAGGTTCGCCCGCTCGTTCCTCCCGACGATCCCGGGAGGTTTATTTATTGCTATCACACCAAGAGCCGCAACCTGGAGGCCTTCTTGTGCCCCGCGCCGATTGACGGCGCGCTGGAAGCGCGCCTGGTCGCGCTCACGCAGACGGTCTTCCGGGCGCTTTCCCTGCGGGACGTGGCGCGGGTCGACTTCCGCCTGGACAGCGCCGGCCAGCCGCGATTCCTGGAGGTCAACCCGCTGCCGGGGCTTTCTGCGGCCAGCCTGCTGACGGCCCAGGGCGCGGCGGCGGGACTCGACCTGCCGCACCTGGTCGCCTCCATCGTCGCGGCGGCGGCGTCCCGCTGGGTCCAGGAGCCGGGCCTGGGCGGCGACCGGCTGGGCCGCCTGATGGCGCTCCGGCGGGTGGCGTCGGAGATGGCGGCAGCGGCCGTGCCACGGCTCCACGACGAGGCGGCGGCTCATGGGGCGATGGCCGCGGGCGGCCACGGGACGCCAGCCGGGAGCCAGGCACCCGTCCAGGGGTAAAGGTTTGCCCGCCGGACGGCTCCCGACGGGCGTCGCCGCGGCGGGAATTACGGCCGGCCACGGCCGGTAGGAGGCGAAACGCACAGGCATGAGCGGTGATGACGAAAAGCCTGGAGGAACATCGTGGAAGGATTGGCGTTGGCAGTTCCGTCACCGTGTGCGCACCGCAGAGCAGCTCGCCCAGCATACCCAGGTGACACCGGAGATGGCCCAGGCCATCGAAGCGTGCTCGCACGAGTTTCGCTTCGCGATCACACCGTACTACCTGAGCCTCATCGACTGGTCCGATCCCAACGACCCGATCCGGCGGCAGGCCATCCCCAGCGCCGACGAGCTGGAGGACCCGCTCGGAGGCCGTGACCCCCTGCACGAGGAGGACCACTCCCCCGTGAAGGGTCTCGTGCACATGTATCCGGACCGGGTCGCGTTCCTGGTCACGGCGGATTGCGCCATCTATTGCCGGCACTGCACCCGCAAGCGGTTCGTCGGCAAGGGCGGCAAGATGACCGACGAAGACGTGGACAGGGGCATTGAATACATCCGGCGCACGCCTGCCATCCGTGACGTGTTGATCACCGGAGGCGATCCCCTGGTCGCCTCCGACGCGTGGCTCGAGGGGCTGATTTCCAGAATCCGGGCGATTCCCCACGTCGAGATCATCCGGATCGGGACCCGGATGCCGGTCACGATGCCCCAGCGCATCACCCAGGAACTGTGCGACATGCTCCAGAAGTACCACCCCATCTGGGTCAACACGCACTTCAACCATCCGCGCGAGATCACGCCGGAGTCGGCCGCCGCCGTAGATCGGCTCTTGCGGGCGGGCATTCCCGTCGGCAACCAGACGGTCCTGCTCAAGGGGGTCAACGATGACCCGGCAGTCATGCGGGAGCTGGTACAGGGGCTCTTGAAGATCCGGGTACGGCCGTACTACCTGTACCAGTGCGACATGCTGCGGGGGACGGCCCACTTCCGCACGCCCATCGAGACCGGGCTCGAAATCATCCGGGCCCTACAGGGGTGGACGACGGGGTTTGCCGTTCCCACGTTCGTCGTGGACTCGCCGATCGGGAAGATCCCGATCATGCCCCAAAATCTGGTCGAACGCGGGGACGGCTACATCGTGCTGCGCAACTACGAAGGCCGCACCGTGCGGCTTCCCAACCCGTCTCCATCGCTCCCGGAGCAAGCGGTGACGGCCGCGGCGGCCGTCTCGACCAACGGACGTGCGTCGGCCAACGGGCATTCCAAGGACGGGGCCGGAGCTTCCGGAAAGTAGGCATTGGCCGCCCCCATCGGCCCGTTCGTGCAGCGGACAGGAGCCGGGCTTGACAGCCCGGCTCTTTTTCTGTTTGTTGAATGGGCAGGGTGCGTTGGAAGGAGCGGTGCAGGGCAAATAGAATCTAGAATGTCTGGAACCCGAGTGCTTCCCCGGAGATCCGTTGAAACGTCGATCTCGACGAGAGGAGCGTGTGCAGAGCATGCCGGACAACCCGGAGCGCACCGAGCAGTGGTCTGGTTCGACGAACGGCGGTGACGACGAGGACTTCAACGGCCTCGATCTCGCGGAAGTGCCGACTGCCCCTGCCCATCTCGAAGACGAGCAAGGTGGGACAGCCGAGCCCGCTCAGGCGAGCCCGGCCCAGCCGGGACGGGTCGCCGCGGAGGCGGCGCAAGCCCCCGTTCGGCGGCGGCGCGGCGGGCGCCCGCGGGTCACCGCGGAGCAAGACCAGCGTATTCTAGAAGCGTTCGAGCGGGCAAAGAAAGAAAACCGCTCGCTGCGCGAAGTGGCCAACGAGCTCGCCCGAGAGCTCGGCCAGCCGGCCGATTACATCAACCAGCGGTACTACTACCTGCAGCGCAAGGCCCGGCCCGAAGGAGTGGGTGGCCGGGTAGCGGGCGGGCGGCGCCGCGGGGCAGCCGGACGAGCCGAGGCGCCCGCGGCGGCAGCGGCCGCGGCGCCGGCAGCCGGCGCGCCGGACCGGGCAGAGAAGGCCCCTGCTCCCGCGGCAGGCCGCAGGGGAGGGCGACGGGCGGCCGGGGCAAGGACGGCTCCGGCAGCCCCCGCGGTAGCCCCCACGGCAGCGCCGGCACCGGCGCCGGCGGCGGGAGACCTCGCCGCGATCTCGCGCGCTTTGAGTGAACTCAGCGAACTGACCCGCAGCCAGTTGACCGCCATCGTCGATCGGCTGCAAAAGTTGGAATCTCGCCTCACCTCTCTCGAGCGGCAGCCGGCGGGTGGCGACGCCAACGTGGACGAGGTGCTCGAGCGGCTCGGGCAGGTGCTCCAGGAGCGAAGCCGCGCCGCCAGGAGCCGGGATCGGGTCAAGGGCGCGCTTCAGGAATTCCTGAAAACTCTCGAAGAGAGTGTATAGCGAGAGGTACTGCCCGGCGCCAACCAGGGAGGTCTACGAGGTCATGCGCAGGTGGACGTTCGGGGTCGTAGGGGCCGCGGTCCTGGCGTGGTCCGGGGTGGCTCAGGCAGCGGGCGGGGCCGTCGCGCCCTCCCCGTACCTGGTGCTCGGCAGCCCGGTGGCCGCCAATCCTGCCGCCTTCGCGTGGCAGGCTTTGTCCCTGTCGGCGGGACCCGTGAGCCTGGAGTCGTTCTCCAGCGCCTGGACCGTGGGGGACGTGGTGCGATCCGCGACGTCCGGGGATCCATGGAAAGCCATCGGAGAGCTCGCCGGCCGGTACCCCGGGAGGCCGAGGTCCTCCGGTATGTCGGGTGCGGCCCGGCTGCGGGCCAACGTCATGGCGTTCGAGGTGGGCTACGGCCTGATGGCCCAGGCCGGCGCTCATCTTCCCGCGGGTTTCCTGAAGCTCGCGGCCGACGCGGCCCGCCAGGCGCTCGGCGGACCTTACGACCTCACCGGGACACGCCTCGTCAGCGCGGCGTGGTCCGACCTCTCGGTTCGGGCCAACACGCCGGTACCGGTCATCCCAAGGGCGCTCGGGCTCTCCAGCTTCTCCGTGGGAGCGGGCGTCCACTTCCTGAAGGGCCACGGGTATTATGCGTTGAACGCCGACGGCCAGTTCTCGCCACCGGCTGCAACCGGCCCGGACCTCCGGGCGTGGAGATCGAGTGACGGCACCGGCTACGCCGTGGATGCCGGCATCGTGGCCGGCCTGCGCCCGAGCTTCTCGATGGAGGCTGCCGTGGTGGGCTACGGACAGCTCCAGTGGACCGGCGTCGAAGAGGCAACCGCGCTCCAAGCCGATGGCACCTTGGTCTGGCAGCCCACGAAAGACGTTACGTACGTCCTTCCCGCCACGGCGCTGGTCGCGGCGCACTGGCGGCCGCTCCCGGCAGGGCTGCTCGAGCTGACCGGCGGCTATGCCCGGGTCGGGATCAACAAGCCCGGCGAGGAGGCGTTCAACCGGCTCTACGCCCAGGCGGACGCCGGCCTGGGGCGCTTCGTGCGCGCCGGGCTCGGGGTGGTCAAGGATTCCGTCGATCCCGAAGCCCGGGTGTATGGTTCGATCAGCGGGGGCGCCGGCGTCGTCACCGCTTCGCTCCAGGTGGTCAACGTCCAGGAGCTGCCGAAAGGCGCCGACGCCAAGTCGCTGGGTCTCGGGCTCATGGTGAGCGGCGGATTTTGACGAGGGCCCGGGCGTCGGCGAGGGGCTCGAGGCTCGGTAAGCAAGAGGAGGGGGCGCAGGGCAGGGAACACGCCCCCCTCTCCTCGTCAGTCTCCTGCCGGCTTCATGTTTCCCACCAGTACGACACGCCCACGAGGCCGGGCCCGGTGTGCGTCGCCACCGCCGGCGTGAAGTAGCCGAAGTACCGCTCGACGATGGGGAAGCGCTCCTCAATCCGCTCCAGGACGGCCTGCCCATCCTCTCTTGCTTCGGCGTGCATCACGCCCACGTGCAACCGGCCACCTGACATCGCGGGCCGCTCGGAGGCGATCAACTCCACCAACCGCTCCAGAGCCCGCCCCCACGAACGCACGCGATCCGCCGTGTCCACCACGCCGTCTTGCCCAATCGTGATGATCGGCTTGATCTGCAGCAAAGACCCCACGGCCGCGGCCGCCCGTCCCACCCGGCCGGTGCGCTGCAGGTACCGCAGCGTGTGCACGGCGGCATACATGGCGACTCGGGGCCGGAGCTGGCGCACCCTGGCCTCCACCTCCGCAGCGCTGGCCCCCGCACTCGCAAAGCGCGCCGCCTCCAGCACCAGGAACCCCTGTGCGATGGAGGCCGTCTTGGTGTCGACGATCGTCGCCCGCCCGCCCCACTCCCGCGCCGCCGTCATGGCCGCGTCGTAGGCACCGCTCAGGCGAGCCGAGGGCGTGAGCACCACGACCTCCTCGGCCTCCCGGGAAGCATCCTCGAACGCCTCGAGATACGACTGGGGCGTCGGCCGGGAGGTGATCGGCAGCGGGTCCGCCAGGGCCAACCGCCGGTAGAACTCCTCCAGGGTCAGATCGATCCCTTCCCGGTAGGACGTCTCGCCGAAGATCACGATCTGCGGCACGACCCGTACGGCGTACTGGCGGTAGACCGCCTCCGGCAGGTTGGCGACGGTGTCCGTGATGACGGCGACGCGAGTCACGGGCCTCCCCCCTCGCTGTCTGGCTGCCGCGGGGCCCATGCATTCCGAGGCATATCGTACCATACCCTGGAAGAGCGCCGGTTGCTGCGACTCGGGGTTTGAGCCTCCAAGGGATCCACCGGGCAACGGGCGCGAGGTTGGCTCACGCGCGGGTCGGCCGCGATGCCGCCCCTGCGGGCCGCCCGGCAGCTACGGCAGGTGAGACCCAACAGCGCAGGCAACGGGGCTCGTACGACTCGGCCCCTCCGATGAGCACCCGCTCGCCGGGCCCTGCCGGCTGCCCGTCGACCAGGCGCTGGGTGCGGGTGGCGTCCGCCCCGCACCGCACGCAGATCGCAGAAAGCTTCACGACTTCGTCGGCGAGGGCGAGGAGCACGGGCATGGGCCCGAAGGGCTGTCCGTGATAGTCGAGATCGAGACCTGCCACCGCCACCTCGTGGCCACGCTCGACGAGGTCGACGACGACCCCGGCAATCCCGTCGTCGAAGAACTGCCCCTCGTCGATGGCCACCAGGGTGTTGGGCGCCTGGCCCGCCAGGTAGGCGATCTCCGAGGCCGAACGCACGATGTGGGCCTCCATGAGCAAGCCGTCGTGGCTCGAGATCCCGTGGCTACGGGTATCGACCCACGGCTTGAACAGCAGGACCGGGCGCCGGGCATGCAGGGCGCGCCGGATCCTGCGCAATAGCTCGCTGGACTTGCCCGCGAACATGGGGCCACAGATGACGGTCAGCCTCCCTGCCACGCCTTCTCCCATCCCCCTCGGGCCGATCGGGTCCGTCCGATCCCCCTGCCAGGCGTTCGCCGCCCGTGCCGGCACTCCCTGGCCAGCCCGGAGCATTCGGGACAATCGGCCCCGTTGCATGTCCCGTAGATGCCGAGAAGCGTCCGTGGTAATCTTAGCCTTGTGAAGTCTTTCACGAGCCGCGCGCCCGGCAGTACGAAGGGCGGCGTCTCGGCGGGAGGGGTTTGGGCTGCACATCGTCGTGTGCATCAAGCAGGTGCCGGACAGCCGCGAAATCCGGGTCGATCCCAAGACCAACACCTTGATGCGCCAGGGCGTTCCGTCCGTCGTCAACCCGTACGACCTCCACGCCGTCGAGGAGGCCGTCCGCATCAAGGGGCGGTTCCCGGGGACCCGCGTCACGGCGCTTTCCATGGGGCCGATGATGGCCGTGAGCGCCGTCAAGGAGTGCGTGGCCCTGGGCGCAGACGAGGGCGTGCTCATCAGCGACCGGGCGTTTGCCGGAGCCGATACGCTGGCGACCTCGTACGCCCTCGCCGAGGGGATCCGCAAGGCCGCGTCCTTGTGGGGGCCGGTCGACCTCGTGCTGTGCGGGAAGCAGACCATCGACGGCGACACGGGGCAGGTAGGCCCAGGCCTGGCAGCCCGGCTGGAGTTCGAGCAGCTCACGTACGTCGACGCCATCGATCGGCTGGACCCGTCCGAGCGGCGGATCCGGGTGCGCCGCCACCTCGAGGACGGCGTGGAGGTGGTCGAGACATCCTTGCCCGCGGTGCTGACCGTCATGGAGACCATCAACAAGGTCCACCGGGCATCCCTGCCGGCGGTGCTCCGGGCCGTGCGCTACCAGCCCATCGTCTGGACCCTGAAGGATTTCCCGGAAATCGACCGCAGCCAGATCGGGCTCAAGGGGTCTCCGACCGTGGTCGGCAAGGCGTGGGTCCCCGAACCGATCCGGAGAGCGGGCCAGCGCCTGGAGGGGCAGCCTCCTGAGGCCGCGGCTCACGCGCTCTTCGAGCTCTTGGACCACCGCCGGCTGCCCGAGAAGCTCGGGTGGGCACCCGCGGCAGCTGCGAAGGGGTGACGAAGAGGTGACCAATTCCGTGGCGCCACGCCTGGAGCCGGATGAGACAGCAGCGGCCGAGCAGAGCGCTTCGCCGGAGGCTCAGGAGTGGCGGGGGATCCTGGTCGTGGTCGAGCAGCACGACGGCGAGGCTCGCCCCGTCAGCTGGCAATTGCTCGGGCAGGCGCGGCGCATGGCCGAGAAGCTGGGATGCGAGGTCATGGCGCTGGTGATGGGGCACGGGGTCGAGCCCGTCGCTCGCCAGGCCATCGCCTACGGTGCGGACGTCGCGTACCTCGCGGACCACCCGGCCCTCGCGACGTACCGTACGCAGCCTTACAGCGAGGCCGTGCTCCATGTCATCCGCCACTTCCGGCCCGAGATCGTCTTGGTCGGCGCGACTTACACGGGCAGGGACCTCGCCGGGGCGATCGCCACGCGGATACCGACAGGCTTGACGGCCGACTGCACGATGCTCGACGTCGAGCCGCCCCCCTCCCGGCTCCTGCTGGCCAGCCGCCCCGCCTTCAGCGAGAAGCTCATGGCCACCATCCTGTGCAAGCGGCACCGGCCCCAGATGGCCACGGCGCGCCCGGGGGTGTTCGAGGCGCTGGAGCCCGACCCCGAGCGCACGGGCCGCATCCAACCGGTGGAGGTCGTGCTGGACGAGTCGCGCATCGCGGCCAGCGTCGTGGAGATCGCCCGCTCCCACGATCGAGTCCGCCTCGAGGAGGCCCGGGTCATCGTGGCCGGCGGCCGGGGGCTGGGCGGCCCTCAAGGGTTTCGCCTGCTGCGGGAGCTGGCAGACGCCCTGGGAGGAGAGGTCGGCGCCAGCCGCCCGGCGGTCGAGGCCGGCTGGATCGACCACGCCCACCAGGTCGGGCAGACCGGGCACACGGTGCGACCCCGGTTGTACATCGCCTGCGGCATCAGCGGCGCCGTGCAGCACCTGGTCGGCATGAGCGGGGCCGAGACCGTGGTCGCCGTCAACCGCGACCCGGACGCTCCCATCATGGCTGCGGCCGACGTGGCCATCGTGGGCGATCTCTACGAGGTGGTGCCCGCCCTCATCGAAGAAGCCCGCAGGCGGCGAGGGCTCGCGGCGCCGGCCCTCGCCTCTCGAAGAAGTGGTGACGATGATGGCCGCTGAGCATTTCGATGCCGTCGTCGTGGGCGCAGGCCCGGCAGGCGCGTCGGCGGCGCTGGTGCTCGCTTCCGCCGGGCTGTCGGTGGTGCTCCTCGATCGGGGCGAGTTCCCCGGAGCCAAGAACATGTTCGGCGGGGTGCTGTACCGCCACGCGATCGAGGCGCTGGTCGGCGAAGCATGGAAGGAAAACGGCTTTCCGGTCGAGCGCGTGATCACCGAGCAGCGCTACTGGTTGCTCGGCCCGGAGTCCATGGTGACCGTGGGCCACCGGCACGAGGCGTTCGGGCGGGAGCCCAACGCGTGGACCGCCTTCCGGGCGCGGTTCGACCCCTGGTTCGCCGCCAAGGCCGAGGAGGCCGGCGCCCTGGGCGTCTACCAGACCACGGCCGTCGACCTTTTGCGCGACCCGAAGACCGGCCGGGTGACGGGCGTCCTGACCGATCGAGACGAGGGGGAGCTTTACGCCGACGTGGTCGTGATCGCCGACGGGGTCAACTCGCTGCTCCGGGAGAAGCTGGGTCTGCCCCGGTGGCGTCCCGACCAGGTGAGCCTGGCGGTCAAGGAAGTGCTGGCGCTGCCCCGGGAGACCATCGAAAGCCGCTTCAACCTCGAGGGCAACGAGGGAGTCACCATCGAGTTCCTGGGGGATACCTCGCAAGGGATGGTGGGCCTGGGCTTCCTCTACACCAACAAGGAAAGCCTGTCGCTCGGCATCGGCGTCATGATCGACGACCTGGCCCGCCACCGCATCGCGCCATACGAACTGCTGGAGTCCGTCAAGCGCCACCCGATGATCCGGCGGCTGATCGCGGGGGCGGAGAGCGTCGAATACTCCGCCCACATGATCCCGGAGGGCGCTTACGATGCGCTCCCGCCCGCTCTGGCCGGCGATGGGTGGGTGCTCTGCGGAGATGCGGCAGGGCTGGTCAACTTCCTCAACCGGGAGGGGACCAACCTGGCGATGCTCTCCGGCCAGATGGCCGGCCAGGTCATCGCCGAGGCCCACCGGCGGGGCGATCTCAGCGCCCGCAGCTTGATGGCGTATGACCGGAAGCTGCGCGCCTCCGCCATCGGGAGGGACCTCCGCAAGATCCGGCGCATGCCCTCCATGTTGCACCGGTGGGGCGGGCGCCGGTTGTTCGGCGATCTCGTGGGCGGCGTCAACCGGGCGGCTTACCGGTACTTCCTGGCCGACGGCACGCCCAAGCGGCAGGCAGAAGCCCAGGCGCTGCGGGAGATCGTCCGGGCGGCAGGCGGCTGGAGGCCGTTGATGCGTCTCGCCTGGGACGGATTTCGGGGGGTGCGAGGATGAAGACGGCTCCTGCCACGACGGCCGGCGCGAGCGCCGCGGCGGTGGACGCCAGCGACGGGAGGCCCCACGGGCAGCAGGCGAAGCCTCCCTCCCCGGCCGCCGTCGAGAAAAAGCTCTTTTCCATCCGCTACCGGGCGGACGAGGCGTCCCACCTGTCCCTGGCCGATCCGGAGCTCTGCACGAGGTGCGAGCGCCCGTGCCTTTGGTTTTGCCCGGCCGCCGTCTACCAGTGGGAAGACGGCCACATGCGCCTGGCGTACGAAAACTGCCTCGAATGCGGCACGTGCCGGATCGCCTGCCCCTCGGCCAACGTGGTGTGGCACTACCCGACGGGCGGATGCGGCATCGCCTACAAGAGGGGCTGACCGAGGCCCGGAGGGATGGAGCGAGAAGAAGACGCCGTCCGGCGCGTCGCTTGCCGCCTGCACCGGACGGCTCCTGCCCATGGACTTGGGAGAAGTGGTGCGCCAGCAGGGACTCGAACCCCGGACCCGCTGATTAAGAGTCAGCTGCTCTACCAACTGAGCTACTGGCGCACCGGCTCGGACGAGGTTGGTAGCGGCGGCTGGACTCGAACCAGCGACTCCGCGGGTATGAACCGCGTGCTCTGACCAACTGAGCTACGCCGCCAAGGTGGTTGCGGGGGTCGGATTCGAACCGACAACCTTCGGGTTATGAGCCCGACGAGCTACCAGGCTGCTCCACCCCGCGTCGTCACACCCGTCCGATCTGCTCGCCGCGTTCGCGAGCACCCATAACATATACACCCATCGGCCGTTTCCGTCAACTCACGCGCCCACGAAGACGGACTCCGCCACGCGGTGGCCGACGACCTGCTCCTTGCCGTCGACGACCAGGGTGATGGGCTCGTCGAAAGGGCGCAGCGCCTCGACCCGCACCCGGGCGCCCGGTACGAGCCCGCAGCCGCGCAGGTACCGCAACAGCTCGGGGTCATCCTCCCGTACCCGCACGACGGCCCCCTCCTCGCCCGGCTGCATCTGCGCAAGGGGCTTGGCCGGACGCTCGACGACCCTCCCATCGGACGTCGGAATGGGATAGCCGTGCGGGCACGTGGTCGGTGCTCCGAGCAACCGGTCGAACCCCTCCAGCACTTCCCGCGGCAGGGCGTGCTCCATGCGATGGGCCATCTCGTCGACCCGGTCCCACGGGATCTCCAGGATGTCCGTCAAGAACCGCTCCGCCAGCCGGTGCCTCCGGATGACGTCGAGCGCCAGGCGCTCTCCGTGGGGCGTCAGGGACACTCCCGCATACTCCCGGTACTCGACCAGCCCCTCGGCCGCCAGTTTCTGGAACATCGCCGTGGCGGACGCGGCCGATACTCCCAGCCTGGAGGCCACGACCGTCGTGGAACCCTTCTCCCCCTGCTGGGTGAGCCGGTAGATCGCCGCCAGGTAATCCTCTTTGGACTGGGACAGCTCCATGCGCTCCGCCGTCCTCGCGGGATCAGGCCTGCACCTGATCATAGACTCCCGCGCTCCCCCGCCGTCAACCGCCCTGGCCCCCGTGGGGGTACGGGCGCCCGTATGGCGCCGGGACGATGGCAGGTGCGCCGCGTCGTCACATGGTACTGGAGCGGGTGAGAGCGAGGGCCCGGGGGAGGGTGGGACGGCTCTCGTGGCGCCACCCCTGTTTGCGGCCGTGGACATGGGGTCGAGCGGGGTGCGCTCGCTGGTCGTAGACGGCGACGCTCGACCGGTGGGCGAGGCTGCGGTCGAGGTGCCCGTCGAGACTGCAGAGCCCGGCCAGGCCGAGGTCTCCCCTGACGCCATCTGGGGCGGCGTGCTCGGCACGCTCCGCCGTGCCCTGGAGCAGGCCAGGGCGACCCGGCCCGGCGCACGGCTGGAAGGCATCGGGCTCAGCTCCGCCCTGTTCACCCTGCTGGGCGTGGACGCCGGCGGGCAGCCGGTCACGCCGGTCTACACCTGGATGGACCGGCGCGCCGCCCCCGAAGTCGCCACGTACCGTCACGACCCCGTCGCTCGGGGCCTGTACCGGAGGACCGGCTGCCCCTTGCACGCGCTCCACCCTCTGGCCAAAGTGCGGTGGCTGCGGCGCACCCGGCCGGAGAGCTTCGAGCGGGCCGCCCGCTGGATCTCCGCGAAGGAGTACGTGCTCTCCCGGTGGTTCGGTCGCTACGTGGTCGACGTCTCCATCGCGTCGAGCACGGGCTACTTCAACATCCTCACCCACGACTGGGATGACGAGGCGCTGGCCTTCGCCGGCCTGCGACGCTCCCAGCTCTCCGATCCGGTCGACGCGGCCTTCGCGCTCACCGGCATGGACCCGGCCATCGCCTCCTACCTGGGCATCGATCCCGCGACGCCGGTGGCGGCCGGAGCCGGCGATGGGATGCTCGCGCACGTGGCGAGCGGCGGCACGGGCCTCTCCGTTTTCAGCTCCACCGTGGGCACCAGCGGCGCGGTACGCGTGCTCCACGACCGCCCGCTCCTCGATCCGCTGCAGCGCACCTGGTGCTACTGCCTCGACCGGCAGTGGTGGGTCGCGGGAGGCGCCATCAACAACGGCGGCGTCGTGCTGCAGTGGCTGCGCCGCCTGCTGGTGCAAGGCACCTCTCCCGACGGCAACCGCGGCCTCTCTTACCAGGAGTTCGACCGGCTGGCCGCCTCGGTGCCACCGGGCAGCCGGGGCCTTGTGTTCGTGCCCCTGCTGACCGGGGAGCGGAGCCCGGGGTGGAACGACCGGGCGTCCGGCGTGGTGGCCGGGCTTCGGATCGACCACGGGCCAGCCGAGTGGGCGCGGGCCGCCATGGAAGGCGTGACGTACCGGATGCTGCAGGTGTACCGGGCGCTGGTCGAGCTCACCGGAGCCGAAGGGGAGCTGAGGGCAAGCGGCGGCTACACCCGCTCCGAGACGTGGCTGCAGATGCAGGCGGACGTCTTCGGCAGGCCCGTCACGGCCCTGGAGCTGCGGGAGGCGTCGGCGCTCGGCGCGGCCATCGCCGCCATGAAGGCGGTGGGGTTCATCGAAAGCTGGGCCGCTGCCGAGCGGCTCGTGGCCTCCGGCCGGCGCTACCGTCCGGACCCCGATCGCCACGCCGTCTACCGGCGGGGCTACGACGTTTTCCAGAAGGTCTACGCGGCCATGGAGCCGCTCTTCGACGAGCTGGCGGGTCTGGCATAGCCGGCGCCCGTTTCTCCCCCGGCACCGGCTCGCCGGGTGGTGCCGGCCTCTTCCTCCCACCGCTTCGGCGGGGCCGGCGTGCTGGTGCCGGGAGCGGGATTCGAACCCGCACGGGCTTCGCCAGCCCAGAGGATTTTAAGTCCCCCGCGTCTGCCGTTTCGCCACCCCGGCTCCAGAAACCCTAAGGAGGCGCCGCCCTCGTACTTCCGAACCCTGCCCTCATTCTACGGGCATGCGCCTGCTGCGGCAAGGTGGGGCCTCGCCCTCGCCCCCGCACCCGGCCCGCTCGCACCGGCACTCGGCCGACCCGCTCAGGTCGACCCCGGTCGCGGCCAGCTGCCTCGTGACCCACTCTCCGATCGGGTTGTCGCCCCGCCCGAGGTAGTCCGCCAGGTGGGCGTGCAGGCACTTGATGCCGACCGGCTCCCGGATGCCCGCGACGCCGCTCGTGGCCAGCCGCTCGAGTGCGTGGGGAGGAAGGCCTCCAGCGCTCGGAGGGGGGCCGCCGGCGCCGGGCGCCGCCGTTGTCCCCATCAGCAGCCTGCGGAGGCGGGCAGCCCCCCGGTGCGCCGCCTCGAGGCGGGCGGCCAGCGCCTGGTCGCGGCGCACCTCCGTCGCCAGGCGGTGGATCGACCCTTGCGACTCGATGCGGCTCACCGCTTCGACCAGGTACGGGCAGGTCAGCCACAACGTGGTGGGAAACGGGCGGAGCCGCCCATGGCGGTCGGGGACGAGCGGAGCCGTCACCGTCACGAGAGGCTTGCCAAACCGGCAGCGGGCCCCGACGGCCACGATCCCGCGAGCCGGTCGCCCCAGCTGCTGGCCGGCGATCGCCTCGTCGCCCGGCCCCACGGGGTCCCACCACCCGGGCAACTCCCCCGGTCTTGCGCCCGCAACGAAGGAGCGGCCGGTCACCCCGGCCGCTCCCCTGTCGTCCCCATGGTCACGGATCACGCCGAGACGAGCCCGTCAACCCCGGCGAGTGCCGCGCCCGCCCCGCTTGGAATCCATGCTGCGCCGCAGGTCCTGCTGGCGCTGCTCGCTCTCCTTCATGAAGCGCTGGAGCTTCTCCTCGAACGAAGACCCTCGCCCCCGGGCTCCGCGGCCGCCACTGCGCTGAGGGGGCCCGTACACCTGCCGGATGGAAAGCCCCACCCTGCCGTCCGACACGTTGATGACCTTGACTTTGACGACCTGGTTTTCCGTCAGGTAATCGCGCACGTCCCGGACGTACGTATCCGCTATCTCCGAGATGTGCACCAAACCGGTCACCCCGTCAGGCAGCTCCACGAACGCTCCGAAATGGGTAATCCCGGTAACCTTCCCCTCCAGAACGCTGCCGACTTCAACGGCCATGCGGAAGCCAATTCCTCCCCCGTCGTCGAGGCTTGTGCCCGAAGGGCCTACCACGGGCACCCCGATTATAGGAGGCGGCGCAATTCCTGTCAATACGGCGATTGGCGGCCCTGCAAGCGATTAACTCCCGCCCTTTTCGAGTTTGCCCGAGTCGGTTCGAACCGCCGGACCTCCGCGGCGCCGCTCCGGAGCATCCTGGAGCTCCCGTTTCGCCTCGTCCCAAAGCGCGTCCATCTCCTCCAGGCTCATCTCGTCCAGGATCCGGCCCTGCTCCTTCGCCTTCTCCTCCACCATACGAAAGCGCCGGGCGAAACGGTGCACGGCGTCGCGCAACGCGAGTTCGGCGTCGACGTGCATGTAGCGGGCGACGTTGACGATCGCGAACAAGAGGTCGCCCAGTTCCCGGTGGGTGGCATCGGGGTCCTGGTCGGCCCATGCCCGGCGGAGCTCCAGGGCCTCCTCCACCGCCTTGCGCCCCGCCCCCGAGACGTCGGGCCACTCGAAGCCCACCTCGGCCGCCTTGCGCTGGATGGCGTCGGCGTACGCCAGCGCCGGCAAGGCCCGCGCCACGTCGTCCATGCGGCTCGACGGCGCCGCCGGCTCGCCCTTCTCCTGCCGTTCTTCCCGCTTGATGGCTTCCCAGCGCTGCAGCACCTCGGCGGCGGTCCTGGCGGTCGCGTCCCCGAAGACGTGGGGGTGGCGCCGTACCAGCTTGGCCCGCAGGCGTTCGATCACCCCCGCCAGGTCGAAGAGCCCCTGCTCGTCGGCGATCTGCGCCTGGAACAGCACCTGCAGCAGGAGGTCGCCCAGCTCCTCCTCCAGGCCCGCCATGTCATCGCGCTCGATGGCGTCGCACACCTCGTACGCCTCTTCGATCACGTACTTGCGCAGCGACATCGGGCTCTGGCGGCGATCCCACGGGCAGCCGTCCGGAGCACGCAGCCTGGCCATCACCCTGGCCAGCACTTCGATGCCCTCCCAGGGCCAGGCACCGTCCCGGGATCCGCCGGCGGCACGTACACCGCCGTCTCGTGATCGAAGCGCCGCCCGCGATCGAGCTCGTGCAGGGGCAGCCACTCGATGTGCGCGGCTGCTCCCGCTCCCGCGCGCCGGATGAGCGCCACGGGCTGATCGTCGCCCCGGAGCTGGCCCAGCACCGCCTTGACCTGGGAGGCGAGCACCGGGCTGTCGACCTGGAGCACGAGATAGCCCCGACGCCGTTCCCACGCCCGTCCCGCCGGGGGCGGCAGGGTCTGCGGCGACGAGGGCGCGCTCGCCAGGTCGTGGGCGTCCACGAAGGTCGCCCCCACCTCCAGAGGGTCCACGCCCAGCTCGGCCCACGCCGCTTCCGCGCTACTCAAGCTGGGGATGACCTCGACCTGCACGCCCCGCTCCCGGGCCCTGGCGAGCAGGAGCGTCACGCTGCGCTCCCCTATCAGGGGATGGCCGGGCACGGCGAAGGTCACGCCGCCACCCCCTCCTGTGGCCGGGCTGCCCGATGTCTCCCCCGAGGCGTCCATCTCCAGGAGCGCCTCCGCCATGGCTTCGTAGACCTGGTCGAAGGTCTCGTAGCGCTCGTACAGTTGGTCGAACGTGGAGAACGCCACGCCCCACTCGCGCAGGGTCGCGGCCATGGCATGCTTCGCCGTTCGCAGGACGAGCGTGCCGGCCTGCCGGAGCGCTCGCTCTGCCCGCACCGAGAGGAGGTCGGCCGGCCCGGGACCGAGGCCCACTACCGTGATCGCCATGCCCATCGCCACCTGCCCTGGGTTTCCAACACTGGCGATTCTAGCTGCCCTCGCCCCACCCGTACAAGCGCGCGGCCGTCCCGTGACACACTAGCCAGGCGAAGAGGGCCTATCCAAGCTCCAGTCGATGGCCCGGAGGAGGCACGCTGACACCCCGACATGTCAAACCGCAAGCGAACTGCCGTCCTGACCACCTTGGGACTCCTGATCGTGGCGGGGGCGGTGTTCTACCTCTCAGGATTTCCCGGAAATCCTCCGCCGGAGCGCGGGCAGCCCGGCCAGGTCCAGCGCTTCCAGAGCGAACCCCGCATCTCCCTTTACGTCAACCAGACCGGCCAGCGCACGGAGATCCCCATCGAACAGTACGTGGCCGGCGTCGTAGCCGGCGAGATGTGGGAAAACTGGCCGGAGAGCGCGTACGCCGCCCAGGCGATCCTGGCCCGCACCTTCACCCTGGAGATGATGTCCAGGGGCGGCACCCGCTCGCTCCACGGCACGGACATGTCGACCGATCCGGTCGAGGCCCAGGCCTACAACCCCTCTCGCATCAGCCCGGCCATTCGCCGGGCGGTCGACAGCACCCGGGGGCAGGTGTTGACGTACCAGGGACGCTACGCCAAGGCGTGGTTCCACGCCTACAGCGGCGGCCAGACTACGACGCCACAGGAAGGGTTGGGGCTTCCCAACGAACAGGCGCCCTACCTGCGTCCCGTGAAGCTGCCGTCCAACCCGCTGGTGCCGGGCCAGTTCCGCTCCTGGCGGGCGGAGTTTTCCGAGGCGGAAGTGCGTAGCGCCCTGGCCAAGAAGGGGATCACGGTCGGCACGATCCAGTCCATCCACGTCACCTCGAGGGGCCCGACGGGCCGGATCACCCAGGTCGAGGTGGTCGGCTCCGGGGGGCGGCGCACCATCAGCGGCAACGACCTGAGGGTCGCGCTGGGGTCGGACCGCATGCGCTCTACCCTGGCGCGCACCTTCGCCTTTGCCAAGGGCCGGCTGGTGGTGGAGGGGACCGGCTCCGGGCACGGGGTCGGCTTGAGCCAGTGGGATGCGCTGTTGATGGCGCGCCAGGGACGCTCGGCCCAGCAGATCGTGCAGGCCTTCTATCCCGGCGCTCGCATCGAGAAGTTGTGGTGAGCGGGCTGCATATAGATGGCCCGGAGGTGCGCGCCGGTGGCGGAGCGGGGGGAACAGCCGGGACAGGTTCGCCATCAGCTCCTGCTCAAGGGGCGCCAGCAGCTGGAGCTGCAGGGCGTCCTCAGCGTCGACAGCTTCGACGAACAGGTGATGACGCTGCAGACCGACGCGGGCACGCTGATCATTCGCGGGGAGGGCATGCAGATTCACGCCCTCGACGTCGATCAGGGCACGATGGCCGTCACCGGCCTCGTCCACAGCCTCGAGTACGCACAGGAGGCGGCGAAGCGCAGGGTGCGCGGCATCCTGCGCCGGCTCACCCGGTGACCCCGAGGACCCGCGCCCCGGCAGGGCGTCATGCCGTGCCGTCCGCTCACGCTCGCTCTCGCCGTCTTTTCACCTCTTCCGCCCCACCCCCATAGCATGGTGAGCGTCGCCGGATAGGGGGTTGGGCGGACATGATCACGCTCCTGGGCCAGATGGCCCTGGTGGGGAGGGTCGCGCTGGCCGGCGTCGTCCTGGGCCTGGCGTGGGACCTCTACCGTTGCTTCAAAGGCATGATGCGTTTCGGGCGCCGCTCGCCCGCGCTGTTCGTGCTCGACCTCGTCTTCCTCGCCGTGCTCGGGCCCGTCGCCTTCACCCTGCTCCTCGTCGCCGACGGGGCCCAGATGCGGCTGTCCACGCTCGTGGGGCTCGGGACCGGTGCTGTGGTCTACTTCGTCACGTTGAGCCCGCTCGTGGAGCAGGCGTGCTGGTCGGTGTGGGCCGGCCTGGGAGCCCTGGCCCGGCGCGCCTTCGGCGCGTGGTGGGGATCGTGCGTCGCAGCCGCCCCTGGGGGGTGCCCTGAGCGCCCCGGGGCACCCGTTCTCGAACCCGGGCAGGAGCTCGGCCCCCGTCCGGGGAAGTAGGATGCTTCGCCGGCCGCAACGGCCGCTGGGGCCGGCGACGGGGGTCGGTCGGGGTGGTCTTCCACTTTCGGGGGCGGCGCTACCGCCTGGGCCGCAAGCTATGGGTGCGGGCCGGCGTGCTCGTCGCCCTCATGGGCATCGCTTCGTTCGCGGGAGCGGCCTACCGGACCTACGAGATGCACCGCAGGCTCGATCGCCTGCAGGCGGCCATCGCCGCGCAGCGATCGAGCAACGCCCGCCTGGAGAAAGCGCTGCGGGAGGCGTCCCAACCGGCTGCGGTGGAGTCGAGGGCACGGGTCATGCTGGGGCTCGTGAAGCCCGGGGAGCAGGTCTTCGAGCCGGCCGTGGTGGTGCCGCCGGGCGACCCGTATCGGGTGGACAAGCGTTAGCACCGGTCTCCGCTCCGCCCCCCACGCCCGTGCTGCCCGTGCGCGGGCGTGGGCCGGTGCTTGCCGGGGCGGCCGGGGGAAGCGTGAAGGCACGGTGGCGTTCGTGCCGCGCGCGGACCGCCTTTACTGCTCCATCTGCTTGGCCAGAAAACCGGCGGCCGTCTCCGCCAGCTTCAGTTCGAGCTCACCGACGCGCTTGTCGGGCTCCTTGGTCCCCAGCACCACCGCTCCGATGGGATCCCCTTCGGCGATGATGGGGGCGACGACCATGGAGATGAACTCCCAGCGCTCTTCCTCCTCACCCTCCCCCGGGGCTCGGGTCTCTCCGGGGCGGGGGAAGAGCACCGGTTTGCGGCCTTCCATGACCCGCTCGATCGCGGGGGTCACCGGCTTGTCCATCCATTGCTTCTTGGGCGCACCGGCTACCGCCACCACCGCGTCCCGGTCGGTAATGATCGCGATATGGCCGGTCGTCTCGTAGAGCGAGTCTGCGTACTCCTGGGCAAACTCCCCCAGCTCGCCGATGGGGGAGTATTTCTTCAGGATGACCTCGCCCTCGCGGTCCACGAAAATCTCCAGCGGGTCTCCCTCACGAATCCTGAGGGTCCTGCGGATCTCCTTGGGTATGACCACTCGCCCGAGGTCGTCGATGCGCCGGACGATCCCGGTAGCCTTCACGTGCCACCCCTCCACATCACAACCTGCACTTCCACGACTGCCGCCGGCCGGTTGCCTGCCGTAGCGCCTGCCGCGATCTTCTCCTGCTTCCCGGCCGTAGTATACAGCCGTGCAATTTGACCTATACAGGGCGGTTTTCGCCGGGTTTCATCGCCATGGTAGCGATAGATACCCCCTGGCTCTTCACTCCGCCGCTTACCGTCGCCTCAACGCCCTTGGCCTGGGGCCACGCCTCCCGGACCTGTTCCAGAAGCGTGCGCAACGCCGCCAGCAACTGCCCGTCGTCCAGCCCCGCCCGCCGCAGCCACACCACGTCGGTCCGGTTGGGGCGGAAGCTCAGGCGCCCCCGGAGCATCGAGGCGGCTCTGGCGACTCCCTCCGGCGGTAGCTGGATCCCCGGCCAGGCTTTGACGGCTGCGCTGTCGCGCTCCAGCGTGATCGTCGCCACGCCCGTCTCCCGAGCCAGGAGCTTGAGCCGGGCCACCTCCAACAGGTGCTCGACGCTGACCGGCAGCTCCCCGAAACGGTCCCTCAGGTCGGCCGCAATCGCCTCGATTTCGTCGTAACCTTCAGCGGCGGCGATCCGCCGGTAAAACTCGACCTTCTGCGCCGCATCCGGTACGTACTCGTCCGGCAGGTACGCATCGACACTCAGATCCAGCACGGGCTCGGGCGGCTTCTGCACCGTCTCGCCCTTCACCTCACGGACCGCCTCTTCCAGTAGCCGGCAATACATCTCGAACCCGACCGAAGCGATGTGACCGTGCTGCTCGGGCCCCAAGAGATTCCCGGCGCCCCGGATCTCCAGGTCTCGCAGCGCGATCTTGAAGCCCGAGCCCAGCTCCGTGAACTCCCGGATCGCCTCCAGCCGGCGCTCCGCATCCTCCGAGAGCACCCGCTCCTTGCGGTACGTGAAGTACGCGTACGCCACCCGGTGCGAGCGCCCGACCCGGCCCCGCAACTGGTACAGCTGGGCGAGGCCCATCCGGTCGGCGTCGTACACGATCAGCGTATTGACGTTGCCAATGTCCATGCCCGTCTCGATGATGGTCGTGCAGACCAGCACGTCGTACTGGCCGTTGAGGAAATCGAGCATGACCTGCTCGAGGCGGGACTCGTCCATCTGCCCATGCGCCACCGCCACCCTGGCCTCCGGCACCAGCGCCTGGACGTGGGCAGCCATGCGGTCGATGGTCTGGACCCGGTTGTAGACGAAGTAGACCTGTCCCTGCCGCGCCAGCTCCCGGGTGATGGCGTCCCGGATGAGATCGTCCTGGAACTCTACCACATACGTTCGAACCGGATAACGCCCTTCTGGGGGGGTCTCAATCACGCTCATGTCCCGCAGCCCTGACAGCGCCATGTGCAGGGTACGGGGAATGGGGGTCGCGGTCATCGTCAAGACGTCGACCGTACGGCGCAGTTCTTTCAAGCGCTCCTTCTGGGCCACGCCGAAGCGCTGCTCCTCGTCCACGATGACCAGGCCGAGGTTCTTGAACTGCACGTCCTTCGACAACAACCGGTGGGTGCCGATCACGACGTCGATCGTGCCCAGCCGAAGCCCCTCGATGATGGCCGCCTGCTCGCTCGCGGATTGGAAGCGGGAGAGCATCTCGAGCCGCACCGGGTAGCCGGTCATCCGCTCCGAGAACGTGCGGTAGTGCTGCTGGGCCAGGATCGTCGTCGGTACCAGCACGGCCACCTGCCGCCCGTCGGCCACCGCTTTGAACGCGGCCCGCATGGCCACCTCGGTCTTGCCGTACCCGACGTCACCGCACAAGAGCCGGTCCATGGGGCGCGGCCGCTCCATGTCTCGCTTGACCTCTTCGGTGGCCCGTAGCTGGTCCGGGGTCTCCTCGTACGGGAACGCCTCCTCGAACTCCCGTTGCCACGGCGAATCAGGGCCAAAGGCGATGCCGGGCTGGGCCTGGCGGGCCGCATAGAGTTCCAGCAGCGACCTGGCCATCTCGTGAACGGATTCTTCCACCCGCTTCTTGACCCTGGCCCACTCGCCCCCGCCGAGCCGGTGCAGCTTGGGCGGCTCGTCGTCGCTGCCGATGTACTTTTGCAGCAGGTGGACCTGGTCGGTCGGCACGTACAGCCGGTCTTCTCCGGCGTAGCGCACTACCAGGTAGTCCCGCCGTACTCCCGCGACGTCCATCGTTTGAATGCCCTGGTAGCGGCCGATGCCGTGGTTGACGTGCACCACGTAGTCGCCCTCGCGCAGCTCCAGGTAGTCCGTGATCCGCGCCCCGGCCTCCGTGGGCGCCGTCCTGGCGCGCCGGGCCGGGCGCCTTGGGGTGCCGTACACCTCCGCCTCGGTGAGCACCAGCAGCCGCAGCTCGGCCAGCTCGAATCCCGACTCCAGGGGTGCCGGCACCACCACCACGTTGCCGGGCTTGAGCTGGCCGTCGAGCCGCTCCGAAAGGATCGCGGGCACCGACTCGCCTACCAGCCCCTCACGTACCCGCTCCGCCCGGCCCTGCCCGCTCAGGGCCAGGAGCACGCGGAAGCGCTGCCGCTGGCGGTTGCGCAGCTCGTCGGCGAGAAGCTGCCAGTTGCCGTGGAACGAGTCGGCGGGGCGGACGGGCAGTGGTGTGCACGTGCTGGGGTTCGGTCTCCGCCAGGCGACGCGGCAGGAGGGTCAGGTACAACGTTCGGCTGCGGCGGGATGCCCGAATCAGGTCATCCCACCACCCGAACACCCGGTCCTCCTCGGGGAGGACCCGCCCTCGCTCCAGCAGGGAAGTGAAGGTTTCGCTCCACTCGGTCTGCGCCGCACTCACCCGCTCCTTCAAGCGCGAGGGGTCGTCCAGCACCACCAGGGCCGGGGCGCCATACTCGGGCAACAGGGGGAGCCGGCCGAAGAAGAGCGGCCGGTACTGGTCGGCGCCCTCGACGTACCCTTGTTGCGAGATGCGCTCCAGATGGGCGCCCGTACGATCGAGGAGCTTTTGCGCCTCCTCCTCCTTGCCCATCGCGCAGCCGCTGCGCCTGCCGGCGCGCCGACGCCTCCAGGCGCGCCAGGCCCTCGCCGGGGCCGTCGGCGGGTAGCAGGAACTCCCGGGCCGGTCCGAGCACCACCTCCTCCAGGTGCCCGGCCGAACGCTGGCTCTCCACGTCGAAGAGGCGGATGGATTCCACCACGTCGTCGAACCACTCGATCCGCACCCCTGCGCTGCGGTCCAGGGGCAGGCAGTCCAAGATGTCTCCCCGCAAGCTCAGCTGCCCGGGCCCCTGCACTTTCGTGCGGCGCTCGTAACCCGCCGCCGTCAGGGCGCGGGCGAGCTCCGCTGGATCCCTCCGATCTCCCACCCGGATCCGGTGCACGTGGCGGGCGAGCACGTCGGCCGGCACGAGCCGCTCGGTGGCCGCCGTCACCTCCGCCACCACCACGGAGACCGGGCGACCTGCGCCGGCCAGGCGCATCAGCGCGTCCAGCCGCTGCCCGACCAGTTCGGGAGACGGGGAGACCTCTTCGTGGGGCAGGGTCTCCACGGCCGGGAAGTAGCCGACCCGCTCCTCGCCGACGAGGTGCAGCAGGTCGTCCCTCCAGCGCTCGGCCGTGGTGCGCGTGTGGGTGAGCACCAGGACCGGTAGCGGCTCCTGGGCCCTACCGTTGAGCTCTTCGAAGAGCGCGGCCACGAGCGTGCTTTTCTGGGAACCCGTGACCCCCACGACCATCTGCTCGGACGGAACCTCAGAAAAGCCCCGCACGATGCGCCGAACGCTCTCCGCCTCGCGTACCAGGCTCACCAGCCCTGCCAGTACCATGCTCGACGCCAACTCCTCACCACGCGCCCTCGGCCGGCCTGCTCCGCTGGTGGGGAGCGGCCGGCTTCACCGTCCTCGCCGAAGCTTTCTTCTTGGATCGTGAGGCCTGCGGCGACGCTGTCAAGGACGCTTTTCTCCGGGCGACGCCGCGTTGAATCGGGCCATGGCCTCCTCGACGCCGTAACGGCCCCAGCACTCGGCCGCCTGCGCGGCCATCGCCACGGCGTCGTCCAGCAGGGGCTCCTCGTCCGGCCCGGGCGGCTGCAGCACGTAGTCGACGCCGCTCACTCCGGGAGGGGGCTCGCCGATGCCGATCCGGAGTCTCGCAACCTGGGAGGTGCCCAGGTGATCGAGGATCGACTGCATACCCTTATGCGCGCCGCTGCTCCCGCCGCGCCGGATCCGGATACGGCCCGGGGGCAGCGCCATGTCGTCGTACACGACGAGGACGGCGTCCAGAGGCACGCGCCACCGGTCGACCAGGCATGCCACCGCCCGGCCGCTATCGTTCATGTAGGTCAACGGGTAGGCGAGGAGCCACTCGATGTCCGCGGAGCGGGCCCGCACCACCATCGCCTCGCACAACGCGACGGGCCGGGCGCCGCCCAGCCGGCGCGCCAGGTGGTCGAGCGCGCGAAAACCCATGTTGTGCCGTGTCGTCGCGTAGCGGGGCCCCGGGTTGCCGAGGCCCACCACCAACCGCACGGCAGAGACCGGGCCCGTTTCGCCCACCGGACCGGATCTCAGCGCTCCTTCTCGTCCTCTTCTTCCTCAGCCTCGCGCTTTCTCGTGACCCGCTCCGGCTCGGCCGGCGCCGCCTCGACCGCGGCCGGCTGTGCCTGCTCCTCGGCCGTGGACCTCGGCACGATCGCGCTCACCAGCACGGTCTCCGGGTCGGTCAGGATGCGCAGCCCCTCAGGGACCGGAAGGTCTGCCACCGTGATGCTCTGGCCTGCATCCAGGGCCGCCACGTTGACCGCGAAGTAGGGCGGGATGGCCGTGGGCAGGCACTCCACCTCGATCTCGCGCTCGCCCATGGCCGGCACGAGCCCCCGCCGCTCGAGCTCCTCGGCCCCCTCCACGAGCACCGGCACCGAGGCCCTGACCGGGCGGTCCATCGGAGGCGCGTAGAAGTCCACGTGGAGGATCTCCCCGCTCACGGGGTCCCGCTGGACCTCCTTCACCAGCGCCTGGCGCTCCGGCGCCCCATCGGTCTCTCCTTCCACCTTCACCCGGATCAGTTTCGCCCGCGACCCCTCGGAGCGCAACAGGCGGTCCAGGGCGCGACCGTCCACCTCGATGGGCAGGGACGTCCCGGGACCGTAGAGGCTTCCCGGCACCCGGCCGCTCCGGCGCAGCTTGCGTGCCGCCCCTTTACCCGTCTGGGTGCGGGACGAGACAGCGATCTCCAGGTCTGCCACGATCTCAGGTCACCTCCGCCCGCCTTGCGGCGGGAGTTGGAATCGTGAAGAGCCGGCTGACGGACTCCTCGGTGAAAATGCTCCGGATGGCCTCGGCGAGCAGGGGCGCCACCGACAGCACCCGCAGGCGGTCGAAGGCCACCCTGGCGGGCAGGGGAATCGTATCCGTGATCACGACCTCTACGATGGGCGCCGCGGCCATCCGCTCGAAGGCGCCCGGCGAGAAGATCCCGTGGGTGGCGCACCCGTACACCGCCCGTGCTCCTTCCTCGACCAGCGCGGTCGCCGCCTGGGCCAGCGTGCCGCCGGTGTCAATGATATCATCCACCAGGATGGCGGTGTGACCGGCCACGTCGCCGATGACGTGCATCACCTCGGCCACGTTGGGTTCGGGGCGCCGCTTGTCGCAGATCGCCAGCCCGCACCCGAGGCGCTCGGCCAGTTCACGGGCGCGCACGACGCCGCCCACGTCCGGCGCCACCACCACCGGCGAAGGCAGGTGGAGCGAGGCGAAGTAGTCGGCGAGGATGGGCAGCGCCTTGAGGTTGTCCACGGGAATGTCGAAAAACCCCTGGATCTGGCCGGCGTGCAGGTCGATGGTCAGCACCCGGTCCGCACCGGCGGCGGCGAGCAGGTTGGCGAGCAGCTTGGCCGAAATCGGGTCCCTGGCCTGCATCTTCCGGTCCTGCCGGGCGTATCCGTAGTACGGGACGACGGCGGCCACCTCTGCGGCGGAGGCGCGCTTCATGGCGTCGATCATGATGAGGAGTTCCATCACGTTCTCCGCGGGGGCGAACGTGGATTGGATGATGAAGACGTGAGCTCCCCGCACGCTCTCCAGGATCCGCACGTTGACCTCGCCGTCCCGGAACCGCCCCACCCTGGCGGCTCCGAGGTCGACGCCCAGGCAGGCGGCTACGTCCCGGGCCAGCTGTGGATTGGCGTTGCCGCTGAAGATCCGCAGGCGTTTGTGATGATGATCCAGCCGAGGCTCCAGGGAGGCGCCGTCGATCATGCCCCTCCACCCCCTCTGGGATATCCGCCGGCGTCCGGAAAAGCGACCGCCCCCACCCGCGCGCCCGCCCGAATGCGAGTCCCTCTTGGTGCAATCCAGGCACCGGCACCAACGCGGGCACCCTTCCCCACCCGGCATTCGACGAGCATCGTGCCTTCTACGACCACGTCATCCTCCAGTTGACAGTCTATCAAAACGGCGCCAGGACCTATCCAGCACCGTTCTCCCAGGCGGGTCTCCCCCAAGAGCCAGGCTCCGGCATGCAAGACGCTGTCCCTGCCCACCTCCACCCAGGGATCCACCACGCACGGGGGATCGCCGGCGAACGTCACGCCCGAGGCCATGAGCCTGCCCCGGGCCGCCCCCCGCAACAACGCCTCCATCTGGTGCAGCTGGCTGCGGTCGTTGACGCCGAGGATCTCCTGCGGGTCTTCCACGGGGACGGCCACGACGCCGCCGGCCGGGCTTGTGGCCAGCAAGCCCACCGCGTCGGTGAGATAATACTCGTGCTGGGCGTTGTCCGGGCGCAGGGCGGCAAGGGCGCGCTCGAGCGCCGGGCGTGCGAAGGCGTAGACGCCCGCGTTGATCTCCCGGATGGCGCGCTGCTCGGGGGTGGCGTCCCGCTCCTCCACCACGCCCGTGACCCGCTCCGGCTCTCCCGGAGCCCGGATGACGCGCCCGTAACCATGAGGGTCGTCCAGCACGGCGGTGAGCATGGCGAGCTCGGCGCCCGCGACCCGGCGGCGCTCGCAGAGCCGCTGCAGCGTCCCTTCGGAGACGAGGGGCGTATCCGCGTACGAGACCACCACCTCGTCCACG
Source organism: Limnochordaceae bacterium (assembly GCA_014896295.1). Classification (GTDB taxonomy): domain Bacteria; phylum Bacillota; class Limnochordia; order Limnochordales; family Geochordaceae; genus Carboxydichorda; species Carboxydichorda subterranea. Next base: position 486,170 of record JADBKR010000008.1, read on the forward strand.
GAGGGGGCGAGGTGGGGCAGGGCTTGCAGCACCGCGTGCCCGGTACCCAGTTGGGGTTGCTGGCGCGCGAACGTGACAGCCATGCCCATCCGGCGCGCCCACCGGCCGAGCTCCGCCTCGACCTGCTCGGCTTCGTGCCCGGTCACCACCACGACCTGAGCCGGCTGCCAGCGGCGGGCCGTCTCCAGCGCGAAGCTCCCGAGGGGCCTGCCACACAAAGGATGGAGCACCTTGGGCAGGGACGACTTCATGCGGGTGCCCATGCCGGCGGCCAGGAGGACCCACGCGGTGGCCGCGCGGGACGCTTCGCGTCCCTGACGGGCGCGAAACGACCCTCCTGACGCGCTCTTTCCTGCCTCCCCGCCCGGTCCTGGCACCCCGACCCCGCCCCGGTGGCTCATGGCAGCCATGCCCACGCCGGCCGATCTTCCATGACGCCTTTCATCGGTGCCCTGCATGGTTCGCCGAGCGACGTCGATTTCCTCCGGGCGGCAGCAGGACCCCCAGGTGGAGCGGGGGTCCTGCTGTGGTGCCCCAACCGACCAGACCGGGGCTCCAAACTTACCGGTTGTTGGTCTGGGCCGGCTGGGCCGGGTTCTGGACGGTGAGCGGGTTTTGCAGGGCCTGCTGGAATCCGGCCTTGACACCGGACGTGGCCTGCTCGATGAGCGCCTGCTCGGCCGCCGCGATCATGCGGCGTACCATGTGACCACCGACGGCGCCCGTCACCCGCGACGGCATGTCGCCCCAGTAGTCGCTCTGAGGTACCTGGACGCCCAGCTCGTTGGCGACTTCGTACTTGAACTGGTTGAGGTTGCGGGCCGCGTCCAGGACCAGGGGGCGGTTTCGCTTCTGCCCGAGAGCCACCGACTCGTCACCTCCCTTGCCCGGGCCTAGTCTTGGGCAAGGCCGAGGCGCGCTATGGCGAGAGTTGTTTCCGCCCCTGCCAAAAGACCGAGCGCCCGGGCGAGGCGGCGGGTCACTTCTCGTACGGCTGACCGTCCGCCGCGGGGGGCACGACCCGGCCGACGACGCCGGAAATGGCGATCATGGTCGCGATGTACGGCGCCATCAACAGGAACTCGGAGGGAATGGGCACCTGGAGGATCTGCAGTTTGGTTTGCAGCGAGTCGGCAAACCCGAAAACGAGCGATGAGGCGAAGGCTCCAAACGGCGTCCAGTTACCGAAGATCATGGCGGCAAGCCCAATGAAGCCGCGCCCCGCCGTCATGACCTCGTCGAAGCGCCCCACGGATCCAATGGTGAAGTACGCTCCCCCGATGCCTGCTACCATGCCTCCCAACAGGACGCTCAGGTACCGGGTGCGCCACACGTTGATCCCGAGCGTATCGGCCGCCCTGGGGTGCTCCCCTACGGCCCGCATCCGCAGGCCGAAACGGGTGCGGAAGAGCAGCACGTGCACCCCGATGACCAGCGCGAGCATGAGGTACGGGATCAGACTGTTCTCGAACAGCACCGGCCCGACGATCGGGATCTTGACCAGCCCCGGCACGGCCCAGACCGGTAACGTGCCGGAATTGTTGAGCCACATGTACTTCTCCAGGAAACGGGCGGAGGCGTAGCTCGTCGCGCCGACGGCGAAGATGTTGATCACCGTGCCGCTCACGATCTGATCGACCCGGTACTTGATGGCGAGCACGCCGTGGACCAGGCCCAGCAAGCCGCCCACGACGATGGCGGCCGCCAGCGCCAGGTACAGGTTGCCCGTCACGCTCCCGACGACGACGGCCACCATCGCGGCGCTCAACATCATCCCCTCGATGGCGATGTTGATGACCGCCGCCCTTTCGCACAGCACCCCGCTCAGGGCTCCCAGCGCGATCGGGGTGGCCCGCAACAGCGTGCTCTCCAGCATCCCGAGCAGGTTGAGCGACTGTCCCTGCACCGCCCAGACCAGGAAGGCCACCACGAACGCGCTCACGGAAAGCCCGACGACCACCCCGCCGCGAAGCCGCGGCCAGGCCAGGTAGCCGCCTGCCAGCGCCGCGGCGACCACGGCCAGCACGTATATGGCAGGAGCCGCAGGGATGACCAGATCCGGAAGCTCGACGGCCTGTGTGAACCCGCCGGGATTGAGCCCGAATACCGCGTCCACCCCCGCAGGGGTCGACCGACCGAATAGCGCCACGATGGCCGCCGCGATGACGAACGCCACGACGGCAGGCGTGCTGCTTCGCCGCCCCAGCATCGCCTGCGAGACGGCCGTGGCCGGCGATACCGCGGTGCTCACCCTTTCCCCCACCCCCGGGTCAGGACCGGGCCGGCTTCGGCGCGCGTACGCAGCCGGTAAAGGGCCCGGATCAGGGCCGGCGCCGCCACGAAGGCGATGATCAGCGCCTGCAGAATGGTGATGATGTCGATGGGAATGCCGGCGACCGACTGCATCCGGGTCGCTCCGCTCCGGAGCGTACCGAACAGCAGCGAGGCCAGGATGACCCCCACCGGGTGCGACCCGCCCAGCAGCGCCAGGGCAATGCTGTCGAACCCGTAGCCCGGGGAGAAGCCCTGCCCCAGCCAGTGATCGACGCCCAGCACCTGGTTGGCCCCTGCCAGGCCTGCCAGCGCCCCGCTGATCGTCATGGCCACCACGTAGCTGCGCTCGACGGAGATGCCCGCCGTGCGGGCCGCCGAAGGGTTGACCCCGACGCTGCGCAGCTCGAAGCCGAGCGGCGTGCGCCACAGCAGCCACCAGACCACCGCCGCGATCGCCAGCGCCAGGAAGAACCCCACGTGGAACCGGATAGGCGGTGCGAACAGCTGGGGCAGGTAGGCCGAAGGAAGCACCTCCGGGCTGACGGGCACGAACCCCGGGGTGCCGCCCGGGCCGGGCCGCTTCATGGGCCCGTTGAGCAGCCAGTCGCTCAGGCGGAAGGCCACGTAGTTCATCATGATCGTGTTGACGACTTCGTGGGCGCCGGTGCGCGCCTTGAGGTACCCGGGAATGGCCGCCCACACCGCCCCGGCGCCGGCGCCGGCCAGCAAGGCGAGCGGCAGGTGGAGGGCCGCCGGCAGCCCGCGGATCGCATAGCCCACCCAGACCGAGGCCAGCGCTCCCGCGAAGAGTTGCCCCTCGACCCCGATGTTGAACAGCCCCGCCCGGAACCCGAGCGCCACCGCCAGGCCCGCCAGGATGTACGGCGTCGCCGTGATCAAACTCTCCGAGACGGCATACGGGGAGCCGAGCGCACCCTCCCACAGCGCCCCGTAGGCGCGCGCTACGCTGTGCCACGTGGCGGCGGCCGCCGCCCCCCAGCCGGCCGGGCCGGCCGCCCAGGCGCGCAGCACCTCGAGATCCGTCACCACGATGATGACGGCGCCCACGACGAGCCCTGTCAGGACGGCCAGCACCGGCACCGCCACGGCTCGCGCCGCCTGGAGCGCCCGCGCCTTCACGCCGCCGCCCCCGCCATCAGCAGGCCCAAGCGGTGCCGGTCCATCCGGGCGCGGTCCTCGAGCGCCACCACCTGGCCCCGGTACATCACGGCGATCCGATCGGACAGCCCCAGGATCTCCTCCAGCTCCGTAGAGACCAGCACCACGCCGGCGCCGGCCTCCCGCTGGTCCAGGATGCGGCGGTGGATGTACTCGACCGAGGCCACGTCGAGGCCCCGGGTCGGCTGGGAGGCGAGCAGCAACCGGATGGGCCTGGAAAACTCCCGTGCCATGATGACCTTTTGCTGGTTACCCCCCGACAGCGCGCTCACCGGCATGTCCACCGACGGGGTGCGGATGTCGAAGGTCCGCACCAGCTCCTCGGCACGCCGGCGCAGGACGTCCATGTGCAGCATCCCGCGGCTCGACGCCGGAGGGCGATGGTAGTTGTTGAGGGCCAGATTCTCGTAAATGGGAAAAGGCAAGATGAGCCCGTCCCGCTGGCGGTCCTCGGGGACGTACGCGACCCCCATCTCCCAGAGGTCCCGCACGCTCAAACCCGCTGTGGAGCGGCCCAGCACGCGGATCTCCCCCGCCGCCACCGGCCGCAACCGGGCCAGGGCCTCCATCAGCTCGGTCTGCCCGTTGCCCTGCACGCCGGCGATCCCCAGGATCTCGCCTGCCCGCACCTCGAAGCTCACGCCCCGCACCGTGGCGACGCGCCGGTCGTCGACCACCCACAGGTTGCGCACCGCCAGTACCTCTGCGCCCGGGCGGGCCGGCGGCTTGTCCAGCTCGAGGCGTGACGGCGCGCCCCACCATCATGGCGGCGAGCTGCGCCTCGTCGCTCCGATCCGGGGTCGTGGCCCCCACGACCCGCCCCTGGCGGAGCACCACGATGCGGTCGGCGATCGCGAGCGCCTCTTTGAGCTTGTGGGTGATGAAGATGACCGAGTGCCCGGCGCGTGCCAGCCCCTGGAGGATGCCGAACAGCTCGTCCACTTCCTGCGGGGTGAGCACGGCCGTCGGCTCGTCCAGGATCAGCACCCGGGCGCTCCGGTACAGGAGTTTGATGATCTCGACCCGCTGCTGCACGCCCACCGGCAGGTCCCGCACCAGCGCGTCGGGCTCCACCTGAAGCCCGTAACGCTTCGAGATGTCGGCCACACGCCGGGCCGCCTCGCGCGCGTCGACGAAAAACCTCCCCCGCACCGGCTCCGCCCCGAGGACCACGTTTTCGGCCACGGTCATGACGGGGACCAGCATGAAGTGCTGGTGGACCATGCCGATCCCGGCACGCATGGCATCCGAGGGGCTGTCGAAGCGGACGCGCCGGCCCGCCACCCGGATCTCCCCCTCGTCGGGGGAGAGCAGGCCGTACAGCACGTTCATCAGGGTCGTCTTGCCGGCCCCGTTCTCCCCCAGAAGGGCCAGGATCTCTCCCTGGCGGAGCTCCAGGTCGACGTGGTCGTTGGCCACGACGCCCGGGAATCGCTTGACGATGCCTCGCAGCTGCAGGACGACGTCGCTCAATCTCCCGGCCTCACGATCTGCAGAAGGTGCAACGGGCAGGGGCGGGTGCACGCCTCCCGTTGACCGAGACGAGCCCGGCTCCGCCCCTGCCCACGAGCCGTCACCGAGAAGCCAGTACCTTGTCGACGCTGATTTCGCCGCTTACCAGCTTCGCCTTGACCTGCTCGAGCTCTTGCTTCAAAGAGGCGGGCACCTTCTCCTCGTACTCGTGGAACGGTGCGATGCCCACCCCACCGTTGGCCAGCGTGCCGACGTAGGTGCCGCCCTTGAACGACCCGCTCTGGACCGCCTTGATGGCGTCGAAGACGGCCACGTCCATGTTCTTCACGACGCTGGTCAGGTAGGTGCTGCGGTACTCCGGAGCGCTCACGTACCAGTCGGTGTCGACGCCGATGATCATCCGCTTGCGGTCCCGGGCGGCCGCCGCCGACCCGAGCCCGACGGGCCCGGCCACGGGCATCACGATGTCGGCGCCCTCGTCAAACAGCGACTCGGCAAACCGGCGCCCGTCGTCGGTGCTCTCGAAGTTGCCGGTGAACAGACCCTTGCCGGTGGCGCTGGTCCAGCCCAGCACCCGCACGTTCTTCCCCTTCACCTGGTTGTAGTACGTGACCCCGGCCTCGAAACCCCGCATGAAGATGGTGACCGGCGGGATGGCGATCCCTCCGAAGGTCCCCACCTTCCCCGTCTTGGTCATCCCGGCGGCGAGGTAGCCTGCGAGGAAGGCCGCCTGATCGGTGGCAAAGGTCAGCCCGAGGACGTTGGGCAAAGCCGGCTCGTAGCTGAAGTCCACGATGGCGAACTTTTGCTGCGGATAGCGCTGCGCGAACTCCTTGGTGGCGTCCCCGAGCAGGAAACCGACCGTGACGATGAGGTCGTACTTCTGCGAGACGAACTCCTGAATGTTCTTCGCATAGTCGGTCTGCTGTTGCGACTCCAGGTACCGGCCCTCGACCCCCAGCTTGTCGATGGCCTCCAGGACGCCCTTCCAGGCCGTGGCATTGAAACTCTTGTCGTCGATCCCTCCGACGTCCGTGACCTGCCCGACCCTGATCTTCGCGGCCGACGCCGACCCTACCGCCAGCGTCAGGGCCAAGGCCGCCAGGCCCAACGCGCGCAGAAACCGTTTCAACGGCGCCACCCCTCCCGGCGTTGAACTGGTATCGTGCCAGAGGCCCGAACCAAAACCCGGAGTTCGCCGGGGAGCGGGTCAACCCCTCTCGGCAGCCTAGCGGCCCGCCAGCGCGCGTTGCAGGAAAGCCGTCACCTCCGGCCGGGCGAATTCGGCCGGCACCGGCTCCCCGGCCCGCAGCCGCCGCCGCAGCTCGGTCCCGCTCAACACGACCCGGCCCGCGTGCCCGTGCGGGCAGGTGCGCTCGCTGGCCATACCCCCGCATGCCCGGCAGAAGAACGCTCCGCCGAACTTCAGGGGGACGATCCCGAGCACCCCCGGGTCGAACCGGTCGAAGAACGCCTGCGCCTCGTAAGGCCCGTAGAAGCCGCCGGCTCCGGCGTGGTCCCTGCCGACCACGAAGTGGGTGCACCCGTAGTTACGGCGCACGATCGCGTGGAAGACCGCCTCCCGCGGCCCGGCATAGCGCATCGGGGCCGGGAAGGCCGAAAGCACCGTCCGCTCCGGCGGATAATAGTGCCAGAGCAGGATCTCGTACGCCCGCATCCGGACGTCGGAGGGGAGGTCGGCGTCCCGGGTCGGGCCCACGAGGGGATGGATCAGGAGCCCGTCGACCTGCTCCAGCGCGCACTTCTGGAGGTGCTCGTGCGCCCGGTGGGCGGGGTTACGCGTCTGGAAGGCGGCCACGCTCCTCCACCCCGCCGCCGCGAAGAGGCGGCGCGTCCTCGCAGGCTTCATGGTCAACGACGCCGGCAGCCCCCTGGGGCGCCACCACTCCAGGACCTCCACCGGGCCTCCCGCGCACCACTCCGGTGCCCGGAGCAGGCGGGCCACTCCCGGGTGGGAGGGGTCCTCCGTGCCGTAGACTCGCCGCGCCTCTTCCCGCAGGTCGACCTTCCAGACGTCGGTGACGGTGAGCCCGCCGGCCAGCACACCCGGCTGCCGGGCCGCCCCCGCGGCAGCGCGCTCCGGTGAATCGCCCTCCACGAGGGCCAGCGCGTCTCCCGGGCGCAGCCGCGCGGCCAGTGATCCGTCGACGCGCAACACGATCGGGATCGTCCAGGGCAACCCGCCGGGCAGGGTCATGCGGTAGACCACCTGTTCGTAGGCCTGCCGGTCCATGAAGCCTTCGAGCGGGCTGTACGCCCCGTCGGCGACCAGCATCAGGTCGTTGGCCTGTTCCTCGGACAGCCTCCAGACAGCGTCGAAGCTCCGGGTTCGGAGCTCGGCGGCTCGCCGCCCACGCACCCGGGCGTTGACCAGTCGCCCGCCGTAAGGGGCGATGGGGCCGGCGTCCCGGCAAGCGGGCCCGCTGTGGTTGCTCACGACGCAGGGGCCCTCCTCTTGCGCTCCCGTCCAGACCGGAAGCGCCCGACCGTCTGCCGGGAGCTGGGTGGCGTGGAGGCCGCACTCGGTCTTGGCCCGCCCTCTCCACCTTCCGGCCCGCTCCTCCTCCCCGTCGGCCACGGGCGAAGTGCAGGGCCAGCACCCGATGCTGGGGTAGCCCCGGTCGTGCAACGGGTTGTAGGGCACTCCGAGGGAACGGATGAACGCCCACACGTCCTCGCGGCTCCACGTGCACAGCGGGTTGACCTTGACGAGGCCCCATCTCCCGTCCCACTCCACGACCCGGGCGTTGCGCCGGGTAGGCGCCTGCTGGCGGCGGATGCCCGTCACCCAGGCCGAGTAGCCGCGCAAGAAGGCCTGGAGCGGCTCGACCTTCCGCAACTGGCAGCAGCGGTCCGGATCGCGCTCCCACAGGGCCTCGCCGTAGCGCCTCGCCTGCTGTTGGAGAGGGAGGGACGGCTCGACCCGGATGAGGTGGATGGGATAGAGCGCCCTTACCTCCTCGATGAGCCGGTACGTCTCCTCGAACAGCAACCCCGTGTCGAGGTAGAAGACGTCGACGCCCGGCCGGATGGACGCCGCGAGGTGCAGGATGACCATGTCTTCGGCCCCGAAACTGCACGCCAGGCAGACGCGCGAGCCAAAAGTACCCAGGGCCCACTCCAGGATCTCCTGGGCAGAGCGCGTCTCGAGCCGGGCCGCCTCGGCCGCGATCGCCTCCGGCGAGACTTGCGAACCGGACACGGACATGCGAGTAGCCCTCCTCCATGGCCAACGGGCCGGAGTTTCCCGAAGCCGGTAGTGCGGGTGCACCATCCATTGCTATGGCGCGGACCCGGGTCCTGCCACCGGATCCCGGGGCCGGATACGGTGTTGGCGAACGCGCGGTGCGCCGCCGGGCAGGAGATGGTCCCTTCTGTTGCGAATACGACGTATTAGCACATCACCGCACGGACGCCGGGGAGAAGGCATGCTGGGGCCCGAGCGCCATCGTCGCATCCTCGAGCATCTACGCCAGCACGGCTCCGCCACAGTGCAAGGGCTGTGCCGGATGCTGGGCGTCTCGCGCATGACGGTCCAGCGGGATCTGGCCGCCCTCGCCCGGCACGGCGCGCTGGTCCGCGTGCGGGGCGGGGCCGTCCGATCGGACGTGCCACCTGCGGGCGCACCCGATCGCTGTGAGGTCTGCGGCGTGCCCGTTCGCGTACGGGATGCTTTCGTCGTCGTCGACGACAGGGGCAGGCGCCATCAGGCATGTTGCCCCCATTGCGGGGTGCTGCTGACCCGGATGGTGGCCCCTGCCACCGCCCTGGCGGCCGATTTCCTGACCGGCCGCGTCCTGGAGGCCCGGAGTGCCACGTACGTGGTGGACTCCGAGGTCCATACCTGCTGCTCTCCGTCCGTCCTGGCTTTCGCCGGGGCCGACGAGGCCTCCCGGTTTCAGGGCGCGTTCGGCGGGAAGCTGGTCCGGTGGGCCGGCCTCTCGCGCGAGCTCACCCACCCTCGTGCGTTGCCCGGCCCGTCCCGTAACGTCTCGTAGGAGGCAAGGAAGGTGGGCAAGCTCACCATGCAAAGGCTCCGCACGTCCTGGCGGATCTGGATCGTGGCAGCCCTCGTCGTGATCGCGGGCGCCGCGTCGGCCGTCGGATGGTTCCTGACCCGCCCGCGGGCGCCGAGTTTCCGGGGGGCCGCGGTCAATCCCCCGTACCCCGCCCCCGACTTCACCCTGGTCGACCAGAGGGGGGAGCCTTTTCGGTTCTCGTCCTTGCGCGGCAAAGTGGTCGCCCTCTACTTCGGGTACACCTTCTGCCCGGACGCCTGCCCCGGCACGCTCCTCAACTTCCGCCAGGCTCGCCAGCTGCTGGGCAGCCAGGCCGACCGGGTGCAGTTCGTCTTCGTGAGCGTCGATCCGGAGCGGGACTCGCCCGAAAGGATCCGGGAATACCTGTCCAACTTCGACCCGAGCTTCCTCGGGCTCACCGGCAAGCCGGCCGAGGTGACGCCCGTGCTCAGGCAGTACGGGGTGGTGGCGGAGAAAGTCTACGTCGAGGGCTCCAGCGCCGGGTATCTCATGAACCACACCGCCTCGGTCTATCTCATCGACCCCAACGGCATGATGCGGGTCATGGTCTTCTACGGCCAGAGAGCGGAAGACCTGGCCCACGACATCCGGCAACTCCTGTGAGGGAAGGGACGGGGTACGGTATGGCAGAGCGGTTGCGGAGCCGGTTGTTGGGGAGGTCGGGCGAGCTACGGCGCCCGGCCGGCGCTGGACTCGTGGCCGGCGCCGCGCTGGTGGCCGCCGCATTCGTGTGGGCGCTTTGGACGGGCCTCGCCGGGGCCGCGGCGCCGGCAAAGGCGCCCGGCGCGGCCCAAGCGCCACCCCAAGGCATCCGGGTGGAGGACCCCTGGGCCAGGCCGGCCAAGGCCATGGGAGGCCATGCAGACGCCTCCATGGGGATGACCAGCGCCATTTTCCTCACGTTGGTCAACGACAGCGGGACCACGCGCTACCTGGTGGCGGCGAAGTCCGACGTGGCCGACGCGGTGGAGCTCCATGAGACCCGGATCGTCGACAACGTCATGAAGATGCAGCCGGTGGCCCGCATCGAGGTACCGGCCAAGGGGCGGGCCCAGCTCAAACCTGGCGGGTACCACATCATGCTGCTCGGGCTCCGCCGCACCCTGGCGCAAGGGGACCGCTTCCAGGCCACCCTGGTCTTCGACGACGGCTCCGAGCTGGCGGTCGACGTACCCGTCGAGATGCGCTGAAAGCGCCGCGCGACCCTCCTCCACCCGGGCCCGGGTCGCGGGGCGGCCGGTGGCCGACAACGCACCCTGAGCGGCCACGCAGGGGCCGCTCAGGGCCTCTGGATGACGCCACAAGCGAGGCGCTTGCCGGAGGCCCCTGCCGGCTGTGTGCGATAGTCGTCCGGGTTTTCGTGGATGATGACCGCGCGCCCGAGGATGGCCGCGACACTGAGGCGTGACGTGAAGAACGTCATGGACGCCCGGCCGGCGTTGGAGAAGAGCACCGGGAAGTCACCGGCATGGTTGCCGTGGGGCTGGCCGCTGTCGTCGAAATGCCCCCCTGCGGCCAGGAACGGATCGGTCGCGTCGCCCACCGTGCAGTCGCCCTTCTCGTGGATGTGGAACCCATGGGGCCCGATGGGCGCCCTCCCCGGCGTCGCCGGGGCGTAGGGCGGCAATCCCTCGACCTCCACGGTCACCCGAACGCCCCCTTGGGTCTCCTGGAAGCGGATCGTTCCGGAGATCTCAGGCGCCAGCGGCCCCCCGCGCACGTACGCCACGGCCTCCGGCGGCTTGCCGATGTTGCGCAGCACCCTCGCCGCGGCCAGGAGGGCCACGAGCGCCAGGACCAGCGCCGCCACCACGATCCGGTCTCGCCGGCCGGATGGGTCGCTCGCCCGCCTGCTGCCCACCAGGGGCACCACCCCCGGGGAAACGATATGGGGGCGATGGCGGCGCCAGCACCGACGAGGCTATCCTTGCTCTTCCTCGGCCTTCCCCAGGTAGCGATCGAACCAGTCGACGATCCGGTCGAGGCGGAAGACCCGGTGCCACGGCTTACCGCCGCGGCTCAGGCCGTGGCTCTCCCCGGCGAAGCGCACGAACTCCACCGGAACCTTGCGCCACTTGAGCGCCGTGTAGAGCTGCTCCGCCTGTTCGATGGGACAGCGCAGGTCCATCTCTGAGTGCAGAATCAGGGTCGGCGTATGGATCTGGCCGGCGTAGTGGATGGGCGACATCGACAGGTAGCGGGGCGCGTCGGCCCACGGGGGCTGGCGCAGGTCGTAAAGGTCGAAGACGCCGATATCGCTCGTGCCGAAGAAACTGTGCTCGTTGGTCACGCTGCGCATGGTCACGGCCGCCTTGAAGCGGTCGGTGTGGCCGATGATCCAGTTGGTCATGTAGCCTCCGTAGCTGCCGCCCGCCACGCCCAACCGCTCGGGGTCGATGAAGTCGAACCGCTCCAGCGCGGCGTCGACCAGGGCCATGACGTCGCGGTAATCGAGATGGCCCCAGTCCCCCCGGATGGCCGCGCAGAACGCCTGCCCGTACCCCTGGCTGCCCCGCGGGTTGGTGTAGATGACGCCGTACCCCCGGGCGGCGAGCAACTGGAACTCGAAGAAGAAGGCGTGGGCGTACATGGCCATGGGCCCGCCGTGAATCTCGAGGACGACCGGGTAGCGCCGCCCCGGCCGGGCCCCTACGGGGCGGATGGCCCACCCGTCGAGGCGCAGCCCCCCGGACTCGAACGCGAAGGGCTCCGGCTCCGACAGCTCCACCTCCCCGAGGAGCGCCCCGTTGGCGTGGGAAAGCTGGCGCAAGCCCGCGAGGCTCCGGTACGGAGGCCCGTCCAGGCGACCGGCCCATACCTCTCCCGGTCGCAGCGGGTCGGTCATGACCACGGCCACCTGCCCCGAGCGAGAGCGAACGCTCACTGCCTGGATGACCTGGCGCCCCTCGATCAGGGGCGTGATGGGCACGGCCGGCGCAGGCCCGGCCGTCGTTTCGCCGGGCAGCCCGAACCAGAGCAGGTCCACCGAGCCCCTGCGGCTCACCTGGGCGAACAGCCCCGACCCGTCGGCAGCCCACACCACGCCGTCGCCGCCGTCCCCGGCCACGTCGGTCAGGGCCTGGTTGCCGACACAAAGGTCGGCCGCGGCGGTGAGGGAGATCGGAGGGCGCTCGTTGCGGGCCAGGTCGAGCAGGTAGAGGTGATGGTTGCTGTACTGGTCGTACTCCAGGTCGAAAGCCGTGAAGGCGAGATGCCTGCCGTCGGGCGAGGCCATGACGTCCGTCACCCGGAGCTCGGACCGGGTCAGCTTCTCCAGGCCCGGGCCGGTCTCAGGCGCCGCGCCTTGCGCCGGCTCGTGGGGGGCAGGGAGGAGGTAGACGTCGCTCCAACGCTGGTAGTCTGCATCGGGGTCGGGATTGGCGACGATGGCAAGGCGCGATCCGTCGGCCAGCCAGTCGCATGCCCGGACGTCCCACTCTCCTGCCGTGAGCTGCACCGGGTCCGGGATGGAGGCCGGGCCTGCGGGCACGCTCGCACCGTCAGCCTGCGCGGACCGGCCGCCCGCCTCCTGCCCTGCCACTTCGTCCAGGAAGACGAGGAAGAGGTGGCGCCGCTTGCGGCCGAAGAAGCCCACCCCGTCTTCCTTGTAGAGCAGCCGGGTGATGACCTGCACGTCCCGGTTGAACCGGCGGTACGGCTCCTTCTCGTCGGGGTCCTCGTCTCCCAGCCGCTCGAGCCCCCTTTCGGTGTCGAGCACGGCCACGAACGCGATGCGCCGGCCGTCGGGCGCCCAGACGGGCACGCCCGCCCCGTGCTTGAGCCGGGTCAGGGGACGGGCCTCGCCCCCATCGGCCGGCATCACGAAGAGCTGGAAGGGCGCCGTCTCCTGCCCCCGAGACGTCGCTCCGCCTCCGGCCCTGCTCGCCTCGGGCGGCACCAGGGGCCTGTCCGACAAGAAGGCCAGCCACCGGCCGTCCGGCGACCAGCGAGGCGCCTTGTCCTGGCCCGGCCCCGCAGTGAAGGCTCGCGCCGGCCCGGAGCCATCGGCCGGCGCCACCATGATCCGGGAGCGATACTGGTCGGCCTCCGGGTCGATCCACCGCTCGACCCACGCGACGTTGCGCCCGTCTGGCGACAGCTGCACGTCGCCCACGAAGCGCATCCGCAGCAGATCCTTCGACTCGAGGCGCCGCTTGCGCGGCGCAGGGCCCGATGTCTCCATGACTACCGCCCACCGCCTCTCTTCGACTCGCTCGCTCACCGGGCCGGATGGTGCATCGTCGTCTCACGACCCCGCTCCGGCCTTGCGCTCTCCGGCCGCCGCCATCTCCACGAGCCCCAGGGCCAGGATGCCGAGCAGCACGTGCAAGAGGGTAAAGCCCCTCCCCTGTACGGACTGGGACAAGATGGCAGCTCCCGTCAGCAAGGGCAACAAGGGGGCAAAGCGCGCGGCCGCCCGCAGGCCCGGTACGGGTACGTCCTCTCTCGGGCGAAAGGCCGCCAGCGCCAGGAGCGCGATCACCACCCCGAGCGTGACGTGCGTCTCCCACAGGGGCCCTGCCCGCAACAGCCCACCGAACCGGCTGAGGCCCATCAGCGCCTGTACGTAAAACAGGATCCGTAACAGAAGGGTCATGCCTTCCCCCTGCCCGCAGGACACGTGGTGCAACGCTACAGTATGCCACGCGGCGTGATACCCGGGGCCTCCTCAGGTCAGCATCGGCATCCGGATGCCCGTGCGTCGCGCCGTCTCGATGGCCTTTTCGTACCCGGCGTCCGCGTGGCGCACCACGCCGAGCCCCGGATCCGTCGTGAGCACCCGCCCGAGCCTCCGCGCGGCGGCGTCGGTCCCGTCAGCCACGACCACCATGCCGGCGTGCAGCGCGTACCCGATACCGACGCCCCCGCCGTGATGGACGGCCACCCAGGTGGCCCCGGAGACCGCGTTGAGCAGCGCGTTGAGGATGGGCCAGTCGGCGATGGCGTCGCTCCCGTCCTTCATGCCCTCGGTCTCCCGGTTGGGCGAGGCCACCGAGCCGGCGTCGAGGTGATCCCGCCCGATGACCACGGGCGCCTTCACCTCGCCTCGCCGCACCAGATCGTGGATGATGAGCCCCATCTTTGCCCGCTCTCCATAGCCCAGCCAGCAGATCCGGGCCGGCAATCCCTGGAAGCGCACCTTCTGGCTCGCCATGCGGATCCAGCGGGCCAGCCGCTCGTTGTCGGGGAACGCCTCGAGCACCGCCCGGTCGATCCGGTAGATGTCCTCTGGGTCGCCCGAGAGGGCCGCCCACCGGAAGGGCCCTTTGCCCTCGCAAAAGAGGGGCCGGATGAAGGCGGGCACGAACCCGGGGTAGTCGAAGGCCCGCTCGAGCCCCGCCTCTTTGGCCTGCTGGCGGATGTTGTTGCCGTAGTCGAACGCGACGGCCCCGCGCTCCTTCATGTCGAGAATCGCCTGCACGTGCACCCGGATCGACTCCCGGGCCCGCCGCACGTACTCCTTCGGATCGCTGCGCCGTAGCCGGGCCGCCGCCTCCAGGTCGAGCCCGGAGGGGATGTAGCCGTTGAGCGGGTCGTGCGCCGACGTCTGGTCGGTGACCACGTCGGGGATCCGTCCTCGCCGTACCAGCTCCGCGAAGACGTCGGAGGCGTTGGCGACCAGCCCGACGGAGAGCGACTCCTTGCGCTGCACCGCCTCGTCGACCCACCGCAGCGCCTCGTCCAGGCTCTCCGTCATCCGGTCGCAATACCCGGTCTCGATCCGGCGCCGGATCCGGGAGGCGTCCACCTCCACCACCAGCGCGACGCCCTCGTTCATCGTGATGGCCAGGGGTTGCGCGCCGCCCATGCCTCCGCAGCCGCCGGTGAGCACCCACCGTCCCCGCAGCGTACCCCCGAAGTGCTGTGCGGCCGCCTGCGCGAACGTCTCGAACGTGCCTTGCAGGATGCCCTGGGTGCCGATATAGATCCAGCTTCCGGCGGTCATCTGCCCGAACATCGTGAGCCCCAGCGCTTCGAGCTCCCAGAACTTCTCCCACGTCGCCCAGGCGGGGACCAGCAGGCTGTTGGCCATGAGCACGCGCGGCGCGTCCTCGTGGGTGCGGAAGACCGCTACCGGCTTTCCCGACTGGATGAGCAGGGTCTCGTCCTCTTCGAGCTCCTGCAAGGTGGCCACGATGCGGTCGAACGCTTCCCAGTTGCGCGCGGCCTTTCCCGCTCCGCCGTACACGATGAGCTCTTCCGGCTTCTCGGCGACCTCCGGGTCCAGGTTGTTCATGAGCATCCGCAGGGCGGCCTCCTGCTGCCAGCCCTTGCACCGGAGCTGGGTGCCCCGGGGAGCTCGAATCACCCGGGCCGCTGCTTGCTGGGCCATGGCTGCGTCGCCCCTCTCCCGTCGCTGGATCAGAGCCGAGCGTGCATTACCCGCAAGGCGCGGCGCTTCCTCCAGGGACATCCGTCCCGTGCCCCCGTCCCCCACTGGCCGGTGACATCCGTCCATTGGCGGGACGGCCGGTCGGCAGGTATGGTGAGCCTGTACACTACAAGGTGTAGCGTCCGCCGGTCGTACTCTTGCGCTGGCCAGGCGTGCGCTGGGGACAATGGCGAGGAGAGCCCATGACACCGCGTCGTGGATCACGAGACGACGCCCCCGGAGCGGCGGGCACCTCCGCAACAGGAGCGCCGGGCCTGGGCGAGCTCGAGGCTCAGGTGATGGAGGCGCTGTGGGCGATGGGGGAGGCAAGCATCCGGGACGTGTGGGAGCGGCTGCGCCCGGGCCGGAAGCGACCCCTCGCCTTCAACACGGTCATGACCGTGATGAACCGGCTCGTGGAAAAGGGGCTTCTCCGGCGCAGCGGTGCTCGCGGCCACTACCTCTTCCGGCCTGCCCTTTCTCGGGAAGCGTACGCCAGGGACCTGGCCCGCACCATCAACCGTCGTATCTTCGATGTCTTCCAGGACGCAGCCGTCGCCGGGTTCGTGGAGTCCATCCGGGAGCTCGACACGGAGTCCTTGCGCCAGCTCGAGGCATTCATCCACCGGGAGCGGGTGAGCAGGGGTGATGAGCCGTCTCCGCAGGCCGGCGAGCCACCCGCCGGCTGAGGAGGGCAGCGTGAGCCGGATGGCCCGGCAAGATCTCCTGGCAAGCCTCGCCTTCTGGCTCTTGCCGGGTGCGGCCGCCGCGGCCACGGCCGGCATCGTGGCGGGCCTCGCCGTGCACGGGCTGACCCCGCGGATGGGATGGTGCTGGGGAGCCCTCAAGTGCACCCGCACGTACGGCCGATGGTTCTTCTTCACGCTTTTCCTGATGCTGGCCTTCACCGTGGCGGGAGCCGCCGTTTCCCTCGCGCGCCGCATCCGGGCGAGCCGGCGCCTCCTCGCCGGGCTGCTGGAGCTCCGGACACCGGCTCCGGCGCGCCTGCAGCGCCTTGCCAGGAGCCTGGGGATGGAGCAGCGGATCGACGTGGTGGACGAGGCGGCACCCGTCGTCTTCACGCACGGGCTGCTGCGGCCGAGGGTCCTCCTTTCCCGGGGAATCCTGGACCGCCTGAGCGACGAGGAGCTGGCCGCCGTGCTGGCCCACGAGCGCTACCACGTGCTCCGCCACGACCCGTTGCGCGTGCTGGTGGCGGGGGCGGCCGCGGACGCCCTCTTCTACCTGCCGGCCGCCGGCGAACTCCATCGTTGGTGGGACTCGGCCCGGGAGCTGGCCGCCGACGCGGCCGCCGTGGTGGCGCTCGGCCGGCTCCATCTGGCGCAGGCGCTGCACAAGCTCGCCTCCTGGCGCGAGGAACCGTCGCCCTTCGCCATCGCCGGCGCGATGGGCGTGCTGGACTTGCGCATCACGCAGCTTGTCCATCCGGAACGGGCCTCCAACCGTATCCGGCTCTCTTTGCGCGCCCTGGCTGTGGCCAGCCTCTTCGCCGGGCTGTTGCTCGCCGGCTTCTTCGGGAGGTGCAGGTAGGGGCTCCGGGCCCGGGGCTTCGCCATCGTTGGGGGGCCGTGGAGCTTCGACACAGGCGATTTCATGGGCCAAGACACTACGGGGCGTAGTGTCAGCGGGCAGAAAGGAATGGGGATCTCCTTGAGCGATGCTGCACGCGCGGCGGGCGCCCGGGTGGCACCCGCCGCGCCCCGAGGTCCCAAGTGGGCCATGGTCATCGACCTGGCCAAGTGCGTGGGGTGCGACACCTGCACGGTGTCGTGCAAGGCCGAGAACCGCACGCCGCCCGGCGTTTCGTACAACGTCCTCGTCGAAGAGGAGGTCGGCGCGTTCCCCAACGTGCGCCGCGTCCGGATCCCCCGGCCGTGCATGCAGTGCGACAACGCCCCCTGCGTCCAGGTCTGCCCGGTCGGCGCGACGTTCAAGATGGACAACGGCATCGTGGCGATCGACTACGACCGCTGCATCGGGTGCCGCTACTGCATGGCCGCCTGCCCCTACGGAGCCCGTTCCTTCGACTTCGGAGAGAGCTACGAGGACGAGATGGAAGGGTTCGACGAGGTCCAGGCGCCGGAGTACGGGATCGCCCGGGGGCGGCGCGAACGCGGGAGTTCTCCTGTGGGTAACGTGCGCAAGTGCCACTTCTGCTTCCACCGCCTGCAACGGGGCGAGGAGCCTGCCTGCGTCGAGACCTGCGTGGCCAACGCCCGGTATTTCGGTGACCTCAACGACCCCAACAGCGTGGTCTCCCAGCTGGTCGCCAGCCCCCGGGCGTTTCGGCTCAAAGAGGAACTGGGCACCGAGCCCAGGGTCTGGTACCTGCGGTAGCCGGCCGACCGGCTGCGGTCAACGGGAGAGGAGGAAGGGGTCATGGCAGTGTCGCATTCGTCGGGCACCCTGACCTGGCGCACGCGCGCCGCGGCAAAGGCGGAGATCTGGACCCGACCCACGCCCGGGAGGATCGTGGTTTTGCTCGCCCTGGCGGCGGGGCTGGCCGTGGGGGTCTGGGCGCTCGCCGTCCGGCTCGGGCAAGGGCTGTCCAGCACCTGGCTCACGTCGATCACGCCCTGGGGCGCCTGGGTCGCCTTTTACATCTTCTTCGTGGGCTTGAGCGCGGGCGCGTTCTTGCTGTCGTCGGCCGTATACGTCCTGGGCCGCCACGACCTCGAACCTGTCGGGCGGGAGGCCCTCGTCGTCGCGATCTTGAGCATGGGCGCCGCCCTGGGCTTCATCGCGCTGGATCTGGGGCGGATCGACCGGGCGCTCGCGGCGTTCTTCTTCTGGAACCCGACGAGCGTGCTGGCGTGGGAGATGCGCTTTTACATCCTGTACGTCGCCATCCTGGCAGCCGAACTGTGGCTCTCCCTCCGGGCCGGCCGCGACGCGCGCGCCCGCCGGTGGCTCAAGGTGCTCGGTATCAGCGGGATTCCCATCGCCATCTTCGGTGTCCACGGGGGCACGGGGCTGTTGTTCGCGGTGCTCAAAGCGCGCCCGCTCTGGAACAGCGGTCTCTATCCGGTCCTGTTCGTCGTATCGGCCCTGGTCTCCGGCACGGCGCTGGTGACGCTGCTCTACGCCCTGCGCCCCGTGGTGTGGCGCCGGAACGTCGACCGATCGCTGCTCTCGAGCCTGAGCCGCACGCTGCTGGCTTTCCTTGCGGTCGAGGGCGGGCTCGAGCTGTTCGAGTACCTCGTGGCCGCCTACCGTGGCGAGCCCCTGGAAGGGCAGGCCCTTCGTCTCATGTGGTCCGGCGACCTGGCCTGGCTGTTTTGGGGTGTCCAGGTGCTGCTCGGCATGGTGGTGCCCACCGTGATCCTGCTCCGCCGGCCGGATCGACCCGCGGCGGTGGCGGCCGGCGCCGGCCTGGTCATCGCCGGCATCCTGGCGGTACGGTTCAACATCGTGCTGCCGCAGATGCTGGCGCCGGTGATGGAGGGGCTGCCGGCCGGGGTCTACCTGCCCTCGGCCGTCGAGTGGGGCGCCTCGCTGGGCATCCTCAGCGCCTTTACCGGCACCTATCTGGCCTCCGGGACATGGCTACCGCTGCATGATGGCGAGGCCACCGACGCCGGGCGAGAGGATCGGTGAGCGAGCCCATGTCACCCACCCAGGAGAAGGTGACCCGCCGCCGGCTACTGGTAGGGGCCGGCGCGCTCGGACTGGCCGCGGCCGCCGCCGGGGGCGTCATGCTCTCGGCCGCCCGCCGGATTCCCGTGGTGCGGGGGGCCGGACGGCCCGGCCCGTCCGGCAACGCCCCGCACGGGATCGGCAACTCCTTTGGCGATTTCGGCGCGCAGGACGTCATCTACACCGTCTGTGAGCAGTGCAACACCCACTGCACCATCGCGGTGCGGCTGCAGGAGGGCGCCGACGGCCGCCGCAGGGTGCGGAAGATCGCCGGCAACCCCTATAGCCCGCTCAACACGGTGCCCTTCGGGCCCATCCCGTACGAGACCGGGCCGGAGCAGGCAGCAGCAGGGGCAGGGCCGGAGGCCTTGCGCCGGACGGGCCGCTCGCTCAGGGGAGGACGCACCTGCCTCAAAGGGCAGGCCGGCATCCAGACGGTTTACGACCGGCTGCGCCTCACCCGGCCGCTGCGGCGGGCCGGTCCCCGGGGAAGCGGGCGCTGGGAGAGCGTCTCGTGGGAGGAGGCGCTCGACGAGATCGTCAACGGCAGCAAGGTCCTCGGCACCCCGGGGCTACGCGACGTGTGGGCCTACGTCTCCCAGGAACAGGTGCAAGCCGACCTCGCCCGCCTCCAGGCCGGCCAGCTGAGCCAGGAAGCCTTCCGAGAGCGCTACCGCAACGTGCTCATCGACCCCGACGTGCCTCAGCTCGGCCCGCGCGCCAACCAGGTGGTCAACCTGGGGGGCGACCGGCGAGATTTCATGCACGGCCGCTTCTGGCCCGCCAGCGTCGGCAGCCTCAACGCGTACGACCACGGCGGGGTCTGCGGCGCAAGCGGCGTGCTGGGCACGGTGAGGTCGTTCAACCCCCGCAAGAAAAAACAGCGCCTGTACGTCGACCTCCAGCACTGCGAGTTCGCCATCGTCTGGGGCACCAATCCCATGGTCGCCAACAAAGGGCCCACCTGGCTCGCCCCCGCGCTGACCGAGGCGCTCGCCAGGGGCATGAAGATGGCGGTCATCGACCCGCGCCTGAGCGAGACCGCCAACAAGGCCCACTGGTGGGTGCCCATCGCCCCGGGCACGGACGGCGCCCTGGCGCTCGGGATGGCCCGGTGGATCGTGGAGCACGGCCGCTACGACGCCCGATACCTCGCCAACCCCAACCGTGAGGCGGCCCGGGCCGACGGTGAGCCCACGTGGACCGACGCCACGCACCTCGTGCGCCTCGACCGCCCGGAGCGCCCCAAGCTGCGCCTGTCCGACCTGGGCATGACCTCGAAGGAGGAGGACGACTACGTCGTGGCGCTGCCGGGCGGTAAGGTCGCCGCCGCCGGGCAGGCTCCCGAAGGGGTGCTGGAGTTCGACGGCCGGGTCGGGGGAATTCCCGTCAAGTCGGTCTTCACCCTGTTCAAGGAACGGGTGCTGGAGCGAACCCTCGAGGAGTACGCCTCCATCTCGGGCGTCGACGTCGAGACCATCGAGCGGCTCGCGGCGGAGTTCACCTCCCACGGCAAGCGCGTGGGCATCATCGCCTACCGGGGCCCGGCCATGCACGCCAACGGGTACGAGGCGCTTCGCGCCATCAACGCCCTCAACCATCTCGTGGGCAACCACGACTGGAAGGGCGGGAGCATCACCACCGGCGCCCACTTCCAGGAACTGAAGGGGCGCTACGACCTCCTGGCGGTGCCGGGCGGGTTGAAGCCCTGGGGTATCCCCCTCGCTCGTAACGGCGTGGCGTACGAACGCACTCCCCTCTTCCAGAGGGACGGCTACCCGGCGCGGCGCCCCTGGTTTCCGCTGGGCGGCAACACGGTGCAAGAAGTGCTGGCCAGCGCGGCGGAGGGCTATCCTTACCGGATCGGGGCGCTGTTCGTGCACCGGCTCTCCCCTGTGCTCTCCCTGCCGGCGGGCTCCCGGATCGCCGAGACGTTGAAGGATACCCGGGCGATCCCGCTTTTGGTCGTGATGGACGTCGAGATGAGCGAGACCGCGTCGTTCGCCGACTTCGTCCTCCCGGACCTCACCTACCTCGAGCGCTGGGGGCGGGAGACCATCTACCCCAACGCCCTGCAGCGCATCAGCAGCGTCATGCAGCCGGTGGTGCGCGCCTTCGACGGCCCGCGGGCGGTGGAGGACGTCTGGATCGCGATCGGGCGGCGCATGGGGTGGCCCGGGGTGGGAGAGGGGGCTTTTGCGGACGGAGGCTCGCTCGAGTCGGCGGAAGACTTCTACCTGAAGATGGTGGCCAACATCGCCCTCGACCGCACCCCCGTGCCCGACGCCTCGCCGGCGGAGATGGAGATGTTCGAGAAGAGCCGGCGCACGGCGCTGGGGCCGGCGTTCGACGTGGAGCGCTGGAAGCGGGCCGTGCGGCCCGAGGAGTGGCCCAAGGTCGTCACCGTGCTCAACCGGGGTGGGCGCTTCGAGCCCCCTGGCCAGGAATACGAGGGAGAGTGGGTACGCTACCGGTTGGAGGACGAGGCCCACTTTTACGACGAGGGCACCGCCGCCGCCCGTCATCCGTACGACGGACGGCTGATGGACGGCCTGCCCCGCTGGCAGCCCCCCGTCTCCTTCGCGGGCAAGCCGCTGGAGCAGGTGGGCACCCGGGGATTGCGCCGCCCGCTCCGGCTCATCAACTGGAAGGCACGCCACATCGGCACGCACCGTAATATCCAGGATGCGTGGCTGCGGGAGATCGCTTCCGACAACCCGCTGTGGATCCATCCGGCGGACGCCGCGGCGCGGGGTATCCGGAACGGCGACCGGGTGCGCATCCGGTCGGCGCTCCTGGAGGTCGAGGGACGCGCGCTGGTCACGCAGGCCATCCGGCCGGGCACCGTGGGAGCGTGCTACAACTTCGGGCACTTCGCGTACGGCGCAGCCGGCTACACCATCGACGGGCACCTGGTGAAGCCCGCGCGCCGGTACGGCCATACGCCGTTCCGCCTGGGCGGGCCGGGTAACCAGGCGGGGTACGCCGCCGGGCGCGGCGAGGGTTTTTCGGTCAACCACCTGCTCCCGGAGGATCCCGACGCCCCAGGGGCGGGGGTCTCCGACGTGCTGGGGGCCGGGGCCGCGCAGTACGACGTGTGGGTCGACGTGAGCCGGGCATAGGGAAGGCGAGTGGGGGCGGGCACGCCCCGCTCCCCTCACAGCAGCTGGCGCAAACCGAGCCACACCAGGAGCGCCCCTGCCACCAGAGGGCCCCTGTTCCCGAGCCAGCGTGCCGCATAGTGGGTCGCCAGGCGGTCCCCGCCCCAAAGGGCCAGGTAGCTGAACAGCGCCGTCACGAAGGCGGTGGGCAGGGCCCCCAGATGCCACAGACCGGCGACGAACCCGTTGGCCAGGCAGTTGAGGCCCAGGGCCGTCCCGAGGAGCAGCCCCTCGGCGAGGCCGATCGAGCCCGACCGGTCGAGGTCGGCCCGATGGGGCTCGCGCAGCAGCCCCAGGATCGGGCTCCGCCGGGGCGCCGCCCGGTGCTCCGCCGCCATGAAGTACACGCCCATGGCGATGAGCAGGAGCGCGCCCGCGGTGCTGGCCACGCTCGCTCGCACCAACCCGCGGACGAAATGGCCGGCCGAGGCCGACAACACCGTGAAGAGGAAAGCTTCCAGCGCCACCACCAAATGGGCGCCGGCCGGAACGTGGATGGCTCCCGCTCCCAGCGCCATCCCTACGCCGAGGTTGTCGAGGTTGGCTGCGATCCCGATGACCAACAACTGCAGCCACGTGACCATCGCTCCCGAAGCCGCCCCTTCCCGGGCCGCGCCGGGGAGCGGGTCGCCCGGCCCCCCGGATCGTCCCTGCATCCTATGGGGCGGGCAGCCTCAGGGGTTCTCGGCCTCTCAGCGGGCGAACACGTGGCGCCCGATCCGGCGTACCACCGGGCGATTCCAGACCCAGGGGCTCGAGGTGCGGGCCGGGTTGTAGTAGTAGACGGCGCCTCCGGTCGGATCCCACCCGGCGAGCGCGTCCAGGACGGCCCTGTAAGATGCCTGGTCGGGCCGCAGGTTGATCTGCCCGTCGTATACCGCCGTGAAGGCCCACGGCTCGAAGACGACCTGCTCGACCGTGTGGGGAAAGCGCGGGTCGTCGAGCCGGTTGAGGACCACGGCCGCCACGGCGACTTTCCCCACGTAGGGCTCCCCCCGAGCCTCGCCGTAGACCAGCCGCGCCATCAGCTCCAGCTCCCACGGCGTGACGGAGCGGCGCCACTGGCCGTCCCGGGGGCGGCGCTGGTCGGAGACAAGTGGCCCGGCCTTCACGTCGTGGCCGGCGATGCGCTCCAACCCGGCGGGATCGCGCGCCGCGACCTGCGACGCATCCGTCTCCATTCGAGCGCTCGACGCTCCCGTGAGCGCCACGGAGAGCAGGGCGCCTGCCTGGGCCACCACGACGATGACCAGCAAGATCCATGCCGAAGCCCGCAACAGCCGTCCTGTGTCACCCGGCGGGCGACCCGGAGCGGACTGCGCCATCCACGGCGAGCGGGACCACGGTGCCACTTCCTCTTCGCCGGTCACGGCCCGCGCTCACCCCTCCCCCAAGCCGT
This sequence comes from Limnochordaceae bacterium, assembly GCA_014896295.1. Classification (GTDB taxonomy): domain Bacteria; phylum Bacillota; class Limnochordia; order Limnochordales; family Geochordaceae; genus Carboxydichorda; species Carboxydichorda subterranea. Next base: position 509,747 of record JADBKR010000008.1, read on the forward strand.
CGGTCGCCCGCCTGCCGCGCTGGAGCTGGCTACGGCGACGACGCTGCACGGATCTCCATGGTAACCGGGAAAGAGCCCGGGCCCAAGGGCAAGCCGGTGGCAACGGTACCGCTCACTGCCTGGTCGGATCGAGCGCGTCGCGCAGCGCGTCCCCCAGGAAGTTGAAGCCGAGCACGGTGACCATGATGGCGAGCCCGGGGAAGACGGAATACCACCAGGCGTTGAAGATGTAACTCTGTCCCGTGTTGACCATGGTGCCCCAGCTGGGGATGGGCTGCTGGATGCCGAGCCCCAGGAAGCTGAGGGTCGCCTCGTTGAGGATGGCGCCGGCCGTCCCCAGAGTGCCCGCCACGATCATGGGGGCAATCCCGTTGGGCAGGATGTGGCGCAGCAAGACGCGCCCCGGCGAGGCTCCCACGGCGTACGCGGCCGTCACGTACTCCAGCTCCTTGAGGGCGAGCACCTGGCTGCGCATCAGGCGCGCCTCGCTCGGCCATCCGATGACCCCGAGGGCCGCGGCGATGGTGGTGGGCGTCGGCTCGAGGATGGCCACCACCGCGATGAGGAACAACAGGGACGGGATGGCGAAGAAGATGTCGGTCACGCGCATCACGACGTCGTCGAAGCGCCCGCCCAGGTAGCCGGCCAGGCCTCCCACGACCATGCCGATGGCAAGGGAGACGCCCTCGGCGACGAGGCCGATGCGCAGGGAGATCCGGGCTCCGTACACGATCCGGCTCAGGATGTCCCGGCCCAGCTCGTCGGTGCCGAGCGGATGCTCCGGCGAAGGCGGCTTGAGCCTCGCCTCCACGATGTTTTGCTCGAAGGGGTCGTACGGGGCGATGGCCGGCGCCGCCACGGCCACCACCACGAGCGCGAGCACGATGGCGAGACCCGCCAGGCCGAGACGGTGCCGCCCGAAGGCGGCCACGAAGCGGCCTCGTGGCGAGCGCACCGCCGCCTCGACCGTCGCGGGCTCCACCCAGGCTTGCTGGCTCACAGGCTACCCCTTCACTCGTACCGGATCCTCGGGTTGACCAGAGCGTAGGTGAGGTCGATCAGCAGGTTGACCGTCACGAAGATGAGGGAGCCGAACAAGAGCGTCCCGAGGATGACCGGCGTATCCCGCCGCATGATGGCTGCCACCACCGCCCGCCCGAGGCCGGGCCAGTTGAAGACGGTCTCCGTCACCACGGAGCCGCCCATCAAATACCCCACGTCGAGCCCGATGACGGTCACCACGGGCACCAGGGCGTTCTTGAGCTGGTGGCGCAGCACGACCCGCCACCGCGACAGCCCCTTGGCCGAGGCCGTGACGATGTAGGGCTGGGATCGCACCTCCAGCATGGAGGATCGGGTGATGCGGGCGATGGTGGCCGACAGGTGGGTCCCCAGCACCAGGGAGGGCAGGACCATGTAGATGAGCTCGCCACCCCCGTAGCCCGCTACCGGGAAGAGGGCCACCCCGTACCGATCCTGGGTCAAGAACATCTTGGCCAGGATCGCCTGCCAGAAGACCGGCATGGCGACGCCGATCAGCGCCAGGAGCATGAGCGTGTGGTCGATCCACGTGTACTGGCGCTCGGCGGCCACGATCCCGGCCGGCAGCCCCACGGCGACGGCCACCAGCATCCCTCCCGCCATCAGCTGCAACGTCCTTGGGAAGCGGTAGCCGATGACCTCGCGCACCGGCTGCTCCAGGACGTACGAGTCGCCCAGGTCTCCGCGCACCGTGCGGCCCAGGAAGCGCACATACTGCACGTACCAGGGGTCGTCCAGCCCGAGACGCTGGCGTACCCGCGCAATGGTCTCCGGGTCGGCGCGCCGGTAGCTCTCGCCCATCACCGCCCGGACGGGGTCGCCCGGCATGAGGTACGAGAGCACGAAGATGACGGTGAACACGCCCCACAGGGTGGGGATGGCGAGGGCCAGGCGCCGGATCACGTAGCGCAGCATCGTACGAGTAGACGGTGCGGGGGCCGCTCGACGGGCGGCCCCGCACCCGGCCTCCTCACTGCTCGAGCCAGACGTACTTCATGGGAGTGCGGTACGTGCCGGCCGAGGCAACGTAGAAGTCGCGCACGTACGGCTTCACCCAGTAAAACACCTTGCTGTACGACAGCGGCACCCACGGCACGTCGGCCAGGATCATCTCGTGGATCTTCTTATAGAGAGCGTTGCGCTTGGCCGGGTCGGTCGTCGCCGTCGCCTGGTCGATCAGCTTGTCCACCTCGGGGTTGTCGTACTTGGTGTCGTCCCTGCCCTTGTAGAACAGGAAGTTGAAGACCTCGCTGGGATCCTCGAAGTCGGCGCTCCAGCCGCTCAGGAAGAGGGCGACTTCGTCCTCCCCGACGTGGCTCCAGTACGTGGTGTTGTCCTCGGACTTGAGCTTGATGCGGATCCCTACCCGCCGCAGCATCTCCTGGATGGCCGCATGGGTGGGCTCCGTCGCGCTGGACGCATAGTAGTAGTAGGTAATCTCCGGCAGCCCTTTTCCGCCGGGGTACCCCGCCTCGGCCAGCAGCTGCTTGGCCCGCTCCGGATCGTACGGGTACCCTTCGACGTCCGCAGCCGGCATGGAGGGCGGGAGCACGCCCTTGTCCGCAGGGTAGCGGGCACCCTCCATGAGCACGTTCCACAGCTCGTCCTTGTTGATGGCGTAGTTGAAGGCGAGCCGCAGGGCCCGGTTGTCCTTGAAGGGCGCCGCCGTCCACTTGAAGCCCAGGTACCGCACGTTGAGGCCCGGCAGCTCGTGGTACTCTTTGGCAAACTCGCTCTTGACCGCCGCCAGCTGGCCCGGCGGCGCGTCGAGCAGGACGTCGAGCTCTCCCTGGCGGTACTGGAACACCTGGGTGTTGGGGTCGGGCACGTTGATGAAGGTCAGGACGTCGAGCTTGGGATACCCCTTCTGCCAGTAGTCGGGGTTCTTGACCAGCGTGATGTGGTCGTCCCGGCGCCACTCCTTGAAGACGAACGGCCCGGTGCCTACCGGGTGGTTGGAAAACTGCGCGCCGAGCTGCTCGTACGCCTCCTGCGGCACGACGTAGGCGTTGACCAGGTCGTAGAGGAAGCGGTGGTTGGGCGCTTCCAGGGTGATCTGCAGCGTGTAGTCGTCGAGCGCCCGCAGCCCCTCGACGTCCTTCGCCTTGCCCTCGGTGAACGCCTTGGCTCCCTTGACCGCCTCCAGGTACTCCGGGTGCTCGGAGACCGCGGTATCCCCGCTCAGGAACATCTTGAAGGACCAGATCCAGTCCCGGGCCTTGACCTCGCGGTCCTTGTACGTCACCCCCGGCGCCGCCTGGAACCGGACCCCCTTGCGCAGGCGGAAGGTATAGACCTTACCGTCCGGAGAGATCTCCCAGCGCTCGGCAAGCTCCGGCACGACCTGGCTCGTCTTGGGGTCGAACGTGACCAGCCCTTCGTACACGTTGTTGATGATACGGCGGGTCGCGACGGTCGTCGAACGGAACGGGTTGAGGTGCTCGGGATCGGCCGCAATCGGGTAGCGAAACGTCATGGGACTCCGAGAGGCGGCTTGCGCCACCTCGCTTCCGCCCACCGGACCTCCTGCAGATAGGGCGAAACTGCCAACGAGGACGAGCCCCGCCAGGACGGCTATCCCGGCGCGCGCACCTTTCATGGCCGGACACGCTCCTTCCTGCGCTGCGCGATGGCTGCGTCGTCGCAACCTGGTGCCCCGAGGTTTCGACACCCCTGGACAAAGCCCTCTCCCCGGGGGACACCTGCCAGCAGGAGACGAGGGGGGCCGACGCCGAATGGGACTTGCTTAGAAAGGACACGAAAGTAAGACGCGCTCGCATCAACCCGGCCGCCGCGAAGCATCCACCCCCCAGGCAGCCCGCCTGCACAATCGCAGGGCGGTGCTGGAGCACATCGAGCAGGATGGCCCGATCTCGAGGGTCGCCCTGGCAGCCGCCCTCGGGCTCAGCCAGCCGACCGTTTCCCAGGTGGTGGCGGAGCTCATGGCCGCGCGGCTCGTGGAGGAGGTCGGTACGGGCCTCTCCCGGGGCGGGCGACGCCCGGTGCTCCTGCAGCTCTCAGACCAGGCGGGCTACATCGCGGCCGTGGATCTCGGCGGGACCCGGTCCCGCCTCGCGCTGTTCACCCTGCGGGGGCACCGCCTGGTCGACGAGACGGGGGCTCTGCCCGCGGCCACCACGCCCGAGCAGGCCGTTCGGCTGATCGCAGACCAGGTGCGGCGCATCACCCGGGCCGCGCCGGTGCCGAAGCCGCTGCTCGCGGTGGGCGTGGCGGTGCCGGGGGTGACCGACCCCGCCACGGGGGTCGTGAAGCTCGCGCCCGCCCTCGGATGGGAAGAGGCTCCTTTGGGGCACCTGCTCGCAGTTGAACTGGGCTTGCCCGTCGTCCTCGACAACGACGTCAACGCGGCCGCCCTGGCCGAGTTGCGCTTCGGTGACGGCCGGGCCTGGACGAGCTTCGTTTTCGTCTGGGTGGGCACGGGGGTCGGCGCAGGGATCGTGCTGGACGGGCAGCTTTACCGCGGGTCGGGTAACTGCGCCGGGGAGATCGGTTATCTCATCGTGGACGGCCCGGGCCCGGAGCGGCAAGGACCTCTGGGCTTCGGGCACCTCGAGCGCAGGCTCGCGATCCCGTACCTGGTGGAGCGGGCTCGGGCTGCTCACCTTGCCAGGCCGACCGCGGACGACCAGGCGGCCCTGGGAGCCCTCTTCACCGCCGCCCGCGAAGGGCGGCCCGAGGCGTCGGCCGTCGTCGACGAGGTCATCGAGAGGCTGGCCCGGGCGCTGACCAACGTCGCGGTCATCCTCGCCCCGCAGGCGATCGTCCTGGGAGGGCCCGTGGGCGCCCTGGTGCAGCACATCGTGCCCCAGCTGGCCGGCCGCTTGAGGGCGCTTTCGCCCATCGTCCCCGAGATCCGGGCCTCGCGGCTCGGCGACCGGGCCGGCCTCGTGGGGGCGGCGGCGCTGGCCGCCATGCACGCCAAGGCGTCGATCCTGGAGCGGTTCGAGAGGGGGTGAGGCGCCCGTCGCCAGGCGCCGGGTGCCGGAGGGACCGACAGTTCCGGGAGTCGAAGGGGGAGCCAGGCTTGCGGAGACTTCGCAGCATGCGCACGTGGATGGCAGCGCTGGTCGTCCTGGCGGCAGCCGCTACGCTTGCTACCGCACCCGCCGTGGCGGCCGCCAAGAAACCGCCGTACACCGTGGCCATCAGCAACGGGTTCGTCGGCAGCGAGTGGCGCATCCAGATGGTGGAGAGCGCCAAGAAGGTGTTCGACGAGTACAAGAGCAAAGGGCTCGTCAAGGGTGATCTCTACGTCAACCACGCAGGCCCCGACGTGACCGCGCAGATCGCCCAGATCCGCAACATGATCAACCGCGGCTTCGACGTGATCATCATCAACCCCAACTCCCAGACCGCGCTCAACCCGGTCATCGAAGAGGCCGCCGACCGCGGGATCGTGGTCATCGTGGTCGACCAGGAAGTGACGAGCCCCAAGGCCGTCAACGTCGTCATCGACCAGGCCGAGTGGGCCCGGATCTCGGCCCGGTGGCTGGCCGAGAAGCTCCAGGGCAAGGGTAACATCGTGGTCATCAACGGCCTGGCGGGCCACCCGGCCAACGAGGACCGCTGGCGCGGCGCCCGCGAGGTCTTCGGCCGGTACCCCGGCATCAAGATCCTGACCATGACCCACGCCAACTGGGACCAGGCCACCGGCCAGCAGGTGATGTCCAACCTGCTCGCCACCTATCCCAACATCGACGGGGTCTGGGTCCAGGACGGCATGGCGGAGGGCGCGCTGCGAGCGGTGCTGGCCTCGGGCCGGAAGTTGCCGCTCATGTCCGGTGAGGCTCGGGTCGGCTACATGCGCCTCTGGGACCAGCTGAAGAAGGAAAAGGGCTTCCAGGCCATCGGCGTGGTCAACCCGCCGGGAGTCGCCGCCAGCGGGCTGCGGATCGCCATGCAGATCCTGCAGGGCCGCCAGTTCAAGGACGGCGTGCTCGCCCGGGGCAACACGCTCTACGTGCCCATCCCCGGCATCGTCACCAACGACAACTTCGACGAGCTGTGGGCCAAGTACAAGGATCATCCCGACGCCTACGCACTCGACGGGTGGCTGACCGAGGAGGAGGCCCGGTCCTACTTCAAGTGAGGCCGGGCCGGGACTGATACGCCGGAGGGAGGGCGGCCGCCCGGGCGCAAGGGGGCCGCGGGCCTCCCTCCGCCGCACCTCTTGATTGGATCGAGGAAGGAGCAAGCACCGTGCCGCACCTCGAGGCGGTGGGCATCGAAAAGCGGTTCGGGGGCGTCGTGGCTCTGCAGGGAGCTTCGTTCGAATGTCGCCCCGGCGAGGTCCATGCGCTCCTCGGAGCCAACGGCTCGGGGAAGAGCACCCTGGCCAAGATCCTGACCGGCGTCGTGGCGCCCGACGCGGGGGTCGTGAAGGTCGACGGGCGGCAGGTGTCCATTTCAGGCCCCTCCGACATGTACCGCCTCGGGATCGCTGCGGTCTACCAGGAACTGAGCCTCGTGCCCCAGCTCTCCGTCGCAGAGAACATCCTGCTCGGTCATGAACGCGTGCACCGTGGCCTGGTCGACGAGCCCGCCACGTGGCGGCTCGCCGCCGAGTGCCTGGAGCCTTTCACCCGGAGCCTGGGCCGCCGGTTGCCCCTGCACCTGGTGGTCGCGGAGCTGTCGCCTGCCGAGCAGCAGATGGTCGAGATCGCCAAGGCGCTATCCCGCCGGCCCCGGCTCCTGATCCTCGACGAGGCGACGGCCTCCTTGCGCAGCCGGGAAGTCGACGCGCTCTTCGAGGTGGTGCGCCGGCTGCGGGCGGAAGGGCGTACCGTCGTCTTCATTTCCCATCGCCTGGAGGAGGTGTACCGGGTCTGCGACCGGGCCACGGTGCTCCGCAACGGGCAAACGGCGGCGACGGTCTCGCTCTCCACCACGACGCCGGATGACCTGCTGCGGCTGATGGTGGGCGACGTGGAGGCGCCTGCACGCCAACCGAGGCCCCCGGTGGCAGGCCCGCAGCAACCCGTGCTGCGGGTCGAGCAGCTGGTGTCGGGGCGGGTGTTGCGGGGCGTCTCCCTCGCGGTTGGCAGGGGCGAGGTCGTGGGGCTGGGCGGGCTGCAGGGCCAGGGGCAGTCGGAGCTGCTCAAGGCGCTGTTCGGTGCGCTTCCCGCCCAGTGGCGCCGGTACGAGATCGACGGCCGGCCGGCCAGGGTGCACAGGGTGGCCGACGCCATCCGCCGGGGAGTGGTGCTCATCCCGGGCAACCGGAGCCAGGAGGGGCTGTTCATGCCCCGCCCGATCCTGGAAAATCTCACGCTACCGAGCCTGGGGCGGCGCTCCCGGATGGGGCTGCTTTCGAACGCACGCGAACAGAGCGCCGCCCGGCAAGCGGTCGAGTCGCTGGAGATCAAGGTCGCCGACCTCCTGCAGCCCGTCTCCAGCCTCAGTGGCGGCAACCAGCAGAAGGTGGTCGTCGGCAAGTGGCTGCTGAGCCAGCCCCGCCTGCTCCTGATGGATGACCCCACCAAAGGGGTGGACGTGCGTGCACGGCTGGAACTCTACCGCTCGATCGAGCAGATGCGGGCGAGCGGTCTCGGGGTGTTGCTCAACTCCAGCGACGACACGGAGCTCCTGACCCTCTGCGACCGGGTGCTGGTGATGTACGAGGGCCAGATCGTCGACGAGCTCCGGGGAGAGCGCCTCACCGAGCAAGAGCTGGTGGCCGCAGGCTTGCGCCTGGTCCGTGGGGAGAGGGTGACGTCGGGTGGGTGAACGAGGCGCTCCGGGAGAGCTCCTGCTGGGCGCCGGGGTGCCGGGGCCGACCCCGAGCGAACGGCTTCGCCGGGGATTACCGTTGTGGATCAGCCTGGTCGTGCTCGCCGCCGTGGTGGCCGTGAACGGCGCCCTGCAGCCCAACTTCTTCGAGATGCCCGTGCTGCGGGCCAACGTGGCCACCTTCCTGCCTCTCATCGCGGCGGCGGTGGGCCAGACGCTGGTGGTGCTGACGGGAGCCATCGACCTCTCGGTCGGCGGGATCGTGACCCTGGTCAACGTGGTCACGGTCAGCTTGCTGAGCGATCTAGGGCCACAGCCCGGCACCGGGAGCGTCCTGCTGGCGCTCGCCGCGGGCCTCCTGGTCGGAGTCCTGACCGGCACCGTCAACGGGCTGCTCGTGGCGCACCTGCGGCTGCAGTCGATCATCGCGACCTTTGCCACGAGTTTCGTCTGGATGGGCCTGGCCCTTTACGTGATGCCCACGCCGGGCGGCAGCGTGCCCGAGCTCGTTTACCGGACGTACCGGGGTTATTTCCTGGGAATACCCGTGGTCGCCTGGGTCGTGCTGGTGGTGCTCGGGCTGTGGTGGGTGATCAAGCGCACCCGCCTCGGGCGGTACCTGTACGCCGTCGGTGGCAACGCCGCCAGCGCGTACGCGAGCGGCGTCCCCGTCTCCCTCGTCATGGTGGCGGCCTATGCGCTCGAGGGCCTGTTTGCCGGGATAGCCGGACTCGCCCTGACCGCCGATATCGCCTCGGGCGACCCGCTGGTGGGTGAGCCGCTGACCCTCTCCTCCATCACCGCGGTGGTCATCGGAGGGACCAGGCTGGCGGGCGGCGTAGGGGGAGCCGGAGGATCGGCGGCAGGGGCTGCCGTCCTCGGCCTCATCCGTAACGTGATCTTCTTCGCCAACGTCCCGCCCTTTTACCAGGACTTCATATCCGGCCTGATCGTCATCGGCGCGCTGGCCGCGGCGGCGCTCGGCTCGGTGAGGAGGCGGTCCGCGTGAAGTCCCCGCAGCCGCTCGCCGCGCAGCAGTGGAGGCAGCACGCCCCGGCCGGCGCCCTGGCCACCGGCGCCCGGCGCCTTGGGCGTAACCCCACCCTGGTCGCCGTGTTGCTGGTGGTGGTGCTGTTCGCCCTGGGGCAGGCGCTGTCACCGGGCTTTCTCAGCTACGGCCAGGTGCTCAACGTCTTGCGGATCGCATCGTTCCTCGGGATCGTGGCGGCCGGGCAGACCCTGGTCGTCATCTCGGGCGGGGAGGGCATCGACCTGTCGGTCGGCGCCGTCATGAGCCTGGCTGCCGTCATGACGGCCCACATCACGCTGGCGAGGGATGCGCTGCTGCTGCAGGCGCTCGCCGCGGTCCTCTTGACCGGGTTTGCCCTGGGCGCCCTCAACGGAGTCGGCATCGCTTACTTGCGAATCCCCCCGCTGGTCATGACCCTGGGCATGACGGGCGTGGTGCAGGGGTTGACGCTCGTATACACCCAGGGACAGCCCAAAGGGCGGGCGGCGCCCTTGCTCAACGAAATCGTGGTACACCCGTGGGTGCTGGGGATCCCGGGCATTCTCTTCTTGTGGCTTGCGGTCGCGATAGGGATGAGCGTCTTGTTGAGCCGGACCTCCTTTGGAAGGCGGCTTTACGCCATCGGAGCCAACCGGACGGCCGCGTTCTTGTCCGGCATCCACGTACCCCGGATGGTGGTGGCGACGTACGCCCTCAGCGGCGCGCTGGCCGCCCTGGCGGGCTATCTTTTCGTGGGATACACCACCACTGTCTTCCTCGACATCGGCGGCGACTACGTGCTGCGCTCCGTCGCCGCGGTGGTGGTCGGGGGGACCTCGCTGGCAGGGGGCGCCGGGAGCTACACCGGTTCGGTGGTCGGCGCGGTGGTGCTCACGGTGCTCGAGGCCATCCTGACCACGCTTCGCATGGGGGAGGCGGGGCGGCAGGTCGTGCACGGCCTCGTGCTGGTGCTGCTCTTGGCCGCGTACGGGCGCCAGCGCCGGTTGCGGCAGTAACGCCTTCGCGAAAGCGAAGCGCGGGCCACCCGTGGCAGGAAGCTGGGAAAGGGGTAGGGAGCGAAATGGCCAGGCGGATCGGAGTGGGCTTCGTAGGCAGCGGGTTCATCGCGCGATTCCACGCGAGGAGCTGGGTGGGGGTACGCGACGGCGACATCGTGGCCGTCGCCTCGCCCAATCCTCAGTCTCGCGAGGAGTTCGCCGAGCTGTGCCGGGAGCTCGAGGTCGGAGAGGTTGCCGGATACGACGACGTGGCCGCCATGGTGCGCCAGAGCGACGTCGAGGCCGTCTGGATCACGGCGCCCAACCACGTGCGGGTGCCGCTGGTGCAGGCGATCGTCGACGAGGTGCGGGCCGGGCGCTCCAAGGTCCGGGCCATCGCCATCGAAAAGCCGCTCGCCCGTAACGTGGCCGAGGCGCGCAAGCTGGTCGAGATGGTCGAGGGCGCCGGGCTGCTGCACGCGTACCTGGAAAACCAGGTCTTCGCCCCCTCGCTCACCCGGGGCAAAGAGATCGCCTGGCGGCGCGGCGCCGCCTTGTCGGGTACGCCTTACCTGGCCCGGGCCGCCGAAGAGCACGGCGGGCCGCACCGGCCGTGGTTTTGGAGGGGGCCGCTGCAGGGCGGCGGCGTGCTGAGCGACATGATGTGCCACTCGGTGGAGGCCGGGAGGTACATGTTGACGCCTCCCGACCGGCCCGACTATCTGCGCCCGGTGGCGGTCACCGCCAGCATCGCCAACCTCAAGTGGAGCCGGCCGCGCTACGCGGAGCTGCTGCGCCGGCAAACCGGCGGCGAAGTGGACTACGGCCGCGCGCCGGCCGAGGACTACGCCAGCGCCGAGATCGTCTACGAGACGGCCGACGGGGAACTGGTCATCACCCAGGCCAACACGTCGTGGAGCTTCTCGGGAGCAGGCCTGCGCCTGACGTTCGAGCTGCTCGGGCCCGAGTACTCCCTGTCGATCAACACGCTCGAGCCCGAGTCCAAGATCTTCTTCAGCCGCAACGTGCAGGGCCCGGCCGGGGAGGATCTGGTCGAAAAGCAGGCGGCCGAGCAGGGCCAGATGCCCTACCTGGGAGACGAGGCCCACGTCTACGGCTACACCGCCGAAAACCAGCACGTGACGGCCGCCTTCGCGCACGGCCGGATGCCGAGGGAGACCCTGCGGGACGGGCTGCTCGTCACACAGCTCCTGATGGCGGCCTACCGGGCGGCCGAGGCGGGCATGACCATGCGCTTTGCGCCGGACAACCTGGACGAGTTCGTGCCGCTGGTGCAGCAGGATCGCTGGTCGCCGCGGCAGATCGCCGAGCGGGCGCACTGACCGGGCAAAGGGCTGAGGGCCCAAACGACAGAGCTGCGACGTCCGACGCCAGGAAGATGGGGCGGCATCCTGCCGCCCCATCGCTTTTCCACGGCCGTTCGCTACTCGCCCGGAAGCGCCGGCGAGAAAGCCGCGGCCGGCCGGTCAGATGACGGCCGTCGGTAGGCCGCGCAGACAGCGGCCCAGGGTATCACGAGAGTGGGCAACGCCTGATGAGGCATGGTACATTGGGTCCAGGCTTCTACGGGAAAGGGATGGCCGGCCGTGGTGTCACGAGCAGGGGACTGGATCAGCCAGGCGCAGCGGGACCTCGAGCAGGCCGAGGATTCCCGCCGCGCGGGCCGTCACGAGTGGGCGTGCTTCGCCGCACAGCAAGCGGCCGAGAAAGCGGTCAAGGCCCTCCACCTGTACTTCGGCCAGGAGGCCTGGGGCCATGTCATCGCCCGTCTTCTAGGCGAATTGCCTCCGGCCATCGCGGTGCCGGCCGATCTCGTGGACAAAGCCCATGTCCTCGACGGTTTCTACATCGCCCCCCGTTACCCGAACAGTCATCCGGAAGGGGCCCCCTTCCAGCATTTCGGGTCGCTGCAGAGTGAGGAGGCGATCCGGTATGCCCGTGAGATCATTGCGTTCGTCAGTGATGAGATGGCCCGGCCGCGATGAAGTGGACCGGGCGATCCGGGAGTGGGCGCATACGGCGGCCTCGCAGGACCCGCGGGCGCTCCGGATCGGCTACTTTGGCTCATACGCCAGAGGCGATTGGGGCGTTGGCAGCGACCTCGATCTCGTCGTGGTGGTCGCATCATCGGAGCAGCCCTTCGAGCGCCGGGGCAGCGGGTGGTATCCGAAGGGTGTCCCGGTGCCGGTCGATGTCCTCGTGTACACGCTGGACGAATGGGAGCGGCTGCAGGAAACGAGCCCGTTCGCCCGGCGGGCGGCGGACGAAACCATCTGGGTCTACGTCCGGGCTGGGTCCCCGGATGGGCAGAGGGAGCATGGATCCTAATGGGCACCCGGTACGCGCCATCGAGGAAGCCGCGGCCAGCTTCGTGGTGTGCGACCCGGAGATGGTCGCGTCGCGGCGATCCCCGTCAAGGGGATCCAGACGGTCAGGGTGGTGCCCAGGCCCGGGCGGCTGTCGATGTGCCACGCTCCCCCCATCTCCACGACCCGCGCTGCGATGCTGCGCAGGCCCAACCCCGGTTGCAGCGTCGCCGGGTCGAATCCGGCCCCGTCGTCCCGAATGCTGAGGCGGAGTTGCCCGTCGGGCATCACGTCCAGGTGCACCTCCGCCCGGGCAGCTCCGGCATGGACGGCGATGTTGTTGAAGGCCTCTTCCAGTACCCGATAGGCGGCGAGACGGATGGACTCCGGGATACGGTTGTCGGCCACGTTGTCCAGTGCGGCGAGGCGCTCGCTCACCTGCACGTCCACGTCGAAGCGGTCGCGAAAGCGCTGTGCCAGGGAACGCACGGCAGGCACGAGCCCCACCCGGATGATGGACGGATGCAGCAGGTGGCTCGCCTCTCGAACCTCCCGCTCTCGTACCGCCTCGAGCAGCCCTCGTGCCGATGACAACAGCTCCCGTGCTCGCTCGGGCTGGGCGGCCAACTCGGCCTCTGCCTCGCTGACCTGGTGGACGGCGACCAGGAGCCGGGTCTGGACAGCCCCGTGCAGCATCTCGGCGATGTTCCGGCGTAGCTGTTCCTCCCGTTCGGTCAGCATCCGGCGGGAGCGTTGGAGTTCCGTGAAGGCATGGGAAAAGCGCTGGGCCAGGAGCACCGATTGGGAGAGGATGAGGGCGAACAGCCCCAAGGGCAGCAACTCCGCGGTGAACGCCAGATGATTGTAGTTCAACAGGTCGTTGATGAGCGCTGCGAACAACGCCGCCGCCCCGGCGAGAAAGATGTACGCGCCGTCTCGCCGGCGCAGGACGGCCCTCACCATCCCGGCCAGGGCATATGCCACGAACGGCACGAGGGACCCCTCGTAGACCGGCACGACCCAGGAGGCCAGGTAGGCGGGGGCGGCCAGGGAAACCATGCCGGCAGCGGCCACTCCCGTGGCGAGCCGCACGGCCGACTTTGGCACCTCGTAGGGGTACAGCCCGTTGAGCAGCAGAAAGAAGAGCGGTAGGGCAAGGTAATCGGTCAGGTATTCCAGGCGAAGCTCGATGCCCGTGGGAAACTGCGGGGCCAGCCGCAGCCACAGTTCCTCGCCCGTTACAGTGGTGCGCAGCGCGATGGTCAGGCAGAACAGCCCGAAATAGAGAGCCACCCGTTCGTTCCGGCGCGACAGGTAGAGCGCCACGTGGTAGAGGGCCATGATGAGAATGGCGCCCAGCAAGAAGACGGCCTGCCCGAGGCTCCAGGCCTGCCGGCGCTGGAGGGCACCGGCAGGGCCGAGGGCGATGCGGCTCCAGATGCCGTTGCACCGGTGATAGAAATTGGAGACCTGCACCACGACGTCGATGGTCGGCCCCTGCGGGTAGAACGATGCCAGGACGGGGAGGTACTGGGGCTGCTCGGTCTCCGGAGAGACGCCCACGCGCCCGTTGGATGCCACCTCCTGCCCGTTGACCCACAGCCGGTAGGCGGAGCAGATGTACCCGATGGAGAGCGCGAGGGGCTCGTGCGGCTCCTGCCATCCCTTCGAATCCAGCCGGATCTGGAGCCGGTACGTGGCATAGCCCGTGGCGGGGAGCGGGTGACCCTGGAGGTGCAGGCGAGTCCACGGGCCGGGTACCGGCACGTAGCCGTCAGGTGGCAATGGCCCGGACGAGGCGAAGTCGGCCGGCTCCAGGAGACGCTGCCAGTACAAGGCCCACTCCCCGTCCAGCCAGAGGAGCTCGTCTCTGGCCGGACGCCACCCCTCGAGATCCAACACCCCGGCCTGGGCCCTCGGCGTCGCTGCGAACACGACGCCTCCCCCCGCTCCCCAGGAGGCCGGCCCCGCCCACACCAGCCCCACCCCGAGGATGACGGGCAGCGTCATGACCAGCCGGCGTCTACCGCAAAACCCGCCCTGGCCCACCAGCCCTGCTCCGAGGAGTACCCGCAGCCCTCCGGGTACTCCCTCGATCCCGCAAACTCCTGAAATGACTTGGCTGGGGCGCCTGGATTCGAACCAGGACTAGGAGATCCAAAGTCTCCCGTGCTGCCGTTACACAACGCCCCAGCGCGCTCTCCAGTATACCAGACGGCCCGGGCGGGACGAAAGGCCGGGTGAAGCGCCGGCTTCAGGCGCCGGCTCCTGCCTGGGCCGGCGGGCCGAGGAAGCGCCGGGCCAGCTCCAGGTCGGACGGCTTGTCCACGTCGATGCCGATCTCCGCGTACGGGGTGGCGACCGCCTTCCCGCGGATGTCCAGCATCCGCCCCACCCGCTGCTCTGCCTCGGCTACCGTCAAGCGCCCCAACATGAACCGCACCACGGCTCGCAGTCCCAGGAGGCGAGCCAGCGTCAACGGGCTCTTGCGGGCCTCGATGGCGCGGGTCAAGAGCGGCCGGGTGAGTTCGACGATGTCCCGGCGCACCAGGAACACGTTACCTCCCGTGAACGACCCGTCGGCCAGCTTCACCCACGTGCGCTTGACCCCCGGATAGCGGTGTTCGCCCATACGACGCTCGACGATGGAGTACCAGACGTCCTGCATCTCGGGAGACTGTTCGCACCGCCGGACGAAGTCGTCCACCATGTGGGCCTTCATGAGCGGGATGTCGCTCGTGACCACCAGTACGTGCTCCGTGGTCGCCTCGGCCAGGCCCCGCTCGAGGTTGTCAATGAGGCGGGCACCCGGCGCAACGGCCTTGAGGCGCGTGCCCGCCGGTTCGCCGAGCGCCTTGCGGGCCGCCTCCACGACCGGGCCGGGGCCTACCATCACGATCCCCGACACCCGGCGGGCCTGTGCCAGCGCCTCTACCACGTAGGCCACCATGGGCCGGCCCTCGATGGGGATGAGGGCCTCGTAAGGAGCCTCGCTCACTTCCCGCAGGCGGCCCCGGTTACCGGCCGCGGCCAGCACTACCGCGTCGAGGCGCGGCGCCAGGGTGATCCCCTGGCCCCACGCCGCCGGATCCGAAGGCCGCTGCAACGGCCCGGCTCCCGAGCTCTCAAAGGGCGTGCTCGTCATCCCCGCCACCTTCCTCATCGCCGCCGCGCGCCGCCACGGTACGCCGGCCGCGAGCGCCTCGGGGCATGCCCTGGCCCTGGTCCTTGCCCGACCGGGCGATGAGCTCCATCAGGGCGTTTTCCGCGCTCTCGATGTGGTCCCGGGCCAGGCGCGACGCCTTTTCGCCGTCCCGGGCCGCGATGGCTTCCACGATGCGCCGGTGCTCTTCCAGGGCCCGGCGCATGCGCGGCCCGTGCGACAGCGTCATGGTGCGGTAGCGCATGACCTGTTCGCTGAGCAGGCTGAGCATCTGCTTGAGCCGGGAGTTGCCCGCCATCTGGTAGATGGCCTCGTGGAAGCGGGTGTCGACCTCGATGAGCCGGGTGATGTCGCCCTGGTTGATGCAGGCGTCGTACTCCACCAGGACGCGCTCCGTGCGCTCCAGGTCCTCGTCGCTGGCGCGTTCGGCCGCGAGCTGGGCTGCCAGGGCTTCCAGCGCCTTGCGCACGTCGAAGATCTCGGCGACGTCCTTGAGGGAGATGTCGGCCACGTACGCCCCCTTGCGGGGGATCATGACCACGAAGCCATCGTGCTCCAGCTTGCGGATCGCTTCGCGCACGGGGGTGCGGCTCACGCCGAGCTCGTCGGCCAGCTGCACCTCCATGAGCCGCTCGCCGGGCGGCAAGGCGCCCGAGATGATCGCCTCCCGCAGCGCTTCGAAGACCAGCTCGCGAAGCGGTTTATAATTATCCAGCTTGAGCGGCGACAGCGGACCCGGCACGGGCGCCCAGCTCCCTTCCCTCAGCACGGGGCTGCCTTGACGTGCATTCTATCACAATCCTCCGCCGCCCCCGGAAGGGATCCGGGCCGCGAAGACCCACGCGCGGAGCCCCTCCTCCCGCAACCGCCTCTCGACCGCCTCTCTGCATGTCTGCAGCGCCCCCGGGTCTACCAGGCCGAACACCGCGCATCCGCTGCCCGTCACCGAAACTCCCATGCACGCGGGGACGTCTCGTAGGATGCGCTGGAGCCGCTCCGTCGATCGGCAGAGCCTGGCCGCCGCGAGGGCCAGATCGTTCCACAACGAAGCCGCCAGTCCGGCGAGATCCCCCCGGGCCAGCGCGTCGACCGCAGCCTCCACCGGCGCCAGGCTCCGTGCCTCGTGAGCGGGGCGCTCTCCGGCGTCCCACAGGCGATACGCTTCCCTCGTAGAGGCGCTCTGTTCGGGCACCACCACGACGCATCCGGCCTGGAGCCGGACGCAGACGTGCCGCAGCACCTCCCCTGCCCCGCCGGCCCGCTGGGCTCCGCCCCGCACGCAAAAGGCCACGTCCGCGCCCACCCGGGCTGCGACCTCCTCCAGCTCCCGGGTTGCCAGGCCCAGGTTCCACAGCCGGTTGAGCGCCCGCAGCGTCGCCGCGGCATCGGCGCTCCCTCCGCCGAGCCCGGCCCCGACCGGAATGGCCTTGACGAGGCGCAGCTCCACCCCGTGCCCGGCGGCGCCCGGCTTCGGCGGGTGCGCCCGGTGCAGGGCCGCCGCCGCCCGCACCACGAGGTTGGGATGCTCGAGGGCGCCGGGCTGCCCCAGGTCCGCTTCGGCCTCGAGCGCCACCCCGCTTTCCGCCAGCCACGGGGCCAGCGGGCCCTCGGCGCGAACACGCAGCCGTCCCGGGGCCAACCCCGGAGCGTACTCCGCCCGCACCTCGTCGGCGGGCGGGTCGACGCTCACCATCACCCCGTCGAGTTCGTGATACCCGTCAGGTCGCCGCCCCAGCACCCGCAGCACCAGGTTGAGCTTGGCAGGAGCACGCTCGGCTAGCGCGCCGCCACGACCACCCCGCTCACCAGATCCCGCAGCCAGATCCACAGGCGGCTCAACCCCGAAGCGGGTCGCACCGCCCCGGTGGTCACCACCGGCACCCTCGCGAGCGGGGTACCCTTCATGCTCGCCACTACCCACCCGACTTCCTGCCCCTCCGGGATGGGGGGTTTGAGGCCGGGCTTCCATACGACCTGGCGCGTCAGCCCGTCGCTTCGACCGCCCAGGGTGAGCACCGTGAGGGTTCTGGCGGCCTTCACGGGCACCGCCCCGGGCTGGGCGCCCCGCAGCCGCAGCTCGCCCACTTTCTCCTCGGCCAGGGCGGCCACCGCCGGCCGGTACGCCCGGAATCCGAACTCGAGCAGCGACGCCGTCTGGCTCACCCGGGTCTGGTCGCTGTCGGTCTTCATGACCACGGCGACCAGGCGGCGCCCGTCACGCTGCGCCGTCGCCGCCACCGAGTACCCGGCATCGGTCGTATAGCCCGTCTTGAGCCCGTCGACCCCCTCGATCGCCCCCAGTAGATGGTTGGTGTTGTCCATGATCAGCAACGGGTTTTCCCTGAACGTCTCCCGCCGTACCGAGGTCCACTGCAGCACTTCCGGATACTGGGTGATGAGCGCGCGCGCCATGATCGCCACTTCCCGCGCCGTCGTCACGTTGGGGTCGGGCCCTGTGTCGGGCGGTAGCCCATCCGGGTTGACGAAGTGGGTATGCGTCATGCCCAGGTCCTTGGCCTTCTGGTTCATGAGGGTCACGAACGCCCCGACCGTTCCCGCCACGTGCTCCGCCACGGCTACCGCCGCGTCGTTGGCCGAGGCGATGGCGATGGCCCGCATCATCTTCTCCAGGGGGAAAGTCTCGCCCGCGACCAGGTAGACCTGAGATCCCCCCATGGCCTCCGCGTTGCGGCTCACCCGGACGGGGTCCTTGAGCGACACGTACCCCTGCTTCACCGCGTCCATCGTCACGAGCATCGTCATGATCTTGGCGATGCTCGCCGGGTGCACCGTGGTGTCCGCGCTCTTCTCGAACAGCACCTGGCCCGTCTCGGCGTCGATCAAGATGGCCGCCGGAGCGTTGACGTCGAACCCCACCTCCTGTGGGCCTGGCCCCCGCAACTCCATGGGCGCGGCCGTCCCGGCCGTCCCTGCCTGCCCGGGCCCTTCGGGCGGGCCGCCGGGAGGCGTGCTCCCGCCAGGCCGCCCACCCATCCGCCACAGGGCGGCTATGGCCAGCGCCACCACGACGACGGCGGCCGCGGGGAGCCACCGAGGCCGGCTGCCGGCCGCGCCCTTGGCGGATGCCGTCGCGTGGGCACCGCCATCAGGAGCGAAATCCCTGCGCGATCGCGACGATGAACGCGCCCCTCTGGGCCATCGCACTGCCCTCCAGCACCTTCCCCATTGCGGAGTTACCAGGGCCGGCGCCCGTCACGGCCGCAATCGCCCTGCCTCAGGCGCCGAACTTCACCAGCCGGCCGGCATGGGCCAGCATGAGCGGCAGGAGCTCGACCGCCCGCACGTGCCCCAGGCTCCCCCTGGCGCACTCGCTTTCGCCGAACTTCTGGATCCACCGGTCCTTGCGGGCCGTCCGGGCCCACAGGAGCGCCGGCACCGGATGCCACGAGTGCATCTTCAGCGCGGCGGGCGTCGAGTGGTCGCCCGTGATGAGCAGCACGTCCGGCTTGCGCTCGATGAGGGGAGGGAGCGCCGCGTCGACCGCCTCGATCACCCGGCTCTTGCGCGCCCAATCCCCGTCTTCCCCTGCGCTGTCGGTCCCTTTGACGTGGATGAAGAGGAAGTCGTGCTCCTCCCACAGCTCGAGCGCCTTTGCGATGGCGTCCTTCGGCTCCGGGCCGGGCACGACCGTCTCCATCCCGACCAGCCGGGCCAGCCCCCGGTACATCGGGTAGTAGGCGATGGCCACCGCCCGGATGCCGAACAGCTGCGGGAGCTGGGGCAGCGCCGGCTGCCGGTCGAACCCCCGGAGCAGGATGGCGTTGGCCGGATGCTCGTGCTCGAGCACCCGGTACGCCTGGCGGATGAACTCGTTGACCACGGCCGCGCTCTTCTCGGCCTCGGGCGCCGTGGGCCGGACCTCCAGTGCCGGCACCCCGGTCTTTTGCGGGTCGGAGTCGCTCAGGTGCGGCGAGAGCCCGGGCCCGGAGAAGATCACCACCGCCCGGTGCTGCATCTCGGGCTCTACGTGCACGCTGACGCCGTCCAGGCGGATCCGCTCGTTGAGCAGCGCGGCCAGACGCCGGCACTCCTCCGTCGAGATCCGGCCGGCCCGGCGGTCGACGATGACGTCCCCCTGACGGGTCGCGAAGTTGGCTCGAGCCGCCACGTCCTGGGGGCCCAGGGACAACCCCACTCCCAGTGCCGAAAGCACCCCTCGCCCGACGACGTACCGCTGCGGATCGTAGCCGAACAGCGCCAGATGGCCCGGACCGCTCCCCGGCGTCACGCCGGGTGCGACCGGCATCGACAGCCCGCATGATGCATCCTTCGCCAGGGCGTCCATGTGAGGAGTGCGGGCAGCCTCGAGTTCGGTCAGGCCCGTCTCCGGGTGCGGCAGGCCCCCCAGCCCGTCCATGACCAGGAGCACCATCTTACCGCCGCTTTGCGCCAGAGGCTGCAGGAATTCCAGCAATGGCTCCAACTCCTTTCCCACCCGGGCCGACCATACATCTACCACCTGTAACGGCAGGTTCCCTGTCCTCCATAATCTGCTCATGCTGGGGCCGGGTCACTCATCGGGCGGCGCCCTCACCGCCGACAGGTTGTCCCGTCAGGGCCGTTGAATACAGCCTTTGGGGGCGGACGCAGTGGCTACGGCTCAGACTTTCCGGAGGGTATTCCTGGGTGTCGCTGGCAACCCGGCCGTGACCCGGCTGGCGACCCGCCACGGCCTTTCGCTTGGCGCTCGCCGTTTCGTGGCAGGGGAGACCCTCGAGGAAGGGATCGCGGCGGTTCGGGCCCTGCGAGCGAGAGGTATGCTCGCCACGCTCGACTTCCTCGGCGAGAAGGTGGCCGGCCTGGCCGACGCCGCCGAGGCAGCGTCCATGTACCGGCGGATGGTGCAGGCGCTGGCCTCGGCCGGCCTCGAGCCCAACGTCTCGCTCAAGCTGAGCCAGTTCGGCTTGACCATCGATAGAGCCACCTGCGCGCAAAACGCGCGCGGCGTCGTCGAGGCGGCCGCCCAGGTGGGCGGGTTCGTCCGCATCGACATGGAAGAGTCAGCCCTGGTGGACGCCACCCTCGACGTCTACCGCACGCTGGCCCGCCAGTTCCCCGGGCGGGTCGGCATCGTGCTGCAGGCTTACCTGTACCGGACCCGGCAAGACCTCGAGAGCCTCCTGCCGGTCGGGCTCAACGTGCGGTTGTGCAAGGGCGCCTACAGCGAGCCGTCGTCCGTGGCCTTCCCCAAAAAGCGCGACGTCGACGAGAGCTTCCTCCGGCTGCTCCGCACGTCGCTCGCCCAGGCGCGCTTCACCGCCGTGGCCACCCACGACGAGCGCATCATCCGGGCGGCGCTGGAGTTGAGCCGGGAGCTCCATGCGGAGGGTCGCTACGAGTTCCAGATGCTGTACGGGGTCAAGCCGCGTCTCGCCCAGCGGCTCGTGGCCGAAGGACACCGCCTGCGCATCTACGTGCCGTTCGGCACCCACTGGTACCCCTACTTCATCCGCCGGTTGGCCGAGCGTCCCGCCAACCTGGCCTTCGTCGTGCGCGGCCTGTGGAGCTGAGCGAAAGCACCGCTGCCCCGCAGCAGGCCGTTCAGCCCCCGGCGGCCTCGCCGGCGGCGGGCTTCTTCACGTGCTTCCGGATCGCCCGCACCAGCTCGCAGGCCTGTTCGTAGCGCCCGAAGGAAGGGACGACGTAAACGCCGGCCACGTAGGGGCTCGCCTCGACGGCCACCTGCAGGGCGACCTCCATGCCCACCTGCTCGGCCGCGTCGCGCGCCTTTTCCAGGGCCCGGCGGATCCGCTCCGGGATGGAGATCCCGGGCACCTCGTGGTGTAAGTACTCGGCGTGCTGGTAGCTGCGCAGGGGTAGCACCCCGAGGAGCAGCGGGATCGGAGCGCCTCCCAGGCGGTCGAGCACCCGCAGGAGCGGGTCGAGCTCGAACAGCGGCTGGGTCATGGCAAAGTGGGCGGCCGCCTCGACTTTCTTCCGGAAGCGCTCGATCTCGGTGTCGAGGTCCCGGGCCGCGGGGCTGAGCGCCACTCCGATGAGGAACTGGGTGGCCTGGCCGATGCTACGGCCGGCCACGTCCACCCCCTGGTTGAGCTGGGCGAGCACGCGCACCAGTCCGATGGAGTCGATGTCGTACACGGCGCTTGCGTGTGCGTAGTTGCCGAGCCCCGGGGGATCGCCGGTGAGAGCCAGGATGTTGCGGATACCCATGGCGTGGGCGCCCAGCAGGTCGGCCTGGATGCCCATCAGGTTACGGTCGCGGGTCGTGAAGTGGAGGATGGTCTCGATCCCGGTCTCGGCCTGGATGAGGTGGGCCGCAGCCAGAGAAGACATGCGGACCTGCGCCATCGGGCTGTCCCCGACGTTGACCGCATCGGCGCCGCTCTCCCGGATGGAGCGCGCCCCCCCGAGCAGCTTCTGGACCACCGGGCCCCGGGGCGGGTCGAGCTCCACGCTGATGACGAACCGGCGCCCCAGGGCGAGCGCAAGCCCGGACCGGCCGCCCTGGGCGCTCTCCTCCCGGCCCGGCACCCCGGCGGCCTCGCGCCCGGCAGGCACGGGCCGCCCCTCGTGCGTCGCTCCGGGCGGGGAGACGACCACCGTCGTGCTCCCGGCGCCCCCGGCCTCGGGAGCGCGCTGCCGCTCGACGCGGGGCGGCCCCTGCATTCCCTGCAGAGCCTGCGCCCAGTCCGGGGGAAGCGTGTGCCCGAGAGCGTCGAGCGCCTGGCGCATGGCCCGGATGTGGTCGGGCGTCGTGCCACAGCAGCCGCCGACCACTTGCACGCCGGGCTCTCCCGCGAAACGCCGGGCGAACTCGCCGAAGTACTCGGGGATGGCCACGTAAACGAAACGCCCGCCCACCACGGTTGGCAGTCCCGCGTTGGGCATGGCGGAGAAGCGTTGGAACGGCCCCCCGGCCTCGCGCAACGCCCGCACCGCATCCAGCACGGGGGCCGGCCCCGACGCCGCAGTTGACTCCGATCACTTCGGGCCGCAGCTCCGAAGCGAGCTCGGCCAGCGCGTCCGCCGCCTCTTTGGGGCTGGCGCCGAGCAGGGTGCGGCCTTCGGATGAAAAGCTCATCTCGGCGATGACGGGCAGCTTCGAGGCCTCCCGGGCTGCCCTCACGGCCAGCACGAGCTCCCGCGGATCCGACATGGTCTCGATGATGAACAGGTCCACCCCGCCGGCCAGCAGCGCGTCTACCTGCTCCCGGAAGGCGTCCAACGCCGCCTGCTCGCTCAGCGCCCCGATGGGAGCGAGCGGCCTGCCCGTCGGCCCGACATCGCCCGCGATCAGCACCGGCACGCCGGCGGTCTCCCGCGCCGCCCGGGCGATCTTGACGCCGGCCACGTTGATGGCCCGCACCTGGTCTTCCAGCCCGTGGGCCGCGAGCCGCACCCGGTTGGCGCCGAAGGTGTTGGTCGTCACCAGCTCGGCGCCGGCCAGGATGTAGTCGAGGTGCACCCCTCGGACCAGGTCGGGGTTGGTGAGGTTGAGCGCGTCGAAAGAGCCCTCCAGGGGCGCGCCCCGAGCATAGAGCAGGGTACCCATGGCGCCGTCGGCGAGCAGGATCCGCCCCGACGCCAGTGCCTGCTCGAAGCTCATGCGAGACCCCGCTCGGCTTTCACCTGGCGTACCGCCTCCACCATGTTGCGGAGCTTCGCCTCGGCCTCCTGCCAGGTCCGCGTCTTGAGGCCGCAATCGGGGTCGATGTACAGCCGCTCCGGGTCGAGCACGTCCAGGGCCCGCTCGATGTTACGCTTGATCTGCTCGACCGGCTCGACGACGTGGCTGTGGACGTCCACGACGCCGAGTGCGATCTCCTTGTGCGGACGCTGGCGCCGGAACAGCTCCAGGATGCCGAAGTCGTTGTTGGCCGCCTCCAGGTCGAGCTGATCCACCGGCAGGTCCAGCATACGCGGGTAGATCTTCTCGAAGTGACCGTAGCAGATGTGCGTGATGGTGTGGGCCGAAAGGCCCTTCGTGACGATGCCGAGCGCCTCGATGGCAAGCTCGATCTCCTCGGGCCGGGTCGAGATGGCCGGCTCGTCGATCTGGATGTAACGAGCGCCCGCCCGCTCCAGATCGACGGCCTCCTCGTGGATCACCTCGGCCATCCTGAGCACCAGCGCCCGCCGGGTCGGGTAGTAGTCGTTGAACGACCAGTCGGCCATCGTGTACGGCCCGGTGAGCATCCCCTTGACCGGCCGGTCGGTCAGGCTCTGCGCAAAGCGGAAGGCCTCGGTGGCCATGGGCTGGCGGCGTTCGATGGGGCCGACGACGATGGGCTTGCGATAGTAGCGGTTGCCGTACGAGCGCACCGGGGGGCTGATGGCGAATCCGCCGAGCTGCTCGGCGAAGTAGGTCGTCATGTCGCCCCGCTCCATCTCGCCGTGCACCAGGATGTCGACGCCGAGCCGCTCCTGCAGGCGGATGCACTCCTCCGTGGCGCGCCGCTCGAGCCGGCCCAGCTCCTCCCGGGAGATCTCGCCGCGGGAGAAGCGGTTGCGGGCCTGCACCAGGTAGTCCGGTTTGGGGAAGCTCCCCACGCTGGTCGTCCGTAGCGTTGCCATGGCTCACTCGCCACTCTCCCTCTGTCTGCGGCGCGCCCGCGTCTACCCGCGGGCCGGCGCGCCGACTGCCAGATCCGCCGCCTCCTTGAGCACCCGCAGCTTCGCCAGAGCCCGGCTCTGGGGCAAGAACTCCAGCCCGCAGTTGGGGCTGACGGAGATCCGACCCATTCCCATGCGGCGGCCCACCGCCTCGATAGTGCGGGCCAGCTCGCCGGGCTGCTCGAGCCTCCATTCCCGGCCGTTGACCAGGCCCAAATTGACCGCCCGGGGAAAGCCGTGGGCCGCCAGGTATCCGGCCAGGTCAGGGCCGCTGGCCAGGTCGAGCCCCACCACGTCCACCATGTCCAGCGCCGCGAGCCGGTCGACCACGCCGGCCCCGTCCCGGAAATAGGTCGCCACCGTGACCGGGACGTCGAGGTCTCGGGCCGCTTCCCGCAGCGCCTCCGCCGCCACCTTCCACTCCTCGTCGCTGGCGTCGAACAACAGGGACGGCTCGTCGAACTGGATGGCCCGCGCCCCAGCTTCGACCAGCGCCCGGGCCTCGAGCTGCAACGCCTGGGCGACGTCCATCGCCAGGTCCTGCCACGACCGGTAGTGCTCGTTGACGCTCAGCTTCACGAAGGTGAGGGGGCCGGGGAGAGCGACCTTCAGCGCTTTGCGGGCCATGGCCGCCGCCTGGCGCACCTCGTGGGCCAGGGACGACCCGCGCCACCAGACCCGGCCTTTGACGACCGGCCTGCGGTAGTAGACGTTGTTGTCGAAGAAGCGGACGAGCCCGCCGATCTCCACGCTACCCAGATCCCGGGCGAACGGCGTGACCAGGTCGTCCCAGCGCACCTGCCCGTCCGTCACGAGGTCGACCCCGGCCTCCTCCTGCTCCCGGATCACCCGCTCCACCGTCTGGAGCATGGCCTCTTCCAGCTCCCGCAGCGAGATCTGGCCCGCCTCGAACTGGTGAATGGCCCGGCGAATGTTGGGTCCCCCGCCCGCCTCGGGCAGTTTGGGATAGCTGCCAATGACCGTGACCTGCACGGCGCCCCTCACTCCTCTCCTCCTCAGGCCGGGGGCTCGCTACCCGCTCGAATGCGCTCGATGAGGGCCGTGGTGGAGCGCCCTGCTTCCAGCGGCACCAGCACCAGGCGTGCGCCCGCTTCGCGAAGCGCCTCACGCTCCGGCAGCCCCTCCGGCGTGTAATCGGCCCCTTTGACGTAGACGTCGGGGCGGATGGCCAGGACCAGCGTACTGGCGGTCGGCTCGCCGAAGAGCACGACCCGGTCGACCGCCCGCAGCGCCGCCACCAGCCTGGCCCGCTCGTCCTGCGGGACGATGGGCCTGCCCGCCCCCTTCAACCGCCGTACGCTTTCGTCGGTGTTGACGCCGACGATGAGCGCGTCGGCCAGCGCCCTTGCCTTCTCCAGGACGGTGACGTGCCCGGCGTGGAGCAGGTCGAAGCAGCCGTTGGTGAGGGCCACCCTCCCCCCGCCGCGGCGAATCTCCCGGGCAAATGCCACCGCCTGCTCCAGCGTGACGACCCGGCCGGCCCCGCCCGGCTCCACGGCGCTACCGGCCCTCCTGGGGCATCGGAAGCGCGTACACCTCCGGCGCCCACGCCTCCAGCGCTTCCCGCACTTCTCCGGCGCTCACCGTGGCCACGCCGCGCTTGGCGACCACGAGCCCTGCCGCCACGTCGGCCAGCAGCGCCGCCGCCACGGCGTGCTCCTCTCCGACCGTGAGGCCCAGCGCCAGCGCGGAGATCACCGTGTCGCCGGCGCCCGAGACATCATACACTTCACGCGGCCGGTACGCCATGAGCCGCAAAGGCCTGCGGCCGTCGCGAAAGAAAAGGGACATCCCCTCCTCGCCGCGGGTCAGCACCAGCAGGCGCACGTCGAGTTTGGCCAGAAGCTTTTGACCTGCTTCCACGAAGTCCTGCTCTACCCGCAAGGGGCGCCCCACGGCGTGCTCGGCCTCTCCCGTATTGGGGGTGGCGGCGAACGCGCCCCCGAAATCGAGCAAACGGTAGCGGGAATCCACGACCACCGGCGCGCCCCTGGCTTTCGCCGCCTCCATCGCCGCGTCCCGGACGGGCGGCGCCAGGGTGCCGGCGCCGTACTCCGACAGGATCACGGCGTCGGCCCTCGATGCGGCCAGCCTTGCGGCCTCCACCAGCCGGGCCAGCGCCTCTCCGTTCGCGAAGCCCCCCTCCCACCTGTCCAGGCGCAGCACCTGCTGCCACACCGTCTGCCGGCTGCCCGCCACGAACCGGGTCTTGACCGTCGTCGGCCTGCCGGCGTCCCGGACGAGGGTGTGGGCGATCCCCTGTTGCTCCATCAGCGCTTCCAGACGGTCCGCCGCCCGATCCTGACCCACGAGCCCCACGAGCTCCACACGGGCGCCGAGGGCCGACGCGTTGGCCGCCGCGTTGGCGGCTCCGCCCGCCCGCTCCTCGTCCCCTGCCCAGCGCAGGATCAGCACAGGAGCCTCTCGGGCGACCCGCTGGGGCTCGCCGTAAACGTAGCGGTCGAGGATCGGGTCGCCGATGACCGCGACGAGCCGGCCCTGGGCCCGCTCGAGGAGCGACGCCGCCTGGGAGGCGGCAACGTCGACGCGCTCACCCGGGGCGGAATGCGTCTCGTTCAAGCCTGGTCTCCCTCCGAGCCGACCGGATCCACGGCACGGGTTCGGCGGCGACCCTCGAGCGCCTTCCGCCGGAGCCGGCGCGCCCGAGCCCGGGCCCGCCCGGCGGTTCGCCCTCGAAAGAGGTCCCCCTCTCGTCCAGCACGCCTCGCAGGGATCGCACGAACATGGCCCCGCCCACCGCCAGGCTCGCGTAAAACGTGAAGAACCGCCACGCCCCGACGAAGGCGGCGAGACGCCCTCCGGGCAACGCCCCGCGGAACAGGTACGCCATCAAGAGCTCGGCCCCGCCGCTCCCGCCGGGCGTGGGGATGAACGCCTGGGCCAGGTTGAAGACGAGCTGCGCGAGGGCCGCGTAGGCCCATTCGATCCGCGCGCCCAGGCCGATCAAGACGCTCCAGGCGATCGAGAGGTACACGGCCCAGTACACTCCGGTGAGCAGCGTGGCGCTGGCCAGGAGCCAGGGCCGCTTGATCACCAGCCGCCGCACGGCGAAGGCGAACCGCAGGCTTTCCCTGGCGCTCCGCGCCAGGGCCCGCTGCACCCATCGCCCGCGCCTCCCCTCCTGCCGCTTCCCCAGGCGGCGGCGCAGCATCAGGAAGAAGACCGCCAGCCAGCGGGGCCGCCACAGGATCCCGACCACGAACGCGGCCATCAGGGCCAGCGAAAGGAGCATCAGCAGGCTGAGCGCCGGCGTACTCCCGGCAATCGCTCCGAGCCCTCGCCAGGCGATGACCACCGGCCAGGCGGCGAGCAGCCACAGCACCACCAGTCCGGAGTCGATCACCGCCACCGCGGTGGCCTGGCCGAAGGTCAACCCTTCCCGGGTGAGCAGGTAGACGAAGACCGGCAGTCCGCCGGTGCTCGTCGGCGTGACGTGCGACACGAACACGCTCGCCAGGTAGTACCGGAACATCCGCCCGGCCGGCACGCGCACCTCCATCGCGCGGGCCAGCAACTGGGAGCGCCACGTGCGCAGCTGCCACGCCAGCAGCGTGAGGCCGCCGGCCAGGGCGAGCCACCACGGGTCGACCCAGCCGAGCTGGCGCGTGACATCGTCGCCATCTCTGACCCATATGAGAAGAGCGGCCACCGAGGCCGCTCCCACCGCCAAAGAGACGGTAACCCCGCGTGCTATGGCCCGCCGGCTGAGGCGGGAAGCCTGGCGCTGCACCGCTTCACTGCTCCTCGAACTCGCGTATTTCGTGCGGGGCAGGCATCCGGCGAACACCCAGGAGCCGTCGCCGCCGCCAGGGGTGGGGGCGCTCCCGCCGGCCCCAGCGCAGCCGCGAAGGTGCCAGCGCCACCATCGCCTCCGGCGGCCAACCGTGGGGCGGAAGGGACGGCGGCCGTCCCAGGGAGCGGAGTGCCCGCAAGTGCAACCTGTCCAGCTGCCATTCCACGGCCGCCAGCACGTCCCTCGGGGTGATGGCCCGCATGCACTCGGCCGCCCCGTTGATCTGGCACAGGGCAGGGAAATGCTGGCGGCTCCCGTCGAGCCAGTGGAAGCAGGGACTGCAGGCAGGCGGCCTGCGAACCACGACGTCCAGCGGGCCGAGCGGCCGGAAGTTGTCCGGGTTGGTCGGTCCGAACAGCGCCACCACCGGCGTCCCCACCGCCACGGCCATGTGCATCGGCGCCGAGTCGTTGCCGATGAAGAGGTCCGACTGCTGGAGGATGGCCGCCGTCTGCTTGATCCCCGCCTGCCCCGCGACGACCAGGGGCTGGGCCAGGCGAGTCGCCTGGACGATGGCGTGGGCCAGCCCTACGTCGTCGCGGCCGCCGACCAGGATCACCTGTGCCCCGTACTGGCCCTCCAGGTAGTCGGCCACGTACGCGAAGCCCTCGGCCGGCCACCGCTTGGCCTGGAAATGCCGGCCTCCGGGATGGATGGCCACGCGCAGGGGAGGACGGCTGCGGTGCCGGGCCAGCGTCTCGTGAGCCCAGCGGCGGTGCTCGTCGGGAAGCGGCAGGTCCATGGTCCTCCCGTCGGGCTCAGCCCCCAGCGCCGCCACGACGTCGAGGCAGTAGTCCACCGCGTGGCGCTCGCGCCGGTCGGGCACCCGGACGGTGTAGGACCATCCCAGCGTCTGGCTGTTGAAGCCTGCCCGCACCGACGCGCCCGTGAAGAGGGTCAACCAGCTGCCCACGTGGGACAGCGCCACGACCGCATCGAAGTCCTCCTCGACCAGCTCCGACAGGATCCGGGGTAGCTTGAGCGGCCCCGGGCAGGTGATGAGCCGGTCGAGGTGCGGGTTACCCTCGAGAATCTCCCGGTTGGAGGACCAGGTCAGGTCGGCGATGTGAGCGCCGGGAAACCGCCGGCGGAGCGCGCGGATGGCCGGCGTCCCGAACAGGGTGTCTCCCAGGGGACACAGCTGGATGACCAGGATCTTGCGAATGGCCGGGGCCGGGAGGCGTTGTGCACCTGGCCCTGTCGGATCCGGCATCCGTTCCCCTCCGGTCCTTGCCTGCCCGAAAACCCGCCATCAGCTTAGCATGGCCCTCCCTGCGCGACAACCCGGGGATGGGAGCGGATGCCAGCCCCTCCCGGGCCGCAGCGCTTCTCCTTCACGCGCCCCGCAGGATGAACAGGCGCGTCCCGGCGGGCAGCGGGGCCGTCTCCTCGTAGGCTTCCAGGTCTGGATTGGCTGCCAGGATCTGCTGGGTCGCCGTGCGGTACCGGCGGGACAGCTTCCAGAGGGTATCACCCGCCTGGGTGACCACGAGGTAGATGAAGGGATCGGGCTCATTGCCAGACGGCCGCACCAACACCGCCTCGGCCACGACGTCCTGCGTCACCGGCGTCTCCGCCTCGGCCTGGCACGTGCCGGAGACGGTGAACTCCAGGGTTTGCCGGCTGATCAGGTCGACCTCGGCCGTCATGGAGCCCGCCTGGGCTCGCACCTCCGCCTCCGGGCGCAGGTCGGGGATGGCGAGGACCTGTTCGATGGAAAGCGCCCCGGGCCAGGAGGCGAAGTGGAGGCCCTGGCTCTGGGGTTCGGCTTTGTAGGGCAGATAATAGATCCAGGGGGTGGCCGTCGCCGAGACGTGGACGCGGCCCGGTTCCGGCCTCGCCGTGATCGTGTCGACACCGACCCCGCTCCACACGATCCGCTCGATGGGTGGCAATCCCCCGGGCAGCTCCACGGTGGTGGACGCCGTGAAAGTGCGCCGCCCCTCTCCCGCCGGAGCTTCCACGCGCACCGCCACGGTGCGCTGCTCCACCGAGGCTGCGTCGGCCCGGATCGCCGCCACGACCGGTACGAGCTGGCTGGCCGTGGCCGTGGCGCGTACCTCCACCTGAGCGCTGACGGAGACCACGCCCTCGGAGCCCAGGATCCGGACCGAGGCATCCGTCACGAAGGCCTGGGCCTTGACCTGGCTGCCCTGACCGATGCCGTCGATGGCCAGGGTCGACTCGAACCCTTCCTGGCCCGGCCAGCTGGCCAGGTCGACGTGCCAGGCGCGGGCGGGCGCCTGGCGCTCGGCCGGCCCGGAACCGTCGGCGGCTTGCTCCTGGGCGGGTTCGGCCGGCGCACCGGCGTCGAGGGCGCTGCCCTGGGCGGCCGGCTGGTGCTGGTAGGCGTAGAGCAGTTCGTACGAGAGCTGCCCCTTCACCACCGCCTCGCCGGGCCGCACCTCGACGCCGGTGATCAGGGGCTGGACCCGGAGGTCCAGGACGCGCAAGGGCCTATCGCCGCCGCCCGGCACGTCCAGGGGCCGGGCGTCCTCGACGTTGATCCGGGCCGTAGCCCATCCCTGCACCACCTTCAGCCGCAGGTTGGCCGTCGACACGTCGACCCGATCGGGAGGGCTCGCCAGGACCTGGGTCACGACCCGGTTCTGTTCCGAGGCGACGCCGGTAAAGTGGACGCCCAGGACCACGTCCACGTCCGCGCTGCGACCGTCGGGGCGAAAACGGCCCTCGACGTCGCGCACCGTCACGTCGACCTGCCATGCCGCAGCTTCACCCTCGGGCGGGATCTCGAGCCAGGCCGAGTACGAGAGCTCCCCGTCCATCCTACCGCCGTACACGGCGCCCACCGGGTCGGGCGCCTCGGACCCGGCGGCCACGTACACCACCCAGACGCGCACCCTTCCCTGCGCCTCGACGCGCCCGGAGGCGGGGTCGGGGGTCAACCGTTCCACGCTGGCCAGCGCCCTCCACCGGACGACCGAGGCGGCGTCCGGCAGTTCGCTGGGCAGGCGCAGGGTCCCCGACGCCGTGGCGTCCACGCTGCGGTCCTCGACGCGCCGGGTGAGCCGGAGCTCGCTCTCTTTGATGCGCACCGCCACGCTCTCGACCTCCCCACGTAAGCAGGCGTCTGCCTCCATGCTTATGAGGGGGAGGGCCCGAGCTTGACCGCGGCCAGCGCGTTTTGTATGGCCGCGAGGGAGGCGGGTTCCGCCCGGTCCACGCCGGCGAGGGCCACGCCCCCCAGCCCCGCCCAGCGCATCCACCACATCCAACGGGCCAGCTGCGCGGCGCCGTAGCGCACCAGGCGCGCCTGCCCGGCGGAAGATGCGTCCGGCTCCGACGGGTGCCGCCGGGTCAGCCGCCGTACCCGCAGCTGCCAGTTGAGCATGACTGCCTCGGTGCGGGTGAGGCGGCGCCGCTGGTCGCCTTCGATCAGCCACGTGGCCAGGTCGATCCCCAGCAGCACCGCCCACGGGGGACGGAAAGGCCGCAAGCCTTGAACGAACGCCCGCACGGATTCGAAGGCCTGCTCCGGGGGGGCGCCGGGCAGCGGCGCCCACAGCACGATGCGTTCCCACACGCTGCCCAGCCGCCCCAGCTCCGACCCCTCCCAGCGCACCAGCGCTCGGCTCCCGCCGGTCACGGGCCTGCTGAGCCACGGCCGCACCCCGGCCAGGCGCAAGCCTTTCCCGACGCGGACCGCCGCTCCGGTCGGCAATGGGCGACTGCCGGGCCCGAGCGGCAGGTGCTCCGATTGCGGCGGGCCGGTGAGGATCACGCGCGGGGGACGCTCTGCGCGGGCAAGCCAGCGGGCCAGGGTGCCCGGCCGGGGCGGCAGGAGCGAGCGTCCCGGCTCGAGGATCGCGATGGCGATCGGGCATCCGGGTGAAGAGGACAGGCGCTCGACCGGCGCGGCCCCGTCTCTCGCCGGCCGAATACGCCCCAAGCGGTCGACCTCCCACGTCGTCCACGGGCACGCCCGCCCGCTCCAGGGGGATGAGCCCTCCTCACCCGGCTGCCGCCCCGGGAGTCCCTCGTCCCACACGATGGCCAGCCGGCGGCGTACCTGGATGGGGCGCCCTTTGGGAAGCGGCGCGCCGTGGAAGAGGCCGTTGTCGACCTCCAGCGCGCCGGGCGCCAGCTCCAGCAGCCGGGCGGCCTCCCGGAGGGTGACGTGCGACCCGTTGCCGCCCACCGGGTGGGTCTCCACGGCCACCAGGGGATCGGCCAGCAACCCAAGCACCTGGCGCCCTGCGAGCCCGTCCACCGCCAGCCGGAAGGAGCGCTGGAAGGAGCGGACCGCTGCTTCCGTCAGTTCTCCGTACCACCCGTCCATGGGACCGTCGTAGAAGCCCAGGTCCGCGAGGCGGCGCTGGAGGTACGCCACCCAGGGCCCGTGGCTCCCGGCCCTCAACAGGGGCGGCCGGCCCGAGGGTGGCTGCACGGAGCCGGGTGCCGCCGGTCGGCGCTCACCGCCATGGGCCATGCCCAACGCGCCCACCCCCGGCGCAGTATATGCCCCGGCCCGGCGCGTCAAGGCGAAGGATAGCCCCATACCACACCGTCCGCCTGAGCGGTGCTGCAAAAGCCCCGGATCCCCTCCAGGAGAGCCAGCGCCTCCTGGATGCGCCCCCAGGGATGGTTGAGCTTGCGCAGGATGTCGTCATCGCCGGGCAACGCGGCCTCCGTTACGGCCGCCGGGCAGCTGAGGCAGCTCAAAAACCCCACGTTGGCTTCCCGCACGCCCCGGCTGGGCAGGTGCAGCCCTCTCGCCAACGCCCCGGCCAGCGACGCGGCCAGCCGCCGGCTATCCTCCCGCCGGTAGAAGTACGCCTCGGCCCCTTGCAGCGACGCCTCGGGCAGGAGGCCGTGGTGGATGCTCACCGCCATGGCGGCGCGAAACCGCCTCGCCCGTGCGCACCGGTCGCCGGCGGTGAGGTCGACGTCGCTCACGCGGGTGAGGCCCACGACGGCGCCCGCCGCTTTGAGCAGCCGGCCCAGCCTCCTCGCCACGGACAGGTTGAGGTCCTTTTCGACCAGCCCGCCGCCCAGACTGCTCCCCGGATCCCGCCCCCCATGCCCGGGATCGAGGAGGATGCGCCATGACGACAGGTACGGATCGGGCCGAGTCAGAAAGACGACCCCCGCCCGGGTATCCACGCTTACCGAGGCCCCGCCGGCAAGGGCCACGGCATCGGCGGGAAAGATCAGCATGCCGTCGGACCAGTCGGGAGAGGCCGCCAGCGCGACCACGGCCCCGTCGCCGTCGAGGTGGGCCTGGGCCCGGCCACGGCGGAAGACCACGGTGCGACCCGTGCGGGGATCGTGCCAGCCCAGGACGTCCTCTCCCACGTCGAGTCGCGCTCCCCAGCGGGATGCGATGGCAGCGGCGTTGACCCACGCCGCCTGGCCGTCCAACCGGCCAACGGTCCCCTCCAGCACGCGTCCGTCCAGGACCACCCGCAACCGGCGGGCCCGGTACACATGGGAGGTGCTCAAGGTGTGTTCCCAGCGTCCCTCGGAGGTCCGGCCCGCGGCCGGGCCTGTTTGGTGCGATCCGGTACCACCGTATGCCCGGGACCGCGGTCGGGGTGAAGGAGCGAGGGCCGCTACTTGGTGTACTTGTCGGCGACCTTGGAGGCCCCGAACGAATCGGGCTTGATCCGCGCGTCGAAGCCGCTGCCCGTCACCATGCCGACGACTTCGCGGATGAGGTTCTTGGTCTCGCCGTGGCGGCCGATGTCGAGGTGGATCTCGATGTCGAAGTCCGCGTGACCGTTGGCAGCCAGCCGCGCCGCCAGCTGCCCGGCCACGTCGAGGCTTCGGGCCGCCTCGTAGAAGATGCGCTGGCGCAGGCTCCGGCCGAAGACCTCCCGCTCACGGGAGTAGAAATAGCGGGCGCCTTTGCCGACCCGGTGCACGATGACGGCGGTGACGAAGCTCGTCTCCTCGCGAAGCTGCGAGTCCGTACCGACGATGACACGGTACGTCGCTTCGGGCACCTCCCGGACGTACGCGATGATCTCCGCGAACATCGCGTCGAAATCCATCGGCCCTTTGGTCGGGCTGATGAACTGCATGCCCGCCACCTTCTGCACATCCGTAGACTGGACTGCGGGAGGCCACCTCCTCCGCCGCCGGTCGCTCGACGGCTCGTTGAGCCTGAGCCGCACCGATTATAACACCGGCCTCGGAGGGCAGCAATCGAGCCTGCGGCGCCGCCTGGACGGGCTTGACAGGAACGGGGGCCGCCTCCTAACATGAGGCGGCATGCGCTGGCGGCACTGAAAGAAAGGACCTGCGGCAATGCGGGAGCAGGGCCGGGGTCTTTTCGTCTTCGGGCGACCATTTCCCGCGTTTCGAGAAGCTCCCCTGGGGCTCTTCCTACCCCCGGCAAGATCCGCGAGAGGAAAGGCTGGTCCGCCTGTGATGGCTTTCGAACCGCGTGACGACGACGCCGTCGTTTGCACCGGGTTGACCAAGCACTTCTGGGAAACGCCGGGCAACGATCGAGAAGCGCCTGACCCCGACGGGTCGGGTACGGCTCCCGGCAATGGGCACGAGAACGAAGGAAGCCCTGCGGCTGCTGTGCCCCGCCGAGCCGCCGCAGCGGCGTGGCGCCGCCTCTGGCCCGGCAGGCGCCCGCGCCGGCGGGTATCCGCCGTGGACGGGATCGATCTTGCCGTGCGGCGCGGGGAGATTTTCGGCATCATCGGGCCCAACGGGTCGGGCAAGTCGACCCTGATCCGGCTGATGGCCACGCTGCTGATCCCGGACGGCGGCACCATCCGGATCTTCGGGCACGACGTCGCGCGAGAGCAGCTCGCGGTGCGCCGCCTCATCAACCGCGTCTCGGTGGAGGCGTCGTTCTTCAAGAAGCTCTCGGCCCTGGAGAACCTCAGCTACGCGGCGCGCCTGTACGACGTCCCGCCCCGAGACGCTCGCCGGGAAGCCTTGCGTATCCTGCACCGGCTCGGGCTGGCGGAGGCGAAACTGACCTGCCCGCTCGAGGAACTCTCCCGAGGTATGCAGCAGAAGGTCGCCATCGCCCGCGCGCTGTTGACCTCTCCTGTCCTGCTGCTCCTCGACGAACCCACCACCGGGCTCGACCCCCGCTCCAAGCGGGAGGTGCAGGAGTTCGTCCAGGAGGTCCGGCGGCAGCACGACGCCACCGTGATCCTCACCACCCACGACATGGACGAGGCGGAGCGGCTGTGCGATCGGGTGGCGTTCATCATGCACGGGAAGATCGTGGCACAGGGCTCTCCGGAGCAGCTGAAGCGTTCGGCGCCCGGTCGCCGGGCTGCTACCCTGGAGGAGCTGTTCCTGATGCTTACGGGAAGCGACTGGAAGTCCGTGGTCCACACCGAGGAGGAAGCATAGCGTGAGCAAGGCGGAACTCTGGCGGGAGCTGCGGGCGTCGCTTGCCTTCGTGGAACGCAACGTCAACTTGAGCCGGCGCTACCTGGGGTGGGAAGTCGTCTTCCTCGTCTATACCGTCGTCAACACCCTCAGCATCGGGCTCATCGGCGTGGGCGCGCCGGGGGTGCCCGCGGACGCCCGGCTCGTGCTCTACCTGTTGACCGGGGCGCTCTTGTGGAGCTTCCTCTCCGTGGTCTTCACGGAGGTGGGCCAGGCAGTGCAGTGGGAGCGTTGGGAGGGGACGATCGAGTACACCTTCATGGCCCCTATCCGGCTCGTGACGTACCTCTCGGGTAACTCCCTGTGGGCCGTGGGCTACGCCACGGTGCGTACCGTGGTGTTGCTCCTGGCGACGGCGGCGTTTTTCCGTCTGGACCTGTCCAGGGCCAACGCGCCGGGAGCCGCCCTGGTGCTGGTCGCGTCGGGGCTCTCGTTCGTGGGGCTGGGCCTGGTGGCCTCGGTGCTGCCTCTGCTCTCCACCGAGAAGGGGGCGCAGGCGACCAACATCTTTCAGGCGGTGCTGCTGCTGATCTCGGGCGTCTACTACGACGTCACCGCCTTGCCCGCGTGGCTGCAGCCCCTGGCGTGGCTGAGCCCGGCCACGTACACGCTGCGGGCTACCCGCGCAGCGCTCATCGACGGCGCCGCGACGGCGTCGCTGTTGCCCGACATCTTGCGGCTGGTAGCCATGGCGCTGGTGCTGGCCCCCCTCGGCTTCCTCGTTTTTCGTATGGGGGCGGTGTACGCTCTGCGTACCGGCAAGCTGAAGCGCAACGGCTGAGGGCGGCCGGAAAAACCGGTCCGGCGGGTCCGTCTTGACTCTCCCACTGCACGGGGTCGTGCGATACACTATTACCATCGTGCAAACGCATAAGCGGGCAGGGGGGGCGTCAATGGCTCGTCCGGCAGCGGAGGCCGTCATCGCGCAGAAGGGGTACGCCGTCCCCGAAGCGCTGGTGAGCACCGAGTGGGTGGCGCAGCACCTGGAAGACCCGTCCGTTCGCGTCGTGGAATCGGACGAAGACGTCCTGCTCTACGACACGGGACATATCCCCGGCGCGGTCAAGATCGACTGGCACACGGACCTGCAGGATCCCGTCGTGAGGGACTACATCGACCCGCAGCGTTTCGCTGCCCTGGCCTCGTCCAGGGGCATCTCCCGGGACACGACCGTGGTCTTTTACGGCGACAAGAACAACTGGTGGGCCTGCTACGCCTTCTGGGCGTTCAAGCTCTTCGGCCACCCCGACTGCCGCATCATGGACGGAGGCCGCAAGAAATGGG
The DNA here is from genome assembly GCA_014896295.1 of Limnochordaceae bacterium. Classification (GTDB taxonomy): domain Bacteria; phylum Bacillota; class Limnochordia; order Limnochordales; family Geochordaceae; genus Carboxydichorda; species Carboxydichorda subterranea. The sequence continues at coordinate 546,135 of JADBKR010000008.1, forward strand.
AAGCCGAGGGGCGTCCCATGACCCGCGACGTTCCCTCGTACGCGCCCGCCTCCTATCCGGTGCCTCGGCGGGAGGACGCGCCCATCCGGGCGTTCCGGCAGGACGTGGAGGCCCACGTCCGCGCGGGGCGGCCGCTGGTCGACGTGCGTTCCCCGCAGGAGTACCGAGGAGAGCTCCTGCACATGCCCGACTACCCGCAGGAGGGCGCGCTGCGCGGCGGCCACATCCCGGGAGCCCGCAACGTGCCCTGGGTCATGGCGATCCAGGAGGACGGGACCTTCAAGCCTGCGGAGGCCCTGCGGGCCATTTACCAGGAGCAGGCGGGCCTTTCCCCCCAGGACGACATCGTGGCGTATTGCCGGATCGGGGAGCGTTCGGCGCACACCTGGTTCGTGCTCACATACCTTCTGGGGTACCCGAGGGTCCGCAACTACGACGGGTCGTGGACGGAATGGGGCAATCTCGTGAGGGCCCCCATCGAACGATGAGCGCGGTGACTCCCGGGGAAGGCTGCACGACGCATGGGATCCCGGTCGCCGGCAAGCTCGACCCGGAGGCCCGGCTACAGCTCGTCGTCGACCACTTCCAAAACCCGCGCCACTTCGGGGCACTGCCGGAGGCGACGGTGGTCCTGCCGGGCGGCAATCCGGGTTGCGGCGACGTGGTGGTCATGTACTTGCGCGCCGAGGGCGAGCGGCTGGTCGACGTAAAGTACGAGGGGCAGGGGTGCACGGTGAGCCAGGCGGCCGCCTCGCTCCTGCTCGAGCACCTGCACGCCACGGGCCTGGATCCGGACGCCATCCTGGCGATGGACTACCACTTCATGGAGGAGCTGTTGGGCGACGACCTGGTGCGGGCGCGCCCCCGCTGCGCGACCCTCGCCCTCGGCACGCTGAAGAGCGCCATCCAGGCGTGGCGTCGCAAGCTTCGGGCCGGGACCCATCAGGGCTGAGACGCCCGGAGCTGTAACAAGGCGGCGGCCAGGCGCACGAAAGCGGGCACGTCGAGCGCCTCGGCCCTGAGACCCCCGTCGATCCCGGCCCGCCGCAGCAGCTCCGCGGCGTCGTAAGGAGCCAGGTCGAGGGTGGCGAGGGCGTTCCTCAGCGTCTTGCGGCGCTGGCCGAAGGCGGCGCGAAGCACCGTCTCCAGCGCTTCCCCGAGCAAAGCGTCGGGCCGCCCCTCGTGGGGCTCGAGGCTGATCACGGTCGAGTCCACCTCGGGCGGGGGGAAAAAACAGCGCCGCGACACGTCGAACAGGCGGCGCACCCGGGCGTGGGTGGCCACGGCCACTGTCAGCGAACCGTACGCCCCAGACCCGGGAGGGGCCACCAGGCGGTCGGCCACTTCCTTCTGCACCATCACGACCGCCCGGGCAAAGGCGCGGCTTCTTGCCAGGGCCAGCAGCAGCGGGCTCGTGATGGCGTAGGGCAGGTTGCCCGCCACCAGGCTCGGGGCGATGCGTTCGAGGCTGAGCGTCAGCACATCGGCGGCGACCACCCGCACCGGCCCGCCGGGGGCGTAGAGCTCGTGCTCCCGCAACACCCAGGCCAGAGCACGGGCCAGGCCGCCATCCTTCTCCACGGCGACGACCGAGCCGGCCCGCTCGCCCAGCGGGACGGTGATGGCGCCCAGGCCCGGGCCGATCTCCAGCACCCGATCGGCGGGGCCGGGAGCGACCGCGTCGGCCACCCGGCGTGCCACCCGGGGATCCACCAGGAAATGCTGGCTCAGCCGCCGCCGCGGCCGGAGCTCGAACCTGGCGAGCAACGCCCGTACGCCGGACGGCGTGGCGGGATCGATCGGCTGCCTCTCAGTCGAGGACGTAGACGGTCACCGGCCGGCGTCCGAAGTGGAGCGCTTCGCGCAGGGTGTTGAAGCCGAGGTCGATCCGCCTGCCTTTGATGGCGCCCCCTACGTCGCCTGCCACGGCCAGGCCGTAGCCCGGGATGTACAGCCGCGTCCCCAGCGGAATCACGCGCGGATCCACCGCGACCACGCCCAGCCCCGCCCGCATGCCGGTCGCCGTGACCCCGTCGGCGGAGCGACCGGTGCTCTCCGGCCCGGGGTAATAGGCCGTGGCGATCATGGGCAACGCCTCCCGGTACCGGATCACGCCGGCCGGCGTCCGGAGCGTGCGCCAGACGATGCGGGTCCCGACCCCGATGATCTGAGCGACCGGCTCCTGGATCCTGCGGGCCGCGACCACGGTCGTGGAGACCAGCTTGCCGTCCTCGTAGCGCAGGCGCTCCGTGTACTCGACCACGCCCTCGCGCCCCTCGCGCAAGATCCCCGTCTTGCCCTTCTCCCACCGGGGTTCCGCCCACCGCAAAGTCTTGAACGGAATGGGCTCGCGCCGGGTCCGGGTCACTTCCTGCACCCGTACGACCCGCACCGTGGTGCCGGGCGTCACCGGTTGGTCGAGAGCCGGGGTCACCTCGTCGAGCGGCCCGAGCCTGATCGCTCGCTCCCGGAGCAGCTCGCCAACGGTGCCCCCGACGGCCAGGGTTTCGACCTGCTTGCCGTCCACGGTCACGATCACGTCGAAGGCGCGCTGCACCCGGATGGTCATGCCCGGGCGCACCTTGACCCCGAGGGCGGGCTCCGTCCGGTCACCCTCCCGCAGCTGCACGCCCAACTGCCGAAGCGCGCCAGCGACGTTGCCCCGGAACACCCGCCCCGCAACGACCCCCTCCTCCCCGTCGACGATCCGTACGGGGTGCAGCAGTACGGCCTGGCCCGCCCAGGCCAGTACTGCCAGCGCCGCACAAAAAAGCGTCCCGCGCAGCGCAGCTCCGAAGCGAAGGGGTGCGGGAGCCGCCGGCCAGGGTTCCGGGGGCGAAGCGGCGCCGGGCTGCATCATGGCGCAGCCCCGCCGGCCGGAGAGGCGCCGCCTGCCTGGCCCCGCCCGAGCCGCCGCAACCGGCCGGCTACCTCCCCGGGCGAGAGCTGCTCGATCTGGTCGATGACCTCGATCGCCTCCTCCAGCTCCGCCTCCTCCAGGATCCCCTCCTGGTGGAGCCGGTAGTAGGCGTCCGCCAGGCGCAGCCGCACCCGCTCGAGCCGGTCGACGAGATCCATGGCCGTGTACTACTCCTGCTCTTCGAGGTCGACGAACCGGGTATACTCCCGGATGAAGCGCAGCCGTGCCACGCCTGTCGGGCCGCGCCGCTGCTTGGCCACGATGACCTCGACGACGCCTTCGGTACCCTTCTCTTTGGCCTTGTCGGGATGGTAGTAGTCGTCCCGGTACAAAAACATGACCACGTCGGCGAACTCCTCGATGTTGCCGCTGTCCCGCAGGTCCGACATCACCGGGCGCTTGTTGTCTCGAGCCTCGACGCCCCGGTTGAGCTGCGAGAGCAGGATGATGGGGACGTCCAGCTCGCCCGCCAGGTCCCGCAGCTCTCGTACGATGTCGCCCACGACCAGCGCCCAGTTTTTGTTGGCCTCCGACGGAGGGCGGATCAGCTGGAGGTAGTCGATGACGATCAGGCCGAGGTCCTTGTGCGTCGCCTTGACCCGGCGCGCCTTGGCCCGGATGTCGGCCGCCGTGAGCCCCCGCCGGTCTACCACCAGAATCGGCAGCTCGTGCAGTTCGTTGAAGATCGACTGAGTCCGGGCGAACTTGCCGGGATCGAGGCGGGTGTTGTACTCGAACGAGGTGATGGGCGACCCGCCCTCCTGCAGGCGGAACAACTCGCTGATGACGATGCGGTCGCCGATCTGCTCGTCATCCATCTCCAGGGAAAAGATCAGCACCGGCACCCGCTCGTAGCGGGCGACGTGCACCGCGAAGTTGAGGGCCAGCGCGGTCTTGCCCATGCTGGGCCGGGCCGCCAGGATGATCAGGTCTTTCTTCTTGAAGCCCGTCGTCAGCCCGTCGATGGATGGGAAGCTGACGTTGAGCCCGGGATTGCGCTTGCCTTCGCTGCGCTCCACCAGGTTGAAATAGCAGCGCGCCAGGACGTCCCGGAGCGGCTTGATGTCCTCCTCGAGCGCACCTTCCTCGCTGGTCGCCTCGAACATCCACTGCTGGGCCTGGGACTGGCAGTCCGTCAGGGAAGGCGTGGTCTCGAACAGGATCATCTGCTCGATGCGCTGCGCCGCCTCCAGGATGCGCCGCCGGGCCTGCTTGTCCAGCAAGACGTCAACCGCCGGCTCCAGCTCCGCGGCCGTGCCGAAAGAGTCGGTCAGCTCGAGCAGGGCGCCTTCCGGGTCCGGCACGTCCGGCTCCTTGCGGAGCCGGTTGAAGACCTGGGTGAACGAGATCCGCCCCGTGGAATGGTACAGCTCTTCGATGATCCGGTAGATGGCCCGGTGCACCCGATCGTAGAAATGGGCCGCGCGGAGCCTGTCCATCACCAGGTCGGCCTTGTCGGGGTACTTGAGCAGGATGCCGAGCACCCGCCGCTCCGCGTCAGGGTCGAAGGGTACGAAGCTGCCGCGCGCCTCCGGCGCGACGGCCGCTCCCTGCCCCGGGGCCCTGCGCGACAGGGGCACTGCGCTCTCAATGGCCACGTCCATACAGCTCCTTCCACCGCCGGATGCGTTCCGGGTCGACGGGCCGGTACGCTTCCGCGTTGGGCACGCCGGTCATCGGGGCGTCGCTGCGGTCCGCGCCGGCCCGCCCGGCAGGCGCGGGCGATGCCGCGGGCGCGCCAGGGCCGGCAGCCTGCCCGCCCCGGGCGGGCGCGTGGATGACCGAGGCGAGCGAAGGCCGCCGCAACACGTCCTCCCACGTGCGCACCCCCTGGTTGTACCAGTTGCGCAGCACGCCCTCCAGGTAGCTGAAGCTGGCGAACTCGGCCGACCGGGCCGTCTGCTCGATGGCGAGAGCCACGACGTCCGTGGCCATGTGGCGCTCGGTGATCCACTCGCCGAGCCGCTGGGCCTGGGTGTCGCTGATGAGCCCGATCCGCTGGTGGTACCAGTCGAGTACTCCCCGCACGTCCGTCGGAAGGGTTGACTCCCCGTTCGGCTCGTAGCCGGCACCCCCTTCGGGGGTGGCCGCCTCCGGCCCGTGAGCCGGCTCGGCGGACGCGGCGGCCTCCTGGCGGGCGCCGTCGGTCTCCGGGGAAGGGTGGCCCGCTCCGTCGGGCGGAGGGCCGAATTGCCGGGCGAACTCTGCCCCGGGCAGCGGCTCGTGGACGCGCAGTCCCTGCCCGCTCACCGGCTCGACCAGCCGGTACAGCCCGAGCGTCCGCAGCGCCTCGGCCGCCTCGAGGGGCGGCATGCGAAGGCTTCGGGCCAGGTACGAGGCCGGGTCCTCGTCATCCGGGGTGCCGCCGTGCTCGGCTGCGAAGCGCAAGACCAGCCAGGCACTCACAGCCTGCCACCCCATGCGCGGGGCATACAGGGTCAGGAGCTCCTCGGGCACCGGCAGGTACCGGCGCGCGGTCGGCGCAGGCTCGATCCGTAGGCGTCGGCGTCCCATGCTGTGCCTCCGTGACAGGGTCTACTGGGCAGAGTTCTGCCTGGCCCCGACCCCTCCCTTCGGCTGCCGCGAAGGTGCCCAGTGAGCCTGGGCGGCCCGCAGGGCCGCCCGGGTGCGGTGCATCTCGATGGCGATGGTCACCAGACGGTCGAGCAAACGGGAGTAAGGCAGCCCCGACGCCTCCCACAGGCGTGGGTACATGCTTACGGCCGTGAAGCCGGGGATGGTGTTGATCTCGTTGACCCACACCTTCCCGTCCGGCTTCACGAAAAAGTCGACCCGCGCCATCCCCCAGGCGTCCACCGCCTGGAAGGCGGCCAGCGCGAGCCGCCGCACCTCGCCGGCCACCGCGGGGTCCAGCTCGGCCGGTACCACGAGCCGGGTCCCCTCGTCGTAATACTTGGCCTCGTAATCGTAAAAGGCGCGGCGGGGCAGGATCTCCCCCGGCACCGACGCTTCCGGCTCGTCGGCGCCCAACACGCTGCACTCGACCTCCCGGGCGGGAGCCGCCGACGCCTCCACGAGCGCCTTGCGGTCGTACGAGAAGGCTTCGTCCAGGGCGCTGCGAGCCTGCTCGGGGCCCTCGGCCTGCTGCACGCCCACGCTCGACCCCAGATTGGCGGGCTTCACGAAGGCCGGAAACCCCGGATGCCTGGCGATCGCCTCCAGCACCCGGTCCGGATGGCGCAGCCACTCGTTGCGCCGCACCACCCGGTACGCCACCACGGGCAGGCCGGCCGCCCGGAAGACGGCCTTCATGAGGTCTTTGTCCATGCCCACGGCGCTGGCCGCCACGCCGGCTCCCACGTACGGGACCTCGGCGAGCTCGAACACCGCCTGGATGGTCCCATCTTCGCCCATTGGCCCGTGGAGCAGGGGAAAGGCCACGTCGATGGGGGGATTGGCGGGGTGCCCTGGCTGGGGCACCACGACCACCGGCTGCAACGCGTCGACGTGCCCGGCCGCCAGGGCGTCCAGTACCCGAGCGGGGTCATCCCCGGTGTACCACCGGCCCTCCCGTGTCACGGCGATGGGAAACAGTTCGTACCGATCCGGGTCCAGGGCCCTTACGACCGAGCGGGCGGACATGATGGAGACCTCGTGTTCCCCTGAGCGCCCGCCGAAAAGCAGTGCCAAGCGCAGCCTCTTGCTCAACGTCGTCCCTCCGTGTTCCTCGCGCCGGTTGTGCGTTACCCCTCTTATGCGTTTCCCCCGGACATGCTGCCCTTGCCACGGGCGTAAGTCTTCTGCGCCGTGCAACACTCGGACGCTTCCCGCCGCCGCCCGATGGGCCTCGTCAGCGCCTGGGCGCTGGGCGTGGGCACCATGGTCGGAACGGGCATCTTCGCCCTTTCGGCCGACGCGGCGCGCTACGCCGGTCCGGCCGCGGTGGCCAGCTACCTCCTGGCAGGATTGGCCTGCCTCGTGCTGGCACTCAACTTCGGCCTCCTGGCTTCCGGCCGCCCTGTCTCCGGAGGGCCGTACGTCTACATCCGCGACGGCCTGGGGCCTCTCGTGGGCATCGTGGCGGGCTGGCAGCTGTGGCTCGGGATGGCGCTGTCCGCCTCCTTTTATGCCGTCGGCTTCGCGCGGTATCTCACCTATTTCTGGCCGGGCTCCCCGGCGAAGGGGGTCGCGGCGGCTACGGTGGCGCTCGTTTCCGTCGTCAACGTGATGGTGCCACGAGCCGCCTCCGTCCTGCAAAACCTTTCGGTAGGGTTTCTGCTTTTGGTCCTCGGGGGCCTCGTGGTCCTGGGTATTCCGCGTGTGGAGCCCGCGTTCTGGGTGCCGGTCGCGCCGTACGGGTGGCGGCCGGCGGTGGAGATCGTGCCCCTGGTCTTCACCTCTTACCTCGGCTTCGAGATGATCGCCCAGGCGGGCAACGCCTTCCGTGATCCGCGGCGCACCGTGCCGCTGGCGATGGTGGCGTCGGTGGCGACGGTGACCGCGCTGTACAGCGGCATCATGGTCGTGAGCCTGGGGGTCATCCACCACGTCGACCTGGCTCAGTCGCCGACCCCGCTCGCAGAGGTGGCTCGGCGACTCATGGGCCGGCCGGGGGCGGCCGTGGTCGCCATCGGGGGCATGGTGGCCGCTCTCTCCTCGGCCAACGGGGTCGTCCTCGCCTCCCTGGAGCTGGCGAGGGTCATGACCGGGGAGGGCTTCTGGCCCCCCTCCGGGTCCCGTGGCCGCCTCCCGGCGGCCGAACTGGCGGCCACGGCGGTCGCCGTGGCCGGCACCGCGGCCGGCGACCTGGAGTGGCTGGCGCGCGGCGTCGGCGTCCTCCATCTCCTGCCCTTCACGCTGGTCCCCATCACGCTGCTGCAGCTGTCGACGTCCCGCCGCGCCCGGCAGGTAACCCGAATGGCGCCGGCCTCCTCCGCCGTCGCCGTGGCAGGCATCGCGGTGATGGCCTTCGTGGTGAGGCAGTTACGGTGGCCCGAGGTGCAGACCGCGGCATGGCTGAGCGCTCCGGCCCTGTTATGGGTGTGGCGGATGCGGCGGTAACACCTCTTGCGCGGGTACCCGCAGCTCCCGGGCGAGGGCCCGAGCCATCGCGTCCACCGGGGCGTCCTGACCCGTCCAGAGGGCGAAAGCCTGCACTCCCTGGTAGAGCAGCATCGCCGCGCCCGGCACCACGGCCAGGCCGGCGCTCCGGGCCGCGCGCACGAGCGGCGTGACCGGCGGGCGATAGACCATCTCCAGGATGGCGGCACTGCCCGGCAGGCGCTCCGGGGCGACGAGGCCCGCGAGCCTTTCCCCCGCCGCATCGCCCTCCTCGCCCGTACTCTCCATGCCTGCCGGCGTGGCCTGGATCACCAGGTCCACCCCCCGCCTGGCGAGCGTCCCGGCCAGCGAGCCGTCCAACGGGAAAGCCTCGGTCGCCCCCAGCTCCTCCACCAGGGCGGCGGCCCGTTCCGGGCGACGGGCACAGACACCGACCCAGGGGCTTCCTGCCCGCAGGCAAGCGTAGACGGCCGCCCTGGCCGCTCCGCCGGCGCCGAGTACCAGCACCCGGCGCTCACCCGCCTCCACGCCCCACGCCCGCAGGGCCAGGATGACCCCGGCCACGTCGGTGTTGTGACCCGACAAGCGCCCCCGGGCCGGGTCTGCCACGATGGTGTTGACGGCTCCGGTCGCGCGGGCCTCCTCCGACAGGTCGTCCATCCACCGCAGCACGGCTCGCTTGTGGGGAATGGTCACGTTGGCACCTGCGAAGCCCAGGCCCCTCAGGCCCGCCACCGCGAGCTCGAGCCGCTCGGGGGGCACCTCGAAGAGAAGATACGCCCACGCGGCCATCCGGAGGGCCCGGAAGGCGGCCCGGTGCATGGCAGGAGACGCCGAATGGCGCACCGGGTAGCCGAGCAGGCCTACGATGCGCGGGAGACCGTGCGCCATGCCGGATCCCCGAAGGCCAGGTCGAGGGCCTCCTCGATACGCCGCACCCCCACCGCCAGGTCCGTCGCCAGCTCCGGGGGCACGTCCGGAAGGTTGGCAGCCGGCAGGATGACCCGCTGCATCCCGCTCTCCCGCGCCGCCCAGACCTTCTCCATGATGGCCCCCACCGGCTTGACCTCGCCCCACAGCGACAGCTCCCCGGTCATCGCCACGTCCTGCCGCACCGGCTTTTGGAGCAAGGCGCTGATGACCGCGCAAGCCAGGGCCAGGCCTGCCGAGGGGCCGTCGATCCTCCCGCCCCCCACGACGTTGACGTGCACGTCGTACTCCGCCATCTCCACCCCGAGCAGGCTTCGCGCCAGGGAAGCCGCGACGAAGACCGAGTCGCGGGCCATCGATCCGGCCGCCTCGTTGAACCGGATGGTGCCCTCGCCCCTGCCCCTCGCCTCGAAGGCCACCGCCTCCACCTCGAGCACCACCCCCCGGTAACCGGCTGCACCCAGGCCCAGGACCCGTCCCACCCTGGGCTCGCTCGACGCCCGGACCCGGGCTCCCGACATCAAGCGAGCCGAGCGAAGCGCCTCCTCGACGTGTTCCCGGCGGACCGCGAGCTCGGCGCCATCGGCCTTGCCTTCTTGTGCCGCATAACCGTAGGCGTCCGCGAGGATGGACACGGCTCTGCGGCCGTCGGGTGCATGCTGGGCGATGAGCGCGCCCACGCCGGGCTCGATGGGAATCCCGGCCCGGGCCGCCGCCTGCTCGACGATGGTGCGGATATCGGACGGGGACAGGGGCTGGAAGAAGACTTCGGCACACCGGCTCCGCAGCGCCGGATTGATCTCCTCGGGGCTACGCGTCGTGGCCCCCACGAGGACGAACGCGGCGGGCGCGCCCTCCTCGAAGAGCTTTCGAATGTACTTGGGCACCCGAGGGTCGGCGGGGTCGTAGTAGGCCGAGTCGAAGCGGACCCGGCGATCCTCGAGTACCTTCAACAGCTTGCTCTGCAGCAGCGGGTCGAGTTCGCCCACTTCGTCGATGAACAGGACGCCGCCGTGCGCCTCGGTGACCAGCCCGATCTTGGGCTCCGGGATCCCCAACTCGGCCAGCTCCCGCCGGGCACCCTGGTAGATGGGGTCGTGGACGCTTCCGAGCAGGGGGTTGGTCGCCTCTCTCGGATCCCACCGCAGGGTGGCGCCGTCCACCTCGACGAACGGGGCGTCCTTTGCGAACGGCGTATGGGGCATCGCCCTGGCGGCCTCCAGCACCAACCGGGCAACGGTGGTCTTGCCCACCCCCGGAGGGCCATACAGCAGAACGTGCTGGGGCATGGGCGTCGCGAGCTTCGCCATCAGGGCCCGCACGGCGCGCTGTTGGCCCACGACCTCTTCCAGCCGGCTCGGCCGCAAGGCCTGTCCGAGCGGCCCGAACCCCACCCGGCGGTGCTCGAGGCGTTCGAGCTCGGCGTACTTGCGCAGCGTGGCCGCGTTGTCGGGGCCTGCCTCCTCTTTGAGCACCTGGTTGCGCAGTTCCTGGAGATACTTGGCGTGCTGGCGCTGGATCCGTTCGGTGATGCGCCGCTCGAGCCTTTCCTGGACACGTTTTTTGGCCAGCTGCTCGGCCATCCGTTCCTCGATCTGCTCGACGAGGGCCCGGGCTTCTTCCTCGCCGGAGACCACCGAGGTCGGCTCTTCGTGGAGGATCCGCACGAGGGCCGTGAGCTGCTTGTGAGGGTCCGGCGAGCGCATCAGATCGAGGGCACCCACCTTGGCCGCGTGGAGGACCAGGCGCTCCGCGCCGTACAGCCGGCGGGCGAGATCCCACAGAGCCCGCACCTCCCGTGCCAGCTCCGGTGCTGCCCCCGTCCGGGCCATCAGCCCTCGCTTCCCTGCGCCGGGGCGCCCTCCGCCTGCTCGGCCTCGACGACCAGGTTCACGCTGGCCGTGATCCCGGCAGCGAGCCGCAGCGTCACGGGAAAGCTGCCCAGCTGCTTGACGGGCGCCTCGAGTTCGATGCGCCGCCGGTCCACCTCTGCCCCGAACTGGGCCCGCAGCGCCTCCGCCACGTCGCCCGCCGTCACGGAACCGAACAGCCGGCCGCCTTCGCCCGCCCGGGCCCGGATCGTCACGCTCTGCCCTTCCAGCCGCTGGGCAAGCGCCGAGGCTTCCTGCTGCTCCCGCTCGATGCGCCGCCTCACCAGCGCCTGCTGGTGCTCCACGGCCTTCACGCTGCCGCCGGTCGCCTGGATGGCGAGCTTGCGCGGCAGGAGGTAGTTGCGCCCGTACCCGTCGGCCACGGTCACCACTTCGCCCGCCCGGCCGACTCCTTTGACGTCCTGCGTAAGGATGACCTTCACGTGCAAACCACACCCTTCTCCGGCTGCCCCGCCAGGTTCGCCCCCGGCGCCCAGGCTCGTTGCCGGCAGCCGCTGTGAGGCTACAGTCGGCGGAAGTTGAACCACGGATCGAAAAAGCCCGCCACGCCGAGGCCGATCTGGCCCAGGGAGACGGCGGCGAACCCACCGGCGCCGCCCACCGCAAGGGCCGGCGTCCAGAACATCAGCAAGAAGACCAACAGCAGCCGCACGCCCTTGCTCACCTGCAGGCGTTCGAGCCAGAACCAGAGCAAGGAGAGCCCCTGCACGAGGCAGATGAGGCCGCCGACTACGAGCAAGTTTGCGCTCACCATCTCCCACGCGCCCTGGCGCAAGCCCATCAGCGGCAAGAGGCTGCCAGCCCCCAGCGCGATGGGCCCTGCCATGGAGGAGCGCCACCGGGCGAACGGCGCGAACCACTCGAGCTTCTCGCCCATCCGGCCGAGCACCTGGCGCACCGCCCAGTGGTTGACGAACGCGCTTACGAGCGACGCCCACAGGATCCCTGCCGGAAAAAGCAGGCGTACCAGGGTGAGGATCCCCTTCTGGGCTTCCTCCAGGAGCTTCACCTGCTCCTCGGGGATGCCCATCCCGCGGTACCAGCCGGCCGCCTTGGTGAAGCTCTCCTCGTAGATTTTCAGGAACGTCTCGATGGGGTTGACCCCGCTGATCCCCAGGGAGATGCCCAGGCTGGCCAGCGTGGCCACGATCCCGGCGCCCGTCGCCACCCAGAGCGTGGTACGAGGCGACCACTTGCGATGCAAGGAGACGCCGAGCCCGAGCGACAAGAGGCCTGCCGGCACCAGCATCAGGACGGAGCCGATGCCCCCGCCCAGCACGCCGCTCAACAGGGCGGTGACGACCCACGCCATGACGCCGGTGCCGGGCCCGTACCGGAAGATGAGCAAGGTGATGGGCGCCGGCAAGACCATCGCCAGGAAGGGCACGTACAGCGATAGCCACGCCAGTACCACGGTGACGGCCGCCAGCACGCCACCTTCGGTGAGTCGCCGGACGCGATGGCGCGCCTCGCCTTCGCGGGAAACCGGGGTCCGAACGCCTATGGCCGACCTCCACCCTGGAAATGGCGATATAGTGCGCTGAAGTCGCCGTACCACTGCTCGAGCTCGTGCCCTTGCTCGGTCATGGCGCGCAGCCGGCTCTCCGCTTTCATGTCGAGGCGGGTAGGGCTGATGCCGAGCCGGCGGCCCAGCAGGTAAGCCGTGACCACCAGGGTCGCCAGCGCGTCGGCGATGCCCTCGTCGCTCGCCCTCAGTACCGCCCGGTAGACGCCGGCCAGCGCCGCGGCCAGTTCAGCCTTGACGTGCTCGATGGCACGCAGGTTACGGGCCAGGTCGGTCTCCGGCGGCTTGCCGGCCGCCGCGCTCTCTTGCATGCTCGATCCGGCCACCCCCGTGCCGTGGAGCCCGGCCGTCGCCGGACCCACGAGGGCGGGCATGCGCCCGCCCCTCTTGCACCTCGGCCCGCCGCTCGGCGGCAAGCCGCCTCAGTCGGCCACGAACGGGAGCAGCGCCAGGTGCCGGGCGCGCTTCATGGCCACCGTCAGCTGGCGCTGGTGGCGGGCGCAGTTACCCGAGATCCTCCGGGGGAGGATCTTGGCTCGCTCCGTCATGTACTTGCGCAGCCGGTTGACGTCCTTGTAGTCGACCCACTGGATCTTGTCCACGCAGAAGGCGCACACCTTGCGGCGGCGCTTGGAACGCTCTTTGGGCACGCGTACATCCCGAGCCTTTCATGTGCCGATCCGGGCCCCCTTTGCGGAGGGCTCAAAAGGGAGTCTCGTCGGCAGCAGGCAGGTCCTCGGCTCCCTCGCTGGCGAACTCGTCGCCGGCCTCCGGGGCGGGCCCGCCCTCGTCCGTGCCCTTGGGACGGGGCTCCAGGAAAGCCACCCGGTCAGCCACCACTTCCGCGGCGATCCGGCGTATACCGTTTTGGTCGTCGTAGCTGCGGATCTGGAGCCGGCCGTCGACCCCCACGAGGCGGCCCTTGCGCACGTAGGCGCCAACCGTCTCGGCCAGCTTGCGCCAGCAGACGACGTCGATGAAATCCGTCTCCCGCTGGCCCTGCTGGTTGGTGAACGGGCGATCCACCGCGATGCGGAAGCGGGTCACCGCCGCTCCTGCTCCGGTGTACCGCAACTCCGCGTCCTTGACGGCCCGTCCCACGAGCACGATGCGGTTGACCATGGGAAGCCCTCACCCCTCACCGACTGGTGCAGTCTGGGTCTGCGTCTGGCGCCTGACGACCAGGTGCCGCAAGACTGCGTCGGTGATGCGCAGGACCCGCTCAAGCTCCCGCGAAACGGAGGGCTCGGCGTCGAAATGGAGCAGGACGTAATAGCCCTCGTTCTGGCGCTTGATGGGATAGGCCAGGCGACGCCTCCCCCACCGCTCGACGTTGACGACCGAGCCGCCGCCGTCGGTGATGATCTTCTGCAGGCGGCCGACCGCGGCCTCGATGGCCTCGTCGCTGTCGAGCTGGGGGCTCAGCACCACCACAGCCTCGTACGGGCGCACCACTGGCACCCACCTCCTCCCTGTGGACGACCGGCACCCCGGGAACCTTCACAGGCCCGGGGGCAGGGGGGTAGCGCGGCCATTATATCACGCCAGCGGTGTCCCGGGGCCCAACGCCTCCAGCCGCCGCTTGACGGCGTTGAGGAAGCGGAGCGCGTGCACCCCGTCGGCCACCCGGTGATCGAAGGAGAGGCAGAGGTTCATCACCGACCGGATGGCGATCTGATCGTCCTTGAGCACCACCAGCCGCTTGGTGACGGCCTCCGTGGTCAGGATCGCCGCCTGCGGCGGGTTGATGATGGGAGCCGACAGGATCGACCCCAGCGCCCCCGTGTTGTTGACCGTGAACGTGCCCCCGGACGTCTCGTCGGCCGAAAGCCGCCCTTCCCGGGCACGCCGCACCAGGTCGTGCAGGGCCCGAGCGATGCCCGTGAGGCTGAGCCGGTCCGCCTCACGCAGCACCGGTACGAGGAGGGCCTCCTCCAGGCCCACCGCGACCCCCACGTGGATCTGGCGGTGGCGGACCACCTTGCCGTCCTGCCAGGAGGCATTGAGGTCAGGCCATTCCTGCAGGGCCTCGACCACGGCCTTGATGGCGAAGGGGAGGAAGGTGAGCTCGAAGCCTTCCCGCTCCACGAAAGCCTGGCGCACCTGCTCCCTCAGGGCCACGAGGGACGTCACGTCGGCCTCCACCACGGTCCAGGCGTGAGGGATGGAGGTCCAGCTCTCGGTCATCCGCCGGGCGATGACCTCCCGGATGGCAGCCGCAGCACCGCTCCTGGCGGCCGGCGCAGGAGCCGGCGCCACGGTGCCGGGCAGGACCGGCCGGCCCGCCGCCGGTTTCTCGACGTCCGAAGGAGCAGCCGTCACCACCGCCGGCGCGCCGGGAACGGTCGCCGGGGCCCGGCGCCCGGCCTCGCCTTGCGCCTGCCTCTCCCGGGCCACGCGAAGGACGTCTTCCCGCGTCACCCGGCCGGCCTCGCCGGTGCCCTTCACCTGAGCGAGATCGATGCCGTACTCTTTCGCCAGCCGGCGCACGGCCGGGGAGTACTCGCCTCTGCCGCTCCCGTCGGGAGAGACCGCCGCGCCCTGCTCGGTGTCGAGCACCGCGATGACCGTGCCGACCGCAACGGTGCTCCCTTCGGCCGCCTTGACCTCCAACAGGGTGCCCTCCGCGGGAGACGGCACCTCCACGGTGACCTTGTCCGTGAGCACCTCCACCAGGGGCTCGAAGCGGCCCACCTTCTCCCCCGGCGCCTTGAGCCATCGCACGATCTGGCCCTCGGTGACGCTCTCTCCCAGCTGCGGCATCACGACCTCCATTGCCAAGACCCGCATGCCCCCTCGCGGCGCGTCAAACTCTCGCCAGTTCTCGCATCGCCTGCGCGATCGTATCCACGTTGGGCAGGACGGCGTCCTCCAGCACCGCGGCGTACGGCGTGGCCGGCACGTCCGGCATGGCGACCCTCCGCACCGGCGCGTCGAGATGGAAGAGGGCCTCCTCCGCCAGGATCGCCGCGACCTCGGCTCCCATCCCCAGGGTGCGGTTGTCTTCGTAGACGACCAGCGCCCGTCCGGTCTTCTTCACCGACTCCACGATCGTGGCCCGGTCGAGGGGCGCGAGCGTCCGGAGATCCACGACCTCCACGGACACCCCTTCGCGCTCCAGCCGTTCGGCGGCCTGCATGGTCAGGTGGAGCATCATACCGTACGCGATGGCGGTGAGGTGTTCTCCTTCCCTGGCGATACGGGCCGGCCCGATCGGCACCACGTGGTCGCCTTCGGGCACCTCGCCCTGGATGGCCCGGTAGCCGCGTTTGGGTTCGAGGAAGATGACCGGGTCGTCGTCCCGGATGGCCGCCTTCAACAGCCCCTTGGCGTCCGCCGGGTTGGAGGGGATGACCACTTTGAGGCCCGGCACGTGGGCGAAGAAGCTCTCCACCGACTGCGAGTGGTACAGCCCCCCGCGTACGCCCGCGCCGTACGGCGCCCGCACCACCAGCGGGCACTGCCACTCCCCGTTGGAACGGTACCGGATGCGGGCCGCCTCGCTGATGATCTGATCCATGGCCGGGTAGATGAAGTCGGCGAACTGGATCTCCGCCACGGGGCGCAGCCCGTTCATGGCGGCACCGATGGCCACCCCCACGATGCCCGACTCCGCCAGCGGGGTATCGATGACCCGCTCGGGGCCGTACCGGTCGATCAGGCCTTTGGTGGCGACGAAGACGCCGCCCTTGACCCCCACGTCCTCGCCCATGACGATGACGCTCTCGTCCCGGGCCATCTCTTCGTCCAGGGCTTCGCGGATGGCGTCGATCATGCGCTTGACCGCCATGGCTGACCGTCCTTTCCCGAGGAGGCGAAGACGTGTCGCATCACGGTGGCCGGATCCGGCTGGGGAGAGCGCTCGGCGTGGTCGGCCGCATCGTCGACCGTGGCCGCCACCTCCTGGCGCAGGCGCTCTTCTCTCGCCCCGTCCCACAGTCCGGCCGCTTCGAGGCGCTCGCGAAAGGCCGGGATGGGATCGCGCCGGCGCATCTCGGCCATCTCGTCGGCGCTCCGGTAGATGCGGTCGTCGTCGTCGCTCGAGTGGGGCACGAACCGGTAGGTGAGCGCCTCGACGATGGTGGGCCCTTCGCCGCGGCGCCCTCGCTCCGCGGCTTCGGCCACGGCCCGGTAGACCGCCAGCAGGTCCTGCCCGTCCACGGCGACGCCGGCGATGCCGTAGCCGGCGGCCCGGCGCGCGACGCCCTCGACGCTCATCTGGCGGCGCGACGGCACCGATATGGCCCACCCGTTGTTCTCGCAGAAGAAGACGACCGGCAACCGGTGGATGGCCGCGAAGTTGACCCCTTCATGGAAGTCGCCCTCGCTCGACGCCCCCTCGCCGAACGACACCAGCACGACGCTGTCCTCTCCTCGCAGCCGGCTGGCGAGGGCGGCCCCGGCCGCGTGCGGGATCTGGGTGCCCACCGGGCTCGAGCCCGTCAGGATCCGAAGCTTTCGGGAACTGAAGTGGTTGGGCATCTGCCGGCCGCCGCTGTTGGGGTCCGCCGCCCGTGCGAACGCGCTGAGCATCAGCTCTCGCGGGCTCATGCCGAGGGCGAGTACCAGGGCGATGTCGCGGTAGTAGGGCAGCACGATGTCGTGCCCCGCGCGAAGCGCGAGGGCTGCCCCGACCTGGGCGGCCTCCTGGCCCTGGCCCGTGATCACGAACGGGACCTTGCCCTGGCGCTGCAGGATCCACATCCGCTCGTCGAGTGCCCTGGCCAGCACCATCAGGCGGTACGCCTCCACGAGCTTCTCGGGCTCCAAGAGTGCAAGGTCGGGATCCGCCGTCGCCGCAGGCGATCGAGGCGCCATCGAGTCGGCCATGCCTTCTTCCAACCCCCTGCTGCCTGCAGCCCGGGTGAGCCGCAGGCCGTCGTGAAAGCGGTTACCCATTCTCCCCTGCCCAGTCTGGAAGCGGTTACCCCGTACTTTCTCCCACCATGTCTGCCTTCTTGATAATGCATCTTTTTCGGTTCTGTTGCCAGTCCCCGGGACCCTGCCCGGCGTCCGCCGCATTGCATGACGGTGACGGGCGTGGCATGCTAAGGCCAGCCATGCCACCACCTTCCCGGCCACCTCTACGCGCAGGCCCGGTCTCCACGGGCCGTCTCGCTCGAGCGGGGGCCATCGCCGCGGCTTACGTCGCGGCAGCCGCAGCCCTCGGCCCGCTGAGCTTCGGCGTGCCGTTGGGGCCGGTGCTCGTGCAGTTCAGAGCAGCAGAGGCGTTGTCGGTGCTCCCCATCTTGTACCCGGAGGCGATCCCCGGCCTGTTCGTGGGAGTGTGGCTGGCCAACGTGCTGGGCGGTCTGGGCCCGTGGGACGTGTGGGGGGGAAGCCTCGTCAGCCTGCTGGCGGCCTGCGCAACGTGGCTGGACCGCCGCTCGTGGCGGGCCTACCTCTGGCCGGTGGCGGCCAACGGGGTGCTCATCAGCCTCTATCTCAGCGTCATCTTCGGGCTGCCGTACTGGAGCACGGCGCTCGGCATCACCCTGAGCGAGGCGCTGGTGGTAGGGGCGCTGGGTGTACCCCTCGTGCGCGTGCTCCGGCGCTTCAGCCCCCGGCCGAGCCGGCCGGAGGAGGCTCCTCGATCGCCCGGTGCAACAGGCGCTTGACGGCGCGCTCGAAACGCCGGCGCGGCAGCAGCACGATGTGCCCGCACCCCAGGCAGCGGATGCGAATGTCCATCCCCGTCCGGATGACTTCCCACCGGTCCGAGCCGCACGGGTGGGGTTTGCGGGTCTGGACGATGTCGCCGAGGTAGAGCTTCATCGGCATGGCTGCTCTCTTTATACACCCGGCGGGGCTTCCCGGCCAGCCGGGCCATGGAGCTGGCTCGCAAGCCTGGCCCTGGACCTCCCGTTCGAAAATGGCCCGGCTGCCCTCCATTTCCGGAAGGGGAAGGTTCGCTGCGTCCGGAATCGGGCGCTGAGGATGGAAACGAAAAGAGGGTGGATTTCGGTGAGTTTGTCGCATACCCGCGAGCGGCGAGTCCCGTGGCTCGCAGGCCTCGTCGGGTTGGCCATCGCCCTGGGGCTGTTCGCCGCCGGGTACTTCACCTATGCGACCCTGGCCGCGCCCGGCAAGGACGTCGTGGCCCGGGTCAACGGCGACCCCATCACCAGGGAGCAGTTGACCTCCGAGCTGGAGCGCCAGGCGGGCAGTAGCATCCTCCAGCAGATGATCGGGCGGCGTCTGGTCCTGCAGGAGATGTCCCGCCGGGGCGTCCAGGTGGGGAAGGCCGAGATCGACGCGGAGATGGGGCGGATCCGGGATCAGTTCCCTTCTGCACAGGCCTATGAGGACGCGCTCAAGCGCTACGGCGTGACCGAGGAGGAGCTTCGCCAGGAGGTGGAGCTCAACCTCGGCGTGCGCGCGCTGGGGCGGTTGGGTGTGAGCGTGAGCGACGCCGAGGTGCGCCAGTACTTCGACGCCAACAAGGAGAGCCTGGGCCAGCCCGAGCAGGTGCGGGTCCGCCACATCCTGGTGGGGACGCGCAAGGAGGCCGATGACCTGCTCAAGCAACTCAAGTCCGGGGCCGCCTTCGACCAGCTGGCCAGGGAGCACTCGCTCGACCAGGCCAGCGCGGCCGAGGGCGGGGACCTGGGGTTCATCAGCCGGGGCGTGACCGTCGAACCCTTCGAGACCGTCGCGTTCAAGCTGAAGAAGGGCGAGTACGCCATCGCCCAGACCCCTTACGGGTTCCACGTGCTGCAGGTGACGGACCGGCGGGAGGCCAAGCCCGCGCAGTTCGAACAGGTGAAGGATCAGATCCGGGAACGCCTGCTCGAGCAAAAGGCCCGCACCCCCGAGGAGATCCTGGGCGAGCTCACGCAGAAGGCGTCCATCGAGGTCTACGAGCCGCGCTACGAGTCGCTGGCGAAAAAGCCGCAGGACGGCCAGGGCTCCGGCAGCGGCAACGGAGCGCCTTCGGGCCGACCGCCCGCAGCCGCGCCCGGGCAGACCGCTCCGGCGCCGGTTCCTTCTCCGTGACGGCCCCGCGGTAGACCGGCGGCGTTGTGCAGCTGCAGGGCCGCAGGGTCGATCACCGAGCGCGGGCCCCCTGGCGGGCGGCGGCAAACAGGTGCGCCTGTGCGAGCCCGGCCAGCGGGCCCCAGCGCTCGCGGGCGAAGGTGCGCAGGCGGGGCGGCGCGGCCGGCCGACCCCCGAAAAACCTCCTCTCCAGTGCCCGCCGCACCCAGCGGTCGACGGGAAAGGCGTCCCACCGGCCGTATCCGAAGAGCGCCACACACTCGGCCACCTTGGGCCCGACCCCCGGTAGCTGCATGAGGTGCTCCACCAGCTCCGGGGTCTTCATGGCGTGCCCCCGTTCCAGCCAAGCGGGTTGCTCGGCCAGCCGGGCAGCGGTGGCCGCAAGGTAGGCGGCCCGGTAGCCGAGGCCGAGGGACCGCAGGTGCTGCTCCCCGAGCGCCGCCAGTTGCTCCGGACGGGGCATCCCGTCGGGACCCGGCTCCCCTTGCTGGCAGACGGCCTGGACCATCCGCTTGATCCTGGCGATGTGGGTGTGAGAAGAGAGCAAGAACGAGAGCAGGGCCTCCCAGGGCGACACGCGGGAGATACGCAGCCCTCGCGTCGTTTCCACCACGTCGGCCAGGTCGGGATCGCGGCGGACCAGGTCGGCGTCGAGCGCCGCGTAGTTCCGCCCGAGGTCGAGCAGGTCCCGCACTGCCCCTGCCGCCTCCGGCGGCTCGCCGGCGACGGTGCCCGGGGGTAATGCCGGGTCGCGGACGAGCCGGACGTGCCAGGGCCCCGCGAATCCCTCCAGCGCGTCCGCCGACTCGACCCACCAGCGGAAGGTCTGGCCTCCGTCCAGGGTGGCCACGAGGTCCACCGGGTAGCCCCATGCGTCGACCTCGCCGACGCGCACCAGGGGCAGGTCCGCGCTCACGCGGCCGAGCGGGGCACCTCGACCGGCACCGCCGGAGCCGCCCGCTCCTCCTCCACCACCCGGCGAGTCGTCCGGTCGATCACCAGCCGCCATCCCTCGCCGGGCAGCAGTGCTCCCGCCCAGACGGGGGCGCCGGCGGGCGCCTCGCTTCCCGCGAGGCCAACGGCCACGCCCGCGGGCGCCCCGGCGCTTTCCACTTCCCCCGCCTGGGAGCTCACACCCTCCCGCAGGACGAAGAGGACGATGCGCTGCTCTTGCTCGAACGCAACCCACATCACGCGGCCTTCGGGGCTACGGACGACCCGCCCGCCCCGGGCGCCGGGGGCAAGGTCCGGAGGCAGGCCTGTGCCCTGTTCTGGCCGGACGACGACGTCGGCCGCCTCCCGGGGATAGACCTGGACCCTGTCGGAGCTCTCCGCGGGCAGGCTGGTATGCGACCGTGCCCTTCCACCAGACGATCGACCCGCTGCCGCTCGCGAAGGAAAGATCTCGCGCCGCCATCCAGCTCCACCCGGGGGAGGCAGCCGGTTCCACGGCGAGCCCGCTGAGCGACGGCTGCACCCCCAGCAACCCGGACACGGTCAGCCAGAGGTAAGTGGGCGGCATCCAGGGGCTCAAGACCATGCCCCGGCTCACCCCGGTCTCGCCGTGGAGCCGTTCGGGGAACTGGCCCGGCACCACGTGGCCCAGCGCGGCCGGCACGTCCGCCTCCGAGATGCGGTAAACGAGCTCGAGGGCCTGGGCCACCCGGCCCGGCACGTCGTGCCGGACGGCGTAGGCGATCCAGGCGGTGAGGTTGGGCCATACCCCTCCGAGAAGCTGGTAGCCCGCGTCCGGGTCGTACTCGACCTGATCGTCCGGCACGGTCCGGGCTCCGTAGGAGGTCCAGAAAGCCGGCTGCAGCAGCCGCTCGACCACTTTCCGGCGCACCTCGCCGGACGCTGCACCGAAGAGAACCGGAAACACCATGTCGGCACTCAGGGATTCCAGGGGCTCCCCCTGTTGAGTGAGCGCGAGCAGGTAAAGCCCGGTCGCCCGAGAGACCAGACGCTCGTTCATGGCCGCCCGGATCCTGGCCGCCCCGTCCCGCCAGCGGGCGGCGTCCGCCGCATGGCCCAGCCGCTCCGCCATCTCTGCTGCGACCTGCAGCGCGGCGTAGCACTCGGCGTTGAGCTCGGTGACCGCGCCGCTCAGGTTGTACGACGGGATGATGTTACGCCAGCTGGCGATGCCATGCACGTTGGTGGAGCGGGCCGTGCACACCACCAGGTCGTCGACGGTCTGGCTGAGGATGTACTGCGCCGCTCGCCGCACGACCGGGTAGACCCGGCGGACGAACGCCTCGTCCCGGGTGACGGCCGCGTGGTGGTGCAGCGCCAGCAAGAAGAGCGGGGTGTCGTCGTTGATGTTGAGGCCGTAGTCGTCTCGAGACGGAGGGTCCTCCGCCACCCGGATGAACTCCGTGAACTTGCCGTGCGGCTCCACGCCCTCCCGCACGATGAGGTCGATCATTTCCCGGGAAAACTCCGGGGTGAAGAAGTCGTTGCCGAAGATGAACCAGGCGGCGTCCCGGATCACCAGGATGTCCTGCGGAGGATCGTTGGTGAAGGCGCATCCGGCCGGGTAGCGTGTTTGGGTGCGCAGGATATTGACCTTGGCCCAGTCCACGCCCCGGTTGATGACCGGCGACGGTGTGAGCACGCGTACACGGCTCAACCGCTCCTCGAAAGCGTCCAGCGTCCGCTCGTACAGCTCAGAGGGATCCGGCAGGGTGTGCCACATCCGCCGCGCCTCGGCTTCCCCCTGCGGCGTGGTCAGCAGCCCGAGCGTGAGCCGCCGGTTGGTGGCCGGCGCAAGAGGCACCTGGTAGGTGAGCCGCGTCGTGCCGGGCTGGGCAAAGGTGTAGCCGGCCGGTATGGCCGCATGCGGGCCGAGCATGCCCAGGACGCGCACTTCGTCCCATCGCCGGGAGGCCGGGTCGATGGTCTGCACGACCACGATCCCGTCGTCGAACCGGCAGTGCACCCGCTTCTCTTGCTGCTGGGGCTCTGCCCGGCGCAGCCCTTCGTCCTCGATGATGGGGGGCCAGACCGAGTCGACGCGCAGCTGAACGTCAACGGGCTCCGACCCCGGGTTGGCCAGGTCGAGGAACCAGATGACGACCCGGTCCTGCTCCGTGCCGTAGGGCAGCCAGACCTCTTTGCGCAGGGTGACGGACGACCCTCCAGCCACGTCACCTGCGCGTGGGGGAGCAGAGTCGTCTCCTTCGCCCGCAACGGCCGGCCGCCCGCGGAGGCGAGGATCCGCACGCGCCCGGCGTACCACTGGTCTTCGCTGGCCCATAGCCCGAGGAGGTTGGATTCGCGGTCCGTCCGAACGAAGAGCGACAGATTGGCCAGGGAAGCGCCGAGGCCCAGATGGTCGACAGGGTACGTGTAGTACAATGGGAGCCGGTCCTGGATGCCTGGTTGCCGCGTGGCCATGGCGGGCAGCCGCCCACTCCTTTGCGTGCACGGGAATCCCGATCGGAGAGCATAGGAGCACCCCGGTGCCTCGTCAATAGCCGGGAGCACGGGGCGGCGGGATCGTGGGAAGGGATGCGCAGATGCAGCAGATCGAGATGATGGAGTCCCAGCAGCCCGAGGTCGCCGGCCAGCCCCCGGCACCGCGCTCGTTCCGGTGGCAGGGCCGGACGTTCACGGTGAGTGCGGTGCTGCGCCGCTGGCAGGACCACCCCTCCAGGGCCAGGGGAGCGCTGAAGGGGAGGCAGGTACCCTTCGGGGCTGCAACCGAGACGGGCGCTCGCACGTACTTCAGGGTGAGGACCGAAGACGGGTCTGTGTTCGACCTGGCGTACGACCCGCAGGCGAGCACGTGGGGGCTGCTGCGCCAGCTCGCCAGCGGCGCCGGCGGCCGCTGACGCGGCACCCGCTACGGGCTCGCCGGACCTCCCCACGCCGGGTCGCACGGGTAGCTCCCCAGCAGCCGGAGGTAGCCCGTGAGCCGCCGGACCGAGGCCAGGGCTTCCGCCACGCCGGGGTCGGTGGCGTGGCCTTCCATGTCCATGAGGAAGAGGTAGCGCCCCAGCCCTTCTCGGGAAGGGCGCGATTCGATGCGGGTCAGGTTGAGGCCGCGGCGGGCCAGCACGTCCAGGATGTCGCGCAACAGCCCCGGCCGGTCTTCCAGGCTTCCCACGACCAGGGTCGTCCGATCCCGGCCGGTCCGCGCGGGGCTCTGCCAGCCCAGGATACCGAACCGGGTGACGTTGGCGCCGCCGTCCTCCATGGGGCCCAGGATCGGTTCGAGGCCCCACCGGCGGGCCGCCTCCAGGCTTCCGACCGCCGCCCACCGTTCCTGGGCCGCCTGCGCGACGAGCCGCGCCGCCTCGGCGGTGCTCGAAGCCGGCACCTGGGGGACGCCGGCAAGCACGGAGGTGATCGTGCGGCGGCATTGGGCCAGGGCGTGGGGATGAGAGAGCACACGGGTAACCGAGCGCATGGGCACGCCCGGGCGCACGAGCAGCCACTGCTGCACCGGCAGCACGACCTCCCCCACCTGTCGGAGCGTGCTCTCGTGCAGCCACAGGTCCAGCACCAGGGCCACCGAACCCTCGAGGGAGTTTTCCAGCGGGCAGACGATCTGATCCAGCCTTCCCCGCTCGGCCGACGCGAACAGGGCAGCGAGGTCGCCGGCCGGCACCAGGGGCAACGAGCACCCCGATATTGCCAGCCACCGCCGGGCTGCCTGGTGGCTGAAGCTCCCCTCCGGCCCCAGGTAGCCAAGTCCTCCGGTGCTCACGAGACGTCTCCGGCTGCCGCCCGCACGCGAGAGGAAGGCCGCAGGCGGTTCCACTCCGGGTTGCCGTAGCGCTCGGCCACGAGGGAGCCGGCCCTGGCTCGTTCGCCAGGAGTGAGGTCTTGTTGCTCCAGGTCGACCCGGAGGGCCACGCCGAGCCCTTCGACCAGCGCCTGCACGACCTCGTCCCATCCCGGCTCCCGCCCGAGCGCCTGGCTCAGGTCGCCCGCCCGCTGGCCGAGCAACAGCGCGAGCAACCCCTCGCCCCGCCCTCCGGGAGCGAGCAGGTGGGCCGTCAGCCGGGGGTCGAGGCGGATCGGGATGCTCCCGTGCTGGAGGACGGCGCCGCTCGCCCGCCGGACCTGTGCGCTCCCCACGAGCTTGCGCCCGCGCCACTCGAGCTCGTAGCGGGAGGCGGAGTCGAAACAGGCGCCGGCCAGCGCTTCCCGCCCCTGCCCCGCAGGTGCGGCCGGCCTGGCGAGCTCTGCCTCGACGCCGAGCAGCCGCAGTCCCTCCCGCAAAGCCTCGCTGATCCGCCGGTAGCCGTCCATGACGGCCAGGCCGGCCACGGGGTGTCCCGGCGGGAGCATGACGGCGTACGTCACCTCGACATGGTGGAAGACCGCCCGGCCTCCGGTCGGGCGCCGCACCACGTCGACGCCTGCCTGCCTGCAGGCGTTCTCGTTGACCGCCCGCTGCCATTCCTGGAAGTACCCCAGGGAGACCGCCGGAGGTGCCCACCGGTAGAAGCGCACCGTTGGAGGCGCCGCCTCATGCTCCACGCTCTCGAGGACGGCCTCGTCCACCGCCATGTTCCAGGAGGCCCGCCCGGGCCCGTCGACGAGCAGTCGCCAGCGTTCCATGGGCTTCGCCCCAGTGCGGACTCTCTCAGCTCGCCGGGAAGCAGAGCTTCGGCTCCCGGGCGGCCGTCACCTCGTCGAGGCGGCGCACGGGCGTCCGGTGGGGCGCGCTCGTCACGATCTCGGGCTCTTCCTCGGCCTCCCTGGCGATCTGGCGCATCACGGCGGCGAACCGGTCGAGCGTCTGCTTGGTCTCCGTCTCGGTGGGCTCGATCATGAGCGCCTCCTCGACGATGAGCGGGAAGTAGACGGTCGGGGCGTGCATCCCGAAGTCGAGGATGCGCTTGGCGATGTCGCCGGCCCGGACTCCCTTCGCCTTCTGGCGGACCGCCGACACCACGAACTCGTGCTTGCAGTGGCGGTCGTAGGGCAGGTGATACTCGTCGGCGAGCAGCCGCATCAGATAGTTGGCGTTGAGGACGGCCGCCTCGCTGACTCGCCGTAGCCCCTCGGGGCCAAGCGCCCGGATGTAGGCGTACGCCTTGACCAGCACCCCGAAGTTGCCGTAGAAGCTCCGGACCCTTCCGATGCTCTTGGGAACGTCGTAATCCAGGAAGTAGCGTTCCCCGTCGAACTCCACCAGCGGCACCGGCAAGAAGGGGACGAGGAACTCCCGGACCGCGATGGGCCCCGCCCCCGGCCCGCCCCCGCCGTGCGGCGTGGAGAAGGTCTTGTGGAGATTGAAGTGCACGATGTCGAAGCCCATGTCGCCCGGCCGGGAGATGCCCAGGATGGCGTTGGCGTTGGCGCCGTCGTAATAGAGGAGCCCCCCGGCCTGGTGCACGATCTCCGCAATCTCCAGGATGTTCTCGTCGAACAACCCGAGGGTATTGGGGTTGGTCAACATCAGCCCGGCCGTCTGGGGTCCCACGAGCCGTCGCAGCGCCGCCACGTCGACGCCGCCCCGCGTCCGAGGGCACCTGCACCATCCGGTACCCGCTCATGGTAACGCTCGCCGGGTTGGTGCCATGCGCCGAATCCGGGACCACGATCTCCCGCCGCTGCTCATGCTCGCCCCGGTCCCGGTGGTACGCCTTGATGAGCAACAACCCGGTCAGCTCCCCGTGGGCGCCCGCTGCCGGTTGCAAAGTGGCTCGGGACAGCCCCGCGATCTCGCACAGGTACCGCTCGAGCCGCCACATGAGCTCGAGCGCTCCTTGCACCGTCTCCTCGGGCTGGTACGGGTGAATGCGGCTGAAGCCCGGGAGGGCCGCCGCTTCTTCGTTGACTTTGGGGTTGTACTTCATGGTGCAGGAGCCGAGCGGGTAAAAGCCGACGTCCACGGCGTGGTTGCGCCGGGAAAGCCCGGTGAAGTGCCGGATCACCTCGACCTCCGACAGCTCCGGCAGCTCCACGGGCCGGCGCCTCAAGCTCGAGGCCGGCAGGAGGTCCGTGAGCGGGCGTTCCGGCACGTCCAGAGCGGGCAGCTGGTAGCCCTGCCGCCCCGGCGCCCCCTGCTCGAAGAGAAGAGGTGGATCTTCGGTTTCGAGACGGGTCCTGGCCTGTGGCGTGGCCCCTGCAGGCCCGGTCGGTCGTACGCCCTCCACTTGGGTGCTCCCCCGCCTTCTTGGGTCCTCGAAGCCGTCACGCGATGGCTTTGAGCGCCAGCACCAGACGGTCGATCTCTTCACGGGTGCGCGCCTCGGTCACGCACCACAGGACGCCGCGGTCCAGCCCCTGGTAAGAGCCGGCCAGCGGCAGTCCCCCGAGGATGTTGTAATCCTGCCAGAGCCGGGTGAGCAGCTCGCCGACCTCGCCGTCCACCTCCACGACGAACTCCTTGAAGAACGGCGCGTCCCACATGGGCCGAATGCCCGGCACCTCGGCCACCAGGGAGTCGAACGCGTAATGGGCCTTTTGCAAGGAGAGCTCGGCGACCCTCCGAACGCCCTTCGGCCCCAGCATGGCCAGGTAGACCGTAGCCGCCAGAGCGTTGAGGGCCTGGTTGGTGCAGATGTTGGACGTCGCCCGCTCTCGCCGGATGTGCTGCTCCCGGGTCTGCAGGGTCAGCACGAAGCCCCGGCGCCCGTCGACGTCCTTCGTCAACCCCACGATCCTCCCCGGCATCCGCCGTACCAGCTCCCGCCGGGCTGCGAAGAAGCCCAGGTACGGCCCGCCGAAGCTGATGGCGTTGCCCAACCCCTGCCCCTCGCCGACGGCGACGTCGGCCTCGTACTCTCCAGGCGGCGCCAGGATCCCCAGCGAGATGGGGTCGACGATCGCCACGAACAGCGCGCCCACCCCATGGGCCATCGCCGACGCCGCGGCCATCTCCTCCACCGAACCAAAGAAGTTGGGGTTTTGGAGCACGACGGCGGCCACGTCCTGCGCCAGCGCGTGCTGGAGAGCGTCCAGGTTGGTGACGCCCATGCGCCAGGGGATCGTGTCGAGCAGCACGTCCTGGTTGCCCAGGTAGGTGGCCATCACCTGCCGATACTCGGGGTGCACGGCAGCCGACACCAGCACCCGGCGCCGGCCCGTATGGGCGACCGCCATGAGCGCGGCCTCGGCCGCAGCCGACGCCCCGTCGTACATGGAGGCGTTGGCGACGTCCAGGCCCGTGAGGCGGCAGACCAGGGTCTGGTACTCGAAAATGGTCTGCAGCACCCCCTGGCTCACCTCGGCCTGGTATGGGGTGTACGCGGTGTAAAACTCCGACCGGGCCAGGATGTGCCGGACCGCGGCCGGCACCAGGTGATCGTAGGCCCCTCCCCCCAGGAACGAGGGGTACTGGTCGAGGTGGGCGTTCTTGGCCGCCAGGGACCGCATGTGCGCGGCGAGCTCCGCCTCGCTCATCCCGTTCGGGAGGTCGAGAGGGCGGTCGAGGCGGGCTTTGGGGGGGATGTCCGAGAAGAGCTCCTCGATGCTCTTGACCCCGATGCGGGCCAGCATCTGCTCCCGCTCTGCGTCCGTCAACGGGACGAAGTCCACAGGCCCACCCCCCTACTGGGCGCCGATCAGGGCCTTGTAATCGGCCGCGGACAAAAGCTGGCCCAACTCCTCCGGCCGGGCGACCTCGACCACGCAGATCCACCCGTCGCCGTACGGATCCTTGTTGACCCGCTCCGGCTCGTCCGCCAGCGCCTCGTTGACCTCCGCCACCGTGCCGGAGACCGGGGCGTAGACGTCCGAGACTGCCTTGACGGACTCGATGACGGCCATGCGCTTACCCTGCTCCACGGCCGCCCCCTTCTTGGGGAGCTCTACGAAGACCACGTCTCCGAGCTCCTTTTGGGCGTAGAACGTGACGCCGACTTTCGCCTTGCGGCCGTCCACGGCCACCCACTCGTGCTCCTTGGTGTACTTGAGGTGCTCCGGATACACTGCAGCTAGCCCCTTTCGCTCGGCTCGACCCCAGGGCGCTCATGGCGCGCTCTTCTGAGTGCGACCTCGGGTCCGGATGGGTACGAAGCTCCCTTTGACGACCCGCGCCGGGTGGAGCCGGTCGCGGATCGCGACCGCCAGGGCCGTCCCCGGAGCGGCCCGGTCCACCGGCACGTATCCGAGCCCGATGCCCTGCTGAAGCACCGGGGAAAGAGTGCCGCTGGTCACCTGGCCGATGGGAGCGCCGCCTTGCGGGTCCACCAGTGCGTACCCGTGCCGCGGCACGCCCCTGTCCTCCAGGACGAAACCCACCAGACGGCGCAACACCCCGCGCTCTTTTTGCTGCAAGAGCGCGTGCCGCCCCACGAAGTTGCCCTTCGCGAAGTCCACCACCCAGCCCAGCCCCGCCTCGAGGGGCGTGGTGGTCTCGTCGATATCCTGGCCGTACAGCGCGTATCGCGCCTCCAGGCGCAGCGTATCCCGGGCCCCGAGGCCCACGGGCACCGCGCCGGCGGGTCCGGCCACCTGCATGATCGCCTCCCACAGGGCGACGGCCTTGCCGGCCTCGACGAAGAGCTCGAAGCCGTCCTCTCCAGTGTAGCCGGTGCGGGAAACGGTCGTGGGGATCCCGGCCACGGTGGCCTCGGTGAACCGGTAAAAGCCCAGCGCGTCCAGATCGGCGCCTTCTACCACGGGAGAGAGGAGGGCCTGCGCCTGCGGCCCCTGCACGGCGATCAGAGCCAGCTCCTGCGTCCGATCCCGGACCGTCACGGAAGTGCCGGCGAGATGCTGCTCGATCCAGGCGAGGTCTTTGTCGTGGCAGGCCGCGTTGACCACCAGCATGAAGCGCTCGGGCGCCTCGCGGTACACGACGAGGTCGTCGATGATCCCGCCGCCGGGCAGGCACATCACCCCGTACCGGGCTTGCCCCACCTCGAGCGTCGCCAGGTTGCAGGTCACCAGGGCGTCGAGAGCGGCGGCGGCGCCCGGCCCCTCGACCACCAGCTCTCCCATGTGTGAAAGGTCGAAGATCCCCGCGCGCTCCCGGACGGCCCGGTGCTCCTCCACGATCCCGCTGTACTGGACGGGCATCCACCATCCGGCGAACTCGATCATGCGCGCGCCAAGCCGCTCGTGGAGCCCGCTCAAGGGGGTCCGGGTGAGCTGCCGGCCAGCGGGCGACGCCTCTGGCATGGGACCTCGCCTCCCCCTGGAACTTAGCGGCGGCGCCGTGCGATTCCTGCCAGCCCGCCTCGCCGCACCGCCGCGGGCCGCGGTGCATAGTATGCCGCCCGGGAGGCTGACGAAGGAGCATGCTGCGCCGCCTGGCCCTGATCCACCTGACTCGTCTCATCTGGCGCCGGCGCGCCATCGTCTGGTGGGTCGCCCCCGGTCGCTAGGTTCGGCCCACCTCCCGGCGCCGGGCTCCGGCTCAGGAGCGGGCGCGCACCGGGGAGCTCAGGCGCTCCGCCACGAGGCCGACGATCTCCTGGATGGAGTCGGCCACCGGCACGCCTGCATCGCGCAGCGCCTCGACCTTGGACTGCGCAGTGCCCATCTTGCCCGAGATGATGGCGCCGGCGTGGCCCATGCGCTTGCCCGGGGGAGCCGTGCGCCCCGAGATGAACGAGACGACGGGCTTGGTCCCGTGGTCCCGGATGAACGCGGCCGCCTCTTCCTCGTCGGTCCCTCCGATCTCCCCGATGAGCACCACCGCACGGGTGGCCGGATCCTGCTCAAAGAGGTGGAGGATGTCCACGAACCGGGAGCCGATGATGGGGTCTCCCCCGACCCCCACGCACGTGGATTGGCCCAGCCCGGCCCGGCTCAGCTCGTGCACGACTTCGTAAGTCAGGGTCCCGCTCCGCGAGACGAGGCCCACGGGCCCGGGCCGGAAGATCGCGCCGGGCAGGATGCCCACGAGCGCCTCGCCCGGCGAGATCAAGCCCGGACAGTTGGGGCCGATGAGGCGCGTCCCCTTCCTACGGGCTGCTGCCACGACCGCCAGCATGTCCTGCACGGGAATGCCCTCGGTGATGACCACCACGGGGTTCATGCCCGCCTCGATGGCCTCGAGGGCGGAGTCGGCGGCGAACGCGGCCGGCACGAAGATGATCGAGGCGTTGGCCCCGGTTGCCTTCCGGGCCTGGGCTGCCGTCTCGAAGACGGGCACCCCCTCGACCCTGGTGCCTCCCTTGCCGGGCGTGACGCCCGCCACCACCTTGGTGCCGTACGCGAGCATCTGCCGCGTGTGGAACTCTCCCTCGCGTCCGGTGATGCCGTGGACGACGACGCGCGTGTGGCGATCCACGAGGATGGACAAGTCGTACTCGCCCCCGTCCGTAAGCTCGAAGGCTATCCGCCTGCCGGGCGCTCAGGCTCCGGCGGCCAGCTCCACCACCCGCCGGGCCGCTTGCTGGAAAGTGGGCGCGGTCTCGATGCCGCGGCCCGCCTGTGCGAGGAGCGCTCGCCCCTCCTCCGCCCGGGTGCCGGCAAGCCGTACCACGATCGGGACGGAGCGCCTCTCCAGCTGGCCCAGTGCCTGCAGCATGCCGCGAGCGACCTCGTCCCCCCGGGTGATGCCTCCGAAGACGTTGATCAGCACGGACTTCACGTCGGGGTCGCTCAGCACGATGCGCAGGGCCCGCTCCACGACGTCGGCCCGCGCTCCCCCGCCGATGTCGAGGAAGTTGGCCGGGCGTCCCCCCTCCCGCTGCACCATGTCGAGGGTGGCCATGACCAATCCGGCACCGTTGCCGATGATGCCCACGTTACCGTCCAGTTTCACGTAGGCCAGGTGTTGTTCACGCGCCGCCCGCTCGAGCGGATGGTCCCCCTCCACCTCTCGCATGGCGGCCAGGTCAGGGTGGCGGAAGAGCGCGTTATCGTCGATCTCCACCTTGCCGTCGAGAGCGAGGAGCGTGCCGTCCTGCAGCTGGGCCAGCGGGTTGATCTCGACCAGTTGGGCGTCGTGGCGGCGAAAGAGCTCGTAAAGGATCCGGGCGAAACGCGCCAGCTCCTTGCGCACCTCGGCGGGAGCTCCGCCCTCCTCGAAAAGCCGCCGCACCTGGAAGTCGCGCAGCCCCAGGAGCGGATCGGCCCACTCCTTGGCGACCAGGTGGGGAGTCTTCTCCGCTACCTCCTCGATGTCCATGCCGCCGGCCGTGGAGAAGATGGCCACCGCGGCCTGGCGGGATCGGTCGACGGTCACGCTCAGGTAGTACTCGCGCTGGACCGCCGCCGCCCGCTCCACCAGCACCTGACGGACCTCATAGCCCCGGATCCGTGCGCCGATGAGCTCGGATGCCGCCCTGGCGGCATCGTCCGGAGTAGCGGCGATCCGGATGCCCCCGGCTTTGCCCCGGCCCCCGATCGGGATCTGCACCTTGACTGCCACGCGGCCCCCGAGCTCGCCGGCGATCTGGCGCACCTCGTCAGGAGAGGAGGCCACCCGCCCATCGGGCACGGGAAGGCCCCCGTCCCGAAAGATGGCCTTGGACTGCGCTTCGGTGAGCCGCATCGTCACTTCCCCTCCTGGTACACCGGCGTGAGCCAGTGCCGGTACTCGGGAACGTTGCCTTTGACTACGTCGAAATAGAGCCGCTGGATGCGGCGGGTGATCGGCCCCATCGCCCCGTCACCCACCGGCCTGTGATCGATCTCGCCGACGGCGCTGACCTGGGCGCCCGTTCCTACCAGGAAGACCTCGTCGGCGACGTATAGCTCGGTCCGGTCGATGGGGCGCTCCTCGACGGGGAGATGGAGCTGCTCTGTGGCGAGCTGCAGGATGGTCGCTCGGGTAATGCCTTCCAGGATGTCGGCGTAAACGGGCGTCGTGATCAACCGGCCGTTACGGACGAGGAAGAGGTTTTCGGCGCTGCCCTCCGACACGTGGCCGTCCTCGGTCAGGAAAATGGCCTCGTCGTATCCGTCCTCGGCCGCCTCCGACTTGGCCAGGGCCGCGTTGACGTACGAGCCCGAGATCTTGGCCCGCATCGGGATGACGTTGTCACCGACGTGCCGCCACGACGACACCCGGGCCCGGATCGGCTTCTCGACGTCCAGGTACGGGCCGAAGGGCACGGCGAAAAGGGTGAAGTCGTCGGAGAGGCCGTGCAGGCGTACCCCGATGGCCCGCTCGCTCTTGTAAAAGAGGGGGCGCACGTACACGTCCTCCCGGTCGCCGTTACGCCGGAGGATGTCCAGCGTCACCTCGACGAGCTGATCCAGGGTCAGAGGCGAGCGGATGCGCAGGATCTTCGCGGAGTTGAGCATCCGCTGGTAGTGCTCCCGCACCCGGAAGAGGTAGAGTTGCCGGCGCTCCTCGTTCCAGTACGCCCGGATCCCTTCGAAACAGGCCGTGCCGTAGTTGAAAGCGTGGGTCATGACGCTGATCCGGGCGTCCTCCAGGTCGACGACCCGCCCCTCGAAGTACGCGTACCGTGCCATTGAAGGTTCGCCTCCCGTGCAGACCCTCTGGTTCAGGAGTTGGGAACCGGTGCATGCGCGTCCATGTTCACCGGCGCCTCGGTCTTTCCTTCCTCGGAGGCCGGTGCCGCGGCAGCGGGGTACGGCCGGTACACCGACCGGTTGATCTGCTGGCGCCACGCCCAAGGGCCGTAGAGGGGCAACTCCCGCCACAGGGTGGCCACGTAGCCGGTCCGGGCGGCGTTCGGCTGCGCGGTGGCCTCGGCCTGGCCGGCCGCAGGAGGCAGGCCCGCCGGGATCGCCCGTTCGACCAGCGTGCGCAGGCGCCAGGGCAGCGGCTGCGCCTCCGGCGGCCCCCAGAGGGCCACCTGCAGCCGGCCACCTTCCACGCGTGCCGAGACGGCCAGGTAGTCGCCGGTAGGGTTGACGAGCCGCAGGTCGATCAACCCGTAGGCGACCGTCGCGTCCCGCGCCAGCGGCACGTACCAAACAGGGATGGAGTGCGGGGCGCGCCGGCGAGCCTCCAACCCGGCCAAGAGCGCGGCGTTGTACAGGGTCGAGGAGACCTGGCACACGCCCCCGCCCACGTCGGGCACGAGCTGGCCGTCCAGGATGACCGGCGCCGTCCGGTAGCCTCGCTCGGTGATGCGAGGCCCGACCGCCTCGTTGAAAGAAAACGTCGCGCCCGGCTTCAGCACCATGCCGTCCAGGGCGGCCGCGGCAATGGCGATGTTGGCCGTCCGCTCTTCTGCGGCGGGGTCGAACCGGGTCTGGTAGCTCGCGAGCAGCCGCGGGCGGCGCAGCGCCTGCAGGTCCTCGACGCTCGGGGCAGGCGGGACCGCCCGCAGCGGCACGTCCGCCGCCCTCAACTTCAGCGCCGCCGACGCTCCGATGAGCGCCCGCTCGAGGCCCTCCCTGTCGATCCGGCGTCCGGACCTCCCCGGGACGATCTCCGCCTCGCCGTCCCGTCGCACGTACACTCGGGGAGGTTCAGGGGCGACCTCGAGCTGCCGCGCGAGGCTCTGGACGAGCGCTGCCCATTCCCGGGTGGTCGGCCGCCGTAGCTCCAGGCCCACCACGGCCCGACGGCCCTCCAGCGCGGCCGAGAGAGCTTTGCCCAGCATGAGCTCGACGTCCGGCTCGATCCCCACCTGGGCCGGCACGACCTCCCACCGGGCGCCGGGTGCCCGGAGCACCACGGGTTGCCGGAGCAAAGAGGAGGCGAACGTCTGCAGGGAAGCGCGCGCCTCCTCCACGGTCAGGCTCGCCACGTCCACGCCTGCGAGGCTGATGCCCTCAGGGAAGCGCCACACCCGCCGGGTCTCGGCCGGCTCCGACCCCGCCGCCTCGGCTCGGGCCGGGGCGCCGGCCGAGGCGAGCAGCATCCCGCCGGCGATCAGGAGGCCCGCCACCGTCTTGAGGCCGTGGCGGGACAGCCAGTACAGGAGGATGACGACACCGAGGCCCGCGTACAAGAGCCACCGCGTGGCCTCCCTCGGGCGGCTCTGCCTGGGCAGCTCTTGCTCGAGGCGTACGGCTTCCTTCAGGTGACGCACCGCTTCGTCGAGGCGACCCATGCGCTTGAGGGCCGCTGCCAGGTTGCGGTGGGCCTGGGCGTAGGACGGGTCGAGCTGCAGGGCGTGGCGGTAGGCGTCCTCCGCCTCCTGCAGCCTCCCTCGCTCCAGGTAGACGTTACCGAGGTTGCTCCAGGCCGGCGCAAAGGATGGGTCGAGCTCGGCGGCCTCCCGAAAGCGCGCCTCTGCCTCTTCCAGCCGACCCATCCGGGCCAGGCAGACTCCCATCTTGTTGGACAGGGGCGCCGAGCGGGCATGGGCGCTTTCGAGTGCGGTCAGGCGCAGGAGCGCCTCCCCGACCTTGCCGGCATCGAGGAGGGACTGCGCGACTGCCAGTTGCTGAGAAAGCGATCCCTCAGCGCCCGGCGAGGCCGCCTCCGTGGACTCCGAAGGCATCCGACGCCTCCACCACTTCGGTTTGCTCCAGTGCCTGCTCCACCAGGCCGTCCACGTCGAGCTTCGACTCCGCTTCCTCGACGCGGTCGAGCCGGGGTCTCGTCTGCGGGTGGCGGGCCACGAAGAGGGTGCAGCAATCCTCGTAAGGCTCGATGGATGTCTCGTACGTGCCGATGCGCCGCGCCACGTCCACGATCTCCGACTTGTCCCAGGCGAGCAAGGGCCGCAGGATGATTCGCCCCGAGACCGCCTCGACGACGGCCATGCTCGGCACCGTCTGGCTCGCCACCTGGCCGAGGCTTTCCCCGGTCACCAGGGCGTCGTAGCGGTGACGTTCCGCCAGGCGGGTGGCAATGCGCACCATCATCCGCCGCATCAGCAGCACGCCGAGGTCGGCCGGGCAGTTGGCGTAGATCGCCTTCTGCACCTCCGTGAAGCGGCTCACGAAGACCCGCATGCGCCCCTGCCAGCCGGCGAGAATGGAGACCAGCCGCAGCACCTTGAGCCGCGCCTGCTCGGAGGTGAAGGGCATGGCGTGGAAGTGGACCGCGTCCACGTACAGGCCCCTCTTCATGGCCATCCAGGAGGCCACCGGGCTGTCGATCCCGCCGGAAACGAGAGCGAGCGCTCGCCCGCTGACCCCGATCGGCAAGCCGCCGGGCCCCGCCTGCTCGTTGCCGTAGACGTACGCCGCTTCGTCCCGGACCTCCACGTGCACGGTGAGCGCGGGACGATGAACGTCCACCTGGAGCCGCGCCCCGAGCAGCCGCAGCAAGTCGGCGCCGACGTCGCGGTTGATCTCCATGGAATCCATCGGAAACCGGCGGTTGGACCGCCGTGCCGAGACCTTGAAGGCAAGCGGGCCCCCCTGCGAGGAGGCAACCGCGGCCCGGACGAGCGCCCGGGCCGC
This sequence comes from Limnochordaceae bacterium, assembly GCA_014896295.1. Lineage (GTDB taxonomy): Bacteria > Bacillota > Limnochordia > Limnochordales > Geochordaceae > Carboxydichorda > Carboxydichorda subterranea. Next base: position 581,623 of record JADBKR010000008.1, read on the forward strand.
TTCCCGGATCGCCTCGATGTCGAGAGGCGCCTCCCATGCGGCCACCGCCCCGACCACGCCGAAGACCCGAGCCGCCGCCGAGCTCATGGCGTCGAGCCCAGCGTCCGTGGCTACGGCCTCGGGCCGCACGAGCAGCCGCCCGTGAAGGTCCTCGACGTGGCAGGGGCCCACGTGCCGCAGCGCTCGCCGGAGGTTGCCGGCCAGGGTGCGCTCGAACCAGGCTCGGTTGCTCCCCTTGAGCCCTACCTCACCGTAGCGAACGAGCACGACCCTGGAGAGCTCAGGCCCGGGCACCGCGCCGCCCCCCCGAAGAGAGGAAGGCTTTCAAGTCGCGCGCCGCGGATCCGATGCGGCGAATGGCCGCATCGACCTCCTCCTCGGTCGTCATCAGCCCCAGGCTGATGCGAACGGCGGACGCCGCCAGTGCCGGCGGCACCTCCATGGCTTCCAGTACGTGGCTCGTCCGCGTCTTGTGCGAGGAGCAGGCCGCACCGATGGAGACGGCCACCCCTTCCTGCTGGTCGAGGTGGGAGGCCAGCACCTCGGCCCTCAGCCCCGGGAACGCCGCCGCGAGGATGTGGGGCGCGCGTCGTGCCTCGTCCTGAGGCCCCAACAGCGCCACTTCCGGGTAGGCCTCACGGAGGCCCTCCCGCAGCCGCCTCATGAGGCCTCGCAGCCGCGCAACCGTCTCCGGCAGGGCGGCGCGGGCGATCGCCGCCGCCACGCCGAAGCCGGCGATAGCGGGGACGTTCTCCGTGCCGCTTCGCACGCCTCGCTCCTGGCCGCCGCCCCAAACGATCGGGCGCAACCGCACCCCGGTGCGCACGTACAGGGCACCGATGCCTTTGGGGCCGTGGAGCTTGTGGGCGCTCAGGGAGGCAAGATCGAGGCCCAGCGCCCGCACGTCCACGGGGAGCTTCCCGGCAGCCTGGACGATGTCCGAGTGCACGAGCGCGTGGGGGCGGTGGCCCGTACGGCGCGCACGATGGCCTCGACGGGCTGCACAGAGCCCACTTCGTTGTTGACGGTCATGACCGAGACCAGGATGGTATCCGGACGGAGAGCCGCCGCCACGTCGTCGGGAGAGACCACCCCATCCGGCCCGGGCCGGACCAGGGAGACTTCGAAGCCCTCCTGCTCCAGCGCCCGGAGTGGCTCCAGGACGGAAGGGTGCTCGATGGCGGTCGCCACCAGGTGACGTCCCTGCCGGCGATGCTGGTAGGCGGTGCCCAGGATGGCCAGGTTATTGGCCTCGGTGGCGCTCCCCGTGAAGAAAATGCAGGAGGGCGGCGCCCCTACCAGGGCGGCCACTTCGACCCCTTGCCTCTTCGACGGCCTCCATGGCCTGCGCGCCGAGGCGATGCCGGGACGAGGGGTTGCCGTAGTCGTCCCGCAGCATCCGCGTCATCGTCTCCAGGACCTGCGGCCAGACCCGGGTCGTGGAGGCGTTGTCCAGGTAGATGCACCGCGACTCCGTAGCGTCGGTTGCGCGTGATACTGCCAACGGTGTGCTTTTCACGTCCTTCGAAGAGCGGCGAGGGCCGATGTACCTCTAGTATAGGCGGCGGCGTAGCCAGCTTGCAAAGCCGGCCCTCAGCGCCAGCACGGTCAGGGCCATCCACCCGGCGGCAGGATAGAGGCGGGCTACGGTCTCGGCAAACCCCGCCAGCGCGACCGGCACGGCCGAAAGGATCCACCATCCGGCCTGCCTGGTGACCGCTCCCATGGGCCCGCTCGCCCGTCCTCTCCCGGAGCTCCCCAGCGAGACGGCCGCGGCCACCCCGGTCGTGTAGATAGCAGCGAAGAGCACCCCGAGGTGAAGGCCCAGGGCGACCGGGTGGAGCGCGGCCGACGCCGAGGCGAGGGGCATCGCCGCCTCGTGGGTGCCGGAGCGCGCAATGATGGCGAGACCCGCGGCGGCTACGGTGCCCACCATCACTCCCCCGAGCACCGAAGCGACGCGCAGGGCGGGGAGGCGAAGCCCGAGTCCCTGTGCCACCGGCAGCACGGCGCCGCGGGCGAACAGGGCGTTGGCCGCGGCGTACGAGAGGAGATTCCAGACACAAGCCGGGCCAGGGCGGGCGGCCCCCGGCGGCGGGGCTGCCAGGGACCCCCAGCACCCGCCAGGCGAGCGCTTCCAGCGTCATGATGACGACCACGGGCGGGCCCAACCAGGAGGCGATGCGGGCCAGGCCTTGCTGCGCGGGTAAGGCCGCGCCCGCCCAGATCAGCCCTGCTCCTGCCAGCGTAGCCAGCACCCGATGGCGTCCTGCCGGGTCAAAGAGGTGCCCCAGACCGGCCAGCATGGCAGCCAGGCTGACCCAGGACAGCCAGACGATGGTGACGCGTTCGAGGAGGCGCGGTAGCTCGCCGGCCCCCGAAGAGCCGGGCGGCGCAGGGCGCGCGTCGGGTTCGCCCCAGCCTGCGACCACGCCGGCCAGCATCCCGGCCACGATCGCCGCCGGAATGGACTGGGGATGGCAGGGATGGAAGAAGACAACGAGTTCCCGGCCGCTGGCATACCCCGCCCCCACGATGGCGCTGAAGATGGTCCACGCCACGGCGGCGCTACCCGGCGGGAGAAGGGATCCGGGGAGGCGGCCCCTGGCTCTGGGCAAGTCGCTTCACCCAGCGGTGTATACGTCCGGGCGCCGCTACATATAACGTCAACGGAGCGCGGGGCCGTCCTACCGTTCCAGTGACTGGGGCCCTTCCCTTCCTTGCTCGAGGGCTTCCCACGGGCGTGCCCCCGATAGTCCGCCGGGCAAGGGGAGCGACCGGTGAAACCACGCACCTGGCATCCGAATGGGCCGGTCGTCCGTGACGACGGGGAGCCCGACGTCGTCCTGAGAGTGCGCTACCAGCAGCCGGAGGCGTGTGGCCTCCTGGCTCGGCTCCTGTTGGAGGTCGTCGGGGCGTCCCCTGAGGCCTGGGACGACGCCGCGGTGGTATGCATCGGCACCGACCGGTCGACAGGCGACTCCCTGGGCCCGCTCGTAGGCTCGCACCTGGCGCGCCTGGTTCCGCGGCTGAGGGTGTACGGCACGCTGGAAGAGCCGGTCCACGCCACCAACCTCGGCGATACCCTGGTTCGCCTGGCGGCCCGCCCGCCCTCGTTCACGCTGGCGGTGGACGCCTGCCTCGGGCGGGCGGAAAACGTCGGCAGCCTCACGCTGCGGATGGGCCCTCTGCGCCCTGGGACCGGGGTGCGCAAGACGCTCCCGGAAGTAGGCAACGCGCACATCGTGGGGGTCGTCAACGTGGGCGGCTTCATGGAGTACCTGGTGCTCCAAAACACCCGCCTCGGGGTGGTCTGGCAGATGGCCCAGGTCATTGCGGGGGGCATCGCGCAGGCGGCCGCTACGGCCTGGTCGAGGCAGGGTGCGGCCGGCCCTGAGTTGGGGCCACCGTGCGCCCTACCCCGGTAACCGGCCGGCTCCCGTGTGGCCCCGGACGCGCGCTGGCGGGCTCAGCCGGCCACGCGGTTTCGCAGAGCCGCCACGATGTCGTCCGCGCCCATCCCGGACGCCTCGATGACCGGCGCGTCCGACAGACGTCGCTCGCTGCCGAGAAGGTTGTCGTCCATGCCGCTCAGTACCACGGCCGCAACCTGCCGGAGATCGGCCTCGTGGAGCGGCACCACGCGGTAGCCCGCTGCCTCGATCGCGTCGCGCATCCGCATGATGTCGTCGTCGCAGGCAATGATTTTGGGCTCTCCCATGGCCGGGCCATCCCTCCGGGCCTTAGGCTGGCCCTGCGCCCGGGGACTCATGCGCCCGGGCCGGCCTGGGGATCCTCCGGCCGCAGCAGTTGCAGCACGTGTTGGTCGTCCACCGGGCGGAAGTCGTCGTACCACTGCCCGACCGACTCGAGCTCATCCGTCAGCGTCACGGCGACTACCTTGCGGCACTCTGTGGCCACCATCCGGGCACTGGATCTGGCGGCTACCGGCACGGCTACGGTGACGCTCTCCGCCCCGTGGCGGGTGGCGTATCGCACGGCGGCGATGGCCGTGTAGCCCGTCGCCAGGCCGTCGTCGACGATCAACACCTGGCGGCCGGAGACGGCTCCGATCGGGCATCCATACGCCGCCTCCCGGCGCCTGGCCTCGTCGAGGGCTGCTTCCACGGCGAGTCGTAGCTCGTCGGGGCCGATCGATAGCGCTCGGACGGCCTCCTCGTTGAGGAGCTCCGTACCGTCGGCGGCGACGGCTCCCACGGCCAGCTCGGGGTTGAAGGGACAAGGGACCTTCTTGACCGACACGGCGCCGAGGGTCAGCCCAAGGCGCTTTGCCACGCGCGACGCTACCACGACGCCCCCCCGAGGGATTCCGAGGGCGAGCGCACCCGTACCGCGGAACTCCTCCAGGAGTGCCGCCAGGCGGTCCCCCGCGTTCTCCCGGTCGGCAAAGCGCACGGCCGGCCTCCTTTGGGCGGGCCAGGCTCCGTCATTCCTTGTGGTCGCTCGAGGCTGCAGCCTCCCACGCCGGTGCGGCGGCTGCCGTGGCTCCGAACGCGACGGCCGACCTGTCGCCGGCGGTCATGGTGCACTTGCCGTCGAGGTGGCCGCCTTCGTTGACCACCAGGACGGGAGTCTCGACGTCTCCGCGGATCCTCCCGGAGCTGGTGATTTCGAGGCGCGCGGTTGCCCGTACCTGACCCTGGATTTCGCCGGCAACCAGGATGGAAGCGGCCTGGGCGTTGGCGATCAAGAGGCCGCCCTCTCCCACGATGAGGTCGGCGCTGGTCTCCACGGACCCCTCGAGCTTGCCGTCCACCCGGACGGAAGCCGAGCTCTTGAGGTTGCCTTTCAGCCTCGGTCCCCTTACCCACGATGGTGGAAACCGCTCCGGGGTCCGGCGGTGCCGCCGCGCCCTCTCGACGAGATCGAATCACGTACCCCAGCCTCCTTCGGGCAGCTCACGGAAGGTAGTGAAAGGGATTGACCGGCCGGCCGTTGAGGTGCACCTCGTAGTGGAGATGGGGCCCCGTGCTCAACCCCGTCGAACCCATGGCAGCCGATCTGTTGCCCCTTCGCTACCCTCTGGCCCACCCTCACCAGGATTCTCGACAGGTGACCGTACAGGGTGCGCAGTCCGTAGCCGTGGTCGACCATGATGGTCAGCCCGTAGCCGCCCTTGCGGCCTGCCATGACGACGGTGCCATCCGCGGCGGCGAGCACGGGTGTCCCGGTCATGCCCGCCACGTCCACCGCGTAGTGGTAGTCCGGCTCTCCGGTCACAGGATGGCGCCGCGGTCCGAAAGTGGAGCTGATGTAGCCATCGGCTGGCCAGATGGACGGCGTGTGAGCGCGCCGGCGAACGTACTCCAGGGTCGTGGAGCGCAGGGAGCGGACGTGGTCATCGAACGCTGCCAGCTGGTCGTCGGCGTATTTGAGCGTCGCGGTGACGACCTGAATGACCTCGCGATGCCCTGCAGGGCCACCTCGGCCGACCTGCGCGTCTTCAGCCGCCACCTGCCGGACGGGCGGAAGAGGCGGTGGAGGCACCGCGTCCGCATTGAGGAGCATCTGCCGGAGCTCCCGAGTCGAGGTAGCGAGGCTTGCCAGGTCTTTCTGGATGGTGAGCGCCTGGGAGAGCAGTCCCTCGTAGCGCGTCTCGCTCTCGAGGTACGCCCGCTCGAGCCGCGCGTACTGGCGGAGCTGCAGATCCAGGTGAGCTCGGAGCTTGCCGGCCATATCGCGGGCGTCGAAGAAAGAGGATGCAAACAGGAGCGTGGCAACGACGAGAGCGCCGGCGAGACCCTTGAGCGCGTCGTAAACCGGGCGGCTGACTCGGATGGTGTGGGTCCGCTGCCCGTCGTGGGGGACGATCGTGATGGTTATGTGTTCGCGTGGCCGTCGCTGGGCCATTGTACCGGTCTACCTCCGGTTCTCTGGCCCCCACCCCGTACCGGGGAGGTTCGACGGCTCTACTGTAGACTCCTGCCGACTGCTGCCATGTCCGGGAATAGGCTCCAGGGCGTCGAGCGCCTCGCTACGTTCCACGTGGAACAGTGTCGACGCTCGCTATCCTCCCAATCCCTCGCCCGCCTCCGCACGCGCCTCCACCTGCCCCAGCAACTCCACCAGCCGCACCAGCTCTTCCTCCCCGTAAAACTCGATCTCGATCCGGCCTTTGCGCCGCCCCTCCCGGATCACCACCCGGGTGCCCAGCGCGCGCTCCAGCGCCGCCGCCACCTCCCCCCACCGGGAACTTCCCGGGTCCCTCTTGCGAGCCTGCTCCCTCCCGCCCTTCTCCTCCCGCCCCTCCACCATCCGCCGCACCAGCTCCTCCGTTTCGCGCACGGAGAGCTGGCCCTCCGCAGCCTTCCTTGCGACCTGCACGCGCTCGGGCCCCGCCGGCAACCCAAGCAACGCTTTGCCGTGCCCCGCGCTCAGCGATCCTGCCTCGATCCACCCCTGGATCTCCGGCTCGAGCTCCAGGAGCCGCAAGGCGTTGGCCACCGTCGGCCGCTTCCGCCCCACCGCCTGGGCGACCGCCTCCTGGCTCATCCCGAACTCCTCGACCAGCCGCCGGTACGCCTCGGCCTCCTCGAGAGGGCTCAAGTCCTCGCGCTGGAGGTTTTCGACCAACGCCATCTGCAACATCTGGCGGTCGTCGACCGCCCGCACCACCGCCGGCACCGCCTCCAGGCCCGCCATCCGGGCGGCCCGCCACCGCCGCTCCCCAATCACGATCTGGTAGCGGGCCCCATCGCCTTCGCGACCCGCCGGCCGCACCACGATGGGCTCCAGCACTCCGTGGGCGCGGATCGACTCCGCCAGCTCCTGTAGGGATGCCTCGGAAAACTGCCGCCTCGGCTGGAAGGGGTTGGCTTCGACCTCCGCGACCCGGATCTCCCGCACTCCCTCCTCCGGGCCCCCTCCCACGCCGCTCACCACCTCAGGAATCAGCGCCCGCAGCCCTCTGCCGAGCGCCTGCCGGCTCATAGCGCATCACCTCCTCCGCCAGCTCTCGATACGCCTCCGCCCCTCGGCAGCCCGGGTCATACAGGGCGATCGGCTTTCCGTGGCTGGGCGCTTCGGTCAGGCGGACGTTACGGGGGATCACCGTCTCGAAGACCCGTACTTTCCCGGCGAAGAAGGACCGAACGTCCTCCACCACCTGCTGCGACAGATTGGTCCGAGCGTCGTACATGGTGAGCACCACCCCGCCCACCACCAGGTCGGGGTTGAGGTGCTCCCTCACCATCTCGATGGTTCGCATCAGCTGGCTGAGGCCCTCGAGCGCGTAGAACTCGCACTGGATCGGCACCAGCGCCTCGTCGGCGGCCGCAAGCCCGTTGAGCGTCAACAGCCCCAGCGACGGGGGCGAGTCGACCAGCACGTAGTCGTACACCGAGCGTACCGGCTCCAGGGCCCGCTTCAACCGGAACTCCCGGGACAGGGCGCTCACCAGCTCGATCTCGGCTCCGGCCAGGTCTATGGTGGCCGGCGCCAGATCCAGTCCCGCTATCTCCGTTGCCCGGATCACGGCGGCCATCGGGCGCTCGTTCATGAGCACGTGGTATACGCACCCCTCGAGCTCCCGCTTGTTGACTCCCACGCCCGTGGTCGCGTTGCCCTGAGGATCCCCGTCCACCAGCAGGACCTTCCGCCCGGCGAGCGCCATGTATGCCGCCAGGTTGACGGCCGTGGTGCTCTTGCCCACCCCGCCCTTTTGATTCACGATGGCTATGACGCGCCCCACCGCCGGTCTCCCTTCCCCCTCTCGCCCCGCTCGAGCACCCGCCGCCCCAGCTTCACCACGAACGTCCACCCGTCGCCGTCCTCTTCCTCTGACAGGCTTGCCTCGATCCCCGCCTGACGAGCCTGTCGAACCACCTGCCGCAGCCCGTTGACGAAGATCCGCGCGTCCCCGTACGCCCCCCGCACCGTCCGGCGTTTCCGCTTACCCTGTACCGCCTGCTCCACGAGCCGCTCGCTCGCCTCCGCGCCCAGCCCCTCCTCCGCCATCCGTCGGGCCAGCTTCAGCTGCTGCTCCGGGTCCTGCACCCTTAGCAGGGCCCGGCTCTGCCTCTCCCCGAGCTTCTGCTCCCGGATGAACGCCTGCACCTCAGGCGGCAACTTCAGCAGGCGAATCTTGTTGGCCACGGCGGCCTGGCTGCACCCTAACACCCTGGCCATCTCTTCCTGCGTGAGCCCGAACCGCTCCATGATCCGCCGGTAGCCGTCGGCCTCCTCCAGGAAGTGCAGCCCCGAGCGCTGCAAGTTCTCGATGAGGCCCCACTCCGCGGCCGTCCGGTCATCGCTCTCGCGCACGATGGCCGGCACCCGCTCCAGGCCCGCGAGCTGAGCGGCTCTCCACCGCCGCTCCCCGGCAATCAGCTCGTACCCTTGCTCCACCGGGCGCACCACGATCGGCTGGATGAGCCCGTGCTCCCGGATGGACTGAGCGAGACCCTCCAGCTCCTCCTGGGGGATCCCCTGCCGCGCCTGGTACGGGCTCGGGTGGATACGTCCTACCTCGATCCACCGCACGTCTACGGCCGGAGCCTCATCGATCCCCGCCTGGCGCGCGACCCGGGGCCCCCCAGCCGTCCTTCCCCGAAGTAATTCGCCAAGCCGCACGGCCAAGCGCCCCTCCTCCCCATCGCCTTCCCCCGCGCCTAACACGGCTCCCTGGCGGCATTCTTCAACGCGCTCCTCGTTCCTCTCCCCCATCCCCTCACCCCGGGCGCCCCCACCGCCCGGGACGTCGCGGGAAACGGCCGGGAGTCGTTCGAACCTTCTCCGCCATCACCAGGACCCTGCGATCCCCCCCGGGGAGAGTCAGCGCCTCCTGCCTCAGCGGCCCCAACCCCACGGCCACCGCCACCTGCTGCCCGGCTTCCCACTCTTCGGCCACCGCCGGCCCTTTCATGATCAGCACCCGACCGCCTACCCGCACCAGGGGGGCGCACAGCTCGACGCTTACCGCCAGCGACCCGAGCGCCCGCGCCAGCGCACCGTCTAGGCTCTCTCTCCAGCGCTCCTGACGCGCCAGCACCTCCGCCCGCTCCCGGACCACCTGTACATTTCCAAGCCCCAGGGCTCGCACCGCCTGCTCGAGGAACTCCACCTTGCGCAGCACCGACTCGATCAGCACGACCTGCAGCCTCGGGCGCGCGATCGCCAGCGGCAGCCCGGGAAACCCGGCGCCGCTTCCCACGTCTGCCCAGCTCCCTGCCTCCTGGGCTCCAATCCACCGCACCACCGAGAGCGAGTCGAGGTGGTGCTTGACGAGGATCTGCCCCGGGTCGGTGATCGCCGTGAGGCTCGCCCGCCGCGTACCCTGCACGAGCAGCTCCGTCAGCCGCAAGAGGGCGTCGGCTTGCTCCTCCCCCAGCTCCACCCCCAGAGCCCTCGCCCCGCCGATCAGCCACTCCACCTGCCGCTCCCGCCCGGCGCTCCCAGCCACCGGCTCCTCCCCAAACAAAGGGACGGCCGCGAGGCGGCCGTCCCTCCTTCCTTTCGCTCCGCTTTCCCTCGTCGAGCGTTCGCTCTCAGGACTGGCCGTCTCCTCCTGCCCGCGGCGAGCCGCCGTCGTCAGCCTGACCCGGCACCTTCAGGGCACCTTTCGGCCAGATGACCACCCGACGGTTGGGCTCCTCCCCCTCCGACCGCGTCTCCACGTGCGGATCATCCTTCAGCGCCATGTGCACGATCCGCCGTTCCAGCGCGTTCATCGGATCGAGCGCCACGCGCCGGCGCTCCACCCGCACCTTGCGCGCCGCCCTGAGCGCAAGGCTCCTAAGCGTGCTCTCTCGCCGGCCCCGGTAGTCGCCCGCGTCCACGACGAACCGGATCCACGGTCCCTCATGGGCCCGGTTGGCCACCAGGTTGGTCAACAACTGCAAGGCGTTGAGGGTCTCCCCGTGGCGCCCGATGAGCAGTGCGGCCCGCTGTGACACCACGTTGAGGGTGAAGAGGTCGGGAGCGGTCCGCCGCGTCTCCACCATGGCGTCCGCCCCTATCAGCCGCACCACGTCCCTCAGGAACGTCCGCGCAGCTCCCAGTGCCCTCTCCACGGCACTCGGGTCTGGCCCGGCAGCCTCGCCCTCTCCCCTCTGCCCCTCCCGCTCCTCCTGCTCCTCCCGGCCGTTGACCGCCGGCCGTGCACGAGAAGCCCGCGCCGGCGCTCCCCTCTCCGATCCTCGCACGGTGACCCGGATCCGGGCCAGCCGGCCGCCCAGCCATCCCAGCAGGCCGCGGTTGGATTCCTCCAGCACCTCGACCTCCACGTCGTCCCGACCCACCCCGAGCTCGTCCAGGGCCGCCTCCAGGGCCTCTTCCACGCTGCGCCCGGACTTGACGACCGACCGCGGGCCACTCATGTCGCGCGCACGCCTCCCTCTGCGGTCCCGAGCCGCCGCTGGAAAAACCAGTACTGCCCGAAGGTGAGCACGTTGCTGACCGTCCAGTACAGCGCCAGCCCCGAGGGGAAAGTCGCGGCGAACAAGCCGGTCATGGCGGACATCATCCAAATCATGCTGCTCTGCTTCGGATCCGTCATGGTCGGCTTCATGGACAGGTATTGGGTGAGGGCTGCGAGGATCGGCCATACGAACATACGATCGGGTCTCCCGAGGTCCCACAGCAAGAAAAGGCTGCCCTCGGGCAGGCGGCGCAACGCGAGCCACAGCGCCCACAGGATGGGAAGCTGCACCAGCGACGGAAGGCACCCGCTGAAGGGGTTGAGGCGTTCTTCCCGGTACAGCTCCATCATGCGCCGCTGAAGCTCTTGTGGCTTTTCGCGGTACTTTTTCTGCAGCTCTTGCAGCTTCGGCTGCAGCCGCTTCTGGCCTTCCATTGCCCTCAACTGGGCGAAGCCCAACGGCAGCAGCAGGGCCCGCACGACCAGCGTCAGCCCGATGACGGCCAGCCCGTAGCTACCGGTCAACCCCCGAAACTGCTCCAGCACCCACCACATGCCGTTGGCGAGCTCTGTCAAGTCTCTGCCTCCGTCTCTCGCGCCGGCCTGCGCCCGATGCCCTCTCACGGGACGGGATCGTACCCTCCCGGGTGGAACGGGTGGCAGCGCAAAAGCCGCCTTACCGCCAGCCATCCTCCCTTGACCGCCCCGTGCTTGAGCAGCGCCTCCTCGGCGTAGGCCGAGCACGAGGGATAGAACCGGCACGTAGGTGGGGTATAGGGCGAAATCCACCGCCGGTACGCGCCGATCGCCCACGCCAGCGCCCGCGCGGGCGTCACCGCGCCCGTCCGGCCTCCTGCGTCGTCGCCTCGTCCAGCCATGCCCCTGCTCTCTTCAACGCCGACCGGAGCGCCTCCCGAAGGCGCTCGAACGGCACCTCGACGCACGCAGCCGAGGGCGTAATCACCAGGTCGACCCCGCCGGGCAGACGCGCGACCCAACTCCGCAAGGCCTCCCGCACGCGCCTCCGGATCCGGTTTCTCGCCACGGCGCCCCCTACCTTGTGCCCGATCACGAACCCGACCCGCACTTCTTCGCGCCCTGTGCGAACGGCGCGCACCAGCAAGAGATCGCTTCGCCCGCGCCGCCCCTCCCGGAACACCCGATCGAAGTCGGAGTGGCGTGTCAGCCGGCCCAACCGCGCGCCCACCTCGCCACCCGGCCGCCTCAGTCGACGGTAAGGCGATACCGCCCCTTGGCACGCCGCCGCTTCAGCACGCGGCGCCCACCGGGCGACGACATGCGCCGCAGGAAGCCGTGTACTCGATACCTCCGGCGACGCTTCGGTTGCAGCGTCCTCTTCATCGCGTCGATCTACACGCTCTCTTTCCTTGGTGGCCCCAACCTTTCCTCCACGGGCGCGACCCCGTAGTGACGCGCACCGGGAATGGAAAGGGTCTTCTTGCCCAGAAAGCGGCAGGTTCGATTATAGCCTCGCCGCAATTTTGGCGTCAACGGACGCCCCTGCGTGCCGGCCCCACTCCAGCACCTTGCCCTCCGGCGGGCAGTCCCCTTAGACTTCCCCTTGCGCGGCCACCGCGCACCGGGGGAGTTCTCCACAGGCTGTGGACAACCTGTGGAACGCGTGCGCGAAAACGGGGCCCGCCACCTGGAGAACGGGAGGGTGCCGCTCGATGGCTCGCCTGCTTTCACGCTTTCCCCACCTTTTCGCCGGTCTTCGCGAGAAGCGGCTACCGCTCCCGGCTGCCTTCCGGCTGCACGCTTTCCCCTCCGGTTTCCCTGCCACGTGCCAAAAGGGCCTGTGGATAACCTGGGGATACTGTGGATATGACCGGCTCCGCCTCCCGGCTCCGACGGCTTTTCACGCACTTTTCGTCACCCCGGAAACCCTTCCGGCTGCTTGAAGAGGACGCCTATGGCCGTAGAGTCGACGCCTTCGCGTGGCGCTGCGATCTTTCGTCTTCGCCCGGATGGGCAGCGGGCGACGCGGCCGGGTCCGCCTGACGCCCTTCGGACCTGCAGCCCGGGAGCCGTCGGAGCCCGAAGCGGCGCCTCAGCTCCAGGTCCGCCTCGCCGTCTACTCCGCCTCCCACCTCCCCGCGGTGTATGACCTCTTCGCGGAGGATCCCGGGGATCTCCTGGCCGAGGCGTGCGACCGGGCGCTCACCCTGGCTCGCCAGCAGCACAGCCCTGTCCCATCCGCCGCGGTGGTGGCGGTCATAGAAAACCTCATCCACGCTCGCTTCCACATGGCGACCGTCTCCCTGGGAGCAGACGGCTCCGTCACCGTCTCCGACCAGGGCCCGGGCATCGAGGACAAGACACGGGCGCTACTGCCCGGCTTCACCACGGCCACCCCGGATCTACGCCGCTACATCCGCGGCGTCGGGTCCGGGCTGCCCGTGGCACAGCAACTGATGCAGGAGATCCGCGGCGAGTTGCGTATCGAGGACAACCTTGCCGGGGGCACCGTCGTGACGCTGGCACCTCCTTCCGGGGCGCTCAGCGCTCCGGGCGGATCGCCCGTCTTGCGGCCTGCCCCGAGGGCACAGACGCGCTCCCTCACTCCTCGCCAGCAGCGCCTCGTCTTGCTCCTGGCAGACGCGGGCGAGATGGGGCCGAGCGCCGTCTCCCAACACCTGGGCGTGAGCCTGACCACAGCGTTTCGGGAGCTGGTGGCGCTCGAGGGGTACGGACTCGTGGCCGCTCGCGCCTCGGGTAAGCGCGCGCTCACGGCCCGCGGGATCGAGATGGCCGAGTGCATCGCCGGAGAGGAGATGGGGGGCTCTCCGCGACCGTGACGATCGGCGCCGGGGTGCGCCGCAGCCGCTGCATATGGGATCAGCGGGGCCCGGCTTGGTCTTGGGGCTGGCCGCGCTGCTCGCAGGGAGCGCTCTTGCGCGGCGCTATCCTCCCGTCGAGCAAGCGCCCGAGGACCGGGAGGTCTTGTCATGCAGTCATGGTCTGAACTATGGAACGCCACGGTGTCGATGCTCCGGGAGCGGGAGGGCATGAGCCCGGGCTTCGACACCTGGTTACGCGCTTCCCGCCCTGTCGGACTCGACGGGGAGACGCTCGTGGTCGAGGTACCCGACGCTTTCACCAGGGATTGGGTGCGGGCGCGCTACGGGCCTGCCATGGAAGCCCTTCTTACCGGGCTCGCCGGGCACCCGTGCTCGGTGGTCCTCGTCGCGCCGGGCGAGCCCACCCCTTCGCGCGCCCGCCCTTTTCCGTCGTCGGATCCGCCCCAGCGGGGCGCGCCGCCTGCGCCGGACGTCGCCGCCGACGAGGACCCCTCTCATCCCACCGGTCCAGGGGGCCTCAATCCCCGCTACACGTTCGACACGTTCGTCGTCGGCGCGAGCAACCGCTTCGCCTACTCGGCGTGCCAGGGGGTCCTCAGCAACCCGGGCGGCCCGTACAACCCCCTTTTCCTGTACGGGGGCGTCGGCCTGGGAAAGACCCATCTGATGCAGGCGGTCGCCCACGAGTTCTTACGGCAGCGCTCGCACCTGCGCGTCCTTTACATCACCACGGAGACGTTCACCAACGACCTGGTCGACTCTCTCCAGCGGCGGAGCATGCCCGAGTTTCGCAGCCGCTACCGCTCCCTGGACGTGCTGTTGCTGGACGACGTCCATTTCGCAGCGGGCAAGGAAAGCACGCAGGAGGAATTCTTCCATACTTTCAACGCGCTGTATGAGGCCGGACGCCAGATCATCTTGTCGAGCGATCGGCCCCCGGTCGAGATCCCCAAGCTCGAGGAGCGCCTCCGTTCCCGCTTCGCCTGGGGCCTCCTGGCGGACATCCAACCCCCCGACTTCGAGACGCGCCTTGCCATCCTCCGGAAGCGGTGCGAGACCTCGGGTACCCCCGTCCCCGACGAGGTGTTGCACTACATTGCCGAATCCATCCAGTCCAACATCCGGGTTCTCGAGGGGGCCTTGCGCAAGGTCGTCACCGCGGCGCGCCTGTCCGGCTCTCCTGCCACCCTCGACCTCGCGGCCGAGGTGCTCCGGGACCTCACCGAGTCCCAGCGACGCCCCCTCACCATCGATCGCATCCAGACCGTCGTTGCCCAGCACTTCGGCATCGAACCCGAGGAACTCAGGGGCAAGAGCCGCACCCGAGACGTGGCCTTCGCTCGCCAGATAGCCATGTTTCTCGCACGGGAGCTGACCCAGGCTTCGTTGCCCCACATCGGCGATCAATTCGGAGGGCGAGACCACTCCACGGTCCTCCATGCCATCGAAAGGGTACAAGCCGCCATGCGAGCCGATGGCGCCGTCAACGACCTGATCCGGCACCTGCGCCAGCGACTCAGCCGGACGTGAACCCTGTCGAAAAGGCCCTGAAAACCTGTGAAAACCGGTGGAAAGACCGTGGACAAGTCGGGCGTTTCCCCACAGCCCGCTGTTCGGGGACAGGAGGTCAGGCTGTTCGGTCGCCGGTTATCCCGATTGTGTCTCCCGTTCGTCCACAGCTTCGAACCGAGGGGGATTTTGACGGTCATGCGTCTGGCAGCCTTGTCCACATATCCACGGCTTCTACTCCCTCGACTGCATATCGTTAGTTCCTCCCTGGAGTAGCAGGAGGAGATGGCCTCGATCCAAGTCCAGGAAAAGGAGGACGCTACCCGCCCATGGAGATCACCTGTGCTCGCCAGCAACTGGCCGACGCTCTGGCCATCGTGGAGAGAGCTGCGGCCACCCGGGAGAACGTTCCCGTCCTCAACGGGATCCTCGTAGAGGCCTCTCCTTCCGGAATGAGCCTGCGGGCCACGGACCTCGAGCTCAGCATTGCGGCTTTCGTCGAGGGACAACCGACGGAGCAAGGAGCGCGGGTCGTCGACGCGCGGCTTTTCTCCAGCCTCGTGCGGCGTCTTTCGGGAGAAACGGTACGAATCGCCACGATGAGCGGAGGTACTTCGGTCGTGGTGGAGTCCGGCGGGGCCCGCTTCTCCCTCGTCTCCGTCGACTCTCAGGAGTTTCCTGCCTTTCCGGAGCTGGCCGACGGCTGGAGGGTCGTCATGGGGGCCCAAGCACTCTATCGGGCCATTGCTCAGAGCCGCTTCGCGGCCGCCAGCTCGGACCAGCGGCCCGTCCTGAGCGGGGTCCTGGTGGAGGTGGAGGGGGAGAGCCTCCGATTGGTGGCGACCGATAGTTCCCGGTTGGCGTACCGGGAGGTGAGTGTCGACCGCACGGAGAGCTTTGGCAACGTGGGGCTGTTCGCTCCCCGGGTGATCCTGCCCGTCCGGGCGCTCGAGGAGATGCAGCGCATCTGCTCGGCGTTGGACGGAGGCGAGAGCGTGGCCCTCGAGCTGGGGGAGAGACTCGCGGTGTTGCGCTCTGGGGCAGTGGTACTGGTGAGCCGGCTCATCGAGGGCACTTTCCCTCCCTACCGGCAGGTGTTCGTCGAAAACCTGCCCAACAGGGTACGATTCCGCAGGCTCGAGCTGCTGGAAGCCGTGCAAAGGGCAGCCCTCCTCAGCCGGCGGGGACCGGCTGTGGTACAGTTATCCGTGGGCGAAGGGCGCCTGGTGGTCAAGAGCAAGGAGCAGGACGTGGCCCAGGGGGAAGAGGTGCTCGAGGCGTCGACCGAGGGAGAGGCGTTCGAGGCAGCCTATCAGGTGCGGTTCCTGGAGGACGTGCTGAAGGCCTTCGACGCGGAGGAGATGGCCATCGAGGTCGGCGATCCGAGCCGCCAGGCGACTCTTCGCGTGCCCGGCGACGGGGGCTACCGGTACGTCCTGATGCCGGTCCGGCTGGGATGAGCAGGGGCGAGGCTACCCTGTCCACGTGGGGGCCAGGGCGTACAGGCAGAGACGAAAGGACGAGGGATGCCTGTAGTGGCGGCTGTGCCTGTGGGAATCCGGGAGGAGCCCATCGAGCTCCAGCAGTTCCTCAAGCTGAGCGGGGCGGCGCGTACCGGGGGAGAGGCGAAGGTGCTGATCGGCGCCGGGCGAGTGAGGGTCAACGGCCGGCCCGAGCTGCGCCGCAGCCGCAAGCTTCGACCCGGAGACGAGGTAGAGGTCGCCGGACGCGGGCTCTTCGTCGTCATCACCAGACTGGGCTGAGCCGTCGCCCGTGCGGGTCGATTTCCTTCGCCTCACCCATTACCGCAACTTCCGGGACGTCCTGGTCGAGGCCAGCCCGGGCCTCAATTTCCTGGTGGGACTCAACGGGCAGGGCAAGACCAATCTGCTCGAAGCCCTCTGGGTACTGGCCGGCGCACGCTCGCCAAGGGCACGTGAGCCCGGAGACCTCGTCACGTACGGCGTCGAGCAAGGGCACGTCCATGCTCGGGTGAGCCAGGACGCGACCGGCGTGACCCGAGACGTCGAGGTCACCCTTGCAAGGGGAACGGCCCGCTCGTACCGCCTCAACGGCAAGCCGCTCCCCAGGGCGGCGGACGTCTTGGGAACGCTGGCGGTGCTGTGGTTTTCGCCCGACGAGGTCGATTTGATTCGAGGAGGCCCCGCGGACCGGCGGCGCTTCCTGGACGTGGTGCTGGCCCAAACGGACGGCACCTACCGCCGGCTCGTGCTCCAGTACGGGCGGATCCTGCTGCAGCGCAACCGGACCCTGCAGCAGATCCGCGAGGGGCAGGCCGCGCCGTCGCTGCTCGACGCCTGGGACGAGCAGCTGGTCGCCGCCGGCTCCTATCTGACCGTCGCCCGCCACGCACTGGTCGACGCCATCGCCGGGACGGCGGCGCAGACCTATCAGGCCATAGCCGGGAGCGCCTCGACCCTGGAAATGACGTACAAGGCCTCCGGGCCCGGGGCGGCCGATCGGGGAGCTGCGGATCCCCGTTCGCTCCAGCGGGCGTTCGCGGCCCATCTGGAGCGCCTGCGAGCGGCCGAGCTGGCACGGGGGGTGACGCTGGCAGGCCCGCACCGGGACGATCTGGAGATCGGCCTGGACGGCGTGGAAGTGCGCCGCTTTGGGTCCAGGGGCCAGCAACGCACCGCTGCCGTGGCTCTCCACCTGGCCGCCTGGGAGTGGATGAGGGAGCGCAGCGGCGAAGGCCCCGTGCTGCTCCTCGACGACGTGGCGTCTGAGCTCGACGCCGGCCGCCGGGCACGGCTGATCCGGGCGCTACCCGAAACGGCGCAGGTATGGCTCAGCGCGACGGCGCTCGATCCGGAGTGGCTTTCTCCCCAACGGCAGGCCGTGCGTCCCGGGAGGGCATGGAGGGTTTCGGGCGGCACCCTGGAAATCCTCGCAGGTGCGTGACGGTGCCGCGTTGCGTGGGGCGGCCATGGGCAGGGCTACCGTTTCGAGAGGAGAGTGGCGGCGTGTACGTGCACCTCGGCGGGGACGTGGTCGTACGGGTCAGGGACGTCATCGCCATCGTGGACCTGGCCGCGACTCAGCGGCGGGGCCTCTCCGTCGCCGACATCATCGGGGGTAGGGCTTCGCCCCAGGGAGTGACCCGGGTGGGTGACGGGGCCGGCACCTCCCTGGTGGTCACGTCCGATCACCTCTACATCTCCCCCATCTCCCCCCTCACTCTGCGCCGCAGGGCCCAGGCACCGTGGGCGGCCGACCGGGAGGATGAGGGGACCCCTTTGCTCTCGCCGCGGCGGCGACGCAAAGGAGCGAAGCGGGCACGCCGTCGCCTTTGACAGAGCGCAAGGGTTATAATTAAGCTGGGTTGCGTGGGTTCTGCCCAGAAGGAGGAAATCAACCGTTGACGCCCCCTCGCAGGCCTCCCAATGGCTCCAACGCAGCTGCGTACGGTGCGGCGCAGATCCAGGTGCTCGAGGGGCTCGAGGCCGTGCGCCGCCGGCCGGGCATGTACATCGGGAGCACGGACGCTCGAGGTCTGCACCACCTCGTCTACGAAGTGGTGGACAACAGCGTGGACGAGGCGATGAACGGCTTTTGCACCGAGATCGAGGTGCGCATCCACGACGACGGCTCCTTGAGCGTGGACGACAACGGGCGCGGGATCCCGGTCGAGATCCACCCGAAGACCGGACGCCCCGCCGTGGAAACCGTCCTGACGACGCTCCACGCGGGGGGCAAGTTCGGGCAGGACGGCGGCTACAAGGTGAGCGGGGGCCTTCATGGGGTGGGCGTCTCCGTCGTCAACGCGCTGTCGGAGTGGCTCGAGGTGCAGGTGAGGCTCGACGGAAAGGTTCACCGCCAGCGGTTTTCCAGGGGTACGCCCGTGACCGACGTGGAGGTCGTCGGTGAGGCAGAGAGCACGGGAACCTACGTCCGGTTCAAACCCGATCCGGAGATCTTCGAGACGCTGGACTTCGACGCGGAGACCATCGCCCAGCGGCTTCGCAACCTGGCCTTCTTGAACGCGGGCCTGATGCTGCGATTGGTGGATGAGCGCTCGGGACACTCCGAGACGTTCCACTACGAGGGTGGCATCGTCGAATTCGTGCGGTACCTCAACCGTAACAAAGAGGCGCTGCACCCGAGCGTGATCTACGCCAACCGGGAGGTCGCAGGCACGCTCATCGAGCTGGCCCTTCAGTACAACACCGGATACCTCGAGACGGTCATCGCCTTTGCCAACAACATCCAGACCACCGAGGGCGGCACCCACCTGGCCGGGTTCCGGTCGGCACTGACGCGATCGCTCAACGACGCAGCCCGTAAGATGGGACTGTTGAAGGAGTCGGACGAAAACCTCACCGGGGACGACGTGCGGGAAGGCCTGACCGCCATCGTGAGCGTGAAGCTCCGGGACCCCCAGTTCGAGGGGCAGACCAAGACCAAGCTGGGCAACAGCGAGGTCAAGGGCCAGGTCGACTCCGTCGCCGGGGAGGCCATCGGGGTCTTCCTCGAGGAGCACCCGCAGGAGGCGCGCCGCATCCTGGAAAAGTGCATCACGGCGGCCAAAGCCCGTGAGGCGGCCCGCAAGGCGAGGGAGCTCACCCGCAGGAAGACCGCCTTGGAGAGCAGCGGGCTGCCGGGCAAGCTGGCCGACTGCATCGTCACGGACCCGGAGCAGTGCGAGCTCTTCCTGGTCGAGGGCGACTCGGCCGGCGGCACGGCCAAGCAAGGCCGAGACCGCCGCTTCCAGGCCATCATGCCCCTTCGCGGGAAAATCCTCAACGTGGAAAAGGCCGGCATGGACCGTATCCTCTCCAACGCCGAGATTCGCTCCATGATCACGGCCCTCGGTACCGGCATCGGGGAGGAGTTCGACATTTCCAAGACCCGGTACGGCCGGGTCATCCTCATGACCGACGCCGACGTGGACGGCGCGCACATCCGTACCCTCTTGTTGACGTTCTTCTACCGGTACGCCCGTGGCTTCATCGAGCAGGGGCGGGTCTACATCGCCATGCCGCCTCTGTACCGGGCTCGCAAGGGCAGGAAGGACTATTACGTCTATTCGGATCACGAGCTCGAGCGGCTGCTGAAACAGATCGGATCGGCGGGCGTCGAAATCCAGCGATACAAGGGTCTCGGCGAGATGAACGCGGAGCAGTTGTGGGAGACCACGATGAATCCCGAAACCCGCACCATCGTGCGCGTGACGCTCGACGACGCCGTGGCGGCCGACGAGATCTTCACCATTCTCATGGGAGAGGTCGTCGAGCCGCGACGCCGCTTCATCCAGGAGCACGCCCACGAGGTCCAAAACCTGGACGTTTGAGGACATCCTCCTCGCGGAGAGCTGGGAGCGCTGAGGCATGGCCGTAGGCGGGCTGGGCAAGATCATCCCCATCGAACTCGAGCAGGAGATGCGCCGGTCGTACATCGACTACGCCATGAGCGTGATCGTGGACCGGGCGCTGCCCGACGTGCGCGACGGGCTCAAACCCGTTCAGCGCCGCATCCTGCACGCGATGAGCGAGATGGGGCTCCGGCCCGACCGGCCGTTCCGCAAGTCGGCGGCGGTCGTCGGGGAAGTGGTCGGGAAGTACCATCCCCACGGCGATGCGCCCGTTTACGAAGCCATGGTGCGCATGGCCCAGGACTTCAACTACCGTTATCCTCTCGTGCAGGGTCATGGCAACTATGGTTCCATCGATGGCGATCCCCCGGCCGCGATGCGTTACACCGAGGCGCGGCTCTCCCGGATCGCCATGGAGATGCTGCGGGACATCGAGAAAGAGACCGTCGACTTCGTCCCCAACTACGACGGCACCCAGCAGCAGCCGGCGGTGCTACCTGCCCGCATCCCCAACCTGCTGATCAACGGGGCCTCGGGGATCGCGGTGGGCATGGCCACCAACATCCCGCCCCACAACCTGGGAGAGATCATCGACGCGCTGGTGCTGCTCATCGACCACCCCGACGCCTCCGACGAGCAACTGCTCCGGATCGTCAAGGGGCCGGACTTTCCCGGCGGCGCCATCATCATGGGCACCGAGGGCATCAAAGAGGCCTACCTGACCGGCCGCGGGCATATCCGGGTGCGGGCGCGCCTGTCGGCGGAGCCGATGGGCGGGGGCCGCACGCGCATCGTCGTGACCGAGCTGCCTTACATGGTCAACAAGGCGGCGCTCATCGCCAAGATTGCCGACCTGGTGCGGGAGCACCGGATCGAGGGCATCAGCGAAGTGCGGGACGAGTCAGACCGGGAGGGGCTTCGGATCGCCATCGAGCTGCGCCGCGACGCCCAGCCGCAAGTCGTGATCAACCGGCTGTTCAAGCACACGCAGCTGGAGGACACCTTCGGGGTCATCCTCCTGGCCCTGGTCAACGGCAAGCCCGAGGTGCTCACGCTGCGCCAGGCGCTCCGCCACTACCTCGACTTCCAGCTCGAGGTAGTCACCCGGCGCACCCGCTTCGATCTCGAAAAGGCGCGGGATCGCTTGCACATCGTGGAGGGCCTGCTCATCGCCCTCGACCACATCGACGAGATCATCGCCCTCATCCGCTCCTCCGAGGACGAAGGGGCGGCCCGCCAGGCCCTGATGGAGCGCTTCAGCCTCAGCGAGCAGCAGGCCAACGCGATCCTGGAGATGCAACTCCGCCGGCTGACGGGCCTCGAGCGGGGAAAGCTGGAGCAGGAGCGTGCGGAGCTGGTGAAGACGGTGGAGCGGCTCAGCGCCATCCTCGGCGACGTCGACGAGCTCTACCGGCTCATCAAGACGGAACTCCTGGAGATCCGCCAGCGCTTCGCCGACCCCCGGCGCACCGAGATCACCGAGGAGCAGCCCGAGGTGAGCGAGGACGACCTGGTGGCGCTGGAGGACATCGTCATCACCCTTACCCACAACGGGTACATCAAGCGCCAGCCCACCTCGACCTACCGCAACCAGCGCAGGGGCGGCCGGGGCGTCACGGCCATGGCGACCCGCGACGAGGACTTCGCCGAGCACCTGTTCGTCGCGACCACGCACACCCAGGTGCTCCTCTTCACCGACAGGGGCAAGATGTACCATCTCAAGGGGCGGGAGATCCCGGAGGCGTCCCGAGGGGCACGGGGCACGTCCATCTACAACCTCCTGCCCATGCCGTCCGACGAGTCCGTGGCCGCCGCCATTGCCGTGACCGACTTCGACCAGGGGCGGTATCTGTTCATGGCGACTCGCAACGGCATCGTGAAGAAGACGCCGCTGTCGGAGTTCGCGACCAACCGGCAGGGGATCATCGCCTGCAACCTCGACGATGACGACCGGCTGGTGGGAGTCATGCTGACCGAGGGCAGCCATGAGATCTTGCTGGTGACGCGCCGCGGGCAGGCCGCGCGCTTCAACGAGGCAGACGTGCGCCCGATGGGGCGGGCGGCCCGAGGCGTCATCGGCGTGCGCCTCGACGAGGGCGATTACGTGGTGGCGATGGATGCCGCCCGGCGCGGGGCCGACGTGCTCATCGTCACGGAGCGAGGGTACGGCAAGCGCACCCCGGTCGAGGAGTATCGCCTGACCCGGCGCGGCGGGAAAGGGGTCCGGGCCATCGGCCAGAGCCCGCGCAACGGCCCCGTGGCCGGGATGAAGGTCGTCGAGGACGACGACGAACTCATGGTAATCTCGGCCCGGGGGATCATGATCCGGCTGCGCGTCTCGGACGTCTCCCGCCAGGGACGCGGTGCCCGGGGCGTCGTCGTCATGCGTCTCGACGAGGGGGACCTCGTGGCGGCCCTGGCCCAGGTCGCGGCTTCCCGGGACGAGAACGGCGACGAGCCGGCCGAAGAGCCCGGGTGACGGCCGCAGCGCAGCGCCTGCGAGCAGCGTGAGGCCCCAGAGGTGAGCGACATGCCGCTGGATCTGGAGCCCCTCGGCCCCAACCGGTACGTGCTCAGGCGCCAGGGCCCCATGCGGGTCGACGCCGTCGTTTATCTCAACGCCGCGTTACGCCAGTCCTTCCGTGAAGAGACGGCGCTCCAACAGCTGGCCGACGCGGCCTCTCTCCCGGGGGTCGTCAGCCGGGTGGTCGGGATGCCCGACATCCACCAGGGATTCGGGCTCCCCATCGGCGGGGTGGTGGCGACCGACGCTGACACGGGCGTGGTCTCTGCCGGAGCCGTCGGCTACGACATCAACTGCGGTGTCCGGCTGATCCGCACGAACCTGACGCGCCTCGAGATGAACAGGGAGAGGCTCCAGAGGGTCATGCGGGCGGTCGAGGATCGGATCCCCGCCGGGGTGGGCAAGCAGTCCCGGCACAAGGAGCTGCTCCCCCGGCTGCCCGAGGTGCTCACCGGGGGTGCGGCCTACCTCGTCGAGGAGGGCTATGGCGTCCCGGAAGACGTGGAGGCGACCGAAGAGTACGGGCGCGTCGAGGGAGCGGACCTTGCCGCGGTGAGCCAGGAAGCTTTGGAGCGGGCCGGGCAGCTGGCCACCATCGGCGGGGGCAACCATTTCGTGGAGATCGGCTACGTGGAGGAAGTCTTCGACCGGTCCCTGGCCGGCGCGTTCGGGCTCGAGGAAGGCCAGGTCACGGTGCTCGTGCACTCGGGGAGCCGAGGGTTCGGACACCAGGTCTGCTCCGACTACGCCGCCTCGATGGCCGGCGCCGCTGCCCGCTACGGCATCGACCTTCCCTCGAAGGGCCTCGCCGCAGCTCCCATCGATTCCCCCCTCGGGCAGCGCTACCTGGGAGCCATGCACTGCGCCATCAACTTTGCGTTCGCCAACCGCCAGCTGATGACCCACGACATCCGCCGGGCGTTCGAGGAAGCGATGGGGAGCTCGTGGGAAGCCTTGGGGATGGCGGTGGTCTACGATGTGGCCCACAACATCGCGAAGTTCGAACGCCACTTCGGCCGCCGGGTGCTGGTGCACCGCAAGGGAGCGACCCGGGCGCTTCCGCCGGGCCATCCCGTCAATCCGCGCCGGTACCTCCACACCGGGCACCCCGTCCTGATCCCCGGCAGCATGGGGACGGCCTCCTACGTCGCGGTCGGGCAACCCGGGATCGAGGAGACGTTCACGTCGGCCAATCACGGCGCCGGGCGAGTGCTT
The DNA here is from genome assembly GCA_014896295.1 of Limnochordaceae bacterium. Classification (GTDB taxonomy): domain Bacteria; phylum Bacillota; class Limnochordia; order Limnochordales; family Geochordaceae; genus Carboxydichorda; species Carboxydichorda subterranea. The sequence goes on from JADBKR010000008.1 coordinate 605,406, forward strand.
TCCCGGGCGGCGGCCCGGCGGCAGGTGAGCCGGGAGGCCTTCCATGAAAGCCTTGGGGACGTGCTGACCAACGTGGCCAACTACCGGGCGATCGTCGACGAGGCGCCCCAGGCGTACAAGGACATCGACGCTGTCGTCGAGACGCTGGCCGAGATCGGGCTGACCCGCAAGGTCGCCCGCCTGCGGCCGCTGGCGGTCATCAAGGGGGAGGGGGATTGAGATGGCCGAGGGGAACGGGTGGGACCTTTCCCCGGACATACAGGAGGCGATCCGGAAACTGGCCGAAAGTCTGGCGGCCAGGGACGAGGTCAAGGAGCTCAAGGCCGCGAGGGCCGAGCTCGACCGCCACGAGGCGGCCCGCATCATGTTGCGGGATCTCCGCCAGCGGGAGCGCAGGCTCGCCGAGCGGCAGATGGCCGGCGAGAAGATCTCCGACCAGGAGCTCGAAGAGCTGCGGCAGGTGGCCGGCGTGGTCGGGTTCAACCCGTACGTCCGTGCCCTGTTGGAGGCCGAGTTACGCTACGCGACCCTGATGGCGGGGATCCAGCGGGCGCTCGAAGAGGCCCTCGGCTTTGCCTCGGAGCCGCCGGACGGCGAAGGGGATGCCTCGGGGCAGCAGGAGGCGGCGGGTCGGGGCAAGGTGGAGCCCGCGCGCTCCCGCCTTTGGGTGCCCGGTCAACCGTGACCACAAGACGCAGAAGGGCAGGCGACCCGGGTCGTGGCAGAACAGACGGCACCTCGCGTGGACGTAGACGATCTGGGGCAGTACGTGGGCAAGCCGGTGCAGGTGTGGGGGTGGCTCTTCAACTCGCGATCGAGCGGCCGCATCGTCTTCCTGCTGGTGAGAGACGGGACGGGGCTCGTGCAGGCGGTCGTGTCCCAGCGTGACGTGGAAGGGCGGGTCTGGGATCAGGCCCGGCGCCTGACCCAGGAGTCGTCCCTCAAGGTGACGGGCACGGTGCGCGCCGACGAGCGGGCTCCGGGAGGCTTCGAGCTCCTGGTGCAGGACCTGGAGCTCGTGCACCTCGCCGTGGACTACCCCATCACCCCCAAAGAGCACGGCGTCGACTTCCTGCTCGACCATCGCCACCTGTGGCTGCGGTCGCGGCGGCAACACGCGATCTTGCGCATCCGCAGCACCCTCGTCGGGGCGGTGCGGGAGTTTTTCGACCGGGAGGGATTCGTCCTGGTCGACGCCCCGATCCTCACCCCGGCCGCGGTCGAAGGGACCACCACCCTCTTCCGTACCGACTACTTCGGCACGCCTGCCTACCTGAGCCAGAGCGGGCAGCTCTACATGGAGGCCGCGGCGATGGCGTTCGGCCGGGCGTACTGCTTCGGGCCCACGTTCAGGGCCGAGCACTCGAAGACGCGCCGGCACCTGATGGAGTTCTGGATGGTCGAGCCGGAAGTGGCGTGGGCCGGGCTCGACGACATCTGCCGCCTGGCCGAGGGCCTGGTGTCTCACGTGGTGGGGCGGGTCCTGGAGCGGCACCGCCCGGAGCTTGCCCTGCTCGAGCGCGACACGGCGCCGCTGGAGCGGGTCCGGCCGCCGTTCCCGCGCGTCACGTACGACGAGGCCATCGAGATCCTGCGGAAAAACGGAGCCGCCGTGGAGTGGGGAGCCGACTTCGGAGGTGACGAAGAGACGATCCTGTCCAACGCCTTCGACCGGCCCGTCTTCGTCACCCACTACCCGGCTCACGTCAAGGCGTTTTACATGAAGCCGGCGCCCGACCGGCCGGAAGTGGTGCTGGGGGCCGACCTGCTGGCGCCCGAGGGCTACGGGGAGATCATCGGCGGAGGACAGCGCATCGACGACCTGGAGCTCTTGATGCGGCGTATCGAGGAGCACCACCTCCCCAAAGAGGCCTACGAGTGGTACCTCGACCTGCGACGCTACGGTTCCGTGCCCCACGGCGGCTTCGGCATGGGCATCGAGCGGGTACTGGCCTGGATCTGCGGCCTTCCCCACGTACGGGAAACCATTCCCTTTCCCAGGACCCTGTACCGGCTCTACCCCTGATCGGCGCGCGGGCGCGGCCGGTGCACCTTGGCGCGCCGGGGCGCGGCTCTCATCGTTGCCACAGCGTCGCCAGGATGAGGGCGACCGCCACGGCCAGGGTACCCATGCGCAGCGGCGACAGCTTGCCTGCCAGCCCGGCGAGGCCGATGGCGGTCACGGAGGCGAGCACCAGCGGCCCGACGACCCCGAGCAGGCCGTTGATGCGCATGGCGTCGGCGACCCGCCCGGAGCGCACCATGAGCACGGCGGCCATGATCTCGATGGTCGCCGATAACAGTCGCAGCAGCGCCATGCCGGAGACGATTCGCTCCTCAGGCACCCGATCCGGAGCCGCCCCTCCGCCGGCGAGTTCCAGCCCTCTACCGTATGCCCGCTGCCTGACCGGGAATGCCTGGCGGCCCCCATGATGGCCTCCCGCCGAGCGAACCCATGCTAACAGGAGGGCGACAGGATGCCGTGAAGCCGAAACACGACCAACACCGCCCAGCCGCCGACCCCTTGCGCGGCCATACCGGCTCGGTGGGCGAGGGGCCCGTCGTGCTGTATGACGCCGGGGTCGCGGTGCTCGCCATGGTGGCCGTATTCGTGGGGCTGGCGGCGGTGATCCTGGACGGAGGGTCTCAGGGCGGGACGGCGAGCCCGGTGGCCCGGGAGCCGGGAGCGCGGCCGAGTCCCGAAGCGCCCCGCCGGCGGCTACCCCTCCGGCGCCCGCAGCGCACGGGCGGGGGTACGTGAAAGTCACGACGATGACGCCGGCCACGGCGACCCGGTACGGTGTCCGTTACCGCGAAGGCGTGCTGGTGATCGACGTCTCCGCCGCCCATGCGCCGCGCGGGACCACGCTCCTGTTGCGCCGGCTGGACCTCATCCTCACGGTCAACGGCCACACGGTCACGAACGAATTGCAGCTGCGCCAGCGCCTCGCGGCCTACCGGGGCAGCGACTGGGTCGAACTCATCGTGCTGCGCTCGGGGCGGCTCATTCCGGTGCCGGTGCCGGTCGATGCCTTCGATTAGCCGCTAGCCGCGCGCCACGACCTGGTGATAGCTCTTCTTGCCTTTTCGCAGGAGCAGGCGGCCCTGGCGGAGCTGGTCGGCGGTGACCAGGAAGTCCGCGTCCGCGACCCGCACCTCGTTGAGGTAGATGCCGCCTTGCGCGATGAGGCGACGTGCCTCGCTGCGGGACGGCACGAGCCCGCACTGCACGAGGAGCTCCACGATCCCGATGCCGCCGCTGAGCTCTTCGAGCGCCACCTCCGTGCTGGGGGCGCCCTCGAGAGCCTCTTCCATCCCGCCCTGCGACTCGAACAGCGCCTCTGCGGCCTGGCGGGCCTCTTCCGCCGCCTGCTGCCCGTGGACGAGCCGGGTCACCTCGAAGGCCAGCACCTTCTTGGCCCGGTTGATCGCCTGCCCCTCGAGCTCTGACAGGGCGCGTACCTCGTCCATCGGAAGCAGGGTGTAGATGGCGAGAAACGAAGAGACGTCCTTGTCGTCGACGCTCCGCCAGTATTGGAAGAAGTCGTACGGGCTCGTCTTCGACGCGTCGAGCCAGACCGCGCCGGCCGCGGTCTTCCCCATTTTCTGGCCCGATGCGGTGACCGCCAGCGGGCACGTGAGCCCATAGGCAGCATCGTGCTCGAGGCGCCGGATCAGGTCGATCCCGGCGAGGATGTTGGACCACTGATCGTCGCCGCCCGCCTGGAGCCGGCAGCCGTACCGCCGGTAGAGGGTCAGGAAGTCGTACGCCTGCAGCACCATGTAGTTGAACTCGATGAACGATAGCCCGCGCTCCATCCGCGTGCGGAAGGCGTCGGCCGTCAGCATCTGGTTGACGGAGAACTGCGACCCGATCTCCCGCAAGAAGTCGATATAGCGTAGCTCGAGCAGCCACTCGGAGTTGTCGAGCAGCAGCGCCCGCCCGTTGCTGAAGTCGAGGAAGCGGCCGAGCTGCTCCTTGAAGCGCTGCGCGTTGTAGGCGATGGTCTCCCGGGTGAGGATGGGGCGAGCCTCGGTCCTGCCGCTGGGATCCCCGATCATGGCCGTGCCGCCGCCCACCAGAGCGATGGGCCGATGGCCGGCGCGCTGCAGGTGGACCAGCATCATGATGGACCGCAGGTGACCGACGTGCAGGCTGTCAGCCGTCGGGTCGAATCCCACGTACACCGTGACGGGTTGGGTGTCGAGCAACCGCGCCAGCTCGTCTTCGCGGGTCACCTGAGCGACCAGGCCTCGCTCCCGCAGGAACGAGAGGACCCCTTTTGCGACCACCGTCGTCCCTCCCGGCTGTCAGCCGTCACGTATCACGTGCGCCGGGCGCTGTCAAGCCGGGCTGCCGCGGCCGGGCACGCTCGGGGAAGGGGCTGGGCCCGTCGCGGCGTATCCTGAGCGGAGACGATGACGTCAGCGCGCTCTTCGCGTACCTCCACGCGGACATGCCACCCGGGTGAGCGGGCAGGCCCCTCACCACTGGGACCGGATGGCCTGCCGCCCGGTCAGGTAACGCTCCGCCGCCATGGCAGCGAGCGCCCCGTCGGCGGCGGCGATGACCGCCTGCCGGACTCGGCGGCACAACACGTCGCCGGCCGCGAAGACCCCCGGCACGGAGGTCTGCATCTCGGTATCCACGACGACGCACCCTTCCGGAGTCGTGCGGACGGCTCCGTGCAAGAAGTCGACGGCGGGGCGGTTGCCCTGCAGGTAGACGAAGACCCCCCGCACGGGGAGCACCGCTTCCCCGCCGGTGCGCCGGGCGAGGCGAATCCCCTCGACCCGGCCGTTCCCGAAGATCTCCGATACCCTGTACGAACTCAACACCCGGACGTTGGGCGAGCGGATCAGGTGCTCCACCAGCGCCGGCTCGGCCTTGAACCTGGCGGAGGGCGTCACCACGTGCACCGTGGAGGCGAAGCGGGTGAGGTGCAGCGCCTCCTCGACCGCCTCGTCGTTTTCACCGACCACGGCCACTTCCTGCCCCTTGAAGAAAGCGGCATCGCAGGTAGCGCAGTAGCTGACCCCGCGCCCCACGTACGCCTCTTCGCCCGGCACGGGCCGGCTCTTGGCCATGGCGCCGGTGGCCACGACCACCGTCCGGGCCCGGTAGGTGCCGGTGGAGGCGATGACCTCCTTGGGATCGACCCGCACATCGGCGGAAAGCACCTGGGCGGTCACCACCTCGGCTCCGAAGCTAGCCGCCTGCTGGCGGAAGCGCTCCAGCAATTCGAGCCCGGTGGTGACGCCGGGCACTCCGGGATAGTTTTCGATGTGGCCGGTCATCCCCAAGGCGCTGGCCCGCGGGTTTTTGTCCAGGACTACGGTCTTGAGGCCGGCCCGGGCTGCGTACATCGCGGCAGCGAGCCCGGCGGGCCCGCCCCCGATGATCGCTACGTCGTAAGTGGCCTCCAAAGGAGAGGCCCCGTCGGTTGCCATACCGTCCAAGCCGAGGTGCAGCTCCATGGGTACCGTGACCAACCTCCCCGAACATGTGGACGCGGCGGCGGGTGAGACTGAGCCACCGCGCCACGGTTGATGATACCCGTGGGGGTAGGGGTATGTCAACCGAGGGGCTCGCAGCAAGAGGGGGCTGGGCCATGCATTCAAGAGGATGGAGGCTGTGGATCTTCGCTGGGGTGGCGGCAGTGGTGGCGGCCGCAGCCTACGCAGGTGTCGCCGGGAGGCGGCCGCCACGCTCGATTCCGGAGACCGCCGCGCCCCAGGCAACGGCCGCCCAGGTGGCGCGGCTGTTGGAGAAGGTGCCGGAGTCGTACCTGCAGATGCAGGTGCCCCCGGCCGTGGCCAGCGATCAGACGGCCGAGAGGCGGGCGCCGGCGCAGTACCGTCTTTACTGCGCCTCCTGTCATGGCGAGCGCGGCGATGGCACGGGGGCAGGCGGCGTGGCGCTCCACCCGCGCCCGATCGACTTCACCGATCCCGCCTTCCGGGACAGCCCGCCCGGTGCCGCCTACTACATCATCGCTCATGGGAGCCAGGGCACGGGCATGGCTCCCTGGCGGGGTGCGCTGTCGGATGCCGACATCTGGGCGCTCGTGCGCTACATCTACCGCGAGTTCGCGGGCCGGGACGTGGCCGCGGCGGTCGCGGGGCCCGACCCGGCGCCGGATCCGGAAGGCGTCACCGCCAGGTAGCTCGCCATGGGCTCTCGGTCCATCCCGCACAGCTGGGTGCAGACGATGGGCAACCGGCCGCGCCCGGGCGCTCGGAAGACCACGCTCTCCCATCGGTCCGGCATCAGCAGCCGGTCGAGCCCGATCTCCGGTATCGCGAAGCTATGCACGGTATCCAGCGACGTGGCCCGTACCTCGACCCGGACTCCCGGCGGCACGACCAGGTGCCCCAGGACGAGGTCGTCCCGGCCCGCCGGGTCCGAGGGGTCCAGCCCGGCCGGGTTGCCGGGCCCTGCTGCGGCCGCGTCGATCCGCCCGAACCGGCCGTCGGAGCCCGGGTACACGAAGTACCAGGTAAGGCCCGCCGCTACGGCCTCGACCCTCACCGAAGGCACTGCACGGCCGGGCAGACTCCCCGTCACCACTCCGTGTGCGAAAGCTACCGCCAGCGCGCCTGCCGCCGCCAGGGTGAGCGCCGGCCCCCACGGTCTTCCCCGGCCCCTGTGCAGCGCCTCCAGGGTTGCCGGCCGCCGCGTGCGAACGGAGGAGGGGGCCTCGGCTGCACCGTCGGGCACCCGGGCCCGCGCCGCCTCCCGGCGCAGGTAGCGGGAGAGCAGGGAGCCGATGGCCACGGCGTAGACTGTGTTGTCCGCGACCCACATGAGGCCTCCGCCCAGCGCGAGGTCGGCCTCAGGGCTCAAGCCCCACAGCCGGGGCGCGGCGGCGTACGTGGGGTAGAGCGGCCGCCCGGCCAGGGCGATGGCGAAACTCACCAGCCAGTCGACGATGCTCGAGGCCACCAGGCCTGCGAGGCGAGCAGGGGGCGTCGCCCTGACGGCGTGGGCGGGGGCCATCACCACGCTCCACATCCCCAAGGCCGTGACGAGGAACAGCAGGTGCTGCGCGGCATGGACGGCGTCGCTTCGCAGCCCCGCCTCGTACAGGGCCGGAAGGTGCCATGCGACCAGGTTGAGGTTGTAGGCCACGAAGGCAGGGGCACCCGTTCCGATCCACCGCAAGACGGAGCCCACGAACGGCAAGCCGCGGGCTCTTCCCCACGCCCGTTCGGGGATCGCGGAGGCGAGCAGCGGCGCGGCGACCATGATGAGCAAGAAATGCTGGGCCATGTGCAGAGTGAACAGGAAATGGTCGGCGCCGCGGTCCAGCGGCGACTCCAGCGCGACGTAGACGACGGCGACGCCGAGCGCCCACCGCCCCGCCTGGCGGCGCGTCCCGCCGAAAAGCCGGTGGATACGGGCGTACGCGAGGCAGGCGAGGACGGACACGACGAGGACTCCGGGCTCCACGTGCCAGTCCGTCCAGCGCAGCACGGCTTCCGGATGGGGGTCTCCGCCATGGGCCCGGGCCACGGCGGCCCACGCGAGCACGGCCAGGGCTCCGGCCGCCCCCCGAGCTGCGCCCCGCACCATGCCTTGCCCGTGTACGCGACGCATCGTACTGATACCTTACCGTATCGCGCACCAGGATGCAGCCGTGCCCCGGCCGGGCAGCGCCTCCGTCCCGGGCGGGTGCGGCGCTCACTCTACCCAGTACCCCACTCCCACGATCCCGGGCCCGGCGTGAGCGCCCATGGCGGGCGTGAACGGGGCCACGTGCCATTCGGCCACGTCGACTTCGGCCCGTACGGCATCGAGCAGCCACCGGGCGTCTTCGGGCGCGTCCGACTCCAGCACTGCCAGGTGTAGCCGCCCGCGCCGCCCGTCCCGGCGCACCTCTTCGATGATCCGCTGCAGGGCGGCCGCTTTGCTGCGGGTGATGGCCAGGGGCTCCACCCTGCCGTCGCCCTCGATCGCCAGGATGGGGATGACTCCCAGCGCCGCACCCAGGCGGGCCAGCGCCTGCACGACCCGCCCCCCGCGCCGCAGGTAGCCGAGTTCGGGTACGAGGGCGTACACCTTGGTCCGAGGCCGGACCTCCTCGATCCGGCGAGCGATCGCCTCCACGCCCGCCCCCCTCGAGGCCGCTCGGGCCGCCTCGATGGCGATCCACCCCTGCGCGCTCGCTGCCGTACGAGAATCGATGACCGTGACCGGCACGGGGCTCTCCTCGGCCGCGAGCCGGGCGTTGTTGAACACCCCGCTGAACTCGCGGGCCAGGGTCACCGCCACGATCTGGCGAGCCCCCTCGCGGGCGAGGCGCTCGAAGGCTTGCAGGAAGTCGCCCACGGAGGGGGCCGACGTGGTGATCGCGTTGCCCTCCCGCAGCTTGCGGTAGACCGCGCGCGGCTCGATGTCGAGGCCGTCCCGGTACTGCTCTCCCCCGACCTGGATCCAGAGGGGGACGATCTCCAGCCCGACGGCGCGGGCGATGGCCAGAGGCACGCACGCCACGGAGTCCGTCACGACCCGTACCGCACCCGGCCGGGCCGGGCTCGCACGCCCGGAAGCTACCCCAGCTGTCGCGCTCACGGGCGAGAGAGCAGGATGGGTTGCCCGGCTCGAATCCGGGCCTTCACCCACGACGCTTGCCGAAGGGCGACGAGCAGCATGACGGCCAGGGCTGCCTGGATCTTGAGCGCCGGAGCGCCGCCTGCCCACATGGTGAGCAGGCCGACGGGGAAGGCCACCACTCCCACCATCGGCACCCAGCCCCGCCTCCACGCGGCGATGGCCCCCAGCACGTAGCCGGGAAGCACATGGGCCAGATCGAGGCAGAAGAGCGCCCCCGTGGCGGCGGCCAGGCCCCTTCCCCCCCGCCACCGCCGGTACCAGGGCCAGTTGTGGCCAGCCACCGGAGCGGCGGCGGCCGCTATCATCCAGGCGCCGGTCATGCCCACCTTTTGCGCCAGGGCGACGGGAATGGCCCCTTTGACGAGGTCGAAGGCCGTGACCAGGACACCGGCGGCCGGCCCGGCGAGCCGCCAGGTGCCCGCGCCTCCCGGGTTGTCGTCCTGCTCGTCGGCGCTCAGACCGGTGCGGCGGCGCACGATCCAGTCGCCGGGCAAGAGCGAGCCCAACAGATACCCCCCGATGACGACGAGCCAGTGCATGGCACCGCCCCGCTTTCGTCGCTCCCAGGGTATTAGTTATAGCAGGCACCCTACCCAAAACCCTCTGGGGGTGAGGCGTGTGGCGCTCCGCCTCAAGCGGGTCTACGACGCCATCGAGCCGGACGACGGGATACGCGTGCTCGTCACCTATTACTGGCCCCGGGGCATCCCCAAGACGAGCGTGGACCGGTGGTACCGGGCCCTCGGCACGCCTCCCGCCCTGCTCAAGCCCTGGCAGCAAGGGAAGGTCCCCCGAGACCGGTTCGTCTCCCTCTACCGGACGGCCGTGGAGACGGAAGAGGCCCGGGGTCTCATCCGGGAACTCGCCGCTCTGGCCCGGGAGCAGACCGTGACGCTCCTGACCAGCTTTCGCGACCTGGAACACTCCCACCTGCCGATCCTCCGCCAGCTGATCGAAGAGGAGGCTTCCCGCCTGGCGCCGAAGCCGCCCTCTTGAGGCATGAGCCAGATCCTGCTGCCATCGGCGCCGGAGTTTCGGCAGCTACCACCGCCGGCCATCCGAAGCCTGCGAGCCTCGGTCCTCGATGGAGCGTTCGCCCAGCTGATGGCCAGCCTGACCAGCGGCTTCCTGCTGACGGGCTTCGCCGTCGAGCTCGGGATGCGAGAGGCGCAGATCGGGCTTCTGGCGGCGCTTCCCGCATTCGGTAACCTTTCCCAGCTCCTGGGCCCCGCACTGGTGGCCCGCTGGGGCTCGCGCAAGGCGATGGCCGTGCGGCTGGCAGCTGCCGCGCGTCTTCTGTGGCTCGTCATGCTCTTTCTCCCGTTCGTCTCGCTGCCGGCTGCCGTCCTGTTCTTGGGCGCCATCGCCCTCAACAGCCTGCTGGGCGCGCTCTCCGGGGTGGCCTGGATGGCCTGGATGGCGGAGGTGGTGCCGGAGCAGGTACGGGGCAGGTTCTTCGGCCATCGCAACATGGTCGCCGGCCTCGTGGGCATGGTAGGAGCCTGGAGCGGCGGCCAGTTCATCGACTACTGGCGCGCCCGTCTTGTGCCCGCGGCCGCCGGCTGGCCCACTGCCGTCGCGACCCTGGTGACCCGGCCGGGGGCGGAGTTCTCGGTCGTCTACGCCGTGGCCCTGGGCGCGGGGCTCGCCTCCCTTGCGTTCCTCAGCCGGGTGGCGGAGCCCTCGGCGGCCGCCGGGGCGGCAGCGATGCCCGAGGGTCCGGACGGCGTGGCGCGCGCCGAAGTCTCCGCCATGGCCGAGCCGGCCGTGGGGAGCCCGGGAGCCGTCCTGGCCACCGTCTTTTCGGACCCCCCTTTTCGCAAGCTCCTCACCTTCGGTGTGGTGTGGGCCTTTGCCGTCGGCATCGGCGGGCCGTTCATCGACCTCTACCAGGTGCGCAACCTGGGGCTACCCTTCGGCGTGCTGGCGCTGCTGGGCGTGGTCAATGGCCTTTTCAACATCCTCGGGATGCGAATCTGGGGGGAGTTCAGCGACCGGTGGGGCACGCTGCCCGCGCTGGCCATCTCCTCGGCCGGCGCAGCCGTGTTGCCGCTGCTCTGGGTCTTCGCGACGCCCGGTGCCTGGGGGATCCTGTGGCCGGCCAACGCCCTGTCGGGGTTGTCGTGGGCCGGAGTCGGCCTGGTTTCCTCCACCCTGCTGATGAAGATGGCCCCACGTGAAAAGAGCGCGGCGTACTTCGGTACGTACGCCGCCCTCACGGGCCTTGCAGGGGCCGTGGCTCCGGCAGTCGGAGGCTACCTGGGGTCCCTCTTGTCTTCCGCACGGCTCACGTTCGGGGGGCGGGAGCTCGAGGGGCTGCAGATCCTGTTCCTCATCACCGCCGTGGCCCGCATGCTGTCCCTTGCGCTGCTGCGAGGCGTGCGGCCGCCCAGGGAGCCGTCGCCGGAGCAACTGCTCGAGGCGCTCCAGAGCGCGCGCATCCGCGTCGTGCAGCCTGCCGTGCTGGCCGCGGGGCAGTGGGCCCAGTACGGGATGGCGACCGCCGAGAACCTGAGCGCCGCCGTCTCCCGCGGCAGCCTCGCCATGGAGGCGCAAGTCGAGAGCCTGGTGCAACTGGGCGAACGGATGGTGGCCCGCGCCGACCGCGCGTGGAGCCGCTGGGTCGAGCGCAGCGAACGTCTCTGCGCGAGGTGGATCAACGGGGTGTTCGATCGCATGGAGCAAGCGCTGGCACGCTTGCGGAGGTGGTGGGAATGATGGGAGCAGCGGGCCCGGCGTCGCCGCAAAGCCTGTGGCAGGCGCTCGTCGTGCAGCCGGTGGAGGCCCTGGGCGCGGCCTTGTATGCCTACCTGCCCCGGGTCGGCGGCGCCATCCTGGTCCTGGCCGCCGGCCGCATCGCGGCGGGCGTGCTCCGGCGGCTGGCACGGGACGTCCTTCGAGCGACGGGCTTCGACGTGGTGATGCAGCGGCTGGGGCTGAGCGCCCTCTTGCAGCGCGGGAGCATCGCCAAGCGCCCCTCGGAGCTGGCGGCGCAAGGGATTTTCTGGCTCGTCATCGTCTCGGCGGTCATGCTGGCCTTCGAAGTGGTCGGGCTCGACACCGCCGCCGTGCTCGTACGGCAGCTGGTCGACTTCCTGCCGCGGCTGTTGGCGGCGCTGGCGCTGGTCGCGTTGGGCTTGTGGGCGGCGGACGCCTCGGGACGGTTCATGGAACAGGCGGCCGGGGCGACGGGGCTGCCGGGACCCGGCATGTGGGGCCAGCTGGTACGCTGGGGGGTGCTGGGCTTTGCGATCGTGGCGGTGCTCGAACAGCTCCAGATCGCCTCGGCCACGCTGCGGGCCGGGCTGCTGGCGCTGCTCGCCGCAGGCCCCGTCGGGGTTGCGATTGCGATGGGGCTGGGCGGGCAGGGCGTCGCCCGGGAACTCATCGCAGGCCAGGCCGTCCGCAGCATGCTGCGCCCCGGAGAGCGGGTGGAGCTAAAGCTCGACGGCCGGCGCCTGAGAGGCCGGGTCGAACGCTTCGACCTCACGGCGACCTGGATCCGGCCAGACACGGAAGAGGAAGGGGCCGGCGAGGAAAGCCAACTGGTGGGCGTGCCCCACTCCTACCTCACGTCGCAGGCCGTGAGCATCGTCAGACCGGCTCCCTGAACGAGCCACGACCGGCTAGCTCCGCAGCAAGAACGGGTTGGTGGTGCGCTCCCGGCCGATGGTCGTCGCAGGGCCGTGCCCGGGATAGACGGGTGTCGCGTCGTCGAGGGAGAGCAGTTGCTCGCGGATGGAGCGGTGCAGCGCCTCGGGGTCGCCGCCGGGCATGTCCGTACGCCCTACGCTGCCGGCGAACAGGGTGTCGCCGGAGAAGACGGCCGGGGTGGGGCGGGTCATCACGAAGACCACGCTGCCGGGGCTGTGGCCCGGGGTGTGCCGGACCTGCAGCTCCACGCTGGCGACGGCGATCCGTTGCCCGTGCTCGAGGGGCGCGTCGGGAGCGGGCGGCTGCGGCACCGGCTCGCCCGTGAAGAGCACCGCCGCGTCGGGTGCCATGTGCCAGCATGTCCCGGTCGGCCGGGTGAGCCAGGATCGGGGCCCGGGTCGCCTCCTTCAGCGGCGCGAGCGCGCCCACGTGGTCGAAATGCCCGTGCGTCAGCAGGAGATGGGTCACGTGACGGGAGCCGATGGCCTCGAGGATGCGGGAGGCGTCGGCTCCCGGGTCGATCACCACGACCGTGCCGGATGCCTCGTCGATCAGCAGGTAGCAGTTGGCCTCGAGCATCCCGACGGGGAGGGTGACCACCCGGAGCCCGTGGGCGGGCGGGCCGGACGTGACGCCGTGCGTGGGATCCGTCATGTTGCTCGCTCCTCAGGTCGAGCCGTGGCCGGGCCCGGAAGGACCGGCAGGAAGGTGGCTTCCCTGGTCGAAAGGCTAGCGTCAAGCCGTCCTGCACGCAAGGGGTCCCCCTGCGCCCGGGGCGCAGACGAGCCCAGGTGAGACGAGAGAGAGGAGAGACGAGCGATGCCTTCTCATGGAGTACGCCCTTCTCCCACCGGTTCCGTGGCGAGGCGAGTCGACCTCCCGGAGGACGCGATCCCCACCCGCTGGTACAACATCATGGCCGACATGGAGCACCTGCCTGCTCCCCCGCTCCATCCCGCAACGGGGCGGCCGGTTGCCCCGGAGGACCTCGCCCCCATCTTCCCCAGGGCCCTCATCGAGCAGGAGATGTCCGCCGAGCGATGGGTGGAGATACCCGCTCCGGTACGCGAGGTGTACCGGACGTGGCGGCCTACTCCTCTGTACCGGGCCTTGGGACTCGAGCGAGCGCTCGGGACACCCGCCCGCATCTACTACAAGTACGAGGGGACCAGCCCTGCTGGCAGCCACAAGCCCAACACAGCCGTGGCCCAGGCGTACTACAACGTGCAGGCCGGGGTTCGGCGGCTCGCCACCGAGACGGGAGCCGGCCAATGGGGTTCGGCCCTGGCCTTTGCGTGCAGCCAGTTCGGCCTGGCCTGTACGGTGTACATGGTGCGGGTGAGCTACGAGCAAAAGCCATACCGGCGTTCGCTGATGCAGGTGTGGGGAGCGGAGGTCTACGCGAGCCCCAGCCGCCGCACGGCGGCCGGGCGAGAGGTGCTGGAGACGTCGCCCGACTCGCCCGGCAGCCTCGGCATCGCCATCAGCGAAGCGGTGGAGGACGCTGCCACCCACGCGGATACCAACTACTCTCTCGGCAGTGTCCTCAACCACGTGCTGTTGCACCAGACGGTCATCGGGCTCGAAGCCAAGCAGCAAATGGCGCTGGTGGGCGAGTACCCCGACGTGGTGATCGGCTGCATCGGCGGGGGCAGCAATTTCGGCGGGATCAGCTTCCCGTTCTTGATGGACAGGCTGCAGGGGCGGCGGATGGTGCGAGCCCTGGCGGTGGAGCCCACGGCGTGCCCGACGCTCACCAAGGGGGCCCTGCGGTACGACTTCGGAGACGTGGCCGGGCTCACGCCCCTGCTCCACATGTACACCCTGGGGCATGACTTCGTGCCGCCGGGCATCCACGCCGGCGGGCTGCGCTACCACGGGGACTCGCCGCTGGTCTCGAGGCTGTACGAGGACGGGCTGGTCGAGGCGAAGGCCTACGGGCAGCTCGGGGTTTTCGAGGCCGCCGTGCAGTTCGCACGGGCCGAGGGGTTCCTGCCCGCCCCCGAGTCGGCCCATGCGGTGAAGGCCGCCATCGACGAGGCGCTGGCAGCGAAGGAGCAGGGCAAAGAGCGGGTCATCCTGTTCAACTTGAGCGGGCACGGCAGCTTCGACCTGGCGGCGTACGACGCATACCTGGCGGGCAAGCTGGAGGACTACGAGTATCCGGAGCAGCTCGTGGCGGCTGCACTGGAGCGGCTGCCGAAGGTGCCCGGACGATAGGAGCAGTGCGGCGCTCCGTCCGGGGAGCGGCGGCGGGGCGCCGCTTGGCACCGTCGTTAGCTTCGAAAGGGGCGGGCGTTGGGGACGCCCGCCCCTTCTGCCGCTCCACGTCCTGTGCTATAGTGGGGAACGGCAACGGACGGTAGGGGGCGAGTTGGGCCTTGGAGCGCGAGGGCCGGCTGGCGATGACCACGACGGAGGACCTCGACCCGGTGATCGGCGAGGTGGACCCCGAGATCGCGCAGGCCCTTCGCGACGAGTTGCGACGGCAAGAGGATGGCCTGGAGCTCATCGCCTCCGAAAACTACGCGAGCCCCGCCGTCATGCGGGCCCAGGGTAGCGTGCTCACCAACAAGTACGCGGAGGGGCTGCCGGGGCGGCGCTATTACGGCGGGTGCGAGTTCGTCGACGTGGCCGAGCGGCTGGCCATCGAGCGGGCGAAGGCTCTCTTCGGAGCCGATCACGTCAACGTCCAGCCCCACTCCGGGGCACAGGCCAACGCGGCGGTCTACTTCGCAGCGCTCAAGCCCGGGGACACGGTGCTCGGGATGAGCCTGGCCCACGGCGGGCACCTCACCCACGGGAGCCCCATCAACCTGTCGGGGGCCTGGTTCCGGTTCGTGCATTACGGCGTTTCTCCGCAAACGGAGCGCCTCGACTACGACGAGATCGGCACCCTGGCCCGCCAGCACCGGCCCAAGATGATCGTGGCCGGCGCGAGCGCCTACCCGAGGGTCATCGACTTCGCGGCGCTGAGGGCCATCGCCGACGAGGTCGGGGCCGTGTTGATGGTCGACATGGCCCACATCGCCGGGCTGGTGGCGGCGGGGCTGCACCCGAGCCCCATCCCGGTCTCCCAGTACGTCACCACCACCACCCACAAGACCTTGCGGGGGCCGCGAGGTGGGCTCATCTTCTGCCAGGCGGAGTACGCCAAGGCCGTCGACCGGGCGGTCTTCCCCGGCATGCAGGGCGGGCCTCTGATGCACGTCATCGCGGCCAAGGCGGTGGCGCTCAAAGAGGCGCTGGCGCCGGAGTTCAAGGCATACCAGCGTCAGGTCGTGGCCAACGCGGCGGCGCTGGCGGACGCGTTGATGGAGCGGGGGTACCGGTTGGTCTCGGGCGGGACGGACAACCACCTGATGCTGGTCGACGTGCAGCGCTCTCGAGGCCTCACGGGCAAGGATGCCGAGCGGCTGCTGGAGGAGGCCGGCCTTACCGTCAACAAGAACGCCATACCGTTCGATCCGCAGCCGCCGGCGGTAGCGAGCGGGATCCGCATCGGCACGCCGGCGGTCACGACGAGAGGCCTCAGGCAAGCCGAGATGGCGCAGATCGCGGTCTGGATCGACGAGGTCTTGAGCCATCCCGGCGACGAGGCGGTGCGCAGGCGGGTTCGCGGCGAGGTGCGCGAGCTTTGCCGGGCGTTTCCGGTGTACCGCAGCGGGTTGTAGCGGGAGAAGCGGTGGTGGGGTCAGGAGCACGCGGGGTAAGGCCAACGACGGGAGGGCGCAGGAGGGCGCCCCTTTTTATGGGAAGCTTTGTGAACGGTTTCACAATGTAGCAACAGTATAAACCCGAGCCCGATGGCGGCATGGGGAGCCGGTACCCGCGAGGAGCGGAGCCCGGCAGGGCTGCTACCGTCCGGGATCGGTACGGGGAGGAGTTGGCTGGTAGATGCTCGAGATCCGCTGGCACGGCCGGGGCGGGCAGGGTGCCAAGACGGCCGCCTTCCTGCTGGGGGAGGCGCTGGCCACCACCGGCAAGTACGTGCAGGCCTTTCCGGAGTACGGGCCGGAGCGGACCGGTGCGCCGGTGGTCGCTTACGACCGGGTGTCGGACGAGCCCATCCGGGTTCACTCGCCGGTTACCACCCCGCGCTACGTCGTGGTGCTGGACCTGACGCTGGCCGCAGCCGTCGACCTGGCGGCAGGGGTGCCGGACGACGGGATGATCCTGGTCAACACCGGCAAGGCGCCGGACGAGGTGCGCCGCACGCTCAAGCTGGACGGGCGCCCCATCCGGGTGCTGACCGTGGATGCCCACCGCATCTCGCTCCAGACCCTCAAACGCTCCATTCCCAACACGCCCATGCTGGGCGCGCTGGTGAAGGCGGCCGAGTTGCTTCCCAGGGAGCAGTTCATGCAGGCGATGCGGGACAACCTCAGCCACAAATTCCACGGGCGGCCGCACCTGGTGGAGGCCAACATGGCCGCCATCGAGCAGGCCTACGAGGAGGTTGCAGCACGATGAGCGTCGTGAAAAAGACGATGCCTGCCGAGAAGGAGGCGAGCGTCACCCTGCCCTGGACCCGGATGGCGGAGGGAGGATTGGTGCCGCGCGGCGGCACGGCCGCCTCCGTACGTACCGGCGCGTGGCGGACCGGCCAGATGCCCGTCCTCGACCTCGAGGCCTGCATCCACTGCCTGCGCTGCTGGATCTGGTGCCCGGACAGCGCCGTCCTGCTCGATGGCGAGAAGGTTTCCGGGATCGACTACGACCACTGCAAGGGCTGCGGCATCTGTGCCCAGGTCTGCCCGCCCAAGGTGCACGCCATCCAGATGGTTGCTGAGGAGGTCGAGGGCTGACATGGGCGATTCCACTCACGTGCCGGCCGGGAGGCGCCGTACGACGATGACGGGCGCCGAGGCGACGGCCGAGGCGATGCGGCAGATCCACCCCGACGTGGTGGCGGCCTATCCCATCACTCCCCAGACCGACATCGTGATGCGCTTCGCGCGCTTCGTCTCCGACGGGGTCGTGCAGACCGAGTTCGTGCCGGTCGAGAGCGAGCATTCGGCCATCAGTGCCGTGCTGGGCGCGTCGGCGGCAGGCGCCCGGGCGATGACCGCGACGTCCGGCCCGGGGTTTGCCCTCATGCACGAGATCCTGTACGTGGTGGCGGGGTACCGGCTGCCCGTGGTGATGCCCGTGGCCAACCGGGCGCTCTCGGGCCCCATCAACATCCACGGCGACCACAGCGACACCATGGGGTCGCGGGATGCGGGCTGGATCCAGATCTTTTCCGAAAACGCCCAGGAGGCGTATGACAACCTCATCCAGGCCGTCCGGATCGCCGAGCACCCGTCGGTCCGGCTTCCCGTGATGGTCACGCAGGACGGCTTCATCATCACGCACGGGATGGAGATCGTCGAGACGCTCGCGGACGAGGAGGTCCGGCAGTTCGTCGGCACCTACGAGCCGGAGCGCTCCCTGCTCGACGTCGACCACCCGATGACCGTGGGCGCCCTGGCCCTGCAAAACAGCTACTTCGAGCTCAAGCGGCAGCTGGCAGAGGCGATGGCCGCCTCCCGGCGGATCATCGCGGACGTGGGAGAGGCCTTCGGGCGGTTGAGCGGGCGTTACTACGGCCTGACCGAGAGCTACCGGATGGAGGACGCCGAGCTCGCGATCCTGGCCCTGGGCTCGACGGCCGGCACGGCCAAGGTCGTCGTCGACGAGCTGCGCGCCAGGGGCCAGAAGGTGGGGCTCGTGAAGGTACGGGTCTTCCGGCCGTTCCCTGCGGCACACCTGCGGGATCTGCTTCGCCACGTGCGGGCGCTCGCGGTCCTGGATCGTTCCGACGGGTACGCCGGCATGGGCGGGCCGGTCTTCGCCGAGGTCAAGGCGGCGTTGTACGGGTTACCCCAGGGGCCGGTGATCACCAACTACGTCTACGGGTTGGGCGGCCGCGACATCACCCCGGAAATGATCGAGTCGGTTTACGCCGACCTGGGCGAACTGGCGCGCCGGGCGTCGAAGGAGCCCGAGCGGGTCGTCGCCGAAGCGGCTCTGACGCCGCACTACCTGGGAGTGCGCGAGCCGGACGGCGCCCTCATCAGCGCGCTGGGCGCCCTGCAGCTAAACGGTGAGAGGTGAGATCGAAAGATGCCCACGCTCAAGCAACTGGCGCGCCGGCCCAACCCGCTCACGGGGGGTCATAGCGCGTGCGCGGGCTGTGGCTTCCCACAGGCAATCCGGCTGGTGCTGATGTCCATCGAGGAACCGGTGGTGGTCGCAGGCGCCACGGGATGCATGGAAGTCACCACGACCACGTATCCCAACACTGCGTGGAACGTCCCGTTCATCCACAACGCGTTCGAGAACGCCGCGGCGACCATCTCCGGCGTGGAAGCGGCTTACAAGGCTTTGGTGCGCCGGGGCAAGATCGACAAGCCGATCCGCTTTGTCGCCTTCGGCGGGGACGGCGGGACCTACGACATCGGGCTGCAGGCGCTCTCGGGAGCGGCCGAGCGCGGCCACCGCTTCTTGTACGTGTGCTACGACAACCAGGCGTACATGAACACCGGGATCCAGCGCTCGGGCGCCACGCCCTTCGGTGCCTCCACCACGACCACCCCGGCCGGCGAGGTGGTCCCCGGCAAGCAGCAGCGGCGCAAGGACATGGCGGCCATCATGGCGGCGCACAACATTCCCTATGTTGCCCAGACCACCATCGCGCACTGGCAGGACCTCACCCGCAAGGTGCAGCGGGCGATGCAGGTGGACGGCCCCGCTTACCTCAACGTGCTGGCACCTTGCCGCTTGGGGTGGGGCACCGATCCGGCGATGACCATCCATCTGTGCGAGCTGGCCGCCGATACATGTGCCTGGCCGCTCTTCGAGGTGGACCATGGCAAGTGGAAGGTCACGTACACGCCGAAAACCAAGCTGCCCATCGAGGAGTACCTGAAGCCGCAAGAGCGGTTCCGCCACGTCTTCCAGGATTCTACGGGAGGGCTGTTGGCGGCGATCCAAAAAGACGTCGACGAGCAGTGGCAAGCCCTGCTGGCCAGGGCCGGCCAGACTTGAGGTGGCCGGGCGTGGCCGGAGGTGCGCCGGCCACGCCCGGGGCGCAACTCGCGAGGACAACCGGGCCGGGCGCGATCGTCCGGCCCGGTTGCTGCCGGGAAGCCGGCTGGTCTCCTTGAAGCGGTGCCGGCGAAGCGGTAAGATCGGCGCCGCCATCCGGCACGGGTGGCCCGGAGGGTGCAGGGAGGGTGGGCGGGTCGTGAAGCTGCCTCGGCCTCGGTGGCCGACCTACGGCGGGGGCCACCGGCTGAGACGCTCCCTTTTGTTTGCCAGCTACGAGGGGACGCTGGCGGCTGCCAGCGACAACTTCGGGCTTCCGTTCCTTCCTCTGTTCGCGGTGGCCATGGGCGCGTCGCCCCTACAGGTGAGCCTGGTCACGGCGATCCCCAACTTCGTGGCCAACGCCCTGCAGCTGCCGTTCGGGCGCCTGGCGGAGCGCACCGGGCAACGTAAGCGGTTGTGGCTGTTGGGAAACGGCGTGGTGCGCTTCGTGTGGGTGCCCATGGCGGCGTTGCCGTGGCTGGTGCGGGATCGCCGGCTGCTGATCATGGCCCTGCTCGCGCTGACCGCCGTGCGCGGCTGGCCGCTGCCGCGGCGTTGCCCGCCTGGACCGCGTTGATGGCGGATCTGACGCGGCGCCAGTGGCGGGGGCACTACTTCGCCATCCGCAACATCCTGGCCAACCTGGTGGCACTGGCGGCCACGGTGGCGGGAGGCTGGCTCATCGGCCGCCTGGGGTATCCCGCCGGGTACGCGGCGGTGTTCGGGGCGGCGTGGCTGGTCGGCGTCTTCTCGCTGCTCGTCATCCTGCCCGTGCACGACCCCTCGAGGGCGGGGCGCGCGGCCGCCCGGCAGCCGCGAGCGGAGGCGGCCGGGGCCTTGCCCCCGGCAGTGCCTTCCATGCCCCTGGAAACCGGCGGCGTTCGCCGGCCTCTGTTTCCCTCGGACCTGCTGGCCGGCGGCCGCGGCGCTGGCGGTCGGAGGCCCCCGGGTTCTTCGAGTGGGCCGTGACGGCGTTCATCTGGAACGCGGCCGTCAACCTTCCCATGGCGCTGTTCCCCATCTACTTCACCAACGACCTTCACGGCAGCGCCAGCTTGTGGGGGATTTCCAACGGGGTCACCTTCCTCATGACGGTGCTGGGCCAGCGGTACTGGGGGCGGCTGTGCGACACGACCGGGCAGCGGCCCGTCATGGTCTGGTCCGGGCTCTGGGCCGCGTTGTTGCCGCTGTGGTGGGCGATCATCCCGTCTCCCGAGTGGGTCGTCGCCATCAACGTGGTGGGCGGGTTTGGGTGGGCAGGCTTTAACCTGGCCGCCTTCAACCTCCTGCTGGAGGTGACGCCGGACAACCGCCGGCCTTCCTACGTGGCCGTCTTCAATCTCGGGGTGGGCATCGCCTCGTCGGTGGCCCCCATCCTGGGCGCCTGGGTGGCGGAGGCTATCGGCATTCCGGCGGTCATGGTCGCCTCGGGGGTGCTGCGGCTCGCCTCGCTGCTGCTGTTCTCCCGGTGGGGCGGGGTGCCGGTGCGATGGATTCCGCTGCCCAAGAGCTCTTCGACGGTTGCCCGGTGGACGCAGCGGCCGGCCGGCTGGCGGCCGTCGCCCAGGGCCCGCCGCTCGCAGGCTCCGTGAGCGGCCGCCGTGGACAGGCCCCCGGATCTCGGTGGTAGACTGGGAAACGAAGCACGGACGGCCCCGCCGGCGGGTGCAGGCGGTACGGCCGGCGAGGGTAGCCCGAGGTGCGAGGTGCAGCTTTCGTGCTGGATCTGAAATGGGTACGGGCCAACCCGGACCGGGTGCGGGAGTCGCTGCAAAGGCGTGGGGCGGATGAGGGGCTCCTCGATCAGCTGCTGGCCCTCGACGAGCAGTGGCGTTCGTCGCTGGTGGAGCTCGAGGCGCTGCGAGCGAGAAGGCGCCAGGAGTCCGAGGAGGTCGGGCGGCTGAAGCGCGAAGGACGCAACGCCGAGGCCGACGAGAAGGCGGCCGGCGTGCGCCAGCTGGGAGAGCGGCTGGATGCGCTCGAGGAGCAGACCCGCCGCCTGGACGAGCAGGTCCAGCAGCTCCTGCTGACGATACCCAACGTCCCCCACGAGTCGGTGCCGATTGGCCGCAGCGAGGACGACAACGTGGAGGTACGGCGGTGGGGCGAGGTCCGGGAGTTTGGCTTCGAGCCGAGGCCGCACTGGGAGCTCGGCGCGCAGCTCGACATCCTGGACGGCCAGCGGGCAGCCAAAGTGACCGGGGCCCGCTTCTGGTTTCTCAAGGGGTTGGGAGCCAGGCTCAACCGGGCGCTCGTCGACTTCATGATCGACGTCCACACGCGAGAGCATGGCTACGTCGAGCTCTACCCGCCCTACCTGGTCAACCGCGACAGCGCCGTGGGCACCGGACAGCTGCCGAAGTTCGCGGAGGACATGTTCAAGGTGGAGGGGCTCGACTATTTCCTGATTCCGACGGCCGAGGTGCCCGTGACCAACTACCATCGGGACGAGGTGCTGGACGCGC
This sequence comes from Limnochordaceae bacterium, assembly GCA_014896295.1. Classification (GTDB taxonomy): domain Bacteria; phylum Bacillota; class Limnochordia; order Limnochordales; family Geochordaceae; genus Carboxydichorda; species Carboxydichorda subterranea. The sequence continues at coordinate 627,216 of JADBKR010000008.1, forward strand.
GGCAACTGCCCATCAAGTACGTGGCGTACTCGGCGTGCTTTCGTAGCGAGGCCGGCGCGGCGGGGCGGGACACGCGGGGGCTCATCCGGGTCCACCAGTTCGACAAGGTCGAGCTCGTGAAATTCGTGCTGCCCGAGACCTCCTACGACGAACTGGAGTCGCTGGTCGAGGACGCCACCGACATCCTGCGGCGCCTCGAGCTTCCGTACCGGGTCGTGCAAATGTGCACGGCCGACGTGGGCTTCGCGGCCGCGAAGAAGTACGACCCGGAGGTCTGGATGCCGAGCTACGGCCGTTACGTCGAGATCTCGTCGTGCAGCAACTTCGAGGCGTTCCAGGCGAGGCGGGCCAACATCCGTTTCCGGCGGGAGCCGGGGGCGCGGCCCGAGTTCGTGCACACGCTCAACGGGTCGGGCCTCGCGGTGGGGCGGACGGTGGCGGCCATCCTGGAGAACTACCAGAACGAGGACGGCACCGTCACCGTGCCCGACGCGCTGCGGCCGTACATGGGCGGCATCCGGCGGATTCCGCCGGAGTGAGTCGTAGCGGCCGTTCTGCTCGCTCTCTCTCGACTTCGCAGGCCTGACCTCCCGTCGAGGCGGTGCGTCGCCGCTTGCTGCCCAAATGCCAGTTCGCTATGCTGTAGGCGAACGGGTGTTTGGATGGGGGCGTCGCGATGCGGGCTGTCATGCCGCGAACCTGCGCCGGTAACTCTCGGCGCGGCCTCTGACCAGGACGTATGTTTGGTTGACATGCCGAAAACCCCAGTGCTAGACTAACGCCGTCCGCGCAAGGCCCGCACCATGCAAGCCTGAAAGCCCCACCAAGCTGGGGCCGGCCACGTACAGGAAATCGGGGCTGGCAAAATGTGGGAGCGGTCGCCTAGGGGTCTAGGGCGGCGGTTTGCTAAACCGCTGGGCGCCCAAAAGGCGCCTCGAGGGTTCAAATCCCTCCCGCTCCGCCATTCTTTTTATTGCTCCTGTTTTCGCGGTGGTGTGTTTCCCGCAGCGCCGACGGCCAGACGGATTGGCCTGGCCTCTGTCACCGTCCCACCGCCAGCCGCTCCGCCAGGATGGGCGGGAGCCCCGCCGCCAGGATGGCCTGCTGGGTAACCTGCACCGGGTAGCCGATCCGCCTCACGATGAGCTTCCTGGCGTCTCCATCCAGCAGCACGTATCCCGCCTGGGGGTACCCGTCTCTCGGCTGCCCGACGCTGCCGGGGTTTGCAGCAGGACCTCGGCGCTCTCGAAGAAGGGCCGATACCCGGCCCGCGTGTAGATCCCCATCAGGTGCGTATGCCCCACCAGGCAGACGTCCCACCCGGGGTCCTGCTCCCGCAGGATTTGCGCCGCCACATCCCCGCTGATGTACTCCGTCACGGGGTGCCTGGGCGTCCCGTGCACCAGCAAGACCCGCAGGCTACCGACCTGCATCAGGTGCGTGTGCCGCCGTGCCCCCAGCCGCAGCCGCATGTCCGTGCTCAACCGCCCCAGCGTCCACTCCACGGCTTCCCGAGCCCACGGGTTGAACCACTCGAGCGCGATCGCCCAAATGTGGGGCACTCGCGTTCTGGGCCAATAGGCCGATTGACGAAGGCGAAGCCGCGAAGTCAACGAGAGGTGAAGCAGGAGAGTGCCGGGGAGCAGAGCAGACGCTTCCCGGCACCTGCGTCACCTGACTGCGACCGAAGGGGCGCGATGAAGTGCGAAACCGGGCTTTCGGCACCGCCTTCGCACTCAGCGGGACAGGCGTCAACATCTTGCCCCTGCTCATTGACACCCAGCTTTCGGAAGTGAGTGCGAACATAGCACAGGCCGACGTCCTCGCCGTGATCCTGACGCTCACCACAAGTCTTGTCGTGTTGGTGTACTCGTCTTGCCTGGCGGTGGGCGGCCTACCCTACCTGGGCTGCGGATTGTTCAAATGAGAGGCCCCGTCCCTTCCAACGTCTCGGCACCCTCGCCGGTTTGCGAATCCAACGGATAGCGGCCGGGTCGAGAACGGTGGCGACGAGGAGCTCCGAGGTGCTGCCCGGCGTCACGGTGCCCTTTGCGACGAAGCATCGCTGATCGCCAGGTCTGAAGGCTGCCATCACCGGTGTGCTGCCCACGCGCCGCCCGAGTGAGCGTCACCTTCCCGTTGCCAGCCGCTCGGCCAGCACGGGGGGCAGCCCTGCGTCCAGGATGGCCCGCTGAACGGTCGCGACGTCGTAAGGGATCCGCCGCAGGATGACCTTCCAGGCATCGAGATCCACCAGCACATACCCGGCCAGGGGCGATCCGTCCCTCGGCTGGCCAACGCTGCCGATGTTGACGAGGCACGGCTCGCCACGTACCAGCGCGTACTCCCCGCTCGCCCGGAAAGGCGTGTAGCCGCGCCGCGTGTAGACGCCCATGAGGTGGGTGTGGCCGACCAGGGCGAGATCGAAGTCGGCGTGCGCGAGGATGTCGGCAGCCGCCTGGTCGTCCACGTACTCGGTCACGGGCTCACGGGGAGTGCCGTGGGCCAGCAGGATACGGGGTTGTCCCGGGCCCTCCAGGCGATGAAGGTGCGGGCGGCTCTTCAGCCACAGCCGCTGGTCGGTGGAGAGCCGGGCGATCGTCCACTCGACCGATTCCCGGGCCCATGGGTTGAACCACTCGAGATCGAGGAGCCCCGCGCACGCGGCGTCGTGGTTGCCCAAAAGGCTGACCACGGCGTGCCCGCGGGCCCACTCGACGCAGCGCGCCCGGCTCCGGTCCATACCCTACGGTATCGCCGAGGTTGTAGACGGATTCTGGGGCGAAGGGCACGGCGTCTTCCAGGACGGCGCGAAGGGCCGCGAAATTGGCATGGACGTCGGACAGAAAGGCGAGCAGTTTCCCCAACCCCGTCCACCATCCCCGCGACGCCGGGTCGAGGACCCAGGCGGCTTGCTGCAGCCGGCAGCGGCGCTCCCGAAGCGAACATGGCGGAGGGGGAGGGATTCGAACCCCCGGAGAGGCGTCAGCCCCTCAACGGTTTTCAAGACCGCCTCTTTCGCCCGCTCAGACACCCCTCCGCGCCGGCGCTGCCGCGGCCCGGGGCAGGTCCAACGGCAGTGCCCCCATTATAGCACACGGGGGGAGACCGCCTTCTCTGCTGCCAGAGAGGCGAGGAGCTGGCGTACGTCCCGCTCGATCTCGTCACGCACGGCGCGGAAGACGGCCAGCACGTCCGCTTCGCTGCCCCGCGCCGCTGCGGGATCCGGCAGGGGCCAGTGGTAGGAGCGCGTCCCCGGGGGGAGCACCGGGCAGCGATCCCTGGCATCGCCGCACAGGGTGACCACGACGTCGGCCCACCGGATGTCCTCCATCGACAACAGCTTGGAGCGCTGCTGGGAGATGTCGATCCCCACCTCGGCCATCGCCCTGACGGCGTACGGGTGGAGGCCCTTCGGCTCGAGGCCGGCGGAGCGGGCCTCGGCGATGCCCTCCCCGAGCGCCCGCCCGAAACCTTCGGCCATCTGGCTCCGGGCGGAGTTGCCCGTGCACACGAAAAGGATCCGCACCCTGGGCCCCTCGGGAACGGGACTCGCGAAAGGGGACGGAGCCGGGCCAGACTGCAGCCTATCCGCCGACACGCCCATTTCCCCTCTCGTGTTACGAGTAGCGCTCCCGTATTACGGCATCGTTGCCGTGACGTAACGGAGGGATGGACGACGCGCCGGCCGGCAGGCACGCCGACGGCCGCACTCGACTCATGTCGACACGTCCCCGTTGACACCGTGGCGGGCGTTGGCTACCCTGCGAGGGAGGCTGGAGGGCATGGGTCCATGAACGAGGCGGCGCTGGCAGCCATCGACGACGCGTGGAGCCGGACTGGCAGGCGGGTGCGGCTGCGCCTGCTGCGCGAGTCGGATCTGCCCAAGCGGCTCGAGATGACCAACGATCCGCAGGTGCAGATCGAAACGCTCGGCATGACCGTCGGAGAGCGGACGCCTTACGATATCCGCAGCTGGTTCAAGACCCTCTCCCACGACCCTTCCAGCCGGCAGATCGCGGTCGAGGACGCGCAGGGCCGTTACGTGGGCGACTTCGACCTCCACAGCCTCGACGCGCGCCAGGACGAGGGCTGGGTGGAGCCGTTCTTCGGGGACAAAGAGGTGAGGGACCAGGGCCAGCAGGCCGTGGCCCACCTCCTGACCGACGCGTTCGAGACGCTGCTTGCCTATCTCTTCGACGAGATGCGGCTTTCCCGAGTCATGGTGGAGTGCCTGAGCACCCACCCGGTCCTGCTCCAGGTGCTGCACGATCTGGGCTTTTCGGATGTCGGCCGCATCGACCACATGAACGGCGTCATCTCCCACGTCATGGAGCTGCGACGCGACGCCCGCCGCGTTCCGCCTACGACCTTACCTTGAGGAGCCAAAAGATGGTAGCCTGGTCCCACCCCACGTCCCAGGGAACCGCGTTGCGGTCGGCGGTGTGAGAGTTGACCACGATATAACCCCGGAAATCCCGGCCGACCACCGGCGCGAAGTGGACGAGCCGCCCCTTCTCCTGATACCCGATCAGGTCTCCCGGCTCGAGCTCGTTGACGGCGCCCTTCGGGTGGCGGTCGGTGGCCTTCGACCACGTCGGCGAATCGCCCCCTGGCGATGAGCTTGGCCCTCCCGGTGGCGAGCAGGTGATCCAGCAGGCTCAAGGTCTGGACCCACGCCCGGCTACCGCCCGAACCCTTGCGGTAGTACCAGGAGTGGTCCATCGGCAGGCCTCCCGCATGGAGCACCTGGGAGGCGAAGTTGGTGCAGTCGCCGCCGATGTCCGTGTAGTCGATGTACTCGGCGTTGTACCGCCCTGCGTTGCCGCAGCCCCACGCAGCGCCGCAGTACGTGCGAGCGTAGCGGGCCGCCGCCTCCCGGTCGTAACCCTGCCGCGGCCGGCCCGACCCGGCCGCCAGGCCGACGAACCGGCTCACCTGCCCGGGGATCCCGCTCACCAGCTGCCACGCCCGGGCCAGGAGGGTGGGAGCCGGTTGGCCCGGGGAACGCACCTGCTCCAGCAAGCCGAGCGCCGCGAGCTGGTCGTCTCCGGGCGGCGAACAGGTGGCACCCCCAGGGCTTGCGCTCTCGCCAGCGGCTCGAGGAACCCACCCGAGGCGGCCACGTCCGCCGGCGTCACCTCTGGGACGAGGCTGTCCTCGTCCAGGGGGTCGGTGTACCAGTCGCGGCGGATCACCCACCGACCGCCCTGCTCCACCAGCTGCATCGCGTGCCGGGTGCCGATGCCAAACAGGTGCTTCTCGAGGGTAGGGTCCCCCCGGTAGACGTACCCCAAGCGGGTCGACTGGAGCAGGCTCACCCACGCTTCGTCCTTGCCCAACCGTACGTTCGTGACCCGTACGCCCGAGCTGGCGCTCACCAGATCGATCTGGCGCTTCTCCGCCCACGCCCGCAGGTAGCGCAGCCTGCGCTGCTCGTGCTCCAGCGCCCATTGCCCGTAGACCGACGACCGGTCGTAATGGGGGGCCAGGGCCCCGTCGTCGAAGCGGATCAGAGCCTGGGCTCGTTCGTCGAGCAACCGGTTGACGAGCGCAACGATCTCCCCCTTGGGATCCGGGGTCGCCCGTGCAGGGGGATGCCGGCGAAAGACGTAGCGCCCTACCGCGGCAACGCCCAGCACGACCAGCAGCCCCACCACGAGACGGCGCGCGCGTACGGTAGCGACCCACATGCGCATGGAACCCTCCCGCACCGTAGCCTCCACGTGACTCAAGGGACGGTATGCACGGAAATCCCGTCCCCATTCGACCGGGGCCGGGGCGAGGGAGCGCGGCCGGAGGCCTTTCTCCTGCGCTTGGTCATGGCCGTCGAGGCCCGGCACATAGCCTGCCGGGGAGAGGGCGGCGCCGTGCCTCGCCTCCCAGGGTACGGGCCGCCAGGCAGAGGATGGGGAAGTCCTTGGTTTCGGTGCTGCTGGCGCTCCTGGGTGCGGTCTTGTGGGGGCTTGCCCCCATCGCCGGCAAGGTCGGGCTGGCGAGCGTGGACGCGCTGGCGGCCCTTGCCCTTCGAACCCTCATGGCGTCGGCCCTGATCTTGGGGTTCGTCCTGGGAGCGGGCGGATGGCACTACCTGGAACGGGTCCCGGCGCGGGCGTGGTTGCCCATCGGGGTGGAGGCGGTGCTGGCCGCTCTCGTGGGCGATCTGGCCTACTACCTGGCCCTCAAGTACGGCCAGGCCTCCACGGTCGCACTGGTCATGGCGATTTCTCCCCTCGTCACGCTCGCGAGCGCGCACCTCCTCCTGGAAGAGCCGATCACGCGCCTCCAGCTGGCCGGTGCGATCTTGATCGTCGTGGGTGTCTTCCTGGTGGGCGCTCAGGCTCGCTGAGGCGCGGGAGCAGGATGGCGTAGCAGCGGACGGAAGGGCCACGCCTCGTCCCATCGAAACCCGTCACGAGGCGGCTCGCTTCACAGGGGAGGGACCCGGGGTGCCGGACGTTGTCGTCGTCGGAGAAGCCCTCATCGACATGGTGTCGGATCGGCCCGGGGTCTCGATCGGCGAGGCTCCGGGGTTTCGGAAGTGCCCGGGCGGCGCGCCTGCCAACGTGGCCGTAGGGCTGGCCCGCCTGGGGGCATCGGTGGGGTTCGTCGGCGTGGTGGGAGACGACCCCTTCGGGCGGTATCTCAAGGCCTTCCTCCGGCAAAACGGCGTGGACGTGACGTACATGCGTGTCACCAAGGAGGCGCTCACCACCCTGGCCTTCGTCGCGCTGGGGCCGCGGGGTGAGACCGAGTTTTCTTTCTACCGCAGGCCCGGCGCGGACACTCTGGTGAGCCCGGACGACCTCTCTCCCGCCTACCTGGCATCGGCACGGCTGTTCCATTTCGGCACCGTCAGCATGGCAGAGCAGCCGTCGCAGTCGGCGGTGTGGGCAGGCATCGAGAGGGCCGCCGCTGCGGGCCTCTCGATCTCCCTGGACGTCAATTACCGCCCCGCGCTCTGGGCCGATCCGGCGCAAGCGCTGGTACTGACGCGCCGTGCCCTCGAGGCAGTTCATCTGCTCAAGACCAGCGGCGACGAGTTGGAGATGTTGAGCGGCTCCCGGGACGAGGCAGGCGCTCGCAGGCTGCTCGACGACTACTCCCGGCTTTCGCTCGTCGTCGTCACCGAAGGGCCGCAGGGCAGCTGGGCGGTGACCCGCGGCGGAGCGGTGGCCCGAGCGGCTGCCTTCGAGGTCGAGGCGGTGGACACGACCGGCGCAGGAGATGCGTTTTGGGCGGCGGCGCTATGGCAGTTGCTCGGCCTGGCCCGCCGCGCCGGCCGTTCTCCGAAAGAGGTGGCCGCGGCGCTGGATGGCCCCGCGCTCCGGCGCCTGCTCGCCACCGCCAACGCGGCCGGCGCCCTGACGGTGCAGGTCCAGGGCGCGATGACGGCCCTGCCGACCCGGGAGGAGTTGGATCGGTTCACGGCTCGTATAGCATCTTGACGGTCATGCCGCCGTCGAGCACGACGTTGGCTCCCGTCATGAAGCCGGCGTCGTCGGAGACCAGGAAGAGGCACGCTGCCGCTACGTCCTCGGGCCTGCCCACCCTGCCTACGGGGTGCTGGGCGTGGTCGACGTGGCGCAGTTCGGGCGAGCGGCGACGGTCTCGCCGGCGCCACAACGAGGTCTCGATCCATCCCGGGCTGATGCAGTTGACGCGCACGTGCGGCCCCAGGGTGATGGCCAGCGCGTGGGTAAGCGCCACGAGGCCGCCTTTGGAGGCCGAGTAAGGCTCGGTATTGGGCTCCGACATGAAGGCCCGGGTCGACGCGATGTTGACGATGGAGCCTCGTGCCCGCCGCAGATGGGGCGCCGAGGCCTGAGCGAGGATGAACGGCGCCCGGAGGTTGACGGCCAGCACCCGGTCCCACTGCTCGACCGTGATCTCCTCGAACGGCGCGTGGATGCCGATGCCCGCGTTGTTGACCAGGATGTCCAGGCGGTGCCACCGCGCCAGTGCCTGATCGACGGCCCGGCGGGCCTGCGCCGGATCCCCGACGTCGGCCACCACGGCCATGGCGTCCACGCCGTGCTCCCGCAACTCCGCCTCGGCGTCTTTGGCTGAATCGGCGTCGATCTCGACGACGGCCACCGCCGCGCCGGCCTCCCCGAGCCTCATTGCGATCGCCCGCCCGATGCCTTCTCCGGCCCCGGTGACGAGGGCCAGCTTGCCGCGCAACGACGTGCTCACGCCTCACCTCCCGCAGCTGCACCCCGACCGGTGGCGCGCGCTATCATGCCCGGTACCGACAGGGGATCAAACGGCGCGCCGGATACGCTGCGCCCGGCTGCGGCCCTCGCCGCGCTCAGGTGGCCGCCTTGTAGCAGGGCTGACAGAGGATCTCGCAGTTGCTGGCCGTGGCCGGTCTGGCGGGGTCATAGGGGCGGGCCTCCCAGCCCTCCGGGCCCGTCGTGGCCCCGTAACTCCCACTGCAGGCGCTTGGGGCAGCGGACCGGATGGCCGTGCCCGCTGCGGGTGCACTCGCACCGGGCCCCCGCCCGGCGAAACGCCTGCTCCACGACAGCCTCGGGAAACGCCTCGACCATGGGAGGCACCCCCTCCGGCCTGCTTTGCTCCCCTCCTACGGGTTCGCCGGCCGGAAGAGGCCTCCTGCTGCGCTCTGCCGCCTGTCCGCGTGCCGTACGCAGCGGGGGGCGCGGGCGCACCGGCGCATTCAACACGGGGAGGCATACGAGCTAGATTCCAATACGATTACGCGCTGATCCGGCGAGGCACGGCGGCGATGCACTTGAACGAAGCGGGCCGCGTATTCGTCACGTCCGGCGCGTAGCGCAGGATGGCTCTCGTGCAGGACTCGTCGCACGACTGTCGAAGTCCCGGCCGTTCCAAGGAGACGGAGGCGAGTACGAGGTATGGGCGGGTTGACGCTGACACCGTTCGAAACGGGCGCACTGTGGGTCGTGCTTCTCGTGGCGGTCGCCGGTCTCGCCTACGCAGCCTTCCTCCGATCCCAGGTGATGCGGGAGGAGACGGGCACCGCCAGGATGCGGGAGGTATGGGACGCCATCCGCCAGGGCGCCGACGCCTACCTGCGCCGGCAGCTCGGCGACCATCCTGCCTTTCATCGGTGTCTTGACGGTGCTGCTCTTCTTGAGCGTTTACGTGGTGCCGCCGAGCCCGCAGGCAGTCGAGCGGTTCGCCGGGTACGATCCCGGGACCGTCCGGCTCATCGTGGGGCTGGGGCGGGCCATCGCGTTCATCATGGGCGCGGTCTTCTCCTTGCTCGTAGGGCAGCTTGGCATGCGGATGGCGGTGCAAGGCAACATCCGGGTGGCGGCCGCGGCCCGCTCGAGCTTCGATCGGGCGCTGCGGATCGCCTACCGTAGCGGCACCGTCACCGGGATGCTGACCGACGGGCTGGGGCTCCTGGGTGGTACGGTGATCTTCATGTACTTCGGCAAGGCAGCCCCTGACGCCTTGCTCGGGTTCGGCTTCGGCGGCACGCTCCTGGCGCTGTTCATGCGGGTGGGCGGCGGGATTTACACCAAGGCTGCAGACGTGGGGGCCGACCTGGTCGGCAAGGTGGAGAAGGACATCCCCGAGGACGACCCCCGCAACGCCGCCGTCATCGCCGACCTCGTGGGCGACAACGTGGGCGACTGCGCCGGGATGGCGGCAGACATCTTCGAGTCCTACGAGGTGACCATCGTTTCCGGCTTGATCTTGGGCCTTACGCTTGTTCACCTGACCGGCGACATCAAGTGGATCATCTTCCCGCTGTTGGTGCGGGCCATCGGCGTGTTCGCCTCGATCGTGGGCACGTACCGGGTCCGGGGGCACTCGGACGAGCGGGGCGACGCGATGGGCGCCATCAACCGGGGGTTTTACACTTCGGCGGCGGTCTCCATCGTGGGCTTCGCGCTGGTGGCGGCGTTTTACATGCACGAGTGGCGGGCGTTTGCCTCGGTGGTGGCCGGCGTGATCCTGGCCATCGTCATCGATGAGCTGACCCGCTACTTCACCGACGGCCGCTACGCCCCCGTACGAGAGATCCAGCGCAGCACCGACGGCGGGCCGGCGACGACCATCATCACAGGGCTGGCGGTGGGGTACGAGTCGACCGTCTGGGCGGTGCTGGTCATCGGAGCCACCATCCTGAGCGCCATCGCCATCTACTGGAGCTATCCGGTGGCCTCGCTGGCGGACAAGGTCCACTACATCCTCTACGGCGTGGCGATGACAGGCATCGGCATGCTGACGCTGACCGGCAACAACGTGGCGATGGACTCCTACGGCCCCATCTCCGACAACGCCAACGGCATCGGGGAGATGGCAGGCCTCGAGCCCAAGGCCCGGCAGATCATGGCCGACCTCGACGCCGTCGGCAACACCACGAAGGCCATCACCAAGGGCGTCGCCATCGGGTCGGCCGTCATCGCGGCGGTGTCGCTGTTCGGTTCGTTCGTGGCGGACGTCAGCATGATCGACCCGCAGGCGCTGGCCAACGGCATCCGGGTCTCCGAGCCCATGGTCTTTGTCGGGCTGCTCATCGGAGGGTCGGTGCCGTGGCTGTTCTCCTCGCTCTCCATCAAGGCGGTGGGCCGGGCAGCGGGCCTCATCGTGCAGGAGGTGCGCCGGCAGTTTCGCATCCCCGGCATCATGGAGGGCACCGTCAAGCCTGACTACGCCCGGGCCGTGCAGATCTCGACCGTGGCCGCGCAAAAGGAGCTCGTCAGCCTTGCCACGCTGGCCGTCATGGGGCCCATCGTGGTCGGGCTGGCGCTGGGAGTCGAGGCGCTGGGCGGCTTCCTCGCGGGCGCCATCCTCTCGGGGCAGCTGCTGGCGGTTTTCATGGCCAACGCCGGCGGAGCCTGGGACAACGCCAAGAAGCTCATCGAGGACGAGCCGAGGGATCTGGCCCGTAACACGGGCAAGGGTTCCGAGCGCCACAAGGCCGGGGTCGTGGGCGACACGGTGGGCGACCCGCTGAAGGATACCGCCGGGCCTGCCCTCAACCCCATGATCAAGGTCGTCAACCTGGTCAGCCTCATCATCGCCCCCATCATCGTGCGTTACCAGGGCATCAGCCTGGGCACCGGCCTCGTGATCGTGCTGGCCCTGGCCGCCGTGGTGTGGGCCATCCGGACCTCCAAGCGGGAGGCGCCCGCTTTCGGCGCGGTGGGCGCCGAGCAGGTGGCAGCCTCGGCCTCCGGCAGCACGCCGCCGGGCGGCGTGGCCGGCTGAGGGCGGGCTCGAGCCGCAGACGCTACGAACACGGGCACCGGCGCTGCGATCCTGCCGTGGCGCCGGTGCCCGGCTTTTCTTGACCAGCACACCCGCCCCAACAGGCCGCTCCGGTGTCCGCCGGCCGGGGATCCTGCATAAACCGAGGAGGCCGGTGCGACCGAGGAAGGGGGAGCCGGTATGCGCCGGGTCGGAACGGCGGGACGGCCCGGTCTGGCGAGGTTGCGGCCTTCGGCGCTGCTGCGATCCTGGGTGGCTACGCTCAAGGCGGCCCGGATCATGGACGTCTGGTCGGGAGGCGCCGGGCGCTCGCTGGTACGGCCGGAGCACCGGGCCGTGCTGGACTGGTACCGAGCGCGCCTGGGCGTACCCAGGGCCGCGGAAGCGGATTGCTTGCTGGGGTGGATGACGACGCGCGGCATGGGACCCGAGGTGGTGGTGCTGGCCATCGAGGCGACGGCCCACAGCCGCCAACCTGGTTTCACCCAGTTGGAAGCGACGCTCCGGCGGTGGCACGAGCAGGGCGTCCGGTGCTGGACGGACCTGTGCCGCCGTTGACGGGGCGGGCCCCGTCCGCCTAACGCCGAGGCGCGTGCCCGGCCGCTCGGGCGATGCGGGTCATGTGGCGGAAGAGGTTGATGAGCAGCTCCGCCTCGTGGGGGTCGGGCACGGCTCGCAGCAGGAGAGCTTCCAGGCGGGAGAGCGCGGCCGCCCGGCGGGCGGGGCTGGTGTGTGGATGCAGCGTCTCGAGCAGCTCCTCGATCGCCCCCACCATCTCGGCGCGCTGGGACCCCGGCGCGATGGGCCGGTCGACGGGTACCGCCATCGGGTGCCCCGTCTCGGCTCTCGTTCTCTCTGGGCGCACCTCTTCGCACCACGCAACGTACAGCTCGTAGAGCACGATCCCGGCGGCGTGCGACAGGTTGAGCGAGTGGTGCCCGGGGTCGGTGGGGATCGTGACCAGCGCGTGCGCCCGGTCAATGACGGAGTTGGGCAGGCCGTCCCGCTCGCGCCCGAAGAGGACGGCCGCGGGCGCGCCCGGATTGGCCGAGGCGGCCTGCAGCAAAGCCCGGGCGGCCTGGCGGGGCGTCAGCCTCTCCCTCACGAGCTCTCGGGGCCGCCCCGTCGTCGCGAGCACCAGGCTGCAGTCCGCGAGGGCCTCTTCCAGCGTCGCGAACCGCCGCGCGGCGGCCAGCACTTCCTGCCCTCCGTGCGCGATGGCCTCGATCCGCCAGGCGTCCCACGCGGCAGGCTCCACCAGCCGCAGCCCCGTCACCTCGAAGTTGGTCATGAGCCGCACGACGCTCGCGACGTTGACGAGGTCCTCGGGCTGGTAGAGCACGACCACGACGTTGTCGAGAAGTCCCCGTCCCCGGGTGGCCGCTTTCTGCGGCACCGCCTTCTCCCGCTCCTCCATCGACTCCCTTGCCCTCTTCCCCAGCTTCTATGTCGCGCGCCGGGCGCCTTCCTGCAAAGGGCGGGCGCCGGTGGGGAGACTAACCGGGGACAAGGGGGAGGCACCCATGGTAGTCGCGGTGATCGGCCTGGGCCGGATGGGGGGCAACATGGCCCGGCGCCTGCTGAGCAAAGGCCATAGAGTGGTCGTCTGGAACCGATCGCCCGGCCCCCTCGAAGCACTGGAGAAAGAAGGCGCCGAGCCTGCCCGCTCCTTCGATGAGGTCGTTGAACGGCTGGAGCCGCCCCGCGTGGCCTGGCTGATGCTGCCCGCAGGGGAGGTCACGTCCCACGCGGTGGAAGAGTTCGCACGCCGGCTGCATCCGGGAGACATCCTGGTCAACGGGGCCAACAGCTACTACCGGGATTCCATGGCTTACGCCGAACGGCTGCAGCCCAGAGGCATCGGGTTCGCAGACGTCGGGGTGTCGGGAGGCATCTGGGGGCGAGAGTACGGCTACGGCCTCATGGCAGGCGGCTCCGACGAGGTCATCGCCCACCTGCGCCCGCTCCTCGAAGCGCTGGCTCCCGCTCCGGACCGCGGCTGGGTCCACGCCGGCCCGGTCGGAGCAGGCCACTACGCCAAGATGGTGCATAACGCCATCGAGTATGCCCTCATGCAGGCTTACGCCGAGGGATTCGAACTCTTGAGGCGCAAGGAGTTCGACATCGACCTGGCGGCGGTGGCGGAGGCCTGGAGGCACGGGACGGTCATCCGGAGCTGGCTGCTCGACCTGATTGCCGCCGAACTCCGGTCGGATCCACGGCTTTCCGGTGTCGCGCCGGTGGTCGCCGACTCGGGGGAGGGGCGCTGGGCCGCGCACGAGGCCATCGACCTCGGGGTTGCGACACCGCTTCTGGCGCTGGCTCTTCACGAGCGGTTCAAGAGTCAGGACGCAACACACTATCCTTACCGAGTGCTGGCCGTGCTGCGGCGTGCCTTCGGCGGGCACGCCGTGGCCGTACGCGACGCCACCGACCCCGCGCAGCAGGAGCATCAAGGGCAGGAGCGCGCCTGATGGCTCGCGGACAGACCGCGGCGCCCAACGACCTCGCGATCGTCATTTTCGGCGCGAGCGGCGACCTTGCCAGGCGCAAGCTCTTTCCCGCGCTCTTCCGGCTCGCCTGCCAGGGGCAGCTGCCGCCCGCCCTGGAGATCATCGGGGTCGCCCGCCGGAGGTGGGACGATGCGGCCTTCCGCGCACACGTCGGCGCCGCGCTGGAGGAGTTCGTGTCCGGGCATGACCGGGAGGAGCGGGCGCGCTTCGAGGCGCGCCTTCGGTTCGTCGCCGGAGGCATGGACGAGGAGGCGGTCCAGGCGGTAGCCGCCCGGGTACCCGGGCGGGCGGTCTTCTACCTGGCCCTTCCGCCGGGGCTCTTCGGCGAGGCGGCCCGGCTGCTGGCCGGGGCGGGTCTCCACCGGGAGGAGGGGGGCTTCCGGCGGCTCGTGGTGGAGAAGCCTTTCGGCCGGGACCTGGCCAGCGCCCGGCACCTCGACGCGCAGGTGCGCCGAGACTGGCAGGAGGCGCAGATCTACCGGATCGATCATTTCCTGGGAAAGGAAGCCGTTCAAAACCTGCTGGTGTTCCGGTTCGCCAACGCGTTTCTCGAACCGGTCTGGAATCGCGACCACGTCGACCACGTCCAGGTGACGGTGGCCGAAACTCTGGGAATGGAGGGCCGGGCCCGGTACTACGACGGCCTGGGGGCCTTGCGCGACATGGTGCAAAACCACCTCCTGCAGCTGGTCACGCTCACGGCCATGGAGCCGCCGGCCCGGCTCGACGGCGAGGACCTGCACGACGAGAAGGTCAAGGTGCTGAAAAGCGTGCGCCCCGTCGACGAGGACGTGGACGGTGCGGTCGTTCGGGCGCAATATGGCCCCGGGGAGGTCGACGGCCAGGTAGTGCCGGGCTACCGGGACGAAGAGGGCGTCCGTCCGGGTTCCAGGACCGAGACGTACGTGGCGCTGCGGCTGCTGGTCGACAACTGGCGGTGGCTGGGCGTGCCCTTTTACCTGCGGACCGGCAAGCGCCTGGCTGCCAGCCGCAGCGAGGTGGCCATCCGGTTCAAGGTGCCTCCCCAGAAGTTTCTGGAACCTGCCACGCTCGGGCGGCTCGAGCCCAACTGGCTCGTGCTGTCCATGAAGCCCGACGAGTGCCTCAGCCTGGTCGTGCAGGCCAAACAGGTCGGACTGAAGCTCACGCCCCGGACGGTCGTCCTGCAGGCGGCGTACCGGGCGCAGGGAGACCCCGAGATCGATGCCTACGAGAGCCTCTTGCTGGACGTCCTCCAAGGTAACCGTACCTACTTTCTGCGGTACGACGAGGTGGACTGGGCGTGGCGCGTCCTGGAGCCGGTGCTGGAGTATTGGGACCGCCAACCGGACGGGCTGGCCTCTTACCCCGCCGGCTCGGAAGGGCCTGTAGAGGCGGACCGGATCTTCCTCCACGGAGGGCATGTGTGGCTTCCCCTGAAGTGACCTGGTACCATCTGGGCCATACGGCGCGAGCTGTCGCAGCTGCAACGGCGTGGCTCGTGAAGCGCCTGCGCGAGCCGGGCCCCGGCACGGGCACGCTGGTGCTGGCGGGGGGCAGGACACCGGTGGCCCTCTACGAACGGCTGGCACAGGCCCCCATCCCCTGGGAGCGCCTGGTGCTCGTGCCGAGCGATGAACGGTGCCTCCCCGAAGGAGCCCCTGAGCGCAACGATGTCATGCTGGCCCGAGCCCTCCTCTCCCGGCTGCCGGTGAAGCCCGGGGGATTCGTGCCCATCCCCGCCCACAAGGGGCCGGCGGTGGCGGCCGCCGAGTTCGAAAAGGTGGCCATGGGCGTGCCGCCCATCCGGGCGGCGATCCTGGGCCTGGGGGAGGACGGGCACACGGCGAGCCTGTTCCCAGGGGACGAGGCCCTCGAGGCGAGGGGCTGGGCAGCGCCGGTGTGGCGGGCGCCCAAGCCGCCGCCCGAGCGGGTGACGCTCACCCTGGAGGCGCTCGGGCGGGCCGACGACGTCCTCTTCCTGGCGCTGGGGACTGCCAAGGAGGAGGCGCTGCGGCGCTGGATGGCCGGGGAGGCTCTGCCCGCGGCGCGGGTCCACCCCCGAAAGAGCCTCGCCGTCTTTACCGATAGAGATCCTGCCTTCTCGTCACAACGTTGAAGGCATCCCGTCGCACTCGAAGCACAGGATGACGCCCGCACGCCAAATGACCCGGGCCGGGGTCGCGAGGTGCCCGGACGGGGCGGTGGCGTCGCAACGACAACTGCCGGCGATTTCCGACAGGACTGGCGAGCGCTCTCCGAGAAGGCAGCCGCTGAGACGTCTGGAGACGAGAGGTGGGGCCAGGGTGGCAAGCGTGCGAGGCCTGGTCGGAGCAGTTGGGATGGGGATGATCCTCGCGCTGGCAGTGGTGGTCGCCGGCACCTCCACCGGTGCGCAGGCAGCTCCGGGCACTACGCCATCCGCGGGCACCGTGTCGCTTTCAGAGATGGCGGATGCCGGGGGCTTGGGCACGAGCGCCAGGATTGCCGGCATGGGCGGGGCGTTCGTGGCATTGGCGGATGACGGCGCCTCCGTCTTCTACAACCCTGCCGGCCTTGCGTTCCTGGAAGGACCCGAGATCCAGGGTGCCTACGCGTCGGGGCCGGCCGGGACGCCGGGAGGGCAGCCGGCGACCCGGGTGGGCGGGCTCGTCGCGACCCGGCACGTCGGGTTGGGAGCGACCCGGCTGGCCGTGCCGGGGGAGGGCGGCGATCTCGAGAGCTGGGACGCGACCGCCGCTGTCGCAGCCCGGATGTGGGTCGTCGGCCTGGGCGTCTCGGGCCACTACCTGGCGTCCGCGATGGGCGGGGCCGACCAGGAGCGGGGCTGGAGCGCCGACGCCGGTGTCCTGATCAGCGCCGGGCCCTTACGGTTAGGGGCCGTGGTGCGCAACGCCGCCGGCAGCCTCACGGGGGCAGACCAGACCCAACAGGACGTTTCGGGCATGCGCCAGGTGGCGTATGGGGCGGCCCTGAGGCTCGGCTTTGCCAACCTCGCGGCGGACTACGTGCAGCCGCCCTCCGGGTGGGGGGAGGATGCCCCGGCGGTGGTGCGAGCGGGAGCCGAAATCAGGTTGGGGCCAATCGCCTTGAGGGCTGGCGGCTCCCGGCCGCAGCGTGAGGACTCCTCTTTCCCGTTCCTCAAAGAACGGCGCACCGTGGGCGCCTCCCTCCAGCTGGGGGGCCTGCGCCTCGACTATGCGGCGTCAGAGCCGTGGAACGATGGCGACCCTCTCTGGGGAGCGCACCCCCAGGACCGCGTCCAGAGCCTCGGGCTGCGGGCGGCCTTTTAGCCTGGTGTCCTGCCGGTCGCGTCGGGCGAGGCGGCCAGGGTCCTTCGAGGCCGGGACCGCGCCGGGCCCATGCGGTACGTTGCCATGCTGCGCGCCGTGGGCTCCACGCTCCGAGGTGCCGAGCCCGAGTGCGTGGCGCCCCTGACCCAGGGGGATTCCGGCGTCACGTACGAAGAGGCCCGGGGTTGAAGGCCGCGCGGGTAGTGTGACCGGCTGGCCGGGTCGTGCATCCGGTCGGCTCGCGCGCCTGGGTTCTCCGGCTCCCATGTGGTGGCCGGGGGCGAATCGGCTGGCTCATCCGGAGACGAAGGGGAGTCTGGCTGCGAGGTGTCCGCCGGCGAGGGAGGCGCAGGCGCCGTTGAAACCTCCTTCGGACCGGACTGGACGACGGGCTCGGTCCTCTGCGCTCTGCGCGGGGGGCTTTGAGCGGCCGACGCCAGCATGGCCCAGACGAGGCGCTCCGGGTAGAGGCCCGTCAGGTCCGTATCGGGGAACCTGACCGCCCCGCCTCGCGGATACGAGTTCGCACCGCTGCCCTCCGGCGTCGCGTCGACCAGGCGCTGGTTGCAGTTGCAGCCCATGTCACGAGTTCTCTCCTTCGGGATCTCAGTGCCGGCGCGCGTCGGTCTCGCGCCCGGCGTGCTCCATGGTATGAGACGTGAGCCGGGAGGGGGTCTTGCCAGGCCCCCTCCCGGCTCCCAAAAACCGATACGAGCGCGTCGCGGCTCGACGGGCTCGTCTACCGGAAGAGCTGGACGACGAGGATGCCCCCGTTGCGGCTCCTCGCGATGCCGATCCCGACCTGTGTGTAGCGCGGGTCCAGCAAGGTCTTCGCATGAGACGGGCTACCCATCAACAGCCAGTGCGCCGTCTCCACGTTCGGGGCTCCCGTGAGGTTCTCAGCCAGGTACGGGTACACATAACCGGGCACGTAGTGGTTGGAGTATCCGTTGGCCACCATGTATTCAGCCTTCTGCTGGGCCATGCTGCTGAGACCCTGGTCGAGCCGGAGCGGCCCCGCGCCGGCTCGAGCGCGTGCCTGGTTGATCAGGGTGAGCATCCGCTGCTGGTCCGTCCCGGCCGGGTTCGGAGTCGGAGCCGGGGGCGCCGGTTGATCCGGCGGCAGCGTGGGAGCAGCAGGAGTCTGCGGAGCGACGGGCGTCTGCACCACCGAGGAACCATTGGGGCGATACCGCTGGTAGAACGTCCAGTCGTAGATAGACCCGGATGCGGCTGCTTTCTCCGGCCCGGCCAGGCCGAGGACGGCCGTCACCAGCAGCAGGAGCAGACTCGACAGGAGAACGGTGCACCAGGGCTTGCGAGGCACTTCGGTGATCCCCCCAACTCGGCATTTCCTCCGCCGATTCTAGGGGACAACCTCCGGCCGCTCACTAGGGGATTGCTGAGGCCGGTGGGGACTTGACCCAGGCGGCCGCCCGATCGGATCCCGATCCTCCCCGTGGGGAAGATGGTGCCCCCGCACCAGGCAAACCTGGGCTTGGTTTCATAGGATGCCACCGCTTCAGGGATTCCCGACGCACGAGAGGAGGAGAATCGACCCCATGCAGGACGCGGAGCCCTCCGTTCTCGCAAGCCAGAAGCCAACGGAGTCGCTCTCCAAGAAAGAGCAGGTGTGTATCCTCGCGCTGAAGGTCTTCGACTGGTGCGTCAAACCGCTGACGGAGACGGACTGTTTCACGATCCCGGCGGAGTGCGACCCCCCCGTGCCCCCGGATCTCCCGGTAGAATGCCGTATCGTCGGCCTCACCGCGAGCATCGTGGCCCAGACGCCGGGCCCGGAGAACATCCACACCGTTACGGCCCGTGTCGACAAGGAGAAGGAGATCACCATTCTCGAATCCGTGGAGCCCCGGGTGGTCCGCTGCACCTTCACGGTGACCGCGACGTCGTTCCACACGACGACGCTGTTCGCGCCGCCGGGCACCACCAAGCAGGTGGAGGTATCGGGCGAGTGCGGGCCCTGCCGGATCTCCGCCGACGGCCGCACGGTCTGCTGTGAGGAGGCCATCTGCCTGCAGTTCGAGTCCAAGGCCCCCATCAAGCTCTGCGTACCGGCCGAGCTGTGTACCCCGAGGGTTTGCACCCAGGCGCAACCGCCGTGTCCACCCACGCCGCCAGATCAGCGCGTACCCTTGTGCGGGCCGCCGTATCCGGCCAATGCCCCGTCACATGCTTGAGCCCGCGAGGAAGACCCGCCGGACGTTCCCCGCCGGGAGAGTGCTGCTGCACGCTCCCGGCTCTTGTTCGGTCCGGACTCTTGGCGCATGGCCGACGCGGGTGGTAAACTGCTGTTCGGCGGGTGGGCCCGTAGCTCAGGCGGACAGAGCAGCGGTTTCCTAAACCGCGGGTCGGGGGTTCGAGTCCCTTCGGGCCCACCACTTCTGGCAAGGCTCCCGAGCGACGGGGCGGCAGGGACTGCGCGGGGCTGCGCGATGTTCGCCAGGACGTGATAAACGCCTCTTGCGCACTCCGGATCGTTTGGCACCGCCGCCGGTTGTCTGCGCCCGCTTGAGCTTCCCGCAGCGACCGTCGTTGGGCCGGCCTTTTCTCGTTTGAGCTACGTTCGACGCCGGCGTTCCCGGCTTGTATACTGGCTACGGCGGGTGTCGTATCGGTGACAGCAGGGAATTCGGAACCGGCCCACTTGGATCGCGTAGTGCTCAAGAACTACAAGAACATCGCCGCGTGTGACGTGCAGTTACGACCCATGACCCTTCTCGTCGGGCCCAACGGTGCGGGCAAGAGCAACTTCGTCGACGCACTCCGGTTCGTTTCCGATTCTCTGCGGACGACCCTGGAGCATGCTTTGAGGGATCGGAGGTTTCCACGAGGTTCGGAGGCGCTCTCGAGGTCATCCGACCAACTTCGGGATAGCCCTCCATCTGCGCATGGGTCCCGCGACGTCCGCCGCTGAGCAAGTACTGGGCCGACAGGCGCCCGTCGCGGTGGTGCTCGCAAAGGCGGAATACGAGACCTGGTTCGTGGCATGTCTTGACCCATTGCACGGGAAGAGGGGCATTCGAAGAGACGCCCGGGTACCCCACGACCCTGAGGCCATTCGGGGAGCCAAGGAGTATCTCGAGCAGCAAATGACGCCGGGGCGCTTCTACTCTGAAACCGTGGATCAGCCGGCCCTGACGCAGCTCATCGACGTCGAGCGCACCCGATCCCGCTCGCCTTCGTTCGACAAGCTGTGGCGAGAGGTCGAGCGGCTCGTCCTGCGGGGCCGTCCTTCTTCCTTCCTGAGCGACCTCGATCGGGCTCGCGGCACCACGTCCACCCCTCGGGCGGGCGCATAGCATGAGGCCGGCCGCTCCCGCAAGGATGGCGCAGCGGCCTGCCTTGCCCGAAGCGGCCTGAGGAGGTGAACAGGCGTCATGGCGCTGTTGCTGCGGGCGTACACCACTCCTGCCAACACTACGGCGACGCCGCCGGGCGCGCCCGCCGTGGCGGTCAGCGCACCGTTTCCGCTGTGGCCCCGGATCAACGACAACGTCGTCGACGGCACGCCCGTGAGCTACCTCTGGAACGTCGACCCGCTCACCCAACCCGACGTCGATGCCGGGCAGGTCGTCACCTTCACCACCACGCTGGCGTTGCCAACCCTGATAGCGGCCGTGGCCGCCACCGTCGTCGTGGCCGTCTTCGCCGATAACGGATCGACGACCAGCCTGGCCCTCAACGGGGTGCCGGTCTCCTTCTCCGTGGTCAATCCTCTCGTCAACGGCGGTCCCGTCGTGACCTTCGGGGAGGACAACGCGCCTCCCTACTTCTGGGACAACGTCGTGGTGGGCGTGGCCGAGGTGACGCTGGCCGTGGGGGCCAACACCCTGACCCTGACGACCACGGTAGCCAACTACGCGACGCCGGGCATACCGGCGATCAGCAACCCTGCAGGGTACCTGGCCGAGGTCCGCGTCTACGCTCCCATCGCAGTCTGAGCGCAAGCCCCCGAGCCCGGCTCGCGCCGGGCTCGGGGCCCTGGCCAGATCGCGGCTCGTGCGCGTGGGCGCAGGCCCGTTCAATGCGGCGGAGCGACGCGCTCGCCGAAGCCCACGCGCACCCGGTCCCTGAGCACGACGATGTCGACCCGCCGGTTGCGTGCCCGCCCGTCGGGCGTGCGGTTATCGAAAGCCGGCCGGTACTCCGCGTACCCTACCACCAGGAACCGCCGTGGATCCAACCCCTCCACTTCGACCAGGTAGCGAACCACTTCCGTCGCCCGTCGGGTGGAGAGTTCCCAGTTGGACGGAAACGCGGCGTTATGAATCGGGCGGTCGTCGGCCGACCCCTCCACGCTGATGTCATAGGGGAGGGCCCGCAACCGGAGCGCGATGGTATGGAGAGTGGCCTTTGCCTCGGGCTTCAGCACAGCCTGCCCCGTGTCGAACAGCGCGCTCCCGAGCATGCTCAGCACGACGCCGCGTTGCGAGGCATAGACGACGAACCGCCCGTCCTGTGCGAAGTCGGCGGCCAGGTTACGACCCAGCCGGGCAAACGGATCTTCGGACGCCGCCGCCGGCCGCGGCGCCTCGTTCGAGGACGCATGCTCCGAGCCCGAGGACCGGGGTAGCGGTGTCTCGGGAGCCACGGGGAGATCCCGGGGTACCGGCACCGCGCCGGACCCCTCCCCCGCCTGCCCACCGCCTTCTCCCGGTAGCAGGCCCGACCCGCCTCCCAGGGCCATCTGGAGCGAACTTGCCAACCGGGCGTACCGCTGCTTGTCGATGTTGGCCATGGTGAACAGCACGATGAAGAAGATCATGAGCAGGGTGATCATGTCGGCGTACGTCAGAAGCCACCGCATGAGCCCGCCACCACCGTGCGGGTTGCCCGCCATGGCTGCGCTCTCCCCCCTTCCCGTGTCGCTGCGTCCCGTCAGTCACGCTGCGGGTGGTCGGTGGCCATATCCATCTCGCCTGGTGCGGCAGGAGCGGGAGCCCACGTGCTCTGTTGCGCCCGGCCCGATTCGTCCCGAAGGTAAGTCTCCAGCTTTTCACGCAGCCTGCTCGGTGTGTCCCCGGTGTGGATGGCGGTGACGCCGAGGATGATCATCCGGGCATTTTCTTCGAAGCGTTCCGCCTGGCCCCGGAGTTTGGTACCCAGGGGCAGCCAGAAGAAGTTGGCCGTGAAGATGCCGTAGAAGGTGGCCATGAAGGCGGCCGCGATCGCCGGCCCGAGCCGCTCCGTGTCGCCCAGGTTGCTCAACACGTGGACGAGACCCATGACCGTCCCGATGATGCCCACCGTGGGGGCGTATCCTCCGGCTTGCTCCAGGACGGCTGCCATGGACTCCAGCCGGCGACGCTGGATCGCGACCTCCTGGTCGAGCACTTCCCGCACCGCCTGTGGATCCATCCCGTCGATGACGAGGCTGAGCCCCCGGCGCAGCAGGGGGTCGCTGAACTGGGCCAGCCGGTTTTGCAGCTCCAGAAGGCCCTGCTTACGCGCGGTATCGGCGACTCCCACGATCTCCTCGGCCATGGCCGCGCGGTCTTCCCGTGCGGCGGAAAACGCCCTTGCCACGGCCTTGGGCAGCATGGAGAAGTCTTTGGTACGAAACGTCGTGAGGGTGAAGCCCACGGTGCCGCCGAGGACGAGGATGAGCGCCGAGGGGTTCCAGAGCTGGGCAAGGCTGCCGCCTTCCATGAAAATGGAGACCACGAGAGCTACCAGCGCGAGCGCCATACCGAGCGGTGTGGCCGCGTCCATCCCCCTACCCCCCGACCCAGTGGATCGACCTGCTCCCGTCCGATCTGTAGCGGTGGTGGGGAACCACGCTCGGGTTGGGCGGAGCATCGTCGCGGACGCCGCCCGGTTCCCTACCTGGGTGGTCGTCGGGGCCCCCTCGAGGCTCATGATGGCTCGGTTCCGATGCGGCTCGGCCGTGTAGGTTCTGCGGCGCCTCCCGGGCGCCCGGAGGCCGCGGAAGGAAACAGCGGTCGCGCGGCGAAGAAGAGTTCTAGAACACTATGCGACGCACGGCGGTTCCCGCTCGATACCAGTCCGTTGCCCGCACCCTGCGCCAGCGCCTCCTGGACGGGGAGTACCCGCCGCGCTCGCGCCTACCCAACCAGCGCCAGCTGGCTCGCCAGTTCGGCACCACGCTGATGACGATCCGGCAGGCGCTGGCGCTGTTGCGCGACGAGGGGCTGGTGGAGGCCCGTCACGGCCGGGGCACCTTCGTCGCCGACCTGGGGAGCATGCAGGACCCCATCCACCTGGCCAGCTTCGCGGAAGTGATGGCGCAACGCGGTATCGACGTAGAGACCGTCATCGTGTCCCGAGCGGTGGAAGCGGCCTCCCCCGCGGTGGCGGATGCGCTCAGGCTGCCGCTCGACCGGGGCCGGGTGGTGGCGCTCGGCCGCGTCCGCCGGGTGGCCGGCGTGCCGATCGTTTACCAGCGCTCGTTTCTGCCGGGGTCGCTGGAGGCTCTGATGGATCGTTACGACGCCGCGGTTCCGCTCTACGCGTTCCTGAGGGACCACGCCGGGATCGTGGCCGTGCGTTCCGTCGAGATGCTGAGGCCGTGCACCCTGGGCCGCGAGGAGGCGGCCGTGTTGCAGGCGCCCGTCGCGACCCCGGCCTTTCACTCCGTCCGGGTCAGCTTCGACGGGGACGGCAGACCGTTTCTTTACGACGAGGCCGTCCTGCGCGGGGACCGGGTGGAGCTGCGCATAGCCCAAGAGGGCATCCACGCCAGCACTTCGTATCACATCCTACCCCCCGGTACCGGGAAGGCCCCGGCCGTATGCGCCATGACGGCACAGCCCACGGGAGGCGAGGGCCCACGATGAACCCACTCCTGGTGGCCAGAGGCCTGGTCAAACAGTTCCCGTCCCTGCGGGCACTGGACGGAGTCGACCTCACCCTTCGCCCCGGCGAGGTGCACGGCCTCGTGGGGCAAAACGGAGCCGGCAAGTCGACCCTCATCCGGGTCCTGACGGGAGTCATGCAGCCGGACGAGGGCAGCATCGAGGTGCATGGCCGCCCCGTGCGTTATCGATCTCCCGCCGAAGCGCTGGCGGACGGCATCGCGGTCGTCCATCAGGAGCTCAGCCTGGTCCGGACCCTGGACGCCGCCGAAAACCTGTTCCTGGGAAGGCCGTACCCGCGCCGTGGCCTCTCGCCGTTGGTCGACTGGGGCCGGCTGCGCGAGACCGCTCGCACCACCCTGCATCGCCTGCACCCGGACATCCCTGTGGACGTGCCGGTGGGCCGCCTCTCCCCGGCCCTCCAGACGCTCGTCGCCATCGCCCGGGCGCTGTTGGCGGATGCACGCGTCCTCATCCTGGACGAGCCCACTGCCTCGCTGGCTCCCGAAGAGGTGCGGCACCTCTTTGATGTGATCCGCGCCTTGCGGGAGGAAGGGAGGGGGATCCTCTACGTGTCGCACCGGCTGGGTGAGGTGCTCGAGTTGTGCGACCAGGTCACCATCCTGCGCGACGGCCGGGTGGTGGCGAGCCGCCCGGCCCCGGATCTGGACGCCGCGGCCATCGTCCGCCTGATGACGGGCCGCCGGGTCGATGGAGCTGCGGCCTCAGCCGTTGTCGCCCAAACGGCGGCCGGAGCGAAGACGCCCTCGGAGGCCGCGGCTCGGCCTCTGCTCGAGGTGCGTCACCTGAGCGGGCGGCGGGTTCGGGACGTCTCGTTCTCGGTGTATCGGGGTGAGGTGGTCGGGGTGGCCGGTCTGATGGGCTCAGGGCGCTCGGAGCTGCTGCGGCTGTTGGGCGGCGCCGAGCGCCCGGCTGCGGGGGAGATCCGGTTCGAAGGCCGGGTCATCACGCTTCGGTCGCCGGCGCAGGCGTTGAGGATCGGCATCGCCCGGGTCCCCGAGGAGCGGCGAGCCCACGCGCTCATCGCCAAAGCCTCCGTTCGGGACAACATCACCCTGGCCCACCTCGGGGAGTTCGCAGCCGGCGGATGGTGGCTGCGCCTTGCCCGGGAGCGCCAGGCCGCTGCGGCCATGGTGAGCCGCCTGCAGATTCGGGTGCGGGATCCGGGGCAGCCCATCTGGCAGCTATCCGGCGGTAACCAGCAGAAGGCCGTCTTCGCCCGCTTCTTGCTGCGGCCGCCACGCCTGTTGCTGCTCGACGAGCCAACCCGGGGGGTCGACGTGGCCACCCGGTGGGAGATCTACCGGCTGGTGCGGGAGCTCAAGTCGCAGGGCACCGCCGTGCTGATGGTCTCTTCGGAGCTCGCGGAGGTGCTGGAGATGTCCGACCGGATCCTGGTGCTCCAAGACGGCCGGCTCGTGACCACGCTGGACGGAGCGACGGCCACGGAGCAGGCGCTATCCATCCACATGGTCGGGAGGCAAACCCCATGACGAGCGTCTCCGAGGCCCCCGCCGGGACGTCTTTGCGGTACCGCTGGCGGCTTCGCCCGGCGAGCTATGGGACCTTCCTCGGGTTCGTGTTGATCCTGGCGCTCTTTTCAGCGCTGCGCCCGGACGCTTTCCTCAGCCCGACCAACTTGCGCAATATCCTGGAGCAAGTGGCCATCCTGGCCGTCATCACGGCGACGATGACCATCGTCATGGTGGCGGGCGACTTCGACCTCTCCGTCGGGTCGCTCGCGAGCCTGGCGGGGGTGACGACCGCCTCGCTGCTCGTGCGCGGGGTCGGGGTGCTGCCGGCAGTCGCGGCCGGATTCCTGCTCGGAGCCGCGGCCGGAGCGCTCAACGGACTGCTGGTGGCCTACCTCGGGCTTTCGGCGTTCGTGACGACCCTGGCCACGATGACCGCCTTCCGGGGGCTGGCGCTGTGGTACACGGACGGCTCCACCATCTTCGGCTTGCCGGACGCCTTCCTCGGGCTCGGCCAGGGCACCGTGGGGCCCGTCCCCGCGCCCGTGATCGTGATGGCCCTGGCCATGGCGGCCGTGTGGGCGGTGCTGGCCCAGACCACCACCGGCCGGAGATGGTACGCCGTCGGAGGGAACCCCGAGGCGGCGTATCTCTCGGGGGTCAACGTACAGCGTCTCCGCTTCGGGGCGTTCGTGTTGTCCGGGATCGGGGCGGCCGTGGCCGGGGTGGTACTGACGAGCCGGCTTGCCTCCGCCCACCCCCTGGCGGGAGAGCCGTTCATGCTCACCTCCATCGCGGCCGTGTTCCTGGGGATGACCATGTTCAAGGACGGCCAGCCCAACGTGCCCGGCTCTCTGGTCGGCGTGTTGATCCTGGGCGTGCTCAACAACGGGCTCAACATTCTCCAGGTCAACACCTACATCCAGGACGTGCTCACCGGCCTCATCATCGTAGCGGCCGTGCTCGTCTCCCGGCTGGCCGGAACGGGCGGGCGCCGCTCGTGATCACCCGGCGGGCCAGCACGTCTCTTTCGGAGGCCTTTGCCTCGGCGCGGCGCGCAGGGCGGCGAGCGCTCATCGGCTACCTGCCGGCCGGGTTTCCCGACGGAGACACCTTCGTGGACGTCGTCCGGGCGGCGGCGGGGGCGGGGCTCGACGTGCTGGAGCTCGGGCTGCCGGTCGCCGATCCGTATCTTGACGGGCCGGTCATCCAGGCCGCGCTGTCCCGGCAGCGGGCCGTCGGCGTGACCTTGCCGGAAGCCCTGACGCTCGCCTGCCGGGTACGAAGCGTGGCGGGCATCCCCGTGGTGGCCATGGGCTACGGCAAGCAACTGCCGGATCCCGCGAGCACCCTCGTGCCGGCCCTGGCGGAGCGCGGCATCGACGGGGTGCTGCTGCCGGACCTGGATGAACGCGAGTTCGAAGCCCTGGCGGAGGCGGCCGCCGGGGCAGGCGTCGCAGCGGTGGCCTTCGCTTCGGCGGATTTGCCCGAAGAGGCGCTGCAGCGCAGGGTGGCCGCTTGCGGCGGGTTCGTCTACGTGCAAAGCGGCGCACGGCGCACGGGCACACCCATCGACCCCGGCGAGGCGGGCATGCTCGTGCGGCGCGTGGATGTGGCCCGGGCCGGCCGCCCCATCCCGCTGGCCGTAGGCTTCGGGATCCGGGGGCCCGGGGACGTCCGGGCGGTGGCCGAGTTGCCGGTGGACGGGGTCATCGTCGGCACGGCCCTGGTCGAGGCCGCCGCGTCGGGCGTCGAAGCGCTTCGCCGGGCGGTGCGCCGGCTCGCCGAAGCCGCCGCCGGCCGCTGAGACCATAGGCGAAAGGAGGAGCGCTTGCGTGACAGGAGAGGAGGTGGTCGCCTGCGTCGACGTGGGCACCACGGCCACCAAGGTGGCGCTGATGCGCCGGGACGGCGCCGTGGCGGCATCGGCGGCAAGCCGTGCCTACCCGACCATCACCGGCCCGGGCGGGCGAGTGGAACAGGACCCCGAGCAATGGTGGGCGGCGACGGGCGAGGCGCTGCGAGCCTGCTCGCCGCAACGCTTCCGTGTCGAGGCGCTGGTGCTGGGCGGCCAGATGCAGGACCTCATCGCGGTCGGCGTCCCCGCCGGGGAAGGCGAGAGGGCGGGCGGGAGCCACGAGGCGCCTGATGATGGCTCGGGGACGCAGGAGAGATGGGGCGTGCTCCGGCCCGCCATCCTGTACGCCGACGTGAGAGCGACTCAGGAAGCGGAGCGCGTACGCGCAGTGGTCGGCGCGCGCCGCTGGCACCAGTTGACCGGCAACCTTCAGGACGCCTCGAGCCTCCCTGCCAAGCTTCTGTGGCTGCAGCGCCACGAGCCGGAGACGTACCGCCGGGCCCGGGTGATCTTCCTCGGCGCGCACGACTACGTCACGTGGCGGGCGTGCGGGGCGGTCGTGACCGACCCCACCACGGCGTCCACGACCGGCCTTCTCGACCTGGCGACCCGGCGATGGGCCCTCGACCTGCTCGAGGCGGTCGGCCTCCGGGTTGACTTCCTTCCCAGGCTGGCGCCACCCAGCGCGGTGGTGGGAGCGCTGTCCAGGGAGGCGGGCCGCCACCTGGGTTTACCGGCGGGGACACCGGTCGTGCACGGCGCCGGCGACGCGGCCACGACGGCCCTGGGCGCCGGGGCGGGCGACCCGGGCCCGAGTTTCCTCTACCTCGGCACCAGCGGATGGCTTGCCCGGACCAGCGGCGGCAAGCGGGCCGACCCGGATACGGGGGTCTTCACGCTGGCCCACCCGGAGCGCGGCAGGACCCTGCTCATCGGGCCCATGCTGACGGCGGCGGGCAATCTGGAGTGGATCCGCCGGGCCCTGGGAGGGCCCTCTTACGACGAACTCTCCGAGCTCGCCGGATCCGCCCCGCCGGGAAGCGGCGGTGTCGTCTACCTCCCGTACCCGGCGGGCGAACGCTCCCCTTTCCGCAACGCCGGGGCGCGGGCGTCGTTCGTGGGCATCCACCTGGCCACGGAGCGCGCCCACCTGGTGCGGGCGGTCATGGAGGGCGTGGCGTTTGCGTTTCGCACCATCGCAGAGGCCATGGGGGAGCCTGCGCGGAGTGCCGAGCCGCTGCTGGTGGCGGGAGGGGGCGCGCGCTCAGAGGTGTGGTGCGGCATCGTCGCCGGCGTCATGGGACGGCCCGTGCACCGCCTGGCGCGGGCCGAGGACGTCGGAGCGCGGGGCGGCGCCATCCTGGGAGGCATCGCCCTGGGGTGGTTCAACTCCTATCGCCCGGCGCCGGGGTTTTTCCCCGTGGACAGGGTGTTCGAGCCGGGTGCCGATACGCCGGAGTATGAGAGCTCGTACCGGCGGTTTCGTGAGGTCCATCCTTATCTCGAAACGAAGAGGGGGTCAATGCAATGAGGGTTGCTGGAGCGCATCGGCGGAGTCTTGCCCTTCTCACGGTGGCCGTCGCCGTGGCGGTGACGGCGTTGGGCCCGCGGCTGGACGTCTCGGGCGGCATCGCAGGTAGCCTCGGGCCCGGCATCGGCCCGGCCACGGCCGCGGCGGCGGCCCCCACCCGGCAGATCGCCGTGGTGACGCCGTACATGGCCAACGCCACCACCCGGGACGTCATCCGCCTCTTCGAGCGCTACGCGGCGGAGAAGGGCTGGAAGGTGTCCACCACGGACACGGCCGGCGACTTCAACCGGCTCGTCGGCGCCATCGAGAACGCCGTGGCGCTCAAGGTGGACGCCATCGTGCTCGGCATGGGCGACCCTGCGCAGATGAGCAAGGGCCTCAAGGAGGCACAGGCCGCAGGCATTCCCGTCTTCGGCATCGACGCCGGGCTGGGCCCGGGGGTGCTGGCCAACGTCACCTCGGACAACGCCGCGCTGGGTCGGATGAGCGCCCGCGATCTCATCCAGCGCATCGGCGAGAAGGGCAACGTGGTGATGTTCACCCACGACCCGCACCCGGGAGTCAACGCCCGGGCCCGCGCGGCGGAAGCGGAGTTTGCCAGGTATCCCGGCATCAAGGTGGTCGCCAAGCGTCACATCAACGTGCCCGGCCCGGTGGACAACGCCCGCAAGGTGATGCAGGACCTGCTCGCCGCCTATCCGCAGCCGGGCTCGATCGCCGGCGTCTGGGCCGCGTGGGACGAGCCGGCCATCGGCGCCGTGCAGGCGCTCAACGCGGCGGGCCGCCGCGAGGTCGCCGTCGTGGGCGTGGACGGGACGGACTTCGCCGTTGCCGAGATCAAGAAGGGCGGGCCGTTCAAGTCATCGGTGGCCCAGGACTGGGACGCCATCGCCCGCAGGACCGTGGAGCTCGTCCAGGCGTACTTCGACGGGCAGAGGTGGGCCCCGCAGGTGTACACGCTGCCGGGCCGGCTCATCACGCAGGAGACGCTGGCGCGCTGACCTCCTCCCGGCTACCTCCGGGCTGCGGGAGGCGCTCGACAGCCGCTAAGGCACCCGGCGGCCGGGCCTGCCCGGGGAGCTCCCTCGCTCCCTGATGACCGCTTCGAGCCGCTTGCGGAGCTGCTCCGGCGTGTTGCGGCCCGCCGGGTCCTCCAGGGCCCACTCCAAGAGCGCCTCTTTGAGGCGGCCGACTTCGGGCCCCGGCCCGATGCCGGCCGCCCGCATGATGGCGTGGCCGTCGAGGGCCAGGGTGAAGTGGCCCTCGGGCTCTTCCAGCACCTCCCGAAGCCCGGGGATGACGGCGAGCATCCGCTCGGCGGCCTCGGGGATGGGTGGCTCGGGCGGGGCCCGGTGTGCCAGCACGTCGCACGCCCGCAGCAGCATCAACCTCACGAACCGTTCCCGGCTGCCCGCCTTCGCCCGCAGGCGGCGCAGCCCCCTGGGGCCGATATGCGGGTCGAGCATGTGGTGGGCGACGAGCCACGCCACCTCGTCGACGACGCCCGTGGGGAACGTGAGCGTGCGCAGGTCCTGCCGGGCGAGCTGTGCAGAGAGGTGCTCGTGCCCGAAGAAGTGGATGACGCCTCCCACCTCGGAAAACGTGGCCGGCTTGCCCACGTCGTGATAGAGCACGGCCAGCTGCCCTGGCGTCCCCAGCTGCCCCGCCACCTCGCCGCTCCACTGCACGGCCAGCATCGTATGGTCGAATACGTCCCTGGCATGGTACCGGGAGTCCTGGGCCTGCCCCTTCGTGGCTGCCACCGCAGGGAAAACCTGCGGCAACAGCCCGAGCGTGTCCATCTGGCGCAAGACGCCGTACAGGGCCCGCCCCGGAAGGATGCGCTCCAGCTCCTGGCGGATCCGTTCCCGGGGAACGTAGCCGAGGAGCGGTGCCGCGGCGCGGATCGCCCGGGCAGTGGCCGGCTCGACGGTGAACGCGAGCTGGGCGGCGAGGCGCAGCGCCCGCAGCATCCTCAAGGGATCCTCGTAGAACCGGGCCGATGGGTGCCCCACCGCCCGGATCACGCGGGCGGCCAGGTCTGCCCGCCCGCCGAAGGGGTCGATGAGCTGCGAGCTTACCGCCGGGTCTTCGGGGAACGGGAGCGCCATGGCGTTGATGGTGAAGTCCCGCCGGCCCAGGTCTTCCTCGATGGACCTGGCCAGCGTCACCTCATCGGGGTGTCGGAAGTCGGAGTACGGGCCCTCGCCTCGCAGCGTGGTGATCTCGGCGGTGACGGCACCCTGGGTGGCGGTGACGGTGCCGAACCGTGCCCCGGTGGGCCGGGAGCCGGGCAGCAGGCGCAGGACCTCCTGGGGCACGGCCTCCGTGGCCAGGTCCCAGTCGACGGGGGACTCGCCCCGGAGCAGGTCGCGCAGCGACCCGCCCACGAGCCAGACCCGATACCCGGCGCTCGTCAGGCGCCGGGCGATGGCCCTCAGGTCCTCCGGCACGCCCTGCCAGGTGAGGCCCGGGCCAGGACGATGGAGAAGCATCCTGTGCAGTCACCCATCCTGGGCTGCCATCACACCGGGCCGGCGCATTCCCGGCCCGATGCCGGCCGTATGCCCGGCCCCACCATACCATTGCCCGCTCCGGGAGCACAACGATGCGGCTCCAGGTATAATGGGGCCGGTGAAGCCGGATGGCGCAGCGGACGTAGGGAGGCCGGCTCTTGGCGAGACTGTTCGACCGGTCGAGCAGCGCTCACTCTGAAACCCCGGACGAAGTTGTCAAACCCAGGCCGCCGGTGAAATGGGCGGGCGGCAAAGCCGGCCTGATTCAACAGTTCGAGCCGTTGTTCCCCAGGGTTGACTGGAGCCTTTACGTGGAACCCTTCGTGGGCGGCGGGGCGGTCTTGTTCCACCTCTTGCCCCAACGTGCGGTGCTCATCGACAACAACGAGGAACTCATCAATTTCTACCAGGTCCTCCGGGATCACCTCGAACTGCTGCTCGTGGACCTTCGTAGACACGAGAACACCGCGGAGTATTACTATCGCATCCGTGCCCTGGATCCCGGGCAGCTGACGCCCGTGGAGCGGGCGTCCCGTTTCCTGTATCTCAACAAAACGGGCTACAATGGGCTCTGGCGTGTGAACGGCAAGGGACGGCACAACGTTCCGTTCGGTCGATACGAGCACCCCAACATCGTGGACGAGCCCAACCTGCGCCTGGTGAGCAGGGCCATCGCCCGTGCCGAGCTCGTTCTCGGAGACTTCAGCCTCGCTCTCCACTACGCAGAGCCCGGTACCTTCGTTTACATGGACCCGCCCTATCACCCTCTCTCGGAGACGGCCCGATTCACCGGTTACACGAGGGCCGGTTTCGGCGAAGAGGACCAAAGACGCCTGGCGGACGTTTTCCGGCAGCTCGACCGGCGAGGGTGCCTCGTGATGCTGAGCAATTCCGACACCCCCTTCATCCGGGGGCTCTACGCCGGTTATGACATCCGGGTGGTCTACGCAAGGCGCGCCATCAACTGCCGTGGCGACAGGCGAGGCCCCATTGCCGAGCTCGTCATCCGCAATTACTCGTGAAGGGCGGGACGCTGCGTTGGAACGCCCCCGGTACCGGCAAGACGTGCTGGACTCCGTCGACCGCCGCGCCGCCACGCTGGTGGCCCTCAGCCGGTGGCTGCACGAGCATCCCGAGCTCGGCAACGAGGAGCACCGGGCAGCTGCGCGCCTCACGGAGCTCCTGGAGCGAGAGGGTTTCACCGTGGAGCGGGGGTAGCCGGTCTGGCCACCGCCTTCCGGGCCGCTTTCCGGGGAGGGGCCGGGCCCACCGTCGCCTTCCTCGCCGAATACGATGCGCTGCCCGAGCTCGGTCACGCCTGCGGGCACAACCTCATCGCCGCCTCATGTGTGGGAGCAGCCCTTGTCCTGCGAGACCTGGGCCCGGCCCTCCCCGGGACGGTCGTGGTCATGGGCTGCCCTGCCGAGGAGACCTCGGGAGGCAAAATCCCGCTGCTCGAGGCCGGTGCGTTCGCCGGGGTGGACGTGGCCATGAGCGTCCACCCGGGTGGGCGCAACAGCATCGGGGGTTCGTCCCTGGCCTCCCACCCGGTCGAGCTCGAATTCTTCGGCAAGGCCAGCCACGCGGCGGCCGCCCCCGAACAGGGGATCAACGCGCTCCAGGCCCTGGTCCTGGCCCTCCAGGCGATCTGGGCGCTGCGCTCCCAGCTGCGCGATGACGTCCGGCTGCCCGGCATCATCCTGGACGGGGGCAAGGCACCCAACGTCGTGCCCGACTACGCGAGGGCCAGGCTCAGCGTGCGGGCGGCGGACGCTGCCTATCTGGAGCAGGTGGTGGTGCCCCGGATCCGGGCCGCTGCCGAGGGGGCTGCGCTCGCTACCGGCGCCTCGGTCAGGGTGCGGCACTACGAGCCCCTTTACGAAGAGCTCTGGCAGAACGACGCCTTGAGCCAGGTCTTCCGGCGCCACCTGGAGTCCCTGGGCCGCTCCGTCCAGCAACTGGCACCCTCGGAGCGCGCCGGGAGCACCGACGTGGGCAACGTCAGCCACGCCATCCCCACCATCCACCCCACGATCGCGGTCGCCTCGCCCGACGTGCCGGCCCACACCCGGGAGTTTGCCGAAGCTTGTCGGACCGAGGCCGGGGAGCAGGGCATGCTGGACGCCGCCAGGGCCATGGCCCTGACCGCCCTGGAGTGGATGCAGGACGCGGAGCTCCGGGAGCAGGTGCGCCTGGAGCACGAGCGGCGGCGGCAAAGTTCGGGAGGAACCCCGCGCTAGCCGCCGAACGATTGCGGCCAAGCAACCCGGGGGCGAGGTGGCCGCAGCGATGACGCTTCGTGACGTTTTGCGAAGGCTTTCACCGGCTCTTGTTCGCGCAGGGCTCCTCGTGACGGTCGTCTGTGCGGGTGCCTGGGGCGGCGTCGGGACGCTCCAAGGAGCGGCAGGAGCGGCAGCGGGGGCTGCCCGGTACGGCGGCACCTTCACCAAGTCGCTCAACTACGGGGATCCGGGAAGCCTCGACCCCATCGCCAAGCCCGAAGTGGCGGCCATGATGGTGACCATGAACCTCTTCGACCGGCTCGTGGCCGTCGACCCCGTGGCAAAGAAGGTCGTGCCGTCCCTGGCCGAACGGTGGGAGATCCGGGACGGCGGGCTCGCGTACGTCTTCCACTTGCGCAAGAACGCCCGGTTTCACAACGGTCGGGAAATCACCGCCCGGGACGTCAAGTACTCCCTCGAGCGCCTGAGCGACCCGAAAAACGCCTCCCCCAGCGCCAATCTGCTCGTAGGGGTGGAGGGCCTGGAGGCGTTCCAGGAGGGGAAGGCGCCCGAGATTGCGGGCGTGCAGGCGCCGGATCCGTATACGCTGGTCGTCCGCCTGCAAAGACCCAAACCCACGTTGCTCATGGACCTGTCGGCTCCGGCCGCCGGCGTGGTGCCGCGGGAGGAGGTGGAGCGCCTGGGGCTCGACTTCGGCCAGCGCCCCGTGGGCAGCGGTCCCTTCCGGCTGGCGAGCTGGCGCAAGGATGACGAGATCGTGCTGGAGGCAGTGCGCGACTACTGGGCGGGACGGCCGTACGTGGACCGGGTCGTTTTCCGCATCATGCGGGAGGAGGCGACCCGGGACGCGGAGTTCCAGGCCGGCAACCTGGATGCCATGACGCTCGGCGAGGCCCAGTATCGGCGATATTCCAACGACCCGGCCTGGAAGCCCTACCTCGTGGAGGTGCCCGAGCTCTTCACGCGAGCCATCTTCTTCAACCTGCGCCGGCCGCCCCTGGACCAGGTGAAGGTGCGCCAGGCGCTCAACTACGCCGTGGACAAGCGGGCCGTCGTCGAGAAGGTGCTCAGCAACAAAGCGTATCCGGCCCTCGGCCCCTTGCCGTCGTCGAGCTCCGCCTTCGATCCGAAGCTGGAGGCCTACCCCTACGACCCCGAAAAGGCCCGGCAGCTCCTGCGGGAGGCGGGGTTCCCCCAGGGGTTCGAGCTCGAGGTGCTGGCAACGGCGGTCGGGGCCCGGACGGTCGAAGCCGTGGCGGGCTTTCTGGCCGACGCCGGGGTGCGGGTGCGGATCGTCCGGCTGGAGAGCACGACCCTCTTCGAGCGGGTGCGCTCCGGCGACTTCCAGGCGGCCTTTTACTCCACGGGAGGGGAGTTCGATCCCGTCACGTTCTTGTACGCCCGTTTGCATACCGCCAACTTCGGCCGGGCGGGCAACGTCACGTACTACGACAACCCGGAGGTCGACCGGTTGCTTGCCGAGGGCATGAGCGTCACGGACGAGGCCCGGCGGATCGCCATCGCCCGCCAGGCGGAGGGCATCGTGACCCGGGAGGCGCCGTGGCTGTTCCTCAACTACAACAAGGCGGTGGTGCTCCATCAGCCGTGGGTGCACGGGCTGCAGCCGGTACCGACCGACATCGACTTCCAGGACCTCACGAAGGTATGGGTGGAGCCCCGGCGGTAGTGCCGGGTGCTGACAGGCGATGGGTGGCCTCGGCCGGTACCTGGCACGGCGGCTCTTGCTCCTGGTGCCCGTGATCCTGGGCATCACGCTGGTCGTCTTCGTCCTGATGAACGTCGTACCGGGCGATCCGCTCTACTCCCTCATCGACGAGCGCTCGGCCGGGCTCGATCCGGCGGTGGCGGAGGCGATCCGCCGCCAGTGGGGGCTCGACCGGCCCCTGTACGTGCAGTACGTGCGGTTCCTGGCCAACGCCATCCAGGGCGATCTGGGCCGCTCCTTCGTGAGCCGCCAGCGGGTCACCGAGGCGGTGGTGGAGCGGCTCGGGGCCACGTTGCGGTTGGGGCTGGCGGCGCTGGTGGTTGCCGTCGGCGTGGGGCTGCCCGCCGGGATCGTGGCGGCCACCCGGAGGGGCTCGGCCGTCGACGCCGCGAGCATGGTAGGGGCCATGGCCGGCGTCTCCATGCCGGTGTTCTGGCTCGGGCTCCTGCTCATGTACCTGCTGGCAGTCTCCCACCGGTGGTTGCCGCCGTCGGGGTACGGCGGCGGAGCGCTCCGCTACCTGGTGCTGCCGGCCCTGACCCTGGGCCTGCCCGTGGCGGCAGTGGTGGCCCGCATCGCCCGATCCGCCATGCTCGAGGTGTTGCGCCGCGAGTACGTGGTCACGGCCAGGGCCAAGGGGTTGCCCGAGGGGGCGGTGCTGGTGCGCCACGGGCTCCGCAACGCCCTCATCCCCATCGTGACCATCGTAGGCGTCCAGGCCGGGGGGTTGCTCTCGGGCGCGGTGGTGACCGAGACGATCTTCAACTGGCCCGGTGTGGGAAGGCTCCTCATCGACGCGATCGGCAGACGGGACATGCCCGTCGTCCAGGGGGCGGTGATCTTCATCGCGGTCCTTTTCGCGCTGGTCAATCTGATCGTGGACGTTACCTATGCGTTCATCGATCCCAGGGTCCGCTACGAGTAGCGGGTCAGGGCGGCGGGGCGTCCGTTCGCCCGCCGCCCGTGATCCCGGGAGTCCTGACCGGCCCTCTGCGGCCTGCGCAGGGGTTCTGCGCCAGCCGGGGCCGCTTTTGGGCACGCTCGTGCTGGCGGCCGTAGCCGGCATGGCCGTACTGGCACCGTTCCTGACCCCTTACTCCCCCACCCGCAACGACCTGATGCACTCTCTGGAGCCCCCGTCCGGCGCCCACCCGATGGGCACGGATCTCCTGGGGCGGGATGTGCTCACCCGCATCCTGTACGGGGCACGCCTGTCCATCTCGCTCGGGCTCATGGTCCAGGCGGTGTCGGTGGCCTTGGGGACGGCCTTGGGGCTGCTGGCCGGCTACTACGGGCGATGGGTCGACGACGTGGTGACGGCAGTGACGACCGTCGTGCAGGCCTTTCCGGGGCTGCTTTTCGCCATTGCCGTCATGGCGGTGCTCGGCCCCAGCGTCACCAACGTCCTCGTGGCCCTCGCCCTGGTCGGCTGGCCGACCGTCAGCCGCCTGGTGCGCGGCGAGACCCTGGCGATCAAGGAGCAGCTCTACGTGGAGGGAGCCCGGGCCGCAGGCGCTCCCGACGTCCACATCTTGCTGCGCCACGTGCTGCCCAACTGCGCCGGGCCCATCATCGTCGTCGCCACCCTGGGGCTCGGCGGCACCATCCTGGCCGAGGCGACCCTCAGCTTCCTGGGGTTGGGCGTCCAGCCGCCTGCCCCGAGCTGGGGTTCCATGCTGGCGGATGCCCGGGACCGGATCTGGGACGCCCCGTGGCTCATGCTCTACCCCGGGCTCGCCATCTTCGTCACCATTCTGGCCCTCAACCTGTTGGGAGACGGCTTGCGCGACGTGCTCGACCCGCGGTTGCGGGAGTAGCCGCAGGCAGGGCGGATGGTGTCCGTAAAGGGATCGAGTACCACTTGTCGAACCCCGGTGCCAACCTGCCACCGCCGGCAG
This sequence comes from Limnochordaceae bacterium, assembly GCA_014896295.1. Lineage (GTDB taxonomy): Bacteria > Bacillota > Limnochordia > Limnochordales > Geochordaceae > Carboxydichorda > Carboxydichorda subterranea. The sequence goes on from JADBKR010000008.1 coordinate 664,313, forward strand.
GTACACGGGGGGGATGGGTCTCATGAAGCTGCCGCAAACGCCTCTGCGTTTCCTGGAGCGCACCGCTCGCCTGTACCGGGACAAGGTCGGCATCGTCTGCCGGGATCACCGGGAGACCTACGGAGAGTATCAGCGGAGGGTCTACCAGTTTGCCCGGGCGATGATGGAGCTCGGGGTCCGGAAAGGCGACCGGGTTGCCTACCTGGGGATGAACTGCCACCGGCTCCTCGAGGCTTACTACGGCGTGCTCCCCATCGGGGCCATCCTGCTGCCCCTCAACATTCGCCTCAGCCCTTCTGAAATCGCGTTCATCCTCAACGACGCGGCGCCAAAGGTGCTCGTCGTCGGCAAGGAACTGGTTGCCGTGGCGGAGGCCGTCCGTCACCAGGTGCCGGTCTCGTCGTACGTGCTGGCCGACGAGGATGCACCGCTTCCACCCGGGTGGCAGCGCTTCGACCCACTCCTGGCGCGCCAGTCGCCCGACCCGATCGAGGCGTGGGACGTCGACGAGGACGACGTGGCGGAGATCTTTTACACCTCCGGCACAACGGGCCGTCCCAAAGGGGCCATGCTCACGCACAGGGCCCTCTACACCCACGCGCTCCAGGCCCTCGTCACGCTGCAGCTGACCGACGCCGACGTGCAGATCGTGGGGACGGTGCCTCTCTTCCACGTCAACGCGTGGGGTTCGCCGCACTTCCTGGTGGCCGTGGGGGCCACCCAGGTGGTGGTGCCGCGGTTCGACCCGGAGATCTTTGCCCGGGCCGTGCAAGAGCACCGGGCCACGGTGGCGCTGATGGTACCCACCATGCTCAACGCGTTGCTCAACTGGCCGGGCCGCAGGGCCTACGACCTGTCGAGCCTGCGCACCCTGGTGCTGGGCGGGGCGCCGGCCCCTTATGCGCTCGTGGAGGCAGCGCGGCGTGAAATCGGTTGTAAGACCATGGTGGGCTACGGGCTCACCGAGACCACGCCGGTGCTGACCGTCGCCGTGTTGAAGGGCACTCTGGCCGACCGCCCGCAGGAGGAGAAGGATCGGCGGATGGCGATGACCGGGCTGCCCACCGTCGGCATCGAGCTTCGCGTGGTGCGCGAGGACGGCACCGAAGTGCGCCCGGACGGGCAGGAGGTGGGGGAGATCGTGGTCCGGGGCGACAGCGTCATGAAAGGGTACTGGAACCGCCCCGAGGAGACGGAGGAGGCGTTCCGAGGGGATGGTTCCACACCGGGGACATGGCGGTGGTGGACGCGGAAGGGTACGTCCAGATCGTCGACCGCAAGAAAGACATCATCATCTCCGGCGGGGAAAACATCAGCAGCGTCGAGGTGGAAAACTGCATCTACAGCCACCCGGCGGTGCTCGAGTGTGCGGTCATCGCGGCCACCGACCCGCACTGGGGCGAGGTCCCGAAGGCGCTGGTCGTACCCAAGCCGGGGCAGACCGTCACGCCCGAGGAGCTCAGCGCCTACTGCCGCGACCGCATCGCCCACTTCAAGGTGCCCCGCCAGTGGGTCATCCTCGACCGGGAACTCCCCAAGACCGGCACCGGCAAGGTCATGAAGGCAGAGCTCCGTAAGCTGTACGGCGGCGGCCAGGCCGCGGCCGCGCCTGCTTGACCGTCTACAGGGAGTCGCCGCTCCTCCTCTGAATGAAGTCACCGGCCGGCTGCCTGCACCAATCTACTGGCACTCGCAGGATCTCGGAGGAGCGATGATGCCCGTCGATACGTACGAGGCTCTGAAGGCCGTTCCTATCGAGCGGATCCTCCTGGCCGCGTCGACCATGGTCGGGCTCAGCTTGTTGACCGCCCGCGCGGCCGGGCGATTCGGCGTCCCGGCGCTCGTTTTGTTCCTGGCGCTGGGAATGTTGGCGGGTTCGGACGGCCCCGGCGGCATCTACTTCGATGATCCGTGGCTTGCGCAGTTTTTGGGGGTGTCGGCCCTCACCGTGATCCTGTTCGCCGGCGGGCTCGACACGGATTGGAAGCGGGTGCGGCCAGTGCTGTGGCCTGCGGTGACCCTCGCTACAGTCGGGGTCGTCATCACGGCTGCCCTGGTCGGGCTCTTCGCCAGGTACGTGCTGGGCTTTGGCCTTGTCGAGGGGTTGCTGGTCGGGGCGGTGATCTCGTCGACGGACGCGGCCGCAGTTTTCATGGTGCTCCGGTCCAAGAAGGCTACGCTGCGCGGACGCCTCGCCCCTTTACTGGAGCTGGAATCGGGCAGCAACGACCCGATGGCCGTCTACCTTACCGTCGCCCTCATCCAGATGCTGGTAGCTCCCGGCTCGTCCCCTCTGCGCTTCGCTGCCTCGTTCGTCACCCAGATGGTACTGGGCGGGCTCCTTGGGTACGTGCTGGGACGCGCTGGTGTTGGGTTGCTGCGCAGGGTGCGGTTCGAGCATGAGGCCCTGTACCCGCTCCTGGCCGTTACGCTGGCGGGTTTCGTCTACGCGTCCGTCGCTACGCTTGGTGGAAGCGGCTTTCTGGCCGTCTACGTGGCCGGCCTGGTGGTCGGTAACTCTACGCTGGCGTACCGCCGATTCTTGATGCGCTTCAGTGAGTCTCTGGCGTGGCTTGCGCAGATCGTCATGTTCCTGGCGCTCGGATTACTGGTCTTTCCCCGTGAGGTTGCCAAAGTTGCTGGGACCGGGTTGGTGTTAGCCGTCTTCCTCATGCTCGTTGCCCGGCCTGTGGCTGTGTTGGGGATCCTCCCGCTTTTCCGGATGCATGGGAGGGACGCTCTGCTCGTGGCGTGGGTGGGCCTGAGGGGGGCGGTGCCGATCATTCTCGCGACGTTACCGAGGCTGGCAGCGGTGCCTGGGGCTCAGACCATCTTCAATGTCGTTTTCTTCGTGGTTCTGACGTCGGCGCTTGTGCAGGGTACATCCGTCCCATACGTGGCCCGCTGGCTGGGAGTGGCCGAACCGGAGCGGAGGCCGAGGCGGGCTCCGTTGGACCTGGTACCGGTCGAAGCCGTGGATACCGAGCTCCTCGAGTTCACGGTACCACAGGGCTCGCCCCTGGCAGGCAAAGCCGTCGCGCAACTCGGGCTACCCCAGGAAACCTTGATCGCGTTGGTTGGGCGCGACGGCCGATACCGGGTCCCCACAGGGAGCACCACCGTTCAGGAAGGCGATACCCTCTACATCCTCAGCCGGAAGACGGCCCTCGACGAAATACGCTCCCGTTTCGTCGGCGAGGGCGCCTGAGGGCACTGCTCCATGGCACCATGGATCCGTCCCTCCGGAACAGGGGCATCCGCCCCTACCGGCGGTGGCCATGCGGTGGCCCCGAAATGGACTTTCGTCCCCGCCATTCGTGAAGGAGCGCACAATCGCGACTTCGAATCCATCGCGACGTCGGGACACTGGATCCAGCTCGTACGCAAGCGGTGGAGGGAGAGGGGACGTCATATGGCGCTGTCCGGGGCGAAGACGGTCAAAGCTGTGGGATCGAGCCCTGGCCCGTCCGTGGCGGTGAGGGCGGCCATCCCGATAGCGGTCGCGGTCATCGTCTGGCTGCTTCCTCCCATCTGGGGGCTCCAGGCTGGGGCCATGCACATGATCGGCCTGTTCCTCGGCACGATCCTCGGCCTCATCCTCCAACCCCTGCCGCAGGGAGCCGTGGTGATCCTCGGCGTGGCCCTCACGGCGATCACCGGCACCCTTTCGATCGGGGACTCGCTCAGCGGTTTTGCCAACACGACGGTGTGGCTCATCGTCTCGGCGTTCTTGTTCGCTCGCGGCTTCATCAAGACCGGCCTGGGCCGGCGCATCTCCTATATGATGATCCGGGCCTTCGGCAAGAGCACGCTCGGGCTCGCTTACGCGATCGCCGCCAGCGACCTGGTGATCGCTCCTGCCACTCCTTCCAACACGGCCCGGGCGGGCGGCATCCTCTTCCCCATCGTCCGCAGCCTGGCGGCGAGCTTCGGGTCCGAGCCGGGGCCGACCGCCCGGAAGGCGGGCGCCTTCTTGATGTTGACCGAGTACCAGGTCAACCTGGTCACGTCGGCCATGTTCCTGACGTCGGTCGCGCCGGCGCCGCTGGTGGCGGAGCTCGCCCGCAAGAACTTCGATGTCAACGTCACGTGGATCGGGTGGGCGGCTGCCGCCGTCGTGCCGGGCCTCGTGGCCCTGGCGCTGATCCCGTACCTGCTCTACCGGCTCTACCCGCCCGAGGTCAGGACGTCGCCCGATGCGCCCCGCATGGCGGCCCGGGAGCTCGAGTCGATGGGCCCGATGAGCCGGGGCGAGAAAGCCATGCTCGGCGTCTTTCTCCTGACCCTGGTGCTGTGGGCCACTGGCCAGTGGAACCGCCTGCACGAGACGGCCGTCGCGCTGGCCGGTGTCGCGTTGCTCATCGTTCTCGGGGTGGTCAACTGGAAAGACGTCCTCGCCGAATCGGGCGGATGGGACGCCCTGATCTGGTTCGGCGGTCTGGTGGCCATGGCCAACGGGCTCGGCAAGTGGGGCGTCATCGGGGCACTCGCCGACAACGTGAAACTGGCCCTGGGCGACGCCGGGAGCTGGATGCTGGTCCTCTTCCTCGTGGTGCTCCTCTACGTCTACCTGCACTACTTCATCGCCAGCATGACGGCTCACGTCACTGCCTTCTTCGTCCCTCTGGCCGCCGTGGCCATCGCGCTGGGCGCACCGGCGTACCTGGTCACCATCGCTCTCGGCGTCTTTTCGAGCCTCAACGCGTCGCTCACCCACTACGGCACCGGCCCGGCGCCCATCTACTTCGGGGCGGGCTACGTCGATCAGACCACCTGGTGGAAGTTCGGCTTCCTGCTCTCGGTGGTCAACCTGATCGTGTGGGTGGGGCTCGGCGGGCTATGGTGGAAAGTACTGGGGCTCTGGTGATTCCCGAAGGGAGCGAAGGCACGGTGGCGTCGAGCCGTGGGCAGCAAGCGCAGGTGCATCGCATCGCGGTGATCCCGGGGGACGGCATCGGGCTCGAGGTGGTGCCGGCGGGTATGGAGGTGCTCGACGCGGCGGCCTCCGTGGACGGTACGTTTCAAATGCGCTACGAGACGTTCCCGTGGAGCTGCCGCTACTATCACGAGACGGGCCGCATGGCGCCTCCGGACTTCCTCGAACAGCTGCGCGGCTACGACGCCATCTTCCTGGGAGCCGTGGGCGACCCGTCCGTGCCCGACCACGTCTCCCTGTGGGGGCTGCTGCTCCCGATACGGCGTACGTTCCAGCAGTACGTCAACCTGCGCCCTGCCCGGCTCCTTCGTGGGGTACCCACGCCGCTTGCGGGGCGCGGGCCGGCCGACATCGACTTCTGGGTGGTGCGCGAAAACAACGAGGGCGAGTACTCCAATATGGGGGGACGTCTCTACCCGGGCACTCCGCATGAAATCGTCATTCAAAACTCGGTCTTCACCCGCCGCGGCGTCGAACGGGTCATGCGTTACGCCTTCGAGCTGGCTCGCCGCCACCCCAAGCGGAGGCTCACGTCGGCCACCAAGTCCAACGGGATCAACTACACCATGCCGTTCTGGGACGAGGTCTTCCGGGCACTGTCGAGCGAGTATCCCGACGTCGCGACCGACCAGTACCACATCGACGCCCTGGCAGCTCGCTTCGTGACCCACCCTCAGCGCTTCGGCGTGGTGGTGGCCTCCAACCTGTTCGGCGACATCCTCACGGATCTGGGGGCGGCCATCGCGGGGAGCATCGGGATCGCGCCATCGGCCAACCTCAATCCCGAGCGTGTTTACCCGTCGATGTTCGAGCCCATTCACGGCTCCGCTCCCGACATCGCCGGACAGGGCATCGCCAACCCCATCGGCCAGATCTGGTCAGGGGCCATGATGCTGGAGCACCTCGGCCACCCCGAAGCGGCCCGGAGGATCATGGCCGCGGTGGAGCACACGCTGGGTGACCGCGGGGTCAAGACCCCAGACCTGGGCGGCAAGGCCACCACCCGGCAGGTGACGCAAACCATCATCGACGCGCTCCTCGAGGGCGAGCATTGAAGAAGGTGAGGCCGGGGGTCCCTCGAGGGGCGCACGTGCGTCCCCCTCGGAGGCTTTCGCTCACCAGGCAGTGGAACCACCCTCGACGGGAAGCACGACGCCGGTCACGAAAGAGGCATCGTCCGAGGCGAGGAACGCTGCTGCCGCTGCGATTTCCTCTGGCCTGCCGACGCGTCCCATCGGGCAGGCTGCGGCGATCCGAGCCGCTTCGGCCGGGTTTGCGAGCAGGTCGGCCGTCATCGGTGTCGCGATCCACCCGGGGGCGATGGCATTGACCCGAATGCCCCTGCCGGCGTAGCTGACGGCCATCGCCCGGGTCAAGGCCACCACGCCCCCTTTGCTGGCGGAGTACGCGTGGGTATCCGTCGGGGGAGGCGCTCCGACGAGAGCCTCGTCCGAGGCGATGTTGACGATGGCTCCGCCGCCGTTTCGCAGCATGAGCGGCACCAGGTACTTGCTGCACAAGAAGACGCCCGTCAAATTGACCGCCAGCAGGCGGTTCCACGCCTCCAGGCTGCAGCGGTCCACGGGCCCGTCGCCGATGGGGCGGCCGCTGATGCCGGCGTTGTTGATCAGCACGTCGCACCGGCCGAAGGCCTGGTCCACGTGACGAGCCATCGCCTCGACCTGGGGGGCGTGGCTCACGTCGGCCTGCACGAAAAGGGCTCGGGAGCCCGTACGCCGGCCGACGTCCTCCACCATGCGTACGGTCTCCTGTCCCTCCTCGCGGCGGAGGTCCACGACGACCACGACGTGGGCGCCCTCTTCTGCCAGCCGGAGGGCAATGGACCGGCCGATGCCCCGGGCGGCTCCCGTCACCACCGCGACGCGCCCGGTAAACCTCAGGGTCATGTTGGTCTCGACCTCCCGAGGCGGGGATTCGGAGGCGAAGGGTTCGCTCCTGGGTGCGGAGGGGTGTCCCGGGTGCTCCCGGCGAGGCCGGGGTCAGGGTACGAGCCTCGACGGCGGCGGAGAAACCCGGGGTGGGGGTTGGGTTCCCGCCTGCTCACGCGGTAAGGTCCCGTAGACGCCGGTAGCACCCGGGCCGGGGCCGGTAGTCCGGTTGCCCCCTCCACTACCCATATGCGTTCGCAGGAGACATGGTAATTTGCGACTACCCCTGGATGAGAGTGGCGTTCTACCACGAGCATGGGAGAAGGCGCTTTTTCATCGAGCGGCGAATCCACCGGCCGGAAGGGTCATGGAGGTGCCTGACGGACCGTTTCTGGATGCCGGTGCCATGGCCGCGGCGCTGCCGCTGGAGCGTCAGGTCGGGCAGCTGCTCATGGTGGGGTTCCCCGGCGTGGAGCCGCCGCCGTCCCTGCTGGAGCGGATCGAGCGGGGCGAGGTCGGCGGCGTTATCCTCTTTTCCCGCAACGTGAAGACCCCTGACCAGGTGCGGAGCCTCGTGCGGCAGCTCCAGGACGTCTCCCTTCGCGCCGGCGTACCGGGAGGGCAGGCGGGCATCGGGCTGTTGGTCGCGACCGACCAGGAAGGAGGCCGCGTCGTCCGGCTGAAGCCGCCCGCCACCTGGTTCCCGTCCGCCATGGCCCTCGGCGCGACGGGGGACGTCGAGCTGGTCGAGGCGCTGGCCCTGGCCATGGGCCGGCAGCTCCGGGCCGTCGGCGTCAACATGGATCTGGCTCCCGTGCTCGACGTCAACAACAACCCGGCCAATCCGGTCATCGGGCTGCGCTCCTACGGGGAGGACCCTCAGCTCGTGGCCCGCCTGGGCGCCGCCGCGGTGCGGGGGCTGCAGTCCGCAGGCGTCGCGGCCACCGGAAAGCATTTCCCCGGCCATGGCGACACGGCCCTCGACTCTCACGTGGACCTTCCGGTGGTGCCCCACGGCCGGGAGAGGCTCGAGCGCGTCGAGCTCGTGCCCTTCCGGGCGGCCATAGCCGGGGGTATCAGTGCCATCATGACCTCCCACGTGGTCTTCCCCGCCATCGAGCCGGAGCCGGGGCGGCCTGCGACGCACTCCCGGGCGGTCCTGGAGGGGCTGTTGCGCGGGGAGTTGGGGTTCGGAGGGCTCATCGTCACCGACTGCCTCGAGATGCGCGCCATATCGGATCGCTTCGAGCCGGGCGAGGCCGCCGTGCGCGCCTTCGAGGCGGGGGCGGACCTCATCCTGGTGAGCCACACGGAGAGCCGCCAGCGTGAGGCTTACCGGGCGCTCGTGGATGCCGCCCGCTCCGGGCGCATCTCCCGGCAACGCCTCAGGGAGTCGGTCGAGCGGGTGCTGGCCCTCAAGCGGCGATATGGAGCCCTGGGTGCCGGCGTCGACGATCTCCTGCCCGACGTGCCCTTGAGCGACGCCGCGGACCTGCAGGCGGCCGAGCTCCTGGCGGTCCGGGCGTCGACCCACGCCGTCACCGTCGTGGAGAGTGCGGGTCTACCTCTGCGCAGCCTCGTCGAGCGCATGGCGCAGCCCGAGACAGGGGTGGTGGTGCTCGAGCTGGGGGAGGGGATCGCCACCATGGCAGAGGAGCGTCATGCGAGCCCCCTGCGGCTGGCCGAGGCGCTTCGCCACGAGATGGGGCAGGCCGCCACGCCGGTTTCTGTCGAGGAGATCCGGGTGGCTTCCGGCACCCCGCCCGAGCAAGACGAGCAGGCGTTGCAGCACCTGCGGGCGGCGGTCCTGCAACGACGCCGCACCCCGGTGGTCGTCACGCGCACGGCCTCTCAACATCCCGACCAGGTCGCGTGGGCCCGCCTCGCCATCGAGCTCGCGCCCCAGGCTTCCGCCCGTGGTGGCGATGGGCACGCCTTACGACCTGGGGGCCTCGGGCGCAGGCCGGCCTGGTATCTGGCAGCCTATGGCGACCAGCCGCCGCACGTGAGGGCGGTGGCCGCCGTGCTGGCCGGCAAGGGCCAGCCGTCCGGCCGGTTCCCCGTGACGGTCGCTTAGCCAGAGGGTACGGGAGCACGTCCCCTAGCTTCCGGTGCGCAGCCCGAGCGCCCGGAAGAGGTCGGGCGTGCCCGCCGGCACGGGCGGCAGCCCCAGCACCCGCTGCGCTTCAGAGATGGCCCGCATCGTTCCCGGGCCCAGCCTTGCGTCCGCCCGCCCCGGATCGAAGCCGTGGCGGCGCAACGCCCACTGCAGGAGCGGCACGTGCCAGTCCACGGTGCCGGCCGGGAGGGCGATGTTCCACTCGAGGGGCGGCAGCACGCCCGTGATGGTGACGGGAGTGCCCTCCGGCACGAGGTCGTAGAGGTGCTCCACGTCGTGGTTGAACATCCGGATACACCCGGCGCTGGCGTAAGTGCCGATGGACCAGGGACGGTTGGTCCCGTGGATGCCGTAGCTGCCGAACGGTATGTCGATCCCCATCCACCGCGTCCCGAAGACGCCTTCCGCGTATCCCTTGTCTACGATTCTCCATTCCCCGACGGGCGTCATCGTCGTGAACTTGCCCACGGCGATGGGCCAGCGGCCTTGCACCTTGCCGTCCCTGTACAGCGTGAGGTTGAGGTGGGCGGTGTCGATGACGATCCAGTAGCCTCCGGGCTCGACGCCCGGGTGGGGCAAGAGGTCGTCCGGGCCGGGAGCCTCCTGCGCGGCCGCCGATTGGGCGGCCATGAGCGGTCTGGCCTCCCGCTCGAAGGCCCGGGCCAGGGCGGCCATGGTCTCCGGCCCCGCCACTCCGGTCGGCTCGATCCCTGCCCTGCGCTGGAAGGCGCGTACGGCTTCCCGGGTGTGGGGGTCGTAACGCCCGTCGATGGGGTAGTCGAAGAGCGCCAGCAGGCGCAGGCCCAGCTGGAGCTCGCGCACCGCCTCGGGCGCGTCTTCGTGTCCAGGGGCACCGATGACCTGGACTTCCCCGCACATGGGGCGGGTACTCGTCTCCCCGCCCGCGGGGCGAGCCGCGGAGGCGCCACTGCCCGCCAGGACGACGAGCAAGACACAGGCCCAGGCAGCCAGGGCGTTGGCGATGCGGCGCCGGTCGATGCCGGTGATCAGCATGCTGTTGGACATCCCGCATGCTGATGTATGCGGGTTCTTCGGCGGCTATACCCGTCCAGCGCGTCCCATGCCCTGGCGTGCAAGTGGCATGGCCCGGCCACGGCTGGTACACTCTACCGGCGGGACGGCCCGGCCGGTGCCGCCAGGATGCCGGCTGCGGGCGGGTCCGCGCGGGAGCACGGAGGTTCGCAGCGGAGCCCACCGGCTTCCTCATTTTTGCCCAAGGAGGCAGAGGGCCATGGACAGCGTTCGACTCGGGGACCGGGTCCCGGACCTGCAACTCCCGGCTTACTTTCCCACCACCGGCGAGGAGGGGATCGTCCGGCTCGCCGACTACAGGGGCCGCTGGCTCGTTCTCGTCTTCTACCCGGCCGACTTCACCTTCGTGTGCCCGACCGAGCTCGCCGACTACGGCGAGCTGTACGACGAGTTCCGGCAGCGCAACGCCGAGGTGGTAGGGATCAGTACCGACACGGTCTATACCCACAAGGCGTGGCTCGAAGCCGAAAAGACCCTCGAGCACGTTCGCTACCCGATGGCATCCGATCGGACGGGGCACGTAGCGCGCCTGTTCGGCGTCCTGGACGAGACGAGCGGCAACGCCCGGCGAGGGACCTTCATCCTCGACCCCGAGGGGCGGGTTCGGGACGTCGAGGTGACCTGGGATAACGTCGGGCGCAACGCCTCAGAGACCCTGCGCCGGCTGGATGCCCTGATCTTCGTCGACGCCCACCCGGGCATGGCGTGTCCTGCAAAGTGGACGAAGGGCGCCAGATCGCTCAGGACCGGCGTCGCGGTGGCAGGGCGGGTCTACCAGGAACTGCACGCCAACGGGCGGTGACGCTACCGCCTCCCTCCCCGAGGCCGGCAGGAGTCGCGCCCGGGGTGCCGAACCATGCGGCAATACCCGGGAGGGGCCGCAGCAGCCCCGCATCGCAGCGCCTGATCCTGTTCGCGCCATGCGTCCTACGGGATGGAGGGGGTCAGCATGTCCCTTTCTTACCGCTTGGCCCGCATCGTGGGGATGGTCTCGGCAGCGTTCCTGGCCGTGTTGCTGGCGGGAGTCGGCGCCGGTGCGCCCGCGGCGGCCGCCGCCAGCATCGTCGTGGGGCTGCAGGCGGAGCCGACGGCACTGGATCCCCACCAGATCAGCGACTACAACTCCAGCCGGGCCACCATGGGGATGTACGACAGCCTGTTGCGGTTCAAGGACGGCTCGACCGAGCTCGAGCCCGGCCTGGCCCAGTCGTGGACGGTCTCCAGGGACGGCCTCGTATACACCCTCAAGCTGCGGCGAGGGGTCCGATTCCATGACGGGACGCCGTTCGACGCGGATGCGGTCGTGTTCAACATCCAGCGCCAGATCGATCCGTCTCATCCCTACCACCAGACGGGGACGTTCCCGTACGCGGAGTTTACCTTCGGAAAGGTCAAGCGGGTGGAGAAGGTCGACGCGTACACGGTCCGGTTCGTGCTCGAGCAGCGCTACGCGCCTTTCCTCGCCAACCTGGCCATGCACGCGGCGGCCATGGTCTCGCCTGCGGCCATCCGCAAGTACGGGAAGGAGATCGCCAAACACCCGGTGGGGACAGGGCCGCTTCCGGTTCGTGCGGTGGACGCCGGGCGTGGAGGTGGTCGTGGAGCGGAACCCCGACTACTGGGACAAGGCCCGGGTGCCGCGCATCCAGCAGGTCGTCTACCGTCCCGTCGTGGAGGACCAGACGCGGCTTGCCCAGCTGGAGGCCGGAGAGCTGGACTTCATCGTCAACGTGCCTCCCGACGACCTGCCGCGCTTGCGAGGCGACGCACGCTGGCAGGTGATCGAACAGCCCGGCATGCACATCTGGTACCTCGTCCTCAACAACCAGAAGCCGCCCTTCAACGACGTGCGGGTGCGGCGCGCCGTCAACCACGCGATCAACCGCCGGGCCATCGTGGAAGGCATCTTGAAGGGCACCGGAGTCCTGGCGGACAATTACATCCCGCCCGTTCTCTGGGGCTACAACGAGGAGGTCCACGCCTACCCGTACGATCCGGAGAAGGCACGCCAGCTGCTGGCCGAAGCCGGCTACCCCAAGGGCCTGTCGGTGGATTTCTGGGTGCCGCAGTCCGGGTCGGGCATGCAGCAGCCCGTGGCCATGGCGCAGGCCATTCAGAGCGACCTCGCAAAGGTGGGGATCCGGGTCAACATTCAAACGTTCGAGTGGGGGACCTACCTGGACAAGGTCTTCGCCTCCGACCCGGCGCAGGTGGCGGAGATGCACGAGATGAGCTGGGTAGGGGACAACGGCGACCCGGACAACTTCCTGTACATCCTCCTCTCGGGCCACCAGTGGCCTCCCAACGGGTTCAACGAGAGCTTCTACCGCAACCCTGAAGTCGATCGACTGCTGGTGGCGGCGCAGCAGTCGTCGGACCGGACGGAGCGAGCCCGCCTGTACAAGAGGGCGCAGGCACTCATCATGAGGGACGCGCCCTGGGTGCCCTTCGACCACGAGACGCAGATCGTGGTCGCCCGTAAGGAGATCCAGGGCTTCGTGCTCCACCCCACGGGAGTCTTCCGGTTCGAGACGGTGCGCCTGCAAGGCGAGGAGTGACAGAGGACGGGATGGGCGCATACGTTCTCAAGCGGCTCGTGGCGGTCGTACCGGTGCTGGTGGGGATCACCGTGGTGGTGTTCCTCACCATGCACCTGTCGCCGGGGACCCGGCCCTCATCATGCTGGGCCCCCACGCCACCGAGCCGGCGCTCGCCCAGCTCCGCCACGACCTGGGGTTGGATCTACCCATCGCGGTGCAGTACGTGCGGTGGATAGGCAAGCTGGTGTCGGGGGACTGGGGACACTCCATCCAGCTCAAGCGCAGCGTGATCGAGCTCCTCGGCGCGAGGGCCGGGGGCACGGCTCTGCTGGCCGTCTCCGCTCTTGTGCTCGCGGTGGGACTCGGGTTGCCGGCCGGCGTGCTGGCAGCGGTATGGAGTCGTAGCGCGGCCGACCGGGCCCTCATGATCGCGATGCTGGCGGGTTTCTCCATGCCCGTCTTCTGGCTTGGGTTGCTGCTGCAATTGGGCTTCGGGTTGCGCCTGGGGTGGTTTCCCATCTCCGGCATGTATGCGCCCGGATCGTCGGACGCGTCCGATCTGGTCCGGCACCTGGTGCTGCCGGCCGTCGCCCTGGCCGTCGGCCCGGCGGCGACGGTGGCGCGCATGACCCGTGCCAGCATGCTGGACGTGGCCCGGCAGGAGTACATCCGGGCGGCCCGCGCCCGGGGGGTGGGCCGGTGGTCCCTGGTCTTCCGCCACGGGCTGCGTAACGCGATGATTCCGACGGTCACGGTCATCGGGATGCAGGCCGGATACCTGCTCGGCGGCGAAGTACTCGTGGAGATGCTCTTCAACTGGCCCGGCCTGGGGATGCTGATGATCAACGGCATCCTGGCCCGGGATTTCCCCGTGGTTCAAGGCGGCATCCTGGTCATATCGGCCATGTACGTCTTCACCAACCTGGCGGTCGACGTGCTGTACGCGTACCTGGATCCTCGCATCACCTACGCGTGAGAAGAGGCCTGGACGGTGGCGCAAGAGCTGTCGCTGCGGGTACACCCTGAAGCACCGGCAACTCCCAGCGGCTTGGCCAGGGCGTGGGCGCGGATGCGGCGCGATCCCGTCATGATCGCTGCCGCCCTCGTCGTGGCGGGGCTGCTCGGAGGTGGCCTCCTGGCCCCTCTTCTCACGCCCTACAGCCCCCATGACGCGGACGTCCTGGCCAGGCTGGAGCCGCCCGGCTCATCCGGCCATCTGCTCGGCACCGACCACCTGGGCCGGGACCTCCTGGCCCGGCTGCTCTACGGCGGCCGCACGAGCTTGCTCGTGGGGTTCGCCGCCGTCTTGCTGGCCATGGCCATCGGGGTGCCCGTGGGCTTGATCTCGGGGTTTTACGGGGGCCGGGTGGATGCGGTCGCTCATGCGGCTGGTCGACGTCTTGATGGCCTTTCCCTCTGTGCTCCTGGCCATCGCCATCATCGCCGCGCTGGGTCCCGGGCTGATGAAGACGATGGTGGCCGTGGCCATCGTGGGCGTACCCTATTACGCCCGGATAGTGCGAGGGCTCGCGCTGTCGCTCAAGGAAAAGGAGTTCGTGGAGGCGGCCCGGGGGATCGGGGCGCCGGCGTGGTGGATCATGGTGCGTCATATCCTCCCCCACAGCTCGGGCCCTTTGCTGGTGGCGGCCACGCTCGACGTGGGTTGGATGATCACCGCGGCGGCGGGCATGAGCTTTCTCGGGCTCGGAGCGCAGCCCCCGACGGCCGAGTGGGGCATCATGCTGAGCGAGGGGCGCCAGTACATCCGGGTAGCGCCCCACGTGTCGGTGCTGCCCGGGATGGCCATCTTCCTCGTGGTTCTCTCCCTCAACTTGCTCGGCGACGGCCTGCGGGATCTGTGGGATCCCCACCAGAGGGGCAGCGGCGAGAGCGCCGGGTACTGGTCCTGACCGGGCCGCCTGGCAACGGCTTCGTTCACGGCCGCCCCGATCCTGGCCATGGCAGGCCACGAGGTTTCTGCGGACGCCCGCACGTGAACGTTCACGCTGCGTAAAACGGTTGACCTGCCAGGAGTGCGCGGTGCGAGCATCGAAGACACGGCACTCGTGACCGAGACGGGCGGCGAGGCCCCGATCGGGTTGAGGGGGCCATGGGTGGTTGAGGAGAGCCGGCCGTGGCTGAACGGCCTTCGGTGCCGCGCGAAGGGAGCGCTCTGCCGGCGACGGGCTCAGGCGCATGGGAGTGCCTGCGCCAGGAAGGGGGGCGGCTCATCCTCACTGTGTACGTCCAGCCGGGGGCGAGCCGCTCGGAGATCGCCGGCTTGCACGGCAAGGCGCTCAAGGTACGGGTGAGCGCGCCGCCGGTCGAAGGGCGCGCCAACGATGCTGTACGGGACCTGCTCGCAGCGGCCCTCGATGTGCCGCGGTCGTCCCTGGTGCTGGTGCGGGGCGGTGCTGCGCGGACCAAGTGGTGGGCGGTGCAGGGGCTACCCCTCGAGGAGGCGAAGCGACGCCTGGGGCCATACGTGAGGAGCTGACAGGCCATGGCGATGCGCGTCGACTTCCCTTACGGTCAGGGTCACGTAACGGCGGAGCTCCCCGACGATACCACCGTCATCGAGCCTCACCCGCAGCCCGGCCTGGAAGATGAGCGAGCGGCGTTCGTCTCGGCGCTCCGGGCGCCCATCGGGTCGGCTCCTCTACGCGAGCTCGTGGGGCCGGACGACCGGGTCGTCATCGTCATTGCGGACGGGACCCGCGCCGCGCCCAGCGAGCGCATGGTGCCCTGGATCCTCGAGGAGCTGGACGCCGTCCCTCGCGACCGCGTCACGGTGCTGGTCGGCACGGGCACCCACCGGCCCAACACGCCAGCCGAGCTGGAGCGCATGCTGGGGCGACGACTGCTCCACGAGGTCCGGGTCGTCAACCACTCGGCTTACGACGACGCCGGCCTGGTGCACCTCGGCGAGGTGCCCGGCGGCGGCCCCGTGTGGCTCAACCGGCACTACGTCGAGGCCTCCGTCCGCATCGTGACCGGCTTCATCGAACCCCACTTCTTCGCCGGGTTTTCGGGTGGCCCCAAAGGCGTGGCGCCGGGAGTGGCGGGGCTGGAGACCATCCTCTGGCTGCACGGCGCCCGGCTCATTGGCGACCCCCGGGCCACCTGGGGAGTGCTCGACGGCAATCCCGTCCACGAGGCGATTCGTGCGGCGGTGAAGCTCGCCCCGCCCCACTTCCTCGCCAACGTGACGCTCGACGAGCGCCGCCAGATCACCGGCGTCTTCGCGGGAAACTACCTGGAGGCGCACCGGACCGGATGCGAGGCGTGCCGGCGTACCAGCACGCGCGCGGTCGACCGGTGGTTCGACGTGGTCGTGACGTCCAACAGCGGGTTCCCGCTGGACCAAAACCTCTACCAGACGGTCAAGGGGCTCAGTGCCGCCGCCCGTATCGTGCGGCCGGGCGGCGCCATCGTGGCCGTCTCCGAGTGTGCCGACGGCGTGCCTTCCCACGGCCGGTTCGGCGAGCTCCTGAGCCGGGGGCGGGGTCCCCAGGATTGGCTGCGCATGGTGGAAGAGCCCGGCTTCCGATCCCTCGACCAGTGGCAGGTGCAGATCCTCGCGATGGTGCTCGAACGGGCGCGGGTCTATCTGCTCTCCTCGCTGCCGCCGGCTACGGTGGAAGCGGCCGGGCTCGTCCCCGTCACCAGCGTCGAGGAGGCACTGGACGCGGAGGCCCACCGGTCCGGCGCTCCCCGGCCCCTGGCCGTGGCCGCCCTTCCGATGGGCCCCCTTACCATTCCCTACGTCAGAACGTGACGACGTCAAAACTTGACGCCGAAGAAGTTGGCCAGCGCCGACATCGTCGCGAACGTCGCCCAGAACAGGATCCCGAGCGACAGGAGTACCGTCGAGACGGCTCCCGGGCGGATCTCCCTGGGCAGGTACCTGTGGTTGAGGTAGAGTGTCACGATGCCCGTGAGCGCCAGCACTACGTTGCTCATGTTGGCGGCCAGCAGGATGAGGAAGATCGGCTGCGCCTGGATCCCGTACACCATGATGAACGCGGCCAGCGCCCAGACCACGAACAGCGCCAGGACGGTATAGTAGACCTTCTTGATCTGGTCGCCGGACCACGCCCGCACCCTGGGCGACGTGAACCACAGGACGTCCGTCACGGTGCGGGTGAACATGTCCACTGAGCCGAGCTGCGTCGAGAACAGGATCCAGAAGCCCGCCAGGATGGGGATGAACCACCCGGCCGGGCCGATCGGCGTTCTTGAGGGCGTCGGCCTGATAGGCGGCGATGCTCCACTGGGCGAGCTCGCTACCCCTCGGGATGACCGCCGTCACCAGCACGTTGGGCAGCAGCATCCCGATGAACGCCCCCACCGTGAACACCCCGACGATGTCGATGACCGTGAGGCGGCGCCAGATCCGCCACCGGCGCAGGTTGTCCTCGGTCGGCTCGAAGACCTTGCCCGAAGCCGAGACGGTAATCTTGCGCCCTCCGATGGCAGCCGGAATGGCTCCCACGACCTGGCCCATCCCGAATCCCTTGTCGCGATAATAGTTGCTGATGGTCGTGTTGTTGAGCCCGCCGGCTCCCGCGTATCCGGCCAGGGCTGCCAGCAGGGTGATACTCGCCCCGGCCGGCCAGAAGCCGAACTTGAAGAACCCCGCGATGGTCTCGCTCCACGCCGCCGCCGGCGAGACGATGAGGTTGATGACGATGAGGAACAGCAAGATCAAGCCGATCATGATCCACTGCGCGATCTCGAGGGTCCGCTCGATGACGCCGCCCACCGAGACCAGAACCACGCACACCAGCAGGAGCAGCGCGCCCAGGCCGATGATGAGCATCGAATCCTGCGGCCCTGCCAGCCGGCCCAGGCTCAACACGGCCACGGCCGTAGCTGCCGTGAACGCCCACCCCGGCCAGGCCCGCTCGAGGAACGAGATGATGACGAGGAGCCAGCCCCAGAAGCGGCTTCCCGGGCGCAGGCGGGCCATGCCCACGAAGATCGGCTCACCGGTGTAGGTGGTGTAACGAACCATTTCGAGGTTGAGCACCGTCTGCAGGATAATGGAAACGGTTGCAATCCACAGAAGCGCAGGACCGTACTTGGCGGTCACGGACGGGCCGATGAGCCATTCACCGCTGCCGATGGCGACTCCCAGTACGATGGCGCTGGGGCCGATGATCTTCAGCACGCTCCTCCAGTCCATGGGGGGCGGCTCGGGAAGCTGCTCGACCGCCAGCGGAGGCCCTGAGCCGATCTCGACCTGCCGGACGCCACGTCTCTCCGCGACTGCCACCAGGGTCACCCCTTCCTGAGGATTTACCCGAGGATTCGCCTTGGAAGATACCGGTTCCTCTCGGATCTTGACGACACGGGGTATTCGGACTTTGACGACACGGGCCGTGCGGTCTGTTGCTGCCATGGAACGGGGTAGAGAAGAAACGGCGGAACCTTGTTCAACGTATTGAATACCATGGGCAGGCGCTGCCCGGAGAGGGCGCCGGACCTCACCGCGTCCCTCGCAGCCTGGACCGGCCCCCGGGGCCCGCTCGTGTACGGATCCAGAGCACGGCCCCGTTGAGCGCCAGGGTGACCAGCAGCAGTACCGCCATGGTCGCGTAAAGGCTTGGCTTGGTCAGCTCCACGTCGGGTGACTGGGTGGCCAGCACGAAGACGTGATAGCCCAGTTCCATGAACTGGTCGGACGGCTCGAGCGGCAGGGAGGGGGCGAAGTACGCGACCCCGGTGAACATGATGGGAGCCACCTCTCCGACGGCCCGGCTCACGGCGACGAGAGCCCCGGTCAGCACGCCCCTGCCGACCAGGGGCAGCACCCCGAATCGCACGGCATCCCAGGGACCGAGCCCAAGGGCTCGCCCAGCCCGCCGGTGGTTGGGCGGCACTTCACGGAGCGCCCGCTCCGTCGAGCTGACCACCACGGGCAACGTATACGCTGCCATGGTGAGACCCGCCCACACCACCGCGGGCTGGCCGTAGACCAGGTTGCCTGCGGAGAACCACCGATCCAGCTGCTGGCCGACCCCGAGCACGAAGAAACCCAGGCCGAACAAGCCGTACACGATGGCGGGCAGCCCCGCCAGGCGGCTCACGCTCCACCGCATGGCTCGCCCCGTGAGGGAGCGATCGTCCGAGAAGGCCGCCAGGTAGATGCCGCCCAGCATCCCCACCGGCACGGTGATCAACCCCACCATCGCCACCAGCGCGAGCGTTCCTACGATGGCCGGCAGGATGCCCCCGGAGACGAGTCCCTCTTCCGGCGGGAGGGTGAAGAAGTCCCGGCTGAAGCGAGGCACTCCCAGCGCCAGCACGGCGACGACGAGCGCAACGAAGCTAGCGACGACGAGGGCGCTGGCTGCCGCCGAAAGCCACCGCAACAGCCTCATGGCCGTTCTCCGGGTCGCCGGGCGCGAGCAGGGGCGGCGCCGGGCGAGTCAGCCGGGCCAGCAGTTCGTGCGCCGCCAGCGAGACCGCCAGCAGGATGGCTCCCAGCATGAACAGCACGCTGTAGTGGGTGCTGCCGTACACCACCGATCCCATCTCGGCGGCGATGGTGCCGGCCAGGGTCCGCGCCGAGTCGAGCGGGGAGAGGGAAAGCACTGCGGCGTTGCCGGTCAGCATGACCGGGATCATGGTCTCGCCGAAGGCCCGGGCGAACGCCGCCACCCCGGCTCCTGCGAACCACCGCCACCCCGCCGGCAAGGCCAGGTGAACCAACGCGGCCCCCTCGCGGATACCGAGGGCCCGGGCGGCCCGGTAGACTCCGGATGGCAGGGCGGACAGGCCGTCCGCCGCCATCCGGAAGACCAGGGGCACGGACCATAGCCCCAGCACGACCGCCGCGAGGCAAGCGTTGAGCTCGGAGGGGGCCCCCGTCACCTGCTGCAGCGGCGTCGCCAGGAAGAGCAACCCTGCCGCACCCAGCACCACCGTCGGCACCCCGTCCAACAGCTCCATCACGGCTACCACCGCCGTCCTCACCGCCGGGTGGGCGTGGCGGGTAACGTGGAAGGCTGCGAGCGAGCCGAGCGGCCACGCCACCGCCAGCGACAGCAGGCTCACCCGGGTGCTCCCCAGCAGCAGGGGCACGATGGAGCACTTGGGCCGCAGGGCCACGGGCTGCCACACGTACGGGCGCGAAGGCGCAGGGCCGGGCTCGTCGCCCCACCAGAGATGGGCAGGGTGGAGCGCTTCCCCCGGCAGCGGTTGGGTCCAGACCAGGAGCGCCTCGCGCAGGATGAAGTAGAGGATCGCCAGCACTCCCAGCACGCTCACCCAGGCGGCCGCACCCGAGAGCCCGATCCAGCCCCGCTCCGCGCGGCGCATGGCTCCGATACGCGTCCACTGCCCCTCTCAGCGCAGCGGGATGTAGCCCACTTCGGCGACGACGGCCTGGCCCTCGTCGGAGAGCACCCAGTCGAGCAGCTGCCGGGCCAGCGGGCCGGGCTCTCCGAGGGTGTACCAGTAGAGGGGCCGGCTCAGCGGGTACGTGCCGTTTCGCACGGTCTCCAGGGAAGGCGCCACTGCCGGAGCCCCTTCATGCGCCCGGATCCGCACAGCTCGCACCCCGTGCGCGTACGCGATGCCGCCGAAGCCGATGCCGTTGGGGGTCCGAGCCACTGCGTTGACCAGCGCCGCCGTACCCGGCATGGTCTGGGCCCTCGGGGTATAGTCCTCGTTTTGCATGACGTGTTCCCGGAAGAAGACGTAGGTGCCGGAGTTGTGCTCCCGGCTGTATACGATGATGGGTTGGTCCAGCCCCCCGACTTCCGACCATCGCCGGATGCGCCCGGTGAAGATGCCCCGCAGCTGGTCGACCGTGAGCGCCTCGACCGGGTTGGCCTCGTTGACGTAGACGGTGACGCCGTCCTTCGCCACCACGAACTCGTGCACCTCTTTGCCCCTGCGCTGCCGGGCCAGCGCCCGCTCCTGGGCGGTCATGGGGCGCGACGCCTCCGCGATGTCGGTCGTGCCGTTGATCAGGGCGGCGATCCCGGATCCCGAGCCGCCTCCCGTGACCTGGACGGCGATGTCCGGGTTTTTCCTGGCGAACTGCTCTGCCCACCGCTGCCCCAGGATGACCATGGTATCCGAACCCTTGATGGTGAGGGCCTGACGGGCCATCGCGGGATGGCTGCCCCAGCCCTCCAGCGCCGCCAGCAAGAGCAGTGGCGCTCCCCACTTCCAGGCGCCCTTCATCGCATGGCCTCCTTCCGCTCGTCCAACATCACGATGGCGTTTCCATCCTGGATCTTGGCCTTCCGTTTCAACTGCCCCACGTTGGAGACGAACTCCAGGTACGACCGTACGTGGCCGCGCGGATTGTGGAGGATGGCGATCGAGAGGGTCATGATGCCGAAACGGGTACGGTTGCCTCTACGGTCCTCTCCCTCGATGTACCCGCGAGCCAGGTCTTCGGGAGCGTACAGCAGGCGTGCGCGGCCGTCGAAGGCCTCCACCACGGCTCGGGCCACCTCGGGCCCGGAGTCGCCGGGCACCACCATGACGAAGTCGTCCCCTCCCACGTGCCCGATGAAGCTTTCTCCCGGAGGAAACCGGGCGGCCTGGGCCTGCAACACCTCGGCGAGAGCGCGGATGGCTTGGTCGCCGCGCTTGAAGTCGTAGTGGTCGTTGAACGCTTTGAAATCGTCGATGTCGCAGTAGAGCACCGAGAAGTCGGCTCCGTGCTCCAACCGTCGCGCCACCTCGCGTTCGATGACGCGGTTGCCCGGCAAGCCGGTCAGCGGGTTGGCGTCGCGGGCGGCCTCGATCTGCAGCTGGGTGATGCGCTGCAAGAGCCGCCGCACGGTCACGAGACCCTGATAACGCCCGTCGTCCGTCACGATGATGCTGTCGTACGCCGACGACTCCTGGCGCTGGGTGGCCCGGTACGCGACTTCGGAGAGAGGGGTCGAGCCGTCCACGACGAGGGGGGCGGGATCGGCCGCGAGCCGCACGGGCCGCGCGGAGAAGATGGCCCGCCCGTACCGGCGGCCCAGGAGATAGAAGAGCCGGTCCCTCATGACGAGCCCTACCGGATGTCCGTGCTCGACCACGGCCACGGCGCTGAGGCCCGGGTCCTGCTCGAAGCGTTGAAGGACGGCGGTGACCTGGCAATCGGGTTCGACCGGGGGCACGCTCTCGGCGAGTTCGCCGACCGGGGGTTCGGCGTGCCCGGTGCCCAGAAAGATCCGCTGGGCCGCCCTCAGTTCCGCGAGGCTCTCCGGCGACACCGGCGGCGGCACCGGCTGCGGGCGGGCGAGCAGGAATCCCTGGCCCATGTCGACGCCGGCCCGCACCAGGAACCGGAGCTCTTCGAGCCGCTCGATGCCTTCCGCCACGACCTGGGTGGAGGCGGAGTGGGCCGCCTCGACGATGCCCCGCACCAGGTGCTGGCGCATCCGGTCCTGGTCGATGTGGTCGATGAGGCTGCGGTCGATCTTCACGAAATCGGGTTTGAGCGTCAGGAGGCTCTGGAGGGAGCTGTGCCCGGCCCCCATGTCGTCGATGCCGATGGCAAATCCCTGCCGGCGATAGTGGCGAATGGCTCCCTCGATGTGGCGGCCCTCGTCCAGGGAAGCCGCCTCGGTCAGCTCCAGCACCACCGCCTCCAGGGGCAAGCGGGCTGCATCCACCCATTGGCGGGTGAGGCCCTGCCGGAAGCCGGGCTCGGAGAGGCTCAGCGGGTGGACGTTGAGGAAAAGCCGGGGTGATGGGCCGTCCGCGCTGCCTCCTGCGCGAGGCTGGGCTTTGCGCACCAGCTCGGCCCAGCGGTGAATCGCCAGGCGCCGGCTGGCCGAGTCGACCTCCCAAAGGCGGCCGCTCGCCCGCGCCCAGGCGAATAGGCTTGTGGCGCTCTCGATGGCGCTACCCTCGGGACCCCGGGTCAGGGCTTCGTAACCGGCGACGGTCCCGTCCCTGAGGCGCACGATCGGCTGGTAGAAGGTCCGCAGGCTCGGGAGTTGGGCGCCGGGTGCGGTGGGGGCATCGCCCATGGAGTGGATCGTGCTCCTTTCTGTGCGTTCATCCCTGGTGCAGCAAGCGCTCCGTACGGGGGTCCGAAGGATTCAGGAGGATGTCGGCGACAGGGCCGGACTCCACCAGCTCTCCGTCGAGGAGGACGGCGACCGTATCGCCCAGGCGGGCGGCTCGTTCGGGCAACTGGGTGGCCACGACGACCGGCCTCCCGGCGGCGATGCGGCGGAGCACCGCCTCCACGGCGAGCCCTGCGTGGGGGCCGAGGGTGGCGGCGGGTTCGTCCACCAGCAGGACGTGCGGGTCGCCCGCCAGCGCCCGCGCCAGGGCAAGCTGGTAAGCCTGGGCCGGCGAAAGGTGCTCGACACGGCGGGAGAGGCCACCCGGCCACAGCTCCGCCAGACCCGCATCCTCGAGCGCCCTGCGCATGGCGGCCAGCTGGAGCGGCCGGGGCTGGCGGCGCAGCGACGGGGCCAGAGAGAGATTGCGCAGGACCGTGCCGGGGAAGAGGTAGGGCTCCTCCATCACGATGGGGGCCAGGTGGCGATACGAAGCGGCCGGGCCACCGGCCGGCAGCACCCGGCGGTCTCTCACCCACACTTCGCCTCTGGCCGCGGCGCCTGCCTCGTCCTCCAGCAGCCCGTTGATGGCCCACAGGATCGTGGACTTCCCCGCGCCCGGCGGCCCGAGCAGCACGGTAACGCCGGTGGCCGGGACGTCGAGGCTGAGATCCCGCACTGCCAGGCGCCCCGCCCAGGAGATGGTCAGCTGCCGTATGCGAATGACGGCTTGCTCCGGCTGGCGCAACGGCGCATTCCCCGTATGCCATGGACTGGATCGATTGGTCTGCGTTGCCTGTGGGGCAGGGTAGCACCGGCGAGTCACAAGTGTGCAACGGCCGGGTTCACCCGGCCGTTACATCGACAACACTGGGGCCCGGGCGTCAGGCGCGGGGCGAGGAGGCGATCCGGACCGCCGGTGCTCGGCCCAACCAAGCCTGCGGCCATCCGCTACAGAAAGGATGCAGCCTCCCCGGAGCGAACCCTTGTTTGCGTGGGGGACATGGCCGCCCGTGACAATGTCGGTGCTGGAGCAGCTCAGGCTCTCAGGGCTCGACGAGCGGATCCGCCGCGAGATGCGTAACAGGGAGATATACACCCCTCCCATCAGCACGTTCCGCTGGTGGGCACGGCGGAGCCATATCCTGTTCGGCTCCATTGTCGAGGCGGCGCAAGCCGCTTTGGGTAGGAGCCTGCTCATAGTGGACCCATTTGCCGGTGGCGGTACCTCCATCCTCGAGGCGGTGCGAAGGGGGCACCGCGCATACGGCCAGGACATCAACCCCTGGGCAGTCCGCGGCATGCGGGCCATGCTCTCGCTTATGCACGTCGCTCCTGAACAATTCGAGGACGCGGTGGGGCGCCTTGCTGAGAGCGTGGTTCCGACCGTCAAGCGCGCATACTACGTCCACGGAGCCTGGACAACCCACGCTTTTCGGGTGGCTAGTTTCAGCTGCCCGCGATGCTCGAGCAAGGTCTGGCTTTACCCCTATGCGTTGTTGAGCCTTGCCACCCGCCGTACGGATGAGGATACGGCTTGGTTCGGGTGCAGGCGGTGCGGTGCCGTAACGAAGGGCTCCAGGGCACACGGGGTGCGGTGCCACGGGTGCGGCGAGGCGCTTGGTTCGGCTGAGGTCTATCTTCCGAACCGGCAAGCCCGATGCCCCGAATGCGGCTTTACCGCGAAGGTAAGCACGATAGCGGCCGAGCAACGGCTTCAGTATGAAATCGTGATGGTCGAGCGGGCACTGGATGGGAAGCGATGGCTTGAGCCAGTAACCCCCGCGGACATCCAGGCGGCGCAGGAGTGGCCCGATACGCATTTGCCCGCTGGCGACATTTCCGACGGCAAAGAAACCGCGGTACTCCTGCGACACGGTTTTCGCCAGTGGCGGGATCTGTACCCGCGCCGACAGCGGGCCGTCTTGACCGAGTTGCTGGACGCCATAAGGACGCTACGGGCCGACGAGACGGTCAAGGAGATCCTTTACGTGGCTGCAGTCGGGACAGCGGAAATGGCAGGGCTGGCCTCACGATGGGATCGGTTCTACTTGAAGGCATACGAGGTGACGGCCAACCACCGCTTCGCTTTCGTGCCGTTCACGGCTGAGCCCAACATTTGGGGCGACGAGACGAGCGGCAGGGGTACCTTCGTTCGGCGGGTGCGGCAGCTTCGCCGGAGCCTGACATGGTTTCGCCGGCAGCAACGACTGGCGGAAGGGTTGGGACGGTCGTTGGGCGGCGAAGTGTCCATCGTCGAAGGGCCGAGCCAAAAGATGGCCCTCCCGGACGCGTCAGCTCACTTGATCCTCACGGATCCACCTTACTACGGCGACGTCCAATACGGCGAGCTCTCGAGCATATTCCGGGCCTGGCTGGGTGCGCCCACCGGGCCGCTCCCCCACGAAGTAGTCGTTGACAGCCGCGGCAAGAACGGCGATGCGTACGCCGCGCTGCTTCGGTCCGTTCTTGCCGAAGGTCACCGGGTGCTCCGTAAAGATGGAAGGCTCATCTTGACGTTTCATAACCGGACGCCCAGGGCGTATCAAGCCCTCGCTGAAGCTCTCCATGGGGCTGGTTTCGGGGTGATCACGTGGCGTTGGGTGGCCAGCGAAAACGAGCGGGACTTCGCAAAGCGTGACAAGACCGCATGCACCATGGACTTGCTGTTGGAGTGTGCGCCACTGCCCGTACCTCAAGTGCAGCCACCGCCACCTCCAGACGAAAACGACGTGGAGGCCCACTTTCTTTGGATGGCCGGTCAGCTGCTGGCCGGGGTAACGAATGGCGGCATCTCGGTAGACATGGACCGTGTGCTGCGCGACCACCCCTTTCTGAAGGAGACTAAGCCGTGACGCTCGCTGAACTACTTGCCCGCGCCTCCGCAAATGATCCTTCCATTGCGAAGCTGGTGAAGTTCGTCAACGATCGGTTTGTCCAGCCGATGTTCGATCCAAGCCTCAGCGGTGTATCGCAGTACGAGCCGAAGTCGGTCGTGTTCGGACTGGATCGGTTTCCCACGCCCGAGACGGTTCGGGCGACGCTTCGACAATTGCTGGGAGATCCAAGCTACGCAACCTTCCGGAAAGTAGTCCGGCGCTACGGACAAGGGCAGGCACTCTCGATCATTGCTACGCCAGGATTGGCTTCTCCGGCCATCCCTCTCCGGATGGCAACAGCTACGGTATTACCTCGAGCACGGCGTACCGTATGAGCTGCTGGTACTGCAACGAATGGTGGGCACCCCATTCGGAAGCGCTCAAAACGCATCATCGGAACAGGTCGCCGCCTACCTCAGCAACCTGTTCTTGTACAACTACCTACCGATGCCCTCGTCGACGGGAGCGGATGGAACCAGCGCCGCGCCGAGGTGGCTCGGCTTGCCCTTGACATTGGCGGGCAAATCTACCGTCTTGGCATGGCACCCTCTCTCGTCGAGGCCATCAAATCGCGCTCTTGACCGCCTCGGGTAAGTCTTGCTGTTTGGGGCGTGCCAGAGGAGGCCGAAGCAAAACCAAGGGTAGGCGGTATGCCGAGGGATGTAGGCTGGTGCCATCGATGAAAGCGCAAGCGCCGCGCCTGCCGGACGCCTTCGTCCAGCGGCTGCGGGAAACGTGGGGGCCGCTCGAGGTGGACCGGATGCTGGCGGGCATGCGCGCGCCCCGGCCCGTCACGCTCCGGGTCAACACGCTGCGCACCAACGTGCGAACCGTTATCGCGACCCTCTGGGACGCCGGCATCAAGGTGGAACGGGTGAGCTGGTACGCCGACGCGCTGATCGTCAAGAACGCGCGCGAAGCCCGGCTCGAGGCGCTGCCCGAGTACCGCGAGGGCCACTTCTACCTTCAAAGCCTCTCCAGCATGGTCCCGCCCCTCGTGCTGGCTCCGCGGCCGGGCGAGCGGGTACTGGACGTGGCGGCGGCGCCGGGGAGCAAGACCACGCAGATGGCGGCCATGATGGAAAACCGGGGCGCCATCCTCGCCATCGACACGAGCGCGGTGCGGGCCGAGCGCCTGCGTTTCAACCTGCAGCGCCAGCAGGTGACCATCGCCGAGGTCAGGGTGGGTGACGGGCGACGGCTCGGACCCGGCTCGCGCGAGCAGTTCGACCGGGTACTGCTGGACGCCCCGTGCAGCGGCGAGGGGCGGTTCGTGATGGGGGACGTCTCCACGTACCGGCACTGGTCCGAGCGGCTCGTGCGGCGTCTCGTGCCGCTGCAGCGGCAGTTGCTCTCGAGCGCCCTGAGGGCCGTGAAGCCCGGCGGCGTGGTGGTCTACTCCACGTGCACCATCAACCCTGAGGAAAACGAGGGTGTCGTCGAGTGGGCGCTCAGGCGGTACGGGGACGCGGTCGAGGTGCTGCCCATCGAGCTTGCGCTGCCCGCCCGCTGGCCCGGGCTCACAGGCGGGGGAGGCCATCCGGCGCTTCGGCTCGCCTTGCGCATCCCGCCGTCGGCCACGATGGAGGGCTTCTTCGTCTGCAAGCTGAGAGTGAAGCGGCCGCTGGAAGCAGCTCCACCGGACGGTGCCCCTGAAGAAGCCCAGCGCAGCTAGCCACCCCCGAGACCCCGGCTGTGTGCGTTAACACGCCCGCAACGCTCTCGGACGATGATGGGCCGTGGGGGAGGTCGATGCCCGGTGTCGAAAGCGGTGGGCACGTCCCCAAGGCCGGCTCGCACAAGAAGCTTCCCATGGCGTGTCGTCGCAAGCCTCGCCGTGTCCGTCGGCTTCGTGTGGTTCTTCCGCACGTGGTGGCATTCCCCCGTCATGTGGCTCTACGCGACCCCTGCGGTGCTCGAGGCGGCCATCCTGTGGGTGGTCGTCCACCGGTTGTTGCGGCGCGTCCCGGGCCTGACGCGCGTGCATTCGGTCCGCTGGAAGGAGCAGGGGGTAGAGAGCGCGCACAGTTTCGCTGGCTGTCGTGGGCATCGGGCGCCGTGGGCGCCGTGTTGATGGTCCTCCTCCCCCTTGCATCCCTGTGGCTGCGATACGCCGAACTGGCACGCACCACCGAGTACCGCCCCATCGATCGGCTTCCCGAATCGGCGGAACAGATCCGGGTGATGCCGGTCGAAGTGGCGGAGCGCTACGCCCGGGACTCGCTGCAGACCCCGCAGTATACCGTGGGGCGCCAGGCGCTCGTACCGGTGGAAGGCCGGCTGAGCTGGGAGTTTCTCCTGGTGCCGAGCGGGGCGGTCATCAAGGGGCTCTTGCCGGCGGGCGGGGTGGCGGTGGTCGACGCGACCACACAGGAGAAAAACACCCGGCTGATCCAGCAGCCCATGCGGCCGGCCGAAGGCATCTACCTCACCGATAACTTATGGTGGCAGGCGTACCGCCGGCGCTACTTCGTGAGCGGCGAAAAGCCGTTTTACGTGCCGGGGGCCGACGGGCGGATCTGGACGGTGGCGCCGGCCATTGGATGGCGCCACCGGTGGGCGTGGGGCGTCTGGTACACGGTGCCCTACTTCGCCGGTGCCTTCGTGGCCTCGCCTGAAGGCAGGGTGAGCTTCGTCCGGGCGGAGCAACTGCCCGCCCATCCCGTGGCCGGCGGCACCCGGGTGTTTCCCGAGCAACTCGCCCGGTGGATCGCCGAAGCGTACGCCTACCGCCGCGGCATCGTCAATGCCCTGTTCATCCACCAGGATCAGGTGAAGGTGACGGACGTGTCCCGCGGCGAGGATGGCCCTGTCAACCGCCAGCCGTTCTTGATGACGACCCGGCAGGGGATGAAGTGGTTCGTGAGCGCCGAGCCATACGGTCGCAGCCGGGGCATCTTCAAGGTCTTTCTCGTCGACGCCGTGAACGGGCAGACGGAGATGCTGTCCCTGGCTGCCGACCAGACCTTGACGGGGCCGACCCGGGCCATCGACTACGTGCGGCGAGCCAATCCGCTGGTGGACTGGTCGGGGTTCGAGATCATCGAGCCGCTGCCGTTCGTGCGTGACGGGGTGCTCTACTGGAAAGTCGTGGTCATGCCCAAGGACGCCGCCGGCATCGCGTACCAGGCTTTTGTCGACAGCCGCACCAACCGGGTCTACACGGTCCAGTCCGACGAGGAGGTCGCCCGCTTCCTGGCGCAGGGGCCCGGAGGCGTGCCGGGAGTGCCGAGAGAACCCCGGCGGCAGGCGTAGCGGGAAGGCAGGGACCGGGTCCCCAGGTCGCGCCCGAGCTGCCCCCGTCGCCGCACGCTTCCGACCTCGCCCGCATCGAGCAACTCCTTGGGGAAATCCGGGAGCGGCTGGACGAGCTCGAGGGGCAGGTCGACTTGCTGAAGCAGACCAGGTAGACCCGCCTTACGGCCGGTCCGGGCGGCTGCGCTGCAGCTCCGGGTCGAGGGCCCCGTCGGCCGTGAACAGGCGCCGGTAGGCGGAGAGCACCAGCACCAGGCAGCCCAGGGCGACGGCGGCCGAGATCATGAGCATCACGACGATCTGGTACCGCACCGCCTGGCGGGGGTCGGCACCCCCGAGGATCTGGCCGGTCATCATGCCCGGCAGGCTCACCAGGCCCACCACCATCATCGAGTTGATGGTGGGGGTCATGCCGGTGCGCACGGCCTCTTTGACGGACTCCCGCACGGCTTCCCACGGGGTCGCGCCGAAAGCGAGCAGTTCCTCGACTTCCGCAAGCCGCTCCCGGGTGGAGCCGTAGAGGCGCTGCAGTGCCAGCGCGACGCCGTTCATGGAGTTGCCCAGGATCATCCCGAAGATGGGGATGGCGACGCGGGCCGAGTACCAGGGCTCGGGGCGGATGATGAGCCCGACCACGATGCCCCCCACGAGCACCGAGCTGGCGAAAAGCGCCGCAAAGGCCAGCTCCCTCGGATAGCGCGTGACGTCCCTCGTGCGCGCAGTGGCCGCCTGGGTTGCCACGGCGGTCATGGCCACGGCGACCAGGAAGACGAGCCAGGGGCGGTTGGACTCGAAGATGAAGGCCAGCACGTAGCCGATGAGCATGAGCTGGACGAACGTGCGCAGCGTGCCCACGAGGAGCGGGCGCAGCAGGCCGAGCTGCAGCGCCGCCGATACCCCGCCGGCCAGGAGCACCAGCACCACCGAGAGGGCGAGCTGCGCATCGCTGATGGGGATGACACCGGTGTTCACGGGGCCGCCTCCGTCCCATTGCGGTGGAGGTCGACCGCGGTCACGGGGGAAAAGGCTCCGCCGTCTTCCTCCACGTGGGAAACCAGCACGAGACCTCGCCCTGGTCGGGCCTTCACCCATCTCCCGAGGAACTGGATCACCGTGCGGCGGGTATCGGCGTCGAGGGCTGCGGTCGGTTCGTCGAGCAAGAGTACGGACGGGCCGGCGAAGACGGCCCTGAGCAGGGCCACCCGGGCCAGTTCCCCACCCGACAGGGTGCGGGCGTCCTGGGCAGGGTCGCTCAGACCCAGCCGGGTCATGGCCTCGACGACCCGGTCCCGACCGGGGGGCGGGAGGTCCTTGAAGATCCGCAGCCGGTACGGCACCAGGACGTTGTCGAGCGCGCTGCCGTCGAAGACGACGGGGCGCTGGGCCAGGTAGTGCACGAGCCGGCGCCACAGCGGGGGAGAGAACTCCCCCATGTCCCGCCCGGCCAGCCACACCCGGCCCGAGACGATGGGCACCAGGCGGGCAAGGGCCCGCAGCAGGGTCGACTTGCCCGCACCGGACGGGCCCCGCAGCACCAGCGCGCCCCCTTCGGGGACCTCCCCGGAAGCGACGATGCGGCGCAAGCCCCTGGCCGGTTCGCACACCAGTTGGTCGAAGCGAAGAACGGGCTCGCAAGCAACGTCGCTCGTCATCACAGAGGCGATGGTACGCTTTCGAGGGCCGGCCGTCAAATGGGCCGGCCCCCGGCGGCGTGCCGGCCTTCAAGGGAGGCTCCGGGGGGCCGGCCGCCCTCAGCGCCCGCTCCGCTCCCATACCACCCGCTCGGCCGGGGGCTGCTGCCAGGCCTGAGGAGGCTGGGCAGGACGGGCGGGAAGGGCCCGCACGGGGCGGCGCCTCCGGGAGCCGAGGGCCAGCAGGAGGCTCGCCACCCCCAAGAGCCCCACGGGCACGACCACCAGCGGGCGAAGCCGTTCGGGAAGGCCCGCTGCCTGGAGTACGACGGGCAGATTGACCAGCACGACCATGCCGCCTACGGCCGCAGCCAGCAGGCGCTGGGGCATCCGGCTCACGATGTAGGCCGCCAGAGGAGCCGCGACCGCTCCGCCTGCCATCAGGGCGAGCACCCAGGCCGGCTGGACGGCCTGCGTCCCCCTTGCGGCGAGAAAACCTGCCGAGGCAGCCGCCGTCACCAGAAACTCCGCCGTGTCGACCGAACCGATGACCTGCCGGGGAGCGGCCTCCTTACGGGCCAGCAGCAGGGGGGTGGCGACGGGCCCCCAGCCACCCCCTCCCACCGCGTCGGCAAAGCCGGCGACCCCGCCGATGAGGGCGAGCAACCACGGGCGACCGGGATGCGCGCCGGGCCGGCTCCTGCCGGAGGTGGGCAGGGAGGCCTGGCCCCGGCCCTGTATCCGGGCGTCTCGCACGCAACGCACCAGGATGTAGGCACCGAGCGACAGCAACAACACGGAGACGTACGGCCGGGCCAGGTGACCCGGTACATTGGAGAGCGCCGTCGCCCCCAAGAACGCGCCCACCATCCCCGGGATGGCGATGGCGCTCACCAGGCGCCATCGGACGTTGCCGACCCGCCAGTGAGCGAGCCCCGACAGGGCGGTCGTGACCAGCTCGGCCACGTGCACCGTCGCCGACACCACGGCGGGAGCGATACCCGCCAGGGTCAGCAGGCTCGCGGAAGAGACGCCGTAGGCCATGCCCATGGAGCCGTCCACGAGCTGGGCGATCAGGCCGACCAGCGCCAGGAAGAGCAGTCTTCCCATCCATGCGGCCCCCTCTTCGGCAATGAGGCTGAAGGCCGCGGCGCGCCGCACGCTCCGGTACCGGGCTGGTACGGCAGCAGTCTATGCAGGGGATGGGACACGGGTCCCGGGAACGGAGTCCTAGGGAGACCTAACTGGGCCGGGGCGGCGAGGGAAGAGCCGCCAGCCGGTGGCGGGCCAGTTCGCAGTATTCGGGGACGATGTCGTAGCCCACGTAATGCCGTCCCGCAAGGCGGGCCGCCACGCACGTAGAGCCCGAGCCGCAAAACGGGTCGAGCACCACGTCGCCCACGTAGGAGTAAAGGCGAATGACCCGCTCCGCCAGCGCCACCGGGAACGGGGCAGGGTGGCCGACCCTGCGCGCCGACTCGGGCGGGATCTCCCACACGGAGATCGTGGCTTCGAGGAACTCCTCCGCCGGGATGTCCGACTCCCCGGCATCGGGCCGGCGAAACTCCCCTTTGGCGAACACCAGCAGATACTCGTGGACGTCTCGCAGCCGCGGAGCCCGCGCCGAACGCCAGCTGCCCCACGCGCAGCTACCGCTCATGCTCTTGCCCTTGCGCCAGATGATCTCCCCGGCCGGTAAGAAGCCGGCGGCGGTGTGCACGGCGTAGAAGTACGCGTGCACGGGCACGTAGGGCTTGCGCCCCAGGTTGGCCACGTTGACCACGTAGCGCCCGCCCGGCTTGAGCACGCGGTACACTTCGGCGGCGACCCGGCCGATGAGATCAAGGTACGCACGCAGGTCGACGTCGGCATCGTACTCCTTACCGTCGTTGTACGGGGGTGAGGTGAAGGCGAGGCCCACGCTCCCGTCCGGCACGTGGTCCATCGCCTCGGACGTGTGGCAGTAGATGCGGTCCGCCCACTGCTCC
This sequence comes from Limnochordaceae bacterium, assembly GCA_014896295.1. Lineage (GTDB taxonomy): Bacteria > Bacillota > Limnochordia > Limnochordales > Geochordaceae > Carboxydichorda > Carboxydichorda subterranea. The sequence continues at coordinate 696,637 of JADBKR010000008.1, forward strand.
GGCGGCGACCAGGGCACGGAACGGGCGGCCGATGGGGGCTGCAAAGAGACGGCTGCCGGCTCCGGAGGGGCCGCCGGCTCAGGGGCGGGCGCGAGGCTCAGCGCAGGCAGGCCGTTGGCATACAGGGTGCGCGAGTAGAAGCCCGAGGCGTCATGGCTCTCCCGCTTGGAGACCCCGAAGCTGGAGGTCCGGGTCCTGCGCGCCACCGGTCGCACCACTCCCCCTGCGCTCGAAGTATTGGCTCCTTGCGCACGGCTCCCTGCACGAAGCGAGCCGGGGCGCTGCAAAGCGCCCCGGCCCCTGACCCCGACCCGGAGGCGACACGGACTTCGCGTCATCTCGACGGCAGGCCCCGCGTCCACTCGACCCAGGGGCCCTGCGAGCTCGTGACTCCAGGGTCACTCGCCGGAGTCGCCGTCCCGGAACCTCGACCACTCAGGGCCGAAGACCAGAGCCAGCCGGTACTGGACGCCGCTCAGGGCATCGCCGGGCGCGCCGCTGAGCGGGTCCGTCCCCCGCATGGTCGTCCAGCCCTTACCGGCCCGTGTGTCCCAGAAGTAGGCGGCCCCGGCCTGCAGGTGCAGGAACGGCGTGATCTTGAGGGACACGGACACATCGGGCACGATGCCGAGGATGAACCGCGTGTAAGTCGTTTGATTGGACGTATTCAGCTCGAACTTCCCCGACTCTGGCTGGAGCACCGTCAGGGTCGCACCCCCGAACGCCAACCCGAGGCCGGCGTCCAGCGATACCGGACCGGCAATCGGTCGCTGGTAGCCCACGCGTGGGCCGCCGTACCCCAGGTCGAACCAGCGGGTGCGGCCATCGCTTGCTTTCGCCTCGACGTGGCCGCCGGCGCCGAACCCACCTATGGTGAAGCCGTCGGCCCCGACCAGCGGGCCATAGCCGCCACCGCCGAGCAGCCACATGGCATTGCCGACTTCGGGTAGCCCTGCCGCCTTCAGCGCTTGGTTGAGCTCCGGCACGGACAGGGTCTGGTAGGTGGCCGTAAACCCGCCCCCGGCGAACGGGGCGGCCGCAACGATGCCCGACGACGCGACGAGGGCGATGAGCGCCACCGCCAGCACGCGGAAAAGATCGACACGCTTACCCATCGTGATGCGTTTCCTCCTTCGTCCATTCAAGGCTGACCCGTTTCCCCACACCGTTGCTCTCGCCGGGTACGCCAGCGCCAAGAACCGTTCCTGCCGCGAGCGCCTCACCTCTGCTTCTCAATTAATCCCAGACGCCGGGGCTCCACCAGTGACTGCGGTCACTGGTGGGGTCACGAATCGGCGGGTTCAGGTTCACGGCTTAACGCGCGGGGCAAGAGCGTGCATCATGGGCGTGGGAGCATGGACGAGGCGGCCAATGAAACGAGGGGGGACCGCCATGATGGGCGATCCGGTCTCCGGCCTGGGAGAGTTTGCGTTGATCCGGCGGCTTGCCGCCAGGCTCGGGCCTGCTCGCCGGGACGTGGTCGTCGGTATCGGCGACGACGTCGCGGCCGTGGAAGTCCGCGGCGACCGCTACCTGCTCATGACCTGCGACGCACAGGTGGCGGGAGTGCACTTCCTGCCAGGCGTCACGCCCCCAGAACGGGTCGGCCGCAAGGCGGCGGCAGTCAACCTGAGCGACGTCGCGGCGGCCGGGGGACGGCCCACCCACTTCCTCGTGTCGCTCCTGCTCCCGCCCGACACGGCCGTGGAGTGGATGGAGGCGGCCTACGACGGGATCGCCCACGAGGCGGCTCTCTTCGGGGCAGACGTGGTGGGGGGCAACGTCGCGCGCGCCGGCCAGCTCGCGCTCGATCTCACCCTCCTGGGCGAGGTGGAGCGCGACCGGATCGTGCGCCGAGCCGGCGCGAGACCAGGGGATCTCGTGCTCGTGACCGGGTCTCCCGGGATGGCCCGGGCGGGCCTGGCGCTGCTGACGCAGCCCGCCCCCGGCCTGGCGGACGAGGAGCGCCGGAGGCTCGTGGACGCCTACCAGCTCCCCGTGCCCCGCATCCGGGAGGCTCGCGCCATGGGCGACGTCGGGGAGTCACGGCGATGATCGACGTGAGCGACGGGCTCGCGGCCGACCTGGGCCACATTTGCGACGAGAGCGGCGTGGGCCTGCGCCTGCTGGCTCGATCCTTGCCGGTCGACGAGGGGATGGGCCGGCTGGCCCGCAGCCTGGGCGTCGATCCGCTGGAGTGGGTGCTTGGCGGCGGCGACGACTACGAGCTCGCGCTCACGGCCCGCCCCGGTCGAGCGGAGGCGTTGCAGCGGGCGGTGCGCGACGCGACCGGTACCCCCCTGACCGTCATCGGAGAGATCGTGCCCCGGGAGGCCGGGCGGCACCTGGTGCTCGACGGTGGCCAGGAAGTTCCCCTCACCGTGGCCGGGTGGGAGCATTTCGGCGCCGGCCACCCTTGACGGCGTCTGCCCATGCCGGGTATCAAAACGTTGGTGGCGTCGCGTTGCGCAGGCCGTCCTGGGTTGCGGCGAGCGCCACCGGTCAAGGACCCGGGGAGCTGGGTGGAGCCCGGCTGAGAGGGCAGCCCGCAATGCTGCCGACCCGCTGCACCTGATCTGGGTAATGCCAGCGCAGGGAGAAGCGATGTCGTGCAACAGCACCTGCAGGACCGCCACCCGGGCCGGGTGGCGGTTTCGTTGGACCACGGCCCGGCCGTACTCGCGCTCCTGGCATTGGTGGGCCTCTGGGAGGCCGCCGTCCGCCTCGGCGAAGTGAGCCCGTGGGTCTTGCCGGCGCCTTCTCGGGTGGCCCGGGCCCTCTGGGAGAGCCGCGCCATCCTGCTGGCTCACGCCGCGCCCACCCTGGTCGAGGCGGCGGCCGGGACGGCCCTCGCGCTGTTGGCCGGCGCCCTTTTCGGCGCGGTGGTCCATGCGACTCCGCTGGCCCGCCGGGCTCTCTACCCCCTGCTGGTCGGCACCCAGAGCCTGCCGGTCATCGTGGTGGCGCCCTTGCTCACCATCTGGCTGGGGTACGGCATCCTGCCCAAGGTGGTGCTGGTCGCGTTCACCGGCTTTTTCCCGATTGCCGTGGCCGTGGCCGACGGCCTGCAATCGGCGGTTCCCGAGATGCTGCGCTTGGTGCGGTCGATGGGCGGAGGGGGGTGGCAGCTCTTCTGGAAGGTGCGGGTGCCCTCGGCGCTCCCGTCCTTCTTCACGGGCGTCAAGGTCTCCATCACCTACGCGCTCATCGCGGCCGTGGTCTCCGAGTGGATGGGGGCGAGCGAGGGGCTCGGGGTCTTCATGTCGCGGTCGGCGCGGGCCTTTCAGACCGACCAGCTCTTCGCGGCCGTGGTGGGCGTGAGCGCCTTGAGCGCCGCGCTCTTCCTGGCGGTGGAGGGGCTGGCCCGGCTCGCCATGCCGTGGCACTACGGCCGGGCGGCTCCGCGCCGGCGCAGTCCACCTGCCACGGCCCTCACCGCGGCCGCCGAGGACGACGGCCCGGGCAACGGGACGGAGACGCCGCTCGCCGCCATGTCGCCCGGCGCGCAGACCTCCCGCGCAACGCTCGTGGTCGAAGGCATCTCCAAGCGTTTTCGGATGCCCTCGGGTGACGAGGTCGGGGTGCTGGACGGCGTCAGCCTGTCCGTGCGGCCGAACGAGCTGGTGGCGCTCATCGGCCCCAGCGGATGCGGCAAGAGCACCCTGCTGCACATCGTCGCCGGGGTCGAGGCGCCCGACGCAGGCCACATCCATCTGTCGGGGTCGGACATCACGGGGCACACGGGCCTGGTGCGCCTCATGCCCCAGCAGGACCTGCTCATGCCCTGGCGGACCGTCCTGGGCAACTGCCTGATGGGCCCCGAAGTACAACGTCGCCGACCTTGCGGCGGCCCGAGCCCGAGCCCTGGCCATGCTACCCCTGTTCGGGCTGAGCGGCTTCGAGCACGTCTATCCGGCTCTGCTGTCGGGCGGCATGCGGCAACGGGCCAGCCTGCTTCGGACCGTGCTCGCCGGAGAGGGCCCCCTCCTGCTGGACGAACCGTTCGGAGCGCTGGACGCGCTGACGCGCCGGCGCATGTGGGCGTGGCTGCTGCACGTGCGGGCCAGGCTCGGGGTCTCCGTTCTCCTCATCACCCACGACGTGGAAGAGGCCGTGGCCCTGGCCGACCGCGTGTACGTCCTGAGCCCGCGACCTGCACGGGTCATCGCGGAGCGGCGCGTCCGGGAGCGGCCCGGGGAGCCTCTCGAGGCGCGCCGTTCCCAGGAGCTGCGCCACGACCTGTTGGAGGCGCTCGGCGTGCCGCCGTCAACCGTCGTCGTGCGGGGAGCCGACGCTGTCCGGGGGTGAGGGGCCGCAGGGGCGCGGCCGAGTTTCACGCAAGCGCCGGGCGCAGCCTGGCCAGCAGGGTCTTTAGGTCGGCCTCGGGCCGTTCGCACCGGGTCCCCGTGCACAGGACGTACGCGCCGTCGCCTTGCGCCGCCTCCCAGCGGAGTTCGAGGGACGGGTGAGGAAGGCGCAGAGCGCCTGCCAGCCCCTCGCGCGCGGCAGCCACCGAGGCCGTCATGGCGGTCAGGGTGGAGGTACCGCCGTCCAACCGGTCGAGTGCGCACCACAGCGCGGCCGTGCCCGAAACGTGCTGTCGCATGAGGGGCCAGGCCGCCTCGACGACGCGGCGTCCCCGCTCCAGGTGCCGGGGATCGTCCAGGAGAGCGGCGAGGCGGGCATGCACCGCCGCCATGGCTGCGTTGGGTGACGGGGTCGCCTGGTCCCAGACGTCCTGAGAACGCCCGATCGGCGAGGCGTGGTGCGTGCCGCTCAGGAAGTAGGCGCCGTCCTCGTGGAACTGCCGAAATGCCTCCTCGGCTCGGCGCTCCGCCCACTCCAGGTACCGGCGGTCGAGCGTGCAGGCGAACAGGTCGAGCGCCGCCAGCGCCGCAAAGGCGTAATCGTCGCAAAACGCCGGCACGGCGCGCCCGTCCGGGGTGGCAGGAGCATGCAACAATCCCAGCACCGGATGAGTCAGGCGCTCGGTCACGAAGTCCCATCCGTCGAGGGCCGCCTTCAGGTAACGCCGGGCCTGTTGGGGCTCGCTCGCCGTCCGGTAGCCCCAGGTGAGCGCCGATACCGCCAGGGCGTGCCATCCGAGGAGGACCTTCTCGTCTCTGCCGGGGCGCGCCCGGCGCGCGGCCCGGTGGCTCGCCATGGCCGACCGCGCTTCGGGCGTCAAGCCGCCTGTTCGCTCCTCGCCGGCCTCGGGCAGTCGGGGGAGGCGGCCGGGGACCGTGGGAGCCTCCTCGAGCCATCCGGGCGGGGCGTCGCGGGCCAGTTGCTCGAGGGCGAGGGCCAGCCGCGCATCGGCGGCTTCGTCGCCCGACAGGATATCGAGAGCCTGCGCGGCCTCGACGCGCTGCTCCCGATCCGGGAGCGCCGCCTCGAGGTCGACCGGCCTCCACCGGTAGTAGTAGCCCTCTCCAGGCCGGCCGTCCTCGCCGGGGGAGTCGGCGTCGAGCGACGCGGCGAACCCGCCGCCTTCCACCTGCATCTCCCTGAGCATCCAGTCGAGCGTGTGATGAGCGATGGCCGTCAGCTCCGGGGACCGCCACTGCCCTACCCGGGCATAGAGGGGAACCAGCAGGGCGTTGTCGTACAGCATCTTCTCGAAGTGGGGGACTTTCCACCAGCGGTCGACGCTGTACCGATGGAATCCCCCGCCGACCTGGTCGAACAGACCGCCCTGGGCCATGCGGCGGAGCGTCAGCGCCAGGTGCGTCATGGCCCGCGCGTGGCCGAAGCGCCACGCGGCCCGCAGCAAGAGTTCCAGGGTCGAGGCCTGCGGAAACTTGGGCAAGCGCCCGAAGCCGCCCGCCAGGCCGTCGGCCTGTTGCAGCACCCGGTCGACCGCCCGGGGGATGAAGCCGGCGGCCGGCTCCGCCTCCTCACCGGCTCGTCCCTGCTCCGGGGGAGGGATCGAGAGCGGGCGCAACAGCTCGCCGAGAGCCCGGGTGATCTGCCCGGCGTGGTGACGCAGCTCGTCTGGCCGTTCCCGGTACGCCTTCGCACACGCCTCGGCCACCTGAGGCAGCCCGGGCCGTCCGTAGCGGGGAGCAGGAGGGAAGTAAGTGCCGGCATAGAAGGGCTGCAGGTCGGGCGTGAGAAAGACGGTCAGCGGCCAGCCCCCCTGGCCGGTCAGGAGCTGGCAGACCGCCTGGTACACCTCGTCCACGTCGGGCCGCTCTTCCCGGTCGACCTTGATGCACACGAAGTGACGGTTGAGCAGCTCCGCGATGGCCGGATCCTCGAACGACTCGTGGGCCATCACGTGGCACCAGTGGCACGCGCTGTAGCCGACGCTGAGGAAGATGGGGCGGTCTTCCCGGCGGGCGCGCTCCAGCGCTTCTTCACCCCAGGGGTACCAGTCCACGGGTTGGTGGGCGTGCTGGCGCAGATAGAGACTGGCTTCGTGGACGAGACGGTTGGGTCGAGGCGCCGCCGCCGGATTGCCCTCCATGGTATCGGCCTCCTCTCGCCGCCGCTCCGGGTGGAGTAGTATACCCGGGCACGCGGGCGGAAAGGGAGGCCAGGGCATGCATCCGTCTCGACTTTCATCCGGTGGGACCCGTAAGGGTTAAAGCCCGCGACGCCGGCACCGTCACGGTAACGCCGAACCCCTCACCCGGCCGGTTGTCGATGCGCACGGTGCCGCCGAGGGCTTCCACCCGCTCCTGCATGGACAACAGCCCGAAGCCGGGGGTCAACTCCTTGGCCCCGGCTCCGTCGTCGTAGATGCTCAGCCGCACCGCCTCGGGGGACCATTCGAGCACGACGTCGATCCGGCGGGCCCTGCCGTGGCGCCCCGCATTGGTGAGCGCCTCCTGGAGCGACCGGTAGAGGGCGTTGGCTGCGCCCCTCGAAAGCGCCACGGCCGTGCCGGTCTCTCTCCAGCGGACGGCGATGCCGGTCTGTTCGGCAAACTGAGAGGCGAGCCGGCGCAGGCTTTCGGCCAGCGGCAAGCCTTGCAGGAGATCCGGGTACAGCGAACGGACCGCCCGGCGCACCTCGGTCAGGCCTTCACGAGCACTGACCACCGCTTTGCGAACGGCGTCGAGGGCGGGGCCCGTCTGCGAGCCGTCCCCTTCGAGCAAGGAGGCGACCACCTCGAGCTGCAGGATGAGGCCCGTCAGGGTGTGGGCAAGGGTGTCGTGGATCTCCTGCGCGAGGCGGTTACGCTCGCGCATCGCGGCCAGCTCCTCCACCTGCGCCGCGTACGCCTGCAGCCGTCGATGGGCCTCTTCGAGCTCCTGGTGGGACTGGCGCAGGCGCTCGTTGCTCTGCTCCATCTCGGCCCGCAGCTGCATCTGCAGGCGCGCCAGGTAGGAGACGAGGGCCGTGAAGAGCAGGCCGAGGGTCAAGGAGAGGACGTTGACGACCCACGATTGGGGATCGGCCTGGATCGGGATGTTCACGGCCAGCGACCCCGCGATGACGGCCCAGACCATGGCCGAGGCCCACCACCATCCCCGCTGCGGCAGGTAGAGGATGGTCTGGCCCTCGACCGCCAGGAAGAGGAAGTAGGTGAAGTAAGCCCGGGACGGCACCAGGACCAGGGCACCGAGGCTCAGAGCCTGCAGTGCGATGACGCCGAAGGCGAGCGGGGAGGTCTCGGCAATCCGATAGGAGGCGAGATGCAGCGCGATGTAGGCCAAATTCCCTGCGGTCGCTGCCGCCACCACGGTCCCCGGCTGTCCCTCCCCCAGCAGGTAGGCGACCTGCAGCAAGAGGTTGGCGCCGGCGAGGGCGATGGTGCCGGCGGACAGGAGGTGAAACATCCTGGTCTCCCGGGGAGACGGACGGTAGGGAGCCGGCTCCGAGGCGCTCACGAGGCATCCGCCTCCCCCGTACCCGCTCGCAGCTCCCGAGCCAGGATGGCGGCCCGCACCCGGTCGTTGGTCCCGATCTTCGCATAGATGGCGCTGATGTAGTTCTTGACGGTGCCCTCGGTCAGGAAGAGCCTGCGGGCGATCTCGCGGTTAGAGAGCCCGTCGGCGATGAGCTGGAGGACCTCCCACTCCCGCTCGGTCAGGTCCAGAGGGCTATCCGCGGGGCGGTAGGGAGCGCGAGCCGGTTTGGACGCCTCCGACGCCGCAGTACGATGCCCGCCGGCCACGACCAGCCGGGCGGCCACCGGCGGGCTGATGAACGTGCCCCCGGCCTGCACCGCGGCGATGGCCGCGAAGAGCGCAGGAGGCGGGGAATCCTTCAGGAGGTACCCGGCGGCCCCGGCCGCCAGGGCCTCCCGCACGTACTCGTCGTCGTCGTACGTGGTCAAGACGACCACGTGCACCTCGGGGTGAGCGGCCTTGACGAGGCGGGTGGCTTCGACCCCGTCCATCACCGGCATGCGGACGTCCATGAGCACGACGTCCGGCCGAAGCCGGTCGGCCAGCTGCACGGCCTCCCGGCCGTCTCCTGCGACCCCTACCACGTCGAGATCGGGCTGGAGGGCGCAGAGCGTCTTGAGCGCCTCCCGAAAGAGGGCCTGGTCGTCTACGATGAGGAGCCGAGTGGGCATGTGCGCCTCATGCCGGAAGTTTCCACCCACCCCGCTTCGCAGCTTTCAAAACCGCCCGCTGGCCCGCAGGGCGACGCGAGGGGCTCCCGCCTCGGTCCAGGCCAGGTCTGTACCGATCAACACCCCCATGATGGGGTAAGCGGCCGTCAGGCCGTAGCTGGCGTGCCAGTCGAGCCGGCTCCAGGGCGTGTCGTGCCCGGCCACGGCCCCGGCCTCTACGAATGGCCCCATCTGCAACTCGGACAGGAAGGGCGCCTGAAGCGGGGCCAGCCACGCCCGGCGGTACTCCAGGGTCAGGTTGACGAAGATCGGCCCCGAGAACGCCTCCGGGCCGTAGCCCCGCAGCCACGCGTCCCCGTAGCCGCCCATCTGGAACTGGTAGCCCGGGAGCGCCTCGCTGCCGGCGGAGTAGCCGAGGCGGGGGATGACGTCCAGATGCCCGTACGAGACCGGAACGGCCAGCGTCAGCGCGTAGAAATGGCCCGTCGAGCCGTCTTCCGCGCGGGTCTGGCCGTACGTGGCGCTGGCCACGGTCTGGACGGCCAGCGGCCAGGCGTAGACGACTTGCGCCTGGTGCGCCAGATACCCATAGGTCACGCCCTGATCGAGGAGGGCGGCCTGTTCGCCCACGAGCCCGTGGAAAAAGCGCGCCCTCACCACGTCACGCCAGTCGGGCCGCCACACGAGTTGTACCTCCGCGCCCTGTTCGCGGGCCTGCCCGAGCAGGTACACGTTGGGCCAGTCCAGATACCCTACCCCTATTTCGGCTGCCGGCTCCACGGGGACGGCGACCCGTACCCGGTAGTGAGCCCGTTGGGTGGAAAAGCCCCAGCCGGCGCCTGCGGAGAGCCGGGCCCCGTACGGTAGCGAGCCCCATCCCGCCTCGACTCCGGCCACGTAACCTCCGAGGTCCAGCAGCGGCTCTACGAAAGGCTCGGCGGCGCTCGCGGGCGAAGGCGACACGGTGAGCGACGCGACGGCGAGGATCCACCACGAGAAAAGGGCTCCGAGCCGGGTCCACCCTTCCGCCGGGTGCCCCGGAGCGTGATGCCGGCGCAACGATGGCATGCGGATCAGCCTCCCTTGAAGGGGTACCGGAGTCTTCGGCGGCTCGCCATGGGAATCCTCATCCCCTTAGAGGACGGTACGCACGACCAGCTGTGCGCTCCAGGCGGCAGGGCCTGCTCCGAACTCTGAACGCTGCGATCCGGAGAAGAACAGCATCCGGATCGCCGGCTCGACCCCTGTCCACCCCTGAAAGCTCACCTCCGGGATCGCCACCCAGCTGCCGTCGTCCAGGTCGACGCTCCCGGAGAGCGCCGGCGCCCACGCGGCTCGAGGGTCTTCCCGGACCAGGCTGAAGTCCAGGTACCGGCGCCGCAGGGGCAGGCCGTCGGACGCCAGCCAGCCGAGGGTTCGAAGGGCGGCTCCCGAGTTGGATGCGGCGGCGAGAGCGGAGGACGACGGGAGCCGCCCCGCCGCTGCATCCCAGAAGATTGCCGCCTCCGCATCATCCAGGCCTCCGGGCTCGATGCGGTACTCCGCGACCCAGTTCCATCCGCCCGGAGAAAGGTACCAGAGGCCCGCGAGCCACCGCAGGGCGACACCGTCCGCGTACGCGCCCGGTCCGATGGCTTGCCACCCGTTTTCCGGTGCCGGAGCGACGACCCGGATCGGCCGGTATGGGCGAGCCAGGACGCCCTCCGCATATCCCTGCAGGCCGGGCGCGATTTCCCGGGAAATGCTCGCGGCCATCCACGGCCCCTGGCCGGTGCGGTGACCGAGCGCGAGGGCCATGTCTCCGCTCTCCGCGGCCGTGGACCAGCGCATCCAGGGCACCGCTGTTGCCTCCCAGAAGGCGTAGCCCACGCTGGTGGTGACGGGCGGGTTCTCGCCGGCCAGCATGAGCTCGGCCACGTAGGGGGAGGCGCCCATCTCCTCGAGGGGGTTGGACGGCCGGCGGCGAAAGGCCGTGCCCCACTCGGGGATGAAGCGCCCGATCCGCACCGTGCCCCCGGGTACGATCCATGACGCGACGGCCCGGTCGAGGGTGGCCGTGGCCTGCGGGACGGTGCCGGGGCCCTCTGCCTGGGGCCCCACGCTCCACTCGCCTCTTACCTCCAAAGAGGCCGCCCCGCCGGCCGGCCAGTCCACGATCCCGGTCCACTCGACGGAGAGCGTGGTGCGGGCGTGGAGCACGCTCCCGCCCTGGGCGCGTCGCCACTGCTCCTCCACCGCGTCCGGCCAGATCGTGCCGGGCCTCGGCTCTGTCGACTCCACCAGGTGCCGGGCCTCGAGATGGACAGGAGCACCCTGCGCCGGGGCTTCCGCGGCGCCGCAGCCCACCGCGAGCACCAGGCAGGCGGCGAAGCGTAGCACGAACTGCCGGCGGGGTGGGCGAGCTGCTGCCATCGCGCCTCACTCTCCCAGGAGCAGCGCAGCGCTGCTCAAGAAGTCAGGCCGGAAGTAGCGGGGCGGAATGGTTCGGGCGCGGATGGCCACCGTCTCGATGAGGGTCACCGTCCCCTGATCCCCCTGGAGGAGATCTCGGACCGCCATGCGCACGAGGGCCTTTCGGCCGGAGACCTCGCCCCACTGCTCGTACTCCAGCTGTTTGAGGGGCACGCCGCTGACCGAGTAGAGGATCGCCCGGCGGTACCGGCCCTGCTGGCGATCGATCCAGACCGTGGCGCGCCGGTACGGGGCCGAGCGGCTGCGGGCCTCGAGATCCAACCGCCACGACGGAGAGCCGTCGAGGGTTTCCTCCCGAGCCTCCGTGACGGTATAGTCGGCGCTGAAGAGAATGCCGGCGGCCTCTCCGACGCCTGCGTCGCCAAAGACTCGCTGCTGGGCGGAGATGCGCAGGGGGGTGCGCAGGCCGGGACGGTACATCCAGGTGTTGGAGCCGACCACGAGGAAAGCTCTGGCCGCGCAGGCCGGCCGGCTCGTCGAAGATGACCAGCTGCCCTGCCTGGCCGGCTTCGCTTCCCTGCGAACCGGCCGCCGCGGAGCGGAAGAAGACCCGGATCACGGCCACGTCTGAAGGCCCCTGGGGGGGCAGCAGCTCTCCGGAACCGGACCGCTGGTGCCGGGTCACCCGGAAGGTGAACACTCCCTCCTCCAACCCCTCGGCCCGGTACCCGTCGGCCCGCTCCAGGAGAGCGGCGGCTTGCTCCACCGGCAGCGCCGTCCCGGCCGTGTCGTTGCCCTGAGCAGCTCGGGCCGCAGCGCCTGCCGCCGCCACCGCGACGAGCGTCACGAGGGATGCGACGGCCATCCGGCGCAGCACGACGGTGCGCCGCTCGAAGTGCTCATACATGGCGCAGCGCCTCCACCACCTGGATCCGCGTCGCGGCCCAGGCCGGATAGATGCCCGAAAGCAGCGCCGCCACCAGGCCGACCGCCGCCGGGGCAGCAGCGGTGCCCCATCCCATGCGCACGGCGAGGGGTACCGGCTCGTTCATCGTGGGAGGCACGTAGGTCAGGTGCGCGTGATTGATCATCTCGCCTATCCCCCATCCCAGCGCGACGCCTGCGGCGGCCCCCAGAGCTCCCAGGATGGCGCCCTCGGCGAGGATCTGGAAGAACAGCGCCCCGCGCCCGGTCCCGAGCGCCAGCACCGTTCCCATCTCGCGGATGCGTTCGAAGAAGCTGAGCGTCAGGCTTTCGAGCACGGAGACCAGCACGACGCCGAAGATCACCACCGACAGGAAGCCGAAGATCGCGTCGTACATGCCGCGCACTTGCCGCACGAAGGTGGCCAGTTGGGCCCTCGTGCGCACCTCGACGTCGAGTCCGGCAGCCCGCAGCGCCGCTTCCAGGCCGGCGGCCGCCCGCTCGACCTCCGCGTCTTGCTTACCCCGATCTCCGCTCAACAGGACGGCGAGCCGATCGGCTCCGTCCGTTCCCATGAGGCGGCGTGCGTCCTCGAGGGGCAGGACCGCCAGGCGACTGTCCGCCTCGGCCATGCCCGTCTGGATGAGGCCGACCACCTGAGCGTTTCCGCGTTGTAGGCGCCATCCACCGTGCTCGTGAAGACGGTGACCCAGTCGCCGAGCTCGACGCCGAGCGCCCGGGCGAGCTGCGTCCCGAGCAAGACGCGCTCCTGGTCGCCGGCCAGGAGCCGCCGCCCCTCCCGTACGGCCGATCCCGCCGAAGCGAACTCCGCGCCCGGCGGCGAGCCCTCGGCCACGAAGACCGTGCTGTTGGCGGCGTTGCCGACGAGCCCGCTGACGGAAAGGAGCGGGTGGGCCGACTCGACGCCGGGGTACTGCCGCACGACCTCGATCAGCCGCGCGAGCGTGGGCCCGTCCAGCAGGCGGTCCCGGAGCTCGCCGCGGTTTTCCCAGTAGGCGGGCCGTGCGATCTGCAGATGGCCGTACTGGGAAGTGGCGACCTCGTTCAAACCCCAGAACGTGAACCGGTTGTATCCGTTGGCGAGCATGAGCGCGGCGACACCTGCGGCGATGACGAGACCGCTCAAGGCGCTACGGCGCCGGTTGCGTACGACGTTACGCGCGGCGATCCGCCACATGCTATCCGTTCACCTCCGTGAGCTGCCCGTCCCGCATCCGCACCATCCGGCGCGCGTAGGGATTGGCCAGCGGGTCGTGGGTCACCACGACGACGGCCACGCCGGTGCTCCGGTTGAGCTCGCTCAACAGCTCGAGGACGGCCTGGCCGTTGTCGCTGTCCAAATTGGCGGTGGGCTCGTCCGCCAGCACGATCCCGGGCCGGTGCACGAGGGCCCGGGCAATGGCCACCCGTTGCTTCTGCCCGCCCGACAGCTGATCCGGGCGCCGGTGTCCCAGGCCGGCCATGCCGACCGACTCCAGCACCTCCATCACCCTGCGCCGGCGCTCGCGTCGCGGCCAGCGGTTGAGGAGCAGCGGGTACTCCACGTTCTCGAAGGCCGACAGCACGGGCAGGAGGTTGAATGTCTGGAAGACGAATCCGATGTCCTTGCGCCTGAGCTCCGCCAGGCGGCGCGCCCCGAGCGTGCCGACGTCGGTGCCCTGCACCTCCACCCTTCCGGCGGTGGGGCGGTCGAGGCAGCCCATGATGTGCAAGAGCGTGCTCTTGCCGCTTCCGGAAGGGCCATGGATGACCACGAAGTCGCCCTCCCGCACCTCGAAGTCGATGCCGCGCAGCGCCATGACGGGCTCGGCGCCATTGCGGTACGTCTTGGTCACACCCTGGAGACGGACGACCGGGCCGCTCATCCCGCATTCCCCTTCTCGGCCGCCTGCCGGAATTGCCGGGCCATGCCCCCATCGGGGTAGATGGCGAGCGCCCTCGCGTAGGCATCCCGGGCGGCCTGGGACCGGCCCATCTTCTGCAAGAGATTGCCCTGCCACACGTAGGCGAGGTAGCGGTCGAGGTCGGTGCGCGCGACCTTCAGAGCCTGTTCGACGAGCTGCAGTCCCCTCGCCGGGCCGCCGCCCAGCCCTGCCGGCGCACCCCACTCGAACTGCGCCATCGCCAGGAACGCGGCGGGGTTGCCGGCATCGAGGCGGATGGCCATCTCGAGCTCTCGCTGGGTGCGGGAGACCAGGGACAGGGCCGCGCTTCCCCGGTAGGCGAGCAGCCGCATGGAGACCTCGCCGAGGAGCCGGTGCGCCTCGGACTGTCGAGGCGCGATCTCGACCGCCCGGAGCGCCGCCCGTTCTGCCCTTTCCAGGAGCGCATAAGCTTCGGCGTTGGGCCCCCGGCCCTCGGTGACGTTGACCAGCTCCAACAGGGCGATGGCTTCGTCACTGAGCGCCTCGCCTTCGCCCTCGGCGTCGCCGCGGGAGCTGGCCGAGAGCGCTGCCTCGTGCAGCCGATCGGCGAGCGCCCGCAGGTCGTCGAGCGCCGGCGCAGCCTGCGGGCCTCCTCGGTGGAACTGTTCGCGGGCAAGCTGAAGCTGCTGCCGCAGAGCGTCGATCGTCTCCCGTCCTGCCACGGGCGAACCGGCCGCGGAGGCACCGCCCGGAGCTCCCGCCAGCACGCCATCGGGGAACGTCAGGCTCCATCCCAGCGCGGCCAGCGCCACCGAGGCAGCCAACGTCACGAACCACCGCCGAACCATCCCCATGGTGATCACCTCCGGATCAGAGCCTACGGGCGAGCGGGCGGCGTGCCCATGGACCGGCGTCACGAAAGGCGGCACGAGGAGGTCACGTGACGGCGGTCACGGTGTCGATCACCCCTCTTGCGCTCTGGTGATGTAGTGCACTATCATACTAGTGCACTACGGCGCTGGGGCATCTGGGGAACGGGAACATGGCTGCGTGGCTCGCCCTGGTGCCGGGGCCACGGGCAAGGGTCCGGATCCGGGGGACGGAGGTGGAGATCGACGATCGCTACACTCGACTGGCGCATCGACGTGGAGTCGCCGCGGCCCATCTACCTGCAAATCATCGACGAGGTCAAACGGGCAATGGCGCGCCGGGATCTGCTCCCGGGGGACCGGATCCCGTCGCAGCGGGAGTTGGCCCAGATGCTGAGGGTCAACCCCAACACGGTCCAGCGGGCGTTTCGTGAGATGGAGGTGCTGGGTTTGGTGGAGACGGTGCGCGGGGAGGGGACCTTCGTCCGCGACGACCCCGCGCTGTTGAGCCAGGTGCGATCGGAGATGGCCCAACAGGCGGTGGCGCACTTCGTCAAGCAGATCCGCGGATTGGGCTTCGCCGAGGAGGAGGCCGTGTCGATGGTGCGTGCCGCTTTCCGGCAATCCGAGCCCGAAGGCGATCGCAGCGCGTGAAGCATCGGGGAAGCGTAGCCGCCTGGGAAGGGAGCCTCGCGACTTGAACGATACGCAATGGCTGGTCGAATCCACCGCGCTCGTGAAGCGCTACGGGCGCGTCGAGGCGCTGCGGGGCGTCGACCTTCGGCTGGGTGCGGGCCAGATCGTGGGCCTCGTGGGGCCCAACGGGAGCGGGAAGTCGACGTTCCTCAAGGTGGTGGCAGGGCTGCTGCATCCCGACGGCGGGAGCGTGAAGGTCCGCGGGCGCTCGCCCGGCCTCGAGACGAAGCGCTGGGTAGCCTTTCAGCCGGAGATCGACCACCTCTACCGGTGGATGACCGTGCAGCAAGCCATGGAACTGCAGGCGTCCGTCGTGGGCGATTGGGATGCCCGCAGGGCAGCAGAGCTGCTCGAATTCCTCAACCTGCACCAGCAGCGCCGCACCCCGGTCCGTAACCTCTCCCGGGGTATGCGGGCCCGGCTCAAGCTGGCCATGACGCTCTCGCGTAACGCACCCATCGTGCTCCTGGACGAGCCGCTGTCCGGCATCGATCCGCCCTCGCGCGGCCGCATCATCCGGGCGCTCATCGGGCAGTTCCGCACCGACGAGCAGGTGGTGGTGCTCGCCACTCACGAGGTGGCCGAAACCGAAAGCACGTTTGATCGCGTGGTCTTCCTGGAGAAAGGCACCGTCAAAATCGACGAAGACGCGCAGAAGCTGCGCGAGCGCTACGGCAAGTCGATCCAGGCGATCATGGAAGAGGTGTACGCATGAGCGCGCGCTCGGCGCAAGGCAACGCCGTCGCCCTCGGGCGGGCGTTCCGTCGACTGTATCGCAAGGATCTCGAGTCGCTGAAGTTCACCCTGGCGCTGTTTTCGGTGCTGATAGCGGCCTGGGACGGTTACTTGCTGACCAGGGTGAGGGCGTGGGAGCCGGGTTTGCCGCTCGGGCTCTCCTTCATCCCGCTGGCCTTCATCCCGTTTTGGATCATCTGGGACGCTATCCAGTCGTACCGGTCGGAATGGCACTCCGGGACCATCTACTTCGTGCTCTCCGCTCCCGTGCCCGGCTGGATCCACGCCCTATCCAAGCTGGCCGCGGTCGCCACGAGCTTCACCGCGCAGTCGGCGCTGGCGCTGGGCGGGACGTGGAGCATCGCCGCGGCGACCCTGCCGCGATTCGCCGATGTGGACGCGTGGTTGAGCCAGCTCCCTTCCGGCTACACCACCCAGGTGCTGCTGGGGATCGTGGCGGTGTACTGGATCCTCGGAGTAGGGACGATCCTGCACTTCCAGGCTGCTTACGTGGCGAGCCAGCTGGCCAACCGGCTGCAGTTGCTGGTGCTGCTCGCAGCGCTGGCCGTCGAGCAGTGGGTGGTGTGGCGGATGGGAGGCCTCGGCCACTACCTGTTCGCCTGGGTGCCGGACTTCCGTTTCACGGCGTTCAACGTGACGCCCCAGGGGGTCCAGATGCTCGAGGACTTCCTGGTGGTCGATAGCGGGCCGGTACTGGGATGCGCGGTGGCCGAGATCCTGTTCTTCGTTGCGACGGCGTGGCTGTTGCAGCGGGCGGTGGAGGTGTCCTGACCTTGAACGTGAAGCGTGCGGCGTTATGGGCGCTGTTGGCGTTGTTCGTCGTGGCGATGGTGGACTGGCGGGCCCAGGTGCTGTGGGCCACGCACGACGTCCACTCGATCGGCTGGGGTTACCAGGAGCTTTTCCGGGTCCGAGGACACTCGCTCCGGGACCTGATGGAAGGGCAAGGCATCTCCGCCGACGAGTGGGCCATGCTGGCGAGCGAGGGCGCGATCGACGAGCGCAGCACTCCGAAGGCGTCGGCGTCGACGAAGCTGGAGGCTTCGCTGGCCCCGGGTAAGGCGCTGGAGGTCGAAAACCCGTTCGGGAGCATCCGCCTCGACGGCGTGGCTCGGGATCAGATCCCGGCGGGCGGGCCCGACGTCGATCTGGAGTCCCGCCTGACGGTGTACGCCACCAGCGAGCAAGCGGCCCGGCAGTACCTGCAGCAACTCCGTGTGCGGCTCGTCTCCACGGAGGAGGGCGGCGCCCGGCTGGAGGTCGACCGGCCTGTCCTCACTCCCTCCGAGGTGAAGCGGGTCAAGCTCGAGCTTGCCGGGCGCATGCCTTCCGACGGCCTCGTGCAGCTGCGAAACGGCTCCGGGACGGTCAGCGTCTCCGGTGTGGCTGGGCCGTCGTTCGTCCACAACTCGATGGGCCGCACGGAGCTGCACGACTTGCGGGGCCACTGGCGGGTAGACGTGCCGTTCAGCGACCTGACCGTCCGGCGGGTGGCAGGATCCGTGGAGGTGTCAGGTAGCTACGCCTCCAGCACGATCGACGACGTCCGGGGCGACTTGACCGTGCGGGCCGACTTCCGGGACCAGCGAATGAGCGGCGTCGGCGGCCGGCTCTCGGCTCGCGTCCGCTACGGACGCCTCGAGGCGGACGGAGTGGGAAAAGGCGCGGAGGTAGACGGCCACTTCGCCGACGTCACCCTGCGAGACGTGCGCGGGGACGTCGCGGCCTCGACCAGCTACGGCAACCTGCTCGTGGCACGACCGCTCGGCAGCGTCGACCTGACCTCCCGCTACACGGGCGTGCGCGTCGAGCTGCCAGAGCCGCTCGACCACCGGTTCGACGTGGAGGTGCGGATGGGCGATCTCGTCAACCGGACGGGGCTGCAAGAGGCGCCGCGGGTTACGCAGGGAGCGGAGCACTTCGTGGCTGCGGCGGGCGGCGGGCGCCACGTCGTGCGGATCCGGGCGGAGTACGCAAACGTGGAGATCCTGGCCCGGGGCGGGCAGTAAGATCCGTCACCCGGCGATAACCGGCGTGTTACGTGGCGGTAAAGGGACGGTCACGATGGTGGCGGAGACTGGCGTTGCCAGGCAGGCAGTCCGGTCCGGCGCCCGGAGGCCGGTGAACCCGGGCAGGCTTTCGGGTGACCCACCGACCGGTAGATCAAGGAGCATCTCTTGGAAGTCCAGGCGGCAGTTCCGCGTGAGCTGACCACGGATCCGGACGTCGAGATCGTGCGCCGCATGGCGGCGGGGGAACAGGAGGCGCTCCTTCAGCTTCACCGACGCTACCGGCGGCGGGTGCTCGGCTACATCGTCAAGCTGGTGCGAGACCCGGCGCTGGCGGAGGAGGTCCTCCAGGACGTATGGCTGGCTGCCTGGCAGGGCGCGGGAAGGTTTCGTGGGGCGTCGCGGGTGAGCACGTGGCTGCTGGGCATCGCCCACCACCGTTCCCTCAATGCCTTCCGCCAGGCGGACCGCCGCAGGCTCGAGCCCGTGGCCCCCGAGAGGCTAGCGGGCGACGGAGCCATGGGAAGGCGACGAGGGATCGGCCGTCGTATCCGGGCTCGAATCGGCGGAGATGCGGGAGCTCCTGGCGCAGGCCATGGAGCGCCTGTCCCCCGTCCACCAGGCGGCGCTCCGGCTCGTCTTCTTCCACGGGCTCTCGCTCAAGGAGGCGGCCGTCCGTGATGGGTTGCCCGGTCGGAACGGTCAAAAGCCGCCTCAGCCATGCCCGCCAGCGACTCCGGGAGTGTCTGGAGGCGGAGAACGCACCGGCGCCCGCACCTGCCTGTGCAACGCGGTAAGCTCGCCCGGAGCCTCGCCGGAGGTGCCGGGCCGTCATGTCGACCAATGGTTGCCCTGGTACGTCAACGGCACCCTCGGCTCACGGCTGCGCCTGCGCGTGGAGCGACACCTGGCGCGCTGCGAGTGCTGCCGGCAGGAGCTCCGGTGGTGGGAGGCCATCCGCGACGCCGTCGTCAGGCAGGCCTCTGCCGGGCCGAAGACGGATATCCCGCCCGGCAGCCCGCCCACTGCTCGTAGCCCCGCATCCGCCTCCAAGCGCTCCTGGCCAGTTGGCGCACCTCGGCATCCTTCTCCAGGCCCGCGAACGTCGCGGCGCTGAGACGCCGGAGCAGCGGCGAGGAAAAGGACGCGGCGGCGTCCCGCGGTGGTCTGGTAAGAAGGGGGCGCACTTCTCCGGCCAACGGTCTATATTCTAGGGGTCCCCTTCTCGATCCCGGTGCCCGTCCGCACGGCGCGGCGCCGGCGGCCGGCCCTGCAGCCATCACGTGATCGCCGGGGGGTATGATGGTGGAACCACAGTGGATCCGGTGGGCCAAGCGCATCCAGGCGATTGCGCAGACGGGCCTCTCCTTCGCCAGGGACCCGTATGACCTCGACCGCTACCGGGAACTTCGTGAGCTCGCGACCGACATGCTGG
Source organism: Limnochordaceae bacterium (assembly GCA_014896295.1). GTDB lineage: Bacteria > Bacillota > Limnochordia > Limnochordales > Geochordaceae > Carboxydichorda > Carboxydichorda subterranea. Next base: position 716,154 of record JADBKR010000008.1, read on the forward strand.
CTCACGGGGCCGGGCTCGATGGCTCGCCTGACCGGCTCCGCGTGCGAGAGCTATTCGCCGGCGAATCGGGCTACCCGACCCCGAAGGTCGACGTGCGGGCGGCCGTCTTCCAGGAGAGCCGGGTGCTCATGGTGAAAGAACGCTCCGATGGCCGCTGGTCCATCCCCGGGGGCTGGGCGGACGTGGGGTCGTCGCCGGGGGAGATGGCCGTTCGCGAAGTGTACGAGGAGTCGGGATACCGGGTTCGCCCGGTGCGCATCCTGGCCGTGTGGGACAACTCCCGCCACCATGATCGCCCGGTGGCGTACGCCGTCTACAAGATCTGCATCGGGTGCGAGCTGGTGGGTGGGGAGTCCCGCGCCGGGACGGAGACGGAAGCGGTAGGGTGGTTTTCGCTGGACGCCCTGCCGGAGCTCTCCGTGACCCGGATCACCGAGCAGCAGCTGCGGCGGCTGCACGAGCTCCACACGCATCCCGAACTCGGGCCCGACTTCGATTGAGAAGGTGCCAGGATGGTCACGGAGATCAAAGCCGTACGCGGGGGCCTGCGCAAGCGTCCCACGGACGGGCCCGGCGCCGCCACGGCGCGGCCCAAGCCGGAGTGGCTCAAAGTACCGTTGCCGGTGGGGCCCGTGTACGCCCGGGTCTCGGGGCTGGTGCGCGAGCTGGGCCTGCACACGGTGTGCCAGGAGGCCCGTTGCCCCAACGTGGCGGAGTGCTGGGGCCACGGCACCGCCACGTTCATGATCCTGGGGTGGGTGTGCACGCGGGCGTGCAAGTTTTGCGCCGTGGCGACCGGCAACCCGAGGGGAGCCGTCGACGCCGGGGAGCCGCAGCGGGTGGCCACCGCCGTCCGGGAGCTCGACCTCGAGTACGTCGTGCTCACCTCGGTCGACCGGGACGACCTGCCCGACGGGGGCGCCGCGCACTTCGCGCGCACCGTCCGGGCCATCAAAGAGGCTGCGCCCTCGACGCGGGTGGAGGCGCTCACGCCCGATTTCCGCGGCGACCGGGCGGCGGTCGCCCTGGTCGTCGACAGCGGGCTCGACGTGTTCGCCCACAACCTGGAGACGGTGCGCAGGCTCACGCCCCGGGTGCGGGATCCGCGGGCGACGTACGACCAGAGCCTGGAGGTCCTGGCCTTTGGCAAGCGGCATCGCCCGGAGGTGCTGACCAAGTCCAGCCTCATGCTCGGGCTCGGGGAGACGGATGGCGAGATCCGGGAGGCCATGCGGGACCTGCGAGCGGCGGGCGTCGACATCCTCACCCTCGGGCAGTACCTGCGCCCCAGCAAGAGTCACCTCCCCGTGGAGCGGTACGTCACGCCAGCGGAGTTCTTGCGCTACCGGGATTGGGGATACGAGGAGGGGTTCGTCGAGGTCTTCAGCGGGCCGCTCGTGCGCAGCTCGTACCGGGCAGACCGGGTGTTCGAGGAGGCCAAGGCGGGCCAGCCGGCAGGCGCCGGGGCCGGAGGCGTGGCGGCTTCGCGCCCGGACTGACCGCCTGCGCCAAGCGGAGGAAGACCCGTGCGAGCGTACCGGCAGCGGCTCGTGGCGATTCTGCTCGCAGTGGCCGTCGCGGGGGCGGCCGTGGAAGCGAGCGTTGCCCCTCCCGGCTTCGCAGGGCCGGTGCTGGAGCCGCTGGAGGAGCTGCCGGTAGCGCCGGGCGTCCGGCTGCAAACGTACGCCTTTACGGGCGACGCCGGTGTCAGCCGGGTCTACGTCCTGTCCGCGAAGCTCCGTGGGGCTCCGGTCCGGATCCGCACCACCAGCCCCGGCCCAGGGGGCGGGGTGCTCGGCCTGGCGTCTGTGCCCATGCAGGCGGCCTCGGTCACCGCGGGAGCCCGTTCGACGGTCGTCGCGGCCGTCAACGGAGACTTCTGGACAGGCCCGCCCCTCGCCGGCGTGCCTTATCACCTGCAGATCCGGGAAGGGGAGCTCCTCTCCAGCCCTCAACCGGTGGGAGCGGCGTGGGGCCTTACCTCCGAGGGCCAGATGCTGCTCGAGCCCGTACGCATGGACGCCGTCATCTGGACGGCGGGCGGTTCGAGGAGCCGGCTTTTGGCGGTCAACAAGCCTCGAGGCCCGCAGGCGCTGGTTCTCTACTCGCCTTCGTGGGCAGCTTCGACCCGCACGGGGCCCGGGGGAACGGAGGCCGTCATCGCCGCGCTGACGCCTCCTTTGCCGCTGCGGGCCGGGGTGACCTACGCCGGCACGGTGAGCGCCGTGGTGGAAGGCCCGGGCGACACCGCCATCCCGCCGGGAAGCCTGGTACTATCGGGCGCGGGCGAGGCGGCGCAGTGGATGGCCCGCGTGCTCCGGCCCGGTACTGCCGTGCGCCTTCGGATCGACCTGTGGGGCGAATCCGGCCGCACCTGGAACGATGTGATCGAGGCCATCGGCGGCGGCCCTGGGTCCCTGCTACGCAACGGGCGTCCGGACCCGGGCCTTCCCTCCGTCGAGGGGGTGCATCCCCGGACGGCCCTGGGCGTGAGGGGCGACGAGCTTCTGCTCGTCGCCGTGGACGGGCGCCAGCCTCCCTACAGCACCGGCGTCACCCTCGAAGAGCTGGCCTGGATACTCCGGGGGCTCGGCGCCACGGACGGGCTCAACCTCGACGGCGGGGGGTCGACGACCCTCCTGGCGCGCCTGCCCGGGGAGCCAGGCTTGCGGCTCGTCAACCGGCCGTCCGACGGGTCGGAGCGGGCGGTCGGCAACGCCCTGGCCGTGGTGAGCACGGCCGCTCCCACCGGCGTGCTGCACCACGTCTTCCTGCGCCCCTCGCGGCTGGTCTTGCTGCAGGGCAGCGCCTGGCCTCTGCGGGTGCTGGGAGCGGACGACGTGCTGGCACCGGTGGCCGTCGACCCGGGCACCGTCCGGTGGGCCGTCGAGGGAGGGGTGGCGGAGGTCGACGCGGCCGGGCGGCTGCGAGCCCGGCGCCCCGGCGAAGGTTGGGTCGTGGCCAGCGCCGGGGGCGTGACAGCCCGCGTGCCCGTGCGGGTCGTCGGGGCTCCCGACCGGGTGCAGATCGAGCCGGACCCCGTGGTGGTGGACCGCGGCGGCGCGGCCGAGTTCGTGGTGCGGGCCTGGCACGAGGGCCAGGAGCTGCTGGTTTCGCCCGAGCTGTTCGACTGCCGGATCTCCGGTGTCGCCGGCACGCGGATCGAGGGCCATGACCTGGTACGGGCCGGCCCGTCGGCCGGAGGCGAGGGCCTGCTCACTTGCGGGAGGCCCGGCCTGGCCCCCGCCAGCGCGCGCCTCGTGGTCGGCAAGCCGCCGGTCCTCGCTGGAGGGCTTCGAAGGCCCCTGGCGCGTGCAGGCCCTCGCCGTGCGGGCACGGGCGTCGGTACGCGTGGCCCAGCGGCCGCTTCCGGTGAGGCTCGGGACTTACTCCCTGGAGCTTGCCTACGACTTTACCGCGGGCCCCGCGGGTACCCGGGCCGCCTACGTGGTCTGGCCGGACGGCCTGCCCCTGGATGGCCGGCCTCGTAGCCTGGGCCTGTGGGTTTACGGGGACGGCGGCCGCCACTGGCTGCGGGCCACGCTGTACGACGCGCTCCGCCGGGACGGGCCGGGAATCACGGTGGACTTCACGCCCAAGGACGGGCTCGACTGGGTCGGGTGGAGGCACGTGCAGGCCCCGATCCCGCCGGACGTGCGCCCTCCGGTGACGGTGCGACGGATCTACGTGGTGGAGACCGACGCCTCGCGCGGCGGCCGGGGCACCCTCTACTTCGACCACCTGCGGGCCATCTACTCCGACACCGGCGAGGATCTCGAAGGACCCGTCGTCGTCCCCCGGACGCCGCCTCCCGGCGCACGGGTAGCGGGCGCGATGCCCGAGATCGCCGTACAGATCCACGACCGGGGCGCCGGCGTGCAACCGGCCGCCATCCTGGCGATGCTGGACGGTCGTCCAGTGCCGGTCCGCTGGGACGAAGGGAGCGGCCGGGCGACTTTGGTGCTCGCTGCGCCCCTGGCGCCGGGTCTGCACCACGTCAAGGTGGAGGCGGCCGATCGGGCGGGTAACCCCTCCCAGCCGTGGGCCGAGTGGAGCTTCACCGTGGAGGCTGCGCCCGGGCCCGCACCAGCACCACCGGGCCGCGCCATTGACTGAGGATCTTGGGCGTCACGCTACCTGCCCAGAAGGCGTCCCAGCCCTTGAGGGCATGGCTCGCCATGACCACCAGGTCGATCCGGGCGTCCCGGAAGGCCCCCACGAGCTCGGCTGCCGGCTCACCCCGGCGCACCTGGGCCTTGGGCGGAGTCGCCTGCTCGCACAGGCGGGCGCCCAGGCGCTCGAGGTAGTGCACGGCCGCCTGTTCCTCGATGTCGAGCCGGGCGTCGACCGTCCGGGGAAGCAGGCGCCCTGCTGCCGCTCGCTCCATGGGCAGGTCGCTCCTGCGGGGCACGACCGTCACCAGGTGCAAAGTAGCCCCGAGCGCTCTGGCCAGCTCGCAGGCGACGGGAAGGGAGTGCTCGTGGTGCGGGCCGCCGTCCAGCGGCACGGCGATCCGGTCGCATCGCCACGGCTCGGGGGTGGCGTCGGGGTGGACGACGAGCACGGGGCGGGTGCCGTGCACCAGCACCTGCTGGGCAATGCTGCCCACCAAGAATCCCCGCATCCCCCCGTGCCCGTGCGTGGAGAGCATGACGAGGTCGTTGGCCAGCTCCTCGGCGTGCTGCACGATGCTGCGCGCCACGTCGCCCTCGGCCGCCTCGTGCACGTGGCACTCGACGGACAGGCCCTTACCCGCCAGGCGCTGCATCACGCCGTCCAGGTAAGCTCCCGCCTCGGCAGGGTCGCAAAGGTGCCGGTCTCCGTGGACCTGTACCGGCGCCCGGGCCTCGATGACGTGGAGCAGGGTGACGGAGGCCCCCAGGGAGCGCGCCATCGTCTCGACGACGGGAAGCACCGCCTCCGCCAGCCGGGAGCCGTCCAGGGGCACCAGCAAACGGTTGAACAGCGGCAACTCACCGGCCTCCCGTGAGCGTCTGCTGGAGCAGGTACGCGTTGAGCACCACGATGAGCGCCGTCACGGCACCCGCCACCGCCGTCGTGAGGCGGTGGTTGACCAGCGGCCCCATGATATCCCGGCGGGCCGTAAAGATCACCAGGGGCACCACCGCGAAAGGCAGCCCGAAGCTGAGCACCACCTGGCTGATGACCAGGGTGCGGGTCGGCTCGAGCCCGAGGGCGATGACGACGAACGAGGGCGCCATGGTCACGATGCGGCGCACCCAGACGGGGATGTGCCAGTGCAAGAACCCCTGCATGATCACCTGCCCCGACATCGTGCCCACCGTCGAGGAAGAGAGTCCCGACGCCAGTAGCGAGATGGCGAAGACCCAGCTGGCGGCCGGCCCCAGCAGCGGCTGCAGGGTGCGGTGGGCGTCCTCGATGGTCGCTACGTGGGTGAGGCCGGCTCTGTGAAAGGTGCTGGCCGCCATGATCAGCATGGCGGCGTTGACCAGCCCGGCGATGCCCATGGCCAGCACCACGTCGACGACCTCGTAGCGGAACAGGCGTTGCATGAGCCGGGGTTCACGGATGACGATGCGGCCCTGGGTGAGACTGGAATGCAAGAAGACGACGTGCGGCATCACGGTGGCGCCCAGGATGCCGGTGGCCAGGAGGACGCTCTCCGGGCCGGCGAAGCTCGGCACCACCGCGTGGTGGACGATGAGCCCCCAGTCGGGGCGGGCGAGGATGGTCTCGACGACGTAGGCGAGGGCGATGACCCCGACCATGGCGCTGATGACCGCCTCGAGCGGGCGGAAGCCGTGGCGCTCCAGGGCCAGGATGACGAAAGTGGCGACGGCCGTGAGCACGGCGCCCCATAGGAGCGGAATGTGGAAGAGCAGGTTGAAGCCGAGCGCCGCTCCCAGGAACTCCGCCAGGTCCGTGGCCATGGCCACGCCCTCCATGAGCAGCCACATGGGATAGAGCAGCGGGCGGGGGAGCCGATCGCGCAGCAGCTCGGCCAGGTTGCGGCCCGTGGCGATCCCGAGCTTGGCCGAGAGCGACTGCACGAGCATCGCCATCAGGTTGCTGGCCAGGATGACCCAGACCAGCCGGTAGCCGAACTGGGCTCCGCCCTGGATGTTGGTGGCGAAGTTGCCCGGATCGACGTACGCCACCGAGGCGATGAACGCCGGGCCCAGGAAAGGGAGCAGCCGCTCCCAGGCGCGCCGGCGGCTTGCCCCGTGGAGGACCTCGACGGCCACCGCCACGGTGGATGCGTCCCGGGAGCGGGCGGGGGCGCCCGCGGCCTCCGCCGGAAACGGGTGTTGCATGGTATGTTAGCCATCCCTAAATGATTATTTCAGCGCGGCTTATCCCGCCTCATTCTAGCGGTTGGGGGGTTCCCCGGCAACTGCCGCCCCTCCCGTGGCGGAGGGCGAGGGACGCCCTCGCCACGTCGCGCGGTAGCCGATGAACGCCGTGGCCGCCACCACGCAGGCGCCGGCTGCCGCTGCCAGCACGCCGGGAGGCGACCACCGGTCGTACATCGCGCCGCCGCCGACGGGCCCCAGCATCCTTCCCGCCTGCACGGCTCCGCCCATGACGCCCTGGAAGAGTCCTGCCCGGTGGGCCGGCGCGATCTCGGCCACGGCTGCCGGGAGCGCGGGGAGCACCAGCATCTCGCCCAGCGTCAGGATGGCCATGCCGGCTACGAACCCCTCGTAGCGGGGCACCTGCCAGACGAGGAGGAAGGCGGCGGCGAACAGGCTCGTCCCCGCGATCATCTGGCTGGGCAGGCTCTTCAGCCACCGGCGCACGACCCCCACGATCAGCGGCTGGGCGAACACGATGATGAGGCCGTTGAGGGTCCAGAGCATGCCGTACGAGGAGAGGGGGTATCCGAGCTCCCGCATGTAGACCGAGATGACGGCCTGCCACTGGCTGTACGCCATCCAGATCAGCGCGACCCCCACGGCAATGAGGCCGAGCGCGGCCAGCGCGCGGCCGGGAGCCTCCCGGTCGAGCGAGACCGCTCGAGCCCGCCGCTGCCTTTGCCGGCCGCGGCCGCCGCAGCCGGGGACCTCCGCGCGCCGGCGCAAGGGTAGCCGGCAGGGAGCGCCAGACGACCGCCCCGTAGCCCAGGGCCGCCGCGGCGTTGACCAGAAAGGCAGCGGTGAAAGAGCGCTCCGCGACCACGCCTCCCAGCGCCGTCCCGACGGCGACGCCTGCATTACGGGCGACGTAGAGGAAGTTGAAGCCCTTGCGCCCTCCCTCCGGCCAGGCGCGGGCCAACAGCGCGCTCTGAGCCGGATCGAGCAGGCCGTAGGCGAAGCCGTTGAGCCCCATGGCGACCACGTAGACGGGCCATATCCGCACGAGGCCGATCACCGCCAGCATCGCTCCCGCCAGGACCAGGGCCGCCAGCATGACCCGTCTGGGCCCTACCCGGTCGAAGAGCGCCCCGCCGGCCAGCTGGCCGGCCAGCCCTGCCCCGGACGAGAGCAGCAGCACCAGCCCCGCCACGACCAGGGGCTTGCCCAGCGCGAAGTGGATGTACACCGTGTTGATGGGCCATACGAACGACGAACCCGCGGTCAGCACGAAACCCCCCAGCGCCAGCACCCATAACACCGCGGGAACGTCATGCGGTTCACCGATGCCGACGGCTCTGGCCAGCCACGCTGCAGCTCCTGCCGGCCGCCGCGAGGAACCCGGCAACGCCACGCGCTCGCCCGCTTTCCCGCCCGTCCGGGGCACCCTGCGCAGATTCGCACCCGCCGGGCTGACCCCTGCCGGAGCAGGGTCCGCTCAGGCCGGGGCGTAGCGGACGACGGGCTCCTCCACGGCGTGACGGAGCCTGCCGTGCTCGACCAGCCACTCGAGGTGCGACAGCGCCTCGGCCACGGCAAAGCGGGTGCCGATGAGCTCGGGCTGCGGTCCGAAGAGTTGGAGCTGCACGTCCCACGCGGTGGCGAGCAGGTCCCCCCGGCCGTCGGCGGCAGCCGCTCGTGCCGAGACGATGGCTTCTACCCGGTCGAGGCGCTCGCGGTGGTGGGCCCGCAGTTCGTCGATGCGCCGGGCAAGATCCTCGATGGGGTGGCGGTGCCCGGGCAACACGAGCCGGGCGGGGAGCTGCTGCACGCGCTCGAGCGAGCGCAGGTATTCGATCAGCGGGTTGACGCGGGAGTGGGGCCAGAGGCTGATGTTGGGCGTGATGGGGCGCAGGATGAGGTCGTCGGCCACGAGCAGACGCTCGTCGGGTTCCCACAGCACGAGCAGACCCTCGGAGTGGCCCGGCGTCCACAACACCTCGAACGACCGGCGCCCCACCCGGATCCGGGAGCCCTCGGCCAGCGGGGTCAAGCGGGGGAGCGGGTGCACCATGGCCACCTGCTGCAGGTGGTGTGCCGGGAGCTGGCGGGTTACCTCGGCGGGCACGCCATGGCGCACGAACTGCGCTTCGATCGCCTCTCCCGCGTCGCTGCCCCCGTCCCAGAACCGTTCGACTTGCGGCAACTCCTTGTCCAGGATCAGCACGGGCGCGTGGCACCGTTGCTGGAGCCAGCCGGCGCAGCCGATGTGGTCGGGGTGATAGTGGGTCACCACGATCTGCTCGATGTCGGCAAAGCCGATGCCGAGCTCGCCCAGGACCTGTTCCCAGCGAGCCTCGGCTTGCGGGGTGTGATGCCCGGCATCCACGACGGTCCAGCCGGCGTCGCCCTCGATCAGGTAGCTGTTCACGTAGCGAAGCGGCACCGGGATGGCGATCGGGACCCGCCAGATCCCCGGAAACACCTCTTCGTGCGGCGGATCTGCGTGCACCACGGGCAAGCCCCCCACACGCTTCCGGGATTCGACGTCCGGGGACCTCTCCCTTGGGATCCTCCGGGGGACGACGGGCCGGGGGAGGGGCAACGGGGAGAGACGGCGAGTGCGGCATCGCTGCGGGGAAAAGGACGCGGGTCCAGGCTACCCGGCCCTGCCGTCCGGGATTGCTGAAGGGGAGGGCGATAGGTAAACTAAACTCGCCCCGCCAGAAACCGGCCGCTTGGAAGGTGTTCCATGCAATCACGTGGCTGGAGCCGCATCCCTGAGCGTGGGAGGATAGCGCGCCTAACCACGGTCATGGCGCTGGGTACGCTACTGGGGATGGCGAGCCTCCTCCGGGGGGCTCCCGGCCGTGCCATGGGCGTCGACCCGCTCTCGTGGCGGCCCTCGGGAGAGACGGCGGCACGGTTTCTCGGCATCGTGCGGCAGAGTGAGGACCACTCCTGCGGTTACGCCGCGGTCGCGACGGTGCTCGCGTCGCTTGGCCACCCTGTGAGCGAGCGGGAGCTCATGGACGGCACCGGGCCCGGAGCGAGGTTGCGACCGGCGTCGGTGGCCGACCTGATCCGGGTGTTCGAGCGCCATGGCGTGCGGGCCCACGCGGTCCGCAGCAGTTGGGAGCAGCTCCGATCCTACTTCGCACGATTCACGCGGCCCGCCGTCGCGCTGGTCGACCACCGCCGTCGCCACTTCACGGTGCTGCTGGCCGCCGATGCCGACGCCGTGTACCTGGCCGACCCGAGCCTCGGGCACCAGGTCCTGAGTCCCGCCCGCTTCCAGGCCGGCTGGACCGGCGTGCTCGTACTGGTCGACCCCGACGGCCGGCTGGGTTCTTCCGGACCCGGAAGCGAGACGGCGGTGGCAGAGGCGTTGCGGCAGATGCGCCAGAGACATCGCCTGCTCATGCGGTGGCCGGTGGGTGACGGCTGGGCGGGCGGCGGGAGGTGAGGAAGGTGGCCTGGATCTCGAGGGACAGGGCTCACCGGGTGGCCCTGGTCGGCGTGACGGTTGCCGCCTGGCTTGGTCTCGGCGGCATGTCCGGCTCGGGGTGCCGTGCCGCCGGCTTCATCCAGCCCGGCCCGGTCGATGGGTGGAGAGTGCGTCTTTCGATCGAGCGGGCCGCTTCCCCGGGAGGGACCTGGCCGGAGTGGCGGGACGAGCCCATGTCCGTGGGCCTGGAAGGCTCTCGTCGCTGGGTGTGGAGCGCCGCAGGGGTGGAGTGGCGATCGATCGCAGGCGCTTCGTGGCGGGCAGTGCATCGATCCGGCCAATCAGACCTCGAGTGGCCTCTCGGGCCGGACGCAGGGCCGTCCGGGAGCTGGGGCGTCCTTTTCGAAGGCGCCAGCCTCGCCCTCACCGCCTCCGCCCGCGACGAGGCCGGCGCATCGAGCCGCGAGTGGAGCGTGGCGCTGGGAGTGCAGGCGCCCGGCGACGGCGGGCCGTGGTATCCGGTGCAGACCATCGGGATGACACAAGCCTGGGTCATGGATCCCGCTTTGGTCGCCGTCGGGGGGGCGATGAGCGCGGGCGGGGGCAGCGCTCCTCTTGCCAGGTGGACTTTGCACGGCCAGTGGATCCACGTGCTTTCGGACCGCCTGGGCCTGCATGCTTCGGTGGAAGCGGGATGGAGCCTCCCCGGCCGGGAGCTGGCGGCCCGCGTGGCGTCGGGCCTGACCCTCTTCCGGGACAGCCGGAAGGACGTATCGGTGACGGTCTCGTGGAGGCTGGACGACCCGGGCGCCTATGCGCTCTGGGCGGAGTTGCAGTGGCCCTCGGACGGGGCGTAGGCGGGGCCGGCAAGACAGAAGGCGTGCACGGGAGTGAAGGGAGGAGCACGGTGGCGACTCACGGTTGGCGGGCGGTAGCAGCAGCGGTGCTGGTGTCGGCGCTGGCAGTGGTGGTCCCCGCGCCGGCGGCCGGCGCGGCCGAGGTGGCAGGTCCCTTCGACCCGGCGGATTTTGGCGTGCCTCTGGGTCCGGAGGAGCAGCAACAGCTCTCGGGGGAGTGGTGGCCCATCGCCGTCGGAGCGGCTATCGGAGCCGTGGACGGAGCGTACAGCTACGCTCGCTCGTGCGGCTATCACCCGCGCTCCGGGCGGTACTGGACCGGCATGGCGGCCGCCGCCCTGGTCGGGGGCGGCCTGGGTGCCATCAACGGGAGCATCCAGGTCGGCATGCGAACGGCCCGGGCCGGCCTTCAGGCGGGATACTCCATCTACTCGTGGGCCCGCACCAAGGTCGTCAACGAGATCAGCGGCAGGGCCTGGAGCAGCTGGAGCGGGCACTGGTAGTGGGGACCCGGCGGGAGAGCGGCCCGCGCGTGGTGACGCAACGGTAGGAGGAGGGCGGCCGGCCCCGCCTTCTTCTTCACGTCGGGCAGCCTGCCCCGATGGGCAGCGGAAGGGGCACACTCATGGCAACGGCGAAGTCGAAGCCACGTCCACGGTTCTCCTGGTGGGGGTTACTCGTCTCCCAGCTGGCGGTCGTGCTGGGCACGGAGCTCGTGGTGTGGTGGGACGTCGGTTTGTTCTGGACGATCGGCTGCATGAGCTACGCCGCCGGTTACGCGGTGTTCAACTTCCATCCCCCGTACAGGGAGCCCGCACGTCACCTCGCCATCACGTACGGGGTCTGGTTGGCCGGCATGGTCGCCGACAAGCTGATTCCCTTCCGCCTGGTGCCTCCCGGGCCGTGAACCCGCTGCCGGGCGACCAGTTCCCGCCGGTGCGGCCGGCCCGTCACGCGTGGGCGTGCGGCGAAGGTTTACGAGGGAGTCATGGTGGCCGCAACCTCGATGTGCTATGCTGCCATGAGCAGGCCGGACGCAGGTGCCGGCACGGCGGGGCCGTCCACGGGACGGGAGGGCGGCCCTTGCGAAGGGGTTAACGACCGGTGGGTTTGGAGTCGGGCTGGCCATGGATCGTGATTGCGCTCGCCGCGTACCTGTTGGGCTCTCTGCCGGTGGGGTACGTGACGGCCAAGCGCAAGGGCGGCATCGACATTCGCCGCCACGGAAGCGGTAACGTGGGCGCCACCAACGTGACCCGGGTGCTCGGAGTGCGGGCGGGCGCGATCGTCCTGGCAGGCGACGTGGCCAAGGGGGCCCTCGCCGCCTGGCTGGGCATGCGCCTCGGGGGCGTCAATGGCGCCGTGCTGGCGGGCGTGCTGGCCGTGGTCGGGCACGCATGGCCCGTCTTCCTGCGCTTTTCCGGGGGGAAGAGCGTGGCCACGGCCCTGGGCGCGGTCGTGGTCGTCTCCGGGTGGGTCGCGGGCGCGCTGATCCTGACGTGGGGCCTGGTGGTGCTGGCGACGCGCTACGTGTCGCTGGCCTCCATGGTGAGTGCCTCCAGCGCGCCCGTGTGGCTGTGGCTGGCCTACCACGACCATGCCGTCTTGGTCGGCGGGCTCGTGATGACGGTGGTGGTCATCCTGCGCCACCGCTCCAACGTGCGGCGGCTGGTCCAGGGGGCAGAGCACAGGGCTTACTGAGGCGGCCGGCCCGTGGCGGTTGCGTGCGGCCGACTGCCAGGGTATCCTTGACCTGGTAGCGCGTTCGACAAGCGAGCGAGTTCCCAGCCCCTGGTGCCAGGGCGCGTAGCCCTGGCTTAAAGTGGGGAAGTCCGGTGAAAGTCCGGCGCTGTCCCGCAGCGGTAACCGGGGCGAGCGCGGCCCAGCCGTGGCCCCGCCCGGAAGCCCGAATACCTGCCAGGGGAGCCCACACAGGTGACGCCCAGGCAAGGGCGCCTCTCGAGGAAGGGGAGTGGCAAGGGTGCGCACCCGTCCCGGCTTTTCCGGTCCAGGCCGCCTGGGGTGGCTGGCTCTCCTGGTGGCCGTCTTGCTGCTGACCGGTGTCGCCATCCCGGCGCTTGCGGCGACGAGTTACCCGCTCACGGCGCAGGACGCCCTCGGGGTGACCAGGACCCTACCGTCCGAGCCCCGGCGCATCATCTCGTTGGTCCCGTCGATCACGGAGGATCTCTGCGCCATCGGTGCGTGCGACCGGCTGGTGGGCGTCGACGACTACTCCGACTACCCCGAGAGCGTCAGGCGGCTGCCCCGGCTCGGGGGCGTCTACGACCCCAATCCGGAGCGGATCCTGGCGCTCGAGCCCGACCTGGTCCTGCTCAGCAAGTACGGCAAGCTGGCCCAAACCCTCTCCCAGGCAGGCGTCACCGTCTTCGTGATGGAGACGGAGCGCTTCGAGCACATTTTCGACAACATCGAGACCCTGGGGCTTCTGCTCGACCGCCAGGCCGAGGCGCGGGCCCTCAACGAGCGCCTGCGGGCCGAAGTCTCCCGGATCGCAGCCTCGGTTGCCGGGCGACCTCGCCCCACCGTTTACTACGAGATCGACGAGACGCCCTACTCGGTGGGACCCGACTCGTTCATCGGGACGCTCTTGGAGAAGGCCGGAGGGCGCAACGTCGTGCCGGCCAGCCTCGGTACGTTCCCGAAGATCAGCCCGGAGCTGGTCATCGCCGCAGACCCCGACGTGATCCTCCTCGGAGATGCCCCTTACGGGGTGACCCCGCAAAAACTCGCCTCGCGCCCCGGCTGGTCCCGTCTGCGGGCGCTGCGGGAGGGGCGAGTCGTGGCGCTGACCCAGGCGCAGGTCGACGTGCTCAACCGGCCGGGCCCGCGGGTGGTGGAGGCGCTGCGTTTCCTGGTCGAGGCGCTCCATTCCACCGGGAAGCGAGCGGCGAGCGGCCCATGAAAGAGGCGGAGATGCTCCAGGCGCACGCCGCCTCCGCTTCGGCGCCGGCCCCGTTCGTGCGGGTGCAGCGGTGGCTTGCCCGGCGGGCGGCCCCATGGCCGGGCCTGGGGTGGGCCGTGCTGGCGGCAGGGCTGGCGGGTGCGGCGGTGCTCGCCGCCCGGTGGGGAAGCATCGGGGTCACGTGGGCCGACGTCGCGCGGGGAGTGCTCGGCGGGATGACGGGCGAGCCACTCGAAGGGCGGGCGGCCATCGTGTGGCAGCTCCGGGTGCCCCGGGTCCTGGCGGGGATGCTGGCCGGGGCCGCCCTGGGCGTCTCAGGGGCCGCCCTGCAGGGGCTGTTTCGCAATCCGCTGGCCGACCCGTACTTGATGGGGGTGGCGCCGGGAGCCATCTTCGGCGTGGCGGTCGCACTGAGCGTGGCCGGCGCCGCCGCACCGGCGTTCGCAGGAAAGGTGGCCGCAGCGCAGGCGGCCGCCTACGTGCCGGCCGCGGCGTTCGTGGGCGCGCTGGGGGCGGTGCTGGCCGCCGTGGTGCTGGCCCACACCGCAGGGGGCCGCCGCACCACCGATCTCGTCCTGGCCGGCGTGGTCGTGGGAAGCGTGCTGACCGCCGCCACCACGTACCTGATGCTGCGAGATGCCGACCGGATCCGGTCGGTGTTCGCGTGGACGCTGGGTAACCTCTCGCTGGTCGGATGGCCGGAGCTGGGCGCCGCGCTACCGTACGGCGTGGCCGGCATGCTGCCGCTGCTCGGCGCAGGGCGTGTGCTCAACGCCATGCAACTGGGCGAGGACGTGGCCCAGAGCCTTGGCATCCCGGTGCAGCGGCTGAAGCTCGGCCTCATCGCGGCTGCTTCCCTGGCGACGGCCGCCGTGGTGTCCCAGGTCGGGGTGATCGGGTTCGTGGGGCTGGTGGTGCCCCACGCCGTGAGGCGCCTGGCGGGGAGCGACTACCGGACGGTCCTGCCAGCCTCTGCCCTGGGCGGAGCCATGTTGCTGGTGCTGGCCGACCTGGTTGCCCGGATGGCGGCCAGGCCGGCGGAACTGCCCGTGGGGGTCGTGACCGCTCTCGTCGGGGGCCCCTTTTTCCTCTACCTGCTGCGCAAGGGGCACGGGCATGCTCCGTCTTGAGGGGATCTGGCACCGCTACGGAGCCATCGAGGCGCTACGGGGCGTGTCGCTCGAGTGGGGCCCCGGCCTCACCATGGTGCTGGGGCCCAACGGGAGCGGCAAGAGTACGCTCTTGAGGATAGCCGCCGGCTTGGTTGCGCCGGGCAGGGGGAGCGTCCTGCTCCAGGGCCGGCCCCTCGCCCGGCAAACGGGCTGGCAGCGCGGCCGGCTCATCGCGTACGTCCCGCAAGACGGCCCGCTGCCGGAGGGCATGACGGTCTACCAGGTGGTCATGCTGGGACGCTTGCCCCACCTGGGATGGCTGGGTGCCGAAGGCCAGGAAGACGTGCGGGCCGTGCAAGAGGCGATGCAGCTGGCTTCCGTCGAGGCGCTGCGGGATCGGCCGGTCCAGGAGCTCTCCGGCGGGGAACGCCAGCGGGTCCGCATCGCCAGGGCGCTGTCGACCCGGGCCCCGGTCCTCTTGCTGGACGAGCCGGAGAGTCACCTCGACCTCTCCAACCAGTCTGCCCTTGCCGGCATCCTGCGCCGCCAGGCCGTGGAGGGCCGCACCGTGGTCATGGTCGTGCACGACCCCAACCTGGCGGCCCTCGCCGACCGCGTGATCGTGCTGGCCGGGGGGCGGGTGGTCGCGGACGGCCCTCCCGCCCACGTGCTGGTGGATCGCGTCATGGCGGCCATCTATGGGGACGGCTTCAGGATCGTGCAGGCTCACGACGGCCTGCGGGCCATCGTGCCCTCGGCCGGGTGAGCGGGCGTTCGGGGCGACTTGAAGACGGCCCACAAGAGGCCCAGGGCCGGGACCAGCAGAGCGAGCCCGGGTAGGGAGATGGCGATGACCGTCGACACCACCCCGGCGGGCGCGGCCGCCTCCTGCAGGCTCAACGTGGGGTAGACCACGTAAGGCCCCCGCGCCAGCGCGAACGACCCGACCATGCCGGCCAGTTGCAGTGCGACCAGGACGCGGGCGGCCGGATAGTGGCGCCGCCACAGCGACGTCGCGGCGAGGACGGCGGCGACCAGGCCGCCGGCGGTGACCGGCAGGACCGGCGGGGCGAAAAGCCTATCGGCGAGCGCGGGAGCTGCCTCGGCGAGGCTCCCCAGGTTCATGAGGGTGAGGCCCGCCACCACCCCTGCCGACGCCAGGGCCCGCCTGCGAAACAGGGCCTGCAGCTCGCCGCCGGTCTCCAGGGTCATGAAGACGGCGGCAACGTAGGCGCTCGTGGCCGCCGCCAGCAACCCCACCCCGAGCGAGAGCGGCGACCACCACCCCGCCGGTCCCAGCGGCCGGTCGGCGACCAGCGGGGCGCCGCCCTCCCGCGGCGTCAGGAGCCCTACGGTCATGCCCATCAAGAGGGGCGTCAGAAGGCTCGCTACCCCGAAGACCCAGGACCAGGCTCCCCGGCGGCCTCCCTCCTGCGCCTCGGGCGCGGGGCGCAGGGCGAAGGCTGCACCCCGCAGGATCAGGCCGGCCAGAGCGAGATGCAGCGGCCAGAACAGGGCCACGGTGACGGTCGAAAAGCCTGCCGGAAAGGCCGTGAAGGCCA
Organism: Limnochordaceae bacterium; assembly: GCA_014896295.1. Lineage (GTDB taxonomy): Bacteria > Bacillota > Limnochordia > Limnochordales > Geochordaceae > Carboxydichorda > Carboxydichorda subterranea. The sequence goes on from JADBKR010000008.1 coordinate 732,334, forward strand.
CTACCAGGGCGAAGATGAGCCAGACGTGGTTGACTTCCCATACCGGGCCCATGGCCCGGGCGATGGCGCCGCGCTGCCTGGCCGCGGACGGCCCGGAGGCGAACAGATCCCAGATGCCCCCTCCGAAATCGGCTCCCCCGAAGAGGACGTAAAGACCCAGGGCCACGAGCACCAGAAGGCCGGCCTGAAGGTGGGAGGGGATGGGCACCGTCATACCCACGCCTCCTTCGCCGTGTCCGGTCGGTCGTGCGCCCGGGCTGCGAGCTCCTCGCTCCCGGGTGAGGTGAGCCCGGTCCAGTTCAAACGGCGTATCAGCCACATCAAGGCCCCGCCGAGCAACAGGTACAGGCCCAGGAAGGCCATCAGGGTGGCCTGGATCCCCGCCGCCGGCGTGACTGCCTCGCCGGTTCGCATCACGCCGTAAACGATCCAGGGTTGGCGGCCCACCTCGGCCACCACCCATCCCGCCTCGAGGGCGACGAGGCCGAGCGGCGAGCTCACCGCGAGCGCCCCCAGCAGCCAGCGTGGCAGCGGCGACCAGATCTGCCCGCGGCGGCGGGCGTACGTCCACCAGAACCAGGCGGCCACCGCCAGCATGGCGATGCCGGCGCCTACCATGGCCTGGAACGAGAGGTGCGTGACGGGAACGTTGGGCCACCGGTCGGCCGGCGTCTTGTCCAGGCCCTGCACGGGCGCCGTCGGATCCCGGTACGCGAGCCAGCTCAAGGCGTGCGGGATCTCCACGGCCCCGATCACCCGCCGGCCCTCCACGTCCGGCCAGCCTCCGATGCGCAGGGGAGCCCCGGCCTCCGTACGGAACTGGGACTCCATCGCCGCCAGCTTGACGGGCTGCTGGTGAGCCACCAGGCGCGCGCTCGCGTCCCCGGTGATCGGCATGAGGGCGGCGACGACGGCTCCCACGGCCAGGGTGACCACCAGCGCCGCATGGATGCGTTCGCGCCTTGTGCCATCGAGGGTCCCGGCCGCTGCGTGCTTGCGCGCCCACCACGCGTAGGCGCCGGCCATCGCGAAGGCGGTGGCGGCGTACGTGGCCAGCGTGGAGTGGAGGGCCATCACCGGCCACGTGGGGTTGGCGAAGAGCAGCCGGGCCGGGCTGGCGACGGCCCCGTCAGAGCGCAGCCACGCTTCCGCTCCCACGGGGTTTTGCATCCAGGCGTTGGCCGAGCTCACCAGCACGCTGGAGGCCGCGGAGAAGACGGCCACCCCCCACCCCGTGAGCCAGTGCGCCCACGGGCGCAGCCGGTCCCACCCGTAGACGTACAGCGCCAGGAAGATGGCCTCGAGGAAGAAGGCGAACGCCTCGGCGGTGAACGCCGGGCCGATGACGGGCCCGAAGCGCTGCATGAATGCCGGCCACAGCAGGCCTAGCTCGAACGAGAGCGCCGTGCCGCTCACCGCGCCGATGGCGAAGAACGCGGCCGTGAGCTTGGCCCAGCTCTTCGCCAGAGCCAGGTAGTGAGGACGGCGCCGTGCGATGCCGATGCCTTCGGCCAAGAGCATCAGGAGCGGCATCCCGACGCCGAACGCCGCGAAGATCATGTGGAAGCCCAGGGAGAAGCCCATCTGAACCCGAGCGGCCATCAGATCGGTCAAGGGCCATCCCGCCTCCCCTTGTCGCTTGCGAGTCCGGGGCATTCTAGCCACGGCGGTGGGAGGGCCGTAATGGACAGTTGTCCCGCTACGGACAGTGCGAACGTACTGTTTATGGCTCCCAGGCTTCCGCGAGCGCGGAAGAGGAAGAGACCCTTCCAGGCGGAAGTACCTTGCCCGTAAGCGGTTCAACGAGGGGAGTCGAATGGTGGTATGCCTCTGATTACGCTTTACCAGTGCCTCAGGGAAGCCGAGAAGGGCGGGTACGGCGTCGGTGCGTTCAACGTCAACAACATGGAGCAAATCCAGGGGATCATGCAGGCGGCCCGGCAGACCCGTTCGCCGGTCATCCTGCAAGCGAGCCGCGGCGCTCTGAAATACACCAACCTCACCTACCTGAAGCACCTCCTGCAAGCCGCCCTGGAGGAAAATCCCGACATTCCCGTCGTGTTCCACCTGGATCACGGCGATAGCCTGGAAACGGTCAAGACGGCCATCTCCCTCGGGTTCAGCTCGGTGATGATCGACGGCTCCCATCTCGAGTTTGAACAAAACGTGGCGCTCACCCGCTCCGTGGTGGAGTACGCACACGAGCGCGGGGTCTCGGTGGAGGCGGAGCTCGGCACTCTGGGGGGTATCGAGGAGGACGTGGCCGGGAAGGTCAAGCTGACCGACCCGGTGCAGGCCGAGGAGTTCGTCCGGCGGACCGGGTGCGACGCCCTGGCGGTGGCCATCGGCACCTCTCACGGCGCGTACAAGTTCAAGGCCGAGCCCAAGCTGGCGCTCGACCTGGTGCCGGAGATCTACCGGCGCGTCCGCGTCCCGCTGGTCATGCACGGTTCTTCTTCGGTGCCGCAGGAGCTGGTCGAGGAGGTCAACCGGTACGGCGGGCGCATGGCGGGCAGCCGGGGCGTGCCCATCGAGAGCATCCAGCAGGCCATCAAGCTCGGCGTCCGCAAGATCAACGTCGACACGGACATCCGCCTGGCGGTCACCGCGGCGGTCCGCAAAGTCTTCGTGGAGTCGCCGGAGAAGTTCGACCCGCGGGAATACCTGGGGCCGGCCAGGGAGGCCATCGCCCGGGTGGTGGCGTCCCGCATGGAGGCGTTCGGCACGGCGGGCCACGCCGGCGACTACGCGCCGGTATCGCTCGAGGAGATGCGGGCTCACTACCGCCAGAAGTGACCGTACCGGCAAGGCTCGGGGGGAGGCATGATCCATCATGGCGGAAGGCGGCTTTCCGCCCGGGTTCCTGTGGGGCGCCGCCACCGCGGCGTACCAGATCGAGGGTGCCGTCGACGAAGGTGGGCGTGGGGAGTCGATCTGGGACCGCTTCAGCCATACGCCGGGCAAGACCCGCGACGGTGACACCGGCGACGTGGCCTGCGACCACTACCACCGCTACCGCGATGACGTGAGGATCATGCGGGAGCTGGGCCTGGCGGCCTACCGATTCTCGGTGGCCTGGCCCCGCATCTTTCCCGAGGGACGGGGCCGCCCCAACCCCGACGGGGTCGCCTTCTACGAGCGGCTGCTCGACGAGCTCGAGAAGGCGGGTATCCAGCCGGTGGTGACCCTGTACCACTGGGACCTGCCCCAGGCCTTACAGGACCGGGGCGGCTGGCCCCACCGCGACACGGCTTATCGGTTTGCCGACTACGCGGCGTGGATGTTCGACCGGCTGGGAGACCGGGTGCCGTACTGGATCACCCACAACGAGCCGTTCGTGGTGAGCATCCTGGGGCACGTGACGGGCGAGCACGCGCCCGGGCTCAACGACCCGGCGGCGGGCTTCCGGACGGCCCATCACCTGCTCCTCTCCCACGGGCTGGCCGTCCAGGCGTTCCGGGAGGGGGGCCGGCGCAAGGGGCGGATCGGCATCACCCTCAACCTGTCCCCCGTCCACCCCGCGTCCGGCTCTCCCGAGGACGAGGCGGCGGCGCGCCGGGTCGACGGGCTCATCAACCGGTGGTTCCTGGATCCGCTCTTTCGCGGGGCGTACCCGGAGGACATGGTCGAGCACTTCGGCCGCCTGATCCCGCTGCCCGAGGCGAGCGAGGCCGACATGCGGCTCATATCCCAGGACGTCGACTTCCTCGGGGTCAACTACTACTCCCGCCAGGTGGTGCGCCACGACCCGGGCGAGCTGTTCTTGCAGATGCGGCAGATCGACGGGCCCGGGCCCAAGACGGAGATGGGCTGGGAGGTGTATCCGGCGGGGTTGGGCGAGATCCTGCGGCGCCTGCACGAGGCGTACACCAAAGCGCCCCTCTTCGTGACCGAAAACGGGGCGGCATACCCCGACACGGTGAGCCCCGACGGGGCGGTGCACGATCCGGACCGGATCGCCTACTTGCGGGATCACCTGCTGGAGCTATCGCGCGTGATCGCAGGCGGCGTGCCGGTGCAGGGGTACTTCCTGTGGTCCCTCATGGACAACTTCGAGTGGGCCCACGGGTATTCCAAGCGCTTCGGGATCCTTTACGTCGACTACCCGACCCAGCGGCGTATCTGGAAGGACAGCGCCTACTGGTACCGGCGGGTCATCGAGGCCAACGCCGTCGTGGAGTGACGCCCGGGACCGGCTCCGTATCCACGAGCGGCGGGCGCCCGCCGGCCTTGCCCCCAGGGTGGGAGGCAGCAGCGGCAAGCGCCCGCCGCGCTTGCTGTCGGCCTCAGCTCGAGGCCGCCCGCTCGATGTGCGACGTGAAGGCCATCCGAAGCTCCTCGGCCACCTCCGGGTTGCGCAGCGTGGTGACGTCGCCGAGCTCTTTCCCCTCCGCGATGTCGCGCAACAGCCGCCGCATGATCTTGCCGCTGCGGGTCTTGGGCAAGTCAGGGGTGAAGACGACCCGATCGGGCCGGGCGATCGGGCTGATCACCTCGGCCACTTTCTGCTTGAGCTCTTGCTCCAGGGCCGGCGAGCCGGCATGACCGCTCTTCAGGATGACGAACGCTACCGGCACCTGACCCTTGATGGGGTGTAGCGCCCCGATGACGGCCGCCTCGGCCACGGCCGGGTGTTCGACGAGGGCGCTTTCGATCTCCATCGTGGAGAGGCGGTGGCCCGCCACGTTCATGACGTCGTCGACGCGGCCCAGCACCCAGAAGTAGCCGTCTTCGTCCCACTTCGCCCCGTCTCCCGGGTAGTACGTCTCCCGGTTCCACCGGGACCAGTACTGGGCCACGTACCGGTCGTGGTCGCCCCAGATGGTCCGCAGCATCGCCGGCCAGGGGCGCAGCAGGGCGAGGTACCCACCGCCGCCGGGCGGCACCGGCTGCCCGTTTTCGTCGAGCACCGCGGCCCGCACGCCCGGGAAGGGCCGGGTCGCCGAACCGGGCTTCGTCTCGGTGATGCCCGGCAGCGGGGTGATCATGATCATCCCGGTCTCCGTCTGCCACCAGGTATCCACGATGGGGCAACGCCCGCCGCCGATGACCCGGTGGTACCAGACCCACGCCTCGGGGTTGATGGGCTCGCCGACGCTCCCGAGCAGGCGCAGGCTGGAGAGGTCGTGGCGGGCCGGGTACTGCTCGCCCCACTGCATGAACTGCCGGATCGCCGTGGGCGCCGTGTAGAAGATGTTGACCCGGTACCGCTCCACCATCTGCCACAGCCGGTCCTTGTCGGGCCAGTCCGGCGAACCCTCGTACATGACCGTCGTGGCGCCGTTGGAAAGCGGCCCGTAAACGATGTAAGAATGCCCGGTGATCCACCCGATGTCGGCGGAGCACCAGTACGTGTCCTCCTCGTGCAGGTCGAACACCCACTTGGTCGTGGCGTAGACGCCCACCAGGTAGCCGCCCGTGGTGTGCACCACGCCCTTGGGCTTGCCCGTGGTGCCGCTGGTGTACATCATGAAGAGCATGTCCTCGGCGTCCATCACCTCCGGCGCGGCGACGCCACGGGCGCCCTCCATCAACTCGTGCCACCACAAGTCCCTGCCGGGCTGCATGGGCACGTCGTTGCCGGCGCGGCGCACCACGATGACCTTCTCGATCCCGCCGCTCTTCTGCACGGCCTCGTCGGCGCGGGCCTTTTGCGGGATGAGCTCGCCGCGGCGGTAATACCCGTCGCAGGTGATGAGGATGCGGGAGCCGGAGTCCTCGATGCGCGAAGCGAGAGCCGTGGGGCTGAAGCCGCCGAAGACTACCGAGTGGGGAGCTCCGATGCGGGCGCAGGCGAGCATGGAGATGGGGAGTTCCGGGATCATGGGCAGGTAGATGGTGACCCGGTCGCCCTTCTTCACCCCCAGCGAACGCAGCACGTTGGCGAACCGGTTGACCTCCCGGGAGAGCTCCTGGTAGGTCAACACCCGGGTGTCGCCCGGCTCGCCCTCCCAGATGATGGCTGCCTTGTTCTTCCGGGGCGTGGCGAGGTGGCGGTCCACGCAGTTGACCGAGGCGTTGAGCTTGCCTCCGATGAACCACCGGGCGTCGGGTGGGTTCCACTCCAGCACGCGGTCCCACTTGCGGAACCAATCGAGTTCGCCGGCGAACCGGGACCAAAAGCCTTCGAAGTCTTCGTCGGCCTGGCGGTAGACGTCCGGGTCCCGGACGTTGGCCCTGGCGACGAACTCCTCGGGCGGACGGTAGCGGCGGCGCTCGTCGAGGAGCGCCTCGATCGGCTTGGCCATGCCGTGCAGCCCCCCGTGTGCATTTGTGCTTGCGCCCACGATGTGAGAGCGATCTCAACCGCGGCGCAGCGAGATAGAGTAACCTTTATCATAGCGATACTCGTAAAGGATTGCAAAACGGTACGCCACGGCGCGAAAGGCGGATGGCCGCGAGACCCTCGAAAGAACCGGGACATGCGGCCATCCGCCTGGGACGACGCGGAAAGGCTCACATGGGGAGCCTACGCGCGCTCGGGCGATCCCGGCCCGTGACGGCGATGGGGGCCGGCGTGGGCCTCTCCCGCGTGGGTGAAGAGCAGCGAGACGGGCAGCGACCGCACCCGGCGCTTCAGGTACGGCTCGGGGTCGGCCAGCACCTGGGAAAGCCGCGTCCCCGCCTCGACGGGAATGAATTCCAGATGATGACGCTGCGCCAGTTCGTGGGAATGCTCGCAAAACGTGCCAGGCACCGCCAGCACGGCCTTGACGCCGCTATCGACGAACAGCCGGGTGACCACTGCCCGCCGCCCCTGTCGAACCGTCTGAGCCGGGTTGGGAAGGTGGGTCACCTGGCCGGAGTCGGTGTCGGCGATGGCCGCAATGGGGCCGTCGGGAAGCGGCACGATAGTGTCCTGATCCGTATCCAGCACAGCACCGATGCGCATGGTATCCCCCCTGGCTTGGGCTCATACCCCGTGGGGTAGCCCGCCACAGTGTACCACTCGGCAAGGCGCCGGTGGCAAGCGCGGCGGGCAGGGGCGTTGCGCCCGGGATGCGAAGGATCAGCCGGCCGGTAGCACGCGCACGGGCCGTGTGGATGCGGCTCTCGGACGAAAGGTGGACGGGTGACCATTTCCCGGGAAATCCTGCGGGAGTTGATGTCGGCCATGACCCGGCTTCGCCGGGAGGCCGCGACCGTCGACGAGATCGACGCGTGGGCGACTCGCCTGGAGCAGCATCTGGCCGAGCTCGAGCTGTTGATGGGGATGGCCCTTCCGGAAAGCCTCGAGCCGGCCTTCGTCACGCCGGCAGGCAGCGTGCCACGCCCGGCTGCTCCCTCGCCGTCCCTTGCCGGCCACCCGCCGGCGCCGGAGGCGCCCTCCGCGCCCGGAAGGCGCCCTTACATACCGGGGGCGGGTACCCGCCGGCACGGGAGGCCGCTTCGGGTGGCCGAAGCCCCGCTCTCCCGACTCTCCGTGCGACGGTCCGGGCCGTCCGTGAAGGGCAACGCGCCCCGTCCGACCTGGTCGACGAGGCGCTTTTACGCATCCGGGCCATGGCCCAACTGCACGCCTTCATCGCGGTCTTCGAGGAGGCGGCGCGCCGGGAGGCGGAACAGGCGGAGCGACGCATCGCCTCCGGCCAGGCTCGCCTGCTCGAAGGCGTACCGGTGGCCGTCAAGGACCTCGTGGCGATGGCCGGATACGCCATGACGGGAGGCTCCAGGGCGCTGGAAGCCCAAGAGGCGACCTCGGACGCCCCCGCCGTGGCGCGCCTGCGCCGGGCAGGCGCCATCGTGGTAGGCGCCGCCAACTTGCACGAGCTGGCGTACGGGGTGACCTCCGAAAACCCCCACTACGGCGCCGTGCGCAATCCCAGGGACCCGGAGCGCGTGGCGGGGGGTTCGAGCGGCGGCTCCGCGGCGGCCGTCGCGACAGGCATGGCGCTGGCAGCGCTCGGGACCGATACGGGCGGATCGATCCGCATCCCGGCTGCGGCCTGCGGGGTGGCCGGGCTCAAGCCCACTTACGGCCGGGTATCGCGGGAAGGCGTCTTCCCGCTGGCGTGGAGTCTCGACCACGTGGGACCGTTGGCGCCAGGCGTGGCGGACCTGGCCGTGCTGCTGGCACTGCTCGCCGACGAGCCGGCCCGCCTGGAGCATGACTTCGCGCAGGCCCTGCTGGCCGGCGAGGGCGAGGATCTGGAGGCCATGGACCTGCCTCCGGCGTTGCGGGCCGCAGCGCGCCTGGCTCAGGCCGCGGACGGGCCCGCGCCGCCTGCCTCGGCGGAACGGGCGGCCGCCGGGCTGCGGTTCGGCGTGCCCCCGGACGACTGGGCGCAACCGCTCCAACCCGCCGTGTCCGCAGCGTGGCAGCGGGCCAAAGAGGCGCTCCGCGCGGCCGGGCTGCCCCTCTACGAGGTCACCCTTCCACCCCTGGCGCACGTCCGGGTAGCCCAGTTCGTCATCTTGCAGTCCGAGGCCGCGGCCGTCCACCGCCACCGGCTACGATCCCGCTGGCAGGACTACGGCGCCGACGTGCGGCTGCGCTTGAAGATCGGGGAGTTCTTGAGCGCGATCGACTACTTGCAGGGCCAGCGCCTGCGACGCCGGCTCACCGACCAGGCCCGAAGCGCCCTCGCGCAGGCCGACGTGCTGCTGCTGCCCACCCTTCCCCTGACGGCGCCGCCGATCGGCACCCGCTGGGTCACGATCCAATCCGAGACGGAGCCCACGCACCGCGCCCTCACCCGGTTCACTTCCCTGTTCAACCTGACGGGGCTGCCCGCCCTCAGCCTTCCGGCCGGGAGCGACGATGGGGGATTGCCCGTGGGCCTCCAGCTGGCGGCTTCGTGGGGGCGGGAGCTGGACCTGCTGCGAGCGGGAGTGGTGCTCGAGGCCTTGCTGGGCGCAACAGGCTGAGAGAGCGTGCATGGCCGCCCGCCTCCTGCTCCGGGCACTCGTGCCGCCGGCAGGCCATAGGATCGCCTGGGGGAGACACCGTGAGCCTTTACCCTTCGGATCCGCTGCAGGTCCACGTCCTGGGACGCGAATACCGGGTCACCCGCAGGAGCCTCGGGCCCGGGCCCTTGCGGGTCGGGAGCCGCTCGTTCTGGCTCGAGGAGCTGGAGATCGTCGTCCGGTCCGCGTGGCCGATGGCGTGGCGCCCGGGCGAACGGGGCCGGGACCCGGAGCGATCGGATGCCGGGGACGCGGCCGAGCGATGAAGGAGCGCCGGCCGGGAGCTACCGGCCGCCCACCTCCAGGACCAGCGCTCCCTCGACCTGCGCTCGGGAGAGGCGCTGCAGCGCTTCGTTGGCCCGCTCGAACGCCACCGCCTCGGCGTGCACCTGCAGCGGGATCCGGCCGGCCAGGGCCATCCACTCCGCAGCGTCCCGGCGGGTCGCGTTGGCGACGCTCACGATGCGCCGTTCCCAGTAGAGGCGGTCGTAGGCGAAGGACGGGATGGCGTCCATGTGAACGGCGTTGATGGCGAGCGTTCCCCCGCGCCGCAGCACGCCCAGCGCCGCCGGTACGAGGCTGCCGGCCGGAGCGAAGGTGATGGCGGCGTCGGCCAAGAACGGCGGCGCCTGCCCGGCCTCCCCGGCCCAGACCGCTCCCAGTTGCAGCGCCATCCGGCGGTGGGCCTCCTGCCGCGAGAAGACCAGCACCTCACAGCCCCACGCGGTGGCGACCTGCAGCGTCAGGTGGGCCGAGGCGCCGAAGCCGAACAGGGCCAGGCGCTGCCCGGGCCGGACGCCCGCCACCCGTAGCGACCGGTAGCCGATGATGCCCGCGCACAGCAGGGGCGCCGCCTCGATGTCCGGGTAACGGCCGGGCAGCACGACGAGGTTTTCCGCCGGTGCCACCACGTACTCGGCATATCCCCCGTCGACGTGATAGCCGGTGAACCGCGGCGCCTCGCAGAGGTTTTCCTCGCCCCGCAAGCAGTACTCGCAGTGCCCGCACGCCTGGTACAGCCACGGAAGCCCGGCCCGCCCCCCGGGCACGACCCCTGCCGGCAGGCGCGCCTCGCTGCCGGGCCCGAGCGCGTCCACGTAGCCGACGATCTGGTGCCCGGGCACGACGGGAAGCGTGGCGGGCGGCAGATCGCCTTCCACGACGTGGAGGTCGGTGTGGCAGACGCCGCACGTCGCGACCCGCAAGCGCACCTCGCCCGGGCCCGGCTGGGGGATGCTCCGCTGTCGCAGCTGCAGGGGATGACCGCTCACCGGCCCCTGCCGCTCCAGCACCCACGCCTTCATGGGACCCCTCCTTCCCTGCCTGCTACGCCTCTTCCAGAAACCAGGGAATTCCCGGGGGTCGGGCGAAGCTCCGTACCGACGGGAGGCGGTGCCCCTTTGTCGACGTCACACAAGCTAGCGTACAGCATCGGTTCGCTCGGCGCCTCGTTACCGTACCAGGTGATGACCGCGTACATCGTCTTCTACTACGTAGACGTCCTCAAGGTTTCCCCCGTCACCGTCGCGACGGCGATGTTCCTGTGGAGCTGGTGGAACGCCTTCAACGACCCCCTGCTCGGCTTCCTGTCGGACCGTACCCGTACCCGCTGGGGAAGGCGCATCCCGTACATCGCCGCAGGCTGGCTGCCGTTCGTCGTGGCGTTCTATTTGCTCTGGGCGCCCCCCGAAGCCGTGCTCGCAGCGGGCAACATGGCGGTCTTCTGGTACTTCTTCGGCGTCATGTGCTTGTTCGACTTCCTCTATACCATGGTGGTGCTCAACTGGACGGCCCTGTTCCCGGAGATGTTCCCCCGATTGGAGGAGCGCTCGTCGGTTTCGGCCATGCGCCAGGCCTTCACCTTGCTCGGCCTGGTGGGCGTGGCCGTGGCGTCCACCCTGGCCGGGAGCATCGGGTGGGATCGGATGGGGCTATTGTTCGGGGTCATCGGAGGCCTCGCCCTGGCCACCTCCCTGCTGGGGGCCCGAGAGGATCCCCGTTACGCCCAGGCGCAGTCGCTGCCGCTGCTCGAGGCCTTGCGGAGCACCCTGGTCAACCGCTCCTTCGTCACCTTCGCCCTGGTCAGCTTTTCCGTACAGCTCACCTTCAGCCTGATCATGGCGGCGGTACCCTTCTACACCAAGTACGTGCTGGGGTTGCCCCCGTTGGGCAACACCCTGGTACTGCTCAGCACGTTCGTGGTCATCGCCGTCGCGCTCCCGCTCTGGGCGCGCAGGACGGTCGCGGTGGGGCCGCGGCGTACGATGATCGAGGGGGTGACCCTCTACCTGATCACGCTGGGCGGGTTCTGGTTCGCCTCCGACCTGGCGACCGGGATCGCCGCGGGCGCCCTCGTGGGCACCGGCATCGCGGCGGCCATGCTGCTCCTGGACGTCCTCATCGCGGACGTCATCGACGAGGACGAGCTGCGCACCGGGCAGCGGCGCGAGGGCATGTACTTCGGGATGCACGCCCTCATCCTGCGCCTCAACGGTACCGCCCAGGCGGCCATCCTCGGCCTCGTGCTGGCGCGCTCGGGTTACGACGCGACGCTGGCCGTCCAGCCGCCGTCGGCCATCCTGGGCTTCAAGCTCCTGGTCACGGCGGTGCCGGCGGCGATCCTCTTGGTCACCCTCTTCTTCCTGCAACTGTACCCCCTGCACGGCGAGCGGCTGCGCCGGGTGCGGGAGCAACTCGAGCGGCGGCGCCCGGGTACCCCGTCCCCTGAGGCCACGCCGTCGGCCTGACGGGCATGGGGCTGTACCTCACGCCACGGCGGCCCGTGCGGGGCCGGGGGCTACCCCGCCGGGCATGGTGGGTGGCCGTCCTGATAGCCCTTCTCGTCGCCGGCGTGACGCTCTGGCGCACGTATCCCCTGGTGCTGGCCGGGATGGCGCGGTACCTCGTCGTGGACGACGGGCCCGCCCCTTCGGACGCCATCATCGTCCTGGGAGGCGACTGGAAGGGCCGGATCCAGAAGGGCATCGAGCTCTATCGAGAGGGGTACGCGCCTCTGCTGGTGGTGACGGGAGGGCTCCTGGTGGCTCCGGACCGGACCCAGGCCGACTACCTGGCCGAAGTGGCGGAGCGCTCCGGGGTGCCGGCGCAGGCCATCGTCAAGGAGCCCCGCTCCGACAGCACCTACCAGGACGCCGCCCTCACCCTGGAGCTAGCCAGGGAGCACGGGTGGCGGCGGGTGCTGGTGGTCACGTCAGACTGGCACTCGCGCCGGGCGGCCACGATCTTCCGCAAGCTGTACGGCCCCTCCGGGATCGAGGTGCGAAGCGTACCCAGCCCTGAGTGGCGGTTCGAGACGAGCCGCTGGTGGGAGTATCCCGACGGGGGCGAGACGATCGTGATCGAGTGGGTGCGGCTCGTCTGGTACGCCCTGCGGTTTTGAGGGACGGCTGGCTCCGGGCGCCTACCATCAGCGCCGCCACAGCCAGAGGAAGAGCAAGGCAAACGCGACGCTGTTGGCGATCTCGACCACGCCGGCGACGACGGGACGCACCTTGCGCCCGAGCGGAGTCGCCCACGCCCGCAGGGCGCTCGGCACATAAGCGACGCCCACCTCGGGCACGCCGAGCGCCGCCGGCACCGCCAGGAGCGCGAGGTGCGCGCCGTTGGAGAGCCACTTGTAGCGCACATCGCCGCGCTCCCGGAAAAGGGTCTTGACGTGAAACGCCGTGCCGAGGAAGAAGGCGAAGGTCAACGTCCACAGCATCCAGGCCGTCCGGTCGAGCGTCCCGGCGCCCGCGAGGTAGGAGATGGGGCCCCAGAGTTGCAACCCTCCGATGGCGAGCGCGTCGCTCACCAGCATGCGCTCCCGCTGCAGCCGCACCAGCGCCCACTGCGCGGCGAGCAAGGCTGCGGCGGCTCCCCCGAACAGCATGAGCACGGGCCACCGCCAGACCGGGTATCCCATCAGCAAGACGCCAAGGCCCGCCAACCCTCCGGCCCATGTCGACAGGCGCGCCCTGTGCCGGCCGCCGCGAGCCGCCTCCAGCAAGGCTGAGGAGCCCAGGTGAAAAGCCAGGGCCGCGACGAGCAACAGGAGGTGCACCCACGTGAAGCGGCTCAGCGCGGCCCCGAGCGCCAGCGGGACCAGCCACATGAACCACACGCCGTGCTCCCTGGGCAGCACGGCCCGTAACGCTTCCCGCACCGCCACCGCCGCTCTGATGCCCCCACCTCAGGCCCTGCCGGCGGGCAGTGATCCGACATCCTCGCCGAGCTCCCGGAGGCGCTTGCGGGCCTTTTCCCTGGAAGCCTCGTCGTTACGCGGGTCCTTGCCTTCCATGGTGAGGACCTCCCGGTAGGTGCGCACCGCGCGCTCCCGGTCTCCTACCGCCTCGTACGCCTCCGCCAGGCCCAACCGGTACAACACGTCGTTGGGCGCGTATCGGACCGCCTGCTCCGCGTGGGTCACGGCCTTTTTCTTGTCGCCCACCGAGAGAGGCCAACCCGGCACCACCCGGTAGAGCGTCCCGAGGACATAATGGGCTCCGGCATGCCGAGGATCAAGGTCGAGGGTCGTCTCCATCTCCCGCACCACGTCGCCCACCATGAACAGGCTGGCCAGGATCCCGCGCTCCTCGCCGGCCCGGGCGATCAACACCCCGTGCCAGTAGTGGCCGTCCACCCCTCTCGGATCGAGGTCGACGGCCCGCCTGGCCAGATCCCGCCCCTCTTCCAGGACCGCCCGCTTCTCGGCCTTGGGCAGCCACTCGGCCAGCTGCCACGCGGCTCGCCCTGCCTTCCACGCGGCCTCGTACGAGCCGGGGTCGCCGGCCGCCGCCTCCTTGTACAGCCCGTACGCCTGCCGGAGCTCCTCCAGGGTGGTAGCCCGGTCGTAGAGCGCATCCGCTTGTGCCAGCAGCTCCGGCGCTTTGCCGGCCGTCCCGGCCGCCGCTACTCCGGCCGTCCGGACCGCCGGCACTGCCAGGACCGCCACGAGCAACGCCGCCGCCCTGACCTCTATCAGTCGCCCGCCCATGCGCAAGAAGGCCACCTCCTGCGGCTAACATTCCAAGACCGCGGCGGCCGTCCTCCCTCGCTCTCGCTCCCCGCATCCCGCCGGCGCCTGGTACAATGAGCACTGGTTCGCGTAAATCCATGAAACGGGGGCTGCCATACGCCATGCAAGGGACCTCGGCTCGCACGCACGATCCGTTCGGTGCGCGGGCGACGTGGAACACCTCCCGGGGGCCGGTGCGCATCTTCCGGCTGCAGGCCCTCGAAGAGCAGGGCCTGGGCAAGCTGTCCCGGCTGCCCTACGCCATCCGGGTGCTCCTGGAAAACCTCTTGCGCCACGTGGACGGGCAAACGGTCACCGAAGACGACGTCCAAGCACTGGCCAGCTGGCAGCCGCATCCCGCGGCTGCCCGGGAGATCGCCTTCATGCCGGCGCGGGTCATCCTGCAGGACTTCACCGGCGTGCCGGCGGTGGTCGACCTGGCCGCCATGCGTTCGGCGGTGGCTCGCATGGGGGGAGACCCGCGGCGCATCAACCCGCTGGTGCCCGCGGACCTGGTCATCGACCACTCGGTCCAGGTCGACCGGTTCGGCACCATCTACGCGTTCGCAGAAAACGTCGAGCTCGAGTACCAGCGCAACCGGGAGCGGTACGCGCTCTTGCGATGGGCGCAGCGGGCGCTGGACAACTTCCGGGTGGTGCCGCCCGGCACGGGCATCGTCCACCAGGTCAACCTGGAGTACCTGGCCTCGGTGGTGCAAGTGCGTCGTGCCGCAGACGGCGTCCTCGAGGCGTATCCGGATACGCTGGTCGGCACCGACTCCCACACCACCATGATCAACGGTCTGGGCGTGCTCGGGTGGGGCGTGGGCGGCATCGAGGCCGAGGCGGTGATGCTGGGCCAGCCCTACTACATGCTCGTGCCCGAGGTCATCGGCGTACGGCTGGTCGGGCGGCTTCCCGAGGGCGCGACGGCCACGGACCTGGTCTTGACCGTGACCGAGATGCTGCGCCGGCGCGGGGTGGTCGACAAGTTCGTGGAGTTCGTGGGGCCGGGCGTGCGGAGCTTGAGCCTTCCGGACCGGGCGACCATCGCCAACATGGCGCCGGAGTACGGGGCCACCATGGGCTTTTTCCCGGTGGACGAGGAGACCCTGCGGTACTTGCGCGGCACCGGACGAGACGAGGCCGCGGTCCAGCTGGTGGAGCGCTACTGCAAAGAGCAGGGGCTGTGGCGCTCCGGCGACGAGCCGGAGCCCGAGTACACCGACCTCCTGCAACTCGACATGGGCCGGGTGGAGCCGAGCCTGGCCGGGCCGCGCCGGCCCCAGGACCGGGTCGTGCTGCGGGCCGTGAAGCCGTCTTTCGAGAAGGCGCTCACGGAGCTCTACAAGAAGTCGCCCGCCGCGGCCCCCTCCGACGGGTCGCTGCGCCACGGCGACATCGTCATCGCCGCCATCACGAGCTGCACCAACACCTCCAACCCCTCGGTGATGGTAGGGGCGGCGCTGCTCGCCAAGAAGGCGGTGGAGCGAGGGCTTTCGGTCAAGCCTCACGTCAAGACCAGCATGGCGCCGGGCTCCCGGATCGTCACCCACTACCTGGAGACGACGGGGCTGCTGCCTTATCTCGAGGCGCTCCGGTTCCACGTGATCGGGTACGGCTGCACCACCTGCATCGGCAACAGCGGCAGCCTGCCGCCGGCGGTGGCGCAGCAGGTGAAAGAGGGCGACCTGGTGGTTGCTGCCGTGCTCAGCGGCAACCGCAACTTCGAGGGACGGGTCAACCCGCTCGTGCGGGCCAACTACCTCGCCTCGCCCATGCTCGTCGTCGCGTACGCCCTGGCGGGCAGGATTGACATCGACCTGACAAGCGAGCCCCTGGGCACCGACCCCAACGGGCGCCCGGTCTACCTGCGAGACATCTGGCCGAGCCAGGAGGAGATCGCCCGGACGGTCGACGCGGCCCTGCGACCCGAGCTCTTCCGGGCCGAATACGGTTCGGTGTTCGAGGGCGACGAGCGGTGGAAGGGGCTTCCCGTCCCCGAGGGCGAGCTCTACGCGTGGGATCCTGGCTCGACCTACATCCAGGAGCCGCCGTTCTTCGAGGAGATGGAGGGCGCGCCGGCCCCCTTGCGGGACATCGAGGGGGCCCGGGCGCTGCTGGTGCTCGGCGACTCCATCACCACCGATCACATCTCGCCGGCCGGCGCCATCCCCCGGGAGAGCCCGGCGGGCCGGTACCTGCTGGAGCACGGCGTGGCCGAGCACGAGTTCAACACCTACGGGTCGCGGCGCGGCAACCATGAGGTGATGATGCGCGGCACGTTCGCCAACATCCGGCTGCGCAACCTCATGGTGCCCGGCACCGAGGGCGGGGTGACGGTGCACTGGCCGGACGGGCAGCGCATGAGCGTCTACGATGCGGCCATGCGCTACAAGGAGGAGGGCGTGCCCCTCGTCGTGCTCGCGGGCAAGGAGTACGGAACGGGCAGCTCCCGCGACTGGGCCGCCAAGGGCACCTACCTCCTGGGCATCCGGGCGGTCATCGCCGAGAGCTTCGAGCGCATCCACCGCAGCAACCTGGTGGGCATGGGCGTCTTGCCGCTGCAGTTCGAGCCCGGGCAAAACGCCCAGAGTCTCGGGCTCACGGGCGAGGAGGTCTTCGCCATCCGCGGCATCGCGCAGGGCCTGGCGCCCCGGCAGCGGCTGGAGGTGACGGCGCGCCGGGCGGACGGCGCCGAGGTCCGCTTCGGCGTGACGGCCCGCCTCGATACGCCCGTCGACGTCGAGTACTACCGCCACGGCGGCATTCTCCAGGCGGTGATGCGGCGCATCCTGGGCGAGGCGCAACAGCCCGCTCACGCGCAGGTGGGGTGAGCGGCGGCCGGGCGGCGCTCCGAGGGGCCGCACGCGGCTGGGGTCATATCGGAGTTATGTATACCGTATAGCGTGCGGCGATAACGTGACGTACTCTTGACATCATCCTACCCCGATGCCATAATGCCGCCATCCAGACTCGGGCCGGCATAGCCGGCCGGTGGGGAGGATGATCGGCCCATGGCAGGGGGCTTCATGTCAGAGTGCTGGCGCCGGCGCCGGGTCGGCCTCGCGGTCAGCGTCACCGCGGTCGCGCTGCTGATCGCGGCGGTGGCCGTGGCGTACGCGCAGGCCGACCCATCCGGAGCCGCGACCGGCGGTATCCAGGACGTTCCCGCGGCTGTCCCGGGCGCACCCACACTGCAGGAGGTGGCCGCGCTCGCAGGTCACAACCGCGTGGCCATCAACATGGTCTGGACCCTGGTCACCGGGTTCTTGGTCATGTTCATGCAGGCGGGCTTCGCGCTGGTCGAGACGGGGTTCACCCGGGCCAAGAACGCCAGCCACACCATGCTCATGAACTTCCTCATCTACGCCATCGGCATGCTGGGTTACTGGCTGGTCGGGTTCGGGCTGCAGATGGGCGGCACCGGCGGGGCCGGCACGCTCGGCGGCGCCACCGGGCTGGACGGGGAGTTCACCGTCCGGCTCTTCGGCAAGGAGTTCGGGCTGTTCGGCACGAAGGGTTTCCTGCTCACGGGAGCGGCATACGATGCGGCGGCGTTCGCCCTCTTCCTGTTCCAGATGGTCTTCATGGACACGGCCGCGACCATCCCGACGGGAGCCATGGCGGAACGCTGGAAGTTTTGGCCTTTCGTCGTCTACGGCTTTTTCATCTCCATGGTGACCTATCCCCTCTTCGCCAACTGGGTGTGGGGCGGCGGGTGGCTGTCGGCCCTCGGCCGTAACTTCGGGTTGGGGCACGGCTACCTCGACTTCGCCGGCTCGTCGGTGGTCCACATGACCGGTGGCGTGACCGCGCTGGCCGGGGCGCTGGTGCTGGGGCCCCGCATCGGCAAGTTCAAGGCGGACGGCACCCCGGTCGCCATCCCGGGGCACAACATTCCCATGGCGATCCTCGGGACCTTCATCCTGGCCTTCGGTTGGTTCGGGTTCAACGCCGGGAGCACGCTCGCAGGCGGCGATTTGCGCATCGGGGTCATCGCCACCAACACCATGCTGGCCTCGGCGGCCGGGGCGCTGGCGGCCGCGCTCTACACGGCGATGCGCTACGGCAAGCCGGACACCAGCATGGCGGCCAACGGGATGCTGGCCGGCCTGGTGGCGATCACGGCGCCCTGCGCCTTCGTCAACGCGCCGGCTGCCGTGTTGATCGGGCTGGTGGCCGGCATCCTCGTCGTCTGGAGCGTCGACTTCGTCGAGAAAGTGCTGAAGGTCGACGACCCGGTCGGGGCCATCTCGGTACACGGCACCAACGGCGCCTGGGGAGTGCTCGCTCTCGGGCTGTTCGCCGACGGGACGTACGGCGACGGGCTCAACGGGATCGCCGGCGGGGTGCGGGGGCTCTTGTACGGCGACGCCGGGCAGCTACTTGCCCAGATCATCGGGCCGCTCGTCAACTTCGTCTTCATCTTCGCCCTATCGTGGCTCTTCTTCAAAGCGCTCGATGTGGTCATGGGCATGCGGGTGAGCCGCGAGGCGGAGCTCGAAGGGCTCGACTTCCACGAGGTGGCCGTACCGGGCTACCCGGAGGTCACGCCGCCGGCGCTGCCCGAGGTGGCGCGGCCCGCGGCAGTGCCGCTCGCCGGCGGGAAGTGAGGCGGACGGCAGGTGAAACTCGTCTGGGCTCTGGTGCAGCCGTCCCGCTTGGAGGAGGTCAAAGACGCGCTGGCCGATGCGGGCGTGGAAGGGATGACCGTCTGGCGGGCCGAGGGATTCGGAGAACAAAAGGGGCATACGGAGATCTATCGGGGGGCGCCCTACCGAATCGAGTTCCTGCCCCGGGTCGCCGTCATGGTCGTCGCCTCCGACGAGAGGGCCGAACGGGTGGTGGAGGCCATCCGGAAGGGCGCTCACACCGGCCGAGTGGGAGATGGTAAGATCTTCGTGCTGCCGGTGGAGGACGCGGTGCGCATCCGCACCGGCGATCACGGAGCACAGGCGGTGTAGCCGGGGGGAGCGGCCTTCCCCGGCCCGTCTTGCGGGGAAGGAGAGTCACCCACGGGCACACCCACCAGGCGATCGCGGATCCTGGTAACCGGAGGCCACGGGCAGGTCGGAAGGGAGCTCGACCGCCTCGCCCGTGGCCCCGGCGCGACCGGCGCCACGTCGCTGTGGGCGCCGGGACGCTCCGAGCTCGACGTGACCCGCCCGCACGAGGTGCTCGCCGCGCTCCTGGACTTCCGGCCCTCGGCGGTCATCCACGCAGCGGCGCTCACCGACGTGGATCGCTGCGAGCGGGAGGTCGAGCTGGCGTACCAGGTCAACGCCGAGGCGACGACCGAGCTCGCGAGGGTGTGCGCCCGGCACCGCATCCCGCTGGTCTACGTGAGCACCGATTACGTCTTCGACGGGGCGAAAGGTCGCCCGTACGTCGAGGGCGACACTCCCCGGCCCCTGAGCGTCTACGCCCGGACCAAGTGGCAAGGGGAGCAGGCCGTCGCGGCGGCAGGTGGGCCTCATGCGATCGTGCGCACCGCCTGGGTTTACTCCATCTTCGGGCGCAACTTCGCGGTGGCCATCCTGGAGGCGGCTCGCCGATCGGCGGAGGAAGGCTCCGGCGAGCCGTTGCGGGTGGTGGCCGACCAGGTGGGTTCGCCGACCTACGCCCGGGACCTGGCCACGGCGCTGTTGCGCATGGTGGAGACGGACCTGGCCTCGAGCCGGCGGCTCTTCCACGCCGCCAACGCCGGGGCCTGCTCCCGGTGGGAGCAGGCGCGGGCGCTCGTGGCCCTGGCCGGCTGGGACGTGCCCGTCCTCCCCGTCTCCACCGGCGAGATGCCGCGCCCGGCCGCCGGCCGGCCTACTCGGCCCTGGACAGCGGAGCCCTGGCGGCCGAGGGCATCGCGATGCGGCCGTGGGCCGAGGCGCTCGAGGCGTTCGTCCGGGAGCTGGCGGAGGCCCGGCCCGACCTGGTGCGCCGGCCCTGGTGAGGCCGCGCAGGCGACGCCCTCGGTCGGATGCCGGTCACGCGTCCCCGGGCACAGTGTCAAGCCCGGGCGGCCGCCTGCCGCTGCATGGCGGCGAGCGGGACGATGCTCGCCAGCTCCAGCAACAGGGCGAAGCCGATCAGGTAGGCCGGCGACAGGTCGTACAAGAAGCCCATGGCCGCGCTCCCGGCGAACCACGCCACGCCGAAGGCCGTGTTGAAGACGCCGTAAGCCGCGCCCCGGACGGCGGCCGGGGCCAGGTCGGCGATCGCAGCCCGCATGATGGTCTCCTGGACCCCCATCGCCGCCCCCCACAGGACGACGCCCGTCCACGCGGTGGCCGCCGACGGCCCGAAGGCCAGGACGACGGCCGGTATGGTGAGCAGCGGCGCCGAGAGCAGGGAGGCCATCCCGCTGCGATCGTACAGCCTGCCGGCCGCCAGGGCGGTGAGCGCGTCGACCCCCATGGCCACGGCGAACGCCACCGGAATCACGGCGTCGGCCATCAAACCGTGAGCCTTGAGGTGGTACGAGATGAGCTGGAAGTGAGCGAACCCCGCGACGCTGAGAACCGAAAAGGCCACGTAGAGCCAGAACGTCGCGGAAAGCTTCGCCTCGGGCCGAACGCTCTCCTGGCCGGCCCGAGGTGCCCACCCTGAGGTCGGGCCTGGCGCCTCACCGGGCGCGCGCTCGAACTGCGCCGGGGCCGGGAAGATCACTCGCGCCGCCGCCAGGGTGCCGAGGGCGAGCAGCGCCGGGATCAGAAGGACGGCAAACCCCCGCGCATACCCCTCGCCGGCGAACAGCGCCCCTGCCACCAAAAGAGGCCCCGTCACCGCCCCCACCTGGTCGAGCGCCTCGTGCAACCCGAATCCGAACCCCCGGCCCACCTGGTGAGTGGCGTAGGAGAGCATGACGTCCCGGGACGGCGTGCGGATCGCCTTGCCGATGCGCTCGACGACGATGAGCCCGGCGGCGACCTCCCACCGGCCGGCCAGGGCCAGCAGGGGGACGGCCAGAAGGTTGATCGCATACCCGATGCCCGTCAAGAGCCAGTACCGGCGCAGCCGGTCGGCCATGTAGCCGGAGGCCAGCCGCACGGCGTAACCGGCCAGCTCTCCCAGGCCGGCGACGACGCCCACGGCGCCGGCGCTCGCACCCAGGGCGAGCATGAACGGCCCCGTTGCGCTGCGCGCTCCCTCGTAGGTCATGTCGGCGAAGAGGCTGACGAAACCCAGGAGCACGATGAACCGTATCGCTCGCCTGCGATCCGCGCTCTCCGGGGTAGCCACGGGGAAGACCTCCTCATGCTAGCCATGTCGCGGCGGTGCGAACAGGTCAGAGTTCGAGCGGAGAGACCCTGTCCCTGCCCGTTTCCGGGCCAGCACGGGAGCAGCACGCGGTTCGCACGCAGAATCGTTGCCGAAGCCCTGTTGCGGTTGCCAAAGCCCTGTTGCGTGGCCATAGGGTAGAATAGTAATCAGCAGGGAAGGGACAGGCCCCCCAGGGAGGAGGCTCCTACCTTGGATCATGCCCCCGGGTCCGGTGCTCGAGCGACGGGTCGCTTGCGCGCATCGAGAGCAGTGATCGCGCTCCTGATGGTCATCGCCGGCGCGTCCGGGCTTGCCGCGCTCGAGGCGCCGCCGACGCGGGCCGTCGAGCCCGGAGAGCAGGCGCTCATCGACCTGTACTCCAGGGTGGCGCCCGCGGTGGTGAGCCTTGGCGCCGCCGATCGGCTGGGGTCCGGCTTCCTGATCGATACGGCCGGGCACATCGTGACCAACAACCACGTGGTCGCGGGCGTCCGCACCCTCGACGTCACCTTCCTGGACGGCACCATCCTCACGGGCACGGTCGTGGGGACGGATCCGGACAGCGACCTTGCCGTGGTCCAGATCGACCGGGTGCCGGATGGCGTACGGCCCTTGACCCTGGGAGACTCGGACGGGCTGAGGGTCGGGCAACAGGTCATCGCGATCGGTAACCCCTTTGGGTTCAGCGGCACCATGACCACGGGGATCGTCTCCGGGCTCCACCGGGTCATCCCGGCGGGACTGAGGCCCTTTTCCATCCCGGACGTCATCCAGACGGACGCGGTCATCAACCCGGGCAACTCGGGGGGCCCGCTGCTCGACTCGTCCGGCACCGTCATCGGCGTGACCACCGCCATCCAGAGCCGCACCGGCGTCTTCGCGGGCGTGGGGCTGGCGGTGCCCTCCGGCCTGGTGCGCAAGGTGGTCCCGGTGCTCATCGAGCGCGGCAGCTACCAATGGCCGTGGCTCGGGGTGTCCGGCACCAACCTCTCGCCGGCGGTCGCCCGGGCCAACGGCCTGACCAGCACCCGCGGCGCGTACGTGCACCAGGTGGTGCGGGGCGGCCCGGCCGACAAGGCCGGGTTGCGGGGCACGCAGCAGGTCACGCGGCAGGACGGGCAGGAGGTCCAGGTGGGCGGCGACGTGATCGTCAAGCTCGACGGCCGCCCCATCGACAGCTTCGACGACCTGTTGCTGGTGGTGGCGCGCTACACCGAGGTCGGGCAGACGATCCAGGTGCAGGTGGTCCGGGAGGGCAAGACGCTCACGCTCCCGGTCAAGCTCGAAGCCCGCCCGGCCACGGTGCCGGCGCAGTAGACCCGGTTGCCCCGGCGAGGGCGGCCTTCGCGGGCAGCGGCGTGACCGTCACCCCGGCCTGCAAGGCGGCCACGGCCTCGGCCGTCACCAGCCCGCCGCCGAAAGTCGTCACGTCGGCGGTCCCGGCTGCCACGCCGAAGGCGGTGAGCTCCGCCAGGGCCATGCCCCGGGCCAGCCCGAGCGCCAGGGCGGCGACCATGCTGTCTCCGGCCCCGACCGGGTCGACCACGGCGACTCGCGGGGCGACCACCCGCCACGCGCCGGCTGCGTCGACGGCGAGGGCGCCGGCACTTCCCAGCGAGACGACGGCTGCCTGCGGGCCCCACCCGAGCACGGTCCGAGCCGCCCTCACGAGGCGCTGCTCGTCTCCCGCCTGTGGCTCGTCGAGGGTGCGTTCGCCGGACTGGGTGACCGGCCGCTCGCCTGCCGGCAGGATGCCTTGTTCGCCCAGCTGCGCGGCCAGTTCGAAGAGTTCCTGGCGGTTGGGCTTGATGAGGTGGGGGCGTGCCCGCAAGCCCAGGAGCAAAGGTTCCTTGCTCGAGTCGAGGAGGGTCCGGGCGCCCGCCCGCCGGGCCGCTTGCAGCACCCGGGCGTAAAAGTCCCGGGGCAGCGTGAGCGGCAGGCTGCCGCTGCACACGACCACGTCGGCCTCGCCGGCCAAGCGCTCGAGGGCGGCCGCGAGCTCCTCGACGCGCCGGGCATCGGCGTGGAGCTGCCCCTCTTCGTTGATGATGGTCGTCTCGCCGTTTCGGGGGTCCACCACGAGCGTGCAGGTGCGCGACAGGCCGTCCACCTCGACCAGGGTGGCCGGGATCCCTTCCCGCTCGAGATCGTCTCGGATGAACCGGCCCGTCCACCCGGCGACCAGGCCCACCAGGTGGGGCTCCCCGCCCAGCGCCTTCACGGCCCGGGCGACGTTGGCCCCCTTGCCGCCCGCCACCGTGAGGGTCTGGTCCGTGCGAAAGACCCTTCCCGCCTGGAAGTCCCCCACGGCCACGGTCCGGTCGACGGCCAGGTTGGGGCCGAAGACGACGATCCGGGCCACCTTCACCAGGGCTCCCTCATGTCACAAAGGCTCTCGCATGGGGCGCATCACGACCTCGATGATGCGCGACTTGGGAGGTTGGGCCACGGCGAAGTAGACGGCCTCGGCCACGTCCTCGGGATCGAGGTACTCCTCGAGCTGGGGGTCACCGGGCGTCCGCCCGGTGCCGAACGCGAAGTGCGTGTGCACCCCGCCGGGGGCGATGGTGGTGACCTTGACCCCGTGCGGGCGCAGCTCGTAGTCGAGAGCCTGCGCGAAACCGACCTGCGCGTGCTTGCTCGCGCAGTACACCGCCTCGTTGGGAAGCCCCTTCTTGCCCGCCACCGAGGCCACGATGATCACGTGGCCCGACCCCTGGCGCTTCAGGTGGGGCACGGCGAAACGGGCGAACAAGAAGGTGGAGCGCATGTTGGTCTCCATGATCCAGTCGTAGTCGTCCGGGCTGAACGCCTCGAGCGGCCCGTACTTGCCCACCCCGGCGTTGATGACCAGGATGTCGAGCCCGCCCAGGGTCTCGATGGTGGCGGCGATGGCGCGCTGCACGTCCTCCACCCGCCGCCCGTCCCCGGGCAGCACCAGGGCGCGTGCCCCCTGGGCCTGCACGGCCCCGGCCACCGCCCGGAGGTCCGGCTCCGTCCTGGCGAAAAGGGCCGCATGCACTCCCTCCCGGGCCAGGCGTATCGCCACCGAGCGCCCGATGCCGCGGCTCGCTCCGGTGATCAGCGCGACCTTCCCCCGGAGCGCACCCCCACCCTGCTCTGCCGCCACTCCGGCAACCCCTCCCGCTCCTGCTCCTGCTGCGCTGGTCTCCTGCTACGGCCCTGCTTTCGGTGCGAGGGCTCGAGGCCCCTGTTTCCCGGTACCCGGGAGAACTCCTGCAGCGTCACGGGCGTGAGTCCATCCTTCGTAGGAGAACTCGACAAAGTCGGGCACCGCAGGCCCGGACAAAGCGGAGCATGCACGGCCGCCCGTCCGGCGGCCACCTGGCTCCATGCTCCGTCTTGATACCGTTTTTGTAGCCCGTGTGCACGCATCCCTGTGCGGGCGGGAGGAATGGAGAGCTCCGCGTCGTAACCGATTCACGGCGGACTAAGTCGGCGCGTGCAACGAAGTTGCATGGCGGGTACGATACGAGCCCGCGGGGACGTGGGGTTGCGATGGCAGGGAAACGAAAGGAGGCGGGATCATTTCGATGAGACGGAACGTACTGGTCGTCGCTTTGCTCGTCGCCGCGCTGGTGGTGGGGTTGTCGGCGGTAGCCCTGGGGGCGGCCAAACCCCCTGGCAGCAAGTTGACGTTCGCCTGGATCCCCAAGGCGCTCAACAACCCGGTCTTCGAGCTGGGGCGCGACGGCGCCTTCGCCAAGGCGAAGGAGTTGACCGCCAAGGGGCCATATCAGGTCGAGGTGCTGTACGTCGGCTCCGTGGCCTCCGACGCGGCGGAGCAGGTCCGCGTCATCGAGGACGTCATCGCCAGAGGAGTGGACGGCATCGCCCTTTCAGCGAACGACCCTACGGCGCTGGCGGACGTCATCAACAAGGCGGTAGCCGCAGGCATCCCGGTCATGACCTGGGACAGCGACTCACCCGACAGTAAGCGCTTCACCTATCTGGGCGTCAACAACTACGAAGGCGGCAAGGCCGCGGCGGACCTCCTGGTCCGGGCCATGGGGACGAAGGGGAAGGTCGCCCTCCTGACGGGCGTGCCGGGTGCCTTCAACCTCGAGGAACGCATCCGGGGATTCAAGGATGGAGTCAAGAAGTACCCGGGCATCGAAATCGTTCGCACGGTGTACTGCAACGACGACATCAACCTGGGCGTACAGGTCGTCGAGGAGACCATGCAGGCGTACCCGGACCTGAAGGGCTGGTTCTTCGTCGGGCTGTGGCCGCTCTTCGCCGAGCGTGGCTCGATGCCGCTCTGGGAGGCGGCGGCCAAGAAGGGTATGAAGACGGTCGCCTTCGACACGTTGCCGGTGGAGCTCGAGTTCTTGAAGGACGGCTACCTTGCCGGCCTGGTGGGCCAGAAGTACTGGGGATGGGGATACGACTCCATTCAAATCCTCTACGACCGCGTCGTCCACGGCAAGCAGTTCCCCAAATGGGTCGACTCGGGCATGGACCTCGTGACCGCCAAGAACGTCGACGCCATGATCCAGGCGTGGGAGAAGAAGGACTTCACCAAGCCTCTGCCGCCTCCATATTGAGCCGGGCGGCAGCACGCTCGGGCAGCGCCTGGCGTAAGGTGCGATGACACGCCGGGGGCGGCGCGTACGGCCGCCCCCGGCGTGCGAAGCCGAGCCCGACGACACCTGAAGGGTCGGTCCGGATGCACGCTGCAGCCTCCGAGACGGGCCAGCCTTACTGGCTGCTCATGAAGGGGATCTCGAAGAGCTTCCCCGGGGTAAAGGCCCTCGACGACGTGGACTTCGAAGTGGCGCCGGGCGAAGTGGTCGGGCTGGTCGGCGAAAACGGCGCCGGCAAGTCGACGCTGCTCAAGATCCTGAGCGGGGCTTACCGCCGCGACGCCGGAAGCATTTACGTGGCGGGCCGGCCCGTGGAGATCCAGGATCCCAACCACGCGCGCCAGCTCGGCATCGCGACCATCTACCAGGAGTTCAACCTCGCGCCCAACCGGGACGTGAGCGCCAACGTCTTCCTCGGGCGGGAGATGCGGCGCGGCGGGTGGGCGGGCTGGCTCGGGCTGGTCGATGCCGCATCCATGCGGCGGCGGGCCCGCGAGGTGCTCGACGGCTTGGGGGTGCCGCTCGACCCGGGGGCCGTGGTCGGCCGGCTGTCCGTGGCATACCGCCAGTTTGTCGAGATCGCCAGGGCTCTTGCCTTCGAGTCGAGGCTGGTGGTCATGGACGAACCGACGGCCTCCTTGGGCCAGGAGGACGTGCGGCGCCTCATGGACGTGATCCGGGCGCTGGCGGCGAGGGGCATCGGCGTGGTCTTCGTCAGCCACCGGCTCGAAGAGGTGCTGGCCATCGCCCACCGGGTCGTGGTGTTGCGGGACGGCCGCCGGGTGGGGCAGATGGCGGCCAGGGACGCCACGGTGGAGGCTCTGGTACGCCTGATGGTGGGGCGGGAGGTGGAAGAGCGCGGAGCCGGTCGCCGCAGTACCGTGGGCGAGGCCACGGGCGTAGCGCCGCAACCGGCCAAATCCGCCCCTCTGCTCGAGGTGCGGGCACTGAGCCGCGCCGGCGTCGTCGAGAACGTGAGCTTTACGCTCCGCGGCGGCGAGATCCTCGGGGTGGCCGGCCTGATGGGAGCGGGGCGCACCGAGATGGTGCGGCTGCTGGCGGGCGCCGACCGGCCGACCGGCGGCGAGATCCGCCTGGAGGGCAGGCCCCTTGCCATCCGCTCTCCGGCCGACGCCATCCGGGCCGGGATCATGCTCGTGCCCGAGGATCGCCAGAACCAGGGGCTCATCCTCAAGCTGCCGGTGCTCGAAAACATCGCGTTACCCTCCCTCGATCGGTTGAGCCGCGCCAGGGGCTTCGTGGTCAACCGGCGCGCGCTCGCCCGGATGGCAGAGACGCAAGTGCAGCGCCTGCGCATCCGGACCTCGGGGCTTTCGCAGAAGACCATGTTCTTGTCCGGGGGCAACCAGCAGAAGGTGGTCCTGGCCCGCTGGTTGGCCCAGGAGCCCAAAGTGCTCATCCTGGACGAACCGACCCGGGGCATCGACGTGGGCACCAAGGCAGAGGTGCACGAGCTCATCAGGGCGCTGGCCAGGAGAGGGATTGGCGTGATCATGGTCTCCTCCGAACTGCCGGAGATCCTGGCGCTGTCCGATCGGGTGCTGGTCATGCACCGGGGACGGGTGGCCGGCCTGTTGGATCGGGCGGAGGCCACCCAGGAGCGCATCATGTGGATGGCCACGGGACATCGAGCGGTGGCGGCCGGAAGGGTGTAGCGAGGCATGATGGAACGTACGGCCAAGGTCGAAGACGTTTCCCCGGCCCGGCGGGCGGTGGCCGGCATCCGGATGCAGGAAGTGGGCATCCTCGCGATCCTGCTGGTGATGTCGGCGCTGCTCGCCATCCGGGCGCCGCAGTTTCTCACCAGTACCAACATCTTCAACGTCTTGCGGGCCTTTTCGTGGATCGCCATCGCGGCCTTCGGCGAGGCGCTGGTGATCATCACCGCCGGGATCGACCTGTCGGTGGGCTCGGTCATGGCGGTCGCAGGGCTGGCCTCTGCGATGATGCTCACGGCGGGGCACTCGACGCCGCTGGCGGTCGTGGCGGGGTTGCTGACGGGGCTGTTCGTCGGGGCGGTCAACGGAGCGCTCATCTCGTGGGGGCGGCTGGCTCCGTTCATTGCGACCCTGGGCACCATGAGCATCGCGCGGGGCTTCGCCTACGGGCTGACCGGAGGCTGGCCCGTGCGGGGCCTGCCGGCATCGTTCAACTTTCTCGGGCAATACGACCTCCCCGTGGGGCCGTGGAAGGTGCCGCTTCCCGTCATTTTCATGCTGCTGCTCGCCGTCATGGCCCACTTCTTCCTCAACCGGTCCGTCTGGGGCTACCGCATCTACGCCGTGGGAGGCAACGAGCAGGCGTCGGCGCTGGCCGGGGTCAACGTCCGGCGGATCAAGCTCCTGGTCTACTCGTTGAGCGGTCTGCTGGCGGGCGTCGGCGGCATCCTCATGACGGCGCGGCTCGGGGTGGCGGCGCCCACGGCAGGGCTCGGCTACGAGCTGGACGTGATCGCCGCGGCCGTCATCGGGGGCACCAGCCTGATGGGCGGCGAGGGTACCATCCTGGGGGTGCTCATCGGCGCGGCCATCATGCAGGTCATCCGCAACGGCCTCGTGCTGATGGGCTTCCCCGCCTACTGGCAGCCGGCGGCGATCGGCGCGGTCATCATCGTCGCCATCATGATCGACCAGCTCCGCCGGAGGTGACGGCCCCATCCGGCAGAGGTCCGGCGGCGTCTGCCGGTGTCAGGACCGCTGCTCCTTCTGGATCACGCACAGTTGTTCGAATGTCCCGCCGCCTGCGGGCTATACCGTCTGCCCGACCAGCCGATTGCCGAGCATCGCAGCCTCGCCATCGCGGCCCGGGCGGTGCGGCACGGCGTGGATCGAGACGCATGCCGTGGACGGGCACACGGTCCGGGTCTACGGCGTTGCCAAGGCGCTGGCCGACCTCTTCAAGTACCGGAACAAGGTCGGTCTCCATATGGCGCTGGAAGCCCTGCGTGAAGCCTGGCACGAGCGCCGCTTCGATAGCCCGAAAGGGCCTGCACACGCATCGGTGAACCACGGTTTTTACCTGTACGGTGCGCCCAGGCGTGAACCGTGATACCTGGCCAGAGCTTCCACCCATGAGCACCTTGTAGCTGGCAACAGCACGGTCCCACCCGCCCGGTTCGGCCCGACAGCCACAGCCCTGGAGATGAGGCTGTGCGCCGCGACCTCCGTGCCCTGGTTCGCTCACGGCCCGCTTTCGCCGGGCTGACAGAAGGAGCCGCGGGCGGCGCGGCCGAACCGACCCGGCGGTGCGGGACGAGAGGAACGAATGGCGCAGACCACGGGCCCAGTCCAACCCGCGACAGCACTGGGCCAGCCGGGCCGCCTGTGGCTGGGCACCTCGGGGTTCAACTACCCCCACTGGCGGGGCCGCTTCT
This sequence comes from Limnochordaceae bacterium, assembly GCA_014896295.1. Taxonomy (GTDB): domain Bacteria; phylum Bacillota; class Limnochordia; order Limnochordales; family Geochordaceae; genus Carboxydichorda; species Carboxydichorda subterranea. The sequence continues at coordinate 761,519 of JADBKR010000008.1, forward strand.
ACCCGGCGGACCTCCCCCCTTCTCGCTGGCTGGCCTTCTACGCCAGACACTTCGCCGCCGTCGAACTCAACGTGACGTTCTACCGGCTGCCCACGGCCGAGGCGTTTTCCCGGTGGGCCGAAAGCGTGCCGGAGAGCTTTCGGTTCGTGCTGAAGGGCAGCCTCTTCATCACGCACATCAAGCACCTCAGCGGTTGCGAAGACCCCCTGGGTCAGCTTCTCGAGCGGGCGTCGAGGCTCGGCGGGCGCCTGGAAGCGATCGTGTGGCAGCTCCCGCCCCGGTTTTCCGTAAACGTCGGAAGGCTCGAGGCCTTTCTCGAGCTCCTGAGACGGCACCCGCTGGCGGGAAGGGTTCGACACGCGTTCGAGTTTCGGGACGAATCATGGTTCGAGGCGCTGGTGATGCAACTGCTGGCGCAGCACAATGCCGCGGTCGTCATGGCCGACTGGCCGTTCCGGGACAGGAAGGTGGAGCCGACGGCGAACTGGGTCTATATCCGCCGCCACGGGCCGGGCGCGCCTTACGCCGACAGCTACCCCGAACGGATGCTGGCAGCCGACGCACGGGCGATCCGGGAGTGGCTCCAGGCGGGGCGGGACGTGTTCTGCTTTTTCAACAACGACGTGGGCGGGCATGCCGCCTACGACGCGCTCCGCCTGCGCGAGCTGGTCGCGGCGCACCGTCAGTGAACCCGGCATCCACGGGATCCCATTCACGGCGAATCACGAATCGCGGGCATATCGGCTGTTCCTGTCGGCTGGGTTGCCCACCGCAGGGGTCGCACCCTGTTGTCGTCAGGACGGCGACAGGCTGAACGCGCGCTCGCCTTCGACGGGCTGAGCACCTCTACGTGCAAGCTCCGCGCCCTGTCGTGTCAGCAAGGGGGCGGATCCGCCGGCTTTAGGGTGAGCAAAACCTCAAGACCCCTGAAGGAATGGCCACGAACCTGTCGAATGCCTGTTCGGGGCCGCCGACGAGGTGGTGTCATTGCTATTGCCTCAGGCTTGTGAATGGGGGAGAAGAGGCAGTGCCGGATGCCGACGAGCGCTACTGGAGGGAGTACGACGGTCTCCAGTATGCGAAGCACGTCATTCTCCGGGAATACCTTGGGGGGTGGTTTCCGAAACTGTCCCTCGGTGGAGCGCCATACATGCTCTATGTCGACTGCCACGCTGGGCGAGGGCGTCACAGCGACCCGGCGCGGCACCCAGGTTCCCCTCTGGTCGCGCTCCACGGCTTACTCAACCATCGCGCTTTCAGCCGGATGACCGAGCGCACTCGCTTCGTCTTCGTCTTCTTCGAGAGGGACGAGACCAGCGCACGCTCCCTGCAGGCTGAGCTCGCTGGAGTGTCGCTGCACCCGAGTGTGTCGATACATCGCTTCACCGGTGACTACGAGGGCCACCTGCGGCCCATCCTTGCCCGCTTGCAGGCCAAGCGTCGTCGCCTTCCTCCTGCGTTCTTCTTCCTGGATCCGTTTGGGTTTGATCTGTCGATGGAGCTAGTGAATCGGCTCCTGGAGGAGCCTCACGCCGAGGTTCTCGTGACTTTCATGCTCCGGTATGTGACGCTCGCAGCTCTGCGAGACGGGGGTCACGCCACGCGTCTGGACAAGCTTTTTGGGTGCACCGAGTGGCGAGAGGCGAGGGCGCGGGATGACTTCATCGAAAGAAGCACCTTCCTGATCCGCTTGTTCGCTGCTCAGTTGAAGGCGCGTTGGGTATCGTACATCGTAATGAGAGCAAAGAATGGCACGACCAAGTATGTGCTGTTTCATGCAACAAGTCACCCGGCTGGACGCCGCCTTATGAAAGACGTGCTCTGGAAAGTCGACCCTTTTCCGGCCGGACATTTTGCGGCCTGGGAGTCTAGAGTCCCCGGCCAAGAAATCCTGCTCAAGGGGGCTAGCCCCGACCTGCGTCCCTTGCGAGCAGCCTTGCTTCGCGATTTCGCAGGCCGTCGGGTCGCGCACCGGGAGCTAAAGGAGTGGTTGCTTGACTTGATGTACAGAGAGCCTCACCTCAACACGGTATTGAGGGAACTGGTGCGAGAAGGGAGTGTTGCTTTGGAGGCGGCCGAGGAAATCCACTTCTCTGCAAACCCGACCTTTCTCTTCCCTGCAAGCCAACCAGTCGAAGCAGGGTAAGTCGACGTTGAGCGACAGCGACACTGTGCAAGCGTCAAGGAGGTATGGGCGGCGGTGGGGGCACAGACCAGGATCGAGTGGACTCAGGCGACGTGGAACCCCGTCACGGGATGCAGTAAAGTGAGTCCCGGCTGCAAGAACTGTTACGCTGCCCGCTTTGCGGAGCGCCTGCAGAAAGCAGGGCACCCCCGCTACCAGAACGGGTTCACGGTCACCCTGCACTGGGATTTGCTCGACCTTCCCTTGCAGTGGAAGCGGCCCCGCCTCATCTTCGTCAATTCCATGAGCGACCTCTTCCATGAGCGAGTACCGGAAACATTCATCCGAAGCGTGTTTTCGGTGATCTGCCGGGCATCCCACCATACGTTTCAAGTGCTGACCAAACGAGCCGAAAGACTGGCGGCGCTGGGGCCGTCCCTTCCGTGGCCCGAAAACGTGTGGGTGGGGGTAAGCATAGAAAATCAGAGCTATGTGTGGCGAGCAGACCTCTTAAGGACCATCCCGGCCGCCGTCCGCTTTCTTTCCATCGAGCCTCTCCTGGGGCCCATCACGGACCTTGACCTAACGGGAATCGGGTGGGTCATCGTAGGAGGGGAGTCTGGTCCGGGTGCCCGGCCTGTCCACGTGCAGTGGGTTCGGGACCTTCGCGATCTCTGTGAGCGGAACGGGGTCCCGTTCTTCTTCAAACAGTGGGGAGGTGTAAGAAGAACGCGAGCAGGCCGTGTGCTCGACGGCCGGGAATGGACCGAGATGCCTGCAACGGCTACAATGGGGTGACCAACGCGAAGCCCAGAACGTGCCCGGAGGGAGATGGCCTGGTCTGGCTGGCCTGTCTGCTGCCGGAGTCCGACTTGCACCACCTTGCGATCGGGGATGAAACCTATCGGCGGCGAGGGAATAGACGCTCAGGTTCGCTGCGTCGCGCCCGAGGGTCTCACCTAGGCCCTAACGCGTGGCACGGGGCTGAGTGCCTTCATGTTAGCCTCTTCACGTCCACTTGGCCTACGGTCCCGCGATCCTTCGGCTGATGCACGGTTGCTTCGAAGAGCTGGCGTAGGTCTTGCTCGGTTGCATCGCCCGGGGAGAGCAGCGCGTGGCTCAGTTGGCGCTTTCGGCGGATGAGGTTGTCGAGCTGGACGTCGAAGCTGTACTCTCCGAAGACCGGGTGGATGGCCATCGGGAAGGAGATATGGACCGGCCGCTCCTGCCCGATACGGTAGACCCGATCGGTGCACTGATCTTCGACCGCCGCGTTCCACCAGCGCGACAGGTGGATGACGTGGGTGGCCGCCGTGAGCGTCAGCCCGACCCCTCCGGCTCGCGGCGAGAGGATCATGACGTCGAAGCCGTCGCCCTGCTGAAACACATCGACCCGGCGCTTACGCTGGTCGCCCGCCACTGTGCCGTTGATGAGCAGGGGAGGCTGCGCCAGGCCGTACCGGCGCTGCAGAAGGCCCCGCAAGATGGACTGGAACTCCAGCGAGTCGACGTACACCAGCGCCCGCTCACCGGCCCGCGCCACCTCGTCCAGCACCCGGATGGCCTCGGCCAGCCTCGCGGACGCGGCAATGTACTCCTCGTCGCTCATCCCCTCGCCCGGCGGCAGCGGATGGAGCGATAGGCTCCGCAGCTGATGGATTGTCTTAAGCATGCTCTCCCGGTCGCCGCCGGCTCCCCGGGCGAGACCGACTGCCCTCTTATACCGCTCGGCCTGGACCGGAGGCATGGGGGCCTTGAGCACGTGCTCGTGCTTCGGGGGCAGGCCCTTCAGGTGAGCGCCCTTGAGGCGGCGCAGCAGCACCTTGGGCCGAGGCGGTGGCTCCGGTTCGTCGTGGTCCACCTTTTGCTTGAGCTCCCGCAGCACGGCCTCGTCCTCGGTCTGTTCGTACGTGCGGCTAAAGGTCTTGAGGTCTCCCAGCAACGCAGGCTGAACGGTATCGACGATGCACCAGAGGTCGGCCAGCCGGTTTTCCACCGGCGTGCCGGTCATGGCCAGGGTAAACTCCGCCTGCACGGCCTTGGCCGCCTCCGTCATGAGCGTGCCCGGAGTCTTGATCTTCTGCGCCTCGTCGAAGACGACCACCGCCCACCGGACCGCGCCGAAGGAGTGCTGGTAGTCGCGCAGCGTCTCGTACGTGGTGAGCACCCAATCGGCCTCCTGCAGCCGGGCGCGGTCTAGCACCGCGCCGCCCGAAGCCAGCTCGGCCCCTCTTGGCAGGCTGCGGGTGCGTCGGATCTCCTGCAGGCCTGCCCCGTACCCCGCAGCAGTAGCCCCAACCCCGGCGGCTTCAGGTGTCGGTCGTGCTCTGCTTCCCAGTTCTTGAGCAGGCCCGTGGGAGCCACGACCAGCATGGGCGCTCGCTCCACGTACCCGGACTCCATCTCCTGCCTGACCCAGGCCAGGAACGCCAGCGCCTGAAGGGTCTTGCCCAACCCCATGTCGTCGGCCAGTAGCGCCCCGTGGCTGCCCCGGATCCAGTGGGCCCGCAGCCACTCGAAGCCGGCCCGCTGGTGCGGCTTGAGGGTGGAGGCCAAGACCTCCTGGATGTCGGTCTCGCTGGCGCGGTGCTGCCGCGGGGTGGGGGCGTAGGTGACGTCCTCGAGGTTGTCCGCGATGATCAGGACGAGGCGCTGGCGGGCGCATCTCTCCTGCATCTCCCCTATCGGCCGTTGCGAGGCCTCCTCAAGGGTGCACACCGCTTCGTACGCCTGGGCCGTTGCCGGAATCTCCTGACCGTTGAAGCTCAGCGAGGCACGCCCGGCAGCCATCGCCTCCTGCAACTCCTGGCGGAGCCGGGGAAGTTCCTGTCGCTTCACCGTCACCCTCTGGTCCCCGATCATCACGCCGACCTCCTCGGGTGGCAGCCACGGAGAAGGCGGCTTGAGGACCCACGGGATCACCTTGGGAGCCCAGAGGCCGATCGCCCGGAAGAACCATTGAGGCGTCGCTCTCGTCACGGAGCTTACCCGCCCCGGCGATGGCTATCACTTGTGAGACGTGCGTGCCCTCAAGCTGCTCTCGGGACTGCAGCCACAATTGCGGCAGGAACATTGCGCCGACCCAACCCTCCTCGGCGAGACCAGGTTCGGCATGTCTGGGCCGGCCCCTCGTAATCGACCCATTGCCCTAGCTAGACATGGTGAGAGTGGTCGGGCGCCTCTCCTCCTCTGCCCTGTACAGCGGGTGCGACTCTCCATAGAGCCACGAGTGCTCCGGCGACGGGCCGAGCAGCTTCCTCAGGCGGGCGAGTGCCCGGCAGCTCCACGACGTGACGACCACGGGCGCCACTCCCAGGCTGGCCGGACCTGACGGTCGCCAACCCCTCCTCGAGGCGGCAGGAATTTGCTTGCCGAGGTCGAACGCGTCCGGTGAGCACAAAGGTGCAGCATACAGTTGCATGCAGCACAAATGTGCATCGCCCCATGGCTGGTAGGCCGTCCGTATCTCTGCGACATGAGTGGGAGGCGAAAGGCCCCGTGCCACTTTCGCTGTTGCCCCAGACTGATTCCGCGTGGGTCGCGGGCCCGCGGCAGCTTCAGCAGGGCGTCAACCGAAGGGGTCTTCGGCGGCCATGGTCAGCTCGTCGCAAGCGAGACGTGCTGTTTGCCTACGGAGCGATTCTCCCCGCAGGCCTGATCTTTATGGTCTTCATCTTCGTCCCGGTCGCGATGGTGGTCTTCATCTCGCTCACGGAGTGGGACCTGGTATCTCCCGCCTATCAGTTCGTGGGGCTCCGAAACTACGTCGAGCTCGCCACCTCAGGAGAGTTTCACAAGGTTCTCCTCAACACGCTGTACTTCGTCGGGGTCCAGATCCCGCTCGACATGGCATTGTCGCTGGCCATTGCCCTTATGCTCAACGCGAAGCTTCGGGGCACGACCTTCTACCGAGCCCTGTTCTTTACTCCGGTGGTAACCCCCATGGTTGCAGTTGCAGCCATCTGGCTCTGGATCTACGAGCCGGAGGTTGGCCTCGCGAACTACCTGCTGGGTAAGGCAGGTCTTGGCCCCCTGGGCTGGTTGGATGACCCGGCGTGGTCCATGCCGGCGGTGATCCTTACCTCAGTCTGGAAAGGGCTCGGCTACGACATCGTCATCTTCCTGGCAGGGCTCCAAAACATTCCCAAGGAGGACTACGAGGCTGCCGCCGTCGACGGCGCCGACGGCTTTCACGCCTTCCGGCGCATCACCTTGCCGCTGTTGTCTCCTGTCACGTACTTCGTGCTGGTGATGAGCGTGGTCAACTCCTTCAAGGTCTTCACCCAGGTGCACGTGATGACCCCTGACGGGGGGCCGCTGAAGGCGACCTCGGTTATTGTCTTTTACCTGTATACCCAGGCGTTCGAGCGGTACCGGTTTGGTCGTGCCAGCGCGGTGGCCGTTGTCCTGTTTGGTATCGTGATCCTTCTCACCGTCTTCCAGCGCATGGTCCTGGAGAGGCGGGTGCACTACCAATGAGCAATAGCCCTGCTGCCGAGGTCGGGCATCGTCTCTGGGGGGGGCGGCCCGGTTTCTTTCCCAAGGGAATGCTCCACGTCGTACTCTTCACGCTTGGTCTGCTCATGGTCACCCCGTTCGTGTGGATGGTGCTCACGGCGCTCAAGTCCTATAGTGAGATCTACGTCTACCCGCCACGATGGCTTCCGGCCGAGCCTCAATGGAATAACTTCGCCGTCGCCTGGCGGATGGCGCCCTTTGCTCGGTTCTATTTCAATAGCATCGTGGTTACCTCCCTAATTACAGCGAGTCAGCTTGTCTTCGGGGCGCTTTCGGCCTACGCGTTCGCGCGCCTGGAGTTCCCGGGGAGGGAGGCGATGTTCGTCGTCTTTCTCGGGACACTCATGATCCCCATCCAGGTGACCATGCTCCCCCTGTTCCTCGTCGTCAAATGGCTGGGGTGGGTCAACACTTATCCCGGACTCATCGTGCCGTTTGCCGCCAACGCGTTCGTGATCTTCTTCTTGAGGCAGTTCTTCCTGACCATTCCGAAGGAACTGGAGGATGCGGCGACCATCGATGGTTGTAGCCGCCTGCGGTTTCTGGCCCAGTTTCTTGTGCCCCTATCGCGCCCCGCCTTCGTGACGGCAGGGCTGTTCACCGGGTTAGCGGCGTGGAACGAGTACGTCTGGCCCCTCATCGTCACGACCACCACGGATATGCGTACGTTGCCCGTCGGGCTACGGTATTTCATCTCGCAGACGAAGAGTGACTTTCATTACATGATGGCGGCGAGCGTCATCGTCATCGTACCGGTGATCCTGGTGTTCATTGCGCTCCAGCGTCATTTCGTCGAGGGGGTTACCATGAGCGGCGTCAAGGGGTAGTCGGTCGTCAAGAAGGATGAAGCAGGATGAAGGGAGTAGCAGGAGACCAAAGTGAGGAGGATCGAAATGAGGTCAGGAGCACCGCGCTCAGTCAACCAGTGGATCGGGGCTGCGATCTGGCGTCGATGGTTCGTCTGGGCGATCTTCGGGGTGGCCACGCTACTGACGGCGGTCGGACCGGTGCAAGCAGCCGTAACCAAGATAACCTTTTGGTATCCTCTCGGAGGGGCTGCGGGCGAGCTGTTTCGACAGATGGTCGATGAGTTCAACAAGACTCATCCGGAGATTCAGGTGGACGCCGTCTTCACGGGCAGCTACGCCGACACGGCCACCAAAACCATTGCGGCTCTTGCGGCCAACTCTCTGCCCGAAGGCGGTCTGATTCCCGCGGCTCCCCTCTTCACGGGCAGGGCCGGCAACTACAAGATCCTCCAATACATGGCCGGGCCGAATGGGATCGACATGGACGACTTCTTTCCGGTCTTCTGGGACTACAACAAGTACCGTGGGAAGATAGCCTCGCTTCCGTTCAACAACAGTACCCCAGTCCTTTACTACAACAAGGACTTGTTGAAACAGGCCGGCCTGGACCCAGAGCGGCCACCCGCTACGTGGGAGGAAATGGTGCAAGCTGCCCGACGCGCCGCCCCCGCGGGCGGGTGGGGTGTTGTGATGGACAATCCCGACTGGTCGCTGAAGGCCCTAATCCTGCAATCGGGCGGACGGATCATGAACGACGATTCCACCGCTCCGGCCTTCAATAGCCCCGAGGGCGTGGAAGCGATGCGGTTTGTCAAGAGGCTCGTCGACGAGAGACTGATGCCCGTCTGGATGCACAATCGAGCCCGGGACCAGTTCAAGAGCGGCCGAGCAGTCTTCATGTACGGCACCACCGGTGCCGTGGGAGATGTTATGGAGGCTGTTCGTTTCGACTGGAACACCGCCTTTCTACCGGCCAACCGTCGCTACGGCGTGACAGTTGGCGGCGCAGCCCTGGCGCTGTTCCCCTCGACGCCCGAGAAGGAAAGGGCGACCTGGACGTTTCTCCGGTGGCTACTCACGCCCGAGAATGTGGTGCGTTGGTCCATCGGGACAGGTTATGTTCCCGTCCGGAGCTCGGTGGCCACGTTCCCGATGCTTCAGGAATTCTTCCGACGACATCCCCAATACCGTGCTGGCTACGAACAACTCGTTTACGCGCAGACGTACGAACACTTCTGGGAGATGGGCGCCATGGACAACTTCCTCCGAGAAGCCATGGAAAAGGTGGAGCGCGGGGTCGCCACGCCCGAGGCAGCCCTGGGCGAGGCCGATCGGCGCCTTCGGGAAGAGATGGGTATCTGAGCGACCTGAGGCAGCGCTGCACGAGGGAGATCTTGACTCCGGGCGTGCTATAGACAGAAGGCGGGTGCGCGCAGCAGTGGGAGAAGAGGCGAGTCTCGGTCGGTTCCGAGTGGCCCTTGCCACGGCCATGTACTACCCCAGGCCGCTGGTGGAGATCGTTCGCCACGTCCTGTCCACAGGCCTGAGGCGGGTCGAGCTGACTCCCCAGGATTGGACTGAGTGCGGCGTCGAGCTATTGGAACAGGTGCCGTCTCTTCGGGGGCTGGAGGTCGGGTCCATCCACTTCCCCCACATCCTGGGCAGTTACGTCATCAATCCTTACCCTGTGGCCCGCCAGACCGCGAAGCTCCTCTTTCAGCGCCTTACGGAGCTGGCAAGCCGTGTCGGGGCCACCACGCTGGTCGTGCACCCGCCACCGAACCCCAAGGGGCATAACCGACTGTTCTACGAGACGTCTGTGGAGAATCTGCGCTTGTTCGGCGATCTGGCTGCCAAGCTCGGTGTGAGGGTGGCGGTTGAAAACAGCCCCGGGTCGGTGGGACGGACCGCAGAGGGCCTTCTTCAGTTCGTGGCTGAAGTCGCCCACCCGGCGGTGGTCCCGATGCTCGACCCGACCGAGACCATTGAAGCCGGCCAGGATCCTTACCAGTTCGCAGCGCGCCTGGCGGGCATCCATCACCTCCACCTGAGCGATGCTACATCCTTGGAAAAGCACCTGCCCTTAGGCGACGGGGAGGTGGACTGGCCTCGGCTCCTCAGCGCGCTCGCCCCGCCGCCCTCCGGCGAGGTGAATTGCGTCGTTGAGCTGCACTGGAAGTACCTTCTCCCGGACGCGGAAGCCCCTGTCACGCGCAGCCTGAGCGTGCTACAGGCCGCCATCCGTCGAGTCGTGGAGGGACGCCCCGAATGGCGACAGACGTGAGCTTCCCGTCCGAACGCCTGAATCGCTTGGACCGTCTGTACCTGGCCGCCCGGATGTATTACCTGGAGCGGCGAAGCCAGGAGGACATCGCCCGGGTGCTCGGTGTCTCCCGCTCCCGGGTTTCCCGGCTTGTGCGAGAGGCCTGGGAGTCCGGGATCGTCGAGGTCCGGCTGCACCGGCCCATGCCGCGTTCCTGCGAGGAGCTGGCCGACGCCCTAGCGGGGAAGTACGGCTTGAAGTGCTGCGTGGTCGCCGATGTCCCGGCTCGCCCATCGGGGCAACCCGCTGAAGATGTCCGGCACTCCATCGGTCGTGTGGCAGCCCAGTACCTGCAAGCGACTGTCAAAGACGGGCAGCTCATCGGTCTTGGCTGGGGTATGACGCTGTACGAGATGGTGAACAGCCTGGCGGATGTGCCACGGCGGCAGGTAACCATTGTCCCCCTTCTCGGCGGAGTGGGACAGGCCGACCCGCGCTATCAGGTGAACGACCTTGCGTACCGCCTGGCTGAGGCCTTCGGAGGCACGGCTCTGTACCTGCACGCCCCGGCATACGCGGACACCGAGGCCGCCGCCGAGGCGATTCTCCAGCAGCGCCGGGTGCAACAGGTCGTGCAGCTCTGGAGCGAATTGGACCTGGCCCTGGTCGGCATCGGGCCTCCTGTGCCCCAGTCCCCCGTCCTGGAGATGGGAACGTTCGACGAGACGACACTCCTTGAGCTTCTCAGGCAGAAAGCCGCGGGTGACGTGTGTACCCACTTCTTCAACGTTGAGGGGCAGCCCTGTCGCCTCTCCATAAGCCGCCGCTTCATCGGAATCCCGTTGGACACGCTCAAGAGCCTCCCTTTGGTGGTGGGGGTGGCCGGAGGTCCCCACAAGGTCCCCGCGATCCGGCTGGCACTCGAAGGAAAGTACGTCAGCGGGCTGATTACCGACCGGTTGACTGCCTGGTCGCTGTTGGCCGACCAAGAGATCCTTGCGGAGCAGAGGGAAGCGGGGCGGGGCCGCGGATGAGCACCAGCACCGCGTTGCGGAGTCGCATAGCCGGTTCCGTGGCATGGATGGCCATCGGTGACGCGTTGGGCATGCCGTCTGAGTTCTTGACCCCAACGCAGATTCGCCAAGAGTACGGTGCCATCACTGGCCTGCGCCAACCGGGCCGGAAGGCCATTCATCCAGATCTCCGCATGGGGTCCGTAACGGACGATACGGAGCAGGCACTGTACTTGGTAGAGGGTTTTTGCCGTTACCGGCGGGTTTCGGCAGAGACAGCGGCGGCTGCCCTCGTACGGTGGGCGACGGAACGCGACGTGTGGAACAAGAGCTACCTGGGCCCCAGCTCGGGCTGTGCGCTCCGGCGGCTTGCGGAGGGCGGGGACCCTCACATCACTGGTGGTGACGGCTCAACCGTGGGCGCGGCCATGAGTGGCTCCGGTCTCGCAGCTGCTCGTTTCCGATGTTCAACGAGCAATACGTAACCAACGAAGTACG